>NZ_FORH01000009.1 GCF_900113955.1 Celeribacter neptunius | reverse complement strand
CGATCATCCGATCCCAAACAAAAAGGGCGCTCCACGGAGCGCCCTTTTCTATTCTCAAATCAGCGAGAGATCACTCGATGATTTTGGAGACATGTTTGTCTGTGCGTCTCGGGATCATCGCTTTCAACGCAAAAGAGGCGCCCGCAGGCGCCTCTTTCGTTTGAATATTCGCGAAGCGAATTACTCGATGATTTTGGACACAACGCCCGAACCGACGGTGCGGCCGCCTTCGCGGATGGCGAATCGCAGACCTTCTTCCATCGCGATCGGTGCGATCAGCTCGGCCGACAGTTTCAGGTTGTCGCCCGGCATCACCATCTCCGTGCCTTCCGGCAGAATGCAGGTGCCGGTGACGTCGGTGGTGCGGAAGTAGAACTGCGGACGGTAGTTCGCGAAGAACGGCGTGTGACGGCCACCTTCTTCTTTGGTGAGGATGTAGACCTCTGCCTCGAATTTGGTGTGCGGCTTCACGGAACCCGGCTTACACAGAACCTGACCACGCTCGACGCCTTCACGGTCCACACCGCGCAGCAGCGCGCCGATGTTGTCGCCGGCTTCACCGCGATCGAGCAGTTTGCGGAACATTTCAACACCGGTACAGGTGGTTTTCGTGGTGTCTTTGATACCAACGATTTCGATCTCGTCGCCCACGTTGATCACGCCGCGCTCAACACGACCGGTCACAACGGTACCACGACCCGAGATCGAGAACACGTCTTCGATCGGCATCAGGAACGGCTGGTCGATCGCACGCTCGGGCTCCGGGATGTAGGCGTCGACAGCTTCCATCAGCTCACGGATCTTGTTCTCGCCAATCTCCGGGTCACGGCCTTCCATAGCGGCCAGAGCGGACCCCGCGATGATCGGAATATCGTCGCCCGGGAAGTCGTACTCGGAGAGCAGTTCGCGGATTTCCATTTCGACGAGCTCCAGGAGCTCTTCGTCGTCGACCTGGTCAACCTTGTTCATGAACACGACCAGAGCCGGCACGCCAACCTGACGGGCAAGCAGGATATGCTCACGGGTCTGCGGCATCGGGCCGTCAGCCGCGTTCACAACCAGGATACCGCCGTCCATCTGGGCCGCACCGGTGATCATGTTTTTCACGTAGTCAGCGTGACCGGGGCAGTCAACGTGGGCGTAGTGACGGTTCTCGGTCTCGTACTCGACGTGGGCCGTCGAAATGGTGATGCCGCGGGCTTTCTCTTCCGGTGCGCCGTCGATCTGGTCGTAGGCTTTGAAGTCACCGAAGTATTTGGTGATCGCTGCGGTCAGCGTGGTTTTACCGTGGTCAACGTGACCGATCGTGCCGATGTTCACGTGCGGTTTGGAACGCTCAAACTTTTCCTTAGCCATATCGAGGCGCCTCTTGGATTGAAGGGGCCTGCATGCGGCCCGAAATTAACATCGCGGGCTAGGTAGTGGCTTCGAGCAGGAAAATCAAGCGTCAGTTGCTATTTGAGGCCGCTTGTGTGGCCTCCGGAGCAAGAACTTCCAGTGCCGCGCGCGCCTCATCCGCATCCGAGCTTTCCGGGGCGATCGGTTCGACCCCGAACCACTGGCCGTTTTCCTGCAGCCAACGCTCGACTTTCAGGGCTGCGTTGCGCGACAGGATCGCCAATTGTTCCTCTTTGGTGCGGGTCAGACCTGACCCGATCAGCGTCTCGCCCGAGAGCTTCTCGAACACGGTGAGGAGCTTCGGCTTCTCGGTCAGTTTCAACTCTTGCGAATCGTCCCAGACATTGACCGAGAGCACCAGCACGGATTTCGGCGTGAACAGCACCGGAACGCCCGGCATCGCGAGCCCGTAGGCATCGACCTTGATGCCGATATGATAGAGCTTGTCGCCGTCATAGCGTCCGAGCCGCGCCTGCATCGCGGCCTTGAGCGCCGTCTCGATTTCTTCCTCTGAGGCCGTGCGCGAAAACGGCGCTTTCTGGGCATCCTTCGCGATCACGACATTATAGCCATAGGAGAAATCCCCGAGATTGGCCAAAGCCGTCTCCTCTGTCACCTCCTGGGCGTCTCCACAGGCGGTCAGCGCCAACAGGGAAAGCGCGATGAACATGCGGCGCGGAACTGATAACATGAGACCCTCCTCGGCTTCGGTCACACAGGGGTAGCGGCAAATTCGCCGCGAGGCAATGTTCCCTCCAGGCTTCCCGCTGAGGTCCCCCCCAACCACTGTCATGACCATCGTCACGCCCTCGCTCTGCGTCACGCCCCGAGCCGCACATCTAGTCGCAGATATGTTGCAACCGGAACCATTCGAGCGCCGAGAGCACCGGCGCACTCGCCGCCGCGTCAAAGCTGTCTGCCGCCGCATGCGCCCGATCGACCCGGTCGCCGAGCTTCGGGTGCGAGGCGAGATGCGAGGCAAGCCCCTCGGCGTCGCCATATTCCGCTTTCAGCCGCTCGAACAGGGGCGCCAGCGCCCCCGGCGAGATCCCGGCTTTCGGCAAGAGCGCATGGGCATAACTGTCGGCCGCGCTCTCGGCCTCCTGGCTATATTGCGCATTGACCAGCTGGTTGACCCCCAGAAGCACCACCGTGCCACCGGCAAAATCGCCGAACACCAGCGACAGCACGCCAAAGGTGCCGACCCCGCGCAGCGCGTGCCGGGTCGGGTCGCGATGGGCGACATGGCCGATCTCATGGGCGATCACCGCAGCGACCTCCTCGGGCGCCTCGGCGGCATCGATCAGCCCGCGCATCACCACGATCCGCCCACCGGGCAATGCGAAAGCGTTGATCATGTCCAGATCGAGCACGGTGAGCCGCACCGCCTCCGCATCGAGATCGGAGGCCCCGAGCAGCCGGTCCCGCATGGCCACCAGAGCCGCCTCTCCCTGCTCTGCCCGACATTCCTGCAGCGGCAAGAATTGGCTGTCGGAAAAGCTCTGGCGGATCTGCTCATAGGTCTTGTCGCCCAGCGCCCGCTCGCCCTCGACCGGCAATCTCAACGCCAGTTGATCGGAAATGGTCGGGATCAGCACGAAGATGATCAAGGCAATCGAGGCCACCGCCCCGCCGATCAGCGCCATCAACCGACCACGTCCGGAGACCGGCGGCCGCCGCGACAGGTTCGGCGCCTGCGCCCTGATTTCATTGAGCAGGATGCCATCTCGCACATAGAGCCGCGCATGTGGCGACATGGCATTGGTGAAAATCCCCATCGGCGCCTTGCCCCAGGACAATTTCCGATGGCCTTCGACATGGCGCAGATGCGACAGCGGCCAGGCCAAGCGGACATAGGTCCCGGTCTCATCCGGGTAATTCAGGGCAAGCAGCCCCTCGGCAGCGCGCAGCTCGGCAAAGACCTCATGACGCTTGGCGGTCTGGCCATCGACGAATTCGCAACGCACCCCCTCCGGGGTGGCGGCCCAGGGGCTGGGCTGTGTCGTCGCTGAAACGCTCATATCGCCGCCCCCAGATCGAAAGCCTCGGCCATGCCCTCTGCCCCACCGGCCTCATCGCGATCCCGCTGCCGGATCCCGACCAGATGTTCGCCGCCGGTGATCGACAGGGTGCTGGCGTAATGCCGCCATGTCGGAAACAGCACGAAACATTGCCGGAAGACACCGAAGAACAACAGCGTGGCAAGATAGAGAAACAGCGCGAAACCCGTGGCCATTTCCGGTGACGGCACCGCGCCGTCGACATCATTGAGCCGGCCTTCGTTCAGCGCCCCCATGGCAGAGAAGCCGAGGTCAGAAAGGCCGGGATAGACCACGACCAGAAGCAGCGACAAAATGGCCCCGGTGGCCAGGCTCGCCAGCAGGGTGAAAATATTGGTCAGGATATAGCCGCCGATGGTGATGCCCAGCACCCGCGGGAAGGACAGGTTGGAGATCAGACCGATCTGACCCGCCGTCTTGTGATTGGCGAGGTAGCGCAGGGCGACGATGCGATAACGGGCGTAGAAGAAGAACAGCGGCAGCGTCATGAATGCAATGATCCCGATCAGCTTCGCCAGTGTCAGTGCATCCGCGGCAGGCAGGCCGGAACCATCCACCGCCTCGTCCGTCTTCAGTGTCGCCGCATAGGCGGTCATGCCAAGGATCAGCCACAGGCAGGCCAGGGCTGGCAGGAAGCTTTTCAACAGCCCGGCCCATTTGCCGCCCTGATGCAGCCGCTGATCACCGAAAAACGTCCGATCGGTGCGGAATTTTTCGAGCTTGAAGGTCATCCGCGGCCACAAGAGCCCGAGCGTGACCAGCGTCAAAAGCCATTGCCCCACGGCGTAGAGCGCATAGCGCCCTGCCGCCGGCTCCAGCGCGAAACGGATGCCGCGCCAACGGGTCCGGGCATAGACATAGCGTTTGGCCCGGTAAGAGGCGAAATACACCAGCGGCACGGCAATGAGCGCCGCGATCAGATAGGCCTCATACTCCTCGCTGAACATCGCATAGGAGGCATAGACCAGCACCAGCGCCAACACCCCGATCAGAAGCGCCAGGATCACCAGCGCAATCAAGAAACCGGTGAATTTCTCGATCCCCTTGCCGACATATTCCAGCGGCGTGCGATCCGGTCGCACGGCAGCCCAGAAATGCTGCCTCAGCCGTGTCTTCATCCAGAAGCGGTAAAACCCGAATGTCACCACCGAGAGCACGGAGGTCCAGAGCGACAGGCGCAAGAGCGGCCCGAGCCGCCCTTCGAACTCCGTTTTCAACAATTGCGCCATAAATTCGGCCTCACTCAAATATCAAATATTGGCTGTCTCAAATCATCGCCTGCCGAACCATCGGTCGATCTGTCAGCTGAACTTGTTGTCCCTCGGGAAGCCATGCGGCGGCTGTTTTCCGACACCCGCGCGCTTGCCGAGCCATTGACCCATGTCTTTCTCGCTCCGCGTATTGCCGCCGCCCATGGTCCAGCTCAGCCCCTCTTCCCACGCGAATGTGGTCAGATCGGACAGCCCGCCATCGAGCTCGAGCATGCCCTGCGCGCCGCGCGCCTGATTGTATTTCTGCAGCCGGACGCCCTTGCCCCGGGCCATTTCCGGCACTTCGGAGAGCGGGAAGACAAGGAAACGGCGGTTCTGCGACACCACGGCGACATGATCGCCACGGATACGATGCGCGATCACGGCTTTTTCCTCATCCTTGACGTTCAGGACCTGTTTGCCCGACCGGGTCTGGGCGACCACGTCACTCTCGGCGATCTGGAATCCGTTGCCGGCATTGGAGGCGACCAGCAGCTTGCCCTCGGGATCGTGTTTGAAAATGTCGACAATCTCCACCTCATTCGGGAGATCGACCATCAGCCGCACCGGCTCGCCCATGCCACGCCCGCCCGGCAGATTGGCCGCCGAGAGCGTGTAGAACCGCCCGTTCGACCCCATGACAATGAGCCGGTCGGTGGTTTCGGCATGGAAGACGAAGCGTGGCCCGTCGCCATCCTTGAACTTCAACTCGCGGGTCAGGTCGATATGACCCGACATGGCGCGGATCCAGCCCATTTGCGAACAGACCACGGTGATCGGCTCGCGCTCGATCATCGCCTCCAACGGCACGTCCTCGACCTCGGTGGCTTCGGCGAATTGCGACAGGCGCGCCCCGCGCGCACCGTAATCCTTGCCGAATTTCTTCTTGGTCTCTTTCAGCTCGTCCGAGATCCGCAGCCACTGCAGCTCTTCCGAGCCCAGAAGCTCGACCAGCCCCGCCTTTTCCGCCAGAAGCGCGTCGCGCTCTTTCACCAGCTCGATCTCTTCGAGGCGGCGCAAGCTGCGCAGGCGCATGTTGAGAATGGCTTCGGCCTGCACCTCGGTCAGCTCGCCCTGCCCCTCGGGGGCGGGCAGCGGGCTGACATAATCAGCCTCCGTCATGGCACGCGGCACATCCCGGCCCCAGACCTCCGCCATCAGCGCGGTTTTCGGATCATCGTCATAGCGGATGATGTCGATCACCCGGTCGAGGTTCAAAAACGCGATGATGAAACCTTCGAGCACCTCGAGACGGTGATCGATCTTTTCCAGACGGTGTTGCGAGCGGCGTTGCAACACCACACGGCGATGATCGAGCCAAGCGCGCAACACCTCTTTGAGCGAACAGACCTTGGGCGTCAGCCCGTCGATCAGCACGTTCATATTGAGCGAGAAGCGCGTCTCAAGATCCGAATTGCGGAACAGCGTGTTCATCAACACATCCGGATCGACGTTTTTCGACTTCGGCTCGAGGATCACGCGGATGTCCTCAGCGCTTTCATCGCGCACATCGGCCAGAATGGGAACTTTCTTGGTCTGGATCAGCTCGGCAAGCTTCTCGATCAGCTTCGATTTGGCGACCTGATAGGGGATCTCGGTGACTACGACCTGCCATTGGCCACGACCCAGATCCTCGACCTGCCATTTCGCCCGCACCCGGAAGGACCCGCGGCCGGTGGCATAGGTCTTGGCCATGCTCTCGCGCGGCTCGACAATGACGCCACCCGTCGGGAAATCGGGACCTTTGACATAATTGAGCAGAGTCTCGTCGCGCACATCCGGCGTCTTGATCATATGCAGCGAGGCGTCGATCAGCTCGGCAATGTTATGCGGCGGAATATTCGTCGCCATGCCCACGGCAATCCCCGACGAGCCATTGGCCAGAAGGTTCGGGAAGGCGGCGGGCAGAACCTCGGGTTCGCGCAGCGTGCCGTCATAGTTGTCGCGGTAATCGACCGCATCCTCGTTCAGCCCTTCGAGTAAAGCCTCGGCGGCAATCGTCATCCGCGCTTCCGTGTAGCGCGAGGCCGCCGGGTTGTCGCCGTCGATGTTGCCGAAGTTGCCCTGACCGTCGACCAGCGGATACCGGACGTTGAAATCCTGCGCCAGACGCGCCATCGCGTCGTAAATCGCGGCATCGCCATGCGGGTGATAATTGCCCATCACGTCGCCGGAGATCTTCGCGGATTTCCGGAAGCCGCCGTTCGACGACAGGCGCAGCTCACGCATGGCGTAGAGGATGCGCCGATGCACCGGTTTCAACCCGTCACGCGCGTCGGGCAGCGCCCGGTGCATGATGGTCGAAAGCGCATATTGCAAATAGCGTTCGCCAATGGCGCGGCGCAAAGGCTCGAAGCTCTCGCCCAGCGGAGCGCCGCCGTTTTCCGGCTCTTGGTTTTCAGGGTCTTGGGTCAAATCACTGCTCATGCTTTGATGAATAGCCGCCCCATGAGCCACCGGCAAGCGGCTCTCGCCCCAAGCGTTGCGCCCAGCGGCTCCTCAATCTCCCCAGGGGTGCATTTTTATTCGGTTTTCCCCGTCATTTCGTCACGAATCGACTATAATAAAGGCAGTAACGAGACGAGTCGGGGGTGTGTTATGCTGCGATTGATCGCATTGTCTATGCTTGGCCTGTGGGCCACGTTGATGGTCTTCGGAGGCGATCTGTCGCCCGAGGAACGGGCCGCTCTGGACGCCCGACGCGCCGATCGCACCTCGCTTGTGGCGGCGCTCTCCGACAGTTTGGGCACCGCATTTGGCAGCGACAGCCACCGCCAGGGCGCCTATGTCCCGACCCTGGCCGAGCTGAAGTCGCCTACCGGCGTGCCGCAAACATCCGCACCGCAGACAACGCCCTCGGCTCAGATCCATCTGGCCAGCGCGACGGTCCCGCAAAGCACATCGACGAACACTGTGGCGACCACATCCGTCACCCATCCCGACAAGCTCGCGGCGGCGATGATCCCCACCCAACAGCCCGAAACCAAGGCAATGATCCTGCGCGAAGTCACCGCCTCGCGCGTAAATGTCCGCTCCGGCCCGTCAACCGCCAATCCGGTGATGGGTCAGGTCGTGCATCAGGAGATTGTCCGCGTCCTGTCGCCGGTCGAAAACGGCTGGGTGAAAATCTCGGTCGAGGGGGATGGGGTCGAAGGCTATATGGCCGCCAAATTCCTCACCGAGGTCAGCCAATGACCTGAGGCGGAAGATCAACCTGCCGGTCACGACATCGCGACCCCGCATCGCATCAAGGCGGATTCCCTCGCCGCCCGCCATGCGCTAAGCCTTTCCCGTCACAATCGGGAAAGGCTTTTTCATGCGCTCCATCCTCATCACCGGCTGCTCGAGCGGCATCGGCCATCATGCGGCCCATGCGCTCCATGACAGGGGCTGGCGCGTCTTTGCCACCTGCCGTCAGGACAAGGATGCCGAGCGGCTGCGCGCGGAAGGGCTCGAGAGCTTTCGCCTCGACTATGAGGACCCCGCCTCAATCGAGAGCGCCTTTGACGAGGTGATGACCCGCACCGGCGGCACGCTCGATGCGCTGTTCAACAACGGTGCCTATGCCATCCCGGCGGCGGTCGAGGACCTGCCGGTCGCGGCACTACGCCAGAATTTCGAAGCCAATTTCTTCGGCTGGCACGATCTCACCCGGCGCGTCATCCCGGTGATGCGCAAGCAGGGTGAAAACGGTATGGGCCGCGGCCACATCGTGCAATGTTCCTCGGTTCTGGGTCTGGTCGCCATGCGCTGGCGCGGCAGTTACAATTCCACCAAATTCGCCCTTGAGGGGCTGACCGACACGCTGCGGCTCGAGATGCGCGGCACCGGCATTCATATCTGTACCATCGAGCCGGGCCCGATCGGCACCGCCTTTCGCCTCAACGCCCGCAAGCAATTCGACAAGTGGATCGACTGGCAAAGCTCGCCCCGGGTCGAACTCTATCGCGACTCCCTGGTGCCGCGGCTCTACAAGGCGGCGGAAAGCTCCGAGCCCGATCCCTTCGAACTCGGCCCCGAGGCCGTCACTGCAAAGCTGATCCGTGCGCTCGACTCGCAGCGCCCGCGCGCGCATTATTACGTCACCACCCCGACCTATGTCTCGGGCATCGGTCGCCGTCTGCTGCCGCAGCGCATGCTCGACTGGCTGGCGGCAAAGGCCTGATGCACCCGCGCCACCGGTGCTGCCGCGACAACTGGCGGCTTGGGCCACGCGCCCAAACACGGTATAGCGGGGAAAACATGCCTGAAGGAACCGCACATGTCCGATCCGTTCTTCTATGCCATCGGCGC
Source organism: Celeribacter neptunius (assembly GCF_900113955.1). Classification (GTDB taxonomy): domain Bacteria; phylum Pseudomonadota; class Alphaproteobacteria; order Rhodobacterales; family Rhodobacteraceae; genus Celeribacter; species Celeribacter neptunius. The sequence continues at coordinate 178,971 of NZ_FORH01000009.1, read as the reverse complement.
CGCCTGCCTGCTCGTCCTTGTCATCCTCGCGCTTGGCATCGGCCAATTCGGACGCGGCGGTGAGGAAGGGGCGAAACGCTCCAACAAGCTCATGCAATACCGGATTCTCGCCCAGCTCGGCGCGGTGATCCTGGTGGTGATTTTCGTCGCGCTTCGCAAATCGGGGAACTGACATGGTTGTTCTGAACAAGATCTACACCCGCACCGGCGACGCTGGCGAGACCTCGCTCTCCGACATGTCCCGCACCCCGAAACACGCCACACGGGTCGAGGCTTACGGCACGGTCGATGAACTCAACGCCACGCTCGGCCTGGCCCGGGTCCATGCCACGGGGGATGTCGACGCGGCGCTGTCGCGCATTCAGAACGACCTGTTCGATCTCGGCGCCGACCTGTCGCGCCCGAACATGGAGAAAGACGATGAGGCGGGCTACCCGGTGCTGCGCACCGTGCCCGCGCAGATCGAACGGCTGGAAACGGAAATCGACGCGATGACCTCTGTCCTCGAGCCGCTCAAGAGCTTCATCCTGCCCGCCGGTACGCCTCTGGCGGCGCATCTGCATATGGGGCGCACCGTGGCGCGCCGCGCCGAACGCCTGGCGGTTCAACTCAATGCCGAAGAGGCCGGAGACGCCAACCCCGCCGCGATCAAATATCTCAACCGCCTCTCGGATTGGCTCTTCTGCGCCGCGCGCATGGCCAATGACAGCGGCAAAGCAGATGTGCTCTGGGTCCCCGGCGCCAATCGGTGAAGCATATTTCCCCCGATGCTGCCGCATCTGTTCTGGGAAACGTGACGTCTTTGCGTCACAGTCGCGCGAATTGGGGCTGTTTTCTGCGCCCGCAAACGGCTAATAAAATTGCCGGAGAGCTTGTTTGCCGCCGCGTTTCGGCGGCACAGTCAAAGGGAGATACCGCCAATGAAGGTTTTGGTGCCTGTCAAACGGGTGATCGACTACAACGTGAAGGTCAAGGTAAAGGCCGATGGCACGGGTGTTGATCTCGCGAATGTAAAGATGTCGATGAACCCGTTCGACGAGATTTCGGTCGAAGAGGCCATTCGCCTGAAAGAGGCCGGTGTGGCCTCCGAGGTGGTTGTGGTGTCGATCGGCGAGAAGAAGTCCACGGACACGATCCGCAACGCTCTGGCCATGGGGGCCGACCGCGGCATTCTGGTGACCGAGGATCAAGGCGTCGACATCGAACCGCTGGCCGTGGCGAAGATCCTCGCCAAGGTGGTCGAGGAAGAAGCCCCCGAGCTGGTCATCCTCGGCAAGCAGGCGATCGACAATGACATGAACGCCACCGGCCAGATGCTGGCGGCACTTCTGGGCTGGGGTCAGGCGACCTTTGCTTCCGAAGTGAAGATCGAAGAGGGCAAGGCCGTGGTGACCCGTGAGGTCGACGGCGGTCTGCAGACGATTTCCGTCAACCTGCCGGCGATCGTGACCACCGACCTGCGTCTCAACGAGCCGCGCTATGCCTCGCTGCCGAACATCATGAAGGCGAAAAAGAAGCCGCTGGACGAGAAGACCGCCGCGGATTACGGCGTCGACACCACGCCGCGCCTCAATGTGGTGACCACCGAGGAGCCCGCCGGCCGCGAAGCCGGCATCAAGGTCGGCTCGGTCGACGAACTGATTGCGAAACTCAAAGAGGGAGGTCTCGTCTGATGGCTGTTCTTTGTCTTGCTGAAACAGCAAACGGCACGCTCGCGCTCGACGCCACCGCCAAAGCCGTCTCTGCCGGCGCCAAGCTCGGCGATGTGACGCTTCTGGTCTGCGGCCCGGCCGCCGCCGGGGATGAGGCCGCAAAGATTGCCGGCGTCGCCAAGGTGCTCGTCGCCGAGGATGCCGCCTATGCCAATGGTCTGGCGGAAAACATCGCGGATCTGATCGTGTCTCTGGCGGGGGATTATGCCCATATCATCGCGCCGGCCACCACCACCGGCAAGAACGTGCTGCCGCGCGTCGCAGCGCTTCTCGATGTGATGGTGATCTCGGATGTGATCGAAGTTGTCGACGGTGACACGTTCAAACGCCCGGTCTATGCCGGCAACGCGGTTCAGACGGTGAAATCCACCGATGCCACGAAAGTCATCTCCTTCCGCACCTCGACCTTTGACGCCGCCGCCGACGGTGGCTCTGCCGCGGTCGAATCTGTCGCCGGCGCCGGGGACAAGGGGCTCTCCGCCTTTGTCGAGGACAAGGTGGTCGAAAGCGACCGTCCGGAACTGACCTCGGCCAAGGTGATCGTCTCCGGCGGTCGTGGTGTCGGCTCGGAAGAGAGCTTCGCCATCATCGAAGCGCTGGCCGACAAGCTGGGCGCCGCCGTCGGGGCCTCGCGCGCCGCGGTCGACTCGGGTTTTGCCCCGAATGACCAGCAGGTCGGCCAGACCGGCAAGGTCGTCGCCCCCGAGCTTTACATCGCCTGCGGCATCTCCGGTGCGATCCAGCACCTCGCCGGCATGAAGGACTCGAAAGTGATCGTCGCGATCAACAAGGACGAAGAAGCGCCGATTTTCCAGGTCGCGGACTTCGGCCTCGTCGCCGACCTCTTCGACGCCGTGCCCGAGCTCACCTCGAAGCTCTGAGCTCGAGCGGGCACCGCCAGAAACACCAAAGGCCCGCCAAATTGGCGGGCCTTGCGCTGTCCGGCTTACCCTTCAGAGAAATCGGGCAAGCGCATCCTGAAGCTCTGTCGCGGCCTGCGAATGGGCGATGGGACCCAGCATCTCGCGCGCGGCAGGCGCGTCGAGATCGGAATAGACCATCAGCTTGTAGCCCTGTTCGATGTCCTGACGTGTCGGCACCACTTCGACCACAGCCTTCACCAGCGGACGGATCTCGTCGATCATGTCGCGATTGACGAACAGCGGATCCGTGGCGATTGCATTGCAGGCCTCTTCGTCATCCGGCGAATGATCGGAAAGCCACAACAGCACCACATCGCCGTGCAACTTGCCCGCCATGGTCCGCATCCGGGCGACCCAGGCATCGCGCAGCTCCTGGCGCACCATCACGAATTTCTCGTCAGAGGTCGACTGCAGCGTCTGCAACAGATGGCGGGTGAAATTGAAATCGGTGAAATCGATCTCACGATAGATCGTGCGCAGCAAGGTCGAAGCGCGCAGGAACCGGTCATTGCGGCGCGGATGCACGGCGTAGAACCGGTTCGACATGTTCTGAGCCCCGGAGATCTGCAGCACGGTGGTTTTCGCCTTGTTGCAAATATCGAGCACGGTCTCATCGTTCAGATAGACATCGACACCGGCGTTGACACAGCCCAGGTTGATGGTCTCCATGCCCAGCCCCGCCTCGACCAGATCGGGAAACGGAACCTCGACATATTTGCCATAGGTCTCGGTGCCGCCGAGGAACGCGATATAGGGCGCGTCCAGCTCCTTTTGCGGCCCGCGGAACAGCAGTTTCGATTTGCCGTAGCGGCACGGAAGATAATTAAGCGAGCCTTCGCCCATATTCTGATAAGCCATGTGTCCACCCACTGGTTCTATATTTTCACCCGGAACCAAGATTCGCAGAGACAGGTTGCGAAATCGCTAAACGGCCAATTTTCAGACAAGTTTACAGGTCAGCGGTGCTGCCTTGCCTCTTGAACCCGACGCGCGCGCGCGTACACTCGGCGCAAACCGATCCAAGGAGAATGCGGGATGGACATCAAGAAAGTCGGCGTTGTCGGCGCCGGTCAGATGGGCAACGGGATCGCGCATGTGTTCGCGCTGGCGGGCTATGAGGTGATCATCAACGACATCTCGCAAGAGGCGCTCGACAAGGCCATCGAGACGATCACCCGCAACCTCGACCGTCAGCTCTCGCGGGAGAAAATCACCGCTGATGACCGCGACGGCGCACTTGCACGGATCTCGACGACACTGAAGCTCGAAGAGCTCGGCCAGACCGATCTGGTGATCGAGGCCGCGACCGAGCGCGAGGACGTCAAGAACGCCATTTTCGAGCGGCTTCTGCCGCATCTGAAACCGGAAACGATCCTGACCTCCAACACCTCCTCGATCTCGATCACCCGGCTTGCCTCACGCACCGACCGGCCGGAGAAATTCATGGGATTCCACTTCATGAACCCGGTGCCGGTGATGCAGCTGGTGGAGCTGATCCGCGGCATCGCCACCGATGAAGCGACCTACAAGACGCTTCTGGGCGTGGTTGAAACCCTGGGCAAAACCGCCGCCTCGGCCGAGGATTTCCCGGCCTTCATCGTCAACCGCATCCTGATGCCGATGATCAACGAAGCGGTCTATACGCTCTACGAGGGCGTCGGTTCAGTGAAATCCATCGACGAGTCGATGAAGCTCGGCGCGAACCATCCGATGGGGCCGCTGGAGCTTGCCGATTTCATCGGACTCGACACTTGCCTGGCGATCATGAACGTGTTGCACGACGGGCTGGCGGATACCAAATACCGCCCCTGCCCGCTTCTGACCAAATATGTCGAGGCCGGCTGGCTCGGGCGAAAAACCCAGCGCGGCTTCTACGATTATCGTGGCGAGACCCCGGTGCCGACGCGCTAAGATTGCCACCGCGATCCGAACACGCGAAAGGGGCCCCATGGCCCCTTTTTCCTGTCGGCTTTGCGTCGGCTATGCGTCGGACATCTGTCGGGCAGGCGCAGCGCCACAAGAGCGGCTGGTTCAGTCGGTCCGGCCGCCAAGCGCCAGCGTGTGCGAGCGCATCCAATCCATGAATTCGCGGGTCTTCGATTGCCAGGGCTCCAGATCCTGAGGCGTCAAAGGATCGCCAATGATCGGGGCCTGCGGCTTGTCCAGCGCATGGGCGATCTCATGCAGCAAAAGCCCCTGGCGGACACTGTCGGAGATCTTGTCGGCAATCTGGAACAGACGCGTGTTGCGGCCCGGGAAATAGATCGGCAGTACGGTGGCCCCGGATTTCAGCACCATCTTGGCGGTGAACGGGTTCCACGGTTTTTCCTTCACCGGCCCGAACCAATTGTCCGACACCGCGACGGCGCCCGCCGGGAACAGGATGATCACGCCACCGGCCTTCAGCGTCGCCATGGCCTCGTTGCGCATCTTGATCGACTCGCGATGGCTGTCGGGCTCATGCGGAAACGGCACGGGCAGCATGAACGGATCGATCTCGCGAATGCCGGTCAGAAGCGAGCGGGTCAGGATTTTGTAATCCGTGCGCACCTGGCCGATCAGCTCGGCCATCACCAGACCATCGACCAGACCGTGCGGGTGGTTCGCGACCACGACGAGCGGGCCGGTTGCCGGGATTTTCGCCACTTGCTCGGCGGGCGTCTTGACCTCGACCCCCATGACCTCGAGCGCCTGGCGGAAAAACGGCTGCCCCATCGGCGTACCGAGCCGTTCAAAACGGCGGATCCGGCGCAACAGCGGCAGCTTGCCGGTGACCCATTCGATCGAGCGGATGATGGCGACTTTCGACGGATCGGAAAATGTCCCGGCATAGGACAGACGCCGGGCGTCATATTTCACGAAATCCTCGTCACCGGGTTTCGGGGCGGGAATGTCCGTCGCTTGGTCCTGCCCATGCTCTTGCGGGTGAGACACTTTACATATCCTCGCCAAATCTGTCCTTGATCAGGGCTTCGAGCGCATCGGCCAATGCCTCTGCCTCCGGCCCTTTCGTGGTAACGTCAATAGTCGTTCCCTTGGAGGCTGCCAACATCAAAAGCCCCATAATACTATCGCCAGAAGTGCTCATGCCGTCCTTGGAAACCTCCGCCGAAGCGTCGAATTCCTCGACCATTTCCACGAATTTTGCCGATGCACGCGCATGCAACCCTTTGACGTTCACGATTTCATGTGTCCGCATCACCGACCCCATTGCTCTTCCCTCAGTGTTTTATCTTGCGACACGCCCCGCGCCGTCCCCGCCCATGCTCCTCCATGGGCGCGACCGCGGGAATGCCCGGCTCAATGGCCATGGACATCGAAACTGTCGATATATTTGCGACCGGCATCAAGCGCGTTCCCGACCGCCTCCGCAACCGGTTTATGGCGCGACTTGGCGAGTTTGATCAACATCGGCAGGTTCGCGCCATAGATGATCTTGCGATCGTCCCGGTGACAGGCCATCAGCGACAGGTTCGACGGGCTGCCACCGAACATGTCGGTGACGACCACGACCCCGTCGCCGGTGTCGACATCATCCGCCGCGATGCAGATCTCGCGCTGCTTGCGCGAGCGGTCGTGATCCGGCTCAATGGCGATCGCCTCGACCCCCTTTTGCTTGCCCACGACATGTTCCACGGCTGCAAGGTATTCCTTGGCCAATCCACCATGCGCGACAATCACGATTCCGATCACGCCAGCTTCCCCGATCAGTTGCCGCCTTGGCGGCGTTCAAGTTCCCTATGCCTTATTGACACCTGCCAATTATGTTCTGCAAGGGCTTTGGACAGAATTTCGGCCAAAGTGACGGAGCGGTGTTGCCCGCCGGTACAGCCGAATGCGATGGACAGGTGTTTCTTGCCCTCTTCCTTGTAGGCGGGCAAGAGCAGAAGCGTCAGCTCCAGCACCTTTTGAAAGAAGCCCTCAAACCGCGGATCTTGGCGGACATAGTCCTGTACCGCCTGATCCATGCCGTTGAGCGCCCGCAGCCGCGCGTCCCAATAGGGATTGGCCAGGAAACGCACATCGAACACCATGTCGACACCGCGCGGCATGCCACGCTTGTAGGAAAAGCTGTGTACCGAAAGCGCCATATCGGCCTCGCGCCCCTCGGCGAACCAGCGTTCGATTTCCTCGCGCAACTGATGCGGCGTCATCTCGGAGGTGTCGATCAGGATATCGGCACGGGCCCGGACCGGCAACAGCAGATCCAATTCCCGCGCCACCCCGTCCTGTGCCGTCTCGGCCGGTGCCAGCGGGTGACGCCGCCGGGTTTCCGAATAGCGCCGGATCAGCACCTCGGGGGCGCAATCGAGATAGAGCACCTCGGCATCGTGATCGGGATCGCGGGTCAGATCGTCGATCACCTCGATCAGCCCGTTGACGGAGAAATCGCGGTTGCGCACATCGAGCCCCAGGGCCAGCGGCCGGGTCACGACACCGCCTTCGAGAAGGCGCGGCAGGATCGACATCGGCAGGTTGTCGATCACCTCATAGCCGAGATCCTCAAGCGCGTTGATCGCGGTCGAGCGCCCGGCCCCCGAAGGACCGGTGACCAGAACCACACGCTTGCGGCTCTTCGATTGCGGAAGAATCATCGTCTCGTGAGGACTCACGCGCAGCGGCCTCCTTTGAGCCATTGGATCAGCGCCGGGGCGAATTGCGGACCATTGACCCTGAAAATCAGGGGAATCGCGACCCCGATGAGAGCCTTTTCCCGCACCGGAGGCAAGCGCTCCTCCTCGGTTTGTGATAAATCGACAACGGCGCTGATGCGGCAATGCGACAGCGCCTCGGCGGACAAAAGCCCGAGCCCACGCGCCTCGATCATGCCCGCGATACTGTCCGGTGCGCTGGCGATCAGCGCACCGCCCTGCCGACGCAAATCCGTGCGATCATCGGCCACGAGCCGCGCGCCATAGCCCATGAGGCTCAGCGCCAGCGTGGATTTGCCCGCGCCCGAGGGTCCGAGGATCAACAGCCCTGCGCCCTCATCGAGGGCAACGCAGGAGGCATGCAGATTGAGCGTCTCCGAACCACCGTGCCCGGCCATGGCTCAGACCGGCAGGCCGACGACGAAACGCGCGCCCAGCGGATCGGAGGTGATATCGGCATCGGTCGGGCGGATATTCTCGGCCCAGATCACGCCACCATGGGCTTCGATGATCTGTTTCGAAATGGCGAGCCCGAGACCCGAGTTGTTGCCGAACTGACCTTCGGGCCGCTCCGAGTAGAAGCGTTTGAAAATTTTCGACAGCGCCTGTTCCGGGATGCCCGGACCGGTGTCCTCGACCACGATCAGCACCCGGTGATCGCGCTTGCGCACCCAGACCCGGATCGCGTCGCCATCTTCGCAGAAGGACACGGCATTGGTGATCAGGTTGACAAACACCTGCGCCAGACGTGCTTCCAGACCGGAAATCACGATCGGCCTGTCCGGCATGTCGGAAATGAATTCGACGCCCTTTTCCTGGGCTTCCTGCGACAGGAAATCGATCAGGTTCGAGAGCATCTCGATCAGGTTGAAATCCTCTTCCTCCTCCTTCACCAGCTCACTGTCGAGCCGCGAGGCGTTGGAAATATCGGAGACCAGACGGTCGAGACGGCGCACGTCATGCTCGATCACGTCGAGCAATTTGGCGCGATGCTCCTCTTTCTTGATCATCCGCAGAGAGCCCACGGCAGAGCGCAGCGAGGCCAGCGGGTTCTTGATCTCATGCGCCACATCGGCGGCGAATTGTTCATTGGCGTCGATGCGATCATAGAGCGCCGAGACCATGCCCCTGAGCGCCGAAGACAGACGCCCGATCTCGTCGGGACGGCCCGAGAGATCCGGGATACGGACTCGGCCCGGGGCCATCTTCCGGCTGTTCTTGTCGCGCCCGATCTCGGCGGCCGCGGCCAGATCGGCCAGCGGGTTGGCAATGGTCGAGGCGAGAACCAGACTCAAGCCAATCGACACGAGAATGGCGATCACGAAGACCTGCAGAATCTGTTCCCGTTCGACCCGCACCAGATCGTCGATTTCGCCCTCGCCCGAGGTCAGACCGACAACCCCGATCGTATGCGCACCCGCCTCCGTCGTCATGGTAATCGGCGCCGCGACGGTAAACACGGTGGAGCCTTCGGCATTGACGCTGGTGTTGATGTGGATCTCATTGGCAAGCGCCTGTCTCGCCAGGCCGGACACATGGGTTTTCGCGTCGACGAATTGATCCTCTTCCGCCGCCTTGGCCAGCGTCAGGGCCGACCAGATGCCATTGAGAAAATCCGAGATAACGGTCGAGCGCTGGTTCGTGCTGACCCCGGCGACATTGGTCGGTTTCACCCGCGCCATCCCTTCGGTCGAGGCCAACAGCGCCCCGGTGCTGTCGTAGATATAGACATTCTCGCGCAGCGGCAGCTCCAGAACCCGCAGCACGGTCATCACGTCTTCGGACCCGGCAGTCCCGTCGAGCACCCCATCGGCACCCGCCGTCACCTCGAGCATATCGGCAACCAGCGCCGCCTCGGTGACCATGGCCATTTCGCGCTGGGTCACGAGACTGTCGCGGAACGGGTTGAGATAGAGGATCCCCGCCACCATCAGAATGATCGCAACGAGGTTGAAAGTGATGATCTTCTGCGCCAGCGGCGAACGGTTCACGGCAATGAACCTGCGGCGCTCGCGCTTGGCCCGCAGCTCCGCATCGGAATTGCGCGGCGCCACCCAATCATCGCCCAAGACGAGATCGGCGTCTTCCGCCTTATGCTTGCCCGAATGACCCATGCCGGAAGAGAGGCTCATTATTCCTCGTTATACCTGTAACCGATGCCGTAAAGCGTCTCGATCGCCGAGAATTCGGGATCGACGGACCGCATCTTCTTGCGCAGCCGCTTGATATGGCTGTCAATCGTGCGATCATCGACATAGACCTGATCGTCATAGGCCACGTCCATCAGCTGATCGCGGGATTTCACGAAACCCGGACGCTGTGCCAGCGCCTGCAACAGCAGGAATTCGGTGACGGTGAGCGTGACATCCATCCCCTTCCACTGCACGGCGTGGCGCAGCGGGTCCATTTCGAGCTCGCCGCGCGTCATCACCTTGGTGTCTTCGGTTTCGCCGACCTCTTCGCCTTCGATCGCTTCCTGACGGCGCAACAGCGCCCGGATGCGTTCGACCAGAAGACGCTGCGAAAACGGCTTTTTCACATAGTCGTCCGCGCCCATGCGCAGCCCCAGAACCTCGTCGATCTCATCGTCCTTCGAGGTCAGGAAGATCACCGGCATATTCGATTTCTGGCGCACCCGCTGCAGCAGATCCATACCATCCATACGCGGCATCTTGATGTCGAAAACGGCCATATCCGGCAGACGCTTGTTAAATGCGTCCAACGCCGACTGGCCGTCATTGTAAGTCTCAACCTCAAACCCTTCCGCTTCCAGTGTCATGGAAACGGAGGTGAGGATATTCCGGTCGTCATCAACCAAAGCAATGCGAGACATGGTCGGGTATCCTTCAACTGCTCAACTGTTCAATTTTTTGCGCCATACTCGGCCTTTCCCCAGGTCAAATCAAGCGAAACCGCGAATCGCGCCTATGATCCAATGCAATCCAAACGCGAAAAACACAAGGAATGGCTAATTTGTCCCACCTTTACCTTAACCCCGCGTCTATTTTGCGCCTGCGGCATAGCGGAGTTTCCTTGTTTGCGCTACCTCTTGCATGGTTGCGCTAACCTTGCGCTACATCCTGTTTACGTCGCGCTTTTGCATGCTATAGCACAACCGTTGGGCGCATGGATCGCCCGCCCGCGAATGGCCCTTTCGCGGTACAGACATTCTACATCCAATGACGCCGACAAGGACACGGCGGGGGAGATTGCACATGACAACCGGACGCGTGAACCCGGCTTTCACACTCGAAGACCAAGGCATCACCGGTCTTGGGACCGTCCATTATAACCTGCTTGAGCCTGCGCTGATCGAAGAAGCGATCAAACGCGGCGAAGGTGAGCTTGGGCAGGGGGGCTCCTTCCTTGTGAGCACCGGCAAACACACCGGTCGTTCCCCGAAAGACAAATACGTGGTGCGCACCCCGGACGTGGAAGACACGGTCTGGTGGGAAAACAACCAACCGATGGACCCGGAAAAATTCGATGTGCTCTATGCCGATATGCTCGAGCACATGAAGGGCCGCGAATTTTTCGTCGAGGACCTCTATGGCGGGGCCGACCCGGAGAACCGCCTCGATGTGCGCATGATCACCGAACTGGCCTGGCACGGGTTGTTCTGCCGCACCATGCTGCGCCGTCCTGAGCTCAAGGAGCTCGACGATTTCACCGCCGATTTCACCGTCATCAACTGCCCGTCCTTCAAGGCCGATCCGGAACGTCACGGCTGCCGGTCCGAGACCATCGTGGCGCTGAACTTCGCGAAAAAGGTGATCCTGATCGGCAACACCGAATACGCCGGTGAAAACAAGAAAGGCGTGTTCACGCTTCTCAACTACATCCTGCCGGGCAAGGGCATCATGGCGATGCACTGCTCCGCCAACCACGCGCCGAACAACCCGGTCGACACCGCGATCTTCTTCGGCCTGTCGGGCACCGGCAAGACCACGCTCTCGGCCGACCCGTCCCGCGTGCTGATCGGCGACGACGAGCATGGCTGGTCCGACAAGGGCACCTTCAACTTCGAAGGCGGCTGCTACGCCAAGACCATCAACCTCTCGGCCGAAGCCGAGCCGGAGATCTACGCCACCACGTTCAAATTCGGCACCGTGGTCGAGAACATGGTCTATGACGAGCACACCAAAGTGCTCGACTTCAAGGACAGCTCGCTGACCGAGAACATGCGCTGCGCCTACCCGCTGCACTACATCTCCAACGCCTCCGAGACCGCGATGGGCGGCCATCCGAAGAACATCATTCTTCTGACCTGTGACGCCTTTGGCGTGCTGCCTCCGATCGCGCGCCTGACCCCGGCGCAGGCGATGTATCACTTCCTCTCCGGCTTCACCTCGAAGACCCCAGGCACCGAGGTGGGCGTCGTGGAACCGATCCCGACCTTCTCCACCTGCTTTGGCGCGCCCTTCATGCCGCGTCGTCCGGAAGCCTATGGCAACCTGCTGCGCGAAAAGATCGCGAAACACGGTGCGACCTGCTGGCTGGTGAACACCGGCTGGACCGGTGGGGCCTTCGGCGCCGGCTCGCGGATGCCGATCAAGGCGACCCGCAACCTGCTGCACGCCGCGCTCGACGGCTCGCTGCATGATGTCGAATTCCGCATCGACCCGAACTTCGGCTTCGAAGTGCCGGTCTCCGTGCCGGATGTGGCCGACGTCCTGCTCGATCCGCGCAAAACCTGGAGCGTGAACGAGGAGTACGATGCGCAGGCCGAGAAGCTCGTGAAAATGTTCAAAGAGAACTTCGAGCAATACCTGCCCTATATCGACGACGACGTGAAAGCCGCCGCGATCAAGTAAGCCTTGCCGCATTGCGACAATCTGCGCCCCGGTCCTTTGGATCGGGGCGTTTTCTTTCGAGACACTTGCAAGGGCTGCGTCACCGGGTGTCATGCGGTGTGTCACTGCGCTGTCATCGCCATCTGGCAGGAAGGCGGCATGAGATATGCCCTCGCCCTCCTCCTGCCCTCCCTTCTCGCCGCACAGGGTCTGGCGCAAGATATCGACAGCTCCGACCCGACGCTGATCTCCTTCGGAGAACAGGTCTATGCGGATGCCTGCAGGACCTGTCACGGCGCGGAGGCCCTGGGCGGCAATGGCCCCGACATTCAGGGCGCCCTCCCCGGTGATGTCAAAACGGCCATCAGAGGCACCGATCAGATGCCGCCGGTCGAGCTGTCCGCCGGCGCACCGGAAGCGGTCGCGGCCTATCTCATGTCCCTCAACCCGAAGGTGGCCGACATCAGGCTGCGGCTGGAAGCGGCCAAGCGGAATTAAGCAAACGGACTTAGAACAGCCCGCGCCGGACCAGATTGGCCCCCGCCACCAACAGCACGAAAAGCGTGGCGCGTTTGAACTTCTGTTGATCGAGCCGGTCCTGCACCCAATGGCCGAGCGTCATGCCAAGCAGAGCCGGGATCAACAGCGAGGCGGAGAGCGGCAGGGTCCTGGCATTCAGAACCCCAGAATGCAGATGCGCGAAAAAGAGCATCAGCGCGCCGGAGCCGAAAATCACCCCGGTGATCTTGATCTGCAGCTTTTTCGGCGTGTCCACCGCGGTCAGATAGGCCACGGTCAAAGGCCCCCAGATCCCCGCAATGCCGCCGATCACCCCGGAGAGCGCGCCGAGACCGAGATCGTAGAAGCTGCGATGATGATCGGGGATATGCAGCGCCCGACCAAACAGCAGGTAGCTCGCCAGAAAGATGACGATCACGCCCAGCGACAGGAAGACCACCGATTGCGGCAGGATCACCACCAGCTGCGCCGAGAGCAGGATGAGCACCAGAAGCGCACCGATATAGAGCCGATAGGTCCTGGCCGCCTCGACCGCCTCGGAGATCCCGCCCCGCGTCGCCTGCCAGACATTCGAGACCACGGTCGAGAGGATCAGCCCGGCCAGCGCCAGCTCCGGCGACAGAAACGACCCGAGCCCGGAGAGCATGATCATCGGCATGGCGAAACCGGTGGCGCCTTTGACGAAGCCCGCCAGGAGCGCGATCAACAGCGCTGCCAGCATCTGTGGCAGGCTCAGAAGCGAAAAGAAGGTGATATCGGTCATGGTGTCCCTGATAGGCCGCGAGGCGGCAGAGGTATAGCGGAAAGCCGCGCCAAGATGGCGCCAGCGCGCAGCTTTGAGAAGTCCAGCCTGGGGCAGAGCCCCTGTGCCCCGGTGCACAGTCCGCGCGTCAAATTGGTCATTGCGACATTTTCGATCAGACAGAAACTATCAGACAAAATATTATTGCGCTGCGACTGCGAAGGGATTAGACAGGTCCAGAACCTGAGGAGGAGAGATTCCCATGGCCCTAGATCAACAGGAGATGACCATGTCGAACCCCATTTTGCCCGATCTTCTGGCCCTGACCGGTGCCGCCGTGGCCCCCGCCGAGGCGCTGCTCGACCGTGCACGTGCGGCATTGAAAGCCGAATTCCTCGATGGCGATCGCATTTCCGGCAAGAAGCTCGAAGCCAATCAGACCGCAGCCCACGGGCTGGCCTGGCTCGCCACCTATGTCGAGAGCCTGCGGCAGATGCAGAAATGGGCCGAGGCGCTCTCGACCGAGGGCAAATTCGGCGAAATGGAACAACTGATCCTCCAGATTGCTTTCGGCGAATATCTGAACCAGATCTACGGCGGCATCCCGATGAATCAGGGCGAAATCTGTCGCCTGTCCGACCTCGGTCTCGGCATCGTCCAGCCGAGCCACAAGGAGGTGGTCAAGCTGATGCTCGAGGCCAATTCGGTCTCCGCCCGCTCGCGCCTCGTCACCCTGATGCGTGACAACCACGGCCATGCCACATTCGGCGCCTCCGGTCTCGATGACGAGCTCGAGATGGTGCGCGAGCAGTTCCGCCGCTTTGCCGATGAAAAGGTCGCGCCGTTCTGCCACGACTGGCACCTGAAGGACGAGTTCATCCCGATGGAAATCATCGAGGAGCTGGCCGAACTGGGCGTGTTCGGCCTCACGATCCCCGAGGAATACGGTGGCTTCGGCTTCCCGAAAGCCGCCATGGTCGTCGTGTCCGAAGAGCTGTCGCGCGGCTATATCGGTGTCGGCTCGCTGGGCACCCGCTCCGAGATCGCGGCCGAGCTCATTTTGGGTGGCGGCACCGAGGAACAAAAGGAACAGTGGCTGCCGAAACTCTCCTCGGCCGAGATCCTGCCCACCGCCGTCTTCACCGAACCCAATACCGGCTCCGACCTCGGCAGCCTGCGCACCCGCGCGGTGAAAGAGGGCGAGACCTATACGGTGACCGGCAACAAGACCTGGATCACCCACGCCGCGCGCACCCATGTGATGACGCTTCTGGCCCGCACCGATCCGGACACCACGGATTACAAGGGCCTGTCGATGTTCCTGGCCGAAAAGACGCCGGGCGATGACGCCAACCCCTTCCCCACCCCGGGCATGACCGGTGGCGAGATCGAGGTGTTGGGGTATCGCGGCATGAAGGAATACGAATTGGGTTTCGACGGGTTCAAGGTCGACGCCAAGAACCTTCTCGGCGGGGTCGAAGGTCAGGGCTTCAAGCAGCTGATGCAGACTTTCGAGAGCGCCCGCATCCAGACCGCCGCCCGCGCCATCGGCGTGGCACAGAATGCGCTGGAAGTCGGCATGCAATATGCCGAGGAACGCAAGCAATTCGGCAAGTCGCTGATCGAATTCCCGCGCGTCTCCGGCAAGCTGGCGATGATGGCGGTGGAGATCATGGTGGCGCGTCAGCTCACCTATTACTCTGCCTGGGAAAAGGACCACGGCCAGCGCTGTGACCTTGAGGCCGGCATGGCGAAGCTTCTGGGCGCCCGTGTCGCTTGGGCCGCCGCCGACAATGCGCTGCAGATCCATGGCGGCAATGGTTTTGCCCTTGAGTATCAGATCTCCCGCATCCTCTGCGATGCCCGCATTCTGAACATTTTCGAAGGCGCCGGCGAGATTCAGGCGCAGGTGATCGCGCGCCGCCTGCTCGGCTGATCCAGCCCCCGCAGCAACGCGTTAGAAAGGCGGTGCCTCCTGCGCCGCCTTTTTTGCCAGCCGGTCGAGGAACCGGTTGCGCGCCGCCGGCAAAGGCCGGTCAGACAGTTCCGCGATAATCTTGGCAAGAAAATGCCCGGTGGTCGTCAGCCCCTGACCGATCTCGGTGAAATCCAGCGAGGATTGCCCCAGGAGACATTGCGGCAGCGGCAACAGCCGGTCCGCCCAGTCCCCGGCGCCCTGACGCGACACGGCGCGGCCGGTCTTGGGCGACACATAGATCAGATCGTCGGGTGAGCCGGTGACGGCGCAGCTTGAGAGATCGAGACCAAAGCCCAGTTCCTCCAGAAGCGAGACCTCCCAATGCAGATAGGCCAGAGGCCACATCGGGTCCGTCCCGACACGGTCGAACAGCGCGAGGCTCTCGGCATAGAGATACGCGTGCGCCTCACGTTCCGGCAGCAGGAAGGCGAGCATCGCCGTCATCGCCGTCATGCCGGACAGCGCCAAAGGATCGCTCAGCACATGGGCGCGGCTTTTCAGCGGTTCGAAGGTGAAACTGCCGAGGTGATCCTCGAGTCGGGCTTTCCAGGTCACCGCCACCTGCCCGCCGGGCTGGAGATGCGGCGACATTTTCCGCGAGATGCCGCCGCGCACCACGCCGGCATGACGCCCATGGTCTTCGGTGAAGACCTCGACAATCACCGAGGTCTCGCCATGTTTGCGGAGCGACAGCACCACCCCTTCATCGCGCCACTCGATCATGCGCCTGCTTCTTTTGCTTCAAATCCTTGAGTGAGACTGGCCCGGCCAAGGCGCAAGGTCAATCGCGCGTCACGCGCGGATCATTCGTTGAGCCCCGGCTCATCGAGAAGCGTGCGGCCCAGACGGTCCTCGACCTCGATGATCCAGAGATCCGGGTCAAAGCTGCGCTGTTTCGCCAAAGAGGCATCGACGTCGCGCTCCTCCCCCTCGGCCAGAACCGCCCAGTCCCGGCGATCTTCCATCAGGTTGAATTCACGCTGAAACACCTTGGCCTGCCCGTCGAGCGTGTTGAGCTTCACCAGCACAGCGCCCGCCGTGGCATCGCCCTTCTTGACGACAAAGGCCGGGATATCGTTGAGCCTGAGCCGCGTCAGATAAGCAGAAGTCCATATTTCAGCCGTCAGCCGCATTTTCACACCCTCACCCGAGGCAACCCGGGCAAAATCGTTGCTTTATCGGCCCGTAGCCCTTCTTCTGAAGCCATAAACCGCACAGGAAACCGATTTCAAGAACTGCAGCCCAAGGAGCGCACCATGGCCGAACAGAAATATAAACCGAACCCGCTTTTTCTCGTGCTCATGCTTGTCGGAGCCGCATTGGTCGTCGCCCCGACGCTCATTGGAATGCCGGCCCGGCCCGCAATGCTCCTGACCTTCCTCGGCTTCGCGCTTTTGCTCCTGAACTTCATCCTGAACATGGCGGCACTGGTCCGGTTCAAAAAAAGCGCAAAAGAGCGAATGAGCCCCGGTGGGGCTCAGTTGCCATCCTTGAAATCGAGCCCCATCTCGCCGTAGCGCTCGGCCTCTTCGAGCCAGTTCGGACGCACTTTCACCTGCAGGAACAGATGCACCTTGCGGCCGAGGAATTCGGAGAGCTCCTCGCGCGCGGCGCGCGAAATCCGTTTGATCGTCTCGCCCCGATGGCCCAGGAGGATGCCCTTGTGCCCGTCGCGGGCGACATAGACCACCTGATCGATCTTGGCGGAACCGTCCTTACGCTCTTCCCAGTTCTCGGTCTCGACGGTGAGCTGGTAAGGCAATTCCTGATGCAGGTTCAGGGTGAGTTTCTCACGCGTGATCTCGGCGGCGATCATCCGCATCGGCAGATCGGCAATCTGGTCTTCCGGGTAGAGCCACGGGCCTTCCGGCAGTTCCTTGGCCAGCCATTTGCGCAGATCGTTCACGCCCTTGCCCTTTTCGGCCGAGATCATGAAGGTCTCGACGAAGTCACGGCGTTCGTTCATGTCCTTGGTGATCGCGAGAAGTTTCTCCACATCCACCATGTCGATCTTGTTGATCGCCAGCGCGACTTTCTGATTGGGGTTCGAATGCTCATCGAGCGCGGCCAAAATGGCCTCGACCCCTTCGGTCACGCCGCGGTGTGCCTCGATCAGCAAGACGACGATATCGGCATCCGCAGCCCCGCCCCAGGCGGCGCTGACCATCGCGCGATCCAGCCGGCGTTTCGGTTTGAAAATGCCGGGCGTGTCGACAAAGACGATCTGGCTGTCGCCCTCGATCGCGACGCCGCGAATGCGGGCGCGGGTGGTCTGCACCTTATGGGTGACGATCGATACTTTCGCCCCGACCATGCGGTTCAACAGCGTCGATTTCCCGGCATTGGGTTCGCCGATCAGGGCGACAAAGCCGGCGCGTGTGGTTTCCGTCTCAGCCATTCTTTTTGGCCTCCAATTTCGCCTCGAGTCGCTTCAAGAGCGCCTTGGCAGCGGCCTGTTCGGCCTGTCGTTTCGAATTGGCCTCAGCCTGCTCCGCCTCACCGCTCTCGAGCGTCACTTCGATGGTGAAGACCGGCGCGTGATCCGGGCCCTTGCGGGACAGTTCCGCATATTTCGGGGGCTTTTGTCCACGGGCCTGCGCCCATTCCTGCAACGCGGTCTTGGGATCGCGGGCATCCTCTTCGACCTGATCGACGCGCTTGCCCCAGAGCTTGCGCACCACTTTTTTCGCCACATCGAACCCGGCATCGCGATAGATCGCGGCGATCACCGCTTCCATCGCATCGCCCAGAAGCGCCTCTTTGCGGCGCCCCCCCGACATCATCTCGGAACGGCCGAGTTTCAGCACCGCGCCCAGATCAATCTGACGCGCCACATCGGCGCAGGCTTCCTTGCGCACCAATGCGTTGAACCGCGGCGCGAGCTGGCCTTCGGAAGCGGTCTTGTCGGCCTCGAACAGAGCCTCGGCCATGGTCAGGCCCAAAACCCGGTCGCCCAGGAATTCGAGCCGCTGGTTGTCGGGCCGGGTGGGCGAGGAAATCGAGCTGTGGGTGAGCGCGCGCACCAGAAGTTCCGGCTGAGAAAACTCATGCCCGAGACGTTTCTGAAACGCCTGGAGATCGGCGGAAATCTTCACTGCAGCGCCTTGAAGAAACGGTCTTTGCGCCAGGTCCAGAAATAGACCAGGCGGGTGCCGGCGGCGGAGAAAATCACCCGGCTGACCTTGCCGACGAGATATTCCTCGGGCACGTAGCCGACACCGCCGGCTTCCTGCGGGATGCGGCTGTCGGCGGAGTTGTCGCGGTTGTCGCCCATGAAGAAGTAATTGCCCTCGGGCACGGTATAGACCGGGGTATTGTCCACCCCGGTGGTGCGGATGTTGAGGATCGAGTGCTGATGCCCACCCGGCAGGGTCTCGATATATTTCTCCTTCACGCAATCACCGCCCTCGCCCGGGGTGTTGGTACAGGAAGGATGCCGTCCCGCGGCGCCCTGTTTCTCGAAGGTTTCGATAAACGCCCCGTCGTCGGTCTGTTTCGCTTCTTCGCCATTGATAAAGACCACACCATTCTTGACCTGCACCCGATCCCCCGGCAGGCCGATCAGGCGCTTGACGAAAGTGCGGTGCTGGGTCGGGTGTTCGAAGACCACGATATCGCCGCGTTCCGGCTCGGAGCCAAGGATGCGCCCCGAGATCGGGCAGAGGAAATTGAGCACCTTCGGGCAGGACCATTGCGAATAGCCGTAGCTCATCTTGTTGACGAAGAGGAAATCACCGATCAACAGCGTATCCTTCATCGAGGAAGACGGGATGAAGAAGGGCTGGAAAAAGAAGGTGCGGAACACCCCGGCAATCAACAAGGCATAGACCACGGTTTTCACGGTCTCGGTCAGGCTGTCCTTGGTACTGCTCATCATCTGTTCCTTTGGGGAGTGGCAATTGCTCACGCGGGATATGAAAGCCGCGGCAATGGCTGTCAAGGCAAAGCCCCGTGAAGCCGGGGTTTTGCGGCTATTTCACACGTTTAACCGGCATATTCAGGCGGCAGGGGCCGTGCCTCGATCACCACGAAGGCCTGTGCCCAGGGATGATCGTCGGTCAGCGTCACATGGATGATCGCCTCATGACCCGCCGGTGTCATCTCGTCGAGCCGCTCCCTGGCCCAGCCCGTGACCTCCATCACCGGCTGCCCCGTGCGCATGTTCCTGACCGCCATGTCCTTCCAGGAGATGCCCATGGCAAGCCCGGTGCCCAGCGCCTTGGAACAGGCCTCCTTGGCGGCCCAGCGTTTGGCATAGGTGCCGGCAACATCGCGGCGACGCTCGGCCTTGGCCTGTTCCACCTCGGTGAAGACGCGATTCTTGAACCGCTCGCCAAAGCGCTCGATCGTGCCGGAAATCCGGTCGATATTGGCGAGATCCGTGCCGATGCCAAGGATCATGCGACCACCTTTGCCGTCAGAACCTTGAGCGCAGCATAGCCAAAGAGCGCGGCGAAAGCGGCTTCGAAAACCCGGTGTGCATTGAGATAGCCCCGCGCGATGATGCGGGTCGAAAAGGCCAGCGCCATCAGGCACATCACGGCAAAGGAGACTGCGAGGCAGGAGGCGCCGACCTGCAAGAGCGCGATCGGTTCGGAGCCGGGCGGGATGATCACCGCGTAGAGCGAACCCCAGAACAGAATGGCTTTCGGATTGGTCAGGTG
The DNA here is from genome assembly GCF_900113955.1 of Celeribacter neptunius. Taxonomy (GTDB): domain Bacteria; phylum Pseudomonadota; class Alphaproteobacteria; order Rhodobacterales; family Rhodobacteraceae; genus Celeribacter; species Celeribacter neptunius. The sequence continues at coordinate 158,988 of NZ_FORH01000009.1, read as the reverse complement.
AATGGTGAAGCCCCGGAGCCAGGAGAGACGCAAAGGCTCCTGCACGGCGCGCACCCGGGCCTCACCTTTCGAGAGCGCCACCCGCGCCGATTTCAGCGCCAGAAACAACAGGTAAGCAGCGCCGGCATAGCGCAGCGCGGTGATCAGCCAGACATGGGCGAGCATGGCGGCACTCAGCCCCAGCCCGGCCACCACGGCCCAGATCAGCGACCCAACCCAGACACCAATGGCGAGCGCCAACCCGTTGCCACGTCCGCCGCCCATCGCGGCGCCGACGATGGCCAGAACCGCCGGACCGGGTGAGCCGACGGCAATCGCCCAACCGACCAGAATCGGCCAGAGATCGTGAAACGGGATCACCGGGAGCCCCCGGCCTCGGCCCTGGCCTCGTCCATCAGGCGCCGCATTTCCTGAATGGCGGGCGCGATGCCGCGGAAGATCGCCTCGCCGATGAGGAAATGGCCGATGTTCAGCTCGACAATCTCCGGCAGGGCGGCGATCGGTTTCACCGTGTCATAGGTCAGCCCGTGGCCGGCGTGGACCTCGAGCCCGAGCCCCGCGGCAAAGCTGGCCATCTCGGTCAGACGTTTGAGCTCCTCGTCGCGCTCGGCGAATTTGCCCTCGGCATGCAGGTCGCAATAGGCGCCGGTGTGCAGCTCGACCACGGCGGCACCGATCCGGTGCGCCGCCTCGATCTGCGGCTGATCGGCGGCGATGAAGATCGACACGCGCGAGCCGGCCTCGCGCAAAGGCGCGATGAAATGCGCCAGACGGTTTTCCTCGCGCGCCACTTCAAGCCCACCCTCGGTGGTGCGTTCCTCGCGCTTTTCCGGCACCAGACAGATCGCATGCGGCTTGTGGCGCAGCGCGATTTTCTGCATCTCGTCGGTCGCGGCCATTTCCAGATTGAGCGGCACCGACAGGTTCGCCACCAGCGCCTCGATATCCGCGTCGGTGATATGACGACGATCTTCACGCAGATGCGCGGTGATGCCGTCGGCACCCGCCTCCTCGGCCAGTTTCGCCGCCCTGACCGGGTCCGGATAGGCCGAGCCACGGGCGTTTCGCACGGTGGCAACATGGTCGATATTCATGCCGAGGCGCAGCGGGGGCAAAATGCTCATGATCGGATTCCTGATGGTTCAATAGGCCAGGTCGTTGGACCGGACCATAGCGCTATGGGCGTGAAAGAAAACCGACAATCGCTGATGGGACCGATCAAGCCCTGTGCGACAGAGCGCGATAGCCGCGACCAGCGGGGTCCGCCGTCATTCGTGGGTCGGCGAGGGCTTCACGGCGGATTTTTTCTGCGCCGCCTTTTTGCGACGCAGCTCTTCGAGCTTGGCCTTGAGCTTGCCGCGACGGCGGTGCTGATAGGCGGCAACCATCGGCAGGATCAGATAATAGGCCGCAAGCCCGGCCATGATCCCCGGAATGATACCACCGACGGCATAGGGCAGGAAAACCTCGTGAAAGAACCGGATGAGCCCGTCCCAATTGGCGTCGCGGTCGGTGAACAGCGCAAAGAAATTCGACCAGAGATCGTCCGCCGCATCGAAGAATTTGCCGACAAAACTGCGGTCGTGATGATGATCGAACTCTGTGCCGAGGATGAAATGCCCACTGGTCATCGAGATCACCCCGATCGGCACATAGGTCAGCGGATTGCCGACAAAGGTTGCTAGAAGCGCCGCGATGACATTGCCGCGCATCAGCTTGGCCAGCAGAAAGGCGAGGAGGAAATGCAAGCCGAAGAGCGGCGTGAAGACGACGAACACCCCGGCAAAGACGCCCCGGGCGATCTTGTGTGGCGTGTCGGGAAGACGGTGCAACCGGTGCCGCAGGTAGCGCACGGCGCGCGACCAGCCGCCCCTGGGCCAGAACACCTGGGCCAGCCATTCCAGCGGCTTAAGTTTTTCCCGGCGTTTGAATACCACGTGACCCCTGTGCCCCTTCGGCCCGGCCGTTTAAGGCCGCATGTCCAGATTTCTGTATCGGCGTACCCGTGCCACTTCACTTTCCGCTTCCAGCGCCAGCATCACCGCATGGAGATGTTCGACATCCCTGAGATCGACATCTACGATCAAACGGTAAAAATCCGGCGTACGATCGATAAAATTCAGATCGGCGATATTGGCTTTCTGCTCACCGATCAGCGTGCAGATCCGGCCAAGCACCCCGGTGTCATTCGAAATCGTGATATCGAGCGACACGGTGTGATCGGCAGCATGAGGCCCGGCGTGCCATTGCAGATCGACCCAGCGGTTGCTCTCGCCCTCGACCTCTTCGAGCGCCGGACAATCGATGGCATGGATCACCACGCCCTTGCCGCGATAGGTGATGCCGACGATGCGCTCGCCCGGCACCGGCTGACAGCATTGCGCGCGATTATAGCTCTCGCCCTCGGAGAGGCCAAGCACCGCGCGATTGGCATCGATCGTATCGCTCTCGCGCACCAGTTCGGGATAGACGGTCCGCACCACATCGGAGGCGGTCAATTCGGCAGAGCCGAGCCGGGCCAGAAGCTCTTCTGTTCCCGCGAGAGACAGTTGTTTCGCCGCGGTGGCCAGCGCCTTTTCCGAGGCTTTCTTGCCGACATGTTCAAAGGCGACCCGCGCCAGTTCGCGGCCGAGTTTGACGAAGCGCTCGCGATCCTCTTCGCGCAGAGATTTGCGGATCGCCGCCTTGGCACGGCCGGTCACCACGATATCGAGCCAGGTCGCCTGCGGCCGCTGGCCCTCGGCGGTGAGAATCTCAACCGCCTGGCCGTTCTTCAGCCGGGTCCAGAGCGGCACACGGATACCGTCCACCTTGGCACCGACACAGCTGTCACCGATCCGCGTGTGGATCGCATAGGCATAGTCCAGCGGCGTCGCACCTTTCGGCAGGCTGACCACCTCGCCCTTGGGGGTGAAGGTAAAGACCTTGTCGGAATACATCTCGAGCTTCACATGCTCGAGGAATTCCGAATGATCCTCGGCGGTCTCGAACCGTTCACTGAGCTGCGCCAGCCATTTCGCCGGATCGACGGCAAAGGGGTTCTGCGCCCGCACGCCATCGCGATAGGACCAATGCGCCGCCACGCCGCTTTCGGCCACCTCGTGCATTTGCCGGGTGCGGATCTGTACCTCGACGCGCTTGCCGTCACGCCCCGACACGGTGGTGTGGATCGAACGGTAGCCGTTGGATTTCGGCTGCGAGATGTAATCCTTGAAGCGGGTCGGCACGGCGCGCCAACGCTGATGGATCACGCCCAAGACGCGGTAGCAATCCATCTCGGAGCGGGTGATCACCCGGAAACCGTAAATGTCGGAGAGACGGGAGAAGCTCTGTTGCTTCTCCTCCATCTTGCGCCAGATCGAATAGGGTTTCTTGGCCCGGCCGAAAACATCAGCGTCGATCCCCTCCTTGTCGAGCTCGGCACGAATGTCATTGGTGATCTTGTGGATCACATCGCCGGTCTCGCGCTGCAACAGGATAAACCGCCGGATGATCGAATTGCGTGCCTCCGGGTTGATCACCCGGAACGACAGATCTTCCAATTCCTCGCGCATCCATTGCATGCCCATGCGCCCCGCCAGAGGCGCAAAGATATCCATGGTCTCGCGGGCTTTCTGGAGCTGTTTTTCGGGCCGCATCGATTTGATCGTGCGCATATTGTGCAGACGGTCGGCGAGTTTCACCAGAATCACCCGCAGATCGCGCGACATCGCCATGAACAGTTTGCGGAAGTTCTCCGCCTGTTTGGTCTCGGTCGAGGAGAGCTGCAGATTGGTGAGCTTGGTCACCCCGTCCACCAGCTCGGCCACTTCTTCGCCGAACCGCCGCGAGACCTCGGAGTAGGAGGCGCGGGTGTCCTCGATCGTGTCGTGCAAAAGCGCGGTGATGATGGTGGCATCATCGAGCGCCTGCTCGGTCAGGATCGCGGCAACGGCAACGGGATGGGTGAAATAGGGTTCGCCGGAGCGGCGGAACTGCCCCTCATGCATCTCACGCCCATAGGCATAGGCGTCGCGGATGAGGTCGGCATTTGTCTTGGGGTTGTAGTTGCGGACCAGGGCGATCAGGTCTTCGACGTCGATCATTTTGGTCCGCGAACTCCATCTTGGCGGCGCATGCGCCTTACTGCTGACCTTGAGCTTCCATCAGGGCGCGCAGCAGTTTCTCTTCGGACATGTCGTCCTCGGCCGGCTTGTCGGCCTCCTGGCCCATCAGCAGGGCCATCTGATCGTCTTCCGGCTCATCGACCTCGATCTGGGTCTGATGGGACTCGATCATCCGCTCGCGCAGGCTATCGGCGGACTGGGTCTCTTCCGCGATCTCGCGCAGCGCCACGACCGGGTTCTTGTCATTGTCGCGATCGACGGTCAGCGCACCGCCGGAAGCGATCTCACGCGCACGATGTGCGGCGAGCATCACCAGCTCGAAGCGGTTCGGAACCTTGTCGACGCAATCTTCAACGGTCACGCGGGCCATGGGATCTCCAATCGTTGGAATGACGGGGGTCTGATACAAAGGCCCTATTTAGGACCTCAGAGGAAGCTTGACAAGCGCCCTTTCCCGCGAATTGCCGTCTAATCGAGCGGGATTTCGACGCCTTCGAGGGCTTTGACCTCGGTTTTCTCCGATTCCGGCCGCGCATCCAGCATCTCCTGCACGGTTTTGCCGAGCAGAGGGTGCCGCCAATCGGGGGCCAGATCGGCAAAGGGAATCAGCATAAAGCTGCGATCCTGAATGCGCGGATGCGGCAAAATGAGCTGATCCGGCGCCCGTACGCTTTGTTCGCAAATTGGTAAATCAATCCAGAGTTTTACGGATTTCGCATCCGGCAGGACCTGTTGATCCATCGCCAGGAGGTCGAGATCGATGGTGCGACCGGCCCAGCGGCGCTTGCGCACACGGCCAAGATCCTGTTCGACGCGATGCAAGGCCCGCAACAGGTCTTCCGGCGCGTAAGAACTGGATAACTCCATGACACAATTGATATAATCCGGCCCTGCACCGGCCGGGAAACACGGCGTTTCATAGATACGGCTGAGGCCGCAGAGCCTGATGCCCTCGGCCCGAAGCCCTTCCACGGCGGCCTTCAACGTCTCGATCGGCGCCCCGTTGTCGGACGGCAGGTTCGCCCCGAATGCAACCCATGCGCGTATTTTCGCCCAATCCACCGGTGTCTCTCGCGGCAAGATCTCAACCATCCTATATTTTTAGACAAGTTTTGCTTCGCCGCGTTTCATACTATCCAACATCTCAGAAAGCCAAGAAAAACAGGCAGGCTGCAGCGTGGCCCGCCCAAAAAAGACAAGAATGTAAAAGGACTGATTAAATGTTTTACAAAGATGAACGGCTTGCCTTGTTCATCGATGGTTCGAATCTTTATGCGGCCGCAAAATCGCTTGGATTCGATATCGATTACAAACTGCTCCGTCAGGAATTCATGCGTCGCGGCAAGTTGCTGCGCGCCTTCTACTACACCGCGCTGCTGGAAAACGACGACTATTCGCCGATCCGGCCGCTCGTGGACTGGCTGAACTACAACGGGTTCACCATGGTCACCAAACCGGCCAAGGAGTTCACCGACTCCATGGGCCGTCGCAAGATCAAGGGCAACATGGACATCGAGCTCGCGGTCGACGCGATGGAGCTTGCGCCGCATGTCGATCACATCGTGCTGTTCTCCGGCGATGGCGATTTCCGCCCGCTGGTCGAGAGCCTGCAACGTCAGGGCGTGCGCGTCTCCGTCGTGTCCTCGATCCGCACCCAGCCGCCGATGATCGCCGATGAGCTGCGCCGCCAGGCCGACACGTTCATCGAGCTGAGCGAGCTGAAAGACGTGATCGGACGCCCGCCGCGCGAGCCGCGCGACGACGAGGATTACGACAACTGAGCCGCAACGCGGGCGGACCGAAAGCCCCGCCCGCAGCGCTCTCCGGTCGCGATCGAAAGCCCCCTGCCCGGGGGCTTTTCTTTTGAGCGATTGAAATCGGGGCCGTTCACCGATACCTCTTTGAGGGATCAGGAGCGCGCTATGACCAAACCCCCTCTCATGCTGTACCTCGCCGCCCCCCGCGGCTTTTGCGCCGGTGTCGACCGGGCCATCAAGATCGTCGAAATGGCGATCGAGAAATGGGGGCCACCGGTCTATGTCCGCCACGAGATCGTGCATAACAAATTCGTGGTCGACGGGCTCAAGGCCAAGGGTGCGATTTTTGTCGAGGAGCTCGCGGATTGCCCCGATGACCGGCCGGTGATCTTCTCCGCACATGGGGTGCCGAAAGCCGTGCCCGCAGAGGCCGCCAAGCGCGAAATGGTCTATGTCGATGCCACCTGCCCGCTGGTGTCCAAGGTCCATATCGAGGCCGAGCGCCACCATGCCGAAGGCCTGCAGATGATCATGATCGGTCACGCCGGTCACCCGGAGACCATCGGCACCATGGGGCAATTGCCCGATGGCGAAGTGCTTCTGGTCGAGAAGCCCGAGGATGTCGCGGGGCTCGACGTGCGCGACCCGGAGCGTCTCGCCTTCATCACCCAGACCACGCTCTCTGTCGATGATACGGTCGATGTGATTGCCGCACTCCGCACGCGTTTCCCGGCGATCGTCGGCCCGCACAAGGAAGACATCTGTTACGCCACCACCAACCGTCAGGCGGCGGTGAAAGCCATCTCTTCCGAGATCGACGCGCTGCTGGTGATCGGCGCGCCCAACAGTTCGAACAGCAAACGTCTGGTGGAAGTGGGCAAGGCCAATGGCTGCGCCTATTCCCAGCTTGTGCAACGCGACACCGATATCGACTGGCGCGCACTCGAAGGCATTCGCGCCATCGGCATCACCGCCGGCGCCTCTGCCCCTGAGGTACTGGTCAACGAGGTGATCGACGCCTTCAAAGCCCGCTATGACGTCACCGTCGAGCTGGTGGAAACGGCGCAGGAGAATGTCGAATTCAAAGTGCCGCGCGTGCTGCGCGAACCGGCCTGAGCCCTGCCCCGCACCCGAGATATATTCCGAGGAGATTGAAAAATGAGTATCGAGTTCCTGCTGACCGCCTTTATCGTCTGCCTCGCCCCGGGCATCGGGGTGATCTACACACTCTCGACCACACTGGGGCGGGGATTGCGCGCCGGGCTCTGGGCGGTGCTGGGCTGTACGCTGGCCACCGTGGTGCATCTCGGCGTGGCGCTTGCCGGGCTCGCCGCCGTGTTGCAGACCTCGGCGCTTCTGTTCTCTGCCATCAAATACGCTGGTGTCGCCTATCTTCTCTACATGGCCTGGGGCACGCTCAAAGGCACAGGCGCATTGCAAGTTACCCCGGACCGGAGCCAGCAAAGCCCCGCGCGGCTCATCTGGCGCGGCATCCTCTTGAACCTCCTGAACCCGAAACTGCCGATGTTCTTCGTCGCCTTCCTGCCGCAGTTCATTCCGGTGGGCGCTCCCGATGCCACCGCACTTCTGATCGAACTGGGCTTTGGCTTCGTGACCATGACCTTTGCCGTCTTCCTGCTCTACGCCCTAGCCGCCGGTTTCCTGCGGGCCCGTGTGGTTGAAAATGAGTCCGCCATGCGCTGGATGCGCCGGATCTTTGCCGCCTCCTTTGCCGGGCTCGGCGCCAAGCTGGCGCTGGAACGGGCATGAGCGAAGCCCCGGACCAAAGCCCCGCGCCCTTCGGGGCCGAAGAGACCATCAGCATCTATGACGCCCGCGCCGATGCCGAGGCCTTTGCCGCCACGCTGCCCAAAGGCGCCAGAATTCTCGATCTCGGCTGTGGCCCCGGCCAATATGCCGCCTGGTTCGCCGATCAGGGTTTTGACGTCAGCGCCTGGGATGCTTCCGCGTCGATGATTGCCCTGGCCGGGCAACACCCCGGCGTCACCGCCCGTCAGGCGCGGTTCGATGAGTTGAACGCCGAGGCGGGCTACGACGGCATCTGGGCAAATTTCAGCCTGTTGCACCTGCCGAAAGAGGCGCTGCCCGATGTGCTGGCCCGCATCCATCGCGCGTTGAAACCCGCCGGGCACTTTCACATCGCGATGAAGCTCGGCCGTGGCGCCGGCCCCGACAAGATCGGCCGCTATTACAGCTATTATTCCGAAGAGGAGCTGCGCGACCTGCTCGCCGGCACCGGATTTACAATTTCCAACCTGCGGCACTTCTCCGGCAAGGGGCTTGACGGCACCGCAGGGGCCTATATCACCCTGCTTTGTCATGGCTAAATTCTACGCATATACCGACGGGGCTTGCTCCGGAAACCCGGGCCCCGGCGGATGGGGCGCGCTTCTTCAGGCAAAGGATGGCGAGACCGTCCTCAAGGAGCGCGAGCTCAAGGGCGGCGAGGCGGAGACCACCAACAACCGGATGGAGCTTCTGGCCGCGATCACCGCGCTCGAAACGCTCGAACGGGCGTCCGAAATCACCGTCATCACCGACAGCGCCTATGTCAAAAACGGCGTCACCGGCTGGATTCACGGCTGGAAGCGCAACGGCTGGAAGACCTCGAACAAGAAGCCGGTGAAAAACGTCGATCTCTGGCAGCGCATCGACGAGGCGCAAAAGCGCCACAATGTGACATGGGAATGGGTCAAGGGCCACGCAGGCCACCCGGAAAACGAGCGCGCCGACGAACTGGCCCGCGCCGGCATGGCGCCGTTCAAAAAGGCCGGCGTATGACACCCCTGGCCGCGCTCGACTTCGCGGCCGTGGTGGTCTTTGCCATTTCCGGCGCGCTGGCGGCCTCGCGCGCCCAGCTCGACATCGTCGGCTTTGCCTTTATCGCCTGCCTCACCGCCGTCGGCGGCGGCACGCTGCGCGATGTGCTGCTCAACCGCGATCAGGTGTTCTGGATCGCCGAACCCAGCTATATCCTCATCGCCTGTCTGGTGGCATTTCTGCTGTTCTTCACCGCGCATCTGTTCGAAAGCCGGCTGAAAGCGCTCGAATGGGCCGATGCGGTTGCGCTCTCCACCGCCGTGGCGGCCGGTGCCGGTGTCGCCATGCAACTCGGCCAACCGCCGGTGATCGTGGCGCTGATGGCGGTCGCGACCGGCTGTTTCGGCGGGCTGATGCGCGATGTGGTCTGTAACGAAGTGCCGCTCATCCTCAAACAGGGCGAGCTTTATGCTTCCGCCGCACTTGCCGGCGGGCTGGCTTTGCTGACCGCAAATTATTTTGACGCGCCCCGGATCGCGGAATTCTCGATCTGTGCCGCGGTCACCTTTGTGCTGCGCGCCGGCAGCATGCTCTGGGGCTGGTCCCTGCCGGTCTATAAATCGCGGCCACCGAAACCCTGAGGGCTGAACCGCCTCAGACCTTGATATACCAGGTGGCGGCCACCGCCAGGCAACAGGCAACGAGCCAGCCGCCCGGGCGGAACATCAGCCAAAGCGCCATGCTCAGCAGGATGCGGGCAAACATGCCGGGGATGGAGAGGAGGAACATCATTTCCGCCCCGTGATCGCCTTATAGGCCCAGATCAGGATGATCGCGCCCAACACGGCACCGACGAACCCCGCCGCCATGCCGGTGAGCAGCATGAGAAAGCGCAGCACCAGCCCGCCGATCAGCGCGCCGGCCATGCCGATGACAATCGTGGTGATCATATCGGTCTTGAGATCCATCACCCGTGTGGCGATGAACCCGGCTGCGGCACCGACGATGATCAGGAACAGCACGGGCATGGCAACCTCCTATCGCTTCTTGCGCCAATGGGTCGGCACAATGATCAGCGCGCCCAAAGAGGCGGCAATCGCATTGAGACCCGGCAATCGAAAACCGATGCCGAACATCAGCTTGACGAAATAGGCGAGAAACGCGCCGCCGACACAGATGATGATCGATTGCAGGTAACCGTTGCGGGTGAAGCCGGTCTTCTCGCAGGCATAGCCGACGATCCCCGCGATCACGACGGTTCCGATCAACATTGGAAACATGGCGGCTCCTCGGCTTCTGGCAGGATCATGGGATGGACCGCAAAAGGCGGATCAGTCGAACCGGCTGCCCTCCGGCAGCTCCAGCCCTTTCAGGATCTCTACCACCGGCATAGCACGTTTGCCCTCGCGCTGCGCAGTGAGAATTTCCACCGCGCCCTCCCCGCAGGCAATGGTGAAGGTTCCGATCACCTCGCCGGGAGCACCTTTGCCATCGGTCACACGCGACATGTGGAATTTGATCCGCTCGCCATTCAAAGTGGCCCAGGCGCCTGGGAAAGGCGAGAGGCCACGAATTTGCCGGTCGATCTCGGCGGCCGGGCGGGTCCAGTCGATCCTGGCCTCCGCCTTGTCGATTTTCTTGGCGTAGGTGACACCCTCATCCGGCTGCGCCTCCGGCGCGAGGCGATTCAACACGTCGAGCGTGGTGACAATGGCCTCGGCGCCCATCTCGGACAGACGGTCATGCAGGGTCGCGGTGGTGTCTTCCGCGGTGATTTCGGTCTCCTGACGCAACAGCACCGGGCCGGTGTCGAGCCCCGCCTCCATCTGCATGATGCAGACGCCGGACATCACGTCGCCCTCAAGGATCGCGCGATGGATCGGCGCCGCCCCGCGCCAACGCGGCAAGAGCGAGGCGTGAATGTTGAGACAGCCGTGTTTCGGCGCATCGAGAATGCTTTGCGGCAGCAAGAGCCCATAGGCGACGACCACAGCGATATCGGCTTCGAGCGCCTCGAACTCCACGACATCGGCGGGGTCCTTGAAATTCTTCGGATGGCGGACAGGAAGACCAAGCTCTTCGGCGCGGGCCTGCACCGGGGTCGGGCGGTCTTTCTTGCCACGCCCCGCCGGGCGCGGCGGCTGGCAATAGACACAGGCGATCTCGTGGCCGGCCTCAACCAGCGCGTCGAGCACGGGCACGGAAAACTCGGGCGAGCCCATGAAAATCACGCGCATTTTCCCGGTCATTTCATCGCTCCGATCTTCTTGGCCTTTTTCAGGAACATCTGCCGCTTCACCGGTTTCAGATGGTCGAAATACATCTTGCCGTTCAGGTGATCGATCTGATGCTGCACCGACGTGGCCCAGAGCCCGACGAAATCGCGCTCCTCGATCTCTCCGTTCACGTTCAAAAACCGCACGGTCACGGCACGCGGACGCGAGATCGCGGCGGACATGCCGGGCAGGTTCGGCGAGGCTTCTTCATGCTCGCGCAGCTGCGCCGAGGCATGCAGCACTTCCGGATTGGCCAGAAGCACCGCCTTGCCGCGCTCGTCGGAACAATCGACCACGGCGAGTTGCTGCATCACCCCGATCTGCGGCCCGGCAAGACCGTAGCCCGGCATGGCATCCATGGTCTCGACCATATCGGCCCAGATATTGCGGATCTCATCGGTGATCTCCGCGACCGGCGGCACGGCGGTTTTCAGGCGCTTGTCGGGATAGGGCAGGAAAGGCCGCTCAGTGGGGATATGCGTCATCCGTAGATCTCCTCAAGCCGGGCACGGGTCTTCGTGTCCACCCGGTCGAAATGCACCAGGCCGTCGAGATGGTCGAACTCATGCTGGGCGATGCGGGCCTCGGCGCCCGTCATTTCGCGCTCATGAGTGACGCCGTCAAGATCGGACCAACGCAGGGTGATCCTCTCGGGTCGGGTCACGGCGACGGTGATGCCCGGGATCGACAGGCAGCCCTCGTCCATCTCGCAGGTCTCATCGGACAGAAAAACGATCTCGGGATTGATCACCACCTGCGGCGTCTTCTCGCCTTCTTTCCAAGTGGCATCCATCACAAAAAGCCGCAGCATCGCACCGACCTGCGGCCCGGCCAGCCCCCGGCCCGGGGCGGCATACATGGTCTCGAACATATCGGCGACCAGTGTGCGGATCTCATCCGTGATCTCCGCCACCGGGGCGCAGAGCGTGCTCAGACGCGCATCTGGCCAGAGCAGGATCTCGCGCAGCGCCATCAGGCGCGGGCCTTTTCGCGTTTCAGCTTCTGCATCTTGCGGGTGATCATCTGACGCTTGAGCGGTTTCAGATAATCGATGAAGAGAACGCCATCGAGATGGTCGATCTCATGCTGCACGCAGGTCGCCCAAAGCGCGTCGAACTCCTGCTCATGCGGCTTGCCCTCGACATCCTGCCAGCTGACGCGGACCATCTTGGGGCGTTCCACCTCGGCATATTGGCCGGGGATCGAGAGACAGCCCTCTTCGTAGACATTGCGCTCTTCGCTTTTCCAGGTCACTTCCGGGTTGATCAGCACCATCGGCTCCGGCGTGCCTTCGGCTTCCTTAGCGCAATCCATCACCAGCATACGCTTGATCAGTCCGACCTGTGGCGCGGCCAGGCCGATGCCCGGCGCCTCATACATGGTCTCGAGCATATCATCGGCGAACCGTGCGAGATCTTTGTCGAACTCGGTCACGGGGTCGCAATGCTTCTTCAAGCGCGGGTCGGGATGGATCAGGATCGGTTTCAGCGTCATGCCTTGCATTTAGGCGATGCGCTCGTCCCGCGCAACTGGGAGGCGCGCGAAAACGCCCAGCCCCTCCTGCGGGATTTTCAGTTTTCCTCCGCCGACATGCCGGATTAGGCTCTGCCTCGATATCAGACGCCACGCGCACCGCCGCAACTCCGAAGGAAGCTTCATGACCAATCCGCTGTTCGACCCGATCATCCCGCGTTTCGGAACCCATTGTGCCAAATGGGACAAGATGGAGGATCTCTACGGTGTCCCCGCCGAAGACGGGATCGCCATGTGGGTCGCGGATATGGATTTCCGCCCGCCGGCCTCGGTGCAGGCGGCGCTGGAAAAAATGACCGCCCATGGCATCTACGGCTATTTCGGCGATGACAGCGCGTACAAGGCGGCGATCATCTGGTGGATGAAGACCCGCCACGGCTGGTCCGTCGGCGAGGAAGAGATCTTTACCACCCACGGGCTGGTCAACGGCACGGCGCTCTGCGTCGATGCCTTTACCCAGCCGGGCGATGGCGTGGTGCTGATGACGCCGGTCTATCACGCCTTTCACCGGGTGATCAAAGCCGCCGGGCGCGACGTGGTCGAATGCCCGCTGGCGCTGGTGGACGGCAAGTACCAAATGGATTTCGACGCCTGGGACGCGCAGATGAGCGGCAAGGAGACCATGCTGGTGCTCTGTTCGCCGCATAACCCGGGCGGGCGCGTCTGGACCCGCGCCGAACTCGAAGGCGTCGCGGATTTCTGCAAACGTCACGACCTGATCCTTGTCTCTGACGAGATCCACCACGATCTGGTGATGCCGGGCCACACACACACGCCGATGGCGCTGATCGAGGGCATTTCCGATCGGTTGATCATGATGTCGGCCACCACCAAGACTTTCAACATCGCCGGCACCCATTCTGGCAATGTGATCATCGCCGATCCGAAGCTCCGCGCCACTTTCGCGAGCCGCATGGCCGCGCTGGGGATTTCCGCCAATTCCTTTGGTCTGGAGATGGCCACCGCCGCCTATTCGCCCGAAGGCGCGGCCTGGGTCGATGAGCTGACCGCCTATCTCGACGGCAACCGTCAGCTCTTTGACGCCGCCATTGCCGAGATCCCGGGCCTCACCTCGATGCCCCTCGAGGCCACCTATCTGGCCTGGGTCGATTTCTCCGGCACCGGCATGTCGCGCGAAGAATTCACCGCCCGGGTGGAGAAACAGGCGCATATCGCCCCCAATCACGGGCCGACCTTTGGGCTGGGCGGCGAGAACTTCCTGCGGTTCAACCTCGCCACGCCGCGCAGCATCGTCGAAACCGCCTGTCATCGCCTGAAAGAGGCGTTCAGCGATCTTCAGTGATCTGGGGCGCAGAGAACATAAAAAAAGCCGGTGCACATCTCGCACCGGCTTTTTGCATTCTATCTCTTCGCCCCGATTTCAATCGCGGCCCAGAAGCGCCACCGGCGCATCCTCGGCCCGGAGGTAATCCAGCGGCGGCTTGTCGCTCGCGGGCGTGGCACGTTTGAATTCGAAACTCATCTCATGGCCATCGTCCGTCGAGGCCACGATCAGCGCCTGATAGAGGTGGCGGGTGCCGTCATAGACATCGACCAACCCACGCAGATGATCGGCATTGTCGCGGTCGAGTGCAAAACCGTCTTCCCAGCTGCGCAGAATCGGATAGGTCTCGTCCCCCACCCGCACACGCAGCCGCGAGCGGCGCTTGAGATCGCGTTTGCGAGCCAGTTCGAGCCCCTCGCGCACCTCTTTGGGCAAAAAATCAGACATGAGTCCCTCCACAAGCCGTCCCTTCGCAAGTCGTCGCGGGGCCGCTCTTTCGGGAGAGGCCCCTTCGCGTTCAAGGATGACGCGAACATCGTTTCCGTCAAGTTAACCCAAAGGATCAGTTGTGCCGCAGGTGCAAAGAGTCACATGTTTGCTGCAGCTACGTTTTTGCCACAGCCATGTTGCGGCAAAACAGGGTGCGCGGCGAGAAGCGGCTCAGGCCTCTTGCGGCTCAGCCTCGATCTCTTCTTCGAGCTCGGCCTCTTCGACCTCTTCCTTCTTGCCCTTGATCGCGCCCCAGATCGCAATCGCGATCGCCGCGCCGATGGCCGCCCCCGCCAACCAGTGATTGTGGCCGGCAATCTCGCCGATATGGCCCGGATGGGCCAGAGCCGGCATCGCGATCATGGTGAAGAGAGCTGTCAGAATACGGGTCATGTCATGTCCTTCGTCTTGAGGCCTCAATGGCGATCAGCGCCACGGGGTCGTCCGAAATGCCCTTTGAGCGTCAGGATGGGTTTCTTATAGGCAAGCCAGGCCCCGTTCGCAATTTCTTTGCCACGCAGGGCCTGCGGCAAATGTGCGTTTGCGCACCGATTGTGCGCCCTGACTCCTGTTTGCGCATCGTCGCATTGCCATTAGGTGTGTTTCGAACACGGAACACATGAGAAACCCGCGAGGACGCAGATCATGGGATTTTTGCAAGACGGCATCTGGCACGACACATGGTATGACACCTCCGCCTCCGGCGGACGGTTTCGACGCAGCACCGCGGGCTATCGCAACTGGGTGACCCCGGATGGCGCGGCCGGCCCCTCGGGCGAGGGCGGTTTTACCGCCGAAAGCGGGCGCTATCATCTCTATGTCTCCTATGCCTGCCCCTGGGCACACCGCACCCTGATCTTTCGCAAGCTCAAAGGGCTCGAGGATCACATCACCACCTCGGTGGTGCATCCCGACATGCTCACGGATGGCTGGACATTTGCCGATGATTTCGCGGGCGCCAGCGGCGACACGCTGATGGGCAAGCCTTTCCTGCGCGACGTCTATACCGAGGCCGATCCCAAGGCCTCCGGTCGGGTCACCGTGCCTGTCCTCTGGGACAAGAAAACACACACAATCGTGTCGAATGAATCCTCGGAAATCATCAGAATGTTCAATTCCGCCTTCGACGGATTGACCGGAAACCGGCTCGACTTCTGGCCCGAAGAGCTGCGCGACAAGATCGAAGAGATGAACCAGCGCGTCTATCACGCGGTGAACAACGGCGTCTACAAATCCGGCTTCGCCACCACGCAGGAGGCCTATGACGAGGCCGTCACCGAGCTGTTCGACACCCTCGACTGGCTGGACGAACACCTGGGGAAAAAACGCTACCTCCTTGGCGAGACGATCACCGAGGCCGACTGGCGTCTGTTCACCACGCTCATCCGCTTCGACAAGGTCTATCACACGCATTTCAAATGCAACCGACGCATGATCAAGGACTACCCGAACCTCTGGGGCCATACCCGCGAGCTCTATCAATGGCCGGGGGTGCGTGAGACGGTGCAGTTCGACCATATCCTGCGGCATTATTATTTCAGCCACGACATGATCAACCCGACTCGGATCGTCCCGGTCTCACCACAGATCGATTTCGAGGAACCACACGGGCGGGGCTAAAGGCGGGTCAGACATTCGGCCGGGACGACCGGTCGGACACCGGCCCCCGATCCCGGCTCAGGACGCCTCTTTGCCGTAATAGGCCACCATGGCGCTCAGGTCGTCGGGATCGACCTGTTTCGGCAGAAAGGCACAGGCATTGGCCACGTGCTGAAAGATCGAACCGTCCGAGAAGAAGCTCGCATTGGTGGTAAAGATCACCCGGGTGTCCGGATAGCGGTAATTGGCATAATCGGCGATGGCGAAGGCGGAGCCCTCCTCGAGAATCAGATCCATCACAATCAGATCCGGCGCCGAGTCGTGCAAATAGGTGATCGCATCCTCCTGACCACCGACCAGCACCACCGTCATTCCCTGGCGTTCAAGATGGCGCTGCCATATCTTGCCAAGCTCCGGACTGCTTTCGACGATCAATACCTGCATATCACCCCATGCACGGCCAAGCCGCGCACATCACGCTATCATTTACCTTGAGAGAGGATTCGACAGTTCACCCTGTCGTTCCTTTTATACCGGAGTAATCTAGGGCCCAAGTCACGAGATGGAAAGAAAAGTTAAGATTTTAACTTGCGTTCACATTTCGCCGGGGCAAAACAAGATGCATATACAGATAACTGCCGCGTATCGCGTCAAAATCGGACAGATGATCAGCGGGGGCGGAGACCACAGATGAGCAGACATCGCGATCATGGCGGCGGGCTGGATGCGGCGGTCGCCCGATTCGGCGGCGAGAAATCCGATTGGATCGATCTCTCCACCGGCATCAATCCGACCCCCTATCCGATTGGCAACATCCCGGAGGCGGCCTGGACCGCCCTGCCCGATGCCGCCGCACAGGACGCGCTCATTCAAGCCGCCCGGACATTCTGGAAGGTCCCGCATGGCGCTGCCATTCTGGCCGCCCCGGGAGCGTCGAGCCTGATCGCTCGGCTGCCGGCGCTCTGGCCCAAAGGCGCGGTCGAGATCCGCAGACCCACCTATAATGAACATGCCGGGGCATTCGAAGCGCATGGCTGGCGCGTCACCGCGGCCGAACCATCGGTGCAAGTCGCGGTGCATCCCAACAATCCCGACGGGCGGCTTTGGCGCAGCGAAAATTTCACCGCGCCCTTCACCATCATCGACGAAAGCTTCTGCGATGTGATGCCCGACGAAAGCCATATCGAGCGGGTGCGCGACGGGCGCACACTGGTGCTCAAGAGCTTCGGCAAATTCTGGGGACTCGCGGGGCTGCGGCTCGGCTTCGCCATTGGCGCGCCGGAGCTGATCGATCGGCTGGCCACCCTTACAGGCCCCTGGGCGGTCTCCGGCCCGGCGCTTGCCATCGGCACGGTCGCACTCAATGATCCGGATTGGGCCATGCGCACAAGGATCAAATTACAACATGATATTTCGAGGCTTGACGCGATATTTGACAAAAAAGGCGCAAAACTTATCGGTGGCACGACGCTCTTCCGGCTTTACGAGACCGACAATGCCCGGGCCTTTCAGGAACGTTTGGCCAAAGGGCGCATCTGGTCGCGCATCTTCCCCTATTCGGAGCGCTGGGTCCGGCTCGGCCTGCCACCCGAACATGGCTGGGCGCAACTGGAGGCGGCCCTGTGAGCCATGCCGCTGCGCTCACCTTGGCGCTCCTTCTCGATGCGATATTCGGCGAACCAAAATGGCTCTGGGACCGTCTGCCGCATCCGGCCGTCCTTATGGGGCGGTTGATCGGCTGGGCCGATCGGAGTTTCAACTGCGGCGCCGGGCGCAAGGCCA
Organism: Celeribacter neptunius; assembly: GCF_900113955.1. Taxonomy (GTDB): domain Bacteria; phylum Pseudomonadota; class Alphaproteobacteria; order Rhodobacterales; family Rhodobacteraceae; genus Celeribacter; species Celeribacter neptunius. The sequence continues at coordinate 141,380 of NZ_FORH01000009.1, read as the reverse complement.
AGGGGGTTGCCCTGATACTGGTGCTGGTCCTTGGGGCGTGGTGGGCCGGACAGGTCTTGCGGCAGCTGCCCGGGATTGAGATTCTGCTCGGCGCCGTGCTTCTGGCCCAGAAATCGCTGATCGACCATGTCAAAGCGGTCGCCACCGGCCTCACCAAGTCGCTTGCCGAGGGGCGTCATGCAGTCGCGATGATCGTCGGGCGTGACACCACCGAGATGGATGAACCCGCCACCGCCCGCGCCGCCATTGAATCTGCGGCGGAGAATTTCTCCGACGGGGTGATCGCCCCGGCGTTTTGGTTCCTGCTGTTCGGCCTGCCCGGCATTCTGGTCTACAAGATCACCAACACCGCCGACAGCATGATCGGCTACCGCACCGAGCGGCATCGCGATTTCGGCTGGGCCGCCGCCCGGCTCGACGATGCGCTCAACCTGGTTCCCGCGCGCCTCACCGCGCTCCTGCTGTTTCCATGGGGCAAGCCGCTGTCGCTCTGGCACGAGGTGATCCATGAGGCCCGCCGCCACCGCTCGCCCAATGCCGGCTGGCCCGAGGCCGCCCTGTCGCGCTCGCTCGACGTCGCGCTCTCGGGTCCGCGTGCCTATCACGGCGAGATGCGCGACTACCCATGGGTCAATCCGGAAGGGCACGACGCCACGCGGCAGGATATTGACCGGGCGTGCCGTCGCCTCTGGCAAGCCTGGGCTTTCGCGCTTTTCTGCCTGATCGCCCGCGTCGCCATTCTGTCATTTGCCTGAGGAGCGGCGCCTCGCTATCGTGGCGCGCAATAGAAATCAGAAGGTTACCTCATGCGTTCTCACGGCTTGCTTCTCGCCCTTTCCCTCGCCACAGCCACCCCGGCCCTTGCCGAAGTGCCCTGTGGCGAAAGCTTTTCCAGCTTCGTCAGCAAGATGAAACAGGCCGCCGTGCAACAGGGCCATGCCCCGGCCAGTGTCGATCGGTTCTTTTCTTCGGTGCGACAGGACCCGGCCGTGATCAAGGCCGATCGTGCCCAGGGCGTCTTCCAGAAGAATTTTCTCGACTTTTCCCGGGCGCTCATCAGCCAGAACCGCATGCAAAACGGCGCCGCCTATGCGGCGAAGTACAAAAGCACCTTTGACCGGATCGAACGCGAGTTCGGCGTGTCGCGTGGCGTGCTTCTGGCCTTCTGGGCGCTGGAGACCGATTTCGGCCAGGTGCAGGGCAATTTCAACACGTTGAACGCCTTGATGACGCTGAGCCATGATTGTCGTCGTCCGGAGCTGTTCCAGCCACAGGTCTTGGCGGCGCTCACTCTTTTCGAGCATGGCGATTTCGACCCGGCGACCACCAAGGGCGCCTGGGCCGGCGAGATCGGCATGGTGCAAATGCTGCCGAAAGATATTCTGACCAATGGCGTCGATGGCGACGGCGACGGCCATGTCCGGCTCAAGACCTCGGCGCCCGACGCGCTGATGTCCGGGGCGAAAATGCTGCGCCATCTTGGGTGGCGGGCAAATGAACCGTGGCTTCAGGAGATCGTGGTGCCCTCGAACCTCGATTGGTCGAAAACCGGGCTCAATCACAAGATGACGGTCAGCCAATGGGCCAAATTGGGCGTCAAACCGCGCTCCGGATCGCTCGGCCCCTCGAACCTTCAGGCCTCGGTCCTCCTGCCGATGGGGCGCAATGGTCCGGCCTTCCTCGCCTATCCGAATTTCGAGGTCTATTTCGAGTGGAACAAGAGCTTCGTCTACGTGACGACGGCGGCCTATTTCGCCACCCGTCTCGAAGGCGCGCCGGTCTATAGTGCCGGCAATCCCCAGCCCGGTCTCTCCGGGGCGCAGATGAAACAGTTGCAGCAGAAACTCGTGCGCATGGGATATGACGTCGGCGGCGTCGATGGCATCCTCGGCGAAAAGACCCGCGAAGCCGTACAACATGTGCAACAGAAGCTTGGCCTGCCCGCCGACGCCTGGCCCACGCCCGCGCTCCTGTCACGCCTCTGAGACCCCGCAGTTCAATCCCCACTGTCAGATCGGGATGTCACAGCGTCGGTTTTTCACCGCACAGGGGCTGTGACATCCGGGCACTTGCCTTTTCCTGAGTAAAATACTTTGTTTTGCGCAACAGGTATCGATGCCGATACACACGCCCGAGACAAAGGACACTCTGATGGAAGCCCCGACGATCCGCCGCATGCGGCACGAATTGAAATTCCGCGAGCTGACAGTGGCCCGCACAGAGCGGCTGACCCCGCATATGATCCGCCTGACGCTGACCGGTGAGGATCTCGCCGATTTTGCCAGCGGTTCTTTCGACGATCACATGAAGGTCTTCGTGCCCGGCACGGACGATCCGGCCAAACGCGATTACACCCCGCGCCGTTTCGACACTGAGGCGCGCGAGTTGATCGTCGATTTCGCCGATCATGGCGACGGCCCCGCGGCCAGCTGGGCGCGCGGCGCCACAGCCGGCAGCACGGTGCAGATCGGCGGCCCGCGCGGCTCGCGGGTGATCGAGGGCGAGATTGGCCATTGGGTCCTGATCGGCGACGAAACCGCACTCCCGGCCATGGGCCGCAAACTCGAAGAACTGCCCGCCGGCGTAAAGGTCACGATGATCGCCGCGGTGCCGGGACCCGAGGACGAACAACAGATCGACAGCGCCGCCGATGTGACGACCCGCTGGCTGCACCGGCCTCTCGATCAGGCCACAGATGCCCGGTTCTTCCTCGACGCTTTGCCGCAGATCGACCTGACCCCCGACACCTTCGTCTGGATCGCCACCGAGGCCGGGATTGCCAAACAGCTGCGCGCCGCCGTGTTGGAAATGGGACATCCGCTGCCATGGCTCAAGGCCGCAGGCTACTGGATCGATGGCGAGGCGGAAGCCTCGATCAAGGATCTCGATGCACCGGCGGGCCACGGCCATGGCCGAGGCGCCAAGTCCGGACATGGAACCCGGCCCGCAGCCACCTAAGGCACCGACATGCCCCCCTTGCGACGATGGGTCGTCTCCCGCAGGCGACCCGTTTCTCGTAGAGTAATGCTGCGCGGACGTGGCTTAGGGGAAAGCAATGAACAGCGTAACACTACTCGCAACCAGCGTCTTTCTGGCACTCGCAGCCAGCGCCGCCACCGCGGATGCCACGGGATGTCTGCAACGGCAAAATCTCGGCAAACGGGTCGGCACAACAGAGTACCGGATCACCAATACCTGCAATTACGATGTCACCGCCTTCTGGTGCTCCGGTGGGAACCCCAGCGATCATTGGGCCTGCGGTCGGGGACCGTTTCGCAACGGGCTGAAATTCTTTGTCGGCACCACGATCCTGCGGCCGGGGGAATCGCAGACCATCGCCACCTCCGGAACATCCATCGCGGCGGGGGCTTGCGGCTTCCCCTTCTATGCGACCAATGCCGAACAGCATGCCGATGTGCGCAACGGCAAACTGGTGTGCAGCCGATAGTTGCCGGGCAAAGGCAGATCAGGCGACCAGCGCCTCGGCCTTTTTCAGGTCGACGGAGACAAGCTGTGACACGCCCTGTTCCTGCATGGTCACACCGAACAACCGGTCCATGCGGGCCATGGTGACGGCGTGGTGAGTGATGCAGAGGAACCGCGTGTCGGTACGCTGGGTCATCTCGTCGAGCATGTCGCAGAACCGCGTCACGTTGGCATCATCCAAGGGCGCGTCCACCTCGTCCAGCACACAGATCGGCGCCGGGTTGGCCATGAACACGGCAAAGATCAGCGCCAGCGCGGTGAGCGTCTGTTCGCCGCCCGAGAGAAGCGACAGGGTCGAAAGCTTCTTGCCCGGCGGCTGACACATGATCTCGAGCCCGGCCTCCAGAGGATCGTCGCTTTCGACCATCATCAGCCGCGCCTCGCCACCGCCGAAGAGATGGGTGAAAAGCATGGAGAAATTGCTGTTCACCTGCTCGAACGCGGTCAAAAGCCGCTCGCGCCCCTCGCGGTTCAAGGAGGCAATCCCGGAGCGCAGCGTCTTGATCGCCTCTTCGAGATCTTCTTTCTCTTTCACCAGCGTATCGTGCTCTTCGCGGACCTCTTTTGCGTCTTCCTCGGCGCGCAGGTTCACCGCACCGAGGCTGTCGCGCAGACGTTTGAGGCGATTCACATCGACCTCGATCTCGCTATGCGCCGGGATCGTCTCCGGATCGACATCCAGCTCCTTGAGCAGTTTTTCGGGCGTGGTTTCCAGCTCCTCGCGAATGCGCTCGATCGCGGCTTCCACGGTCTCGCGCGCGCCATCGCGCCGCGCCTCGGCGGCAGCCCGGGTCTCGCGCGCCTCGGAGGCCAGACGCTCGCATTCGCGCTCCGCATGGACCGCTTCGCGCAGCGCCTCTTCGGCCTGGGCCAGCCCATCCGCCGCGTGTTTGCGGCGATGCTCCGCTTCTTCGATCTGCGCCATCAGCGCATCGCGTTTCTCGGCGATTTCCTCGGGCTGGGCCGCAGCCTCGTAAAGCTCTTCCTCGGAGGCTTCCTTGCGGTCCTGCAACTCGGCAATGCGCTTGCCTGCGGTCTCCAACCGGTGCCGCCAGCCGGACAGCTCCTTGGTCACCTCCTGGCTGCGCCGGGTCCGGGCCTCGCCCTCACGCCGGATCTCGTCATGCGAGGAACGTTTGGTCATCATGGTGATCCGCGCCGCCTCGACGGCAAGCTTCACCTGTTCGATATCGGAACGTGCCGCCTCGAGATCCGGCAGGTCCTTCACCGCCTTCTCCGCCTCGCGCAGCCGCTGCTCGGCCCCACGCGCCTCTTCCTCATGGCGCGACACGGCGAGGCCGAGGTTTTCCACCTTGCCCTCGGCCAGAGTCTTTTCATTCTCGACCTTGGACAAGAGACGCGCCGCCTCGGACAGTGCCCGATCGGCGTCGCGACGGGCATCGCGGGCCAGCCGGTCGGCTTCGGTCAACCGGGTCAATTCCGATTTCAGATGTTCATGCGCCTGAAGCGCGCCGCCCGCCTTGGCCTCGGCCGCGACGAGTTCCTGTTTCAGATCTTCGAGCCGATTCAACTGTTGCAGCCGCAAGGCGGCGGCCGAGGGCGCATCCTCGGCCCCGGCGCGATAGCCGTCCCAACGCCACATGTCGCCCTCGACCGAGACCAGCCGTTGACCGGGCTCAAGATCGGCCTGAAGCCGCGGCCCGTCTTCGGCCCGGACCAAACCGATCTGCGACAGGCGGCGTGCCAGAACCGGTGGCGCGGTGACAAAGTCTTCGAGCGGCTCGACCCCGTTCGGCAGGTCCTGATCGTCCGGATATTCCGGCAATGTGACCCAACCGGAGGCCTGATAGGATTCAATCGAAGGCTGTCTCAAATCATCAGAAAGCGCCGCTCCCAGCGCTTTTTCATATCCTGATTTGACCTTGAGAAGATCGAGAAGCTGCGAACCGCCGATCTGGTCACGGTCGAGCATCTTGGCGAGTGCGGCCACTTCGGCCTTCAGCGCGCCCACCTCGCCCTCGGCTTCGGAGCGCGCCGCCCGGGCCACCGCCTCGCGCGATTGCGCCTCGGTCCGGGCCTCATCCGCCTCGATCAGCATGGCTTCGGATTCCTCGGCGCGGGCCACCGCCTCTTCCTGTGCCGCCTCGGCCTCTTCCATCGCCTCGGCGGAATGGAACAGGTTCTGCCGCGCCTCTTCCACGGCGCTGCGCGCCCGGTCGGCCTCGCCACGGGCGCGATCCAATGTCTTGCGATTGTCCTCGACCAGACGCTGTGCCGATTGGTGCCGGGCCGCGAGACGGGCGACATCCTCGGTCATCTGGCTCAGATCGGTCTCCCGATCGGCGAGAATCTGGCTGGCTTCCGAGGCCTCCGCCGCCGCGTCCAGAAGCTTCGGCTCATGCCCGTCCGCCGCCTTGATCAGCTCTTTCTGTTCCCACTCGAGCCGCGAGATGGTTTCGCCCGCATCCTTGTTGAGCTGTTCTTCGCGCGCCATATCGGCGACCAGCTGGTCGATCCGGCGCGACAGGGTCTCGATCATCTCGCGGGCGCGGCGCTCCTCGTCGGAGAGCTGATCGCGCGACACGGTGAGCCGTTGCAACACGGCGCTCGCGATCGCTTCCTCTTCGCGCAGCGCCGGCAGGCCGTCTTCCTGAGCTTCGCGGGCTTTTGCCGCCTCGCGCGCCAGACGTTCGGCCTCGGAGGCCTGTGTCAGCCGTGTACGCAGCACGTTCTCGGCTTCCGCCCGGGCGATGTCGGCATCACGCCAACGGCGGTAATGCAGCAGGCCTTCGGCATGGCGCAGCTCTGTGCCGATCTCGCGATAGCGTGCCGCCTGACGCGCCTGACGCGCCAGAGAGGCGAGCTGACCGGCCAGCTGTTCGATCACGTCATCGACGCGCGCAAGATTGCTCTCGGCGCCCTTGAGCTTCAGCTCCGCCTCGTGACGGCGCTGATAGAGACCGGAAATCCCGGCCGCCTCTTCGAGGATGCGTCGACGCGCTTTCGGCTTGGCGTTGATCAGTTCCGAAATCTGCCCCTGCCGCACAAGCGCCGGCGAATGCGCGCCCGTCGAGGCATCGGCAAAAAGCATCGAGACATCGCGGGCCCGCACGTCCTTGGTGTTCACCTTATAGGCGGAACCGGCGTCGCGGGTGATCCGGCGGATGATCTCGACCGAGTCGCTGTCGTTGAAGCCAGCGGGCGCCAAGCGCTCCGAATTGTCGATCATCAGGGTGACTTCGGCGAAGTTGCGCGCCGGACGCGTGGAGGCGCCCGCGAAAATCACGTCTTCCATCCCGGCGCCGCGCATCGCCTTGGGCCGGTTCTCACCCATCACCCAGCGCAGCGCCTCCAGCAGATTCGACTTGCCACAGCCATTCGGCCCCACAACACCGGTCAGCCCATCCGCGATCACGAGATCGGTGGGGTCCACAAAGCTTTTGAAGCCATTGAGACGAAGGCGGGTGAAACGCAAGAGCGGCCTCTGGTTGATTCCTTATGGATGAAAACTCTTTGGGAGGCAGGCGCGTGAGTCAATCTCGGAACCCGAGATATGGGGAATTTTGCCAAGTTATCCACAAAATATCGCCAGGTTCAGCAAAAACACCCCAGATCTCGTGGGTGCCCCCAACGCGCGGGCGATGCCGTTACTCGGGCTTTTTCTTGCCTGCTTCCATCTGCGCCGCAGCTTTCATCCGGGCCAGAAGCTCCACCTTGGGGGCCTGTTTCCCGCCAGGTTTCTGGGCCTTGTATTCACCATGTTTCGGCGCGCCCGAAGGTTTCTTCGGTCCGCCCATTCTTGAGTAATCCATCGGATGACCTCCTGCGATTTGCCCCGTGATGCCTTGAAATCCCGGAACGGGCAAGACCGATCCGATCTCAAAGAAAGGCCGGACGGCGTACATGCTCCTGTCAGAAGGGCGACGCGCTCAAATCGCGTCACGTCAAAGGCACCAAAAGAGCTCGCGCCATCGGACTTCCGTTCAGAACGACCGGGGCGTGCTGCGTTTCGGGCTCAACAGATTCGAGGGCCCGGTCTCGAGCACTTCGACCTCATCTCCCAGAACGATGGCACCTTGCTCCTCGACGATCAGGTTCTGGCCAAAGATGATCTTGCCGGTGATGGCCCGATGAATGCGCCCCAGAGTTGCGAGAGGTTCGCGCGGATGGGGACGCTCGCCCGTGTTCGGGTCCTGCGTCACCATCACACAGCGTTCGCAAGGCTTGACCACCCGAAACACCGAGGTGCCGATGCGAATGCGCCGCCATGTGTCCTCGATCCAGGGGTCGATATCGCCGGAGACCACGATGTTCGGCCGGAATCGGCGCATCTCGACCGGGTGTTCCAATTCGGCGTTCAGCTCCGCGAGAGACGCCTGCGTCGTCAGGAGCAATGGAAACCCATCGGCCAAAGCGGTGAAATGGCCCTCCCCGGCATAGGCCGGATCGACCGGGCGCTGCGCCTCAATCGGAAAATAGACCAGCCGTACCTCGGTCTCGAGCGCCGACGAGAGAAAATGCGAGGCGTAATTCCCGGCATCCTCAACCCCGTCGATCACGGTGGAGAACACTTTGACCGAGACCGGAGCCCCGGTCGGGAAGGGGACTTCCAACCGGCTGCCCTCAAAGGAAATCGACACGCCGTAAGGTGCGGCCACCGCACTCAAAAGCGCCATCTGCGGCAAGTCCCGCCGGGTCGCCACCGTGCCGTTGGGATAGACCACGGCCCAGCGCCGATCGCCGTCGAGGCCAAAGCCATGCACTTTGGCGGCGGCCAGGTCCGCACCGGTCAGACTTTTGATCGGATAGGTGGTTATGCGCGCGAGTCTCATTGTCCCCCCGAACAGTTTGTGCGTGTCAGGCCTTTCTAAACGATTCCGTATGGAATGAGCACCTATCTGAAAAGACAGGCTTTTCTTTACGTCGGGTCAGAGTTTTCGGAGAGGTGCACGCCGCGTTTCTTCGGGCGCATTACAAACATACCCCTCAACCATGCATTTGACCTGTATCAAAGATATAGGTTTTGCCGCAATTATATTCGATGAAACGAATATGATTAGGAGACCTCTCATGAAACCGAGCCATGCCGCGGACCACTATGTCCCGACATATTTTCTTGCGTCGCTGGGCGCCGGTGGCCTCTCTGTCACCTTCTTCATGTATCTGATGTTCTGGGTGCCACACCCGGGACGCTCCGTGCCGGTGTTCGAAGACATCCTGGCCGCCTGGAGCACGGGCGCGCTGCCGATGAGGATCGGAATTGCCACTGCCGTGCTCGGCATTGCCGTCTTCGTCTTTCTCAACCTGAAATCGCTGATCTGGAACCTCAACGCCTACAGCGCCTTCAAGAAAACCCCGCGCTTTGAAAGCCTGCGCAATTCCAATGCCGAATCCACCATGCTCGCCATGCCGCTGGCGCTGGCGATGGCGGTGAACGGGTTGTTCATCGCCGGGCTGGTCTTTGTGCCCGGGCTTTGGACCGTGGTCGAATACCTCTTTCCGCTGGCGATCATCGCCTTTGCCGCGATCGGCTGGATCGCGCTGTCGATCATCGGTGACTTCCTCGGCCGGGTCCTGGCCAAGGGCGGCGTGTTCGACGTGACCGCGCATAACTCCTTTGCCCAGATGCTGCCGGCCTTTGCGCTCGCGATGATCGGCGTCGGGCTTGCCGCCCCGGCCGCCATGTCCACGCAGCCCTGGGTTGTCGGCACCTCCCTTGTGCTTTCGACCTTCTTTGCCGTCGCTTCACTCACCTATGCCCTGCTGGCGCTGGTGACCGCGTTCAACTCCATGCTGCACTACGGCACCCATGAAGAAGCCGGACCGACGCTTTTGATCGTCATCCCGATCGTCACCATCCTGTCGATCCTGTTCATGCGTCAGGACCACGGGCTGCATGTGTTCGAAGGTCACACCGACGCCGCCGGCACGATGATGTTCCTTGCCCGCATGGTATCGCTGCAAGTCATCTTTCTCGGGCTGGGCCTCGTGGTGCTCAAACGTCAGGGCTATTTCAAGGATTTCGTCTTCGGCTCGAAAACCTCGCCCGGCTCCTATGCCCTGGTCTGCCCCGGGGTCGCGCTCTCCGTGCTGTTGCAGTTCTTCGTGAACAAGGGGCTGGTGAGCGCCGGCATCATCGCCAAATTCGGCGTGACCTACTGGGCCGTGACGGCGCTGGCACTGGGGTTCCAGATCGCCATGATCGTGTTGGTCTTCCGCCTCAACAGCCAGCATTTCGCGAGGACGGACGGGGCGGACGCCGTTCCGGCGGAATAGACCGCGGAAGAAACCAAGGTTCCGAAATCTCAGGCAAAGGCGCGGCGTGCAGGTCGCGCCTTTGTCGTACCGGACCGCAAAACCTCACGATATCCGCAAGACCCATTGTTCCGTTCCGCATTCCCTTCTGCGCTTGCAGCCCCTCCGGCACCTTGTCACACTATGCCCGGTCACACGATGCACGCCCGACGCGTCAAAGCGTGGCGCGATCGCTTGCACAAAGCTTGCACAAAGGTAGGGACATGATTTTTCATTTGGGCCTGTTTCTGGGCTTCCAGCTTCTGGGCGAAGTGATCGCCCGCATTTTCACCCTGCGCCTGCCGGGGCCAGTGATCGGCATGATGCTTCTGGCGGCGCTGCTGCTGGCCCGTCCCGCGGTCGGCGAAAAGATCAAGGGCACGGCCTCCCATGTCCTGTCCTACCTGTCGCTCCTGTACGTACCGGCGGGTGTCGGCATCGTGCAATATCTCGATCAGGTCTCTGAAATCGGCCCCGCGCTCGCCGTTGCGCTCATTGGCTCGACCGTGCTGTCGATCGGCGCCGGGGCGCTCACGTTCAAATATGTCAACCGCCTGCGCGGTGAAGCCGATGAGACGCCGCTATGAGCGATATTCTCGACATCTGGTCCTATCTCGCCGAAGGGCAGCTCTTGTGGCTCTCCGCCACGATCATCGCCTATCTGATCGGCGACGGGTTGTTTCGCCTCTCCGGGGCGAAACCCTATGTGAACCCGGTGCTGATCTCGATGTTCCTGCTCTCGGTGCTGTTGACCGCGACCGGCACCTCGTATCGCACCTATTTCGAAGGTGCACAGTTCATCCATTTCATGCTCGGACCGGCGACGGTCGCGCTTGCCGTACCGCTCTGGCAGAACTGGACCAAGGTGAAATCCGCCGCCATCCCGCTTTTGGCCGCGCTCTTTGTCGGCTCTGTGGTCGCCATGGGATCGGCCACCGCCATCGGCGCCGCGATGGGGCTCCGGGGCGATGTGCTCCTGTCGCTGGTGCCAAAATCCGCCACTTCGCCGGTCGCCATCGGCGTCTCCGAGGCCATCGGCGGGTTGCCCACGCTCACCGTGGCGCTGGTGCTGATCACCGGGGTGATCGGTGCTGTGGTCACCACGCCGCTTCTCAATGCCCTGGGCATTCGCGACTTTCGTGGCCGGGGCTTTGCCACCGGCGTCGCGGCGCATGGAATCGGTACGGCGCGGGCATTCCATTGCCACGGCACCGCCGGGGCTTTCGCCGGGATCGGCATGGTGCTCAATGCCATTCTGACCGCGCTCGTCGCGCCCCTCTTCGTGCAACTCTTCTTCTGACACTGACCGCAAAAGGCCATTCATGACCGATCAAACCGACGCTGAACGTCACACCGAGAAAATGGTGAAACTGAAAAAAGCCCGTGACAGGATGATGGAGAAAAAGACCCGCGAAAAGGGTCTGATCATCGTCCATACCGGCAATGGCAAGGGCAAATCCTCCTCGGCCTTCGGCATGATCTTTCGCAGCATCGGCCACGGAATGCGCTGCGCCGTGGTGCAATTCATCAAGGGCTCGATGGAGTCGGGAGAACGCACACTGCTGCGTGACCGGTTCTCGGACATTTGCGAATTTCACGTGATGGGCGAGGGCTTCACCTGGGAGACCCAAGACAAGATCCGCGACACCGAAAAGGCGCAAGCGGCCTGGGAAAAGGCCAAGGAGCTGATCCGCGACCCGGAAAACAAGATGGTGCTCCTGGACGAGATCAACATCGCGCTGCGCTATGATTACCTCGACATCGCGGATGTGGTGACCTTCCTGAAAGAGGAAAAGCCGGAGATGACCCATGTGGTCCTGACCGGCCGCCATGCCAAGGAGCCGCTGTTGGACATCGCCGATTTGGTGACCGAGATGAGCTTGGTGAAACACCCGTTCCGCGACGGGGTGAAGGCGCAATTGGGCGTCGAAATGTAAGGAGCGCACGATGACCCTCAAACTTCTCGGCATCTCCGGCGCCCTGCGGGCCGCGTCCACCAACACCAAACTCATACATGAGGCCGCGCGCCTCTTCGGGCCTTGCGACTTCACCCAGGCCGATCTGCGCCTGCCGCTCTATGACAATGATCTCGAGGACGAGGGCATGCCGCCCGAGGTGACGCGTATGGCCGAACAGATCCGCGATGCCGATGCGGTGGTGATCTCCACCCCGGAATATAACAAGATGATCCCGGGACTGCTCAAAAACGCGCTCGATTGGATCAGCCGCACCGGCCTGTCCCCCTGGACCGGCAAGCCTGTCGCGATCATGTCGGCGACCGGCGGTCAAACGGGCGGCGCGCGCAGCCAATATAGCCTCAGATGGGCGATGACGCCGTTCAACGCCCGGCTGCTGCAAGCGCCCGAAGTGCTCGTCCCCGACAGTTCCAACGCTTTCGATACAGACGGTCGCCTGATCAACCAGCGCTCTGTCGCGGGATTGCAGAAGCTGATGACCGAACTGCGCGAGGCCGCGTCACAGCCGGTTTGAGAGCTCGATCAGATTGCCATCCGGATCGCGCAGATAGATCGACAGCAGCGGTCCGGTCGCGCCGGTGCGGCTGACCGGACCCTCTTCGATCGCATGGCCCTTGTCCTGCAAATGCCGCAGCCAATCGGCCACCGGCATCTCGGTCAGAAAACAGAGATCGCCCGAGCCGGGCTGCACATGCGCCGCTTTCGGCTCGAACTCCTGCCCAGAGGCATGCAGATTGATTTTCTGCGCACCGAATTTGAGTGCGAACCGCGTGGTACCATCGGCCGGGTGGAACTCTTCCACCGCCATGCCCAGCGCCTCGGTGTAAAACGCCACGGTGGTCGGGATATCGGCCACGGTGAGCACGAGATGATCGAGCGACGTCACTTTCACAGGCTTGCCTCCACGCGGAACGCGTCGGGCAGAGCGTCGCGCCCCTCGAGAATGAGGTCAATCAAAACCTGTGCGGCCAATGGCGCCATGCCATAGCCGATCTTGAACCCGCCATTGGCGACATAGTGCCCGGGTCGGTCGGGCCAGGGCCCGAGCATCGGCGCGCGGGATCTGGCCCGCGGCCGCACCCCGGCCCAGCGACGGATCTCAGGCGCGTCCCGCAGCGCCGGCACCGCCTCACGCGCCCGCTCCAGCAGCGCGTCGGCCTGTTCATCGGTCCCGTCGGGGCTGTCGAAATCGCGTTCCGAGGTCGAGCCGATCGCCGTGGTGCCATCCGCATGCGGAATGACATGCAGGCTCTCGCCATAAAGCTGCGGCGCCTCGGGCAAGGCAAGATCCAACAGAATCGCCTGACCTTTCACGCCGTTGCCAACCTCTTTGCCGAAGGCTTCGTTCAGGGCCGTGAGCCCCCACCAGCCGGAGGCATGAATCACCGCGCCGTCTTCAGGCCCGTCGGTGACAACCTCACCACCCAGTGCTTTGATCGCTGCGGCAAGTGATTGGCACGCCCGCCAGGGGTTGAGCCGCGCCGAAAGCGTGTCATGCACCAGATAGCCGGTCGGGCTGATCGGCGCCCAATAGCCGGTCTCGCCCTGTGTCACCACGCGCCACTCGGCCTGGCCCTGCCAAAGTTCGGCGGCCTGTGCCTCGCGCTCACGTGCCAATTGCAACTGGCGCTCATCCTTGATCGCCTGCACCCGACCGAGATTGCCATAGCCCGAGGAAACGCCCCCCAGCGCCTCGACCTCCGGCCAATGGCTCCGCGCCATGATCAGGCTTTGGAATTGGAATTCCTTCTTGGGGTTCCAACGCTCCGGCGTGTGCGGTGCAAGCGCGCCCACGACACCGCCGGACGAACCATGCCCGACACCGTGGGGATCGATCACGCGCACATGCGCACCGCGTTTTGCCGCCGCGTAGCCGCAGGAGAGGCCAAAGGCCCCGGCGCCATAGATCGTGATTTCCGCTCTGCTCATTTGCGCTTTTACCCATTGCATGTGACCGCGCGCCCCCGCATGGTCTCGCCCATTCGCCAGCATTTGCCCCGGCAATTCCCCCGTGTGATAGGCCAATTCATGCAGAACGACCAGACAGCCCGGATCGAATGGCGCGACGGGGTTATCCCTGTCTCGAGCGAATTCGACGATCCCTATTTCTCGCTCGGCAACGGGCTCGAGGAAACGCGACATGTTTTCCTCGCCGGCAATGATCTGCCGACGCGCTTGCACGACGGGTTTCAGGTTGCGGAGCTGGGCTTTGGCACCGGGCTGAACATGCTGGCGCTGGCGCTCGTCTGGGACGGGCCGGGCGTGGTGCGGTTCACCTCGTTTGAGGCCTTTCCGATGCAGGCAGGCGACATCGCCACAGCGCTCGACGCCTTTCCCGAGGCCCGCACCATCGCCGAGCCGTTTCTCGCCGCCTGGACCGAGGGCAAACGGCAGTTTCGGCTGGGCCAGATCGAGGTGGACGTGCGGATCGGCGATGCGCGCGAAACACTTGCCGATTGGCAAGGACAGGCCGATGCCTGGTTCCTCGACGGCTTTTCCCCGGCGAAAAACCCGGAACTTTGGGGCGAGGAGCTGATGCGTGAGGTCGGATGCCACACGGCACCACATGGCACATTCGCCACCTACACGGCGGCGGGTCATGTGCGCCAGAAACTCACCGATGCGGGCTTCGCGGTCGAACGCGTCCCCGGCTTTGGCCGCAAGCGCCATATGAGCCGTGGCGTAAAAATGGTGGACCCGCAATGAACGTCAAGACAGGCCTGCCTGCACGACAGGACAACGCGGCACTCGGCACCCTGCTGATGATCTGCGCGACCTTCATCTTCGCCATGCAGGACGGCATCTCCCGTCATCTCGGCGGCACCTATAATGTCTTCATGATCGTGATGATCCGCTATTGGGTCTTTGCCGCTGTGGTCATCGCGCTGTCGCTGCGTGGCGACACGTTGCGGCGGGCGCTTGGCTCCGAGCGGCGCGGGTTGCAGTTCTTTCGCGGCGCGCTTCTGGCGCTCGAGATCTTTGTCATGGTCACCGCCTTCGTGCGCATGGGGCTGGTCGATGGCCCGGCGATCTTTTCCGCCTATCCCTTGCTCATCACCGCACTTTCCGGCCCGATCCTCGGCGAACGGATCGGCTGGCGTCGCTGGGCGCTGGTCTTTGTCGGTTTCATCGGCGTGATCATCATCATCAACCCCGGTTCCGGCGTGATCTCGTTCAACGCGATCTTTCCCTTCGCCTCGGCCCTGGGATTTGCACTTTATGGCATTCTCAACCGTTATGTCGCGCGGTTCGATGCCGCCGATGTGACGTTTTTCTACACCGGCGTGGCGGGGGCCGTAGTCACCACCCTGGTTGGGATCTGGTTCTGGGAGCCGATGCTGCCGGTGGACTGGCTCTGGATGGCGCTTCTCTGCATGACCTCGATCTCCTCGCATTTCCTGCTGATCAAGGCCTATGAGGCCTCCGAAGCCTCCGCGATTCAGCCCTTTGCCTATCTGCAATTGCCGTTCTCCGCGGTGCTCGGTGTCTTCGTCTTCGGCGATGTGATCCGCGCCAACGTGATGATCGGGGCGACCATTGTCGTCGGCGCCGGCCTGTTCACCTTCCTGCGCGCGCGCCAGCTGGCACGGCGGACCTGATCGCGACAGACCTCAGCGCGCCGCCAGATCCTTCGACAGGGTCACGGGACCGGTCTCGCCATGCAACCGCGCGCGGTAGACCGGAATGCTCTCGGCCACCCGCATCACGTAATTGCGGGTCTCGCGAAACGGCAGATGTTCGATCCAGTCGACCGGATCGACTTGGCCAGAGCGCGGATCGCCGTAGCGGGTGATCCAGTCGCGCGCCCGGCTCGGCCCGGCATTGTAGCCCACCGACACCAGCGGAATATTGTGACCGAATTCCTCGATCAGCTGCGCCAGATAGGCCGACCCCAGACGGGCGTTCAGAACCGGGTCCTCGAGCTGGCCCTCTTCGAAGCCCGCAACACCGAGCTTCTCGGCCATCGCGGTGCCGGTGCGCGGCATCAGCTGCATCAGCCCGCGGGCCCCGACATGCGAGCGCGCCTTGGCGTAGAACTCGCTTTCACGCCGGGAAATCGCCAGCGCCAATTCCGGCTCGACCGCCAGATCGGATTGGGCCAGAGGATGCAGCGGGTAATAGGCCCGGTTCAGGACGATGCCCTTGTCGGCGGCAAATTTCGCCACCAGCACGGCCAGATAGGGATCGAGATCCAGCGCCAGATCGCCAAGCTGACCCAGCTCCTGCGGGGAAAGGCTTTCGCCGAGATGACGCAGGAACCGCGCCGCCAAAGGTTCCTCGCCGGCCTCCTCGAGCAAAAGCGCAGCTTTCAGAACCGACGAGCCCATGAAGGCAGCCTGTTTGTAATCGTCGAACCGCGCCTCGCCGGTCAGCGCCGGGTCGAGCGGACGGCCGATCTTCTCGGCCGAAAGCAATCCGTAGAAGGAGGTCTGGAATTGCGCCCCGAAGGCGTAGGCCGCGGCGGCATCGTTGCTTGCGCCCATGGCTTCCAAGGCCCGGCCTTCCCAATAGCCGGCCCGCCCGAGAGAAATCGGCGTACCGACGGCCATGCGGAAACGGTTGAAATGATCGAGCGCCAGCCCTGCATCATCGAGATAGCGCAGCGCGATATAGCCCGACAACCATTCGAGATCGGCGAAACCATCCTCGCCCGCAGCCAGCCCGTGGCGCGAGGCCACCGCATAGGCGATCTGGGCCTTGCCATCACGCATCATCTGTCGCGCCAATGTCCGGCGCCGGTCGCCCCAGGCGTCCGGCTTGCCCAGGCCCTCGGGGGTGGATTGTTGCAGGATCAGCGTCACCGCATCCTCGTTCCGGCCGCGTCGCACCCGCCATTCGAACCGGGCATGGGCCAGAACCGGATGATCGGCGAGTGTCGCCGGCACCGCCGCGATGGCATCGTCGACCCCGGCCTCGTCGCGCACCAGCCTGCGCGTCGCATCGATCAGCGCGCCCCAGCCGGTCGGCAGCCCAGGCAACAGCCGCGCCGCATCGTCGAACCGGTCCTGCCACAGGAGCATTTCGGCCCGGGCCACGTTGTAACGCGACAGGATCGCGCCATAGCGCCCTTGCAGGATCTGCTCCTCATCGGCGGCCATCGGCAGGCTGTTCCAGACCAGCACCGCTTCGGCCTGGGCATCCGAGCGCATCCCCAGCGCCTCATAGGCGGAAATCAGACGCAGCGCGCCCAAACCGGTGCCGGGCGGATAGGCGGTCAGATAATCCACGACGGCTTTCGGATCGGCATCCGCCGGAATCGAGGCTTCGCCCTTTTGCGCCAGAAGCGGCAGACCCGGCCAATCGGCATTGCGTTTGAGAAAATCGCGATACCCCGCGAAATCGCCACGACCGGCCCGCAGATAATGCCAGTCGATAATGTCCCGCCCGACCCCGTGGGCCTCTTCGCGAGCGAGTGCCCAATCGCCCTGGCGTTGCGCCTCATAGGCACGTTCCAAGGCGTCCGACTCCGGAGAAGCCGTCAGGGGAAATGCGGAAAATACCGCAAAGACAAAGGTATAAACCGTATTCACGGCTGATTTTGGAAACATGTTTGGGTCGCGACTTCCGGGCTGCTCTCAAGGGATGATCGGGGGTTTTCCCCACGTTTTGTCCCATGATGACCGGGGATGCAGATCGCAGCAACACAGATTCTTGTGAACAGCCGCGAAGGCGGCTAGTTTCCGCCGGACCAAACCCCGGGGCGACTCACCGCCCATTTGATCCAAAGACGAAAAGGAGCGTACGATGTTCAAAGGATCCATTCCTGCACTGGTGACGCCGTTTAAAGACGGCAAGCTGGATGTCGATACGCTCAAACGCTTGATCGAATGGCATATCGATGAGGGTTCGAGCGGTCTGGTGCCGGTCGGCACCACCGGCGAAAGCCCGACGCTGAGCCATGACGAGCACAAGCGCGTGGTCGAAATCGTGGTCGAAACCGTCGCCGGCCGTATCCCGGTGATCGCCGGTGCCGGCTCGAACAACACGGTCGAGGGCATCGGCTTCATGGAGCACGCCGCCAAGGTCGGTGCCGATGCCGCCCTCGTGGTAACGCCCTATTACAACAAGCCGACGCAAAAAGGCCTGATCGCGCATTTCACCGCGATGCATGACGCCGCCGATCTGCCGATCGTGATCTACAACATCCCGGGCCGTTCCGTGATCGACATGTCGGTCGCCACCATGGCGGAGCTGGCGAGGTTGCCGCGCATCGTCGGGGTCAAGGACGCCACCGGCGATCTGTCGCGTGTTGCGAAAACCCGCCTCGCCTGCGGGACCGAGTTCGTGCAGCTCTCCGGCGAGGATGCCACGGCTCTGGGCTTCAACGCCCATGGCGGGGTCGGCTGTATTTCCGTGACCGCCAACGTCGCCCCGAAGCTCTGCGCCGAGATGCAGGCGGCCACCGCAGCCGGTGACTACGCGAAGGCGCTGGAGATCACCGACAAGCTGATGCCGCTGCACCTTGCGATCTTCCTCGAGCCGGGCGTCTGCGGCGCGAAATACGCGATGTCGCTTCTCGGGCTTTGCTCTGATGAGGTGCGCCTGCCGCTCACCCCGCTCGCGGACGAGACCAAGGCGGCGATCAAATCCGCAATGGAACACGCCGGCCTGCTCTAAGCCTCACACGACATAGAGATGAGAAAGGGGCCTCGCGGGGCCCCTTTTTTATGCCATTTTGACGTCCAACCGTTCAACGGCGATGCAGGCTTTCCAACTGGTTGCGCCGGACATGGCGCAGCACTTCCATCAAAAGCGCCGTCATCATGCCGATGTTCAACAGCCCGTTGGTTGCCGCAAACCCGCCCAGGAGCCGCCACTGCTCCGGCAGCAACAGATCGCCAAAGCCCAGAGTGGTGAAGGCCACGAGCGAGAAATACAGCGCCTCTTCGAAATGCGCGAACAGCCCGAACAGCCGAAAGGCCAGAGCCCAGATCCAGACGCCCGCCGTGATCATCCACAGGACCGCGATCACCGCCCCCATCAGCACGATGGCCAGTTTCGGCCCATGCGGTTCGCGAATGAGCCAGTTGTGCGCCCGCTGCAACGCCCATTCGAGCACCAGAAACCCCAGAGCCGCCACGAAAACGGAGAGGAGGATCAGGGTGGTTCCGATGACGATCTGTATGAACATGGGCAAGTCCGAGCTAAGTTTGATCGCTTTTGCCAGAAAACCACAGCTCGGGCCAGTGGACAGATGGCCGCCGATCTCCTATCTGCATCTGATCATGGCCAAGAAGAAACAGACACCCGAAGAAAAGAATTACAAGGTCATCGCCGAAAACCGGCGGGCCCGCTACGACTATGCCATCGAGGATGACATAGAATGCGGGATTGTGCTCAGCGGCTCCGAGGTCAAATCCCTGCGCACCGGCCAGTCGAATATCGCCGAGAGCTATGCCTCGGTGGACGATGGCGAGCTTTGGCTGACCAACTCCTATATCGCGCCTTATGAGCAGGCGATGTTCCCGCATGAGGAACGCCGCAAACGCAAACTTCTGGTGTCGAAACGCCAGCTCTCGAAGCTCTGGCAGGCGACGGGTCGTGAGGGCATGACGCTGGTGCCGCTGGTGATGTATTTCAACCACAAGGGCCGGGTGAAGATCAAACTCGGCATCGCCAAGGGCAAGAAGACCGTCGACAAACGCCAGACCGAGGCCAAGCGCGACTGGGGCCGTCAGAAACAACGGCTGTTGCGGCACGGCGGCTGACGCCACGTCTCGGCGGGAATTCGCGCCACATTCTCCCCCTGCACCTTCATCTCACCTTCTGCCAGACACTGTGCAGAAGACTGACCGGCGGTGGGCCGGTCCTGAGTAAGGTATGGTAAAGTGGAGCAAGTCATTACGTCCCTCATCGCCGGAGCCATCGGCGGGAACGCCGGTGGGGCGGTTTTCAAGAACATCAGCCTTGGCACCCTCGGCAACTCCCTCGCCGGGATCATCGGCGGCGGGCTTGGAGGCCAGCTGTTGAGCGCCGTGGGAGCGGGCGACATCGGCGAGACATTGGCCGGCGCCACAGGCCTCGATATCGGCAGCCTCGTCCAACAGGCCGCCGGCGGCGGTGTCGGAGGCGTGATCGTGATGGCGGTTGTTGGTCTGATCAGATCGAAGATGTCCTAATTCGAACCTTTTGCGACTTAGGAACGACATGTGTTGTAGCGAGTCCGGGGTGCTCTTTGAGCACCCCTTTTTTATGATTTCCCCTCGTTTTCCTTCAAGCTCGGGCACATTGCTTGCATGGTGCAAAAGGGCGCTGTATGGCAAGGAACATCACCGCAGAGAGAGCTGACCATGCCCTATAGCGATCCGAAAACCCTTGTCTCCACAGACTGGCTCGCCGAGCATCTCAAAGCGCCGGAGCTGCGCCTCATCGACGCCAGCTGGTACATGCCGGCAGACGAGCGCGATTGCCTCGCCGAATATGAGCAGGAACATATCCCCGGCGCCCGTTTCGTTGATATCGACGAGGTCGCCGATCTGCGCTCCGATCTGCCGCATATGCTGCCGCCGGTCGAAAAATTCATGTCGCGGATGCGCGCGCTCGGCATCGGTGATGGCCATCAGGTGGTGGTCTATGACACCTCCGGCATTTTCTCTGCGCCGCGCGTCTGGTGGATGTTCAAATATTTCGGTCAGGACAATGTCGCCGTTCTGGATGGCGGGATGAAGAAATGGAAGGCCGAGGGCCGCCCGCTAACCTCGCAGCCGCCGACCATCCGGGATCGCCACATGATCACCGAGATTCGCGATGAGCTGGTCAAGGATGTCACCCAGGTGGCCGCCGCCGCCAAGCTTGGCGACTATGTGATCATCGATGCGCGCTCGAGCGGTCGGTTCAGAGGCGAAGAACCGGAACCGCGTCCCGGCCTCGCCTCCGGCCATATCCCGAATTCCCGTAACGTGCCTTTCACCGAGTTGCTCAACGAAGATGGCACGATGAAATCCAATGACGAGGCCCGCCGCCTGTTCGAGGCGGCCGGTGTCGATCTCACGAAACCGGCGATCACCACCTGCGGGTCCGGTGCCTCCGCCGCAATTCTTGGCCTCGCACTCACAAGGCTCGGCGTAGCGTTCTCGCTCTATGACGGGTCCTGGGCGGAATGGGGCATGTATGGTGATCTCAAGGTCGCAACTGGAGAAGCGTAATGCTCAGCACACTGAAGCCGCAACCGGCGGATAAAATTCTCGAACTGATGGCTCTTTACCGCGACGATCCGCGTGAGACCAAGGTCGATCTCGGCGTCGGCATCTACAAGAATGCCGAGGGAGAGACCCCGGTCATGCGGGCGATCAAGGCCGCCGAAAAGCAGCTCTGGCAGGAAGAGACCACCAAGAAATACACCGCGCTCTCGGGCGATCCGGCCTTTGGCGCGGCGATGAAATCGCTCGTGCTCTCCGACAGCGTCGATCATACCCGCGTCGGCGCCATCGCCACCCCGGGCGGCACCGGTGCGATCCGTCAGGCCTTTGAGCTGGCGAAACTGGCCAACCCGGATGTCACCATCTGGACCTCGAACCCGACCTGGCCGAACCATGTCTCGATCATCAAGTTCATGGGGCTGAAAAACGCCGAATACGCCTATTTCGACGAAGCCTCCTGCACCGTCGATTTCGACGCGATGATGGAGAGCCTGAAAGGCGTGAAAGCGGGTGATGTCGTGCTGCTGCATGGCTGCTGCCACAACCCGACCGGCGCCAACCTGACGCTCGAGCAATTCGACGTGGTGGCCGATCTGATCATCGAGAAAGGCGCCATGGCGTTGGTCGACATCGCCTATCAGGGCTTTGGCGACGGTCTCGAGGAAGACGCCGCCGCAACCCGCCTTCTGGCCTCGAAACTGCCGGAAATGCTGGTGGCCGCCTCGTGCTCGAAAAACTTCGGCATCTACCGCGAGCGCACCGGCTGCCTGATGGCGATCTCCGAGAACGCCGAACAGACCCCGGTCACCCAGGGCACTCTGAACTTCCTCAATCGTCAGAACTATTCCTTCCCGCCGGATCACGGCGCGCGTCTGGTGACGATGATCCTGAATGACGAGAAACTTAAAGCCGACTGGATGGCAGAGCTCGAAGAGGTACGTCTCGGCATGTTGGGCCTGCGCACGCAGCTGGCCGATGAATTGCGGCGCCTGACCAATTCGGATCGCTTCGACTTCATCGCCAAGCACCGCGGCATGTTCTCGCGCATCGGCGCCACCCCGGAAGAGGTGCTGAAAATCCGCGAGGAATTCGGCATCTACATGGTCGGCGACTCGCGTATGAACATCGCGGGGCTGAACGCCCAGACCGTGCCGCTTCTGGCCGAGGCCGTGGCCAAGACCTGCAAGTAAAGACCGCACACAGCGAGCTGTTGAAAACGCGCCCTCCGTGGCGCGTTTTTATTTTACCGCGTCGGAAGGTCGCCTGCCAGGTTTCGTGTCTGCGGCTCCGTGTCTGCGGCAACGTGTCATGACAGCGCCCCTGTCATATGCTTGAGTTAGACCTATCTTCTGATCCAGTGACTCGAACACGAAGGAAACGCAGCCATGAAAACGGAAACCGTAGACGGTTTGAATTTTGAAACCTGGACCGTGGATGAGGTCCAAACGGCCTTTGACGCCAATGACATCGTGCTGATCGATGTGCGCACACCGCAGGAATATGCGTTTGAGCATATCTCCGGCGCCCTGCTTCTTCCTCTGTCCTTTTTCTCGGCGGAAAAGCTGCCGTCGCAGGAAGGCAAACGCATCGTGTTCCACTGCGGCTCCGGCGTGCGCTCCGGCAAGGTGGCCATGGCCTGCGCCAAGGCGGGGATCAGCCCGATCGCCCATATGGAGGGCGGCTTTGGCGCGTGGAAAGCGGCCGGCAAGGCCTATACCGGCACCGACATGGCCTCTGGCGCGCCGATGAGCGTCGCTGCGAAATAAGCCCGCGCTTTCAGGACAGACCTGTCAGGAAAAGCATGTGAGGAGGCGTCCTGTTCGGGGCGCCTTTTCAGCTCGGGAAGACTGTCGCCAGAGCGCGGTCAAACTCCGCCCAGCTCATCGTCGCCTTGTTGCCGGCATAGCCGTGATAATGCGACTTGCCCGTGGAGGTTGGCAAACCGGCCCAGATCTTCGCCAGATTGTTCATGAACTGATGCCGGGTCATCTCGCCGGCGCGCAGCTCGAAAATCCCGGCATCGGCCAGGAGGATATCGGCCAGGCGGTCCTGAACGGCGGGGGTAAAGATCATCTCCGGCCCGAGATCCAGCTCGGTCACCAGACGCGCGAGCGTCGAGGGGATGAATTGATAATAGCCGATCGCATGCGGCTGTCCCGGCGTGTCCTCGATCCATTTGAAAATCTCGCCAAGGCTCATCTGCGATGCTTTCTTGCCCGGGCGTATCCTGGCGCCATGTTGCACCGCGTCATAGCCACCGGCGGCGAGGCTTTCGGCCTTGCCGATCACGGCCCGGATCATTGCGATATCGTCGGGCGTCACCGCCAGAGCGCGAATCTTCGCCCGCGCTTCGGGACGCGCGGCCAATGGTTCGAAGAAACTGCCCTCGGCCCGCCCGGCAAAGAGGCTCGGGCCGAATCCGGCACTGCCGGAGCTTGCGGCAAAGGGTTCCGTGATCAGGGGCTGGGGCAGATTGACGATCAGAGGCTGACGCTGCAGGTCCCATCCCTGACCACTCGGGCGCAAAAGCGACACCGGCTCGGCGGCGGATGCCACGGGCCAGAGAGCAATCAGGATCGGCAGGACGCAATTCTTGCGCAGCATCGGCACACCTCGACACCAATATCGTTCTCATCAGCTGTATCAGAGCGAGGGTTGAGAAAGTGTTGCATCCAACGAAAAACCCGGGCGCCTGAGACGCCCGGGTCGTATTCTTGACTGAGGAAGGGATCAGCCTTTGTAGAATTCCGGATAGGCTTCCATGCCGAGCTCGGCTTTGTCGAGGCCCATCATCTCTTCTTCTTCGGAGACGCGGATGCCCATGATCGCTTTCAGGATGAACCAGACGACCGCGGAGACCACGAAGGTGAAGACACCGACCACAACGATACCGTAGAGCTGCGCGCCGATGGTGGCGTCGGAGTTGGTGAAGACAACCGCGATGGTGCCCCAGATGCCGCAGATCAGGTGGACCGGGATGGCACCGACGACGTCATCGATTTTCAGCTTGTCGAGCATCGGAACCGCGAAGACCACGATCACGCCGCCGACCATGCCGATCAGGGTCGCTGCACCGAGAGTCGGGGTGAGCGGCTCGGCGGTGATGGACACGAGGCCGGCCAGAGCGCCGTTGAGCACCATGGTCAGATCGACCTTGCCATAGACCAGCTGGGTCACGATCAGAGCGGCGATTGCACCACCGGCAGCAGCGGTGTTGGTGTTGGCGAAGATGCGGGACACGTCGGCCACGTCACCCACGGAGCCCATAGCGAGCTGGGAACCGCCGTTGAAGCCGAACCAGCCGAGCCACAGGATGAACGTACCCAGAGTGGCGAGCGTCAGGTTGGAACCCGGGAAAGCGGTGACTTTGCCGTCTTTGTATTTGCCCATACGCGGACCGAGGATCAGAGCGCCTGCGAGAGCTGCCCAGCCACCGACGGAGTGCACAACGGTGGAACCGGCGAAGTCGAGGAAGCCAGCTTCGTCGAGGAAACCGCCGCCCCATTTCCAGGACGCGGAAATCGGGTAGATGATCGAGGTCAGGATGATCGTGAAGATCAGGAACGGCCACAGTTTGATGCGCTCGGCGAGGGTACCGGACACGATGGAGGCGGTCGCACCACAGAACATCAGCTGGAAGAAGAAGTCGGAACCGGTGGAGGCATAGGAATAGTCATCCACAGCATCGGCGGTCACACCAACGGCTTCGAGCACGCCCGGGCCAAACACGCCGGAGAGCACACCCTCGACCGACCAGGTGCCGAGCGGGTACATCAGGTTGTAGCCGATCAGGTAGTAGAAGATCGAGGCGAGACCAAACAGGGCCACGTTTTTCGTCAGCTGCATGGCCACGTTCTTGGAGCGCACGAGGCCCGCTTCGAGCATGGCAAAACCGGCAGCCATGAAGAACACGAGGAAGCCGCCCACGAGGAACAGCACGGTGTTCATGATGAACACGACGTCAGTCGGCACGACAGCCGGAACTTCGGCCTCCTGCGCAAAGGCCATCAGCGGGATCAGCGTCGCCGCGGCAGTGGCCGGAATGAGTTTGGTGAGTTTCATTAGTCTCAGTCCCTTTCGTTTCGGGTAAGCGCGACTTAGATCGCGTCGTCGTTGGTCTCGCCGGTACGGACGCGCGTCGCGCCTTCCACGTCGAGGACAAAAATCTTGCCATCACCGATCTTGTCGGTCTTGGCGGTGGTGGCGATGGTTTCGACGACCTGGTCAGCCATGGCATCGGCCACGACGATTTCCAGTTTCACCTTCGGCACGAAATTCACGGCATATTCGGCACCGCGATAGATTTCGGTGTGGCCGGACTGAGAGCCAAAGCCCTTGATCTCCGTCACCATCATGCCCCGAACGCCGATCCCGGTCAGCGCTTCGCGGACTTCTTCAAGCTTGAACGGCTTGATTGCAGCAATAATGAGTTTCACGTTTTTCCCCTTCCGTTTGAGCGGGCGGCCTCCTTTGCTGTGGCGGCCACGGGGTCAGCAAAACGATGTTAAGACCCTGTTCACAAGAAATCTCGGCGCGAGACATGAGTCATTTTCGAGCAGATCTGCCCAAAAATTATACATTTTGTGCGTTTGGATTAAAAAATAATCGCAAAATAAAGCGGCAACCGCGACTCGTTTCCCCTCAACATTCCTGAACCAAGCCTCTAGACTTCCGCCCCATAAGAGCTGACAAAAATCGAGCATACTCATGACAGGACCGAACGGGAAAAAGCGCAAACTCGTTGCCGACCGGCGTTATCCCTCAGGCACGAATCCGGCGCGCAAACCCGCGAAAACGCCCAAGAAAAAGGCGCCCAAGGCGAAAACAACGCGGGCCTCGACGCGGCGTAAGCCGGCGCGCAAACCCTCGTCCAACATCGTGGTCCGGCTCATCGGCGGCCTGTTCCGCTGGCTCGGGCGGCTGATCTGGCTGACCCTGTCGCGCGGGGCTCTGGCGCTTGCCGTGGTGGTCGGAATCGCCGTTTTTTACATCTACAGCACCCTGCCCCCCTATTCGGAGCTCTTGGACGGGCGCGCGCGCGGCTCGGTGACGCTTCTCGACCGCGATGGCTCGGTCTTTGCCTGGCGCGGTGAACAGTTCGGCGGGCAGATCACCGCCGACACCGTCTCGCCCTATCTCAAGGAAGCGATCGTCGCCACCGAGGACAAGCGCTTCTACCGCCATCTCGGGGTCTCGCCACGCGGCATTGCCTCGGCGATCCGGATCAACCTCTCTGAGGGCCGCGGGCCTCTGTCCGGCAACGGCGGCTCGACCTTGACGCAACAGACCGCGAAACTCCTGTGTCTCGGTGTGCCCTATGATCCGGCGGAATGGAAAAGCCAGACCGCCTATGAGGCCGATTGCCGCGAGACCACCATGGCGCGCAAGATCAAGGAAATGGTCTATGCCATGGCGATGGAGGCGCGGTATTCCAAGGACGAGATCCTGTCGATCTACATGAACCGCACCTATCTCGGTGCCGGCGCCAACGGCTTCGAGGCCGCCGCCCAGCGCTATTTCGGCAAATCCGCGGCGCAGGTGAACATCGCCGAAAGCGCCATGCTCGCGGGCCTGCTGAAAGCCCCGACCCGCTACGCGCCGACCAACAACCTGCAGCGTTCGCAGGAACGCGCCGGTATCGTGCTTCTGCTGATGAACCAGCAGGGCTATATCACGGATGCCGAACGCGCCGACGCCAAGGAACACCCCGCCGAGCTTTCCGAGACCGCCGAGAAACGCGCCGGCGGCTATTTCGCTGACTGGGTCATGGGCGCCGGGCCTGATTTCCTGACCCGCGACACCACCGAGGATGTGGTGATCGACACCACATTCGATCCACGCATCCAGACGGCGGCCGAAGAGGCCCTGACATGGATCTTTGACAACAAGGTCCGCGAGGGCTCCGAGGCACAGGCCGCCATCGTGGTGATGTCCGCCGATGGTGCCGTGCGCGCCATGGTCGGCGGGCGCAAGCTCAAGGTCTCCGGCGCGTTCAACCGCGCGACACAGGCCAAGCGCCAGCCCGGCTCGTCCTTCAAACCCTTTGTCTATGCCACGGCCTTGGACATGGGCTGGTCCTATGACGATGTGATCATGGATGACCCACTGACCCTCGACATCTCCGGCTCCGGCCCCTGGTCGCCGAAGAACTATGACCATAAATTCCATGGTCTGGTGACGCTGACCGATGCGCTCAAGCACAGCTACAACATCCCCGCCGTGAAACTGGCGATGGATGCCGGGCTGGAGAATGTGCGCACGGTGGCCTCGATGTTCGGAATCGAATCCGATCTGGCGCAAGGCCCGGCACTGGCGCTCGGCGCTTCGGAAACCACGCTTCTGGAGATGACAGGGGCCTATGCCGGCATTCTCAATGGCGGTTCCTCGGTGACGCCCTATGGGCTGAAGACCCTGCGGCTCAAGGGCGACAACACGCCTCTGATGGGGCAGGAAGGCGGCATGGGCGAACGAGTCATCACCCCGGACAGCGCCCGGCAGCTCATTTACATGATGTATAATGCGGTGCAGTCCGGCACCGGTGCACGGGCGCAGATCCCCGGCTATGAGGTGGCGGGCAAGACCGGCACCACCCAGGCCGCGCGCGACGCCTGGTTCATGGGTTTCACCGGCGACTATGTCGCGGGCGTCTGGATGGGGTATGACGACAACTCACCGCTTTCCGGCGTGACCGGCGGCGGGCTTCCGGCGGAGATCTGGCAACGGACCATGGCCAAGGTGCAAGAGGGTCTTGAACCGACCCCCTTGCCGATGATCCGCCCCAGCGCCCCGCCCACGGTGACCGGCACCGGACGCGCGCCCAACAGCGGCCAGCGCGGCGGCGACAAGGCCGACAATGTGCTGATCGACCTTCTGGGTGCGATTTTCGGAGGCGGCAACAACAACTGAGGCCGCAAGACAGGTTCAAAAGAAAACGCGCCCGGTGGGGCGCGTTTTGCGTTTCTCAGAGGTGGATGAGCCCTCAGCTCAGCGCGGCGGTCAGCTTGTCGATCGAACCACCGGCCTTGTCGAGCATCGCACCGATCTCGGCGCGTTCGGATTTCAGCAAGGAAATCCCCTCGATCTGCAAATCGATGAACTTGCCGGAGCGGTCATGCACGATAAAAGAAATGTCGAACGGCGGTTCGCCCGCGAGGATCGCCGTGCATTTCACGTCATAGATCGAATTGATCTTCTGCGAGCTGTTGACCTGAATCTTACCGCCGATGAATTCGCGGAACCGCGAGCCGTATTTGCGGGCGATATAGGTCTGGAACGCCTTGGTGAAGGCGTTGAGCTGGCCGCTCGAGGCGGACCGCGCCGGCGGCCCCAGGACCGAGCGCGCGATGCTCGGCGTATCGGCATAGCGCACCAGCACCTTTTCGAAATCGACATACATCGCGCGCTCGGATTTGCCCGAGTTGATGATGGCGTTGATGTCATCGACAGCCTTGTGGATCAGCGCCTCTGCCTGAGACGATGAAAAGGCCAGGGCCGCGATCGGTCGCAACATCATCGCGCAAACCCCTGCGCCCAGCCCGGTCAAGACACGGCGGCGTGTGAACCCGAAATCACTCATAGAAATCCTCATACAGGTCGTAAGTTGTCGTCTGATCCGCGGTCTCGGCACCGGCCACGATGGGCGTGCCGAGCTCATAGCGGCGATTGTCGAGATAGCTCAGACGCATCTGAGCGTAGCTGTCCGCGCTGTCATACAACACCGATTCATAGAGATCCGAATAACGATAGCGTGTGTCCGCCAGATCCGCGACCTTCAGCCCGGTCTTGTAGCTCGCTTCCGGGTTGCCAAGCAGATTGCCCACCGGATCGAGCACGATATCCACCACGACCCCCAGCGCATCGCGCTCGGTCGAAGGACCGTAAACCGGCAGCACCACATAGGCGCCTTCGCCCACCCCCCAAGTGTAGAGCGTCTGGCCAAAATCGGCATCGCGTTCCTCGAGCCCCATACCCGTGGCCGGGTCGAACAACCCGCCCAGACCGATGGTCGCATTCACCGCGAAACGCGCGGTATTGTGAAGCGCATCGCCGAGCTTGAGCTGTAGCACATCATTGACCACGACACCGGGGATGCCCAGCGTGTCGGAGACATTCGATAGCCCCTTGCGCACCGGATCGGGCACCACGGTGCCATAGGCCGTGGACACCGGTTTGATCACCGCCTTGTCGAGGGCGATATTGGTGTCATGCCAGCCGCGGTTCACCTCTTCATAGGGATCGTTGATCCCGTCGGGGCCAGGTGCGGCGGAACAGCCGGCAAGCGCCAGAAGCGCAACCAGGGCAAGGGGCCGGGACAAGTGAGCAGCAAGCATATCGAAAGACTTTCCAAACGGGCAGGACAGGACGGATCAAACGGGCGGGACAGATGGCACAGAGCAGATGAAACGGAACAGGCGGTGACAGGAGGAAATCAGCCCGCTATACCGCCAGATAATATTCCCCGGGCCAAAGCCCAATATAAATGCAATTTCTGATATCATCCTGTGACATAGATTCAACATATCTCAACCTGCCCACCCGAGAAATCCGGGCAGCCGTCACATTGTTCAGAAACCGAGTTAAGACACCGCCATGACACAGGAAGACACCCGTCTCGGCCAGAGAGAACTCTCCGGCGCCCGCCGCAAATCCCGCAGCCTGTTCTGGGCCGCCGGATTATTCTCGATCTGCATCAACATTTTGATGCTGACCGGGCCGCTGTTCATGTTGCAGGTTTACGACAGGGTGCTGGGCTCCGGCTCGGTCGCCACCCTGGTGGCCTTGTTCTCGATCGTTGCCTTTCTCTACCTGATGATGGGGCTCCTGGACGGGGTCCGGGCGCGCATCCTGTCGCGCATTGCCGCCCGTTTCCAATCCTCGCTCGAGACCCGCGTGTTTCACGCCGCGATGGTCAATGCCGCCCGCAAGCCGCGCGATCTCGGCAAGGCGCGGGCCCTGGACAATCTCACCGCGATCCGCCGTTTCTTCGGCTCGCCGGCCCTGGCCGCGCTGTTCGATCTGCCCTTTACGCCGTTTTTCCTGTTCGGCATCTCGCTGTTCCACCCCTACCTGGGCATTCTCGCGCTTTGCGGCGGTGCGGTGCTGGTCCTCGTCGCGCTGTTGCACCGTTCGGCCGCCAAGCCGGCTCAGGACGCCGTTATGCGCGCCGAATCCGAAGCCGCCCAGACCGCCAGCCGGATGACCAACGCCGCCGAAGCGCTCGCGGCGCTCGGGATGAAAGATGCCGCCTATCGCCGCTGGTTACGCCTGCGCAGTGCGGCGCTGGAGAAATCCGTGGCGAGCGAAGATACCACCCACGGCTTCACCGCCGCCTCGCGCGCCCTGCGTCTGTTTCTGCAATCCTCGATGCTGGCGCTCGGCGCCTGGCTCGTGCTGCAACATGCGGTCAGCCCCGGCGCCATGATCGCCAGTTCGATCCTTCTGGGCCGCGCCTTGCAACCGGTGGACACGCTGATCGGTCAATGGAACCTGTTGCAACACGCTCAGCGCGGCTGGGGCGATCTCGCCGAGCTTCTCGGCGCCAACCCGGCCGATGCCGTGCATACGGAATTGCCGCGCCCGAAAGCCGATCTGAAGGTACAACAGCTTTCCGTCGTCCCGCCCGGACAGCAGCAGGCCTCGCTGCGGATGATCTCTTTCGAGCTCGCCCCGGGCGAGGCTCTGGGCGTCATAGGGCCGTCCGGATCGGGAAAATCCACACTGGCGCGCGCCCTGACCAGCGTCTGGGCCCCGGCCAGTGGCACGATTCGTCTCGATGGTGCGAAACTCAGCCATTACGACAGCGAGGCGCTCGGCAGCTATATCGGCTACCTGCCGCAACAGGTGCAGCTGTTCGACGGCACGATCG
This sequence comes from Celeribacter neptunius, assembly GCF_900113955.1. Taxonomy (GTDB): domain Bacteria; phylum Pseudomonadota; class Alphaproteobacteria; order Rhodobacterales; family Rhodobacteraceae; genus Celeribacter; species Celeribacter neptunius. The sequence goes on along the minus strand of NZ_FORH01000009.1, from coordinate 110,658 downwards.
CCGAAAATATCGCCAAGCTGGCGCTGGCCCCGGATGCCGAAGCGGTCGTCGCCGCCGCGAAAAAAGCCGATGCCCACAACATGATCCTGTCGCTGCCCGACGGCTATGACACGCCGGTCTCCTCGGCCGGCGGGCTGCTCTCCGGCGGGCAATTGCAACGCATCGGACTGGCCCGTGCCTTCTTTGGCGCCCCGGTGCTGGTGATCCTCGACGAACCCAATTCCAACCTCGACAATGACGGCTCCAAGGCATTGAACGCCGCCATTCGCCGTCACAAGGAAGAGGGCGGATCGGTGCTGATCATGGCCCACCGGCCCTCGGCGATTCAGGAGTGCGAAAAGCTTCTGGTGCTCGATGGCGGCGCCCGCCGAGCCTTTGGTCCGCGCGATGCGGTTCTGGGCGAGATGGTCAAGAACTCCAAGGAAATCCTGCGCGCCGCCCCCGGCAAAGGAGGCATCCAATGACCCCCTCCACGCAAGACTGGTCTGCCAGCCGCTATATCTGGTTCGGCGTCTTTTGTGTCGCGCTTTTGTTCGGCGGCTTCGGCGGCTGGGCGGTCCTTGCCCGCATCGATGGCGCCGTCGTGGCCTCCGGTCAGGTCCAGGTCGAACAGAACCGTCAGGCGGTGGCCCATCGCGACGGCGGCGAAGTCGCAGCGGTCAATGTGGCCGAAGGCGATCAGGTGGCGCGCGGCGCATTGCTGATCGAGCTGTCCGGCGAAGATGCGCGAAACGAAATCGCACAGGTGGAAACCCAGCTTTACGAATACCTGGCCCGTGCCGCCCGGCTCGAAGCCGAACGCGACCAGGCCGATGCGATCCTCCTCTCAGACGAGCTGAGCGCCCGCATGGCCGAGGACCCGCAGGTGGCCCGCTCCGTCACCGGTCAAAAGGATCTGTTCACCGCGCGGCAGGCCACCGCCAAGGCGGAGATTGCCCAGCTCGACAAACAACGCAGCCAGATCGAGGTCCAGATCGACGGTCTCGCCGCCCAGAAAGCCGCGCTCAGCGAACAGCTTTCCCTGCTGGAGGAGGACCTCACCGCCCAGACCGCACTTCTCGATCGCGGGTTGACCCAGCAAAGCCGGGTCATCGCCCTGCGCCGCGACGCGGTTCAGATTTCCGGCGAGATCGGCCGGATCGACTCCGCCGAAGCCCAGGCCCAGGTGCAGATCACCGAGATCGAATTGCAGATTCTCAAGCTCGGCAGCGACCGGCGCGAGAGCGCGATCACCGAGCTGCGCGACATTCAGGCCAATATCAGCAACCTGCGCGAACAGCTGGCAGGGCTCAACGCCCGGCTCAACCGTCTGGACATTCGCGCGCCCGTGGCCGGCATCGTCTATGGCCTCTCGGTCTTCGGCCCCGGCGCGGTCGTTTCGCCCGCACAGCCCGTGCTCTATCTGGTGCCCCAGGACCGGCCGCTCATTGTCACGGTAAGGATCAACCCGACCCATATCGACAAGGTCTATCCCGGCCAGCCGGTGCGCCTGCGCTTCACCACCTTCGACCGCCGCTCCACCCCGGAGCTTGAGGGCGCGGTCACCCGGATCTCGCCCGATGCCTTCATCGATGAGGCGACAGGGGCGAGTTACTATCGCGCCGACATCCACATCCCCGAAGAGCAGCGCGCCCGCCTGCCCGAAGGCGCGGTGCTCATTCCCGGCATGCCGGTAGAGACCTATATGTCCACCGGCGAGCGGTCCCCCCTTGCCTATCTGACAAAACCGCTTACGGATTACTTCAAACGCGCTTTCCGCGAGGATTGAGCGACCACCCCCTTAGCCTGCCCCATGAAGAGGACTGCCACGATGGCTCTCACCGATCTTTCCGCGAAACTTGCCGAACTTGGCTTTGACTTGCCCGAGACCCCCGCGCCCGCCGCCAATTACGTGCCTTTCGTCAAAACCGGCCAGCAGCTGTTCATCTCAGGTCAGATCTCCAACGGGCCGGACGGGCTGATCCTCGGCAAACTGGGTGCCGATATGACCACCGAAGAAGGCGCGAAAGCCGCCCAGACCTGCGCGCTGGCGCTTCTGGCCCAGGCCAACGCTGCCGTGGGCGGTGATTTCTCGAAAGTGGTGCGTCTGGTGAAACTCGTCGGCTTCGTCAATTCGACGCCCGAGTTCTCCGAACAGCCGAAAGTCGTCAACGGCGCCTCCGATCTGATGGTCGCGGTGCTGGGCGAGGCCGGACGCCACGCCCGTTCCGCCGTCTCCGCCGCCGCCCTGCCGCTGGGCGTGGCCGTCGAAATCGAAGCGATTTTCGAGCTCGCGTGATGCCGCAATTGCCAGAGGCCTTTCTCAAGGCACCGATCGCCCATCGCGCCCTGCATGATGGCAATGTCACCCGTGTGGAAAACAATATCGCCGCGATCGACGCCGCGATTGCCGCGGGGTTCGGGATCGAGATCGATCTGCAGCTTTCCGCCGATGGCGTGGCCATGGTGTTTCATGACTATAGTCTCAACCGCCTGACCGAAGGCTCCGGCCCTTTCGCCCAGCGCAATCTCACCGAATTGTCCGAGCTGCGGTTCAAAACCGGCGAGCGCGGCGTGCCGAGCTTTGCCGAGGTGCTGGAACTGGTCGACGGTCGCGCTCCGCTTTTGGTCGAGGTCAAGGATCAGGACGGTGCCATGGGACCGAATATCGGCGCGTTGGAGCACGCCGCAGCCCAGGCTGTCGCGGGCTACCAAGGGCCGCTGGCCTTCATGTCCTTCAACCCGCATTCCGTGGCCCGTCTGGCCGAGCTTTGCCCCGAGATCCCGCGTGGCATCACCACGGCGTCCTGGGAAGGGATCGACGAAAAGCTGATCCCAGCGCCGCGCCGCGCCGAGCTCAAGGGCATTTCGGATTTCGACCGCGTCGGCGCCACGTTCATCTCGCACCAATGGGACGATCTCACCGCACCGCGGGTGGCCGAGCTGAAAGCCGCAGGTGCCCATATTCTGTGCTGGACCGTCAAGAGTGCCGAGGACGAACGCGTTGCCCGCGACATCGCCGAGAATATCACCTTTGAGGGTTATCTCCCGACTTGACCTCTGAGGCAATTGGCCCAGCTACTTGGGAAAGCATCCGAAAACAGATGCGCAGCAAGGGACCGAGACGTGAGCGAAGAGATCGAGATCAGCCTTTTGACCACGATCTCCGGCATCGCGGCGGAAGATTGGGACGCCTGCGCCGCGCCGGCAACGCCCCCCGGGGAGCGGCCCGAGGACCCTTTCGTCAGCCACCGCTTTCTCCTGGCGCTGGAGCGCTCCGGCTCGGTCGGAGCGGGCACCGGCTGGTCACCGCGCTATCTCGTGGCCCGTGCGGGTGGCGAGGTGATCGCCACCGCGCCGCTCTACGCCAAGAGCCACAGTCAGGGCGAATATGTCTTCGACCACAACTGGGCCCATGCCTATGAGCGCGCCGGTGGCCGCTACTATCCGAAGCTGCAGATCGCCGTCCCCTTCACCCCGGTCACCGGGCGCCGCCTTCTGACCCGACCCGGCCATGAAGAGATCGGCATGGCGGCCCTGGTGCAGGGCGCGGTCGAGGTGGCCACGCAGAACCAGCTCTCCTCCCTGCACATCACCTTTTGCACCGAGCAAGAGGTCGCGGCGGGCAAGGCCATGGGCCTTCTGCATCGCACCGGACAACAGTTCCACTGGGACAATAACGGCTACGCGCATTTCGACGATTTCCTCGCCCAGCTGTCCTCGCGCAAACGCAAGAACATCCGTAAGGAACGCGCCCAGGCACAGGGATTTGGCGGCAAGATTCTCCAGCTCACCGGCGACGACATCCAGCCCGAGCATTGGGATGCGTTCTGGACCTTTTATCAGGACACCGGCGCCCGAAAATGGGGCTCGCCCTATCTGACCCGGGCGTTTTTCGACGAAATGCACGAGACCATGCGCAAGGATGTGCTTCTGGTGCTGGCGCTCCGCGACGGTGTCCCGATCGCGGGCGCGCTCAACATGATCGGGCGCGACCGGCTGTTCGGCCGCTACTGGGGCTGTACCGAATTTCACCCCGGGCTGCATTTCGAACTCTGCTATTATCAGGCCATCGATTACGCCATCGCCCACGGCCTCAGACGGGTCGAGGCCGGCGCGCAGGGCGAACACAAGCTGGCGCGCGGCTATCTGCCCAACACCACGCATTCGCTGCATTGGATGGCCGATCCGGGTTTTGCCCGCGCCGTCGAAGACTATCTCGAAGCCGAACGCGCCGCCGTGGCCGAGGAGGTCGAGGTGCTCACCGCCTACGGCCCGTTCAAATCCAGCCCAGAGGAGGAAGATCATGACTGAACTTCTGAAAGACCCGGAAAAAGCCACCATCCTCGCCCCGCTTCTGGCCAATGGCTGGTCGGAAACCGAGAGCGGCGCGGCGATCGCCAAACATTTCCTGTTCGCCAATTTCGTCGAGGCTTTTGCCTTCATGACACGGGTTGCGCTCATCGTCGAAAAAATGGATCACCACCCGGACTGGAGCAATGTCTACCGCTCCGTTGATGTCATTCTGTCGACCCATGATGCCGGCGGGGTGACGCTGAAAGACGTAAGACTGGCAGAAAAAATGGACGAGGCCACAGCACATGTTTGAACAGATCCTGAGCTATGAAATTTACAACGGGCATACGGTGGGCGACTACCTGTCGCTGGAATTTCTGGTGGGGATAGCCGGATCGATCCTCGGCGCGCTGGCGCTTCTGATCATCGGTATGATGATCTCCGGCTGGGTCGGGCGGCGCATTCGCGCCATCGGGTTGAAATACGAAAACCTCGACGACACGCTGTTCAACTTCCTCGCCAATATCGCGCGCTATGCGGTGCTGGGCTTTACCGTCCTGATCGTGCTCAATACTTTCGGCATTCAGACCACCTCGATCGTCGCCGTCATCGGTGCCGCCGGTCTCGCCATCGGTCTGGCTTTGCAGGGCACCCTGTCCAATATCGCCGCCGGGGTGATGATCATCCTGTTCCGGCCGTTCAAGATCGGCGATTTCGTCGAAGTCGCCGGGAAAATGGGAACGGTCAAGGACATTTCCCTGAACTTCACCGAGCTGGCGGATCTGTCGAACGTGCAGGTGATCGTCCCCAATTCGCAGGTCTGGGGCAATATCATCACCAATTTCTCGACCAATGGCACCCGCCGTGCCGAATGGACATTCGGGGTCGGCTATGGCGCCAATCTGAAACTGGCCGAAGAGGTGATCCGCAAGACCATTTTCACCGATCCGCGTGCGCTTCCCGATCCGGAACCCTTCATCCAGGTCAACAATCTCGGCGATTTCTCGGTCGATTTCCTGGTCCGGGTCTGGGTCAGGTCTCCGGATTACTTTGGCTTCACCACCGATATGAAACGCGCGGTGAAGGAAGCGCTGGACGAGGCCGGGGTCGAGATCCCCTTCCCGACCCGGACCGTGATCAACGCTGCCGAATGACAAAACGCCCGGGACCAGCGCCCCGGGCGTTTTCATTTCGAGACATACGGATCAGAGATCAGATTTCCGCCAGAAGCGATTCTCCCGAGGACACGGTGCATTGGCCGCCGTCCTCTTCGAGGTGGAAAACCTTCACCACCCCGTCCTCGGCATAGAGCGCATAGCGCGAGGAGCGATTGATCAAGCCGATGGCAGGTGCGGAGAAATCCAGCCCCAGCGCCTTGATGAACGTCGCTTCGGCATCGCCCAGAAGCCGTACACCGGCCGTGTCGGCCCCGGACTCCTTGGCCCAGGCGCCCAGGACAAACGGGTCATTATTGGAGATACAGACGACATCATCGACGCCTTTTGCATCGAATTGCGCTTTGGTGCGAATGAAACTCGGCAGATGCGCGGTGCTGCACGGGCCGGTAAAGGCCCCCGGCAACCCAAAGAGCGCCACCTTGCGGCCCTTGAACAGCATGTCGAGATCGATCGCCACCGGACCCTCTTCTGACATTTCAAGTACCGTGCCACCCGGCAGCGTATCTCCAACCGAAATCGTCATATCCGTGTTCCCCTTCTGCGTTTCTGAACATTTCTGTGCGTTGTCATTCTATTCCTCAACGATATAGGGTCAGGGCGTTTTGCGACCAGAGGAAAGATCATGAGCCATTTCATCGTCATCGGCGCGGGTCAGGCCGGCCAGAGCATCGTCACCACCCTGCGAGGTCAGGGATTCGACGGCCAGATCACCCTGATCGGCGATGAACCCGTGCCGCCCTATCAGCGCCCGCCGCTGTCAAAGGCCTACCTTCTGGGCGAAATGGAACTCGATCGGCTGTTTTTACGCCCAGAAAGCTATTACGCCGAGGACGGGATCACCCTGCGCACGAACACCGAGGTCACCGCCATCGATCCGGTCGCCAAGACCGTGACGCTCGGCGATGAGACCCTCACCTATGACAAGCTGGCATTGGCGACCGGCTCGGCGCCGCGGCTCCTGCCCGCGGCCATCGGCGGGGCGCTCGAAGGCGTCTATACCATGCGCACTCTGGCCGATGCCGATGCGATCGAGCCGGAGTTCCGGACCGGGGCTTCGGTGCTGATCATCGGGGGCGGCTATATCGGGCTGGAAGCCGCTGCCGTCGCCGCCAAGAAAGGCCTCAAGGTCACGCTGGTCGAAATGGCGGATCGGATCTTGCAGCGCGTCGCCTCTGAGGAAACCTCCGACTATTTCCGCGCCCTGCACAAGGCCCATGGCGTCGATCTGCGCGAGGGCGTCGGGCTCGTGAAACTCACCGGAGACAGCCACGTCACCGCCGCCGAACTGACCGATGGCAGCACGCTCGACGTGGATTTCGTCATTGTCGGTGTCGGCATCACCCCCGGCACGGCGCTGGCCGAGGCCGCCGGCCTGACGCTCGAGAACGGTATCATGACCGATGCCATGGGGCATACCTCCGACCCGGACATCTATGCCGCGGGCGATTGTGCCTCTTTCCCTTGGCAGGGCGCACAGATGCGGCTCGAATCCGTCGGCAATGCCATCGATCAGGGTGCCGTGGTGGCCAAGAACATGCTCGGCCAAGCGGTGAACTACACGCCCAAGCCGTGGTTCTGGTCGGATCAATATGACGTCAAGCTACAGATCGCAGGTCTCTCTACCGGCCACGATCAGGTGGTCATTCGCGAGGCCGACGGCACCCGGTCGCATTGGTATTACAAAGACGGACAGCTCATCGCCATCGACGCGATGAACGATCCGCGCGGTTATATGGTGGCCAAGCGGCTGATCGAGAGCGGCAAGACGGCGGACCCGGCGCTGGTCGCCGACCCCGCGACCGATCTCAAAGCCCTGATGCGCGGCTGATGCGGATCATCGCCGGAAAATATCGCGGGCTGGCCCTGGCCGCCCTTGGCAAGGGCGATGCCGGCGCGCATCTGCGCCCGACCACCGACCGGGTGCGCGAAAGCCTGTTCTCGGTTCTGGTGGCCGGCAAATATGGCGATGCGGTCGAGGATGCCCGCGTGCTCGATCTTTTCGCCGGCACCGGTGCGTTGGGCTTGGAAGCGCTCTCCAGAGGTGCTGACTGCGTCACCTTTGTCGATGACGGGCGCAAGGCGCAGGGGCTGATCGCCGAGAATATCGCCAAATGCAAAGCGCAGGATCTCTGTACCCTGATGCGCGCGGATGCCACGCGGCTGCCCGTGAACCCGTCCGAACCCTATGACCTGATCTTTCTCGATCCGCCCTATGGCAAGGCTCTGGGGGAAAAGGCCATCGCCGCCGCCCTCAAAGGCAATTGGCTCACCAAACGCGCGCTCGTGGTGTGGGAAGACAGCGCCGCGATCACCCCGCCGGAGGCGCTCACCCTCCTGGACACCCGCCGCTATGGCGACACGAAAATCAACTTCCTGGAGCCGAAATGAGTGTGACAGACATGCCGCCGAGATTGGTGATCTTTGATTGCGACGGTGTGATCGTCGACAGCGAACCGCCGCTGCTGGAGTTCCTGCGCGATGAGTTCGCCCGCTTCGGCCTGAACATCTCTCTCCACGAACTGGAAACCAAATACGTCGGCGGCACCATGGCCACGGTCGGCGACCGCGCCCGGGCCGCGGGGGCCAAGCTGCCCGAGGATTGGCAGGTCGAGGTCTATCCGCGGGTCTTCGAGATGCTGCGCTCCGGCGTGCCGCTGATCCCGGGGATCGAGGCGGCATTCGATGCGCTCGACGCGGCGGGCATTCCCTATTGCGTCGGCTCGAACGGGCCGATGGAGAAAATGGACGTGACCCTAGGCGCGCATCCGGCAGTGTTCGAACGGCTCAAGGGCCGCATCCATTCCGCCCACACCCATGGCGTGGCGAAACCCGATCCCGGACTTTTCCTGATCGCCGCCGAGAGCATGGGCGTGGCGCCGGAACATTGCCTGGTGATCGATGACAGCCCGTCGGGCTGTATCGCCGCGCGGCGGGCGGGCATGCGCTGCTTTGGCTTCGACCCGCATGGCGATGGCACGCGGCTGATCGCTGAGGGCGCCACGCATCTCACCGATATGTTTGATCTGCCGCGCCGCATCGGGGTGTGACATCAGCCGAACAAAAAGCCGCCCCGAAAGGCGGCTTTGATTTTTCTGAGAACTGAGAGCTTACTGCCCGGCTAGATACCCAGCAGAGGCGCCCTGCACGTCGATCCAGGGCCCGCGGTCGATCGCCTCGACCACCATCGCCTTGGCATCCGCCACCAAGGCGGCGCCGTCATAGCCTTTCTTGCTCATCTCGGCGATCCAATCGGCTTCGACCTCGGCGCCGACGGCTTTGATCTTGGCGGTTTCCTCTTCGCTCAGAACCGCGATCTCATTGTCGGAGGCGGCAATCACCTTGAGCCCGTCCTCATCGCCCAGATCATAGGCGGCACCGGCCCATTGCGAGGCCATGAGCCCGGAATTGCGGTCGATCACGGCCTTCAGATCCTCGGGCAGGCTGTCATAGCGCGCCTTGTTCATCGCCCAGATGAAATAGAGATTGTAGAAGGAGCGGTCGCCCGCGACATCCGTGTGACTGTCGGTCAGCTCGTCGAGCTTCAGAGACGGTGCCATTTCATAGGTGATCACACCACCATCCAAGACGCCCTTGGCCAGGGCCTCCGGGAAGGCCGGAACCGGCATGCCCACCGGCACCGCGCCGAGCTTGTCCAGAAGCAGCGTCGAGGTCCGGGTCGGTGCGCGCAGTTTCAGCCCGTCGAAATCCTCGACGGTCTTGAGCGGCGCGCCTTTCTTGTGCACCAGCCCCTCGCCATGCATATGCGCGGCCAGAACATGCACATCCCTGAAATCATCCATCAGATATTTCTGGGTGAAATTCCACGCGGCGATCGAGGCCAGCTCGCCGGATTTCGGCATCATGAAGGGCAGTTCGAGCGCCTCGGTCTCCGGGAAACGCCCCGGCTGATAGCCCGGAATGACCCAGCCGCCATCGATGGCACCGTCGCGGATCAGGTCGTATTGATCCGGCGCTTTGCCGCCCAGCTGCATCAGCGGATAGAGCTCGATCTTGATCCGCCCGCCGCTGTCTTTCTCGATCTTCTCGGCCCAGGGCTCCATGAAATACATGGGCGAGCCGGAATTGGGCGAAACGAAATGTTGGAAACGAAGCGTCACCTCCTGCGCGAATGCTGTCGTGCCGATGGATGTGACAAGGAATGTGGCAGCGCCGATGAGCGCCGCCCGCGTAAGGGTCGATTTCATAGGTGTCCCCCTCGGGCTTGCAAAGGTCCGGCGCTCGAACAAGCCACGCATGAACGCCGTTGGACAAGAGGCAAGGGCCCTCAGGTCAGCCGGAGCGGCGAACTGACTACCTTGGTAGAGCTTCGCCCGGCTTCGCGCAAGCCTGCGCCCGGGACAGGTGCGACAAACCGGCAGGAGCCCGAGGCCCCCACCGGTCAGATTCGCGAAAGAAAAGCTGACGCGCGCCGCGCGGCTCAGACCTCGTAGGTCGGATAGAACTTCCCGGCCGGGGACAGGGTGAAGATCTCGCACCCGGTCGCGGTAACGCCGATGGAATGTTCGAACTGAGCCGAAAGCTTCTTGTCCTTGGTGATCGCGGTCCAGTCGTCGCTCAGGACCTTGGTCTCCGGACGGCCGAGGTTGATCATCGGCTCGATGGTGAAGAACATGCCCTCTTCGAGCACCGGCGCGCTGTCGCCCGGACGACGATGCGGCACGTAGTGCAACACGTTCGGCGGGGCATGGAACACCCGGCCCAGCCCGTGGCCGCAAAAATCGCGCACCACCGACATGCGGTGTTTCTGTGCATGTTCCTGAATCGCGCGGGCAATATCGTCGAATGTGTTGCCGGGCTTGACCTGTTCGATGCCGAACATCAGGCAATCATGGGTCACTTGCACCAGACGTTCGGCGAATTTCTTCGGCTTGCCGGCGAAATACATCCGGCTGCTGTCGCCGAACCAGCCATCCTTGATCACGGTAACGTCGATATTGATGATGTCGCCATCCAGCAGCTTGTCATCCTTGTGGCCCGGGATTTTCGAACCGGGAATACCGTGACACACGACATAATTGGTGGAGATGCACGAGGCGTGTTTGTAGCCCTTGTAACCGATGGTCGCCGAGGTGGTCCCCAGCTCGGTCACCCGACGTTCGATAAAGGCGTCGATCTCTTCGGTCGTCGCGCCGGGCACAACCAGCTCGGCCACCTCATCGAGGATCTGCGCCGCGACCTGGCCGGCCGCCTGCATGCCGGCAAAATCGGCGTCCTCGTAAATCCGAATTCCGTCTTTGGTGATACGGCCGCGATGCGTCTCGTCCAAGGGTCCACTCCATTGTCTTTGGCCCCGATATAAGGACTTTGAGCGCAAAGGGCCAGAGCGCAAGGGTTAGATCTGTTGCAAGGGTCGGGGTACAAAAACGACCCGCCCCGGGGACAGCTTTGGCGTGATTTCCACCGGATAGACCATGATCTCGACCCCGGCGGCGCGCGCCGCGGCCTCTGCTTTCGCATAGGTCGGGTCGATATCACCGGCGGGCGCAAAGCCGATGCAATCGTCACGCGACACGAGATAGAGCATCACCGCCCGATCGCCCTTGGCCACCTGATCCGCGAGCACCGAGAGATGTTTCGCACCCCGTGCGGTCTTGGCATCGGGAAATTCCGCGCGGCCTTTCTGACGCGACAGGGTCACGGATTTCACCTCGACCCAGATCCTCTGCCCGTCTTGCATCACGAGAAAATCCGCCCGGGAATTCTCGCCATATTTGACCTCGGCCTTCACTTCGCCCGTGAGCCCCGGCACCTCTTGGGCCCAAAGCGCTTCCTTGACGACACGGTTCGCCACCCCCGTGTCGACCACCACCATGGCGCCGTCCGCCTCGACGATCCTGAGCCCGTATTTGAGCTTTTTCTTCGGGTCGTCATTCGGCTCGACCCAGACCCGAAGCCCCTCGTCCGCAAGCCCCATCATCGAGCCGGGATTGGGGCAATGGGCGGTTACCTCGCACCCGTCCTCGAGTCGGATATCGGCGAGGAAGCGTTTGTAGCGGCGCAAAAGCGTGGCGGGGATCAGTTCAGTTTGAAAGCGCATGAGACGAGGATTATACCGAAGGGAACAGCCGCTCAAGGAGGGCCCGAGATGACCACGCCGAATCCCACCGCCGCCATTCTGATCATCGGGGACGAGATCCTGTCGGGACGCACCCGCGATGCGAATATGTATCACCTCGCCGGCGAATTGACCCGGATCGGCATCGATCTCAAGGAATCGCGTGTCGTGTCGGATGATCGCGAGGCGATTGTCGAGGCGGTTCGGGCGCTCTCGGCGAAATACACCCATGTCTTCACCTCCGGTGGCATCGGACCGACCCATGACGACATCACCGCCGATTGCATCGCCGCCGCCTTTGATCGCTCGATCGGGGTGCGCGACGACGCCAAAGCGCTGCTGACGGCGCATTACGAAGGTCGTGGCGTGGAATTCAACGACGCCCGGATGCGCATGGCCCGCATTCCCGAGGGGGCGGAGCTGATCGACAACCCGGTCTCGATCGCGCCGGGGTTCTCGGTCGAAAACGTGCATGTCATGGCCGGTGTGCCCAATATCTTTGCCGCCATGGTGGCGGGGCTCTTGCCGCGGATCACCGGCGGCAAACCGCTCCTGTCCCAGAGCTATCGCATCAACCGCCCCGAGAGCACCGTGGCCGAACCGCTGGGCGATCTTGCCAAACGCTATCCCGACCTGTCGATGGGCTCCTACCCGTTCAACCGCGACGGCGCCTTTGGCACCAATATCGTGATTCGCGGTCAGGATGGTGCCATGGTCGAGGCGGCCCTGATGGAACTGGCGACACTGTTCCCCGCCGAAGAGCACAGCTGAGCTATGCCCGACAGCGACGCAGTTTTCGCCGCTTTCGAAGCAACCTGGCCGCCCGCGAATCGCACCCAAATCGGTCCGTTCACCTATCGCGACGGCGCGGGCGGAGGCAGCCGGGTTTCCGCCGCGACGCTCGACGGGGCTTTCACCCCGGAAGCGCTGAGGCTGATCGAGGCGCGGTTTGCCCGGGACGGCCGTGATGCCCTGTTTCAAATCCGCACCGATGAGACGGCCTTCGATCAGGAACTGGCCCGACGCGGCTACCGGGCCTTCGATCCCGTGGCCTGCCTGAGCTGTCACCTGAACTCTTCTTCCGCGCTCCTGCCTGCGGCCGATCCGACAATGGGCTACATGACCTGGCCACCGATTGCGATCCAGCGCGAGATCTGGGCCGAGGGCGGCATCGGGGCAACCCGGCTGGCGGTGATGGAGCGGGGTGCTGGGCCGAAATCCTCGGTTCTCGGTCGCCTGAACGACACACCCGCAGGCGCCTGTTTCATCGCCATTCACCAAGGCATTGCCGCCCTTCATGCGCTCGAAGTCAGCCCCACCGCACGCCGGCACGGGCTGGGCCGTGCGATGATGGCCTTGGCCGTGGACTGGGCACGCCGGCAAGGCGCCGAAACTCTGGCATTGCAGGTCACCCGCGCCAACCAAGGCGCGCTGGCGCTCTATTCTTCGCTTGGAATGACCGAGGTCGGGCAGTACCACTACAGGACCAAACCCGTCTCAGAGGCCCCATGATCCGCACGTCCACCTTTGCCACTGGCATCCTCCTTTGCCTCGCACAGATTGCCCTGCCAGACCCGATGCACGCGCTCGATCTGCCCGGGGCCGCGGTGGAGAGCGGGCGGACGCTTGAATTCGCCTCGGCGGAACCCTTCCCCTCGGGGCCCTATCAGGGCGAGAATACGCCGCGACTGATGGCCGAGGGCGATGTCGAACAAAAGGCCTACCGGCTCACCGGCACCTCGCTCACCAGCCTTCAGATGATCACGCCTGTGAAAACCCAACTCGAGGACGCCGGGTTCAACCTGTTGTTTTCCTGTGCCGATACCTTCTGTGGCGGGTTCGATTTCCGCTATCTTCTGGATCTTCTGCCGGAACCGATGATGCATGTGGATCTGGGCGATTTCCAATATCTTCTGGCCCGCCATCCCGATGGGCGCGTGGTCAGCCTGCTGAGCAGCAAAGCGCAAGAGACGGGATTCATCCAGATCAGCACGGTCACCCCGTCGGACGACGCTATGGTTGGCACCGATGTCACCCTGACCCCGGCCCCGACCGCCACGGTGCCATCGCCGCTGAGCGGGGCCAGTGATCAGGGCCTCACCGACCGGCTCGCCGCCCGTGGCCGCGTGGTGCTGACCGATCTGAGTTTCGAAACCGGTTCCTCGAGTCTCGGCTCCGGTCCCTTTGCCTCGCTGCAGAATCTGGCCGGCTATCTTTCGGCTCATCCCGGGACAACAATCGTTCTGGTCGGACATACCGACAACACCGGTGCGCTCGAGGCCAACACCGCACTCTCGCGCAAACGTGCCGAAGCGGTTCGGGAACGGTTGATTTCGACCTATGGCATCGCGCCCGCACAGATCAGCGCCGAAGGTATCGGCTATCTCGCGCCGCTCACCTCGAACAGCAGCGAAGAGGGCCGGATGCAAAACAGAAGGGTCGAAGCGGTGATCGCCTCGACCCAGTAGGTCGCACCCTCATTCGGGCACCTCTCTCCACGAGATTTTAAAATCGGCTATGGCCCATCACCGGCGTCCGTCACCAGAGGCCTGTCACCAAGGCTCCATCACCAGCTGTCCGGTCCCTTGTCGGCGAAGGAATGCACAAGGAAATCGATGAAAGCCCGGACTTTCGGCTGGGTGAACCGCCCCGGCGGGTAGACGGCATAGATGCCCTGGGTCTCCGGCGGCAGATCCGGAATTGCCTCTTCGATCAGGCCTTTGTCCATAGCCTCGGCATAGAGAAAGGACGGCAGATAGGCGATGCCAAGCCCGGAGATACAGGCGTTCAGCAACGATTGCCCGTCATTCACGGTAAGCCAGCCGGCGGTGCGCACCTGACGCTTTTCACCGGACGGCGCGGTGAGTTTCCACACGGCGCCATTCGACTGGTTCGAGTAATGCAGGAGCTTGTGTTCGTTGAGATCGTCGATCTTCTGCGGGCGACCGTATTTCTCGAAATAGGCGGGGGCACCGACCATGCGTTTGGTGGTCTCGGTGAGCTTGCGCGCGCGCAGCGTGCTGTCTTCCAGCTCGCCGATACGCACCGCCATGTCGAACCCTTCGGAAATCAGCTCCACATAGCGGTTGTTCAGAACCATATTGACCTGAATTTCAGGGAATTCAGAGAGGAATTCGCCCAGAACCGGCGACAGGTGATTGACGCCGAAATCCGTGGCCACCGAAATGCGCAACAGCCCCGAAGGCGCCGATTGCATCGAGGTCACCAGCGCGTCGGCCTCGCCGGCGTCGTTGAGAACCCGGCGCGCACGATCATAATAGGCCAGACCGATCTCGGTCGGCGACACCCGGCGCGTGGTACGATTGAGCAGGCGCGCGCCCAGACGCGCTTCCAGCGCTGACACATGCTTCGAAACGGCGGATTTGGAAATCCCCATCTTTTTCGCCGCATCCGTAAAGCCCCCTTGATCCACAACTGTGGCGAAGGCCTCCATTTCAGTCAGTCGGTCCATATAATCATACCTACGTCTTTGCCCCTATCGGATGGTATCGCGCCCAAATCGGGCAAGAATGCGGAAGTTGGGGGACAATAGCGTGGTGTTTCGAGGATCGTTTTAGGTCCGGAAACAGGGAAACAATCGAGAATGACGGGCCGTTTCTGGCCGAAGATCGGTCGGAATGAGCCCAGAGGGGACATTTGGATACAGAGCGCCAGCGCTGGCCCGTGGGTGAGCGCTTTGACCTCTGTGGTCGCCGCTTTATGCTCGCCAGATCCGTGCAGGATCAATCCGTTGAGCGCGGCTGAGAATGCGCTCGCCCGCCGGAACGGGCCAGCGCAGGCGCGGCGGCTTCGCCTTGTT
The DNA here is from genome assembly GCF_900113955.1 of Celeribacter neptunius. Taxonomy (GTDB): domain Bacteria; phylum Pseudomonadota; class Alphaproteobacteria; order Rhodobacterales; family Rhodobacteraceae; genus Celeribacter; species Celeribacter neptunius. The sequence goes on along the minus strand of NZ_FORH01000009.1, from coordinate 95,309 downwards.
CCGCGCCGAATATCTCTTTGTTCAAATGGCAGCTAAGTCCGCCAAGCGAGCATTCACCTGAAGCCCGCCGCGAAGATCACAACCGAGCCGCCAGCCTTGCCCCCTGATCGATCGCGCGTTTGGCGTCCAGTTCCGCCGCAACATCGGCGCCGCCGATGACATGACAGCGCTTGCCTTGGGCCTCCAGCACGTCGGCGAGATCGCGTTGCGAAAGCTGCCCGGCACACAGCACGATCGTGTCGGCTGCGATCAGCTTCTGTTCGCCGTCCTTGGTGATCAAAAGCCCCTCCGGGGTGACCTCGTCATAGCTGACGCCGCCCATCATCTTCACCCCCTTCATCTGCAGGGTCGCACGGTGGATCCAGCCGGTTGTCTTGCCCAGCCGCTTGCCGGGCTTCTCGGCCTTGCGCTGCAACAGCGTGACCTGACGCGCCGCCGGCTCCGGCTGCGGCCCGGAGCTGGCAAGCCCGCCCCGGTCCTGCACCGGGTCAGTGATCCCCCATTCCTTTTTCCATTCGGCAAGGTTCAGCGTCGGGCTTTCGGTCGTGGTCAGATATTCCGCCACATCGAAACCGATGCCGCCAGCGCCAATCACCGCCACCCGCGGGCCGGCCACATGGACGCCTTTGAGGATGTCGAGATAGCTGACGACATTGCCGAAATCATTCTGACCCGGGATCTCAGGATCGCGCGGGATGACGCCGGTGGCGATCACCACCTCGTCGAACGGCGCAAGCAGCTCCGGCGTTGCCTCGGTCTCGAGCTTCACCGCGACCCCGGCTTGCGCGACCATGGTCTTGAGCCAGTCGACGAGGCCAAAGAATTCCTCCTTGCCCGGCACCTGCTTCGCCATGTTGAGTTGACCACCAAGCTCGGACGCCTTGTCGAAAAGCGTCACGTTATGACCGCGCTGACTGGCGACAATGGCGCTCATCAGACCGGCCGGACCCGCGCCGACCACGGCAACGGTTTTCGCCGCCTGCACCGGCGCATAGTCGAGCTCGGTCTCATGACAGGCCCGCGGATTGACCAGACAGGAGGTCAACTTGCCGGAGAACGTGTGGTCGAGGCAGGCCTGGTTGCAGGCGATACAGGGCGCGATCTCGTCGGCCCTGCCCTCTGCCGCCTTGGTGACAAAATCCGGATCGGCCAGGAAGGGTCGCGCCATCGAGACCATATCGGCACAGCCCTCGGCGATCACGTCTTCGGCCACCTGCGGGTGATTGATGCGGTTCGAGGTGATCACCGGGATCGACACCTCGCCCATCATCCGCCTGGTCACCTCGGAAAAGGCGGCGCGCGGCACAGAGGTGGCGATGGTCGGCACCCGCGCCTCGTGCCAGCCGATGCCGGTGTTGAGGATCGTCGCCCCTGCGTTTTCAACCTCTTTCGCGAGTCGCACCACCTCGTCCCAAGAGGAGCCATTCGGCACGAGATCGATCATCGAGATGCGGTAGATCACGATGAACTCCGGTCCGACCGCTTTGCGCACTCGCTTCACGACCTCGATCGGAAAGCGCATGCGGTTCTCATAGGAGCCCCCCCAGGCGTCCTCGCGCTTGTTCGTGTGGGTGACCAGAAACTGGTTGATCAGATAGCCTTCGGAGCCCATCACCTCGACCCCGTCATAACCCGCCGCTTTGGCGCGCACGGCGGCGGTGGCGTAATCGGCGATCTGTTTCTCGATCCCGGCCTCATCCAGTTCGGTCGGCTTGAAGGGCGAGATCGGTGATTTGATCGCAGAGGGCGCGACACAGTTCGGGCCATAGGCATAGCGACCGGCATTGAGGATCTGCATGGCGATCTTGCCGCCCTCGGCATGGACCCGATCCGTGACCAGCCGGTGGTTGGCAATGTCCTGATCGGAGAAAAGCCCCGCCGCCCCCGGGTAGACCCCGCCCTCGGCATTCGGCGCCATACCGCCGGTGACGATGATCCCGGCGCCGCCTCTGGCACGGGCGGCGTAAAAGGCGGCCACGGCCTGCCAATCGCCACGCTCCTCGAGCCCGGTGTGCATCGACCCCATCAGGGTGCGATTGCGCAATGTGGTGAAACCGAGGTCCAGCGGGGCCAGAAGATGCGGATAGTGGGTCATGTCAGTGCCTCCCTTTGCCGCGCCAAGATGCGCAAGCAACGGCACAGATGTCATCCGAAACGCCGCGTCAGATCAACGCCGCTTAATTCGCCCCGGTATCGAGGCAATGCCGACGGAAGGCGCGTTTGAGCATATCGAGTTCCTGCCGCAGGAGATCCATTTCCGCCCGGATGTCATCGGCCAGGGCCTCGCCTGCGATCAGGGTGAGCGAATTGAGCACCGCCCCCGTACCCCGGTCGGAAAAGACAAAGGTCTGCACCCCGTCCCCCAGCAACTCACCGGGCACCGCGAAGCGAAAGAACCACACGCCATCGCGCTCCGGGTCCTCGCTCAGCGTATGACCGCCGGAGACCGGCTGATCGAGATGGGTCACCTCGATTTCCGGCAGGGGCGCGGCCTCGCCGGAGACATGCAATTCGCCTTCCCAGATCCCGGCCTGAAGCCGCGTCTTGACCAGTGTCACCTCATCCATCGTTTTTCTCCGTCAAACGTTTCACTGTCAAAGCTCCGCACGCGGATGGCGCGACAGGGTCAGATCCCTGATCTCGATCTGGTTCATCTCGGGATCTTCGAAAATCAGATCGACCCAGAGTTTCTCCACCCGTTTCTCGTTGAGCTTGGTATAGGCGAGGTCGAATTCCACAAAGCCTTCATCCGTGTGAAGCGGCAATTCACGCACCACCTGCTCCAGATTGGGACCATGCTTGACGTTCAGCCGGGCAAAAATCTCGATGCTTCTTTCAAGCTCCACCGTGTAGCTCAGGCGCATCAGATGCCGGCGGCTCAACCCTTCGCAGGCATGATCCGGCGTCTCGACCGAGAGCGACAGGAACGAGCCGTCAAAGCGGAACACATCGAGCCGCAGCCCGAAGGGGGCCAGATCCTCTTCCGAAGTGTTGCGCACCTGCCGAAAGCTCAGTTCGGAAATGTCACAATCGTGATACAGCACGGCCTCGGATCCGATCGCGGTCTTGGTCGACACGGCCGAAGCCCCCGGCGGCGAAATGGGTCCGCGCCAGATCTCCGGTCGATGGGACCAATCGGTATAGAGCGGCAATTGCATCGCGTTCGAGCCGATCAGCGGCAGGGCCAGCCGCCCGTCGGCCACGAACAGAAACCGATCCAGCTCCCACCGAAGCCCGCGGGCAAAGCCCCGGAAACGGCGCAAAACCGGCAGGGGCATATGCTCCGCCGCATTGGCCCGGCGTGCCCAACGACGGATCGCCAGGGAATTGACCTGCTTTTCAATCAAGTTCTTGAACCGACGCCGCATTCCGGAAGCAACCTTTTCTTTCTCTTCAGAGTCTTACTACGACTATCAAGAGGTTCTACTCAACAAACCAGCTTAAAATCCAAAATTTGGTCCCATTTGCGCAACAGTCCTGTTCGAAGGGGCCGGACCGTTTCACGACATCCTGTTCATGACATCGTGCGATTGCGTCGTTTCAGCTCTGCCACAAAGCGGCTCAGCACCCCGCGCAACTGCGCTTCCGGCATCGGCGCCTCTGCAAAGGGCGTGGCGGTGGCGGTGACCAGACGCCCGTCCAGAAGGAACAAGGCACGCCAATATTCCGCCCCTTGCCCCGGCAGGGCCCCGGGCGCGGAGTCCCGGGCATGGAGCCACAGGGTTTCCGCCTCGGGCGCACTCTCGATCACGGTGACGGTCCGCGCCGCTCCGGCGCGCGACAGGGTCCGGCGCCCGGCTTCCGAACGGAAGAACGCCTCGAGACTCGGCGTGTCGAATTGTTCCGGGTCCTGCATCGGCGCGGTCACCGAAAGGGTGAGCATCGCGGTCTTGCCCTTGAGCGCCGGATTTGACCTGCCGCTCAACCCGCCGCAATTGCCCAAAAGGACGAAGCCCCCCTCCGGCGTGTCGCGGATTGAGCCGGGATCGACACAGAAGCCGCTCGGCCCGGCGACGGAGACATTGCTTTGCGACAGGGTGACACTGCGCGGTGGCGGGGCCACGGAAGAGGACGGCAGCTCCATCTCACAGGCGGACAGCCCCAGCACCAAAAGCCCCGCGATCCCCATCCGTACACGCATCATCGCCCCCTCTACCAACGGTTGGCGCTCCGCATAACGCGGTTGCGCGCGGCTTCCAAGCCGGGGAGCGGTCACATTGCCGGGTCATCGGCAAGTTCCCGCGCTTTTCCGGCGCTTTCCCCTGCCTGCCCTGCATGCTAACGCTGCAGAGTACCGGTTGGGAACTCTCGCATCATGGCTCAAAACCAGCTCAAGACACATCCTTACGCGCCGATCATCGCCTCGGCATTGCGCCGTCCGGAGCTTTGGCGCGTCGGTGTGATGATTCTGGGCGCGCTTTTGATCGGCAGCGTGCTGACACCGCTGTCTTTCGCGCTCATCGGCCGCATCGCCCCCAATCTCATGCCGTTTCATCTCGGCCCGGAAGAGCTGATGATCGGCACCACCCCCGGCGGCATGTTCGTCATCCTCGCGAGTTTCGCCCTTTTGCTCATGGGGTCGATAGAAATGGCCAAACGCCTGCACGGGCGCAGCCTGCGCGACCTGACCGGCCCGGCGGCCCTGATGCGGGCACAATTTCGCGTGACCTTCAAATGGATCGCGGTCTTCACCCTGCTGAGCTTCCTGTTGCCCTGGGACGAGGGGCCGGAACCGGTCGCTCAGCTGTCCTTTGGCACATGGCTGTTCTGGATGCCCTTCGCACTCCTGGGCCTGATCATTCAGGTCAGTGCCGAAGAACTGTTCTTTCGCGGCTATCTGCAAAGCCAGATCGCGGCCAGCACCGGCTCCTACCCGCTGGGTCTCGCCGCCGCCTCGGTGCTGTTCGGACTGGCCCATCTCAACGGTACGAGCGAAGGTCTCGCCGCACTTTTCCCGGTGCTCTGGGCTATGGGATTCGGCGTAATCGCCGGTGATCTGACCATGCGGGCCGGAACAATTGGGCCAGGGATCGCCCTGCATTTCGTCAACAACATCTCGGCGGTTCTCTTTGCCCCGCAACAGAACACCATGTCCGGTTTTGGCCTTTTCGCCCAAACCACCGCCCCGGAAACGCTCTATTCCGATCCCAAGATCATGGTGATGCAAGCGCTCTTGCTGCTGGTGAGCTGGTTGGTGGCTCGTCTGGCGCTCAGGCGTTGATTGCAATTCACGGCCCGGGGGATTATCTGAACCCTCAAGAACCGACCCAAGTCACGTAACGTTCAAAGGCCCGCGCATGAACTGGATCTCCAACTACGTCCGTCCGAAGATCAATTCGCTGTTCTCGAAACGCGACACTCCGGACAACCTTTGGACCAAATGCCCGGAATGCGGCACCATGCTGTTCCACCGGGAGCTGGCGGACAATCTCAATGTCTGCACCACATGCGACCATCACATGCATATCACGCCGCGCGACCGGTTCACGGCGCTGTTCGACGGCGGGATCTTCTCGGAAATCGCGGTGCCGGACCCGATCGAGGACCCGCTCAAGTTCCGCGACCAGAAAAAATATCCCGACCGCATGCGCGCCGCTCAGAAAGCCACGGGCGAGAAAGAGGCAATGCTGGTCGCCGAGGGCGAAATCGGCCGCACCCCGGTCGTCGCCGCGGCACAGGATTTTTCCTTCATGGCGGGCTCCATGGGCATGTATGTCGGCAACGCCTTCATCGCCGCTGTCGAGCGCGCCATCGCGTTGAAACGCCCCTTCGTGATGTTCTCCGCCGCCGGTGGCGCCCGCATGCAGGAGGGCATTCTCTCGCTGATGCAGATGCCGCGCACCACCGTGGCAATCGAGATGCTGAAAGAGGCGAATCTTCCCTATATCGTCGTCCTGACCCATCCGACCACCGGCGGGGTCACCGCCTCCTATGCCATGCTGGGCGACGTTCAGATCGCCGAGCCCAACGCGCTCATCTGCTTTGCCGGGCCGCGGGTGATCGAACAAACGATTCGTGAGAAACTCCCCGAGGGCTTCCAGCGCGCCGAATATCTTCTGGATCACGGCATGCTCGACCGCGTCACCCATCGCATGAAGATGAAAGACGAGTTGGTCACCATTCTGCGCATGCTGGGCAATCTTTCTCCGGCCGTGGCCGGCGATCTTCCCGCCCCCGCGCCCGAAAAGGCCGCCCCGGAGGCTGAAAACGCCGAAGCCAACAGTGCCGAGGAAGCCGATAAGTGAACAGCCAGAATTCGGACATCATCCTTGACCGGTTGATGGCCCTGCACCCGAAGATCATCGACCTGGTGCTGGATCGCGTCTGGCGCCTGCTGGACGCGTTGGATCACCCCGAGCGCAGCTTGCCGCCGGTGATCCATATCGCCGGCACCAATGGCAAGGGCTCGACCCAGGCAATGATCCGCGCCGGGCTCGAGGCCGCCGGCAAAAAGGTCCACGCCTATACCTCGCCGCATCTGGCACGGTTTCACGAGCGTATCCGCCTCGCCGGCGAACTGATTTCCGAAGACGCCCTGATGCAGGTGCTCGAGGAATGCGAACGCGCCAACGGTGGCGAACCGATCACCTATTTCGAGATCACCACGGTCGCCGGGCTTCTGGCCATGGCGCGCACGAAGGCGGATTACACGCTGTTGGAAGTGGGGCTCGGTGGCCGGCTGGACGCCACCAATGTGATCGAGACGCCGGAACTCACGATCATCACCCCCATTTCCATCGATCACACGCAATTCCTCGGCGAAACGCTGACCGAGATTGCCCGCGAGAAAGCCGGGATCATCAAGCGCGGTGTCCCCTGTATCGTCGGTCCGCAACCGGATGAGGCGCTCGACGTGATCGAGGCCACCGCGGCCCGGCTCGGCGCGCCCTTGCTGCGCTATGGTCAGGAATGGCACGTCTGGGAAGAAAATGGCCGGCTGATCTATCAGGACGAGCGCGGATTGCGGGACCTGCCGCTGCCACGGCTCATTGGACATCACCAAATCCTCAACGCCGGCGCCGCCATCGCCGCCCTGCGTCATCTCGGCTATGACGATGTATCTTTCGAGGCGGCGCTCACCGATGCCTATTGGCCCGCACGGATGCAGCGGCTCAAGACCGGGCCGCTGATCGAAGCCGCGCCCGAGGCGGAGCTTTGGCTCGACGGCGGGCATAACCCGGCGGCGGGCGAGGCACTGGCCGAAGCTCTGGATCGCCTGCCCCAGCGCCCGACCTATATGGTCTGCGGCATGCTCGGCACCAAGGATGTCGGCGGCTACCTGCGCCCGCTGGCGCGCCACTGCCAAGAGCTCATCGCCGTGTCGATCCCGGACTCGCAAGCGACACTTTCGGCCGAGGAAACCGCTGAGTTCGCCCGCGCCGAAGGGTTCAATGCGATCGAGGCGGATTCCGTTCTGACCGCCGTGCGCAGCATTGTCGCCAATGCCCCCGAGGCCCGGATCCTGATCTGCGGCTCACTCTATCTCGCGGGCCATGTGCTTCAGCTGAACGGTTGAGCCGCGCTTTGCACAACAGTCTCTGTGCGCCGGTGCGGGTTTGTAAACGGCACCGGCTTGCGTATCTGTGAGGCTCACTTACGAGGAGCGCACAGAGATGGCTTTGGAATTCGGCGTAGATACTTTTGGCGATGTCACCTGGGACGAGAATGGCAATGACCTGCCGCAGGGTCAGGTCATCCGCAATGTCGTCGCAGAGGGCGTTCTAGCCGATCAGGTCGGGCTCGATGTCTTTGGCCTCGGCGAACATCACCGTCCGGATTTCGCCGTCTCCGCCATCGAACCGGTGCTCGCGGCCATTGCGGCGCAGACCTCCCGTATCAAGCTCACCTCGGCCGTCACGGTGCTGTCCTCCGACGATCCGATCCGGGTATTTCAACGGTTCTCGACGCTGCAGGCGATCTCAAAGGGACGCGCCGAGATCACCCTCGGGCGCGGGTCTTTCACCGAAAGCTTCCCGCTCTTCGGTTTCGATCTCTCGGATTACGAAATGCTGTTCGAGGAGAAATTCGACCTGTTCAAACGCCTGACCACCGAGGACAAGGTCAGCTGGTCGGGCCGTCACCGCACGCCGTTGAAAAATCAGGTGGTTTATCCGCGCCCGGAAAGCCCCATCCCGGTTTGGATCGGCGTCGGCGGCACGCCCGAATCGGTGGTGCGCGCAGCGACGAACGATATTTCCATGGCACTGGCGATCATCGGCGGCAGCCCCGCCCGGTTCAAACCCTTTGCCGATCTCTATCGCGATGTGCGCTCGAAAATGGGCGCACCGATGCTGCCCCTGGGCGCGCATTCTCCGGGCCATATCGCAAGCACCGACGCCGAGGCGCGCGACCGTTATTTCGAAGGCTACCGGATCATGCATCAGCGCATCGGCCGCAGCCGTGGCTGGCCGCCGCTGTCGCGTGAGGCCTTCGAGCACGAGGTCGAGAATGGCGCGCTTTTCGTCGGCTCACCGGAAACCGTGGCGCAGAAGATCGCCGCCACCGTGTCGGTGCTGGGTCTCGATCGCTTCGATCTGAAATATTCCGCCGGCCCGGTGAGCCATGAGGGCATCATGGACACGATCAGGCTCTACGGCGAAGAGGTCGCGCCGCGCGTGCGCGAGATCCTGACAGAAGGATAGGGTTCAGGCCTTATTCTCAGGGTGTCCGGGGCTCCGCCCGTTCGCTGCCGAAATCAGTCCCCCGGACCGATTTCCGAGCGCTCCTCACCCCATGTCGCATCCTGCATTTCCCGAAGGCGCGAGGCGGTGCGTTCGAATTCGAACGCACCTGCCCCCTCGATATAGAGCCGCTCCGGTTCGTCGACAGCGGTGCAGACCAGCCGCACCTTGGCCTCGTAGAGCGCATCGATCAGGGTGACGAAACGTTTCGCCTCGTTGAAATTGTTGCGCGTCAGGCGCGGGATGTCCTCGAGGATCAGAAGCTTCACCGCATCGGCGATCACCAGATAATCGCCGGGGCCGAACATCTGACCGCAAAGATCCCAGAAGGTCGCACGCGCAATGCCATTGTGGAACTTCCGCAGCACCACGTCGCGGCCCTTGACCTTGAGCGTCAGGCTCTCACCGGCATTGCCCGTAAGATCGGACCAGATGTCATTGATCGTCGCCCGCACATCGCCCGTCACCGGATGGAAATAAACCGGTGTGCCGGTCAGCCGGCCCTGACGATAGTCGACCGGCGAATGCAGGTGATGCACCTCGAGTCGCTGTTTGATAATCTCGATGAAGGGCAGGAAGAGCTGGCGATTGAGCCCGTCCTTGTAGAGATCGTCCGGCACCCGGTTCGAGGTGGTGACCACGGTCACCCCCTTGGCAAACAGCCCCTCGAACAGCCGCCCGACGATCATCGCATCGGCGATGTCGGTGATCTGCATCTCATCGAAACACAACAACCTGATGTCGCGGGCGATCTTCTCCACCACCGGCGCGATGGCATCGGCCGTCCCTGCCTGGCGCGCGGTATTGATGCCGTCCTGCACCTCCTGCATGAAAGCATGGAAATGTACCCGGCGGGCCGGTACCGGCGCGTGATCGTAGAACAGATCCATCAGCATGGATTTGCCGCGCCCGACCCCGCCCCAGAGGTAAAGACCACGCACCGCCTCGGGGCGTTTCAGCCCGCCAATGAGGGAAAACAACCCTCTCTTGCCGGAAGGTTGATTGGCCAGATCGGTGCGCACCCGGTCCAAAAGCGGCAACACGGCCTCTTGCGCCGGATCGGCGCGCAGGCTGCCCTCGGCCACCTGGGCCGCGTAGATATCCATCAGCGTTTTCATGTCTCGTCCTTACTGCGCCGCAGCGGATATGAAAAGTGCGCATAAGGAAAGGTGATGTGCACCATCTCGATCATTCGATTGACCTGATGGGCAAATTGGCGATGATCTGCGCCAAAGGAGACCGCAGATGTCCCAAACACGCACCCCGCTCATCACCCCAGTGCTTCTGGCCGGCTGCATCGTCATCATCGTCAGCTTCGCGATCCGCGCCTCTTTCGGCGTGTTTCAGATCCCGATTGCCACGGAATTCAACTGGCCCCGCGCCGAGTTTTCTCTGGCGATTGCCATTCAGAACCTGTTCTGGGGCATCGGCCAGCCGATCTTTGGCGCGCTGGCCGAACGGATCGGCGATCGCAAGGCGATCATCCTGGGCGCGCTGATCTATGCTGCAGGTCTGGTTCTGTCGTCCCTCGCCGTCTCGCCCACAGCGCACCAGCTTTACGAAACCCTGGTCGGTTTCGGCATCGCCGGCACCGGGTTCGGCGTCATTCTCGCGGTCGTTGGCCGGGCTTCTTCGGATGAAAACCGCTCCATGTCGCTGGCGATTGCCACCGCCGCCGGCTCCGCCGGGCAGGTGTTTGGCGCACCGCTGGCAGAATGGCTTCTGGGGATGATGTCCTGGCAGAATGTCTTTCTGCTCTTCGCCGCCGCAGTGTTGGCCACGCTGGCCGTCCTGCCGATGATGCGCAGCCCGGAGAGCGCCAGCAAGGCCGAGCTGGAAGAGAGCCTCGGCGCCATTCTCGGCAAGGCCTTCCGCGATCCGAGCTACACGCTGATCTTCCTCGGCTTCTTCTCCTGCGGCTATCAGCTCGCCTTCATCACCGCGCATTTCCCGGCACTGGTGACCGAGATGTGCGGCTCGATCGATCCCTCGGGCACCTTGGCCTCTCTCGGCGTGTCCTCGACCTCGGCCCTGGGCGCGATCTCGATCTCGCTCATTGGCCTAGCCAATATCGGCGGCACTTTGATGGCCGGCTATCTCGGCAATCGGTTCTCAAAAAAATACCTGCTCTCGGGCATCTATGTCGGGCGCACGCTGGCGGCGGCGATTTTCATCGCCCTGCCGATCACGCCGACTTCGGTGCTGGTCTTCTCCGTGGTCATGGGCGCGCTCTGGCTTGCCACCGTGCCGCTGACCTCGGGCCTCGTCGCCCATATCTACGGGCTGCGCTACATGGGCACGCTGTACGGCATCGTGTTCTTCTCGCACCAGCTCGGAGCCTTCCTCGGCGTCTGGCTCGGCGGGCGGCTCTATGATCTCTACGGCGATTACACCATGGTCTGGTGGGTCGGCGTCGGCATCGGGGCGTTTTCGGCCATCGTGCACCTGCCGGTGAAAGAGATCCCTCTGGGCAAACGCGCTGAACGCGCCTTAGCCTGAGATCTCAGCCCCGCTGAGCAGGCCTTCCGACACAAGACGCTCAGCCCAGCCTTCGGGCCCCTCGAACAGATGTGTCTGCCAGCCCCTGCTGGCGGCCATGTCGATGTTGTCCTGCCGATCGTCGGTGAACAGAAGCTTCTCCGGCGCGATCTTGCAATCGGCCTCGACCATTTCATAGATCAGCGAATGCGGCTTCACACAGCCCATGCGGCCGGAGACATAACGCCGGTCGAACTCCATCAGGAACGGGTATTGCGTCTCGGCAAACTCGAAACTCTGGATGCCGAAATTGGTGAGCGCGAAAACCGGCACGCGCTTGGCCCGCAAAGCCCGCAACAGCGTCACCGAACCGGGGATCGCGGGCGTCGCCATCCTGATCCAGTCGAAATACCACATGCGAATGTCGTCCCGGAACTCCGGGTATTGATCCGCCGCCGCCTCGATGGTCGCACGGAAATCATGGCCCTGATCCACCAGATCGTTCATCGCGTGCAAATCCACAGCCTCGAACATCGCCCGACGGCGTGCCTCGCCGATCACCGCATCGTAATGCCGCTCAGGCTGCCATTCGATCAGCACATTGCCGATGTCGAAAATTACCGCTTCGATTGTCATGTCGCATCCCTTTTTGCGCCCTGAACGGCGCGTTCCAGCGCATCGAGAAAGCGCGAGCGATCGGATTTGGAAAACGGCTTGCCACCACCTTGGCGAAACGGATCGGCGGCGCGCAGATCATACATCAGATCGCGGGTCGCCAGCGCATTGCCGATATTCGAGAGGGTGAAGGCCTCGCCATCATGTTTGAGCGTGCGCGCACCGGCCTCGACCGTCTTGGCGGCCAGCGGGATATCCGCCGTCACCACCACATCGCCCTTGCCGGCCCGCTCGGCGATCCACATGTCGGCGACATCCGGCCCGTCGGGCACGAAGACCAGCTCGACATACGGATTTTCAGAAGGGCGCAGCCCGCCGTTGCAGACCAGTAGACATGGGATCTTGTGCCGCGTGGCAACCTTTTCCACCTCAGCTTTCACCGGGCAGGCATCGGCATCGACATAAATCTTGGTCACGAGGAGGTCCTGAAGTTCGTTCTGCGCGTTTCGAAACGCCCTCAGCCACCGCCGATGAGCGCCCCGGCAGCGAACACCAGCACGCCGCCGAGCACAACCTGAAATGCCGCGCGGAGGAACGGCGTTTCCATGTATTTGTTCTGAATCCAGGCAATCGCCCAAAGTTCGATGAACACCACGGCAAAGGCGATAAAGGTTGCGGTCCAGAAGTCCGGAATGAGATAGGGCAGCGCATGTCCCAGGCCACCGACCATGGTCATGATCCCGGAGGCAAAGCCGCGCTTCACGGGAGAGCCGCGACCGGAGATCACCCCGTCGTCATGAGCGGCTTCGGTAAAGCCCATGGAGATCCCGGCGCCGACCGACGCCGCAAGACCGACGAGGAAGGTCGTGTGGGTGTTCTGTGTGGCAAAGGCGGTGGCGAAGATCGGCGCCAGAGTGGACACCGAGCCGTCCATCAGCCCGGCGAGCCCCGGCTGCACCCAGGTCAGCACGAATTGCCGATGCGCAGTCTTTTCCTCTTCGGTCCGGCTGTCCTCGTCGAGATACTCGGCGGTCAGCTCCTCCGCCCGCATGTCATGGCCCGCCTCTTCGGCGGCCAGACGGCCCAGAAGCGCCCGGGTGTCGGCATCCTGCGTCCGCTCGGCAGCCTTGCGGTAAAAGGCTTCCGCGCCCTGTTCCATCGCCCGGGCCTCGTCGCGGATACGCTCGAGCCCAAGGTTTTCCACCAGCCACACCGGCGTGCGCGAGAAATAGCCAGAGACATGTTCGCGGCGGATCAGCGGAATGACATCGCCGAACCGTTGTTTATGCAGATTGATCAGAGCTTCGCGATGCCCGTCCTCTTCGACGGCCATACCATCGAAAACCTTGGCGCTGTCCGGGTAGTCGCCGCGCAGACGTTCCGCATATTGCCGATAGATCCGCGCGTCGTCCTCTTCATTCGAGATGGCAAGCGCGAGAATTTCCTGCTCTGACAGGTCGGAAAACCGTTTGCGGTTGGCGAAACTGGGGATCATGTCGGACCTCTGGTTTAGAATGGTTCTAAGTTAAGCCGCCTATGCTTTGACTTCAACCGACAATTCTGCCGCAGGCAAGGGCAATTCTCAGAAAGGCTTGCGAATATGAACTGTTCAGTTTAGTTTATTTTTCGGTCGCTTTGTCGTGCGACCTCGATCGACATCCCTGTCGAGCACTGGGCAGGTCCTCGCGACCTGCCTTTTTTCTGCCATTGGCCCCGGCGGATGAAGTGAGTAAGTTCAAATGACACCGAGGCCCCACGGAGGTCCCATGGCGCAGTCACATCCCGGCATCAAAAAAGGCCGCAAATACGATCAGGTCCTTGCCGGCGCACGCACCGTCTTTCTCAGAGACGGGTTCGAAGGCGCCTCGGTCGACGACATCGCCCGCGAGGCCAATGTGTCCAAGGCGACGCTCTACAGCTATTTCCCGGACAAACGCATCCTGTTTCTGGAGATCGCCGCGGTCGAGACCACGCGCCAGGCCGATGCTTTCACCGAGCAAATGGACGAAAGCCAGCCACCGGAAATCCTGCTGAAATCGGCGGGCCGCCAGATCCTCGATTTTCTGCTCTCCGATTTCGGCATCGCGGTGTTTCGCATTGCCGTGGCCGAAAGCGCAAGATTCCCCGAGATCGGCCATAGATTCTACGACAGTGGCCCCGGTCTGGTGAAAACCCGCCTGTCGCATTATCTCGCCGCCTGTGTCGCCCGTGGCGACTTGCGGATCGACGACATCGATCTGGCCGCGGAACAATTCGCCGAGCTCTGCAAGGTGCGGCTGATCCCGGCCCGTGTCTTTCAGGCCGCCCCCGGTTTTGACGACACCCGGAAACAGAAAATCATCGACAGCGCCGTCGAGATGTTCCTCGCTCGCTATGGAGTCCAGACCTGATGAAACGCCTTATGATCCTCCCCCTTCTGACATTGATGGCCTGTCAGGACGAAACTGTCACCGCCGAGACCACCGATCCGGTGCAGCCCGCGCCCGCGGAACAAAGCTGCGCCCTCGATCTGGTCAGCCCGCTTGTTGGAGAGCTGCAGGAAGCGCTTGAAACCGTCGATATCCCTGACCCTGTGCGGGTGCTTCTCCCCGGTATGATGATGACTGAAGACTTTCGCCCGGACCGCACCAATATCGACATCGGCGAAGACGGGCGCATTGCCCGCGTCTGGTGTGGCTGAGGTCCACCACGGCGCCACTGACATTCGTGAAACAAAGGAAAAGCCGAGACAGGCAGTCAGCTGTCTCGGCTTTTGCAGTTATTTCAGAGCGAGATCCCCGGCGCCGCGAACTGGGTGGGGGCTGTTAAACCGCGACACCGGGGCAAAGCGTTCTCGCTCTAGCATCCGTTTTGCCTTGAGAACCCGGCCAAATGACGAAGCAAAAAAGAAAAAAACCGGACATCTTTGCGCCGCAAATAAGGCGGCCATACCGGCATCGCCCAGATAAAACGGAGATATCTTGATTTGGGGCGGATTTACCCCCACTCTCGGGATATGACCGTACAAACGCCGACGCCCTTTCCAGGCAATTCGCAGACCTCCCCGTCACAACCGGACAAGGTCGTTTTCGACCGCCATGAACTTGGCGCCATTATGGGGCTTTACGGTCGCATGGTCGCGGCCGGTGAATGGCGCGACTACGGGCTGTCCTTTCTCAGGGATCTTGCGGTTTTCTCCGTCTTCCGACGCACGGCGGAGCACCCGCTCTACCGGATCGAGAAACGCCCGAAACTGCGCGGCAAGCAAGGCATGTACGCGGTGATCGGCATGGATGGCCAGATCCTCAAACGCGGGGCAGACCTGAAAACCGTATTACGGATTTTCGATCGCAAACTGATCCGCCCCGTCGACTGAATTCCGAGATCTCAGGATCAGAGCCGCCGCGCCGCCAGAAGCCCGCCGTCGCCCTGCGCCTCGATCCGCGAAATCGCCCGCTCAATCGGCTCATAGGCCACCGCCATATGGTGGGCATTGGCGTGGATCATGACCTCCGGGTCGACGCAGAGCGCCACATGGCCCTTCCAGAACAAAAGATCGCCGCGCTGATAGGCGCCCGTGACCGGCGCCCCCAGCCCCATCTGCATGTCGCTGTCCCCGGGGCAGGCGACACCACAGGCCAGAAGGCCGGCCTGCGCCAGACCCGAGCAGTCGATGCCAAAGGCGGAATTGCCGCCCCAGAGATAGGGCGTGCCGAAAAACAGCTGGGCGATGGTCACCGGATCGGAGAAAGGCCGGTCGACAGGCCTGATATGGGCTTTCGGTACGAACAGCCCGCCTTCGATCTCCATGAACTTCTTGCGCTCGTCGACCACCCGGACCTGCGACCCGAAAGACAGGCTGGTGACGGCCTCGGTCTTGAAATCGTCACGCGGATAGAGATGCGTGGCCCGGGCCGAAATCAGGTGGGTCACCTCATGATCGGGGTCGAGATCGGCCTCCTCGATATAGCCGACATAGCCATCGCGGGCGGCGATGCCAAAGGCCCAGCCGTCGTGGATCTCCAGCACATCGAAGGCCTCGCCCCACAAGAGCTGCCGATCCCGTGCCCCACCGGGCGCACGACGCAGATCGCTCACCGGCAGCGACACGCGATAGCGGCTCGGCGTGACTTCTTTTTGCCCGTCCGAGGAATAGCCCGCGAGAGCAACCCGAGCATTGGCGGGTGTCAGGCGGCGGCCTTTCGACTGATCCATGTTAACCTCTTAAAGCTTCAAAAGCGTGGGCAAGGCTTCGAGAATCGCCCGCGCCCCCTGGCCGGCCCCACCTTTCGGACGCGCCGGTTTGGCGGAAGGGTTCCAGCCATAAATGTCGAAATGCATATAGCGCGGAGTCGCGGTGACAAAGCGGCGCAGGAACAGCGCCGCCGTGATCGCACCGGCCATGCCGCCCGAGGGCGCGTTATCAAGATCGGCGATCCCCGGCTCGATCATTGCCTCGTAGGGCTCCCAATAGGGCAATTGCCAAACCGGATCGGCAACCTTCGTGCCCGCAGCCGCAAGGGACGCCGCATCGGATGGTTCCGTGGCAAAATAAGGCGCCAGATCCGGCCCGACGGCCACCCGTGCCGCGCCCGTCAGCGTCGCCATGGAAATCAGCAGATCGGCGGGGGTCTCGTCGGCCAGCGCCAGGGCATCGGCCAGCACCAGCCGCCCCTCGGCATCGGTGTTGTTGATCTCGACCGTCAGCCCCTTGCGCGAGGTGAGAATATCCTGCGGCCGGAAAGCAGACCCGCCCACGGCATTCTCCACCGCCGGGATCAGCACCCGAAGCTGCAGCGGCAGATCCAGAGCCATGATCATTTTCGCCAGCCCCAGAACCGTGGCCGCGCCGCCCATGTCCTTTTTCATCAGCCCCATCGACGCACCGGGCTTCAGGTTCAGCCCCCCCGTGTCGAAACAGACCCCCTTGCCCACGAGCGTCAGGGTCGGGCCGGCATGGCCCCAGCGCAGATCCATGAGACGGGGCGCCCGCGGTGAAGCCCGCCCCACGGCATGGATCATCGGGAAATTCTCATCCAAAAGCGCCTCGCCGGTGACAACGGAGACCTCAGCGCGATGCGCCGCGGCGAGCTCCCGCACCGCCGCTTCCAGCTCCGCAGGCCCCATGTCATTGGCCGGTGTGTTGATCAGATCACGGGTCAGCACCTCGCCCGCCGCGATCGCCTCGAACCGGGCGGCATCGACCCCGTCCGGGGCCAAGAGCATCGCCTCGGGCGCGGATTTTTTGGCATATTTATCAAAAATATACCCGGAAAGCAGCCAACCGAGAACCTGTTCCTCCAGTGCCTCACCGGTCAGCTCGGTGTCCAGATGATACGTGCCGGCGGGAAGTTTTCCGCGTATGCCTCCGAGCGTGAAACGCTCGCGCCGACGTTCCTTTGCAGAGCCGAGCCCGGCCAGAACGCCCGCGATCCCATTGGCTCCCGGCAAGACACAGACCGTCCCGGCTGCGGCCTTGAACCCCTGCGCCCTGGCCCAGGCGAGCTGCCCTGCATCAAGACGTGAAAAAGCCGTTTCCAGATCATCGGAAGCAATCAGATGAAGTGGCAAAGAGGGCGTGCCGGGCGCGGCAAAACGAAGGGGCATGGACGGGCCTTTCTTGACGGGTCAACCTTGAGGGTTCGGCCAAGACTAGAGGCTTTTCCGCCAAGATTGAATCACCCATCGCATGAAAACACGCACAGGGTCTTCGCAGCGGCGCGAGGCGCTCGGATCGTGCTTCGATCCGCCGCTTTTGCACCTTCCGTGGGCAGAAACAGAAAGCACGTGTTCGGGACCGAACCTGAGACAGGTCAATCCCGAGAACACGTGCAATCTACCACTCACATTGGCATGGGGTTCGCCCATTCCGGACGCCCCCGTTCCAGAACAAGATCAGAGCGAGGCGCCCTGCAGATCCCAGATCGCCAGGAGGGAATTCTCCCCGATCCGCATCAGCCGCTCGACACAGGCCGCCAGCGCCGCCGAATCTTCGGACAGCGCCAAAGCCGACACATCGCCCGCCACACGGGCAAAGGTCACCATGCCGATCTGATCGGAAATCGCGACCATCGAGCGCGCCGCCCGCTGCATTTCGTCCAGGTTCCCCTTGCGAAAGCAGCTCTCGACCTTGCCGAGACGCACCGCCAGTTCTTCCATGGCACGCGACACAACCCCATCGGCACTGGAGGTTCCCAGTTGCTCATAGAGTTGGTCCAATCGTTCACGGTCAACCTGGACCTTGCCCTCCGGCCGTAATTTAGCCACCACCATTTTCATACCCCAAAGTTCTATGCGCCCCCACGCGCGATGACTGATCTTTGACAGATGAGCCTCAAGAAAAGGTTTAATCGATGTCGGTTTTTCTCTCGAATTCCCGAAAAACTCTCATTACATTCCCCGTGACAAGCCGTCGAAGTCCCCAAGAGAGTTCCGCAGCATGAAATACGCACGCCCCCTCCCCACCTATATGGTTCAACGCTACCAGGGCTGGAAAGCCACCACGTTTTCCGAGAACCGGTCCTGGTACAAGCGCCTCGCAGAGGAGGGGCAACGCCCCCGTGCCTTCATTATCTCCTGCTGTGATTCGCGTGTCCACGTGACATCCATCTTTGGGGCCGATCAGGGTGAATTTTTCATTCACCGCAACATCGCCAATCTCGTTCCGCCCTTTACCGATGATGGCGACCACCACGGCACCTCTGCGGCGGTGGAATACGCTGTCACCGCCCTGAAGGTCGCGCATATCGTGGTGCTCGGTCATTCCAACTGCGGCGGGGTCCAGGGCTGCTACGACATGTGTTCAGGCCAGGCGCCGGAACTCGAAGAGAAATCCTCGTTTGTCGGTCGCTGGATGGACATCCTTCGCCCCGGCTACGAGCGGGTCCTCGAAATTCCCGAAGCGGAGCGCAAACGCGCGCTGGAAAAAGAATCCATCCTGATTTCGCTCGAGAACCTGATGAGCTTCCCCTTTGTCCAAGATGCCGTCGAAAAGGGCGATCTGACGCTGCATGGGCTGTGGACGGATATCGGTGAAGGCGACCTTCACCAATACGATCCCGAGACCAAGAGCTTCGTCCAGGTCTGAGCCTCAGGCGGCCAGACGCATCACGTTTTCGATCGCATCTTCTGCGGTCAGAATGAGCGGGGTGTTCGCAGCCTCTTCGACATTCGGCGCATCGATCATCGCACGGGCCATCGTTCCGGCGCGCACGGAAGAGGAGCGCACGAACATCGGCTTGCTCATCTCGTTGATGGTGCGGCGGCTGGACCGACGGTCCTGGGCAGCGACATCCTCGAACTCTTCCGGAAAGAACATCACGGAACCGCTCTGGCTCTGGCTCAGTGCGATGGTGCGGCCTTGGCGGGCTTTGGCGATATAGTCGGTCATGATTTTATCCTCTTGATGTCTGATGGGTCCGGGCCTTCAGGCCGCCAGTGCAAGACGGGCGCCGAGATCGGGGCGGAAGTCCGGGTTGGATGAGTGCCCGCCCAGAAGGACGACATTGGAGCCGCGCGCCTCATGGGTCAGGTTGTGGTTTGCCGGGCGCACGGAAGCCAAGGTGGCTTCCATGTCACCATTGAAAAGGATCGCCGCTTTGGCGGCTTTCATGTCGCCTGCGGATTGTACCAGCTTGATCATGTTCTCATCCTTTCGTTCCGTGCCCCCGGAACCCTTGAGAGCATGGGAGCACAGGGGGTCAGAGAGCGGAATCTAAGCATGGAAACAATTTGATATATCTCCGAGGTTTCTACTTCGAAGAAAAACAATAATCTTTAGATCTCAATAACCTAAAGCTTCGTTAAGAGGGTGTTTTCAAAAGTTAAAATTCATTTCATCGCGGATAGCATGGTTAATTTGCCTTGAGATCCGTGGCGCCCGTCTGACCCGGCTGCGGCAGCTTTGAGGCGGCTTTATGGCACCAAAATTTTAGCGCTAACAATCACGCGAATCACCCTCGCAACCTTCCCTAAGGGAAGGCTGAGAGGGTTCCCTTGCGTCACCGGCTCAGCGCAACTCCTGCCCCTCGGGCCAGCGCAGGTTCTCGCTCAGGCGGATCTCCCGGCTGGCGCCCGATGCCAGGTCGAAATGCCAGGCCAGAACCCCGCGTTTGTCGTCGAGCCCCTCGACATCCGGCATCGGATCGGCGCTCCAATCGACCTTGAGATCGTCCTGCTCGGAGACGGAGACACGATCTACCACCTCGATCGGCCAGCTCTTTTCCGTCAGGTTGCTGAGTTCGATGCGCCATTCATCCCCGGTCTCGTTGGATTTGGAAATCACCCCCCGATCGCCCTCGTTGCGGCTCAGAAGTGTGCGCGTCACCTGAATGCCCTGAACCTCACCAAAGGCCAGCTCGGCTTCGTCACCATTCACCACCGTGGCAAGCGCCGTCTCTCCAAGGCTCACGCCATCCCGGATCAGCTGCACCCTGCCCGGCACCAGCATCTCGCCCGCGTCATTGGTGAAAGAGGCCATCAGATAGCCGCGCTCCTCATAGAGCGGCACGGCGCGCACGGCGATCTCGGGCGCAAGCGTCACGGAAGACAGCTCGAACACGCTGCCCGCCTCATCGGAATAGAGCCGAACAGGGTTCGGCGCGACATAGGTCTGGCTCAGCCCGGCAATCTGCATCGTGGCGGCGTCTTCGAGGACCACCGGCGCAGTCTCGAACACCGGCTCGGCATACCCCGCCGCCTTTTCGCTCGCCATGGTTCGCATCAACGGCTCCACCGGGCGCGGCTCGTAGATCCGGCGGACGTGCTCGTAGACCTCCTGCGGCTCGGGGTTGCGGTTCGGATCGTCGGTGGCAAAGCTCAGCGCCACATCGAACCACGGCTCCCCCGTGTTCTGAATCGCCAACACCGAGCGGGTCAGTTCAAGCATTTCGGACTGCGTGTCGAGCCGGGCGGTGTAGAGCGGCACCCACTGGGCCTGAGCCGCCATATAGGTAAAGGTGACATGCACCTCTCCCGGCTGTGTCAGCGTCACCGGCAGGGTGACGGCGAGCCGGTCCTCCCGCGACGGCACCAGACGATCGAGCGCGATCTGCGCCTGACGGATGTCCTCCTGAAGACTGTCCAACGCCTCTTCGGCCACCTCCGCGCGGCGTTCTGCATCTTGTTTGGCCAAACGTGCGGCGAGGGATTGTTCCCGGATCATCTGCGCTGTCGCCGCCTTTGCCGCGGCATCCGCCCCCTCCGCATCCGCCAGCCGCCCGAGATAGGCGAGCGTATCGCCGGCCGCCAGCGCCTCGAGCCGGATCGCCGCGACACTGCTCTCCCGGTCCCTCAACTCCGCCTCGAGCGCATCGAGACGCGCCTTGGCCGCGAGCTCTGCCTCGGACCGGTAGAGCTGCGCATCGGAGGGCTTCTCGACCGCATAGGAGAGCGGCCCAAGCGCGGCGCCCTCGACACGGGTCTGCAACGTCGCGCGCAGGGCCTCGGCACCATAGACCATCGGAATATCGGCAAAGGCGATCTCATGCGCCCCGGCAGGCAGGGTCACGCTGGCCTCGCGGGTAATCATCGCCCCGCTCGGGTAAAGCGTCGCCGCGGTCACGAGGCTCTGCGCCTCGAACCGCTCTGCAAAGGCCGGAACAGCGACAAGCGCGCTGCAGGCAAAGAAAAAAGATTTGGAAACAAAAGTCGGGAACATGTTTTCCTCCTGAACATCTGGAGGAAAGGTCCCTTGCATCAGACCCGGGCGCAAGCGCTATTGCGAGAATTCGCCCGCCAAGGGCAGCGTCGCGGCGGAACCCCGCCGAAGGTCACGAGCGATCAGGCGACGGTCTTGTTATTCCTGTTGCAGCCATCCCGGAGCTTGTCCTTGAAAGTCTGGCACAGGTCTTCCTTGGTCAGCGTCGGATGCGGCTTTGCCAACTCATCCGCCCAGTCTCCCAACCGGCGAGCATCCAATTCCGCTTCTTGCAGCTTCACGTCATGCGAGAGCGCACGAATATTGATTTTCACACGAAACATCACCCCACCCCTTTGCATGGCTCTGTTGTCTCAGCGAATTGAGCATAGCAGCGCCATAGTTTCGCCGCGCGGATGAATAAAGTTTAAAGTTAATGTAGAGAAACCCAGGCAAGAACCTGAATTTTTCCATTAATTTCATAGATTTGACCTCATAAAGACGGGTGATTTTTGATCCTTAAATTTGGCCATATCACGCGTTTCAAACTGAGAATGCGGCATGAAATCGGCAAGATGGCCTCAAAATGACCATGAGCAGACGAATCGGGACAACAAAAAAGGGCACAATCAAGTGCCCTTTTGTTAAGAGTTTAGTTACCTTGACCTAGCGTCAAGAAAAGGCGTTCAGCCCTTCTTGAGCACCCGGCGCCCCAGGAGCTCGGCGATCTGCACCGCATTGAGCGCCGCGCCTTTGCGCAGGTTGTCGGAGACACACCACAGGTTCAGACCGTTCTCGATGGTCACGTCCTGACGAATGCGCGAGATGAACGTGGCGAAATCACCGACGCTTTCCACCGGCGTGACATAGCCACCGTCTTCGCGCTTATCGACCACGAGAATGCCCGGCGCGGTGCGCAGGATTTCGCGAGCTTCGTCCTCGTCGAGGAAGTCTTCGAACTCGATGTTGACCGCTTCGGAGTGACCGACGAAGACCGGCACACGCACGCAGGTCGCGGTGACCTTGATCGCGGGATCGACGATCTTCTTGGTCTCGGCGACCATTTTCCACTCTTCCTTGGTGTCTCCGCTGTCCATGAACACGTCGATATGCGGGATCACGTTGAAAGCGATCTGCTTGGTGAATTTCGACGGCGCGACTTCCTGACCCGGGACATACATGCCCTTGGTCTGGTCCCAAAGCTCGTCGATACCTTCCTTGCCGGCGCCGGAGACGGACTGGTAGGTGGAGACCACCACGCGTTTGATCTTGGCACGGTCATGCAGCGGCTTGAGCGCAACGACCATCTGTGCGGTGGAGCAGTTCGGGTTGGCGATGATATTCTTGTTGGAATACATCTCAATCGCGTCCGGGTTCACCTCCGGCACGATCAGCGGAATCTCCGGGTCGTAGCGGTACAGAGACGAGTTGTCGATCACGACACAACCGGCAGCGGCCGCCTTCGGTGCATATGTCTTGGTTGCCTCGGAGCCGACCGCGAAGAGCGCCATGTCCCAGCCCGCAAAATCGAACGCGTCGAGATCCTGGGTGGTCAGGGTCTTGTCGCCAAAGCTCACTTCGGTGCCGAGAGACTTGCGCGATGCCAGCGCAGCGATCTCATCGACAGGGAACTCGCGCTCGGCGAGGATGTTCAGCATTTCGCGGCCCACATTGCCCGTGGCGCCCACGACGACGACTTTATAGCCCATTTGGCACTCCTTTTAGTCTCAATGACTGGCGCGGAGCCTTACAAGAAAGGGGCTTGGGAGAAAAGAGGGATTAGTGTCCCAGACCCGCACGGGCGGCCTGAATACGCATCTTTGCGGCATTTTCATCGATCCTCACCGCGCTATCTGGGTCCACCGATACGCGTGGGAAATGCACCTCATCAAGATAGCTCATGAATGCAGCGCGCAGCGAGGCATCGAAAGACAGTGATTCCGCCTCTTCCATAAGCTGGGCGAGATCACCGATCCCAGCTGCCGAACAGACCAGACCGGGCAGAACGAAAAAGGCCTCTCCCAAGGTAATCACCGGCTTGTCGTAGAAGAAGGCCTGCAACCCGACCGAGGAATTGATGGTGATCACGCCGCGGCTGGCGCGGACCTGTTCGAACGTGTCGGTCAGGTTGTCGACGATCAGCCGTCCTTTCGAGGTGGCGACGGCCTGCGCCAGAGGTTCGGCCAGAGAGGTTTTCGCCGAGGGATGTTCCTTGATCCGGATATGCCAGCCATCGGGCAGGGATTTGGAGACCTCTGCCAGAACGGCAAGCATATTCTCGACCGACCCGACCCAGCCGGAGAACATGGTGATCTGGCTGTCATTCGGCACTTGCAACGGCACGAATAGGAACTTTTCACCGGCGAGATCTTCCCCGGAGACCTGCCCGACATCCGAACGCCGCGACGCCCGTGCGGTCAGGTTGGCGCCAAGAGCACGCCAGCCTTCGCCGAGACGTTCCGGCCGCCCTTCGGCCCAGGACAGGTAGAATCTCGGGTCACGCGGCAGGGAGCCGCGCGCATTGACCCCCGTATGATCGAGCTGCATCCGCCCGGGGAAAGGCGCCAGCTCGGCATGAAGCTTCGAGACGCCGGCATCGCGCGCCCCCTCCATGAAGACCCGTCGCGAGCCGGTCATCCCGTTCCAACACAGGGCAAGCGTCCCGGAATGACGCGCGAAATAGCGTCGGGACCCATTGTACTGCAACCGAATCAACAGCCGCTTGAGCCGACGTCCCGCCGCACCTTTCGGTTGACGTTTCGCCACTTTCAACGCCGCGGCGACCCGCGCCTCGGTTTCCGGAAAGTCACGCAGTGACAAAGGGATGGTCCAAAGAGCCCGCCCGCCGCCATCGGCCTGCGCCACGGAGGACATGAAACTGTCCTTCTTCTTCGAGAAACCCTTGAGATAGGTGATCATCTGCCTGTCTTTCGCTACGGTCCCCAACCCGTTGTTCCTATGCCAACGTCTCGGATCGGACAAGCAGGCACGGCGCCACTCATCCCTCACCCGGCTTCGGATCCCGCGCAAAAATGAGATAAATGACGAGGCAGAGCAACAATGTCAGCGAAAAATAGCCGAAGACCGCCGCATAGCCGGCGGTCAGAGAGGTTTCTGAGGCATGCGCGAAAAGCCGTGCCGTCACCAGTTGCGACAGGCCCACGCCGCCGATGGAGAACAGGTTGATCAGGGTCACACCGCGCCCGACCAGCTCCGGCGGGATCAGGCTGCGGCCATGGCTCATCACCTGCGGATAGCTCGAGGCAAAAAAGCCGATCACGACGAAAAGCCCGACGGCCGCGGGGAAAGACTGCGCACCATATCCGGCCCAGAGCAACAGCAGCGGCAGCAGCGTCAGAAACGCCGCCGCGGACACGATCGCCTTGTGACTTCGGATCAACCGGTCAATCGGCCCGAAAGCGAGACTGCCCGCGATCATCGCCAGAGCCATCCAAAGCGCCCCGCCGCCAACGCGGTCCATTCCCGCCCCCAGCATGTCGGAGAGAAAACTGCCGATCCAACTGCCCCGCAGCCCGGCTCCGGGGGCATAGGCCACCAGCGCAATCAACAGAATCGGATAGAGAGCCCTGAGGCGCAACAACTCTCCCAAGCCTGCCCGCGGTGCCGTAACATCATGTTCGATATGCGGCGGATCCTCGACAAAACGATAGAGCGCGAGCGCAACCAGAGCCGATAGCCCGGCCAAGCCTACCATGGTCCAACGCCAGCCGATCGCCTCCAGCGACAGCGCAAGCGGCGTTGCCGCGGCGACATTTCCCAAGGACCCGAGACCAAGGACCAGCCCGGTGAAGGTTCCAAACCGATCTGCCGGCGCCGAGCGCGCGATAATGTAGAGGGAGGCCATCAGCACCGGGGAACACCCCATGCCGATCAGCGCCATGGATAATTTCACCGCACCAGGCCCCTGCGCCAGAGCAAAGGTCAGCGCACCGAGACCGCCCCCCAATGCCAGAAGCCCGGCCGCCGTTGCTTTCGGCGAGCGATGATCCAGAAGCCAGCCCACGGGAATTTGCATTGCCGCAAAAACCAGAAACCAGATCCCGAGCGCGGCCGACACATGATCTGTCCCCAGACCGATCTCGATTTTCAGAACCGGCGCAAACACGGCGAGACATGCGCGATAAAACTGACTGAGCCCATAGGCCACAATCAGCCAGAATATTCCCTTGACCATTCGCTCCCCCCGAGCGCTCCTCCGAATCCTCGAACAATCTGTGCCAAATTGTCATGTTTTATGTGGCAATTGACTGCTCCTTCAGCCAAAATATTTAAACGCAGCCTGAAAGTGACACCTCAAAACAACGGTCTACCGGATTCTCCGAGTTTCCTGCCCATGGCGAAACTCAGGGCTTTTCTGAAAATACCGTTTTGTGCATAATCGATATGGAACTTGACCGTGATGGTCGAGTGCAATTGCTCGTAACGGAGATTCCTACGATGAAAAAAGTTATCCTTGCTTCTGCGCTTGCTATCGCGACCGCATCTGCCTCTTTCGCTGGTGGCTATTCCGAGCCGATCATCGACACCGCTCCGGTCGTCGTCGAAGATTCCGGTTCTTCCGCTGGCTCCATGGGCAGCAACGCTCTGCTCCTGCTCCTCGGCGCTGCGGTCATCGCCGCTGCTGTGAGCTCCTCGGACGACAGCTGATCGCTCCGGAAAGAGTTACATTCTTTCGAACGGCGGCCTTTGGGCCGTCGTTTTTTTTTCGCGAAACAAAGTTTTGCACCCCAAAAGTGCTCGCACTCACACAGGCCGGGGCCCACAGAGCCGCAACTCACCCCTGCGGGAAGCCTTCTATTCGATGAATGAGCGAGCGTTACCAGCGGAGGCGGCGGAAGATAAGGACACCGTTCTTACTGCCGGCCCATTGAACCGACTGAACCACGCGGCTTGAACCATCGACCCAATAGGTGTTGGTGAACTTGAATGTGCCCATGCGGCAGGTTTCGCGAACCAGCTGAGCAGAGGTCGAGATCTCCCCGGTCTGCACCGGCTGCAGCTCACCCGGCACAATCTCACAATTCAGGATCAGGCGATTGGTTCGGTCCTGCCCATCAAGGAAACGGTAGGTCTTTTGCACGGATCCCGCGCGCCGCGCGGTGATCATCCGAACCGCGCCGCCATCCTCGACGGACATCAGATCGTTTCCGAAACCGCGCGTGGCCACCAACATGCCCTGTTTCAAGCTGAAACTGGTGAGATCATGCGTGGCCCAGGTCGTGACAGGGCCATTTTGGCCATAGATTGAAGCGATCCCATAAGCGCCCGTCTTTTCGCGCAAGGCGAACATCAAGGGCTCCCCCTCAAAAGTCTTCAGCGTGTTGGCGATCATAACATTCGGATCGGCGGGCGCACTCGGCGCCGCCTTTTTCCCAACGACCGTCTTCGCCAAACCACTCAATTCCTGAAGTGTCGCCTTGCTGCGCTGGCCGGTCGCGTCATTGCCGCAGCCGGCCAAGATGAGTACGGACGCTGCCAGGAGCGTGGATAAAAAAGAGCGCATTGTAGATCTCATCTCCAGAACCGTCCCCAACGGTCTTCGAGCTTCTCCTGTTGCGCGTTGCGCACCTGATCATAGAGCCGACCCTCGAGGTTGAGCCGCGCCCCACCATCTCGTGCCAGAGACTTGATATCGAGATCGCGCACTTCGGTCGACGGTGTGCCGATGAACCAATCCACAGGCAGGGAAATCCGAATACCCTTGTCGAAGGAGCCTTCGCCAAAATCATCAAAAGGTACATCGGTCAGTGTCGCATAGGCCCCGACCCGCCAACCATTGTTGAATTCGCGATCGAGCGACAGCGTGCCGCCCCAGTCACCGGCAAGATAACGGCCGAGATCGAGCTGACCATGGAAGCCATTGCCGAAATCGTAATAGCCGGAGACATGCCCCGTCACGACCTCGTAATCCAGAAACGCAAATGGGTCGTCATATTCCCGTTGCGCCACGTAGGCGAGTTCCGCCCCCAAGGCGAAGGCCGTATTCGGCTTTTTCCAGAGCACCTCCCCGGCAACCCCACCGAACATGCGCTCGAGATAGCCGACCGACACGCGGGTAAAGACATTTTCTGCTGGATGCGCATACCAATTGGCCGCCAGGTTTTCCAACTGCACCCGATTGGCATAGGCGGCCGCATCCGAACGCACCGTTTGCAGGACATTCTCGGTCTTGTCGTCGGTGATATCGGCGCCATCGACATTCCCCGTCACTTTGAGAGAGGTCGCACTGGTCAGTGAAAACCCGGGGGCGATCTCATAGGCAAAGCGCCCGCGCAACCCCACATCGGCGCGCACCGGGCTGTCCGGGTCGAACAGGGTGGCCTCGAGATAAGGGCTCAGAGACCATTTGAACCGGGGATAGGCCTCATCCACAGGAACCAGCGGGTCGGATACGATCGCTCGCGGGTCTGCAAATTGCGTCGAGGCAAGCATGTCTCCCGCCGGCGCGAATTCGAGCTGCTCCAGCGCGGAGCGACGGATCACACTCGACTGAACCGGCACGCCCTTGACCACTTCCGTCATCACGAATGTTTCGACCGAAGGCGGGAAGGCACGCGAGGCCAATCTGGACAGGCGGCCCAGCGCCTGCGCGTGCGACGGGTAGCGATTATTGCGGAACTGAATCTCGGCACGCGTTGCGGTGAGCGACATCGCTTCCAGCTGCAGGCCTTCCTTTTTCATCGCTGCGGCGAGCGCCTTGCGAATTCCAGGGGCATCGGTGCCATCCTCGATCCAGGCCCCGGACCACCCCAGAGCATCGGCCGATCGGGACGGGCGCTGCTTCACCGGCAAAGGTGCGGTCTCCATGCCTCCGACAACAGTCGGATCTTTCGGATTCAGATGTCCGGTCACAGCAAACCCGACCATATCACCATAGAGATAGGAGGCCGTCAGCGAGATATTCGGGCGGATGGCATAGGACAGACCGACATTGATCGGAGATGCGTGATCAACGACCCCGCGCGCGACTTCCTTCACATAGGCATCCGAAGAATATTCCGCCAGAAGTGTGAGCTTGTCATTGAGCTCATAAGTCAGCCCGCCGAAAGCCCCCATCGCCCCACGAAACCACTGTCCGGTGTTCAATGTACCGCCGGTGTCGCGATAACTCGTATCCCGCGTTCCGAAAGAGGCAATTGTATTTTCACTGCCCAGCCGTCCCCAGCCGAGCCCGGCGCTGACGCGCAAACGCTCCCCGAAGGATTTCGTCGCCACGACATACTCACTGCTCAACACCCCGGTGCCGATGAAGTCGCGCAGGCCCACGGCAATCGCAGGCCGCAGATCGCCCTCATCAAAGAGCTGATAAGCGATGTCGAAAGACCGGTCCCAGTAGACGTCGTAGTTATCCGACAGATTGTCCGTACCGACATATCGGAAACTGCCGGAAAGTTTCGGCGTGATCTGAAACGACAGCGTGGTTCTGCGGGTTGGCCCGAAACGCGAATGCGACAGGCTCAGATCCGCATCCGGGGCCACCTCGGCGGTCGGCATGTCGAGAATGCCGGCACTGCCATAGAGCCCGAAGCGCTTGGACAGCAGCTCATCCCCGAAGGCGACGCCCGCCGCAACACAGCCGCTACAAACGAGAAGCGTACGCATCATCATACGCGCGGCCGGTTTCACAGCTGGTCCCATATCGTCTTTCCTCTCCCCGGATACTCTCTTGATCCGCCGACTACTACACTGTCAAAGCCGCACACCGAGTATGGAACCACAATTCCATGGCGGGCAGTCACGCCTCGCGCTTGACCCCTACCGATGGTTGGTACCCGTCCACGCGCTTCAACACAACATTTCGTAGAACCTGTGGATCAGAAGTGTTGATCGCCGCCTGAATTTCCCGCAACAAGGCCGCCACTTCGATCTGACTGAGCATCGCCTCTTCAGCGCGCATGATCTTCGGGTGCGGCGTCTTGCGCAGATTGTCGAAATCGGCCAGCAATTCCTCGAAAAGCTTCTCACCCGGACGCAACCCGACGATCTTGATCTCGATCTCGCCCTCGCCGGTTTTCGGATCCAGAACCCGACGCCCCGAGAGCTGAATCATCTTGCGCGCCAGTGATATGATCTTCTGCGGTTCTCCCATATCGAGAACGAAAACATCGCCCCCTTCCGCATAGGCCCCGGCAAGCAGCACCAGCCGCGCCGCCTCGGTGATCGTCATGAAATAGCGGCGGACCTCGGGATCGGTCACCGTCACCGGGCCGCCAGCCTCGATCTGGGCCTGAAACAATGGCAACACCGATCCGGAAGATCCCAGAACATTGCCAAATCGCACCATCGCGAATTTGGTGGCCGGTGCGCGTGTCTGAATGTCCTGAATGACCAGCTCGGCAATCCGCTTGGTCGCCCCCATGACGCTGCTCGGCCGCACCGCCTTGTCCGAGGAAATCAGGATGAAGCGCTCGACCCCTTCCTCGACCGCAATTTCAGCGGCGACCTTGGTGCCGAGCACATTGTTCCGCGCCCCCTCGAGCTCATTCTCCTCGATCATCGGGACATGTTTATAGGCCGCGGCGTGCAATACGATCTCGACCCCCTCGCTGCGCATCACATGACGCAGACGATCGGGATCGGTCACCGAGCCGAGGCAGGAAACCAGCCGCACGTTGCGTTTCAACGCCCGCGGTTGAAGTTCCATATCAGCCGCATAGAGATTGTATTCACTTTGCTCATAGAGCACGATCTTGGCCGGGCGACAGTTCAGCAATTGCCGACACAGCTCCGACCCGATCGAGCCGCCCGCCCCAGTCACCATGACCACCCGGCCGGCATAGCTCTTGGCCACTTCCGGCGTGTCCAGATCCACCTTACCGCGCCCCAGAAGCTCATGAGGATCCACCGTCCGCAATCGGGCACTGCCGCGATCCGCAAGAAGATCAAAAAAGGATGGCAGGATCTGCACTTCAATCCCCGCCTGATCGCATATTTCCACGATCGCGTTGCGCCGCGCCCGGGCATGATCCGGCAGGGCCACCACCAATTTCGAAATCGAATGACGGAAAAGATCCGCGACCAATTGCGAGGGGGACCAGACCGGCACGCCGCCGATTTCCATTCCCTGCATGGTCGGATTGTCGTCAAAAAAGGCCGCCACCCGCATATCAGCAGACTGGTTCAGCGCCGAAGCAAGCTGAATGCCGGCTGCCCCTGCCCCGAAAATCGCCACATTCTGTCGCTTGTGCAGGTAGCCACGCAGATGGCCGAGCGAAGCCACCGCGAGCGATCGCACCCCAACCATTCCGGCGAAAGAGAAAATGCCGAACACCACCACACGTTGAGCGACATGCGCCTCATCCAGGATCAAGCTCACCACAAGAAACGACATCGCCATCATGAAGCTGGCTCGGGCGATATTGAGAATATCGCGCGAATTCAACATCACCAGCTTGATCCGGTTCAACCGGAACGCAATGATCCAGCACGTATCGATCGCAATGAGCAGCGGATAGATCCACAGAGCGCCCGCCGACCAGCTCGTCAGGAACAGCAGGTCCGCGATCAGCAGCGATACAAGGGTAATCGCAATATCGGTCCCCATGAGAATGGCGCGCACGACATCGCGTGGCAGAGAGGTCAACCCGACAATCAGGACTTTCTTGTACAAAGGTTTGCTACCTTCAACGTGCATTGCGCCGCCCAACCGGCTGACCGCAAGTGGGCTAACGTGAGAGAGTCTAAAACTGAGGCAACAACGAGTCCAGCCATCGCCAGCCCGAAACGGGCATCCGCGCCGCGTTTCGGCGGAAGCCCTCCTGTCTCAACCGCTGCGGTGCAGCATAGCCGTAACCGTCTGAAACAGGATTTTCAAATCAAAACAGAGGTTTGAATTTTCCTGATAGATCAAATCCAAATGTGCTTTCCGGGGCACACATCGCTGGCAATAAATCCGCTCCGCCTCCTCGGTCGAACGGCATGAGGACATCAGAAGATCCTCATGCGCATGAAACCGCAAAGTCGCCAGCCCGGTGACCCCCGGCCGGTTGCGCAACACCGCCCCATAGGTCTCCGGAAATCGCTCGACATAGCGGCGCAACGGCGGGCGCGGCCCGACAAAGGACATATCTCCCATCAGGATGTTCCAGAGCTGCGGCATTTCATCGAGCCTTGTGCGGCGCAACAGATGCCCCGTCCGGGTGATCCGCATCGCCTTGTGCCCGCCCGAGGCGCCGCCATCGGAGGCATCCGGGGTCATGGTGCGAAATTTCACCAGCTGAAACCCGCGATCCGGCGCCCGCATCCGTTCGGACAGAAACAGCACCGGTCGCCCCTCCCGCAGCAAGAGGATCAATGCCAGCACCAGGATCAAAGGCAGGAGCAACACGGCCAGGATCAGCGCCAGAACAATATCGAAAAGCCGCTTTCCCACAGTCATCGCCACATCCATACCGTTTGCATCGGCCCAAAATGTCCTGTGGCACAGGCCAAGGTCAAGCTGTCATAGGACCTGTTCCCGGCCTGCCTCATTCGAAGCGCATCGGCAATCCGAAATCGAACCGCGTACCGCTCAGCCCCTTGGGCGCGGCGGGAAAACGCCCGACACGTTTCACCGCCTCGACGGCCGCAGCATCGAGGGACGCGTTTCCGGAACCACGCACGACCCGCACCGCCAGAAGCTTCCCGGACTCCGCAATCGAGATCTCGAGCAGCACCGCGCCGCGCCCCCGTACGGCGCGGGTCTTGCGGGCGATGCTGCGATTGATCTGCGCGCGCCATTGCGCCAGGGCCGATTGACGCTCTGCCCCGGAGAGGCTTCCCCCGGAGGCCGCGGCAGCGGATTGCCCTGCCGCCTGCCCCCCGCCGGCGCCGGCAGCACGACTGTCCTGACTGGCATGATCTGCGCCTGAAACGGCAGGGCGTGTCTGCGCTGTCCGGGTTTCTGGCTTCGCCTGTGCTTTCGGCTCTGGCGCCGCAGGCGGTGGCACGCTCGGGGCGCTCGGGGCGGTAAAGACCTCCGCGCCCGCCGATTGCTCTGACGTCATCGGAACGGCAAGCGCGGGCAGCTCCGGCACGACATCGACCTGGGGCAAGTCTATCCCGACATCGGCCTTGGGGATTTGCGGCACACCCCGCTGCGTCGCCAGCGTCTCGATCGGCGCCGCAACCGGGCGCTGCCATTGCGCCACCATGTCCGCCACCGCAAGAGTGCTGGCTTGGAGCGACAACGCCGCCTCACCACCTTCCCCCGCCGCCGAGGCACCATCGGCCCCGCTCCGAAAAGCGACCGCGGCCAGCGCCAGATGCGCGCCCAATGCCAGCGACAGGAAGAGCCCGGCTGTCAGGACACGGGTCACTGGCCGCCTCCCTGCCGGGTGATCACCTCGACCCGTTGAAAGCCGAGCCGTGCCAGTTCCGGCAGAAGCGCGGCGACCGTCCTGGCCGCGACCTCGCGATCGGCATGCAAGGCCACTCTGGGGCCCGTCTCGTCCGGACAGGCCGCCGCCGTGGCACAAAGGGTCTCGCGAGCCTCGCTCAGCGCTTTGAGCGCCGCTTCGCGCCCCTGCGCATCACGAAAGGCCAATGTCCCGTCGCGTCCGAGGTAAAGCGGCAATTCGGCCTCGACCTCGGTCAGGCCCGCCGCCTCCGGCAGATCCACATCGAGCGCATCCGGCGGCGCGATCCGGGCCGCCATCAGGAAGAAGATCAGCAGGAGAAACACCACGTTGATCATCGGAACAACGCTTTCGACCGGGGATTTGCGGGGCGGTTCGGAGAACTCCATCGCTCACTCCACCAGCACGAGATTGCCATAGCCCGCCGTACCGAGCCATTGCATCACCGCCATCAGCCGTTGCAGCGAGACGCCATCCCCGGCTTGCAACACGATCATATCGTCTTGTGTCGCGGTGAGGCCCGGCAGGGCGGCGAGCACCGCCTCTTGGCTTTGCCCCACCCCGTTCAACTCCAGCCCATCGGCCTCCACGGTAATGAGCCGGGCGGGACCGCTATAGGAGGCGGAGCCGCCGCCCAAGCTGAGCGGCACCTGTCCCGGCACGCCAAAACGCGAGGCCAGCATGAAGAACACCAGAAGCAGAAAGACCACATCGATCATCGGCGTCAGCGACATGCGATGCCGGCGTCTCGGCTCCCCGAACTCCATACCTCACTCCGCCGCCTGCGCCATCCGGGGCGCATGCTCGGCAGAGGGACGCGGGCGCAGAAAGACGCGGGTGGCCATGTCCTCGAATTCGTGGCGCAACCGGTCGGCCACCGCTTCGAACCCGGTGAAGGCGATCGAGGCGGGGATCGCCACCGCCATGCCGGCCGCGGTGGTCAGAAGCGCTTCCCAGATACCGCCGGCGAGCATCGCGGGATCGGCCTTGGCACCGGCGGTCTGCAGGGTTTGAAACGCCGCGATCATGCCCAGAACCGTGCCCAACAGCCCCAAAAGCGGTGCGATGGTCGCGATCAGTTCCAGCGGCCGCAGACCGCTTTTGGCGCGGGCCAGATGGTTCTTGGCGATCCGGGTGGTCTCAGACTCCGCCGCCGCAGCATCGAAGTCCTGCGACTGATGCGCCGCCATGGCAGCCCGGAGAAAGCGCGAGCGCAGACCGCGCCGCGACGCCAGAAAGTCCGTGGCAGCACTGACCTCGCCCTTGGCCCAAAGCTCGAGCGCGCGTTCCACGCCGGACATGCTGCGCCAGGCGCCAAGCGCCGAGAGGTCCCAGAGCTTCCAGAGGATCAACGCCATGGCCAGCACGGACAGAACAGCAATCGCCCAGATCGACGCCCCGCCTTTCGACAGAAACTCCAGAAGCGAAGAAAATACCTGCGCAGTGCCCATGAGCATGGTCCCGTGTCATTGCCGTGCCAGACAAGCCTCTCGTCCGGCCTTTGGCATGGCATAGGTCATCATGGGTGAGCGATCAAGAATAAGCGGGTCATGACCCTTGCGCCCCTGGCACGCATCGACGTCTCGCAGTGAGGAAGCGAAGGCCTTACTCGCGGCTCAGCGCTACCACCGGATCGAGCCGGGCGGCATTGCGCGCCGGCAGGTAACCGAAGGTAACGCCGATCAGCGTCGAGGACAGGAAGGCCACGACGACCGCCGTACTCGAGAAACTCAACCGGACATCGCTGGCGAATTCCTCGATCAGGAAACCGCCCGACAACGCCGCCGCGATGCCCAGCACGCCACCGACGAGACAGACCATCACCGCCTCGATCAGGAACTGGCTGACGATATCGGAGCGCCGCGCCCCGATGGCGATACGCACCCCGATTTCCTTGGTCCGCTCGGTCACCGAAACGAGCATGATATTCATCACGCCGATACCACCGACCACCAGCGAGATCACCGCGATCATCGCCACCAGATAGGTCAACGTCTCGGTGGTCGAGGTAATGGTTTCGCGGATCGTATCGGTATTTGTCAGGAAGAAATCCTCGGTGCCATGGCGTGCGGTCAAGAGCGCGGAAATCTCTGTCTCGGCCTGATCCATGTCGTAATCGTCTCGGACCCGCACGCCGATACTGTCGAGATAGTTCTGACCGGAGATACGCGCCATCGAGGTGGTATAGGGCACCCAGACATTGAGCGACGAGGGCCCGAAGGTGGCACCGGTAGAGCGCACGACACCGATCACCCGCACCGGCACATGGCCGAGGATCAGCACCTGACCCAGAGGATCGGTGCCATCCTCAAAGAATGTATCGCGCGTGTCCTCATCGATCACCCCCACCTGGGCGTAATCGGCGACATCCGTCTCGGTGAACACCGTGCCGGAAACCGTCTCATAAGCATGCACCGAAAAATAGTCGCCGGAGACCCCGCCGATCGTCGCCGAGGCCTCGGTGTTGCGGTAGAGCACGGAGGCTGCCGAGGACACGGCGGGCGAGACACTGTCCGCCAGATCCATCAGCGCCAGCGCATCGGCATCCGACGGCATCAGCGTTTCAATCCGCCCCTGATCGCGTGATCCGAAGCCGGACCCGGCCCGCACGGTGATCGTATTGGTGCCGAGCGAGCTGATATTCTCCAACACCTTTTCCTGGGTGCCATTGCCGAGCGCCACCACCAGCACCACGGAAGCGATGCCGATGATAATCCCGAGCATGGTCAGAAACGACCGCGTCCGATGCGCCAGCATGGCTTTGAGGGAAATGCTGAAGGCCTCGGACAAACGCCGCAGCATGGCGCCGGCACCATGGCTGTCCTTGAACGGACGTTCGGGTTGCACGGATTGATCCTTTTCCGGGGTCTTGCGCGTGTCGGAAACGATCCGCCCGTCGCTGATCTCGATGATCCGATGGGCATGTTCGGCGACATTCGGGTCATGGGTGACCATGACGATCGTGTGCCCCTTGGCATTGAGATCGCGCAGCAGCGCAATGAGATCCTTGCCGCTCTTGCTGTCGAGCGCACCGGTGGGTTCATCGGCGAGAATGACCTCGCCGCCATTCATCAGGGCGCGGGCGACGGAGACCCGCTGTTGCTGACCACCGGACAATTCGGTGGGGCGATGATCGAAACGGGTGTCGAGACCGAGCTGGGTCAAAAGCTCCTGCGCATGGGCGCGCCTTGCGCCGCGCGCCGCCCCGGCATAGATCGCCGGCACTTCGACATTTCCGACCGCATCGAGATCGGACAGCAGCTGATAGCGCTGAAAGATGAAGCCGAAATGCTCACGCCGCAATTGCGCCAATTCATCGTGTCCGAGATCGCTGACATCGCGCGCCCCGAAGGAATAGGTCCCCGAACTGGCCCGATCGAGACAGCCGAGAATGTTCATCAGGGTCGATTTGCCGGAGCCGGAGGCGCCGATGATGGCGACCATTTCGCCGGGGTAGATATCGATATCGACATCGCGCAACACGGTGATGGTCTCGTCACCGGCTTGGAAACTGCGGCTGATGCCGCGGGCGGAAATGAGAGGATCGGTCATCTTAGAACATCCCCGGAGGGCCCATGCGTTGATTGCTCGAGGACGAGGCAGAAGACAGGCTGGCGCCGGTCACGACCTGATCGCCCTCGGACAGGCCGGAGATGATCACGGCCGTCACCTTGTTGTTGAGCCCGACCTCGACCGGCTGCGGATGGCTCGCCCCGGTATCGGCCTCATAAAGCAAGACCATGTATTGCCCGTCCGACCCCGCGCTCAGCGCCGATGACGGCACCGTCAACACGTCCCGCGCCTCGTCCAGCACGATAGACACCTGTGTGGTCATGCCGATCCGCAACAGGTGCTCCGGGTTCGCGACCTCGAGGCGGCCATTGTAATAGATCGCCGCATCCGTGCTGATCGTATCGCTGTCCTCGATCTCCGAGGGGGCCGGTTCGACATCGCGCACGGTGGCGGAAAACGGATTGTCCGGCTCGCCCAGAATGGTGAAGCTGACGCTCTGACCGGCAGCGACATGCACCACATCGGCCTCCGAAATCTCAGCCTTCACGATCATCTTGTCGAGATTGGCGATTTTCACGATGGTCGGTGAGGTGGTGTTGGCATTCACCGTCTGGCCCTCATCGACCACCACGGCCACAACCGTGCCATCGATCGGCGCGGTCACCCGGGTGCGTTCGAGCGCGATCTTGGCGGTGGAGACGGTGACTTCGGCGGAGGATTTCTGCGCCCCCAGGGCCTCCAACTCGGCCTCATAGACCTGAAGATCGGCGGTGGCGCTTTCGACATCTTCCTGCGAGGCGTAGTTTTGCGCGCTCAACCGGGTCAGACGTTCGAGCGACAATTGCGCCTTTTTCAAAGACGCGTTCTTGGCCGCGATCTGCGCCTCGATATTGGCGAGATCGGCCTCGGCCTGCAGCACGTCGTTCTTCTGATCTTCGCTGTCGATCTGGGCGATGAGATCGCCGGCTGCGACCTCGTCGCCAAGCCCGACCGCCAGGGTTTCGATCTGACCCGAGGTGCGGGCGCCGACGCTGACGAGCTGCGAGGCTTCGATCACACCGGAGGCCAGAACCGTTTCCTGCACCGTGCCGCGCGTCACCTGGGCAGTCTGCGGCGGGGCCGCCTCGCCATCCGCGCGAAACTGGGCCCAGCCGACATAGCCGGCGACAGCGATCAAAGCGACAATCAGAAAACGGTATAAGAGTTTCATATCAGACCTTTCAATGACCCGGTCCGCAATATGTCGGGTCCATCCGAGAGCGGCGACTATGAGGGTGATACGCGGGAGCCCACGCATTCCGTCGCCGCAAAACTCTCGTGCGAGACCAACCCTGGACAGAGAAAACCGCCAAGCCCAGAGGCCCGGCGGTCTTCTCCCCCCGTAGGTCTGACCAGATTATGTCACGGCTCAGTCGACAGCCGCGAGCTGGCTCACCGGTTCATAGGTCTCTTCGTAGTGATCAAGCTCCGCCTGATACCAGGCGGTGCCGCGCGTTGCGCTGCCCAAGGCCTGGAATAACTCGTCTTCGGCGGTGGCCGGCAAGAGCGCGTTGAACACGTCCCAACCGGAGGCATCCGGATTGGCCTCGAAGCCCAGAACCTGCCCCTTGAGCCCGGTGATCAGCGGCATCAGCCCGCCGGAATAGATGCTCGGCACATGGACCGCGATCTTGTCGATCGGCTGCAGCACCACCGGTTTGCACTCATTCAAAGCCTCACGCACGGCAGATTTCGCAGCGACGCGGAAGGCATAGTCGGAACTGTCCACCGCGTGGTGTTTGCCATCTGTGAGCGTGACCTTGAGATCCACCACCGGCAGGCCATTGGGTCCGGCCTCGAGCGCATCCCGCACACCGGCCTCGACCGCCGACATATAGTTGCGCGGCACCGCGCCGCCCTTGACGATCTCCTCGAAGACAAAACCGGCACCGCGCTCGAGCGGGGTCACTTCGATCACCACATCGGCAAACTGCCCGGCGCCGCCGGATTGCTTGCGATGACGGTAATGCGTCCCGCCCGGCTTGGTGATGGTCTCGCGCAGCGCCGGCGGAATATGCTGGGTCTCCACCGCGACGCCGAACACATCGGCAAGCTTCTCGATCACATGGCGCTGATGCAGCGCCCCTTGCGTGGCAAGGATCGCCTTGCCGCTCTGCGGATCCTGTTCGACCGCGAGGCCCGGATCGATATCTGCCAATTTGCCCAGCGCCACCGAAAGCCGCGCCTCATCGCGTTCGCTCTCGGGCGTCACGAGAACGCGGTTCTTCGGCTTGTGCGGCACCGCCCAGTCGGGCGTGTCGATGGCCCCCCCTGCCCCGTAAATCGGGGCCCGCAAGGCAAGGTGATCGGTTTTCACAGTGAGCGCAATTTCACCCAAGGCAAGTTCGGTCACGGCCGTCTTGGTGTCGATATCGACGAGCGACCCGATCGCGCCGCCCATCAGCTCGGCCCCGGGTTTGAGCGCGGCCCCCACGGCGCGGATCAACACGGTCTTGCCGAGATGTTTGACCTGATCGGCGAATATGCCCACGGCCACCGGGGTCTCGCCGAACCGTTCGGTCAGCGCCGCGACACCGGGCACCTCATGACGCAGGCTTTTCATCAGGCGGGTCAGCCCGTTGCCATGGGAGGCAGAGCCGAGAAAAGCCGGGATCAGATCGTGATGCTGCAACACCCGGGTGGCGACATCATAGAGCTCGTCGCTCATCGGCTTCTGATCTTCGATCAGCTCTTCGAGCAAACGATCGTCGAAATCCGCGAGATGCTCCAACAACTCGGCACGCGCCTCTTCCTCACGCGCCCGCGCAGAGTCGGGCATCTCAACCAGAGACGAGCGTTCGCCCTCATGGAAGGCCCAGGCGCGTTCGGAGATCAGATCGACCATACCGGTGATTTCGCCATTTTCGCGGATCGGAATTTCACGGAGCACGATGCCATGGGCAGAATAGGTCTGAAGCGCCGCGGCAATGTCGGCGGTGCGGTCGCTGGCGGCATCCACCTTGTTGATGAACAGAAGCGTCGGCACGCCGGACGCTTCCAGAAGCCGCAGGTAAGGCGCGGCCAGGACCGCGGCATCGGCCTCGGCCGGTACGCAGAGCACAGCGGCATCGCTCACCGCCAGCGCCGAGCCGGATTGTGCCAGCCCTTCGGCGCCACCGGGACAATCGAGGAGGCTCCAGTCCTGATCGAGATAGTTGAACATGGTCACCGCGGTCTCGCCGAACAGGCTCAGGGAGCGGGGCTTGCCCGTATCCAGCCCGGCCAGAGCCGCGGCCAATGACGATTTGCCGGATTGCGAAGGTCCAAGGATTGTGACGGTCTTCATGGCGAGTGCCTCCCGATGATTGTGCACCCACCACGGGCGCTGTCCGGGTCTACGCTATACGTCCATGGTGGGGGCTGACCTTGGCTCAGGTCAAGTTTCTCGGGTTTTGTTCAGCCATTCTCCGCCCTTCACCCGGTGTTGCGATAGTCCTGAACCGCGAAATCGATCAGCGCCCGCACCTTGCGCGGCAAACGTCTCCCCTCGAGATAGACCGCGCTCACCGGGATGGCCGGCTTGGTCACTTCGGGCAAAAGTTCGACCAGATCCCCGCTGGCAAGCGCCTTTTCAAGCACGAAACGCGGGCAAAAGGCCACGCCCATGCCCTCGGCGGCAAGATCCCGCGCCACCCGTGCGCTGTTGACCATGAACCGGCTCGGCACATCCACCACCTCTTCCTGACCTTCGGCGCCGAATTCCCAACGAGTCGCGCGCCGACGATTGGTATCGACGATACAGCTGTGCCCGGTCAGGTCCTGTGGCCGCTCTGGCGTGCCATGGGTGGCGAGATACTCCGGCGAGGCGACCAGAACCGAGCGGATTTCGCCGAGCTTCCGCGCCTTCAACACCGAGAGATCGGAGCGCCCGATGCGAAAGGCCAGATCGATGCCCTCGCGCGCCAGATCGACAAAGCTGTCGCTCAGGCGCAGATCAATGGTGAGATCGGGATGCCGCACGGTGAAACGGCTGAGCAGATCCTTGACGTAGATCTCGCCAAAGGTCACCGGCGCCGAAAGCCGCAACACGCCGGAAAAGCCGCGCGAATCCTCGGTGACCGCACCCAGCATCTCGTCCATTTCATCGAGAAGCGCAGGCGCCCGGGCCAGCAATTCCTCCCCCGCGGCGGTCAGTCCGACCCTGCGCGTTGTGCGCTGCAACAGCCGCACTCCCAGACGATCCTCCAGCTCGGCGACATATTTCGAACTCAGCCGGTTCGACATGCCAAGCCGTTCGGCCGCGGCGGTGAAAGAGCCGGTCTCCGCCGTCGCCACAAAAGCGCGCAATCCGTCGATCAGATCCATGAGACCTCCATTAAGAACAATATGACGAAAGTCATTCCACACCTTCACCATTTTATTCCGCCGAGACAAGGCGCATCTTGAGCCCATCGAAAGAACACATGGCGTCAGCAACGGCAGACAGGCTGGGACGCAAGCAACACATAAGGATCAAGACCATGAACATCGCAATTATCGGCAGCGGCAATATCGGTTCCGGCCTCGCCCGCACCCTCGCCAAGACCTCGAACGGCATCGTCATTTCCGACCAGAACGGTGGCACGGAGGCCGCCGCGAAACTGAAAGATCTGGGCGTGACGGTTCAGGCCGCCGATGTCGCCACCGCCATCAAACAGGCCGAGGTGGTGATCCTCGCAACGCCGTACAACGCCAGCCTTGAGATCGCGAAATCCAACGATTTCAGCGGCAAGATCGTCGTCGATCTGTCGAACCCGGTGACCGAGGATTTCTCTGCCCTGCAGCTGGGCCATTCCTCTTCCGCCGCCGAAGAGATCGCCAAGCTGGTCGATGCGCCGGTGGTGAAAGCCTTCAACACCGTCTTTGCCGAGCTTTACGCGGGCGATCTGACCCTCGAAGGCCGCAAGGTACAGACCTTTGTCGCCGCCGACGACGCCGCGGCCAAAGCGCGAGTGATCGAACTGGCCAATGATGCTGGCTTCGACGCCCGCGATGCCGGCGGGCTGTCGAATGCCCGTTACCTCGAACCGCTCGGCTACATGAACATCAGCTTCGGCTACATGCTCGGCCAGGGCACCAATATCGCGCCCGTCTGGCTCGCCGCGTAACCCTTTGATCGGAGACATGACATGATCGACCTGAAAACCGCCCCCTACGCCGCCCTGCTGCTGCGTCTCACCACCGGCGCCCTGTTCCTCATCCACGGGCTGACCAAGCTTTTCGTCTTCACGCCCGCCGGCACCATGGGCTTTTTCGAAAGCCTCGGCCTGCCCGGCTGGCTCGGGGCCCTGACCATGATCGTGGAAATTGCCGGTGGCATCGCGCTCATTCTCGGCATCGCCACGCGTCTGGTTTCTGCCGCTCTGATCTTCCCGCTGCTGGGCGCTGTGATCTTTGCCCATTGGGGCAATGGGTTCGGTTTCGGCAACCCGGGCGGCGGCTGGGAATACCCGGCGATGTGGGCGCTGGTGCAGGCCGCACTCGCGCTGATCGGGGATGGCGCCTATGCGCTCTACCCGCTCAAGCGCCGGTAAATGCGCGTCAGAAATTTGCGCTCATAAATTCGCACAATCATCGCGCGCTGCCGCGTCTATCTCGACGCGGCAGCGCCGGTTACCCTAGACACATCTTCCTCTGAAAGGAGCCTGCCATGAGCATCGTACAACAGCTTCAGCGTCTCAAAGACAGCCTCAAATCCTCCGACCGCCTGCCGGTCGTCTTCCTCGGCCATGGCAGCCCGATGAACGCCATCGAGGACAATGACTATTCCCGCAGCTGGAAGAAACTCGGCGAGGCCCTGCCGCATCCGCAGGCGATCCTCGTGGTCTCGGCGCATTGGATGACCCGCGGCTCGACCCTGGTCAATATCTCGAAAATGCCCAAGACCATTCACGATTTCTACGGCTTTCCAGACGAGCTTTTCGCCCAGCAATACCCCGCCCCCGGGGCGCCCGAGATGGCGCAGGAAGTGGTGAGCCTTTTGGCCAGCCACCATGCCGAGGGCGATGACACCTGGGGTCTGGATCATGGCGCCTGGTCTGTCTTGAAATTCCTCTACCCCGAGGCCGATGTGCCGGTATTTCAGCTCTCGATCGACATGAGCGCCGACCTGCCGCATCACCTCGAGATCGGTCAGAGCCTGAAAGAGCTGCGCAATCGCGGCGTGCTCATTCTCGGCTCCGGCAATATCGTCCACAACCTGCGCACCATGCGCTTTGGCGGCAAAGCCTATGACTGGGCGGAAGAATTCGACACGCTCTTCGCCGACCGGCTGCAAATGCGCGACCATGCCACGCTCACCGACCGGACCGGCCTCGGCAATCTGCTCAAGATGGCGCACCCGTCGCTTGATCACTACCTGCCGGCCCTGACCATCGCGGGCGCCTCCGACAAGGAAGATCAGCTGTTGTTCATGAATGACACGATCGACATCGCCTCTGTCTCGATGCGCAGCTTCATCTACTACTGAGGAGCCTGACATGCTTGTAGACGGCAAATGGACGAAGAAATGGGACCCGGTGCAAAAGGCCGATGCCAAGGGCCGCTTTGTGCGGCAGGTCTCGAGCTTTCGCAACTGGATCACCCCGGACGGCACAAAAGGGCCGACCGGGGAGGCCGGGTTCAAGGCGGAAGCCGGGCGCTACCGGCTCTATGTCGCCTATATCTGTCCCTGGGCCTCGCGCACGCTGATGGCGCGGAGTCTGAAAGGGCTCGAAGAGATCATTCCGGTGACCGTGGTGAACCCGGTGATGACCGATCAGGGCTGGCAATTCGGTGGCTATGACGACGCGGATGAAGACCCGCTCTTCGGATCCACCTACATGCACGAGCTTTACAC
This sequence comes from Celeribacter neptunius, assembly GCF_900113955.1. Lineage (GTDB taxonomy): Bacteria > Pseudomonadota > Alphaproteobacteria > Rhodobacterales > Rhodobacteraceae > Celeribacter > Celeribacter neptunius. The sequence goes on along the minus strand of NZ_FORH01000009.1, from coordinate 52,193 downwards.
CCAGGCCGATCCGAACGTGTCCGGCCGGGCCACCGTGCCGGTGCTCTGGGACACCAAGACCCAGACCATCGTCAACAATGAAAGCGCTGACATCGTCCGCATGTTCGACACGGCCTTTGACGAGCTCATCGCCCTCGAATTCAAACAGGTGCGCCTCTACCCCGAGGATCTCGCCGCTGAAATCGAGGCGCTCAACCCGGAGATCTATGACAAGCTCAACAATGGCGTCTACAAGGCCGGGTTTGCCTCGTCTCAGGAGGCCTATGACGAGGCCGTCGCCGGCGTGTTCGAAACCCTCGACATGCTGGAAGCCCGGCTGACCGGCGAGTATCTGTTCGGCGGCCGCTTCACAGAAACCGACATCCGCACTTTCGTGACGCTCATCCGCTTTGATGCCGCCTATCACGGCGTGTTCAAATGCAACCGCAAACAGATCGCCGATTACCCGCGTCTCTCGGCCTATATGGAACGGATCTACCGCCTGCCGGGCATTCGCGAGACGGTGAACATGGACCATATCACCCGCGGCTATTACGCGATCAAAGCGCTGAACCCGACCCGTATCCGCCCCACCGGACCGAAACATATCGAGGCGCTTCTTGCGTCGGCCTGAGCCTCGGTTCGGCTCAGTGCCGCTCAGCGCGGCGCGCTGATCTCCAGCGGCAGGACATCGACCGCCTGTTCGCTGTCCTGCCCGCCCGAGGAGCGCAGCGCACCACGCACCGGTGCGACATCGCCATAATCGCGCCCGTGCCCGAGCGTGATGTAATCCGACCCGGCGAATTGATTGTTCGTCGGGTCGAACTCAACCCAGCCCAGCTGTTTGCCGGCCCAGGCACGCACCCAGGCATGCATCGCATCCGCCCCTTCGAGACGTGGCTGACCCGGCGGCGGAAAGGTCCGCAGAAAGCCGGAGACATAGCCCGCCGGAATGCCGATGCCTCTGAGCGCTGCGATCATCACATGGGCGAAATCCTGACAGACCCCGTGGCGGTTCTCGAACGCCTCCTCGGGGCTGGTATCCACATCGGTGGCTTCCGGATCGAAGCTCATGTCGCGATGAAGCGCCCGGCCCAGGGTCTCGACCGCTTTGAGCACCGTCACACCCGGCTCTGCCGTCGTTTCAAGACAGTCCCAGCCATAGTCGGTGATCTTCGGGGACAGCCTGACGCGTGGCGAGGCCGCCACAAAATGATGCGGCGAGCCGGGCGCGATCGAGGCCATCTGAATCAACTCCTGATGCAGCTCCTCCAGCGGCGGCGACAGATCCAGCAGCGGCGCCGGTTCGAACCGTTCGATTCGCGCCGAAAGATGCAACATCAGCGCATCGATGGGGCGATGCCAGGCCACCATACAGGTCTCATTGCCGAAGAAATCCCGCCCGTCGCGCCGTTCCTGCGGCTGCGGTTCGATGGTCAGACGCCGCTGCACCAACCGCTGCACGCCGGCGACATCACCGGGCAAAAGCCGCAAAATGTTGCGCGTCCGATCCGACGACGCATCATAGCGGTATTCGATGGTCAGGCGCAGATCATACAGCATCGCTCACCTCAGATAGATCGAGGACAGGAGATCTGAAATCCCCGCAAGTTCCGCGCGGATCTCGATCAGACGCTGCGAGCTCACGTCCTGCGGCGCGGCACAGGCCAGCCCCGCCTCGAGCGGCAGGATCGCCCGCAACAGCGCCGAGGGCCGGCCATGCTCATGGGCATGCGGCAGAGCTTCGGCATGTCTGCGCAGCTCCCGGATCTGGAACAGAAGCGCGCGCGGATTGTCGGCATCGAGCGCCAGAAGATCGACCACCGCATTGCGGCTGGTCTCAACCCGGTAGCGCCGCTGATGGGTGATGATCGAATCCCCGACCTCGACCGCCAGATCGAGCGAGCCATCCGGGGCGCCGGGATCGGCAAATTCGGCCAAGAAGGCCGCCACCGCATCGGCGCGCTCGAGCGCCCGGCCAAAACTCAGGAACCGCCAGCCGCTCGAACGGTACATGTTCTCATGCACAAGCCCGCTGATCCCGGCGATCTTGCGCACCAGAACCGACATGGCGCGGGCGCAATCGTCGCCGGGCTGCACCGTCTTGGTCATCCGGCGCGCGGTTTTCAACAGATCGCCCAGTGCCAGCAACCCGTCGGTCGAAAACCGGTCACGCACCCGCATGGCACAGCCGCGCGCCGCCACGATCCGGGCGATCAAAGCATGGGGCAGAGGCTCCTCGAGATTGATGCCGAAACCGGCGAGATAGGCGCGCACGGACTTGAGCCGCGCATCGCCACGATTGTCGGTCGCCGCCAGCCGCAGATGATAGGCCCGGACCAGACGTGCCGCATCCTCGAACCGTTCGACATAGCGCCCGAGCCAGAACAGATTGTCGGCGGCACGTGCCGGCAAGGTTCCCGGGCTGACCCGCAGATAGGATTCATCCCTGTCGCTTTGGGTAGCATGCCGTGTCAGAGGCCGGTCGGAGACCACCCAGACATCGGCCACGGACCCGCCGCGCTGCATCGCCAGTGCGGTTGAATCGCCCGAGCGTCCGATCCGGGCGTAACCGCCTTTCATGAATTTCCATCCGCTCGACGTTCGCGCCGCGAACACCCGCACCGTCATCGGCTTGGGCACGACCGAACCACCGCCCGCGCCATCCTCCTGCCACGCCGGTGTGGTCGAGAGGGTCACCGCCTCCTGACCGACCAGCCGGTCGCCTTCGCGATCGAGCCAATCGGCGATCGAACCCATGGCGGTGCCGCGAAACTCTCCGCCCAGCGCCGTGGTCGCGCCGAGATCGAAGGGCAGGTTCACCGCATCCGCCGGGCTGATCAGCATATTCTGGGCATTGTCATGCACATAGGCGCGCTCGGCGGCACCGCCGCACCACCATGTGGCGATATTCGGAAGGCGCAAAGATGCCCCGGTCAGCACCTCGCTAATCCGCGGCATGAAGGCCATCATCGCCCGCATTTCCAGAACCCCGGACCCAAGCGCATTGGCCATCGCCAGATGCCCGGTCCGCACCGCTTCCATCAGGCCCGGTGTGCCGATCTGGGAATGCGGGTTGAATTCCAGCGGATCGGCGAAACTGGCATCGATCCGCCGCCAGAGCATGCCCAAGGGCTGCAGCCCCTCGATGGTGCGCACCATGGCCTCGCCATTCTCGACCACGATATCCTCACCCTCGAGCAGCATCATCCCGAGATAGCGGGCGATATAGGTGTGCTCGTAATAGGTGTCATTCGAGGGGCCCGGGGTCAGGATACCGCTCACCCGCGGGTGTTTGAAAGATGGAGAGGCGAGATCCTCCATCGCGTCGCGAAAAGCACTGAAGAAGCCGGCGAGCCTGTGGATATGCGCCCGCGGGAAACGTTCCGGGAAAATGCGCCCGGTTGCCATCCGGTTCTCCAGCGCAAACCCTGCACCCGAGGGCGCCTGTGTCCGGTCGCCCAGCACGAACCACGATCCGTCGGGCGAGCGCCCGATCTCGAAAGCGATGAAATGCAGATAATGGCCGCCGCGCGGCTGGACCCCGACCATCGGACGGAGCCATTGCGGCGAGCGGGCAATGAGTTCAGCCGGCAAATGCCCGTCCGAGACCAGTTGCCCCGGCCCGTAGAGATCGGCCATCACCCGTTCCAAGAGATCCGCGCGCTGTGTGAGCCCTTCGCAGATGTGCTCCCATTCCTCCTCGTGCAGGATCACCGGGATATGCGAGAGCGGCCAGTCGCGCTCGGTCAGCGGATCATTGGAATATTGCCGGTAGAACACACCGGCATCGCGCAGATATTGATTGCCGCGCTCAAACCGCGCCTGAATATCCTCGGGCGACAGCCGGGAAAACCGTTCCACGAAACGGCGCCAGACGGGCCGCATCTGGCCCGAGGCATCAAACAGCTCATCGGCCACGCCGGGGGTTTGCCGGTAGGCGGCAAACAGATCCCTTTGTGCGGAGACCCCTGTCGGGCTTTGCGTCATCTCAGGTCGGCTACGTTGCTCAGGTGTTTCACAAGAGCCCAATGGGCCGCCGGAGGTCAAGCGTCAAGGGAAACTCCGGATGCGGCATCTCTGTCGCGGGCGTATAGCTTCCCGGCGTATGACCATAGGGTTCGAACCGCGCCAGACGCCGCGCCTCCGCCTCGTTGCCATTGACCGGGAAAGTGTCGTAATTGCGCCCGCCCGGATGCGCGACATGATAGGTACAGCCCGCGATGGCCCGTCCGGTCCAGTCGTCATAGATGTCGAAATGCAGCGGCGCGTTGACCTTGAGCACCGGATGCAGCGCCTCGGGCGGCTGCCAGGCCTTGAACCGCACGCCAGCGACCGAAACGCCCGAGATCTGGGTACGCGCAAGCGGCACCGGCCGGCGGTTGCACATGACCCGATAGCGATCCTGATGCAGGGTCGTCATCTTGACCTGAAGCCGCTCGACCGAGCTATCCGTATAGCGCACCGTGCCGCCAATCGCCCCGGTCTCGCCCAGCACATGCCAGGGTTCCAGAGCCTGACGCACCTCGAGATGCACGCCTTCCGCTTCGATCTGTCCACAGAAGGGGAAGCGGAACTCGGCCTGCGCCTTGAACCATTCGGGGTCCATGTCGAACCCGTGGTGTTTCAGATCGGCCAGCAGCGACAGCAGATCTTCCCAGAGGTAATGCGGCAGCATGAACCGGTCGTGCAGCACCGTGCCCCAACGCACCGGCTTGCCCTCGACCGGCGCATTCCAACAGCGGGCGATGATGGCGCGCAGAAGGAGCTGTTGCGCCAGAGACATGCGCGGGTCCGGCGGCATCTCGAAGCCGCGGAATTCCACGAGACCCAGACGCCCGGTCGGCCCGTCCGGCGAAAACAGCTTGTCGATACAGATCTCCGCCCGGTGGGTGTTGCCGGTGACATCCGTGAGCATGTTGCGCAGGAGCCGGTCCACCAACCAGGCGGGCGGCACGGCGGCCTCCGAGGGAGGCTTGATCTGCGACAGCGCGATTTCCAACTCGTAGAGCGTGTCATGGCGCGCCTCATCGATGCGCGGCGCCTGAGAAGTCGGCCCGATGAACAGCCCCGAGAACAGATAGGACAGCGACGGATGGCGCTGCCAGATCAGAATGAGCGACTTGAGCAAATCCGGACGCCGCAGGAAAGGGCTGTCCGGAGGGGTCGCGCCGCCGACCACAACATGGTTGCCACCGCCGGTGCCGGTGTGGCGCCCGTCGATCATGAATTTATCGGCACCGAGCCGCGACTGGCGGGCTTCCTCATAGATCGCCTCCGTGGTGGCGACGCAATCATCCCAGCTGTGGGCCGGATGGATGTTCACCTCGATCACGCCGGGATCGGGGGCCACACGGATGACATTGAGCCGCGGGTCCTCGGGCGGGGAATAGCCTTCGACATGGATCGGCAGACCCAGCTCAGCGGCGGTCTCCTCCGCCGTGGTCAGCAGATCGAGATAGTCCTCGAGCGTCTCGCATGGCGGCATGAACAGGCACAGGCGTCCGTCGCGCGGCTCGATCGCGATCGCGGTCCGGACCTGACTGGTTTCGGGATCGACACCCTGCGCAATCAGGGCCTGACGCACGGTGTCGTCGTGCTGCGCTTCAGAGACCGGCTGGCTGTGGCCTTCGGAGGTTTCCGGCAGAAGCTCGGATTTCTCCTTGGCTTCCCGCGCTGCCGCGGCCTCTTCCTCTGCGGCAAGCTTGGCGATCTCGGCCTCGATCCGTTTGCGACGCTCGGAAACCTCCGCATGGAAATCCGGCAGCGGCGCATGATCCTGCATCGGATCGGACGGATAGGAATAGGGGTAGGAGGCGGGTGGAATATGCGGCAGCGCCCCCAGTGGCAGACGGAAGCCCACCGGGCTGTCTCCGGGAATGAGGAACAGATGCCCGCGCCGGGTCTTCCAAACCTCGGACAGCCAGGTCGACCCGGCCTTCGACTGCCAGCGCTGGATCGGCAGGATGTAGCCAGAGGGTTCGGTCAACCCGCGCTCGAACACCCGGGCATAGCGGGCGCGATCCTCCGGGTTCTTCAGCTTGCTGTTTTCCGGGCTGACATTCTCCGGCAGGAGCGATTCCTTCAAAATCCATTCGCCCGGATCCTCATAGGCCGGCTGGGCACAGACCGGATCGACGCCTAGATTGGCGGCAAAGCGGGTCATGAACGCCCCCGCGTCCTCGGCACCCGCCGGGCTCGGCGTGTCTTCCCGGGCGATCAGCTCCGGGTTCTTCCACACCGGTTTGCCATCGCGACGCCAGTAAAGCGAGAAGGTCCAGCGCGGCAAGCTCTCGCCCGGATACCATTTCCCCTGACCGTAATGCAGGAAGCCACCGGGGGCGAAACGGCCCTGCAACCGGCGAATGAGCGTATCCGCCAGCGCCCGCTTTTGCGGCCCGACCGCTGCCGTGTTCCATTCGTCGCTCTCGAAGTCATCGATCGACACGAAGGTCGGTTCACCGCCCATGGTCAGGCGCACATCGCCTTTTTCAAGCGCCTCATCGACCTTGTGGCCCAGAGTGTTCAACCGCTCCCAGCTTTCTTCCGAGAAGGGCATGGTGATCCGCGGATGTTCGGCGACGCGCTTGACCTGCATGTCAAAGTCAAACGTGACCTCGGGCGTGCCGACCGCGGCAAAGCCCCCGGCGATCGGTGCGGCGTTGCGGTAATGCGGCGTGGCGGAAAGCGGGATATGGCTCTCCCCGGTCAAAAGCCCCGAGGTCGGGTCGAGCCCGACCCAGCCGGCCCCGGGCAGAAAGACCTCGCACCAGGCGTGCAGATCGGTGAAATCATGATCCGTGCCAGACGGCCCGTCCAGCGCCTCGAGATCGGGTTTGAGCTGAATGAGATAGCCGGAGACGAACCGCGCGGCAAAGCCCAGATGCCGCAGCACCTGCACCAGCAACCACGAGGAGTCGCGACACGACCCGGATTTGCACGACAGCGTCTCGTCCGGCGTCTGAACCCCCGGCTCCATCCGGATCGTGTAATCAACATAGTCGGAGATCTTCGCGTTCAATCCGACGAGAAAATCAACCGTGCGCTCCTTTTCCCCATCTTGTGGAAAGTCGATCGAACCCATGAATTGCGCCAGAAGCGGGCCTTCGGGTTCCGGCGTCCGATAGATCACCAGATCGTCCTTGAGATCATCCGGATAGTCGAACGGCCAATGTTCGGCACTTTCTTCGACGAAGAAATCGAACGGGTTGTAGACCGTCATATCGGCGACCAGATCGACCTCGATCTTGAATTCGCGCACCGGTTCCGGAAACACGAAACGCGATTGCCAGTTGCCATAGGGGTCTTGCTGATGATTGACGAAATGCTCTGCCGGCGTGACTTTCAAGGAATGCGAAATCACCCGTGTGCGGGAATGCGGCGCGGGCCTGAGACGGATGATTTGAGGCCCCAAGTCGACGTTGCGGTCGTATTTGTAATGGGTGACGTGATGGATGGATGCATAGATCGCCATGGCCCTGAAATCGCCCTTTCCCGGTCTGTATTGCCTTTGAGCCTATAAGCCCACCCAAGGTGCATCACGAGCAAAACGACCGGTTGCCCCGGCATGGGCCTAATTTCGAGCCGAACGTCTATTTTTTAACCAGAGCAAACAACAAAGCCGTGCCACGCAGAGACGCGGCACGGCTTGTTCTTTCCCCGTGAGAGATCAGTTGAACTTCTTGATCTCGCCGGTTTTCAGACGGTCGAGATAGGACCAGACCTCGCGTTTCACGATCGGCATCAGGGCGTAGAGCGCGATGATATTGACCACGGCCATGGCAAAGATCGCCGCATCCGAGAAATCGATCACCGGGCCGAGGCTCGCCGCCGCGCCGACGACGACGAAGAGGCAAAAGATCACCTTGAAGCTCAGGGCCGCGCCCTTGCTCTCACCAAAGAGAAAGGTCCAGGCCTTGAGCCCGTAATAGGACCAGCTGATCATGGTCGAGAAGGCGAACATCACCACGGCGATCACCAGAATGTATTTGAACCAGCCGAAGCTCGAGGAAAACGCCGCCGATGTCAGGGCCACACCTGAGGACCCATCGAGCGTCTGGATCGTGCCGCCCTCGGTCAGGATGTAGCGACCGGTTTCCGGGTCGGCGACGAGTTGACCGGTGATGATGATCACCAGAGCGGTCATGGTACAGATCACCACCGTGTCGATGAACGGTTCCAGAAGCGACACGAAGCCTTCGGTCGAGGGCTCCTTTGTGCGCACGGCGGAATGCGCGATGGCGGCGGAACCGACACCGGCCTCGTTGGAAAAGGCGGCGCGTTTGAAGCCCTGGATCAGCGCCCCGGCCATGCCGCCCGCGACCCCGAGCCCGGTAAAGGCGCCGGCAAAGATCTGTCCGAAAGCCCAGCCGATCATGTTGAAATTCATCAAGAGGATGATCAGCGCGGTGCCGACATAGAGCACGCCCATGATCGGCACGATCTTTTCGGTCACCTGGGCGATGGATTTCAGCCCGCCGACGATCACCGCAAAGACCAGCGCGGCAAAGATCACCCCGGTGATCACCCCCGGATAATCGCCGATCACGCCGGAGATCTGCGCATGAGCCTGATTGGCCTGGAACATGTTGCCGCCACCGAAAGAGCCCAGAATGGTGAAGATCGAAAACAGCACGGCGAGCACCCGGCCACCGGGCAGGCCACGTTCCTTGAAACCCTTGGTCATGTAATACATCGGCCCGCCGGAGACGGTGCCGTCGTCCAGCTCATTGCGGTATTTCACGGCGAGCGTGCATTCGGTGAATTTCGAGGCCATCCCCATCAGCCCTGCAAGGATCATCCAGAAGGTCGCCCCCGGGCCACCGATGCCGACCGCCACCGCGACACCAGCGATATTACCGAGCCCGACGGTGCCGGACAAAGCCGTGGCGAGCGCCTGGAAATGGCTCACCTCACCGGCATCATCCGGATCGGAATAATCGCCTTTGACCAGCGCGATCGAATGCGGAAAGGCGCGGAACTGAATGAACCCGAAATAGAGGGTGAAAATCGTCGCCGCGACGACGAGCCAGGCGACGATCCAGGGAAAGCTGGTGCCGGGAAACGGGCTGAAGATCAGGTTGACGAACCAGCCCGTGGCGCTGGCGAAAACCGAATTGATTTTTTCATCGATGGATTGTGCGAATGCGGGTGTTGCCGTGGCTGCAAAGAGCAATGGCATCAAACCCGCGCGTTTGAGAGTGCGTTTCATGAGTGTCCCCAAAATTGTCTGTGCGTTACGGCAGGATCGTCAGAGCGACCGGGCAGGATTGCGCCAGCGAACTGGCGACGGAGCCAAAGAGCCGGGTCGACAGGTTGGATTGACCGGTGCGGCCGACGACCAGTTGCACCGCCTCTTCCTTTTTGACGATCTTGATCAGCGTCTCGGCCACATGGCCGTAGGTGATGACGGGTTTGAGCGGCACGCCGCTGTCGGCGTATTTCGCGATCATCGGGCTGATCACCGCCTCTTCGGCGCGTTTGAGCTCTTCCTTGCGGCGCTTGTGCCGCTGTTCGATCTCGTCAGGGGTCAGGAACTGGTAAGGGGACCATTCCAGCACATAGGCCACAACGACGGAGCCGTTGAGATGTTTGGCGCGGTCGACGGCAAATTCCAGCGCCCGAACTGCGCTGTCACTGCCGTCATAGGCCACGACGATAGTATTGGTCATATGACTTCTCCTGGTTGGGTGAAATGGGCCCTTTGGCGGGCCACTTATTGGTGTTCAATATGTCAAAAATGCTGAGGGAAGGGGCGCTCCCCTGCCCTCAGCATGCGGCTCAGACCGGCCCGTCACCAGACAAAAGCGCCGCATTGCCGCCCGCGGCGGTGGTATCGACGCAGAGATGGCGTTCATGCAGGACATGTGCCGCATCGGGCAGCGCCGTGAGAAACGGCAGGATCGGCCCCAGACGCTGCGCCAGCGCCGTGGCATAGGCCCGCGTGTTCGGATGATCCGCCCCGCCCCACCAGATCGCACCGCCGAATCCGGTGACGGTCTTGAGCGCATGGCTCGGCAAAAGCCCCTCGGCCCGGACCGCGACACCGCCCAGCGCCTCGACCGCCTCGGCCTGCGCGCGGGTGGCATCAAGCCCCGGCCCGAGACAGAGGAAAGGCGGCCGCACATGGGTCGAAAGCGTATTGGCCTCGCCGGTCGGGCCGGGAAGCTGTTCGGAGGACAGGGCCTCCGTCGGCACCGTCACCGCGTTGATCGCGCGCTGGATCGCTGCGGCATCCATGGGGGCCTCCCAAGTTCCGGCCACTTGCGGCCCCTGCGGCGTTGCAAACCGGTCGAGATAGCACGGCCCGCCGGCTTTCGGCCCAGTGCCCGAGAGTCCCTCACCACCGAACGGTTGCGAGCCGACAATGGCGCCGATCTGGTTGCGGTTGACATAGAGATTGCCGACATGCAGCCGATCGCAGACCTGTTGCACCCGGTCATCGATCCGCGTGTGCAGCCCGAAGGTCAGCCCATACCCCGTCGCGTTAATCGCATCGATCACCTTGTCGAGATCGCGCGCCTTGTACGTGGCGACATGCAGCACCGGCCCGAAGATCTCGCGTTCCAGCTCCTCGATCCCGGCGACCTCGATCAGGGTCGGGGCGACGAATGTGCCAGCATTCGGCGCCTTGAGACGGTGGAGCACCTGAGCGCTGCGCCCGGCGACATAGGCGTCAATCTGCGTCTTGGCCTCCCGATCGATCACCGGACCGACATCCGTGGCAAGCTCCCAGGGGTCACCGACCGCAAGTTCGTCCATCGCGCCCTTGATCATCTCGATCAGCGCAGGCGCGATATCTTCCTGGACATAGAGGCAGCGCAGCGCCGAACAGCGCTGACCCGCCGATTGGAAAGCAGAGGCGACAATGTCACGTACGGCTTGCTCCGGCAGGGCGGTGCTGTCGACAATCATTGCATTGAGCCCGCCGGTCTCTGCGATCAGCGGCGCGCCGGGGGTGAGGTTTTTCGCCATGGCGCGCTGAATGCGCTTGGCCGTCTCGGTCGAACCGGTGAAAACAACGCCATCGATCCGCGGATCAGAGGTGAGCGCCGCACCTACGGTCGGGCCATCGCCGGGCAGAAGCTGCAAGGCGCTCCGCGGCACACCGGCCTCGTGCAGGAGCGCCACCGCATGCGCGGCAATGAGCGGAGTCTGTTCGGCGGGTTTCGCCAGAACCGCATTGCCCATCGCCAGCGCGGCGGCGATCTGGCCGGTGAAAATGGCGAGCGGGAAATTCCACGGCGAAATGGCCGTTACCCGCCCGAGCGGCAGGGCGTCGGGACGGCGCTCCGCCTCCCCCGCATAATAGCGCAGGAAATCCACCGCCTCGCGCAATTCCCCGACGGCGTCGAGCTGGGTCTTGCCCGCCTCGCGCGCCAGAAGCGCAAAGATCACGCCGAAATCGCGCTCGTAGAGATCCGCGGCCTTGCGCAGAATGGCGGCGCGTTCCGTCACCGGCGCGTCCCAGATCGCAGCATCGGACATCGCCCGGGCGACACAGTCCTGATCGGCCTGAACCACCGAGCCGATAACCTCACCTGTGGCGGGGTTGCGCAGGTCCACGGCACCGCCCGTCGCTTCACCCACCGTGAGCGGTGTGGCTTGCAGGGGTGCAAGGCTCTTGCGCCCGTTCTCGATCCGGGCGAGCGTCTTGTCATCGCTCAGGTCATAGCCTTCGGAATTGCGGCGGCTTTCTCCGAACAGCGTGGCGGGTGGCACCAGCCCGGCAGGGGCCATGGCCCCCGGCAGCATGTCGAACGGATCGCCGGCGATTTCCTCGGGGCTGACCTCCTCGTCGACGATCTGATTGACGAAGGAGGAGTTGGCACCGTTTTCCAACAGGCGCCGCACAAGATAGGCCAGAAGATCGCGATGCGCGCCCACCGGCGCATAGATGCGGCAACGGCTGCCCTCTTCTTTCAGGACGATGTCATGCAGACGCTCGCCCATGCCGTGCAGGCGCTGGAACTCGAACTGCGTGTCGCCGGCCAATTCCAACACGGCGGCAACCGTATGGGCGTTATGGGTGGCGAATTGCGGATAGATCCGGTCGCTGTAGCGGATAAGCTTTTTCGCATTGGCGATATAGCTGACATCGGTGGCGGTCTTGGAGGTGAAAAGCGGAAAATCCGGATGACCCTCGACCTGCGCGAGTTTCATTTCCGTGTCCCAATAGGCGCCTTTCACCAGCCGCACCATCAGACGGCGGTCCAGCACCTCGGCCGTTTGATAGAGCCAGTCGATGACATGACCGGCGCGTTTGCCATAGGCCTGCACCACCACGCCGAACCCGTCCCAGCCAGCCAATTCCTCATCGGCCAGGACCGCGCGGATCACCTTGAGCGACAGCGTCAGCCGCGCCTGTTCCTCGGCATCGATGTTGAAGCCCATATTGGCGGCACGCGCCTGTCGCGCCAGATCGCGCAGAACCGGCACCAGCTCGTCCATGACACGGGCTTCTTTCGCCACCTCGTAGCGCGGATGCAGGGCGGAGAGTTTCACGGAAATCCCCGGGTTCTCGGCCACCGAGTCTTTGGTGCAGCCCTTGGCGATCTCAACCATCGCCTCAGAGTAGGCCCTTGCATAATGCTCCGCATCCTTGCGGGTCATCGCCGCCTCGCCCAGCATGTCATAGCTATATGTGTAGCCCTTGGCCTCCTGGCCCTTGGCCCGGGACATCGCCGCTTTGATCGTCTGACCGAGCACGAATTGCTGCCCCATTTCCTTCATCGCGCGGGACACGGCGGCGCGGATCACCGGCTCGCCCAGACGTTTGACCAACCCGCGCAGCGTTCCCGCCATGCCCGGCTGCTCATCGTCCAGCACCCGGCCCGTCAGCATCAAGGCCCAGGTCGAAGCATTGACCATGGTCGAGGACGAATGCCCCATGTGCTGGCCCCAGTCCGAAGGCGCGACCTTGTCCTCGATCAGATCATCGATGGTCTCGCGATCCGGCACCCGCAGCATCGCTTCGGCGAGACACATCAGCGCCACGCCTTCGCGGGTCGACAGCCCGTATTCGGCGAGGAAATATTCCATCAGTGTCGGCGCAGAGTCCTTGCGGATGCGTCGCACATAATCGGCGGCCCGATCGGAAATGCGATTGCGCAAAGACAGGGGCAAAGCGGTTTCGGTCAGCAACCGGTGCAGAACCACCGCCTCATCGCTGAACTTTTCAGAGGACAGAACAGAGCTCAGATCGCTGAGAGACGCAGAGTAACCCATGGTGAAATCCTGAAGCTAGGGGATATTTACCCTATGATACACGGTTTCAACCTAGTGATTTTCCCATATTATGTGATATGGCATGACATAATCACCATTATTAAGGAAATTTTTGGTCCAATGCTAAAGGACATCGATTCCTATGACCGCAAGATTCTCGACTGTCTCGCCACCGATGCCCGTATGTCGATCACCGAACTGAGCCGTAAGGTCGGCTTGTCAAAAAACCCGGTGACCCTGCGCGTTAAGGCGTTGGAGGCCGCCGGGATCATCACCGGTTACCGGGCGATCCTGTCGACGCAACAGCTTGGGCTGAGCCATGTTTCCTTTGTCGAGGTCAAGCTGACCGACACCCGCGACACGGCACTCAGAGAGTTCAACGACGCGGTGAAAGCCGTGCCCGAAGTGTCGGAATGCCACATGATCGCCGGCAATTTCGATTACCTGCTGAAAGTGCGCACCGCCTCGATGGAAGACTATCGCGAGGTGATGGGACGGAAGATCTCGAGCCTGCCGCATGTACAGGCCACCTCGACCTTCGTGGTCATGGAAGCCGTGGTCGAACAGACCAACCCGCCGTTGCCCGATCTCTAAAGACATGAAAAGGGCGCCCGAAGGCGCCCTTTCACAGATTGGATTGGTCCAGTCTTAGAGCGAGGCGTCCAGCGCCGCGATAATCGCGTCGCCCATGCCGGAGGTCGACACCGGGGTGACGCCTTCATCGGCCAGCAGATCGCCGGTGCGCACACCATCGGCGAGCACTTTTTCGATCGCGGTCTCGAGACGGGTCGCCTCGTCGCCCTGATCGAAGGAATAGCGCAGCGCCATGGCGAAGCTGAGGATACAGGCGATCGGGTTGGCCTTGCCCTGACCGGCAATGTCGGGCGCGGAGCCGTGCACCGGCTCGTACATCGCTTTCGGGCGACCGTTTTCCATCGGCGCGCCGAGAGAGGCGGAGGGCAGCATGCCCAAGGAGCCGGTGAGCATGGCGGCACAGTCGGAAAGGATATCGCCAAACAGGTTGTCGGTGACGATCACATCGAACTGTTTCGGCGCCCGCACCAGCTGCATCGCGCCATTGTCGGCATACATATGCGACACGGCAACTTCCGGGTAATCCTTGGCCACCTCTTCGACGACTTCGCGCCAGAGAATGCCGCTCTCCATCACATTGGCCTTTTCCATCGAGCAGAGTTTCTTGCCCCGTTTCATCGCCAGCTCAAAGGCGGCGATGGCAACGCGACGGATCTCGCTCTCGGTGTAGCGCTGGGTGTTGATGCCGACACGCTCGTTGCCCTCGGTGATGATGCCACGCGGCTCACCGAAATAGATGCCCGAGGTCAGCTCGCGCACGATCATGATGTCGAGACCGGCGACCACGTCTTTTTTCAGGGACGAGAAATCGGCCAGCGCGTCGAAACACTGTGCCGGGCGCAGGTTGGCGAAGAGGTCCATTTCCTTGCGCAGGCGCAGCAGACCGCGTTCCGGTTTCACGGAGAAATCGAGCACGTCGTATTTCGGACCGCCCACGGCGCCCAGAAGCACCGCGTCCACCTCCTGGGCTTTCGCCATGGTTTCATCGGCGAGCGGCACACCGTGCTTGTCGTAGGCGGCACCGCCCACGAGATCCATGGTCACATCGAATTTCAGGTCGCGCTTTTCGCCGTACCAGTCGATGATCTTGACCACTTCGGCCATCACTTCGGGGCCAATGCCGTCACCGGGGAGAATGAGAAGAGAAGGCGTGCTCATGGTCGCGTCCAGTCCTTGGTTTTCTTAAGGTCGGCTCGGCGTAACGGCTGCATGCCCCTTCGTCAAGGAATGGGAGCGATATCAACCCAGACGAGCCCGTGCCGAAAGTCGTTTTTTTCCGATTTTCCCGTGTGCCAGGCGATACCCGAGGCCAAAACCGTCAAATCGGCAGAGGGTAGGACATAATCGACCCGCAGATTCCCCGGCACCGGATCGCCCCAATCCGCCGTGTCCAAAGCCGGATCGCCACGCTGGCCGGGATTGGCCATCTCTGCCCCATGATCGGCGACGGGACGCGGGTCCTGCAAGCGCGGGTCAGTGAGCAATGCCTGCATCTGGTCGCGCCGCCCGTCACCATCCATCGGGTCGAGATTGCTGTCGCCCAGAAGGACAAACGGACCTTCGGGCGCCGACACCGACAGGTTCCCGTCGAGATAGAGCGACCAGAACCGCGTCTCGTCACCATTGCGCCGCCCGTTGCGATCCTCCTCGCCATCGAACACCGGCGAGGTGGCGGCATAGGCGAACAGATGCAGCCGGGCCTCGCCCCAGACCAGCGGCACATCCCAATGCACATGCGAAGAAAGCCGCAACACATCGAGATCTCCCTCATCGAAATACCCCTCCGGCAATTGCGCCCCGGGCAGATCGTGCCAGAGCATCTCGGAGAAATCGCGAAACCCCGCCATGTCAACCGGCAGTCGCGACAGCAATGCCACGCCCCCCTGCCCCGTAAACTCCCCGTAGGATTGCGCATCTTCCGGCTCGCCCAGATGCCCATCCTTGTCCAAATCACGCCCCGTCGGGCGCCCGGAATTGCCGAGCCGGGTCAGGAGATAGGGATAATCGAGCCCTTCGGCGAAAGCCCGAAGCACCACCGCGTCGGGATCGGTGTCGAAGCCGGTGAGCAGGATCACATCCGGTGACAGCTCCCGAAGATGCGCCTGCGCCGCCGCGACCTGCGGGTCGCCCTCGAGAATATCCTGTAGCAGCAGCCCCGGCCCCTTGCGGCTCAGCTCGACATGCCAGGTCGCCACGCGCAGCACATCCTGCGCGCAAGACGCATGAGAGAGCCACAAAAGAACAAGTGCTAGAAGGGTCCGGATCAGGCCGGCATCTGTTCGAGATCGGCACGGGCGTAGGCCTGACGCCGTTTCTCCATGATCATCGAGGCCACACGCCCCATGGCGATGCCCCGCATGAACAGAGAAGATGGCAGGAAGGCCCATGCCGCAACGACCCAGATCATCGATTGATCATTGAAAACGCTCAGACCTCCGAACAGGTCCGAGGCCGAGTCTATCACGGCCGGGATCACGAAAGGCAGCAAAAATCCGATCACCACATTGACCCGCGCATCGCGGCGCAGACGCGCCACCACATCGCCGCCGACAGTCGGATCGAACGTCGGCAGGTTGATCCAGACATTGAAAGAGCCGGAGCGCGACGGCCAATGTCCGAGACGCAGCACGATCAGAAAGATCGACAGGGCCATGAGCGAAATCAGATAGCTCATACCCGCGGCCTCGCGCATCATTTCGATATCGGTGAGCGAACTGCCCTCGGGCAGAGCCAGCAGCATCAGCCGCACCGGCGAATAGGGAAAATCGAGCACATAGCCAATGAGCGCTCCGATCGCGGTGACGAATTCGGAAATCGGCCCCGGCGTGGTGGTCCCGCGCAGGATCATCGTCAGCAACAGCACGGTGATGAACAAAGAGCCGAAACGCAGCCGGTTGAACGGCGGCGCATCGCGGAACTCGATCAACCCGGGATAAGCGGACACATATTCGAAAAAGGTGAGCGCCGCACCGAACAGGGCAACCAGAGCAACAACCTGAGCCGTGTCGCTGGGCACGGAGGGCAATAGCACAGAGGGCATCGTGACCAGCAAAATCACGAAAGCCGCACGCACAAGCGCTCCAAGAATCCGCTGAATCACGGTCCACTTCCCTTCAAACTGGTCGAGTGCGATACGAAGCCGCGCTCTTTTCCCATTTTGATTCCGCCAAATATGGCAGGCTGCCTCAATCTTGCCCAACTTTTGCCCCTTTTCGACTTGCGCAGCAAGGAATGGTTAAGGTTAACGATTGAAATTGGGCGGTTTCGTGGACAAAGCGGTGCGATTTTGCATCATTGTCCGCCATCCTTGTGGTCGGCAGAACAGCCCACACCAGATCTAGCGGCGCGCCGGGTCCCTTCTCTCCTTTATCCTGCTTTCACCTATTTTCGCACATGTTTGACCCAGAGCATGGAATCGCTGCCTTTTTAGGCATGATATCCTCCGCGCGAGGAAAACCACTGGAGGAGACAATATGCATCTGGCCATATCTGTAGAGGAAGCCGTGGATCTCATCCCGGACGGGGCGACGGTCATGCTCTCGGGCTTCATGGGAGTCGGCGTCCCCGACGGGATCGTCCATGCGCTGGCTGGCGCCGGCAAAAGGGAGTTGACGCTGATCTCCAATGACACGGCCCGCGATGCCACCGGCCCCGGCCCGCTGTTTGCCGCGCATTGCGTCAAGAAACTGATCTGCAGCCATATGGGGCTCAACACCATCGTGCAGGCACAATTCGCCTCCGGTGAGCTGGAAGTCGAGCTGGTGCCACAGGGCACGCTGGTCGAACGCATCCGCGCCGCCGGCGTCGGGCTTGGTGGCATTCTCACCCCCACGGGCGTCGGCACGAAAGTGGCCGAAGGCAAGGAGATCGTCACCCTCGATGGCAAGGATTTTCTGCTGGAGAAACCCTTGAAGGCGGATTTCGCGCTGATCGCGGCGCGCAGCTGTGACTATGTCGGCAACCTCGCCTATATGCTGACCGCGACGAATTTCAATCCGATCATGGCGCTCGCCGCCGAGACGGTGATTTGCGAACCCGAAGAGATCGTGCCCGTCGGCATGATCCCACCGGATCTGGTCAAAACCCCCGGCGTGCTTGTCGATCACGTCATCAGAGCATCGGCATAAGGAGGCATGATCATGAACCCGAAAGAACTCATTGCCCGCCGCGTCGCTCAGGAAATCGCACCGCGCAGCCTGGTCAATCTCGGCATCGGCATCCCGACCCTGGTCTCCGATTATCTCGATGAATCCCTTGGCGTGTTCTTCCAGGCCGAAAACGGCGCCGTCGGCATGGGCCATCGCCCGCCCGAAGGCATGACCGACCGGCATCTTACCGATGCCGGTGGACGCTTCGTCTCCTTCGTTCCCGGTGCCTCGACGCTCGACAGTGCCTTTTCCTTCGGCCTCATTCGCGGTGGCCATCTCGATCTGACCGTGCTTGGTGCGTTGCAGGTGGATGAAAAAGGCCATCTGGCGAATTGGGCGATCCCCGGTCATTACACCCCCGGCATGGGGGGCGCGATGGATCTGGTCACCGGCGCGAAAAAGGTCATCGTCGCCATGCAGCACACCGCCAAGGGCGAGTCGAAAATCGTGCCGGAATGCACATTGCCGCTGACCTCGCAGCGCCAGGTCGACCTGATCGTCACCGAATTGGCGGTGATGAAACCCGAAGAGGACGGGCTGCATCTGCTCGAGCGTGCTCCGAATGTCCCGGTCGAGGTGATCAGGGAAATGACTGCCGCGACCCTCATCACCTCGGGGGAGGTGCCGGAAATGCAATTGAACGCCTGTCCGTAACGGCAAAACCCAAACGACGGGGGGCTTCGGCCCCCTTTTTGATTTCAAGACCCCGGCGCAGACCACTTGGCCGATCTGGCAAGCTGTTGCCGAAAACCACCGGGGCTTTCCGCCGAATTGCCGAAACCCGCCGAAAAACGCGCGGGTTTCCGCATGTGGAAGGCGATAGGACGCGCAAAGTCTTCCCAATGATTTCCAACACTTGAGCCTTTCTCAGCCACACGTATCTCTCAGGGCAGCGGTTCAAACCCGTTTCGATTTGCCCGCCGGAAGACCCGCGGGCAACAACCCAAGAAAGGATACTGAACATGAAAAAGATTGCATTCACCCTCGGCGCTCTGACCCTCGCTGCCGCACCGGCTTTTGCGCAAACGGAACTCGTCGACAGCGACGAGAACGGCACCTATTCGATGGCGGAGATGCTCGTCGCCTATCCGGACATGAGCGAAGAGACCTTTGCCGCGATCGACACGGATGAGAGCGGCGAGATCTCCATCGAGGAACTGGCCGCGGCCCAGACCGACGGTCTGCTCCCGACCATGGAATAATCCCAAGGCATGGCGGCTCGAAAGGGCCGCCATTTCTCCCAAAACTTGTCGAACAGCTTATCGACGATTGCGCAGGAACAGGCCAAACCCGATGAGCCCCATGCCATCGACCAAGAGATCGATGCCAAGGAGAAGCCCCAGGAGCGAGAGCGAGATCGCAGCGAAATAGGCGACGATATAGCTGCCAAGAAGAACCGTTGCAGCCCCCGAAAAAAGCAACATCCAGAAATAGCCGGTCTCGCGCATCCGCCACGCCATCATGAGCCGGATCACCCCGGAGGCGAGAAGAAACCCGGTGACCACAATGGTCAGGGACACGGTGCCCTCGACCGGATTGGCGATGAAACTCACCCCGATCATCAGGCTCACCAGCCCCCAGAGCAGAGAGAACAGCCGATGCTCCTGAGATGCCTCTGCGGAGAACCCGGCCCAAAGCTTGGCCGCCCCGGCAATGGCAAAGACAGTCCCCAGAAGGATCGTCACGGCCAGCGAGGCCACGATGGTATTGCCGAGCGCTAGGAGGCCGAAGACAAAACTCAAGGCACCGATGCTCACCCAGGTTTTCCAGTTGGTCATGAGACCCTCCTCTGCGTAGAACCTCTGACCTTCATATATGACGGCTGCGCCAAATAAAAACGGCGAGCCCGGGCCCGCCGTTTCAATCTTTTGATGCTCCGCGTGAACGGATCGCGATCAGGTCAAATACGCCCCGGTCAGACCCAGGGACGCTCCTGTGCCATCTTGCCCTCGAACGCATCGATATCCTTGACGTTGTTCATCGTCAGGCCGATGTCGTCGAGACCTTCGAGCAGGCAGTGTTTCTTGAACGCGTCAACCTCGAACGGGAAGCTCTCGCCATCCGAAGTGGTCACGGTCTGCGCTTCGAGATCGACCACCATGCGGGCGTTGGAGCCTTTCTCGGCATCCTTCATCAGCACATCCACAACCTCTTGCGGCATCACGATCGGCAGAATGCCGTTCTTGAAGCAGTTGTTGTAGAAAATGTCGGCGAAAGACGTGGAGATCACGCATTTGATGCCGAAATCCGCAATCGCCCAAGGCGCGTGTTCGCGCGAGGAGCCACAGCCGAAGTTGTCGCCGGCGACAAGGATCTGCGTGTCGCGATACTGCGGTTTGTTCAGGACGAAATCGGGGTTTTCATTGCCCTGACGGTCATAACGCATCTCGTCAAAGAGATTCACACCAAGGCCGGAGCGCTTGATGGTTTTCAGGAACACCTTGGGGATGATCATATCCGTGTCGATGTTCACCAGCGGCATGGGCGCCGCGATACCGGTCAGTTTTTCGAACTTTTCCATTCTGCTGGCTCCTTACATCAGCTCGCGAACATCGGTCAGGTGACCGGTAATGGCAGCGGCGGCAGCCATGGCCGGCGACACGAGATGGGTGCGGCCCTTGTAGCCTTGCCGCCCCTCGAAGTTGCGGTTCGAGGTGGACGCGCAACGCTCGCCCTCGGCCAGCTGGTCGGGGTTCATCGCCAGACACATCGAGCACCCCGCAAGGCGCCATTCGAACCCGGCCTCTTTGAAGATGTCGGCGAGACCTTCCTCTTCGGCTTGCGCGCGCACGAGACCGGAGCCAGGCACGACCATGGCCCGCATACCGTCCTTGATCTTCTTGCCTTTGAGGATCTCGGCGGCGGCGCGCAGATCCTCGATCCGGCCGTTGGTGCAGGAGCCGATGAACACCGTGTCGATCTGGATGTCGGTCAGTTTCTGACCCACTTCGAGCCCCATGTATTCGATGGCGCGTTTCGCCGCGTCCACCTTGCCGCCTTTGAACGACTCGGGCGCGGGCACCACGGCGGAAATCGGCAGAACGTCCTCGGGCGAGGTGCCCCAGGTCACGACCGGCTCGATCTCTTCGCCCTTGAGCGTCACGACCTTGTCGAAATGCGCGCCCTCATCGGTGTAGAGGGTTTTCCACCAATTCAGCGCCGCTTCCCATTGCGCGCCTTTCGGGGCGTGCGGGCGGCCTTTGACATATTCAAAAGTGACCTCATCCGGGGCGATCAGACCGGCACGGGCGCCACCCTCGATCGCCATGTTACAGACGGTCATCCGGCCTTCCATCGACAGATCGCGGATCGCTTCGCCGCAATACTCAATCACGTAGCCGGTGCCACCGGCGGTGCCGGTCTCGCCGATCACGGCGAGGGTGATGTCCTTGGCGGTCACACCGGGCTTCAGCTTGCCGGTGATCTCCACCTTCATGTTCTTGGACTTCTTCTGGATCAACGTCTGGGTCGCCAGAACGTGTTCGACCTCGGAAGTGCCGATACCATGGGCCAACGCGCCAAAAGCGCCGTGCGTCGCTGTGTGGCTGTCACCACAGACCACAGTCATGCCCGGCAGGGTCCAGCCCTGCTCCGGGCCGACGATGTGCACGATGCCCTGACGAATGTCAGACACCGGGTAGTAATTCACACCGAATTCCTTGGCGTTCTTGTCGAGGGCTTCGACCTGAATGCGGCTCTCTTCGTTGGCGATCACACCGGACACGCGGTCCAAAGTGGTCGGCACGTTGTGATCCGGCACGGCGATGGTCTTTTCCGGCGCGCGCACCTTGCGGCCCGCCATGCGCAGACCTTCAAAGGCCTGAGGCGAGGTCACTTCGTGGACGAGGTGGCGGTCGATATAGAGCAGGCAGGTGCCATCCTCTTGCTCATGGGCCACATGGGCGTCCCAGATTTTATCATAGAGTGTCTTCGGGGCGGTCATTTCGCTCTCCCGTGGATGTTCTTGGAATATGGAATTACGTCAACAGGCGTGCAGCCACGCCAAAAGGCCCGACTTCAAAGTCGGGCTAGGACGGACTGCATTGCGCCGTGGAATCTCCATGGCAGCCATGCACGGTCTGCGATCTCAAACATACGTTCCATGCCCGATCACATATAGGCTGCCGATGAGTCCCGCAAGGGAGATGCTGCCGCCATCCGTGCAAGCGGAGCGCCACGCTTGCAGGGGGCGGCCCGCCCGTGCCAAGCTGCGAGAAAAAGGGAAGGCGCATTGGACCCGGCACAGCTCTCTGACCAGCTCTCGAACCAGCTCACCGGTATTCTCGGTGACACCGGCGGCGATATGTTGTCATTCCTGCAAGGCTTGCTGCGCCGGTGGAACCTTTACCAGATCGTGATCTCGGCGGCGGCGCTGATCATCGCCCTGGTCCTCGGACGCACGCTCTCGACCCATATGCGGGGCTGGATGCGCAGCCTAGAAGGTCGACCGAAATGGCAGCTTCGCGCTCTGTTGGCGGTGGAAAAGCGTCTGGCACTGATCGTCTGGGCCCTGCTCCTTTGGGCCACCTACCTGGTGATGCACGAGATCACTTGGCCGTCGCGATCCTATCTGATCGGCATCCTCGCCAAGGTCGTTTCAGCCTGGATTGGGGTCGAATTCGTCGTCCATCTGATCCGCAACCGGGCGCTCAGACGTCTCAGCCGCTGGGGGCTCTGGGCCTATGTGACGCTGTATTTCTTCGGTGGGCTCGACTCGGCGGCGAGCTTTCTCGACAATCTGGCGATCTCCTTCGGCACCTTCCGCCTCTCGGCGCTTTCCGTGCTCAAGGCGCTGGTGGTCACCGGGCTTCTGTTCACCTTCGCGCGGTTGATCTCCGGTCAGACGTCGACCCGAATCCGGCGCAATGAAGATATCTCCCCCTCGATGCGCGAGTTGATCATCAAGGGCGTGCAGGTCTCTCTCTATGGCGCCGCCTTCTTTATCGGCCTCAAGGCCGTGGGCTTCGATCTCACCGGGCTTGCCGTGCTCTCGGGGGCCATCGGTGTCGGGCTCGGCTTCGGGCTTCAGAAAGTCGTCTCCAACCTGGTCTCCGGCGTGATCATCCTGTTGGACAAGTCGATCAAGCCCGGGGATGTCATTTCGCTGGGCGAGACCTTCGGCTGGATCAACACGCTGGGCGCACGCTACGCCTCGATCACCACCCGGGACGGCAAGGAATTCCTGATCCCCAATGAGGATCTGATCACCGGCCAGGTGGTGAACTGGTCGCACACCAATGATTTTGTCCGGCTCGACATCTATTTCGGCACCGCCTATGGCGACGACCCGCATAAGGTGCGCGAGATCGCCATCGAGGCGGCAAAATCCGTGGATCGCGTGCTCACCAGCAAACCGCCGGTCTGTCACATCGTCGGTTTTGGCGACAGCTCGGTCGATTACATCCTGCGCTTCTGGATCACCGACCCGACCGGCGGGCTGACCAATGTGCGCGGCAATGTCTATCTGGCGCTCTGGGACGCCTTCAAAGCCCATGAAATTTCGATCCCCTTCCCGCAGCGCGAAGTCCGTGTGCTCGAAGGGTCCAGCCTGAGCACCAAAGCGCTCGATTGATTGCAGATTCATCCCTGATCAGGTCCACTGTGGCCCAAATATTGAGATTTGACCGAAGCGATGCTACATTTGACCTATGCCCAGCGCCGGGGCGGAACGGCGCCTATCCCAAGGAGGACTATGTCCTGTCTCACGCACAGAGCGCGGCAACGAATGCCGCAACCCCGGAGACGCTCATGACGAGTGCCATGCCGGAACAAATCGGTGGCGAGCAATTGCTCGACTTCGTGACCCATTCCCTCGATCAAGACAAAGCCGAAGACCTCGTGTCCATCGACCTTCAGGGCAAATCTGAAGTCGCCGATTACATGGTCATTTGCTCGGGCCGCTCAACCCGTCAGGTCTCGGCCATGGCCGAGAAACTCTCCGACACGCTGAAACAGCGCTTCGGCATCTTTTCGCGGGTCGAGGGCAAGGACCAGGGTGACTGGGTGCTGATCGATGCGGGCGATGTGATCGTCCATATCTTCCGCCCGGAGGTCCGCGACTTCTACCAGCTCGAAAAAATGTGGATGTCCCCGGAAGAGGCCAAAGAGGCGCTTGCCGGCAAATCCGCGACCCTGTCGACCGAGAGCTGATGCGGGTCCAGATATGTGCCGTGGGCCGGCTGCGCGCCGGTCCCGAGGCGGCACTGATTGACGATTACACCACCCGGTTCGACCGTACCGGGCGCGCTCTGGGGCTCGGCCCTCTGACCATCTCCGAAGTCGAGGACAAGAAGGGCGGCGGCATGAAAGCCGAGGCGCAGCTCTTGGAACGAGCCCTGCCGAAGGGCGCGGTGATCGTGACGATGGACGAGCGCGGCAAGCTGATCTCCTCGCCGGAATTTGCCAACAAACTCGCCGAGTGGCGCGACACCGGCCGCTCGGATGTCGCCTTTGTTATCGGGGGGGCGGACGGCATCGACCCGAGCCTGCGGACACAGGCGGATTTTTCCATTTCCCTAGGCAAAATGGTCTGGCCGCATATGCTGGCCCGCGCCATGCTGACCGAACAGCTCTACCGCGCCGCCTCCATTCTCGCCGGCGCACCGTATCATCGCGTCTGATCAGAGGAAATTTACCCGCTCAGGAACCTTCTTGGTTCAACTGCAAGACGTCTGGCGTTAGACAGAGGGCAATTGCGTTGCTCTCGTGAAAAGGAAGCCCGTCATGGCCACACCGAAACCCGTCGTTCTCTGTATTCTCGATGGTTGGGGGATTGGCCCGACCGATGAGGCCAACGCCCCTGTTCTGGCAAAAACGCCAACCTTTGACCGGCTGATGGCCGAGTGCCCGAACAACACGCTGATCACCTTTGGTCCCGATGTCGGCCTGCCCACCGGACAGATGGGCAACTCCGAGGTCGGCCACACCAATATCGGCGCGGGCCGGGTGGTGGCAATGGATCTGGGCCAGATCGACCTCGCCATCGAAGACGGGTCGTTCTTCAAAAATGAAGCCATTCTCAAATTCGCCGCAGAGGTCAAAGCCGCGGGCGGCACCGCGCATCTGATGGGGTTGATCTCGGATGGTGGCGTGCATGGTCATATCGAACACACGCTGGCCGCCGCGAAACTGGTCACCGAGCAAGGCGTGCCGGTGGTGATCCACGCGATCACCGACGGGCGCGATGTACCGCCGCAATCCTCGGACAAGTTCCTCGCCGATCTCGCCGCCCGCCTGCCCGAAGGGGCCAGCATCGGCACGGTGATCGGTCGCTATTACGCCATGGACCGCGACAACCGTTGGGAACGCGTGTCCCAGGCCTATGACGCGATGATCCATGGTAAGGGCGTCGAGACCGCGCCGGATGCGGTGACGGCGGTCAAAGCCTCTTACGCGCGTGGCGATGTGGACGAATTCATCAAGGCCACGGTGATCGACGGCTACACCGGCGTGAAAGAGGGCGACGGCTTCTTCTGCAACAACTTCCGCGCCGACCGGGCGCGCGAAATCCTGCGCGCCATCGGTGAGCCGGACTTTGCCGAGTTCGACATCGGGGATCGCCCGACATTCTCGGCGCTCTTGGGCATGGTGGAATATTCCACCGATCACAACGCCTATATGCAGACCGCCTACCCGCCGCGCGACATCCGCAACACGCTGGGCGAATGGGTGGCCAAGAAGGGCCTCAAGCAATTCCGTCTCGCCGAGACCGAGAAATACCCGCATGTCACCTTCTTCCTGAACGGCGGCAAGGAAGTGCCCGAGGTGGGCGAAGACCGGTTCATGCCCAAATCGCCGAAAGTGGCGACCTACGATCTGCAACCCGAGATGAGTGAACCGGAAGTGGCGGAGAAATTCGTCTGGGCGATCGACGAGGGCTATGACCTGATCGTCACCAATTTCGCCAACCCGGACATGGTCGGGCATACCGGCATTCTCGAGGCCGCCATGGCCGCTTGCGAAGCTGTGGACGATGGTCTGGGCAAGGTCGTCGCCGAACTGGAAAAGGTCGGGGGCGCAATGCTGGTGATCGCGGATCACGGCAATTGCGAAACCATGGTGGATCCGGAGACCGGCGGGCCGCACACCGCGCATACGACGAACCCGGTGCCGGTAATCCTGTTCGGCGGCCCCGAGGGGGCGAAACTGCGCGATGGCGGTCGCTTGGCCGATGTCGCACCGACGATCCTCGAACTCATGGGGCTCGAGCAGCCCCCCGAGATGACCGGCGTGAGCCTGATCGTCAAATGAGGTCACGCATCTCCGCACTCTGCGCCGCAGTGCTGTTTACCGGCCTGTTTGCAGCCCTGTCCGGCCCGGTGCTGGCACAGGAAGCAAGCCCTGCGGCGCTGGCGGAAGATGCTCTGGCGCAATTCAACGCCGCCCACGCCCGGCTGGAACAGGCCGAGTCGGCCCCGGATCGGGTCAAGGCGCTCACCGGTGTGGTGCAGGCCTATGAAAACGGACTTGAGGCGATGCGCGCCGGCTTGCGGCAAGTCTCGCTACGCGAGGCGGAACTGTCGCGCCAGTTTGCCGATGAAAGCGGCCGGTTCTCGCAGCTTCTGGGCGTGTTGATCGGTATGAAACCCGATGCTTCTCCCGAGGCGCTGGTACATCCGAACGGGCCGCTGGGGCAGGCCCGCGCCGGCATGCTGGTCTCCGCCGTCACCCCCGGGCTTCAGGCCGAGGTCGAGAACATGCGGGTACGGCTCGAAGAGGTGCAGATTCTGCGGGAATTGCAGAGCGATGCGCTCGACACCCTGTCGAAAGGGCTGCAGGACGTGCAACAGGCCCGCACGGACCTGTCGCAGGCCATGTCCGATCGCACCGATCTGCCGCACCGCTTCACCACCGATGCGGAGCGGATGCAGGTGCTGATCGACAGCTCAGAAAGCCTCGAAAGCTTTGCCACCGGCCTGGCGGTGATGGATGTGGTCGATGGGATCACACCGCTGCCGAACCTGGCCGCGAGCCGGGGCACCTGGCCCATGCCCGCACCCGGGCGGTTGCTCCGGAGCTATAACGAGGCCGATGCTGCGGGCGTCAAACGCCCCGGCTGGCTCTGGGCCACCCGCCCGCTGTCTCTGGTCACCACACCCTGGCCGGCGACCCTGCGCTACAAGGGGCCTTTTCTCGACTACGGAAACGTGATCATCCTTGAGCCCGGAAATGACGTATTGCTCGTATTGGCTGGTCTCGATGAGGTCTATGGTGATGTCGGTGCCGTGCTTCCTGCAGGCACTGCTGTCGGCCTCATGGGCGGCGCAGCCCCCGATCTCGACGCCTTTGTCAAAAATGCCACCCAAGGCACTGGCGCCGCTTTGTCGGAGACGCTTTATATAGAGGTAAGAGAGGGCGGGCAGCCCGTGAACCCGGAACGCTGGTTTGCCGATGCTCCGCTTTGAGACGGTCAAGGGCACGCTAACACGCGTACCGGAGAGAGGAAAGAGATGAAGAAATATCTGATGGCTGGCGTCGCCGGCATTTTGGCAGGCACGTTGATCTCGACGCAATTCGCCGGTCCGCTTCTGGCTCAGGAGGCCGAGAAGAACACCAATGTCTATGAACAGCTCGATCTGTTCGGCGATGTCTTCGAACGCATCCGCGCGCAATATGTCGAGGATGTCGACCCCGAGGCGCTGATCGAATCGGCGATCGACGGCATGCTTTCCTCGCTCGATCCGCATTCCTCCTATCTCTCTCCAAAAGACGCCGCCGATATGCGGGTGCAGACTTCCGGCTCCTTTGGCGGTCTGGGTATCGAAGTCACCCAGGAAGACGGGATCGTCAAGGTCGTCGCCCCGATGGACGGCACGCCGGCCGATATCGCCGGTGTCGAGACCGGGGATTTCATCACCGCTGTCGATGGCCAGAGCGTCATGGGCATGACCCTCGACCAGACGGTCGAGCTGATGCGCGGGCCGGTCGGCTCCGAGATCGTGATCACCGTTGTGCGTGACGGGGTCGAGGAGCCTTTCGACATCTCCATCATCCGCGACACGATCAAGCTGACCGCGGTGCGGTCCCGCGTCGAAGGCAACGCCATCGTGCTGCGGGTGACCACCTTCAACGAACAGACCTATCCGAATCTCGAAAGCGGGTTGAAAGACGGCATCGAGGAGCTGGGCGGCATCGACAACGTGAACGGCATCGTCGTCGACCTGCGCAACAACCCCGGCGGCCTTCTGGATCAGGCGATCAAGGTCTCGGATGCTTTCCTCGACGAGGGCGAGATCGTTTCCACCCGTGGCCGCTCCCCGGAAGACAGCACCCGCGCCAATGCCACGCCGGGCGATCTGGCCGAGGGCAAACCCCTCGTCGTGCTGATCAACGGCGGCTCGGCCTCGGCCTCCGAGATTGTCTCCGGTGCCCTGCAGGATCATCACCGGGCGGTGGTCGTCGGCACCAAATCTTTCGGCAAAGGCTCGGTGCAGACCGTGATGCCACTGCGCTCCGACGGCGCCATGCGCCTGACCACGGCGCGGTATTACACGCCTTCGGGCCGCTCGATTCAGGCGCTCGGCATTTCCCCCGACATCGTCGTCCAGCAGCCGCCGCGCCAGCCCGCGGATGCAACTGAGGCCGAGAGCTCGCCGCGGTTCCGCTCCGAGGCCGACCTGCGCGGGGCGCTCAACAATGACAGCCTCACCGAGGACCAGCGCGCCAAGATCGAAGAGGAACGCGCCGCCGCCGAAGAGGCCGCGAAACTGCGCGATGAGGATTTCCAGCTGGCCTATGCGATCGACCTTCTCAAAGGCCTGTCGAAAATCGGCGATTGAGACCGGGATCGGGGCGCCTTCGGGCGCCCTTTTCACCTGCAAGACAGAACGAACATACCATGACCAGAGACCTCTCCACCCTGCCCTACCGCCCCTGCGTCGGGGTCATGCTGCTCGATGAGAGCGGCCGCATCTTCGTCGGCGAACGCAAGGACACCAAGGACGCCTGGCAAATGCCGCAAGGCGGGATCGATCCGGGCGAGGAACCGCAAGAGGCGGCCCTACGCGAGCTCTGGGAAGAGATCGGCGTCACCACGGACCATGTCGACGTGATCGGCCAGACCAGCAACTGGCTGACCTATGACCTGCCCAAACACCTTTTGGGCAAGGTCTGGAAAGGCAAATACCGCGGCCAGAAACAGCTCTGGTTCGTGCTGCGTTTCAAGGGCCGCGACGAGGATGTGAATATCGAGACCGAACACCCGGAATTCGACCGCTGGAAGTGGTCGAATGCCAATGATCTGGTGGCAGAAATCGTGCCCTTCAAACGCGATATCTATATGGCACTGGTCAGGGAGTTCGAGGCGCTTTTGGCCTGAAACCGGCTCCGAAAGCGCCCCTCGCTTATCTCAACAGCGCCATCAGCGCCTGCGACGGGTAGCCATCCGGGGTCACACCCACGGAAGTCTGAAAGGCCCGGATCGCATTGATCGTGTTCGGGCCGATGATCCCGTCCACCTTGTCATCAAGGAAGCCCTTGCGTTTGAGAATACGCTGCATCTGCTGCTTTTCCTTGAAGGACAGGGGCTGATATCCGCGCGGCCAGGCGGCCTGAATCGCCGGTCCGCCCTTCAAACGATCCGACAAATGCCCGACACCGATCACATAGGCATCCGCCTTGTTGTAGCGTTCGAGCACGGCGAAATTGTCGAAAATCATGAAGGCCGCGCCCTGAGCCCCGGCGGGCAAAAGGATCGACGCCCGGCCATAATTCGGAACCGGCTTGCCATCGACCCCAACCACGCCCAGAGCGGCCCAATCGCCGGGGGCACGCATGTTGTCGCGGCGCGCGGACGTATAGTCGAAGCCACGCGGAAGTCGCACTTCGACGCCCCAGGGTTGGCCCTTGTTCCACCCGTGCCGCGCCAGATAGGCCGCCGTCGAGGCCAGCGCATCGGTCGGATCATCCGACCAGATGTCCCGCTTGCCATCGCCATCGCCATCGACCGCGAAAGCCTCGAACGAGGTCGGAATGAACTGGGTGTGCCCCATGGCTCCGGCCCAGCTGCCCTTCATGTTGCGGGGATGGGTGTCCCCCGCCTGCAAAATCTTCAGCGCCGCCAGAAGTTGCCCCTCGAAAAACCGTCCGCGCCGCCCGTCATAAGCGAGCGTTGCCATGGCCTCGATCACGTTGATATCGCCACGATGTTCGCCGTAAGCACTTTCCAGCCCCCAAACGGCGGCCACCACGTATTTGTCGACCCCGAAGCGGCGTTCGATCGCATCGAGCACCCGCGCATGCTGCCGCATGGCTTTCTGACCATTCGATACGCGTGTCGGCGAGGCGGCACTATCGAGATAGTCCCAGATCTGTTTGGTGAACTCGGATTGCTTTCGATCCTTGGCGATCACATCGCTATTGTATTGGATGCCACGAAACGCGCGGGTCAGCACCGTCTCGGAAATGCCTTCGCGCCGGGCGCGGGTCTTGAAAGTCTCGACCCAAGCCTCGAACCCCGCCTGAGATGCCACGTCCTGCACCAAATTCTCCCCCGGAAGTTTCGACGGCTCCCCCGCCATTTGTCCTGCTGCCTGCGCAGGTGAAATATACTGGCTAAGTGAAATATACAGGCCAAGACCCAAAACCGCGGTCGTGGTAAAGGTAGAAAGGGAACGCATTCTGACTGCTCCTATTGGTTTTGGCCGAATCCTAAACCGAATCCTGCGGCCTTAAACCCTCGAAAATCACCACTGGCAAAATCTTGCTGTCTTCGTGATCGTCCGCTCAGGACCGCCGCCTGCGTTCTACCTTCTTCTTGATCTTGGCCCGCTTGACCTTGCCCTTGTTATATTTGCGCGACACCGGTCGGCCCTTGGCCCGGCGCGGTCCGCGCGGCAGCGAAGCCCCATCGACCGACAGAAGTTCCAACTCCAGCCCGCCGGTCACCGGCACCGCCTCGGCGATGCGCACCACCACCTTCTGGCCGATCGAGATCACCATGCCGGTGTCCGATCCCATGAGCGTCTGCTCATCCGGGTCATAGTGAAAGAACTCGGCACCAAGGCTCCGCACCGGCACCAGCCCGTCGGCGCCGGTCTCGTCGAGCTTGACGAAAGCGCCGAATTTCTGAATGCCGGAGATATGCCCGGTCATCTCATTGCCGACACGCTCGCTCAGATAGGAGGCCAGATAGCGATCATTGGTGTCGCGCTCGGCGGTCATCGAGCGACGCTCGGTCTCGGAAATATGCTTGGCGGTCTCTTCCAGACGTTCGATTTCCTCGGGCGACAGACCGTCCTTGCCCCAGCCATGCGCCGCGATCAGCGCCCGGTGCACGATCAGATCGGCATAGCGGCGAATGGGCGAGGTGAAATGCGCGTAAGACCGCAGGGCGAGTCCGAAGTGACCGTAATTCTCCGGGTGATAATAGGCCTGGGTCATCGAGCGCAGAGTGGAGATATTGATCAGCTCGTCGTGATCGCTGCCCTCGGCCTGGGCCAGCAGCTTGTTGAGATGCGAGGTGTGGATCACCTGCCCCTTGGCCAGCGTGAAACCCGAGGCCTGCGCCACTTCCCGGAGCGCATCCATCTTCTCCTGCGACGGCTCTTCGTGCACACGGTACAAAAGTGGCCGGTTGCGATGGAACAGCTCTTCGGCGGCGGCGACATTGGCCAGCACCATGAATTCCTCGATCAGCCGATGCGCGTCGAACCGCTCGGCCACGGCCACGGATTTCACCCGGCCGTCCTCACCCAAGACGATCTTGCGTTCGGGCAGATCCAAATCGAGCGGTTGACGATGTTTGCGGGCCCGGGTCAGCGCCTCGTAGGCGCCATAGAGCGGGGTGATCACCGTCTCCATCAGCGGGCCGCAGGCCTCGTTCACCTGACCATCCCGCGCCGCCTGCACCTCCGCATAATTCAGCGAGGCGGCGGATTTCATCAGCCCGCGCATGAAGCGATGCGAGAGCTTCTTGCCCTCCGAATCGATGACCATGCGCACGGCAAGGCAAGCCCGCGGCACGCCTTCGTGCAGGGAACAGAGATCGCCCGAGAGGCGATCCGGCAACATCGGCACCACGCGATCCGGGAAATAGGTCGAATTGCCGCGCTTCCAGGCTTCGCGATCCAGAGCCGAGCCGGGCGTCACGTAATGCGCCACATCGGCAATCGCCACCCAGAGGATGAAGCCACCTTCATTCTTCGGATCAGGGTCCAACTCGGCCCAAACCGCGTCATCATGGTCGCGCGCATCCGCCGGGTCGATCGTCACCAAAGGCAAATCGCGCAGGTCTTCGCGGCCCTTGAGACCGGCGGGTTTTGCCTTGTCCGCCTCCTCGATCACCGCATCCGGAAAATCATCCGGGATACCATGTTGGTGAATGGCGATGAGCGAGACGGCTTTGGGCGCGCTTGGGTCCCCCAGACGCGTGACGATCCGGGCCTGAGGCAGGCCCATGCGGTTCTTCGGCCCGGATTGTTCCGCCTCGACCAATTCACCATCCTGCGCGCCATGCTCATTGCCGGCGCGCACGAGGTAATCCTTGTCATTGCCCTTGTCGATCGGGACCACGCGCCCGCCCTCGGCGCCCTTGCGGTAGACCCCGAGGATCTTGCGCGGGTTGGAGCCGATTTTGCGAATGAGCCGGGCGAGATACTGATGATCTTCCCCCTTCACCTCTTGCAGCTTGGCGAGGATGCGTTCGCCTTCGCCCAGGGCCGGGTCGCTTTCCCGCAGCGACATCAGCACGCGGGGCTCCGGCCCCTCGCCCGCCCATTCGAGCGGTCGGGCGAAAAGATCGCCATCCTTGTCAGGGGCCAGAACAGAAAGTACGGACACCGGCGGCAGCTTGTCGGGGTCGCGATAGGTCTTGCCGCGCTTGCGCAGATGCCCCTCGTCTTCAAGCTCCTTGAGCACCCGTTTCAAATCGATACGGGCGGCGCCCTTGATGCCAAAGGCCTTGGCGATGTCGCGTTTCGCGGTCTGGGTCGGGTGGTCCGAAATCCACTGAAGAATTTCGTCCTTGGTCGGGATCCTGCTCATAGGATGAATCTATCACGGGTGCTGTGCCCCCACCATGGGCAAAGCACTTTGTCGCGCGGAATTCATGATCGCGAACGAGACTACGAACGATCACCGCCCGCAAGGGTCCCGGAGCACCCCCGATCCACGTAGAAAGCGCTGAAATCCGCACCGCTGTCGATGTCAGACAGTGTCTCCAATCCGGCCCAATTCAGGGATTTCGCAGAAGCAATCGTATCTTGCCGCGCCCAGCGCGTGGACCATCGGACATTCCGCAAGAAGCCGCTCGGTTGGCGCGCCGGATGCCGCAGCCCGATCAGCCAATACCCCCCATCCGTGGCCGGACCGAGACAGGCAGAATGCGAGCCCAAAGCAGCGAAACCCGCCGCAATATGGCGTTTTTCGATCCCCGGAATGTCGGACCCGATGAGACATGTCGGATGGGGGGCACAGGCGCGCAGCGCGCGCGCCATGCGTTGCCCGAGATCCCCGCCGCCTTGCGGGATCCGCGGCAGCTCCGCCGGCCAGAAGCGACTCGTGGAAACGGCGGCATCCGGGGTGACGGCCAGGACGATCTGCCAGCGCGGGTCGGCAAGCCGACGCAGGGTTCTCAGAGCCTCGTGCCGATACCATCGGGTTGCCTGAATGAGACCCAAATCCCGCGCAAGTCGCGTCTTCACGCGCCCGGCACGCGGCTCTTTGACCATGACGATCAATCTGGGTTTCAGGCCGCCGGTCAAAAGGTGAGGACCATGTCCTGATGCGGGATGCCGCCGTCCATGTACTCGTCTCCGATCACGTGAAAGCCGAAGCGTTCGTAAAAGCCGATCGCATGCGTCTGGGCGCCGAGCTTGGCCTGTTTGAGATGCGAACGTTGCCGCAACTCCTGCAAACAGACCTCGATCAGACGCGCCCCGAGCCCGGTGCCACGATGCGATTTCGCGACACAAACCCGGCCGATCTTGCCGATCTCCCCCTGTTCGTAAATGCGGGCGGTGCCGACCGCGGCCCCCGCCGTATCCATCGCCAGAAAATGCGTCGCCACATCGTCGAGGTCGTCGATTTCCTCCTCGAGCGGCACGTTCTGTTCTTCGACGAAGACCTCGAGCCGCAGGGCGAGACAGGCTTTGACATCCTCGGTCACAGTAATCGTCACGCTCATGCGAAATAGTCTCCAATCAGGCGGGAATAGATGGTTTTGAGCATTTCAATATCGGCCACGCCCACATGTTCATCGACCTTGTGCATGGTTTTTCCGACAAGACCGAATTCGACCACCGGGCAGTGGTCTTTGATAAACCGCGCATCCGAGGTGCCGCCCGAGGTCGAGAGCTCGGGACGCTGGCCGGTTACGGTCTCAACGGAATCGGCCACCAGATCGACAAACCGCCCCGGCGGGGTGAGAAAGCTTTCCCCGGAGATCTGGAACCGCACATCGATGTCGATCCCGGTCTCCTCCGTCATCTTTCTCGCCTTGGCCGTCATCCACTCGCTCAGCGACGCCCCGCTATGGGCATCGTTGAAACGGATATTCACCGTGGCCGCGGCCTGGGCCGGGACCACATTGGTGGCAGGGTTGCCGACATCGAATGTGGTCACTTCCAGATTGCTCGCATCGAAATGTTCGGTGCCCTGATCGAGCACATGCTCCGAGAGCTCCGCCATCAAACGGGCCAGCACCGGCACCGGGTTATGAGTGCGCTGCGGATAGGCGACATGGCCCTGAACGCCTCGGGCGGTGAAATAGCCTGTGATCGATCCGCGGCGGCCGATTTTCATCATCTCGCCCATGGTCTCGGGGCAAGTGGGTTCGCCAACGAGGCAATCGCTCATCGCCTCGCCTTGCTCGACCATGTAGTCGAGCAGCGCGATGGTGCCGTCGGTCGCGTCGCCCTCTTCATCACCGGTGATGGTGATGAGGATCGCGGTATCCGTCGGCTCGGTTTGGTTCGCATAATCGCAAGCGGCGGCGACAAAGGCCGCGACACCGGATTTCATATCGGTCGCGCCCCGACCCCAAACAATACCTTCGGAAATCTCCCCGCCAAACGGATCGCGGGTCCAGGCGTCCAGATCACCGACCGGCACGACATCCGTATGGCCATTGAAACCAAGCGTGCGCGCCGCCCCCTTTGCGCCCCAGCGCGCAAACAGGTTCGGTGTGCCATTGCGATCGACCCGGACGCAGGTGAAATTTGCCTCCGAAAGCACGGATTCAAGCAGCGACAAGGCTCCCGCCTCCTGCGGCGTTACGCTTTGACAACGAATCAGAGCGGCGGTCAGTTCGACAGGATCGCAGGTCATTCAGGGTTCCTTTTCGGCAGGGATCAACGGCGAGGACCGGATCAGCATTACCTGCCCATCCGGCAGGGAGCAATCCGTTGGTTGGAACCTGATGGTCACAGCCGCTTTGCCGCGATCACTGTGCCGGCCTGTCGCCTCTCTGCGCCAAAGCAACCCCAAGGCCAAAAGGCATTGCCGGGACTTTGATGCCTCATGAGGCAATCGTTCTCTTGTCTGAGCGTTATCTGCCATCTGTCTCAACCTTATCTCGGATCGAAGATTGAAAGCGTAGCTCGGGTTGTGCCATAGCGGGATCAGATGAGGGAATAACATGATATACACGTTTCGCTTGGCTGCGGCGCTTTTGCTGTGGCTCGGTCCGATCTCCGTATGGGCGCAGGACCTGACGATCAAGACCGTGACGCGCATGCCGTTTTCCATGGAAGTCGACGGTGAACAGACCGGTTTTGCCATGGAGCTCTGGCAGGCGCTGGCGGAAGATCTGGGCTGGGAGTACACGATTTCCCGGGTCGACAGTTTCGCCGACATGCTCGGCGCGATCGAGGACGGCAGCGCAGACGCGGCGGTCGCAAATATCTCGATCACCGCGAACCGTGAATTGGTGATGGATTTCTCACAACCGATTTTCGAAGCGGGCCTCCAGATCATGACCCATGCCGATGGCGGTTCCGTCTCGATCTGGACGGCGATCATGTCGAAGGACATGTTGCTGGCCATCGCCGGGGCCTTCGCACTGCTGTTCGGCGGCGGCATGCTGATGTGGTATTTCGAAAAGCACCATCAGGACTATTTTGCCATGCCGGCCAAAAAGGCGATGTTTCCCGCCTTCTGGTGGGCCCTCAACCTGGTCGTCAACGGAGGCTTCGAAGAACGTCAGCCCCGCTCCCCTCTCGGCCGGGTGTTCGGCGTCTTTCTGGTGATCTCATCGCTGTTTCTGGTGTCGATTTTCGTCGCCCGGATCACCGCGGTTCTCACCATCGACGCGATCCAGTCCAATGTGACCGGGATCAGCGATCTCTACGGCAAACCCATCGGCACGGTTCAGGCCTCGACAGCGGCCGATTTTCTCGAACGCCGCGATCTCAGGTTCGATGCCTATGCCAATCCGGCCGAGCTGATCGACGCCTTTGAGCAGGGTGAGATTGATGCGGTCGTCTTCGATGCGCCGATCCTCGCCTATTACGTGACTCACGAAGGCCGCAAACAGGCCCGCCTCGTCGGTCAGATCTTTTTGCCGGAAAACTACGGGATCGCACTTCCGACCAGCTCGCCCTATGCCGATCAGATCAACCACAGCCTGTTGAAGCTGCGCGAAGACGGTACGTATGACACGATCTACCGCAAGTGGTTCGGTGCCAAATAAGCCTGTCCGGTGCAGCCCCGGGGAGACGGATATGCTGCGCCAGAGAGGCGTCAGTGCCGCTTGCCGTCGTCGCCTTCGTAAAACGGCGTCATCTGCGCCACGACGACCGAGTTTTCGTCCAGTGCGCGTTGCATGAGGGCGCGCTCGTCCTCACCGATCTCATGCCCCATCTCTTCACGCTCGTTGAGCGTGCCATAGCCGGTGACATCCAAGGGCGCAAGATCGGCCTGTTTCAGGATCGCGACCGTTTCGCGCACCGCTTCCGCCTCGTCGACGCCGGAAGCAAAAATCATCAGCGCCCCACCCGTCGCCTCTTTCGGCAGGCCGTCGCCCTCCTTGCGGCCAACTTCGACCAGGAGCGTGTAGACTTTTTGGCGGGAGGGTTTGGATGATTTAGACATGACTCTCCTTTGCGGAGATGGCCCCGGAAAGTCAAGCCGGCTCTCGCCTGCCCCGCCCGGTCGATAGATCATCGCTCTCGCAAGGCAGCTTGACGTTATGTTATTACATATCTATTCTCTCGCCCTGTTTCACACACTCTATCTCTCCATAAAGGATCGCCCCATGGCTGAACGTCTCCCCGTCACCGTCCTCTCCGGCTTTCTCGGCTCCGGCAAGACCACTCTGCTCAATCGCCTGTTGAACAACCGCGCCGGGCTCAAGGTTGCGGTCATCGTCAATGACATGTCCGAGGTGAATATCGACGCCGACCTGGTGCGTCAGGCTGGTGCAGACCTGTCGCGTACCGAGGAAAAACTAGTCGAGATGAGCAACGGCTGCATTTGCTGCACGCTCCGCGACGATCTTTTGACCGAGGTGCGCCGCCTCGCGGAGGCCGGTCAGTATGACTATCTCTTGATCGAATCCACCGGCATTGCCGAACCGCTGCCGGTCGCCGCCACATTCGCGTTTCGGGATGAGGCCGGCGAAAGTCTCGACGACGTCGCTCGACTCGACACCATGGTCACCGTGGTCGATGCCGCCAATATGCTGAATGACTATTCCAGCCATGATTTCTTGGAGGACCGTGGCGAGGTGGCGGGCGAAGGCGATATGCGTCGCATCGTCGACCTGCTGGTCGATCAGATCGAATTCGCCGATGTCATCATCCTGAACAAGGTGAGCGACGCCGGAGCGGAGAAGGTCCTCGCCGCGCGCAAGATCATCGCCGCGCTCAACCCCGATGCCAAGGTGATCGAAAGCGATTTCTCCGAGGTGGCGAGCGACGAGGTTCTCGGCACCGGCCGCTTCGACTTTGACCGCGCGCATGAACATCCGCTCTGGGCGAAAGAGCTTTATGGCTTTGCCAATCACGTGCCCGAAACCGATGAATACGATGTCAGCAGCTTTGTCTACCGCGCCCGGCGTCCTTTCGATCCGACCGAGATCGAACGGGTGCTGAATGGCGATCTGCCCGGGGTGATCCGTGCGAAAGGCCATCTCTGGCTCGCCACACGGCCCGATTGGGCGGTGGAATTCTCCATGGCCGGCGCGCTCAGCACGATCAAGCCGCTGGGCCAATGGTGGGCCGCCGTGCCGGAACACTATTGGCCCGCCCATCCGGAAGGTCAGGCCCAGATTGCCGAGGTCTGGGTCGACGGGTTCGGTGACCGGCGTCAGGAGCTCGTGTTCATCGGCTCCGGCATGAATGAGACACAGATCCGCGCCAAACTCGATGCCGCACTGATCGGACCAGAGGATCATTTCGACCCAAACCTGGCCCAAAGCCTCGCCGATCCCTTCCCGCAATGGACACGAGCATCTGCGTGAGAAATCTGAGCAGCAGTTTGAAGCGCCGCAGGCGCGCGGGCGATCCGATGCGGGAGTTCGACTGCTTGCCCCGCCCTCTGCGGCGCTGGCTGTCACAGGCCGCCCTGCCCTGGTCGCCGCGCTCGGCGCGGCGGCTCTGGCTGTCTGCGCTCAAGGATCACGATGGGTGCGAAAAACGCGCTCTGGCACATCTCTCCTCGGTCGAGGCCAGACGGCTCGCGACGGACATTTTCAGTCTCGAACCCGGCTCAACGAAAGCGGCGTCCCACCCAGATCAATAGGATCGCGCCAAAGACCCCGACCACCAGCTGCGGCAGCCAGCTGTTCTGGGCATAGATCCCGAGCGTGGAGAGGATCAGGTTCAGGACAAAAGCCCCGATGATGCCCAAAAGGATGTTCGCGAACAGCCCGGTTCTGGCCTCCATCAAACGGCTGGCGATCCAGCCCGCGAAGCCACCAACAATGATCGAAGCGATCAGCCCAAGTCCCATAAATCTCTCCTCTCTGCGACATCACCAAAACGAGCGGGCGCGCAAAGGTTGCCCTCTGCGCGCCCGCCTCATGGTCTTGATGTAAGCACGATCAGTCGCGAAGCAACTCGTTGATGCCGGTTTTGGAACGGGTCTGCGCATCGACGCGTTTCACGATCACCGCGCAATAGAGGCTGACGTTGTTCTTCGACGGCATGGAGCCGGCGACGACCACCGAATAGGGCGGCACTTCGCCATACATCACTTCGCCGGTCTCGCGATCGACGATCTTGGTGGATTTGCCGATGAACACGCCCATGCCGAGCACGGAGCCTTCGCGGACGATACAGCCCTCGACGACTTCGGAGCGCGCACCGATGAAACAGTTGTCCTCGATGATGGTCGGGCCGGCCTGCATCGGTTCCAGCACGCCGCCGATGCCGACACCGCCGGAGAGGTGGACGTTCTTGCCGATCTGGGCACAGGAGCCGACGGTGGCCCATGTGTCGACCATGGTGCCCTCATCGACGTAAGCGCCGAGGTTCACGAAAGACGGCATCAGCACCACGCCCGGGGCGATATAGGCGGATTTGCGCACCACCGCATTGGGCACGGCACGGAAGCCGGCGGCCTGCCAGGCATTGTCACCCCAGCCCTTGAACTTGCTGTCGACCTTGTCCCACCAGCTGCCGCCTTGCGGACCGTTGTCATGCATTTCCATATCTTTGATGCGGAACCCCAGAAGCACGGCCTTCTTGGCCCACTGGTTCACATGCCAATCACCGCTATCGAGTTTCTCGGCCACCCGCAGCTTGCCACTGTCGAGCGCATTGAGCGTATCCTCGATGGCTTCGCGGGTCTCGCCACCCGTGGAGGGGGTGATGGTATCGCGCGCGTCCCACGCGGCTTCAATGGCGGCTTCGAGCTGTGCATTCGACATGAGGGTCTCCGAGGTCGTCGTGGAAGTTTCGTTCCCGCAGGCTATAGTCGCTCCGAACCCGTCGCGCAATCGATGAGCGCGCACAGGGGACGAGACAAAACGACCTAAGAGGCAAAGACAATGACCGAGCAACCGCACATCACCCGTCGCCATCCGTTGCGCGACAGCCGTATCGATCAGGACACGGCGCGCCAGATCCCCGACACGCCACAGACCCGCTCGCCCTCCTATCCGCTGGCCTTCAACGATCCCGAATTCATGCTGCGCGATCAACTGCGCCCGGTGCGGCTGCAATTGGAACTGCTGAAACCTGAGATCATGATGGAGGAATTCGGGGTCGAAAGCACCATCGTCATGTTCGGCGGCGCCCGCATCCCGGCCCCCGACCAAAGGCACACCGCCAAGACCGAGACGCTGGCCGAGCTGTCGAGTTTTTATGACGAGGCGCGCGACTTTGCCCGGATCATGACCGAACGCGCCAAGAACAACGGTCACAAGGAAAACGTCATCGTCACCGGCGGCGGTCCCGGCGTGATGGAAGCTGGCAACCGTGGCGCAAAGGACGCCGGCGGGCTTTCCATGGGGCTCAATATCGTGCTGCCGCATGAGCAGGCGCCGAATGAATATGTCACCCCGGAACTCTGTTTCAACTTCCACTATTTCGCCGTGCGCAAGATGCATTTCCTGATGCGCGCCAAGGCCATCGTCGTGTTCCCCGGCGGCTTCGGCACGCTGGACGAAATGTTCGAGAGCCTGACGCTGATCCAGACCGGGCGGATGAATCAGGTGCCTTTCCTGCTGTTCGGCAAGAGTTTCTGGGAAAAGATCATCAATTGGGAGGCGCTGGCCGACGCCGGAACGATTTCACGCGACGATCTCGATCTGTTCAAATTCGTCGAAACCGCGGAAGAGGCGGTGGCGGCGATCGACAGTTGGACCGCACAGGAAGAACGCCGGGCGAATATCCCGGGGCGCTGAACACGCCCCGGATTCATCAATCCTTGGCCAGAAAGCCGCCGGACTGGCGCGCCCAAAGATCGGCATAAAGCCCGCCTTTGGCGACCAGCGCCTCATGCGAGCCGTTCTCGACCACACGGCCATGATCGAGCACCACGATCCGGTCCATCCGGGCAATCGTGGACAGGCGGTGAGCGATGGCGATCACCGTCTTGCCCTCCATCACACCGTAAAGCGTATCCTGAATGGCCGCCTCCACCTCACTGTCCAGAGCCGAGGTCGCCTCGTCGAGAATCAGGATCGGCGCATCTTTCAGAATGACCCGCGCGATGGCGATCCTCTGGCGTTGCCCGCCCGAGAGTTTTACCCCGCGTTCGCCGACATAGGCGTCATAGCCGGTGCGGCCCTCGCGGTCCTGCAATCCCATGATGAACTTATGCGCCTCGGCCCGTTTGGCAGCGGCGATCATCATCTCTTCGCTGGCCTCGGGACGCCCGTAGAGCAGATTGGCCCGCACCGAACGGTGCATGAGCGAACTGTCCTGGGTCACCATGCCGATGGCCTGACGCAGGCTGTCCTGTGTCACGTCACTGACATTCTGGCCGTCGATCAGGATGCGCCCCGCTTCGGCGTCGCGCATCCGCAACAGCAGATTGACGAAGCTCGACTTGCCGGCGCCCGAACGCCCCACCAGACCAATCTTCTGCCCCGCCGGGATGGTCAGGCTGACATGATCCAAACCACCGGTGCCCTTGCCATAATGGTGGCTCAGATCCTCGATCCGGATCTCCCCCTTTGTCAGGCCAAGCGCCGGCGCCTCTGGCGCATCCACCACCGAATGCGCGACCGAGATCGAACGCAGACCCTCGCGGATCACACCGGATTGCTCGAACAGGCGAATGACGATCCAGGAAATCCAGCCGGACATGCCGCTCAAACGGTTGACCAGCGTCAGCGCCACGGCAATCGCCCCCACGGTCATGTCGTCGTGCAGCCAGAGCCAGATCGCAGGCCCGATCAGCATCACCATCATGATACCATTGAGCAGGTTGAGGCCAAAGGACAGCTCGGTCATCAGCCGCAGGAAGCGTTGAAAATTGAGCCGGAGCCGTTTCAGCGACGACAGGGCAAATTGTGCCTCGCGCCCGCCATGGGCAAAGAGTTTCACCGATTCGACATTGGCATAGGCATCGACGATCCGGCCCGCGGTGCGCGACCGGGCATCGGAATGCTTTTCCGAGGCGGCGCCAACCCGGCGCGCCAGTGACCGGACATAGAGCCCGTAGGCAAAGGCCCAGAGCAAGAGCGGAATGGCCAGGCGTGGATCGAGATCGGAGAGCATCACCACCGCCGCCGCGACATAGGCCACGGCATAGACGATCGCCTCGAAGAACATATAGACGCTGTCCTCGGTCGCACCGCCGAGTTGCATCACCCGGTTCGACAGACGCCCGGCAAAATCATTCTGAAAGAAGGTCGAGGACTGGCCCAGAAGCCAGTGATGCGCGCGCCAACGGACCTGTTCTTGCATATTGCCGGCCAGTGTCTGCTCCAGCAGAAGATGCTGCAGGAGCACGGCTGCTGGGCGCAACAGCAGGACCACTAGGGCCACGCCCATGAGCTCGAGCCCATACCGCCCGATAAAGGCCTCCGGCCCGGTGGCGGTCATCAGGTCGATCAACCGACCGCCGTAAAAGATCAATCCGATCTCAATGATGGCAACCAGAACACCGCTGGCCGCCAGCCAGGGCAGGACACGCGCAAAGGGCCGGAGCTGTTCCCGCATGAAGCCGAAATAGCTGCCCGGCGGGGTGGTGTTGCGATGCGAGGTAAAGGGATCGACGAGATTTTCGAAAAAACGGAACATGCGGAATGCCCTCCGGGCAAAAAAATTGGTGCAAAAGATGAATGGCGGGCCATCGGCCAGCCGTCACAGGGACCGGGCCTTAGCCTTGGCGTGGGTTATCCCTGTGATGATCCATCGTGCACCTCCGTCATGTTCACATAATCCTGATACCCGCCCGCGGCGGATGAGTCATACAAAATTTTTGCAACAGTGGGTTGCGACGCAAGATTTCGCGCAGATCAGCGCGACGCTTGTCCCGGAGCCTGTGGCGAAGCAGGTTCTGCATGGCCCTCGATCGTCATATGCGCACGCACCACCCGGTCCTGCATATAGCGATCCAACGCCATGTCCTGAATGATCTTGCCAAGCGTCTGGCCGCTGTCACGCGCCAGAAGATGCAGCATGTCTACCGTGCTCTCCGGCAAAAGAATCGTCAGCTTTTCCATCGTTACATCCTTTGAAACATCACCCGAAACCATGCCCACAACCATGCCCTGAGCACGGTTAAAGCCGCGTTATCGATCCCCAACCTTCCGCCCCCCGCACCACGCGAACGGCAGTCTCACGGCCATGTGACCCCGCTTCAGGGAATAACCGGACCGCTGCCGATGTATCTCCCCTGCGCAGATCGCGCGATTTTGCAAAATGGAGACCCCCATGCGTATGACACTCCTCACCGCCGCTTTGCTCGCCTCGGCGGCCCCTCTCTTCGCCCAGAGCTCGAGCCTCTACGACCCGGCGATCATACATGCCCCGCAGGATGGCGTGGTGAAGCTTTACGGTGCCGGCGGGCCACACACCGCGTTTCAGAAGGTCGCCGATGTCTGGATGGAAAAAACCGGCAACAAGATCGAAATCATCGCCGGTCCGGAAAGCAAATGGTCGCCGATGGCCCAGGCCGATGCCGACATTCTCTGGGGCACCTCGGAACAGTCGATGACCGCCTTTCTCGAGACCTATAAGACTTTTTCCTCCGATCAGGTCGAGCCGATCTACATCCGCCCGACCATCATCGCCGTCAAACAGGGCAATCCGAAAGGCATCAAGGGCTTTGACGATCTTCTGGCCCCCGGCATGAAAATCGTCGTGACCGAAGGCGCGGGGGTCTATAACACCTCGGGCACCGGTGCCTGGGAAGATGTCGCGGGACGTCTCGGCAATCTGGGGGATGTGACCGCGTTCCGCAAGAATATCACCGCTTTCGCCAAGGGCTCCGGCGCCAGCTACCGCGCCTTTGGCGAACAGGATGCCGATGCCTGGATCACCTGGCCGAACTGGCCCGCCACCAAGGATGATCTCGAGCAGATCGATCTGGCGCCCGAACGCACCGTCTGGCGCGATGTCAACGTCGCCCTGTCGCCGCTGGCCGATGCGGAAGCCGCGGCGTTCCTGGCCTTTCTGGTCACCGATGAGGCGCAAGAGCTGATGAAAACCGAAGGTTGGCTGCGCTGAGACCCGCGCACATCCCGCGCAACAAAAAGGGCCGGTCTGTCCTCGACCGGCCCTTCGTCATTTCGATTG
Source organism: Celeribacter neptunius (assembly GCF_900113955.1). Classification (GTDB taxonomy): domain Bacteria; phylum Pseudomonadota; class Alphaproteobacteria; order Rhodobacterales; family Rhodobacteraceae; genus Celeribacter; species Celeribacter neptunius. The sequence continues at coordinate 8,113 of NZ_FORH01000009.1, read as the reverse complement.
AACACGGGGCTCAGAGCCCGGCGTCCGCCTCGATCTGTTTGCGCGACTTGCGCGCACGCTCGGTGGCGGATTTGAGCTGGCCACAGGCGGCCATGATATCCTCGCCCCGCGGCGTGCGGATCGGTGAGGCATAGCCTGCCTGCATCAGGATCGTGGCAAAGGCACGGATCCGGTTGTTCGAACTGCGCTCATAGGGCGAGCCGGGCCATTCGTTGAACGGGATCAGGTTGATCTTTGCCGGAATCTGGTAGTCCTTGAGGAGTTGCACGAGACGACGCGCATCCTCATCCGTGTCATTGATGCCCTTGAGCATGACATATTCAAAGGTGATCCGCTCCGAATTGGTGGCCTTGGGATATTCGCTCAGGGCCTCCAGAAGCTTCTCGATATTCCACTTCTTGTTGATCGGCACCAGCACGTCGCGGGTCTCGTCGGTGGTCGCGTGGAAGGACACGGCCAGCAGACAGCCGATCTCCTGCGCGGTGCGGTGGATCTCCGGCACCACCCCCGAGGTCGAAAGCGTGATCCGGCGGCGGCCCAGCGCGATACCTTCACCATCCATGACGATCTTCATCGCGTCGCGGACGTTTTCGAAATTGTACAGGGGTTCACCCATGCCCATCAGAACAATGTTGGACAGCAGGCGCCCGCCATCATTGGCCGCGCCTTTTTCCGGCCATTCATCGAGATCGTCCCGCGCCATCATCACCTGACCGACAATCTCGGCAGCGGTGAGGTTGCGCACAAGCTTCTGCGTGCCGGTGTGGCAGAAGGAACAGGTCAGCGTACAACCGACCTGCGAAGAGACGCAGAGCGTACCGCGGCCTTCCTCCGGGATATAGACCACCTCGACCTCGTGACCGCCATTGATCCGCACGAGATATTTGCGAGTGCCGTCCTCGGAGACCTGTTTCGAGACCACCTCGGGCACGCGCACCTCGAACTTTTCGGCAAGTTCGGCACGGTAGGCCTTGGCGAGGTTGGTCATCTCGGCGAAATCGCGCACGCCCCATTGGTAGATCCATTGCCAGATCTGGCCCGCGCGCATTTTCGCCTGTTTCTCCGGCGTGCCATTTTCGATCAGGACCTGACGCAGCGCATCACGGGTCAGCCCGACAAGATTGATCTTGTCGGTGGGCGTTTCCTTGCGCGGAAAAGTCATCACATCCTGCGTAATCGGTGCGCTGGGGTCCATGGCGGGTCTCTTCAATATGGTGATTAAGCGGCGCTCATAACGGATTCTCGAGCGTTATGGAAGGGATTTGGCCGGATATGCAAAGACCCCGCCAAAGCGGGGCCTCGATTCATCGGGTCTCGAACGCCGCGAAGGCCGTTACTGGGCGCAGCGCTTGGCCGCATCTTCCACGGAGGCGGTAAAGCCCAGAAGCGAGAATGTGTCCTTGGTGATCGTGCCGCGCGCGGAGCGCCCGGTCAGCGTCGCCGAGGCGCCGCGTTTCATCGCCGCGATGATCTTGGCATCATCCTCGGCGGTCACGGCCCAGGCGGTTTCCTTCTCTTCCTTGGTCGGCAGATCGGCATTGGTGAACAACGTGAACTCGGTGCCGCCGATCTCCATCGTCACACCGGAGCCGGGGGCAAACGGATAGCCGCCGAGGAAGGACACCTGACCATTGACGCCATTGCCCGGCGCATAGGTCACGAACAGCATGATCTCGGAACGCGTCACCGATTTCGGGCGCCCGGCGCTGTCGGTGTTGAGCGTCTCTTTCGGGATCGACACGGCCCAGCAGGACTTCGCCGGCTCGCTCTCTTCATAGACGTACCAATCGGTGTTGGAGCCGACCTGATTGGTGCTTTCCTGTGCCAGTGCGGGACCGGTGACGATCACCGCCGCTGCGGCAAGCAGGGTCTGTTTCACGGAAAAGCTCATGTTCTCTCGCTGCCTCTCATTTGCGGCCATTCCGACCGGTCTCTGGCCCTCGTGACCCATTCGTCCGCTGTCTATAGCTGCGGTTTGGAAACAGGGTCAGGCCGAATTACATCAACTGCGGGCACAGTAACGTAATTCCGCCGAATTGGGAAAGGCCCTTGGCAGAAATTCGCTGAAACGTGAAAGGGCCGCAAACCAACCCGCCCCCTGTGCGATCACCGGCCGCCGGCATCAGCCCCATACGGGCTTCAATCCGGCTCAAAACCATTCAGAAATCAGTTTGAGCGCCAGCGCGGTCGAGGCGATCACCAGAACCGGTTTGATCAGCTTGGCGCCCACCTTGGTGGCCAGTGTCGAGCCGACATAAGCCCCGGCGATCTGCGCCACGCCCATGGCGAGGCCGAGCATCCACAGGGGTTTCGCGACCAGCACGAAACCGACCACGCCGCCGATGTTGGAGGCAAAATTCAACAGCTTGGTATGCGCCGTGGCCTTGAGGATGCCGTAGCCCGCGAGGCTGACGAACCCGAGCATGAAAAACGCACCGGTGCCGGGGCCAAGCAAGCCGTCGTAAAACCCGATGAAGGGCACGAAGGTCGCCGTAAAGATCAGCGGCGTGATCCTTGCGCTGCGGTCGATATCGTTGAGACCGGGCCGGAAGGCAAAGAACAGCGCCACCGCGATCAGCAACACCGGCAGGCCGAGACGGATCACATCGATGGGCAGCGAACTCGCCAAAAGCGCGCCACAGACGGCGCCGAGGAACGACAGCCCCGCCGCACCGATCTGTTTGCGCAGATCGACATGCCCGGCGCGCGCATAGTTCAGCGCCGCCGTCCCCGCGCCGAACAGGCCTTGTACCTTATTCGTCGCCAGCGCCTGCACCGGCGGGATGCCCGACAAGAGCAGCACCGGAATGGTGATCAGCCCGCCACCGCCGGCGATCGAATCGACAAACCCGGCGACGAAAGCCGCGCCGACCAGGATCATCAACAGGTCAAATGAGACTTCAAACACCCGCGAACTCGGATTTGGCGTAGCCCTGCACGTAAAGCAGCGCGGAGAGATCGCCATGGTTGATGCGAATCTCGCATTCGGCGGCGACCGAGGGTTTTGCGTGCAATGCCACGCCGAAGCCCGCCAGTTTCAACATGCCGAGATCATTGGCACCGTCCCCGACCGCGATCACCTCGTCATGGGCGAGACCCAGCCGTGCGGTGATCTCTTCGAGCGCCCGCACCTTCGCCTCACGACCGAGAATCGGCAGACCGGGCTTGCCCACGAGCTTGCCATCCTCGACCAGAAGCCTGTTGGCGCGATTCTCGTCGAACCCCAACGCCTCGGCCACAAACCCGGTGAAAGCGGTGAAACCGCCGGAGACCAGCGCGCAATAGGCGCCCGCGTCTTTCATCGTCGCCAAAAGCGCCTTGCCACCGGGCATGAAACTGATCCGTTCGTCGATGACCTGTTGGATAACGCTTTCCGGCAGGTCCTTCAAAAGCCCGACCCGCTCGGTCAGCGCGCCTTCGAAATCCAGCTCGCCATTCATCGCCTTGGCAGTGATCTCCTTGACCCGCTCGCCGACGCCGGCGACATCCGCCAGCTCGTCGATGCATTCCTGTTGAATCATCGTCGAGTCCATATCGGCCAGGAGCATCTTCTTCTGCCGGCCTTCGGCGGGCGTCACAATCAAATCGATCCCTTGGGTCTGAAGGCCCTGCCAGACATCCCATTGATTCGACGGCACGCTTTCGACCGTGAATTCCGCGGCCTCGCCCAGCGCCAGCCATTTCAGATCGCCTCCGCCCCAGGCCGAGCGCAGCGCGTCCGCAGTGGTCAGGTTGAGCGCCGGCGCGGCGGGGTTTGTCAAAAGAATGCAGCTGTACATGAAGGCCTCCGTTTGGCGCCTGTCTACGCAATAGAACAGGCCAGTTCCAGCCACTGTTTGTGCAATCTTCAGCGCGCGATTTTCACGCCTCTATGCGCACCACCATGCACACCGCCACGCGCGGACGCAGAATTTCCGATCGGAAACAATCCAGATCATCTGCGACATATGTCGGATAAAAATACGACGCGAAGACGCGAATTTCAGTTGCCGAACGTCGAGAAACCGCCTAATTCGATCCGCGGGACACCTCTCCCCAACGAGAGGCATTTATCTGGAAGGATAGCATATATGGCTACCAAGCACCCGCAGTCGCGCCCCGCGAATCCGCGTTTCTCTTCTGGCCCCTGCGCCAAAATCCCCAATTATTCTCTCGATATGCTGGCTGACGCGCCCCTGGGCCGTTCGCACCGTGCCAAAGTTGGCAAGGACAAGCTGAAAGCCGCAATCGAAACCACCCGCGAGATCCTGGGCATCCCGGCCGATTACAAGATCGGCATCGTCCCCGCCTCCGACACCGGCGCCGTCGAAATGGCGCTCTGGTCGCTTCTGGGCGAACGCAAGGCCACCATGTGTGCCTGGGAAAGCTTTGGCGCGGGCTGGGTCACCGACGTGGTGAAACAGCTCAAGATCGACGCCGAGGTGAAAACCGCCGACTACGGCCAGATCGTCGATTTCGCCGATGTGGACTTCAACACCGATGTGGTCTTCACCTGGAACGGCACCACCTCGGGGGTGCGCGTGCCGAATGGCGATGCGATCCCGGCCGACCGTGAAGGTCTGACCATCTGTGATGCGACCTCGGCCGCTTTCGCGATGGATCTGCCCTGGGACAAGCTCGATGTCACCACCTTCTCCTGGCAGAAGGTGATGGGCGGCGAAGCGGCCCATGGCATGCTGATCCTCTCGCCGCGCGCTGTCGAACGTCTCGAAAGCTACACCCCGGCCTGGCCGCTGCCGAAAATCTTCCGCCTGACCAAAGGCGGCAAGCTGATCGACGGCATCTTCACCGGCGCGACGATCAACACGCCGTCCATGCTCGCCGTCGAGGATTACCTCGTGGCTCTCGATTGGGCGAAAAAAGTCGGAGGTCTTCAAGGCCTTATCGCGCGTTCCACCACGAATGCGAAAGTGCTCTGGGACTTCTGCGACCGCAACGACTGGATCGCCAATCTCGCCGAAGACGAGGCAACGCGCTCCAACACCTCGGTCTGCCTGAAGTTCACCGACGCACGCATCAAAGACGGCGCCGCCTTTGCCAAGGCCGTGGCCAAGAAACTCGAAGATTACAACGCCGCCTATGACATCGGCGCCTATCGTGATGCCCCCGCGGGCCTGCGCGTCTGGTGCGGTGCGACGGTCGAATCCTCGGATATCGAAGCCCTGACGCTCTGGCTCAAATGGGCCTTCGAAGAGTGCATCGCCGATCAGTAAGAGCTGATTGTGACGGTCGGCAAAGCGTCGGACTTTCGTCGGACATTTGCCGGACCCCATAGGATCAAAGCGCCGGGCGGCCCCGCCCGGCCCCCAATCCCAACATATTCCTGAGGAGTGCCCAACATGGCCCCCAAAGTTCTCGTCTCCGACAAACTCTCGGAAACCGCCGTTCAGATCTTTCGCGATCGCGGCATCGACGTCGATTTCATGCCGGAACTCGGCAAAGACAAAGAAAAACTCGCCGAGGTGATCGGCAAATATGACGGTCTGGCGATCCGCTCCGCCACCAAGGTGACCCCGTCGCTTCTCGAGCATGCCGACAATCTGAAAGTCGTCGGCCGTGCCGGCATCGGCACCGACAACGTCGACAAGGAAGCCGCCTCGAAGAAAGGCGTGATCGTGATGAACACGCCGTTCGGCAACATGATCACCACCGCCGAACACGCCATCGCGATGATGTTCGCCGTGGCCCGTCAGATCCCGGAAGCCTCCGCCTCGACCCATGCCGGCAAATGGGAAAAGTCGAAATTCATGGGCACCGAGCTGACCGCCAAGACGCTCGGCGTCATCGGCGCCGGCAACATCGGTGGTATCGTCTGCAACCGTGCGCTGGGTCTCAAGATGAAAGTGATCGCCTATGATCCCTTCCTCTCGGAAGAACGCGCCGCCGAGATGGGCGTCGAGAAAGTCGAGCTCGACGAGCTTCTGAAACGCGCCGATTTCATCACGCTGCATGTGCCGCTGACCGACAGCACCCGCAACATCCTCTCGAAAGAAAATCTCGAGAAGACCAAGAAAGGCGTGCGCATCATCAACTGTGCCCGTGGTGGTCTGGTCGATGAGGTGGCTCTGGCCGAGCTGTTGAAATCCGGTCATGTCGCCGGCGCCGCTTTCGACGTGTTTGCAGAAGAGCCCGCCACCGAGAACGTGTTGTTCGGCCTTCCGAACGTGGTCTGCACCCCGCACCTCGGCGCCTCCACCACGGAAGCCCAGGAAAACGTGGCGCTGCAAGTGGCGGAGCAGATGTCCAACTACCTCTTGGACGGCGCCGTCGAAAATGCGCTCAACATGCCCTCGATGACCGCCGAAGAAGCCAAGGTCATGGGCCCCTGGGTGAAACTGGCCGAAAGCCTCGGCTCCTTCATCGGGCAGGTCACCGAGGAAGCCATCGAGACCATCAACATCACCTATGATGGTGTCGCGTCCGAAATGAACCTCAAGGCGCTGGAAGCCGCCGTGGTCGCCGGCATCATGCAGGCGGTGAACCCGGATGTGAACATGGTCTCGGCCCCGCTGATCGCCAAGGAGCGCGGCATCCAGATCTCGAAAACCACCCAGGATGCTTCCGGCACCTTCGAGGGGTACATCAAGCTCGATATCCAGACCGTCGAGAAATACCGCACCATCGCCGGCACGGTCTTCTCCGATGGCAAGCCGCGCTTCATCCAGATCAAAGGGATCACCATCGATTCCGAAGTGGGTGAGCACATGCTCTACACCACCAACCAGGATACGCCCGGCATCATCGGCAAACTCGGCACGCTTCTGGCCGAGCATGACGAGAACATCGCCAACTTCACCCTCGGCCGCGCCAAGGCCGGTGGCGACGCGATCGCGATGACCTTCCTCGACACGCCGATCAAACCGGAAACGGTCAAGGCGTTGAAAGATTCCGGCCTGTTCCAGCGTGTGATCCCGCTGCATTTCAAGGCCTGATCGCACAGGCACCTTTTTAAAATCTATCAGGAGGGCCGCTGGACAAATCAGCGGCCCTTCGTCTTTTTGTGGCCTAACGCAGCGTCAGGACGTTACCATGCGTCAACACACAACGGGGCGAGGGCCCCAACTGGAAGGAAAGAGCCCATGAGAACCAAAGCCGCCGTTGCCCTTGAGGCCGGGAAGCCGCTCGAGATTATGGAAGTCGAGCTCGAAGGTCCGAAGAAGGGCGAAGTTCTGATCGAGGTGAAGGCCACCGGGCTGTGTCACACCGACGAATTCACCCGCTCTGGCGCCGATCCGGAGGGGATCTTTCCCTGTATCCTCGGCCATGAGGGCGCCGGTGTGGTGCTCGAGGTGGGCGAAGGCGTGACCACGCTGAAACCCGGCGATCACGTGATCCCGCTCTATACGCCCGAGTGCCGCGAATGCCCGTCCTGCCTGTCGGGCAAGACCAACCTCTGCACCGCCATTCGCAACACCCAGGGCCAGGGCCTGATGCCCGATGGCACCACGCGGTTCTCGATGCTCGATGGCACGCCGATCTACCATTACATGGGCTGCTCGACCTTCGCCAACCACACGGTGATGCCGGAGATTGCCCTGGCGAAAGTCCGCGAGGACGCGCCGTTCGACAAGATCTGCTACATCGGTTGCGGCGTGACCACCGGCATCGGCGCGGTGATCAACACCGCCGGTGTCGAGATCGGCGCGACGGCGGCCGTCTTCGGTCTCGGTGGCATCGGGCTGAACGTGATCCAGGGGTTGCGCATGGCCGGGGCCGACATGATCATCGGCGTCGATCTCAACGATGACAAAGAGGAAATGGCCCGCAAATTCGGCCTGACCCATTTCATCAACCCGACGAAGATCGAGGGCACCGTGGTCGAGGAGATCGTCAACCTGACCAAGCGTGGCGCCGATCAGATCGGCGGCGTGGATTACAGCTTTGATGCCACCGGCAACGTCAAGGTGATGCGCGATGCGCTCGAATGCAGCCACCGCGGCTGGGGCGTTTCCGTCGTGATCGGCGTGGCACCTTCGGGGGCCGAGATCTCGACCCGTCCGTTCCAGCTGGTGACCGGCCGGGTCTGGAAAGGCACGGCGTTTGGCGGCGCCAAGGGCCGCACCGATGTGCCGAAATTCGTCGAATGGTACATGGACGGCAAGATCGAGATCGA
>NZ_FORH01000008.1 GCF_900113955.1 Celeribacter neptunius | reverse complement strand
GCTGTCATTGCCGTTGATATCGGTCGCAACCGCCGTGACGTCGCCGTCGGGCTGCACCGACGGTGCCTCCGCCGTGTAATCGCCATTGCTGTCGGCCACCGCCGTCGAGGTCGTCCCGTCCGGCCAGGTCAGCGTCACCGTCGATCCCGGTTCCGCCGTGCCGGTCACCTCGGGCATGCCGTCGCCATCCGCATCGGCGATCGTCACGCTCGGCGCCGCCGGCGCAACCGGCGCAGCGGGATCCGCGGAGCCGCCGCCGGCGCCAACGGCAAGCAACCCAATACCGATCAGACCGCCGCCGATCAGGGGAAGCAGCGCAAACCCGAGCTCTTCGGTCTCCCCACATACATCGTAGGAACCTTGTTCCAGAGCCTGGAAAAGTGCGGCATTGCCCTTCCCTTGCGCCATATCCAGAAGCGTAGCAGAATCACCGGCGGCATAAATCAACGCCCGGCCATCCGACAAGGTCTGACCGATGGTCTGTGCAGTGATGGAGACCTCTTCCCCCATCTCGTTCGCGACCACGGCTTCAACATCAGAAGAAGCAAAAAAGTCGACAAGGGTCATCACAGTGCCGTCGCTGAATTTGATGAAAAGATCATCGCCTTTGCGCAAAACGATTATGCCCGCACCGCACAAGCGCCCCACACCATTCGCGTCGATCTGGAAAACCTGACCATCTTCCACCTGAATGGACTTGTATTCAGGATTTGCGCCAACTTTCAAAACTTCACGTCCACTCATCTCAAAACTCCCAAATCGGTTCGCCTGCATTAACAACGCAGAATTCATTGGGATTAGGTTCGGCAGAGGGATGGCTTATAGTAAAATAAGCTGGTAGTGCTTTGGTATCCTCATCCTAGGTTCTAGGTTCTAGGTTCTAGGTTCAGATCTCATAACCAGTACATGACAGTTGCGGCGAGAGCGACCGCAAACAGGAAGACCTCCGGGCATCTGTAGTAAGCATTGCAACCCTGCACCAGTCCTTCAGCCTGCCAAACTCGATCCGGTTGCGGCGTTTGTAGTGGCGCTTGTCGTATTTAACCTGCTTACCGCGAGACTTGTGCCCCGGGATACAGGGCTTGATTCGCTTGTCTTTCAGGGCGTCACGGAACCAAACCGCGTCATATCCACGATCTCCCAGCAGCAACTCCGCCTTCGGCAAGCCGACCAGCAGCGCCGTCGCGACGGTGTAATCGCTGACCTCTGGCCGGCGGTCATAAAGAACCGCAATGGACGACCGTCAGTGGCGGTGATCGCGTGGGGCTTAGTGTTCATGCCGCCCTTGATTCGCCCGATCAGCCGACCACGCCCCCATTTTTTTACGCGCAGGCTGGAGGCCGAGCGGCGGGCTTTGAGAGAGGTCGCGTCGATCATGATCGTCTTTTGATCCGCCGCCTCGGAGGCCAGACTCTCGAAGATCGTGGCAAACACGCCCATCTCGCTCCAGCGCTACCAGCGATTGTAGAGCGTCTTCGGTGGGCCCTATTCCTTTGGCGCATCGCGCCTGCGCAACCCATTGCGATTGATGAAGGCTATCCCGCTCAGCATGAGTCGGCCATCGACGCGCGATTTACCATGGCTCATGGAAAAAATAAGGTCGCAGCCGCGCCATTTACCCGTCACTCAGCCAGTAAAGTGAGCTACCCCCCAATGTTTGGACAGGTTTCCGCCTAGGTTAAGCTACTCTTTGCTCCTGCTGATCGGGTTGGGTTTCTTCTTTTCTCCGCCAATAGACCACGGCTGGAGGTTTGCTGCCAAGGGCGGAATGGGGGCGCTTGCGGTTGCAGAACCACAAATAAGGTTCACGGAACCATGGACCTCTTCGCAGATCGCGAGGCCGACGAGAGGAAATTCAGCAAAAACAAGGAGGGGAATGGTGGGTCGTGAGAGGCTCGAACTCCCGACATCTTCGGTGTAAACGAAGCGCTCTACCAACTGAGCTAACGACCCGGTCCGGCTCATTTAGGGGAAAACCCCGCCCCGTGCAAGGCCCCTTCCCCGCGGCGTCGCGAAGATTTTCTGCCCGCCCCTCCTAGCCTTTCGCCGGGCGCCAGCCGGCGGCGCGGGCCTCCGCTTCGGAACAGAACCAGCGCTCGCCTTGGGGCGCATTGATGCTTGTGCCCTCATACCAGCGCCCGCCGGGCAGGTGGTAGATCTTGCCGGATTTCGAGATATTGCCTTTGATCGTACAGCTCTGTGACGGAGGCGGTGACGTCTCTGCCCCGGCCCGTTTCGCCGCACGGTAGATGGCCGGGTCCTCGGCCCCGCCACGCCAGAGCCCGATCCCGGCCCGCCGGGCTTCGGCTTCCTGCGCGACATAGGCCTTGGAGTATTGTTCATAGGCATAGGCAGCCCCGGCCTGGACCATTTGAGCATTGATGTCGCCATCGGCGCCTTGGCATTTGGCGACGATGCGCTCATAGCGGTCGATATCAATCGGCGCACAGTCTACGCCATTCGCGGCGAGCCGTTCCAGAACGGCTTTCGACCAGCGGCCACAGCTCCAGTCCCGGCCCTGCATGTCACTACAGCTCTGCGCAAGCTCAGGCGCATCGATGCCATGCAGGCGGAGCGTCACCGTACCGATGACCAGGGTGTCACCGTCGACAACGCGCAACACGCCGTCACGCCCCGAGACGATCCGGGATCCGGCGGCGGCGACCGGTTGCCCCACGTGCTCAGGCCCCGGTTCGGCCCCTGGCGCGGCTCCAGTCTCAGAAAGACGCACAGGATGCGGGGACGGCAACCCCACGGCATCGCCTGACCCAGTGGGAGTGAGGCCAAATACGAGCCCCAGAGCAGCCACAAGGACCGCAACATATGGTAGAACACCCCATCGCACACACCATTTGTGCATGGTTTGTTCTGGAATAGCAAGAGGGCGCGTCACCTCCTGATGAACGCGCCCTCCGAAGATTTATCGCGACCGGGATCAGGCCGGCTGGGTCAGCATCTTGTACAGCTCATCCTTGAGCAACATCCGCTTTTTCCTGAGCTCGGAGAGCGCCAGATCTTCCATCGGATGCATATCGGTCTCGGCCTGATGGACCTCTTCGTTCAGGGCATCATATTGCCCGGCAAGATGGGCGAAATGGCTGTCGCTGGATTTCAACTCCATGATCTTGTCAGCCAGTTCGGGGAAATCGGCGGCCAGTTGGTGTGGCGTGTTGGACATGCGCTTCTCCTCGTATCTTTGTCCTTGGTCGCTCACAGTCTGACCGTTTCGACGTGCATCACGCCTTGACGAGGATCAAAATAAAATACGGTTTCTGGCCGGTTTGAAGCGCATTTCCCCGATCGGCTCAGCCGGTCCGCGCGGCGCGCTGTCTCGCCCGTTTTTCACGCCATGTGATAAAGGAGATCGCCCCGATGATCATCGCGCCGCCGAGCATGACGAACGGGTCGAAAGCCTCGCCGAAAAGCACCATGCCCAGGATCGTCGCCCAGACCAGCTGCACGAATGTCACCGGTTGCACCACCGATTGCGGTGCATGGGCAAAGGCCCGCATCATCGAATAATGCGCCGTCGTGGCGAAGGCGGCGGTCAGGAACAGCATTCCGAGCTGCGTCCAGTTCGGCGCCTGCCAATGGGCGAGCGCCAGAGGCGCGATCACCACCGGCACCATGGTCGACATCAGAAAGACCACCACGGTCGACGGCACACGTTTGTTGAGCGCATTGGCAAGGAGATAGCTGCCGGCAAAGGCCATGGCCGAAAAGATCATCGCAACATGGCCCGGATCGAGTGCCCGGAACCCCGGCCGCAGGATCACCAGCCCGCCGATGACCGCCACAACAAGGGCGAGACTGCGCTGCAACGCGATACGTTCGCGAAAGATCAGCACCGCGCCGATGGTGATGTAGATCGGGTTCATGAAGTTCATCGCCGTCACCTCGCTCATCGGGATACGGGTCATGGCAAAGAACCACAGCGACATGGCCGTCGCATGAAACAGCGCCCGGGTGATGGCGAGTTTCCAGATCTCGGCGGTAAAGCGCACCTGACGCACCGTGCCGAGCATCGGGATCAGGAAGACCGCGCCGAGCGCGAAGCGCAGAAACGCCGTTTCCAGAACCGGAAGATCGGTGCCGATGTACTTCACCAGCACATTCACCATCACGAAATTGAACGTGACGAAGAGCATCCAGAGGACGCCTTTGACGGTGTTCGGGCCGGTATCGGGCGCGGAGCTGGAGGCTGTGGTCATGGGCGCAACTCTCGGGCAAATGCCGGACCTTGGCAATTCATCCTGCGAGCACAAGGCTCAATGCAATCTTCCACATCACCAGGGCGATCAGCGCATCGAGCAGCTGCCAGGCCCGAGGGCGGGCAAACAGCGGCTGCAGCAGCCGCGCCCCGTAGCCCAGCGCAAAGAAGAACAGGAAGGAGGCGGTGACAGCGCCAAGCGCGAACCCGGCCCGGGCCTCTGCGAAGCGCGCCGAAATCGCCCCCAAAAGCACCACCGTATCGAGATAGACATGCGGGTTGAGCCAGGTCAGCGCAAGGCAGGTCAGCAGTGCCGCACGCAGGCTCTGGCTGTCGCGCGCCGCATCGTTTCGCGCCGCGTCGAGATGTTCACCGCCCTTATAGGCCGCCCAGGCCGCCTTCGCCCCGTACACCGTCAGAAAGGCCGCCCCGCCCCACCGCATCAGCGGCAGGAGCGCCGGGATACGCTGGCTGATCTGCGCGGAGGCATAGACACCCACGGAGATCAACAGCGCGTCCGAGAACGCACAGGCCAGCACCACCGCCAGCACATGGCGTCGCCAAAGCCCCTGGCGCAGCACGAAAGCATTCTGCGCGCCGATGGCGACAATCAGGGAAAGCCCGGTGAGAAATCCGGTCAGGGCGGCGTTGATCATGGTGTGTCGGTCCTCATATCTCCGCCCCGCAATAGGCCCCTGCCGCGAGTTAGACAAATTAAGAAATCTATGTGAAGATTAGACATGCTTAATTCAAACGATTATCCGGCGCTCGCCGCGCTTGCCGCCGTGCTGCAGACCGGCAGTTTCGACGCCGCCGCACATCGGCTCGCCGTGACCCCTTCGGCGGTCTCGCAACGGATCAAGGCGCTGGAAGAGCGCATGGGCACGCCACTGGTGCTGCGCGGCACGCCCTGTCGCGGCACCGAGACCGGCACGCGGCTGGCCCGGCACATGCAGGAGATCGGGCTGCTGGAACGCCAGCTCGCCAAGGACCTTGGTCAGGATCTCGGCGATGAGGTCGGAGAGGCCGTGCCGGTGCCGTTGGCGGTCAATGCCGACACGCTGGCCACCTGGTTCACCCCCGCGATGGCGGATCTGCCGGGGCTGTTGTTTCAGCTCCAGATCGACGATCAGGATCATTCCGCCGACTGGCTCAAACGCGGCGAGGTGATGGCGGCGGTCTCGGCGCGCGACACGGCGGTGCCGGGCTGTGACATCCATCCGCTGGGCGCGCTGCGCTACCTCCCCGTGGCGTCACCGGGGTTCCTTGCCCGGCACTTTCCCGAAGGCGTCACGGCAGAGACCCTCAGCCGCGCGCCCTCGCTGGTCTATGACGAAAAGGATCGGCTGCAGGACAATTGGGTGCGGCAGCTGACCGGTCAGCGCATCGCACTCCCGTCCCATCGCATTCCCTCGACCCAGGGCTTTGTCGATGCGGCGCTCTCCGGGCTGGGCTGGGGGCTCAACCCGCTGTCGCTTTTGGCACCGCATCTCGCCGCAGGACGTCTCGTAGCGCTCGCGGAGGCGCCGGTGGATATCGCGCTCTACTGGCATGTCTCGCGACTGTCCGCACCGATGCTGGCGCCTTTGACCGAGGCGGTGAGACGGGTGGCAAAGGCGCAGCTGGTGCAGGGGTGAGACGGTTCTGAGCCCATTGGGGACATTGGGATGTAGGGGCGTGCGCCGGACCGTGGGCAGGCGCATCTGTTCTTTGTGGTCTGCGCTTTATGTCAGCCAAATCCGATAAAGATCAATCTGTCGCGCGAGGATGACAAATGCGCCTGACCGCCAGGACGGTCCGGCGCACGCCCGGCGCCTTCGGCTTGATTCCGAGCGGTTACGCTTTGCTCGAATGGCAGGAAAGTCCCGCATTGCCGCCCTTCAGCCCCAAAAAACAAAACCCCGCCAAAAGGCGGGGCTTCATCATTGCATGTGTCGCATCAGATCAGAGTTGTTCGGCAACATCATCCGGCACGTCGAAATTGGCGGTGACGCTTTGCACGTCATCGTCATCCTCGAGCGCCTCGACCAGACGCATCAGTTTCTGCGCCGTTTCGAGATTCACCTCGGTGCGGTTCTGCGGTTTCCAGATCAGCTTGGCTTCCTTGGATTCACCCAACTCGGCCTCGAGCGCATCGGAGACCGCGGCGAGATCGCCATCGACCGTGTAGATCCAGTGGCCTTCCTCATCGCTCTCGACATCCTCGGCGCCCGCCTCAATGGCGGCCATCATCACCGTGTCGGCATCACCGGCTTCCGGCCCGTAGGTGATCTCACCCACACGGTCGAACATGAAAGCCACGGAACCCGAGGTGCCGAGATTGCCGCCGGCCTTGGTGAAGAGCGAGCGCACATTCGAGGCGGTGCGGTTGACGTTGTCGGTCATGGTCTCGACGATGAAAGCGATGCCCTCGGGCCCATAGCCCTCATAGCGGATCTCGGTGTAATTCTCGGCGTCGCCACCCAGCGCCTTCTTGATCGCGCGGTCGATCACATCTTTCGGGCAGGAGGCGGTTTTCGCGGTTTTCACCGCCAGACGCAGACGCGGGTTTTTCTCCGGATCCGGGTCGCCCATTTTCGCCGCCACGGTGATTTCCTTGGCGAGTTTGGAAAAGAGCTTGGAGCGGGCGGCATCCTGACGCCCCTTCCGGTGCTGGATGTTTGCCCATTTAGAATGGCCTGCCATGTGGCGCCTCCGCAAAGTCGATTAAATCTGCTGTTGCGCCTCTATAGGCGATCCACATCGGGTGCTGCAAGTCGGGCACACCGCTTGATCTGGTGGAAAATGCCGGAAATCACCCGAAAACCCGGGTCAAAGCCGCTCAGAGCGGCCAAATCAGCGGGATCACCGCCGAGGCCAGAAGCCCGATCGAGAGGTTGAGCGGGATACCGACGCGCATGTAATCGGTGAATTTATAGCCGCCGGGACCGTAGACCATGGTGTTGGTCTGATAGCCGATCGGCGTGGCAAAGGAGGCCGAGGCCGCGATCATCACCGCCACCACCAAGCCGCGCGGGTCCAGCCCCATGGAATTGGCCAGACCGATGGCGATCGGTGTGACCACGACGGCCACCGCGTTGTTGGACACAAGCTCGGTGAGCACCGAGGTCAACAGAAAGATCGACCAGACCACAAAGAACACCGGCAAACCTTCGAGGAGCGGCGCCACCAGTCCGACGATCAGCTGCACAGCCCCCGAAGCATCGAGCGCCGCCCCCACCGCCAGCATGGCAAAGATCAGCGCCAGCAATCGCCCTTCGACAAAGGAAAACGCCTCGTCGGCATCGATACAGCGGGTCACGAGGACCACGGCGACGGCGATCACCGCCAGCATCAGGATCGGCGCCACGCCCAGAGCCGCCAGCACGACGATGGAGAACATCGCAATGATGGCAATCGGCGCATGCGAGCGGTGATAGGCGCGCTCGGTGGGTTTCGAGACATCGCCCATATCCATATCGGCAGCAAGGCGCTGGATATCCGCCGGCGCACCTTCGAGCAGAAGCGTATCACCGACGCGCACCACCAGATCCTGGATCTGCTGGCCGAGGTTCTGATTGCGACGATGCACTGCCAGGACATAGACGCCATAGCGGCGGCGCAGCCGCATCGAAGAGAGCGCCCGTCCGACCATCTTACAGCCCGGCGTGATCAGCACTTCCATGGTGGTGGTCTCGACCGCCGAGACCTGATCGACACGCTTGAGGGATTTGTCGCGCTGCAGGCTCAGAAGCTCGGTGATTTTCGAGCGCAGCACGATCCGGTCCCCGACCTCGATGGTGAAGCCTTCGAGCTCGTGACGATAGGATTTGTCGCCGCGAATGACGTCGATGAGGCGCACGCCGTCGCGTTTGAACAGCTGCACCCCGGTGATCTCGCGGCCAATGAGGTTGCTGTCCGGCGGGATCACCGCTTCGGTGAAGAATTTCATCTTCGCGCGGCCCGACGACAGCATGGCCGCTAGGCTGTCGCGCTCCGGCAGGAGATGCCGCCCGAACAGCATCAGGTAAAGCATGCCCCAGGCGGTGACCACGAGGCCGAGAATGGAGACTTCGAAAATGGTAAAGGGCTCGAGCCCCTGCGCACGCGCCACACCATCGACCAGAAGGTTGGTCGACGTGCCCAGAAGCGTGATCGTGCCCCCCATGATCGCCGAGTAGCTCAACGGGATCAGCAATTTCGAGGGCGCGACGCCGAGCTTGCCCGAAAGCTGCACGAACACCGGGATCATCACCACCACGACCGGCGTATTGGCAACGAAGGCCGAGAGCACCACAACGACGAGAAGCAGCATGCCGATGGCCACCGACGGATGGGTCTCGGCATAAGCCCCGGCCTGGCGGGTGAACCATTCGAGCCCGCCGGTGCGCACCAGCGCCCCCATGACGATGAACATCGCCCCGATGGTCCAGGGCGCCGGGTTGGACAGCACTTTGAGACCGGCCTCATAGGGGAGGATGCCGAAGATGATCATCAGCGCGGCGCCGGCGATGGCCACCACCTCGGTCGGGAAAATCTCGCGCACGAAGAGCACGAACATGAAGCCGACGACGACGAGGGCGACAACCGCCTCTGTCATTGGGCTGAAATGAAATAGCTCCATGGATACTCGCGTCTACTTGTCCCGTCCCGCGCAATATGACCCGTAAGCCGGGGTCTTCACAAGCGCCAAACGCCGCAGGCAGACGGACGCCCTTCTGCCAAACGGTCAAAAAATGGACGTTTTTCCCGAAACCGACGCTGCGCCCGCCCTCCGCGCGTTACGGCGTGCTTTGCTCGAGCCGGCCACCGACACGGATCTGTTTGACCCGCTTGGCCAGCCCGGTCTTGTCGTCGGTTTCGACATAGACGCCCGAGAGCGTCGCCTCGCCTTTGGCGGGCTCATAGCGCCCCTTGGCCATGCCGGTGACGAACCGCCTGAGCGGCTCCGCCTTGTCCATGCCGATGACCGAATTGTAATCGCCGCACATGCCGGCATCCGTCAGATAAGCGGTGCCGGCGGGCAGGATCTGCGCATCGCCGGTGCAGACATGGGTGTGGGTGCCGACCACGACCGAGGCCTTGCCGTCACAGAAATGCCCCATGGCCATTTTCTCCGACGTGGCCTCGCAATGCACATCGATGAGCGCCGCCTGAATGGCACCGCCGAGCTTGTGGGTCATGAAAACCTTGTCCAAGGCCGAGAACGGATCGTCAAAGGGGCGTTTCATGAAGACCTGCCCCAAGACCTGCGCCACCAGAATGCGCCGCCCGCGGGCATCCTCGAAAATCCGCACGCCACGCCCCGGGGCGACCTTGGCGAAATTGATCGGGCGAATGACCCGGGTCTCGCTTTCGCAGAACTGCATCATGTCCTTTTGGTCAAAGGCATGATCGCCGAGCGTCAGGCAATCGACCTCGGCGGCCAGAAGCGACTTGGCGTGATCGCCCGAGAGCCCCATGCCATTGGTCGAGTTCTCGCCATTGACCACAACGAAATCCAGCCCCCAGTCGCGACGCAGCTGGGGGACACGTTCGATCACCGCCTTGCGACCGGCGCTGCCGACGATATCTCCGAGAAACAGTATTTTCATGGGGGACAGCCATAGGCGCGCCCACGGGCGCACGCAAGCCGGGGCGCTTGTTTTCTCTCGGGTTTTGGCGAAAAATTGGCCTCAGGCACCGATCAGGCGCCTCGAAACTGCGCCAAACGCGCCTGTGCCGCCTGCATCAGCATCAGCGCATCGAGGCCCAGCGCGTTGAAACTGGCGCCGGCGGCGATGGCACGGCGCTGCATCTCCGGATCGAGGGTGAAGATCCCGGCGGGCATGCCAAGCGCTTTCAGGCGCGCGATCGCGTCTTCCACCGCATCCTGCACCTCGGGGGCGGCGAGATTGCCCGGATAGCCCATGTCGGCAGCGAGATCGGCCGGGCCGATAAACACCGCATCGACGCCCTCGACCGCGGCGATCTCCTCGAGATTTCCGAGCGCAGCTCGGCTCTCGAGCTGAACGATGAGGCAGAGCTCGTCTTTCGCGCGGGTGCCATAATCGGCGATGGCACCATAGCGCCCGGCCCGGGTCGCGCTGTTGAACCCGCGAGTCCCCTCAGGCGCAAAGCGCATGGCGGATACGGCGGCGCGGGCCTCCGCGGCAGTATTGATCATCGGCACCATCAGCGTCTGGGCGCCTTGATCGAGATTGCGCTTGATCAGCGCCGTGTCGAGTTCGCAGAGGCGCACCACCGGGGAACAGTCGGGATAGCCCGCCACCGCCTGCAGGCAAGGCCGGATCTCGCCCACATCGAAGGCGCCATGTTCGCCGTCGATCAGCACCCAGTCATAGCCGGAAGCGGCCAGAAGCTCCGCCATGTCCGGTCCGCCGAAAGTCTGCCAGATCCCCCATTGCATGCGCCCGTCTTTGAGCGCCTGTTTGAAACGGTTCACCGGCAATTGCATGGGATATCCTCTCAGAATGTCAGAACTTCGCGTTCCGTCACGATCGCGTCCAGGGGCGCATCGGTGGGTTCCACCGGCAGGTCCCGCGCCTCCTGCCCGGCATAGGCAAGACCGACGGCAAAGACCGGCGCCTCGGCCCGGAGCTTTTCGAGCGTGCGATCATAGAAGCCGCCGCCATAGCCGAGCCTGTGCCCATCGCGGCTGAACGCCAGCATCGGCACGATCACCACATCCGGCCGGACCGGCTGCGACTGCGCCGGGATCAGCGCACCGAAGGCGCCGGGAACCATATCCGTCTGAGGTGTCCAGAGATCAAAGCGCAGCGGCTGGGCCTTGGCCTCGACCACCGGCACCACCACGGAGCCACGGGCGCAAAGTGCCGCCATGGCCGGACGCGGGTCCAGCTCGCTGCCCAGAGGCATATAGCCCGCCACCGGCTTGCCGGCATGGGGGCTCAGGAATCCCAAAAGCAGTTGCAACGCTTGCTCCGCCGCACCATCGCCGGCGCCATGCGCGATCGCGCGCGCCTCTTTCGCAGCCCTGCGCAGCGCCGCTTTCGCTTCGATCAAATTCGTCACAGAAGCACCATCCCTGCCAGCCCCAGAAAGGCAAAGAACCCGACCACATCGGTGACCGTGGTGACGAAAGCGCCCGAGGCCAGCGCCGGGTCGACGCCGATCCGCTCCAGCAGCACCGGAATGCCGATCCCCGCGAGGCCTGCGATCACCAGATTAATCACCATGGCAGCGCCGATCACCCCGCCCAAGGCCGGAGAGCCGAACCAGATCAGCCCCACCACCCCCATGACCACGGCAAAGACCAGGCCATTGGTCAGGCCAACCAGAACCTCGCGCCGGATCACCCGCCAGACGTTGGCGCCTGTGAGATCGCGCGTGGCGATGGCGCGCACCGCCACGGTGAGCGCCTGGGTGCCGGCATTGCCACCCATCGAGGCGACGATCGGCATCAGCACCGCCAGCGCCACGAATTGCGAGATCGTATCCTCGAATTGCGCGATCACCAGCGAGGCGAGAATGGCGGTGACGAGGTTGACGCCCAGCCAGGGGATGCGTTGTTTCACAGTCTCCAGAACACGGTCGGCGAGCGAGCCTTCGCCGACACCGGCGAGGCGCATGATGTCCTCCTCGTGTTCCTCATCAAGAACATTCATCGCGTCATCGATGGTGATCACCCCGACCACCCGGTCATCGGCATCGACCACCGGGGCGGAAATCATGTGATACTGGTTGAACGCATAGGCGACATCCGCCTCGCTCTCGTCGACGCGAAAGGTCCGGAACCCCGGCTCCAGAAGCTCGGTCAGAGGCTGCGCCCGCGGCGCGCCGAGGATCTTGCCCAGGGTGACATGGCCCACCGCGTGCATTTTCGGATCGATCAGCACCATGTGGTAGAAATCATCCGGCAGTTCCTCGGAATTGCGCATGAAATCTATGGCTTGCCCGACGGTCCAGTGCTCCGGCCCCATCACGACCTCGCGCTGCATCAGGCGCCCGGCGGAAAACTCCGGATAGGACAGGGATTGTTCGACCGCGACCCGGTCGGCATCTTCGAGCGTGGCGAGGATGGCCTCCTGCGCATCGTCTTCGAGATCCTCGACCAGATCGACCACGTCGTCGGATTCGAGCTCGCGCACCGCCTCGGCCAGAACCTCGGGCCGCAGCACATGGATCACCTCTTCGCGGATGCCCTCATCAAGTTCCGAGAGGATCTCGCCGTCGAATTCCTCGCCATAGAGCAGAATCAGCCGCCGCCGGTCGAAAGCATTCACCTGTTCGAGAAGGTCGGCGATATCGGCGGCGTGCAGCGGCTCCATGAGCTCGATGAGCTTGCTCCGGTCTCCCGTATCCACGGCATAGAGAATGGCGCTGAGCGCCCTGCCGCTTAGCGTGTAGCCGTCCTCTACGTCCTCGGCCTCGTGCGAGATATCCTGTTGTTCTTCGACCATGCCCTGCCCGTTTTCTCGTCGCGTCGACCTTATGACAGCTTGGCCCCGAGAAACAGGGGCAAGATTGATTTACCTCGCGCCGAATGCCGCCTAATCTGGCCCCGAGGTTAAGAGCCGCCTCCCAATAGAGCAGAGCCAAAAGGACCAAGATGGACAAGCTGATTGCAGGACAGGTCGTCACCTATCATGGCGACCCTTTCGAGATCCCCGCCGAAGAGGCCGTACAGGTGCTCTCGGACGCCGCGATCCTGATCCGGGACGGGCATGTGGTCTCGATCGGCGGGCGCGATCATATGCGCCAGAAACATGGTGAGGCGGCGTTTCACGATCATGGCCCGGCGCTCATCGTCCCGGGCTTCATCGATGCCCATGCGCATTACCCGCAGACCGCGATGATCGCCAGCTGGGGCAAGCGGCTGATCGACTGGCTCAACACTTACACCTTCCCGGAAGAGGCCAAGTTTGCCGATCGCGCCTATGCCGACGATATTGCCGGGCGCTATCTCGATCTTCTCTTGGCCAATGGCACCACCACGGTAACCTCGTTCTGCACCATCCACCCCGGCTCGGTCGATGCGCTGTTCGAAGCCGCCGAGGCGCGGGGGATGCGGGTGATCGCCGGCAAGACCTGTATGGATCGTGACACCGCGCCCGAGTTCCTGCGCGACACGGCCAAATCCGCCTATGACGAGAGCAAGGCACTGATCAATCGCTGGCACGGCAAGGGCCGGCTGTCCTACGCGATCACGCCACGGTTTTCGCCGACCTCGACACCGGATCAGCTCGCCGCCCTGGGCAAGCTCTGGGACGAATACCCGTCCTGCCTGATGCAGACGCATCTGTCGGAACAGACCGATGAGATCGCCTGGGTCAAAAGCCTCTACCCGGAGGCGCGGGACTATCTCGACACATATGAGCAGTTCGGACTGGTGCGCGAGGGCGCGCTGTTCGGCCATGCGATCCACTTGGAACCGCGCGAGATCGCCCATCTTCAGGCCAATGATTGCTCGCTGATCCATTGCCCGACCTCGAACACCTTCATCGGCTCGGGGCTTTTCGACATGGGCACGCGCAAATCCGAATCCCTGCGGGTGGGCCTGGCGACCGACACCGGCGGCGGCTCCTCGTTTTCGATGCTGCGCACCATGGCGGCGGCCTATGAGATCGGCCAGCTCCGCCACACGGCGATCCACCCGGCGCAATTGTTGTGGCTGGCCACCCAGGGCTCAGCTCAGGCGTTGCGGATGGAGACCAAGATCGGCAGCATCGCCCCGGGCATGGAAGCGGATTTCGCCGTCATCGATCTGGCCTCGACACCGGCGATCGCGCAGCGTGCGATCCGGGCCGAGACCATCTGGGAAGAGATTTTCCCGACCATCATGATGGGGGATGATCGCGCGATCATCGCGAGCTACGTGATGGGAGAGCGCGCGGCCGTGTAAGGAGCGCTTTGCGGGACGGAGCCGCCGTTCACTTCCGGCGCGGGACAAAGCGAAGCCGCCGCGCCTGCGCCTGCGCGTCCCAGCGGGCTGGCGCATTTGGAGGCCGCGCACAAACCTCAAATCTAAAATGTATTTTGCACCATAAAGCGCACCGATCAATCGTCAGAGCGCCACCCCACGGGCAGGCTTGTCACGCCTGTTGTTCTACCAAGTTGAATGTCCCCTCAGGGCGCAAAGCCCCTCACCTCACCGGCAAGGCTTGGCAAACACCGCGACGAAGAGATTGTTCGGGCCGATGCCGATGCCGACATCCTTCATTTCACGATTGAGAAGATTGGCGCGGTGGCCGCTCGATTGCATCCAGCCCGCCATGGCAAGATCGATGGTCTTCCAGCTGTAGGACAGGTTTTCCGCCACCATGCAGCCCTTGTAGCCGGCCGCATTGGCGCGATGGATCGGGCGGCTGCCATTCGGCGCGATATGGGCGAAATAATTCCGCCGGATCATGTCATCGACATGGGCCTGCGCGGCTTTCGACAGGGCGGAATTCAGCCGCAGTTTGCGCAGCCCCTGCGCCCGGCGTTCGGCATTCATCGCCGAGAGAAGATCGCGCGCCGTCGCTTGCGGGTTGCTCACCGGAATGGAGACGGTCGCCTTCGGCAAGGGCCGCAGGTCCCGCGCCTCGCTTGCCCCGGCGCCGATGCCGGCTCCGATCCCGATCCCAAGTGCCAAAGCCATCAATACGCGCAAAGCGGTCATGCCCGATCTCTCCTCAAACTACCTTCGTTCTTTTGTCTTGGCAGGCGAAAATGGCAGCTTTCGGGCAGGAGTGTCCCGCCGATCGCACCGTCACCTGCAAAATATTGAATATTTTATTCAAACCCCGCTGGCCAGCCCATGCCCCGACATGAGCGGCGCGTCGCTCAGCAGGGCCTGCCGAACACGGCAACCCGGAGACCTCCGGCCGCAACGCCAATACCGATATCGACGGGTTTCGCATTCAGGATATTGGCACGGTGGCCTTGCGAGTCCATCCAGCCCTGCACCGCCTGCTGCACCGTGGGATAGCTCGTCGAGAGATTCTCCGAGACAAAGCAATAGCCATAGCCCGCCCCGCGCACCCGATCGCCGACCGAGGCGCCATTCTTGCTGTTGTGCGAGAAATAGCCTTTCGCAGCCATGTCATCGGCATGCGCCTGCGCGGCACGGGTCAGGCTGGCATTGTAGCTCAGCGCCCCGAGCCCGCGTTTGCCGCGTTCCTGATTGATCAGGGACAGGATCTGCGCCCCTTCTTCCATCGTCGAGACACGCGCCGTCGCCGATGTGGTCACCGGGGTGACCGAGCCAAAGCCTGCGCCGGTTTCCGGGCCACAGGCGGTGAGCGCCACAGCCGCCAGAGCGGCGAGCAATCCAGTCTTGTGCGTCATGAGCTGTTCTCCTGTAACGACCCTTTTGCAACGCCCCTTTGAGGGATGCTGTTCTTTTCTCGCCCGACAGGCCCAGACGGGCCCAGACAGCCCCCCGCCCCGGGGGCCTCAGCCTTCCATCAAGGCCTTTGTCAAATCGCGCTGCTTGCCGAGCACATTGGGCAGATCGATCGTCGTCAGCCAACTGTCCGCCACCAGATGCCGGCCCTCGACGAAAAGATCGCGCACCATCATCGGACCCGCAAGCAGAAGCGCCGCCGGGTCCCAGCTTCCTGCCGCTTCGACATCGGACATGTCCCAAAGCGCGATATCGGCGCGTTTGCCGGGCGCCAGCCGGCCGATGTCGTCGCGCCCCAGCACATCGGCGCCACCGCGCGTGGCGATCTCGAGCATCTCGCGCGGGCTCATCTTGTCGGCGCCGTACTGCACGCGCTGCAACAGCATGCCGGTGCGCGCTTCCATGATCAGATTGCCGCTGTCATTCGAGGCAGAGCCATCAACACCAAGCCCCACCGGGACACCGGCGTCGCGCATCGACCGCACCGGGGCAATGCCGGAGCCGAGCCGACAGTTCGAGCAAGGGCAATGCGCCACACCGGTGCCGGTGCGGGCAAAGAGCGAGATCTCCTGATCATCGAGCTTGACACAATGGGCATGCCAGACATCCGAACCGGTCCAGCCCAGCTCCTCGGCATATTGGCCGGGGCGCATGCCGAACTTCTCCAGAGAATAGGCGATATCCTCGTCGTTTTCGGCCAGATGTGTGTGCATCATCACGCCCTTGTCACGCGCCAGAACGGCACTGTCGCGCATCAGCTCGCGCGAGACGGAAAACGGGGAGCACGGCGCCACGCCAACCCGGATCATCGCCCCGGGGTTCGGATCGTGGAACGCGTCGATCACCCGGATGCAATCGTTCAGAATATCCTCTTCGCGCTCGACAAGGCTGTCGGGCGGCAGGCCTCCAAGGCTTTCTCCGATCGACATCGAGCCGCGCGTCGCATGAAGCCGGACGCCGATGGCATGCGCCGCCTCGATCGTGTCGTCGAGCCGCGCGCCATTGGGGTAGAGATAGAGATGGTCCGACGTGGTGGAACAGCCGGAAAGCGCCAGCTCCGCCAGCCCGACCAGCGCCGAGATCCGCATATGATCCGGGCCGAAGCGGGACCAGATCGGGTAGAGCGTCTTGAGCCAGCCGAACAACAGCGCATCCTGCGCGCCCGGCACGGCGCGCGTCAGCGTCTGGAACAGGTGATGATGGGTGTTGACCAATCCCGGCGTGACCAGACAGCCACGGCCATCGACGATTTGCGCATCGTCGTCATAGAGCCCCTGCCCGACCGCCTCGATCACCCCGTCGCGCACCAGAATATCGCCACAGGCGATCTCGCGCCGCTCGTCATCCATGGTCAGGATCAGCTCGGCATTGCGGATCAGGAAACAATGATGCATCGGGGCCTCCCTTTCGGCACTCTGCCGGACAGGCCCGGCAGGATCAGTAGTCTGACAGTACCGCCAAAGCCGCGTCATGCAACTCTTTGCTTGCGGCGGCCAGGACCCGCCCGCCCTCGAGCACCGGCCCGCCCTGCCAATCGGTGACGATCCCGCCCGCCGCCTCGATCACCGCGATCGGGGCCAGGATGTCATAGCTTTGCAACCCCGCCTCGACCACCAGATCGATCTGACCGGCCGCCAGAAGCGCATAGGCATAGCAATCCATACCATAGCGCGTCAGCTTGCAACGCCCGGCGAGATCGTGAAAGGCTTTGCCCTCGCTCTCACCGCCGACCTCAGGAAAGGTGGAAAAGATCACCGCCTGATCAAGCGGGACGCCCTGGCGCACCGCGAGCTTGCGCGTGCCATGCGGCCCGTCGAGCTCCGCCCGACCGAGCCCGCCGGAAAAACGTTCGCCGATATAGGGTTGATCGATCACACCATAGAGCGCGCTCTGCGCATCCCTGAGCGCGATCAGCACGCCCCAGGTCGGCGTGCCGGAAATGAACCCGCGCGTGCCATCGATCGGATCGAGCACCCAGGTGAGCCCGGAGGTGCCGGGTTTCGACGGGAATTCCTCGCCCAGAATGGCATCATGCGGGCGCCGCGCCGCGATCACCGCGCGCATCGCCTGCTCGGAACCACGGTCGGCCACGGTGACCGGGTCGAACCCCTCGGAGAGTTTCGAGGCGGTATCGAGCTCGGAGCCACGGAAATATTTCAGGGTGATCTCCCGGGCCGCGTCCGCCGCGGCTTCGGCCGTGGCGATGATCTCTGCCCGCTCGGCCTCGTCGAAACGGGAGTTGAACACGGGAGATGTCTCTGAAAATACCATGGGGGTCCGCCTGCCTCGTTTGCCTGTTCTTGCGGTAGCGCCTCTCTCCGGAGGGGTCAAGCCAAGCCAGATCGGCGCCGCGCCTCAGCCCGTCAAAGCCTGAAAAAAGGGCGTTCTCACACAACATGCCCCCGGAGACATTCTATCCCCCGGGAGAAATCTGTTCTCAGTCATGAAACCCGCCGTGTCGCCGGAGCTGCCGTTCAGGCGACGTCGGAGAGCACCCGCGCCAGTTCGAACAGGCGACGGCGCTGATTTTCCGGAATGGCGTAATAGGACCGCACCAGTTCCAGCGCTTCCTTGTCCGCGAGAATATCCGCAGGCACGGCGCCCTCGGACACTTTGGTCTCTGCGGGCATATCCATCGGGCTGCCCATGCCTTCGAAGAAGAAAGCAACCGGTACGGAGAGGGCTTCGGCGATATCCCAAAGCCGGGAGGCGGAAACCCGGTTCATCCCGGTTTCATATTTTTGGATTTGTTGGAACTTGATCCCGACTTTCTCGGCAAGCTGTTGCTGCGTCATGCCAACCATCCAGCGACGATGGCGAATACGCTTGCCAACGTGGATATCCACGGGATGTTTCATACTGACCGCTCCTTCGTATCATCCGCACGCGAAACCTATGCGTGTATAGAACATTTGTTGCCCTTGGCCCTTTCACTCAACCTGTCTTTTTGGCCAAGCCCCCAAAGGACACAGATAACTATCTGTAATTCATCGATTATTCAAGCATGGCGCTATGTGCAAATTGCAAAAAAGACGACAATTTTCGGCCACCCAACTAAACCATTGCGTGTTTTTTCCAAAATATTTTGCATTTTAGAAAAGACAGTCCGCCCAAACCTCCCCGATTGCCTCGATTTGCCAGACAATGCGTCAAAGCGGTTTTACCGCAAAGCGACTCGCTTTGCGGTAGATTCTGCGGCCCCGCCCGCTGAATTTCACGTGGACAGATCCGGTTCAAAACGCCAAAACCAGAGCCATGACCGAGCCAGATACAGATATGATCCGCGCCTGCCGCGTCACCGGATTCGACCGCGCACCGCAGTTGGAAGCCCTCGCGCTCACCGCCCCCGGGCCCCAGGAGGTTCGCGTACGCATCCACGCCAGCGCCCTCAATTTCGCCGACACGCTGATGTGCAAGGGCACGTATCAGGACACGCCGGAGCCGCCGTTCACCCTCGGGCTCGAGCTCGCGGGCGAGATCACCGCGCTCGGCGCAGGCGTCCGCGATCTCTCGATCGGCCAGCGCGTCGCGGTCTATGCCGGTCAGGGCGGGCTGGCCACGGCGGGCAATTTCCCGGCGGAGCGCTGCATCCCGATCCCCGATACACTCGGTTATGACACGGCCGCAGCGTTGCAGATCGCCTATGGCACCTCGCATATGGCACTCGACTACAAGGCGCGACTGCACCCCGGCGAACGGCTGGTGGTCACCGGCGCCGCCGGCGGTGTCGGTCTCACGGCGGTGGAGATCGGCAAGCGCATGGGCGCCGAGGTGATCGCCATTGCACGCGGCGCCGAGAAGCTCGCCATTGCCAAGGCGGCGGGGGCCGATTACCTGATCGACGCCGGGGCGGCGGACATCCGCGAACAGATCAAGACGCTTGGCGGCGCCGATGTGGTCTATGACGCGGTGGGCGAGCCGCTCTACGAGGCCTGTTTCCGCGCCACCAACCCGGATGGGAGGATCCTTCTGATCGGATTTGCCGGTGGCGATCTGCCGAAGATGAAACCCAACCATATGCTGGTGAAGAACATCACCGCCATCGGGTTCTACTGGGGCGGCTATCTCGCCTTTAACCCGGCCCCGCTCAAGGCCTCGCTTGCGCAGCTGTTCGACTGGGCTGCCGAAGGGACGATCAAACCGCATATCTCGCATCGCCTGCCGCTGGAACGCTTCGAGGAAGGGCTGGAGCTTCTCCGCAGCCGTCGCGCGACGGGCAAGGTGGTTCTGGAGCCATAGACGCCCCGCCTCTCGGGCTGGCTTGCGGACGGAGGGGACGTTTGAGTATTCGGTGCAAGCCGCACGTCGATGACGCGGGCGGTGGCGAGCCTGCCCCCGCGCGCCTCTCACTTTATCCCAGCCAAATCCGAAGAAGCTCAACACGTTTCGCTTCCCCGACAAAATCGCCGCCGCGCGGGACGCGGTCATGCCAGAGGCATGCTTTCAGCATGACGATGTGCGGCGGCCTGCGGCCTTGATTCCGCACGAGGCGCTAAGCTCTCAACGTCTGATATGGGCTCAAACCGCCATATGTGGCGCGGATCGCCTCGAAATCAGCCCTTTGCCCCTACTGTGCCGCGATCCGGGCACCGCGATGTGAGCGGAAGGCTTGCCGGATCAGATCCCGCAGCCGTTCCGTCGCTTCGCTCTTTTTCAGATCCGACATATAGAGGTTGATCTTTTTCTTCGACAGTTCCGGCAGCGCGCCGCCATGCTGGATCGGCTCCGAATAGGGCGGCGCGGTATCCTCGAGCATCACATGCACCGCAAGATCGGCGGAAACCGAGGCCTCGATGGTCCGCGACTGATCGCTCTCGATCGACACTTCCCAGGGAATACCGGCACGGTCGAGCGCCTCTTGCACGCCTTTGCGGAAAATGCAGCGATGTTCAAAGGCCAGACGCAGCGGTCGCTGGCGCCAGGCCGAACCGTTGGGCGCCCCGATCCACACCAACGGCAGCTCGACCACCGTCTCGCCTTCGGGGCCGACATCATCCTCTGTGGTGAGAACGATATCGCATTCGCCACGGGAGAATTTCTCCTTGAGCTGGGTGGTGAAAGACGACAGCAGGCTGACGCGCATGCGCGGGTAGTCGCGATGGAAATGCTGCAACACCAGCGGGATCGACGGGTAGACAATGTCATGCGGCACACCAAGCACGATCTCGCCCTCGAATTCCTGCGCCGTCAGGCGGCTGTACACCTCGTCGTTCAGCTCCAGCATCCGCCGGGCATAGGACAGGAGTTGTTCCCCCGCCGCCGTCAGGGCGATGGTGCGGGCGCTGCGGTCGAGAAGGCGCAGGTCGAGACTTTCCTCCAGCCGCTTGAGCTGCATGGAAACCGCGGATTGCGTCAGATTGAGCGCGCCCGCCGCCTTGGTCACCCCGCCACAATCGGCCACGGCAACGAAGGAGCGCAGGGCCGTCAGATCAAGATTTCGAGCCATATCAAACTCCGTGATGCATCATTCAAAAATCATTCATTTCACTTATGTGATGATTTCCCGCATATATATCAAAGGAAATGATTCATTTCCAGATTGAGTTCAAAATTTGTTAAGGACGAGACGATGCCTTCACTGACCCTGCCCCGCTCCACCGGCGCGCGTCGCGCGCCGTCCCTGATTTCCCGCATTCTGCGCCAGCGCGAAATTGCCCGCCAGCGCCGCGCCCTGGCCGAGCTCGACGATGCCTTGCTCGACGACATCGGCCTGACCCGTGAGGCCGCGCTCACCGAAGCGCAACGCCCGAGCTGGGATGTACCGCACCACTGGCTCAAGTAAGCCCCGAGGCCTGCCGCCTGAGCCGGCTCATGGAAACCCGATGAAGAATCCCCATGATCGCATGTCCCCGCGATCCCCGACCGCGATGCCGCAAGGTGTCGCGGTCTTTTGTCGCAATCCGCACGATCCCGGATCATTCGAACCTTGCCACTGTTCGCAAATGGCCCGCAAAGCGTTTCGCATGGCGTTTTCACGCCAGATCACCCCGGTTCACTCCCCGCTCACCCCCACTCACAATCGCTCAAACACCTGACAAAAATACTCCATTTCCGATGGATGACGGCTTGAAATCCCCCCCATGGCTGCCAATATCGGAAGCGATACCCCCGCACCATCGCGGGGACACAGGGATTTCGACGCACAGGAGATATACGTCAATGGCTGACTACAGAACGATCCACGCTGGTGTCGGCGCACGCTCGGCTGAGATCGACGCCGGCCTTCGCGCCCATATGAACAAGGTCTACGGCACCATGTCCGTGGGCCTCATCATCACCGGTCTCGCGGCCTGGGCCCTTGCCAATCTGGCCGTGACCGGCACGCCGACCCAATATGAGCTCGGCAATGGTGAGTATCTCACCGGTCTCGGCTATGCGCTTTACGCAAGCCCGCTGAAATGGGTGGTGATGTTCGCCCCGCTGGCCATGGTCTTCGGCTTTGGCGCCGTGGTGTCCCGCCTCTCGGCCGCCGCGACCCAGACCTATTTCTACGCCTACGCGGCGCTGATGGGCCTGTCGCTAAGCTCGATCTTCCTGGTGTTCACCGGCATGTCGATCGCCCAGACCTTCTTTGTCACCGCCGGCGCCTTTGCCGGTCTGTCGCTCTGGGGCTACACCACCAAGAAAGACATCTCGGCCTGGGGGTCGTTCCTGATCATGGGCGTGATCGGTCTGGTCATCGCCTCGATCGTCAACATCTTCCTCGCCTCCTCGGGTCTGGCCTTTGCGATTTCCGCTCTCGGCGTGCTGATCTTTGCCGGCCTCACCGCCTATGACACGCAGAAGATCAAAACCGATTACATCTCGCATGCCCATGCCATGGACAGCGAATGGCTTGGCAAGTCGGCGATCATGGGGGCCCTGAACCTCTACCTCGACTTCATCAACCTGTTCATGTTCCTGCTGCAGTTCCTCGGCAATCGCGATTGATCCACAGCAAACCGCGACATCAAAAGGCCGCTCCTCGGAGCGGCCTTTTTCATGTCCGACTATCGGACCCCATCAGAGATCCAGCGCCATCTGCACCGCCGGCAGGAAGACCCCCGGCTTGATCGCCAGATCGACCTCACCCGACGCCTCGAAGCCATGGAATTTGTAAAACTCCAGCGCCGCAAAGGTCGACAGGCTGCACATCCGCGTCACGCCCGTGCGCCGCGCATTCTCCAGCACATGGTTCAGGATCACAGAGCCGATGCCACGCCGGACATGGTCGGGATGCACCGCGACACGGCGCATATGGCCGATCTCGCGCGGCCCGACCCCGCCAAAGGGCGTCACCTGGGTCCAGCCGCCGGCGCCGACGATCTCGCCACCACCGGTCTCGGCGACAAAGAACGTCCCGGATTGCAACAGCCCCGGCGCCGTATGGAACAGCGCCGGCAGAACCGCGTCGAGCAATTTCGCCGGATAATATTGCTTGAGAAGCTGACCGTAGGAGGCACGAAAGAGCGTGTCGATCTCCGCGGTATCGGCCGGCATGGCCGCTCGTACGGTAAAGGGCACGCTCTTGCGAATCTCCTGCGCGCCCTGATGTGCCAGAGCTTCGCTCAGGCTTTCGGGGATCGAACAGGGGCGTTCGTCTAACCGCTCCCGTTCCCTGAAGTAATCGTCGTCATATTCCAGCATGTCTCTTCTCCTTGTGGACTGTGGTAAACAGTTAGGGCGGAGAGAGGCGCGGGTCTCAAAGAAAAACCGCGCTTCCCTCTCAGGTCGCGCGGCTCTTGCATTCTGTCGTGTCTCGAAGGGCTTACTTGATTTTGCCTTCTTTGTACTCGACGTGCTTTCGCGCAACCGGGTCGTATTTCTTTACGACCATCTTTTCGGTCATGGTGCGGGCATTCTTTTTGGTCACGTAAAAGTGGCCCGTGTCCGCGGTCGAGTTGAGACGGATTTTGATCGTCGTCGGCTTCGCCATTTTTCATTACTCCAATAATCGCGTGCAACGGGGGCAGTTTGTTTACGGTGCCAGCCCGTGGAATCCTTGAAGCCCGCCTTTTAAGCTCTTCACGCCCTGAGTCAATGGGGTTTTCCTAAAAAACCGAACTTGGCGCAACGGGCGCTTGTGCACAGCGACCCTGCATTCCTGACAATTGCCACGGCGCCCGACATTCCCCTATCATTTCGCGCGGTCGATTTGGCCGTAAAACCTCTCAGGGCGGGGTGAAATTCCCCACCGGCGGTAAGCGGGCACCATGCCCGCAAGCCCGCGAGCGCTTGCGTCTCTCTGTCGAGAGACGCCGGGACAGCAGATCCGGTGCAACTCCGGAGCCGACGGTCAAAGTCCGGATGGAAGAGAGATGACAGGACGCCCTCATGTCACCATGGGCGCCCTGCCCTCCTGCCTTGGGTTATGTGCGCAAGAAAGGACGACACATGACTCTGTTTCAAACCTTCGGCCCGGCCCGCACCGGCGCCTTCTGGATGGTTCTCGCCGGAACCCTCTTTGCCGTCATCAACCTCTTGACCCAATATGCCACGATGATGCTGGCCGTGCCCTCGGCGCGCATGGCCTTCTGGCAATATTTCATCGCGCTCTTGTTTTCCCTGCCATGGGTGGCGCGCGAGGGGCTCCGGGCCCTTAAGACCGGCAATCTGCTTCTGCATCTGATCCGCGTCGCCTCCGCCGTGATCGGGGTTCAGCTCTGGATCGCCGGGCTTGCCCATGTGCCGATCTGGCAGGCCATCGCGCTGATCATGCTGTCGCCCTTCTTCGTCACCCTCGGCGCGAACTTGTTTCTCGAAGAAGCCGCCACCCCCGAACGCTGGCTTGCGGTCACGGTCGGGTTTCTCGGCGGCATGATCATCCTCGCCCCCTGGTCGGAAAGCTTCACGCCTTATGTCCTCTACCCGGTCGGCGCAGCGGCCTTCTGGGCACTCACCTCGCTTCTGACCAAGCGCATGACCCGCTCCGAGAGCCCGGAGAGCCTGACCGTCTACCTGCTTCTGCTGTTGAGCCCGGTGAACCTCGCCCTGACCCTTGGCGAAGGCGTCGCCCCGGGCGGCGGTTTGACGACGCTGATCCTCGTCGCCGCCGGGCTTTTGACCGCGCTGGCGCAATACGCCATCGCCCGCGCCTATGCCTCGGCCGATGCCGCCTATCTGCAGCCTTTCGATCATCTGAAACTGCCGCTCAATGTCGGCTTCGGCATTCTCGCCTTTGGCTTCATGCCACCGGGCGCGATGTGGCTCGGCTCGGCCCTGATCCTCGCCGCCTCCTTCTACCTCTTGCGACAGGAAAGCCGGGGCGCCTTAGCGACCGCATAAATCCTGGCGACCGCATAAGTAAAGAGGGCGACCCAAACGGGCCGCCCTTTTCTGTTCCACTATGAGGACTGTTTCAAAGCACAGGCTTGCCCATCGACTGATGGATCTCGGCCTGTTTCGCCGGGTCGAGCATCAAGGACTGGGCCAGCCCGGTGAGGAAGGTCTTTTCGGCTTCGGTATCGACCGAGATCGCCATCAGGGCCGCGGCATAGACCTGAGACGCCGCCGAGGTGCCGGCATCCTTGGCGAGCGCCATCGGATCGACCGGCGCGTC
Source organism: Celeribacter neptunius (assembly GCF_900113955.1). Classification (GTDB taxonomy): domain Bacteria; phylum Pseudomonadota; class Alphaproteobacteria; order Rhodobacterales; family Rhodobacteraceae; genus Celeribacter; species Celeribacter neptunius. Next base: position 257,305 of record NZ_FORH01000008.1, on the reverse strand, counting down.
GAGCTCCGCCTGCACGAAGGCGATTTCCTCGTCCGAAGCATCGCCCAGCTGATCGAGAATTTTCGTCCGCTCTTCGGCGTCGATCTCGCCATCGGCCTTGGCGGCCATGATCATCGCCCGGATCATCAGCTTGGCATTCTCTTCGGTCGCGGCGCCCACAGGCGTGCCCTCGGTCACCGAAGCGAACATGTCGGACATGGAGCTGGCCCCCGTGGCCGCCGCCCCAGACATGGCCGAAAACAACGACCCAAGACCGGCTTCGGTGGCTTCCGACATATCGGCGGCCTGATTGCCGAATTTGCCCATCATGTCGCGCACCGCATCGGCGCCACCGGGGAAACCGAATTTCTCGGCCATCTGTCCCATCTGATCGGCCATGCCGCCCGGGTTGCCGGATTGGCGCATGGCTTCGCGCACCCCGTCCATGCCCCCCATTTTTTTCATCTTCTCAACACCTTTGGCCGCAGCAAAACCGATCGCCAGGGTGGTCAATGTTTTCACGAAACTCATCGGGGATCTCCCTTTTCCACATCACTCACCAACATACTGCGCCGAAAATTCGCCCCTGCCAACAGGGCATGAGACCTCAAGCCTTGCCGCGGTCGACGACCGGACGCGGCCCTTGGTTCAGTATTCCGTGCAATCGACCCCATCGACCTTTTGCAGCAGGGCGCGGGTCATCGGATCGATCGCCTCGGCCAGGCCCATGTAGGTTTGGAAGTCGATGGTTTCGTCCCAAACCCGTTCATAGCTTCCATCGGTGTTCATGTAATAGCTGATCTCCACCGTTTGCGCCCCTTGGCGTCCGATGGCATCAAGCAGGGCAGAGATCTCTCCGAAATCCGTGGCGAAATCGACATAGTCTCCGGGCAAGCCGCTGCGATCAATCGACAGGCGCGCATCGCGGTGCCATTCGAAGGCGCCACCATCGCTTTGAATCACGACCCGCATATCGGCGCCGGCGTCCGAGGCCCCGAAGGCATTGCCCGCCGCAACGAGCATATTGGACCGGAAAGCCTCTGATCGCATCAGCCCGGAAGATTCGGCAAAGAGCCAGGCGCTGTTGCCCTCGCCTTCTTCGCTGCGCAACAAGACGACGAAAGCGCCAGTGTCGTCGCGAATCTCGATCTCATAGGTGGGCGTATCCCAACCGCTCTCGTCGACGAAAACGTAATGGTCAGCCGTAAGGGTCAGTGCGCCGAACGCGCGGGAAATCGAACAGGCTTCCGGGGAATAATCGGCCCAGGCCGACCCCGCGAGACATCCGATCAGCGCGCCGAACACCACCTCGCGTTTCCCGGGCAGGGGAAAAGAAGAAAGCATGAAAATACCTTGTGATATTGCATAGGTTCCGTTCAAGATCACACGGGAAGTCTTGAAAAATCAATAAAAAGACGCGGACGGCCTGTAAGCCGGATTCTGTTCCGGGGCTTACGCCCCTTCGATAACCATTCCTCTAGGCCGCCTGTTACCAGACGGCTCAAGCTGCCAACCCGGGTCTCAAAGGCTTGAGCGACCTTGCGGGCGGTTTGTCTTGCGACACCGGTCCCCGCGCGAAACCCCTATTTGGCATTGCTCCCGGTGGGGCTTGCCGTGCCGCTCCTGTTGCCAGTCGCGCGGTGGGCTCTTACCCCACCGTTTCACCGTGACCCCCGTATAGAGGGCCGTCTGTTCTCTGTGGCGCTGTCCCTGGGGTTGCCCCCGCCGGGCGTTACCCGGCACCGTTGCTCAAGGGAGTCCGGACTTTCCTCCCCTTCCCCGAAGAGAAGCGGCGATTATCCGGCCATCCGCGTCAGAGAGGGGACTTAGGCGGTCCCGCTCTCGCGGTCAACGGGAAAGCGTTTGGCGAGATCGCGCGCGAGCGCCATGTCGATACCGTCGAGCGGGCCGGTATGGCGCGGACGAAAGCGGCTTCGAAAGGCGGTGAGCAGCGCCTCGCACGGCGCCTCCGGGTAGCCCAGCCGCGACAGATCTTGCACGAATGCGATCTCGTCGGGTGCCACCACCGTCATTTCATCGGGAAAGATGGACAGGCCTTGCAAGGCCAGGCGTCGCCAGTCGAACCGTGGACCGGGATCGATCTTGCGTTCGGGCGCCATGTCCGAATGCGCGATGACCCGCGCGGCAGGGATCTCATGGCGGGCGAGAATATCCGCCAGAAGCGCCTCCAGCGCGTCGATCTGTGCCGCGGCAAACGGGGTATCGCCGGGATTGGCCAGCTCGATGCCGATCGAGCGGGAGTTGACATCGGTGACATCGCCCCATTGCCCGGCGCCTGCGTGCCAGGCCCGCATCTCTTCCGCGACAAGGCGATAGACCCGGCCCTCTTCACAGATCAGATAATGGGCCGAGACCTCGAATTCAGGATCGCACAGCCGTTCGAGCGCCGCCTCGGCGGTCGGCATCGCCGTGTAATGCAACAGCACCATATCCGGCCGCGCACCGTCGCGCCGCTCACCGAAATTCGGCGAGAGGTGGTCATGAATCACAAGCTCAGAAGGCATCTCAGCCGCGGGCGGCGAGACGGAACGGCGCCGGATCCCAGCTACAGGCGAAACCATCGCCATCCGGATCGAGCCCCTTGGCGTTCTTCTCCGGTCCGCCGCTTTGCAGGAAATCCTCCTGCGCCTTGTCAGGCGACGGGTATTTGGCGCAATTGCGGGCAGCGCGGGCGGCGGCGCCCGGGATCAGGCGCGAATAGATCGGCTGGCCCACGGCGTTTGTGGTCGAGAGCGCGAATTCGACGATGGTGCCCGCATCGGACACCGGGCGCGGCGGCAGGGCGGTCGGCTGGATCGTCACATAGGCTTCCTTATTGGCTGCCACGAAAGCCTTGTCCTGTTCGATCGAGCGCTCGGAAGCGACCGCGTCGAAACTGTTCTCGGACGAGATGCCCATGGCGTTGCTGACAGAATCCGGGGTCGCGGCCGTGCCCATAGCCTCTTCGGTTGCCGTCGCCCCCGCTGTCGCGCCGCTTTCGGCAACGTCGATGGCAGCGCTGGCCTCATCCGAGATGGACTGGGTGTCGAGCCCGGTCACCGCACGGCTCGCCGCAATCGTGCCGCCCGTGCCCTCGCCATTGGCCAGAAGCTCGGCTTCCCGCTGGGCCTGATAGTCGGCATAGGAGGCAAAGCCCACACCCGCGCCGCTGTCCGGCACGGGAGCTTCACAGGCCGCGAGGGCTGCGAGAGAGATCAGGGCAAAAGAGGCACGACGCATCGCGAGGCTCCCGGGCAAAGTGGCGTAAAAAAACAGTCAGACTGTCCCTTACCACCATTTTTCCGGCTTGGAAACAAAGCCGCTCGCGGCTTCGAGCGAATGCGCGATATTCAGCAGATCGCCCTCTTCCCAGGGTTTGCCAATGAGCTGAAGCCCCATCGGCAGTCCGGTGGACGACAGACCCGCCGGAACCGAGATGCCCGGCAGACCGGCGAGGTTCACGGTGACGGTAAAGACGTCGTTCAGGTACATCTGGATCGGATCGGCCTCCGAGACCTCGCCCAGCCCGAAGGCCGGCGACGGGGTGGCGGGCGTCAGGATCGCATCGACCCCGGCGGCAAACACATCCTCGAAGTCCTTCTTGATCAGGGTCCGGACCTTGCGCGCCTTGTTGTAATAGGCGTCGTAGAAGCCGGCGGAGAGCACATAGGTGCCGACCATGACGCGGCGTTGCACCTCGTGACCGAAGCCCTCGGCGCGGGTCTTTTCGTACATCTCGTTGATGCCCTCGCCCTCGGCCAAAGTGGCACGATGGCCATAGCGCACGCCGTCATAGCGCGCGAGGTTCGACGAGGCTTCGGCCGGCGCGATGACGTAATAGGTCGGCAGCGCGTATTTGGTATGCGGCAGAGAGATCTCGACGATCTCGGCGCCGGCGGCCTTGAGCTTCTCGGCGCCCTCGTCCCAGAGTTTCGCGATCTCTTCCGGCATATTGTCGAGACGGTATTCTTTCGGAATGCCGATCTTCTTGCCTTTGATGTCGCCGGTGAGCAGCGCCTCGAAATTCGGCACGGGCAGGTCGGCGGAGGTCGAATCCTTCATGTCGTGACCACACATGGTCTCGAGCATGATCGCCGCATCGCGCACGGATTTGGTCATCGGACCGGCCTGATCGAGCGAGGAGGCAAAGGCCACGACGCCCCAGCGCGAACAGCGCCCGTAGGTCGGCTTGATCCCGACGATACCGGTAAAGGCGGCGGGCTGACGGATCGAGCCACCCGTGTCGGTGCCGGTGGCCGCGAGACAGAGATCGGCGGAGACGGCGGCGGCGGAACCGCCCGAGGAGCCGCCGGGGGTCAGGGCCGTGTCCTCATTGCCGCGGCGCCAGGGGCTCACCGCATTGCCATAGGTCGAGGTCTCGTTCGAGGACCCCATGGCAAATTCGTCCATGTTGAGCTTGCCCAGCATGACGGAGCCGGCATCGAACAGCTTCGTGGTGATCGTGCTCTCGTATTCGGGTTTGAACCCTTCGAGAATGGCGGAGGCCGCCTGGGTCGGCACGCCTTTCGTCGCGAACAGATCCTTGATCCCGATCGGCAGACCGCACATGGCGGGCGCGTCACCGGCGGCAATGCGTGCATCGGCGGCTTTGGCCTGCTCAAAGGCAATCTCCGGCGTGTTGTGGACAAAGGCATTCAGAGCGCCGGCGCCTTCGATGGCGGTGAGGCAGGCCTCGGTCAGCTCGACCGAGGTGTAATCGCCTTTGCGCAGCCCGTCGCGGGCCTCGGAAAGGGTGAGTTTGTTCAGATCAGACATTATTCCACCACCTTCGGAACCGCGAAGAAGCCCTCGCGCGCGTCCGGCGCGTTCGACAGGATTTTCTCCTGCATGTTGCCATCGGTCACACCGTCCTGGCGGCGCTTGAGACGCATCGGCGTCACCGAGGTCATCGGCTCGACGCCCTCGACATCCACTTCGGACAGCTGCTCGATGAAGCCTAAGACGGCGTTGAACTCTTCGGCGAGGGCGGGAAGCGCGTCTTCCTCGACCCGGATGCGGGCGAGCTTGGCAACCCGGCGCGCGGTATCGATGTCGATGGACATGGGGCAATGCTCCGTAATCTTGGTCAAATGAGGCTTTAGCGCCCCAGCGCGCGGCCTTCAAGCATGTGGTTCACATAAACCGCGATCATATGGGCCAGCATCAGCGCGTTCAGCAGGTGCCAGAGGAAATGCGTGCCCAACGGGAAGCTCCCACAGAGGGGCATATCGAGCCAGCGCATGACAATGGAGAGGCAGAGGATCGCAGCGCCCAGCGCAAGACCGCGGGCGGTCTTCGGCGCGGCAGGGCGCAGGAGCAGTCCGTAGATGAAAATCAACAGCGGCACGGGGGCATAGCCGGCGGAACTGCCAAGCCCCAATTGCGCAAACAGCGGCACGGTGGCGGCGGCGTAGGGAAAGAACATGAGCGTGACCAGCACGGATTTCCATGTCTCGAGGCCAAAGAAATCGCGGGTGGCGGCAAAGATATAGATCAGGATGAAGGCCAGAATCGGCAGCGTATCCGCCAGTGCGCCCCAGCGCGTCGCCGTGGTGTGAAAGGCGAATGACCCCAGCCCGATGGCAAACAGCACGCCGGCCAAAAGCCGCGCCAGGGGCAGGCCCCGCGTTCGCGGATAGATCCAGATCGCGGCGATCACAAAGGCCAGATTGGTCAGCGCATTCACCGGTTCTGACCAGAATGTGAAATCCAGACGCTCGCAATAGCTGTCGATTTGTTCATTCCACACGTGACAGGTGCCTCTCGCGCCTTATTCTACCCGGTGAGTCTCATGTCCCGAGGACCGATCCTCAGAGACATTGTAACGACCTCATCGGTCACGACACCATAGGGAGCCTGTCATGAAAATCACCTGGTTGGGCCATTCCGGCTTTCGTATCGAGATCGCGGATCAGATCCTGTTGATCGACCCCTGGCTGGCGGGCAACCCGTCCTTCCCCGAAGGCCGCGAGACGGAGGCCACCAAGGGCACCACCGCGATTTTCCTGACCCATGGCCATGGCGATCATGCCTCGACCACCCTGCCCATCGCGAAATCCGCCAATGCGATGATCTATTGCATCCATGAATTGTCGCTGATCCTCGACGCAGACGGAGCGCAGGTCACCGGGTTCGGCAAGGGCGGCACGATCACGCTCGGCGAGGGCGACGCCGAGGTCAATGTGACCATGGTCAACGCCGTGCACAGTTCCTCGATCGACTACAAGGACGGCGCGCCGAAATATGCCGGCCAGCCGGCGGGGTTCATGATCGAGGGCGAGGGCCACACGATCTATGTCTCCGGCGACACCGACATCATGGCCGATATGGAATGGTTTGCAGATCTGCATCAGCCCGATATCGGCATCCTCTGCGCCGGCGGGCATTACACGATGGATATGCGACGCGCCGCCTATGTCTGTCAGAAATATTTCGACTTCAAGACCGTGATTCCCTGCCACTGGGGCACTTTCCCGCTTCTGGCGCAGAGCTGCGACGAGCTGGTCTATGCGCTCGAAGACGGCGTGGTGAAAGTGCCCGAGGTGCTGGTGCCGATCGAGATCTGAGGCGAGCAGGCGGATCGCGTCAGCCTGACCGGATCACTCGCCCGCGGCCTCTTCCTCGAGCACCCCGAGCACCAGCGCCTGCATCTCGTCAAGCGTGGTGATGAACCGGGTCCGGAACTCGGCCATCGCCGCTTCGGTCGCCCCCCGGTCAAGCGGGCGCTCGCTGCTGATGTCGACGATCTCGCGGCGGGCTTCGACTGTCTCGCGCAATTGCGTTTTCAGGGCTTCATCCGCGCTCAGGCGATGACGCAACGCGCTGCGGATCTCCGGCGGAAAGGCCGGCACGCGCATCTCATCACCGAGCACCGCGACACGGAGTTGCTGAAACCGCCAGACCACACCGGCGGTCATCGCATTGCCCAGAAGCGACAGGCCCAACAGGGCGACGAGCACGATCCGCCCCCAGGCGCGGCGCGGTGTCCGTGTGACTTGCGCAGACATCAGAACCCTCCCAACAGGCCGAGCAGATCGCCAAAGGCGAGGTAGGCAAAGATGCTGTCACCGGTGCCGCCGGACGAGGCCAGATAGCCCAGCGCCACGCCCAGCGCCATCAGCCCGGCAAAGCCCAGCGCCCAGGGCAGCGGCTCCGAGAGCACCTCGGCCAAATGGGCGTCGCGCCCCTGCCCGCTCTCCTCGCGGGCGATGCGCGACAGGACAGAGCGGGACAGTTCGGCGACATCCTCATCCGTCTCATCCGCGAACACATGCGCGAGATCGCGGTCGAAAGCGTCCCCCAAGGCGTCCTCCGAAACCTCCTCCAACGCGTCATCCTTTGGCACCGGTCCGCTCCCCCGGCCCTTGCGATACCCTTGCGACATGGTTCAATCCTCCTTTTCCATCAGCGCCCGAAGCCGCGCCCGCGCCCGCACCAGCAATTGTTCCACAGCCCCCTCGCTCGTCCCCAGAGCCGCGGCGATCTCCGTCCCCGACAGCTCGCCCGCCGCTTTCAGCAGGATCGCCTGACGCTGACGCTCCGGCAGGGTCTTGATCGCCCGCCGCACCTGCGTCAGCCTTTGCCGCGCCGCCAGCCCGGCCTCGGCGCCGGGGCTTTCGTCTTCCGGCTCCGGCAGGCTGTCGATACCGACAAAGCGTCGGAACCCGCCGCGCCGGTTGTGGTCGATACAAAGATTGACCGCAATCCGGTAGAGCCAGCTCGACACCGCGCCTTTGTCGGGGTCATAGCCCGCGGCCCTGGACCAGGCCCTGAGAAACACCTCTTGTGCCACGTCCTCGGCCTCGGTCGGCACCGTGAGCGCCTGCGCCGCGTAACGCCGGATGCCCGGGCCGAACAGGGCGATCAGCCGCGCCAAAGCCGCCCGCTCGCCATTGGCAAGCGCCGCCATCAGGGCCTTCGCCTCTGTCTGACGTTGGTTGTGACCGGGGGGCTCCCCCACGGTTCCGGCCCTGTCGCTCACCCAGCCCTCATCCGATCAAACTCATGACCCAAACCTCCCCCCGACAGGGTAGCACGTTCTGTGCCATGCTCCCTGAGATGATTTGATGGTCCGGACCACGGGGGGGGGATAGCGGCCCGGACCGAGCCCCGCTTAGCGGGAGACGATAAGACCGCGTTCTTTGGTCTTGGTTGTGCCATCCGGGCCAGTTCCCGTCACGCTGACATCGGTGCTGCCGCCATTGTTCGTCCGGGTGACGCCGCGCGACACGCTTTGGCCTTCGGCATTGGTGCCGGTGGTCGTCTGTTCACAGACCACGACCTGATTGCCCTGCAGGCAGGTATGTTGCTTTTCGATCGTGCCGCCATTGTCGGTGGTCACGGTGAGGCCGCGGGCAAAACCGGGCGTCGCGGCCATGAGCGGCGCGATCAGGGAAAGCGCGCAAAGGGATTTGGCAAGAGATTTGGGGACTGTTTTCATCGTTACGATCCTTTTCAGGGAATGGGGAAGAACGTTCAGAAAAGTTCAGGAGGACGAGCGCGTTCAGAAACTGGCTTTCGTCAGGAAATCGACGACACGGGCCAGCTCCTTGCCCGCGAGCACGCCATCATTGTTGCGGTCGGCGCGTTGAAACCCCGGAGCCTGCGACAGGAATTCGGCTTCGGTCACCGCACCATTGCCATCGAGATCCCGGGCCATCAGCCGTTTGCCGCTGACATTGCGTCCCTGCGCTGCCGGCAGGGCCTGTAATTCGGCCACGATCACAGTGCCGTTGCCATCGCTGTCGAGCGATTTGAAACTGTCTTTTTGCAGGGCCTGGAATTCGGCCAGGGTGATCACGCCATCGCCGTTGGCGTCATAGGTCATGATATCGGTCGCGGCGAGAGCCGGCGTGGCCAGCCCAGTGCTGCAGAAAAGAGCACAGGGCAGGACCAGATTTCGGATGCGCATATGTACCTCCATTGCGGCGTCGATACAGGTAATACGCGCGCCCTCAGGCCCTCCTACGCAGGTCAGTCGGTTTTTTTGATTTTTCTGCCGCGAGGTCAAGGCCGGGCGTCACGACGGCAGACCGTCTTGCGGCGAAAGCCGTTTTGCGATAGGTCGTTGCCCAGGCGTTCCGCCCCTCACACCCTCGAAAATCCGCAGCACCGCAACCGCCCGAAAGCGCGTTGCCCGTCCTGCGATTTGTCCAAGGTTCAAAAATGCTGGAAATTTTGCTGTCGCGCCACGAGCGGCTTTTGAAAAACATGGCCCTGATGCTTGGCATCGCCTCCACCGTGGCGATCGTGCAGAACTGGTATCCGCTGAACCTGTTCCTGTCCCTGCCCTTTTGCGTGATCTGGATGGCCATGGGCTGGCTGCACGGCGAGCGTCAGCTCAAGTGGATCAACATCCTGTTCGCCGGCTTCTATGTCTATGGCATCGGGCGCTACGTGCTCGTCTCGGCCTGAGCCCCGCGCCTATCGTTTGGCGGCGAAGAAGCTTTTGAGCATCTCTTCCGCCTCGCGGGCGGCAATGCCATCATACACCTCCGGCGCGTGATGGCATTGGCGATGGCTGAACACTTTCGCACCATGGGCAACGCCGCCGGATTTCGGGTCCTGCGCCCCGTAGTAAAGCCGCGCAATGCGGGCGTTCGACATGGCGGCGGCGCACATCGGACAGGGTTCCAGCGTCACATAGAGATCATGCCCCGGCAGACGCTCCTGACCCAGCGCGGCACAGGCGGCGCGCAGCGCGACGATCTCCGCATGCGCCGTCGGGTCATTGTCCTCGCGGGTACGATTGCCGCCGCGCCCGACGATCTCGCCCCCGGGCGACACCACGACGGCGCCCACCGGCACTTCGCCACGGGCTTGGGCCAGCCGGGCCTCTTTCAGGGCCTCATCCATATATGAGCGAAACGACATGCGCTTTCTTTGGCCTGCAAACGCGTCAAAGGCAAGCCATCGCACCACCCCTGTGTCGCAACACCCGCCCCCTCAGGCCATGACATGTTTGCGACCGCCTTACGACAGATTGACGCGCCTTTGCCGAATTGACTCACATCAAAGCCACATCCCGCACGCAGGGCGATGGATGGGCCACGCGCGAAAATAAATACCCAAGGGACACTGACCATGAAGAAAACTTCTGTTCTGGCCGCTGCCGCCGTTCTCGGCCTCACCTGCGCCATCTCCTCCGCCGCTTTCGCGCAAGAAGCCGGCACCATGACCCTCGGCCTCGGCCTTGGCAACGTGATGCCGAACTCGGACAACGGCACCATTTTGGGCACCACCGAATTGGATGTGGGCAACAATCTGCGCCCGACCGTCACCTTCGAATATTTCATCAAAGACAATCTCGGCATCGAGGTCCTGGGCGCCTGGCCGTTCAAACATGACATCAGCGCCGCCGGCTTGGGCGAGATCGGATCGACGCAGCATCTGCCGCCCGTCCTCTCGCTTCAGTATCACTTCAACAGCGGCTCTGCCTTCACGCCTTTCCTCGGCGTCGGCGTGAACTACACGGCCTTCTTCGATGAAACCGCCAAGGGGGCCATCGCGGGCAACGATCTCGATCTTTCCGACTCCTGGGGCGTCGCGCTCCACGCCGGTTTCGATTACCAGATCAGCGAACGCGGCGCCTTGCGGACCGACGTGCGCTGGATCGATATCGACAGCGACGTGAAACTGAATGGCTCCAAAATCGGCGTGGCCGAGATCGACCCCTGGGTCTTCGGCATTTCCTATGTGATGAGCTTCTGATCCCGAACAGGTCTTTTTTCGATCTTTTTCACGGCCCGCTCTTCGGCGGGCCGTTTGTCTTTGCTCTTCCCATACGCCCCGGTGCAGAGTATGAGCGCGCCAACGAAAGGCCTTTCCCATGACTGACAACGCCAAAACGCCAGAAAAGAAAACCCCGCCGGGCGATCGCATCGCCAAGGTGCTGTCGCGCGCCGGCATCTCGTCACGCCGCGAGGCCGAGGCGCTGATCGAAGAGGGTCGGGTCACGGTGAATGGCCGGGTCGTCGCCTCGCCGGCGCTCAATGTCATGCCGAAAGACAAGATTTTCGTCGATGGCAAGGAAGTCGGCGAACCGGAACCGCCGCGGCTCTGGCTCTATCACAAGCCTCTGGGTCTGGTGACCACGGCCAAGGATGAAAAGGGCCGCGACACCGTGTTCGACAGCCTGCCGAAAGAAATGCCGCGGGTGATGTCGGTCGGGCGTCTGGATTTGAACTCCGAAGGGCTTCTGCTGCTGACCAATGATGGCGAGTTGAAGCGCAAGCTCGAGCTGCCGGACACCGGCTGGCTGCGCAAATACCGGGTCCGGGTCAAGGGCACCGCCTCCGAAGCCATGCTGGAGCCCCTGCGCAAGGGCGTGGAGATCGAGGGCGAGAAATTCCAGGCCATGGAAGTCACCTTCGACCGCCAGCAAGGCGCCAATGCCTGGCTCACCGTGGGCCTGCGCGAGGGCAAGAACCGCGAGATCCGCCGCGCCATGGAACATGTCGGCCTGACCGTGAACCGGCTGATCCGCCTGTCCTACGGGCCGTTCCGTCTCGGCACCCTGCAACCCGGCCAGGTCGAGGAAGTCCGCGCCCGCGTGCTGCGCGACCAATTGGGCGCAGATCTCGAGATCGGTGAAGGCGGCAAGGCCAAACGCACGGTGTCGCGCCCCGGCAAACCCGGCGGACCGCGCACGGAAAGCCGTGGCCGCGATGACGCCCGTGACGGCAAACCACCGTTCAAAGGCAAGCGCGACTTCGAAAAGCGTGCCGACAATCGAGATGGAGATTTCAAACCTCGTGGTGATCGCCCCCGTGGCGACAAGCCTTTCGGCGACAAACCGCGCAGTCAGGGCTTCAAACGCCGCGACGATGAGGGTGGCAAGCCGCCGTTCAAAGGCAAACGCGATTTCGAAAAGCGTGCCGACAATCGGGATGGCGATTTCAAGCCGCGCGGCGAAGGTTTCAAGGGCAAACGCGGCTCTGATCGGGATGGCGGCCGGGATGGCGGCTTCAAACCGCGGGACGGAAAACCCGGCGGCAAACCTTTCGGCAAACGTGACGGCAAGCCCGGCGATCGCCGTGACGGCAAACCCGGTGACAAGCCGGGAGGGTTCAAATCCCATGGCTACAAGAGCCACGGCGGCGGCAAGGATGGCAAACCGCGCTCGGCCGGGTTCAAATCGCATGCCGGCAAACCGGGGGGCCGCCCTGGCGGAAATCCGGGTGGAAAACCGGGTGGCGGCGGCGCAAGAGGCGGCAAACCGCCGAAATCCGGGCGCTGAGCCGCATCTGAGGGGGAAAGCGGGGCCACCGCTCCCCTTAACCCTTTCGTCTGAGGCGATTCCTTCCTATATCTTGGGAAAGATCTGTCTGACGTAAGAGGGTGCCCGTGAGCGACAGCGTGTTTTCGAAACTCGCCTATTACCTTTTGGTGGCGTTGACCTTTTACGTCACGATCAAAGCGCAGGGCATGTAATGGCCAAGCGCTACGGCTCCACCTATTCCCCCAAAGGCGACGCCTATTCCCCGGATGACGAGGCGCCGGTGAACGCCCCTGCGGCGCGGCCTTTCGACGGCAAGAAACCGTCGCGCGTCGGCGCGCGTTCGAACCTGTTGTTCTTTGCCGCCCTGCCCCTGGCCTGGAAAGCCTTCGGCGCTGGGCCGGTCACCATGGCCGGCTATCTGGTGGCGCTCGGCTGCCTCGTTGGCGCCGCCTTCCTGACCCGCGAAGGGCTCAAGGCGGAAGAAGCCTATGAGGCGCGCAAGGTCTCGCGCCGCCCGGCAATCCCGCGCAAAATCTTCGGCTCGGTTCTGACCGGGCTTGGCCTCGGGCTCGTTGGCTGGTTCGGCTGGGGCCCGCTGGAGACGGTGATTTTCGCCGTGCTCGGCGTCGCTCTGCACAGCCTCGCCTTCGGCCTCGACCCTTTGAAGAACAAAGGTTTCGACGAGATCGACCTGTTCCAGCAGGACCGCGTCGCCAAGGCGGTGGACGAGGCCGAGGCGCATCTGTCGGCGATGCGTGAGGCGCTCAACCGCTCCGGCGACCGCCAGGCCGAGGACCGGCTGGAGAGGTTCATCACCACCGCCCGCGCCATGTTCCGCACCGTCGAAGAGGACCCGCGCGATCTCACCGCCGCGCGCAAATACCTGGGCGTTTATCTCCTGGGTGCCCGCGATGCGACGGTGAAATATGCCGATCTCTGGGCAAAGAGCCGCAACGCCCAGGCGCGACAGGACTGGTTCGCGCTTCTGGACGATCTCGAAGCGAATTTCGACGCCCGTCATAAAAAGTTGCTTTTGGACGATAAAACAGACCTCGACATCGAGATCGAAGTGCTGCGCGATCGTCTGGCGCGTGAAGGCGTCAAAGATAAAATCATGTCATGAACGAGTTTGGATCAGGGGAAGCCACTATGTCCGATACTATCCGCCAACAGGCCGAAGCCGCATTGAAAGACGTCGAGGAAGTGACCCTCGCGGTCCTGCCCGAACCGAAGGGCGAATTGCTCGACCCGGCGACGCTGGCCGAGACCCCGGTCGCAGGTGCGGTCGAAAAGGCCAAGGCCGAGATCGACATGGGCGACACCAATTCGATCGTGCGCTTCGGCTCTGCCGCGCAGGCCGAGCTGCAGGAAATCAGCCAGGCGATGTTGCAGGATGTGAAGAACAAGGATGTCGGGCCGGCGGGCGACAGCCTGCGTTCCATCGTCACCACCATTCGCGGTTTCTCGGTCTCCGAGCTCGACGTGCGCCGTGAGCGCAGCTGGTGGGAAAAGCTTTTGGGCCGCGCCGCGCCGATGGCGAAATTCGTCGCCCGTTTCGAGGATGTGCAGAGCCAGATCGACAAGATCACCGACAACCTGCTGACCCATGAGCACAAGCTGCTCAAGGACATCAAGTCGCTGGACATGCTCTATGAAAAGACCCTGACCTTCTACGACGAGCTGGCGATCTACATTGCCGCCGGCGAGCTGAAGCTCAAGGAATTGGACGAGACCGACATCCCGGCCTTGGCCGCCGCCGTCGATGCCGCGCCGGAAGCCGATCAGGTGATCAAGGCGCAGGAGCTGCGCGATCTGCGCGCCGCGCGTGACGATCTCGAACGTCGGGTGCATGATCTCAAACTGACCCGTCAGGTGACCATGCAATCGCTGCCCTCGATCCGTCTGGTGCAGGAAAACGACAAATCCTTGGTGACCAAGATCAACTCGACGCTCGTTAACACCGTGCCGCTCTGGGAAACCCAGCTGGCGCAGGCGGTGACCATTCAGCGCAGCTCCGAGGCCGCGAAATCCGTGCGCGAAGCGACCGATCTCACCAATGAGCTTCTGACCGCCAACGCCAAGAACCTGCGCGAAGCCAACAAGGTGGTGCGCGAGGAGATGGAACGCGGCGTCTTCGACATCGAAGCGGTGAAAACCGCCAATGCCGAGCTGATCGCCACGATCGAGGAAAGCCTGCAGATTGCCGATGAGGGCAAGCGCAAACGCGCCGAGGCCGAGGTCGAGCTCAAGACCATGGAAGCCAATCTGCGCGATACGCTGGCCTCGGCAAAAGCCTCTGCCAATGCGGCGGGGCCGGCCGTTCCCTCCTGATGAAGATCGCGGGACGGCATAGGTCGGCCAGCAGATGGGCTGCACTCTGCGCGGGGTCTTTCCTCGCGCTGAGCGCCTGTGTGCAGATCCCCGACACCGCGCCGACCCCGCGTCCGACCACAGTGCCCGCGCCGCAACCGATCGCCGCCGTGCCCCCGCAACGCAGCGAGGTGAGCCTCGCGCTCGAGAGCTATTATGCGCGGATGCAGGCCGATCTTCTGGCCAATGACCTGTTGCGCACCGATGGCGGCGGACCGGACACGCCCTATTCCGCCCGGCAACTGGCGGCGAATTTCGACGCGATCGCGCTGAATGACGAATATACCTCGGTCAACGGCCAATTCGTGGCCCAGGTGACCCCCGCGAACCTGCATCGCTGGCAGGTCCCCGTGCGGATCGGCCTCGAGTTCGGCGCCACCGTGTCGCCGGAGAAACAGGCCACGGATCGCGCCACGGTCAACCATCTGGTGTCCCGACTCGCCAATGCCACGGGCCACTCCATCTCACTGTCATCTGCGCAATCGTCGCGGGCGAATTTCCACGTGCTCGTGCTCAACGAGGATGAGCGCCGCGCCATCGGCCCGCGGCTCACCCAGCTCATTCCCGGCATCGGTCAGGATGCGGTGCGCTCGGTCGTCAACATGCCGCGCTCGTCCTATTGTCTGGTCGTGGCCTCGGACCCGGCCGATGACGGGGCTTACCGCTCCGCCGTGGCGATCATTCGCGCCGAACATCCTGACTTGTTGCGCAAATCCTGCTTCCACGAAGAAATCGCCCAGGGGCTGGGACTGGCCAATGACAGCCCCTATGCCCGGCCGACGATTTTCAACGATGACGAGGAATTCGCGCTTTTGACACGCCATGACGAGCTGCTCTTGCGCATTCTCTACGACCCGCGCCTTGCCCCCGGCATGCGCCCTGAAATTGCCCGCCCGATCGCGACCCGGATCGCTTACGAGCTGATGGGCGAGGATCTTTGAGTTAAGGAGGCCCCCATGGGTATTTTCGATTTTCTCTCTGGTGAATTCATCGACGTCATCCATTGGGTGGATGACAGCCGTGACACCATGGTCTGGCGGTTCGAACGCGAGGGCCACGAGATCAAATACGGCGCCAAGCTCACCGTGCGCGAAGGTCAGGCGGCGGTGTTCGTCCATGAGGGGCAATTGGCCGATGTCTTCACCCCCGGGCTCTATATGCTCGAGACCAACAACATGCCGATCCTGACGACGCTGCAACATTGGGATCACGGCTTCCGCTCGCCGTTCAAATCCGAGGTGTATTTCGTCAACACCACGCGGTTCGCCAACCTGAAATGGGGCACGAAAAACCCGATCATCTGCCGCGATCCGGAGTTTGGCCCGGTGCGGCTTCGGGCCTACGGCACCTACACCGTGAAGGTCGCCGATCCGGCGCTGTTCCTGACCGAGATCGTCGGCACCGACGGCGAATTCACCATGGACGAGATCTCGTTCCAGATCCGCAACATCATCGTCCAGGCGTTTTCGCGCATCGTCGCGGGCTCGGGCATTCCGGTTCTCGATATGGCGGCCAATACCGCCGATCTTGGCAAGCTGGTGGCGACAGAGATCTCGAAAGTGGTCGCCGAATACGGTCTGACCATCCCGGAATTCTACATCGAAAACATCAGCCTGCCCGAAGCGGTCGAGGCGGCGATGGACAAACGCACCTCGATGGGCATCGTCGGCAATCTCGACAATTACATGAAATTCAACGCCGCCGAAGCCATGAGCGCGGAAAATTCCGCCATGGCATCCTCGATGGGGGCGGGCATGGGCGCCGGCATGGGCATGGCCATGGCGACGCAGAGCCAAATGGGCCCCTGGGGCGCGCGTCCCGCAGCTGCCGCCCCTGCGGCACAGACACCGCCGCCGCCCCCGCCGGTCGAACATGTCTGGCATGTGGCGGAGAATGGCGAGACCAAAGGGCCGTATTCCAAAGCCGAAATGGGCCAGATGGCCGCCAAAGGCGCGCTCAAACGCGAGAGCTTCGTCTGGACCCCGGGTCAGGATGGCTGGCTCCGGGCCGAGGATGTCACCGAGCTGGCACAGCTCTTCACCGTTGCGCCGCCGCCCCCGCCGCCGGGGGTGTGACATCGGTTCCGCCCGGCTTCAGTGCTTGGCCTGCATCTTTTTGAAATCCTGACGCCAGTCGTTCAGATTGAGGATCAGGGAGTTGGTCAGGCGCCTGAAGGCGTGGGAGGTGTAATCCTCGCTCGCGGCGGCGCGATCCCCGGCCTCGACCTTGCGCGCGATCTCGGCCGCCGCCGCGTGAAACCGGCGATGCAGCCCGACGACGACACTGTGTTTCAGCATGATCGGATCATTGGACTCGAAGGGAAGGGTTTTCAGCCACTTGCCGAATTCGCACCGATCGTCACAGGAAATGTGATGGGAGTCCTTCTCAAGCTGCCCCTTGTCGATACAGGTCTTGAAGTGGCGCAGCCAGTCTACGTGGCCACAAATCGCATCGCGAATATGGGTGTCGTCATGTGTCTCTGCAGAGGTCGTCATACCATTCATCCTTCACTCATGATGGGAGGCCCGTGACCTCCTGTTCTTTCATGTTGAATGGGATCAGTTAAATTTGAATCAAATCGCCGGACCCCGGACATGCCAAAGGCGCGCTCGAGCACAAGGACGGGCGCGCCTGCCGGGTCGGCATATCAGGTTTGGGCAAATCAGGTTTGGGGCGAGCGCCGGCAAATCCGCCAGCCCTTCGGCCTCAGACCATGAGCGGTTTGAAATCCTGTCGCCAGTCATTCAGGTTCAGGACCAGAGAATTGGTCACCCGTTTGAAGGCCGGAGAGGTGAAACGCGCATGCGCATTCTCTTTCTCCCCGGCTTCGAGCCTTCCCGCGATCTCGCCGGCGTAGCGATGAAACCGGCTGTGCAGCGCCTTGATGACATCCAGTTTTTCCATCGCCGGATCATTGGGATCGGCACGCAGTGTCGTCAGCCATTGGCCAAAATCGCACCGGTCGTCGCAGGAAATGTCATGCGCCGATCTGTCAAGCTTCCCGGTCTCCAGCGAAACGGCGAATTTTCGCAGCCAGTCCACATGACCGCATATCGCGTCGCGTATCTGGCTGTCATCATGGTGGGTTACGTGGTTTTGATCATGGTGCGGCATGAAAACCCTCTCGTCATAATAAAGTATTTCACAAGCAAGTCAGAGACTTACGCGCGCACCCTAGGGTGCGGCACTTAACCCTACGTAAACATGCCAAGCGAGATCGCATATTGCGAAAGGAGAAGGCGGAAAGAGAAGGTGAAAAAGAGGACGCATAAAGCCGCGGCAAGACCATCGCAAAACCGCGTGCCCAGGCAATACAGGCCTCGGTCCCGAACCGAGCGGGGATCGGGGCAACGGTTACAGCGAATCGCCTGGGGTCATTGAGGCTTTGAAATCCTGACGCCAATCGTGGAGATTGAGGACCAGAGAATGGGTCATCCGCCGGAACGACTTGGAGCTGAAAGCCTCCTGCGCCTCCTGCTGCAACCCGGCTTCGATCTTGTGGGCGATGTCTCCGGCCTGGCTGTGAAAACGCCGGTGCAGCCCGTCGATAATGCCGAATTTCTGCAAGGTCGGATCCGAGGGATCGACGGCCAGCGTTTCCAGCCATTTCCCGAAATCACATTTGTTGTGACAGGAGATGTCATGGGCGCTGCGATCGAGCGCCCCCTTTTCGATACAGACCTGAAATTTGCGCAGCCAATCGACATGGCCGCAAATCGCATCCCGCAACCGGCTGTCGCCATCTTTCCCCAGGATCTCTCGCATCGCTCACATACCTCGCCAAAAGAGGGTTCAGACACCAAGTTTAATGGCAGAGGGTATTGGCAACCACTTAACCGGTGATAAACAGCGGGAGGAACCCGAGATCAGCCAGGGATCAGACGCGATCACACCCGCCCCGCAAACCCGCCTGCGCTACGCCGCCGATCTGCGGCCCGACGCGACGGAGCAGCCCATGATCGACATGGCGCTGGCCTTTCTTGGTATCGGAACCCTGGCCCCGTCCAGCCTGTCGGAAACGGCGAGCTGGGACCGCACCGGCCACGACAGCATGGTGGGCCGGGCCGAAATTCTGGCCGCGATGCCGGGGATCACCGCGCCGGTCAGCGTGACCGTGACCCAGATCGTCTCCGAGGGCAAAGCCGCCACCATCACCGGGCGTCTCACCCGGGATGGCATCGGCGTGGCCCTGTTTTGTCTGGTGTTGCGCTTCACCAGCCCGACCCGGGATCAGATCGCGCAGGTGGTCGGGTTCGAACAGGCGGAGCTCACATGACAGGCACCGGCCCCGCCCGCGCCGTCCTATGCGCCCGAGGCGCCCAAAGCACTGGGGAAATCCTTGCGCCAATCATGCAGATTGAGCACCAGCGAATTGGTCACCCGCCGGAAATGATTGTCATCGAAAATCTTGCGGGCCTCAGCGTGGTTTCCCAGCTCGACCTCATGGGCGATTTGTCCCGCTTCGGTGTGAAACCGGGCGTGAATACGCTTCACCATCTCGAGTTTTTGCATCGACGGGCTGCCCGCCTGCTGCTCCCCTTCCAGCTCAGTCAGCCATTGGCCAAACGCACATTGCGTATTGTCTGCAATCTCTGCGGCCGACTTGTCGAGAACCCCATGATCGATGCTCTTGTCAAGCGCGCGACGCCAGTCCCCATGGGCACAAATTGCATCGCGAATTTGTGTCTCGCTTCTGCTAGATGCTACAGCCATGTTACCCCTTCTCCTATGCACTGAACTGAATCGCCGCATGTCTTGCCACGTCCCTGTTAAATAGAGGTAAAAATGGCTCCGAACGAAAAGAACTCCGCCCTTTCGGACGACCATCGTTTCCCCTGTACCGCCTGTGGGGCGGACATGCGTTTCGATCCGGAGCGGGGCGATCTTGTCTGCACCCATTGCGGCGCCCATGAGACCATCGAGACCGGCGGCGCCATGCCGCCGCGCGAAATGGATTTCGACGCCGCCCGCGCCCCCGGCCATCTGCATCACGGTGACCTGTTTCAGCTCGCCCTCGAGGGCGCCCCGGAGACCGCGCCGGTCACCGAAGAGGTGCGCACCACCACCTGCCCCAATTGCGGCGCGCGGCTCACGCTCGACGACACGGTCCACGCCACGGAATGCCCCTATTGCGCGACCCCCGTGGTCACCGACACCGGCGCGCATCGTCAGATCAAGCCGCAGGGCGTGCTGCCCTTTGCCATGTCCGAAGAACGCGCCCATCAGGCGATGAACGACTGGCTCGGACAGCTCTGGTTCGCGCCCAACGCGCTCAAGCAATATGCCCGCAAGGGGCGCAAGCTGAACGGCATCTACATGCCATATTGGACCTTCGACGCCCAGACCGAAACGGAGTATTCCGGCGAGCGCGGCACGGACTATTACACCACCGTACAGGTCAACGGTAAAACCCAGCGCCGCCGCCGGACCAAATGGCGCCGCGTCCGTGGCCAGGTCGCGCGGTTTTTCGACGATGTGCTGGTCGTTGCCAGCTCCGCCTTGCCGGTCAAATATGTCAGCGGGCTTGCGCCCTGGGATCTGGCTGCGCTCGAGCCCTATATCCCCGATTATCTCGCCGGCTATCGCGCCGAATCCTATACCGTCTCGCTCGATGGCGGGTTTTCCCATGCCCGCGATCAGATGGAGCGGGTCATCACCCGCGATATCAAATTCGACATCGGGGGCGATCGCCAGCGCATCCATCAGATGACCCCGCGCTACGGCGACATCACCTATAAGCACATCCTCCTGCCGGTCTGGACCGCCGCCTACAAGTTTCGCGGCAAGAGCTACCGTTTCGTCGTCAACGGCCGCACCGGACAGGTCCAGGGCGAACGCCCCTATTCCGCGGTCAAGATTGCCTTTGCCGTGATCCTCGGCCTGATCGTTGCCGCTGTCGTCGGATATTTCGTGGCGATGAACCAGCAGGGCTACTGAGCGGATTCTTCTTGATATGATAGCGCTATCAGCCCTACAAACGGGGCAATCTGACGATAGGAGACACCGATGATCCTCTGCGCTGGCGAAGCCCTGATCGACATGCTGCCCCGCACCACCACGCTGGGCGAAGACGCCTATGCGCCTTACGCCGGCGGCGCGGTGTTCAACACCGCCGTGGCGCTCAGCCGACTGGGCGCCGAAACCGGGTTCTTCACCGGGTTTTCGACGGATTTCTTTGGCGAATTGCTCAAGGAAAAACTTGCCGAGAGCCATGTGAACACGGAACTCGCGGTGACCAAGGATCGCCCCTGTACCGTCGCCTTCGTCAAGCTGGTCGATGGCCACGCCACCTACGCCTTCTATGACGAGAACACCGCCGGGCGGATGCTCTCCGAGGCCGATCTGCCCGCCCTGCCCGACACGGTCGAGGCGCTGTTCTGTGGCGGCATCTCGCTGCCGGTCGAGCCCTGCGGCGCGGCCTATGAGAGCCTGTTCGTGCGCGCCTCCGCCACCCGCGTCACCATGATCGACCCGAACATTCGCCCCGGGTTCATCAAGGACGAAGCCCGGTATCGTGCACGGATCGAACATATGCTGGCGCATGCCGATATCGTCAAAGTCTCTGACGAGGACCTTCTCTGGCTGATGGGCGATGGCGACATCGACGCCCATATCGCGGCGCTTCTCGCGAAGGGCGTCAAGCTGGTCTGCCTCACCATGGGCTCCGAAGGCGTCAAGGGCGTCACCGCCCATGGCACCACCCATATCAAGGCCGAACGCGTCGAGGTGGTCGACACCGTCGGCGCCGGCGACACGTTCAACGCCGGGCTTCTGGCCGGGTTGCAACGGGCGGGAAAATTGACCAAACAGGCACTGGCAGAGCTCGACGCGGAAACCCTCGCATCGGCGCTCTCCCTTGGGGCGAAAGCCGCCGCCGTGACCGTCAGCCGCGCCGGCGCCAACCCGCCCTGGGATCACGAACTGACCTAAGACGGAGCCCCTACATGCGCGCCCTCATCCAACGAATTTCCGAAGCCGCGGTGAAGGTCGATGGCGAGGTGGTCGGGCAAAGCGGCCCGGGGCTTCTGGTGCTGGTCTGCGCCATGCGCGAGGACGGCGAGGCCCAGGCCGACAAGCTCGCGGCCAAGATTGCCAAGATGCGGATTTTCAAGGACGAGGCGGACAAGATGAACCTCTCGGTCCGCGACATTGGCGGCACCGCATTGGTGGTCAGCCAGTTCACGCTCGCCGCCGAGACCAAGGGCAATCGCCCCGGTTTCTCCACCGCCGCCGCGCCGGATCGCGGCAAGGAGCTCTACGAGTATTTCACAGAACGGCTGGTGGCCGAGGGCGTGCCCAGTGAGAACGGCATATTCGGCGCCGATATGAAAGTCTCGCTGGTGAATGACGGCCCGGTGACGATCTGGCTCGACACCGAAAGCTGAGGCCGGAGCTGAGACTGGAGTTGAGACCGGGCGCCCCTCGCCCGCAGGGCATGGACCTTTGCCGCCGATTGGCCTAAATCGCAGGGGAATTGAACGGGCCGACGGTGGCAGGGAACGTGGCGGAAAAGCACATCACAGTTGCGAGCGAAGACGACACGGCGCGGATCGCCTCCGCGCTGGCGGAGCATTTGCGCGCCGGCGATGTGGTGTTGCTCGACGGCGCATTGGCGGCCGGCAAGACCACATTCACCCGCGCGCTCGTGCGCGCAATGGGCTGTGACGAGGCGGTGACCAGCCCGACCTATACGATTGCCAATATCTACGAGACCCCCAAGGGCCCGCTGTTGCATGTCGATGCTTATCGATTGAAAGGCGCGCAGGAATTCTATCACCTCGGGCTGGAAGACTATCTCGAGACCGGGATTTCCGTCATCGAATGGGGCGAGCGGATCGAAGGCTATTTCGACGCCCCTCTGTCGATCCGCATCGGGTTCGGTGAGGAAGAGACTGCGCGGGTCCTGACGCTCACCTCTGATGCGCCACGCTGGACCCAGGTTCTGGAGGCGCTCGCATGACGACCGGCACATCTATCACCCTGTTGCTTCAAGCCTCGAACGGCGTGCCCGCGCTGGCGCTCGGGCGCGGCGATGCGATTATCTTCGACAGTTCGACGGTTGAGGCGCTGGCCGGCTCGCGCGACTATCGCATGCTCTTGGAGACAGGGTTGAGCGAAATCGGGGCCGAGTTGAATGATCTCAGCCTCATCGCCTGCGACATCGGTCCCGGCGGGCTGGGCGTCACCCGCACCGCCGCCGCTTTTGCCAATGCTCTGGGGTTCGCCCTGTCTCTTCCGATTCTGGCCCTGCCCGCGTTCAAGCTGTTGGGCGCCGAGGTCGCCGGACATTCGAATGGCAGTGCGAAACCCGTCGCGATCCTGCGCCGCGCGGCGCGCCCGCATGTGCATTTCGGGATCTATGAGCCTGACGCGACGGGCGGAAAGCTCGTACATTACGAACATTGTCTGGAAAAATCTGCTTTAGAGCAGATCCAAAACATGGATGATTACGATCTCGCCGGGAATATCGAAGTTGAGGGCCACGCATCGCCCGTGACCAATATGGCCGCGATGGAAACCATGCTCAAGCTGGCTTTGGCGGCCCCGACGCCCGCGCCGGAGGCCCGGGCCTGGCCGATTGTCGAGGTGCTGGAATGAGTGTGTCCGCAGAGCAGATTGCCAAGACCCTCGCCGAGGGCGGCGTGGTGCTGATGCCCACGGATACGGTGCTTGGCCTGGCCGCGTCGCCCGCGCACACCACAGCCGTGGATCGCATTTACGAACTGAAACAACGCCCGCGCGACAAGAACCTGCCGATCATGGTCGCCGGGGTGGAGCAGATTGCCGGGCTTGGCGCGGTGATCCCCGCGCCTGCGGTCAAACTTTTGAACAGCGCCTATGTGCCCGGCGCGCTGACGCTGGTGCTTGCGCTCGACCCGATGCGCGCGCCCGGCTGGCTCATGGACCGGTCCGAGATCGCCATCCGCATTCCCGACAATGCGCTGCTGCTTGAGGCCTTGCGGCTTGCCGGGCCTTTGATGGTCACATCCGCCAATCGCTCCGGCGCCGTCACGCCGGCAACCACCGATGAGGCGCGCGCGCAGCTCGAAGGCACGCCGGACCTGACCGTGCCGGGCAAGGGCGCCGCCCCGGCCCCCTCGACCATCGTCAATTGTACGCTGGAACCGGTGCGGATCGAACGCCACGGGGTGGTGACCGATGCGGAAATTCGGGAGGTTCTGGTATGAGCGGGTTGATCCTCGGCATCGAGACCTCTTGCGACGACACATCGGTGGCGCTGGTCGACCGTGCGGGCCATGTCGCGGCGATCCGGACGGTGTCGCAATTCGAGATCCACGAGGCCTTCGGCGGGGTCTACCCGGAACTGGCCTCACGCGCCCATCTCGAGGCGATTCTGCCGACGGTTCAGGGCGTCATGGAAGAGGCCTCGGTCACGCCCGCAGACCTCACCGCCATCGGCGTCACCCGGGGACCCGGCCTGATCGGCTCGCTTCTCGTTGGCCTCTCCACGGCGGAAGCGCTGTCCATGGCGTGGGATGTGCCGGCCTATGGCGTCAACCACCTGCGCGGTCACATCCGTTCCGTCGCGCTCGAAAGCGGTCGGACGGAATTCCCGGCGGTGATCATGCTGGTCTCCGGCGGGCATACGTTGATCGCGGAGCTCAAGGACGCCTGGTCCTACCGGCTTCTGGGGTCGACGCGGGACGACTCGGTGGGCGAAAGCTATGACAAGGTGGCGCGGATGCTCGGGCTCGGCATGCCCGGCGGACCTGCCATCGACAAGGCGGCCAAGGCCGGTCAGCCGGTCTTGCGCCTGCCCCGGCCGATGAAGAACGAGGCCTATGAGTTTTCATTCTCCGGTCTCAAATCCTCGGTCGCCCGGCATATCGAAAAACACCCCGAAGTCTCGGTCGAGGACATGTCCGCCTCTTTCGTCGCGGCCTGCATGGATGTTCTGGCGGCCAAGGCGGATCGGGCGCTGGACGCGTGCAAACCCCGCTCTCTGGTGATCGTCGGCGGTGTCGCCGCCTCACCGCAATTGCGCGACGCGATGGGCAAGGTGGCCGCAAAACATGGCGTAGAGCTCTGCCTGCCGCCGATGAAATGGGCCACCGACAATGCCGCAATGATCGCCATGGCGACCTGGGATTACGTGGAACGCGGGTTGCAGCCGGGGCTCATGCCGAAGCCGAACCTGAGTCTGGAAACGCCATAGCGCGACACCCTGAGGCGTCAGAATTTGAAACTCGGCAGGCTGTCCATCGCCGATTTCAAAGCCTCGCCCCAGCTCGTTGAAATCTCGAGATAATAGGGATCGTCCGCGGCAATCCGGCACTGTTGCGCCACCTTGTAGGTGTCGCGCTCGATGACCTGCAGATCGAACGGCAGACCGACGGAGAGGTTCGCCTTCACCGTGCTGTCGAAGGACACGAGCATCAGCTTCACCGCCTCCTCAAAGGACATCTCCGGATCATAGGCGCGCACCAGAATGGGCTTGCCGTATTTGGTCTCGCCGATCTGGAAGAACGGGGTCTCCGCCCCCGCCTCGATGAAATTGCCCTCGGGATAGATCAGGAAGAGACGCGGCGGCGAGCCCTTGATCTGACCGCCCAGAAGCACCGTGGCATTGAAAGCGCTGTCGGCACGCTGGCCTTCGTCGGCATGGGTGGCGATCACCGATTTCAGCGTCTTGGCCACCTGACGCGCGACCTGAAACATCGAAGGCGCCGAAAGGATCGAGGGCTCGCGGTCCTCGGGCGCCTTGGTGCGCTCGTCGAGCAAAGACACAAGTGCCTGCGTCGTCGCCAGATTGCCCGCCGTCATCACCGTCAGAATACGTTCGCCCGGGACCTCCCAGGTGAACATCTTCTTGAAGGTGGAAATATTGTCGACACCGGCATTGGTCCGGGTGTCCGACATCATGACGAGGCCCTTATCGAGCATCATGCCCACGCAATAGGTCATTTGCGCCAGCCCTTATTGTTGTTGCTGCACCACTTCGATCTCGACGGAGAGAGTCTCGCCCTCGCCGCCATATCGCGTCCCTGTTACAGGGGCAGCATCCGTATAGTCCAGCCCCGTTGCGACCCTGACATAGCGCTGATCCGGGCAAATTTCGTTGGAAACGTCGAAACCGACCCAACCGAGCCCGCGCACATGCGCCTCGGCCCAGGCATGCGTGGCGTCCTGCAGCTGCCGGTCATCCATCATCAGATAGCCGGAGACATAGCGCGCCGGGAATCCCATCTCGCGGGCACAGGCGATAAAGGCATGGGCGTGGTCCTGACAGACGCCCTTGCCTTCGCTGAGGGCCTCCTCTGCGCTCCATTCCGGGTGCGAGGCGCCGATCTCATATTTGATCGCGGCGCCCACCGCACGCGAGAGCGCATGCAAACGGTCAAGCTCGCTGTCGCCCTCGACCTGTTTGATCAGGGCCCGCACGCCCGCCCCCGGTTTGGTGAGCGGCGTCACCTTGTCGAAGAGCCACAAGGGCGACGGCCCGCGGTGCTGACCGACCACGCCATGGGTCTCGGCAATCTCGACCGTACCTTCGCAGGACACGGTGAGCTCGGTGGCGTCGCGTTCAAAGGAAATCAGCTCGACCAGATTGTTCATGTGGTCGTGATAGGAAAGCTCCTTTTGCCCGCCAATCACCGAAGTCTGCCAGGCAATCACCTCTTGCCCATGATCGCTCTTCGGCGTCTTGCGCAGCTGTTGCAGCCCGTAGGTCACGGGGTTTTCAAAGGAATATTTGGTCGTATGTCGAATATGGAGACGCATGTCGCTCACTCGTAGAACCGGTAGTCTTTTTCGATCTGACCGCCGAGCCGGCCAAGGGTGCTCAACACGGTCTGGATATATTCATGCAGACCATAGTCGAAAACCGAGTCGATATCATGTTTCAGGAAACGATCGACCAGCGTCTGCGACATCACCAGCGACTGCGGCTCGGTGCCGTAATCCGTCGCCAGATGGCGCAGGTTGGCATGGATCTTGGTGGCGCAGAAATTCAGCGAGCGCGGCATCCGCCGATCAAGGATCAGGAATTGCGCGATGTCATGGGCGTTGACCTGAGAGCCATAGGCCATGCGGAAGCCGCCGCGGGCCGAGACCGAACGCAGGATGGTTTCCCAATGCACATTGTCGATCGAGGAGCCGACCGCCATGGCCGAGGGCAGGAGCACGTAATATTTCACGTCCAGGATGCGCCCGGTGGCATCGGCGCGTTCGAGAAAGGTGCCGATGCGGACGAAATTATAGATGTCGTTGCGCAGCATCGTGCCATGGGTGGCGCCGCGCACCAGCGCCGTGCGTTGTCGGATGAGGCCCAGGACCGCCGGCAGATCGCGTTCCGAGACCTTGCGCGCCAGCGCCTCCCTGGCGGCCATGTAACAGCCGTTCATCGCCTCCCAGACCTCATGGGTCAGAGCCGTGCGCACCATGCGGGCGTTCTGCCGGGCTTCCGAAATCGTCGAGAGCACCGACGCCGGGTTGTCCTTTGAGCGCAGCATCCAGTCGATCGCCGCGTCTTTCGTCACCTCGTCATGAGAGGCATTATAGCCATTCAGCACAGAGGCCGATTGCATCACCGAGCCCCATTCATCGTCATCCTGACCCAGCCGGGTCAGGCCGATGCGCTGACCGGTTTCGACAAGGCGAGAGGTATTTTCGGCCCGTTCCAGATAGCGGAACATCCAGTAGAGGCCATTTGCGGTTTTGCCGAGCATCGCGTCAGTCCTCCAGTACCCATGTATCCTTGGTCCCGCCGCCCTGCGACGAGTTCACCACCAGCGAGCCTTTTTCCAAGGCCACGCGGGTGAGGCCGCCCGGGGTGATATCGATCCCCTCGGGCGAACACAGGACAAAGGGTCTGAGATCGACATGACGCGGCGCCAGCCCGGATTTGGTAAAGATCGGCACGGTGGACAAGGACAGGGTCGGCTGGGCGATATAATTGCCGGGCCGGGCCTTGAGCTTCCTGCGGAATTCCTCGATCTCCTTCTTCGTCGCGGTCGGGCCGATCAGCATGCCGTACCCGCCGGAGCCATGGACTTCCTTGACCACCAGATCGGCCAGGTTGTCGAGCACATAGGCGAGGCTGTCGGGCTCGGAACAGCGCCAGGTCGGCACGTTTTCGAGAATGGCTTTCTCACCGGTGTAGAATTCGACGATATCGGGCATGTAGCTGTAGATCGCCTTGTCATCGGCAATGCCGGTGCCCGGCGCATTGGCGATGGTGATGCCGCCGGAGCGGTAGACATCCATGATCCCCGGCACGCCCAGCGCGCTTTCCGGGTTGAAATTCAGCGGATCGAGGAAATCGTCATCGATCCGGCGATAGAGCACATCGACCGCCTTGTAGCCCTGGGTGGTGCGCATCGCGACCTTGCCGTCGATGACACGCAGATCGTGGCCCTCGACCAGCTCGACCCCCATCTGATCGGCGAGGAAGGCGTGTTCGAAATAGGCGGAATTATAAATCCCCGGGGTCAGCACGCCCACAGTGGGCTTGCCCTCGCAGCGATTGGGCGCGCAGGCGGCCAAGGAGCGCCGCAGATTGGCCGGGTAATTCTGCACCGGCTGCACCCGGTTGCGCGAGAACAGCTCCGGGAACATCTGCAACATGGTCTCGCGGTTCTCGAGCATGTAGGACACGCCCGAGGGCGTGCGCGCATTGTCTTCGAGCACGTAGAACTGATCCGGCCCGGTGCGCACCAGATCGACACCGACGATATGGGTGTAGATCCCGCCCGGCGGCGTCATGCCGATCATCTGCGGCAGGAAGGCCTCGTTCTTGGTGATCATCTCGAGCGGCAGACGCCCGGCCTTGATGATCTCCTGACGGTTGTAGATGTCATGCAAAAAGGCGTTGATCGCCCGCACCCGCTGTTCGATGCCCTTGCAGAGCTTCTGCCATTCCCGGCCTGAAATGATCCGCGGAATGATGTCAAAGGGGATGAGCCGCTCTTCGGCCTCGCTCCGCCCATAGACGTTGAAGGTGATCCCCGTGAGCCGGAACACTTCTTCCGCCTCGCGCTGCTTTGCCCGGAGCCGCTTCAGGTCTTCGCCCTGAAACCAGCTCTGAAATTCATTGTAAGGTGCGCGAAGAGCCTCGTCGCGACCCCACATTTCATCGAAAATGTTCGTCTCGCTCATGAGATGAATTTAGAGCCGCGGAAATCGCCGCGACAATCAGATTCGCGCTTTTGCGCTGCGGCAATCGTTCATCAAATACGCAGACGCCTAGTTTTTGATCATTTTCTTTTGCCGCTTGGTCGATAACCCCGCCTTTCACGATGTCCCGGCGGGCTGGCCACGGCGCGTATCGCACCAAGTCGCTTGTCCCCGGAGGGTTCAAAATCCCCTCGCCTTGCGCAGATCACGTTGGACGCCTCGGGGCCTTCGCCCTCTCCCCGTCTCTGGTAGCGGCAACAGTGACAAAGCGCCGCCAAAGAGCACGGTATACAGTGGCACACATTGACTTGCGCGCCCGCCTGGGCTACGCGCTTTGCCAAGCCTGACATGCAACCCAATCAGGGTCCGACCCTGAGCTGGATTCGTTAAACCGGAGGACCCCATGGCCGACAAAACACCCGACATTATCTACACCATCGTGGACGAAGCCCCCGAGCTCGCCCGTGGCTCGCTCCTGCCGATCATCGACAGCTTCTCCAAGGCTGCCGGCATCAATGTCGAGACTCGCGACATTTCGCTGGCCGGCCGTATCCTGGCCCTCTTCCCGGATCTCCTCTCCGAAGAACAGCGCGTCTCCGACGATCTCGCCGAGCTTGGCCAACTGGTGAAGACCCCGGACGCTAACGTGATCAAACTGCCGAACATCTCGGCGTCGGTGCCGCAGCTCGAAGCCGCGATCAAGGAACTGCAGTCCCAGGGCTACCCGATCCCGGCCTACCCCGCCGATCCGCAAACCGACGAAGAGAAAGCCGTGCGCGCCAAATACGACACCGTCAAAGGTTCCGCCGTGAACCCGGTGCTGCGCGAAGGCAACTCGGATCGTCGCTCCGCCAAGGCCGTGAAAGAATACGCGAAAGCCAATCCGCATCGCATGGGCGAGTGGAAATCCACCTCGAAGACCACCGTCGCCGCCATGCCGGGCAATGATTTCTTCGCCAATGAGAAAGCCGCCACCGTGACCGCCGCTCAGGCCGGCGCCGCCAAGATCGTCTTCACCGCCAAGGACGGCAGCGAGACGGTTCTGAAAGACGGGCTCTCCTATCTCGAAGGCGAGATCGTCGACGCGACCTTCCTCTCCGCCAAGGCGCTGCGGGCCTACATCAAGGCCGAGATCGCCAGCATGGAGCCGGGCGTGCTGTTCTCCGTGCATCTGAAAGCCACGATGATGAAGGTCTCCGACCCGATCATCTTCGGCCATTTCGTCTCCGTCTATCTCGAAGACTTCCTCGCCAAACATGGCGACAAGCTCGATTTCAACCCGAATTCGGGCATCGGCGCGCTCGAAAAGCTCATCGCCGGCAATGCCGAGATGGAAGCCGATCTCAAGGCCGCGCTGGCCGCGAAACCGGCCATGTACATGGTCGACTCGGACCGCGGCATCACCAACCTGCACGTGCCCTCGGATGTGATCATCGACGCCTCCATGCCCGCCGTGATCAAGGCCGGTGGCATCGGCTGGGGTCCGGATGGCAAGGCCGCCGACACCAAATGCTGCATCCCGGACAATTCCTACGCCTGCGTCTATGACGAGACCGTGGAATATTTCAAAGAGACCGGCACGCTCGACGTCACCACCTGTGGCGCCGTCTCCAACGTCGGGTTGATGGCGCAGAAAGCCGAGGAATACGGCTCCCACCCGACCACGTTCGAAGTGCCCGCCGACGGCACCGTCTCCATCGTGCTGGCCTCTGGCGAGGTTCTGCTGTCGAACGAGGTGGAAGCCGGCGACATCTGGCGGAGCTGCACCGCCAAGAAAGCCCCGATCCTCGACTGGATCAAAACCGGCATCGAACGGTTCGACGTCGAAGGCACCGGCGCCTTCTGGCTCGACAAGAACCGTGCCCATGACGCCGAGCTGATCAAATATGTCGCCCCGGCCCTCAAGGAAGCCCGCAAGGACATCCCGATCATGGACCCGCGCGCGGCGACCCGTTTCTCCTGGGAAGAGATGCGCAAGGGCAAGAACGTCGTGACCATCACCGGCAACGTCCTGCGTGACTACCTCACCGACCTGTTCCCGATCCTCGAGCTTGGCACCTCGGCCAAGATGCTCTCCATCGTCAAGCTGATGAACGGCGGCGGGTTGTTCGAGACCGGTGCCGGTGGCTCCGCGCCCAAGCACGTGCAGCAGGTTCAGGAAGAGAACCACCTGCGCTGGGACAGCCTTGGCGAATTCTGCGCTCTGGGCGAAAGCTACAACTTCCTCGCCACCAAATCGCGCCCGAAAGCCGCCGTGCTGGGCGCCGCCGTCGAGGTTGCCACCCAGAAGCTGCTTCTTGAGAACAAGTCGCCGGAGCGCAAGGTCGGCCAGAACGACAACCGTTCCTCGCATTACTGGTTCGCCCGCTACTGGGCCGAGGCACTGGCCGCCCAGGGTGATGACACCGATCTCGCCGCCCATTTCGCGCCGATCGCCAAAGAGCTGGTCGAAAAGGAAGCCGTGATCCTCGAAGAGCTGAAAGCGGCTGAAGGTGATCCCGCCGATATGGGCGGTTACTACCACGCCGACCCGGCCAAGATCGCCTCGATCATGCGCCCGTCGGCGACGCTGAACGCCATCATCGGCTGAGAACTTTACATCCGAGAATATGGACAGGGCGCCTCAGGGCGCCCTTTTCGTTTTCGCAGCCAATAAACCAATCGGTAAGGCGCGCCCCTTACACTCTTCCGGACTTTCGCTTTACAGGACCAGTCCCGGATGTTTTCTAAGCTCTTCAAATCTCGTGCATCTGCCGACAAACGCAGCCCTGCCTCGCCCCTCGAACAGGTGCTCGAGGACACGCATCTCATCCTCACCTGTGACCCCGAGGGCAAGATTGTCACGGTCAACGATCTGTTCTGTGAGGTGACCGGATATGGATCCGAGGAGGTTCTGGGGAAGGATTATACCTTTTTCATCCGCCCGAAAGACCATGCGGAAGCCCGCGCGCATTGGGGACGCATTCTCGCCGGCGAGACCCGCAAGGGGATCGTGCCGCGGCTGAACAAGGCCGGTGAAGAGTTTTGGTTCAGCGCCACCTACAGCCCGTTCAAGGATAAGGAAGGCAAGGTCACGGCGATCTATATCATCGGCCGGGAAATCTCGCGTATGCATCTGAAACGACGCGACAATCGCTCGAAAGAGGATGCCATCCGCCGTTCGATGGCCTTTATCGAATTCGACCTCGACGGTCAGATCCTGCATGCCAATGATCTGTTCCTGAAGGCCACCGGCTATACGCTCGAGGAGATCCGCGGCAAGCACCACCGGATATTCATGCCGAAGGACCTGGCCGAAACGCAGGAGTACCGAGATCTCTGGGCCCGGTTGAAAAAGGGCTCTTCCGAAAAGGGGCAGGTACGGCGCACCGCCAAGAACGGTGACACGATCTGGCTCGAGGCCACCTATGAAACCCTGATCGATCCCGAGGGCCGGCCCTTCAAGGTCGTCAAATATGCCTTCGACATCACCGATGCCAAGAATCTCGAGGCCGATGCCCGCGGCCAGCTCGATGCGATTCAGAAAGTCCAGGGCGTGATCGAATTCGCCCCCGATGGCACGGTGCTCAGGGCCAACCGCAATTTCTGCGACATTCTCGGCTATAGCGAAGCCGAGATTCTCGGCAAGCATCACCGCATATTCGTCGACCCCGCGCTCGCGCAATCCCGGGAATACGCGGATTTCTGGCAGCGCCTGCGGACCGGCGAAGCATTGAGCGACGAATATGAACGGATCGGCAAGGGCGGCAAACGTGTCAGCATCCGCGCCAGCTACAACCCGATCAAGAACGCCGCCGGCGAGGTGGTCAAGATCGTCAAATTCGCGGTCGACACCACGGTCTACCGCCAGACGGTCGACACGTTGATGACCGGGCTTGGGGCGCTCTCGGGGGGCGACCTCTCGATCCAGCTCAACAGGAATTTGGGCGAATTCGACGCCATTCGCCAGAGCTTCAATACCACCGTCCTGAAACTGCGCGACATTGTCGGCGGGATCACCGACGGGGCCCTGATCCTCAAGAGCGAATCCGAGGCCATCGAACAGGCCACCGATGATCTGGCGAGACGCACGGAACATCAGGCCGCCACGCTCGAGGAAAGCGCCGCGGCATTGGATGAGCTTCTGGCCTCGGTCAAGGGCGTCGCCGATACGGCCACCCATGTACAGGCCCAGTCCGGCGAAGCGCGGTCGCACACGATGCAGGCCGATGAGGTGGTGGTGCGCGCGATCAGCGCCATGGATGAAATCGAAAGCTCCTCGAAACAGGTCGCTTCGATCACTTCGGTGATCGACGATATCGCCTTCCAGACCAATCTTCTGGCGCTCAATGCCGGGGTCGAGGCGGCGCGGGCCGGCGAAGCGGGGCGCGGCTTTGCCGTCGTCGCGTCCGAGGTCCGGGCCCTGGCCCAGCGCTCCTCGGATGCGGCCCGCGAGATCGCGACGCTGATCGACACGTCAAGCCAGCAGGTCGCGGGCGGGGTCAGCCTCGTGCGCGAAGCCGGCTCGGCGCTGGCGCGCATTCGCGATGTGGCCGAACATATCCATGAGGGCATCGCCCAGGTCGCGACCTCGACCACGGAACAGGCCACCGGTCTGGCGCAATTGAGCTCGGCGATGAACCAGCTCGATCAGACCACCCAGCAAAACGCCGCCATGTCGGAAGAAACCAATGCCGCCACGGTGACCCTGCGCGGCTCCATCACCAACATGGAACACGATCTCGAGTTCTTCTCGCTCGAACAGGGCTCGGCCTCGGCCCGGGCGATCGAAAGCGCAACCGCGCC
Organism: Celeribacter neptunius; assembly: GCF_900113955.1. Lineage (GTDB taxonomy): Bacteria > Pseudomonadota > Alphaproteobacteria > Rhodobacterales > Rhodobacteraceae > Celeribacter > Celeribacter neptunius. Next base: position 223,815 of record NZ_FORH01000008.1, on the reverse strand, counting down.
GACGGCCCTGGCCCGCAGCGCCTGAGGCCGCATCCGATCCGGATCTCATCATGAAAAAGGGGAGCGCCATGCGCTCCCCTTTCGCGTTTTCAGGTAGCGATCGGCTCACATCTTGAAAATGCGGTAGATCGCCGGGATCACCAGAACCGTCAGCGCGGTCGAGGACAGGAGCCCGAAGAACAAGGACAGCGCCAGACCCTGAAAGATCGGGTCGGCAAGGATCACCGCCGCGCCGATCATCGCCGCAATCGCGGTCAGCAGGATCGGTTTGAACCGGGTCGCGCCCGCCTCCAACAGGATCTCCACCGTCACCTTGCCCTCGTCATCGGCATTGCGGATGAAATCGACCAAGAGAATCGAGTTCCGCACGATGATCCCGGCCAGCGCGATGAACCCGATCATCGACGGCGCCGAGAATGGCGCATTGAACAGCCAATGCCCGATCATGATGCCCAGGAAGGTCAGCGGCACCGGCGTCAGGATCACCAGCGGCAGGCGGAAAGAGCCGAACTGGGCCACCACGAGGATATAGATCCCCAGAAGCGCCACACCGAAGGCCGCCCCCATGTCGCGGAAGGTGACCCAGGTGACTTCCCATTCACCATCCCACAACAGCGTCGGCGTTGCGGTGTCGGTCGGCTGACCATGCAGCGAGATTTCCGGCTTCATGCCCTCCGGCCAATCCATCTCGTCGAGCTTGTCCCCCACGGCGATCATACCGTAGAGCGGCGCCTCATAGGCCCCGGCCAGCTCGCCCTGAACCATCACCGCGTCATAGCCGTTGTGACGGAAGATCGGGAAAGAGGTCTTCTCCTCGGTGATCTGCACCACATCGCCCAGCTCGACCACGCCGCGGCCGCCCGGCAGGGCATTGGCCGGCACCGGCGTCGACAGCGCGGCAGCGTCCATCACCCGGTCGGACTTGTCACGACCGATGACGATCGGGATCGGACGACGGCCTTCGCCGCGATGCGAATAGCCCACCGTGCTGTAGCTGTTCAAAAGCTGCAGCGTCTGGGCGGCATCGGCCTCCTGAACATTGTAGAAGTTCAGATCCGAAGGCTTCATCTCCGCCCGCAGGCGACGCGCCTGCACACCGTAGTTGTCATCGGTATCGACGATGAAATCGACGCTCTCGAAGGCCTCGCGCACCTTCTCGGCAACCGCGCGGCGGGTCTCGCCATCCGGCCCGTAGATCTCGGCCAGAAGCGTCGAGATCACCGGCGGTCCGGGCGGCGGTTCGACCACTTTCATCGCAGTGCCCGGCGGCACAGAGATGCCTTCGAGCAGGCGCTCGCGCAGCTCAAGCGCGATCTCATGCGAGGTACGATCGCGCTCGCCCTTGGGCAGGAGCTTGAGTTGCACCTCCCCCATTTCCGGGTTTTCGCGCAGGTAGTAATGCCGCACCAATCCGTTGAAGTTGAAAGCCGCAGCGGTGCCCGCATGGGTCTGCGCCGACACCACCTCCGGCATGGTCATGGCCAGCCGTCCGGCCTCCTGGGCGATGGCGTCCGTGGCCTCGACCGACGAGCCCTCGGGCAGGTCGAGCATGATCGCCAGCTCGGATTTGTTGTCGAACGGCAGAAGCTTGACCGTCACGTCCTTGGTGTAGAGCGCGCCCAGCGAGCCGAAGGACAGCACGATCACCGCCAAGAGGAAGATCCAGGCCACACCTTTCGAGCGCAGGATCGGCGCCGCGATCTTCGTGTAGAGCTTGCCGAGCTTGCCGCCCGGGGTGCCTTCCTCATCATCGTGGTGCAGCTCGGCACGCCCGGCGATCTTCAGCATCAGCCAGGGCGTAATCATCACCGCCACGAAGAAGGAAAAGATCATCGCCGCCGAGGCATTCGCCGGGATCGGCGACATATAGGGCCCCATCAGACCGGAGACAAACAGCATCGGCAGCAGCGCCACCACGACGGTGAGCGTGGCCACGATGGTCGGGTTGCCGACCTCGGCCACGGCCGCGATGGCAGCCCCGAAACGGTTCTGTCCCGGGCGTTTGAGCCCCCAGTGCCGGGCGATGTTCTCGATCACCACGATGGCATCATCGACCAGAATCCCGATCGAGAAGATCAGCGCAAAGAGCGACACCCGGTTGAGCGTGTAGCCCATCATGTAAGAGGCGAACAGCGTCAGCAGGATGGTCACCGGGATGACGATGGCGACCACGATGGCCTCGCGCCAGCCAATGGCAAAGAGCACGAGCACGATGATCGACACGGTGGCAAGCGCCAGGTGGAACAACAGCTCGTTGGCTTTCTCATTCGCCGTCTCGCCATAGTCACGGGTGACTTCGACGGAAACGCTGTCGGGAATGATCTCGCCCTGCATGGTCTCGACCCGGTGCAGCACCTCTTCGGCCACGACCACCGCGTTGGCGCCGGCCCGTTTGGCAATCGCCAGCGTCACCGCCGGACGGCGGATCACCGGCGCGGTGAGGTCAACCTCCGCAGCGGCCCCATGGCCGGCGTCCGCCCCGGCGCGGGTCAGGTTCGCCACGTGATGCTCATCGAGATCGGAAACAAAGGCGACATCGGCGACGTCGCGCAGATAGACGGTGCGCCCGTCACGCGCGGTCAGTTCGAGATTGCCGATTTCTTCCGGCGTGGTCAGCGTCTTGCCGACGATCAGGCCGATCTGCTCGCCACCATCGCGCACCAACCCGGTGGGCGCCGCAGAATTCGCGCCTTGGACCTTGCCGGCCAACTGTTGCAGGGTGATGCCGTAAAGCGCCAGTTTTTCCGGGTCCGGTGCGATCCGAAGCGCCTCTTCCGAGCCGCCGATGACATAGGTCAGGCCGACGTTCTCGATCCGGGCCAGACGCACCTCGACCTCTTTCACCACCCGGGTGAGATCGGCCGAGGTCATTTCCGTGTTGCCCTCGGCGGGGGTGAAGGTCAGCGCCACGATCGCCACGTCATTGATGCCGCGCCCGACCACCAGCGGTTCGGGAATGCCCACGGGCAGCCGGTCGAGATTGGCGAGGATCTTGTCGCGCACCCGCACGATGGCGGTCTCGGAGGGCACGCCCACGTCAAACCGCGCGGTGACCATGACATGGTCGTCGCGACTGTCGGAATAGACATGTTCGACCTGATCGATGCCCTTGACGATGGTCTCCAGTGGTTCGGTCACCAGCTTGACCGCGTCCTGGGCCTTGAGACCGGCGGTGCTGACATGGATGTCGACCAACGGCACGGAGATTTGCGGCTCCTCTTCGCGCGGCAGGGCACCAAGGGCGATGAGCCCCACGGCCAGAGCCGCCAGCAGGAACAGCGGGGTGAGAGGGGAAAGGATGAAAGCGCGGGTCAGACGCCCGGCAATGCCGAGCGCACCCGTCGGTCCGTGCGGATTATTCATGGGAGGTCACCACCACATCGCCGGCTTCGAGCCCGCTCAGGATTTCAACATAGGGGATGCCGTCGACGAGGCGCGTATTGCCCGGCACCACCACATGTTCGGTGGTGTGGCCATCGGCCTCGACCATCAGAAAGTCCAGACCGCCCGACTGGGTCAGCGCGGATTGCGGCACCATCAGCGCCTCATAGGTCCCGACCGGCAGGCGCACCTGCACCCGGCGGCCGACGAAGCGCGAGCTCAGCCCCTCGACTTCGACATCGGCCTCGACCCGGCCGCTCTGGATCAACGGGTAGATCTTCGCGAGCCGGCCCTCGATGACACCGGCGCCTTCGGAGATCTCGATCGTGTCGCCCTCATTGAGATTGTCGGCATAGCGTTCGGAGACGCCCAGACGCAGATAGGTGCCACCGGCCCCGACCATCGCCACCTGTTCCCCGGCCATGATCACCGCGCCCTTGGAGACGGGCACATCGAGCACCATCCCGGCCTCGGCGGCGAGCACCTCGCCCTCCTCGATCTGCCGCGATACCACCTGGCGCTCGGACTGGAGCGAGGTGATCTGGCCTTCGAGCACGGTCACATTGGTTTGCAGCGCCTGCAGGCTGGCGCTCGAAATCACTCCGCGCTCGGCCAGAGATTCGCCACGCGTCAGATCGTCCTGCGCCTTCACCAACTGCGAGCCATAGGCGTCGAGCTGGGCATCGATCCCCTCGATCTGGAACAAGAGCTTGGTGTCCTCGATCAGCGCCACGCGCTGGCCGGCCTCGACCATATCGCCCTCGGTGACATCAAGCGCCGTAATGGTGCCGCCGATCCGGGCCCGCGAGGGAACCTGATCGCGGGTCTCCACCTCGGCATAGATCGGTTTCCATTCGGTCACCACCGTGGGCGTGATCGTCATCGTGTCAGAAAAGGCGGGCGCGCCGACCAGGAGCGACCCGGGCAGGAGCATCATCGAAAGCAAAAGCGTGCGGTGCATGTGGACCTCTGTCTGTGATTAGGCATCCGCCTAATATTCAATTTCTTGCATGTGTAACGTTTTTTCCGGCATACGCAAGTATAGCTTTTCTTGCGACTTCTGAAAATTCTCTATCCTAACGCCTCTTACGGCACTTTGACCGACCTCAAAGACTGGGCCTCAAAGGCTGCTCCTCGAAGACTGGGCCGCAAGGAGTGGGTCGCAAAGAGTGGGCCTCAAACTCCGCGAGGGTTTCCCCCGCCGTAATTCTCGCGGGCAATCGACAATGTCTTGATCACCGCATGACAGGGCATGCCCTCGCGCAGGGCCAGGGCCGTGGCGGAACGGCGGGTGATCTGGGACAGGATCCGCCCGGCCGGGGTGTCCAACACCACCAGCACGCCGGTGCCCGGTTCCTCGCGCAGCTCGGCGATCGTGCCGGAGAGGATATTGAGTGCCGAAAGGCCCTCGGGACGCCTGGGTGACAAAATCACCTCATGCGCCGCAATGCGCAGGCGCAGCTCGGCCCCGGGCACCGCCTCGACCTGCGGCAGGAACAGCGGCGCGCCACCGGCGCTGAGCTCGCTCACCCCGTCCGGGTGATGCATCTTGAGCGTCGCAAGGATCAGCGCCCCGGCGCCCGCGGCCCCCACCGGCAGCACATCCGGATCGCTGAGGATCTCGGTGGCGGGTCCCTGCGCGATCACCTTGCCACGCTCCAGCGCGATCACCGTGGTCGCGAGCCGTGCCACCTCGGCGGGGCTGTGACTGACATAGAGCATCGGCACGGACAATTCGTCGCGTAAGCGCTCGAAATAGGGCAGGATCTCCGCCTTGCGCGCCTCATCCAGCGCCGCCAGCGGCTCGTCGGCGAGAATCAACTCCGCCCCGGACAAGAGTGCCCGACCGATGGCGACACGTTGCTGTTCCCCGCCCGACAGACCATCGGGCCGGCGGTCGAGCAGCGCACCGATGCCGAGCATCTCGACCATCTGCGCCACCTCGCGCTCCGACACGCTCCGGCGGGCGAACCGGCGACCGAAATCGAGGTTCTTCTTCACGGTGAGATGCGGAAACAGCCGCGCGTCCTGAAAGATCGTGCCGATCCGCCGCCTGTGCGGCGGCAGGCAGATCCCGGCCGCGGTGTCGCAAAGCACCCTGCCTTCGAGCTCGATCCGCGCGCGTTCCGGATGGAGCAACCCGGCGACGGCGCGAATGACCGTGGACTTGCCAGAACCGGACCGGCCGAACAGGACGGTGATCCCGGCCGGCACGTCGAACGTCACATCCAGCGTGAAATCGGCAAAGCCATGCCGCAGGGCAATCTGCATGCTCATCGCGCCGCCCCCTTGCGCGCCACGCGACGCGCCAGAAGCTCCGACGCCAGAAGCGCCGCCATCGCGAGGGTGACCGAGACCGCGACCAGCCTGAGCGCCGCGCCCTCTTGGCCCGGCACCTGAAGAAACGCGTAGATCGCCGAGGGCAGCGTCCGGGTCTCGCCCGGAATATTGGAGACAAAGGTGATCGTCGCGCCAAATTCGCCCAGCGCCTTGGCAAAGGCCAGCACCGCACCCGCGAGAATGCCGGGCCAGGACAGCGGCAAGGTGACTTCGAAGAAGACCCGCAAAGGCGAGGCCCCGAGAGAGGACCCGGCCTCCTCCAACTTGCGGTCCACCGCCTCGATCGACAGCCGGATCGCACGGACCATCAGCGGAAAGCCCATGATGGCCGCGGCCAGCGCCGCACCGGTCCAGCGAAAGGAAAAGACGATGCCGAAATCCTTGAGGAACGCCCCCAGAGGCGCGCGGGCACCAAAGGTCAGAAGCAGCAGGTAACCGGTGACCACCGGCGGCAGGATCAGCGGCAGATGCACCAGCCCATTGAGGAGCTGTCGCCCGGGAAAGCGCCAGCGCGCCAGCGCATAGGCGATGAAAACCCCGAACGGCAGGCTCAGAAGCGAGGCCCAGAAGGCCACTTTCAGCGACAGGGCGATGGCCTGCCATTCCTCGGCGCCGAACCAGGCACTTGCATCCGCCATTGTTCTTCCATGTTCCTTTGTTCCGCCTCAGGCGCCCGGGGCCGCAACGCAGCGCCGTTCACGCCTGGGCACCCTGTTGATGTCAAACACACCGTTGAGATCAAGCGCACCGTGGGGGCGCCAGGTTTCAGCCAATCGAGGCACTTTGTGCCCCCGCCTGATCGCCCGCGTCAAGCACGGCGACGAGAGAGAGGATCGACGGCAGGCAGAAACTTCAGCTGCGCACCCTCCGCTTCTACCTCGTGTTCCACCCACATTCCCATTCTCTTTCCCATTCTCTTGGGCGGTGTCCCCGGCCAGATGGAATCAACAGACCCCGGCCCGCTGCTGCATCGCAGCGCCTCCCGTCCGCCCCAAGGCGAATCGTTTCCCGATTGGGCGTATTTTCGCTAACAGCGCAGGTCGCAATATTTCGCAAAATCGTCATATTAACCATAAATTTCAAATAGTCCGAACTTCAAAGCGATGCTTTTTGCATCAGCATCGGCGAATTCTGCGCCGCGGCAACAGAGTTGGTTCAATCTTTCCCGAAAAAATGGTTACCATAGGGTAAACAAATTCTCGCGACAGCAGTAGAGTGACTAAGTCACAGTCGCAAAGTTACGCGTTGGTAGTTGGTTCGTTCTTACGGTTGGGGAAAACCATGACATATGTTTCTAAGTCCTCCCAAGATTTCTCACTTATACACCCCACATCAAAGGCGAAGTTCTCGCTCTATAAAAGTGTCGGGAAACGTCTGTTTGATCTGCTCTTCTTCTTCATGGTCTCGCCGATTGTGGTGCCGGTCATTCTGATCCTGGCGCTTCTGGTCAAGCTCGACGGTGGTCCGGCCTTTTACGCCCAGCGGCGCGTCGGACGGAACGGCAAGACATTCCAGTTTTACAAGCTGCGTTCGATGCATGTCGACGCGGATGCGATCTTGCTGAAGCTCTGTCAGGAAAATCCTGAGATCGCGAAAGAATGGCAGACCTATCAGAAACTGCGCCATGATCCGCGGATCACCAAGATCGGCAATTTCATCCGCAAGACCTCGCTCGATGAATTGCCGCAGGTGCTCAACGTGCTCAAGGGCGACATGAGCTTTGTCGGTCCTCGCCCCTTCATGCCCAGCCAGCAGATGATGTATGAGGCGGCAAAGGGCGAAGCCTATTTCAAGATGCGCCCGGGCATCACCGGCCTTTGGCAGGTCTCGGGCCGTGGCGAGACCAGCTTTGTCGCCCGGATCAAATTCGACAATCTCTATTATCGCAAGCTCAGCCTGATGACCGATATCGCACTGATCCTGCGCACGGTCACCGTGGTCTTGAAACCCACGGGGCACTGAAGTTCCGACACCGCCAGATCCACGGCCCGCCCCACGGTCAAACTCCATGGCCAAACCCCATGGCCAACCCCCTGGGACCACTCCTAAAATCAAAGCGGCCGGCCTGCCCAAAAGGCGCAGGCCGGTCGTTTTCATGTGGCGGGTTCACATAGCGTCCGGCGATCCGATCGGCGCCATTTGCATGGACACAACTGAGGCTCAATTGAGGTTCAGTCGAACAGGCATTGCGCGGACACACGTCCGGCATGAAGCGCGCTTCGGCTGTAGACCCCGGTCAGAACCAACCCCTCCAAGGGGATCAGATCTTTGCAGGGGACAGGCTCGCCGGCCCAGATCACCAGCACGTCGCCCTCCTGCCCGGAAGGCAACGCCCGGTTCTGCGCGTAATAGCTCGACGCCCGCCCGGTCTCGGGCAGCGCATAAAGCGCGACGCCCCGGTCACGCCCGATATAGAACAGATCGGCGATGATATCGCGATTTCCCGTGACCACGGGCAGGCCTTCGCGCTCTGCGAGATCGAGAATGCTCTCGGACAGGGCGTGACGCCCGAGATAACGCTCCGCCAAGGGCCGCCCGTTCAGCTCGGGCCAGGGCGCCAGGACAATGATCAGCGGCAAGAGCGCCGAAAGCGCCAGGTTGATCACCAGCGCGATCTTGCGCCAGAGCGGCGGCAGCACGGTCACGGCAAGGATCACCCCGGCGAAATAGCTGGCAATCGCCCAATTGGCATAGGCCTTGTCCAGGAGCGCCTGCACCGTCACCACCAGGAGCGCCGGAATGGAAAACAGCACCAGAGCGGGGCGCATACCGCCCGCGCCTCTCAACGGCCGGAGATAGGCGAGGATCAGAGCCGCCATGGTCACCGGGCCGAAAACCCCGAACTGGCTCAGCACGAATTCCGCCATGGAGCCGAAATCGAAAGCCGCGCCGTGCCGCACCCAGCCGGCATTGTCCATCGTATGCGCGACCGTGGTCAGATCATGCGACAGGTTCCACATCACATTGGGCGAAATCACCGCCGCAAAGCCGGCGAGCATCAGCGTGAGATTGCGCCAGCCCGGCCGAAATTGCGGCTGGCTGAGCATCACCATCGCCGCGCCGGCGAGAAAATAGATCGCGGCATATTTCGCCATGAAGGCGAGACCGGCAAAGATCCCGGTGGCCAGCGCATCGCGCATCTGCCGCGTCTCGGCCGTGCGGAAGAAGAACAAAAGCGCGGCCGCGTAGGCGGGCGCCATCACCGTATCGGTCGAGATCATCACCGAGCCCAGCGCCACAAACGGCAGGCTCAGATAGAGCCCCACGGTCCAGAGCGCCGCCCTGCGCCCTGCCAATCGTGCCGCCACAGCGCCGAGCAAAAGCGCGGTGACCCCATGCAGCACCGCCCCGGGCATGCGCACCCAGAAGGCGGCATCCGAGCCCACCAGGTCGGTCACCGCCCGGATCAGCCAGCCAATCAGCGGCGGCTTGGAATAATAGCCGAAATCGAGGTTCTGCCCCCAGAACCAATATTGCACCTCATCGACGAAAAGATCGGTGCGATCAAAGGCAAGCGCCAAGAGCCGCAGCGCCACGGCCAACAGCGCAAAGCCAGCCGCCAGTGGCAGCCATTCACTCGGAGAGGCTGGTGTCGCTTGGGGTGTTTTGGGCGCGTCGGTTTGCATAGATCAGCCAGAGATTGCGGAAATAGATGATGACGCCCAGCGACTGGCCGAGCACGAACACGGGATCCTTGCGATAGACCGCATAGGCAAACAGCATCAGCCCGCCGGCCAGCGAGAAATACCAGAACGCCACCGGCATGACGGAATCCTTCGCCCGCTCAGAGGCGATCCATTGCACCAGAAACCGGGCGGTAAACATCAGCTGCGCCGACAGACCGAAGAGCACCCACCAGAGCTCGGGCAGCGTGTCGACATGCAGGATCGTCATCAGCCAGGTCATCGGCTCACTCCCCCGCCTGCGGGGTCATCACCTCTGCCACGATCTCTTCCGGCCGCGATTTCTTGCGGCGCCTGAGCAGCCAGGCCACCCCCATCAGATCGACAATGCCGACCAGGCCGCGTTGCAGGTTCGAGTAATGCGACCGGCCACCGCCGCGCGCCCGGTGCGACACGTCGACATGGGCGATCTGCCAGCCATCGCGGGCGAACAGCGCCGGCAGATAGCGGTGCATATGATCGAAATAGGGCAGCCCGAGAAAATCGTCGCGACGAAAGGCCTTGAGCCCGCAGCCGGTGTCGCGGGTGCCGTCCTTGAGGATTTTGGCGCGCAGCGCATTGGCAAACTTGGACGCGTAGCGTTTCGAGAACGTGTCCTGACGCCCGACCCGCTGCCCGGCGACGAGACCGATCTTCGCCCCCTCCGGCCCGGCAAAGGGCGCGATCATATTGGGAATTTCCGTGCCCGGGTTCTGACCGTCGCCATCGAGCGTGCAGCACACCGTGCCACGGGCGGCGCGCACGCCGCTATGCACCCCGGCCGATTGCCCGCCGGAGCGGTCGTGACGGATCACCCGCAGCTGCGGCATGAATTTCATCCGTTTTGCCAGGATCTCCGCCATGCCGTCGTCGGAAGCGTCATCGATGACAATGATCTCATAAGGACCGATCGGCACACAGGCCGTGGCGATCTCGTCGAGAAGCGCACCGATATTCTCCGCTTCATTGCGGCAGGGGATGATGATGGAAGTATCGCACATGAGCTCGTTTCGCCCCTCTCAAACTTGCCCCCGCGCTTACCGGAGCCACCCCGTGATGTAAAGCGAAACGCCCTCCCCTTGCGCGCGTCCCGGCTCAGTCGAGGCCGCGCATCGGATCGCTCAGCGACGGCACCTGACGCGCCCAGAAGGCATAGTCGCCACTGGTCGCCTTACCGCAAAGCGTCGCAAGCGCACCGATCGGATCGCTCTCGTGATAGTCCACCCGGAGTGTCAGGGGCGCGCGATCCTCATGCAGGATCAACAGCGCCGCCGAGAGAAGTCCGCGACTGTCGCCCCCCGCCGCCGCGCCGGCGCGCAGCGCCGTGATAAGCCGCGTGCCAAGCGGCCCGGAGGCCGCGAGATAACCATCCCGGATCGCCTCCAGGACCTTGAGATCGCTGAGCAAGTTGCCCGCCACCACACCATTCTCGAACCGCACCGCGCCCTTGGCATCGGTGTTGCCCTCGCCGGTGAAGGCCGCCCCCTGCCCGCTGAGATCCAGTGCCGAGAGTTGCCGGTCGGCGCGCTTGCGATCCGGGGTCGTGACGGCGGCGACCGCCTCTGCCGCGCCCTGCCCGCCCCGCATCGCCGCGAGCACGTCTTCGCCCCAGAATGTCGAGGGGGACGCGCCTTGCGAGGCCGACATGCCCGCGCGCAGATCGCCACGCAGCACCCATCCGCCGACACAGAGCGAACCGGTGGCCGCCGCGCCTGCGATGGCGCCGGTCTCGGGGTCCTTGACGAGAATGGAAAAGGTCATGCGAGCGGTCCTCTTGTGATCTGAAGATGGTCTGACTGAACGGTTCGGCGCGATTATGAGCAGGGCTTGGCCGGCACCTCTCCTATTTATCATGAAAAATTGACTATGCAAATTATCGTGATAAATTCGATTCCAATAACAGACCATCGACAAAGCAGGGAGTGCACGAGATGGAACTTTTCAATTGGACACGTCGCGGCCTGATGAGCGGCCTGATGGCCACGGCCGGCGCGGCGCTGATGAGCGGCCTGGTCACGCTGGGGGCCCCGGCCTTCGCACAAACCCCCGAAGGCGTGCTGATCGTCGGTCAGATCGCCGAACCCAAATCGCTCGACCCGGCGGCGGTGACGGCGGTGAATGACTTCCGCATTCTGGTAAATCTCTACGAAGGCCTGGTGAAATACGCCCCCGGCACGCTCGAAGTGGCCCCGGGTCTGGCGACCAGCTGGGAGATCTCCGAGGACGGCACGGAATACACATTCCATCTGCGCGAAGGCGTAATGTTCCACGATGGCACACCCTTCAACGCCGAGGCGGTGAAATTCAATTTCGACCGGATGCTCAATGAGGACCACCCCTATTACAACACCGGACCTTTCCCGCTGGCCTTCTTCTTCTCGGCGATCGAAGAAACGACAGCGGTGGATACGTACACCGTGAAATTCAAACTGAACGGCCCCTACGCGCCCTTCCTGTCCAATCTCGCCTATCCCACGGGGTTGATGGTCTCGCCCGCGGCGGTCGAGGCAAATGGCGTCGATTTCGGCCGTAACCCGGCGGGCACCGGCCCGTTCAAATTCGCCGAATGGCGCTCCAACGAGGCCGTGGTGATCGAGAAGAACCCCGATTACTGGGGCGATCCCGCCGGCACAGAGGCGGTGGTGTTCCGTCCCATCACGGATGCCAACACCCGCGTCGCCGAAATGCTCGCTGGCGGCATCGACATGATGGTCGAGGTGCCGCCGACCGCGCTGTCGCAATTCCAAAGCGACGCTTTCAATATCGTCGAACAGGCCGGACCGCATCTCTGGTTCCTGATCCTCAACGCCAAAGAAGGCCCCTTTGCCGACAAACGCGTCCGTCAGGCCGCCAATTACGCGATCAACAAAGAGGCGCTGGTGAATGACGTGCTCGAAGGCACCGCCGATGTCGCCGCCGGACCGACCCCGCCCGCTTTCGCCTGGGCCTATAACGAGGCGCTCGATCCCTATCCCTACGACCCGGAAAAGGCCAAGGAACTTCTGGCCGAGGCCGGGGCCGAGGGCGCCTCTCTGACCTTCTACGTCACCGAGGGCGGCTCCGGCATGCTCGACCCGATCCCCATGGGCACGGCGATCCAGGCCGATCTCGAGGCCGTCGGATTGGACGTGAAAATCGAGACCTATGAATGGAACACTTTCCTGGGCGAGGTGAACCCCGGCCTCGAGGGCAAGGCGGACATGGCCGAGATGGCCTGGATGACCAATGACCCGGACACCCTGCCGTTTTTGGCTCTGCGGACCGAGGCCTGGCCCGACAAGGGCGGCTTCAACTCCGGCTATTATTCCAACCCCGAGGTCGACGCGCTGTTGGAAAAAGCCCGTGTGTCCACCAATCAGGAGGAACGCGCCACGCTCTACAAGGAAATGCAGGCGATCGTTCAGGAAGACGCCCCTTGGGTCTTTGTCGCCAACTGGAAACAGAATGCGGTGACCACGGATCGGGTCGGGAATTTCTCGCTCGAGCCCTCCTTCCTGCTGCAATTGCAGTCGGTGACCAAGGAGTGATCTGCAAGTCTTGATCTCCGGACGCGGTTCCCTGATCCCTGCCATGGGATCAAGGGATCGCGCCCGGTCATCTGCGGCTTTCCGCGCCCGCCATCCGTGCCCGACAATAGTCCGACGGAAAGCCGACACGTTTCCGACATCCGTTTTTCGCCAGCCAACAGGGGAGCGCACCCATGGGCAGCTACATCCTGAAACGCCTGATTTCCGCCATTCCCGTGCTCCTCGGCATCACCGTGATCGTGTTTCTGATCATGGCGATGATCCCCGGAGATCCCGCCACCGCCATTCTCGGCAGCTACGCGACGCCGGAGAATGTCGAAAAGCTGAACCGCGATCTAGGCCTCGATAAACCCTTGGTGCAGCGCTATTTCATCTGGCTCGGCAATATGTTGACCGGCGATTTCGGGCGGTCCTTTTCGCTCAACCGGCCGGTTTTGGACGAAATCCTCGAACGGTTCAGCGCCACACTCGTTCTCGCCGGCACCTCTTTTGTGCTCTGCGCCGTACTGGGCATTCTCGCCGGCGTCATCTCCGCCGCGCGGCAATACGGTCTCGCCGACAAGCTCATCACCTTCGTCGTGCTGATCGGCATTTCCGTGCCGTCGTTTTTCCTCGGCATGATGATGATCCTGATCTTCGCGGTGGACCTGCGCCTGCTGCCGGTCTCGGGTATGTATGCGATCTATGGCGGCGGCGATCTGCCCGATCTGATCCGCCATCTGATCATGCCCGCCGGCGCGCTCGCGGCCGTAGCCACCGGTGTGGTCGCCCGGATGTCGCGCTCTGCCATGCTCGAGGTGCTGCGTCAGGATTACATCCGCACCGCACGGGCCAAGGGCGTCAAGGAACGCCGTGTCCTGATGGGCCATGCGCTCCGCGCCGCCATGGTGGCGATCATCCCGGTGCTGGGCATTCAGGCGGGCTTCGTGCTCTCCGGCGCGGTCTATATCGAGATGGTGTTCCAATGGCCCGGCGTGGGCCGGATGCTGGTCGATGCCATTCTCAAGCGTGACATCCTTTTGGTGCAAGGCGGCGTCGTCTTTGTCGCCGCCTGTTACGTGCTGTTCAACATCGCTGTCGATGTGGCCCAGAGCCTCCTCGATCCGCGCATCAAAACCTGATCAAGACGCAAGGGGCCGCCATGACGACTTTCCTTCGCCTGCTGTTTCGCAACAAGCTCGCCGGTCTCGGGGCTGTGGTGCTGGGGCTGATCCTCGTGCTGGTGCTCATCGCACCGCTGCTTCCCCTGCCCGACCCGAATGTCACCGCCACCGGCGACCGCTTCCTCAGACCGTTTTCCGAAGGCCATCTTCTCGGCACCGACCATTTGGGGCGGGACCTCATGGCCCGCCTGATGCATGGCACGCGGGTATCTTTGGCGATCGGGCTGATCTCGGCCTTTGCCGCCGCGTTTGTTGGTTCTGCGATTGGCATCATCGCCGGTTATTTCGGCGGGCGCATCGACAATCTGATCATGCGCGGCATCGATATGCTGATGGCCTTTCCCTATATCCTTCTGGCACTCGCCATTGTCGCGGCCCTCGGCCCCGGATTGATGAATGCGCTGATCGCCGTGGCGGCGGTCAATGTGCCGTTCTTTGCCCGCAACATCCGCGGCATCACCGTCTCGCTGGCAGGCCGCGAATTCATCGACGCGGCACGGCTCGCGGGCCTCGGGCACACACGGATCATCACCTCGGAGCTTTTGCCCAATGTGCTGCCGGTGATCGTCATCGGTATTTCCACCACGGTAGGCTGGATGATCCTCGAGACCGCCGGGCTGAGTTTTCTCGGCCTTGGCAGCCAGCCACCCGACGCCGATCTCGGTTCGATGCTGGGCGAGGCGCGCGCGGCACTGATCACCGCGCCACATACATCTGTGGTGCCGGGCCTGATGATTTTCCTCATCGTCATGTCGATCAATCTGCTGGGCGACGGGGTGCGCGATGCGCTCGATCCGCGGCTCAAATCCGGCGCGCTCTCGCGTCCGCGCGCCACGACCCTCGTGGACCGCAAGGGCGCGGTGCCCGAGGCCGATCAGAAAGGCCTCCTGAACCTGCAGGAACTCGAGACGCAATTCCATGTCGGGCCGCGCATCTATCGCGCCGTCAATCGGGTCTCGCTCCACGTGAACCCCGGCGAATGCCTTGGCATCATTGGCGAATCCGGCTCTGGAAAATCCGTCACCGCGCTCTCGGTGATGGGGCTCGTCGCCTCGCCGCCGGGCGTGGTGACCGGCGGGGCGGTGCGCTATGGCGGCGAGGATCTGCTATCAGCATCTTATGAGAGCCTGCGCGCCAAACGTGGCGAGAATGTCGCCTATATCTTTCAGGACCCGCTGGCGACGCTGCATCCGCTCTACAAGATCGGCGATCAGCTGATCGAGGCGATCCAGTCGCATCACGACACGTCCAGAACGGAAGCGCGCGCCAAGGCGCTGGAGCTGTTGAAATCCGTGCGCATCCCCAATGCCGAGCAGCGCTTGGACAATTTCCCGCATGAAATGTCCGGCGGCATGCGCCAGCGCGTGGGCATCGCCATGGCCTTGGCCAACGATCCGGACGTGATCATCGCCGATGAACCCACGACCGCATTGGACGTGACGGTACAGGCGCAGATCCTCGCGCTTCTGGATGAGCTGCGGCGCGAACGCGGGCTGGCGATCATTTTCATCACCCATGATTTCGGCGTGGTGGCGCAGCTCTGCGACCGGGTGGCGGTGATGTATGCCGGCCAGATCGTCGAGGAAGGTCCGACCATGGCGGTGCTCGACGCCCCTGCCCATCCCTATACCAAGCGCCTCATTGCCTGTGTGCCGGAACTCGGTGGCGGGCGACGCGAACTGGCGACGATCCCCGGCCTGCCACCAGTGGTGGACAACCTGCCCGAGGGCTGCGCCTTTGCCGCGCGTTGTGACAAGGCCAGCGAGACCTGCCGCACGGGCACCATCGCGCTCAAAGGCACGGCACGCGAAGGCATGGCGCTCGAAGGCATGGCAGCTCGCGCCGTGCGTTGCCTGTTTCCCGAGGAGGCCATCTGATGCAAGCGCTGAAAATCTCCGAACTCGCGAAAACCTTCCCGCTGGCCAAGCCGCTGTTTGGCAAAGCACCGCCCGGCGTGCGCGCGGTCCGGCCAATGTCCTTTGCCGTCGAGAAGGGCGAAACCCTTGGCATCGTCGGCGAATCCGGCTGTGGCAAATCCACATTGGCACGGATGCTGGTCGGGCTGTTGGAGCCCACGAAAGGCCAGATCGAGATCGCCGGCAAGGCGCTCGACACCGCCGATCCGGCGGCTTTCGGGCGGCTCATTCAATATGTATTTCAGGACCCGATCTCGTCCTTGAACCCGCGCAAGACCATTCGCCAGATCATGGAGGTGCCGCTGAAGCGCCTGCACGGTCTCGACAAGCCGGCGCGCGACAAGCGGACCCGCGAGATCTTCGCCTCGGTCAACCTGCGCGAGGAATTTCTCGACCGCTATCCGCATGAGTTCTCCGGCGGTCAGGCCCAGCGGATCGGCATCGCCCGGGCGCTGGCGGCCAGCCCGGAAATCATGGTTCTGGACGAGCCTGTCTCGGCCTTGGATGTGTCGGTTCAGGCCCAGGTGCTGAACCTGCTGGCCGAGTTGAAAGCGCAATTCAATCTCACCTACCTGTTCATTTCCCACGATCTGGCGGTGGTCGAGGCGGTCTCCGACCGGGTTGTCGTGCTCTATTTCGGTTCGGTGGTCGAGATCGGCAGGGCGGAGGATATTTTCAAATCCCCGAAACACCCCTATACCAAGCTTCTGGCCGAAAGCGCGCCGGTGGTCGGGCGGGCCCTCACAGCCCCCGAGCAGAAGGACAGCGAATTGCCCGATCCGCTCAACCCGCCGCCCGGATGCGCCTTTGCCGGACGCTGTGTGCACGCCACGGAACTGTGCCGCACCGAAGAACCCCGACTGCGCCCGATGGGAGAAGATCAACTTGCCGCCTGCCACCACCCGCTCGAAGGCTGAAAAGCCGACGGAACCCCGGCTGTCCCGCCCCGCCCGCGTCGCCGAGGCGATCAAGGATTGGGTGGTCGAACGCGGCATGCAGGCCGGCGACCGGCTGCCCTCCGAGCCAGAGATGATGGCGCATTTCGGCATGGCCAAGGGCACGATCCGCGAGGCGATGCGCATCCTCGAGGCGCAAGGCCTGATCAAGACCCGGACCGGACCGGGCGGTGGCTCTTTTGTCCACGAGGTCAGCCGCACCCGCGCCAAGGCGCTCTTGGGAAATTACTTCTATTTCAAGAACCTGACCATCGGTGACATCTATCAGATGCGGCGCGCGCTCGAACCCGAGAACGCCGCGGCACTGGCCGGCAAACTGTCCCCGGAAGTGCTCGATCAACTGGCCGAGATCATCGCGCTCTATCAGGTGCCGGCGCGCACCCAGGACGAGGAGCGCGAACAGCATATCGCCTCGCTGCGCTTTCACGCGGTGCTGGCGGAACAGGCCAGGAACCCGCTTCTGGGTTTCGTCATCGATTTCATGGTCAAGCTCCTGTCCGACATCACCACCTATCGCCAACTCTACACCCCGGTGAACCCGGAGCTGCGACTGCGCGGACTGGATTTCCAGACCCGGTTGCTGGCGGCTCTGCGCGAGGGCGACGCCGGGGCGGCACGGGCGATCATGAAGGCGCATATGGAGACCGCCTGGGCATTGATGGGCGACCAGGAGGCGATTGCGCTGAGCCGCTTCCTACCGGAATAGGCGCCGCGAAAGCCCTGTCGGCAAAGCGTCGGATTGGTGTCGGACTTTCGTCGGCCCCCGCAGGCTGTATCTGGACCACCCAATCGCCCTCGCCGCGGCGCGGCGCGGACCACCTCCTCGGCAAAATCAGACATGGCCAGGGGCGTGCAACTCTCGCGGTGCCACCCAGTCACACGGGATGTCCTTGACATCCTCGCCGGAATATCAAGCCTGTCGGACATGAGTTTACGCAGAGCGACCCGTTCCGATGCATCCAGCATCGCCGCCATCTCGATTGAGGTTTGGATCGGCACCTATCTTCGACGCGGTGTGAACCGCTTTTTCGCCGATTTCGCCTTGAACGAATTCACACCGGCAAAGATCGAAAAGCAGATCTCGGACCCGCGTCAATTCATCCTCGTCTCCGAGAACGAAGAAGGGATCGACGGCTTCATCCGCGTCTCTTCTGACAGCACAGCACCGGTGGCGGGCTGTTCCGATACGGAGATTGCGACATTCTATGTGCAGCCCCGTCATCATGGAAAGGGCATCGGCAAGCGGCTCTTGGAAGCGGTCTTTCAACAGTGTCGGGACAGGGCCGAAACATCCGTCTGGCTGACGACGAATGCGGAGAATGCGCCTGCGATTGCCTTCTATCTGTCCCGCGGGTTCGAACAGGTCGGAGAAACGCATTTTCGTATCGATGATCAGAAATATCTGAACAAGGTCTACGCCTATTCATTCACATAGGTGCCCCCCGACCGACGCGCCCGGCACGGTTCAAAAAAGAACGCCCCCGGTCCGCACACCGGGGGCGCCCACCCTTCAGGTCGAACGGAACGGGACGACCCTCAGGATTCCAATTTGGCTTTGCGCGGTTTCACCAGCGACTCGAGCGTGTAGACGAGGATCGCCATACCGATCGCGCCCATCACAGCAACGCCCAGGAAAACGATGAGATCCACCGCCCCGCCGATGTCCGCCGGGCTCGAGTGGGTCATGCCCATGACGAACCAGACCGCGGCCACGGCGCCCACCGGCATCGACAGCTGCGCCCAGAGGAATTTGCGCCAGCTCACCGCGCGATCACGGATCAGCACAAAGAGATAGGCCAGCGTCACCACGGCGGCGGCGGCGACCATGATCCAGAACAGCCCGCGGCCGAAGATTTCCTCGAACACGGCGATCAGGGTTTCAAAAGTGAGTTCTTTCATGTCGCTCTCTCCTCAGGCCTTGCCACGCAGCATGGCGTTATAGGTGGCTTTCAGCGCCACCTCTTTCATCAGCCAGGAAATCCACAGCTCTTCGAGCGGCGGGATGATGCCCGGGAAGGACGGGGTCAGGTTGTTGTTGTAGTCGAACTCCACCAGCATGGCGCGACCGATCTTGGTGATCATCGGGCACGAGGTATAGCCGCCATAGGTCTCGGTCGGCGTGGTGCCGGCGATGGCGGAAACGATCTGATCCTCGACCACCGGCACCTGCCATTTGACGGAGGCGGCGGTTTTGCCTTTCGGCACGCCGGCGACGTCGCCAAGCGCCCAGATCTCCGGGTAGCGCAGGTGCTGCAGCGTTGCCATGTCACATTCGACCCAGCCCTGATCGGTCCATTTGTCGGCCCAGGACAGGCCGGACTGGCGGATCACCTCGGGGGCGCGCTGCGGCGGGATCAGGTGGATATAATCGTAATCCATCTCCTCGGTGCCCTCGGCGGTGTTGAAGGTCACGCGCTTGGCGCCCGCATCGATGGCTTTCACCGTGTGCCGATAGACCGGAGCGATGTCGCGATCGCCGAACAGCATGCGCACCTTTTCCGAGACGATCGGCACACCGAAGAGCGCGCCATCATGAGCGCCATAGGTGATCTCGGCCTTGCCGCGATTGCCGGCACGACGCAGACGGTCGTCGATCAGGAAAGTGTGTTTCAGAGGCGCGCCGGCGCATTTCATCTCGGTGCCCGGACGGGTGAAAATGCCATGGCCGCCCTCTTCGATGAATTTCGACGCGGCTTTCCAGGTGGCGGCGGCATATTGCGGTCCGGCGTAGAGCGCACCGATGCCGTTTTCCCCGACCATGTCGAGCGAGAAGCCTTCGATGGCATCATGATCGAGAATGAGGCCCGGGGCCACGACGAGGAAATCGTAGGTCAGTGTCTGACCGCCGTCGGTCGATACGGTTTTCGCGACGGGGTCGATGGCAGCGGCTTTTTCCTGAATGAGCGTCACGCCTTTGGGCAGCCAGTCGGAGGTCTCGGAGGTGACGTAATCTGCCGGTTTGAGCCCGGCGGCGACGAGTGTCAGCCCGGGCTGATACAGATGCTCCTTGCGCGGATCGATCAGGGTGATCTGGGCACCTTCGAGCCGGTCCATCAGACGGTTCGACAGCGCGGTGCCGCCGGCACCTGCGCCGATGATGACGATTTTCGCGTTGGTCTTGACGGTGGCGGCCTGGGCGTTGCCCGCGGTCACCGTCAGCGCCGTTGCCCCGGCCGCCAGACCGAGGAATCCTCTGCGGTTCAACGCCGGGGATTTTGGTGAGTGCATGTTTCTCTCCATAATATATTTGCATGCATATGTATGCATATTTTTGGTGCGGAAAATTCCGCCCACAGGGCAGCGGGCGGCACAGTTTGAAAGGCGCTCCGGGGATGGTGGAACGACATCCCCGGAGCGGTCACCTGAAGGGACAAAGAGAGGTGCAGGGGCAGGTCGAATGCCGCCTGCAGGACTTTAGATCAGGTGTCTCGATTGCACGCTTCGCCACCTTCATCGGCGAGGCAGGCATCTTCGCGCATTTCCAGCCACATCGCGTTCAGAACCGCGAACAGAGCGGCGAGCGGGAGGCCGAGAAGCCAGGCAAAATACCACATGTGTTGGTCCTTTCTCTCAGTAGCTCTGAGCGTTGTTGTCGAGGTCTTCCTCGGTGACCTTGCCCCAGAGCACTTTGTAGACCCAGGCGGTATAGGCGAGGATGAGCGGCACGAAGATGATCGCGCAGAGCAGCATCACGAAGAGGGTCAGATGCGAGCTGGAGCTGTCCCAGACGGTAAGCGAGCTGTTCGGGTCGACGGTCGAGGGCAGGATGAAGGGGAACATGGTCAGACCGACCGAGGAAATGATCCCGGTGATCCCCAGTTTCGACCACAGAAGGGTCGAGACTTCCTTGCCTTTGCGCAGGCCCATCACGGCCATGCCGATGCCGACGAACCCCATGATCGGCGCGATGACGATCCAGGGACGTGCCGCATAGGCCGCCATCCAGGAGCCCCCCTTGCTCACCTCGGAGTAGAGCGGATTGGAGGGGCCGTCTTTCACCACCTCACCGAGGATCTGGTAACCGTCGATGCCCATGGCGAGCCAGAGCCCGGCCAGCGCATAGGCGACGGCGGCGACGATCCCGGCCACGGTGCCGATCTTCTGCGCCCGCTGCTGGATGAAGCCTTCGGTCTTGAGACCAAGCCAGGCCGCGCCATGCATCAGAAGCATGGAGAGCGAGACCACACCGGCCAGAAGCGCGAAGGGATTGAGCAGACCCAGCAGCTTCATGATCGCATTGCCTTCGTACATCGGCATCAGCATGTCGGGCGTCAGGTAGAAGGGCACGCCCTGGAGCACATTGCCCACGGCCACGCCGAACACCAGAGCCGGCACGGCACCGCCGACGAACAGGGCCCAGTCCCAGGTGGTCCGCCATTTGGCGCTGTCGCGCTTCGAGCGGTATTTGAAGCCGACGGGACGCAGGATCAGCGCCGCCAGCACCAGGAACATGGCGAGATAGAAGCCCGAGAAGGAAACCGCGTAGAGCGGCGGCCAGGCGGCAAAGATCGCCCCCCCGCCAAGGATGAACCACACCTGGTTGCCTTCCCAGACCGGGCCGATGGTGTTGATCACCACGCGACGTTCCTTGTCGGTCTTGCCGACGAAGGGCAGAAGCGCGCCCACCCCCATGTCGAACCCGTCGGTCAGCGCAAAGCCGATCAGCAGCACGCCCAGCAGCAACCACCAGATCACGCGCAACACTTCGAATGTCATAAATTCATGCAGGATCATGTCAGTTACTCCGCAGGTTCAGCAGCAAAGGGACCTTTGCCATCATGGGTGCGCAGGCGATGCGCATGGCGCTCCATCCAGCTGTCGGTCTCTTCGACATCCATGTAGGGGCCTTTCTTGATGTATTTGAGCATCAAACCCATCTCGACGATGAAGAGCACCGTGTAGAAGATGACAAAGCCCGCCAGCGTGATCAGCAGATCGGTGATCGACAGGTTCGAGGCCGAGAGCGCGGTCGGGAGCACCCCGTCCACGGTCCAGGGCTGACGCCCGAATTCGGCGACGAACCAGCCAAGCTCGGCGGCGATCCACGGCGCCGGGATGATCACCACCCCGAGGCGCAGCGCCCAACGCGGGAAACGCATGCCGCGGAAGGAGGCGCGGTAGAAGAAATACAGCATCACGGCGATGAAGCTGAAGCCGAGACCGACCATGATCCGGAAGGCCCAGAACAGCGGCCCGACGCCCGGAACGGTGTCATCGGCGGCCATGGCGATCTGTT
The DNA here is from genome assembly GCF_900113955.1 of Celeribacter neptunius. Classification (GTDB taxonomy): domain Bacteria; phylum Pseudomonadota; class Alphaproteobacteria; order Rhodobacterales; family Rhodobacteraceae; genus Celeribacter; species Celeribacter neptunius. Next base: position 201,634 of record NZ_FORH01000008.1, on the reverse strand, counting down.
CTTCGGTGGCCTGGCGCGGATCATCGACATAGCGCTTGAGCAAGAGCGCAAAGCCGAGGTTCTCGGAGTTTTCCTCGAAGGTGGCGCGCACCGAAGCCGGCGTTGCGTCACGTTGTTCGCGAATGGTCATCAGCGCATCATAGGCTGTGATCCCGGAGTGGATCCGCTCATTGGCCTCGGCCACGAGCTTGTCGATGCCCGGAATTTCCTGGGTCAGCGAGCGCGTCCCGATCAGCCCCATCACATAGGGGATGTGAATGGCGTAATGGGTTTCGCGGGCGTCCGAATCCGGAATGCCGACGAGGGTGAAGGAGGCCGGAGCGTCCTGCGTTTCCCACATGCCTTCGATGGCGGCGAGTTTCATTTTCTGGGTGTGCGAGGCGGAGTAACCGCTCTCATCGCCCAGAACCACGACGGAAAGCGCCGCCGCGAGACCAAAGGCCGAGGCAATCGCGATCGAACGCCGGGCCAGCTCCGTGTGACGGCCTTTCAGCAGATACCACGACGACACGCCCAGGACGAAGACGGCGGCGGTGACATAGCCGGCCGAAACCGTATGCACGAATTTCGCCTGTGCCACCTCGTTGAACACCACTTCGAAGAAATTGGTCATCTCCATGCGCATGGTGTCGGGGTTGAACTCTGCCCCCACCGGGTGCTGCATCCAGCCATTGGCAATCAGGATCCAGAGCGCGGAGAAGTTCGAGCCGATGGCCACCAGCCAGGCGACCACGAGGTGCGCCACTTTCGACAGCTTGTCCCATCCGAAGAAGAACAGGCCGACAAAGGTCGCTTCCATGAAGAAGGCCATGAGCCCCTCGATGGCCAGTGGCGCACCGAAGATATCGCCCACGTAATGGCTGTAATAGGACCAGTTCATGCCGAACTGGAATTCCATGGTGATGCCGGTGGCCACGCCGAGAACGAAGTTGATCCCGAAAAGCGTGCCCCAGAATTTCGTCATTTGCCGCCAGATCGGGCGGCCGGTCATGACATAGACCGTCTCCATGATCGCCACGATGATCGACAGACCAAGCGTCAGCGGCACGAAGAGGAAATGGTACATGGCTGTCATCGCGAATTGCAGGCGCGACAGCTCAACGAGTCCGAATTCCATTTTCCCTTGCTCCTGTTACGCGGGCAAAAGATATCCCGCAGATGCATGTTTCTAGCCTGGGAATAAAGTGCGCCGCCATCGGTCACTTTGACCCATGTCAATAAATCACATATTTTAAATATAGCATTTATTGACGACTGCGGCCTTCCTAGACCTGCGACATGTCGATTGTACCGCGACATGCCAGCGCGCCCCCGGGAATTTGGGCGTTCTGCCAATCACTTAAACGTGAGTACAGGCCGAAAAGACAGATTGCTGCGGCGGCTGTCAGCCGAGGGTCACGATCTTGTCGGCGGCGCCCTGCTCTTCGGCGCGATGCGCCGCCATCAGAATCACCGCCTGAGGCAGGGCCGCGCGAATCCCCGCGAGCACCCGTTCGGCCGTCGGATGATCGAGCCCTTCGGTCGGCTCATCCAGAAGCAGGACCGACGGCTGTTTGAGAAGCGCACGCGCCAGCACCAGCCGCCGCGTCTCGCCGCCCGAAAGACCGGCGCCGCGCGGCCCGAGCCCGGTCTCGAGCCCGCCCTTGGCGGCGATCACCTCGTCGAGCGCCACCGCCCTGAGCGCGGCATGGAGCGCCGCGTCATCGGCTTCGGGCGCGGCCAGTCGCAGGTTCTCGGCAATGCTGCCCTGAATGAGTGCGGCCCTCTGACCGACGAGGGTCACGGTGCCGGGGGCGAGTTCCGTCACCGGCTGGCCGTTCAGCGTCACCTGCCCTTGCGTCGGGGCGAGCGCGCCGGCAGCCATCAAGAGCACCGTGCTTTTGCCAACGCCCGAGGGGCCTTTCAACGCCACCCATTCGGAGGCGCCGAGGCTCAGATCGAAACCTTCGATCACCGGCTGCGCCCCGTTGCGAGCAAAACCGACCTGATCAAACCGCAGTTGTACAGGGGTCGCGCGGGACAGCTCGGGGTCTGCCCCCTGCCCCTCTTGCAAGGCCCCCTCCGTCAGCGCGATCACACGCCGCGCGGCACCGATCATCCGGCCCATTTCCGCGACCGCCCGACGCAGCGGCGCCACGGTTTCCATCAGCGCCAGCGCGGCGAAGAACCCGATCGCCGCCTGTGCCGGGGTGATCACGCCGGCCTGCGCCAGGTCTCCGCCGATCCACAGCGCCACAGCCGCCGCCAGGGCGGAAATTACCATCAGCGCAGCACCGGCCTGACGTTCGACAAAATCGGTGGCGGTGGCCGCCGCTTGCCGCCGCGCCTCGGCCGAGAGACAGGCCTCGGACTGATCGGGCAATTGACCATAGAGCGCGAGATCCTCGCGGCTGGTCAGCAGATCGATAAAGCGGGTGCGAAAGGCCTGCGCCGCCGCTTCCGCCCGGCGCGAGGGCACACGGGCGCGCCGGATGCCCCACAGCAGCACGGCGAGCGCGCCAAAGGTAAAGATCAGGAAGATCGGCAGGGCGACGCGCCAATCGACCAGCCAGGACAGAAACAGCAGTGCCAAAAGCTGCGTCGCGCCACCGGCGATCAGCGGCAGGAACAGCCGCAGCGGCACGCCGTCCAGCGCATCGACATCGGCGATGATCCGGTTCAGGGCCTGTGCACCCCGGAGCCGGATCAGCCGCTCGTGCGAGCGCTTTGCCAGGCCGCTCAACAGCGTCACCCGCAGTCGTGTCAGAGCGCGGAGCGTGGCGTCATGGGTCAGGATGCGTTCGCCATAGCGTGTGGCCGTGCGGCCAATGGCGAGAAACCGCACCATGGCCGAGGGGCGGAACACGTCGAACACCGCGCCGGTGCCGAGAAGCCCGGCGGCAGAGGCGGCGACGATGAACCAGCCCGACAGGCCGAGAAGCGCCGCGCCCATCATCAGCACCAGCGCCGAGAGCAACAGCCCGCGCCAGAGCGATTTCGCCTCGCCACGCATCATGAGCCGGAAGATATGCCAGAGCTTAGCCATGGGTTGCCTCCTGCGCGTCGCGCCCTGCCGGCGCCACGTCGATCACCCGGTCCATCTTGGCAATGAGCTTGGGATCATGGGTGGCCACGATCAGGGTGGCGCCACGCTCCGCCAGCGCCAGCAGTGCCTCGGTCACCCGTTCCGCCGTCTCGTGATCGAGATCCGCGGTGGGTTCATCGGCCAGCACCACATCGGGGCGCGCGGCCAGCGCGCGGGCCAGCATGACCCGGCGGGCTTCGCCCCCCGAGAGACCACCGCCGGTCTCGCCCAGGATCGTGAGATCGCCCTTGGGCAGGGATTTGAGAACGCCCTCAAGCGCGGTCTCAGACAACAGATCGGGGCTGAGCGGCGCCCCAAAGGCGATATTATGGCGCAGCGAGCGGGCCAGAAACATCGGCGCCTGCGGCATCCAGCCGAGACGCGCCCGCCAGCCGTCGGCAGTCTCGTCGCTGAGCGGCTGACCCGCCACCATGATCGTCCCCGCCGCGGGTCGGTCCAGCCCGGCGATCAGGCGCAAAAGCGTGGTCTTGCCCGCCCCCGAGGGGCCGGAAAGGGCGACGCGCTGGCCCGGCGCGATCTCGGCATCGGGGTAGATGATCTTGCGCCCACCGCGCCGAACCGCCACACCGCTGAGCCGGACCGTGGCCGGACCGGAAAGCGGCGCGCGCTTGGCGCCAGTGCCGAGCAGCGTTTCGGCCTCATGGTCCTGCCATTTGGCCAGCTCGCCGGCGACCGCCAGAGCGGCGGCCTTGTCATGCCAGGCGGCGGAAAGATCGCGCAGCGGCTGGAAATAATCGGGCGCCAGCAGCAAGAGGAAAATCCCGGCCCAAGGCGTGATGCCACCGCCCCAGGCGCCCCAACTCAGCTCGCCCAGAAGCGAAAACCCGACCCAGACCGCCACCATCGCGACGCCCAGCGCGGCAAAAAGCTCCAGCACCGTGGAAGAGAGAAAAGCGATGCGCAGCACCGCCATGGTGCGGCTGCGTAGATCGTCGGCGGAACGATCGAACCGCTCGATCAGCCGCGGTGCGGCGCCCAGAAGCCGGATATCGGCCAGCGCCGCCAGACGGTCGACCAGCAGATCGCCAAGCGAGCCGATTTCCTGCATCTGGCGTTCGGAGGCTTCCTTGGCGGCATAGCCGACCAGCGCCATAAACACAGGGATCAGCGGACCGGCGATGACGAAGACCAGCCCCACGGCCCAGCTCTGCCAGAAGGCCAGCGCGAGAATGGCGAAGGGCACGGTCATCACCCGTTTCTGCGCCGGAGTGTAGCGGGTGATATAGGGCAGGAGCGCGTCGAGCTTTTCGCCCGCCAGCGCCGCCAGCGCCCCCGGCCCGCCCAGCGCAGAGGTGCCCAAGTTTTGCCCCTCGCGGGCGAGGATCTCCTGCCGCATCTGGGTGACGATCGCCTGACCGGCGCGAAACAGCAGCCCTTCGGCGAGATAGTTCAGAATGAGACGCAGCGCGGCAAAGCCGAGAAAGCTCAGAACGCCTGTGCCCACGCGCACGCCGCCCTCGCCGAGAAGCAGGTGCGAGAACGTGGCGGCGACGAGAGCGGCCTGCGGCAACCACAGAAAGCCCGACAGGGCGGAGAGCCAGGAGGCCAGGCCGATCGCAGATTTCTCCCGCGCCAAAAGCGCAGAGAGCATCCGTCGCTCCGGAGCGATGGCTCTGTCTTTTTTCCGTTTTGTCATATGCGCGTGATCCGGGCGGAGCTTTATTGTCTTGCCCTTTGCTGACATGTCCGGGGCTGAAGTGCAATCGATCATGGCGCTCTGGGGGTGGGTCTGCGTCGGGGTGTCTCACCCTTTGACCGCTCAGATGCCGACTCAGATCGGGCTTCAATCCGGCTTTCGCCCCTCCCCTGTCATGAAAGTTTCATTTGCCAGACTCATTTATTTCCATTATTCGCGAATTGTCGAATTAATTGAATCCACATGATGGAGTCTCCCATGGCTTTTGACAGTGACACCGCGCCTCAGGCCTTTGCCGCCCTCGGACATGCCGGACGGCTGTCCGTGTTTCGCCTGCTGATGCGCTTCGCGCCGCGTCCGGTGCGCCCGACCGAGATCGCCGAGGCACTCCATCTGAAAGCCAACACGCTTTCGGGCTACCTGTCCGACCTGATGGACGCCGGGCTGGTGAGCAGCACCCGCGACGGGCGGTCGCTCTATTACAAGGTCGACATGAAAAGCTGTGAGGGGCTCGTGGGCTATCTGGTCAACGATTGCTGTCGCGGTCGCCCGGATGTCTGCCTGCCCTTCGAGAGCACGGAGCCCGAGCGCGCCCGGCCCTATCGGGTGCTGTTTCTTTGTTCCGGCAATTCGGCACGTTCGATCATGGCCGAGGCGCTTCTGCGCGATCTGGGCGACGGCCGGTTCACGGCCTATTCCGCCGGCACCACCCCCAGCGGCGCGATCAATCCGCAGACCCTCGATCTGCTGGCGCGCAATGGTCATGAGACCGTTGGCATGCACTCCAAGGATATCTCGGAATTTCAGGGCGAAGGCGCCCCGGATTTCGATTTCGTCTTCACCGTCTGCGACACGGCGGCGAGCGAAGACTGCGCGCCCTGGGTGGGTCAGCCTCTCTCGGCCCATTGGGGCCTGCCCGACCCGGTGAAAGCGGAGGGCACGGAGGCCGAACGGGCCCTGGCCTTTGCCAAGACCTATGAGGCGCTGCGCCGCCGGATCGAGGCCTTCACCGCACTGCCGATCGAACGTCTCGACCGGCTGTCGCTGCAATCCGAAATCGACACGCTCTCAACGCTGTAAATTCCATTCCCATAGGACATCCCCATGCCCAAAATCGCGCTCAATGGCCTCGGCCGCATCGGCAAGCTTGCCCTCAGAGACCTGTTCGACCGGGGGCTCGGCGAACATATCGTCCTGCTCAACGATCTGGCCGGCGATCCGGAACAGCATGCGCTCTTGCTGGAATTCGACTCGGTGCACGGGCATTGGGATGGCGAGATTTCCCATGACGCCGACAGTCTCACGGTGAATGGCACGCATATGATGCTGACCCGCAAGGCGAAGATCGAGGATCTGCCGCTCTCGGAACTGGGCGTCGATCTGGTGATCGACTGCACCGGCTATTTCAAGACCAAGGAGCGCATCGCGCCCTATTACGCGGCCGGGGTGAAAAAGGTCGTGGTCTCGGCCCCGGTGAAAGAAGAAGGCGCGCTCAATCTGGTCTACGGGGTGAACAGCGATCTTTACGATCCGGCCACGCACGATCTGGTGACGGCGGCCTCCTGTACCACCAACTGTCTCGCGCCGGTGGTCAAGGTGATCCACGAAGCTCTCGGCATCAAACACGGCTCGATCACCACGATCCATGACGTGACCAACACCCAGACCATCGTCGACCGTCCGGCCAAGGACATGCGCCGGGCCCGCGCCGCGTCGATGAACCTCATTCCGACCACGACGGGGTCTGCCACGGCGATCACGCTGATCTACCCGGAACTGAAGGGCCGTCTCAATGGCCATGCGGTGCGGGTGCCGCTGTTGAACGCCTCGATCACCGATTGCGTCTTTGAAGTGGAGCGCGAAACCACGGCGGACGAGGTCAACGCGCTCTTTCAAGCCGCTTCCGAAGGTGACCTCGACGGCATTCTCGGCTATGAGACCCGGCCCCTGGTGTCGACCGACTATGTCAACGACAGCCGCAGCTCCATCGTCGATGCGCAATCGACCATGGTGATCAACGGCACGCAGGTGAAGATCTACGCCTGGTATGACAATGAATGGGGCTATGCCTGCCGTCTGGCGGATATCGCCCGCATGGTCGCGGGGTCCATGTGATGCCATCGACAGCGCCGGCAGATCAGGCCCACAATCCGATGCGCGCCTATATGGCGGTGACGGCGGCCTATTGGGCCTTCATGCTCTGCGATGGCGGGCTGCGGATGCTGGTGCTGCTGCATTTCAACGGGCTGGGGTTTTCACCGATCCAGCTCGCCTACCTGTTCCTGTTCTATGAGATCGCCGGCGTGGTCACCAACCTCTCGGCAGGCTGGCTGGCAGCGCGCTTCGGCCTGACTTCGACGCTTTACGCCGGCTTGCTGATCCAGATCGGCGCGCTGGCCGCCTTGGCCGGGCTCGATCCGGCCTGGTCTGTACCGGCCTCCGTGCTCTATGTCATGGCGGTCCAGGGCGCTTCTGGTGTGGCCAAGGATCTGGCCAAGATGTCATCGAAATCGGCGGTCAAGATCCTCGCACCCAAGGGCGACGGCAGCCTGTTCAAATGGGTCGCCGTGCTCACCGGGTCGAAAAACGCGGTGAAGGGTTTCGGCTTTTTCCTCGGTGCGGCGCTTCTGGCGCTCGCAGGGTTCAAGGCGGCGGTCTGGGGCATGGCCATCGCCCTTGCCGCGATCCTCGTCGCGGTCGCGATTTTCATGCCGAAAGGCCTGCCGACCGGCAAGAAGGGCACGAAGATCTCCGCGATCTGGTCGAAGGACCGCCGGATCAACCAATTGTCGCTGGCCCGCATGTTCCTGTTCGGCGCCCGTGACGTGTGGTTCGTGGTCGGCATCCCGATCTATTTCAAGGCGATCTTCTCCGACGGCACGCCCGAGGGCGCGCGACAGGCGTTTTTCATCGTCGGTGCCTTCATGGCGCTCTGGATCATTGGCTACGGTTTCGTTCAGGGTATCGCGCCACGGTTTCTCAGGGGCGCAGCGGGCGATGAGTCCGCCGGTGCACAGATGGCGGTGCGCTGGGTGGGCCTGCTGACCCCGATCCCCTTTGTGCTTGCCGCGCTGGCGCTGATCGCCGGGGCACCGGTGCTCTGGCTGACACTGGCGCTGGTGGCCGGGCTGTTGCTCTTCGGCTTTGTCTTTGCCGTCAACTCCTCGGTGCATTCCTACCTGATCCTCGCCTTCTCGGGCGACGAGCGGGTGACGATGGATGTCGGCTTCTACTACATGGCCAATGCGGCAGGGCGGCTTCTGGGCACGCTTCTGTCGGGCCTGTCCTATCAGGCGGGGGGCTTGCCGCTCTGCCTCGCGACGGCGGGTGTGATGGCGGGGCTGAGCTTCCTCTCGGCCCGCAGATTGCAGAGCTGAGCCGCGCAAGCAGCGGTGGTATTCCTGACCAAAAGGTCTGATTTTACGGGAGAATTCGCGCAATTCTTTGCAACATCCGCAACATCCCCGGAACGTTGCATAGTCTCCTTGCGGGTTTGCAAAGAACATTCTCCCGGACTCGCCCCTGTCCCAAAAAAGGGGTTTACCGCAAGGCAGCGGCATGGCTATCACTCGGCGTCATAACCAATGAACGCCGGTCAATCCGGCATCCCCTGCACAGAGGACACTCTGATATGACCACGCGCGACATCGTTCTTATCGCCCTTTTCGCCGCCCTGACCGCCGTCATGGCGGTATTTCCGCCGGTGACCCTGCCGCTTCTGCCGGTGCCGATCACCGCACAATCTCTCGGCATCATGCTCGCCGGTGGCATCCTTGGCGCCAAGCGTGGCGCGCTGTCGATCATTCTGCTTCTGGTGCTCGTCGCCATCGGCCTGCCGCTCCTGTCGGGCGGGCGCGGCGGTCTCTCGGTCTTCTTCGGCCCGACCGCAGGTTTCCTCGCCGGCTGGGTCGCCGCCGCTTTCACCATCGGCTGGATGACCGAGAAGTTCTGGGACGGGCTGTCCTTTGTCTCTGCCACGCTGATTTGTGTCGCCGGCGGCATCGTCGTGATGTATGCATTGGGCATCCCGGGCATTTCGCTGATGGCGGACGTGCCGCTCTCGAAAGCTTTCATGGGCTCCGTCACCTTCATCCCCGGCGACATCGTCAAGGCGCTGATCGCGGCCGCCGTGATGGTCACGGTGAAGAAATCCTACCCGATCATCGGTCAGGCCGCCTGAGGCCTGCACGAAGGACACCAAGACTATGATTTTCGACAGGGTTTGCGTCACCAAAGGCAGTCGCCGGATCCTGTCGGAGATCAGCCTCAGCCTCACCGAGAAACGGATCGGCGTGATCGGTGAGAACGGCTCCGGCAAGAGCACTTTCCTGCGGCTGTTCAACGGCCTGCAAAAACCGACCTCCGGCACGATCCGGGCCGAAGGCTGGGGGGACGATCTGCGCCGCCATGTCGGTTTCGTGTTCCAGAACCCGGACAATCAGATCGTCTATCCGATGGTCGAGGAAGATCTGGCCTTTGGCCTCAAGTCCCGCAAGCTCTCGAAAGCCGAAATCCAGACCCGGATCGACGAGGTTCTGGAGACCCTGTCGATCGCCCATCTGCGCGCCCGCCTGACGCATCAGCTCTCGGGCGGCGAGAAGCAGATGGTGGCGCTGGCGGGCGTGCTGGTCACCCGGCCCGATCTCATCGTGTTCGACGAGCCGACCACGCTGTTGGACCTGCCCAACAAGCTGCGCTTCATGGATATGCTCGCCGCCCTGCCCCAGCCCGCCGTCATGGTCTCCCATGATCTTGAGCTGCTGATGGGGTTCGACCGCATCCTGCATATCGAGGGCGGGACGGTCTTTGCCGATGGTACGCCATCCGAGGTGATCCCGGCCTATCGGGACCGCTGTCTCGCCCGGGCAAAGGGCTGAGCCGATGCTGAGCGATCTCTATATTCCCGGCGCGAGTGCATTGCACCGGATGCGCCCGGCCTGGAAGCTCGCGCTGTTGTTTCTCTATTGCACGGCCCTGTTCGTGGTGTCGCATTCGCTGATGCTCGGGCTTGGGCTGTTGCTCATCGCGCTTGGCTACGGCATCGCCGGGTTGCGCCCGCGCCATGCTTTCGATGCCGTCCGCCCGGCGCTCTATGTGCTCGTGATCATCTTTGCGGCCCAGCTCTGGCTCGAAGATCTCGCCATGGCCGCATTCGTCACGCTGCGTCTCATCGCGCTTTTGATGGCCGCCGCTCTGGTGACCTATACGACCAAGGCAAGCGAGTTCACCGACGGCATTCTGGCGCTCCTGTCCCGTGCCCCCAAATGGCTGCCGAAGGACAAGATCGCGCTGGCGATCTCGCTGGTGTGGCGCTTCATCCCGATGATCCGCGATCAGTTCGAAGAGGTGCGCGAGGCCCAGCGCGCCCGCGGCATCGAACGCAGCCTTTTGGCCCTCGTCGCCCCGCTGGTGGTGCGCGTGCTCAAATCCGCCGACGAGATCGCCGAAGCGATCGAGGCCAGATCCCTGGACTGAGCGCTCGCCGCGTCACAACACCCGGCGCAGCCCCGATTGCACGTTCAACAGGCGCGGCAGGTAGATCGGCACCAATGCCTCCACCTTGTCCTGTGTCGCGGCCATGCCGGTGTTGAGCGCGGCCACCACCGCACCGCGCCCGTCCACCAGCGGCACGGCGATGGAGCGCAGACCGATTTCCACCTCCTGATCGATGATCGCATAGCCCTGGCTGCGCACCTCTTCGAGGCGTTTCATCACCTCGTCCGGCTCGGTGACGCTGAACCGGGTGCGCGGCGAGAGATCCGAGGCCTCGACAATGGCCCGCGCCTCGTCCTCGGGCAGCGCCGCCAAGAGGACCCGCCCCATCGAGGTGCAATGCGCCGGCAGGCGCGAGCCGGGCATCAGCCCGATCGACATGACGCGTTTCTGCGCCGCACGGGCGAGATAGACGATCTCGGTGCCGTCGAGAATGGACACGGAACAGCTCTGGCCGATCTGTTCGGTGAGCTGGTCGAGCCAGGGCTGAACGATCTGTGGCAGCGGCAGGGACGAGATCGCCCCCATGCCGAGCCGCAGCGTGCGCGGTGTCAGAGTGAAGAATTTGCCATCGTAATCGGCATAGCCCTCGGCATGCAGCGTCAACAGACAGCGCCGCGCGGTGGCGCGGTCGAGCCCGGTCATTTTCGAGACATCGGTGATCGAGAGCTTCGGGGTTTTCGCCCCGAAACATTCGAGCACCCGCAGCCCTTTCGCCAGAGAGGAGATCGTATCAGAAGATTTGTTCGTCATGCGCACGAGATTTGTCGAGATCCGAACAAATGTCAACATGCGCACAAAACACCTTCGCCTCTCCGGTCCTGAGGTCTACATCAGGAGCAATCATAAGGAGAGACTCATGGATAAAACCATCTCTACCGTGGCCGAGGCGGTCGCGGAGATCCCCGATGGCGCACAGGTCATGATCGGTGGCTTTGGCGGCTCCGGCGCGCCGATCGAACTCATTCACGCGCTCATTGACCGGTTCCGCGCCACCGGCAGCCCGAAGAACATCACCGTGATCAACAACAATGCCGGCAATGGCTATATCGGCATCGCCGCGATGATCAAGGCGGGCATGGTCAAGAAGATGATCTGTTCCTTCCCGCGGTCCTCGAATGCCGAAGCCTTCAACGAGAAATTCCTCGCCGGCGAGATCGAGCTCGAGCTGGTGCCGCAGGGCACGCTGGCCGAGCGCATCCGCGCCCGTGGCGCCGGCATCCCGGCGTTTTACACACCAACGTCCTTCGGCACCGAACTTGCGGAGGGCAAGCCGACCGAGGAATTCGATGGAAAGATGTATGTGCGTGAAAGCTGGCTCAAGGCCGATTACGCGCTGATCAAGGGCCAGATGGGCGACACGGTCGGCAACATGACCTATCGCATGGCGGGCCGGAACTTCAATCCGCTGATGGCCATGGCCGCCACCAAGACCATCGCGCAAGTGTCCGAGCTGGGCGCACCGGGCAGCATTGATCCGCAACAGGTGATCACCCCCGGCATTTTCGTCGACGCGATCGTCGAAGTCTCTGAACCGCAACAAGAAGAAGTGCTGGTGCGCACGGGAGTGGTCTACTGATGTCCGATTTCAACATTCTCGAAGATCAGCTCTCCAACGCCCAGATCGCCTGGCGCGCCGCGCAGGATATCGAAGACGGCTCTTATGTGAACCTCGGTATCGGCTTTCCCGAGATGATCGCCAAGTTCCAACCCGAGGGCCGCGATGTTACCTATCACACCGAAAATGGTGTGCTGGGCTTCGGCAAGGCGCCTGCCGAGGGCGAAGAGGACTGGGATCTGATCAACGCCGGGAAAAAGGCGATCACGCTCAACCCGGGCGCGTCGTTCTTTCACCATGCCGACAGTTTTTCCATGGTCCGCGGCGGGCATCTCGATCTCGCCGTGCTGGGCGCCTATCAGATCGCGCAAAACGGCGATCTGGCGAACTGGCGCGTGGGCTCCAAAGGTGTCCCAGCCGTGGGCGGCGCAATGGATCTGGTGCATGGCGCCAAACGCGTCGCCGTGGTCACCGATCACGTCACCAAGAAAGGCCAGCCGAAACTGGTCGAAACCTGCACCTTCCCTTTGACCGGCGTCGGCTGTGTGACCCGTGTCTACACATCGCTCGCGGTGATCGACATCGAAGGCGGCAAATTCATTCTGCGCGAAAAACTGCCGCAGATTTCCATGGAAGAACTGCAAGCGGTGACGGGCGCGACGCTCCACACCGACGGCGACGTTCTTGACCTGATTGTTCCGCAAGATTTGTAAGGAGGACCTGTGATGACCGACGTCTATATCTGCGACTATATCCGCACCCCCGTGGGCCGTTACGGCGGCGCACTGTCTTCCGTCCGGGCCGATGATCTCGGCGCGATCCCGTTGAAAGCTCTGGCGGAGCGCAACCCGTCGATGGATCTCGCGGCGATCGATGACGTGATCTTTGGCTGTGCCAACCAGGCCGGCGAAGACAACCGCAACGTCGCGCGCATGTCGCTGCTGCTGGCGGGCTATCCAGAGACCGTGTCGGGCACGACGATGAACCGGCTCTGCGGCTCAGGCATGGATGCCATCATCGCCGGCGCCCGCGCGATCAAGGCCGGTGAAGCCGATCTGATCGTCGCCGGTGGCGTCGAGAGCATGTCCCGCGCCCCCTTCGTGATGCCGAAGGCGGAAACCGCCTTCACCCGTACCAATGCCATCTATGACACCACGATTGGCTGGCGCTTCGTCAACAAGCTGATGAAAGCGCAATACGGCGTCGATTCCATGCCGGAGACCGCCGAGAACGTCGCGGAGGATTTCAACATCTCGCGCGAGGATCAGGACCTGTTTGCCCTGCGCTCGCAACAAAAGGCGGGCGCGGCGATGGAGAACGGTCGTCTGGCGAAAGAAATCACCCCGGTGACCATTCCGCAGCGCAAGGGCGATCCCATCGTGGTCTCCGAGGATGAGCACCCGCGCCCGTCCACGACCATCGAGGCCCTGGCCAAGCTCAAGACCTTCGTCAAGGCAGATGGCACGATCACCGCGGGTAATTCCTCGGGCGTCAACGATGGCGCCGCGGCGCTGATCCTTGCCTCCAAGGAAGCCGCCGAAAAGCACGGGCTCACCCCGATTGCCAAGGTGCTGGGCGGGGCCGCCGCCGGTGTCGCGCCACGGATCATGGGCTTTGGACCGGCGCCCGCCTCGAAGAAACTGATGGCACGTCTGGGTCTCAAACAGGAAGACTTCACGGTGATCGAACTGAATGAGGCCTTCGCCTCGCAAGGCCTCGCGACGCTGCGCGATCTCGGCATTGCCGATGACGACCCGCGTGTGAACCCGAACGGTGGCGCGATCTCGATCGGTCACCCGCTGGGCATGTCCGGCGCCCGGATCACCGGCACGGCGATGTTGGAGCTGAAACCCGGTGAAAAGTCGCTCTCGACCATGTGCATCGGCGTCGGTCAGGGCATCGCGATTGCCCTCGAAGCGGTGTAACGCGCACTCCCAGACCTGCCGCCCGGCGGCAACGCCGGGCGGCGCCCGCCTGCCCCTCGGCAGGCACAGCCCTCATTTGAAGGCACTCAGCGGGCGGAGAAATCCTTCGCCCGCCGATGCAACAGGCTGGCGAGAAAATCCGCCGGGCTGTCGCGGGTGAAATCGAATTTCCGGGTCAGCCCCACCGCGCCGGTGAGGTAATCGACACCGAGATCCAAGGTCGCGATCCGCCCCTCGGCAAGCTCGCGTTCAACGACGCCGCGCGAGATGAACCAGAGCATGTCTGAGCGCTCCACCAAAGGCAGGCCGACGGGCCGCGCCACGGTCTCGAACCGCACGTTCACACTTTCATCAAGCCCCGAGGCAATCAGATATTGCATCACCTGCTGGCGAATGATCGAGCCGGGATTGGGCAGGATCACCGGGTAGCGCCTGAGCGCCTCGACCGGCGAAAGACCCAGCCCCGGATGATCCCTGCGCGCCACCAGATAGACGGTCTCGTCATAGAGATACTCAAAGGACAGCCCGGCCATCTCGCGTGCCGGCGCCATCCGCCCGACCACGAGATCCAAGCCGCCCGAGCGCATCCGCTCGATCAGGTAGCGGTTCGGCCCGGTGATCACGGCGATGCGGGCATCCGGCCTGAGCTCCGAAAATTCCAGCGCCACGGAGGGAAACAGCCCGCTCGCCACGGTCGGCAGCACGCCGACCTTGACCACATCCAGGCGGCCGCCACCGGTGAGTGCGCGCACCCCGGCCTCGAGGCTTTGCAAGGAGGCGAGCGCATGGCGGCGAAACCCCTCTCCCGCCGGGGTCAGCACCACCCGACGCCCCAAACGATCGAACAAAGGCGTGCCCAGCTGGGTCTCCAGCTCGGCAATGGTCTTCGACAGCGCCGGTTGCGAGACATGCCGCGCTCTGGCGGCGGCCGAAATCGTGCCGGCCTCGGCAACGGCGAGAAAGGCCTCGAGATGACGAAGTTTCAGACCATTGGGCAGCGCCATTCACTCATATCCATTTGGTTATATCAATGACGTCATATTGTATTTTTAAGGGGAAAACAATTATGGCAATCTGAGCAAAAGGGAAGAGGATTCCATGCACGCACTGAAACGCGACTGGGGCACCATGCATCTGCACCACAAGGGCGGCACCGGCCCCGCTCTTGTGTTCATCAACTCCTTGGGAACCGATCTTCGGATGTGGGACGAGGTCTGTGGCCACCTGCCGCCAAGTTGGGTCACGCTGCGCATGGACAAGCGCGGTCACGGCTTGTCGGAAACCGCGCCTGAGGGCTATGGAATCCCGGAGCTGGCCGAAGACGTGATCGCGGCGATGGATGAGGCGGGGCCCGCAAATGCCATTCTCATTGGCTGTTCCATCGGCGGTCTGATCGCGCAGCATGTGGCGCTGATGGCGCCGGAGCGCGTCACCGGTCTGGTGCTGTCCAACACCGCGCCGAAACTCGGCCCGGCAGATGGCTGGCACGCCCGGATCGCCGCCATTCGCGAGACCGGCATGGCGGCGATGGCCGGGGGCGTGCTGCCGCGCTGGTTCGGGCCGAAGATGCTCGCAAACCCGAATGCCGCGCTCTGGCGCACGCTTTTGGCCCGCACCGATCAGGAAGGCTATATCGCCACCTGTGCCGCGATTGCCGGCACCGATATTTCTGATCGCCTGCCCGAGATCACCCAACCGGCGCTGGTCTTGGCCGGCAAACACGATCTGGCGACCCCGCCCGAGGTGGTCGAAGCCTTGGCCCGGGCGCTCCCGCGCGCCGATCTGGTGATGTTCGAAGACACCGGGCACCTGCCCGCCATAGAGGCGCCCGAGGCCTTTACCGAGGCCGTGATGAAATTCGTGGAAAGGATCGCGGCATGACCGGGAAAAACGTGAGCGAAAAATTCGATCAGGGCATGAAGACCCGGCGCGAGGTTCTGGGCGATGCCCATGTCGACCGCGCCGAGGCGGCCAAGAGTAAGTTCGACCTGCCCTTCCAGACTCTCATCACCGAGGGCGCCTGGGGCACGGTCTGGTCGTCGGACAAGATCACCCGGCGCGAGCGCTCGATGCTGACCATCGCGCTTCTGGCCGCGACCGGAAATTTCGAGGAAATTCCGATGCATATCCGTGCCACCCTGCGCACGGGTGCGTCAAAGGACGATATTGCTGAGGCGCTGCAGCATGTGGCGATCTACGCCGGTGTGCCCAAGGCCAATCACGCGCTGAAGCTCGCCAAACAGACCTACGCGGAAATGGAGGAGACCAACCATGACTGAGCTGATCCTTGATCAGGGGCCACTGATCCCGCGCAACCGCGCGATTCATCCCGTGCCCTACGACCCGGACTACAAGACGAGCGTGTCGCGCTCGCCGAACCTGCCGCTTCTGTCGATGGAAAGCTCGCCGTCGGAGGAGACCGGCCCGACTTTCGGTCACAACAAATTGGGGGCCTTGGACAACAACCTGATCCTGAACTGGACCAAGGGCGCGGCCCCCGCCGTCGGAGAGCGCATCCTGATGCATGGTCGGGTTCTGGACGAAATGGGTCGCCCGGTACCGAACACGCTGATCGAGATCTGGCAGGCCAATGCCGGCGGGCGGTATCGCCACAAGAAGGACACCTATTTCGCGCCTCTGGACCCCAACTTTGGCGGTTGCGGACGCACGATCACCGATGAAAACGGTTCTTACGAATTCCTGACCGTGCGTCCCGGCGCCTACCCCTGGCCGAACCGCGCCAATGACTGGCGTCCGATGCACATCCATATCTCGGTCTATGGTCACAGCTTCGGCCAGCGTCTGATCACCCAGATGTATTTCGAAGGCGATCCGCTGATCGATCATTGCCCGATCGCCGCGACGATCAAGGATCGCAGCCAGCTCGACCGTCTGGTCGCGCCGCTCGATTTCTCCAGATCGCGCCCGCTCGACTTCCTCGCCTATAAATTCGACATCGTGCTGCGCGGCCGCCGCCAGACCATGTTCGAGAACAAGCTGGAGGGCATGTGAGATGGTCCAGAAACTCGATACCTTGCAAGAAACCCCGTCCCAGACCGCCGGCCCCTATGTCCACATCGGCCTCATGCCGACCTACGCCGGCAATGGCGGCTATTACGAGGAAGAGATCGGCACCACGCCGTTCCTTGATGAGAGCAACGCCAAAGGCGAGATCATCGAGATCACCGGTTCGGTGTTCGATGGCACCGGCTGGGCGATGCGCGACGCGCTCATCGAGAGCTGGCAATGCGATGCGGCTGGCGTCTTTCCGGGCAGCGAGGGCGCAGATCCGGCCTTTACCGGTCATTGCCGCTTTGCCGCCGATGCCGAAAGCGGGGAATTCACGCTGCGCACCGTCAAACCGGGCTCTTACAAGGGCCGTGGTGGCGTGGAAAGCGCCCCGTATATCTCGCTCTGGGTCGTGGCGCGTGGCATCAACATCGGCCTCAACACCCGGATCTATTTCGAAGATGAGGACAACGATGACGATCCGCTCCTGAAGCGGATCGAGCAACGCCCGCGCGTCAATACGCTGATCGCAAAGAAGACCAGCGGAGGCAAATACCGTTTCGACATCCGCCTGCAGGGCCAAGATGAGACGGTGTTTCTCGATCTGTAAGACGTGACCAAAAGCGATTATAAGGGGCGGCAGCGACCGCCCCTTTTCGCGTTCAAGAGGACAAAACCGATGAGCCACTCCGTTTTCACCCATCCCTGGCTGTCCGGTCTCTTTGGCGATCCGGGAATGGCCGAGGTGCTGTCGCCCGAGCGGCAGATGTCGCATATGCTGGGTTTTGAGGCCGCTTGGTCACGCGCCTGTGGCAAGGCCGGATTGTTCGATGCGACAACGGCGGAAGAAGCCGCAAAAGCCATCGAAAGTGCCGAGATCGATCTGGCCGATATTGCTGCGGGCATGGCGCAGGACGGTGTGCCGATCCCGCGTTTGGTCAAGCAACTCAAAGCCATCGCCCCGGCGGACGCCGTGCACAAGGGCGCAACCTCGCAAGACGTGGTGGACACGGCGCTGGTGCTCACCCTGCGCGAGGCGTCTTTCCTGATTGCCGGGCGGTTGATGGAGCTGGAGACCTATCTCAAGGCGCTCGAAGAACAGTTCGGTGATGCCCCGCTGATGGGCCGCACCCGGATGCAGGCGGCAACGGAAATGACCGTGCGGGATCGGCTTCTGACCTGGCGCCTGCCTCTTGCGGATCATCTCAAAACGCTCGACCAGAAACGGGCCGATGTTGAAAAGGTGCAAATTGGCGGCGCGTCGGGCGACCGCAAGGCGCTGGGTGACAAGGCCGGTGCGGTGGTCGCCGAGGTGGCGAAGGCGCTCGATCTCGCGCCCACCGACAAGGCCTGGCATACGATGCGCCACGGCATCGCCGGCTATGCCTCATTCCTGTCGCTGATCACCGGATCTTTGGGCAAAATGGGTCAGGATATCGTGCTGATGGCGCAGCAAGGCATTGAAGAGGTCGCGATTTCCGGCGCCGGCGGGTCCTCGGCCATGCCGCATAAACAGAACCCGGTGTCTGCCGAGCTTCTGGTGACCCTGGCGCGCTACAACGCCACGCAAGTGAGCGCCATGCATCATGCCCTCGTGCATGAACAGGAACGCTCCGGCGCGGCCTGGTCGCTCGAATGGATGGTGCTGCCGCAAATGTTGATGGCCACGGGGCGCTCGCTCGCCATGGCCATCGAACTGGTTCAGAACATTGAGAGATTGGGACGCGCCCAATAGCCTAGAATGCCCCTTTAACCCAAGGCATCAGATACTGGCGAGGCACGCTTCCGGCGCGGAACAAGGCCAAAGGCCGCCGCGCCTGCGCCGACCCGTTCCGGCGGGCTGGCGCATTGGGGGCGGAGCGCGAAAGAGATGCATATCTCCTCCATCCCGCTCTCCGCCCCTTCGACTTTCAAATCAAAGGTCACGCGCCTCTCAGAACGGCAGGCCGATGTAATTCTCGGCCAGATCGCGGCGCGCGGTTTCCGAGGTGGCGAGATGGTTGAGCGTCGCCTTGCGCATCTGTTCGGCAAAGGCATCCTCGCCATCGAAGCGGTGCAACATGGTGGTCATCTGCCAGCTGAACCGCATGGCTTTCCAGATCCGTTCCAGCGCGCGGGCGGAATATTCCTCGATCCCGCTCTTGGTTCCACCGGTCACGGCGTCGATCAGCGCAGTGTAGAGATAGTACACGTCGGAGGCGGCGAGGTTCAGCCCCTTGGCGCCGGTCGGCGGCACGATATGCGCGCTGTCGCCGACGAGGAAGAGATTGCCCCAGCGCAGCGGCTCGGAGACAAAGCTCCTGAGCGGCGCGATGGATTTCTCAATCGATGGCCCGGTGATCAGGCGGCTGGCGGCATCCGACGGAATGCGGCGGGAGAATTCATCCCAGAAGCGTTGATCCGACCAATCCTCGACCTTGTCCGAAAGCGGCACCTGCACGTAATAGCGCACGAGATTCTCGTTGCGCATTGAGGCGAGCGCGAAACCGTGGCGCGAGTTCGAATAGATCAGCTCGTCATTGACCGGCGGGGTTTCCGACAGGATACCAAGCCAGCCAAACGGGTAGACCCGTTCGAATTCGCGGCGTTTCTCTTCCGGAATGGTCTTGCGAGAGACGCCATGGAACCCGTCGCAGCCGGCAACATAGAGACATTCAAGCTTTTTGCGCGCGCCCTCATGGGTGAAGGTGACAGAGGAGGTCGGCTGATCAAGATCGCAGATTTCCACATCCGAGACCTCGTGCAGCACTGTCGTGCCCATGCCATCCTGCGCGGTGTAGAGATCACGCGTGACCTCGGTCTGGCCATAGACCATGACCTGTTTGCCGGTGAGTTCCTTGAAATCCACATGCACCATCAGCTCGTCATCGGTGAGGTAACAGCCGTCATGCGGGATGCCCTCCGCGTCCATCCGGGCGCCGACACCGGCCTCGCGCAGCAGATCCACCGTGCCCCATTCGAGAATGCCGGCCCGGATGCGCGACAACACGTGGTCGCGGGTCGCGCGTTCGAGAATGACGGTCTCGATGCCCGCCTTGTTCAGCAGCTGCGACAGCAGAAGTCCCGAAGGGCCGCCGCCGATGATGGCGACTTGCGTCTTGAGAGTGGTCATATGCGTTTCCTCCATTTTGACAGGAGAATACGCGCAGCCCATACGGATCAGAATGGACCCGCCCGGCAAATAATGGTACTTTTCCGGCATGAATGAGACCAACCCCATTCCCGTTTTCAACCTCTTTGGCGAGACCAGCGCTTTTCCGGATGTGGTGCATTGCGAGCGGATCTTCGACCGGGCACGGCTCCATGGCTGGCGGATTTCGCCGCATCGGCATCACCAGATGGCACAGCTGTTTCATATCGAACAGGGTCATGCCGAGGTGACGCTGGACGGGCGGGACATGGCGCTGAAAAGCGGAGAATTTCTCTATGTTCCGCCGAAAATCGTGCACGGGTTCGGCTTTGAGCTGGGCACCGAGGGCAGCGTGCTGTCCCTGCCCTCGCCGGTGATCCAGAGGCTCGGGCCTCAGACCCCGGCGCTCACCGCCTGGCTCGCCCGCGCTCATCACGGCATGCTGTCTGCGACAGGCTCCGGCCTGCTTGCACCACTTGCACATTTCCATGACATGTCTGGCACATTTCGCACACAGCGGCTGGTGGCGCTGTCGCATGCGCTCCTGGTTACATTGGCCGAAGAGACGGAAGAGCCGACGACGGCGCAGGACCCGAACCGACAAATGCAGCGGCTCGATGCCCTGATCGCCGATCATCTGGCGGAGGGCTGGACTGCAACCCAATATGCGCAGGCGCTGCATATGACCGCGGGCCATCTCAATCGTATCGTGCGGGGCCAGACCGGGATGACGCTCTCGAGCTATCTGGAAGTGGCGGTGATGACCGAGGCCTGTCGCCATCTTGCGTTCACGCGCCTGTCGGTGGCCGAGGTCGGCTATCGGCTGGGCTTTGCCGACCCGCCGTATTTCTCGCGCCGGTTTCGAAAACGCACGGGCGAGACCCCGAGCGCCTATCGCGCAAGGGTCTCGGGAGAGGGCGCCGGCGAGACCTAGCCCAGCTCGCCCGGTTCTAAGCCAGCAGCGGCAGACGCACCGGCAAGGGGCGGCGCGCCACGGATTTGGCCAATCGTATCAACTCGGCCTCTCCCGTCACGGCCAAACGGCACCAGACCGCCTGAAACAGAAGCTCTGCGGTCAGCGCCATGAAATCATGGGATTTTTCCAGCGCCGCCTCAACCATGCCCGCACGCGCCTCCTGCCAGTGCGACAGAAGATCTAGACAGGACGCATCGCCCCCAGCCAGCTCGGTCACCAGTGTAGCGAAGGCCTCCGGACCGTCAGCACTGCGCAGTCCACGGGTGGCGATGGCCACGGCATGAATGCCATTAGCGCCTTCGTAGATCGAGGTGATGCGGGCATCGCGCCAGGTCTGGGACACGCGGTATTCCGTGAGATAGCCATAGCCGCCCAACACCTGAATGCCGAGATCGGCGGATCTGATCCCGGCCTCGGTGCAGAAGACCTTGCAGATCGGCGTCAGGAAATCGACCAGCGCGCGGTTCTCGCCAAGCGCCAGCTCGACAAAGGTCAGATAGGTCATGGCGCGGGCGCCCAATGCGAGACTGCGCTGCTCATCCAACATGCGCCGCACATCCGGGTGATCGGCCAGCATGGCCTCGGTGCCGTCGGGCTTGCGCCCCTGTTTGCGCTCGGCGGCATAGGCGGCGGCGATCTGATGCGCGCGAGAGGCATGCGCGACGCCTTGCAACGAGACGTCGAGGCGCGCGTGGTTCATCATGGTGAACATCGCCAGGAGACCGGCGCCCTCTTCGCCGATCAGTTCGGCTTGCGCCCGGTCGAAAGCAAGCTGACAGGTGGGCGAAGCGTGCAGGCCGAGTTTCTCCTCGATCCGGGTCACGGTGACCGCGTTGCGCGCCCCATTGATGTCGGACGCACAGAGGAACAGCGACAGACCTTTGATCCCGTCTTCCGGCGCGCCGGTGCGGGCCAGGACCAGATGCAGGATGTCCTCGGACATGTCCTGATCGCCGCCGGAGATGAAGATTTTCTCCCCCTCGATCCGCCATTGATCCCCCTCGCGGGTGGCCTTGGTGCGGATGCGAGAGAGATCGGATCCCGCGCCCGGTTCGGTCAGGCACATGGTGGAGAGCGTTTCACCCGCCGCAAGACGCGGAATCCAATACTGTTTTTGTGCCTCCGTGCCGAATTTCATCAGCGTCGAAATGGCGCCGGGCACGAGGTTGCAGACCATCTGCATGGCGTGGTTGGCGCCGGAAAAGATCTCCGAGACACCGGCGGCCAAAAGCGCGTTCTGGCCCATTCCACCGAAGTCCTCGGGCGCAGTGAGCCCCTGCCAGCCGCCTTCGGCGAGCTGATCGAAGGCGGGTTTGGACCCATCGGGCATAGTGACGCGACCGTCCTGGAGCGCACAGCCCTGGGCATCGCCAGGCTCATCCAAAGGCGCGATGACGCCTTCGGCGAAACCGGCGAAATGCTCGAGAATGCCCTCGGCCATCTCCGCGTCCCAATCCGGCAAGCGGTCGGCGCCCGCAACCTCGCGCAGGCAGAAGAGGATGTCATCAACGGGGGCTTTGAACGGGGTCATGTTACACCTCTTGAACTTCCGCGCGGGACAAGGCCAAAGGCCGCCGCGCGATCGCCTGCCCGTGTCATGCCGGAGGCGTGCTTCCAGCACGACCGGGCTGGCGATTTTCTGGTGATGCGCTTCAAACAAAAGTCGCGCGAATTTGGCTACCATAAAGCGCACTGAATACGCGTTGCGTCGCCACCCTACGGGCCGGCGAGCGCGCTCTCGTCGAAAACGGGGTCATTCGGAGACACCCAAGAGCCGCATGGCGTTTTCCTTGAGGATGAGCGGGCGTACCTCGTCGCGGAACTCGGCTTTGTCAAAGGCATCGAGCCACTTCTCCGGCGCGATCATCGGCCAGTCGGAGCCGAAGAGCATCTTTTTGCGGAGCATCGTATTGGCATAGCGCACCAGAATGGGCGGGAAATATTTCGGCGACCAGCCCGACAGGTCGATATAGACATTGGGCTTGTGCGTCGCCACGCTCAGCGCCTCTTCCTGCCACGGGAAGGACGGGTGGGCGAGGATGATCGGCATCTCGGGAAAGTCCACGGCCACATCGTCGATATACATCGGGTTGGAGTATTTCAGCCGCATACCATTGCCGCCGGGCATGCCTGAACCGACCCCGGTCTGCCCGGTGTGGAACAGCGCCGGTTTGCCGCTTTCGGCGATCGCCTCATAAAGCACGTAAGCGTCACGATCATTGGGGTAGAAACCCTGCATGGTCGGGTGGAATTTGAAGCCCTGGA
The DNA here is from genome assembly GCF_900113955.1 of Celeribacter neptunius. Lineage (GTDB taxonomy): Bacteria > Pseudomonadota > Alphaproteobacteria > Rhodobacterales > Rhodobacteraceae > Celeribacter > Celeribacter neptunius. Next base: position 178,557 of record NZ_FORH01000008.1, on the reverse strand, counting down.
TGCCATGGTTTTCCACCAGGTCGCGGGCCTCGCGGGCGCCCAGCTTGCCCTTGGCCGGATCGATCGAGGCAAACGGAATGAGGATGTCCGAATGTTGGGCGCAGGCCTCCGCCACCTCGTAATTGTTGTAACGGCGATAGCCGGTCTCACGCTCAGCATCGACCGGAAAGATCACCGCGGCGATGTTCATCTCGCGGTAATGCGCGGCGGTCTGATCTATCGTGGGCGGGTGGTTCCACGGCGCGCCGAAATACTTGGCCATCGAGGCCTGCAGATCGTCGTAGCCGTCATCGTCGTGACAGCCACAGGCCTCCTCGGCATGGGTGTGAAAATCAATCGCGCGAACGCTGGAAAAATCTACCATATTTCAATTCCTTATACGCGGATGAGCGCCGGGTCTTCGTTGTCGTAGAGACGTTCCAAAAGATCGGCGCGGCGGGTGATGACTTTGCGGGTGTTCAAGGACCCCTTGTCGGTGATCTCACCGTCTTTCACCGAGGGCGGCTCAGAGAGAATGATCGCCCGCGCAATGCGCTTGGCGGAGCCGGAGGCGGCGCGGGCCATCTTGCGCAGGACGTGATGGATCTCGGCCTGAAGATGCTCGTCAATCACCGCCCCTTCGGAGGAGTTGTCGCCATGGACATGATCCGGGCGCGGGAAGACGAAGAGGCCGATCTCGCCGCGGTCATGGCCGCAGATGACGACATCGAGCACGAGCCCCCGCAGCGCTTCCAGAGCATCGAGCCGCAGCTTGCCGGCCTGCACCCAGGTGCCGGTCAGGAGTTTGAAATCCTCGGAGACACGGCCATCGAAGACGAGACCACGGTTCGGATCGTCGGCATCGAGGAATTTCACCGCATCGCCGGTGATGAAGAACCCGTCTTCATCGAAGGCCTCGGCGGTCTTTTCCGGGTCATTGAGATAGCCCGGCATGACATTGGGCCCGCGCACGCGGATCTCGCAGCGCATCTCGGCATCGGGGATCAATTTGACCTCGGAGCCGGGAAGCGGCACGCCGATCACGCCGGAGCGCCCGATCGGTTCGTGCACCATCACATTGGCCGGCGCGGTCTCGGTCAGGCCCCAGCTCGAGATCATCAGGGGCAGTTTGCCCCGCACCTCGATGGCCATTTCCTCGAGCCGCGTCCAGACGTCCTGTGGCAAGGACGCCCCGGCGTAGAACAGCATGTCGAGATCTTTGAAATAGGCCTCGCGCAGCGCCAGATTGTGCTCCATCTCATGCACCAGCATGGAAAAGCCAACCGGCACGTTGAAGGCGGCGGTGCCGGGCATGGCGGTGACATTCTCGACCGTCTGCCCGAACAGCGCCTTCGTCGGCTTGCCATTGTCGATATAGAAGGAGCCGCCGTGCATCAGCATCATGTTGACATTGTGCGAGCCGCCGAACACGTGGTTCCAGGGCAACCAGTCGACGATACGCTGCGGGCGCTCCTTCATGAAGGGCAGGACCGAGGACATCATCGACTGATTGGCACACATCATCCGCTGGGTGGTCATCACGCCCTTGGGGTCCGACGAGGAGCCGGAGGTGAAGAGGATCTTCGCCAGCGTGTCGGGACCGACCCCGGCATGCACCGCATCCAGGTCCACGCCCCGGTCACCTTTCAGGAGCTCGGCAAAAGGCGTCACGGGGCGTGGCGCGCCCTCCGGGAGAGAGGCCACGATTTCGATACCGTCGAGATCGGCGAGCGCCAGCGCCTTGGCATAGCGCGCCGCATTGTCGACAAAGGCCATCTTCGGCCGGGTCTTGTTAATCGCGTATTGCAGGCGGAAATGTGCCTCTTCGATGAGCGAATATTGCTCTGCCAGCGGCACGGTGGGCACGCCGGCCCATTGCGCACCAAAGGACAGGAGCGCGTGATCGACGGAATTGCCGGACATGATCAGAATGGGCGTCGAATGATCGAGACCGCGCGCGGCCAAAGCGCTGGCGATGGCTTTTACCCGCTCGAGCACTTCACCATAGCCCAGCTCACGCCAACCCTCGCCGGAGCGTTCGGCGAGATAGGTCACATCGGGGCGCAGGGCGGCCCATTTCTCCAGCCAGATTCCGGTGTGCTCGACCACCGGGTCGAGCGGCAGGGTCGAGGTGAGGATCATCTCCTCTGCGCCATTGCGCTCCAGCCTTACCGAATGCGGTGCCAGCGTCAGCCCCGTTGTCAGATCTTTCATGCGTTCCTCCCATGACAGCGCGTCTCCTTCGCGCCGATATGCTTGTACGGGCTATGTCGCCCGTCGGACCCGGCCCAACAGGGCTTTCAGGGTCCTGCGTTCCTCTGCCGTCAAAGCGGCAAAAATCCCGTCCTCATGCGCCTGCACCGCCTTTTCCGCGGCTTGCCAGCGCGCCTCACCCGCCGGGGTGGCCCTGAGCGCATATTGCCGGCGGTCGCCTTCGACCCGGCCGCGTTCGATCAGGTCGGCGCTTTCCAACTCATCCACCAGCACCACCACGCCGGAGCGCTCGATCTTGAGCGCTTCGGCGAGGCGGCTCTGGGAGATGTCGGGGTTCTCGATGATCACCGCCAGGGCCGAGAAGGAGGTCATCCTGAGCCCGAGCGCCTCGAGGTGCTGGGCGAGATCCTCGCGCACCGCCAGAAAGGCGCGCTTCATGTTGTAGCCCACGAACTGGCGCAGGTTCCTGTCGGTGATCTCTTTGGTTTCGAGCGGCTTTTTCATCGGCTTTCCCCTTCCTCAATTGGCGACCAGATCGACCAGCCAATAGCTCAACACCGGGAAACTCACCAGAATAGCAATCCGGAAGAACTCCGCGATGATGAAGGGCGTGGTGCCGCGGAAGATCTGGCTCGTCGGGATGTCCTTGGCCATCGAGGAGATGACAAAAAGGTTCATGCCGACGGGGGGCGTGATCAGCCCCATTTCCACCACCACGAGCGAGATGATCCCGAACCACATCGCCTGCTGTTCCGGCATCAACCCGAAATCCAGCGCCATGATGGTCGGAAAGAACACCGGCACGGTCAGAAGGATCATCGACAGGCTGTCCATGAGACACCCCATGATCAGGTAAAAGACGATGATCCCGCCCAGAACCACGATCGGTGCGACATTGGCCGTGGCGAAATAGGCGGCAACCTCGGAGGGCATGCGCGAGAGGGCAAGCGCGACGTTGAAAATATCGGCGCCAAAGACGATGGCAAAGATCATTGCCGTCGAGCCCGCCGTGTCGATCAGGCAATCGAGGATGGTGCGGGCATTGAGCCCTCTGGTCAAAAGCCCGGCGACGAGCATCAGGATCACACCGACGGAGGCCCCCTCCGCGGGTGTGAAGAAGCCGCCATAGATGCCGCCCAGCACCACGACGAAGATCACCACGATATGCCAGATGTCTTTCAAGGCTTTCAGGCGCTGGCTGAACGGCGCCGGATCATGAGTCGGGCCTTCGTTCGGGTAGAGCCGGACATAGACCGCGATGGCAATACAGAAACCGATCACGGCCAAGATGCCGGGGATGGTCGCCGCCAGGAACAGTTTGACGATATTCTGCTCGGTCAGGAGCGCGTAGATGATAAGCACCACCGAAGGCGGAATGAGAATGCCCAAAGTGCCACCTGCCGCCAGAGAACCCGAGGCCAGCGCGCCGGAGTAGCCGTGCTTGCGCATCTCCGGCAGGGCGACGCGCGCCATGGTCGAGGCAGTGGCGAGAGACGAGCCGGAGATCGATCCGAACATCGCGCAGCCCGCGACCGAGGCCATGGCGAGACCGCCGCGCAAATGCCCGATCCAGGCGTTCGAGGCGGCAAAGATCGCCGCCGAGATCCCCGACCGGGTCGCCAAATGCCCCATCAGGATGAAGAGCGGCACGATGGCCAGCTCGTAGGACATGAATTTGTCGACCCAGGCGGTGTTGAAATAGGCCATGAGCGCATAGGGCGAGGCGAGCTTGATATAGCCCAGCGCGCCGACGAGCCCCATGCCCAGCGCGATCGGCATGCGTGCGAAGATCAGCACGAGCAGGCCGATGACCATGATGATGGCGATTGTGAGCGGTTCCATCAGCTCACCTCCAGAGCACGGAAAGCGTGGCTCAGCATCGGCAGCGCCTGAATGACCGCGACCACGGCAGAGAGGCCCGCGCCGAAAATCGCCGGCAGGTAGACCCACCACACCGGTGCGCGCAGCAACATGGTGCGGTCGCCATACTCATGCATTTCGCCCATCCCCACGGCGAGCCGCCAGGTCAGAAAGGCCCAGCAGCCGGCAAAGATCAGGGTCCAGACCCCATCGAAACGCCGCTGGGTCACGGGCTTGAGCCAGAGGGTGAAAAGATCGACCATCACATGCCCCTTGTTGAATTGGCACAAAGGCAGGAACAGCGAGGCACAGGCCGCACAGGCCAGTTCCACCAGTTCGAAATCGCCGCGAATGCCGCCAAGCCCGATGTTGCGCATCACCACCGACAGGGTGACGGCGAGCGAGGCGCCAAAAATCACGACGCCGCCGAGACCGGCCGAGATCAGGCAGATCTTCTGCAGGGTGCGAAACAGGGGGGTATGATCCCCCTGCTCCAGCTCTATGTTGCGCCCCTCGGCCATGGTTCACCCGGCGTCCAGCAGTTCGTTGGCACGGGCCACGATGGCCGCGCCATCATGTCCGGCATCGTTCAGCTTGCCGATCCATTCGTCATAGATCGGGGTCGCCATCTCGCGCCACTTGGCGATCTCGGCCGCCGGGATGGTGTGGATCTCGTTGCCCTGCTTTTCGACGACGGAGCGACCGAAGGCTTCGAACTTGTCGAATTGCGCGCCCAGACGCTGCGAGAGCGCAGCCCCGGAGGCATCGTCGATCACCTTGCGCAGATCGTCGGAGAGGCCCTCGTATTTGCGCTCGTTCATCACCAGCGCGAAGGTGTTGCAATAGAGCCCGCGGGCGCCGGCTTCGGGTTCGTTGGTCACCGAGGTCAGCTCCTGCAGTTTGAAGGCCGGCACCACCTCATAGGGCAGGCAACAGCCGTCGATGACACCGTTCGACAGGCCCACGACCATTTCGGTCACCGGGAAGAACACGGTTTCCGCCCCCATCAGTTCGAGCATCTTGCCGGTCGCCTGATTGGGCGCCCGCAGCTTGAGCCCCTTAAGATCCTCGGCGGTGGAGATTTTCTGACCGCGGGTGTGGAACTTGCCCCCGTCATGGGTGTGGAACGCCAGGGGTTTCAGACCCTTGTATTCGTTCTGTCCGAACTCCTGCATCAGCTGGTGCATCGCAACCGAGGTCTTTTCGGCATTGGTCACCATGAAGGGCAGCGCCATGGTTTCCGCCACCGGGAAACGATCCGGCGTGTAGACCGGCAGGGTCCAGGTGATATCGGCAATGCCCTGACGCGCCTGATCGGCGAGCTGCGGCGGCTTGCCGCCCAGTTGCATCGACGGGAACATCTGCATCTCGATGGCGCCATTCGAGGCGTCAGAGATTTCCTTGGCCCAGACATCGAAGAATTGCGTCTGCATCGGCGCGACACCAGGCAGGAAATGCGCCACCCTGAGGGTGACTTCGGCGGCGTGGGCTTTTTTCAGAAAGGCCGGGGTGGCAAGCGCCGCCCCCATGCTGGCCAATGCCGTACGGCGAGTCATCGTGGTCATGTATAGTCCTCCCAGATCATGACGGTCCGCCCGTTTTGCACGGGTCTTTGGAATTCTTGGGACCGGACGACCTCCTACCGCCCGATCCGCGCGCCTGCTTACCTGAAGACCGGCGCGCGTTTTTCGAGAAAGGCCTTGAGCCCCTCCTCGGCATCCTTGCTGGTTTGCGACACGGCGGCGCACATGCTTTCCATGAACAACCCGTCGGATTTCGACATGTCGTCGATCCGGCTGATCGCCTGAATCATCATGTAATTCGACAATTGCGCATTCTTGGCGATCTTGGCGGCGAGATCGCGGGCCAGCGCCAGCGCCTCGCCCTCGCCCACCGCGTAATGGGTGAGCCCCAGTGCCAGAGCTTCCTCAGAATTATACTTGCGCCCGGTCAGCATCATCTCGCACATCCGGTCAGCCCCGATGATGCGCCCGACATGAACGGATGCGCCGCCACCGACGAAGATGCCGCGCATGCCCTCGGGCAGCTGGAACATGCTCGAAGGTTCGGCGATGCGCACATGGCTCGCCGCGGCGAGCTCCAACCCGCCGCCGATCACCGCGCCGAACATGGCCGAGATCACCGGCAGGCCGCCGTATTTGATCGTCTCCATCACCCGATGCCAATTGCGCGAATGGCGCATCGTGCCCTCGGCGTCGCGGGCGACATGTTCCGACAGGTCGAGCCCGGAGCAATAATGCCCGGCAGTGCCGGTGAGGATCACCACCCGCACGCCTTCGGGCGGGGCGGAAAAAAAGCCGTCGATCGCCTCCAGAAGCTCGTCGCACATGGCATTGCGTTTCGCCGGACGGCTCATAGTCAGCGTGGCCACCGGGCCGTCGATGTCGATTTTCAGGATCTCACTGGTCATCTCGTTCTTCTTTTTTCTTGCACTTACTTGATCGGCATACGCGCGGCGGCGTCGAGGCGAATGGTGGTGCCGTTGAGCATCGGGTTCTCGACAATGGCCTGCACCAGACGGGCATATTCATCCGGATCGCCCATGCGCGACGGGTACGGCACGGATTTCAGGATCTCGGCCCGAACATCATCCGGCAGGCCCGCGCTCATCGCGGTCTCGAAGAGGCCCGGGGCAATCGCCATGACCCGGATGCCGAACCGCGCCAGCTCGCGCGCCGCCGGCAAGGTCATCGAGGCGACGCCGCCCTTCGAGGCGGAATAGGCCGCCTGGCCGATCTGACCGTCCTCGAAGGCGACGGAGGCGGTGTTGACGATGACGCCGCGCGCCCCGTCCGCGTCCAAAGCCTCGGCCGAAGCCATGGCCCGGGCGGCGATGTTCATCACCGTATAGGTGCCCAAGAGATTGACGTTCAGGGTCCTGGCAAAGCTGTCGATGGTCAGGCTGCCGTCGCGCGGCAGGATGCGCGAGGCGGTGCCGATCCCGGCACAGGAGACGACGATGCGCGGCACGCCCATGTCCATCTCGATCTCGGCAAAGATCGCTTCGACCACCTTGGCATCGCTGACATCACAGGCATAGCCCTTGCCACCGAACCCGGCAGCCGCCTGTGCCGCCGCCTCGCCATTGAGATCCAGCACGGCGACTTTCGCCCCCTGATCCGCCAGACGTGTCGCGGTGGCAAGCCCGAGCCCGCTGCCCGCGCCGGTGACGACGGCGGTGCACCCTTCGATCTGCATGATATCTCCTCCCGTTTGAGGAAACCATGCAAAGGAATAATTGTTATGTCAATGAACAATTAAATGGATGACCTATCTCGCATATGCAGCATTGCGCCGGCAATCGAAGCAGCCCGCAAGAAACGCCACGAAAGCACGCGAAAACACAGGAAAGCAAAAGACCCGCGCGGGGTGCACGGGTCTTTTTCAAAGCGATGACGGCCTGAGGGGGCCAAGACCTCGCTGCACTGCCGAATGAGATCTCAGCTCTTCTTTTCGAGAATCAACGGTGCCCGGCTCAGGTGATTGCCACCATCGGCGGCTTTCGCAGCGAGGCGCAGAAACTCCGCGCGCTCTGCCTCGCTCAGCCCGGAGAGGATGTCCTCCTGAAAGCTGCGCACCACCGGGATCAGCTCGTCCAGAAGCGCCTCGCCCGCTTCGGTCAGCGAGACCAGCCGGGCACGGCGGTCCTGTTCGCAGACCCGGCGCGTCAGCAAGCCCTTGCTCTCCAGCCGGTCGACCACGCCGCCGATCGTCGCCCGGTCATAGGCGATCATCCCGGCGAGCCGCGCCTGATCCATGCCGGGATGGGCACGCACCGCATTCATCGCGGCGAATTGCACCGAGGTCATGGTCAGACCCTGCGCCTTCATCCGCTCCTGAAACACCGAGGCGGAAATCTGATTCAGCCTGCGAATCAGGTGCCCTGCCATGTTGTGAATTTCGAGCGCCATGACGCTGTTCTCCCATACCCTGCGACATCTCGCCCGCCCCAAATGCCCAAACACATGAGGCAGGTCAATAATAAGTATGCTTACCAGATTGACTCAGATCAATAGTAAGTATACCCACTATATGGCGCAACGGGAGTGCGCCCAGAGATAATCGGAGGAGCTCACATGTTCAAAAAGACCAAATTGCTCGGCGCACTGGCCGCGGCAACCATCCTGTCCACAACCCTGTCCGCGACGTCCGCATTCGCCAAGGACGTCACCCTGATCATGCATCATTTCCTGCCGCCGGTGGCCAATGCCCATAAGGTGATGTTGGAACCCTGGGCGGAAAAGGTGCGCGCCGAGAGCGACGGCCAGATCGACATCCAGATCTACCCGTCGATGTCCATGGGCGGCAAACCCAGTGAACTCTACAGCCAGGTGCGCGACGGCACCGCCGACATCGTCTGGACGCTTCTGGGCTACACCCCGGGGGTCTTCCCGCGCACCGAAGTTTTTGAGCTGCCGACCGTGCACCGTGGTTCCGCCACCGACACGACGATCGCCTTGAATGCCTCGCTCGATCTGCTGGCCGAGGATTTCGAGGACATCCATATCCTGTTCCTGCATTCCAATGACGGCAACCTGATCCATTCCGGCAACAAGGAAGTGACCAAGTTCGAGGATGTCGCGGGCATGAAGCTGCGCACGCCGTCCCGCACCGGAGCCTGGCTGATCGAAGCGCTTGGCGCCGAGCCGGTGAGCCTGCCGGTCCCCGCCGTGCCGGAAGCCATGGCCAAGGGCGTGATCGACGGCGCCATGACCACCTATGAGATCGTGCCGGCGCTGAAATTGCAGGAGCTCGACAAATACACCGCCGAACTGCCGAATGGCGACCGTTTCGGCACCGCCGTCTTCATGCTGGCGATGAACAAGGACGTCTACGAAGATCTGCCCGACGATCTGAAAGCGGTGATCGACAACAATTCCACCACCCATGTCTCGGCCGAGATCGGTGCCATGTGGGAAGAGTTCGAAGGCGCCGGGATTTCCGCGCTCGACGCAGCCGGCGTGAGCCGCACCACCTTCTCCGAGGAAGATGCGGCGAAATTCGAAGCCGCCGGCGAACAGGTCGTGGCCCGCTGGGTCGAGGAAGTGTCCAGCAAGGGCATCGACGGCGCTGCGCTGGTCGAAGCCGCCCGCGCCGCCGAAGCCGCAGCTCAGGGTGAATAAGTCTGGCGCATAAGCCAGGCGAATAGCTCAAGACAAACAACAGTCTGAGCGGCGGGCCACCCGCCGCTCTCCCGATACACCCACGAAACACGCACCCATACCGGGAGGCATGCTATGCACGCACATGTGACGCGCCTGGCAGACATCTTTGCTATGCTTGGAGGCGCGATCCTCTTTGTCATCGTGATGGTCACCACCACCAATACTGGCGCATTCATTCTCGATCGGTTTCTGGCCCCGTTGGGCCTCCCTGTCTCCGGCCTTCCCGGCTATGAGGACTTTGTCCAGCTCGCCATTTCCGGTGCGGCGCTGATGTTCTTTCCCTACACCCAGGCCTCGCGCGGCCATGTGGCGGTCGATCTCTTCGTCGCCAATGCGCCGATGCCGGTGAAACGTCTTCTCGATCACATGTGGCTCACGCTCACCGCCGCCATTGCGCTGTTCCTGGCCTATTGGATGGTGCTCGGCATGCTCGAGATTCACTCGGACGCGGCCGAGGCCGGTGTCTTGGGCTGGCCGATCTGGCCCTTCTACATTCCCGGCATTGCCTCGATGATCCTCTGGGCCGTGGTCTCTGTCAGCCAGATTTTCGGAGATGCACGCTATGCTTGATCCCATCACCATCGGGGTTGTCGGCCTCGTCATCCTCTTTATCCTGCTGATGCTGCGCATGCCGGTGGGCATTGCCATGATCGTCGTCGGCATCGGCGGCACCTATGCGCTCTCATTGGCCCTGCCCTATGTACGCTTCGTGCCCTATCTGAAGCAGTTCAAATCGCTCTTGTGGGAGAATGTCGCCAATTACGATCTCTCGGTCGTGCCGCTCTTTGTGCTCATGGGCTATATCGCCGCCGAGGCACGGCTCTCGTCGGACCTGTTCAAAGGTCTCGAAGCCCTGCTGTCGCGTCTCAGAGGCGGCGTGGCCATGGCAGCGATTGCGGCCTGTGGCGGGTTTGGCGCGGTCTGCGGCTCCTCGCTCGCCACCGCCGCCACCATGGGCAAGGTCGCCCTGCCGGAACTCAAGGAGCTGGGCTACAAGGATCGTCTCTCTGCCGGGGCTCTGGCTGCCGGTGGCACCCTGGGCATCCTGATCCCGCCCTCCGTGGCGCTGGTGATCTACGCGATCATCGTCGAGGGCTCGATCCTCAAGATGTTCCAGGCCGCCGTCATTCCCGGTCTTCTGGCCGTTCTGTCCTTCATCCTCGTCATTGCCGTGCTGGTGCGGGTCAAACCCGATCTGGCCCCCGAGCCGCGGCCGATGCCGCGCGACGAGCGCAATGCCGCGCTCAAGCGCCTGTTGCCGGTGATCGTGATCTTTGGCGCGATCATCCTCGGCCTTGGTTTTGGCCTGTTCACGCCGACACCCGCGGCTTCCGTCGGGGTCTTCCTGATCGGCGCCTACGGCTTTGCGTTGCGCGCCATGACCGGCGAAGGGCTCAATTGGCAGGGGCTGAAGAATGCGCTCCACGCCACCGCCATCACCTCCGGCATGATCTACCTGATCCTGTTCGGCGCCGAGGTGCTCAAGGGCTTCTTCACCCGTTCCGGCCTGCCCCAGGCGCTGTCTGAATGGGCGGCAAACTCCGGCATGGGCCCGATGCTGGTGCTCGTCATCATGCTCATCGCCTTCGTCGTGCTCGGCTGCTTCATGGAGAGCCTGGCGATGATCCTCGTGGTGGTGCCGTTCTTCTGGCCGACGCTGATCGCATTGAACGGCGGCGATTACGTCAGCGCCGATATGGCCGCCTTCGGCATGGACAATGAGGATCTCAAGATCTGGTTCGGCATTCTCGCCCTCATCGTTGTGGAGCTCGGGCTGATCACCCCGCCCGTCGGGCTCAATGTTTTCATCATTTCCTCGCTCGCCAAGGACACGCCCATGTCCACCGTCTTCCGCGGTGTCATGCCCTTCCTCGGTTCCGAGGTCATCCGTGTGGCGCTGATCCTGATGATCCCGGCGCTCACCCTCACCATTCCACGCCTCATCGGCGGCTGAGTATCGAAAGGAGACTATCATGTCTGATCTTCCCATTATCATCGCCGGGGGCGGCATCGGCGGCCTCGCCGCCGCCTGTGGCCTCGCCCGCAAGGGCCATCGCTCCATCGTCGTCGAACAGGCGCCCGCTCTGGGCGAGATCGGCGCCGGCATCCAGATCGGCCCGAACGCCTTCCATTGTTTCGACTACCTGGGTGTCGGCGACGAGGCCCGCGAAAAGGCGGTCTATATCGACAAGCTGCGTCTGATGGATGCCCAGACCGCCGAGGACATCACCTCGATTCCGCTGGACGAGCCGTTCCGCGAGCGCTTCAAGAACCCCTATGCCGTGGTGCACCGCGCCGACCTGCACGGCGTCTTGCTCAAGTATTGCGAAGACAGCCCGCTCGTCGACATCCGCACCAATCACGTGGTCGAAGGCTATGAGCAGGACGGCACCTCCGTGACGCTCAAGGTGAAAGACCGCGATGCGATCAAGGGCTCCTTCCTGATCGGTGCCGAAGGTCTGCGCTCCCCGATCCGCAATCAGATGATCGGCGATGGCGAGCCGCGCATCTCCGGCCACACCACCTATCGTTCCGTGATCCCGACCGAACAGATGCCCGAGGATCTGCGCTGGAACGCCGCGACGCTCTGGGCCGGTCCGAAATGTCACATCGTGCATTACCCGCTCAAGGGCTGGAAAGTGTTCAACCTCGTGGTGACCTATCACCGCGACGTGCAGGAAGCGATTGCCGGCCGCCCGGTGTCCAAGGAAGAAGTGGCGCAGGGGTTCGAGCATATCCACCCGAAAGCCCGTCAGGTGATTGAACATGGCTCCGACTGGAAGCTCTGGGTGCTCTGTGACCGCGATCCGATTTCGAACTGGGTCGAGGACCGTGTGGCGCTTTTGGGCGATGCCGCCCACCCGATGCTGCAATACTTCGCACAAGGCGCCTGCATGGCGATGGAAGACGCCGTCGCGCTGTCGCATTGTATCGAGCATTACGGCGACAATGTCGAACGTGCGCTGCAGATCTATCAGGAAATGCGCAAGGTCCGCACCGCCCGCGTGCAGATGAACTCGCGCCTGATCGGCGAATACATCTATCACCCGGACGATGCGAAAGCCGCCGTGCGCAACCATGTGATGTCGAACATGACGCAGGAGGAATGGTACGACCAGCTGTCCTGGCTCTACGGCTCCACCGGTCTCGACGACACCACCGTCAACGCGGCGCTGAAAACCGCGGCGGAATAACTTCCCCAAAAGAAACGCAAAGGACACCCCTATGGCTTATGTCTTCCCCCCTGCCGATCCGGCCACTGTCGCCGTTGACGGCTCTGACGACCGTCTGCCGGTCCGTCGCATCTTCTGCGTCGGCCGCAACTATGCGGCGCATGCCCGCGAGATGGGCAAGGACCCGGATCGCGATCCGCCCTTCTTCTTCACCAAGCCGGCCGATGCCGTGGTCGACACCGGTGAAGTGGTCGCCTACCCGCCGCAGACCGAGAATTTCCACTACGAGGCGGAACTCGTGGCGGTGATCGGCAAGGGTGGCAAGAACATCGCCGAGGAAGACAGCCTGTCCCACGTCTGGGGCTATGCCGTCGGCAATGACCTGACCCGTCGTGACCTGCAACTGAAAGCGCGCGAGCAAGGCCGCCCCTGGGACTGGGGCAAGGCCTTCGACCGCTCTGCCGTGATCGGCCCGGTGTTCCCGGTCTCGAAAGTCGGTCACCCGGACAAGGGCTCGATCAAGCTCACGATGAATGGCGAAGTGAAACAGGACGCGGACCTGAACGAACTGATCTGGTCGGTGCCGGAGATCATCTCGATCTTGTCGCATTCCATCGCGCTTCAGCCGGGCGATCTGATCATGACCGGCACGCCCGCGGGCGTCGGCGCGATGAATGAGGGCGACACCTGCGTGGTCGAAATCGAAGGCCTCGGCAAGATCGAGACCCCGATCGGCAAACGCGAAGCCTGAAAGGCCTGATCTGATGACTCTGAAGTTGCACAACTTCTTCCGGTCCTCGACTTCAACGCGGCTGCGTGCCGCGTTGAATTTGAAGGGGCTGGACTATGACTATGTTCCCTACGTGTTGCGCACCGGAGAGACGCGGACGCCCGAGTATCTGGCGAAGAACCCGCAAGGCCTGGTGCCGACGCTCGAGCGCGAGGACGGAAGTTTCCTGACGCAATCTCTGGCGATCATGGAATGGCTCGACGAAACCTATCCGGAGCCGGCGCTTTTGCCCAAGGACCCGGACGGTCGTGCCCGCGTGCGCGCCCTGTCCCAGATGATCGCGCTGGAGATCCACCCGCTGAACAACCTGCGCGTTTTGTTCCGCCTCCGCGATCAGTTCGGCGCCGACGAAGAGGCGCAGAAAGAGTGGTTCACCCATTGGGTCACCCTCACCTTTGACGCATTGGAAGCCGAGCTGTCGGGCTCTGATCAGACCGGGCTCTACTGCCACGGCGACACGCCAACGATGGCCGATTGCTGCCTCTATGCCCAGGTCTGGAACAACAAACGCTTTGGCGTGCCGCTGGACACCTGGCCGGTGATCTCGCGCATCTATGCCGAGCTCGACAAGCTGCCGGCCTTCCAGAACGCCGCCCCGCCCAATCAACCCGACGCCGCCTGAGGCGCCCTGCCCCACATGCACGCGGCCTGACGCGTGACCCAACCCGGAGGAATTCACCATGTTGACCGAAGATCGTAGCCACGACACCGTTGCGCACGGCATGCAGCCGGAAGACACGCCGGAACTGCGTGCGCTTTACAAAGGCTTCGAAGAGCAGAACCTCTTGCCGCTCTGGACCCAATTGGGCGACCTGATGCCGATGGTGCCAAAGTCCAAGGCCGTGCCGCATGTTTGGCGTTGGGCCGATCTTCTGCCGCTGGCGGAAAAATCCGGCGAACTCGTCCCGGTGGGCCGTGGCGGCGAACGCCGCGCCATTGGCCTCGCCAACCCGGGTCTCGGCGGCAATGCCTATGTGACGCCGACGCTCTGGGCCGCGATCCAGTATCTCTGCCCGGGCGAGAATGCGCCGGAGCACCGGCACTCCCAGAATGCTTTCCGGTTTGTGGTCGAGGGCGAAGGCGTCTGGACCGTGGTCAATGGCGATCCGGTGCGCATGTCGCGCGGCGATCTGTTGCTGACCCCGGGCTGGAACTTCCACGGCCACCACAACATCGCCAATGAGCCGATGGCCTGGATCGACGGTCTCGACATTCCGTTCAGCCAGCAGATGGACGTGGGCTTCTTCGAGTTCGGCTCCGATCGTGTGACCGACAATGCCACCCCGGATTACTCCCGTGGCGAGCGGCTTTGGTGCCATCCGGGTCTGCGGCCGCTGTCGCAGCTGCAGAACACCGTCTCCTCGCCGATCGGCGCCTATCGCTGGGAATTCACCGACCGGGCGCTGACCGAACAGCTTTTGCTCGAGGATGAAGGCCAGCCCGCCACCGTCGAGCAAGGCCACGCCGCAATCCGCTACGTCAACCCGACCACCGGCGGCGATGTGATGCCGACGATCCGCTGCGAATTCCACCGTCTGCGTGCCGGCACCGAAACCGCCACGCGCAACGAGGTCGGCTCCACCGTGTTCCAGGTCTTTGAGGGCAAGGGCGCCGTGGTGTTGAACGGCGTCACCCACAAGTTGGAGAAGGGCGACATGTTCGTCGTGCCCTCCTGGGTGCCGTGGTCCCTGCAGGCGGAGACGCAATTCGACCTGTTCCGCTTCTCGGATGCGCCGATCATGGAGCGTCTCGGCTTCATGCGTCAGATGATCGAGGGGCAGTAATGTCACAGACCTCTTCAGGTTTGACCGAGACCGATCTGGCCGCCCGCGAGGCGCTGAAAGCCCGCCTGGGCAAGGGGGCGCGGTTCGACGCCCCCAATGCGCCGGCGGAAGAGCTTCTGCTGGCGCGACGCGGCACCGCCTATTTTGCCCGCAAGCTGATGGAACTCTCCGACGAGGCGCTCTACGCGCCTTCGGCCCTCGAGGGGCTGAGCCGCGCCCATGTGCTGGTCCGCGTCAGCTACGAAGCGCGCTATCAGGCGCTGGCGCTGGAAGCGCTCGACAAGGGCAAACAGCTCGAGCTGCCTGAAAAGCTGCCCTCGCTCGATCTCGCCGCCACCCTGCCGGCCCGCGCACTCCGCCATCTGTTCCAGCATTCCGAAGTGCATCTCAACGTCTGCTGGCGCGATCTCAGCGAGGCGCAATGGGACATGGGCATCACCCTGATCGATGGCGCAAAAACCACCCCCCGCGCCCTGCCGCTCCTGCGCGCCAAGGGCATCTGGCAAGCCGCCCTCGATCTCGGAAACGGCGCACGCGTGGCGGATGTGCCCGTGAACCTGCGCGGCTAACGTCTCTCACTCAGCCTCACAGAAACTGTCTTCGGGGCCGGGTGTCACTCTTCCAGAAGATGCTCGTAACGCGCATCCGTCAGCGTCTTCATGAAGGCCACCAGCGCGTCTATTTCGCGATCCTCGAGCGCCGGCCCTTCGGTCAGTTCCCCCATCGAGACATTCTCCGCCACTTCCGGCGCGCCAAAGCGTTCTCCGGTTTCCGGGTTGATCATCCGCGCCTCGGATTTGGTGTTGTAGGTGTTGTAGAACAGCACGACCGTGCGCAGGTCCTGAAAGACCCCATTGTGCATATACGGCCCGGTGACGGCGACATTACGGAGCGTCGGCACTTTGAACCGTCCCACGGTCTGCGGCGCATCATTCACCGCCGGGTTCTGGGCCAGCCCGCGATCCACCGTGCCCGCCGCACCGTTCATTTCGCGCAGCGCCGTGTTCTCCGGCACGCCGATATTGTGATATTCGTAATTCGAGAAGGTCTCGCCCGCCATGCCCGGGCGCGGGTTCAGCTCGTGACAGATGTTGCAGTTGGTGAATTGCTGGGAAAAGAACAGCGTCTCGCCCAGCGCCTCTTGCCGGGTCAGCTCCACCTCACCGCGCAGGTAACGGTCGTATTTGCTGTCGAATGGCGAGAACAGGTCGGTTTGCTCGAAAGCCTCGATGGCTCGGGTCATCGCCAGATAGGCGGCATCGGTGTCCGAGAAAATCGCATCGCCAAAGAGGCTCGTGAAAGCCGCGATGTAATCCGGGTTCTCCTCGAGCCGCGCAACGACGGAGGCGGCATCCGGCATCCCCATCTCGATCGGGTTCAAGGGCGGCCCGCCGGCCTGATCGGCAAGGGTCGAGGCGCGACCGTCAAGGAACTGCCCGCCTCGAAAGACGCCCTCGGCGATCTCGGTGAACGCCGGGGTGAGATGGGCGTAGCTGGCGGTGGGGGCGTTGCGATCTCCGACCGAGACGCCATCATCGCCCGGCGAGGCCATGCCGCGCGGATCGGCGAATCCCGCCTCCGGGTTGTGACAGGAGGCACAGGACTCGGTTCGGTTCGCCGACAGGTTCACATCGAAAAACAGCGCTTCGCCCAGCGCTTCGAGCGTCGCAAGCGGCTCGGCCCGCGCGGCGGGCGCGGCAAGGATCGCGGTGGAAAGGAGAACGGGAGCGAGATGTCGGGCTGTCGTGGAAACGGGCATGGAAACGGGCATGGGAACGGATCGCTTTCGGCTGGGTCGCAGAGGGTGCCCCCTCTTATCCGAGCTTTTCACTCGGAAATTTGACCGAGGTCAAGCCCGGATCAGAAATCGTGATCTTCGAGATCGGGTGAAACTGCCCGCGACGGCTCTTGACGCTCTCCGGAGCATCGCCTAAACACTGGGTCCACTGCGCGGGCGTTGTGTAGTGGTAAGACCTTAGCCTTCCAAGCTAATGACGCGGGTTCGATTCCCGCCGCCCGCTCCAGACCTCCCAAAAATCATGACCGATCGGAACCACGTGCAGCTCGGCACGCTTGTTCGCAAATGAAAACGGGGCCCCGAAGGACCCCGCTGAAACCGATGCGGAGCGCGCGATTACTTGTCGAAGGCGCAGCCGGCGGGCAGGCCGAGCTTGGCCATGATCTTGGCCGCCGGGCACCAGCCGGTGAAGGAGCTTTGCAGCAGGTTGGCACCGATGAAAACGGTGAACCAGACGAAGCCGGGGTGGACGAACTGGGTCAGCGCGACGCTGATCAGAACCATGATGCCGGCAAAGCGGAACATAGCGCGGTCGATGGACATTGGGATTCTCCGTGAATGGGATGACTGATTTGTGACAGAGCTAACACTTCGCTGACACAAATTCAATATTACGCATATGGATGCGGCGACGCAGCGCAGCGTGCACAGTCAGGCCCGGACGCGAAATGTCCCCTGCCCGGTCGCGATCAGTTCGCCGGTCTCATCCGTGAGGCGCCCTTCGGTGAAAAAGGTCTTGGCCCCGCCGCCAACCCGATGACCTTCGGCGATCAGCAGTTTGCCCTTGGGGCGCGACAGGTAGTTGATGGTGAGCGAGAGGGTGAGCGTCATGCGCCGATCTTCCGCCTCGCCGGTATAGGCACCGGCATAGCCCATCGCCGTGTCGAGCATGGTGGCATAGACCCCGCCATGGGGAATCTCGGAACGATTGAGCAGGAAGGGCGCGATCTCCGCTTCGAACCGGGCATAATCACGGTCCCAACCCGTCATTCGGACACCGAGATGCGCCAGAATCGCGGAAGGCCCTTCCAGAAGCGGGTCCGTTGGGTCGGTCATGTCTCGATCTCCTCGATCTTTTCGATCAGCTCGGGGCCGGTGGCCCGGTTGGAATTCACCGCCTTGCCCACTTTGTGAAAACGCAGCGTGTCGTCCGGGGCCGGACGCATCAGGCGCGCCGCACCATGGCCCTCTTCGCCGAGCCATTTGGCCCAGTCCCCGGGCTGCAGGATCACCGGAATGCGGTGGTGGATCTCGGCCATTTTACCCGCGGCCTCGGTGGTGACCATGGCGCAGGAGGCAAAGCGCATGCCATCCTGATGCCAGTCCTGCCAGATGCCGGCGAAAACCATCGGGCCTTCGACGGCGGGCCGGATATACCAGGGCTGTTTTTCTCTCCCTTCCGGGCGATGCCATTCATAAAACCCGTCGGCGGGGATCAGACAGCGGCGCTGGCGGCAGGCCTCGCGAAAGGCGGGTTTCTCGGCGAGCCCCTCGGCGCGCGCATTGTGCAGGAGCGGCCCGTCCAACGGGCTCTTGTACCATGTCGGCACGAAGCCCCAGCGCATCGGCGCCAGACGCCGCTGATCGCCCTCGCGAAACACCACATGGATCTGAGTTGTCGGGCAAATGTTGTAATTGGGCAGTGGCGGCAGAGCATTGGCCAAAGCGGCCTGAAACAGCCGCGCCAAAGCGTCATCGGTGGAGGAAAGGGCAAAACGTCCGCACATGCGGCGAGTTTAGTCGTTGTGACAGCGAGGACCAGAGGGGATCGGCGCTCACAGGCTGTGACAGAATGCGGACTTAGTTGTCATTCGAACGAAGTGCCCCCGCCCGGAATAGCAACGCAGTTTCCCGGGCGTGCGCCGGACCGTCCCGGCGGTCAGGCGCATTTGGGGCCGCACGCAACGTTCTGAACTTTTCCGGATGTGGCAAATATAAAGCGCAACGTTCAGAGGTTGCTGCGCCAGCCTACGGTCCGGCGCACACCCTCGTGACCAACGTCTCTGGCCTCAAACCGGACTTGCAAGCCGCCTTTTCACCGATGCGCCTTGCGGGCGATCTCGATCCGGGCGTCCATCATCGACATTTCCTTCATGATCTCGCTGCGCCGCGTGCGATCACCGGTCTCGCGCAGCTCTGCGCGGAGTTTCTCCAATTCCCGCGACAGGGTGACGAATTCCGGCACCCCGCCGTTTTCCTTGATCAGACGATTGAGCAGGGCATTTTCCGGGTCATCGCACTCCGGCAAGGGCTTGCCAGCGCCGGGCAGATTGTCGAATTCACCGTTGCGCTCGGCCTCGGCGATTTTCTGATTGATCAGATCGAGCAGCGGGTGATCCATGACGTTCCCCTCAGGCCCTACCGACCGAGCGCGGCGTTGCGCCGGGCGATGGCTTCGGGCGTCCAGACCTCTTTCGTCGGGTAATATTCCGGATAGACCTTCGCCCCTGCGGGGAAGACGAACCAGGGCTGGGCGGAGGTGGTGAATATATGCACATCCGGCGCGATCTCGCGCGCCTGATCAAGCGTGCCGACCCGCACGAAGGAGAGCGCCGTGCCGGCCCCAGCGTAATGCGACCAGAGCGCCACCTGACAGGAGGGACAACGCACCACGACCTGGCCCTTGCCGGAATTCGACGGCGTTTCCACCGCATCGGGCGTGCCCCTGGTCACCCTCAGATTCTCGGTCTCGATGATACCGTTCAGGGCCAGAGCCGACCCGGTCTCGCGCTGACACCAGGTGCAGTGACAGGCATGGACACACATGAAGCTGTCCGAAAGCTCATATTCGATCTCGCCGCAGCTGCAACGCCCCGTCAACCGATCCGGCATTCTTTGTCCTCCACAACAAAAAGCCCCCGCATGATCGCGAGGGCTTTCCGATTTGTCCAGAGCGACGCGCTTGCGTCCGCCCTTACTTCACGGTGATACGACCGTCGGTGTAAGGCGCGTAAGGGGCGTTTTCGATCATGTACTCGGCCAGCACGTCGGCGAGATCGGGGCCGAAGTCATAGGCGTTCTGCGCCGAGATGAACATCTTGTAGCCGTCGCCACCGTTGCGCACGTAGTTGTTGGACACGACGCCGTAGGCCTTTTCGGGATCGATCGGTGCGCCACCGACCATCACGTCGGAGATGCGGGAGCCCGGTTCCGCCGCCGGATCGACGGTGAAGGACATGCCGGCGACCTGCGGGAAACGACCCGCGCCATCGGCCATCTCGGAAACACCGTTCTCAAGCGCTTCGACCATGGTGGCGCCGGTCACTTCGAAGGTGGAGAGCGTGTTCTGGAACGGCAGAACCGTCAGCACGTCGCCCATGGTCACCTGACCGCCCGCGATCGAGGCGCGCAGACCACCGCCGTTCTGGATGGCGATCTCGACGCCCTGATCCTTCACGCGATCGAGCATGGCATCGGCCACGAGATTGCCCATCGGGCATTCCACCGCACGGCAGGTCTCACGCGAGCCGTCGATATCCGCGGCGGCTTCGGCGACGATCTTGGCTTTCAGCTCTTCGATCGGACCGGCAAATTCCGCGACGCGGGACTTGATCTCTTCGTCTTCGGCCACGGAAGCGTCGAGCAGGATCGGCTCGCCCGAGGCGGAGATCAGCGTGCCTTCGTCATCGAAGGTCAGCACCAGGTGACCGAGATATTTCGAATAGGCATAGGCGGAGACCACCGGGACTTCGCCGACCATGGTCGGATAGGCCATGGCGCCCTCGATCTCGTTGGAGAACAGCGTGTGGGAGTGCCCGCCGACGATGGCGTCGACACCGGCCACTTCGCCCGCAAGCGCAAGATCCTTGGTCACACCGACATGGGTCAGTGCGATGATCTTGTTCACGCCTTCGGCTTCCAGCTCGGCGACATCCGCCGCGAGGCTGTCGGCCTCATCCTGGAAGATCACGTTCGGACCGGGGCTCGAGGTTTCCGGAGTATCGATGGCCAGAGCGGAAATGATCGCGATTTTCTCGCCGCCGACTTCCAGCACGGTATAGTTCTTCACCTTGCCCTTGAGCAGATTCGACTGGCTGACATCGAGGTTGCCGGAAATCACCGGAAAGGTGACATTGTCGATCAGCTTGATCGTGCCCTCGGGACCATCGTCAAATTCGTGGTTGCCCAGCGCCATCACGTCGTAACCGATCTTTTCCATCATCTCGGCTTCGACATCGCCCTTGTACGTGGTGTACATCAGCGAGCCCTGATACTGGTCGCCGGCGTCGAGCAGCAGAACGTTCTCACCGTCCAGCTCGGCACGCATCTCGGCAACCTTGGTGGCGAGACGGGCGTAACCGCCAAAACACTTGCCCTCTGCATTGTCCTCGGCGCCGCAGGTATTGTCATACTTCGTGATCGGTTCGATCCGGCTGTGCAAATCGTTGGTGTGAAGAATGTGCAGCGTGTAATCGGCATGCGCCGCACCGGCCATCAGCGCCATTGCAGCAGACGTAGAGAGAATATTTTTGAGCATTTCTGCCCCCCTGTTGAACTTGATAAGATCGAGCCTGACCAAAGTTGATCAAAGAGTCAAAGCCCTAGGCTAGGTTTTGGCTACATTCCGCAAGTAACAGCAATGTAACGATGCAATGACAGGCAGATCATTGTTTCTCGACAAGCCATCCGGACAGGACGTCGCGGGCCAGCGCCGCCGGATCCGTATCCAGCCGCCCGGTCAAAAGCCGCATCCAGGCCGCCGCCATGATCGTCTCGGCCAGTGCCCGCGACTCCGTGCCGGGGCGAATCTCTCCGCGCTCAACCGACCAGCTCACCACCTCGGTCAGGGCCTCCAGCCGCTCGCGCCGATAGCCTTCGAGCGCTTCCGCGACATCGGCATTGGACTGCGCCTCGGCAATGATCAGGGCAAAGACCTGTCCCTCCGGGGTCTGCCAATGCCCGAAGACGAAGCGATAGAAATCCGTGATCGTGTCGAGCAGATGCCCCTTGTCGGCGTGAGGATGCTCGCCTTTGAGCCGCTCATAGACCGCGACCAGGAGCGCGCCGCGCGTCGGCCACCATTTGTAAAGCGTCGCCTTGCCAGCCCGGGCGCGGCGCGCCACCGCCTCCATCGACAGGCCGCGCACCCCCTTTTCGCGCAGGATATCCGCCGCCGCGGTGAGAATCGCCGCTTCGGTTTCCGGGTTGCGCCGCGCCCCGATCGACTGCCGCTTCGGCCCTGCACATTCGCCTGTGCGCTTGGTCACAGCGCGCCTCCTTTACATATCGGAACGGATCGTTCATATAGAAACAACGAAACGCACCGTTCTCTTAGGAGCTAGCACATGTCCACCGCCACCGCCACCCCGCCCCGTCGCCCCAATCGTCTCCGCCTGAGCCTCTTCGTCTTTCTCGGCGTCTACCCGCTGGTCACCGCGCTGATCTATGCGCTGGCGCCGCTGACCCTTGACTGGCAGGTCTGGCAGCGCAATCTCGTCATGGTGCCGATGATCGTGCTCTCGATGGTCTTCGTCATCATCCCCGCGATCCACAAACATTGTCATCGCTGGCTCTGAGAGCGATATCATCCTCAGCAGCCCCAGAGACTCATTGACCCTGCATGCCCGCGCTGGCATCTCAGTCTCATGCTGATTTACAAAATTTTCCGCGCCCCCGAATGGGCGGCGATGCAAACCGCCGGCGAGACCCGTGGCGCCCCCGTGGATCTCGCCGATGGCTATGTTCATTTCTCGACCGCGACCCAGGTCGGGGAGACCGCCGCGAAATGGTTTGCGGGCGAAGACAACCTGCATCTTCTGGCCTTCGAGAGCGACGATCTGGCGCCGCATCTGAAATGGGAGCCGTCGCGTGGCGGTGACCTTTTCCCGCATCTCTACCGCCCCCTGCGGATGGAGGATCTCTTGTGGGTGAAGCCCCTGCCGCTCGGAGTTGACGGCCATATCTTCCCGGAGGATCTCTGATGTCGCTTTTCGAACAGGTCGGCATGATGGTGCTGCGCAGTTTCGACCCGGAGGTCTCGCACAAGCTCTCGCTCTCGGCGCTGCGTGCGGGGCTTGCCCCCCTGCCCGGCCCGGTGACTTCACCACGGCTGAAATCCACCTTTGCCGGACTGGAGATGCCCAACCCGGTCGGGCTCGCCGCCGGTTTCGACAAGAATGCCGAGGCGATCGCCCAGCTCTCGCGCGCCGGTTTCGGCTTTATCGAACTGGGGGCGGCGACGCCGCGACCGCAGCCCGGCAATCCGAAACCGCGGCTGTTTCGCCTGACCGAGGACAAGGCGGTGATCAACCGGTTCGGTTTCAACAATGACGGCATGGAGGTGATCGCCAACCGACTGGCACGCTGCCGCAGTTCCAATCACAGCGCACAGAACTGGCCCGCCGTGCCCGTCGGGCTCAACCTCGGCGCCAACAAGGACAGCGAAGACCGCGCCGCGGATTTCGCCAAGGTGCTGGCGCATTGCGGCAATTTCATCGATTTCGCCACCGTGAACGTGTCGAGCCCGAACACCGAGAAGCTGCGCGATCTGCAGGGCGCCGAAGCGCTCGAAGCGCTCTTGGCCGGTGTTCTGGACGCCCGCAAGGGTCTCAACCACAATGTCCCGGTGCTGTTGAAGATCGCCCCCGATCTCGACACATCCGAACTCAGGGAAATCGCCGAGGTGGCGCGCAAATCCGGCATCGACGGGGTGATCGCCACCAATACGACCCTGTCGCGCGACGGCTTGAAATCGCCGCAGAAGGCTGAGGCCGGCGGCATGTCCGGCCGCCCCCTGTTCGAGAAATCCACCCGGGTTCTGGCGCAATTGTCGCGCGAGCTGGGCACCGATGTGCCACTGGTCGGTGTGGGCGGCATCGCCTCGCCCCTCGACGCCTACACCAAGATCCGCGCCGGCGCTTCGGTGCTGCAGATCTATTCCGCCATGGTCTATCAGGGCCTGTCGCTGGCCAGCCGCATCGCCAAGGGGCTCGACGCGCTTCTGGCCGCCGATGGGTTCGACAATGTCACCGAGGCGGTGGGCACGAAACGCGGCGACTGGCTCTGATCAACGCGCGGCACTGGCCTCCAGCCCCGGATATTTCCACAGGAGTGTCAGCCCGCGGGCGACATAGCTGACCATCAGTGCCGCCCAGAGCCCGTGATTGCCCCAGAGCGGGATCAGCATGGCGACCGCCGCCAGATAGGCGATCACGGTGAGCACCATCATGTTGCGCATGTCGCGGGTGCGGGTGGCGCCGATGAAAATCCCGTCGAACATCCAGGACGCCAGGCCGAGGACCGGCGCGGCCACCATCCAGGGCAGAAACACCCGTGCGGTCTCGCGCACATCCGGCGCGGTCGTCATCAGATCGATGATCGCCCCACCGAAGAGACCAAAGCCCAGCGCCAGGATCAGCGCCGCGACCCCGCCCCAGAACGAGGCCAGAAGCGCCCCGCGGCGCAGCGCGGCGCGCGAACGCGCGCCCAGCGCATGGCCGACAATCGCCTCGGCGGCAAAGGCGAACCCGTCGAGCGCATAGGCGGTGATCTCGATGAATTGCATCAGGATCTGGTTCGACGCCAGGGTCAGATCGCCGAAACCGGCACCGAAAAAGGTGAAAGACACCATGATGCCCAGCAGCAGCAGCGAGCGGATCAGGATATCGGTGTTGAGCCGGGCCATATGCACCAGCCGTTCACGGTCGAACACCCGTGCCCAGTCGCGCCAGATCGCGCTTTTGAACACATCGCGACAGAGCCACAGCCCCAGCAAGGCGCCGGTGAGCTCGGCCAGAACCGTGGCCGTGGCAACGCCTTCGACGCCCCAGCCAAGCCCGAGCACGAACCACAGGTCGAGCCCAATATTGAGCCCGTTCATCCAGAGCTGCAGCACTAGAACGCTGCGGGTGCGTTCCTGAGCGATCAGCCAGCCGGTGATACCATAGAGCCCGATGGCGAAGGGCGCCGACCAGATGCGGATGGAAATATAGCTGCGCGCGAGGCTTTCCACCTCGGGCGAGGCGGGCGAGAGCTGAAACGCGGCCCAGAGCACCGGCACCTGTAGCGCGATGAGCGCCAGCCCGCCAGCAATGCCGATCATCAGCGCCCGGGTCAGAAGCACCGCGACCTCGCCGTGATGCCCGGCGCCGCGGGCCTGCGACACCAGCCCGGTCGTGCCCATGCGCAGAAAGCCGAAGATCCAATAGACCGAGGCGAGGATGATCGCACCGATGCCGACGGCGCCGATCGGTGCAGCCTGCCCCATCTGTCCGACAACGCCGGTATCGACCGCACCGAGGATCGGCACGGTGGCATTGGAAAGCACGATGGGGATGGCGATTTTCAGGACCCGCTTGTGCGTCAGCTCGACAGGGAGGCCGGGCGCGGCCTGCGCATCGTCCTGAACCGCGCTCATCAGCTGCGGGCCTCGAAATCGGGCATCAGGAAATGACCCATGGCCTGCACCGTCGGACGGGCGCGATTGTCCTGCCAGGCTTCGACCTGGACCGAAGCGTAGCGCCGCCCGGCGCGGGTGATCTCGGCCCGGGCATAAGCGTCGCGCGGCAGGCCCGAGCGCAGGTAATCAACGGTGAGATCGATGGTCTTGGGCAATTTCGGCAGGATATCGACGCTTTCGCCCGCCTCCATGCGCGGCCAGATCATCGACCAGCTCAGCGCCATCAGCGCCGTCGTCTCGAGAAAGGCCGCCAACGCCCCGCCATGCAGCGCCGGCAGCGCCGGGTTGCCGATCAGATCGGGGCGATAGGGCATGAGGCCGGTGAGCTCGTCACCGCGGCGTTCGAACTGAAACCCCATGAACGCGCTGTAAGGCACGCGGGCGACGAGTGCGGCCAGCGCGGCATCGCGGCGCTCCTTGACGATCTGGACGGGTTCCGGCTGCGGTCGGTTCATGATCCATGCTCCACGGCAAAGGCCCCGGTGGCGGCGGCGACCGGCACGTCCGAGCTGCCGTCATTGGCAGAGACGCGCACGAAGGCAACGGCCCGGGTCATATGATAACAGATCGCGTGCGCCGTGATCGTCGCCCCCGGCCTGGCCGCGCGCATATAATCAATGCGCAGATCGAGCGTGGCGGTGGCCACCCCGGCGTCCGGATGGCTCATCACCGCAGCCCCGGCACAGGTGTCCATCAGGGCGGAGACCGCCCCGCCATGGATCACCCCGGTCTCGGGATCGCCGATGAGTTTTTCCGCATAGGGCATGAGGATCTCGGCCTCGCCCTCGCCAATGGTCTCGAGCGACATGCCCAAAGCATTGCAATGCGGCAGGCCTTCGATGAAGCTGCGGGCGATCTCTGTGCGATTGTCGCTCATGGCTGGGTCGCTACTCGTTTTGGGGCCCGTTTTCAGGGCAGTCTGTCAAACAGGGTCCATAATGTGACTTGCCACGCGCGCTGCAAGGTGAATCTCTGCCCGCCCCCATGTCCCGAACGACTGACGTGGCGGAAGACATCGGTAGATTTCAACGAGATCCCCGCCCCATCGCCGACGGCAGACAGCAGTCCACAGCAGCCTGATCGCGGCTTGATCCCGCCCCTCAGCCTTGACTATGGTCGATCGCAGATGCCGGAAAGAAGTTGCGAAACTGAACCATTCGGTTTAGGTGCGACGTGAGGAGAATAAGCCATGTCTGACCAACGTCTCACATTCAAGGAAATGTGCGCGCAGTTCGATGTGACCCCACGCACATTGCGCTATTACGAATATATCGAGCTTCTGGCCCCGGAAAAGGAAGGCCGGTCGCGCTATTACACACCCCGCGAAGTGGCGCGGATGACGCTCATTCTGCGCGGGCGCAAGTACGGGTTCTCTCTCGAAGAGATCCGGCAATGGCTGTTGATCTACGAACAGGAAGGCACCCAGGCCCAGGCCCAGGCCTTTGTCGAACTGGCCGATCGTCAGCTGGTCGCGCTGGCGGAGCAGAAACGCGAGTTGGAACAGGCGATCCAGGAGCTCGAAGAGCTTCGTGCCGAGACCACGAAAGCCGGATGACCCGGCGATGCGCCCCGCGCGCCCCTGTCGTGAAGGCCTCTCCGCGGCACCGAACGACGTCACGTCTTTTCCCTGCGTTCTTCGCCAGACAGGAGATATCTTCTGGCCGAATGCTGAGCCGATCCGATTTTTCTCGCACAAGGAGCAAATTAACCAAAGCGCTTTAAATAAAAATTTCCTAAATAAATAGGCAATTTTTCGCCTTCCAAAACCAAAGCGATTGAAATCATTCAGTCAACCGAATAGTTACTTCAAGCCTGCCGGCATGACCGAAAGGCAAGGACGGCGAAATGACGCCACGTTTCGATTAAAGAGACGTCCCAGATAAGATTAGGTGAGGCGTGAAGCCGGGCTTCGCACCTCGATCGACTGCCGATCCCGAAAGGAGGATCTCCGCCACGGAGCCTCACGGGACAGGTCGAGAGCCGACGAGAGCGAAAGAAGGCCTGAGAGACGATGAATGAGGTTATGACCATCCGCGAGATGTGCGATGCGTTCAACGTGACGCCCCGCACCCTGCGGTTTTACGAGGCCAAGGAATTGCTGTTTCCGATCCGCGAGGGTCAGAAACGGCTCTTTACCAAACGGGACCGGGCGCGTCTGACGCTGATCCTGCGCGGCAAGAAATTCGACTTTTCCCTGGAGGAGATCCGGCAGTTGCTCGATCTCTACAAGGACGAGGATGGCGGTGAGGCGCAGATGCGCGAGACGCTGAAGGCCTACCACGTGAAACTGGCGGAGATGGAAGCGCAGAAACAGGCGCTTTTGCGGGTCATGGCCGATTTGGAAAATGAAATCGCATTTGTCGAAGGGCAAATCGAAGGATTGAAACGCGACGGGTGAGACCTCATGCTCCCGGCGCGACAAGCAAAGGGAGAGACGCCATGCCGAGCTACACGGCACCGACCAAAGATATCCAATATGTTCTGCACGACGTGCTGAACGTGTCGAAATCCGACATTCCGGGCTATGCCGATCTCGAGCCGGACTTCACCGAGGCCATTCTCGATGCCGCCGGCCAGCTCGCCTCCGAAGTGATTGCCCCCCTGAATGTCGTGGGCGACAAGGAGGGCTGTACGCTCGAGAACGGCGTGATCACCACGCCGACCGGGTTCAAGGACGCGTTTGAGCAGGTGAAAGAGGGCGGCTGGCCCGGCCTCGACCTGCCCGAAGAGTTCGGCGGCCAGGGCCTCCCCTATCTAATGAGCACCGCCGTGGGCGAGCTGTTCTCCGGCGCGAACCAGGCCTTTACCATGTATCAGGGCCTGACCCATGGCGCGGCTTCCGCGATCCTCGTGCATGGCACGGATCAGCAAAAGGCCACCTACCTGCCGAAAATGACCTCGTGCGAATGGACCGGCACGATGAACCTGACGGAACCGCATTGCGGCACCGATCTGGGCCTCATGCGCACCAAGGCCGAGCCGCAGGACGACGGGTCTTACAAGATCTCCGGTCAGAAGATCTTCATCTCGGCCGGCGATCACGACATGTCCGAAAACGTCATTCACCTCGTGCTCGCCAAGATCACCGGCGGCCCTGAGGGGATCAAGGGCGTCTCCCTGTTCATCGTGCCGAAATTCATCGTCGATGAGGACGGCGCCCCGGGGGCGCGCAACGGTGTCTCCGTCGGTTCGATCGAAGAGAAGATGGGCATCCACGGCAACTCCACCTGCGTGATGAACTATGACGAGGCCACCGGCTATCTTCTGGGTGACATGCACAAAGGCATGCGCGCCATGTTCACCATGATGAACGAAGCGCGTCTCGGCGTCGGCATGCAGGGCCTCGCCCAGGCCGAAGCCGCCTATCAGAACGCTGTGATCTACGCCAAGGACCGCCTGCAAGGCCGCGCCGTCACCGGCGTCGAGAACCCGGATGGCCCCGCCGATCCGCTGATCGTGCACCCGGACATTCGCCGCAACCTCTTGGATCAGAAAAGCTTTATCGAGGGCGCGCGGGCCTTCATGCTCTGGGGCGCGCAACTCATCGATCAGGCGCATCGCTCCGAGGACAAGGATGCCGACGGCCTCATCTCTCTGATGACCCCGGTGCTCAAGGGCTTCCTGACCGACAAGGGCTATGAGGCCACGGTGAACGCCCAGCAGGTCTACGGTGGCCACGGCTACATCGAAGAATGGGGCATGTCGCAATTCACCCGCGACGCCCGCATCGCGATGATCTACGAAGGCGCCAACGGCGTGCAGGCGCTCGATCTCGTCGGCCGCAAACTCGCCACCGACGGCGGCAAGCATGTCATGGCCTTCTTCGAGATGGTGAAGAGCTTCTGCAAGGAAAACGGCGAGGGCGATATGGCCGAATTCACCGACCCGCTCAAAGCCGCCTCGAAGGACCTGCAGGGCGCCGGCATGTTCTTCATGCAGAACGGCATGAAGAACCCGAACGCGGCCCTGTCCGGCTCTTACGACTTCATGCATCTGTTTGGCTATGTCTGCCTTGGCCTGATGTGGGCCCGGATGGCGAAGGTCTCGCTCGCGGCGCTTGAAAACGGCACGGATGACGCGGAGTTCCACCAGAACAAGCTCACCACGGCGCGTTACTACATGGCCCGATCGCTGCCGATGACCGGCACATTGCTGAAACGCATCGAGAGCGGCGCCGATCCGGTGATGACTCTGCCTGCCGAGGCGTTCTAAGTTAAGCGCAACCCGAATTGTGGCCCCTCGCCCAGACCTTGGGCGGGGGGCCTTTTTCATGGAGGCCTTATGAGCAACGACAATCTTTGGCGCGACACGCCGGCAGGCAGCGGCGGCTGCCAATGCGGAGCTGTGCGCTACACGTTCACGGCGGGCCCGAGCAAGGCCACGATCTGCCATTGCCGGATGTGCCAGCGTGCGGTCGGCGGGCCTTTCGCCGCGCTTCTGGAACTGCCCAGAGACCGGATCAGCTGGGCCGGCGCGCCGAAACGCTTTGCCTCTTCGTCCAAGGCCGACCGCGGCTTTTGCCC
The DNA here is from genome assembly GCF_900113955.1 of Celeribacter neptunius. Classification (GTDB taxonomy): domain Bacteria; phylum Pseudomonadota; class Alphaproteobacteria; order Rhodobacterales; family Rhodobacteraceae; genus Celeribacter; species Celeribacter neptunius. The sequence goes on along the minus strand of NZ_FORH01000008.1, from coordinate 148,852 downwards.
GGAGTGCGGCACGCCGTTGTTCTATGACTTTCACGACCGCGACGTGATCGAGGTGACGGCAGGTTCGCTGCCTCCCGATTTCCCCTATCGTCCGGTGAAACAATGGGGCATGGAATCGCGGTGCGGCTGGCTCGACGGGCTGCCTCGCCTGCCCGGCGCGGAAACCTTCGAGACCGGGATCTCAAGCAACCAATCCAGCGAAAATGACGGAGCGTAATCATGGTCAAACGGTTCAGAATGACGCGGCGTTTTCCTGTTTCGATGACCGAAGACGGCTATCGTCGGCTCAGACGGTTCGCGAAGGAGGCGGGATTGGACGAGGGAGAGGCGCTGTCTTTCCTGTTCGAGAATTTCAACTCCGTCACGGATGAAGAAAAGCTGACGCACCGGTTGCGCCTGTTCAATTCCGAGCTTGCCAGTCGCAAGCGATAATCGGAGGGCACGCGCGAAAATCGGCTGTGTCATCGTTACAGACACGATTTAGACTGGCCCGGACGGGTCGGACCTGAGGAGGATCAGAATGACGGAAGCCTATATTTATGACGCCGTGCGCAGCCCGCGCGGCAAGGGGCGCAAGGACGGCAGCCTGCACGAGGTCACCTCGGCAGCGCTCTCGGCCCAGATGCTCAATGCCGTGAAAGAGCGCAACGGGCTCGAGGGCCATGCGGTCGAGGATGTGATCTGGGGCAACGTGACCCAGGTCGGCGAACAGGGCGGCTGCCTGGCGCGCACCGCCGTGCTGGCCTCCGATCTCGACCAGTCGATCCCCGGGCTCGCGATCAACCGGTTCTGCGCCTCGGGCATGGAGGCGGTGAACATCGCCGCCAACCAGATCAAGGGCGGGGCCGGCATGGCCTATATCGCCGGTGGTGTCGAGATGATGGGCCGGGTCGCCATGGGCTCCGATGGCGCGGCGATTGCTGTGGACCCGTCGATTGCGATGAAGACCTATTTCGTGCCCCAGGGCATCTCGGCGGACATCATCGCCACGGAATACGGGATCACCCGCGAAGAAGCGGACGCTCTGTCCGTCTTGTCCCAGAACCGCGCCGAGGCCGCCTGGAAGGACAACCGTTTCGCCAAGTCCATCGTGCCGGTGAAGGATATCAACGGGCTGACCATTCTCGACCGCGACGAATACATGCGTCCGGGCACGACGGTCGAGACCCTCGGCGCGCTCAAAGCCTCGTTCAAGGACATGGGCGAGGTGATGCCGGGCTTCGACAAGATCGCACTGATGAAATACCCGCATCTCGAGAAGATCGAGCATATCCACCACGCGGGCAACTCGTCGGGCATCGTCGACGGGTCCGCCGCCGTTCTGATCGGCAACAAGGAATTCGGCGAGAAATACGGGCTCAAACCGCGGGCGCGCATTCGGGCCACCGCCAAGATCGGCACCGATCCGACGATCATGCTCACCGGCCCGGTGCCGGTGACCGAAAAGATCCTCGCCGACAGCGGCATGTCGATTTCGGACATCGATCTCTTCGAGGTGAACGAGGCCTTTGCCGCCGTGGTCATGCGTTTCATGCAGGCGTTCAACGTCGATGAGAGCAAGGTCAACGTCAACGGTGGCGCCATCGCCATGGGTCACCCGCTGGGCGCCACCGGTTCGATCATCATCGGCACGTTGTTGGACGAGCTGGAACGCACCGGCAAGGGCACCGGCCTCGCGACGCTCTGTATCGCGTCCGGCATGGGGGCGGCGACGATCATCGAAAGGATCTGACATTGAACGAGGCGGAACTGCGCGCCTTTCTGGACGATATCTCCACCTGTTTCATCACAGGCGATTTCGAACTTTGGTCCGCGCGCACGCTTCTGCCTTTTTCCATGGTTACCAAAGAGGGGCCCGTCTTGCTCACCACCGAAAGCGAACTCCGGCACAATTTCGAACTCTATCTCGAGGCCTGCAAGATCATGCGCCTCGATGAGGTCTACCGCCGCCCGATTGCGCTCGAGGATTGTCATGACGGGACTTTCATCGCCACCTATGAAACCGAACTGCTGTGCCACGGCCAGCGCGCGACGGAGCCCTACACCTCCTCGGCGCTGATCCACAGAACCCCGGAGGGGGACAAGATGTCCTCCGTGATGAATGCCCGCGGGCATCACCCCTGGACCGGCACCAGCCCCGCAAAAGAGGGAAAACAATGACTGATTTTCACTATGACGTAGACAGCGACGGCGTGGCCGTCATCACCTGGGACCTCGAGGGCAAGTCGATGAACGTGCTCTCGATGGAGGGTATTGCCGAGCTCGACGCCTGTATCGACAAAGCGCTTGGCGACGACGCCGTCAAAGGCATCGTCATCACCTCCGGCAAGGACACGTTTGCCGGCGGCATGGATCTCAACATCATCGCCAAGATGAAGGACGCGGCCGGCGACAACCCGGCGCAGGGTCTGTTTGACGGGCTGATGAACATGCACGCCATCCTGCGCAAGCTCGAGCGCGCCGGCATGGACCCGAAGACCAACAAGGGCGGCAAACCGGTCGCCGCCGCGCTGCCGGGCACGGCGCTCGGCATCGGGCTCGAACTGCCGCTGTCCTGCCACCGCATTTTCGTTGCGGACAACCCGAAGGCCAAGATCGGCCTGCCGGAAATCAAGGTCGGCATCTTCCCCGGCATGGGCGGCACCACCCGCGTCTCGCGCCTCGTCGGCGCCATGGCGGCGGCACCGATTCTCCTGGAAGGCAAGATGCTCGACCCGAAGAAAGCCAAGGGCGCGGGGATCGTGCATGAGGTGGTCGAGCCGTCCGAGCTGATGGCCAAGGCGAAAGAGTGGGTTTTGGGCGCGAAAGACGCGGACATCGTCAAACCCTGGGATGCCAAGGGCTGGAAAATGCCCGGCGGCGCGCCCTATCACCCGGCGGGCTTCATGACCTTCGTCGGCGCCTCCGCCATGGTGCATGGCAACACCCAGGGCGTCTACCCGGCGGCAAAAGCGCTCCTTTCCGCAGTCTACGAAGGCGCGCAGGTGCCGTTCGACACGGCGCTCAAGATCGAAGCGCGCTGGTTCACCCATGTGCTGATGAACCCATCGTCGTCGTCGATGATCCGCTCGCTGTTCATCAACAAGGAAGCGCTCGAGAAAGGCGCGAACCGCCCCGAGGTCGCGGACCAGACCGTCAAGAAGGTCGGCGTCTTGGGCGCGGGCATGATGGGCGCGGGCATTGCCTATGTCTCGGCCAACGCCGGCATCGAGGTCGTGCTGGTCGACATGAAACAGGAAGCCGCGGACAAGGGTAAAGCCTATTCCGAAGCGATTCTCGACAAGGGCATCAGCCGCAAGAAGGTGACGCCGGAGAAGAAAGACCAAGTGCTGTCGCGCATCACGGCGACCACCGATCTGGACGCTCTGAAAGGCTGCGATCTGATCGTTGAAGCGGTGTTCGAGGATATCGGTGTGAAAGCCGAGATGACCAAGAAGGTCGAGGCGATTGTTGGCGAAGATTGCATCTTTGCGTCGAACACCTCGACCCTGCCGATCACCGAACTGGCAAAAGCCTCTGCGCGCCCGGAGCAGTTCATCGGCATTCACTTCTTTAGCCCCGTCGACAAGATGCTCCTCGTCGAGATCATCAAGGGTAAAGAGACCGGTGACGTGGCCGTGGCGAAAGCGCTCGACTATGTGCGCCAGATCCGCAAAACGCCGATCGTGGTCAATGACGCCCGCTTCTTCTACGCCAACCGCTGCATCATTCCATACATCAACGAAGGCGTGCGCATGGCGGCCGAGGGTGTCGATCTGCCGCTGATCGAGAATGCCGCGAAACTTCTGGGCTTCCCGCTCGGGCCGCTTCAGCTCATCGACGAGACCTCCATTGATCTCGGCGTGAAAATCGCCAAGGCGACCAAGGCCGCGATGGGCGACGCCTATCCGGATGAGGCCGTCGATGAGGTGGTGTTCTGGATGTTCGATCAGGGGCGTTTGGGCAAGAAAGCCAATGCCGGCTTCTACGACTATGACGAAAAGGGCAAACGCGGGCTTCTCTGGGAAGGTTTCACCGCCGAATTCCCCACCGCCGACGCGCAACCCGATCTCGACGAGGTGCAGCATCGCCTGATGATGGCGCAGGTGCTGGAGGCCGTGCGCGCGCTCGAGGAGGGTGTGCTGGAAGACATCCGTGAGGGCGACGTCGGTGCAATCCTCGGCTGGGGCTTTGCGCCCTGGTCCGGTGGCCCGTTCAGCTGGCTCGACATCATCGGCGCGGGCAAAGCGGTCGAGATTTGCGACAATCTCACCGCCACCCACGGGCCGCGCTTCGAGACCCCGAAACTCTTGCGCGACATGGCCGCCTCTGGCGAGACCTTCTACGGTCGCTTCGGCAGCGGCGCGGACAGCAAAGCCGCCTGAGGTTTCGAGACAGGATGAACACGCGCCCTTCCCTTCGGGGGAGGGCGTTTTCATGCGTTCAGGCGTCTTCCTTGGCCAATTCGGCAAACATCCCACGCCCCTGGATCTGTGGCGCCATGGTGCACCAGCGGTCTTCGAGTTGCACCCAATGGGCATCCATTTCTTCGGCATGGACGATGATCCGGCCCGGCTCCGAGGTGACCGGGGCGAGGATGAGATTGAGAAACAGCGCAAGCGCTTCGGCAGAGATACACATGATCGGGCTCCGTTCTGGTCAACGTGGCCCTCGCACCCGCATGACGTCCTCCCGCACGAGGTCATGCGATCAGCCTAGCGCAATCCGTCACACAGGATGTGATCCTATGCTGCATCGCGGCATTTATCGTGTGGATTTGCCCGATTTCCGGGCAGAACACCCGGATCTGCACAGCTCTCAGCCGGTCGCATGACCAAAAGGCAAGGCCCGCCCCAACGGTGCGGACCTCACTCGGGGAACCTCATCCCAAAGCCTCACGCAGGCCGGTCAGTTGGCGTAGCGCAGGGGCTGACGGCTTTGGCGTTCCTGCTTGATCCAGGCGGCGTCGAGCGCATCCTCGTCCATCAACCTGTCAATGAACCGCCGCGCCTGGGCCAGGGACAGAACATCGTAGCCCGGCACCGGATGATCTTCCATCAGGCTGGCCATGGTCAGCTCTGCGGGGGCCGGGCAATGAAACAGCGCGCCGACATTGGCAAAGACCACCTGTTCGGTGTCGAATTCCAGGGTCACCACTTCCATCGGCTTGCGGGGGCGTTCCGGCGCGATGCCCTTGTAACCGTCGAGCGCCTGGGCCGGCACCAGGGTGAAGGGATCGCCGAACATGGTTTCGCCAGCGTCGCTTTCCACCATCACCGATTGTTCCGGCAGGAGATGCAGCTCGGTCTTGTTGCCCAATGCCCCGGCCGGCACGCAGAGCGGCCAGGTGTGGCGCGGCGCCGTGCCATAATCGACATAGGTCCAGCTGCGGGACAGCCGGCGAACCGGCTGAAGTCCGGCATCGAAGGTCAGGACTTTGTCTCCGACCTGAAGGGATTCGACATCGCGCCACCCGTTCTGAGTGGCCACCTGGGTCCCGGCCGTCAGGCCGCTGGTCAAAACCGGTTGGCCCGCATGCAAGGCGCCGTCCCAAACTCCGGACCGCCCCATCGCGTTGCGTGTCGGTTCTTTCTGAAACATCTGAGCCAGCTTTGCCATCATCGCATCCCCATCTTTGGAGCCTCTTTTCGGGTGTCCGCCCAAGGTCTCCGTTCAATGCAGGATCAGAAAAGGCGTCTGGTGGGGTCACAGTTCGGCCCGATTGGGACCCAATTGCGGCATAATCCCGCCGCGGGCGAGAATGCCTGCCATTTCATTCAATTGTTCATGGATTTGGCAATAATCTCTTAACTCATTTCCGGCGCACCAATGGTTTAACCCTGTTTTCACGCCGGTTACCCCCCGCCCGAGCCGAGATTCCCCTGAGTTTACCGCGCGATTCGAAACAGAGGGCTTCCTGGCACGCCGTCCGCCGAGGCCCCTTGTTAACCATAATGGCGCAATCGCGCCGCAATCAGGCATTCTCCGGATCGAAACGGTAGTCAAATCGGGCAATATCTTCTGCCGCGATCCGGGCCACGAGATCGGCATCCGCATCGGAATAATAGCGACGGTGATCCCGCCCCCGCTCCGAGCTGTTCACGCGCGCCACCGGCGAAAGGTTGAAACCCAGATGCGCCCAAAGCGGCGCCAGATCCGCGTCCAGATGCTCCAGCCTGAGATAATGCGCCGCCGGTGCGCCCCCCGCCCCGTCGCGCAGATAGGCGCTATAGGGCACGGAAAGCGCTTTCACCGTCTCTGCGGCATTGAGGAACTCAGAGAAGCCCGCGGATTTGGCCAGCCGCACCGCGGAGTGATCCCAGCCCTGCATCTGCAACCAATGATAATAAGAGACGATGCGATCCCAGGGGTTTCGCACCAGGGTAAAGACGAAATAGTCGGCAAAGGTCTCGCGCGCGACCAGCCCCTCGATATCGGCCAGGCTGGAGTGTTTCCACAGCCGCCCGGCGGCCTCGAGCTTTTTCACCCGCGCCCGGCGTTTCACCGCCTTGGGCGTATCGCCGATCAGGATGTCCTCCGCCATGGCACGCGTCTCCAAAGCCTGCGAAAGCGCCGTGCCCCCGGTCTTGGGGATATGGACAAAGATATAGCGACGGCCGGGCGAAATGATCATGGCCCGACATTAAAGCGTTTTTCGGCAAAGCTGAATCACAGATTTTCGCCAACACCGCAGAACGATGCCATGTCGCGCGCTTTTACCCGGCCCCGTGCTCCCGCCTCCCCCTCGAAAGCGATGCCCGGACCGGCTTCCCCGACGAGGGCAATTGTCGCCCCCGACGATCCGCGCTAGATTGCCCCAAACATCAATGGATAAGAGCAGCCCGCGCATGACCGCGCTTACCGAATTCGAACGGCTCGAGGCCCCCGGCCTCTGGCTCCCCGAAGGGGAGAGCCAGCGTCGTTCCGTGATCGTCTCGATCGGCGAGGCAACCCTGACGCTGAGCGAAGCGCGCAGCGACGGACGGCCGCTGACCCATTGGTCCCTGCCGGCGATCGAACGGATCACGCCCGATGGCGAGATCCCGGCGCGCTACCGCCCCGCCCCCGACACCGATGAGGAGTTGGAGATCGAGGACGAGCTGATGATCGAGGCGATCGCCCGTATCCGCCGCGCCATCGAGCGGGTCGGCCCGCATCCCGGGCGGCTGCGCGGGGCGCTGTTCGGGTTGGGGGCTCTGGCCCTGATCGGCATCTCGGTCTTCTGGCTGCCCGGCGCGCTCATCCGCCAGGCGGTCTCCATCGTCCCCACGGTTACCCGCGCCGAGATCGGTCAGGAGCTTCTGGGCCGGATCAAACGGCTTTCGGGCGCGCCCTGTGACACGGTGCACGGAGCCCGCGCCCTGGACCGTCTGAAGACCCGGCTGATCCCCGGTGGCGGCGGTCAGATCGTGGTGGTGAACAGCGGCGTCGCCATCTCCCAGCACCTGCCCGGCAACATCATCCTGCTGAACCGTGCGCTGGTCGAGGATTACGAAGACCCGGATGTGCTCGCGGGCTATGTGCTGGCCGAGATCGAACGCGCCAAGGAAGACGATCCGCTGGAACGCCTGCTGCGTGAGGCCGGGCTGATGACTTCGCTCCGGCTGATGACCACCGGGCATATCCCGCCCGACGTACTCGATGCCCATGCCGAAAGCCTGCTGACCGCACCGATGAGCCCGGTATCGCAACCGGCTCTCATCGCGCGGTTTGCCGCGGCCCAGGTGCACAGCGCGCCCTATGCCTACGCCCGCGACATCACCGGCGAGAGCGTGTTGCCACTGATCGAGGCGGACGGGGTCCAGATCGAAACCACGCGCCCGGTGCTCTCGGATGGCGATTGGGTGGCGTTGCAGGGCGTCTGCGGCGGGTAGGAGGCCTTAGGGAACATTCCTCCCTTCCGGCGCGGAACAAGGCGAAGCCGCCGCGCCTGCGGTCATTCCGAAAGCATGCCTATGGCATGACCTGTCCCCGCAGGCTTGTCGCGGCTACCGTTTCACGAGTTGAATATCCGCTCCGGCCCGCAAAGCCCGCGTCCCGGAACGGAAGACCCCCGCCTGATGCGGGGGTTTCTCTTATTGTTCTGCCTCGTCAACTCAACGCTTATTTGCGTGCAAATGCGTCCCCATAACCGGCACCGCGAACGGAGGCCAATGCGGACAGGGTTTGCTCGGGCCGGGCAAACGGGCCGGCCAGAACAGATTTCAGAACCTTGCCATTGCGATGCAGAACCTGCGTCGCAACAGGAAGACCCATGGCCGAAAGGCGCGCCATCGAGCGCTCGGCATTTTCAGGGACACCAAAGGTGCCGACCTGGACGTAGCGCAGAGACTGCGCTGTGCTCTGTTGCGGCTGAGCGGCAACGGATTGCGGGGTGGCCGGGCGCGCCGCAACCGCACGGGGCGCGGTGGGCGTGCGGCTCGGAGCCACGGATTTGGTCGAGACCTGCACCGGCACGCCGGCCGATGTTTGGGCCGGCGCTTTCGCCACTGTGCTGCGCGGCTTGAACGAGCTGCCGAACAACCATTGCCAGAATGTCATCCGACGCGGAGCGTAGAGATCATGCGCCGGGGTGGTCTGGCTCCAGACCTGCGCCATCTGCAGATCGCCGCGCGCGGTCAGCGGGCCGCGATTGGGGTTGAGACGGCCATCCGTCCAGGCCCGGGTGTAGCCCGCGGGCAAGGTCCCCGCCACCGGGGCCGGCAGATCGTAGGGCGACAGGCCGGCGTTGCGCGCCACCTGGTTGCGGACATTCTGGGTCGAAACCCGGGTCTGGGCCTGACGCTGGATATAGGCCGACGGGTGTTGCACCTGCGGGCCGCAACGCACCGTATAGCGGGACGAGGTCATATATTGCGCCGCATTGCCCGAGAGCCCGGCACATTGCGTCGCCAGAGCCGCGGCGGCGGTCCGCATCGGCGCCTGCACGGCAGCGGCGGGTGTCGTCACAGACGGCAGAATTGGCATCGGGGTCGGCAGTGGCGCGGTCGCGACCTGAACGCTCGGCGCCGATTTCACAGGCACGCGCACCATGGTCGGCTCGGTCGTCGTCATGCGGCTGCCATCGGCAAGACGCACCGAGACGCCTGCGGGCAGGCGTTTGAGAATATACTCCGTTGCGCCGGTGGAACAGCGCAGCTGACCGCCCTCGACCTCGGCCACGCAGCCGCGTTCGCCAAAGGTCCGGCCCGCCAGTGTTTCGAGCCCCGGCAAGGGCGGGGCTTTCGGCAGCGCCGGTTTTGCGGCAACGGCTGCGGGTTTCGGCGCTGCGATCTCTGGCTGCGGCGCAGGCACCGAGGTTGCGGTGCCGGCGGTCACCATCGGCGCGGCCGCCTGACCAGAGCTCTTCGCTGTCGGCGTCGCGGTCACGGCACTCGCCACAGTCGTCGCGGGGTCCGGATCGGGGATCACCGGCAGCTTGTGATCGAGATCGGCAAAGGTCGGTTTGAAACCACAGAGCACCTGACGCGACCGGGTCACCCGCGGCACCCAGTGTACCGCCGCCCCGTCACCGCTGCGCACATAGGCGCACCCCCGGCTGTCGACATATTGCGTGCCCTTGTAGGAGAGCGGCGGGAATTCCGCCGGCCCATCCGCATTGTAGAGCGATCTGGCCGCAGCCTCCTTCAGGGAGAGAGCGGATACACCCAAAGTCGCAATCAGCACCGCAACCGAAATTGTCTTCACAGCCTGCATTATGTGGCCTCACACAAGATATTGTGGCCAGCCTAACGCAGAAGCGATTCGCTGTTAAGAGGGGAAATCGCTTATTTTGTACCGAACATGCGGTCGCCCGCATCCCCTAGCCCGGGAACAATATATCCATGTTCGTTGAGCTTTTCGTCCACTGCGGCTGTGACGATCGGCACATCCGGATGCGCTTCCTCCATCCGCTTGACCCCCTCGGGCGCGGCCAAGAGGCACAGAAAACGAATGTTTTTCGCCCCGGCTTCCTTGAGCTTGTCGATCGCCGCAACCGAGGAATTGCCGGTGGCCAGCATCGGATCGACGGCAATGACCAGACGGTCGCCGAGATCCTCGGGCACTTTGAAATAATATTCGACCGGCTCGAGGGTCTCCTCGTCACGATACAGCCCGACGAAGCCGACGCGGGCCGAGGGAATCAATTCGAGAATACCGTCGAGCAAACCGTTGCCCGCCCGCAGGATCGAGATCAGGGCGAGTTTCTTGCCGTCGAGCGTCGGCGCCTGCATGGTCTGCATCGGCGTCTCGATGGTCTTTTCGGTCATGTCGAGCTCGCGGGTGACCTCATAGGCCAGCAAGAGAGAGATCTCGCGCAGCAACTGACGGAAACCTGCGGTCGAGGTCTCCTTGTCGCGCATGATGGTGAGTTTGTGTTGCACCAACGGGTGTTTCACAACGGTCAGATGATCAAGCATCGGCAGGCTCCAGTTTCTTCGCGACCGCCCCACGGGTCGCCTCATCACAAAAGGCGGCATCGAGTGCAGCCTTGTTCAATTCCAGGAAATCCGCCTCTTCCCAGCCGAAGGTCTCGGCAAGGCGGTCGAATTCATAGCGCATGGTCGAATGGAAGAACGGCGGATCATCGGTCGACACGGTGACTTTCACCCCGCGTTTGCGCAGCTCGGCAATCGGATGATCCGACCATTTGGGATAGACGCCCAGCGCCACGTTCGAGCCCGGGCAAACCTCGAGCACGATGCCCGCTTCGGCAATCTCATCGACCAGGGCAAGATCCTCAATCGCGCGCACCCCATGGCCGATCCGTTCGACCTTGAGATCGCGAATGGCGTCACGGACGCTCTCAGGCCCACCCCATTCGCCGGCATGCGAGGTGAGCCGCAACCCGGCCTCGCGCGCCATGTCGAAGGCATATTTGAAATCATTCTGCTTGCCCATGGCCTCATCGCCGCCCATGCCGAAACCTGTGACGAAATCCCCCACGGTTTCGGCCGCGCAAAGCGCGGTCTGTTTCGCCTGATCCGGGCCGAAATGGCGCACGCAGGTCGGGATCGCGCGCATGACGATGCCGGCCTCGCGCTCCATCTCATCGGCGGCCTGTTTGATCGCCGCGAGGTAGTCCTGCCATGCCGCGACATCGCCGCCACCACAGAAATCGGGGGCGAGAAAGCTCTCGGTATAGATCACATTCGAGGCCGCACTTTCCTCGAGCACGGCGCGGGTCAGGCGGTAGTAATCCTGCGGCGACTTGAGCACCGAGGTCGCCGCCTCGTAGACTTTCAGGAAATCCCAGAAATCCTTGTATTTATAGGCGCCATTCTCGTCGAAAATCCCGGCGAGATCGGTGTTTTTCTCTTTCGCCAGGCCACGAATGAAGGCGGGCGGCGCTGCGCCTTCGAGATGCATGTGCAACTCGATCTTCGGCAGATCTGATACGGTCAAAGGAGACTCCTTCACAGAAATGTTTTCCCCGGCCCCTGGGCGGCAATCCCGAGATGCGCGGCGATGGAGGCCGCGACATCGGTGAACGCCACCGGACCAATGGGATGTGCGCCAAGGCCATAGCCCAGAACCGGCACCTGCTCACGGGTGTGATCCGTGCCGGACCAGGTCGGGTCATTGCCATGATCGGCGGTGAAAATCAAAAGGTCGCCCTCTTTCGCGCGCTCATAAAGCCGCGGCATCTGGGCGTCAAACCATTCGAGATGACGGGCATAGCCCGAGACATCGCGGCGATGGCCATAAAGAGAGTCGAATTCGACAAAATTGGCAAAGGTGAAGGAGCCGTCGGGCGCCTCCTCCATCACATCGCAAAGATGATCGAACAGCACCTTGTCGGTGCCCTTGCGCACCTCATCGAGGCCCTGCATGGAGAAAATGTCACCGATCTTACCGATCGCATAGGTCGCGCGCCCGGCGGCTTTCGCCCAGTCGCAGATCGTAGGGGACGGCGGCGCGATGGCGTAGTCGTGGCGATTGCCGGTGCGGGTGAACCCCTCTTCGACCGACCCCACGAAAGGCCGCGCGATCACCCGTCCGATCTTCATCGCATGGAGCGTCGGGGCGAGGTCTTCGCAGAGCTTGAGCAGGCGATCCAGGCCGAAATGCTTTTCATGCGCGGCGATCTGGAACACACTATCGGCGGAGGTGTAGCAAATCGGCCAGCCGGATCTGATATGCTCTTCGCCGAACTGTTTGATCACTTCCGTGCCCGAGGCATGACAATTCGCCAGCGTGCCCCCTGCCCCGCAAAGCGCGGCGGCCTGATCCATCAACTCCTGCGGAAAGGACACCGGCTCATCCGGGAAATAATGCCAGTCCCAGGGCACCGGCACACCCGCCAGCTCCCAATGCCCGGAGGGCGTATCCTTGCCCGGCGAAATCTCGGCAGCGACACCGTAAAGCCCCATCGGCTCGGCCTGAAGCCCCGGCGCAGGATCAGAGGTGGCATGCGCCATCGCCGCACCGAGCCCCAGCGCATCGAGATGGGGCAGGAAAAGCGGCCCTGTGCGCCCCTCTTCCGCACGCCCCTCAGCACAGGCCTGGGCGATATGGGCAAGCGTATTGGCGCCAGTGTCCGGCAACTCGCCGTTGAAAAACTTTTCCGCGTCGGGCGCACCGCCCAGCCCCACGGAATCCATCACGATCAGAAACGCTCTGCTCATACCGATACCTTCTCATAGACCAGCGGCGGTTCGTCCGGCGCCGCCTCGGCCACGCGGATCGCCGCGCGGATCTCTGCCTCTGCCCGGTCGGCCTCTTCCACGCTCTTGGCGTGGATGGTGGCGATCAGACTGTCTTCATCGAGATATTCCCCGATCATGCAGCAATTGGAAAGACCGACCGCCGGATCGATCTTTTCCCCGCCCTTGAGCCGGCCGCCGCCCAGATGCACCACGGACATGCCCAGCGCATGGCCGTCCATTCCGGCGACATAGCCCGGCGATTGCGCCGTGACATCGCGCACCACCGGCGCAGACGGCAGACGATCGCGCCAGTTGTCGACAAAATCCGCCGGCCCGCCCAGCTCCGTGATCATCCGGCCAAATCTCTCGGCGGCAGAGCCATCGGTGAGCGTGTCGCGGACCGCCCATGTCGCCTGATCGACATCTTCGGAAAGTCCGGCGAGCACCATCAGCTCGCCGCCCAGCGCACAGGTGACATCGCAGAGGATATTGTCCACTTCGCCGGTGGTCAGCGCCTCCATCACCACCATGATCTCGAGCGCATTACCCAGGGCCGGGCAGAGCGGCTGGTTCATATCGGTGATCAGCGCCGAGGTCTTGCACCCCGCACCATTGGCGGTGGTCACGAGGCTTTGCGCCAGCGCGCGGGCATCCTCGAGCGTCGTCATGAAGGCGCCGGAACCGCATTTCACGTCAAGCACGAGGGCCTCGAGCCCGGCGGCGAGTTTTTTCGACAGGATCGAGGCGGTGATCAGATCGATGCTCTCGACCGTGCCGGTGACATCGCGAATGGCGTAGAGCCGTTTGTCCGCCGGCGCGATCTGGCCGGTGGCGGAAACCACGGCACAGCCGACCTGCTCGACGATCTGATGAAAGCGTTCATCGGTAACCTCGGTTTTGAGCCCCGGGATGGCTTCGAGCTTGTCCAAGGTCCCACCGGTATGGCCAAGGCCACGCCCCGAGACCATCGGCACATAGGCCCCGAGCGCCGCCAGAGCCGGCGCCAGCAACAGCGAGACACAATCGCCGACACCGCCGGTCGAATGTTTGTCGATCGCGGGCGCCGGCAAATCCCATGTCATCACGTCACCGCTGTCACGCATTGCGAGCGTCAGCGCCACGCGTTCCGGGTCCGACATGCCGTTCAACAGCGCCGCCATGGCAAAGGCCCCGGCCTGGGCATCCGTCACCGCACCAGAGGCGAGCCCCTGGGCGAATACGGTCAGCTCCGCCGGTTCCAATGTCTTGCGGTCTCGCAGTTTCTCGATGATCTGACGCGCGTCCATGGCGGGCCTCACTCCATATGATCCGGGGTGAAAGCCCCCGGCAGCAGCTCGCCCACGGTCATGGTCAGCAGTTTGCCCGTGCGCGACAGCATCGAGACCTTGACCTCCGGCCCGGCGAATTCGCGGATTTTCTGGCGGCAGCCGCCACAGGGCGGCACCGGATCGTCGCTGTCGCCGATCACCGCGACCTCAGCGATCCTGGTGTCACCGCCGAGCACCATGGCGGCAATCGCGCCCGCTTCGGCACAGGTGCCCTCGGGATAGGCGGCATTCTCGACATTCACCCCGGTGTAAATCGCCCCGCTGTCCGCACGGATCGCGGCGCCAACCTGAAAATTGGAATAGGGCGCATAGGCTTTGCTCTGAACCTTTTTCGCCTCATCTAAGAGAGACATGTGGGACCTCATGCATTGAAGGATCGTCTTTTGCCAAAATTTTTGACGGTTTGGTCAAGACTGCGCCGCCGACCCGGCAGATGCAAGCACGATAGCGACCGGGCACGGCTTATCCACAGGGTCCGACCGGGTGACACGCGGCCGCACGCCAATTTTTCATCACCCGGGACGGCAGAAAGGATATATTTGCGCTAACGGCGCAAAGGTGATGTAAATCTATGGTGAATTCCCCCCATTGCCCTCTTGCATGCGCCCCGGAACGCGGCGTAGAGGCAATACAACGGGGTTTGCGGTGCCCGCCTGAAAAATATAGTTTAACTCTAAACTAAATTCTCGCACACCACAGCCCCACCCGCGACAGACAGGGAGAGCCCCATGGCGACGGAGAGCCGCACACCCAATTTGAAACAGGCTGCGCTGGACTATCACGAATTCCCGAAGCCCGGGAAACTCGAGATCCGCGCCACCAAGCCAATGGCCAACGGCCGCGACCTGTCGCGCGCATACAGCCCCGGCGTGGCCGAGGCCTGCCTTGAAATCAAGGAAGATCCGGCCAACGCCATGCGCTACACCGCCCGCGGCAATCTGGTCGCCGTGGTGACCAATGGCACCGCCGTTCTGGGCCTCGGCAATATCGGCGCGGCCGCTTCGAAACCGGTCATGGAAGGCAAGGCGGTCCTGTTCAAGAAATTCGCCAACATCGATTGTTTCGACATCGAGGTGAACGAGAGCGACCCGGAAAAGCTCGCCGAGATCGTCTGCGCGCTGGAGCCGACCTTCGGCGCGATCAACCTCGAGGACATCAAGGCCCCCGATTGTTTTATCGTTGAACAATTGTGCCGCGAGAAGATGAACATCCCGGTGTTCCATGACGATCAGCACGGCACGGCAATCGTTGTCGGCGCCGCGGCCACCAATGCGCTGCGCGTCACCGGCAAGCGGTTCGAAGACATCAAGGTGGTCTCCACCGGCGGCGGCGCGGCCGGCATCGCCTGCCTCAACATGCTGCTGAAACTCGGCCTCAAACGCGAGAATGTCTGGCTCTGCGACATTCACGGGCTGGTCTATGAGGGCCGCGAGGAAGACATGAACCCGCAAAAGGCGGCATTCGCACAGGCCTCCGACCTGCGCACGCTGGACGAGGTGATCGAGGGGGCAGACATGTTCCTCGGCCTGTCCGGTCCGGGCGTGCTGAGGCCCGAAATGGTCAAGAAGATGACCAAACAGCCGATCATCTTCGCCCTGGCCAACCCGACACCGGAAATCATGCCCGATGAGGTGAAAAAGGTCGCCCCCGATGCGATCATCGCCACCGGGCGTTCGGATTACCCGAACCAGGTCAACAACGTACTCTGCTTCCCGTTCATCTTCCGTGGCGCGCTGGACGTAGGCGCAACCGAGATCAACGATGCCATGCAGCTTGGCTGTATCGAAGGCATCGCGGCGCTGGCACGCGCCACCACTTCCGCCGAAGCCGCCGCCGCTTATCAGGACGAGCGACTGGATTTCGGCCCGGAATATCTCATTCCGAAACCGTTTGATCCGCGGCTCATGGGGGTCGTCGCCTCCGCCGTGGCAAAAGCCGCGATGGACAGCGGCGTGGCGACAAAGCCGCTCACGGATATGCAGGCCTACAAGGACCAGCTCGATCATTCGGTGTTCAAATCCGCCCTGCTGATGCGCCCGGTCTTTGCCGCCGCAAGCCAGGCCGAACGCCGGATCGCCTTTGCCGAGGGCGAGGACGAGCGCGTGCTGCGCGCCGCCCAGGCGATGATCGAGGAAACCACCGACAAGCCGATCCTGATCGGGCGCCCGGAGGTGATCGCCATGCGGGCCGAACGCGCCGGCCTCAAGATCCGTCCCGGCGTCGATTTCGAAATCGTCAATCCGGAGAACGACAGCCGCTACAAGCAATATTGGCAGGCCTATCACGGGCTGATGCAGCGTCGCGGCGTCACCCCCGACCTGGCCAAGGCGATCATGCGCACCAATACCACAGCGATCGGCGCGATCATGGTGCAACAGGACCATGCCGACAGCGTGATCTGCGGCACCTTCGGGCAATATCTCTGGCACCTGAACTATGTCACCCAGATCCTCGGCACCAAGGAGCGTCAGCCGGTCGGCGCGCTGTCGCTGATGATCCAGGAAGACGGCCCGCTGTTCATCGCCGACACCCATGTGCATACGGAACCAACGCCGGAACAGATCGCGGAGACGGTGATCGCCACGGCCCGCCATGTGCGGCGCTTCGGCATCGAGCCGAATATCGCGCTCTGTTCGCACTCGGAATTCGGCAACCTGCAATGCATGACCGGCCGCCATATGCGCGCGGCGCTCGAGATCCTCGACTCCGAACCGCGGGACTTCAATTACGAGGGCGAGATGCATATCGACAGCGCCCTTACCCCGGAACTGCGCCAGCGGATTTTCCCGCATTCGCGCCTCGAAGGCCCGGCCAATGCGCTGGTCTTTGCCATTGCCGATGCCGCCTCGGGCGTCCGCAACATCCTCAAGACCAAGGGCGGCGGGCTGGAAGTCGGGCCGATCCTGATGGGCATGGCCAACAAGGCGCATATCGTCACCCCGTCGATCACCTCGCGCGGCTTGCTGAACATGTCGGCCATCGCCGGCACGCCGGTGGCGCATTACGGCTGAGCCGACAGCGATACGCCCCCACAAGCCCGACAAGATTTGCAACCGCCCCCGCTCCTTTGCAGGGGCGGTTTTGTTTGCAACAACGCAAAGCGGATCAAAACTTTGCAAACTACTTTTCTTAAGGTGTTTGCGAATTTTATATAAACATTTCCACCCGCCTCTGATAACAACATTGCCGGAGCGCGAATTGCCCGCGTGTTTGGTGCCAGTGACATTCCAACGCAGCATAGCAGCCTTGCAGGGAATCACTGACTGAGCCAATCACGCCATGTCAGCGAGGAGGAGGCAGCCAGTGGCATATAAAGACGTTTACGAGGCCTGGAAATCGGACCCGGATGGGTTCTGGATGAAGGCCGCGGAGGAAATTCATTGGTACGAGAAGCCCTCCAAGGCGCTGTTTGACGACAAGGCGCCGATTTACGAGTGGTTCTCGGACGGCATGACCAACACCTGCTACAACGCGGTGGACCGTCACGTGGAGGCCGGTCGCGGCGATGAGCTGGCAATCATGCACGAGAGCCCGATCACCCATTCCACGAAGGGCATCACCTACAAGGAATTGCAGGCCCGTGTGTCCTCGCTCGCAGGTGCGTTGAAAATGCGCGGCGTCGAGAAGGGCGACCGCGTCATCATCTATATGCCGATGATCCCTGAAGCGCTCGAGGCCATGCTGGCCTGCGCCCGGATCGGTGCGGTGCATTCGGTGGTGTTCGGCGGCTTTGCCGCCCATGAATTGGCCGTACGGATCGACGATTGTACACCCAAGGCCATCATCGCCGCCTCTTGCGGCCTCGAGCCCAACCGCGTGGTGCATTACAAACCGCTGCTGGACGCCGCCATCGAGATGGCGGAGCACAAGCCGGAATTCTGCGTCATCTTCCAGCGCGAACAAGAAGTCGCCAAGCTGATCGACGGCCGCGACTTCTCCTGGCACGGCTTCCAATACGGGGTGAAACCCGCGGAATGCGTGCCGGTCGAGGGCAACCACCCGGCCTATATCCTCTACACCTCGGGCACCACCGGCCAGCCCAAGGGTGTCGTGCGCTCCACCGGCGGGCATCTTGTCGCGCTCAACTGGACGATGAAGAACATCTACAACATCGAGGCCGGCGACCGGTTCTGGGCCGCTTCCGACGTCGGTTGGGTCGTGGGTCACAGCTATATCTGCTACGGCCCGCTGATCAAAGGCGCGCAGACCATCGTGTTCGAGGGCAAACCCGTTGGCACGCCGCATGCCGGCGTGTTCTGGCGGATCATTCAGAACCAGCGGGTGAAGAGCTTCTTTACCGCGCCGACGGCGCTGCGCGCAATCAAGCGTGAGGACCCGACCGGCGAATGGATCAAACGCTACAAGCTGCACGATCTGCAGGCGATCTTCCTCGCCGGCGAACGCGCCGACCCGGATACGATCAAATGGGCACAGGAGAAATTCGGCGTGCCGGTGATCGACCACTGGTGGCAGACCGAGACCGGCTGGGCCATCGCCGCCAATCCGCTTGGCATCGAGGATCTGCCGATCAAGATCGGCAGCCCTTCGGTGGCCATGCCGGGCTACGAGATCGAGATTCTCGACGAGGCCGGCCATCCGGTGGAAGCCGGCGAACTGGGCGCCATCGCGATCAAACTGCCGTTGCCCCCGGGCACGCTGCAAACGCTGTGGAATGCCGAGGAGCGCTACAAGAAAAGCTATCTCAACACTTTCCCCGGCTATTACGAGACGGGCGATGCCGGGATCAAGGATGAGGACGGCTATGTCTACATCATGGCCCGCACCGATGACGTGATCAACGTCGCCGGCCACCGCCTCTCCACCGGCGCGATGGAAGAGGTGCTCTCGGCCCACCCCGATGTCGCCGAATGCGCGGTGATCGGCGTGGCCGACCAACTCAAGGGCCAGTCCCCACTGGGTTTCCTGTGCCTCAATGCCGGCTGCAACCGCGACCATGGCGACATCGTCAAGGAGGTCGTGCGCGACGTCCGCAACGAGATCGGCCCGGTGGCCGCCTTCAAACTGGCCTGCGTCGTCGACCGGCTGCCAAAGACCCGCTCCGGCAAGATCCTGCGCGGCACCATGGTGAAAATCGCCGACAGCCAGCCGTTCAAAATGCCCGCGACCATCGATGATCCGGCCATTCTGGACGAAATCAAAGAGGCGCTGCAAACGCTCGGATATGCGAAAGAGTGAATTTTAATCAAAAAGCCCTGTCACTCGGCGGCATCTTGGTTAAGGTTTTGTTAAGCATCGAGTCTGACACTGGAAAACGCGGCCCATGCGGTCGCGTTTTTTTGGATCTCGATGTTGGTGCCGAGGCGTGGCCCGTATGCGAGGTAAAGGGGTAAAGCTTGAGACAAAGCGACCAGAAGAACCCAAGTCTTCTCATCGAAGACGCCGGTCGGTTATCTCTTTTGGCCCATGACATTCGCTCGACCTATACCGAGCTGCAAAGCGCGCTCAACACACTCGATCAGGCCTACGATCTGCCCGAGACGACACGCGAGGAAATCAGCCGCATCGCCCAGACCAGCGCCCATCTCGGGCGACTTCTGGACCGGACCTCCGGCGTGATCTTTCAGGAAACACAAACCCTTCCGCAACGCGCCGGCACGCCCCCCAACCCGCGCAAGACATTCGATGCGCTGTTTCGGCGCTGGCAGGGCATCACCGGGAGAATGGGCTCTTCGCTGACCCTGATCGGCGGCGAGAACATGCCCGAGAGCGCGGATATCGACATGCTTGCGCTCGAACGCATCCTGTCCAATCTCGTCTCGAACGCCCTGCTTCACGCCGCTCCGGGACCGATTTCAATCGAAATCACCCGTTTCGGCACCTCCCCGAACGAGCGGCTGAAATTCTGCATCCGCGATGCGGGCCCCGGTTTTCCGGAACAGGCATTGAACGAAGAGAGCCCGGCACCCGTGCCGATCGGATCGGGAGAACCCGGCTCCGGCTATGGGCTGCGCGTCGCCCGGGACGCGGCCCGCTGCCTGGGCGGCTTTCTCTGTCTCGAGAATGCGCCGGCAGGCGGTGGCGAGGCCTGCCTGACGATACCGATCCCCGAGCGGCAGGACATGCCGGAGGCGCCGGACGGTTCGATCGGGACTGCCCCCTCCTTGCCCGCAGGCTACACCGCGCTCCTGGTCGAAGACAGCGCCGCCCTGAGGCGCGAATTGCGCCATGAGCTCGAGGCGCTGGGGCTTTTCGTGATCGAAGCGCATGATGGCGCCGCAGCGCTGGAGCTTTTGTCCGCCCCCGATGAGACCCCGGTCGATCTCGTCCTACTCGACATCGAATTGCCATTGCTCTCCGGCTTGCAACTGCTCTCCGCCCTGCGCGCCCAAGGGGTAACGCTTCCACCGGTGATCGCCGTCACGGCCCATGTCTTTGCCCCCAACCTGCACAAGATCAGCCAAAACGGCGTTGTTGCCGTGCTCCGCAAGCCGGTCCAATCCCGCACGGCCCTCCGCAAACTGATCATCGACACCCTGCGGGACGCCCCCCCCAAGGGGCCGCAACAGAGCGCCGCGCGCTCACAAGCGGCAAAACGCGCGACGGGCGATCTGGGCATCGCCCCGCTGGCCTCGAGCCTTGAAGATCTGGCGGCGCGCTTTCCCGCCCCAGCCGCGCAGGAAATCCTGACGCAGCTCGCCTCGGATCTGAACAAATACCTCACCGTGGCAGAGCGCGCCGCACAGGGCGGCTTGACAGACGCCGACCGTGACATGATTTCTCGGGCGGCCCATTCCCTGTCGTCGCTCTTCGGGCTGGCCTGCGATGCCACGGCTCAGCAGGCGGCCCGTCAGCTTTCACGTGACGTGATGTTTTGCGATCGGGGAGAAGTGATTGCGGTTTTGCGGCATCTCCGGCAATATAACTCCAATATTCAACCCAAAATTCTTTCAATATTAAACAGTGAGCAGTCTGCCAATGTCTCGGACCCCCATTCTGATCGTTGACGATGTAGAGACCCACGTCACGCTTTTCACCTCCATTCTGGAGGAGGAAGGCTATGAGGTGCTCGCCGCCCGCAGCCGCGCGGAAGCGCTGGCACTGGCCGAAACCGCCCCGCCCTCTTTGGCTCTGGTCGATCTGGTCCTGCCGGATGGCGACGGGGTCAGCCTGATTGACGAGCTTCTGTCGCGAAACCCCGATCTGAAACCGATCGCCATCACCGCTTTCGCGTCCGTCGACAGGGCGGTCGCCGCCATGCGCAACGGCGCCGTGGATTTTCTCGTCAAACCGATCTCTCCCGAACAGCTGACCACCACGATCACCAACGCCGTCACCGGGCGCAGCATCGGTCAATTGCCCGAAGACTCGCGCAATGAGGTGAAAGGCTTCGAGGGCGAGATCGGCTCCTCCGCGGTGATGCGCGATGTCTTTGACACGCTCAGCGCCGTGGCCGGATCTGCCGCGTCGGTCTTCATCACCGGCGAAAACGGCACCGGCAAGGTCAAGGCCGCCGCGACGGTTCACGCGAAATCCGGGTTTCGTGACGGCGAACTGGTCCGACTCGACTGCTCTACAACCCCGCCCGACCAGATCGAAGCCGCTCTGGTCGGTGCCCTCAAAGGACCGGAGATCGCCGCCCAGACCGGGGCGGTGGAGCGCGCCGATGGCGGCACATTGTTTCTCGATGAAGTCTGCGCCCTGCCCCTGTGCATGCAGGCCCGACTGTTGAATATATTACAAAGCGGCAGCGTCACGCCCGTAGGTGGAGTCACCCCGATTCCCATCTCCTTTCGGTTGATTTGCACCGCGACTCCCGATCCGCAGACCGAAGTCTCCGAAGGCCGGTTCCGGGCCGATCTGTTTTACCGGATCAATGTCGTGCCGATTCACCTGCCGCCGCTCAGGACGCGGGGGATGGATGTGATCGAGATCGCGGAATCCGAACTGGATCGGCTTTGCGCCCGCGAGGCCCGTGCTTTCCGGACCCTGTCGACCGAGGTCAAGGCGGTATTTCTGGACCATGACTGGCCCGGCAATGTCCGCGAGTTGATGAATGTGCTGTGGAATGTCGTTATGCTGCATGACAAGCCGATGGTCGAACTGGCCGACCTGCCGCCCTACCTGCGGGCGGCCCAGCTCAGCACCCGACCGAAGGGCACGAATGGCGCCACCCCACCGCGGCAAAGCCGGGACGACGCGCCCAGCATTCCGCTCGAAGGCCGCACCCTGGCCGAGATCGAACGCGAGGTGATCGAGGCCGCGATCCTTGCCGCCGGCGGCTCGATCCCCGCCGCGGCACGCGTCCTCGACGTATCGCCCTCGACGCTCTATCGCAAACTTGAAAACTGGGGCAAACCGGTGCGCGGCTTTCGCAAACGCTGAGCCCGTCGAGGGCTCTGCTCGCGAGATCCGCTCGCCCTTCTCCGGGGTGCCCTCAAGCGCCCCGGGCGCTCTGTCTTCAGACGAATTGCTCGCGCAACAGCCGCTCTTCGAGCCCGTGGCCGGGATCGAAGAGGATGCGGTGCTGCACCTTGGGCTCAGAGGCGATCTCGACCCAGAGCACATTGCCGGCATGGCGGCTGTCGGCATCGGCCATCACCGGGCGCTTGCCCGGCTCGAGCACGTCGAACCGCACCTTGGCGGTACTGGGCAGAAGCGCCCCGCGCCAGCGCCGCGGCCGGAACGCCGCCATGGCAGTCAGCGCCAGCACATCCGAGCCGATCGGCAGGATCGGACCACGGGCGGAATAGTTGTAGGCGGTGGAGCCGGCAGGCGTCGACACCAGGACCCCGTCGCAGATCAGCTCTTCCATCCGCACCTTGCCGTCGATCGACACCCGGAGCTTCGCCGCCTGCGGACCCGCGCGCAAGAGCGAGACCTCGTTGATCGCCAGCGCCTTGCGGATCTTGCCGCTTTCCCCCTCGGCCTCCATCGACAAAGGATTGATGATCTCCTCCTCGGCCTCGGCCAGGCGGGGGATCAGATCATCCTCGCGAAACTCGTTCATCAGGAAACCGACCGTGCCGCAATTCATGCCATAGACCGGCGTGTCGAGATGCATGGTGCTGTGCAAGGTGTGCAGCATGAACCCGTCACCGCCCAAAGCCACGATCACCTCGGCCTGTTCGAGCGGCACCGAAGTATAGCGGGCATCCAGCCGTTCCAGCGCCCGCTGGGCAATCTGGGCGTCACTTGCGGTGAAAGCGATTTTGACCATGATATTCTTCTCGCTGAAACAGGCGCTTGCGGCCATGTCCCTCGATAACAAAGCGTTCCGGGGATTTCACGCATTTTCGCGCCCGCCTTCGCGCAGACCGGGTCCGCATCCATCCGGGCGAACCGCTCGGAAACAAAGCTTCGCAAAAGCTCCGTGCCGCGCGGATCGGAAACAGCCGCCCGCCAAGGCCACGCCCGCCGCTTTCAGTGTCGCAGATTCAACATCATTATGTCGCGGATGAGGGTTTTCCAACTGTCACAGAACCGATAAGAAACCCGCGACACTCCCATGCTGCCAAGGAGCACACCATGACGTCCAATGTCCGCGATTCCGGTTTCTTCACCGAAAAACTGGCCGACCGTGATCCCGAGCTGTTCGGCTCGATCACCCAAGAGCTTGGTCGCCAACGTCACGAGATCGAACTGATCGCCTCCGAAAACATCGTTTCCGCTGCGGTGATGGAGGCGCAGGGCTCGGTTCTGACCAATAAATATGCCGAAGGCTATCCGGGCCGCCGCTACTATGGCGGTTGCCAATATGTGGACATCACCGAAAACCTCGCCCGCGATCGCGCGAAAGAGCTGTTCGACTGCAAATACGTCAACGTCCAGCCGAACTCCGGCTCCCAGGCCAACCAAGGCGTGTTCAACGCACTGCTGCAGCCGGGCGACACGATCCTCGGCATGAACCTCGCCTCCGGCGGTCACCTGACCCATGGGGCTTCCGTCAACCAGTCCGGCAAATGGTTCAACGCCGTGCAATACGGTGTGCGCCAACAGGACCAGCGCCTCGATTACGATCAGGTGCGCGAGATGGCGCTCGAGCACAAGCCCAAGCTGATCGTGGCCGGTGGCTCCGCCATTCCGCGTCAGATCGATTTCGCCAAATTCCGTGAGATCGCGGATGAGGTCGGCGCCTATCTGATGGTCGACATGGCGCACTTTGCCGGTCTCGTGGCCGGCGGCGAGCACCCCTCGCCCTTCCCCTATGCCGATGTCGCGACCACCACGACGCACAAGACGCTGCGCGGTCCGCGCGGCGGCATGATCCTCACCAATGATGTCGAGATCGCCAAAAAGGTGAACTCCGCCATCTTCCCGGGCATTCAGGGCGGCCCGCTGATGCATGTCATCGCCGCCAAGGCCGTGGCTTTCGGCGAGGCGCTGCGTCCCGAGTTCAAAGCCTACGCCAAACAGGTGATCGTCAACGCCCAGGCGCTGGCCGACCAGCTGATGAAAGGTGGCCTCGACATCGTCACCGGCGGCACCGACACCCACGTGTTGCTCGTCGACCTTCGCCCCAAAAACGTGACCGGCAAGGACACGGAAAAGGCGCTCGAGCGTGCCCACATCACCTGTAACAAGAACGGCATCCCGTTCGACCCGCAGCCGCCCATGGTCACCTCCGGCGTGCGTCTCGGCACCCCTGCCGGCACCACCCGCGGCTTTGGCGAGGCGGAATTCCGTCAGATCGCCGACTGGATCGTCGAAGTGGTCGATGGTCTCGCCGCCAATGGCGAAGAGGGCAATGCCGAGATCGAAGCCAAGGTGAAAGCCGAGGTCGAGGCGCTCTGCGAGAAATTCCCGCTCTACCCGGACCTGTAATTTTCAGGCATCCGGACACGACAAAGGGGCCTTCGGGCCCCTTTTCTTTTCTGATTGCGATGTTGCCCATGACCAAGCCCGCGTCTTCCCAAAAGCCTCACCCCACCGCTCTCGAACGCCGTCTGGGAGACTGGCTCCGCGCCCGCCTCCCGCATGCGGTCACCGAGCTGGTGATGTTCACGGTCAAGATGGGTTGGGCCTCGCTCTTTGGCGGGCTGCTCTTGATCGCCATGATGCTCACCCATCGGCTCTGGCAAGAGGACTGGCCCTTCGCACGCTACGACGCGCTTTTGATCTATGCCCTCGGCTTGCAAGCC
This sequence comes from Celeribacter neptunius, assembly GCF_900113955.1. Lineage (GTDB taxonomy): Bacteria > Pseudomonadota > Alphaproteobacteria > Rhodobacterales > Rhodobacteraceae > Celeribacter > Celeribacter neptunius. The sequence goes on along the minus strand of NZ_FORH01000008.1, from coordinate 123,817 downwards.
CTGTTTCTGATCTTTCGACTCGAAACCCTGGACGAGGCCAAGGTCATCTTGCTGTTTCACATGACAGGTACGGTCATGGAGGTGTTCAAACTCCATATGGGCAGTTGGGACTATCCCGGCACAGGCCTGATCAAGATCGGCGGCGTGCCGCTGTTTTCAGGCTTCATGTACGCTTCTGTCGGCAGCTTCATGGCGCGCGCCATTCGCCTCTTTGACATGCGCTTTGCCCCCTATCCGCCCTATTGGGCCAGCCTGCTCTTTGCCTGCGCGATCTATCTGAATTTCTTCACCCATCATTTCGGCCCGGACATCCGCATCGGTCTCTTCGTCTTCTCCCTGATCCTCTATGCCCGCACCCGCGTCTGGTATCGCATAGGCCAATGGCATTGGATGCCCATGCCCATTGCCGGTATATTGTCCGCCTTTTTCCTCTGGATCGCGGAGAACATCGGCACGGCCACGCGGATCTGGCTCTACAACGGACAGATCTCCGGCGAGATGGTCAGCTTTTCAAAAATGGGGTCGTGGTATCTCTTGCTTTACGTCAGCTTCGTGACCGTCACCCTGGTCCAGCGCGACGCGCTCCGCCCGCACCCGTTCACACCAGCCCACGCCAGACCATGACACCGAGCACCAGCCCGACGGTCACAAAGATCACGAAGGCGATGGTGGTCACCAGATCGAGGACCCGGTTCTTGCGGCGGGTCTTGAGATCCTGACGTTCGAGGAAATAGCGGAGCTCCTTGAAAGCGCGATCGACCTTCTTGTGCTCCACCTGCTGCGCCAGCCGGGGATGCGCCTCGAGCGCCATGGCCTCGACGATCACCGCGGATTTCCGGCGTGCCCAGCGCGGCAACCGGCGCCCGGCATGTTTGACCTTGGCCTCGAAACCTTCGCCCAGGCGGACGCCGAGACGGTCGCGCAGCAACTCGGCGAGCTCGTCAGATCTGTGCAAAACGGAATGGTCCATGGGGCCGATTTAATGGGTTTGCGCTGCGCCGCCAAGACGCTATCTCTCAAGCCATGCTCAATACTGTTTTCACCGGTTCCCCGACCGACGCCTCGCCCCTTTTGATCGTCCACGGCCTGTTCGGCTCTGCCCGCAACTGGGGGGTGATCTCGAAACGTCTTTCCGATCAAAGGCTTGTCGCCTCTGTCGATCAACGCAACCATGGCGAATCCCCGCGCTTCCCAAGCCAGAGCTACACGGATATGGCCAGCGATCTCGCCGAGGTTCTCGAGCCGATCGTGGCCGAGCACGGGCCCTGCCATGTCATGGGCCATTCGATGGGCGGCAAGGCGGTGATGGTGCTGGCGTCGCAACGCCCCGATCTGATCAAGTCCTTGATTGTCGCGGATATTTCTCCGGTGGCCTACAGCCATGACAATACGCCGCTGATCCATGCGATGCGCGGGCTCGACCTCTCGACGGTCGAGAAACGCTCCGACGCCGACCGGCAATTGGCGCAGGAGGTGCTCGACGCAGGCGTCCGGGCGTTCCTGCTGCAAAGCCTCGTGGTGAAAGAGAAACGCTGGCTGTTGAATTTGGACGTGCTGGAGGCGGAAATGCCGAAGATCGTCGGTTTTCCCGAAGTCTCCGGGAGTTATGACGGGCCGACGTTCTTCCTGTCGGGCGGCGAGAGCACATATGTCGAGCGCGACCACAGGGACCGTGCCAAAGCCCTGTTTCCGAATGCAAAATTCGCCTCTATCCCGGGCACGGGCCATTGGCTCCATGCCGAGAAACCGCGCGAATTCGAAGCGGCGATGCGGGCCTGGATGACGGCGGTGGACGCCAAGGGCTAGGCCCCGCGCCCGTGCCGCGAGACCTCAGGAAAACTCTTCGGTGATCTTCTTGGCGATGAACCAGGTCACCGGAAGCGCGACGACAAATCCGATGGCCGCGGCAATCAGGATCGGCTTGAGCGTGTCCTGACCGATGGTCAATGCGACAACGACGAAAGAGCCCGCAAGGGTCGTGGAAATCAGCGAATAAAGAATCCCGGCAAGACGGTTCATGGGTCACTCCTCAAAGCCATTCGCGCGAGGATGACGATAAGGTGATTCAAAAATGCCGCTTTGATCGGCGTCAAATCGACTGTCGGCAAAGCGTCTGACATCTGTCGGACTTCCGTCGGGCACCGCCCCCCTCCTCCCCTTGCCTCCCCTCAGCCGCGCCCCCCCGCGCCCCCCGTGCCAAAGCCCGCCGAAACAGCCTCTGACAGGCAGAGCCCCGCGACCGAAACAGTTGAGCAGGGCGGATTTGCGCGCTATCCCTTCGGGGAGATATTTCGACGGAGACGGATATGAAACGAGTGATGATGCTGGGCCTGACGCTTCTGGCGCTGGCCGCCTGCGAAACCATCGAAGGCGCGGGCAAGGATATCGAGAAAGCCGGTCAGGCAATCTCGGAAGCCGCACGCTAAGCGGCGGGGGATGTAAGTGAGTGAGGAAAGCGCCTGCCCGGTTGGGTGGGCGTTTTTGGTTTTGTGGGAGAGGTGTCAATCGCCGGGCATCCCGACAAAAATTACACAAAAAGTGTACCAGAGCAGTTGACCTAACCACACATTTAGTAGTAAGTATTGCGATAAGCGCGAAGGGGAGGACGAATTTCGTCACCTCGTGCATTTTCCCTGTTGACCTACAATATACAGTCGTGCACGTTGCTGATATGACGTTTGGAAAAATGCGCCGCTTCGGTGTCCAGACCTCAGCGGCGCTGAATTCCCAAATCCGCCACCTTTGTTGTGAAGGCTGCGGTGGAAGTTCGTGGTACCTTGATCAGAATCTGATTGAGGGAATTTGTCAAGCAGCCTTCGCGCCTCTAGATGCGAAAGGCAAAACTATGCCAAAATTCCACGTTAACAACACCGCTCAACCCAATGGTGACCACGAAGTGCATGAGGAAGGCTGTTATTGGCTATCCCTTGCGACGTCGACAACTGATCTGGGCTATCATAGTAGCTGTGCGAGTGCCGTCGCGGCAGCGAAACGTATCTATCCGCAGTCGAATGGGTGCAAAACCTGCGCCTCCGCCTGCCACACCCAATAAGGAGAATGTACAATGGCTACCAATACTCCATCGGGTGACGGACATCGCAACGGGATGGTCAAAGGTCGCTCTCAGACCAAGACACCTTCCGGCCACTACGTCAAACGCGACACAGCGTCGGGAAAATTTATGGATGTGAAGACATCCAGCAAGACGCCCTTCAAAGGCGTTCGCAAAGAAAAATAAGATTGGCCGCCTTCGGGCGGCCTTTTGCTCGCATCCAGCGCCCATGCTCCACGGAGTGTGCACGCGCGTTTTCTTTGAAAACACGCTGCCGCACACCCGCACTGAAACTGGATGTAAAAAACCGCCCCGAGGGGCGGCTTTTTTAGTCATCCATTTTCAGTGCGCTAATAAACGCTTCCTGCGGGATTTCCACTTTCCCGAACTGGCGCATTTTCTTCTTACCGGCTTTCTGCTTTTCCAGAAGTTTCTTCTTCCGGGTGGCGTCGCCGCCGTAGCATTTGGCGGTCACGTCCTTGCGTAGCGCAGAGAGGGTTTCGCGGGCGATGACCTTGCCGCCGATCGCGGCCTGGATCGGGATCTTGAACATGTGGCGCGGGATCAGGTCCTTGAGCTTTTCGCACATGGCGCGGCCCCGCATTTCGGCGCGGTCGCGGTGCACCATCATCGAGAGCGCATCGACCGGCTCGTCATTCACCAGGATCTGCATCTTCACGAGATTGTCCTCGCGATATTCGGTGAACTGGTAGTCGAAAGAGGCATAGCCCTTGGTGATCGATTTCAGACGGTCGTAGAAGTCGAACACCACCTCGTTCAAAGGCAGGTCATAGACCACCATGGCGCGGGAGCCGGCATAGGTGAGATCGATCTGGATGCCGCGGCGGTCCTGACAGAGTTTCAGCACATCGCCCAAGTATTCGTCCGGCACCATAATCGTGGCCTTGATCCGCGGCTCTTCGACATGATCGACATGAGTCAGATCGGGCATATCAGCGGGATTGTGCAGGTCCTCGACCGTGCCGTCCTTCATGTAAATCTTGTAGACCACGGAGGGCGCGGTGGTGATCAGGTCGAGATCGTATTCGCGTTCCAACCGGTCGCGGATCACCTCGAGGTGCAAGAGCCCGAGGAAGCCACAGCGGAAGCCGAAACCAAGCGCGGCGGAGGTTTCCATCTCCGAGCTGAAGGAGGCGTCGTTCAGTTGCAGCTTCTCGATGGCGGAGCGCAAATCCTCGAAATCATTGGCATCGACCGGGAAGAGGCCGCAGAACACCACCGGGATCGAGGGTTTGAAGCCCGGCAGCGGCTTTTCGCACTGACGTTTCTCATGGGTGATCGTGTCGCCGACCTTGGTGTCGCGCACCTGTTTGATCGAGGCGGTGAAAATGCCGATCTCGCCCGGCCCGAGCTCCGGGAAATCGACCATCTGCGGTTTCAGCACCGCGAGCTTGTCGATCTTGTAGGTGGCCTTGGTCTGCATCATGCGGATCTGGTCGCCCTTCTTGATCACGCCGTCGATGACGCGGATCATCACGACGACGCCGAGGTAAGGGTCATACCAGCTGTCGACCAGCATGGCTTTCAACGGTGCATCGCGATCGCCCTTCGGCGCCGGCAGGCGGGTGACGATGGCATCCAGCACATCGGGGATGCCGATGCCGGTCTTGGCGGAGATCTCGATGGCTTCCGAGGCGTCGATGCCGATGACATCCTCGATCTGTTCACAGACCCGCTCGGGTTCGGCGGCGGGCAGGTCGATCTTGTTCAGGACCGGGACGATCTCGTGATCGGCATCGATGGCCTGGTACACATTGGCCAATGTCTGTGCCTCCACCCCTTGCGTGGCGTCGACCACCAGAAGCGAGCCCTCGACCGCCTGCATGGAGCGCGAGACCTCATAGGCAAAGTCGACGTGACCGGGGGTGTCGATCAGATTGAGCACATAGGTCTCGCCATCCTTGGCCGGATATTCGATCCGCACAGAGTTGGCCTTGATGGTGATGCCGCGCTCGCGCTCGATATCCATGGCGTCGAGCATCTGCTGTTTCATGTCCCGTTCAGCCACCGTGCCGGTGAGCTGGATCAGCCGGTCGGCAAGCGTCGACTTGCCGTGGTCGATATGGGCCACGATGGAGAAATTGCGGATGTTTTTCAGCTCGGTCATGACAGGCCTTCAGCGGATGGGGTTTGACCGAGTTCTATGGGGGGAAAGGGGCGAAATGGCAAGGGGCATTGGGGGATCAATCCTTGCATAGCGAGGGCATCGCTCGCATATCTAACGATATTGAAAACTTGGGAAAGACATGAGCAGAGAGTTCAAAAATCGTCATGAGTTTCGTCGCTGGTCAAATACTTGGTGCGCTGCCCAGACCTACGACGTGCAGTGCGCTTGCGCCAGCATCAGCACAATCCGCGCCCTTCCCCATATTCAAGGCAGAAGATCGACGCCTCTTGCAGAATGCCCTTTGGATCTCGCTGTATTGCGAGCCGCGATAATTTTGGGCGCCGCTGCAGTATTTCTTGACCATGACACAACCAAAAGATTGCATGAAGGAGCGATTTCAGCACGCGATACATTCGTGCCAATCAATAATCCACAATCGCCATTGCATTTGGCACACGCACTTCCACGGCGCGCAAGTGCAGCTCAAAATGACATTTCGAACCTCATTGCCGCCCTTCAGGATGCACTCTCCGGGGCTCAACGCGCTCTAGACACTCCCACCTCAGAACCTGCGAATATTATCGCGGCCGACTTCGCTCTATTCCTTGGTTTATCTGCCGATTTTGCACTTGAAGCCGGTTTGTCCACGACATGGCCTTCATCTTTCGCTCTAACAGAAACTTTGGAGAAACTCGGAGCGAAAGACACATTCGCCACAGCTCTTTGGACAGGAGGCACTCCACCGGAAGTCTTTGTAGAAGACTGGCAAGCTCTGAACAAAGACTGGTCTCACAACCCAGCCATGTCATTTTGGCGAAACTGGTATGAGGATCGCATCCACGGCCGCACCCCCGACTGGGACCTGTGGCTGGAAATCGCATTGATTGAGAATGAGCTGTGGGACGCCGGGGCAGAGGCGGTTGCCGAAAAGATCGAACAAATCCAAAAAGACTTGCGCGAGAAGCGCGCCGAACGGTTCGAGGACCACGCGCGCGCGATGATTCCCCGCGCCCCGGTTCTGGCGAAGGAAGCGGATCGTCTGTCGCAACTGATCGAACAGGCCCTGTCGGAAATCCGCAAAGAGCTGGGAAGCCCCAACGCGCTACCCGACACGATCGAACCACTGCTCTCCGTCCCCCGCATCCTGCATGGCATCAGTATCGAGCTTGTGTCCGCAGAGACAGAGGAGCCGCGCATCAAAGAGCTGGCGATACTCTCGCAGGCCTTGATCGGCACGGTTCAAGAGCTGAACACACGCCTGCAACGCGCTCAATCCCTTGGGCAGGAACGGACGAAAAAACCGCCATTTTATCAGACCAATATCATGAGCGGCTTCATCCCTGCGGCTCTGGTCGGGCTGATCACAACCGCAGGAACCCAATTCGCCGGGCCTGCTGGCGACACTGTTATGATCGAGACCTTAAACTACACGACCGAGGGAATCTGCATCGAGACCGAAGGTCCCGTCGAAACCTCCCCATCTGCGCCCCCCAAGCCAGTCCCTGCCCCGTCAACCGCCGACGGCATCCCCGAAGAAGACAGGCGCAAAGTATAGTGCCTTACCCCATCCGCCCCGTCACCATCTCATGGACACGCACCGCATAGCGGTCGGTCATGCCGGAGGTGAAGTCGCCAAGCGCGTGCAGCGCGGTGTATGCGTCGACGACATCCCGCAGGTCGAACTCCACCGCAGAGACCAGCTGTCGGTGATAATCGGACAGGCGCGCGGCGTCCCAGTCGACCCGTTCCAGCTCCAGCAGCACCGGCAAAAGCCCGCCCAGCACATCGTGCAGGATATTGCGCCCGGTCACCTCGAGCCGCGTCTTGCGCGGGGCGGTGAAAATCTGGCTGCGGGCGGTGTCTTCGATCCTGGCAAAGGCCCCGGCCATGTTGGAGCGCGAGATCAGAGAGGCCGAGAAACGCCCCTCCATGATCTCGTCGTAATGGCTCTTGAAAGCCTCGACACAGGCCGCGATCGAGGCCCCGATGGCGCGGGCGCGATAATAGGCGATCTCTTCCTCGATCCGGGAGAATTGCCGATTGGACCCGCCGAACAGCGGTCGCATCAGATCCTTGATTTTCTCTGCCGTGAGATCGCCGGCGACATAGGCGTCTTCGAGATCGAGGATATTGTAGCAAATGTCATCCGCCGCCTCGACCAGGAAGACCAGCGGATGCCGCCGCCACCAGCGCTGACCGTCCTCTTCCTCGGCGATCAGCCCGGTGCGCGCCGCGACATCGGCGAAGAGGTCGTATTCCGAGCGGAACAACCCGAATTTCGCGAGCCCCTTGTACGCAGCCTTGCCTTCACGGGCCTGGGCCGCGACATGGGTCCGGGCCAGCGCCGGGTATTTGGTGAAAGCCCCCAGGACCGCATGGGTCAGACGCATGCCGCCCGCGTTGCGATACATCTCGAGCCGGGTGATCAGGCGAAAGCCCTGGGCATTGCCTTCGAACTTCTCGAATTCGGCACGGTCCGCTTCGGGGATCGCCTCGAAGAACGGATGCCCCCCGGCGAACTGCCCGGCGAACCAGGCGCCAATCGCCGCCTCGCCGGAATGGCCAAAGGGCGGGTTGCCGATGTCATGGGCGATACAGGCGGCCTGCACGACGCCGGACAGCAGGTGTTTTTGCCCGGCGTCGATATGGCCCGCATCCTCGAGCCATTGCCCGACCTCGATGCCCAGCGAGCGCCCGACGCTGCTGGTTTCGACACTGTGGATCAGCCGGTGATGGACATGATCATGGGCGTAGAGCGGATGCACCTGGGTCTTGTTCGCCAGACGCCGGAAGGGCAGCGAGAACACCAGCCGGTCATAATCCTGCGCATAATTCGGTCGATTGGGCTTTTCTTCACGATTTTCATCGCCCAGAAGCGTGGTGTCCAAAAGCTTTTGCCAATTCATCCGCATGCCATACGCCCCCTGTTAAGCCTGCCCAACCTACCGATACGAAACGGGAATATCCATATCTCTCGGCAGACCTCCGCTCACCTCACAGCCGCGCCGGTTTGCGCGATTGCCCCGTGAGGGCGACTCGGGCAAAATTAACCAGATTTTAACCAAGATGGCGGAAACCTGTCGGTAGCAAAGGCAATTCAGGTTAACGGTTGATCCAGACACGGTTAACCGGACTTGGGACAGGCAAGAAACCCGGCGCAGACCTGACATAAGATCAGGCAGACCCGGGACAGAGTCCGCCACGATTGGACGAGAGGCAGAAAATGAAAAAAGCCAAAAAGACCCTATTCATTGTGGCGGCACTCCTATCCGGCGCGAGCGCGACGCTTTCCCCGCTCCCGGCGCAGGCCGGTGCGATCGAGCGCGCTTGCATGTCCTCCGACCGGGCCGCGAACAACCGTGCGCTTTGCGGCTGCATTCAGGATGTCGCCGATCTGACCCTGTCGAACAGCGATCAGCGTCAGGCGGCGAAATTCTTCAAGGACCCGCAGAAGGCACAGGATATCCGCCAGAGCGACAACCGCAGCCATGAGAGCTTCTGGAAGCGCTACAAGGCCTTCGGCGCCACCGCTGCGCAATATTGCGGCTGACGCGCCCCGACGTGACCGATCACGTGACTGATCCGCTTTACCACCCGCTGAACACGCTCAAACCCGTTGGTCCCGACCCCGACGCCGGGATCTGGATTGCCGACGGGCCCTCTGTGCCGTTCTATGGCATCAATTTCCCGACCCGAATGACGGTGGTGCGGGTGAATGGCAAGCTCTGGGTGCATTCGCCGATTGCAATCGATGAGGGGCTTCTGGATCAACTGGCCGATCTTGGCCCGATCGGCTGGCTGATCGCGCCCAATCCGATCCATTACGTCTCCGTGCATCTCTGGCACAAACGCTTCCCGCAGGCACAGGTTCTGGCCGCCCCCGGGGTCAAGGAACGTGCCGCGAAATACGGCGTCCCCTTCCCGAAGCACGACGTGCTGACGGACGAGGCGCCCGGCGGTCCGGAAGGCTATGCCGCGGATATTCGCCAGCGCCTGGTCAGGGGCCATCGTTTCCTGCACGAGGTGGTGTTTTACCACATGCCGTCGAACACCCTGATCCTTACCGATCTGATTGAGAATTTCGAAGCCCATAAGGTCGGCCGGATGAAGGCCTTTCTGATGCGGATCGCCGGCATTCTCGACCCGGATGGCAAGGCGCCCGCCGATATGCGCGGCTCTTTCAAATCCAAGAAACAGGCCCGCGAGGTCATGCGCGAGGTGATCTCCTGGCAACCGGAACAGGTGATCCTGAGCCACGGGCGCTGGTATCAGCGCAACGGCACGGCAGAGCTCAAACGCGCCTTTCGCTGGCTCAGGGTCTGAGCCGCAGCGCGGGTCAGAAACGGCTGAGCAGCCCCTCGGAGGCCAGTTCGATCAGATCGAGCGCCTCGTCGAAATCGCGGGTGTAATAAGGATCGGGCACGGATTTGATCCCGGCTTCGGGTGCGAACGCCATCATCAGCTCCACCGGGGTCTCATTGCCCAGGGGCCGAAGCCGCTCGATATCGCGCAGATTGACCGCATCCATCGCCACGATCAGATCGAACCCGTCGAAATCCGCGGCGGTGAATTGTCGGGCGCGCAGGGCGGAGAGATCATAACCGCGGGATTTGGCGGCCCTCTGCATCGGCCCGTAAGGGGCTTCGCCCACATGCCAGTTGCCGGTGCCGGCACTGTCGACGATCACCGGTTGCCGGGCGGCGGCGGCCTTGGTCGCAAACACCGCCTCTGCGGAGGGGGAGCGGCAAATGTTACCGAGACAGACGAAAAGGATTTTTTGCATAAAGGCTCCTGTTTGGCGGCAGGCTAATCGGAATCACCGCAAATCTGAACTGGAGATTTGGGCGATGGCTCATCTTGCACAAATGCCAGTTTGAGCTTTTCGGGACCTTCGCTTTCTGGCGCGGAACACGGCAAAGCCGCCGCGCCCGCGGTGCGGCTGAAAGCATGCCTCCGGCACGCCCGCCCCCGGAACAAACGCCCCTACCCAGCGCGCGCCATCGCCGCTACTCTCTTCCCAAAGGAGAGGCGCATATGGCAGACGGTATTTTCATTCTCTCGGGCGCCGGGCTCTCGGCGGAAAGCGGGCTCAGGACATTCCGCGCCGAAGACGGGCTTTGGGAAGATCACCGGGTCGAGGATGTGGCAACCCCGGAGGCTTTCGCGCGCGATCCGCAACTGGTGCAGCGGTTTTACAATCTGCGCCGGGCGCAGGCGGCCGAGGCCACGCCGAATGCCGCGCATCTCGCGCTGGCCGAATTACAGGACCGTTACCCCGGCCCGGTGCATCTGGTGACCCAGAATGTCGACGATCTCCTGGAACGTGCCGGGGCGCGGAGCGTCACCCATATGCATGGGGCGTTGAAAGACGCGCTTTGCGCCGCCTGCGGTCATCGCTGGCCAGCGCCGATGGTGATGGACGTCAACGCCCCCTGCCCCGACTGCGGCGCCCCCGCGACCCGGCCCGATATCGTCTGGTTCGGCGAGATGCCCTATCACATGGAGGCCATCCAGGAGGCGCTGGAAGACAGCGCGCTGTTCGTCGCCATCGGCACCTCCGGCGTGGTCTACCCGGCGGCGGGGTTCAGCCAGATGGCGCGGGCCTATGGCATCCGCACGCTGGAGCTCAATCTCAAAGCCTCGGGCGGGCGGTTTGACGAGATCCGCGAAGGCCCGGCCACCGAGGTGGTGCCGGGCTGGGTGAAAGACCTCATCTGAGGCTCAGCGAAACGCCGGGCCGTGGACCCAGGTGGAGAGCGAATAGCGCTCGCCCTCATGCACCGGCGTCACCCGGTGCAGCACGAAGGACGGGAACAGCACGGCCGAACCCTTGGTCCGGTCGGATACGCGGATATTGGCATCCGGCTGCAACTCGAGCGCCCCGCCTCTGTACGCCCTCGGATCGGAGAGCTGCACCACCATGGTGAGTTTGCGGCGCGAGGCCAAAGCCCCCTCGCCAATGTCGGAATGCCAGGTGAAATGCCCCTGACGCTCGGCACCATAGCGGGCCACCTGCGGACTCTCGCCAAATTCGGTCAGGGCGAAATCGAAATGCGCCCGGTTGGCCTCGGCCACGAGATGCATGATCCGCTCCATGATCCAGTCGCCGCCCGCGCGCTCGTCGAGCCAGCCGAGATCGGCACGGCGCAGGTTATGATCGGAGCGGTTCTTCACCAGCCCGGCATCCTTGAGCTCGCCCTCACGGGCGAGCGCAATAATCGCATCACATTCGGAGGGCGAAAACGCCTCCGGGAACGCATGAACGTTCAACATGATCAGTCTCTTCAATTGTCACGAAAGCCGCGGGCCGGGCGGAAATTTCCCGATCTGCGGTGCGCGATCATGTAGCGTGTTTTGGCATCCGCGCAAGAAAAAAGGCACGCCGTGGCGTGCCTTTCCTCGGATATGGATACGGGCTCAGTTGCCCATCTTCATGCCGGTGCCGTCCATCGGCATGGCCATGGCGCTGTCCTGACGCTCGAGATCGACGGGGATCTCGACGGTGATGTCGCCGGCTTTCTCGAAGGTCAGGGTGACGGTGACCGTATCGCCCTGGTTCATCGGCTTGAGAAGCCCCATGAACATGACGTGATCGCCGCCGCGGGCCAGCGCATGGCTGCCATTGGCCGGGATAGTGAAGCCTTCGGGCACATGCAGCATTTTCATCACGCCATCGCCCATGTCCTTATGGGTGTGCAGCTCGGTGATCTTGGAAATGTCGGATTTTGCATCGATCAGCTGATCATCCTCGTCGCCGGTGTTCTCGATGATGAAAAACGCAGCCCCGGCACGGGCCATGGCGCCCGAAGAGCGGGCATAGGGATCGACGATGGTGATATCGGCAAAGGCGGGCAGAGCGAAGGCGCAGGCGGCAAGCCCGGCCAGAAGAGAGGTCTTGAACATGTGAGTGGTCCTTGTGGTCTTGGAGAGTTTTAAGTGCGGAAAACTCAGACCAGAGGCGGCGCCCGGGCACGCGGCCGGGGCGGGATCGTGTCATGCGCGGAATAGGACAGCACCGCAGGCGTGAAGCGCAGGAGGGTTTGTTCCGGCTGAGGCAGGTCGAATGCCTCCGCCAGACCGGCGATCACGGTGAGCGCACAATCGGGACAAATGTGCGACGGGCCAATCGGCTGCCCATCCGCATCCGTGAGCACGGTAATCGGTCCCGTGCCGGTACAGAGCACGACTGCCCCGCTGGCGTCGCGCATGGTGCCCCGCGCCACGGCCATGGACTGGGACGTGACGATGAGCAGGAACGCGACCAGAACGGCCTTTATCGTGCGGGTGATACGCATGGTGTCAGGCACTTTAGCGAGGCGCACGCAAAAGGAAAGAGGCCGAATGCCGCAGAATTCAGCGAAAGTGAAACCCGACCAGCCCCCTGGCGACGCTCCGCCGAGCAGCCAAGGGCCAGACATGAGAAAACCCCGCCAAGGCCGTGCCTTCGCGGGGTCTCAATCTCAAATCTTCAAAGACTTAGGCGGCAGCCTGGGCTTTCGCGATGTCTTTTTTGATTTTCAGAGCATTGTCCGACAGCTCGGCATCCTTGGCTTTGGCAAGGAAAGCGTCCAGACCACCACGGTGGTCGACGGAGCGCAGAGCGGCAGCGGAAATGCGCAGTTTGAAGGAGCGGCCGAGGGTTTCCGAAATCAGCGTCACATCGTTGAGGTTCGGAAGGAAACGGCGGCGGGTTCTGTTTTTGGCGTGGCTGACATTGTTGCCAGTCATCGGGCCTTTACCGGTCAGTTCGCAACGACGCGACATGGGTTCATCCTCGTTTCTACTTTCGAAAGCACGTCAGAGTTTCGTGTGCTCTCGCAGTTTAAAAGACTCATTCTGTCTTGATCGGCCCTCTTTTACGCGCCCGCGCCCCGGACGCAAGTCCGAAAACCGAGTAAAACCGCGGAAAAACACCGTTCTTCAACAGAAAAGGACACCGCTCAAGAGCCGCGCCCGAAATTCAGTTCGCGGGACATAGGCGAAGATGAGAGAATCGTCAAGGGGTGTCTCGAAATGTCAGATGTCGGCTCCCTCTGATCCAATGTCCGATTTGCGGACGAAGTGGACGTTCGTTATTTGGGCGGAAGCCGCACCTCGATGACGCGGGCGGTGGCGAGCCTGTCCGCTGAACCTCTCGATTTATCTCAGCCAAATCCGAATAAGCTCAACACGTTGCCTGAACCTGACAAAATCGCCGCCGCGCGGGACGCGTCAGCGATGTGCGGCGGCCTACGGCCTTGATTCCGCACGAGGGTGCTACGTGCGAATGTCTGGCAAGGCCTCATTCCGGTCTTTCGCCGCATCACTCTGCCCAATCGACAAACTCCGCAGGTGACGAGAAGACTGGCGCCATCAGGCATCAAGGCCCGGACGGTCCATACCCCTCCCGGAGCGCTTTCAACACATCCGCCGCCGCGTGGCTCGGGGTGATCTCGCCGCCGGCCACTTTCCCGGCCAGCCCGGCAATCATCGACTTCAAAGGCTCGCGCTCAAGCTGGCGCAACAACCCATGGCGGATCTCCTGACCGAACCAATATTCGGCCTGTTCCGCCCGGCGCGCATCGAAGAACCCGTTCTCGCGGCGCCAGTCGATCAGCGTGTTCATCTCGGCCCAGGCGGCTTCGAGCCCGTGCTCCTCGATCGCCGAGACGGTCATCGCCTTGGGAAACTCCATCGGGTCCTGCGGACGTTTGCGGATCAGCCGCAGCGCGCCTGCGTAATCGGCACAGGTCCGTTGCGCGGCCGCTTTCAAATCGCCATCGGCCTTGTTCACCAGAATCAGATCGGCCATTTCCATGATGCCGCGCTTGACTCCTTGCAGCTCGTCGCCGCCCGCCGGCGCCAAGAGCAAGAGGAACAGGTCCGACATTTCCGCCACCACGGTCTCGGATTGCCCGACGCCCACGGTCTCGATCAGGATCAGGTCGTACCCGGCGGCCTCGCAGAGCGCCACGGCTTCGCGCGTGCGCCGGGCGACACCGCCCAGTTCGGATTGCGACGGCGAGGGGCGGATAAAGGCCGCCCGTTCGCGCGACAGCATTTCCATCCGGGTCTTGTCGCCCAGAATCGACCCGCCGGAGCGTGAGGACGAGGGATCGACGGCCAGCACCGCGACGTTCAGTCCTTCGCGAATGAGCATCATGCCGAAGCTCTCGATAAAGGTGGATTTGCCGACGCCCGGCGTGCCCGAAAGACCGAGGCGGAGCGCCTGACGACCGCTCTTGCCCACCTCTTCCATCAGTGCGATCGCCTGTTCGCGGTGGTCGTCGCGCGCGCTTTCCACCAGTGTGATGGCGCGGGCCAACGCCCGGCGATTGCCCGCGATGACCTGTTCGGCGAGTTGTGTGACATCCATGCTCATTTCCCTCCTCCGAACCGCTGACGGGTCTTTCGTCATGTTTTCCCGCAGGCGCCCCGCAATGTCCAGCCCGCAGCCAACCGGCGCCCCCTTTTCGTCCCCTGCAGTTTCGCCCATAAGAGGTGCATGTTCACGCCCCGCCTGCCGATTGACGATGTGCTCCCCGAGCTGACCGACGCGATTGCCCGCGACGGCCGCGCCGTGTTGATGGCGCCGCCGGGGGCGGGCAAGACCACGCGGGTGCCTTTGGCGCTTCTGCCGCATGTCGAGGGCAGGATCGTCATGCTGGAGCCACGCCGTCTGGCCGCGCGCTCGGCGGCGGAACGCATGGCGGAGACACTGGGTGAGCGCGCGGGCGAGACCGTCGGCTATCGCATTCGTGGCGAGGCCAAGGTCTCGAAAGCCACGCGGATCGAAGTGGTGACCGAGGGCATTCTCACCCGCATGCTGCAAAGCGATCCGGAGCTCACGGGCGTCGGTGCGGTGATATTCGACGAATTCCATGAGCGCAGTCTCAATGCGGATCTGGGCCTCGCGCTGACCTGGGAGGTGCGGCAGGCGCTGCGCGAGGATCTGGTCCTCGTGGTCATGTCGGCGACGCTCGACGCGGACCCGGTGGCGAAGATGCTCGACGCGGCGCCGGTGATCCGCTCCGAAGGTCGGGCCTATCCGGTCGAGACCCGATGGCTCGACACGCCGGTCCCGAAAACCCAGCGTCTGGAACAGGCCGTCGCCGATCTGGTGCTGAAAGCCGTCACGGAAGAGAGCGGTTCGGCGCTGGTCTTCCTGCCCGGCGAGGGCGAAATCCGGCGGGTGCAGAGCTTGCTCGAGGGGCGCGTGCCGGCGGATTGCGCGATCCGGCCCCTGTTCGGGGCGATGAAGTTCTCCGACCAGCGCGCCGCCATTGCGCCCGCTACGGAAGGCCGCAAGATCGTGCTTGCCACCTCGATTGCCGAGACCTCGCTCACCATCGAGGATGTGCGCATCGTCGTGGACGCTGGCCGCGCCCGGCGGGCCCGCTTTGATCCCTCCTCCGGCATGTCGCGGCTGGTCACCGAGCGGGTCTCGAAAGCCGAAGCCGAACAGCGCCGGGGCCGCGCCGGTCGTGTTGCCGAGGGCACATGCTACCGGCTCTGGACCAGGGGCGAAGAAGGCGCGCTGCACGGGTTTGCCCCCGCCGAGATCGAGACGGCGGATCTGACCAGTCTGGCGCTGGAACTGGCGCTTTGGGGCGCGCGAGAGGAGGATCTCGCCTTTCTCACCCCACCGCCCGAGGGGCCTCTGGCGGAAGCCCGCGCCCTGCTCATCAGCCTTGACGCATTGGACGAGGCCGGGCGGATCACCGACCATGGCAAGGCGCTCGCCGCCAAACCGCTGCATCCACGTCTGGCGCATATGCTGCAAATGGCGGGGGCACAGGCGGCGGAGCTGGCGGCCCTGCTGAGCGAACGCGATCCTCTGCGCGGTGCGGGCGTCGATCTCACCCTGCGCATGCGGGCGCTGAAAAATCCCGGCACTGCCGATCGCGGGGTGATCGAACGGGTCAGGCAAGAGGCCAAACGGCTGCGCCAAGGCCTGCCGCAACGCAACGAGATGAGCCTCGGCGAAATGGCGGCGCTGGCCTATCCCGATCGCATCGGGCTCCGGCGCCCCGGCGATCAGCCGCGTTATCTTCTGTCCGGCGGCAAGGGCGCGGTGATGCCCGACAGCGACGATCTCGCGGGCGCGCGGCTCATCGTGGTGACCGACACGGACGGTGCGGCGCGGGATGCGAAAATCCGGCAAGCGGTGCAGATCAGCGAGGGCGAGCTGCGCGGGCTTTACGGCGATCAGATCCATTGGAGTGACGTTTGCGACTGGGACAAGCGCGAGAAGCGCGTGGTGGCCCGGCGGCGCGAAATGTTCGGGGCGCTCGTGCTCGACGACCGGCAGTGGAAGGACGCGCCCTCAGAGGCCGTCGCCCGTGGCGCCCTCGTGGGGCTGCGGCAGATCGGATTGCCCTGGAGCGACAAGGCGAAACGCTTTGCCGCCCGCGTCGCGCTGATGGGCGAGAGCTTCCCGGACATGTCCGAAGCGGCACTGATGGCGACACTCGAAGACTGGCTCCTGCCCTATCTCAAGGGTGCCAAGACCGAAGGCGCGCTCCGCAACCTCGACATCACCGAGGCGCTCAGGGCCATGCTCGACTGGGATCAGATGCAGCGGCTCGACCGTGAGGTGCCCGGAGCGTTCGAAAGCCCGGTGGGGCGCAAGCTGCCGATCGATTACTCCGGCGAGCACCCGGAGGTTACCGGACGGTTGCAGGAATTTTTCGGCACCACCGTGCACCCGACCGTCGGGCCGAACCGCGTGCCTTTGAAAGTGGTGCTGACCTCGCCGGCGCATCGCCCGGTTCAGGTCACCCTAGATTTGCCGAATTTCTGGAAGACGTCCTATGCCGATGTGCGCAAGGACATGCGCGGGCGCTATCCGAAACATCCCTGGCCGGAGGACCCGACCGAGGCCGATCCGACGCTCCGGGCCAAGCGGCGCGGAAGCTGAGCTTTAGCGCGCGGCGATCAGCTCGCGCCAGAACATCGGCGCAAACAGCGCATAGACCGTCGCCATTTCCAGCCGCCCGAGATACATGGCAAAGGTCAGCACCAGTTTCGAAGGCACATCGAGCGCGGCGAAATTGCCCGCCGGACCGATGATCTCGCCCACACCGGGGCCGACATTGGCGAGTGCTGTCAAGGCGCCCGAGGTGGCGGTCACCATATCGGCGCCGAAAAAGCTCAGAAGCGAGGCGGTCACCCCGAAGGTGGCGGCATAGAGCACGAAAAAGGCGATGACGCCGGAAAGCGCGTCGGGGGCCACCGGCCGGCCCTCATATTTCACGAAAGTGACCCGGTGCGGCGCGTAGCTCATGCGGATCTGGGCCAGAAGCGCGCGAATGGCGACGAGCCAGCGCATCGCCTTGGCCCCGCCCGCGGTCGAGCCGGTGGCGCCGCCCACCGCGGTGAGGACGAAAAACGCCGCCACGGCAAAGCCGCCCCAGAGCGTGTAATCGGTCGAGGCATAGCCGGTGGTCGTCACCACCGAGATGACGTTGAAGGCGACCAGCCGCAGCGCGTCGAACAGGGTCTCATCACGGCTGAGCATCAGCCAGAGTGACAGGGCGCCGATGGTCAGCGCCAAGGCCTTGAGCATCGCCGCGACCTGTTCGGATTTCCAGGAATTGTGGCGCACACCACGGATATACCAGGAAAACGGCAGAGCCCCGGCGAGCATGAACAGCGTGCAGGTCCATTGCAGGAAAGAACTGTCGAAATGACCGAAGGAGGCATCATAGCCCGAGTACCCACCGGTCGAGAGCGTGGTCAGCGCATGGGTGATGGCGTCAAAGACCGACATGCCGCCCAGGAGATACAAAAGCGCACAGAGGAGGATCAGGGCGAAATAGATCTGCAAGGTCGCCGAGGCGAACATCGTGGCGTTGCGCAGCTCCTTGCCGCCTTTTTCGGAGCTTTCGGAGCGAAACAGCTGCATCCCCCCGACCTTGAGGATCGGCAGGAGCGCAATCCCCGTGACGATAAACCCGACGCCGCCGACCCCTTGCAACAGCGCGCGCCAGAAGATGATCCCCCTGGGCGTCTCGTCGAGACCGGACATCACGGTGGAACCGGTGGTGGTGATGCCCGACATCGCCTCGAACAGCGCATCCGCGCCCGCGAGCCCGTGGAAATACAGTGGCACCGCGCCGCAGAGCGCCGCCACCATCCAGACCGAGGAGGTCAGAAGAAAGGTGTGCAGCGGCAAGAGTGCTTCGGTGCGCGGCGAAGACGCCAGGGCGAGCGCGCCCCCGAGAAATCCGGTGAGCAGCGCGGATTCCTCGAACATCCCCGCCGTTTCGGGAAAGATCAGCGCAATCGCCGCCATCAGCGCGGCAAAGAACACCATCACCAGACCGTTGATGAAAATGACGAAACTCATTCCCGCCTGCCTCACTGAGGTCGCGGCCGCAACGACGGCCATTCAGCTCGAGAAATCACGAAACCCCTGTCCGATGCAAGAGGCTCTGTCCGTCGCCCCATTGGCCCGGCCGGGCGCTCAGCCTGCCGTTCAACCTGCCGCCCCTCCCCATGGCCCGTGCTGACCGGCACCGCCATCGACCCGCTCGAAACCATGCGCGCCGAAGAAATCGCGCTGTGCCTGAATGAGATCGGTGGTGCCGCGGCCCTGTCGCATCGTGTCGAAATAGGCAAGCGCATTGGCAAAGGCCGGCACCGGCAGGCCGGCGGAGGCGGCATAGGCCACGACCTGTCTCAGCGCGCCCGCACCGTCGCGGAGCATCTCGACGAAACGCGGCGCGAAGATCAGCTGATCATGCGGCAGCCCCTCGCGAATGGCCGAGGCCATATCGTCCAGAAGCGCTGAGCGGATGATACAGCCCTCGCGCCAGACCTCTGCAGCCGAGGCGAGATCGATGCCCCAGTCATAGTGTTCCGAGGCCGCAGACAGGATTTTGAACCCTTGATCATAGGCGATGATCTTGGCCGCCAGCAGCGCGCGTTCCAGCACCTCTTCCGAGGGGCGCGGCAGCGGCTCCGCCTCGAGATCGCCGAACAATTCGGCGCCCGCGCGCCGCGTCTCTTTCGCGGCCGACCAGGCCCGTGCCGCCACGGCAGCCTCGATCGCCGAGGGCGACTGGCCCAGGGTGATCGCCTCGATCGCGGTCCAGCGCCCGGTGCCTTTCTGGCCGGCCTTGTCGACGATCATCTCGACCATCGGCCGGTCGGTCTCGGGATCGAAGGCTTGCAGCACCTTGCCCGAGATCTCGACGAGGTAGGAATTGAGCGGGCCTTTGTTCCATTGCTCGAACAGATGGCCGATCTGCGCCGGCGCGCAGCGTTCGCGCTCGGTCCCGCCATCGCGCAGGATGCCATAGACCTCTGCGATCATCTGCATATCGGCATATTCGATGCCATTATGGACGGTCTTGACGAAATGCCCGGCCCCGTCGGGACCGAAATGCGCGGCACAGGGCTGGCCCTGATGTTTGGCGGCAATCGCCTCGATGATCTCGCGGATCGCCTCGTAGGACGACGGATTGCCGCCGGCCATGATCGAGGGACCGTGACGCGCGCCTTCTTCGCCGCCCGACACGCCCATGCCGATGAAATTGAGCCCCTGGGCCTTGAGCGCGGCCTCGCGCCGCCGGGTGTCATGAAAATCGGCATTGCCCGCATCGATGATCATGTCGCCCTCTTGCATGAGAGGTGCGAGCCCCTCGATCACCGCATCGACGGGACCGCCGGCCTTGACCATGATGATCACCGCGCGTGGCCGCGGCAGGGCCGCCACCAGTTCTTCATAGGTTTTGCTCGCGACAAGGCGCTCCGAAAGTGCCCCGGCAGAAGCGATAAACGCATCCGTCACCGCGCCCGTGCGATTATAGACAGCAACGGGAAAGCCGTTTTCGGCAATATTCAGAGACAGGTTTGCCCCCATGACACCCAGCCCCACGAGACCGATACGCGCATTTGCCATGTTTCCGTGAACTCCTTGTTATCTCGAATGGTTTTTCCGCAAAAATCTTCGCGCAAACGACGGTTTCAGGCGCCGCGTCACGCTCCGCCCTTGCGGCGCGGACACAATACGACATCGTACACCCGTTGAGGGAGCTATTCCAAATCCCCTGCAGAACAAGGCTTTTTCCGAGAAAACTTGCAATTGCCGCATCGATCGCCTATGTATATACGAAAGATAGACAAACAGGCATAAATCAGCTCATGGTGACCCTATTGAAATCCGCTTGGGAGGGCGTGTTCGACCCTCTGTTGCGCCGGCCCAGCCGGGTGCAATCGGCAGCCCTGTGCTGGCGCAAGGGAAAAAAGGGCAAGGAAATTCTCCTGATCACCTCGCGCGACACCGGGCGCTGGATCATCCCCAAAGGCTGGCCGATCGCCGGGCTCGACGGGGCCGGCACCGCGGCACAGGAAGCCTGGGAAGAGGCCGGGGTCAAACCGGCACGGATCAAGCGCAAGCCGCTGGGCCTCTATCACTATATCAAGAAACTCGACAACGGCGTTCTGGCTCCGGTCGAGGCTTCGGTCTATCCGATCGAAGTGGAGCGGCTCGAAAAGACCTTCCCGGAGAAAGACGAGCGCACCCGCCGCTGGCTGAGCCCGGCACAGGCGGCGGCGCTGGTCGAAGAACCGGAATTGCGCGAGATGCTGCTCGATTTCTGAGCCCTCTCTCCCCCCTCTCGCCGGACAATTTCCCCAAGACAGACCGCGTCTCGTGCACGCCACGGGCCGAGTTTGTGCGGAAAAGCTTGAAATTCGTGACGTAGCGGGCTAGCCCGCCAGCCGACGTAACGGATTCATGACACGCCGGGGCACCGGGGGGAGACAATCGAGATGAGCGAGCGCGACGGCGAAAACCGCGGCGAGGCCTGGACCACGCTGGACAAGGACCTGAACCGCATCAGCCAGGTGGAACAAGCCACGTTTCACGTCGCCCGTCCGATGGTCGGGCTCGGGGTGGCACTGGCCTTCATCATCGTCGCCGGCCTGTTTGCCGCGCTGATCTTTGGCGGTCAGCCCGGCTCCGCCGTGGTGATCGCGGCGGCGGCCTTGGGCGCCTATATGGCGATCAACATCGGCGCCAATGACGTTGCCAACAACATGGGCCCGGCGGTGGGCGCCAATGCGCTCACCATGGGTGGCGCCATCGTCATCGCCGCCCTGTTCGAGAGCGCCGGCGCGCTTCTGGCCGGGGGCGATGTGGTTTCGACCATCTCGAAAGGCATCATCGACCCGACGGCCGTGGCCGACACCCAGGTGTTCATCTGGGCGATGATGGCCGCGCTCTTGTCGTCTGCGCTCTGGGTCAACCTCGCCACCTGGATCGGCGCGCCGGTCTCGACCACCCATTCGGTGGTCGGGGGCGTCATGGGGGCCGGGATCTCTGCCGCCGGGTTTGCCACGGTGAACTGGGGCTCGATGGGGCTGATTGCCGCCAGCTGGGTGATCTCGCCGCTGCTGGGCGGGCTGATCGCCGCCGGGTTCCTGTGGTTCATCAAGGCCCGGATCATGTATCAGCCCGACAAGATCGCCGCGGCACGGCGCTGGGTGCCGGTGCTGATCGGCATCAT
This sequence comes from Celeribacter neptunius, assembly GCF_900113955.1. GTDB lineage: Bacteria > Pseudomonadota > Alphaproteobacteria > Rhodobacterales > Rhodobacteraceae > Celeribacter > Celeribacter neptunius. Next base: position 102,141 of record NZ_FORH01000008.1, on the reverse strand, counting down.
GATGGGGGTGTTCGCCACCTATCTGGCGATCAAGGGCGTCAAGAAGATCATCCATATCGAACTGCCGGCAGCCCTGATGATCGGCGCGGCCTTTGGCGCGCTCTCCTATGCCGCCTCGGCGCCCATTGTCCGTCACAAGGCGCAGGGGCTGGAGAATCGCAACAAATCCCTGAAGGTGCTGTTCGGCCTGCCACTGGTGATCTCGGCGGCACTTTTGTCCTTTGCCCATGGCGCCAATGACGTGGCAAATGCGGTCGGCCCGCTGGCGGCCATCGTCCATGCCAATGCCGTGGGCGAGTTTGCCGGCAAGGTGAACATCCCGCATTGGGTGATGGTGATCGGGGCGTTCGGGATCTCCTTTGGCCTCATCCTGTTTGGCCCGAAACTGATCCGCATGGTCGGCAGCCAGATCACCAAGCTCAACCCGATGCGCGCCTATTGCGTGGCGCTCTCGGCGGCGATCACCGTGATCGTGGCGAGCTGGCTCGGCCTGCCGGTCTCCTCGACCCATATCGCGGTGGGCGGTGTGTTCGGCGTCGGCTTCTTCCGCGAGTGGTATCATGAGAAACGGCTCGATCAGGCGGCGCGCTCGAAGAAGTCGCAACGGATCGCCGCCGAGGAGCGCCGCCGCCGCAAACTCGTGCGCCGCAGCCATTTCATGACCATCGTCGCCGCCTGGATCATCACCGTGCCCGCCGCAGCACTGCTCTCGGCGGCGGTGTTCTGGGGGCTGTCGCATCTGGCGGGGTGAGGCCCTTGAGGACATTCCGCTCCCGGCGCGGAACAAAGCAAAGCCGCCGGGAAGTGCGAGGGTCCGCTCGTCCACAATCCAGACATGAAAAAAGGCCGCCTCGCAGATGCTGGGCGGCCTTACCTTAAGTCACTCTCGAAGTCTCACTTGCCTTCGACGCACCAGCGCATGATCGCCTTTTGCGCGTGCAGACGGTTTTCCGCCTCGTCGAAGATCACCGATTGCGGCCCGTCCATCACGTTGTTCGTCACCTCGTCGCCCCGATGCGCCGGCAGGCAATGCATGAACAGGGCGTCGGGTTTCGCGAGGCTCATCAGCTTGCGGTCGACCCGGTAGGGGCGGAGCTGGTTGTGGCGGCGTTCGCGGGCCGATTGCGGGTCATGCATCGACACCCAGGTGTCCGTGACCACGAGATCGGCGCCTTCGACGGCAGCCTCGGCGTCGCGCATGATCTCGACCTTCACGCCTTTGGCCCGCGCGCCCTCGACGAATTCCATCTCCGGATCGAGCGGTTGCGGCCCGGCAAAGGTCAGGTCAAAGCCGAACTGTCCGGCGGCATGGGCGAAAGAGGCGAAGACATTGTTGCCGTCGCCGCACCAGACGACCTTCTTGCCTTTGATCGAACCGCGATGCTCCTCAAAGGTCAGGATATCGGCCATGATCTGGCAGGGGTGGGTGCGATTGGTCAGCCCGTTGATCACCGGCACGGTGGCATATTCCGCCATCTCGAGAAGCGTCTGCTCCTCGAAAGTGCGGATCATGATCATATCGACATAGCGCGACAGCACCCGGGCGGTGTCGGCAATGGTCTCGCCATGGCCCAGCTGCATATCGGCGCCCGAAAGCACCATGGTCTGACCGCCCATCTGGCGCACGCCGACGTCAAAGGAGACGCGGGTCCGGGTCGAGGGTTTCTCGAAGATCAGCGCCACCATCTTGTCCTTCAGGGGCAGCTCGGCATCGAGCGCCGCCTTCGGCTTGTCATGGCGCGCATTCTTGGTGAGCTTCGCGGTTTCGATGATCCGATGCAGCTCTTTTGCGTCGGTCTTATGGATGTCCAGAAAATGATTCATAGCGTCGTCTCGGTCGTCTTTTCTGCCTCGAAGAGGCTTTGCGTCAGAGGGCGGATGCGGCGGCATCGATGCGCGCCACGGCCTCGGTGATCTCGTCGTCGGAAATATTCAGCGCCGGCAGCAGGCGCACCACATTGTCGGCCGCCGGCACGGTCAGAACGCCCTGCTCATAGCCCTTGGCCACCAGATCGGCGGGCGCCACCTTGCATTTGAGGCCCAGCATGAGGCCTTCGCCACGCACGGCTTCGAACACGTCGGGGTGATCGGCCACCAGCCCCTCGAGCTTCTGGCGGAACAGCCCGGCCTTGCGGTTCACCTCGGCCAGAAACGCCGGATCGGAAACGATCTCCATCACCTTCAGCCCGATGGCACAGCCCAGAGGGTTGCCACCGTAGGTGGACCCGTGCGTGCCGGCGACCATGCCGCTGGCCGCCTCTTCGGTCGCGAGAACCGCACCGAGCGGGAAGCCGCCACCGATGCCCTTGGCCACCATCATGATATCCGGGATCACCCCGGCATATTCATGGGCGAAAAGCTTGCCGGTGCGGGCGACTCCGCATTGCACCTCGTCGAAGATCAACAGACAGCCCTTCTCGTCGGCAATCTGGCGCAGGAGTTTCAGCGCCTCATCGGGGACGACGCGGATACCGCCCTCGCCCTGCACAGGTTCGATCAGGATCGCGGCGGTCTTCTCAGACACATGTTCGGCCACGGCATCCCAGTCGCCGAAGGGCAGATGGACGAAACCGGGCATCAAGGGCCCGAAGCCCTTGACCATTTTCTCGGAACCCGAGGCGGCGATCGCCCCGGTGGAGCGGCCGTGGAAACAGCCCTCGAAGGTGATCACCTCGATCTTCTCCGGCTGGCCCTTTTCATACCAGTATTTGCGCGCCATCTTGATCGCCAGCTCGGCGGCTTCGGTCCCCGAATTGGTGAAGAAACAGGTGTCGGCGAATGTGGTCTCCACGAGCTTGTCGGCCAAGGCCTGTTGCGCCGGGATCTTGTAAAGATTCGAGACATGCCAGAGCGTGTCGGCCTGGGCTTTCAGCACCTCGGCCAGCTCCGGGTTGGCATGGCCCAACGTGTTCACCGCGATGCCTGCGCCGAGATCGAGGAAACGTCGCCCGTCCGCCTCGATCAGCCAGGAGCCTTCGCCTTTGACGAAAGCAAGCGGAGCCCGGTTATAGGTCGGCAGAACGGAAGAGATCATGGTCATATCCTTGGAAAAGGGAGCAGCCCTTGTCAGAAGCCACATGGGTGGCGAAGCCAGAGGGGCCTGTCAACGGTTTGGATGGGGTTTCTCTAGGAAATACGCCGCTTTGGCGCAAATTGTGCCGGTTTGGGCACGGATGAACGGACGTCGGGACGCTTCAGCGTCGACGTCGGATGATCAAAGCATATGCACGGGTCATGTTCATGAGGCGCAGATACTCAATTGCGCCTGCCCTGTCAAAGAGATTCAACACGAGACAGCGCGGCCAGCCCCTGCCCCACGCCTTTGATCTCCACCACGCGGTGCGGATAGGGGATTTCGATGTCATGTGCTTTCAACGCGTTCCAGATCGCAAAAAGCACCTGTGGGGTGAATTTGTTGCGACCGTCGTCGATGCCATTGACCCAGAACTCGACGCAGAAATCGACCCCGCTGTCACCGAACCCGCGCAGTTCGCAATCCGGCCCGTCCGGTTCCGTGAGCACGAAATCGAGCTCTGCAACCGCCGCTTCGATGATCCCCGGCACCAGATTGATATCCGTCTCATAAGAGACCGAGAATGGCGCTTCGTACCGATTGGCGGAGCCACTGTCGGAATAGTTCACCACCCGGGTGGTGATGAAATGTTCGTTCGGCACCACGATCCATTTGCCATCGTAGGTCTCGAGGATCGCGGCGCGCGCCGTCATCTTGACGATGGTCCCCGCCTCGCCACCGTCAAGCTCGACATAGTCGCCCACCGTGGCCTGCCCCTCGAGCAGGAGGATGACGCCGGAAATGAAATTCGACGCGATCTGTTGCAGGCCGAAGCCGATGCCGACACCGATCGCACCGCCGAGCACGGCAAGCGTCGAGAGGTTGATCCCCATGATGTTCATCAGCAACAGGAACCCCGCGCCGAAGATCAGGACCTCTGCAGCCTTGGTCGCCAGCTCGCGCGTGGCCGGGCGCAGCTCTTCCTGGCGACTGATGTAGCTGCGGCTCTGGCCGGTCGACCATCGCCCGAGCCAGAACAGAAGCGCCCCGGCGATCACGCCGCGGATCACCGACATCAGCGAAAAGCGGATATTACCCGCGCCCACCACCGTCTCGGACAGTTTCGCCGCAACCGGGTCCAGCAGACCGAAAATATACAGCAGCATCACCGGCATCAGGACATATTTGCCCATCACCCGCAGGAACGGATCTTTCAGGAAATCTCGGGTGAAGGCCCGGACCGCGAACAACAGGAAAATCCGTTTGCCAAAGGCGATCACCGCACCGGAGCCGAACAGGGAGCGGGTGACGCTCTCCCCTGCTGCGGTGAACAGATAGGCCAGCAGCGGCAAAGCCAGCGGCAGCAGGCTCACCAAAAACCGACGTGCCTCGGCGAACAGGCCGGTGGCCTCTGCGACGGGCGATACGACACGCGTAAACATCGGAGAGCTGCGACGCGCCACCAGACGGGCCGCGAGAAAGGCGATGACCAGGAGCGCGAATTGCGACCACGCGGCGGGGCTCAGCAGCCAGCTTTCGGCCAGGTCGATCCCTTGCTGGGCATAGGTTAAAACGCTTTGAGCCAAAGGGGGCAGGCTGTCCAGATTGTCAGGCAGAATGTTCATATGCACGGTGTCCGCGTTGGAATCATTCTGCCCTATCACGCCCCCGCCCTGGCGAAAAGCGGTCACCTTTGGGAAGGCCCGATCGGATTCGCAGTCGGGTCCTCCCCCAAAACCACCCCGACCCGCGGACGGTTCCCCGCCGCTCCGCCCAGTCTCCCTAGCCTCTCTGGCCGCCCTCGCCTCCCTAACCTCCGGGGCGGAGGAATTTCGACGCGCCGACCGCCCGCCTCGCCGTCCCTTCCCCGACGGTGATGCGTTTGACCACAGCGGGTTTCGCCGCCACCTCCGGGGCACCGGTTGCGATCTGGCGTTTCAGGGCGGCAATCCGGTCAAGGAGAGACATGCCGTAGCCGGTCTTGCGCCCGTCGCGCACCCCGATCGAGGAGACCACCGAGACGATCGCGGGACGCACCCCGTCATAGGCAAAGACCGGCGCGCCGGAAGAGCCATAGGTGATGTCGCAATCGAAAGAATAGATGTCGTCGGAATAGTCGAGCACATGGCATTCGCGCTGGATCGACGGGGCGGCATTCCGGCCACGTCCGTAAGAGGCGACCATCAACTCACCGCTCGGCTTCGAGCTGCGGTGCACCCGAAACGGGCGCGCCAGAGCCTCCGGGATCGGTGAGGCCAGTTTGATCAGCGCGACATCGTGGCGAATATTCTCGCCGCTCACCCCGTCGCGCTTGTCATAGCCCGGGGTCACGGCGACGGCATAGGCCCGAGACGCCGCGACATAGTCGCCATTTCTGAGCCCGGCCCGAAACAGGATGCGATCCGCGTCGAGCGGAATATTGCCGTCATCGACCACGCAATGCGCCGCGGTCAGCACCAGATCGTCGCGGATCAGCGCGCCGGTACAGGTGCCCTCGCCCGCCATGTCGAGCCGCCCGACCGCTTCCCAGCCCATGAGCTCGGCCCGGCGATCGGCACTGTCCAGTTCGGAAGGCAGGCTGTCTGCGGCCAGCCCCGGCAGCGGCAGCGCCAGCAGCATGAGCCCCTGAACGAGGCCGCGGGACAAGGCTTTGCGAAGCGGGGTCGGGAGGGAAGTCGGACGAAACGAAACCATGGCAACTCTGATAAATCAAATCGGGTTGCCATGGTTTATGCCCGCCAAATCGGGCGAGAATTGGGCCGCTTTCGTCTGCTCGCGGCCCAGGCACTCAGGATTTGAGATTGGTGCCGCGTTTGAAGAATTGCCAGTCGATGAACACCACCACCGCAGTGACGCCCCCCATGACGCAAAGCCCCAGGAGCGGCGCACTGTCGGAGCGGCCGATGATGCCATAGCGCACGCCATCGATCAGGTAGAACACCGGGTTCATATGGGTCAGCGTCTTGAACCATTGCGGCAGGGTCTCGACCGAATAGAAGGTCCCCGACAGGAACGACAGCGGCGTGATGATGAAATTGGTGATCGCCGCCATATGGTCGAATTTCTGGCTGACGATGCCCGCGAGAATGCCAAGCCCGCCGATGAACAGCGCCCCCAGCAGCACAAAGGCAATGGCGAACAGCGGATGCGCCAGCGGCAGCGAGACAAAGACCGCCATCACCGTCCAGATCGCGACGGCAACGATCATGCCGCGCACCGCCCCGCCCGACAGGTAGCCGATGACCAGTTCACCGGGCGACAGCGGCGGCATCAGCGTGTCGACGATATTGCCCTGCACCTTCGAGATCATGATCGACGACGAGGTATTGGCAAAAGCGTTCTGGATCACCGTCATGGTGAGGATGCCGGGGGCGAGGAAATGCACGAAGGGCACGCCCATGACATCGCCGCGCGACGGCCCGATGGCCAATGTGAAGATGGTCAGGAACAGCCCGGCGGTGACCAGAGGCGCCAGAAGCGTCTGGGTCCAGACCGCGAGAAAGCGGCGGATTTCGCGCTCGGTCAGCGTGTAGAGCCCGAGCCAGTTGACCCGGCCAAAACGCCGCACACCCATCTGCGTCTCGCCCTGCAGTTTATCATGTGCCATTTCCATTGCCTCTCTCCCTTGATATAGTGGCGCTCGCGCCCCGAAAAACGCAGGAAATTCGGACAGAATTCGCCTGTGTTCGGCTTTGGCCCGCTTGTAACCGCAAGCGTGGTGTTTAAAATAGGGGCAAAGAGAAATTCTCAAGTGCTCCTCGCACTCAGGACCGCAAAAGGCCTGTGCGGGGGTGCTCTTTTTGGTTCGAGGCCATCACCGCATGCGTCCCCGGAGCAACTGACAACCGAAGGAAACACGATGTCCTGGACCGATGAGCGCGTCGAACTGTTGAAGAAAATGTGGGGCGAGGGTCAATCCGCCTCGCAGATCGCCAAGGAGCTTGGCGGGGTGACGCGCAATGCGGTGATCGGCAAGGTGCATCGTCTCGGCCTGTCGAACCGTGCCGGCTCCGGCGCGAGCGCGAAACCCGCCGCCGCGCCGAAAGCCAAGCCCGCCGCCAAGCCCAAGGCCGAAGCGAAACCCAAGGCCCCGGCACAACCGGCCGCGAAAGCCGCCGAGGAACCCGCCGCAGAGGCAGCACCGAAACCGATGAGCCCGGCCCGTCGCGCGATCATTCCGGCTGGCCAGCCGCTGCCGCCGCAGCCCTCGACCAACGAGATCCCGGCCGAAGCTCTGGCCAAGGTCAACGAGGTCGAGAAGAAGGCCAAGAAAATCTCTGTCATGGAGCTGACCGAAAAGACCTGCAAATGGCCGATCGGCGATCCGGCGACCGATGATTTCTGGTTCTGCGGCCTGCCCTCTCAGCCCGGCAAACCCTATTGCGAGGCCCACGTGGGCGTGGCCTTCCAGCCGATGTCCTCGCGCCGCGACCGCCGTCGTTGATTGTCATCGTTGATCACCGGCGCTGAGTACCGCCGCTGATCCGCGTCCCCATCTGATCTGAAACTCCCCATCTGATCTGAAAGGAGAGCCCTCATGCTGCTGTTGAAGGCTCTCTTCTTCCTGCACATGCTGTCACTGATCGTCGGCGCCGGCGCCAATGTGATCATGGGGCTTTTGCTGGCCCGCATGCCCGCGACCACGCCGGAGGCCCGGCCCGCGCTGATGGGGCTCGCCAAGGCGATCGGGCAGTACGGGCTCTGGGGGCTCGGCGCGCTGATCGTCACCGGGCTCGCCATGGCCGGGGTCGGCGGCGCGACCGGGCTGATCTATCTGCATTCCGGATGGTTCGCGCTCAAGCTGGTGCTGATTGCCGCGCTGGTTGTGCTGAACATCCTGCGCTTCAACCGGCTGAAAGACATGGCGCCGAAGCGCTTTGTGATGATCGCCCGCGGGCTGATCCTCGCCATCATTCTCTGTTCCATCGCCAGTTTTCACTGATCCCAGTGCTGATCGCTGCGCAGCTCCCTGAGCTGATCCCTGTGCTGCGGCAATGGCAGCCCCGGCACAGGTCAGTCCCGCGATGAGCTGAACGGTATTTGCACAGCTATCTGCATTATTTCACCTATTTCGTTTTATTTTGCACAGGCCCTGTTTGGGCCTGCGGAATTTGAGGGCAGCGCGCTTGGCGCTAGCCTTGGAGGGTATTCAACACCATGCCAAAGAGAGCTTTGACATCATGAAAAACCTCCTTCTCTCCACCGCGCTGATCCTGGGCGCCACCGCCGCCTCCGCCGAGCCGGTGAAATACGTGCTCGACGCCTCGCACAGCCAGATCGTGTTCAACTACCAGCACCTCGGCTACTCCACCACCACCGGCATGTTCTCCGGCTTCGACGGCGAAATCATGTTCGACGCGGCCGATCCGGCAGGCTCTTCGGTGTCCGTGTCCTTCCCGACCGACAGCCTCTACACCGGCTGGGCCGAGCGCACCGCGCATTTCCTGACCGGCGACTTCTTCGGCGCCGAGGAAAACCCGACCATCTCCTTCACCTCCACCGGCATCGAGGTGACGGGCGAGGACACCGGCACCATCACCGGCGATCTGACCATCAACGGCATCACCAAATCCGTCGCGCTCGACGCCAAGATGACCCAGAACATGGAACATCCGATGGCCGCCAAGCCCTGGGTCGGCTTTGACGCCACCACCACCGTGCTGCGCTCCGACTTCGACATGGGCATGTTTGCCCCCTATGTCTCTGACGAAGTCGCCATCGCGATCTCGATCGAGGCCACCCCGGCCGAGTGAGGCCCTGGCACCGGGGCGCGGCAGCGAACGACCGCGCCTCTACCTCCCTCTGCCCACGCACGCGACAAAGCACACAGCAGACACGAAAAGACCGCCGGAGTTTCCGGCGGTCTTTTTCATTGGCACATTCATTGGCACAGGAGATTGCCCAAAGGCGTGCTCAGCTCTCGCCCACCGGCGGCAGGTTCGCGGTCCAGTCGAGATCGTGCCAGGTGATCCAGCCGGAGGAGACGATCGCCACCAGAATGGCCCAGATCACGGTGGCCACCAGAGTGACCCAGAGCGCCTTGCGTTTCGGATTGTAATTCGCCGGCGCCCCGTCATGGGTGCCCGCGACCTTCTCGCCCACGTCGCCCTGGGTCTTCAACCCGATCGGCAGGGCGATGAACATGGTCATGAACCAAGTGACGGCATAAAGGACGAAAGCGGATGTGATCGCCATCAGATCTGTTCCAGTTCGATCAGGCAGCCGTTGAAATCCTTCGGATGCAGGAACAGAACCGGTTTGCCATGGGCACCGATTTTCGGCTCGCCGGTGCCGAGCACGCGTGCGCCCTCGGATTTGAGCTTGTCACGGGCGGCGAGGATGTCCTCGACCTCGAAACACATGTGATGGATGCCGCCCGAGGGGTTCTTGTCGAGAAAGCCCTGGATCGGCGAGTCCTCGCCCAGCGGATAGAGCAGTTCGATCTTGGTGTTGGGCAATTCGATGAACACCACGGTCACACCGTGATCGGGCTCGTCCTGCGGCGGGTTCACCTTGGCGCCCAGCGTATTGGCATATTGCGCGGACGCGGCCTCGAGATCCGGCACGGCGATGGCGACATGGTTGAGACGACCGATCATTGCATTCTCCTCCTTGGGTATCTGCCCGCTTATCGCCCGCACCACGACGTCTCGCAAGAGGCGTGAGACATGATAGCGCCAACTTGGCCCGACGTCTCGCAGGGTTAACGGAGGATTCACCGGTTTTGGGCTTAACTCCGAGTCGTATTTGCTGGAGCTGTGAAATGACCGATGATCTTGACATGCTGATGGTGACCCAGTCGCCGACCCCCGATCGCCCGCTTCTGGGCCTCACCGTTCTCGTGGTCGAGGACAGCCGCTTTGCCTCGGAAGCGATGCGACTTTTGTGCCTGCGCTCCGGCGCCCGCATTCGCCGCGCCGACAGCCTCGCCTCGGCGCGCAAACATCTCCGGGTCTATCGCCCGAGCGTGGTGATCGTCGATCTCGGCCTGCCCGACGGCTCCGGCGCCGATCTGATCGCGGAGCTCACCGCGACGCGACCGCGGGTCGATGTCGTGCTCGGCATGTCCGGCGACAGTGGCGCCGATGCGCTCTCGAGCGCCGCCGGAGCCGACGGGTTCATCGAGAAACCGATCTCGTCGCTCGGCGCATTCCAGGAATTGATCCTGTCCTGCCTGCCGGAAACCACCCGGCCCGAGGGCGTGCACGGGGTCAGCAATGACGAGATCCATCCGGATGCGATCGCGCTGCAGGACGACTTCGTGCATATCGCCGATCTGCTGACCACCGAGAAGAGCGACGAGCGTCTGGATTACATCGCGCAATTCCTCTCCGGCGTGGCCCGCACCTCGGGCGACGTGGAAATGGAAATCGCGGCGCATTCGCTGGCGGTCAATCGCCAGTACAACCAACCCTACGGTTCGGACGTGGCGCGCATCGCCGGTCTTGTGCAGGCCCGGATCGAACCGCGCAAAGTGGTCTGAGACCCGGCACCGAATTGGCACATGTCGTGACCCGGCAGCTCCCCGGGCGGCATGTGCCAAGACGAAAACGGCGCGGAACATCTGTTCCGCGCCGTTTCTGTTTCAGAGCTTTGCCTGAGAGATGTCTCAGTTCTCCTGCGGAATAACCCGCAGATGCAGCTCGCGCAGCTGTTCGTTCAAGGGGTCCGACGGCGCGTTCATCATCAGATCTTCGGCGCGCTGGTTCATCGGGAAGAGCATGACTTCGCGGATGTTGTCCTGATCGGCGAGGATCATCACCGCGCGGTCGATGCCCAGGGCACAGCCACCGTGCGGCGGGGCGCCGTATTGGAACGCGTTGACCAGAGCGCCAAAGCGTTTTTCGACCTCTTCCTTGCCGTAACCCGCCAGTTCAAAGGCCCGGAACATGATTTCCGGCTTGTGGTTGCGGATCGCGCCCGACACCAGCTCATAGCCGTTGCACGCGAGGTCATACTGGAAGCCCAGCACCTTGAGCGGATCGCCGTCCAAGGCCTCCATCCCGCCCTGCGGCATGGAGAAGGGGTTGTGTTCGAAATCGATGTCGCCGGTTTCCTCGTCGGCCTCATAGATCGGGAAATCCACGATCCAGGCAAACTGGAAGCTGTCGCGCCAGTTCTCGTCCTCGGGCGCTTTCGGCGTTTCTTCCCAGATTACGGTGCGGGCCTTGCCGGCCACGCGCTCGAAGCTCTTCGGCTTGCCGCCCAAGAAGAAGGCGGCATCGCCCACTTCGAGACCCAACTGCTGGCGGATCGCCTCGGTGCGCTCCGGGCCGATATTCTTCGCCAGCGGACCGGCGGCTTCCATGCCCTCGCCCTGATCGCGCCAGAAGATGTAGCCCATCCCCGGCAGGCCTTCCTGCTGGGCGAATTTGTTCATCCTGTCGCAGAATTTGCGCGAACCGCCCTTGGGCGCCGGAATGGCGCGAACCTCGTTGCCCTCTTGTTCCAGAAGTTTGGCGAAGATCGCGAAGCCGGAACCGCGGAAATGTTCGGACACATCCTGCATCTTGATCGGGTTGCGCAAGTCCGGCTTGTCGGTGCCGTACCACAGCGCGGAATCGCGATAGGAGATCTGCGGCCAGTCGCGGTTCGACAGACGGCCCTTGCCGAATTTGTCGAACATGTCGGCGATCACCGGCTCCATCACGTCGAAGATGTCCTGTTGCGTGACAAAGGACATTTCCATGTCGAGCTGGTAGAAATCCGTCGGCGAGCGGTCGGCACGCGGGTCCTCGTCGCGGAAACACGGCGCGATCTGGAAATACTTGTCAAAGCCCGAGACCATCAGCAGCTGTTTGAACTGCTGCGGCGCCTGCGGCAGGGCGTAGAATTTGCCCGGGTGCAGACGCGACGGCACCAGGAAGTCACGCGCGCCTTCCGGCGAAGAGGCGGTGATGATCGGGGTCTGGAATTCGTTGAAGTTCTTGGCCCACATGCGCTGACGCAGATCGGCGACAACGTTGGAGCGCAGGATCATGTTCTGCTGCATTTGTTCGCGGCGCAGATCGAGATAGCGATATTTGAGACGGGTCTCTTCCGGATATTCCTGATCGCCGAACACCATCAGCGGCAGCTCGTTCGAGGCACCCAGCACCTCGAGATCGCGCACGAAGACCTCGATCTCGCCGGTCGGCAGTTTCGGGTTCACCAGCTCCGGGTCACGGGCCTTTACGGTGCCGTCGATGCGGATACACCATTCGGAACGGACCTTTTCCATCTCGGCGAACACCGGGCTGTCCGGATCGCAGAGCACCTGAGTCATCCCGTAATGGTCGCGCAGATCGACAAACAGGATGCCGCCATGGTCGCGGATGCGATGCACCCAGCCCGACAGGCGGACGGTGTCGCCCACATTGGAATTGTTCAGATCGGCGCAGGTATGGCTGCGATAGAGATGCATTGGCTTTCCCTTCGGAAGTCTCGGCGGACATGTCATAAGACGCTCGCGCCGATACACTCGTCTGAGACGGGAAAGTCAAGAGGCAGAAGCCGGGAACCCGCCGTTCCGCCTCTTCAATTTGACCGGGATTGCCGGCATATTTCCCCTGTATTTACTCGGCCGCGAGCGCAGCGGGCGCAAAGGCGGCCGGCGCCCTGCGCCGTTTTCTCTGCAACAACCAGGCGCTGCCCGAGATGATCAGCAACGAGGTGTAGCCATCCACCGCGTAATGCCAGCCGAGATAGACCGACAGGACCAGATAGGCGCCGATCACCGCAAAGGCGGCGACTGCGCTGCCGAGAAGGACCGCCCGGCGCCGCAGCGGCGTCACGATCACCGCCCCCGCATCCTGACCGAGGCGCAAGAGGTACAGCCCGATGACGCTCGCTATGCCGACATGGACGGAAGGGAAGGCGGAAATCCCCGATCCGATCTCGCTCACCGTACCGGAATAACTGCCCCAGAGATAATCGCGTATTCTGACAAGGGCCTGCGCGTCGGGACGGGCCAGAAGCTCTACCACACCGGCATGGGCGGTCGGGTCCACGCCCGGCATCAAACCGGCAAAGATCGGTCCGGCGGACATGAAGACCAGCGCCACCACATTGCCCAAAAGGACCCAAGCCAGGGCCCAGAGCCCGACGAAGTGACGGACCCGGGTCTCATTCTTGTCAAAGGCAATCAGCAGCACCGGCAGGAAGGTCGCCAGAAACACCCAGCCGTTCAGGTAAAAGGCCGCGAGCCGATTGGTGTTGAAGGCCGACAGGCCAGAGAGGAGATCCCATGGGTTCCGCCCGAAATGCAGCGTCCGGTCCAGCTCCGCAAGCAGCGCATCCGCCCAGAAGGGCACCACTTCGGGAAGTTGATTTTTGACCAGGCCGAACATCAGCGTGAACAGCGTGCAATAGATGATCGCCACAATGATGCTGCGCAGTTTTGCGACGCTGATCTTGCGCCCTTTTCCGAAGACGAGGATCACCGCCGCGACCGCCAGATAGACCCAGCCGGGGACATAGGCCGTGGCCTTAATCACGAACTGCGGCAGAGCGAAAACGAAACCGCGAAACAGGTAGATCGGGTTCACCCCAAGGGCGAAGAGAAAGACCGACCCAAGCAGACAATAGAGAAGCGTCAGCATGGCGAGCAGATCCGTGCCCGACAAATTTTTCATGAACTTTGCACCATTCACCATGTGTGATCCTAACAACTCCAAATGTCTCAACACCGTGCCGCGCTCGACGCATATCGCGATCCGATCAAGAGCATCAGCAACAGTCCTCAGAAAAACCCAATATGCTTTCCAATTTCGAAACCATAAATCGTCGGGGAATGAGGCGATTTTAGGGAGAGGATTGGGACAAAATGTCGACATGCGCCGGCGCAAGCGCCCGAGAGAGCCTGAATACCTTCCGGGCTTTGCCCTGCGGATCGCTCAGGAGTTTTTCCGGACCGGCCTGTGGGAGCGACAACGTCCGGAAAACCTGCCTTTGCAATATCCTGCGCGCCGGGTATGATCGAGGGGGTTAAGGACCAAGCCTTTAGACCATCGCCAATCGGAGCGGCGCGCCGAACCCGGCGCGATCTTTGACCGAAAGCCTTTCGCCTATGTGCACCTGTATTGTTTCCACTGTGTTTTCCAGTGCGCCCCGTTCACTCTCGGCCTCCGGCCTGTCGATTGCGACCGGGGAGGCGGTTTTGCATCGCCAGCGCAACCTTCGCCCGGATCCTCAGCCCAGCCTGCTGCAACCGAGCAAACGCCCCACGTCTCAGAGCCCCACGTCCCGGCCCCCCACCCCCCTGTGTGGCCAATGAGCGCGCGCCCTCCGACCGGTGTCGCAACAGACACCAAAGCGCCCATCGCCAACCTTACTGGCTCTTCTGAACACGCCGGACACTCCGGGCGTGCCGGCCGCTTCGCGTTGCCCCAGATACGGCTCAAGACCCCGCCGGATGGCAGGCGCAATCCCTGCCGGAGAAAACTTGCACTGATCGCCTGCCTGCTGTTCAGCGCCTTTCTCATCTCAATGCAATGGAATGCCTGGTCACCGGATTTCAGCGCCTATTATTTTGCCGGGCATTTTTACGGGCTGGAGCAGTTCGACCAGATCTATGCCGGCCCGCCCACGGTCATCGGCCCGGACATGCCCGCCGCATGGGCCGCCGCCGTCGATGCCACCGCCTCGGCAGGGGCACAGACCTATCCGTTCATCTATCCGCCCTGGGTTGCGGCAAGCGCCGCCCCGATCGCCGCGCACCTGTCGCCACAGGCGGCGATGAATGCGATGCTGCTTCTGAACACCGGCCTGATCCTGGCCAGCGCGGTTCTGGCCTGGCGGATCGCCGGGCGGCGCCGAATCTGCCTGTCGTTCTGGATGATCGCGAGCTGCGCCTTGCTCGCGCTCAATGCCATCCCGATCTTTGCCGTTTATCTGGGGCAGCTTCAGATCTTCATCTTCTTTCTCTGCCTGCTGGCCTTCGACCGCTACAAGAGCGGCAAAGATGTCAGCGCGGCTCTGCTTCTGGCGCTGGCCGCCTGTCTCAAGATCACCCCTGCCGCCTTTGCCATCCTCTTTCTGTGGAATCGCAACTGGCGGGCGCTGTTGGCCTTTATGCTTGCAAGCCTCGGCGGGCTGGCGCTCTCGATCCATCTTCTGGGCTGGCCGCTGCACGCCACGTTCTTCGAACGCCTGCGCACATTGAACGGGCTGTTGGTCATGTCAGATGCCGGGGTGCCGCTGGAGGCGTTTCTCTATCAGATTGCAGATCTGGTCCGGGGCACCGCACCGATCTATGACGATATCGATGAGCTCGTTTCGTGGCGCCCGCTCTGGATCGACCTGGTCACCAAGACGAGTTTCATCCTCGGGCTGGCGCTGATCTGGTGGCGGATGCGCCACCTGCCCCGCCATCGCCGAATCGGCGCGCAGATACTGCCGCTGTCGATTCTGGTGCCGCTGGCGACACCGCTGGCCTGGGTGCATTATTTCCTGCTGCCTTGCTATCTCATGGTCGCGACACTGATCCGCGGGCCGCGCCCGGCCCGCTATCTTGCCCTCCTGTTCTTCGCAGGCTTCACGGTGCCGATCTTCCGGCTGGTCGGTCCCGACACACCAATCGAAGAGGCCCGCGTCATGCCGCATGTGATCTTCTATGTGCCATTGCTCTCTTTGAGCCTGTTCGCGACGCTGCGATGGCCGCTCGGACAAGTTTCTCAGAAAGAGACCCGCGCCCCCTTGCGCTGGCCGCTTCGATCTCTATAACCCACGACAATTTGCGCGGTCCCTGCTCGGGGAGCCGCGCGAAGCTCTGCTCATAACATTGCCGGGGTCTGCCATGCCGAAGAGAACCGATATTTCCTCCATCATGATCATTGGTGCGGGGCCGATCATCATCGGGCAGGCCTGCGAATTCGACTATTCCGGTGCCCAGGCCTGTAAGGCGCTCAAGGAAGAGGGCTACCGGGTCATTCTGGTGAACTCCAACCCGGCGACGATCATGACCGACCCGGGCATGGCGGACGCGACCTATATCGAACCGATCACCCCCGAGGTGGTCGCCAAGATCATCGAGAAAGAGCGCCCGGATGCGCTCCTGCCCACCATGGGCGGTCAGACCGGTCTCAACACCTCGCTGGCGCTGGCCGACATGGGCGTCCTGGACAAGTTCAACGTCGAACTCATCGGCGCCAAGCGCGAAGCCATTGAAATGGCTGAGGACCGCAAACTGTTCCGCGAGGCCATGGATCGTCTCGGCATCGAGAACCCGAAGGCCGATATCGTCTCTGCGCCGAAGCTCGAAAGTGGCAAATACGACATCGCCGCCGGCATGAAGATCGCCATGGAAGCGCTCGAGCATATCGGTCTGCCGGCGATCATCCGCCCCGCCTTTACGCTCGGCGGCACCGGCGGTGGCGTGGCCTATAACCGTGACGACTATGAGAAGATCTGCCGCTCGGGCCTCGAGGCCTCGCCGATGGCGCAGATCCTCGTCGACGAGAGCCTGTTGGGCTGGAAAGAATACGAGATGGAGGTGGTGCGCGACACCGCCGACAACGCCATCATCGTCTGTTCCATCGAGAACGTCGACCCGATGGGCGTTCACACCGGCGATTCGGTCACCGTGGCGCCGGCGCTGACGCTCACCGACAAAGAATACCAGCTGATGCGGACCCATTCGATCAACGTGCTGCGTGAGATCGGGGTCGAAACCGGCGGTTCCAACGTGCAATGGGCGGTGAACCCGGTCGATGGCCGCATGGTGGTGATCGAGATGAACCCGCGGGTGTCGCGCTCCTCCGCGCTGGCCTCCAAGGCCACCGGTTTCCCGATCGCCAAGATCGCCGCGAAACTGGCCGTGGGGTACACGCTCGATGAGCTGGACAACGACATCACCAAGGTGACACCGGCCTCGTTCGAGCCGACCATCGACTATGTCGTGACCAAGATCCCGCGCTTTGCCTTCGAGAAATTCCCCGGCGCCAAGCCGGAGCTGACCACCGCGATGAAATCCGTCGGCGAGGTCATGGCGATCGGCCGCACCTTCCACGAATCGATGCAAAAGGCTCTGGCCTCGATGGAAACCGGTCTCACCGGGTTTGACGAAATCGAACTACCGGAAATGCCGAAAGCCTCGCAGCTCGTCGAGGCCGAGGGCAGCGAGACCACCCTGCCCCGCATCCTCCTGGGCGCGGACGAGGCAGCCCAGCAGATGATCGACAAGTCTGTCACCCGCGAGCTGGCGAAAGCCACGCCGGACCGGCTGCGCGTCATCGCCCAGGCCATGCGCTTCGGCTTCTCCGACGAGGAGATCCAGGAGATCAACGCTTTCGACCCGTGGTTCCTCGCCCGTATCCGCGAGATCATGGTGGCCGAGGCCGAGATCAAGAAGGACGGTCTGCCGGTGACCGAAGAAGGCCTGCGCCAGCTCAAGATGATGGGCTTCTCGGACGCACGTCTGGCCAAGCTCACCGGCCGCGACGAGGCCAATGTCCGCCGGGCGCGGCGCAACCTCGGCGTCACCGCCGTGTTCAAGCGTATCGACACCTGCGCCGCCGAATTCGAGGCCCAGACCCCCTACATGTATTCCACCTATGAAGCGCCGATGATGGGCGAAGTGGAATGCGAGGCGCGGCCCTCGGATCGCAAGAAAGTCGTCATTCTGGGCGGTGGCCCGAACCGGATCGGTCAGGGCATCGAGTTCGATTATTGCTGCTGTCACGCCTGTTTCTCGCTCACCGAGCAGGGCTACGAGACCATCATGGTCAACTGTAACCCGGAAACCGTATCGACCGATTACGACACCTCGGATCGCCTGTATTTCGAACCGCTGACCTTTGAGCATGTGATGGAAATCCTGCGCGTCGAGCAGGACAATGGCACGCTCCATGGTGTGATCGTGCAATTCGGCGGCCAGACGCCGCTGAAACTGGCGAACGCGCTCGAAGCCGAGGGCATTCCGATCCTCGGCACCACGCCGGATGCGATCGATCTCGCCGAAGACCGCGAGCGCTTCCAGGATCTCGTGAACCGTCTCGAGCTCAAGCAACCGACCAACGGCATCGCCTCCACCGACGCCGAGGCCATCGAGATCGCCGCCGAGATCGGCTTCCCGCTGGTGATCCGCCCGTCCTACGTGCTGGGCGGCCGGGCGATGGAAATCGTCCGCGACATGGAACAGCTCAACCGCTACATCCGCGACGCCGTGGTGGTCTCCGGCGACAGCCCGGTTCTCTTGGACAGCTATCTCTCGGGCGCGACCGAGGTCGATGTCGATGCGCTCTGCGATGGTGAAAAGGTCCATGTCGCCGGCATCATGCAGCATATCGAAGAGGCTGGCGTGCACTCCGGTGACTCGGCCTGTTCGCTGCCGCCCTACTCGCTCAAACCCGAGATCATCGAAGAGCTGAAACGCCAGACCGAAGCTCTGGCGCTGGCACTCAATGTCGTCGGCCTGATGAACGTGCAATATGCGGTGAAAGACGATGTGATCTATCTGATCGAGGTGAACCCGCGCGCCTCGCGCACCGTGCCTTTCGTGGCGAAAGCGGTGAACTCGCCGATCGCCTCCATCGCCGCGCGGCTGATGGCCGGCGAAAAGCTCGACACGTTCGATCTGGTCGATCCGGCGAGCACCGGGCGTTTTGCGGTGAAAGAGGCGGTCCTGCCCTTTGCCCGTTTCCCGGGTGTCGATACCATCCTCGGCCCGGAAATGCGCTCCACCGGTGAGGTCATGGGCGCCGACAAGAGCTTTGCCCGCGCGTTTCTGAAATCGCAAATGGGCGCCGGCGCCGATCTGCCGACCGGTGGCAAGGTCTTCGTCTCGGTGAAGAATTACGACAAGAAGCCGAAAATGGTCGAGGCGATGCAGACGCTCGCGGATCTCGGCTTCGAGCTTGTCGCCACCCGCGGCACCGCCAAGTTCCTCAAGGAGCATGGCGTCGAGAGCACCGTTGTGAACAAGGTCTACGAAGGCCGCCCGAACATTGTCGACCTGATGAAAAACGGCGAGATCACGCTGGTGCTGAACACCACCGAGGGCAACCAAGCGCTTGAAGACTCGCGTGAAATCCGCTCGGTCGCGCTTTACGACAAGATCCCCTATTTCACCACCGCCGCCGCCAGCCACGCCGCCGCCATGGCGATCAAGGCCCGGCTCGAAGGCGAGATCGAGGTGCTGAGCCTTCAGGACGTGTGAGACGTCATTGCCCGGATAAAATAACAAACGCCCCGCCCTCGCGCGGGGCGTTTTGTTTTCCGGTTGCTTTGCGAGTGCAGCAAATCCCTTGACTTTTCCCCGCTCCTCCCCCATTTGGCACCTATCCGCACCCCGTGCTGCCGCGTGAGCAGCCGCGTTTTTCTCAAACGCCCCGGGTGACGGATGCCGGGCGAGCGCGCGACGCGCCACACGCCCACAAGGTTCCCAAATCACGCAGGGGTCCGGCGGAAAGACGGGGCGGGCATGTGGCCTATTCCGGCGACCTTTTCCGCGACCAACCGCGCCGTCCCATCCGATATGGGAGGTGTATTCGCGTGTGGGTTCGCCCACCAAAGGACATTTATGACTGATTTTTCCATGCTGGGGCTCAAGCCCAAGCTGCTCGATGTCTTGAAAGACATCAACATCGAGACCCCCACCCCGATTCAGGCCCGCGCCATCCCCGAAGTGATGCAGGGCCGCGATGTGATGGGACTGGCACAAACCGGCACGGGCAAGACGCTCGCCTTCGGCCTGCCGCTCATGCATATGTGCTACAGCGACGGCTCCAAACCGTCGCCCAAAACCGTGCGTGCGCTCATCCTCGCCCCGACCCGCGAGCTGGTGAACCAGATCGCCGACGGGCTGTTCCCCTTCATCAAGGGCTCGCACCTGAAACTCAACCGGGTGGTTGGCGGTGTGTCGATCAACACCCAGATCAACCGTCTGGAACGCGGCACCGATATTCTCGTTGCCACCCCGGGTCGTCTGATGGATCTGATCGACCGCAAGGCGGTGCGTCTCGATGAGACCACTTTCCTGGTGCTCGATGAGGCCGACCAGATGCTCGACATGGGGTTCATCCATGCGCTCCGCAAACTGGTGCCGATGCTGGCGAAAGAGCGCCAGACCATGCTGTTCTCGGCCACCATGTCGAAACAGATGAACGAGATCGCCCAGAGCTATCTCAGCTCGCCGGTGCGCATCGAGGTCTCGCCTCCGGGCAAGGCCGCCGACAAGATCGCCCAGGAGGTGCATTTCATTCCGCAGCCGGAGAAATTCGAGCTGTTGAAGGAACTTCTCTGCGATCACTCAGATGAGTTGGCGCTGGTCTTTGCCCGCACCAAACACGGTGCCGAGCGTCTGTCGAAAAACCTGCAACGTGACGGGTTCGAAGCCGGCTCGATCCATGGCAACAAATCGCAGGGCCAGCGCGAACGCACCCTGAAAGAGGCCAAGAGCGGCAAGATCAAGGTGCTGGTGGCGACCGATGTGGCCGCCCGCGGCATCGACATCCCGGCGGTGCGCCATGTCTATAATTTCGAACTGCCGAATGTGCCGGAAAACTTCGTGCACCGGATTGGTCGGACGGCGCGGGCCGGGCGTGACGGCAAGGCCGTGGCCTTCTGTTCGCCCACCGAGCTCGACGAGTTTCGCGCCATCGAGAAGGTGATGAAACTCCGCATCCCGATCGCCACGGCCGCCTCCTGGGCCGCCGACGGGATGAAGGCCGAGCCGAAGCCGAAGAAACCGCAAGGCGGTCGTCGTGGCGGCGGCGGACGTCCCGGTGGCCCCGGTGGTCAGCCCGGGGCGGGCAAACCCGGCGGGCGGCGGCGGGGTGGCAAACCCGGCGGAAATGGCGGCGCTCCGAAAGGATCGGGGAAACATGCCAGCGGGCGCCCGCCGCGTCAAAAGCAGCGCGGCTAAAACAAAACAAAGAAAAGGCGGCCTTTGGGCCGCCTTTTTCAGATTTGGGCCCGGGCCACCTTGTCAGGTCGCCCCCTGCTCCAGATGCAATTTCATCGTGATCAGCACCTGTTGCAGCTCGAGCGTTTCGCGCAGCAACCGTTTCGCCTCGTTGATGGTGATGACGCCATCCTCGATCGCATCGGTATATTCCGCCATCAGCATGGCAAAGCGCTGCGACAGGGCCACGACATCGGTATTCACCCCGCCCTGTTTCGCGGGCTCGTTGCGCGCTGCATCATAGGAAAGCGCAACCCCCTTCAGCTCCGCCAGCGCCGAGGTCACATGCGGGTAGCTGGCCGCAGCTTCCAATTGCGCCACGGCATCGACCGGGATGAACCGGTCCGAATGCTCATCCGCAGTCGAGTAATAGCGCCCCAAAGTGGCCTTGGACTTGCCCGTCAGAGCGCAGGCCGCTTCCAGGCCAACATCCTTCACCAGAGCTTCCGTATGCTTTTTCAAATAGTTTCCAGCCGAATCCATAACCTGCGTCCTCGCCCCATCGAAAGCGTCCCCTCATGGGGAATTCACCTTATGCTTTCCCATTAACTTCCCGATTTTTCCCAGACATACAAGTACACACCTGCTGTTGCAGGCGATGAACGAGTATCCGATGCTGGAAAGCATCGGCACGGGTGGGAGCCTCCATGGGGGGGGAGTTTAGTTATTTTGTGATTTTCCGGCACCCTCATCCCCTTGCCCATACGGGCATCGCCGGTTTGTGTTTACGAGTCTACTTTTCCCTGGCTCTCACCCGCCACGTGTTCGGGCGCCACATAATCGGGCCGGACCTCTCCGCCCCGAATCTTCGGCGCCGTTTTCCGCGGTATTCCGGATTTCTCCACCGCCGCCAAATCCCGGCTTGATCCCGGCCCCCGGCTTTGGCACATGAGGCTCATGGCAAAGCTCTATTTCCAATATTCGACGATGAACGCGGGCAAATCGACCCTGCTGCTTCAGGCCTCCTACAACTATCGCGAACGCGGGATGGAGACCTATCTTATCACCGCGAAATTCGATGCGCGTGCGGGCGAGGGCCGGATCGGCAGCCGCATCGGCATCGGCGCCGAGGCCGACACGTTCGAGGATGGTGAGGATCTATACGCCAAGATCGAGGCCCGGCTCGGCCAAGGCGCGGTGGCCTGTATCTTCATCGACGAGGCACAGTTCCTGTCGAAGGAACAGGTCTGGGATCTCGCCCGCGTGGTCGATGATCTCCGTGTGCCTGTGATGTGCTACGGGCTGCGCGTCGATTTTCAGGGCAACCTTTTCCCGGGCTCCGCGGCGCTTCTGGCGCTGGCGGACGAGATGCGCGAAGTGCGCACGATCTGCCATTGCGGCAAGAAGGCCACGATGGTGGTGCGGATGTCGGAAAACGGTCTAGTGCTCACCGAGGGCGCACAGGTCGAGATCGGCGGCAATGAGCGCTATGTCTCGCTCTGCCGCCGTCATTGGCGCGAGGCCACCGGCGATCTTGAGGGCGATCACGCCTAGGCGCCCCCTGCCCGTTTCAGTGCAGCCGACCGCCGACAGGCACCGGTAGATCCGGACGTGCCAGAACCACAGCACCATTCTCATCCGGGAAGCCCAAGACCAGCACTTCCGACATGAAGCGGCCGATCTGACGCGGCGGAAAATTCACCACCGCCATGACCTGTTGCCCGATCAGGCTCTCCGGCGTGTAATGCACGGTGATCTGGGCGGAAGACTTCTTCTCCCCGATCTCGTCACCGAAATCGATCCAGAGCTTGATCGCCGGTTTGCGCGCCTCCGGATAGGGCTCGGCACGGGTGATCACGCCCACCCGCACGTCGACCTTCAGGAAATCGTCGAATGTGATCTCGTCGCTCTTGCCGCCGCTCATCCTGCCAGCTCCTTCGAGCGATCCGCCGCCGCTTTCACGGCTCTTTCCAGGAGCATCGGGAAGCCCGTTGCCTCGTCCATCAGAACCGCAAGCGCCGCCGCCGTGGTGCCGCCCGGCGAGGTCACGTTGACGCGCAGCTGCGCCGGGTCTTCCTCGGCCTCTTCGGCATATTGCCCAGCGCCACCGACCGTGGCCTTGGCCAATGCCATCGCCAGTTCCTCCGGCAGACCCTGGGCCACGCCGGCGGCAGCCAGTGTTTCGATCAGGTGGAAGACATAGGCGGGACCGGAGCCGGAGACGGCGGTAACCGCATCCATCTGATCCTCGCGCTCAAGCCGGACGACCTGACCGACCGCCTCCAGCAATGTCTGGGCCAGATCGAGATCGGCCTCGGAGGTCCTGGCATTGCCGATGATCGCGGTCATGCCGCGACCGATGGCGGCGGGCGTGTTGGGCATGGCACGAATGATCGGAGTCTTGTCGCCGAGGATCTCCTCGTATTTGGCGATGGTCACACCGGCGGCAACCGACAGGAAGGTCGTCGTGCCATCGCCCAGCGCCTGCAGGGACGGCAGCGCATCGCCCATCATCTGCGGCTTCACCGCGACAAGCACGATGGCCGGGTTCGGCGGCAGCTCCGTGTTGAGGCGCACCCCGGTGCCCTTGAGCCAGTCCGACGGGTAAGGATCGAGCACCGTGACCGCATCGGGCGACAGCCCGCCTTCGAGCCAGCCCTTGAGCATGGCCGATCCCATCTTGCCACAGCCCAGCAGCACCAGCCCGCGTGTTTTCAAATCATCCATCTCTCAGCCCTCTTTGGAAATGCCCGGCGGAGACACGGATGCCGCCGTTTTCCGAGGCACTCTATCAAGCTGAAAAGCACGCGCAATGCGGAGGGCGCTCCGCAGATTTGCGCGAGCAACAGCTCCGAGCCCACTTGGCAAGGCAAGTTTTCGCCGGGGAAGGCACCACGCGTCAGCAGAGCTGGCCAAACCGCTGAGCCAATGCGCGTGTGGCGTCTCTCGCCGCCATGACCGAGCGGTCGTGCCGCGCGTCCTTGAACTCCTGATATTCGATGGCCACGGTTTCGATATTCGCCCTGTCGACGCCGAAATAGTGGGCGCAGGCGGCAATTGCGGGGTCAAGGGCGTTCAGATGCGCCCGCACCCCGCCGGGTTCAAACCCGAACTCGCCACGCGACGAGAGCACGACCAGGTGTTTGCCCTTCAGGATCGGTGCGATCGGGAAATCGCCGCGCGCCAGATCAAACGAAAAGGTCCGGTCGATCCGCGCAATGTGATCGATCCAGCCTTTCAGCGCGGTGGGCATCCCGTAATTGTACATCGGAGCCCCCAGCACGATGATATCTGCCGCCTCGACCTCGTCGATCAGCGCATCGGAAAGGGCCAGCCGGTCGGTCATCCAGTCTTCGCGCGCCTCATGGGGGGTAAAGGCCGCATGGATGAAACGGTGATCAATTGCCGGCACGGGATCTTGCCCGATGTCGCGGGCAATCACCCCGGCGTCTGGCTTGGCCCGCATGAATTCGGTGGTGAACAGGCTTGTGAGCATGCGCGTCAGGGAACGGTCTTGCTGTTGCGCGCTGGCGTCAATGCGAAGCAGGGTCGTCATGATTTTCTCCTGTGTGGGGGCGGTGTGTCGCCGTCACCCGAGGAGCTAACAGCCGCCGAAATCTTTGGCCAAAGCGAATATTTCAGGCATAAGATGAATGAAATTCACCTTGCGGGACCATCCATGCGCAACCTGCCCCCTCTACACGCCCTGCGCGCCTTCGAGGCTGCCGCGCGGCATCTTCATTTTGCCCGCGCCGCAGACGAGCTTGGCCTGACGCCGACCGCGATCAGCCATCAGGTGCGGCAACTGGAAGCCATTCTGGGGGTGGACCTGTTCTACCGGTTTCCACGGCCCGTACGCTTGTCTCCGGCGGGGGAAAAGCTGTTTCCGGTCCTGCGCACATCGCTGGACCAAATTGCCGGCACAATCGACCAGCTGACGGTTTCCCCGTCCGGTGCACCGCTGCGCCTGTCGGTCACAATGGCCTTTGCCAGCCGTTGGCTGATGTCGCGCCTGCCACGTCTGCGCGAAGAAACGGGGCTGAACATCACGGTCGAAGCCGCCGACCTGCCCGCGGACCTGCATGCCTCCGATATCGACATGGCGATCCGTTATGCCGGGCACCCCGACGGTCAGGCGGAGTGGCATCGGCTGTTTGCAGACTCAATCATACCGGTCTGTGCACCAAATCTGGTCACGACGACACAGCCGTCAACGCCGGATGCCGTCCTGACGCTGCCCTTGCTACAATACCGCTGGAAATCCGCCTCGGGTCACGCGCCCAGTTGGGGGCGGTGGCACGCCCAGGCCGGCGCCACAGCGGCACTGCCCAGCGTCACCCAACAGTTCTCAGAAGAAATCCACGCGATCGACGCGGCCGTGTCCGGTCAGGGCGCCGTATTGGCGTCGCAATACCTGGTGGCGGATCTTCTGGCAGCGGGTCAGCTCGTGCAACTGTCCGACATCGCTTTGCCCGGCCTGACCTATTGGGCGGTCTTCCTGACCACCCATCCCCGCAAGGATCGCCTGGAGCATCTGTTGGACTGGTTCCGGCATCAAAACTGAGGGTTGATGCCGAAATCACAGAGATCATTGATGGCGTTAGCGCTCAGGCGCGCCCGTAGGCCTCGTGAATGGCGACATCCATCGCCTCGGCCGGGGTACGGTCGGACCAGGCGACCAGCTGGAACGCCGGGTAGAACCGTTCGGCGGCGCCCACGGCGGCACCGATCAGACGGTCGACCTGTTCCGGCCCCGCGACCTGACCGCCCGATAGCACGAGCCCGTAGCGATAGACCATCAGCCGCTGTTCGTGCCAATAGGTGAAGGCCCCGGTCCAGATCTGGTCATTGGCGCGGTTGAGCACCTCGTGGATCTGCGGCAGCTTGTCTTCCGGTGGTTCCATTTCAAAGGTGCAGATCAGGCGCAAAGTCTCGTCATAATCGGACCAGGCGAGCGTGATCGAATAGGTCCGCCATTGCCCCTCGACCGCCATGGCGATCTGATCGTCGGCGACCCGGTCGAATTCCCAATCATTGTGTTCGCACAGATGCTCGCACAGATCGATCGGATGAATCTCGGTGGAAAAGCTTTGCTCGATAAGCGACATTGGTGGCCTCTTTCGCTCTGCGCCTCGTGACCTTGTTCTCTCCGTCGCGACATCCCCATGCACGACCCCGGAAAGACAGCCACTAAGACTTGGTGCCTGCTCTAAGGGTCGGCGCGCTTTTGCCTCCCCTTACTAGATATGGTGTGACGAAAGCAGCGAATCTGTAAAGCGAAATATTTGTGTTATCCCCATCATTCGACGGTGATCCACAAGATGCCCGATTTTTCCACAGCCCCGAAACCTCACCTGTGGACATGAAAAAGCCCCCGGCAACGGGGGCTTGGACATACGCTATCCGAAAGGAGGCTCAGGAAGGGTTCAGGCCTTTTTCTTGCGCTCGAGCATGTCGAGACGCTTTTTCAGCTCTTCATTCTCTTCGCGGGCTTTCTGGGCCATGGCGCGCACCGCGTCGAATTCGTCGCGGGTGACGAAATCGCGATCGGCGAGCCAGCGATCGACCAGGCCCTTGAGCGCGGTATCGGCCTCGTCCTTGGCGCCCTGCGCCACGCCCATGGCGTTGGTCATGAGCTGGGAAATATCGTCGAGAATCTTGTTGCGGGTCTGCATATCTGTCTCCGTCAGCGGGGTGGTGACTGTCTTGTGATCTATATGGGCCGCGTTGGCGGAAATCACAAGGTTGACTTCCCGCGCGGGCTGGCGACATTTGCGGCCATGTTGACATATCTGCCCGCCGTCCTGAATTTCCCCGAGCTCTCGCCCGTGCTGTTCGAGATCAACCTCGGCCCCATTCATTTTGCCCTGCATTGGTATGCGCTGGCCTATATCGGCGGCTTCCTCATTGGCTGGGGGCTGATCCTGCGGGCGCTGAAGACGACGCGGCTCTGGCCCGATGACACGCCGCCGATGCAGCGCGCGGAATTCGAGGACCTGCTGACCTGGCTCATTCTCGGGGTGATCCTCGGCGGACGTTTGGGCTATGTGCTGTTCTACAAACCGGCCTATTACCTCGCCCATCCGGTGGAGATCCCGATGGTCTGGCAGGGCGGCATGGCGTTTCACGGCGGATTTCTCGGGGTGATCATCGCCGCTTTCCTCTGGGGCCGCAAACATCACAAACCGTTGTTGTCGCTGGGCGACCTTCTGGCCATGGCGACGCCGGTCGGGCTGCTCCTTGGCCGGATCGCCAATTTCGTCAACGCCGAGCTTTGGGGCAAGCCCTGGGACGGGCCCTGGGCGGTGATCTTTCCGGGCGGCGCCGCACAGGCCTGTTCCAATGTCGGACCGCTTTGCGCCCGCCACCCGTCGCAGCTTTATGAGGCGGGGATGGAGGGGCTGATCCTCGGAACCCTGATCCTCACCCTCGTCTGGCTCGGCGGCGCCTTCAAACGCCCGGGTCTGATCATGGGGCTGTTCTTTGCCGGCTATGGCATCTCGCGTTTCATCGTCGAGTTCTTCCGTCAGGCGGACGCGCAATTCGTCACCGCGGCCAACCCGAATGGCGCGGTCTTTGCAGGCCTTCAAATGGGGCAACTCCTGTCGCTGCCGATGATCCTCCTGGGGCTGTTCTTCATGATCCGGGCCAAACGCGCATGACCGCGCTCAAAGAGATCCTGATCCGTCGCATCGCCCAGACCGGGCCGATCTCGCTGGCGGATTATATGGCGGATTGCCTGCTCCACCCCGAACATGGCTATTACACCACCCGCGATCCGCTGGGGGCCGCGGGCGATTTCACCACCGCGCCGGAGGTGAGCCAGATGTTCGGCGAGCTTCTGGGGCTGGCGCTGGCCCAGAGCTGGCTCGACCAAGGCGCGCCCGCACCCTTCACATTGGCCGAGCTCGGCCCCGGGCGCGGCACGCTGATGGCGGATATCTTGCGCGCCACCCGGGCGGTGCCGGGATTTCACGCCGCCATGCAGCTCCATCTCGTCGAGGCCTCCCCCACCCTGCGCAAGGCCCAGCGCGAGAAGCTCTCGGACCATGATGTCACATGGTGCGACCAGATCGCGGACCTGCCCGAGGCGCCGCTGTGGCTGATTGCCAACGAATTCTTCGACGCGCTGCCGATCCGGCAATTCACCCGCAAGGGGGAGACCTGGGCGGAGACCCAGATCGGTCTGAAAGACGGCGCTCTGATCCTGGGTCTCTCGGCACCCGCGCCCCTGGCAGAGCTGTCACGTCGGCTCGACGACACCAAGGAAGGCGACGTGGTCGAGACCTGTCCCGCGTCCGCTCCCATCGTCGCGGAGATCGCCCAGCGCGTCACCCGGCATGGCGGCGCGGCGATCCTCATCGACTATGGCGACTGGCGCTCTCTTGGCGATACGTTTCAGGCGCTCGAAGCCCATGAGATGGTCGATCCGCTGGCCCGTCCCGGCCAGGCCGATCTCACAGCGCATGTCGATTTCGAAGCGCTGGCGATTGCGGCCCGGGCAGTCGGCGCAACCCCGTCGCAGATGATCGCGCAGGGTCCGCTTCTGGCGCGCCTCGGCATCTCCGCCCGGGCCGAAACACTTGCCAAAAACATGAGCGGTGCGGCCTTGCAAAGCCACATTGCCGCATTTGAGCGGTTGACCTCGGCGGAAGAAATGGGAACCCTTTTCAAGGCGCTGGCCATCACACCCGACGCCGCACACTTGCCTCCGGGATTTGACGCATGAGCAGTCTTGAAATCATCACCTCCGACGCGCTGGACGGCGTGCAACACGGTTTCTTCACCCGCAAGGGCGGCGCCTCCTCGGGCGTGTTCGAGGGGCTGAACTGCGGCCTCGGCTCCACCGATCAGGCGGATATCGTCACGATCAACCGCAGCCGTGCGGCGGGCGCCTTGGGGCTCGCCCCGGCGGAGATGTGTTCGGTCTATCAGGTGCATTCCGCCGATGTCGTGGCGGTGAGCGTCCCCCCGGAGAGCGAGCCCCCCAAAGCCGACGCTCTGGTCACCGATCAACCGGGGCTGGGTTTGGTGATCCTCACCGCCGATTGTCAGCCGGTGCTGTTTTCCGACCGCAAGGCCGGCGTCATCGGCGCAGCACATGCGGGCTGGAAAGGCGCCATCGGCGGCATTCTCGAACAGACCCTCACCGCGATGGAGGCCCTGGGCGCCCGTCGCGAGGACATCACCGCGGTCATCGGCCCGACGATCTCGCAACGCGCCTATGAGGTCGGTCCGGAATTTTTCGAGGACTTCCTCGCCGAAGACCAAAGCAACGCCCGGTTCTTTGCCAATGGCGAGGGGGATCGCTACCTCTTCGACCTGCCGGCCTTCGGGCTGCACCGGCTGCGCGAGGCCGGCGCCGGTCACGCGGAATGGACCCGGCATTGCACCTATTCCGATCCGGAGCGCTTCTATTCCTATCGCCGCTCGGTGCATCGCAAAGAGGCCGATTACGGCCGACTCATCTCGATGATCCGGCTCTGAGCGCCGCCCCCGAGACCGCGGATCACAGAGGCCCAAAGGCAGGCTTTGCGGCATGAATGCGGCGCCGGCCTGCCCCATTTCCGCCAGAAACAATCCCGCGAAATCCCGAGGACTATCCACGGGCGGTCTGAATTAACCTTAATATTCTTATGGTTAATCAAAGATCAATTGCGGCGCACAACCGGCTTTGGCGTCACCGCCCGGCACGGTCACATTTCCCGACCGGCGCCAAATTTTCGCCGAAGCCCTCCGGCACAATGGCTGCAACACCGACACGGCCAGATGCGGAGCAGATGTGTCGGGAAACCGCAAGGATGAGGCAGAGATGAAAACCCGTCGCTGGATGAAATCGATGATCGCCGAGGCGAAAAAGACCGAGCTGGACATGCCCTGGGCCCGTGGCGCGCGGCGCGCCGCCTTCATCGCCAAGAAAGCCGCCAAGACCGCACCGCTGCGGCAGGTCCGCGCCGCCTGAGACAGGGCCAAAGCGTGGCCAGAGGACGACCAAAGGTCGGCCAGAGGTCGGCCAGCGGAATTTGACCGCATTGGGAACCTTCAGAAAGAAGACCAATGCGGTTCCCGGATCGGAGGGACCAGAGCCCGACGATTCGCGCCGGTACAAACCTCAGCGCGCAGAAGGTGCGCTGAGCCGGCTGGATAACAGGGCGATGCGGAAGGCATTAACCCTTTTGAAAGAAACAAACCTGAGGCGGCACCGGCGACTGGTGCCGCCGTTAAGGGTAATTCCATAAAATTTTTGACAATCCCACGGGTAATCTGAGATCGTTGCTGCACTGTATTGGTGGGGGCCAGCACAGTGACGAGGCTTTCCATGCCGACACCCTATTCCGGTTCGCGCCCCCATACGGTTTCAAACACCGCCTCACATAGCGCCGCGTCTCCCGCGCCCCGGGCGGCGAACAACGCTCCGCTTGGCTATGGCAAGGCCACGGCCTTTGCCCGCGCCGAGCGCGGAATTCAGGCCGACCGGAACGGGACACATCCGGAACAGCCCGCCTGGACCGTGCGGCGTGTCCGTCCTGTCGAACGCCCGTCCTACGCGCTGCGCCGCTATGACATTCAATGGCTGGCCCGAAACGGTGACCTTCACGACAAGGACATCTCGGCCCCGGCGATCCCCATATTCGAAAGCGCATTCAATGCCTTTGCCCGTGGCGCCTTGCTGCCCACCCCGACCGGTCCGGTCGCGGTCGAGGATCTGCTGCCCGGCGATCTGATCGAAACCGTCGATCAGGGGGTACAACGCGTGCAATGGATCGGCTCGATGCCGCTCGACACCCATGGCGCCCGCAGCGAGGCGGCAAAGCCCGAACGTCTCTACCGGATCACGGCCGACACATTCGGCCTCGGCCGCCCGGCCCCGGATCTGATGCTCGGCGCGGGGGCACGCTACCTGCTCCGCGCCGATGCGCTCAAAGCCTATCTCGGCGTCTCCGAGGCAATGGCACCGGTGCCGAGCCTCGTGGACGGTGTTTCGGTGATCGAAGTCACACCGATCTCCACCGTGCGCAGCTATCATATCGCCCTCTCGCGACACAGCCTGATCCGGGTCAACGGGGTCGAGCTGGAAAGCTATCACCCCGGCACCACCCTGTCCGGACAGCTGCTGAGCGAGCTGCGGCCGCGTTTCATGGAGCTTTTTCCGTATCTTGAAAGCCTTCCGGGCTTTGGCCCGCTGTGCCAGCCACGTCTTTCCCCCACGGATCTTCTCGAACTGTCACCGAGATAGATCCAGCAGTGTTCAGTATACCGGCAAATTGGTTGTCCGCCGGCATTTCCACGAAAACGGCTCTGCCAGAAGGCGAGCCGTTTTTATTTTACCGGATCAGATGAACGGGGCGGCTGCCGTCAGGCGTTTTGCGCCAAGCGGGCTTCGAGAACTTCGAAGGGCACGCCGGGCTCATCCTTGGCACAGCGGATCACCAGCGAGGTTTTGACGCTGGCGACATTCTCGGTCGACAGCAGCTCGCCGGTCAGAAAGCTCTGAAAGGTGGAGAGATCCGGCGCCACGCATTTGAGGATGAAATCGACCTCGCCATTGAGCATATGGCATTCGCGCACCAGCGGCCAGTCACGGCATTTCGCTTCGAACCTCGACAGGTCGCTCTCGGCCTGACTCTGCAGCCCGACCATGGCAAAGACCTGCACCTCGAAATCCAGCGCCCGATCGTCGACCACGGCGTGATAGCCCTTGATGTAGCCGCTCTCTTCGAGCGTGCGCACCCGGCGCAGACAGGGCGGCGCGGAAATGCCCACCCGCTTGGCCAGTTCCACATTGGTCATCCGGCCATCCGCCTGCAGCTCGGCCAGGATTTTGCGGTCGATTTCATCGAGTTTATGAGAGGGCATCTGTTTTCCCGAAGCCTTGGCCGGAGCGGCGTGAATTTCATACTCATGCGCAAACGGGGTTCCGCGCGCAATATTCTTTCTCATTTCAGCAAGATCATTTCAAGAGGATTTCGCGCCCAATGCGCGCGGCAAAATGGCAAATGCACATTTTTTACCCTCGCGCCTTCGCCGCAACCCGTCTCTGTCGAAAGGATCGCAAGGCCTGTGCACCCTCTGGGGGGTGGCGAAGCCTGCCCGCGGTGTCTATATCGAAATCAAATGCAGAGACAACACGAAAGAGATCCTCAGATGGCGGACACGAAACACACGAAAGTCTTGATCATCGGCTCCGGCCCGGCGGGTTACACGGCGGGGGTCTATGCCGCGCGCGCCATGCTGTCGCCGATTCTGGTCCAGGGCATGGAACCCGGCGGTCAGCTCACCACCACCACCGAGGTCGAGAACTACCCGGGCTTCACCGAGGTGCAGGGCCCGGATCTCATGGTCAAGATGCAGGAGCATGCGACCGCGATGGGCACGGAGATCATCTCCGACATCATCACCGAGCTCGACACCGACAGCCGGCCCTTCGTGGCCAAGGGGGACAGCGGCACCACCTACACGGCGGATGCGGTGATCCTTGCCACCGGCGCGCGGGCGAAATGGCTCGGGCTCGAGACCGAGGAGCATTTCAAGGGCCATGGCGTGTCGGCCTGTGCCACCTGTGACGGGTTCTTCTATCGCGGCATGGAGATCGTGGTGATCGGCGGCGGCAACACCGCCGTGGAAGAGGCGCTGTTCCTGACGAATTTCGCCTCGAAAGTGACGCTGATCCACCGTCGCGACGAGCTTCGTGCCGAAAAGATCCTGATCGACCGGCTGATGAAGAACGAGAAAATCGTGCCGCTCTGGGACAATGAGCTCCTGGAGGTTTACGGCGACGAGAAACCGCTCAAGGGCGTCAATGGCGTCAAGGCCAAGAACGTCAAGACCGGCGAGATCACCGATATCCCGGCCAAGGGCGTGTTTGTCGCCATCGGCCATGCGCCGGCCAATGAGCTCGTCAAAGACAAGCTCGAGCTGCATAACGGCGGCTATGTGGCGGTAAAGCCCGGTTCGACCGAGACCTCGATCCCGGGGATTTTCGCGGCTGGTGACCTGACCGATCACAAATACCGTCAGGCGGTGACCTCGGCCGGCATGGGCTGCATGGCCGCGCTCGACGCCGAACATTGGCTGGCGGCACAAGAATGATATGGCGGTTTGGCAGGATGGGCCGGGTGCCGCGCAATGCCGCTCCTGTCCGCCTGCCAAACCTTCAGCTAACACCTCCGCCACACTCACATCCCGACCGCCCCGCAACGGTATCGCACCGCAGCGGGGCGTTTGCTTTGGTGGCTTCTGCCCTGTCACTCGCCATCGCCTTTGGCGCAGCACTTTCCCCGGTGCGGGCCCAGGGCCAGGAGATCGGCGTCTTGCCGCTCGATGCCGCCATCGATGGCGACGGCGTCACGCTTGACTGGAGCCGGGTCAAAAGGCCCCATGCCGGCGATGCGCAGGTTGCGCGCCGCCCGCTCGCCACCGGCGGGCCATGGCTGTTCCTTTCGACCGATCTCGGCGAGGCCAAGAGCTTTCGCGACAACAAGGCGAGCCCGGGCATTGCCTGGGAATACAAGGTGCGACGGGTTCGCGACGGAATCGTCGACCAAGGCTATTTCGCCGCCGCGATCGACCTGCCAGCCATTGATCGGCGCGGTCTGGTGCTTCTTGTCGAAGAGGCCGGCCTGTCCAACCACATCGGGCCGGAGCTCGACGGGTTTGCCGCCGATCTAGTCGGCGACGGCTGGCGCGTCGAACGTCTCACCGGCACCTCCGCACGGCGGCTCACGCCGGTTGGCGAACTTGCCGCAGCCCGAGAGCTGCGCGACCGGTTGAGCGCCCGCTATAAGGCCTGGACCGAGGATGCGGCCCGCGAGGGCGATGCCACCGTGGCGGTGATCCTCGTCGGGGATTTGCCACTGGTGAAAAGCGGCAGAGTGGCCCCGGACGGACACGAGCCACAGCCCACGGCCACCGATCTGTTCTATGCCGATGTCGACGGCGACTGGCCTTCGGTCGGCGGCACATCCGGCCTGCTCGCCCCAAGCCGCCTGCCCGGCAACGGCATCGAAATGATGCTGGGCCGGATCGATTTCTCGGTCAGCCGGCTCCAAGGCCCGTCGCGAGAGATCGCCTATCTGATCGATTATTTCACGCGCAACCATGCCTGGCGTTCGGGGCAATGGGGCGATTTGCGCAACGCCTACCTCGGATCCGCCAGCCATTTGGCCGTCGAAGGTCACGGGCTGGCCACCATTGTCGGCCCGGACAATGTGACGCCGGGCGAACATCACGACGTCGGAGAAGAGCGACGCTGGCTCTTCGGGGTCGATTTCGGCGACTACGACGGCAAGACTTACCTGACCCGATACGCGGCCAAACCGGTGTTCGCCATCAATTTCGGCAGCCACAAACAGAGAATCGACAAGATGTTGAACCCGATGGCCGGGATCATGGCGGCACCGAACCAGGCGCTCGCGGTCGCCTGGGGGGCCCGTCCGGCCTGGCAATTGCATGGCATGGCGCTGGGGGAAACCATCGGCGCGGCCCAGCTGCGCACAGCCAACAACCGCGGCATGTCCAACGGCACCCCGGATTATGCGCCGACGGGCCGCTATCGCATCGTCGATCCGATCTGGCTCAATCTGCTGGGCGATCCGACATTGCACGCCTTTCCGGTGCGCCCCCCCTCTGAACTGACCGTCACGCCACAAGACGGCGGATCGCAGCTCAACTGGCGCGCCTCTGATGACCCGGAGCTACGCGGCTACCGGGTCTATCGCGCCCGCACCCCCGAGGCGGCACGGAACGGCGCATTCGAGGTGATCAGCCCCGATCTGATCAGCTCAACGGCGTTCCTCGATCCGGCCCCTGTTGCGAACGGGCGCTACATGGTACGGGCCTTGGCGCTGAAACACGTCCATGCCGGAAGCATCGAGATCTTGTCGCAAGGCATCAGGGCACGTGAGTGAGCCCCCGCGGCCGGATCCGCCAACTCACCGAACCGCAAAGTGCCTCACACGCCGACTGCGCCCCCATCTGAAGCCGCAACAATTATCATCGGTAAGGGAAATAGGTTCTGAAACTTCGACAGTTCCACGACCGTTGTTCCAGAGAATGCACAAAAGTGAGGCCTGAGAGCCTCATTTGCTATTTCGCGCCCCTGCTCTTGTTGATCCTAAGGATAAAAAACGGTTAAGCCGCCGATTAAGAAGGCCGCTCGCGATCCGCGATGGATTCTGGCGATCTTTGATTGTTGAACCGTACCAGCCCAAAAAGGCGATTTGCATGGCCGAAAATCTCGCACCGATCCCCGAGCTCTATGTGTCCTACGACAGCGCTCAGAAGCTCAAAGTCGAAGCTGCCGATCTCGTCAGCTGGGACCTGTCCCCGCGCCAGATCTGCGATCTGGAACTCTTGATGAATGGTGGGTTCAACCCGCTCAAAGGTTTCCTCTCGGAAGAAGATTACAATGGCGTTGTCGAGAACATGCGCCTGGCCGATGGCTCGCTCTGGCCGATGCCGATCACGCTCGACGTCTCCGAAGATTTCGCCGCCTCGCTCGAAGCGGGCCAGGACATCGCGCTGCGCGACCAGGAAGGCGTGATCCTCGCCACCATGACCGTCACCGACAATTGGGTGCCGAACAAATCGAAAGAGGCCGAAAAGGTCTTTGGGGCCGATGACGACGCCCATCCGGCGGTGAACTACCTGCACAACACGGCCGGCAAGGTCTATCTCGGCGGTCCGGTCGTCGGCATCCAACAGCCGGTGCATTACGATTTCCGCGCCCGTCGCGACACGCCCAACGAGCTGCGCGCCTATTTCCGCAAGCTGGGCTGGCGCCGCGTCGTGGCCTTCCAGACCCGCAACCCGCTGCACCGTGCGCACCAGGAGCTGACCTTCCGCGCCGCGAAAGAGGCCCAGGCCAACCTGCTCATTCATCCGGTGGTCGGCATGACCAAACCGGGCGATGTCGATCACTTCACCCGCGTGCGCTGCTACGAGGCAGTGCTCGACAAATATCCGCAATCGACCACCAACATGAGCCTCTTGCCGCTGGCCATGCGCATGGCCGGCCCGCGCGAGGCCGTCTGGCACGGGTTGATCCGCAAGAACTACGGCGTGACCCATTTCATCGTCGGCCGCGACCACGCCGGCCCGGGCAAGAACAGTCAGGGCGAGGATTTCTACGGTCCTTACGATGCGCAGGACCTGTTCAAGGAACATGAAGAAGAAATGGGCATCGAAATGGTGCCGTTCAAACACATGGTCTATGTCCAAGAGCGCGCGCAATACGAGCCCAATGACGAGATCATGGACAAGGATGACGTCACCATCCTCAACATCTCTGGCACCGAGCTGCGGCGCCGTCTGGCCGAAGGGCTCGAGATCCCCGAGTGGTTCTCCTTCCCGGAAGTGGTGGCCGAGCTGCGCAAGACCAAGCCGCCGCGCTCGAAACAGGGGTTCACCGTGTTCTTCACCGGTTTCTCCGGCTCCGGAAAATCCACCATCGCCAACGCGCTGATGGTCAAGCTGATGGAAATGGGCGGGCGTCCGGTGACGCTTCTCGATGGCGACATCGTGCGGAAAAACCTGTCCAGCGAGCTGGGCTTCTCGAAAGAGCACCGCGACCTCAACATCCGCCGCATCGGTTACGTGGCCTCCGAGATCACCAAGAACGGTGGCATCGCCATCTGTGCGCCGATCGCGCCCTATGCCACCACCCGCCGTGCGGTGCGTGAGGATGTCGAAAACTTTGGCGCCTTTGTCGAAGTGCACGTCGCCACCTCCATCGAGGAATGCGAAAAGCGCGACCGCAAAGGGCTCTACAAGCTGGCACGCGAAGGCAAGATCAAGGAGTTCACCGGCATCTCCGACCCCTACGATGTCCCGGAAACCCCGGAACTGCGGGTCGAGACCGTCGGCCACGATGTGGACAACTGTGCCCATCAGGTCATTCTGAAACTCGAAAGCATGGGGCTGATCGCCGCCCACTAAGGCGCGCTCTTCCCGAAGAATCACAAAAGCCCCGGCCTGTCGGTCGGGGCTTTCCTATTGGGAAACCGTCCTCGCCACATTGCGACTCATCCGCTCTCGCGCGATTCTGTTATGCCCCTTTGCGCCCTCTTGGCCACCCACTGGCGCCCGATGCCCCACAGTTTCGCTTGCGATTTCACCAAGACGGAGCGCAATGGAACGAAAATTGCGCAAAAGTTAACAGCAAGGAAACAATGAGTCGCAAAAGCGGCGCCCCGCTATCTTTCAGGCCATTTTAACGATATATTAACCTTACCTTGGGTGGCGTGCCACTCGCTGCTTGAAGGCTTTACTATTCTAACGATTGTATCTTTTGGGGGTAAAAGATGTTCACTATGAAAGCTCTGGGGGCTTGCGCCCTGCTTGGCACCTTATGTCTGGGACAACCCAGCCAGGCTGCCACAATTCTCACGGAAACACATACGATCACGGCAAGGGGCGCTGGCTCCGTCGGCTATTCCACCTTCTCGGTCGGCAGCGCCGGAATGTACTCCATGTACACCATGGGGCCGACCCTTGATCCGGAACTGTTCCTGTTCGCGGATTTGAATTCCGACGGCATTCTGGATGCTTCGGATACGCTGGTCGGTCATGACGACGACAGCTGTCCCTACAGCCTCTGCGGGCCTGCCGGACGGTTCTCGAATTCGCTGATCGAAACCGTTCTCTCGGTCGGCAGCTACATTCTCGCTGTGTCCGACTTCAACTTCAGCGAAGCCGAGGCACGTGCCGGTTCAAACAACAACAACATGACCGGCGACGTGACGCTGGTCGTGAATTCCTTGCCGGCCGTACCGCTGCCGGCCGGGCTGCCGCTTCTGGCCACGGCATTGGGTGGCGCGGGCCTCCTGCGTCGGAGCAAACGCCGCAAGACGGCCTGAGGCCCACAACAAAGACTTGAAAAGCCCCGGTCATCAGCCCGGGGCTTTTTTACGTTTGACCCGATCCGGCTTGCACCGGACGTAGGCGCGTGTGGAAACGGATCCCGCCAAGAGCGCGCCGCACCACGGCTTTTCCGACGGCTTCACCCTCTCGGATAGATGCAAAGCCGTCCCGCATCCGCCGGCAGCCCTTCGCCCGGGGTGTCATCAACCACCACGAAATTCTGCACATATTCCTCGTCGACATCATAGGAGAGATTGCCAGACCAATACCACGCGTCGTCACGACAGCTGTGATAGGCGGCATTGGGGCCCAGAAGACGGGCCACGCCAAGATCCGTGCCGGCGTCATCGGTGCAGCGCAAGGCCGTCACATTGTCGGCGCTGGCTTTCGTCGCGCGGGACTGCTCGACGCGCCTTGCCCCGGAGGGGGCCGTCATCGCCCCTTCCTCGCAGCGGTATCTCCATGAAATCACTTTGACATTCGTCGTCGGACGGCGACACATGACGGTCACGTCCGTCCACACCACCCCCGTCACACGCCGCGGTTCCCCCGCCTCGGGCGTGCAGGTAAACTCAATATTGGCAGCAAGCTCGACCCGCTTCAGGCCGTTCCAGAGAGGTGGACAGGCATTGGCGATCGCATCGCTCGGCGTTTTCAGGAGCGGAAACTCCGCCATGTCAAAAACATACCCGTCCGCCCCGACCGGGACGGCAAGTTCCTCGGTCACGCCACCATGCGGATTGTCGACGTAAAGCGTGCTCAACCTGGCTCCGCCATCACAAGACAGGCTCGCAGTCCCACCCGACATTTGGTAGGCGACACCGCGACTGAACCGTGTTGTCGCCGCATTTTCGCTTCGATAGGACAGCCCGGCGTTGGTTTCGCTTACTTGCACATCCAACGCCATGCGCGCCTGTCCGTTCGGACCGCTTGACAGGACGAAACTGTCGGCGCCCGCGCCAAATGGCGCAGCCACAAGACAGATGACATAAAATCGGAGCTTCATACCCTTCTCCTTTGCACTCGTACATATTGAGCTTTCACTCTAACACATCTCACCGAAAATGATGAGCGCCAGCCTCTGGATACGCCGCCCGGCCGCCCAAAACGAAAAGAGCCACCGCTCGAGAGAGCGATGGCCCAACCATTGGTCGATGCCTGTTGCGGTCTGCGCGCCCCCTGAAATCGCGGGCGGCGCAGAGCAGAGGGTCAGTGCGGCGACATGCGCTTGAGCAGCCCATCCTTCAGGATGAACTGGTGATAGAGCGCCGCCGCGACATGGGCCACGATCAGGAGAATTGTCAGGTTGACCAGCACCTCATGTGCATCGCCCGCGATATGAATGCCGAGGAACCAGGCAGCGCCCCCGGCCATCGGGGTCAGGAGCATCGCGGCATAGAGGCCGAAATGCACCAGATGCGCGGCCTTTTCCATCATCGGATGCGGCGCGGGCGGCATCTCCGGCGCGCCCTGGATCAGCCGCACGATAATGCGGATCACCATCAGCACCAGCGTCGCAATGCCGACGATCACATGCAGCTTGGCGGTGGTGCTGTCGTTGACACCGGTCTCGTTGAAGGCGCGCAGGGCCTTCCCCATGCCGTCGGAAACGACATAGTTGAAGGCAAAGGTCAGGACCACGGCCCAGTGGAGGAGCTTTTGCAGCCCTGAATAGGATTCGGAAATTTTCATCATTTGGCTCTCGCATTGGCTGACGAAGGGGCACAGGGCGAAATATGCCTTGCGCCTCTTCGAGCTACGCCTCCTCGCGGGGCAAATCAATGCGGAAGCACAGAAGATGTCACCACGAATGCACCTCTGCGGTGGCGTCTATCACTCGGGTTTATATCCCGCCGTCTCCAGCCAGCCGTCGCGACCAGTCTGCAAGACCACGACATTCTCGCGCCCCGCGACCCGCAGCGCAAAGGCCGCCTGGGCCGACAGGGACCCGGTGTTGCAGAACAGCACGACCTTCTTGTCGGTCGGGATTTCATCCATTCGGTCAAGCACTTCGCGCCATTCGATATTCACCGCGCCCGGAATGGTGCCGGCCTCGAATTGCCCGGCGTCGCGGGTATCGATGAAATACACGGCATCCCAGACCTCTTCGGTGATCTGCTGCGGCAGGATGATACCGCTCTCATAGTCCTGGAACATGAGATAGTCCTGCATCGCCTCCACCGTCGCCTCATCGGCGCAAGCGGGCACGACGCTCAGCCCTGACGTCAGGCCGGCGGCCATCATCCCCACGATCAAAAATCGTCTCATCACCTCTCCTCCCCTGAGAGCTTGGTTTCCTGCGCCCAACACAAAAGCTGCCCGGTCGCTCAGACAGGACAGCTTACATTCATAATCTCGAATGTCGAGGGGCTTCCCGAGCGCGTGCGCAAGGCCCGCCTCAGAGAAGGTTCACCGAAGGCTCAGTGCACGCTCACCGGCGCATAGTCATTCTCGCGCGCCAGGATGAAAGCCAGCCGCCGGTCGGCGACCAGCGCCAGACGGGTGCCCTGTTCATCATGCACGGAATAGATGTGATCGCGGCCCTCGGCCTGGGCCTGTACCTCTTCGGGCAGATCATCGACGGCGACCGAGCGCACATAGACGATCTTTTCATGTGTCTCATCGACACCGGGAACATGTGGGTAGCGCGTTTCCATGATCTATCCTTTCCTGATCTGAATGGTTTGCACGATGGTGTCCGGCTTGGCCCGGGTCAGGTCGATATGCAACAGCCCGTTTTCCATCGAGGCGCCGGTCACATCGACCCCGTCGGCCAGCACGAAGGAACGCTGAAACTGTCGCCCGGCGATGCCGCGATGGAGAAAGACGCGCTCCGGATCGTCCTCGGACTGACGACCGCGCACCACGAGCTGACGGTCCTCGAGCGTGATCCCGAGATCACCTTCGGCAAACCCGGCCACGGCCAGAGTGATCCGATAGGTATTCTCGGAAGATTGTTCAATATTATAGGGCGGATAGCCCCCGGCGTCGGATTTTGCCGTGCGCTCCACCAGACGTTCCAGCTGATCAAATCCCAACAGGAACGGATGGGCGCCAAAACTCACTTTCGTCATCTACACGTCCTCTCTCGGAAGCGACTGTGTCCAAGTCCCGGGTCCCGTTTGCGGCAACCCGTCTGGTATAAATATGGGGAATGGCAACCATGGCTTCAAGGGCCTGCCGCCGCGCCTCTCAGAGGGCTTTGAGTTTCGAACAATTGCGGCTAGACTGAGGCCATCGCCCTGCCCCCCGTGACCCTGCCCGCGCGAGATCATGGACCGGGGCTCTCGCGTGGCACACCGCCACCGCCAAGGAAAGCCAGAGACAACGCGATGAACGTGTCCAACCGTATGGAACAGAATGAGGTGCTTCGGGTGAAGCTCGAAGTGCTCAAACGCGAACACCGCGACCTCGATGCGGCGATCGAAGCAATGCAGGAAACCGGCCATCTCGATGCCCTGCGATTGCAACGGATGAAAAAGCAGAAACTGGCGTTGAAAGACCGGATCGCCGTGCTCGAAGATCAGATCACCCCGGACATCATCGCCTAAGCCTCATCCCCTGCGCATCGGGCCTGCGCATCCGGGTCCAAGGTCGGCCCCAAGGCCTGCCCATGACCGGTGCAGATACGCGGGCAGATTGCGCGCAAGCTTCATTGCGTAAATCAACGCAATTGCTATAAGGCGGGCAAGCGAAACCTTCCCGGGAGATCAAGCCATGAGCGTCGACGTCGGCATCATCATGGGCAGCCAGTCCGACTGGCCCACCATGAAACGCGCAGCGGAAATTCTCGATGAATTGGGCATCACTTACGAGGCTAGGATCGTCTCCGCCCACCGCACGCCGGACCGGCTCTGGAGCTATGGCAAAGAGGCCGCCGGGCGCGGGCTCAAGGTGATCATCGCCGGTGCCGGCGGGGCCGCGCACCTGCCCGGCATGATGGCATCCAAGACCCGCGTGCCGGTCATTGGTGTACCGGTTCAGACCCGCGCGCTTTCGGGCGTCGACAGCCTCTATTCCATCGTCCAGATGCCGAAAGGCTTCCCGGTGGCCACCATGGCGATCGGCGAAGCGGGCGCGGCCAACGCAGGCCTGATGGCGGCGGGCATTCTGGCGATCAACGATGCGGCGCTGGCCGAGCGTCTGGACGCCTGGCGCGAAGCGCTTTCGGCCTCCATCCCTGACGCCCCTGTCGATGAGTGAGGCGCAGATGACCGAGCCGCAGATCCTCGTCCCCGGCGCCACCATCGGCATTCTCGGCGGCGGCCAGCTGGGCCGCATGCTCTCTGTCGCCGCCTCTCGCCTGGGCTTCAAAACCCATATCTATGAGCCGGGGGCAAATCCGCCCGCCGGCCATGTCGCGGATGTGGTGACCACGGCCCCCTACGAAGACGAGGCCGCGCTCAAGGCCTTTGCCGATGCCGTCGATGTCATCACCTACGAGTTCGAGAACGTGCCGACCTCGGCGCTCGATCTACTGGACTCCGTGAAACCGATCCGCCCCAACCGCAAGGCATTGGCGGTGTCGCAGGACCGTCTGGTCGAAAAGGCGTTCCTGTCCGAACTGGGCCTCAAGGTTGCGCCCTATGCCGCCGTCGACGACGATGTCGATCTGGCGGAGGCGCTGGTGGAGATCGGCGCGCCGGCGATCCTCAAGACCCGGCGTTTCGGCTATGACGGCAAGGGACAGGCCCGGATCATGGCGCCCGAAGAGGCGGATCAGGCGCTCAAGGACATGGCCGGGGCGCCGTCGATTCTCGAGGGCTTCGTGGAGTTTTCCCACGAGATCTCGGTGATTGCCGCGCGCGGTCAGAGTGGCGATATCTCTTGCTTTGACCCGGGCGAGAACGTCCATAAATCCGGCATTCTGCACAGCACCACGGTGCCCGCCCGGCTCTCGCCCGCACAGCGCACCGACGCGGTGCTTCTGGCGGCCAAGATCCTGAATGCGCTGAATTATGTCGGCGTGATGGGCGTTGAGCTCTTCGTCACATCAGGTGGTTTGGTGGTCAACGAGATCGCCCCCCGCGTGCACAATTCCGGTCACTGGACCCAGAACGGTTGTGTCATCGACCAGTTCGAACAGCACATCCGTGCGGTGGCGGGCTGGCCCCTGGGCGATGGCAAACGGCACTCGAATGTCGAGATGCTGAACCTCATTGGCGACGATGTGGACCGTATCCCGGAATTTGCCAAGGATGGCGCGGTCGCGATCCATCTCTATGGCAAGACGGATGTGAAACCGGGCCGCAAGATGGGCCATGTGAACAAGATCACCGGGCCTGCGTGAGCTCTGGCCCGGCCCGGGTTTTCGGCCTTCCGGCCTGGCTAGCCGTCTCTAGATCGACAGAAACCGACGCGCGAATCGGCGCTTCGGCGCCTCCGGCCTTGCCCCCTGTGCAAGCTCCTTACGGGGCTCGCCATCCATGAGCCGCTCATAGGCCTCCGGGTAGATCAGGCGATGAGTCGACATGCCCGTGCCCGGCGCAATCGGGTAGAGCGAGGTGTGCTCCGCCATCATCGGCAGCTCCAGCTTCGAGGCCGCCAGTTGCGAAAACCCCACCCGGGAGAAATATTTCGGGTCCGCCACGACCACCACGGCCCTGGCCCCCTCGCGTCTGGCATGATCCATGCCATGCGCCACCAGTTCCCGGCCCATGCCACGTTTGTGATACATCGGCGAGACCGCCAGGATCGACAGCGCCCACCAGTCTTCCGGCACCACCATGCGGGCGCAGCATATATAGCCGAGGAGCGTGTCGCCCTCATAGGCGATCCGCTCCATCGCCACGGCATTCTCCGCGCGCAGCTCGCGTGCAAACTGATACATCTCCGGTCCGCCGAATGTCGTGTCCATCAAAACGGACAGGGGAATCTCGTCATTGGCGGTCAGTGCGCGCAAATGCATGGCGAACCTCGTTAAATACACTCTCCGGGTTATGGTGCAGGCGCAGCATAAATCAGACAAGGCAGAAGTTCACCCGGCCCGGCAAAACCGGGTCATTTCAGGACAATTCGTCTTCTTATTGGGCGATTTTTACCACAGGGCGCGCAAAAGACCTGCTCTGCCGATGCCGGACGATGGTCGAAACCTCAGCCGGCAAAGAAGCTTGGCCCGGCCCAGCGGGTCACCAGAGCCCCGACCCCCGCGAGGGCAACGGCAAAGACCGCAAGCCAGCCGAGGAAGGGCACCAGCCCGATCAGCGCGAGCAGCACGGCACCGGCAAAGGCCGCCATGGCACGCTCGCCCGTGCTCTCCGGCAGGGTGCGGCCGGCGGCGGTGATCGCTTTCACGCCCAGCACATAGGTGCCGATGAGATAGCCGGTGAGGCCCAGAAGCAGCGCGGCGAAAAGCGCAATCGGCGCGATGATCGCCCCGATCCCGGTCAGGATCAACAGCGGCACGGCGCCAACCGCGGCGGCGAGCCCCAGAAAGCCGATCCACAAGACCCGCGCCGGATCATCGAGCGCCGTGCGGCGCAGCGCCGCGATCCAGCCCGGCGCCACGGCGGCAAGAATGGTGGCGAGGACACCGGTCACCACGACACCGCGCAGGAATCCACCCAGGGCGTGGCCGAAACCGCGCTCCGCCCCCATCGCAGCCCCGGGCATATCGGGATGGTCCCGCTCGAATTGCGACATGTCATGGCGGGTGACCCGTGCGGCGGGGGCAACGCTCTCGGGCACACTCAGCTTGCTGTCCTCATCGAGGTACAGCGCCACATTGCCCACAACCGAGGCCCCGTCTGTCCAGGTGACATGTTCAGCAGAAAGCGCCAGATCGCCGAGGATCTGACCGCTGATCACCACATCTTCACCGGCGAGGATCGCGCTCCCCGCCACCGGGGCGCTCAGGCTGACTTTCGAGCCGGTGGCGCGCAGATCGCCCGAAACCGGTTGGGTGATCTCAACATCATACCCGGCGAGTGTCGCGTCGCCGGCCACTGCGCCATTCACCGTGACATTCATCCCGGCGGCATAAAGGTTTTCGCCGACGTCAGATGTGATTGTGACATTGCGTCCGACCGTATGGGCGGAGCCCGCGACCGGGCTCAGAACCGAGACGGTTTGGCCGGCAGCAAAGAGATCGTCCACCGCCTCGCCCGAGAGCGTGACCGTGCGCCCGGCCAGGAAAGCGTCACCGCCAAAGCGGAAATCCCCACCGTCCTCCCCCGCCGCCAGTGGCGCGGCGAGACCGGTGACAAGGCTTGCGATGATAAGAAACGCGGGAAAAC
Source organism: Celeribacter neptunius (assembly GCF_900113955.1). GTDB lineage: Bacteria > Pseudomonadota > Alphaproteobacteria > Rhodobacterales > Rhodobacteraceae > Celeribacter > Celeribacter neptunius. The sequence goes on along the minus strand of NZ_FORH01000008.1, from coordinate 57,212 downwards.
GCATGGAACGACCCTCCACTCATGTTACAGAAGTTAACATGCGCCTCGCGAGGGAGATTTTAAAGAGGGAAAGCACACGAAATTTGCGGGGCACACAAAAGCGACCGGTCGGCTGTGCGGGACCTTGCTGCCATTGGAGGTTTGGCGCAGAGCCGTGACAAGCCTGCCCGTGGGGTGGCGATCCGGCAAATGTACGGTGCGCTTTATACTATCAAATACATCTAAGATGTGAGGTCATCGCGCGGCTCCAATGCGCCGGCCCGCCGGGACGGGCAGGCGCAGGCGCGGCGGCCTTCGGCCTTGTCCCGCGCGCAGAACGCCAATGTCCCCAAAGAGCTCCAAGCCCACACACGACCGGACCACCTCCGGTCCCGCGAGACCTCGTCCCCCATATATATGGCATCAAAAGAAAAGGGCCGCCCGAGGGCGACCCTTTCATAACCTGGCTGAGCTATACGCTTTCCCTTTCGGCAAAATGGCCTCCCGGCCATTCGCCTGTCGGGTAACGCGCCCTTCCTTCGGAAGGACGACTTACATCATGCCGCCCATGCCGCCCATGCCGCCCATGTCGGGCATGCCGCCGGCAGCGCCGCCGTCTTTCGACGGTTTGTCGGCAACCATGGCTTCGGTGGTGATCAGCAGGCCAGCCACGGAAGCAGCGTCTTCCAGAGCGGTGCGGGTCACTTTCGCCGGGTCGATCACGCCGAATTTGAACATGTCGCCATATTCTTCGGTCTGAGCGTTGAAGCCAAAGGTGTTGTCAGCGGATTCGCGGACCTTACCGGCCACCACAGCGCCGTCGACACCAGCGTTTTCAGCGATCTGGCGCAGCGGCGCTTCGATGGCTTTCTTGACGATGGAGATACCGGCGTCCTGATCCGGGTTGGCGCCTTTGAGGCTGTCGAGGCCTTTGCCGCACTGAACCAGGGCCACACCGCCGCCGACGACGATGCCTTCCTGCACAGCTGCGCGGGTGGCGTTCAGAGCATCATCGACGCGGTCCTTGCGCTCTTTCACTTCGACCTCGGTCATGCCGCCAACGCGGATGACAGCAACACCGCCGGCGAGTTTGGCAACGCGCTCTTGCAGTTTCTCACGGTCGTAATCCGAGGTGGTTTCCTCGATCTGGGTGCGGATCTGGGCCACGCGGGCTTCGATCTCGGCTTTCTCGCCGGCACCGTCAACGATGGTGGTTTCGTCTTTGGTGATAGTGATTTTCTTGGCCGAGCCGAGCATGTCCATGGTGACATTTTCGAGCTTCATGCCGAGATCTTCGGAGATCACCTGACCGCCGGTGAGGATCGCGATGTCCTGCAGCATGGCTTTGCGACGATCGCCGAAGCCCGGGGCTTTGACGGCCGCGATTTTCAGGCCGCCGCGCAGTTTGTTGACCACGAGGGTCGCCAGCGCTTCGCCTTCCACGTCCTCAGCAATGATGAGAAGCGGTTTCTGGGACTGGATGACCTGCTCGAGGAGCGGCACCATCGGCTGCAGCGAGGAGAGTTTTTTCTCGTGCAGAAGCACGATGCAGTCTTCCAGCTCGGCAACCATCTTGTCCGGGTTGGTGACGAAATAGGGCGACAGGTAGCCACGGTCGAACTGCATGCCTTCGACCACGGTGGTCTCGGTTTCCATGCCTTTGTTCTCTTCGACGGTGATCACACCGTCATTGCCGACTTTCTGCATCGCGTCGGCGATCTGCTGACCGATCTCGTGTTCGCCGTTGGCGGAGATGGTGCCAACCTGGGCAACTTCTTCCGAGTCGGCAACCGGACGGGCGGCGGCTTTGATCGCTTCGACGACATTGGCGGTGGCGAGATCGATACCGCGCTTCAGGTCCATCGGGTTGAGACCGGCAGCAACCTGCTTGAGGCCTTCCTTGATGATCGCCTGGGCGAGCACGGTGGCGGTGGTGGTGCCGTCGCCGGCCTCGTCATTGGTGCGGGAAGCGACTTCCTTCACCATCTGAGCGCCCATGTTTTCGAACTTGTCTTCGAGCTCGATCTCTTTGGCAACCGACACACCGTCTTTGGTGATGCGCGGGGCGCCGAAGGATTTTTCGAGGACCACGTTGCGGCCTTTCGGGCCGAGGGTCACTTTCACAGCATCGGCGAGGATGTTCACGCCCTTGAGCATGCGGTTGCGTGCGTCGACGTCAAACTTGACTTCTTTAGCCATTGTTCACTCCGTAAATTCTTGAGTTCAGGTCAGACGGGCTCAGGCGATGATGCCGAGGATGTCCGACTCTTTCATGATGAGCAGCTCTTTGCCGTCCACGGTGATTTCCGTGCCGGACCATTTGCCGAACAGGACAACGTCGCCTTCCTTGACGGAGGGGGCGATCAGCTCGCCGCTGTCTTTGCGCGCGCCTTCACCGACGGCGACAACTTTGCCCTCGGCGGGCTTTTCTTTTGCGCTATCGGGGATGATGAGACCACCAGCGGTCTTTTCGTCGCTCTCAACACGTTCGACCACAACGCGGTCGTGCAGCGGTTTGAATGCCATCTTCGAGGCTCCTTCGCTCAAAGTTTCAGTTATACGGGCCGCCCCTCCCGGGCGGTGTAAATTTGCCGTTAGCACTCACCTAAGGCGAGTGACAACGCCGCATAGTTAGGAAGAGGGATGGGGTGAGTCAACAGGGGAGATGGGGAAAAATCCGCCGCGGCGCGGCGAGGGAGCGGAAGCCTATCAAGACATGTTAGAAGCAGATACCGACGTGCCAGTTGCTTGATAATTTCTTAGAACGACAGAATTGAGCCCTTACCAGACATTCGCACGTAGCACCCTCGTGCGGAATCAAGGCCGTAGGCCGCCGCACATCGCTGACGCGTCCCGCGCGGCGGCGATTTTGTCAGGTTCAGGCAACGTGTTGAGCTTATTCGGATTTGGCTGAGATAAATCGAGAGGTTCAGCGGACAAGCTCGCCACCGCCCGCGTCATCGAGGTGCGGCTTCCGCCCAAATAACGAACGTCCACTTCGTCCGCAAACCTGACTTTCACTCCATCGCCCCATAAACCCCCGTCTCAACCTTTTCAAACCAGCCATAATGATTGTCCCGCATCATCCGGGTGGCGTGTTTGACGCCGGTGGCCTTCGCCACTTCCGCCCCTTTCGAGGGCCCGTGCTCCATCAGATAGGCCCGGCATTTCTCGGCATCTTGGCGGTAAGCGGTGACGCGTCCGCCCGCCGGCGTTCCGCCGAGGTTCGGGTCGCCGTCGCGTTTGTGGAACTCGGCCAGAAGTTTTTCGGTCTTGGCCTTGCTCTTGCGCGGCACAAAGGGACGCGGATCGTGATGGACCTGCACAGTGCCTTTCGCTGGGCCTTTCGCTGTCCCCCCCGCGACATGCACCGAGATCACGCCCAAGCCCAGCCGCTTGCACAGCCCAAGGTTTCCCTTGAACATCCGCCAACCGGCCTTGCCCTTCCACCGGGGCACGGCGAGATAGACGTGATCAGACATCGCCTGCCGCGCCACGCCTTGTTGCAAAAGCTGGAGGGTAAAGCCGGTTTTCAGCTCGACGATCACCGGAGGCTCACCGTCCTTCACCGCCACCACATCGGCGTCGCGTACCTCGGCTTTCACCTGATAGCCCAGCGCCTCGAAATGCGCTTTCACGGGCGGGTAGAGATCGGTTTCACGCAGCTTGGTCATGGCATCCGTGATACAGGCAAGCCGTGAGCGCTCACAAGTGGTGACAAGCCATGCTGCACTGCCTATAAGGCCGGTAAATTGACCATTTGCGAAGGACAGATCTGCATGACCACGCTTGTTTTCGGCCACAAATCCCCCGACACCGATTCCACCGGTTCGCCGCTCATCTGGGCCTGGTACCTCAATGAGGTGAAAGGCGTCGACGCCAAAGCCGTCCTTCTGGGCGAGCCGAACACCGAGGCCGCTTTCGTCATCGAGAAATGGGGTTTCGAGAAGCCGGAGATCATTTCCGAAGTGGCCGAAGGTCAGGATGTCGTCATCGTCGACACCAACAACCCGGCCGAGCTGCCCGACGCGATCAACGCCGCCAATGTGACCGCGATCATCGACCACCACAAGCTGGTCGGCGGTCTCGAGACCAAAGGCCCGATCGACATCACCATCCGTCCGCTGGCCTGCACCGCCACCATCATGTACGACCTGATGGGCGATGATGCCGACAAGATGCCCGACAATATCAAGGGCGCGATGCTGTCCTGCATCCTCTCCGACACGCTCGAGTTCCGCAGCCCCACCACCACCGACGTGGACAAGGCGCTGGCCGAGAAACTGGCCTCCGAGCTGAACATCAACTTGGGCCAATACGCGTCTGAAATGTTCGAAGCCAAATCCGACATTTCCGCCTTCTCCGACGCCGAGCTGATCCGCATGGACTCGAAGGAATACGAGGTCGAGGGCACCAAGTTCCGCGTCTCCGTTCTGGAAACCACCGCGCCGAAACTGGTGCTCGACCGCAAGGCCTCGATCATGGAGAGCTTCAAAGCGGTGGAAGCCGAAGATGGTGTCGATCAGGTGCTTCTGTTCGTCGTCGACATCCTCAACGAAGAAGCCACCTTCTTTGCTCCGAACGATCTGTGCAAAACCGTGGCCGAGAAAAGCTTCGGTGCCACCGTCGAGGGCGACAGCGTCGTGCTGCCGGGCATCATGTCCCGCAAGAAACAGATCATCCCGAACCTCAAAGTCTGATCGACTTTGTCCCGGCGATACGATTGAAAGGGGTGCGGTATCCGCGCCCCTTTTTCATTTGCCCATTCGAGAGCCCCCATGTCCGCCCCCCTGTTGTTCCGCCTCACCGCCTATCTGGCTTTCGCGCTCTGTGCCGCGCTGCTCATCGCCCCCGGGCTGTTTTCCGCGATCTTCGGGCTGGACGCGTCGACCGGCGGCGAGGTCATGGCGCGGCGAGCCGGCGTGCTTTTTGCGCCGATCGGGCTGATCTATCTGCAATTGGGCGCGTCCGGGAACCAGCAAGTGCGGCGCGCGCTTTTGTCGGCCGGGACGCTGTTGATGATCGCCATGGCCCTCCTAGGCCTCACCGAGCTGATCCTTGGCCGTGCCGGCCCCGGCATTCTCGTGGCGGTGTCCGTCGAGGTCATTCTCGCGGCCCTCTATTTGAAAGTGACCCGAGATGCTTAAATCCCCCGATTTCATGCGCGAGATGAAACGTGGCGAGGAGAGCGCCGTGAGCGCGCTTCTGACCGATGCTTTCGGGCAAAAAGACGAAGCCGCGCTGGTCGAAAGCCTGCGCAAATCGCGCGCCATCGCCGGCGAAATGGTTCTGCCGATGCGCACAGAAACAGGCACTGAGATGATCGGCTACGCGGCACTATCGAAAATGACCTCCCCCAAAGGCTGGCTCTGCCTCGCGCCGGTGGCCATCCGCCCGGACCTGCAAGGCCGAGGCTATGGCAAGCGTCTGGTGGGCATGATCACGCAATGGGCGGAACTGTCCGGCCAGACGTTGGTGGTGCTGGGTGACCCGGAGTTCTACAGCCGCTGCGGCTTTGCCCCCATCGCCGAGGGGTTCACCTCGCCCTACCCGCTCGACCACACGCTCACCGCCGGACCGGCCAAGACCAAGGTGAAAAGCCTGACCTATCCGAAAGCCTTCGGCTGAGGATTCGGCGGGGGATCAGTTCCGCGCGATTTTCGCGACAACCGGCTGATAGCCGCTGGCGATCTGTGCTTTCATCCCGCCGCTCACCGAGACGATCCGATTGGGGATCGTGCCGGCCAGAAGCTGTGCCGCGCGGCGGGTGCGATTGCCAGACCGACAGACCAGGATCAGGTCACGCCCGTCGGCAAGCTCCGGACCGATTTTGGCGAGAAAGCTCTCGGGATCGTTGAACGTGGCGAGTGTCGCGCCATCGATCACCCCGGTCTCGGCCCATTCCTCGGGCGTGCGGATATCGACGATCAACCCACCCGTGTCCTTCATCTGCGCCACGGTCATCACCTGTTCCTCAAACCCCGCAGGCTTGTGGCGCGCGCCCATGAAACCGAAGACGGCCGCGAAAACCGCGGCACCGCCGAACACGAGAAAGCGGCGTTTGCCCTGATCCGTCATGCGTATCTCCTTTGCATCCGGAAGAATTTGCCCGCAGTGCATCGGACAGGCAAGTCCCAAGGTGTCGCAGGGCGTGTCGCAGAAGCTATCACAGGCTTTCGCCCGCCTTCGAAGCTGACACTTTTCTTTCGCGCAACAGCCCTATAGCAAGGGGTCGAACCGAATACGGAGCCCGCACATGACCCGCCTGATCCAAGAGCTGTCCGAGATTTCCACCAATTACGACGCGCTGTTCGTCGATCTCTGGGGCTGCGTCCACAATGGCGTCACCGCCTTTCCCGAAGCCTGCGCGGCGCTGCAGAAATATCGTGCCGGCGGCGGCAAGGTGGTGCTGGTGACCAACTCGCCGCGCCCCTGGCGCTCGGTCGCCGATCAGATCCGCGACTTCGGCGTGCCGGACGACGCTTATGACGCCATCGCCACCTCGGGCGACTCCGCCCGCATGGCGATGTATCTCGGCGTCGTCGGCCAGAAGGTCTGGCATATCGGCGAGATGTTCGAGGCGGATTTCTTCCAGCCGATGGATATTCTCGACGAGGCGCTCGACGTGCAGGTGGTGCCGCTGAAAGAGGCCGAGGGCATCGTCTGTTCCGGCCCCGAGGACCCGCTGGCCGATCCGGAGCTCTACCGCCCGCAATTCCTCTACGCCAAACAGAAGGGGCTGAAGCTCTTGTGCGCCAACCCCGACATTGTCGTAGATCGCGGCGAGGTCCGCGAATGGTGCGCCGGCGCGCTGGCGGCGCTCTATACCGAAATGGGCGGCGAGAGCCTGTATTTCGGCAAGCCGCATCCGCCGATCTACGATCTGGCGCGGCGCCGTCTGGCACAGATCGCCCCCGTGGATGACAATCGCATCCTTTGCATCGGCGACGGCATCGGCACCGATGTCATGGGCGGCATCGGCGAAGGGTTCGACGTGTTGTTCATCACCGGCGGTCTGGCGGCGCAGGAATTCGGCCCCGACCCGGTGAACCCGGACCCGGAGCGCCTCAAGATCTGGCTGGCGGATCAGAACCTGTCGCCGACGGCGGCGATCTCGTTTCTGCGGTGAAGGGCTGTTTGGCGGAACCTTGCCCCGGTTCGAACGGCGCGGCAGCGCCCGGAATCAAGACGAAGCTGCCGGCAGGCCTGACACCACATTCGCGCAACATGCGGTCACCACGTAATTTTTGACCCAATATAGCGCCAACATAAAAATTTTATTGCGCGCAATATTGTTTCTTGGTGAATTCTTCGCTATGCTGCACCGCAACATACGAAGGATTCGGAGATCATGTTGGACAATCAGCCCCGCGGAACCATCTGCATCGAGGACATCGAGATCGGCATGACGCGCTCTTTGCGCAAAACCGTTACCGATCATGACATCGAGCTGTTCGGAGAGGTTTCGACCGACCATAACCCGGTGCATTTCGACGATGCCTATGCCAAGGACACGATTTTCGAAGGCCGGATCGCCCATGGCATGCTCACCGCCGGGCTGGTTTCCGCCGTGATCGGCGAACAGCTTCCCGGCCACGGCTCGATCTATCTCGGCCAGACGCTGAAGTTCATGGCGCCCGTGCGCCCCGGTGATACCGTAGTTGCGCAAGTCACCGTGACCGATATCGATCACGCGAAACGCCGGGTCGGCCTTGATTGTCAGTGCACAGTGGGCGATACCGTGGTGCTGAAAGGCGAGGCAAAAGTGCTTGCGCCGAGCCGTAAATTCGACTGACGACGCGGGGGCTCCCCGCGAGGAGCCCCATGCAGATCTACACGCACTGGACCGATATTCCTGAAACGGCGCGCGGTTGTTCCGCCGCCATTGGCAATTTCGACGGGGTCCACCGTGGCCACCGCCACGTGATCGATCTGTCACGCAATGATACGCCGCAGAAAAGCCCGCTTGGGCTGGTGACCTTCGAACCGCATCCGCGCGAATTCTTTGCCCCCGGCGCCCCCCCCTTTCGCCTGATGAATGCCGAGGCCAAGGCCAACCGGCTGGCGAAACTCGGCATCGAGCATCTGTTCCAGCTGCCCTTCGACGCCGAACTGGCCGCCATGTCGCCCGAAACCTTCGCCCGCGAAGTAATCGTGGAAGGGCTTGGCCTCTCTCATGTGGTCGTCGGCGCGGATTTCCGCTTTGGCGCGAAACGCGCGGGCACGGCCGAGGCGCTCAAGGCCTTTGGGGCCACCATGGGCTTTGACGTCACCATCGCCGAGCTTCTGGAAACCGACAGCGGCGTGTCGTCTTCCTCGGCGATCCGCGTCGCACTGGCCGAGGGCGAGCCGAAGAAGGCCGCGGATATGCTCGGGCACTGGCACCGGATCGAGGGCAAGGTCGGCCATGGCGACAAGCGCGGTCGCGAACTGGGCTTCCCGACCGCAAACATGTCGATCGAAGGGCTGCACGCCCCGAAATTCGGGGTCTATGCGGTCTTTGTCGATGTGCTCACCGGTCCGCACAAGGGCCAGTATCAGGGCGCGGCGTCGCTCGGCGTCAAACCGACTTTCGGCGCCAATCTGCCCTGTCTCGAGACCTTCATTTTCGACTTTTCCGGCGATCTCTATGACGAGCATCTCTCGATCGCCTTCGTCGAGTACCTGCGCCCCGAACTGGTGTTCACCGGGCTGGAGCCGCTGATCGAACAGATGAATGCCGATTGCGATCAAGCGCGCGAGATCCTCAAGGCGCACGCATGAGCCTGCGCAAGAGGTTCTGGGAGACCGTTCCCCTCAGCAAGATGAGCGAAGAGGAATGGGAAGCGCTCTGTGATGGTTGCGGCAAATGCTGCCTCAACAAGATCGAGGATGCGGACACCGGCGAGGTGTTTCTGACCCGCGTCGCCTGTCGGCTTCTGGATGATTATTCCTGCCAATGCGGGCAGTATCAGATCCGCAAGAAGCTGGTGCCCGAATGCATCCAGCTCAGCCCCTCGAATATCGAAGAGCACGCCTATTGGATGCCCGCCACCTGTGCCTACCGGCTGTTGTGGCAGGGCCGTTCCCTGCCCGAGTGGCACCCGCTTCTGACCGGGGACCCGGAAAGCGTCCATGCCGCCGGAATTTCCGTGCGCAACCGCACCGTGCCGGAATTCGAGGTCGACGAGGAAGATTGGGAAGATCACATCATCGAGGAGCCCAGCTGATGCAATTTGCCTCTGACAACACATCCGGCGTCCATCCGAAACTCATGGAAGCGCTGGCGAAAGCCAACGAGGGCTATGCCCCGGCCTATGCGGGGGACCGCTGGACCGCCGAGCTGACCGAACGTCTGCGGGACATGTTCCAGGCCCCCGATGCGCTGATCTACCCGATGACCTCGGGCACCGGCACCAATGCCGCGCTGCTGGCGGCGATGTCCCCGCCCTGGGGCATTCTCTATTGCCACAAGAGCGCGCATATCGAAGTGGACGAGCGCAATTCCGTGCCCTTCTATTCCGGTGGCGCCAAGCTCAAACCCCTGCCCGGGGTCGGCAGCCGCCTTGACCCTGAGGAGCTCAGGCAGGCGGTGATCGCGGACAGCGCCAAGGACGACATCCACGCCAGCCCACCTGTGGGCGTCTCGATCACCAACCTCACCGAATTCGGCGAATTGTACCGCCCGGCGGATATTGCCGCTCTGGCCGATGCGGGGCGCCTGCCGCTGCATCTCGATGGCGCACGCTTTGCCAATGCCATCGCCGCCTCTGGCACCTCGCCCTGGGAAATGACCCGCGAGCTGTCCGCGCTCTCGCTTGGCGCGACCAAGACCGGGGCGATGGCCGCAGAGGCCGCGGTGATCTTTGACCCAAGCCTCAAACAGGCCTTCGAGAGCCAGCGCATGCGCGGCGGGCATAACCTGTCGAAAGCCCGCTATGTCTCGGCGCAGATGCTCGCATGGCTCGAGGATGATCTCTGGCTGGAGCTCGCGACGCAGGCCAATGCCATGGGCGCGCGTCTGGCCAAGGGGATCAAGGAGATCGGTGGCGAACTGGCCTACAAGGTCGATGGCAATCTGGTCTTTGCCCGCCTGCCCCGCGCCGCCCATCTCAAGGCCAAGGCGAAAGGCGCCGCCTATCACCTCTGGGGCACTGGCACGGCGCTCACCGGCGATCCGGAAGAGCCGCTTCTGGCGCGTTTCGTGGCGAGCTGGTCGACCACCGAAGCCGATGTGGACGCGCTCTTGGCGGCACTAAGCGACTGAGGCGGCGGCGCTCGAACCGGCAGCGATGCGGGACTTTCCTGCCATTTGAACGAAGTGGTGTTCGGCACGGAACAAGGCCGAAGGCCGCCGCGCCTGCGCCTGCCCATCCCGGCGGGCTGGCGCATTGTCATCCGCGCGCAGACCTCAGATCATCGATGTATTTTGCACCATAAAGTGACCCGCTCAGCCGTTTGAGCGCCACCCCACGGGCAGGCTTGTCACGGCTTGAGCAGAAGGGGCAATGTCCCCAAAGGGCTCAATGCCGCCATCGGGCAAACACCCTCACAAACTCCCCAGATACGCGTCGAGCATATCGAGACGGTCCTGCCCCCAGAAGCGTTCATCCGTGTCGGTGATGATGTAGAAGGGCGAGCCGAAGACGCCGACACTCACCGCATCCTCGAGGTTCTTCGCATAGGTCTCGGCGCCTTTGAGCATGCCGGTCATCGACAGCATCGGGTCGAAACCGCTGGCTTTCAGCGCCTCGGTGATCACCGCGTCATCTGCGATGTCGCGATCCTCTTCCCAAACGGCTTTGAGCAGGCGCTGCACCAATCCGTCGAGATCGCCCTCGGCGCCATTCTCCAGCGCCTCCTGCGCCGCAATCACGGCATAGGAGCCAGGCGCCGCATTGGTCGGCCAGAAGGCCGGCTGAAACTTCATCGGCTTGCCAGCCTGCGCCGCGAAACGCTTGAGCTCCTGCATGCGGTAGATCTTGCGCCCTTCCGGGCGGTCCGCCGGGCGCGGGGCACCGAGACGGTCGAACATCGTCAGAATGTCGAAGGGCTTGTAACGCACCGTTGCACCGTGTTTTTCCGCAATTTCGGCAAAGCGGTCGCCAGCGAGATAGGTGAAGGAGGAAAGCAGGGAAAAATAATAGTCGATATGGGCCATTTGCGCGCTCCAGGGGCTGCCAGATGTTTGCAAGAAGCTAGCGGGGTGGTAAGCGGTGTCAACGTTACGATTCCGTGACGGTCCCCGCGCCAAATACGCCAAAACACCTTGGGAAAAGCTGCCATGCCCACATCTCATGAACCGAAACTCATCTCCGGCAATGCCAACCGCACGCTCGGCAATGCCATTGCCCGCCGCCTGTCGATGCATCGCGGCATGTCGATCGACCTGTGCGACGCCCGTGTCGAACGGTTCAACGATGGCGAGATTTTCGTCGAGGTCTACGAGAACGTGCGTGGTGAGGACATGTTCGTCATTCAGCCGACATCCAACCCGGCCAATGACAATCTCATGGAACTCTTGATCATCACCGATGCGCTGCGCCGCTCTTCGGCCGGTCGCATCACCGCCGTGGTGCCCTATTTCGGCTATGCCCGCCAGGACCGCCGCACCAAGGCCCGCACGCCGATCACCGCCAAGCTCGTCGCCAATATGATGGTCGAAGCCGGCATCGAACGGGTTCTCACCCTCGATCTGCACGCGACGCAGATCCAGGGCTTCTTCGACATTCCGGTCGACAACCTCTATGCTTCGCCGGTCTTTGCGCTCGACATCAAACATCATTTCAAGGACGGGCTCGAGGACATCATGGTGGTCTCGCCGGACGTCGGCGGTGTGGCCCGTGCCCGTGAGCTTGCCAAGCGCATCGACGCGCCGCTGTCCATCGTCGACAAACGCCGCGAAAAGCCGGGTGAGGTCGCCGAAATGACCGTGATCGGCAATGTCGAAGGCAAGAAATGCATCATCGTCGATGACCTCGTGGACACCGCTGGCACGCTCTGCAAAGCCGCCGATCTGCTGATGGAAAAGGGTGCGGCCGAAGTCCACGCCTATATCTCGCACGGTGTGCTCTCCGGCCCGGCGGTCGAGCGCGTGACCAACTCGAAACTCTCCTCGCTGGTGATCACGGATTCGATCGAAGCCACCGAAGAAGCCGCGAAATGCAAGAACATCCGCGTGGTCCCCACCGCGCCCTTGTTCGCGCAGGCGATCATCAACACCTGGAACGGCACCTCGGTGTCCTCGCTGTTCGAAGACAAGACGCTGGTGCCGCTCTATGAGGGTGTCTATCACCCGTAAGGCTTATGCAGCCCTGCCGGAAAAGACGACAGCGCGGAGGGCTCGGCCCTTCGCGCTTTTTATATGGGTCTGCTGTGCGGATGGGGCGGACGATTGAGAGGAGGGCCATTCGGCCGGAACAAGGCAAAGCCCCCGCGCACGCCCTCAGTACAGCTCCCAGTCATCCTCATGGCGCACCGGGCCGAAAGCGGTCCAGTCGGCGCGAACGCGGGCAATCTTTGTGTCGCCCCAGGTGCGGAAGACGATGACGAACCCGTCCTCGGTCACCATCTCGGCGGAAATATCGACGCGGTGATTGGTGGACTGATCGATGTCGAGCATCGACAGACTGGTCTGAACCACGGGCGGGCAGGTGAAATGCTCGTCGAACTCGACGATGCGGCGCAGCTCACGCGGCCCCTTGCCGGTCCACATCGCGCCCCCGTCCTGAAAATCGGAAAAGAGCAAAAGGGATCCCTGCGCAATCCCCAGCTGATGACTGTCAATTCTCAACATGCGTTTCTTGGTCTCATACCCCGAGGGCAGATTGCCCCGAAACGCGGGCGAAAGGGAAGAGGGAAAGGGTTAACGAGACCCGATCCTCAGAACTGCGGCTTTCCCGCATGTTTGGCCCGGATCTTGGTGATGATCTCGGGCCGGTCGATGCGGTCGAGTTCCTGTTGCCCCTCCCCCGTCATGTCGAGCCCGTTTGTGGCACAGAGCGACGCCAGGGTGACCATCACCCCGCCCACCTCTTGTGCCGCATCGCCGGGCGGGCGCGAGAACACATAGTCCACCAGCTGATGGGCAAACGCGCGCGTCGCCCCGAGCGATTGCACCAGCTCCAGGGATTCCTCGAGAAAGCGGCGGTTGCGCTCTGCCCCATCCATGGCCACCTCTTCGCCAAAACAGGCAAGCACCCAATCGTGGACCCGGTCCTGATAGTTCTTGTCCATTTCTCTCCCTCAAAACCGCGCCAAGATCCGCGCAAACAAAGCCGGAAATGCTCAGTTCAACAACCCGTGACTCTGTGGGGATACTCCAAAGGGCCCCGCCTCTCCGCGCACAGTAAGTGTCTGCCCGGGACGGGCGGCCTTCTCAAGCGCAGCCCCAACACAAACGATCCCGGTTTCCGTCTCCGGGACGAGCTGCACTTTCAAAGGGGTTTTACAGGTGAACTTTGATCGCATGGAAGCGGCCCCAAGCACACGGTACTCATGTGTCTCGACTGGGTTTTCCGTCACAAAGTTGCTGACCCAGACAATCGTACTGGCAGGGCGCATGATGAAGGGGCTCAACAGGTAGATCAGCGTCACCGTCCACGCAAAAATGGGTGTCTTGAGCCTCAAAGCAGGCCCTTCTCCACTGCACGCTTGCGCCCTAAGAAACACCAACAGAAGAAGAACAATGACATAGGCCGCATAGGCAAGGCCAAGAGACTTCATCAATTGAAACCCTCGTTCCGTCGGCAAGCTATGTAGAAAGATACCGCCGTAAATGAAGAACAGCGGCAACAAGGCCAACAGGTTGACCAAAAGACTTAGCCAGCCTTTTTGCCGCACATCCCGACGCGATTTGAACCACCGAAGTTCGCCCAGAATTCCCGGCGGTTTTACCCGTGCCTCCATCCCGCTATAGGCAAGGCCCGGTCGGACATGGCTCAGCAGGAAGCCGAAGGTCACCAGAGGCAAGGCCATCAGTGCAAGCTCCTGAAACCACGGTCCGAACAGATCCACGAAGGGTTGCGATTGAAACGTCAGCATGGTGAAAAACAGCCAGAGGAGAATAAACATCGCGAGCCGCAGGCGCCTGCCGGAGAAATAGCGCTCAAACCTGCTCAAACCAGACTGCAGCAGGAGCAATAGGGCAAACCCGCCCTGCAGCGCCGAAATCGCGGCGCTCAATCCGGCATTTCCCCAGTTTTCGTGATAGACCCAGCGCCCCGCTATTCCCAAAACGACGGATGCGGCCAGAAGGCTCAGCAACCCGGTCAACCAAGCGGAAAGATCGCTGAACAAACGTCTCCAAAGCATCGCATCACATCCAAATCTCTTCTTTCAATGGGCCCATGAAAGTCGGGAGATCTGGCATAAAAAAGGCCCCGGCGTGGTCGACGCGGGGCCTTTCGAATTTGCTGTCCGACCAATCAGAGATTGGTGTGGAACCCGAGATCTTCGGCGATATGCACCAGATCGGCGAGGAAGGAATGCGTGTCCGCCTGCTCTTCCTGAGACGCCTTGTCGTGCTGGGCACGCGCTTTTGCGATCAGATCGGTGACGATCTCCTGAGACATTTCTCCGCGCGGCATGGCCACTTCGGCCAGCACAGAGATGTTCTCCGGAGACAGTTCGGCAAAGCCGCCCGTCACGATGAACTCCAGCTCACCTTCCGGCCCGTTCGCGATCAGGAGACCGGGGCGCAGGGTGAGGATGGTGGGCTCGTGGCCCGCCATCGCAGTGAGTCGACCTTCGGAACCCGGGATCTGCACCGTCTCCACGGGAACGGAAGCCAGCTTCCGCTCAGGCGAGACGAGATCAAATTGGACTGTAGCCATCAGAGGCCTCCTTCCGGGGTTCTATTAAGCAGCTTCCGCGGCCAGTTTCTCGGCTTTCGCGAGCACTTCACCGATGCCGCCGACCATGTAGAAGGCCGCTTCCGGCAGGTGGTCGTATTCGCCGGCCACAACTGCTTTGAAGGACGAGATCGTGTCCTCGAGCGGAACCTGCACACCGTCGGAGCCGGTGAACACCTTCGCCACGTCGAACGGCTGGGAGAGGAAACGCTGGATTTTCCGGGCGCGGGCCACGGTCAGCTTATCTTCTTCCGAGAGTTCGTCCATGCCGAGGATGGCGATGATGTCCTGCAGCGACTTGTAGCGCTGGAGGATACCCTGCACGTCACGGGCAACCTGGTAATGCTCTTCGCCGACGATCTGCGGGTCGAGGATCCGGGACGAGGAGTCCAGCGGGTCCACGGCCGGGTAGATGCCGAGCTCGGAGATCGCACGGTTGAGAACGGTCGTTGCGTCGAGGTGCGCAAAGGTCGTGGCCGGTGCCGGGTCGGTAAGGTCATCGGCGGGCACGTACACAGCCTGGATCGAGGTGATCGAGCCGTTCTTGGTCGAGGTGATGCGTTCCTGCATCGCGCCCATGTCGGTGGCCAGCGTCGGCTGGTAGCCCACAGCGGACGGGATACGGCCGAGAAGTGCGGACACCTCGGAACCGGCCTGGGTGAAGCGGAAGATGTTGTCGACGAAGAACAGCACGTCGGTGCCGGACTGGTCGCGGAACTGTTCCGCGAGGGTCAGACCGGTCAGGGCAACGCGGGCACGGGCCCCCGGAGGCTCGTTCATCTGACCGTAGACCAGAGCCACCTGCGACTCGGACAGGTTGTCCGGCTTGATGACGTTGGATTCGATCATCTCGTGGTACAGGTCGTTGCCTTCACGGGTCCGCTCACCCACACCGGCGAACACGGAGAAGCCCGAGTGCACTTTCGCGATGTTGTTGATCAGTTCCATGATGAGAACGGTTTTGCCCACGCCGGCGCCGCCGAAGAGACCGATCTTACCACCTTTGGAGTAAGGCGCGAGAAGGTCGATCACCTTGATGCCGGTGACGAGGATGGAGGTCTCGGTCGCCTGTTCGGCGAACTCGGGAGCTTCCGCGTGGATCGGACGGGTTTCGGTGGCTTCCACCGGGCCCTTTTCGTCGACCGGCTCGCCGATGACGTTGAGGATACGGCCAAGCGTCGCGTTGCCCACCGGGATGGTGATCGGGCCGCCGGTGTCGGTCACGGACTGACCGCGCACGAGACCTTCGGTCGCGTCCATTGCGATGGTCCGAACGGTGTTCTCGCCGAGGTGCTGAGCCACCTCGAGCACCAGACGGTTGCCGTTGTTGTCGGTTTCAAGCGCGTTGAGAATTTCAGGAAGCGCATCTTCGAACTGCACGTCCACAACGGCGCCAATCACCTGGGTGATTTTGCCTTTTGCGTTTGCCATGTGTCTATACTCCGGGTCTTAGAGCGCTTCAGCGCCCGAGATGATTTCGATAAGCTCGTTGGTGATCACGGCCTGACGCGAGCGGTTATACTCGATGGTCAGCTTGTCGATCATGTCGCCTGCGTTGCGGGTGGCGTTGTCCATGGCGGACATCCGCGCGCCCTGCTCGGAGGCGGCGTTTTCCAAGAGAGCCGAGAAGATCTGCGTTGCCACACCACGCGGCAGAAGGTCGGCAAGAATGCCTTCCTCGGAGGGCTCGTAATCGTAGAGCGCGCCGGCATCCCCCTCTTCGGCCTCATAGGCCGCGGGAATGATCTGCTGTGCGGTCGGGATCTGCGTCACGACGTTCTGGAACTTCGCGTAGAAGATCGTCGCCACGTCGAACTCGGCCTCATCGAATTTCGCCAGAAGATCCTTGGCGATCTCCTGCGCATTCGCATAGCCGATTTTCTTGACCTCGGTGAGGTCCACGTGACCGACGAAAAGATCCGCATATTCCCGTTTCAGCTGTTCCCGGCCTTTTTTGCCGACGGTGAGAATTTTCACCACCTTGCCTTTGGCCTGGAGTTCAGCGATCCGGGTCTTGGCGAGCTTCACGATATTGGTGTTGAAACCGCCGCAGAGACCTTTCTCAGATGTCATGACGACAAGCATTTGCACATCGTCTTTGCCGGTCCCGGCCAAAAGCCGGGGCGCGGTATCGGAGCCACCAACCGAAGCCGACAGCGCACCCAGCACAGCGTTGAAACGCTCTGCATAGGGGCGCGAGGCCTCAGCCGCATCCTGGGCGCGACGGAGCTTGGCCGCCGCGACCATCTGCATGGCCTTGGTGATCTTGCGGGTCGATTTGACCGACGAGATCCTGTTTTTGAGATCCTTGAGGCTGGGCATAAAAGCGTCCTTTAAGGATTAAGCGTAGGTTTTGGCGAATTCGTCCAGAACCGCTTTGAGCTTGTCGGCGGGCTCGCCTTTGATCTTCGGATCCTCGTTGGTGATCCACTCGAGAACATCGGCTTTCTGGTTGCGCATGAAGTCCAGGAGCTGGGCTTCGAACTTGCCGACTTCGGAAACCGGGATGTTGTCCAGGTAGCCGTTGGTGCCGGCGAAGATGGTGACAACGATTTCGGCGTTGGTCAGCGGCGAGTATTGCGGCTGTTTCATCAGCTCGGTCAGGCGCGCACCACGGTTCAGCAGCTGCTGGGTGGAGGCGTCGAGATCGGAGCCGAACTGCGCAAAGGCCGCCATTTCGCGATACTGAGCCAGCGACAGCTTCACCGGACCGGCGACGGAAGACATGGCTTTCGTCTGGGCCGAGGAACCAACGCGGGACACCGAGAGACCGGTGTTCACGGCCGGGCGGATACCCTGGTAGAACAGCTCGGTTTCGAGGAAGATCTGACCGTCGGTGATCGAGATCACGTTGGTCGGAATAAAGGCGGACACGTCGCCACCCTGGGTCTCGATGATCGGCAGAGCGGTGAGCGAGCCGGCGCCGAAGTCTTCGTTCAGCTTGGCGGAACGCTCGAGCAGGCGCGAGTGGAGGTAGAACACGTCACCCGGGTAAGCTTCACGCCCCGGCGGACGACGCAGCAGCAGCGACATCTGACGATAGGACACGGCTTGCTTGGAAAGGTCATCGTAGATGATCAGAGCGTGTTTGCCGTTATCACGGAAATATTCGGCCATCGCGGTCGCGGCATAGGGTGCCATGAACTGCATCGGAGCCGGGTCGGACGCGGTTGCGGCCACGACGATCGTGTATTCGATCGCACCGGTTTCCTCGAGCTTCTTGACGAGCTGAGCCACGGTGGAGCGTTTCTGGCCGATCGCGACGTAGATGCAGTAGAGCTTCTTGTTCTCGTCGTCACCAGCAGCGTCGTTGTAGGACTTCTGGTTGAGAACGGCGTCGAGTGCGACGGCGGTTTTACCGGTCTGACGGTCGCCGATGATCAGCTCACGCTGGCCGCGGCCGATCGGGATCATGGCGTCGACGGACTTGAGGCCGGTCGCCATCGGTTCGTGCACGGATTTACGCGGGATGATGCCCGGGGCCTTGACGTCGGCGATGCGACGCTCGGAAGCCTCGATGGCGCCTTTGCCGTCGATCGGGTTGCCCAGACCGTCGACCACGCGGCCCAAAAGCGCGTCACCGGCCGGCACGTCCACGATGGACTTGGTGCGCTTGACGGTGTCGCCTTCTTTAATGTCACGGTCGGACCCGAAGATCACGACGCCGACGTTATCGGCTTCGAGGTTGAGCGCCATCCCGCGGATACCACCGGGGAATTCGACCATCTCACCGGCCTGAACGTTGTCGAGGCCGTACACACGCGCAATACCGTCACCGACGGAGAGCACGCGGCCCACTTCAGCAACTTCGGCCTCCTGGCCAAAGTTTTTAATCTGCTCCTTAAGGATCGCAGAAATTTCAGCTGCCTGGATTCCCATTATCCGACCTCTTTCATTGCATTCTGGAGGGAGTTGAGCTTGGAGGCGATCGAGGTGTCGATCATCTTCGAGCCCACCTTAACGACAAGACCGCCGATGAGAGTTTCATCCACGGTCGCATTGATGTTCACGGTCTTACCAAAGGTCTCGGAGAGGGTCTTGGCAAGTTTGGTGCTTTGCGTCTTGGTCAGCGCCTTGGCGGAGGTGACCTCGGCCGTCACTTCACCGCGCTCTTCGGCCAGAAGACCGGCGAGCCCGGAGACGAGCTGCGGCAGAGCGAAAAGACGGCGGTTCTGGGCCATGAGCGCCAGCGTGCTGGACACGAAATCCGTCAGGCCGGCCTTTTTGGCAATCGCGGTGATCGCGGCTTCCAGCTCTTCGCGGGTGTAGACCGGCGAAGAGATCAGAGCCTTGAGATCGTCGCTTTCGGAGAGCGCTGTCGACAGCGTCGCCACGTCCCCTTCAAGCGCCTTGATGGCGTTGCTTTCCTTGGCCAGTTCGAAAACGGCCTTTGCGTAGCGTGCGGCAATGCCGCTGGAGATCGAAGCTGGTTCGGACACGTCCACCCTTCCGATGTCTTAGGGCCCGAGCCCTCCCCGACCCTTTGAACAGGCTCTTTGGAAAAGTCCGGGCAGATTGTTTGTCCCGCGCGCGAGCCGCGCAGGCAGCAAAATCAGAGCGGATGTAGCAGAGGCTCCTCCTCCTCGCAACCATGTTGCGCCACTTTAGCGCCAACAGCGTAAAACTTGCTTCATTTACATTTCAGTAGCTTATCGGATTTGCGACACCGTGGCGCAAAAAAATGTCTCAGCCGCGGGCTGAGAGCCTCACGGAATCGTGTGATTCCTCCTGGCTTCGCCGGGAATCCACGTAGCGCGCCATTCAAAATGCCTCAAGATCGGGCAGCACATACGGCGCTGATATATTCGGCTCGATACGCCGTTTGCCCGCAAAAAGAAGCGGGAGCCCGAAGGCTCCCGCGATACCTGTATAGCCTGATATACACACTGCCCGATGAAGCCCCGAATTACTTGATGGCGTAGACCAGCGAGACGCCGAAAGTGTTGTCGGTCTTTTTATACCCGGCGAGGGGATCGCTATGATACTCGGTCAGCAAGGATGTGCGCAGAGCCAGCGGGCCGGACACCGAGACATTGAAGCCGAGCTCGTTGGTCACCGCGGTATCCGCGTCGGAGGTGATGATGTCGGTGTCATTGGTCAGGAACATGCCATTGCCCAGATCGTAGTAGAGTTTGGAGGCAAAGCTGCCCGCAACCTCATCGAGATCGTCGACATTGGCGCCCTCGGCCACTTCCGCGTAGCGCCAGCCCGGCCCGCCCTGAAGCGACCAGGTCACATCCTGGGTATTGACCACACGGTAGCCCAGACCGACGCCGACAAAGGTGTCTGTCTCGTAGGAGCTGAATTCATCATACGTGGTACGGATTTTGCCGTAGCCGTAGAAATCCCGGTTGAACATGCGGGTGTAGTCATAGGCCGCCGCCAGGGAGTTGGCCGTCGAGTCACCGTCATCTTCGCTATAGGTATAGCTCAGAGCGACATCGTGGCCGTTCACACCGTCCCCGTAGCCGAAGCGCGCCCCGACGCCGAGATCGGCCGTGTCGGAATTGCCGCTCGTGCCGTTGGCCGTCGCCGACACAGAACCATACCAGCCGCGCCGGCCGGAGCCATTGCCAAAATCGCGGGATGCGCGCGCATCTGCAAATTCGTCTTTGATATTTTCTTCGAGATCCGTGACGGCATCGTCCACAGAATCGACATTGTTAAAGACCGTGTTTTGCTGCGCCAGGGCAGGCCCCGAAAGCGCGGAGGCCAAGAGGACAGCGAAAGGGAGGGAGGTTTTTTGAAGACCCATTATGGGCTCCTTTCCGTAACTATTACTCAATCACGAGGTTGTCCGAAACAACCGCCGCAAGGCATGAACCTAGAGAAAGAGTTGCGGCAGATTATAGGGTGAGGTTTGAGGATATTTTCTCCCCCCGGAGGGCCAGAATAGGCAAAAACATGCCTAAATTCAGGCACATGAGAGACCTCGTCGGCGGAATTCAGCCATCTCACAGCGAGGTTGAAACCGGACGTCGCGTCACCCTGATCAAGGCCCCCCCGGCACGTAGGCCCGCTTCGCCTCTGGTCGGTTACACCGGCTTCGCCACAGTCTTGATTTATACCGGCTTCGCCACAGTTTTGATTTATACCGGCTTCGCCTCGGGCACCGGTCTCAAGCCCTCGAGCACACCGCCCTTGCGCCGCACCGCTTCAGGGCTGCCTGATCCTGTCTGGGCATAGACCTGTTTCGAGGCTTCGACGATCAGCACCCCGCCCGCCGGACCGCTCGAGATCTGTCGCCCGATCCTTTCCCACACCGGCCCCCAGCGCAGCCAGAAACGTTTGTGCGAGGGTGGTTGGAACAATACGGCGGTGTGGCGCTCCGGCACGAACCGCGCGCGACGGAGCTGGGTCTCGAGCTGCCCCAGCGAATAGGGCCGGCCATAGCCAAACGGCGTGCTGTCCGAACGCGACCAGAGGCCGGCCCGGTTGGGCACGACGAACATCGCCCGCCCGCCGGGTCCCAGAACACGCCAGCATTCTTCCAGAAGCGCATCTGGGCTGTCGCTGACCTCGAGCCCGTGCATCACCAGAAGCTTGTCCACGAAACCGGTCTGCAGGGGCCAGCGCGTCTCCGGCACCAGCGCCGAGACATTGGGCAGGCCCGCGGGCCAATGCATCACGCCCTGCTGATCCGGCATCATGCTGATCACCCGACGCGCATCGGCCAGAAACGGTCGCAAAAGCGGCACGGCAAAGCCGAAACCGGCGACACTCTGACGCGCGGCATCGGGCCAAAGCTGCACGACCTGATCGCGGATTGCCCGCTGAGCCGCACGGCCGAGGCCCGTCCGGTAGTAGAAATTTCTCAGCTCTACGACATCGAGATGCATTGCAATCCGTGGCTCTTGGCCCAATTCATAGGACAAACATAGTCATAAGCGCAGGGAGAACACCATGCTTGAGATCGTCACCATTGCCGCACTTTCCGACAATTACGACTTTCTTGTGCATGATCCTGCAAGCGGGCGCACCGCGCTGATCGATGCCGCAGATCCCGCGCCCGTTCTCGATGCGCTTTCCGAACGCGGCTGGAGCCTCGACGAGATCTGGCTCACCCATCACCATTGGGACCATATCGACGGCGCAGCCGGGATCATCGAGGCCACCGGCGCAAAACTCACCGGCGCCAGGGCCGACCAGCACCGGCTGCCGCCGCTCGCCCGTGTGGTCGAACCGGGCCAGAGTTTTGAGTTTGCCGGCCATGAGGTGCGGGTGATGGCGGCCGACGGCCACACCGTCGGTCACATCGCCTATTATATCGAGAGCGCCAAAGCCCTGTTCACCGCCGACAGTCTGATGGCTCTGGGCTGTGGCCGCCTGTTCGAAGGCACACCGGAACAGATGTGGCAGACGCTCTCGGGCTTTGCCGCCCTGCCTGAGGACACGGTCGTGTATTCAGGCCATGAATACACCGCTACCAATGCACGCTTCGCCCTCACCATCGAGCCGGAGAATACCGCGCTTGTGACCCGCGCCAAGGCGATCGAGGCGGCACGCGCCGAAGGCACGCCCACCGTGCCCTCGGCCCTGTCTCTGGAGCTGGCCACCAACCCGTTCTTGCGGGCAGGTCTCGCCCCGGTGAAAGCCGCCCTCGGCATGGAAAACGCCCCCGATGCGGCGGTGTTCGCCGAGATCCGCGCCCGCAAGGATCGCTTCTGAGAGACCGGAAAGACTCGGGTTTGAAACACTTCTGCCCTTGTTTTCCTGTCAAGTCTGCATAGATATTTTTCAACGAATGAGGGAATGCATCCGCAGAATCCGCCCAAAACTTGACGCCTCACAAAAATTTACGCGCGTTAACCAACTTTTTCCTTGAAGCGCGCGCATTTCAATCGAACTTTAAGAGTATGAGGCCACGGTTGAGGTTGCGGGGCCATCGCAATGCCCCCCTCCAGACCCCGAATGCGAAGGAGCACAGAAGACGTGCCGTCATTTTCGAACACCCTTGAGCAAGCCATCCACGCAGCCTTGGCGCTGGCCAATGCCCGTCGCCATGAACTCGCGACCCTGGAACACCTGTTGCTGGCCCTGATCGACGAGCCCGACGCGGCCCGCGTGATGCAGGCCTGCAATGTCGAGCTTGAGGAGCTGCGAAAAACCCTTCTGGATTATATCGAGGACGATCTTTCGACCTTGGTCACCGATGTCGAAGGCTCCGAGGCGGTGCCCACCGCCTCCTTCCAGCGCGTGATCCAGCGCGCCGCGATCCATGTGCAGTCCTCTGGCCGCACCGAGGTCACCGGCGCCAATGTGCTTGTCGCGATCTTTGCCGAGCGCGAGAGCAACGCCGCCTATTTCCTGCAGGAACAGGACATGACCCGCTATGATGCGGTGAATTTCATCGCCCATGGCGTGGCGAAAGATCCGGCCTTTGGCGAACAGCGTCCGATCACCGGCTCCGACGAGCCGGCGGAAGAGGCGCAGGCGCAACAGGCCCAGCCCGCCGGCGAGGACAAGGAATCGGCGCTGGCGAAATACTGTGTCGATCTGAACAAGAAAGCCATGAAAGGCGATGTCGATCCGCTGATCGGGCGCGCCCACGAGGTGGAGCGCTGTATCCAGGTGCTCTGCCGCCGCCGCAAGAACAACCCGCTTCTGGTGGGCGACCCGGGCGTCGGCAAGACCGCGATTGCCGAAGGTCTGGCCAAGAAGATCGTCGACGGCGAAACCCCCGAGGTGCTGTCGAAATCCACGATCTTCTCGCTCGACATGGGCGCGCTTCTGGCGGGCACCCGCTACCGTGGCGATTTCGAGGAACGCCTGAAAGCCGTGGTCAAGGAACTCGAGGATCACC
The DNA here is from genome assembly GCF_900113955.1 of Celeribacter neptunius. GTDB lineage: Bacteria > Pseudomonadota > Alphaproteobacteria > Rhodobacterales > Rhodobacteraceae > Celeribacter > Celeribacter neptunius. The sequence goes on along the minus strand of NZ_FORH01000008.1, from coordinate 33,599 downwards.
CGGATGCGGTGCTGTTCATCGACGAGATCCACACGGTGATCGGCGCCGGCGCCACCTCCGGCGGCGCGATGGATGCCTCGAACCTGCTGAAACCCGCCCTGCAAGGCGGCAAGCTGCGCTGCATGGGGTCGACCACCTACAAGGAATTCCGCCAGCATTTCGAGAAAGATCGCGCCCTGTCGCGTCGGTTCCAGAAAATCGACGTCAACGAGCCGTCGGTCGATGATGCGGTGAAAATCCTTCAGGGTCTCAAACCCTATTTCGAGGAACACCACGACATCCGCTACACCCATGATGCGATCAAGACCGCGGTGGAGCTCTCCGCCCGCTACATCCATGACCGCAAACTGCCCGACAAGGCGATCGATGTGATCGACGAGGCCGGCGCGGCCCAGCATCTCGTGGCCGAGAGCAAACGTCGCAAGACCATCTCACCGAAAGAGATCGAAGCGGTGGTGGCCAAGATTGCCCGCATCCCGCCGAAGAATGTCTCGAAAGACGATGCCGAGGTTCTCAAGGATCTCGAGGCGACGCTCAAACGCGTGGTCTTCGGCCAGAACAAGGCGATCGAGACCCTCAGCTCCGCGATCAAACTGGCGCGTGCCGGATTGCGCGAACCGGAAAAACCCATCGGCAACTATCTCTTCGCCGGTCCCACGGGCGTCGGCAAGACCGAGGTTGCCAAACAGCTCGCCGATACGCTGGGCGTGGAACTCTTGCGCTTCGACATGTCCGAATACATGGAGAAACACGCGGTCTCGCGCCTGATCGGTGCGCCTCCGGGCTATGTCGGCTTTGATCAGGGCGGTCTTTTGACCGATGGCGTCGATCAGCATCCGCATTGCGTGCTGCTCCTGGACGAAATCGAGAAAGCCCACCCGGATGTCTACAACATCCTGTTGCAGGTGATGGACAACGGCAAGCTCACCGATCACAACGGCCGCACCGTGGATTTCCGCAACGTGATCCTGATCATGACCTCGAACGCCGGGGCTTCCGAGCAGGCGAAAGAGGCGATCGGTTTCGGTCGCGACCGTCGCGAGGGCGAAGACACCGCCGCGATCGAACGCACCTTCACGCCGGAGTTCCGCAACCGTCTCGACGCCGTGGTCTCCTTTGCGCCGCTGCCGAAAGAGGTCATCCTGCAAGTGGTCGAGAAATTCGTGCTGCAGCTTGAGGCCCAACTGATGGACCGCAATGTGCATATCGAACTCACCCGCCCGGCCGCCGAATGGCTCGCCGAGAAAGGTTACGACGACAAGATGGGGGCGCGTCCGCTGGGCCGCGTCATTCAGGAGCACATCAAGAAGCCGCTGGCCGAGGAGTTGCTGTTTGGCAAGCTCGCGAAAGGCGGCGTGGTCAAGGTCGGCGTCAAGGATGGCGAGATCGAGCTTCGGATCGAAGAGCCCGGCGCGCCGCGCATCGGCCGCTCGAAAAAGCCGCCATTGCTGACCGCCGAGTGATCTCGATAGAGGTGATCTCGACAAGGGCATGAGGATCGAGGCCCCGTCAGAAATGGCGGGGCCTTTTCTATAAGTCCGTGCGGGCCGCTATGAGCCCAGGCCAGACATTCGAACGTCGTGCAACGCGAGCCACGACAAGCCTGCCCGTGGGATGGCGCCGTGACGACTGTGCGGCGCTCTTTATGGTGCAAAATACATCCATGATCAGAGGTTTGCGTGCCGATGAAATGCGCCAGCCCGCCGGGACGGGCAGGCGCAGGCGCGGCGGCTTCGCCTTATCCCGCGCCCAGATCTCCGTCCCGCAAAGCAGGCATTCGCAACACAGCCCCACGCTTTTCCCCCGGCCCAACCGGTTGTGATCTCTCGCCTGTTGACGGCGCGCCGCGCATCGGCAAGCTTGTCGCCATGATCCGCACGTTTTTCTCCCTCGCCCTTCTCACCATCGCCACGCCAGCTCTGGCCAAGGACCCGATCCTCAGCCCGCCGATTGACTGCACCCTGGGCGAAACCTGCTATATCCAGAATTACGTCGATGCGGACCCGGGCCCGGGGGCCGCGGATTTCACCTGTGGCACGCTCTCCTATGACGGGCACAAGGGCACGGATTTCGCCCTGCCCGCCGTGATCGACATGTGGCAAGGTGTCGATGTCCTGCCCGCCGCCCCCGGCACGGTGATTGCCACCCGCGACGGCATGGAGGATGTCCCGCAAGGCACCGAGGGTGCACCGGACATCACCGGTCGCGAATGCGGCAATGGCGTGGTGATCGACCATGGCGACAATTGGACCACGCAATATTGCCACATGATGAACGGCACGATCGCCGTCGAAAAAGGCCAGAAAGTCTCGAAAACCACGGTGTTGGGTCAGGTCGGCCTGTCCGGCATGACGCAATTCCCGCATGTCCATCTGGCGGTGCGCCATGACGGCAAGGTCGTTGACCCGTTCAACCCCGGCGGGCTGATTTCCTGTGGCATCGAGGCGATCATGGGCGGCACGCTCTGGGATCGCGACATGGTCTATCATGCCGGCGGGCTGCTCTCGGTCGGCATCGACACCCAGGTTCCCGATTATCAAAGCGTCAAGGCCGGCACCGCCGGCGCCAAGCGCCTCACCACCGAGAGCCCGGCGCTCGTGGTCTTCGGCTTTGCCTATGGCGCGCTCTCCGGGGACATCCTGCGCATGTCGATCTTCGGCCCCGAAGGCGAAGTGATCGGTCGCGACGTGACCATCGACAAGGAACAGGCCCAGCTCTACCGCGCCATCGGTCGGAAAAATCCGGGCAGCTGGCCCGCCGGCGGCTACAGCGCCACCGTGCAGCTCATCCGCAAGGATCAGGAAATCGACCGCCGCGAGGAACGGTTCCAGATCAGCAATTGATCCTGCGTCTGGTTATTTCTCTGTCAGCTTGAATTCGATCCGGCGGTTCATCGCCAAGGTCTCCGGATTGTCGCCGATCGCCACCGGACGATATTCACCGAACCCCGCCGCCAGAAGCCGCGAGGGATCGAAGCCGAGATCATTGACCATGTAGCGCACGACGGAGAGCGCCCGGGCCTGCGACAATTCCCAGTTGTCGCGATATTCCCCGGTGCCCGAAAGCGGCGTCTTGTCGGTGTGGCCGTCGACCCGGATCACCCAATCGATGGTGGGCGGGATCTCGGAGGCCACGTCGGACAGGATGCGCGCCACGCCCGCGATCTGGCGTTTGCCTTCGGGGCCCAGTTCTGCAGATGCCGGTTCGAACAGCACTTCAGAGCTGAACACGAACCGGTCACCGACGATGCGCACGCCCTCGCGGTCTCCAAGGATCTCGCGCATCCGCCCGAAGAACTCGGAGCGGTAGTTTTGCAGCGATTTCGCCTCTTCCTCGAGCCTGATCCGCTCCGCCTCTTCCAAAGCCGCGCGCGCTTTCTCCTCGGCCGCGACCTGGGCCAGAGCAGCGTTCAGCCGCTGGGTCAGGCTGTCAATCTGCACCTTGCTCTCGGTATCCGCCGCCAAGCGCACATCGAGCGTCGATTGCAGCGAGGAAAGCTGTTCGCGCATCTGGGCGATCTGGGCGTTCAAAAGTGCCAGCTTGCGCTCGCCCTCGGCCGACTTCGCCTCTTCTTCCGCTAGAGATTGCTGCGCCACGGCCAGAAGCGCGGCTTGTTTTTCGCGATCCGTGACCTGTCGGTCGAGCTGGCCCTGCAACTGATCGCGGGCCGTGCGCGCCGCCGCCAGAAGCGTCAGCGTTTCCTCGGCATCCTTGCGGGCTTCCTCGAGCGCCAGCGTCATCGCCGTGAGTTCTTCGGTAGACCCGGCAAGCCGCTCCTGCAGCGCCTGCAAGGCCGCCGCATCGGCGAGACGGTCCTGTTCCGCCTGCGAGAGATCCGCCTGCGCCGCCTCGAGCGCCACTTGCCTCTCATTCGCCTCGGATTTCAACTGTGCCACCAGCGCATCCAGCGCCTCGCGCCGGGCGGCGGCCAGCCGGGCTTCTTGTGTGGCGGTGTCGATCTCGTCGCGGGCTTTCGCCAGGGCGAGCTGCGCCGCTTCCTGTTCCGAAATCAGCTGGGCCTTGGCGGCTTCCAGATCCTCGATCTGGGCGGCGAGCTGCGTGCCGTCGCTCAGGGCCGCGTCGCGTTCGGCGATCAGGCTTGCCACCTGTTGTTCGAACGAGGCGATGCGCCCGGTGAGCGCAGCGTTTTGCGCCTCGAGCCCCTGGATCGTTTCGGCCTGAGCCTCGGCCCGCGCGCGGCTCCGGGTCAGAGTGGCTTGCAGCTCGCCCAACTGGGTCTCCAGGCCGGAACTCTTCTGCTGCTCGAGCCCCAGCGCATTGGCCAATGCGGTCAGCTCGGTGGTGAGCGCGTCGAGCTCGTGTTCCTGTCCGGTGATCTGATCGCGCAGCATCGATTGCACCACCATGAAAATCGTCAACACGAACATCAGCACCAAGAGAAGCGCCGTCATCGCATCGACGAACCCCGGCCAGATCGAGCCGGACATGCGGGCGGAAGATCGGCGCAGCACGGCCATGGATCACCTGCCCTGATCGCCGAGATCGCGGAGTGTCCGGGTCAGACCGGCAATCTCGGCGCGCAATTCCGCGAGGCTCTCCTGACGCCCGGCGGAGAGCTCTTCGAGAATGCGCAAAAGCTGCACATCAATGGAGCGCAGGCGCATCCGGCTTTCGGCGTCGATGCCCTCGCCGCCGCCGCCGGACTCGCGATTGTCCAGCACAGTCACCAGACGCTCCTGCCCCTCGGCGACACGGGTCATGACATGGGCCAGCTCTCTTTCGCCCGAGAGTTCCACGACCATCCGGTCGACCGAGATCGCCAGCTGTTCCAGCCGCGCTTCGGTCGTGGCGCGCCCGGCATCGGCGCGGGCAAAGAGGCCTTGCAGTTCGTCCATCTGACGCCCCATGTGATCGAGAACCGCCACGGCGCCGGACATATCGCCGCCCTCGCCATCGCCCGCCACCCCGAGACGCGTGATGGTGGACAGCCATTCTTCGAGCTCACGGAAAAACCGGTTCTGACCATGCGAGGCGAACAGCTCGAGCATGCCGACGACGAGCGAGCCGGCGAGGCCCAGAAGCGAGGAGGCAAAGGCCGTGCCCATGCCGCCCAACTGGCTCTCGAGCCCGCTCATCAGCTGCGTCAGCACATCACTGGCCCCTTCGCCAGCCGAAGGTGAGAGCGAGCGGATCGTCTGCACCAGCGCCGGTACGGTCGTGGCCAGCCCGTAGAACGTGCCCAGAAGGCCAAGGAAAATCAGCAGATTGGCAATATAGCGCGTGATGTCGCGCGCCTCGTCGATGCGGGTGGCGACCGAGTCGAGGATCGAACGCGCCGAGGTCGAGGAAATCTGGGTCCGGGCATTGCGGTCGCGCAGAAGTGCCGCCAGCGGCGCCAGAAGACGCGGCGCCTTCTTGCCCGGAACGCGCGGTCGTTGCCCGGTAAAGCGTTCGATCCAGTTGACCGAGGCGACCAGCTGTACCACCTGAAAGAAACAGGACAGGATGCCGATCACGAAGACGATGGCGATGAAGCCATTGAGATAGAGATTGGCGAAGAACACCGGTCCGACCCGCGGCAGCGCGATGTTGAAGCCAAAGGCCACAAGCCCGAGCACGATCACCATCAAAGTGATCTGACGCACCGGCTGGGAAAAGAATTTCAGCTCGCCCTCGCGATCGGGTTGGTCCATCGACCCTGTCCTGACCTGTCGTTGATTTCTTGGCTCACGATAGGGGCAAGACCCCCCGTCTGCCAACACGCGATTTCGTGTGTTGCCGGATAATCCGGTGGGATCGCCGCGAAATCAGCGGTGCAGCTGAATATGGTGGCGCACCAGCTCCGACAGCTCGGTCAGTTCGGGATCTTCCATGCCCAGCTCAGAGAGATGCATGGCGGTCGAAAACAGATAGTCGCAATTCGGCCCGCGCCCGCCACAGGCCCCGGCGATCACCTCGGCCTGGCGTTCGAGGCTCAGGGCGCCGGTATATTGGTCGTGATCGGGATCGACGACATAGGCCAGCGCGCGTTGCCTGCGCCCGTCATCGACATGGAGGATGACCTCGCGTTCGAGATAGGCCGAAGACACCAGCTCGCGTTCGCGCAGATCGGCCAGCGCCTGTTCGGCAACCTCCGGTCCGATGTGAAATCCGAGCCCCTGGCATTGCCCGGCGGCGTCTTCGTCCAGCGCCAGCACCAGCCCCGGCACCTCCGGCGTGCCGCGATGATGGATCGACCACATGCAGAAAGACCGACTGTACCCCATCAGCCGGGCGGGATGACGTTCGAGGAACTCGAAGCCGGGGTTCCACATCAGAGAGCCATAGCCAAAGACCCAAAACCCGTCCCGGATCAACTCGTGATCGCTTGTCATCGCCCTGCCCTCTTTGTCGGCTTTCTTCTTGAGATCGTCCCCGTTAAACACGGGCCGAGCGGGAATGAAAAGACCACCCCGCGCTGACAGTCGAGACATGAGGACCCGTTGATGCGCAAATTGCTTTGGCTCGTGCTGGCCGCCGTGCTGATCTATACCGCCTATTGGATGATCGGGGCGAAGAGCACGGAAACGGCGATCTCCGCCTGGATCGACGCCCGCGCCAGCGAGGGCTGGCAGGCCGAGGCGGAAGAGATCAAGACGCGCGGTTTCCCGACCCGGTTCGACACCGAAATCCTCGCCCCGAAACTCGCCGATCCGCGCACCGGTGTGGCGCTCTCGACCCCGCGCATCGACATTCTGAGCCAGAGCCACCGCCCGACGCGCTTCACCCTGCGCATGGCGCCCGAGGTCACATTGGCCTCGCCGTATCAGCGGCTCGACATCACCCAGGAGCTGGCCGAGGCGCAGCTTTTCGTCGCGCCCGGCCCGAGCCTGACGCTCGACCATGCTGCCGCGACCCTCACCGCGCTGACCCTGCAATCCACCGCGACCTGGGGCTTTACGCTGCAATCCGGCACGGTGACGACCGAGCGCCGCGACGACGCCCCGCTCACCCATGACATTTCTGCCTCGATCGAGGGCTTTGCGCCCACCGGCGGCCTCATCGAAGAGCTCGACCCCAAGGGTCTCCTGTCGGATCGGTTCGAGACCCTGACCCTCGCGATGAGCGCGACGTTCGACGGTCCCTGGGACATTCACGCGCTCGAAGGCCCGCGGCCGCAACCGACCCATATCGAGCTCGAGGAACTGGCCGCGAAATGGGGCAAGCTCGATCTGAAACTTGCGGGCACGTTTGACATCGACAGACGCGGCTATCCGCAGGGCACGCTGGCGGTGAAGGCGAAAAACTGGCGCGAGATGGTCGAGCTGGCGATTTCCACCGGGGCGATCCCCGAAAACATGAGCAATCTGGCCCTGCGCGGCGGCGAGATGCTCGCAGGCCTGTCGGGGCGCAAGGATTCGATCGACGCGGAGCTGACCTTGAAGGACGGGATGATCTCGCTCGGCTTCATCCCGCTGGGACCGGCGCCACGGATCGTGATCCGCTAGGGGCACCTCATACGAACTGTGGCCGCTGGTAGAGATGCCCCTTGGGGACATGGGTCACGAGGGCGAACGCCGGACCGTGGGCTGGCGCATCCGACATTTGAACGAAACGCTTTATCCCATTCAGATCCGGAAAAGATCAGATCGCACGCGCGGGGGCGGCAATGCGCCAGACCGACGGGACGGTCCGGCGCACGCCCGAACAACTACGTTGCTGTTCCGGGCGGTTGCGCAAAGTTCGAACGTCTCCTTGGTTCCTCAGATTTGACCTGCATAATTCAGGTCGCAGCCAATCTCAGCGGCAATAGCTGCCCGAGCGATACCGCGCCGTGTCGAAATGGAAATGATCCTTGTGAAAGCGGTCGCTTTCGGGGCCGAGCACCGTGCCGAAAGGTCCGCAGGCCGAGCTGTGCAACCTGCGCAGGAGCTTGCCCTGCACCGGATCATTCCACCCCGATTGCACCGAAAGCACCATTCCGTTCCGAAGCCGGAGCGCGGCGATATCGACGGCGTGCCCCTTGCCATGTTCGGAGATTTTCGCCCCGGGCTGATTGTTGCGCGGACGACAGGCATAGCTGGCTGCGACCTGCAGTTCGGCAAGCCCGCCGCCCAGACGGCCGATCACGGGCTTGGCGTCTTTCTCGACCCAATTGCGGAGCGTCTTGGCGGTGGTGCAATCCACCACCGCAGGGCGCGAAAGCCGCACCCCCGCCAGCTCTGTCACCTGCACCGGCTCTGTCACGCCACAGCCCGCGATCTGGCCCGGAATGCGCCCGAGCTTCTGACCGCGAATGTCACGGACGCCGCAGAGCGCAGCCGCGCGTGCACTGGCATTGACCGGGGCGACCGCCGGCTGGCTATATGCCGGGCCGGAGGTCTGGCGCGACAGCCCTGCCGGACGCGGGACCGGTACGGGCGAAGCAAACCCACGCCTGCTCTGAACTGGCGCCTGCGCAACCACGGCAACGCCGCGCGATCCAGGACGGAGGACCGGAGAATGACTCGAGACAGCTTTCGGCGCGGTCTTGAACTCTGCCGTGGGCAAAGGAGAACCAGAACCGGGACGCGCCACTGGAATGATCGAATACTCCAGCGCGGCGGCAGCGCCTGCGCAGAGCACGAGGCTCAGGGCAAGGGATATGAGCCCCCCGGCCCTCATGCGCCTTTCTTGTTGCCGCGACCGAAATCCGGGGCGTCGGTATCCTGACCCGCTTCGATGATGCCGCGGCGGATCGCCCGTGTGCGGGTGAAATAGTCGTGCAGATGATCGCCGTCACCGGTGCGAATGGCGCGCTGAAGCGCGAACAGTTCTTCGGTGAAACGTCCGAGGATCTCCAGCGCCGCATCCTTGTTCGTCAGGAACACGTCGCGCCACATGGTCGGGTCCGAGGCGGCGATGCGGGTGAAATCCCGGAACCCCGCGGCGGAGAATTTGATCACCTCCTGATCGGTCACCCGACGCAGGTCGTCGGCGACGCCCACCATGGTATAGGCGATCAGGTGCGGCACATGGGACACCACCGCACAGACCGTATCGTGATGCTCCGGGTCCATACGTTCGGTATTGGCGCCCAAAGCGGCCCAGAAGCTTTCGAGCCTCTTGACCGCGCGCTCGTCGGCCCCTTCGGGGGGAACGACAAGGCACCAACGGTTGTCGAACAGCTCGGCAAAGCCCGAGCGTGGCCCGGAATGTTCGGTGCCGGCCATCGGGTGGGTGCCGACGAACTCGACCCCCTCGGGGATATGCGGCATCACCGCCTCGAGAACCGAGGCTTTGACGGAGCCGACATCGGTGACCACCGCGCCCGGTTTGAGCGTCGCTTCGATCTCCTGCATCACCGGCCCCATGGCGCCCACAGGCACGGCAAGCACCACGAGATCGGCGCCCTCGACCGCCTCGACCGCCGTATCACAGACCCGATCCACGAGGTTGATCTCGCGCGCCGTGTCGCGGGTGGCCTGCGAACGGGCATAGCCGGTGATCTCGCCCGCCACACCGGCGCGGCGCATCGCCAGAGACATCGAGCCGGCGATGAGGCCAAGCCCGATCAGCGCGACACGGTTGTAGATCACCTCAGCCACCGCTCTGATCCTCGCTGGCCGCGTCCGTCAAACCCTGTTCGCCCTTGACCTTCTGATCCTTGAATTGCCCGATCACATGGGCGACCCGGCGGCAGGAGGCCTCATCGCCGACGGTGATGCGCAGGCAATTCGGAAGACCATAACCCGCCACCCGGCGCACGATGATGCCGTTCGACTTCAGGAAGTCGTCACAGGCCTCGGCCTCGGCCTGGTCCTGAAACCGCGCCAGAATGAAATTGGCACAGGAGGTGTCCGAGGGCACGCCCAGCTCCATCAGCGCCTCGGCGAGCCAGGCCCGCAGACGGGTGTTGTCGTCGCGGCATTTCTCGACCCAATCACGATCCTTCACCGCCGCCTCGGCAGCGGCGATCTGCATCTCGGAGAGATTGAACGGCCCGCGCACGCGGTTCAGCACATCGATGATGTCCTTGGGCCCGTAGCCCCAGCCGATGCGCACACCGCCGAGACCGTAGATCTTCGAGAAGGTCCGGGTCATCACCACATTGTCGCGCGTTTCCACCAGCGCCGCGCCACCGTCGAAGCCTTCGACAAACTCGGCATAGGCGCCGTCGAGCACCAGAATGCACTGCGGCGGGATGGCATTGGCAAGCCGCGCGATGTCGCGCTGACCGATCATCGTGCCCGTGGGATTGGCCGGGTTGGCGATAAAGATCAGCTTGGTGCGCTCGGTGCAGGCGGCGAGAATGGCATCGACATCGACCACGCGTTCGCGTTCCGGCACACAGACCGGCTGGGCACCGGCGGCCCGGGCCGAGATCTTGTACATGGAAAACCCGTGTTCGGTATAGATCACCTCATCGCCGACGCCGGCATAGGCCTGGCACAGGAAGGTGATGATCTCATCCGAGCCGACGCCGCAGATGATGCTCTCCGCATCCAGCCCGTGCACATCGGCGATGGCCTTGCGCAGGGAGGCATGATCCGTGTTCGGATAGCGATGCAGATTATGCGCCGCCTTGGCAAAGGCTGCCTTCGCGCTTTCCGGCGCCCCGAACGGGTTCTCGTTCGAAGACAGCTTGATCACATTTTCGACGCCCTGCACATGGCTGGCACCGCCCTGATAGAGCGCGATGTCAAGAATGCCGGGTTGCGGTTCGATCAAACGGGTCATAGGTCCACTCGCTTAGAATTTCCCGCTTCTCATAGCGTCCGGCGCAAGACATTGCCAGCAAGATGAACAGCCAAAACGCGGCTGTTGCCCGCACGCGTCGGTTTGCACAAATGCACGGAGCGCGCGCGCGCCGACGCCCGGACCGCGCCTCAGGCCAGGGCGCCCTCCGCCGGTTTCCATTTGAACCCGACACGCAGGATGCCGTGATCATTGGTGCCGCTGGCTTTGTGATCCTCGAGATTGAGGTGATCATTGTCGACGGTCATCTCGTCGAAGGCCCAGAGCCGCTTTTTCGAATGATCGTAGAATTCCTGCGAAAACAGGATGTGATCGAGGCTCTCGCGCTCTTTCTTGAACACATGGGTGTAATAGACATCCCGGGTCGAGCGATATTCCTGCAAGGTCTGCGCGGTATAGAGCGCATTGTCGCCGCCGCCCTCGGAGAGCCCGGTGAGATATTGCGGCTGCTCAGAGAGAATATTGAGCGTATTCGACAATTTTCCGTCGTTCATATCGCCGATCACCACCACCGGCGTGTTCGTCCCCTTGGTGATATTGGTGATCAGCATCCTGAGCGCCGTCGCCTCTGCCGTGCGGCGGATGGTCGAGACCGCATAGCCCAGGGCGTTGAGATGCGGCTTGTGGACGTCGCGCTCATACCAGTCCTCGCGCCAGAGCTCGGTCGGGCGCCGCGATTTGAAATGGCAGACGAAGACATGGATCAGCGGCGTGTCCGGATGCGGCCGCACCGTGAAATGCAGCACGGGCCGCGAAAACGTCGTGAGCGCCACGGCAATCCGGTCCTGTTGCGGATCGTCGCCGCCAGAGGCCAGCATCATTTCCTCCGGAAAATCGGTGATCCACTCCGGCTCGCCCTCCAGAATCCCGTTGCGCACCAGACCGGCGCAGGTGATCCGTGTCCCCGGGTGGCCCGGCGGCACCAGCGCGGTATGGCTGTCTTCCATACCCGCGACCGACATCGCCTCTTCGAGCGCGGCGCCGGCCCAAAGCTCCTGAAACCCCACGACATCCGCCTGAATCCGGTAAAGCACGGCGCCGGTGTAGAACACCTTGGCCTCATATTCGGCCTCGGACCAACGGGAGCCGGAATACATCGGCTGACCCGCCAGCTGCAGGTTGTAGAGATTGAACGATCCGAAAGAAATATCCCGCTGAGCCATGACCCGACCCTCCCTGACACTGATACCAACCGGTTCAGTATAGCGCGAAACGGGATTCGGTTCAGGTGGGGGAAACCGGCAGGCGGGAAAGTTTGGGCATGCGCCCTTTGGCGACATTGGGAGCTTTGCGCACCCGCCCGGAAGGGCAACCAGGAGCCCCGGCCTGCGCCCCAAAGCAAAAGGCCGCCCCGAGAGGACGGCCTTTCGAATGTCTTGTCGATTTCGGCTCAGAAAAGCGCGTGGCTTAGTTCTGAGCGTAGAATTCGATGACGAGGTTCGGTTCCATCTGCACAGCGTAGGGCACATCGGAGAGGCCCGGCTTGCGCACGAAGGTCGCGGTCATTTTGGAATGGTCGGCGTCAACGTAATCCGGAACGTCACGCTCGGCGAGACCGACGGCCTCGAGCACGACGGCGAGTTGTTTGGATTTGTCGCGGACCTCGATCACGTCACCCTCTTTCACACGGTAGGAGGGGATGTTGACGCGCTGGCCGTTCACGAGCACATGGCCGTGGTTGACGAACTGACGGGCCGCAAACACGGTCGGCACGAATTTGGCGCGATAGACGACGGCGTCGAGACGGGATTCCAGCAGACCGATGAGGTTTTCACCGGTGTCGCCTTTGAGACGCTCGGCGTCGGCGAAGATGCGGCGGAATTGTTTCTCGGTCAGATCGCCGTAGTAGCCTTTCAGCTTCTGCTTGGCGCGGAGCTGCAGACCGAAGTCGGAGAGCTTGCCCTTGCGGCGCTGACCGTGCTGGCCCGGGCCATATTCACGACGGTTGACCGGAGATTTCGGACGACCCCAGATGTTTTCACCCATGCGGCGGTCGATTTTGTACTTGGCAGACGTGCGTTTGGTCACGATCTGGATCCTTTCAGTAGGAATGAAAGGTGCTGTCCTTTCCCGCCGGGTGACATCCCTTTGGGCGACAGGTCATCCTCTTGCGAGGGCCACCAACACCAAATATGGTCGCGGCGCGCAAGGCTCCCTGCACACCGGATGGCGGGCTTATACAACCGAAGCGCCGGGAGTCAAGCGCGGCAGGCGGGAAATCGGAAGAATCTCGGTACGACCAGCTTTGGAAACCTCGAATGGCCGGTTTGAGCCCATGTCGGACATTGGGAGCAGAGGGCGTGCGCCGGACTGTGGGCAGGCGCGGCAACGCTTGAACGTTGCGCTTTATATTTGCCAAATCCGGAAAAGATCAGAACGGTGCGTGCGGCCCCAAATGCGCCTGACCGGTCGTGCTGAAAGCACGCCTCTGGCGTGACACGGTCCAGCGCACGCCCGGGCAACTGCGTTGCTGTTCCGGGCGGTTGCATATGGTTCAAACCTCCACTCCGTCCCGCAAAGCAACCACGCCCCTCACGCCACATTATGCATGAGGATCGCCGCCTCCGCGGTGGAGAGCGTGCGCCGCGCCGCCGGACCGTAATTCTCCGGCGTCTCCCCCAGATGCGGGAAACGCTCGTAGAGCTCCGCCTTCTGGGCTTCGGGCACCTGGCCGAGATCGGCGAAGGCCGGGTGGAAACTTTCGGTCTCCATGCCATTGGCAAAGATCACCTGATGGCAGTCGAACAGCAGGTGGATATACTCCAGTTGGCGCATATGCCGCTCTTTGACGATCGAAGTGTCATTGACCAGATCCTTGGCCGCCACCAGCACCTCATCGGCATTGAACAGATCCCGCGCCGCCTGCCCGCCGATCAACATGCGATGCTGCGGCGAGACGATGAGATCTTCGTCCGGGACACCCGCGCCCAGCGCATTGGCACGAAAGCGGATCGGGCGCAGCTCCGGCATGGCATAGAGCCGGGCACCGGAGACGTGACGCCGTCCGATCCAGCGCAGCTTCTGCACACCGTTGTCCTTGGTCTGGACCGCATCGCCCTCGGACAGCTCTTCGACGAGGCCCGGCCCGTCAGGGGTCAGGATTCTGGTGCCGGGGGTGAAACAGATCACCCCGCCGGGGGTCACCTCGCTGTCTTTCGGGGCGGCGGCAATATGTGAGGAAACGATCCAGAGATCGGTGTCCGGCGGCGGCACCTCTCCGAGGAACATCAAAAGCGGCGTGCCCAGCTCCGGTCGGTCGATCAGGGTAATCTCATAGAGATTGATGCCGTCGGTGACATCGAAACCACCGTCGAACAGCCGCGTCCGCACCCGGCGGTCGCGATAGACCGGCCCGTCCGAGAGCGCCGCACCGATCAACCGGCGCACCGATTGTGCCGCGCGCTGATGCAATTCGGCGCGACCGATTGCCTTGTCCAAAACGTAGACATCACGCGCACCGTCGACGCAAACGGCCTCACCGGTCCAGCGCCATGTGGCGCCGAGCGTGAGAGCCGAAAGCGGCGCAGGGGACATACCGTCGAGTTCCCCTTGCGTCCACGCGATGACAAACGTGCCTGAAGAGCCCGTTCTCATTGCCTATATGCCTGCCATATATTTTTTTATTATCTGCAGGCTAGCACAGGCGATTCGCTCTGTTAACGGTTTTTTCATTTCGAAAAGCAATTCGAAAAAGAGCATGGCAGCGAAGTCACGCCGATCCCGCGCGCAGATTTTCGCCGAGCGCCGAAAAACCTCGCTTTCCCGCATGTTTACAAAGTTACTTCGGGCTTTGAGCGGCCAATTCCCGCGCTATTGGCTGACCGCGGCGACTTTCGCGCCCAGCGCCTCGATCGCCGGCACCGGATCGAGGCAGACCATCAGCCCGCGCTTGCCACCGTTGATCACCACAGGAGCGGGCACTTCGGTCACCGTCGCGTCAAACACGATCGGCACGCGTTTCTTCTGGCCGAACGGGCTGATCCCGCCGGTGTGAAACCCGGTCAGACGCTCGGCTTTTGAAGGGTCCATCATCTGTGCCGATTTGCCCTTGAGCGCGGCGGCGAGCTTTTTCATCGACAGGCTGCGGTTCGACGCGAGCACGGCACAGGCAGGTTTGCCGTCCAGCTCGACCATCAGCGTCTTGAACACGCGCCCCGCCTCCCAGCCGATTGCCTCGGCCGCGTTGAGCCCGATCGGCCCCTCACCACCGGCGCCATAGTCATATTCGAGCCGCTCGAAAGACAGCCCTGCGCGTTCGAGAAACCGTGTTGCCGGGGTTGCAGTGCTCATGTTGTCTTTCCTTTCGCCTCGAACGCCGGATCAGCCAGGGTCGCTTGCCAATTATATAAGCAATTCCCGGGATTTCCGCCCATATTCCTGTCTTTTGACCCTTTGGCAATCAGCCATGACAGAAACGCATAGCGGGGCTGTCGGGAGAGCATTTGCTTTCACAAACCGCCCACACTACATGCGGCGAAGATCCATATGCGCTCAGATATTGAGCAAAATGAAAACTCTTTCCTTCAAGGACCGACTGACATGATGACCCTGACCAAACCGATGTCCTCGACTGTTTCGTCGAGCTCCAAAGGCCTCACCACTTCTTTCTTCTCCGGCTTTTCCGCCTACCGCAACGCGATGAAGACCCGCAAGGCGCTCGAGGCTCTTTCCGATCACGAGCTGAACGACATCGGCCTGACCCGCGGCGATATCGCCCGCGTGGCCGAAGGCGGCTTCCGTCGCGGCTGAGACGCTCGCCGTTGAACTGCTGAAAGACAAAACACGCGCCCCCGGCCCCCGGAGGCGCGTTTTCCTTGTCCCCCCAAGTGTGCCCTAGCCTTTTTCGGCCTCGGCCACATTGGCCTTGACCGAAAGATAGCTGTCCGGCGTCACCGAGATCGTGTCGATTCCGGCCTCGACCAGAAGCCGGGCGAAATCGGGATCATTGCTCGGCGCCTGACCGCAGAGCCCGACTTTGCGGCCCGCGGCATGGGCTTTCTCGATCACCGTTTCGATCATCCAGAGCACCGCCGGATCGCGTTCACGGAACAAGGACGCCAGCGCCTCGGAATCGCGGTCGATGCCGAGGGTGAGCTGGGTCAGGTCGTTGGAGCCGATGGAGAACCCATCGAAACGTTCGGCGAAATGTTCCGCCTCGATCACATTCGAGGGGATTTCGCACATGACATAGACCTGCAGCCCGTCCTTGCCGCGCTCCAAGCCGTTCTCCGCCATGACCTCGAGCACCTTGTCGGCCTCTCCGACGGTGCGGCAGAACGGGATCATCACGATGACATTGTCGAACCCCATCTCTTCGCGCAGCTTGTGAATGGCCTGGCATTCCAGCGCGAACCCGTCCTTGTAATCGTCCGAATAATAGCGCGACGCGCCCCGGAACCCGATCATCGGGTTGCCCTCCTTGGGCTCGAACTGCGCCCCGCCCAAGAGATCGGCATATTCATTGGTCTTGAAGTCGCTCATCCGGATGATCACCGGGTTCGGGTAGAGCACGGCGGCGATGCGCGAGAGCCCCATGGCGAGCTTGTCGACAAAATAGTCGGAGCGGCTGCCGTAGCCTTTGGTCAGGGCATCGATCGCCGCCTTGTCGTCCTTGGAGCTGAGCTGATCATAGCGGGTGAGCGCCAGCGGGTGCACCTTCACCTCATTGTTGATGACGAATTCCATCCGGGCGAGCCCGACCCCATCGGCGGGCAGACGCCACCAGCGCATCGCGGCCGACGGGTTGGCGAGGTTGAGCATCACCTTGGTCCGGGTCTCCGGCACATGATCGAGATGGATGTCTTCCACCGTAACCTCGGCCGCGCCGTCATAGATCACGCCCTCTTCGCCCTCGGCGCAGGAGACGGTGACCATCTGATGATCGTGCAGCACATGGGTGGCATCGCCGGTGCCGACGATGGCCGGCACGCCCAGCTCACGACTGATGATCGCGGCATGCGATGTCCGCCCGCCGTGGTCGGTGACAATGGCCGAGGCGCGTTTCATGATCGGCACCCAGTCCGGGTCGGTGGTCGAGGTGACCAGAACGGCGCCATCGACAAACCGGTCGATATGTTCGGCGCTCTCGATGATACAGACCTCACCGGTGGCCACCGCGCCGCCAACGCTCAGCCCGGTCACCAGTTTTGCGCCATGACTGCCGAGATGATAAGATTTCATCTGGCCGGCAGCGGCATGCGATTGCACAGTCTCGGGGCGGGCCTGCACGATGTAGAGCTTGCCGTCGATGCCGTCGCGCGCCCATTCCATATCCATCGGACAGCCGTAATGCGCCTCGATGGTGGTCGCCATGCGCGCGAGCTCGAGGATTTCCGCATCGCTCAGCACCCAGCGTTCGCGCTCGGCCAGCGAGGTCGGCACATTGCGCGTCGCCATATCCCCGTCGCGGCCATACACCATCTTGATCGTCTTGGCGCCCAGTGCCTTGTGAATGATCGGCGTGGTCTCTGGCCGGTCGAGGAAAGGCTTGTAGACCTGATATTCATCCGGGCTGACCGCGCCTTGCACGACGTTTTCGCCCAAGCCCCAGGCGGCGGTGATCAGCGCCACCTTGTCAAACCCGCTTTCGGTGTCGAGCGAGAACATCACGCCGGAGCCGCTGATGTCGGAGCGCACCATTTGCTGCACACCGATCGAGAGCGCCACTTCGAGATGATCGAAGCCCTTGAGATTGCGATAGGTAATCGCCCGGTCGGTAAACAGCGAGGCATAGCAGCGCCGGCAGGCGGTGAGCAGCGCCTCTTCCCCGACAACGTTCAAAAACGTCTCCTGTTGCCCGGCGAAACTGGCGTCCGGCAGGTCTTCGGCCGTGGCCGAAGAGCGCACGGCAACCGACGGGTTCTCGCGCCCGATCCGACGCCCCAATTCGCGATAGGCCTCGCGAATATCCGTTTCGATCTTCTCGGGCCAGACGCCCGAGCGAATGGTGTCGCGGATCGCCTTGCCCGCCTCGGCCAATGTCGCCCGCCCGTCGGCGAGCTTGCCGAGCTCGTGTTTCAGCACATCGCCGAAACCGTTCTCGGCGAGGAAGTCGCGATAGGCGTCCGAGGTGGTGGCAAAGCCCGGCGGCACGCGAATGCCCGCCTCGCCCAGCGTCTGCAACATCTCGCCCAAAGAGGAATTTTTCCCGCCGACCTTGGCCACATCGCCGCGTCTTAAGGTCTCGAGCCAGATCAGGGACTGGCCTCCCATCGCCACACTCTGTGTCATCACATCTCTTCTTTTCGGCTGCGTTCCATGGGGCGGAGTGTACAAAATCAGCACCTTCTTCCCATTGACGCCGATCAAACCTGATCCAAAACGATCCGAAAACCCCGATCTCCTGTGCCAAAACAGACCAAAATAGCGATATCACAGGTCCCCCCGTTCCAGAGCCCAGCCAGCCTTGGCCAATCAGCCAGGCCAGTCATTCAAGGCCAGTGCCGACGCCACCCGGTCGGAGGAGCCGCCCAAAGCCCCTGTCCGAGCATATGCTCTGCGGGCTTTGGACGGCCCCTCGGGCCAGATCAGATCAGCTCAGCTCAGCGCACCGCTCTGCTTGGCGATATGGGTGGCAATGGCGTCCATCAGCGGCGGCGACAGCGCGTCATAGGGCTCGAGCCCCAGCTCGTGCAACCGGCCACGAATGCCCTCCATGCGCTCCGGCGCAACACCGGATTCGATCACCGAAGAAACGAAAGCCGCGAATTCGGCGGGCGACCAGCCCTCGGCATCCGACAATTCGGTATGGATGAAATCCAGCCCGTAGAACGGGTGATCCTTGTTCTCGATCCGGCCATACATATGCACACCGCAGTCTTTGCAGGCATGGCGCTGGATCGCGGCGCTGGCATCGATGATGTCGAGCTTGTCCTCATTCTCGGCCACCCGCAGCTTGTCCCGACCGACAACCGCCACCTGGCTGAAAATCGCGCCATTGGGCTTCCAGCATTTGGTACAGCCACAAACGTGGTTATGCGCGGTCTGCGCATCCACCACCACGACCACCGGATCGCTGCTGCAATGGCAGCTCAGCGTGCCACCGGCGAAACCCGCCTTGCCGGGTTTCACACCATTGTCGACCTGCGGGTGGATTTTCACGTCCCCGTATTGCGAAGTGCTCATCTGTTGTTCTCCTCCTCCAAAAATCTTGCTGAGAAATCCCATCTGTCTGTTTCCCTCCCTTGTCCGGCCTTGTCGGGCCTTGCCGGGCCGCGCTTTCTGCGATGCCCTCGCGAAAGGGTGCGCCCTGAGAAGCCACATGACAATTTAGCCGATGGTATCGGCTGAGCGGTGGGCCGCCCGGGCGGAAATTCGCGAAAAACGACAGGGAGACACCGCAACGAGAGAAGGGCTGAAGCATGTATATTCTTCAGCCCTTACAAACCGTTACAGATATAAGTCGGTTACTCGGCCGGGACTGGCGCCGCGCTGCCCGCCGCATCGCGATAGACCAATGCGGCCTCCTCGCTGGCGGCATGGGCCTCGGCGCGGCTTTGCAGGGCGGCATGATCGGGGGAGTGGTGACAGACCGGATCGGTGGCAGACGCGTCACCGGTCAGTGCCATGGCCTGACAACGACAGCCTCCGAAATCCACGGTCTTTCGGGCACAGCTCTTGCACGGGTCGCGCATCCACTCTGTGCCGCGATAGGCGTTGAAGGCTGCCCCCTCGTACCAGATCTCCTTGAGGCTCCGGTCCCGCAGACTGTCAAATGTCAGATGCGGGATCGTCTGTGCTGCATGACACGGCAGGACCAGCCCTTCCGGGGTGACATTGAGCCCGGTGGAACCCCAGCCGCCCATGCAGCGTTTCGGCACATCCGAATGGTAATCCGCCGGCACGTAATCGATCACCAGCACATCTTTTAACCGCGCCCGCGCCGCCTCCACCAGACGGGTGGCCTCCTGCGCCTGCACGCGCGTCGGCATCAGCGCATCGCGGTTTTTCAGAGCCCAGCCATGGAACTGCACCGTGGCAACCTCGATCCGGCGCGCGCCCATCTCCACCGCCATCTCCAGCGCCCGCGGCAATTGATGCAGGTTGCGCCGGTGCAACACCGCGTTGAGGGTCAGCGGAAAGCCGATCTCGCCGATCCACTGCGCCACCTGCATCTTGCGCTTGTAGCCGCCGCGATAACCGCCGATCTCATCGGCCATTTCCGGCGTGGTGCCCTGCAGGCTGAGCTGGATATGATCGAGCCCGGCCGCATCCAGCGCCCGCAACCGCCGCTCGCTCAACCCGATGCCGGAGGTGATCAGATTGGTGTAGAGCCCGGCGTCGCGCGCCGCCGCCACCAGCGCCTCGAGATCACGTCGGCTGGCGGGCTCTCCGCCCGAGAGATGCAGCTGCAACACCCCGAGGTCGGCGGCCTGGCGGAAGATACCGGCCCAGGCCTCGGTGTTCAATTCGCTGTCCTGACGGGTCAGCTCCAGCGGGTTGGAACAATAGGGACAGGACAGCGGACAACGATGGGTCAGCTCGGCCAGCATGGCAATCGGCGGGCGCGTATCGCTCATGTCGCCACCTCGGCCGTGACCTCTGTCACCACCTCGAGAAACCGTTTCGACCGCAGCGCCGCGAGAAATCCGGCGCTGTCCTGCATGATCTGATCTTGCGGCGCATTGTAAGCCTCGGCCAGCGCGGCGGTGATCTCACTGAGGCTGCGTTTGCCATCGACCTCGGAAAGGATCGCATGGCCGACCTGATCCAGCGCCACCGTGCGTTCAGGCGCCAAAAGCACCCAGCCGCCGCGCACCCGATCCTGATGCAGCCGCACGCCACGCGGCAGGACGGGGATCTCCTCCCCTCGCATCGCGCCCCGCATCACGCGGCTCTCGCGTCGGCCATGCCCTCGCCCGGGACCCAGGCCCCCGGCGGGATGCGGCCCGGTTCGACATAGGCGCCCCAGAGCGCGTCCAACTGGGCCCAGAGCACATCGGTCTTGAAGATCAGCGCCTTGGCGGCCTGATCCTGTTTCTCCGCCGTATCCGCATGATCGAGCACCCATTTGAGGCCAAAGGCCACGTCTTTCGGCGCTTCGCTCAGGCGTTTGCGGAAATAGGACAGAGACGAGTCATCGGCGAAATCGTAATTCTGCAAGAGCCCTTCGATCCGGCTGGCGTGGATCGCCGGGGCAAACAGCTCGGTCAGCGAGGCGGCCACCGCCTCCAAAAGGCTCTTGTCGCGGACATAGCGCACATAGGCATCCACCGCGAACCGCGTCGCCGGCAACACGCCCTCGCAGGAGGCGACATAATCCGGGTCGAGCCCGACAGCCTCGGCGAGCCTGAGCCAGCGGCGAATGCCGCCCTCATTGCCCGCGCAGCCATCGTGATCCTCGATCCGCGACCGCCAGGCGCGCCTGAGATCCGGGCTCTCGACCCGCGACATGAAGGCCGCGTCCTTCATCGGGATCGAATGCTGGTAATAATAGCGGTTGATCACCCAGGCCCGGACCTGATCCGGGCTGCATCCGCCGCCATGCAACAGCCCGTGAAACGGGTGCAGATCGTGATAACGCTCGGCGCCGATCCGGCGCAACCGCGCCTCGAAGTCTTCGCGTGCCTGTGCCTGTGCCTGTGCCTGTATCTGCGGCGCAACCTGTGTCATAGTGCAATCTCCATTCCGTCCTGACCGATGGTCCATCCCGCCTGCTGCGCGACCCGCCGCTCCGGCGCATCGGGGCGCAACACCGGATTGGTGTTGTTCATATGGACAAAGACCTTTTGCCCGAGCTCCAGATCGGCAAAGGCGGCGAGGCTGCCGTCCTCGCCCGACATCGACATATGTCCCATGCGCTTGCCGGTCTTGGCGCCGAGGCCAGCGCGGATCATCTCGTCATCGCGCCACAGCGTGCCGTCGAAAAACAGCAGATCCGCGCCCGCGATCCGCGCCCTGAGCGCGTCATTCAGACGGGCACAGCCGGGGATGTAGTAGATCCGTCGCTCACCGTCGCCGTCGCTCACCCGCAGCTCCACGCCGACGGTCTGTTCGCCGACGAGATCAGTTTCGACCACCTCGCCTTCGAGATAAAGCGGCACTTTGCCGGGCACCGCAAACAGCGTCGCCATGAGCCCCGGAACGATCTCGAACGGCCGCTCCAGCGCGACCTCGGCGCGGGGCACGACATCGGGGTTTACGGCGTTGAAAATCGGATTTTTCGCCAGCACCTCATGGATGCCCGGCGTCGCATAAAGCGTGAACCCCTGCATCTCGCGCAGGGTCAGAAGACCGGCCACATGGTCGATATCGCCATTGGTCAACAGGACCGAGCTGAGCGGCATCTCGCGCAGCCCTGTCGGATAGAGCTCCGGCGTTGCCGCGATTTGGCTGCGAATGTCAGGAGAGGCGTTCAGCACCGCCCAGTCCCGGCCATTGCCGGAAACCGCCAGCGAGGATTGGCTCTGGGCCGGGATCTCTCCCACCCGCGCCAGCCGGCAATTGTCACATCCGCAATTCCATTGCGGCAGACCGCCCCCGGCCGCAGCTCCCAGAATACGCGCGCGGAAAACCATGATATCCTCCGCGCACGGGGTCTCAGAACAGCACGCCGTGATCGTCGTCGTGATCCGGGCCGTACATGTTGATTTCCATGCCGCATTCGATTTCGCGGATGACGGGTTTGTTCCAGGCCATGGGGTCTCCTCCTCAGAATTGGCAAACAGGGTTGGCATAGTGGCTTGATCCCGCGTGCCTTTCGCAATTCCCCCGGAACGGGTTCGCCGCGAAAGACACTCTCAAGGCGGGACATGTTCGCGCTCTCAGCTTGCCGCAAGGACGTGGATCAACGCGATACTTAATTTCTAAGAAAACCTCAGACTTTGGTCTGAACCCAACCGCTTCTGAGCGGTGCAATCCCGTCCAGAACGAAGCCGCGATGCCGCACCGTGCGGATCTCGAATCCGAAATCCATCGAGGGTTTCAGTTTCTTGCGCAGATAGCCGACATAGACGTCCACCACGTTTTCCGAACCGGAGGTCCCCGCCCAAAGCGCGTCGAAAATCTCGCCGCGCGGCACCGGGCTGCCGCAATGTTTCGCCAAAAGCGCCAGCACCGAATATTCCCGATCGGTCAGCTGCACGGTGCGTGCGCCACAGGACAGGCTGCGGGCCGGGTCCGACATGCGCGCCGGCGCCGGACGCGTCTCCGCGACACGGTGTTGCTGAACTTTCAGCCGCGCGGCCAGCTCATCGAAGCTGAAGGGTTTGACGATATAGTCATCCGCCCCGGCTTCGAGCCCGGCGGCGCGATGTTCAACCTCAGAGAGCGCAGAGAGCATCACCACGGGGATCTGCACCCCGGCGGCGCGGGCGCGGCGCACCAGATCGAGCCCGCTGTCGGCGCCCAGCATCACATCCACTACCGCCGCCGCGAACCCGCCGGTCAACAGATGCGCCAGCGCGGTATCGGCACGATTGTCGGTCTCGACCGCATAGCCATGCAGGCTCAGACCGCGGGCCAGAGCCGAGGTGATCTGCGGATCATCATCCACGACGAGAAGCTTCACAGGAGCCGCCATGCGATCAGCCTAGCCCATGCGGAGCGGCATGCGAACCGTGAATTTCGACCCGGCGCCGGCGCCCAGAGCGCGCTCCGGCGGCAGCGGGCTCTCGATCGCGATCTCTCCGCCCTGCTGCGCGACCACCCAATGGGCCAGCGCCAGACCCAGCCCGAAGCCTTGCCGATGGCTGGCGCCACGGCCGTCGCCACCCTGTGCGAACCGGTCAAAGATACGGGCCTGATCCTCGGGCGCGACGCCCGGACCGTTGTCGAGGATCGCGATCTCGCAACACGGACCCTGCCGCCGCGCCTCGAGCCGGATCAGCCCGCCCGAACGCCCATGGCGAATGGTATTGCGCAACAGGCCGACGATGACCTGGCGCAGCCAGTTCCGGTCGCCGGTGACGGGCAGCGGCTCGAACTCCGACAGGCTGAGTTCCATGCCCGCATTGACGATTTCCGCCCGGGTCTCAGCGGTCGCCTCCCGGGTGAGTTGCGCCAGGTCGAGCGCCTGCTCTTCCAGTGTCAGTTGCCCGGTTTCCGAGCGCGCGATACGCAACAGATCGTCGATCCGCCGGTTCAGCCGCGTCGCCCGTTCTTCGATCGTGGCAAAGGCCTGCTCCGGCTCCGGTGCCCCCGCCTTGCCAAGCTGCGCCTCCATCAGAATGACCGTCAGGGGCGTGCGCAACTCATGGCTGATGTCGGCAAAGAAACGGCGGCGGTCCTCGTCGATCCGTTCCAGCCGGGTCTTGGCCGCGCGCAGATCCTCGGTGCGTTGACGGATGGTCTCGTTCAGTGCGGCACGGTCCGCGGCGACCTGCCCGGCGCGCGTGGCAAGGGTCTGTGCCATGCGGTTGGTCTCGGTCGACAGCTGGCCGATCTCGTCCTGGCCTGCGTCGGGCAGAGCGATGGAAAAATCTTCCTGACCGATCCGCTTGGCCGCGTCACGCAACAGATCCAGCCGGCGCAACTCCGGCCGCACCAGCCGGAAATAGAAGGCGAAAGACAGCAGAACCGCCGCCACGCCGATGCCGATCGCGAGCCGGGTCAGACGCTGTCGCAGCGCTTCGATGCCGGTCAGGATCGCCGCGCGCAGCCGCTTTTCCTCATTCACCGCCTCCGACAGAAGCGGATCAATGCCGCTGGCAAACCCGTCGAGATAGGCACGCAGCCGCACCGGGTCCGCTGTCGGCGCCGTCAATCCGCTCTGAGTGGTCTCGAGCAGAGCCTCCATCCGGGCGATGGTCAGCGACCGGGCGGCACGACGGCTCTGGGCATCCAGCCCGGCCCGCGCGGCGCTGGCCACCTCGGCATCGAGACCGGCCCGCAACGTGGCAAAACTCTGTCCCAATGTCGCCGCAAGGACCTCCGTGCGCTGACCGCGTGCCTCCGGGGAGAGGCCGGATTGGATGAGTTCCGCCACCACGATGTAATAGGTCGAGACCTGGGTGGAGAGCGCGGAATATTGCTCGAGCCGGCGTTCCGATGCCAGGGCGATTTCCACCCGTTTCGACACCTGCGCCATGCCGACGGTCAAAAGTCCGGCGGTCAGCAATGTCGCCAACCCCAGCAAGCCGGCCCCGATCCCGAGCCGGGCCTTCAGTGAACCGTGTCGCAGCATCGCCTCGGGCCATATCCTTTCTCAACCTGCACAGATTTTAAGACTGTTCCGCCTCCGGCAAGCAATCTGAGCGTAAAACTTTGCCAAAATGCCGCATTGCAGCATTTGCAAAGGACGATTTACCCTGCCAAGGGCAAAACGGTGCTACCCTGTCCGGCATCGAGTCAATCGAGTCTTTAGTATCGGGGACTATGCTCGTCCCCTCTTGTCAGTGTCCCGATGGAGTTGCCCATGATCGAACTTCTTTTCGTTGCCTGCCTGTCCACCTCGCCGGACGCCTGCGAGGAACGCAGCCTGCTGTTCACCGATATCACGCCGATGACCTGCATGATGGGGGCACAGCCCGAGCTGGCGAAATGGACGGAACAGCACCCGGCCTATACCGTGTCGCGCTGGTCCTGCCACATGCTGCGCCAGGGCGAACAAAAGACCTGAGGCGCGGAGCTCTGCGGTGTCAACGCACCGTGTCTAGCCGTGTCTATACGCCCTTCGGATGAATTGACGCCACGCGCCAAAGACGGCAGCATTCGTGCCAAAGGGAGGCGCGCGTGCAGCATCAGGACACCGCAGACCGCAGGACGGGGCAGAGCCCGGGTCCCGCGGCAAGACCGTTCGACAGGGTCGACCAGATCGGTCAGATCGGCAAAATCGGCACGACGGGCACCTCTCTGGCATTGCTGCTGCTGATCTGGGTCGTCGCCGCCACGCTCACCCGTGACCCCGCCACCCTGCCGCAGCCCTGGGCCCTGATCTCGCCGTTTCTATCCGAATTGCGCTCGGGGGAGCTGATGTTTCATCTCGGGAAGACCTTGTCCCGGGTGATCTGGGCCTTTGTGCTGGCGATGAGCCTGGGCATCGCGCTCGGGCTCGCCATGGGGCGCAACCCGCGGCTCAACCGCTGGCTCGATCCCTGGCTGGTGATTTTTCTCAACCTGCCGGCGCTGGTGCTGATCGTGCTCTGTTACCTGTGGATCGGGCTCAACGAGACCGCCGCGATCCTCGCCGTGACGCTCAACAAGATCCCCAATGTGACCACGATGATCCGCGAAGGTGCGCGCGCACTCGATCCGGCGCTCGACGCCATGGCCAGCGTCTATCGCCTGCCCTGGCGAAAACGCATGCGCCATGTGGTGCTGCCGCAGCTCGCGCCTTTCATCACCGCCGCCGCCCGCTCCGGCATCGCGGTGATCTGGAAAATCGTTCTGGTGGTCGAATTTCTTGGCCGCTCCAACGGGATCGGCTTTCAGATCCACCTGTATTTCCAACTTTTCGACGTGGCCATGGTGCTGATTTACGCCCTATCCTTCGTCACGGTGATGCTGGCAATGGAATGGCTGGTCTTGCAACCCGTCGAGCGGCGGGTACGGCAATGGCGACAGGAGTGAGAGGCGCGTGAGCAGAACCGGGATGAACACATTGGAGGTCTCTGATCTCAGCTATCGCTATGGCGAGAAACAGGCACTCAAAGACGTGAGTTTCCGCCTGCACGAGGGGCATTTCACCGCCCTGCTCGGCCCGAACGGCGCTGGAAAATCGACGCTGTTTGCGCTTTTGACCCGGCTCTTCGTCTCGGATCAGGGGCGGATCAACATCGCGGGCCATGATCTGGCGCGTTCCCCGCGCGCGGCGCTCTCAAAGATCGGCGTGGTGTTTCAGCAACCGACCCTGGATCTCGACATGAGCGTCATGATGAACATGCGCTATTTCGCGGCGCTGCACGGGATCAAGGGCCGCGATGCCGCACGCCGGATCGATCAGGCGCTCGAGCGGCTCGACATGCGCGAGCGGGCCGGAGAGCGCGTGCGCAGCCTCAATGGTGGACACCGGCGTCGGATGGAGATCGCCCGGGCGCTCTTGCATGAGCCGGCGGTGCTGATGCTCGATGAGGCCACCGTCGGGCTCGATTTCAAAAGCCGTCGTGCGATCGTCGATCATGTCCACGATCTGGCCGACGCCGGGCTGACCGTGTTCTGGGCCACCCATCTGGTCGATGAGATCCGCACCGAAGACGCGGATAGCGATGATGTGATCGTGCTGCATCAGGGCCGGGTTCTGGCGCATGAACCGGCTGCCGATCTGCGCGGCACACAGAGCCTCGCCGACCGGTTCATGGAAATGACCGACACCGAGAGCCCGGCCGACGCCGAGACGATCGAGAGCAGCGCGGAGGCCCTGACATGAGCCTCTATCTCACCGCGCTTCTGGCGATCATGCGGCGCGAGTCGCTGCGGTTCTTGCAACAACGCAGCCGGTTTCTCGCTGCCCTGGTGCGGCCGCTGATCTGGCTCGTGGTCTTTGCCGCCGGATTTCGCGCAGCACTCGGCCTATCGATCATCCCGCCCTATGAGACCTATATCACCTATGAGGTCTATATCCTGCCGGGGCTCTGCGGCATGATTCAGCTGTTCAACGGCATGCAAAGCTCGCTGTCGCTGGTCTATGATCAGGAGATGGGCTCGATGCGGTTGTTGCTGACCGCGCCGCTGCCGCGCTGGTGGCTCCTCTTGTCGAAACTGCTGGCCGGCGTCGCCGTGTCGATCCTGCAATGCTACACGTTTCTGGCACTCGCCGCCCTGTTCGGCATCACCCTGCCACCACTGGGCTATCTCTTCGTCCTGCCCGCGCTACTGATCAGCGGGCTGATGTTGGGGGCGCTGGGACTGTTGATTTCCTCGACCATCCGACAATTGGAGAATTTCGCAGGCGTGATGAATTTCGTGATCTTCCCGATGTTCTTTCTCTCCTCGGCGCTCTACCCGCTGTGGAAAATGGCCGAAAGCTCGGACTGGCTGCGCGACATCTGCGCGGTGAACCCGTTCACCCATGCGGTGGAGCTGATCCGTTTCGCGCTCTATCAGCAGTTCAACGGCATGGCGCTTCTCTGGGTGGGGCTCAGTTTCGCGGTGTTTTTCGGACTGGCGCTTCTGGGTTATGATCCGGCCCATGGCATGACCCGGCGGCGCCGGGGGTAGAGGCTTTCGGAAAGCACAGGCCCTTCCGGCGCGGAACAAGGCGCAGCCGCCGCGCCTGCACCAGCCCGTGTCACGCCGGAGGCGTGCTTCCAGCACGACCCGAGAGGCGCATGGGAGCCGCGTACAGACCTCACATGATGGATGTCGTCTGCACTATAAAGCGCTTGGTTCAACCCTGTGAGCGCCCCCCCACGGGCAGGCTGGTCACCGCCCGCGTCATCGACGTGCAGCTCACACTCACCGCGGTTGCGGTTCGCGGGGCACAACCTGTTCCAGCGGATAATCGTAAAACGCCCAGCCATCGGTGCCTTCGGGCAGCCAGTAAACATGGCTGTAGCCATACTCGAGCGCGCGTTTGGCGGCATTCCAGCTCATCCAGCACTCCTCGAGACAGAAGAACAGCACGGGATGCGCCGTATCCCCGCCGGTTGCCGCGCTGAGCCCGGCGCGGAAATAGCCATCGGTCTGCGGGGCAAGGGCGCCATAGCCGACATTGGGCAACCAGATGGCACCGGGGATCGACAGCCGCGGCTTGTCGCGCCAGATCGTGCCCTCGGGCAGGTTGGCGGGCTTCGGCGCCTGCGGCAACACGTCGATGAAACCCACCCCGCCCGCAGTCCACAACTCATAAGCCGCCTCCGGGCCAATCACCGTTGCACCCGACAGGCTTTCCGGCACGGGGCCGCGATAATGTTCCATCCGGTAGCCCTCCGGTTCCGCCTCCTGCGCCCCGGCGCAGAGAGGAAGCAGGAGCAGCACGATGAGTGCCTTGAGCACCACGGCAAGGGACCGGGCGGCTCTCATTGCCCCACATCCAGCATCGCATCCCCCATATCGGTCAACAGAGGCACGCCGGCCTCGGTCAGGATGGCGTTGATCTCCACCTGGTTGCGGCGGATGAGCGAATTGAGCTTGCGCTGCCAGACCTTTTCGCCCTGCCGCACCCCCATGGTAATGCGGTAGAAAAGCTTCGGCGCGGCCTCTTCCTTGATCAGGGGAATGAGTTTCAGACCCGGATGATCGCGTTTCACCAGAGGTCCGGCAATCGGGCCCCAGAGCACCGCGGCATCGATCTCACCCGTCTCCAGATCCGCGAGCATATCGAGCGCCGGGCTCTCGTGCCGCCGGTCGACAAACAGGCGATAGGGCCGCGCCGCGCCGATCAACCCGTATTTCGCCATATGCGTGGCCGGCGGCGATCCGGCGATCACCCCGAGATGCAGCCCCTGAAGGCGCGGGTCCGACAATTGCGCGACATTGGCCAGCGGCCCGTCCGATTTCACCACGAGGGCATAGGCCGAGGTCATGTAGTGATTGGTGTTCAAGACCAGTTCATGACCCTGAGCATAGCCCATCACCACATCGCATTGTCCGGTTTTCAGGGTCTTGCGGATGAACCCCGTGGCCATGGGAAACCAGCTATACTGCACCGGCAGTTCCAGCTTTGCGGCAATCAGATCGGCGAGCTTGTTCTCATAACCGGACCCGTCCTGCAGCGACATCGGATCATTGGCCGGATCGGCACAGACCCGCAGGGCGCTGTGCGACACCAGATCCGCGGTCTGCGCCCGGGCGGGCACGGCCGGCAGAGACCAGAGCACCGACAGGCTCAGCGCCAGCGCCGCATGCCGGAGATTTGGCCGGAGATTTGGCCTCAGATCACGAGCCCATGCAGGCATTTTCATTCTCGACGAAGACATCGCTCTTCCGATCTTTCTTGGCCGGCCGCCCACGCGGGACCGCCTCCATGCCGCGGGCCTTGAGATAGGTGTAGATGTCGTCGATGTAGCACATCACATTGGCATTGGTGCCAAAGGCCGGCATCACCGAATTTTCGGCCGCGTCCACCTTCTGGCGACCATTGGTCACCACATCGAGAAAATCATAGTAATCCAGCGTGAGCGCGGATTGTTTCAGTGCCGGCGCATAGGTCGAGCCTTCGCCGTCGGGACCGTGGCAGACATGGCATTCCGCATGATAGCGGCGAAACCCGGAAAATGTCGGCCAATCCACCGTTCCGTCCGCCTTCACGTTGAAGGTCGGGACACCGTCATCGGTGTAATAGCGGCCGTCCTCTTCATAAGCGACAGCAATGTTCGGATCGTCCATAGTGATGTTTTCGGCAGCGCAAAGACCGCTGCTCGTGAGCATCAAAGCGGCGGCCGCGATCAGGGGAAAGGGTCGGGTCATGGTGTGCGTTATCCTGAAATCTGGGGGAAGGGCCGGCAAGGTCCGATGACCTCGCCGGTCCGAAGGAGCTGCGGATCAATCCGGCAGGGCGAAGACGGTCAGCTGACCACCCAGCGCGGTATAGTCGCTCAGGGCGGCATAGCCCCCCACGGCGCCCAGACCGTCATTGGCCTTGGTCAGACCGGCCGCCAGACCGATGCCGGCCCAGCCACCAACACCCGACAGGATGCCGATATATTGCTTGCCGCCCTGCTCGAAGGTCATCACGTTGCCGATGATGCCCGACGGGGTCTTGAAGCGGTAAAGCTCTTCGCCGGTTTCGGCGCTCACGGCTTTCAGGTAGCCTTCGAGCGTGCCGTAGAACACCACGTCACCCGCAGTGGCCAGAGCACCGGACCAGACCGAGAACTGTTCCGGGATGGACCATTTGATCTCACCCTTGATGTTGTCCCAGGCAATGAAATTGCCCATGCCACCATGGCTGTCCGGCGCCGGGTACATCGACAGCGTCGCCCCGACATAGGGCTGGCCCGCGGTGTAGCTGACACGGAACGGTTCATAATCCATGCAGACATGGTTGGTCGGCACATAGAACAGCTCGGTCTTGGGCGAATAGGACGCCGGCTGCTGGTCTTTCGAGCCAAGCGCGGCCGGGCAGATGCCGGTGGAATTCTCGTCCTCGCCATTCTGCTCGGTCGAATATTCGGCCACAACAGAGGGACGGCCATAGGTCGCGGAATTCGGGTCCATATCGACACCGGTGGTCCAGTTCACCGCCGGGTCGTATTTCTCGGCGACCATCAGCTCGCCGGTGATCCGATCCATCGTATAGCCGAGACCATTGCGGTCGAAATGCGTCAGAAGCTTGCGCATCTGGCCATCGACTTCCTGATCCGTGAGGATCATCTCGTTGATCCCGTCGTAATCCCATTCGTCATGCGGGGTCATCTGATAGACCCATTTGGCCATGCCATCATCGGGGTCGCGGGCAAAGATGGTCATCGACCAGCGGTTGTCGCCCGGACGCTGGGTCGGGTTCCAGGTCGAGGGGTTGCCGGAACCGTAATAGATCAGGTCAGCTTCCGGGTCATAGGAATACCAGCCCCAGGTGGTGCCGCCGCCGATCATCCACTGATCGCCCTGCCAGGTGTTGGTGCCGGAATCGGCGCCCACCGGCTTGCCCAGCATCGTGGTCTTTTCCGGATCGAACAGGATGTCGCTGTCCGGTCCCATGGAATAGGCCCGCCAGGCCAGAGAACCATCGGCCATGTTATAGGCCGTCACCGAACCGCGCACGCCGAATTCGCCGCCCGAGATGCCGACGATCACCTTGTCCTTGACCGGCATCACGGTCGCGGTGTTGGTCTCGCCCTTGGCGGCATCGCCGTTCATCACTTCCCAGATCACCTCACCGGTGTCGGCATCCAATGCCACCACCTTGGTATCGGCCTGATGCAGGAAGATCTTGCCATCGGCATAGGCCACACCACGGTTCACCGTGTCACAGCACATCACCGGAATGACATTCGGGTCCTGTTTTGGCTGGTATTTCCACTTGATCTTGCCATCTTCGTTCAGATCGAGCGCATAGACGATATTGGGGAACGGTGTATGCACATACATCGTGTCGCCCACCACCAGCGGCGAGCCTTCATGGCCGCGCAACACGCCGGTCGAGAATGACCAGGCCACCTGCAGATCACCCACGTTGTCGGCATTGATCTGATCGAGTTCGGAATACCGCTGGTTGGCGTAATCCCCGGTCTGGATCGCCCATTGCGTCGGGTCTTCCATCTTGGTCATCAGATCCTGGTTCGCCATCGCCGCCGTGCCGGAACACAGCGCTGCGCCCAGGATCAAAAGCTTGAGCTTTTTCATGTCCTACTCCCTTGATATGCGGCCCTGTTCTTGATGTGACCGCGATAATGTCAGTCCGGGTGCAGCTCCTCTTTCCTCCAGCCGATCCCGGATAGTCCGTGTCGTGTCGAACGCTCCTTTCTCACTTCAATGTTGCCAGATATGCGATCACATCGGCGCGCTCTTCCTCCTTGCGCAGCCCTGCGAAAGACATTTTCGTGCCCTTTACGAAATCGCGTGGTTTGGCCAGGAATTGCGCCAGCTCCTCGGGCGTCCAGACGCCGTCCTGCGCCGCCAGCTCGTGCATCGCATCCGAATAGGTGAAATCCGAAACCGAGGCGATCGCGCGCCCGACCACGCCGTTGAGCACCGGACCGACCTTGTTCTGGGCGCCTTCGCCAACCGCGTGGCAGGCCATGCATTTGCGAAAGACCTTTTCGCCCTTGGCGGGGTCACCCGCCATATCGGCCAGAGCCGCACCGGCCGGCAGCATCATCGCCAAAGCCAATCCGAGATAGTTCCTAGTCATAGCGTTCCTTCCTGTTCATTGTTCAGCTGAGCCGCGCGGCGTGCCAGGCGACATGGTCGGCGGCAAAGGAATTCACGAAGAAATACGAATGATCGTACCCCTTCTGCATGCGCAGCTCTCCCGGCTGCCGGCGGCGCGCCATCGTGGCCGCCAGAGCCTCCGGCTGCAGCAGCTCGAGGAACTGGTCGCTCGCGCCCTGATCCACCAGCAGCTCGCCTTTCCAGCCATGCTCCTCCAGGAGCAGCGTGGAATCATGGGCCGCCCAGCAGCCTTCGTCATCGCCGAGATAGGCCGACAATTGTTTGCGCCCCCAATCCGATTGGGTCGGATGCGCGATCGGCGCAAAGGCCGACAGGCTGTCATACATATCCGGATTGCGGATCGCGATGGTCAGCGCGCCGTGCCCGCCCATGGAATGGCCGGTGATGCCGTGACGGTCCGCGAGCTTCAGCTCCGAGATCACCAGGCCGCGCAATTCCTCGGTGATATAGTCATACATCCGATAATGCGGCTGCCAGGGATCGCGGGTGGCATTGACATAGAAACCGGCGCCCTGCCCCAGATCGTAGGCCTCGTCATTGGCGACATCTTCACCGCGCGGCGAGGTATCGGGAAACACGATGGCCAGCCCGTGTTTCGCCGCATGTTCCTGAAACCCGCCCTTGGTCATGGCGTTTTCATGGGTGCAGGTCAGCCCCGACAAGTACCACAGAACCGGCACCGGGCCGTCCTTCGCCTGCGGTGGCGTATAGACCGCAAAGGTCATCTCGCAACCGCAGCTCTCGGAGGGGTGTTTGTACACCGTCTGGCGCCCTCCGAAGCTTTGATTTTCGGACAAGACCTCCATCGATCAGAATTCCACGACGGCGCGGATGGATTTGCCTTCGTGCATGAGATCGAAGCCGTGGTTGATCTCGTCGAGGGTGAGCTTGTGGGTGATCATCGGGTCGATCTCGATCTTGCCGTCCATGTACCATTCGACGAATTTCGGCACATCGGTGCGGCCCTTGGCGCCGCCAAACGCCGTGCCTTTCCAGACCCGGCCGGTGACCAGCTGGAACGGACGGGTCGAGATCTCGGCCCCCGAAGGTGCCACGCCGATCACGACGGAAACGCCCCAGCCGCGGTGGCTGCATTCGAGCGCATCGCGCATCACCTTGACGTTGCCGGTGGCATCAAAGCTGTAATCCACGCCGCCGATCTGATCGGCGCCACGCTTGGTCAGGTTGACGATCTCCTCGACCACGGTGCC
>NZ_FORH01000015.1 GCF_900113955.1 Celeribacter neptunius | reverse complement strand
GATCTGACCCCCTCGGGCGACGGCACGGTGACGGTGGACATCGCCGGCGGCGTGGCCCAGGACGCGGCCGGCAACGGCAACACCGCCGCGACGCAGTTCAGCATCGTCTATGACCAGTCCGGGCCGAGCACCTCGCTCGCCTCAAGCGTGAGCGGGCCGACCAACACCTCGCCGATCCCGGTGACGGTGAGCTTCACCGAAGCGGTGACCGGTTTCACCGCGGCGGACCTGACGGTCTCGGGTGGCACGGTGTCGAACTTCGCCGGATCGGGCAGCAGCTACAGCTTCGATCTGACCCCCTTGGGCGACGGCACGGTGACGGTGGACATCGCCGGCGGCGTGGCCCAGGACACGGCCGGCAACGGCAATACCGCGGCGACGCAATTCAGCATCGCCTCCGATCAGACGACACCCGGACTTACGATTTCTGGAATGCCTGAGAGCTTCCTTCCAGGGGAAACATTTACCGTCAGCTTCAATTTCGCAGAGAGCGTCAATGGTTTCGATCTGAGCGACGTCAGCGTAAGCGGGGCGTCCAAGGGCGCACTTGAAGGTGGCCCCCAGAGCTTCACGATGTCCATCTCGCCTGACGGCACCGCAAATGTGACGGTCTCGGTCGCTGCGGGGGCAGCGACGGATGCCGCAGGCAATCTCTCCGCTGCGGCAAGCGCGACGGCGCGGATCGATACGGCCGCCGTGGCGAGCAAACAGATTGCAGGTTTCCTGCAGAACCGCGGCCGCAACCTCGTTCAGAACCAGCCCAAGCTCACCGGTTTCCTGAAGGGGGGAGACGGTGGACACCTCAATGTCGCGGTCAGCCGTGGGGCCAGCGACTTCTCTGTCTACACCGGCAACAACGGGCCGTTCTGGTTCTCGCTGCAAGGCTCGAGCACCAGTTATGACGACCGTTCCGGGGATACCGCCTTTGCGCTGGCAGTCGTTGGTGGACATGCTCACGTGCAGCCCGGCTTGCTTGTCGGTGGGATGATACAGTTCGATCATGCCACAGATGACCAGGGCGGCGGGGTTCGAACCAGCGGAAACGGTTGGCTCGCAGGCCCCTATGCGGTGATGCAGATCACAGACCAACCGATTTATCTCGAGGGGCGCCTGCTCTACGGCGAGAGCAGCAACAAGATTTCCCCCTTCGGGACCTTCACCGACAGTTTCAAGACCGATCGCCTACTATCGGTGGTTGCTCTCGAGGGCCAGTATCAGGCCGAGCGTCTGCGCTATGCACCGAGGCTTCAGTTGAGCTATGTGTCCGAGCGGCAGAAAGCCTATCTCGATGGTCTGTCCAATCTGGTGCCGGATCAGACGGTGCGTCAGACCGAGCTCTCGACCGGTATCGATTTCGAGATGCCGCTGGTCGGCGACGACAACCGCCACCTGCTCACCTGGGGCCTTGCCGGCATCTGGTCGCAGCTTGACGGCAAGGGCGCGGCCTCCAGCTATATCGACGAGACAGAAGGCGGCCGGGCACGTATCGACCTGGGCTATCTCTACAACGGCGGGGATGGGCTTCAGGCTTCGGCCAAGATGTTCCTCGACGGCATCGGATCAGGCGGTTTTACAACTTACGGCATCTCTCTCGGGATGTCCCTGACCTTCTAAGACCGCAACAGGGAAAGCCGTGGGGCCCGGGATATCGTGCGGGGAGAGGCAAGGGCCGAGGGCCCATTGGGCTCAGCTCTGGGCGCACATCATTCGACCGCTGCAGAGTGCTCTTCGTCGGATTGACCGCAAGCAGCAGAGGCTGCAGTGCGTCCCATCGGATCACTTGCCCCGCAAACCGCGCGCCAAGTAGCCCTGGCCGCGAAGCGCCTGGATCGGCATCGTCAGCCCGGTTGTATCTTTCACTTTTGACCGCAGCCGGACCAGCACCGCACTGAGGCACCGCTTACCCGCGTCATCAAGGCTGTATCCCAACCGCGAAAGAAGCGTGTCGTGCGGCACGATTTTTTCGTCCGCGTCGGCCAGAATACTGAGCAAACGTGCTTCCTGATTGGTCAGGAAAACCATCTGGCCATCATATGCGATCAGACGGAGCCCTTTCTGATCGAACACCCAGCTGCCTGCGCCCTGCCCGCCCTTGTCAGACCCCGCCAGAGTCGCAAGACGGCGGGACACGCTTTGAATAGCAGCATCGAACTCATCATATGCGACGGGTTTCGCAAGGAAAACATCGGCCCCGGTCCGCAACCCCTCGATCCGGTTGCTTACCGTCGCGTGCCCGGACAGCAGAACGATGCCGGTTTGCGGCCTTTCCTCGCGCAGGAATCTGATAAGCGAAAAACCATCTTCGTCTGGCAGGTTCAGATCGACGACAGCGATGTCGGCCTCCTGGGTTGCGAGAAGCCGGTAAAACTCACGCGCCGACCCCGCACCATAGGCGTTGCGGCCCGAGGCATGCAGACAATCCAGCAGACTTTCGCGCAGATCGGCGTCGTCTTCCACGAGAATGATGGTCAGTTCAGGCATTGGAGAACTCGATCTTGTTGACAGACTTAATGCACGGGAAGATCACTACAGCCGCCGTACCGGCACTGGAAGAGTGTATCTCGGTCTCGCCTCCGTGGTCCGCGACGATATTCCAGACCAGGTACAGGCCCAGGCCCGCGCCTTCCCGTCCAATCGCATTCGACGCGCGGAAATGCTTGTCGAACACGAACGGCACATCCGCCTCCGCTATGCCGCATCCCCGGTCAGTGACGGTGATCGAGACTGC
The DNA here is from genome assembly GCF_900113955.1 of Celeribacter neptunius. GTDB lineage: Bacteria > Pseudomonadota > Alphaproteobacteria > Rhodobacterales > Rhodobacteraceae > Celeribacter > Celeribacter neptunius. The sequence goes on along the minus strand of NZ_FORH01000015.1, from coordinate 5,741 downwards.
CCCCTTACCATCTGCCGTGAGCCTCACATCAACCTGGCTGTTCTTCGGAGAGTACTTCAGGGCGTTATCGATGATATTGATCATCGCCGTTCTCAGCAGGACTTCGTCGCCCCGGATGCTACAGCTCGCGCCATATGCGTCTGCAGCAAAACTCACCATCCGGTCAGGATAGATTTCACGAGCGGTGACAACCGCGGCTTCAACAACCTTCTGGATATTCAAAATTCTCCAGGCGCCCTGCGGGTCGGCGATCGCGTCGCGGCTGAATGCCAGGCTTTCATCGATGACCTCCGTCAAGCGCTCAACGGCATTTTCGATACGCCCAAGCGAACTATCCGGGATCGGTTTGTTTTGGCGGCGGGCAATGTTCAGGAGATCGACATTCGCACGGATGATCGCGAGCGGCGTCCGGTATTCATGCGAAATCAAGTCCAGCAGCTGACGCTTTTTCCGGGAAAGCGTCCTTTCCGATGCCAAGGCTCTTTTCAGCTCTTCTGCCGCCGCGGTCAGCGCTTCCAGTCGCTGGCTGGCGATTTTCACAGCGCGCCGCTCCGCCACCTGAGTTGCGTCAAGCAGGGCCAGTTCGGCTTTGCGCTTTTTCATTTCCGCATCGCGGATCTGGCTGCCGAAACCAATTGTAACCGCCAGGATATGGGCGACGCCACCAAACTCGTACAGATATTCAAATTCGACAATCGCCGGCAGCCATTGCGCATTGCGGGCGAGCAACAACATGAACGCGATATAGATTGGACCAAAGTAGAGCAGATACAGCCGGGCGTTCCGCTCCCCTCGCAGGGCCCGATACAAAGCATATCCATTCGGAACAACGATCAAAAGAGCATTGAGGCGGAGCAGGTGATCTGCGACCCCGTATACCGCAGCGACAGGAAAGATCAGACCGCTGGCTGCCAAGGCGACCGTTACCCAATATACGAACGGTGTCCGTTCACGGGACAGAAGGAACGTCGCCAGAAAACCGTATTCGGATAGAAACGCCAAACCGACGGCCCCGCCAAATATGATGGGGTGAAGCTGATGAGCGGTGTCGGGCAGCACCAGAAACAACAAGCCGCTACGCCAGACCGCCAGCAACACGAGTGACAGGGCGAAGGTCGCGGAAAAGATGTAGTGGCTTTCGTGCAGCCAATACCACAGAACCATGCTGAAGCCGCAAGCGATAACGCCAATGCTCAGATACGCGCCGATCAGAAGCCACTTGACCATTTCCGACAACAGAAGGTCTTGCACCGTCACGACCACCCCGCGTACGGCCAACGCCCTCTCATCGGAAACGCGGACGAAAACCATGCCGGGGTCATCTCCCGGGGCCAGAGGGACCAGAAGTTCGGAATGGAAAATCGGCCGGTCCCTGACCGGATGATTGGCACCGAGCTCAAAACGGTCGAAGTCTTCCGTCCCGCGTGGTTTATCCACCTTTGGGACGAAAACGGTCACTTCGCTCAAACGCGGGGGGCTCAGTTTGAGAAAGTAATTTCGAACGCTATCCGATCCCGCCGGAAACTCGATACGCAGCCAGGCTGCCTTGATCTGGCCAAGACCACCGTTGTAATGCCCTCCGGTCGGTTCGAAGCTTTCCGCTTGCCCCCCCAACGCCACATCAAACAGGGTAAAAGTGCCTGAGTGATCTTCCAGCACCTCCATGTGGCTGGTGGTTTCACCAACAGCAGCCTGCGCCCAGGTCGCCGGTATCGCGAAGAAGAACAGTAGCGACACCAGAAAGCTTCCAAGAACTGTCATCTGGCGTTGTCTACGACCCACAAACGTATTCTCGCCGCAAGGACAGTCTCCCGAAATCACGGCAATTTCTTGATTTTACGGAAGAGGCAACACGGTGTGTCCGGCAGAACATAACGCACCTAGACAAAACAATTCCCCTTTGACGCAACTGATTGGACCATGGGTCGCTTCACTACCACCACCGCGGGGAGCATTCAACCTTTAGAGCACAAATCAACGCACGACATTTTCGTATTAATAATACGCAACCATCTGTTTTTTTTATAATTTTCATTTGATATTCTCATAATGAAAACCCGGTTTGACAGGGGTCGGCAAAACAGGAGCGGCAAAAATCAATCTATAGTTGCACACCGCTGCCGGACAAAGCTTCCCGTCCATCGCTTGGTAAAAATGTGTCATCGCCTTGAACAAATCTGGAGAGCTGCCCCTCTCCTGGTTCGGCGCCTGCACCAATTAGAAAATTCACCGATACGAGAAAGCCGATGCCAACAGCGCAAGGCTGTTCAGCCCGACGCCTGTCTGGGCGAGCCCGAACGAAAGCGCCTTCGTGCGTCTCAAGAGTGAACATGCTGTACAGAGAGGCTGAAAATGAGTTCTGACAATAACATCGGGCGGCTGTCGTATAGTGTTCTACGCTCCGTACGGGAGGTGATATTGCAAGGTGGCGTCTCCGCTGCGGCGCACAGGCTGGGAATTTCGCAGTCTGCGGTCTCTCAAAATCTCAGGCGGTTCGAAGTGCTGACTGGCATCCCAGTCTTTTCCCACAAAAATGGCACGACAAGCGCCCAGCTTCTTCGCGTGCGCGATCCAATTTTTTCCGCCGTGGCGGGATTCGACGAACTTTCACGCATTTCGCTTTACAAAGATGACACGCGACGCCGCTTGGGAGTCAGCGATTGCATTGGAGTTTACTTATCCGAAAATGACCATGAATTCGGCGCATTGCGCAATGAGTATCAAATCAGTGTAGCGAGTGCCGCCGAGCTGGCGGTCATGCTCGAGAAGGGAGAAGTGGACATCGTGTTCCGCCCTCTGTTCAACACTGAAAAGGATCCCATACTCTCCGTGAAAGGCTCGCTGCAATGGATCAATCTCGGCACCGAGCTGGTTCAGTCAAGGAAAGTCTCCCGCGAAGAGGATTCCGTTAAAGTGCTTTCCAGATCCACGTCCTGCCCTTTTTCATTCTATATCGACAAACAGCTTCGCGGATCCGGAGAAAATTACGAAATTGTAAGCCGCGTGGATGATTTTCTGGTCGCGATGAGGCTGGCGCAGACAAATGGCTGGCAGATCCCGGCGCCGAGTTTTCTGGCCTCAACATTTGGTGCCAGAAAATCCAACGCACAATGGCTCAATGAATTTGAAGAGGAGGTGCGGTTCGGCATATTGTTCGACGAAAAGCGCATCACGCTGTCTGATGCCATGAAACTAAATGACCGAATGGAGCGAATTGTCGCGTGATTTCTCTGCGCCCTCCGTTTGGCCGGGCCGCAGGCTTTCATCTGTTTGTCGTCTGTTCCGCTTTGGTCGACCAGGATAACTTGGTCGCAGATGCCGCTTGGCTGAAAACCACGGCGCCAAACCGTACCGCTCACACGCCCCTGAATTCCAAACACCGCCAATAGGCAGCCGCAGCCCGAAGCGCGTATGAGGTCTGCCTATTGGCCGCTTTTCGAGCAAGGGCAGCTTGCCCTCGCTCTTTGTTGAAAACCGGCTCAGAGGATCGTGACGGAACCGGTCCCCGTCCCGATATCCTGATCAATCCACAGCGTCGCCCCAGATACGGCGTCATACACATCGTAGGTGACGTCGCCCTGCGTGGTCGTGCCCGACAGGGTGAAGCCGCCGCTTGCGGTCACCGAGTCATCGCCGTTGCCATCTACAACCAGAACGTCGGTAATGCTCGACAGGTCGAGAACCTCTTGATCGCTGATGATCAGCGCGTTCCCCGCGCCCAGCGTCAGGTCGATGCCCTCCACTTCCGTCACCTGCCCGGCAAGCGACGAGAAGTCCAGGATCAGGCCACCGCCGGAAAGCGCCAGCGTGTCGGTGCCCGCCCCCCCGTCGATGAGCGCGAAGCCGACATCCGCAACCTGGATGTCGTCATCGCCATCGAGCGCGGTAACCGTGTCACCTGCCCCGACTTCATAGATCGCATCCGCCCCGGTGGTGCCGGTCAGGAAATCCTGACCCGCTGTGCCACGAGCAGCATCGGAGCCTACCTCATCAAGGAAGGAGGTCTGGTTGTATGTAGCAGGTGACCCACCTGACCAGTCGTCGGAGATGCCGGACATGTCGATCACGCTATAGGTGGTGGCAAAGGTGCCATCGCCATTTCCCGCCCAGATACGGATTTCATCGGTCCCCGTATACCCCCATGCAAGGTCAAGAATGTTGTCACCAGTCAGGTCAACGAGGTAGGTACTCTCATTAGCATTCCATCCGACATTGAAGCCTGTAGTGGCATAGGTTCCAACCGCACTGTTAATGGCTGTTGTCTGGAATGTACCATCGCCATTGCCCAGATAGACGTTAATCCCGTTACCGGTATTCTCGTGAGCATAGAGCCAGTCGAGATTGCCGTCGCCATTGACATCGGCCAGGAAGGTGGAACGGTAGACATCCCAAGCACCCTCGGTTACTCCCGCCGTTGTGATATCCGTCGTTGCGAAGGTGCCATCGCCATTGCCGACCCAGACCTGAATGCCAGTGTTCGCGGAGTCATTCTCGTACACATAATCGACAATGCCGTCGCCCGTCACATCTGCCAGGAAACTTACCTCGGCGCTGCTTATCCCTGCACCCCAGTTCGTAAAGCCGGTCGTCTGGATCATCGATGTGGAGAATGTTCCGTCGCCCAGACCGGCGTAGACCTGGATGCCGGTTGTGGCACCCTGGTCTATCCATACCCAATCAACGACGCCATCGCCGGTGACATCGGTCAGATATGTGGTTTCCGTACCGTCTATGCCGACAAAATCTCCTGCGACGGTTGTATTGATCGTTGTCGTCGAAAACGTCCCGTCAGCATTGCCGAGATAGGTCTCGATCACGTTTTCCTGGTCTTTCCCCCATATCCAATCCTGAATTCCGTCGCCATTGACATCGCTGACGAACGTAAACTCGCTGGTGTATAGCCCTGAGCTGTACGAGCTGCCGCTCACCGGTGTCGTCGAGAAGGTCTGCGTTGCCATGTCGTAGCTATAGACATTAAGGGTGGGCTCTTGCGAGTGGAGCAATGAAAACCCCGGCGCCGCCGCAACCGCATCGACCGTGATGTTGAAATCACCCGATGCGACAGATGGGCCGTTCCCCGCGACGTCGATCTGTGTCGCGGTGACGACATAGTCGCCATCGACGATATTGGTTCCCGTGTAGTCCAGGGTCCAGTTGCCCGACGCATCCGCGGTCACCGTGCCGATGGATACGCCCTGAAGGAAGACCTCCACCAGCGCATTGGCCTCCGCGGTCCCGTTGAAGAGCAGCGTGCTGTCGCTCGTCGTCTCACCGCTGGCTCCGGTCCCTGCACCGGGTACGTCATAGGTGAAGCTGGTGACAACCGGGGCAGCCGGCACGGTGGTATCGACCACCACGTCGAAGCCCGCCGAGGCCGTGCCCTCGTTGCCCGCCGCGTCGGCGACGACAGCGGTGTAGCTGTGCGTCCCCTCGGCAAGCCCCGACAGCGCCAGCGTCCAGCCCGTGCCCGCCACTGTGGCGGTGCCGACCAGCGTGGTGCCCTCGTAGATCCGCACCTCTTCGCCCGCGGCCAGCGCCGCGTCCAGCGTGCCGTTCAGCACCGGGGCGGTATCGTCGGTCGCCGTCGTGCTCGGATAATCGGCCTGGTAGATGCCCACATCGTCGGTGAAAGTGTCGATCGTGGCGGTCGTCACCGGCGCCGTGGTATCCACGACGACATCGAAGCCCGCCGAGGCCGTGCCCTCGTTGCCCGCCGCGTCGGCGACCACAGCGGTGTAGCT
>NZ_FORH01000017.1 GCF_900113955.1 Celeribacter neptunius | reverse complement strand
GAGGTTCAGGCAACGATCGCTTGCACGGCGATGAAGGCGATGACCGACTGTTTGGCGATCTCGGGTCGGACTATCTCTACGGCGGCACGGGGGATGATACGATCGCAGGCGACAGCGGCAATGATCGTCTCTACGGCCAGGATGGTAACGACATCCTTTCCGGGGGTGTTGGGGACGACCGTCTCTACGGCGCCGCGGGCAACGACATCGGCGACGGCGGTGGCGGCGATGATCGCCTGTTTGGCGGTGCGGGTGATGACATTCTGAACGGTGGAGATGACAATGATCGAGTGCATGGCGATGAGGGCTCGGATGAGCTCTCCGGTGGAGAAGGCTGGGATTATGTATTTGGCGGTGTCGACGATGACGCGATCTACGGTGCCTCCGGTAATGACCGTTTGTATGGACAGGACGGCAATGACCTTCTTGATGGCGGCACCGGCAATGACCGGCTTTACGGGGGCGCTGGTGCGGATCGTCTGATTGGGAATACCGGGCAGGATATACTCTTCGGCGATGGCGGTGCCGATGTCTTTGTCTTTAATCTGACCAGTGGTGCAGATACCTTGCGTGACTATGAAATCGGTATCGACAGCCTCTATTTCGACATTGCGGGATATAGCCCAAGCAACTTGGGTTTCTCAGAGGACATCAATGGTGACTTGCTCATCGGCTGGGACAACCAATCCGTCCTAATCGAAGGGCTTGATCTTAATGATCAGGGAGCTATCGTGCTACTGTTTGCATGACCTGTCGTGATTTCGAGCCTCATGCTGGTAAAAGCGTAGCATTAGGAGAAGCCATTGGACGCCCTGATTGGATATACCGGGTTTGTAGGAAGCGCGCTCGACCGGCAACATAATTTTGGAGCGAAATACAACAGTTCGACGATAAAAACATTGCGCGGAGAAAAATTCGAAACAGTAGTTTGCGCAGCCGCACCGGGATCGATGTTCGAGGCCAACCGCCTTCCTGAACAGGATCGCGAGCACATCGACACACTTGTCTCGGATTTGGAGACAGTGAAGGCAAAGACATTTGTCTTGATTTCATCGATAGCGGTATTTGATCGCTTTGATGGACAGCAAACGGAAGCGAGCGGCGATTTTGAAACTCAAAATGCCTATGGCGCGAACCGTCGCGCGCTTGAAACGGCAATTTCGGATCATTTCGAAAACAGTTTGATCGTACGCCTTCCTGCGCTCTACGGACGAGGTTTGAAAAAAAATTTCGTGTTCGACATTCTCAATCCAGTTCCGACAATGCTGACGCGGGAACGGTTCTCGGGGCTCATGGAGAGGGTTCCGGATGCCTGGCGTCCCGAACTTACAGATATGTACGCGCTCAATTCCATGCTTGATATGTTTGTCGTCGACAGAAATCGCCTTGCAAGTTTCCGTTACAGGGTAGAGCTGGAAATCCTTTTACAGGAGGCCGGCTTGTCGGCCGTTTACTTTACCAATCCCGCCTCAAAATACCAGTTCTATGGCGTCCAAAATCTTTGGCGTGATATCAATGTCGCCCGGGCTGCGTCGTTGACTCAGCTCCATCTTGCGACAGAACCCGTTCAGGCTGCCGAAGTCTATCGTGCGCTAACCGGAGAGAAAATGCCAGAGACGGGCGCGCGGCTTCATCTGGAGGATTTTAGAACACTTCACGCAGCGCTTTGGAGACGGGATGGGTCTTACATTATGGGGGCAAGTGAGGTCCTTGAAGCGATGACCAGCCAGATGGCGCGGGGGACAGCACTCGGGTGAAATACGCAATCTCAAATATCGCGTGGAGCCCTTGTGAGCGCCTCGAAGTTTATGGTCTTCTGGCACGCCTCGGGATTTGCGGGCTCGAGATCGCACCGTCGCTGTTCTTTCAGGGGGCTGATGACCCGTTGATGCCCGACAAGGAGCATATGGCGAACGCTTTGCACGACATCGACGATTACGGGCTGACACCCGTTTCTATGCAATCAACGCTCTTTGGGATGGGAAAGGCCGAATTGTTCGGAACAGGCATGTCTGCGGAGACATTTGGCATGGCAATGCGCAAGTCGATCTTGCTCGCTGGCGAGCTGGAGCTCGGGAACATTGTTTTCGGGGCGCCGAAAAACCGTATCAGACCTGTAGAAATGTCGCTCGAGGCTGCGACGGGTGTCGCGATAGCAAAGTTCAAGGAATTTGGCGAACTTGCAAGAGAACAAGGCGTCATACTCGGGGTCGAGTGTAATCCAGCTGCATATGGCGGGAATTTCCTTACGTTGTATGACGAGACAGTAGCTTTTGTCCGTCAGGTCAATCATTCAAATATCGGACTGACCTTTGATCTGGGAAGTATGCATATGCTCGGAGATGAGGAGCGGATTCCCGATGTCATTGCACGCGATGTTGATCTTATCAGCCATGTACATGTAAGTAGCCCCTTTCTCGCACCGGTTCCGAGCGATATGGTTGCCCTGAACACACTTATCACCTCATTGAAACAATGCGGATACGAGGGATGGGTTTCCGTCGAGATGAAACGCCCCAACCAGAACGGACTAGAAGAAATTGAAAATTCACTCCGGCACCTACTCGATGTCGCTCGGACCTAAAACATTGCAGAGTGAAGCCTGACGATGAAAGTCTGTATTGTCGGCGCTGGTTGGTATGGTTGCCACTTGGGCCTGATCCTTAAGAACCTCGGAATCAATGTCGATATATTCGATCGAGAGGCGCACGCGCTTTCTTGTGCCTCGGGCAACAATCAGTTCCGCTTGCACAAAGGTTTCCATTATGCCCGCGATTATGAAACACGGCTTCAGTCTCGCGACGGCTATGGAAGGTTTATAGAACGTTATCCGCACTTGACCCGTGTCGTCGAAAACAACTTATATGCGGTCCCCGAACGGGATTCCCTGCTCGACTTCGAAACTTACAGCATCATCATGGCCACGTCAGGTATCACTTTTGAACGGATTGACCCAAAGAGCCTGCCCTGGCTGTCAAACGTTGCCGGTCTGATGCGCACCGACGAACGGGTGATTGAAACAGAAAAGTCACGTCGCTTTTTCGAGACAAAGCTGGCGGACTGTCTGAGGTTCGAGACAGAGGTCGCACCTGAAGATATTCGACTACATGAGACCCATGTCGAGTTTCGTGGCAAGCAATACGATTATCTTATCGATGCCACGTGGGGTCACATGAGTAAAATATCGATGGATGTGTTCTACGAGCCGACATTGCTTCTGTATTACCGTTCACCAGAAAACTTTAACGCCGCGATCACACTCGTAGACGGACCTTTGTGCTCACTTTATCCTACAGAGGAACCGGGGCGGTTTACCTTGTCCAGCGTAATTCACACACCCTTGGCTCATTGCGAAACAGCACAAGAGGCCCGGCATTATCTGCACCATGTCGATACGCGTACAATTGAACGCAAACGGGAGTTGATGGAAGCGGAGTTCTCGAAATACTTCCCCGATTTCAAGGCCCAGTTCTCTTACGATGGTCCCCAATTATCCATTAAGACCAAACCGGTCGGGACCAATGACAACCGCGCCTGTTACGTTTTCCAGAACGGACCCGTCTTCAGGGTCATGTCGGGAAAGATCGATACAATTTTCATCGCTGCAGAGCGGATTGTTTCCGGTATTACCAGCCGTTTCGGCGAAGAGTACAATTTCTGATGGGGCACATATGAGCTTTTGTCGTTTCGAGCAACGTCCAAGTAAGTCTCTTCCGGACGAAGGCGCGCCGCATCTATCGCCTGAGCAACTCACCAAGTTGCACAAACAATTCCAGGAAACTGGGGATATTCTTCTGGGTTCTCTCACGGGTGCCGCTGTTCTGAAAGTCTCCGATCTTTATCTTGTGTTCGCGCCAGATGACGCAGACAAAGAGCTTGTCGTTCTGGAGCGTTATGGCGCGCATGCCGGCCCCCTTCTAAAAGCCCCGAGGCACGTTTGGGACGGTTTGCGTTTCGCAATGGAGCAAGACGTAAAGAATCTCATTCAGCAAGTCCTGGGCTTGGTGCCTAATCGTCAGTCACCGGATCTCTTCTCCTTTCTGAGCGTTATCGGGCCGCGCCGCGGGCGAGGTTTTCTTGGTATTCTGCTCTCAATAAACCTGTTTGATCCTATCCAGATCCATGGCAAAGAGGCTGCGCCAATTGCTCTACTCGATAAGCTGGGCATGGAGCGAAAGCGCGCGCCAAGTTTCTATCAAGATATCCTTTCAGAGCTGAACCTCAAACCGCGTGATCAGGTTTCGAACTATGCCCTGCTAGGCTCGGGCATCGAGTCTCTTTTTAAATCGGGCCGGACCGTGGACGCGGCAATTCTACCACTTCCTCAAACATCGCATATTTATGCTGTGAAAGACAGTCTGGCACGGCAGAGCTATTTCATTTTTCCGAATACAGGAGTCTACTTCCCCAAATCCAATGTCTTTTTGTATCTATGGAAAGTGCGCGATTCCATAGCTAAAGACTGGATCAAATGGATGGCACGGCTTCTGTCAGAACTTGTCCCCGTCAACAAGACCTATCGTGATTGGATAAGCGATCAAGACAAACAGCCCTGCCTCGTTCTGGGGGGCGGTGTTCTTCATATTGGTCATGCAATATGGGATGAATTTCAAGGGCTCGATCGCATTTACGAAACTTATGGCGCAGACTGTGGTGTTGGCGTTGCGATTAGTGCGGATCTCTCGGCGGTTGACGTTTTCGGACCGATCGAAGAAATATATCCCGAGCTTCGTGGGAGAGTGACCAGAGTATCCCAAACCGAAGAGCTGTTAAAAGAGTGTGTCAGCAATCGGCTTGCACCGCTGCCTGTCTCCGGACGGCACATCAGAGCGGGATCACGCGAAAGGCTTGCACGACATGCGCAGCAGACTGCAGAACAGCTTGGATGTGATTATTCTGCAAATGGTGTGCGGCTGACGCCCGGCGCCTTCCGACTCGCTTTCGGCTTGCGCCTGTTCAATCGGACACCAGACAATTTGATGAATGTCTATTTGGAGATTGCGCGTCGTCTCGCAGCGCAGGTTCCCGAGCTCGTCGTGATTTTTGATGGGTTGAACGGCAGCTCTGCTGAAGGGCCTGTGATTTCTAAGGCCAACAGCCAGCCGCGTATAGAAGGGCAGGACAACGGCACGAAAGTCGAACTCGGCAATGAGCATCTTTCTCAGGAGATGGGGTTTGTGGAGGCATTCTGCGATCTGCACGGCGTGAAAAACCTACAGGTAGTCAGTTGTATTGGAACTTCTCCGCTCGAAAATCTTGCATGGCTTTCCACGGTGAACTATTTCGTTGCACCCTATGGAGCCGGGCTCGCCAAATTGCGTTGGGCTCTCGATAAGCCTGGTTTTGCACTGACTGGGGAGCGCAACCTGCGGGGCTTGGATTTGCTGAAAATCTATAATGACTCCAAATATATGGATGGTAAATTCACATCTTTGAAATTTACCTCCCTGTCTGAAGTTTCTCCCGTTCTTGGTGACAGCCTTCTTGCGCTTCCCTCAAAGCCTGTCAGTATACCCTTCCCCGACAATTTTCACGTTGACGTGGAAAGAGTCACCAAACGGATTCTTAGGCATATTCGCGCGGCTTGTTGATAGAGCGCGAAGTTCAAAAGTGCAGATCTTCTTACAGCCCCCAATTCTCGGTTGAAGCATTCTAAACGCTCCCCTATCCCTCGGAGGCGCTTACATGAAGTATATCGTCAAACTTTCCTGATCATTAAGATCAAGCCCTTCGATTAGGACGGATTGGTTGTCCCAGCCGATGAGCAAGTCACCATTGATGTCCTCTGAGAAACCCAAGTTGCTTGGGCTATATCCCGCAATGTCGAAATAGAGGCTGTCGATACCGATTTCATAGTCACGCAAGGTATCTGCACCACTGGTCAGATTAAAGACAAAGACATCGGCACCGCCATCGCCGAAGAGTATATCCTGCCCGGTATTCCCAATCAGACGATCCGCACCAGCGCCCCCGTAAAGCCGGTCATTGCCGGTGCCGCCATCAAGAAGGTCATTGCCGTCCTGTCCATACAAACGGTCATTACCGGAGGCACCGTAGATCGCGTCATCGTCGACACCGCCAAATACATAATCCCAGCCTTCTCCACCGGAGAGCTCATCCGAGCCCTCATCGCCATGCACTCGATCATTGTCATCTCCACCGTTCAGAATGTCATCACCCGCGCCGCCAAACAGGCGATCATCGCCGCCACCGCCGTCGCCGATGTCGTTGCCCGCGGCGCCGTAGAGACGGTCGTCCCCAACACCCCCGGAAAGGATGTCGTTACCATCCTGGCCGTAGAGACGATCATTGCCGCTGTCGCCTGCGATCGTATCATCCCCCGTGCCGCCGTAGAGATAGTCCGACCCGAGATCGCCAAACAGTCGGTCATCGCCTTCATCGCCGTGCAAGCGATCGTTGCCTGAACCTC
>NZ_FORH01000004.1 GCF_900113955.1 Celeribacter neptunius | reverse complement strand
AGAGTATATCCTGCCCGGTATTCCCAATCAGACGATCCGCACCAGCGCCCCCGTAAAGCCGGTCATTGCCGGTGCCGCCATCAAGAAGGTCATTGCCGTCCTGTCCATACAAACGGTCATTACCGGAGGCACCGTAGATCGCGTCATCGTCGACACCGCCAAATACATAATCCCAGCCTTCTCCACCGGAGAGCTCATCCGAGCCCTCATCGCCATGCACTCGATCATTGTCATCTCCACCGTTCAGAATGTCATCACCCGCGCCGCCAAACAGGCGATCATCGCCGCCACCGCCGTCGCCGATGTCGTTGCCCGCGGCGCCGTAGAGACGGTCGTCCCCAACACCCCCGGAAAGGATGTCGTTACCATCCTGGCCGTAGAGACGATCATTGCCGCTGTCGCCTGCGATCGTATCATCCCCCGTGCCGCCGTAGAGATAGTCCGACCCGAGATCGCCAAACAGTCGGTCATCGCCTTCATCGCCGTGCAAGCGATCGTTGCCTGAACCTCCATAGAGCCGGTCGAGCCCATCGCCGCCAAACAGGCGATCATCATCGTCTTGGCCATACAAGCGGTCCCGATGTCTCCCGCCAAAAAGAAGGTCGTCTTCGCTTCCGCCATAGAGATGGTCCGACCCGTCGTCGCCATAAAGCATGTCTGCGCCGCCATCTCCGCTCAGGCGGTCGTCCCCGAGACCTCCCGATATCCAATCATCACCGGCCTCGCCAAATACGCGGTCGTCCCCATCCTTGCCTGCGATTTTATCGACAAGATCAGAGCCATAAAGAATATCGGCTACTGCTGTCCCATCAATGACACCAGCGGAACGGAGCGCAGGGCGATTGGGGGTAATAAAAGCATTCTGCAGGACCTGATTTTTCGTCAGATCATATCCTGTCGTCGAGGTTATCTCGAGAATGTCGCCATTCAAAACGAGGCCGACGCCCCCCGCAAGAGCAAAGGTTTCGACCCGATCCGCAGTGTAGATCATCGCGTAGTCGGAGAGATCGAGACGGTCTTCCCCGGGTTTGAAATCAGTGATCCGATCCGTAGCCCCATCAGCGGCAAGTACGAAGACATCGCTCCCGTTGCCACCGGTCAGAACATCTGATCCCATCCCGTCGAAAAGGAGATCGTCACCATCTTCTCCAAGCAAAATATCATTCCCCGCTTTGCCGCAAAGCACGTCGTTGAAACCAGTTCCCACCAAAGTGTCAGAAGCTGCGCTACCCCAAAGCGTCTGCCCCCAAGCGCTAACCTCGAACGAGAAGAGAAAGATACCGCCATCAACGCGCGAAGTTGTATAGAGGTTAATCCTCTCTTCATCTTGGGTGAGAGCAAGGCCATCTGCTCCTGCAAGCAACGGAGCGTCGGTGACTCCGATGGTTTCGATCAATACCAGTCTGCCTGACTCGGAAAGAAGAAAGAGGCTAAAACCTTCGTCTCCGCCCCCAGCAATAAGAAAATGTGAGCCTGCAACTTCAAATGAATCGACGAAGCTGGCCGCCTCGAACCGAGTGTTCGACGTATCGAGCACATGATCTACCGGCGTCAATGCGCCATCGTCTTCAAGCAGAAACACTGTCAAAGTTCCGGCATTCGAGCCGCTAGCAAGCACCAGATAGCGCAGGTCGCCGTGGTCAATCAAAGTGAAGGCATTGGGTGTGTTGATACCGATACCTTGCGATGCGCCGCTCCGGGCTATTTCTGTCATCTGAACCGACCCGAGATCGACATCATAAACAACAATATCTGAGGTCGCGCGATCTGCCAGCACCAAGAACTGGCCAAACGCCGTATCGACGAGTTCGAGATCGGCACAAACCACGTTGTTTAAAACTACGGACTGCTTGTTACCGAGCGAACTACTGGTCAAGGCGGCCCAGTGAAGGGAAACTTCTCCTTCGGTACCGGTCGTCAAAATACGCGCAGAATCGACGTCGTCGGGAAGAACAAGAAAGCCACTCAATTCAGAAATCTCTTGAGCGCTACTTTGCAGCATCGTTAGTGAACCGATCTCCCCGGATGCAGAGATCGGGTATGCGTAGAAGTCACCCGCACCCGTGCCACCGGTCAGGATATAGTTCTGGCCGTCTAGTGAGAGACCTGCGCTTTGCCGCATGCCGGCATCGATCATGCCCGAAAGAAACGCCCGCGCACTCAGAAGTTCCAACACGCCCGACGAGGAAATCGCATAGCTCGCGATTCCCCCGCTCGCACCATTCAGAGCAATTGCCACCGGTCCGTGCGGCATGTCCAGAAATAGAAGCTCTCGGATACCGAAATCAAAAACCGGAGAACCGACAATCATATGGCTTCGATATATAAAGCTTCTCATTTCCACCTCCATCAAGCAAGAACATTACAGGAACAAAGTTGCAGATCCCCTAATATTGAAGGAGAGCACGCACCCGGGTTGGAGCGGCCGTGTGCTTTTAAGGAAATTCAATTTTGAACTTCCATCGCAGAATGTTCATTCGCTACAAAGGGATCTTAGGTACGCCAGTTCCGAAGGTTCCAAGATGACGAAAATATCGGTGATCATACCGGCGTATAATGCAGAAGATTTTATAGAAGAATGCCTGCAGAGCGTCGTGCAACAAAACGAGTCCGATCTCCAAATTTGCATTGTGGATGACGGCTCAACCGACGCCACCTTTGATCTCTTGCGACATTGGGCTTCCGCGGATCAAAGGATCGAGTTGGCGAGCCATACCTCCCCGAAGGGCGCGGCGGCGGCCCGCAATCGCGGCATCGAAATGGCTCAGGGTGACTATATCGCCTTTCTGGATGCTGATGATCTCTGGCTACCGGAAAAACTTTCAATGCAACTCATTCATATGGATGAAGCAGAAAGCGCATTTTCCTGCACTGCATACGAACTCTGCGACGCAAAGGGGATGCGTATCGGCAGGCGCCAAGTACCAAAAGAAGTCGATTTCTCTCGGCTCCTGAACAACAATACGATCGGCACATCGACTGTCATGCTGCGCCGGGCATTTCTCTCAAAGCACCGGTTTCCAGATCTCGCATTGCGGCAAGATTTTGCGCTATGGCTACAACTTCTCTCAGGTGCAGCGACATGTTCGGGCCTCAATACAACACTAACACGATACCGACGGCATGGAGCTTCGCTTTCGGCCAACAAATTGAAGGCAGCAAAAGCAACGTGGCAAGTTTACAAATCTCTCCCGAGCCTTTCACGCAGACGGGCTCTACAAAGCTACGCCAACTATTTGGTAAGAACTACATATAAGGCCTTCAGTAGTCACTTCTACTGACGTTCTGGCCGCCCAACGACCAATAGCCTCATGGTTTCAATGACCAGCAACCCCCAGATCAAATTGAGGGCGACAATAGCCCTAATCCTCTTGCCAACCGAAAAAGGCCTCTGCCAAAGCTGGTACATTTCCCTCACCGGCGGAAGAACAGACAGGAGACCCCATGCAATGCGGCGCCCCGGGGCACCTGCAAGAAGCTGTCCACCACGCAGGCGCCTTGCTTTCCGAAACAGTTCATGAAAGCTGGCCCGACAAGGATGGGACACGATCGCTTCGGGCACGTAGCATACCGGCACTGGCACACGTCGACAGAATTCCGCATCCGCACCCGAAAAGCGCTGCGTATCGAAACCGCCAAATTGTGTGAATATCTCACGTGGGATGGCAAGGCTCGCCCCTGCACCATAACCGCGCGAAACATATTGGTCTTGCGGAATACCGCGCACCATATCGAGCGTGGACCAGAGCGTTTCCCGTTTCGGCTCCACCATCTGGACCTGCCCGACCAATATTGCACCCGGCTGTGCCTTATGCGCCTGTAGCAAGACGCTCAGGCAGTCGGGGTGGGGCCGGCAATCCGCATCCGTAAAATACAATAGTCGGCCAACACCCAATGCGGCCCCAAAATTCCGCGCAGCGTAGGAGCCCGGCTTGAGGCATTCGACAAGCTTTGCATTTCGAAGCCATTCCTGCCCCTTCACGCCCTCAGGCACGGGCTCATTCGCGACAATATTGATTGTGAAGCCCGTTTGATCCAATGTCTGTTGGTCGAATGCGTTGAGCAACCCGTAAAGATCTTGCCAGTGCCTGTAGACAGGAACAACGACATCGATTATCTGCCTCTCCTCACTCCCCAAAACCATCTTTCCTCGCCGAGCATAGCCCTTTGCCTTCAGGAGCGCGCATACGCAATAGTTCGATATAGGATTGTGCAATTGCGCGCGGAGCAAAACACATGAGTGCCTCATCAAGCTCCTGCTGGAGAAAGACCGGCACTTCACCATCTGAAGTATCTTTCATCGCTTTGGCTAGCGCCACAGGATCTTTTGGCGGAACCATCAGCCCATATCTCCCATGATCTAGAAGTTCGGCGGGACCCGACGGGCAGTCTGTCGCGACTACCGGGCACCCAACAGTCAATGCTTCCGCAATCGCCAGACCAAAACCCTCCCATTGCGAACTCGATACAAAAAGATCAGCATGCTGCATGTAGGCTTTAGGCGCTTTGACATGACCGCAGAAATTAATACGGCCTTCGAGACCTAGATCAACGGCTTGAAGTTGAAGCTGCTCTTTCAACGGCCCATCGCCGAGTATGAGCAAACGCGCGGATTGTGGCAGCTTCAGCAGCGCGAAAGCCGCAAGAAGAGTTTCATGGTCTTTCTGCGGAACCAACCGGCCACAGGACACAATCGTAAAAGGTCTCCCTTGCGCCGGTGCCAGCCAAGGATGAGGTATGGGCATTCCCTCAAGTTTTACAATGGGAATTGGATTCGGAATCGTCACGACGTGTCGTGCTCGTTTCGTCGGGCTTTTGGGCAAATGCGAGTGTTCAAGGTCCCGAGCCACTCCATCTGAAACGGCAACGAGGTGCTCGACTTGGTGACTCATCAAAAAAGCGATACGGTAGAGTACTTGTCGGAAAAACGACCTCTGAACCGCCTCATGACTTTGAGACGTGTGAAATGTCCAAACCAAAGTTGTCTGCCGCGCACCGGAGAGCCGCCGAGCGAGCAGAGACACGATATCGACATAGGGACGGGCCGTGATCATCAAATCGGGAGGGTTTCGCCGAAGATAAGCGATCAGCGGTAAGAACGCTTGACGTGACCTTTTGCCGACCCGGGTAAGGTTCACACCTTCTGGGATCACAATTTCATCTTTTGCGTCATCAAGAACAAGCAGATCCACCGAATGGCCGAGATCACGAAAACCGCTAGCTAGATCAAGAAATGCGCGCCGGACTCCCCCCCGACTGAGTGCTCCCGCGAAAAGGCAGATCTTCAAACCAGATCGTTCCTCAGCGCCACTCATTACGAAGCCGTCTCAAGTCGAGAAAGGACAAGCTCCAAAAATTCCGGAGACATCTCGTCTCCAAACGCCAAAGTCTCATCAAGGTCCGTCGAGAACATTGGAGTGCACTCCGCCAGATGCGGGAGAAAGTCCCGTTTCAACAATTCATTTGCATCGGAGAAACTATCATGAAAGGCACGCATATCGTCGAAATCCCGATAGAGCGAGCGTTTGGGTAGTCTGCGGAGAGCCGCACCAAACTCCCCGTTCAGAATTCGATCAAGGCGCTTTCGGATCGCGTCATCCGTGTTTCCGCCTCGTGCCAGCAAGCGCTTAAGAATTACGACATCTGGTGGAAAAGAAATGTTTTCCGCTTTCACTCTCGACAACTCACCAAAAGGTATATTCAGCGCCCGTCCGAACGAATCCAGAATATTATTCGAAGAAATTAGGTCCTCGAAACGCAGCACATGCATTTTGTCGAACACCTCAGCCCAGGCTCTGGCCTGACGCAGATAATCGAAGCGGTACCAAAAATTCTCTCGAAAACCAGTAAAATCAACACCATATCGGTTCGACTTCACATGCTCCTGGTAGAGTGAGACACCGTACTCAACCTGGCGCCGAACCACCATTGCGATTTCTACGTTCTCAAAAGGAAAATGAGCGCGCACGTCGCGGATATAATCTAAGCGGGCGGGCCAATAGCTTTCGGGTTTTCCTGGAGTTCGACGCAGCTTGCCGTCGCTCCCTAAACCGACATGGCGAAAGAACGGTTCAGCACTGATGATCGTCACGTCGTAATCGGCAGCTCGTTTTGAAACCTCTCCGAAGAAACGAATCGCATGATCGCGCGTCATTTGCCGATGCGCCTTCGAAAATGCATTGACTATACCCAAATGAGCATAATGGTTTGGCAGTCCGATCAGGTCATAAGAAGGATAGAATACGCCCCGCTCTTCAAGGAGCTCCCGATTGCGTGACAAACCCCGCTGAATTGTCGTCGTTCCGGTTTTATGTGTACCAATGTGCAGGATCAGGCGACCCATCAATCTTCTCCTTGGAATTTGGCAGCGGCGTGCTCCGTTGGGCCATGTATTGCCAACTTCCAGAGTGCCAGAATACGCTCTGGAGCAAAGCGCTCGACCTCACGCAATCCACCCGCACGCAGGTTTTCCTGCCGCCGTGGATCACACATTAGTCTGGCCAGAACTTTGCTCAAATTACGTGCGCGGTCTCCCTCTCCATTCACGAACAAACCACTAGTGCCGTCCTTAACGATGAAATTAAAACCCGAGCAGTCCTCGAAACCAACCACGGGGACGCCATGCGCAAGCGCTTCAGTGATGACCAATCCGAACCCTTCGAACTTCGCCGGATGGGCGAGGATTGACGCCGACAGATAGACCTTTTCAATCTCACGCGTATCGCCCATCAGTGAGACATGACCCGTCAAGCCGAGCTTGCATATGAGTTCGGACAATTCCTCCTGCATGGGCCCGATGCCGTAGATTTTGCACGTCCAATCTGGGAAGTCGTCCTTGAGGTAGGCCCAGGCCTCGATCAACAGACGGTGCTGTTTGACCTCGGCCAACCGCCCAACCGAGATAACTGTATTATCGCGTATGGCCTGTCTCACCAAATCGCTCCGCACCGGTTGCACGGCATTCGGCACCACCAACAAACGCGCACGCAAATGCTCAGGGAACCAATCCTGGAACTCGGGCAACAGGATACCAATCGCGTCGTATCGATCAAGCGCAGCACGTCTGAAGGACCGGTCCACCGGGTTTGGATCCCACCGCTGAGGATTGTCGAAATCCTGCGATGGGACATTGTGCAGGGAAGCAAAGAGCCTTGGGCGATGGGTGAAACGCGCAAGCCCAAGCGCCGTTACTGATGGCGGCAAAAATGCGATCACTGCATCCGGTTGAGTCGCATCTATATGTCGACCAAGTCGCGATTTGAACCCACCATGCATACTCAGCCATTTCAGGCGACGCAAACCGTAGGGCAGCCATTCGGAACGATGCCACTTCATACGCAAACGGTCGATCATTCGACGGATACGCCCGCGTTGCTCATTCGCTGGACGCAGATTGGCTCTCAAAATACCGGGGCGCAAAGGATAGAAAGGTGGCTTTCCTCGCTGCTCATGAGTGACGATTTCAATAGAGTAACCGGCGTCGTGCAGCGCATTCGCTGTCTCGATCAGTACGCGCTCGGCGCCGCCACTCCGCAAGGCAAGCCTGTCAATTACGAAACAGAGTTTGGTTTGACGCATGATAACATCTCCCGCGCGTCGAGCGTCAACGCAAGCCAACCACGTGCTCCAGCTGCTTCCGGACCAACATCGCGATTACATTTTCGGCATTCTTTGATGCCAATTGCAGATCATTTTTTCGAGCCATTTCGCAACATTTCGAAAGTAAATCGCATGCCCGCGATCTTTCGACCAATAGCCCGTTTTCAAACATTGCGGACATGAAGAGCGGAATATTGTCATTGATCCATTTATTGCCCAAAACCTTTTCCATGACGGCAGGGGCAATCGTTTCAGAAGATAAAAAGATCGGTGCTTCAATCGTTAGCCCCGCCTGCAACAGTCGCTCCAAATTCTCATTTCCGAAGGCTCTATCGATATCTGTGTGCGCAGATGTAGATATCATGTAGGGATGCAGGGTAAGCGGCTGGTCGATCAGACTAGCGATTTTCACAAGCATCTCCATCAAACGCCGCTGAACCGCATCATCATGTCCTGCATCCGGAAAGATAAGTGCAGGCCTAAGACCCGAAGAACTCTCGGTCACAAGCGCAAAGGCCGCCGCCTGAAGCCTCAGGTCCTCTTCAAAATCCAGTAGCCGATTGTGATAATATCGGCCTGCGGTCCGAGAGTACCATGGCATCGTGAATACAAACGCATTCTTTGGGAGAATCTGTTCCAATTCACCCGGTTCGCAATGGTGTGGCAGTAGAGCACGGCTCTCCCCCATAACGATAATCAAATCCATGCCTTACCCATTCCTAAGCGATTTTTTTGCCCGGTATAGCGTATATCGGGGGTCCATTCCGAATGCGTGCATACGAAATCCTAACGACACCAACGGCGTTCTGTTGTTCTTAGCAAAACGTGCTGCGACAAAATCCGCTTTTGCTTTTGCACGACGCACAAATTTGACACCAAAACGGTTCAAAGAAGGTCCATGCTTAGAAAATATCGTCTCGTAGCAATCTCGAATTTCTTGCGCATTGCGTCCAACATCGCTCTTGAAATAACAGCAAAGCGCATCGGAACTCTCAGCACTAATTAAGCGCCCCCCACCCCGTACGAAGGAGATAAAATAGTCTAAGTCCTGGAGCCGAGGCAAGCGTTCATCGAAACCGGAAACGAGGTTGAAGGCTTCGCGTGTGCCGAGCAAGGTCCAGAGATACGCCCGTAACCGATCCCCGACGTAAAGATGTTTCAACTGATCACCCGAGGTCGTCTGGGTGACTTTGCGTCGCCTACCACCAACCCATTGCCAGTCATAATTACAGGTGACCCAGATCCGGCTCAGGTCTTGCCCATCATAGACTTGTTTGTAGAGCGTGTTGAACTGTGTTTCGAGCTTCTTCTCGTACCAGGTATCTCCGGCATCAAGCCACGCAATGAAGCGCGCGTCTGAAGCTGACAATAGCGTGTTCCGTGTGGCTGGACGACCACGGTTCTCTGGCTGCTTGATCAATTCTATATCAAGATCGCAGCTACTAATAATCGCTTCTGCACGCCTCAATTCATCTGAGGGGGAACCGTCGTCCACAACGATAACCCGCACTTTGCCACGCCATGTCTGTGCCGCAACCGATCGCAGTGAAAGATCAAGGGCCTCAGCATCGTTAAAATGCGGGATGAGAACATCAAGCAACCGTGTCGTCCTTTTTTCTTCTTTGTCACCGAAAAATACAAGCGTCGGTGGATTTCCTACTACCTGTAATCACGCGCCTTCATGTTGAATTCATGCCGTTCAACGGCTTCCTTCACATCTTCAAAGAACGTCAACGTTCCGTGTTCCAGCACAACACCGCAATCGCACAGATCGGTCAGCATTCGCATATTGTGTGACACGACAATCGCACCACTACCTCGAAGTCGGTCATGCATGAGCGCACTACTTTTCTGTCGGAATGAAGCATCCCCGACAGACGTGACTTCGTCGATGATATACGTATCAAAATCTATCCCGACTGAAACAGCAAATGCCAATCGCGCTTTCATACCCGATGAATAGGTACGCACGGGCATATGGAAATGCTCGCCAAGTTCACAGAAGTCCTCAGTAAATTTATATAGCTCGTCTGTATCAACACCATAGACGCGGGCCACAAATCGAGTGTTTTGGGCACCGGTGAGGGCTCCGTGAAAGGAGCCCGAAAATCCTACCGGCCAAGAAATAGACCCGTGAATTCGTATCCTGCCCATATCGGGCTTCAGACTGCCTGCAATCATGCCCAAAAGTGTAGATTTTCCCGCACCATTCCTGCCCAGAAGCGCAACACTACGCCTGTTGGGAATGTCAAGATTCGCATCCTTGACGATGTATTTGAGCGACCGCCCCGTCCGGTAGGCTTTAGTAAGGTTCTCAAGGTGCAGCATTTATCGTCTATCCCGGAGCGAATAGTAGATCAAAACGCCTATTAGCCAGATAAATAGCGAAAAGAACAGCACAAGACCAATATCACGAATTTTGCGGGGATATTCTGGGCCTTCCGCGAGGGTAGGCTTCACATGCGCAGTCAAATAGCGGCTGCGATGCGCGGCTTCTGCAATTGCTGCATCCAGTCCAGACAGTGCTTGGAGATAGCTCTTCTCTGCAAATTCGACCTCGACACTCAGTTCTTCAAATTGGCCAATCAACTTGGCATAGTTGTTTCCACCATTCTCAGCAGAATTGCCGAATTTTTGCCTTTGAAGCAAGATTTGCCTCTCAATCACTTCAATTTTTCTGTCCAATTGATCGATACGAGGATCTGGACGAGCCGTCGTCATCTCGATCATCCCACGATCGATCAACGCCTGCGTCAACTGTTCCTGCAGGTTTGAGATCACGCCCATTTGCCCGCTCAGATCGGCTTCCGGATCAATTATTTGTGTCGTACTTCGAAACTTAGCAAGATTACTGCGCGCCTCTTTCAACCGGTCGACCGCCTGTGCGAGCTCGACGCGTGCGTATCGCGTCGCGTCATCGCGTGCGCTCGATGTCAACTCATTAATCATCTTGCTACTCAGATCGAACAATTCAGTTGCAATAAGCCGCGCTGTCTTCGGATCAAAAGCGCGCACTTCAATCTCGAGAATGCCTGCGCCGCCATCATAGGTCACCGAGACAATGCGGTTCCAATAGGATACCAGCTCCTCGATGGTCGCATCGCGTTTCAGGCAATAAAGAAAATCGAAAATCCCGCTTGGGCAGCCGTAAAGCACACTCAAATTAAGCTGACGATCTAGCTCTTCGACAAGTGTCTGACTGTGAACGAAATCAGCCAAAATTTCGGAATCAAGGCTATCCGCCCCACCCAGCTGGCTGACGCCTCCCAGAAATTCCAGCGCGGGAGTCGTTTCAGCGCTACGAACAGAAAAGCTCACCCTTGATGCATATTGATCCCGAGCAAAAAATGACAGGTAGATCAGTGACAGCATAACTGGGAAAATAGTACATATCACAAAAGAGACGAGAAGCAGGTTATGTCGTTTTTTCCGTTTTGCAGGTTTCGCTGCAGGCCGGATCACAGTTGGCGTCCGGCCGTCCGACGGAGTACTGGACCGATCAGGCCGAATTGCTAGCTTCCCGCTCAATTTTTCTGCTCCAGGTGGTTTTCGATGCGGCCATTCTGCTGCAAAACTATATCCACCACATCTGGTTCTGTGATACAACTCAAACGAACATAAACAACGAAGGTTGACATGAAGCGCATTGAGAGACAGGCGACTCTCGTCTATGCAGGCCGGACAATTTCGGCTCTGATGCTTCGTGAAATGTCGACAAATTATGGTCGTGCTCCAGGCGGATACATCTGGGCCATTCTCGAGCCGATCGCCGGCATCGCTTTGATCACGCTGTTGTTTTCCTTTGTCCTCAGACAACCCCCGATCGGGGACAATTTCCCTCTGTTCTATGCCTCAGGCATCCTGCCATTCACAATGTACAAGGATCTGTCTGCAAAGATCGGTCGCTCTGTGTCGTTCAGTGAAAAGTTGCTCACCTACCCGATGGTAACCCATGCGGATGCGATCCTCGCACGCCTTTTCCTCAACGCCTTCACACAAATGGTAATCTTTGTCATTCTGCTCGGCGCAATTTTGATTTTCGGAAAGATCCCCTTGCGCCAACTTGACCCTGGGATCATGGCTCTCTCGTTGAGTGGGGTTTTTGTATTTTCCTTCGGGGTGGGAACCTTCAACGCATTTTTGTTTGAGAAATTTCCAGTTTGGGATCAAATCTGGGGCATCCTGAATAGGCCGATGTTTCTGATTTCATCTGTCTTTTTCCTATTTGAAAGCACACCTGCTGCTTTCCAAAAACTGCTTTGGTTCAACCCGCTCGTACATATTATCGGCTTGATGAGACGCGGCCTCTATCCCAGCTATGATGCAAATTTTATCTCTCTCACTTACATTTTTGGCCCGCCGCTCGCCCTTGCCGCGCTGGGGCTTATCCTGCTTAGGGCAGTCTACAGCGCGAATTGACACAGCTTGGCTTCAGTGACTACACAACATCGGCACTTGCATAAATGTTCCTTTTATACGGGCGGACACTATCCTACTGTTCATACCCAACGGGTTTTGGTGGGGTGAGCTCGCTCCCCGAATTTCGGACCCTCATATATGCTACGATTTGAAGTCTGCTGATCTTCGACGAGAAGGAGACTGGGACCTTGTCCGCCATCGGTCCGAGGACGATGGTCGAGTGGAGGCAGACTTCTACGTCGACGCACTGAACGAGGCCATTCACAAGTTCAGACCGCCCGAGATCATGAATATTGCCCGAGGACCCCGGTTCACGTCCTTCGCCTGGACGGATCGGCTCCGCCGGTCTGGCGTGCGGATCTCCCTCTCGGCGATGGAGGAATGGAAAAGGCCGGTTCCTCGACAAAGGCGGCCATTCGGAACCGGAGGACCTTCCACAACCATCAGCGCCCTCACTCAGCCCTCGGCGGCAAGCCACCGGCGCTGGCCCATTGGCAGAAAAGGATATCAACCAGCCCGATCGGCAGGTACGTCGAGCAGCTTTAATTATGCCAAATCCTGTCCAAGAGATGCGGCGTGGATCATGATTCAGCCTGTTGTACACACCGCGTGCCAAACTCCGGAACACAAAAGAATGCCGCACCCAAAGGCGCGGCATTCTTTGATTTTACTCTGAGAGACACCTTTAAGCGTCCAGGTTTTCCACGTTCAGCGCGTTGTCCTGGATGAATTCGCGGCGCGGTTCGACGACGTCGCCCATCAGCTTGGTGAAAATGTCGTCCGCCTCGGCGAAGTCCTCGACTTTCACCTGCAACAGCGTGCGGGCTTCCGGGTCGAGCGTGGTTTCCCAGAGCTGATCGGGGTTCATTTCGCCCAGGCCTTTGTAGCGCTGGATCGACAGGCCCTTTTCGCCCTCCTCCAAGATGGCATTCAAGAGATCGATCGGACCGTAGATCGCGGTCTCACGATCCTTGCGCACCAGTCTCGAGGGTTCCTTGTAGCGCCCCTCGGTGGCGACGACTTCCTGATTGATCCGGCGGGCTTCGCCACCTCTGAGGATCGCGCCATCGAGCGTGCGAACCTCTTCGACACCGCGCAGCACGCGGGTCAGACGGATACCGACATCCTGCGTCGGGCGCCCGGTCCAGCCGCGCTCGTATTCGAGTGCGATCATGTCGAGACGGCGCGCCACCGCCTCTGCCGTGCCCGGCAGGTCGGCGTCCACCCGGCCCGGCTCAAACGCCCCGGCCAAAGCCGCCTGCTCGACGATGTGACGCGGGTAATGGGTCGGGAAGGCCTCGAGAATGCGTTTGAAGCTGCGCGCGCCCTCGACCACACGGGACAGATCGGCGCCTGCGATCTCCTCGCCGGATTTGAGCCGCAGCACGGCCCCCTCGACGCCCTGCTGGATGAGGTATTCCTCCATCGCCGCCTGATCCTTGAGATAGACCTCGGACTTGCCGCGCGCGACCTTGTAGAGCGGCGGCTGGGCGATGAAGAGATGCCCCGCCTCGATGAGCTGCGGCATCTGCCGGAAGAAGAAGGTGAGAAGCAGGGTGCGGATGTGGGCGCCGTCGACGTCGGCGTCGGTCATGATGACGATCTTGTGGTAGCGCAGCTTGTCGAGATTGAACTCGTCGCGACCAATGCCGGTGCCCAGAGCCATCACCAGGTTGCCGATCTCCTGCGAGCCGAGCATCCGGTCAAAACGCGCGCGTTCGACGTTGAGGATCTTGCCCTTGAGCGGCAGGATCGCCTGCGTGCGGCGGTCACGTCCGGTCTGGGCGGAGCCACCGGCAGAATCACCCTCGACGAGAAAGACTTCGGTCTGGGACGGGTCTTTTTCGGAACAATCCTTGAGCTTGCCGGAAAGGAAATTCACATCGAGCGCCGATTTGCGCCGGGTGAGTTCGCGGGCCTTGCGCGCCGCCTCGCGGGCCAGCGCCGCCTCGACAATCTTCGAGACGATCATCTTCGCCTCGTTCGGGTTCTCGTCCATCCATTCGGTGAGCTTTTCGCCGACGAGGTTCTCCACCGCCGGGCGCACCTCGGAAGACACCAGCTTGTCCTTGGTCTGGGACGAGAATTTCGGATCGGGCACTTTCACGGAGAGCACGCAGGTCAGGCCTTCGCGCGCATCGTCACCGGTGAAATTGACCTTTTCCTTTTTCGCGATGCCGCTCTCCTGCGCGTATTTCGTCAGCGTCCGGGTCAGCGCGCCGCGGAAGCCCGCGAGGTGCGTGCCACCGTCGCGCTGCGGAATGTTGTTGGTAAAGGGCAGGACGTTCTCGTGGTAGCTGTCGTTCCACCACATCGCCACTTCGACGCCGATATCGTCACGCTCGCCGGTGACGAAGATCGGCTCCGGCATCATCGAGGTCTTGTGACGGTCGAGATATTTGACGAATTCCTTCACGCCGCCGTCGTAGTAGAGCTCCGTGCGCAGCGGCTCCGCCGGGCGTTCGTCCTCAAGGATGATCCGCACCCCGGAGTTCAGGAAGGCCAGCTCGCGCAGGCGTTTCTCCAGCGTCTCGAAAGAATAGTCCAGGTTCGAAAACGTGCCCTCGGGATCGGTGGTCTTGGCAGAGGCGAGGAAGCGCACCTCGGTGCCGGTCTCGTCACCGGCATCGCCGATCACTTCGAGATGCTCGGAGGTCTCGCCCTTGACGAAGCGCGCCTTGTGGATCTTGCCATTGCGCCAGACCTTGAGTTCGAGCCATTCGGAAAGCGCGTTCACCACCGAGACGCCCACCCCGTGCAGACCGCCGGAGACCTTGTAGGAGTTGCTGTCGAATTTGCCGCCGGCGTGCAGCTGGGTCATGATGACCTCGGCCGCCGAGACGCCCTCTTCGGCATGCATATCGGTCGGAATTCCGCGGCCGTTGTCACGCACGGAAACCGAACTGTCCTTGTGGATTTTCACCGTCACATAGTCGGCGTGGCCCGCCAGAGCCTCGTCGATGCCGTTGTCCACGACCTCATAGACCATGTGGTGCAGACCGGAACCGTCATCCGTGTCCCCGATATACATCCCGGGACGTTTGCGTACGGCCTCCAAGCCTTTGAGAACCTTGATGGAATCTGCGCCGTATTCGGAGGGCTGCTGCGTGTCTTCGGACATTCGAAAATCCTTGTTATTTCCTGCGTAATTTATACGCGAGCACGGCAGGGATGTCACGTGAATGACACGGAAAAATCCCGCGAGTCGCCCTGTGGAAAACCCGGGCGGTCCGGTTCACACGAACGGCAGGATCAGACCCACGAAAATGAGCAGGCTCCCGGCCGAGATATTCATTCGTCTGAGCGCCTTGGGAGAGGTCATGATCGCCCGCACCGCCCCCACGGAGGCGCCCAGGATCAGATTGCCGATGAGCGGGATCACAGCGGAAATCGCACAGATCGCGACGATATCCGGCACGCTCAGAGATGACAGATCGAAGAACCCCGGCAGGAACCCCATGTAGAACAGGATCGCTTTCGGATTGCCCAAGATACAGATCAGCCCGGCGACAAACCCGGCCCACATGCCGGGGCGGGTGAGACGGCTGTCGGCGGCGATGGTCTTGTCGGCATGACGAATGAGCAGCGCCCCCATGGCGATGAACATCACCACCGCGATCCAGCGCATCACGGTCAGAAACCCCGCGAATTCCGAGAGGATCCAGGAGACGCCAAGAATGGCCAGCAGCGACCAGAGCGCATCGCCGATCACCACGCCCAGGGCCAGAGGCCAGGCGGCCTGAAACCCGCCCGAAAGCGCGCGTGCCAGCATGGCAAGCCACACCGGACCCGGGGTCAGGAACAGGATCAGAAGCGCAAAGGCATAGAGGCCGAGATCGCCGATGGAAATGCTCATAGGTGTTCCTTTACCCGCGAAGCGCCATCCGCGTCGGAGACTTCGAAAGCCGCGGCGCGCGGACCCAGCTCGGCAAAGAGCTCCGGCCCGGTGCCGGTCATGAAGGCCTGCGCCCCAAGTGCACAGATTTCGTCATAGAGCGCGGCGCGGCGGGTGGCATCGAGATGTGCGGCGACCTCATCGAGAAGCAAGATCGGCGCGGCGCCGAAATCCTCGGCCAATGCCCGGCCATTGGCGAGAATGAGCGAAATCAGCAGCGCCTTTTGCTCACCGGTCGAACACTGATCCGCGGGCACGCCCTTTTTCGTGTAGATCGCCGCCAGATCGGCACGGTGCGGGCCAATCAACGTCCGGCCCGCTGCCAGATCGCGCGGACGCCCATCCCGGAACGCGGCCAGCAGATCGCCCTCGGCAATCGGCAGCTCCGCATCGTCGGAGGCCCGGAGCGTCAGCTCGGCGGAAGGAAAGGCGGTCTCCGCCCCGTCCTGCGCCTCGGCGAGACGATGCAGGGCCGAAAGGCGGTTGGCCATGATCAGGGCGCCATGTTCGGCCATCTGCGTCTCGAGCGCGGCATACCAATGGGCATCGCGCACCATGTCCTTCAACAACCGGTTGCGCTCCCGCATCGCCTTTTCATAGGCCAGAACCGCCTCGGCGTGGCGTGGCTCGAATGACATCACCATACGGTCGAGAAACCGCCGCCGCCCCTCCGGCGCCTCGATCCAGAGCCGGTCCATCGCCGGAATGAGCCAGACCACCCGGGCAATGCGGCCGAGCGCCACCTGCGCGGCCGGTTTGCCATCGATGCGGACAGAGCGTGAGGTGCCGGGCTCGGCCCAGGTTTCGACCTCGTGCACCTGATGCAGCGACTGCAGATCGGCGCGGATTTTCCAGCCCAGAGCCTCGGGCTTGCGGGCAATCTCATCGGGGCTGGCGCGTCTGAGACCCCGCCCCGGCGACAGCATCGACACGGCTTCGAGAATATTGGTCTTGCCCGCGCCATTCGGCCCCCAAATGGCGACAGGCCGCCCGTCCAGTTCGAGACGTGCGGCCCTGTGGGAGCGGAAATGCGACAGGCTCAGCTCTTCTATGAACAGGCCACCCATCGCGCCTCACTCGCAAAATATTGCAGGGACAGGCTCACACCCGCATCGGCATGACGACATAGACGGCGGAGGTGTCATTGCCCTCGCGCATCAGCGTCGGGTCACCCGAGGAGTTGAACAGGAAGACGGCGTTTTCGCGATCCACCTGCGAGGCGATCTCCAACAGGTATTTGGCGTTGAAGCCGATCTCGAGACGCTCGTCATTATAGGCGACCGCGAGCTCTTCCTCGGCGGCGCCACTATCGGGCGCGTTGACGGAAAGCGTCAGCTTGTCTTCCTCGAGCGTCAGCTTCACCGCGCGGGACCGTTCGGAGGACACGGTGGCCACACGGTCGACCGCCTTGGCGAATTCGGCGGCATCGACTTCGAGCTGGCGGGTGTTGCCGACCGGAATGACCCGGGTGTAATCGGGGAACGTGCCGTCGATGACTTTCGAGGTCAGCGTGATCTCCGGCGTGGCGAAACGCACTTTCGCCTCGGAGACGGACACGGCGATCTGCATCTCGTCGTCATCGAGAAGCTTGCGCAGCTCGCCCACGGTCTTGCGTGGCACGATCACGCCGGGCATATCGCCGGCCTCCGGCGGCAGCGCCGCATCGATCCGTGCCAGACGGTGACCATCGGTGGCAACGCATCGCAGCGCCTTGCCATTCTCGCTGTCGGCGACATGCATGTAGACACCGTTCAGGTAATACCGGGTCTCTTCGGTCGAAATGGCGAATTTCGACTTGTCGAACAGCCGACGCAGCACCGGTGCGGGCACCGCGAAATTGCTGTCATATTCGGCCGAGGCCATGACCGGAAAATCTTCTTTCGGCAGGGTGGCGAGCGAGAAATTCGACCGCCCGGCCTCGACCGTCAGGCGTCCGTTGGCGCCATCGTCGGTGAGCTGAACCATCGCGCCGTCGGGCAGTTTGCGGACAATTTCATGGAGCGTCACGGCAGAGACAGTGGTGGCCCCGGCGCGCTCGACCATGGCGGCGCATTTGTCGACCACTTCGATGTCCAAATCGGTGGCGCGGAAGGACACGGTGTCACCCTCCGCCTCGATCAGCACATTGGCCAGGATCGGAATGGTGTTCCGGCGCTCGACGACAGATTGCGCCTGACCGACGGCTTTCAAAAGCGTGCCGCGTTCGATGCTGATTTTCATACCACCCTCGTATGTCTCTTGAGCCGGGACGCAGAAGGTAAACGATCCTTCGCCGGGCGCAATAGTTTGTTTGGTCTGACTGTGTTGTTTACAGCCCAGATCGTCAAGAGACGCGCGCACCGCCAACGACATTTGTCGCGGCGGTGCGGCGCTTTTGAATCAATCTGACCCGGTTCGGGAAATTCGCTTCAGGCCTCGAGCAGACGGCGCAGCATCTCCAGATCGTCGGCGATCTGGCTGTCGGTGCCTTTGAGCTCTTCGATCCGCTTGACCCCGTGCATGACGGTGGTGTGATCGCGCCCGCCGAAGCGACGGCCGATTTCCGGCAAGGAACGCGTGGTCATGTGCTTGGCAAGATACATCGCCACCTGACGCGGCCGGGCGATCGAGCGCACCCGTTTCGGCCCGATCATGTCCGACAGACGAATGGCGTAATGTTCGGACACCTTGCGCTGGATCTCTTCCACCGTGACCTTGCGCTCGGAGGCTTTCAGGATGTCGGCGAGACATTCCTGGGTCAGGTCGAGATCGATCTCGCGCCCGACGAGCGAGGCAAAGGCAAAGAGCCGCATCAGCGCGCCTTCGAGCACACGCACGTTGGTCGAAATGCGATGGGCGAGGAATTCGAGAACCCCGTCGGCGAATTTCAGATCCGGATATTGGCCGCGATAGCTGTCCGCCTTGGTCTGCAGAATGCCGAGCCGCAGCTCGTAATCGGTCGGGTGCAGATCGACCACGAGACCGCATTGCAGACGCGATTTGATCCGGTCCTCGAGCCCGACGATCTCGCCCGGGGCGCGGTCGGCGGAGATGATGATCTGTTTGTTCTGATCCACGAGCGCGTTGAACGTGTGGAAGAACTCTTCCTGGGTGCTGTCCTTGCCGGCGATGAATTGCACGTCATCGACCATCAGCACATCGACCGAGCGGAAGATCTGCTTGAAATCGATCATCTGGCGATCGCGCAGCGCCTGGACGAAGCGATACATGAATTGCTCGGCGGACAGATAGAGCACACGCAGCTCGGGATCGCGCTGACGGATTTCATGGGCGATGGCGTGCATCAGATGGGTCTTCCCGAGGCCGACGCCACCATAGAGAAACAGCGGATTGAACGTGACCGGACCGCCTTCGGCGACACGGCGCGCCGCAGCATGGGCCAGCTCGTTGGGTTTGCCGACAACGAAATTGTCAAAGGTGAACCGCGGGTCGAGCGGCGCACCGGGCAGATCGGCGGCAGGGAGATCGGGCATCTCGGGCGCCGCCTCTTTCACCTTGGGAGCGGGGCTTGCCTTCTGGGTCTGAACCGGCACGGACGCCGGCGCCGCAGCGCCACGGCTCTGATGCGGCTCGACCGTGAATTCAACCCGCGAGGCCGATGCATTGGCCGCCTTCAGATGAGACAGGATGGTTTCGGAAAAATTGCGCGACACCCAATTCGCCATAAAGCTCGTCGGCACCGAGAACACCGCCACGCCATTGTCCACTTTCTTCAAGTCCAGCGGCTCGATCCAGTTCGCGTAGTTATTGCGGCCCACGCTTTCGAGAAGTTGCTGCTTAACACGTCCCCACGTATCGTTTTTCATTTTGTTTCTTCGACCCATTATCGTTGTTATGCGATGCCGATTTTTCTCGACATCGGGTCTCGGCAGATGCCCGCAAAGACCACGGCTCTCGCGCCTCAAACCGTCTCGGGTCACGAATGGGACAGACAAAGGTGCTGACCCTGCAACACCCTCACAAAGTTGCAGTTTGGCCTACACCAGCCCCATTCGATCTTGTGCACAGGCTAAAGACTCTTCGCGCTCAAAAAGGCCTCCCCCTTTCGAACATGAAGACTCCGCAACCTGCGGCACGGGTATGATGGACAGACCGAACACGGTCTCAGCCAGAGGCCAAGGCTCGATGTTCAGACAGCTCTCTGCCGGATACCCCTATCCAGCAATGAGCCTCAAAGACGCACGCAATCGACAAAAGGAAACCCTTTGGAAAAGTGGCATGCTTTTCCCGTTAAACCCTTTACCGTCGAAAGCGACACGTTCCTTGAATGTCCCCCCAAGACGACGTGAATCGCACATGTAAGCTAGCAACCCTGAGAGCAGAGTCGCAATCGATCTTCGCGCTTGACTCTGTCTTTCCCAAAACCGAATCCGAAAAGCTCAATGACTCTGTATGAGACGTGGCGATTTTGTCTCAATCGACAGGACATCCGGGATTTTTTTGATCTCGGGAATTGTCAGATCTGCGCGAGATTTGCTAGCCGCGGCCCCCCTGTGAGATTCGCTGCAGAGCCGCGAAAATTTGCGCCGAAACGCCCGAAATCCAGACAATAAAAAAACGCGCCCGAAGGCGCGTTTTCTTTTCAATTCAAAATCTTGGTCTTAGCCGAGGGCTTTGACGCGTGCCGCCAGACGGGAGATTTTGCGCGCTGCGGTGTTCTTGTGAACCACACCTTTGGTGACGCCGCGCATCAGCTCCGGCTGAGCGTTTTTCAGAGCGTCCTGAGCAACGGCTTTGTCACCGGAAGCAATGGCTTCCTCGACTTTGCGCAGGTAAGTGCGGATGCGGGAACGACGGGCTTTGTTGACGTCGTTGCGACGGACGGCCTGACGGGCGCGCTTCTTGGACTGGGGCGAATTTGCCATGATCTTTTTCCTCTTCGAGGTCGTGTTTCAATTTCGCTTGCACGAACGGCCTCGCCACCCTTTCGGGGAGGATCATCATAGCCTAAAGCGGGCTCCACGCGCATGTAAGGCGTCCCTTTAGGCGAGAATCGGACAAAAGGAAAGCCCGAATTTCATCTCACTTATCGCGGAACTGCGGTTCGCGCTTCTCGAGAAAGGCCGCCATGCCCTCTTTCTGGTCATCGGTCGCAAACAGCGCCTGAAATGTCCGGCGCTCGAATCGAACCCCTTCGGAGAGCGTCGTCTCGTAGGACCGGTTCACCGCTTCCTTCGCCGCCGCCACGGAAATCATGCTTTTCTCGGCGATCTTACCGGCGACACTCAACGCTTCCTCGATCAGCTTTTTCGACGGCACAATGCGCGAGACCAACCCGATGCGCTCGGCCTCCTCCGCCTCCATGAACCGCCCGGTGAGAGTCATTTCCATGGCTTTCGACTTGCCGACGAACCGCGTCAGCCGCTGGGTGCCGCCAATTCCGGGAATGATACCGAGGTTGATCTCCGGCTGGCCGAATTTCACATTGTCGGCGGCAAGGATGAAATCGCAGAGCATGGCCAGCTCACAGCCACCGCCCAGTGCATAGCCCGCCACGGCGGCGATCACCGGTTTGCGGGTGGCGGTGATCCGGTCGGCATCGTCGGCAAACAGGTTTTCCGTGACGATGTCGGCATAGCTCTTGTCCGACATCTCCTTGATATCGGCGCCGGCGGCAAAGGCCTTGTCGGACCCGGTGAGGACGATCGCCCGGACTTTCGGATCGGCATCGGCCTTGGTCAGCGCGTCGGCCAATTCGGCCAGCAGCTCGGAATTGAGCGCATTGAGCGCCTCGGGGCGGTTCAACCGGACCAGCTCGACATTGTCTTTGATCTCGATGAGAAGCGTCTTATAGGCCATGTCCATCTCCGGGTCCGGGCGTTGGTTCCCCGGAGTCCTAACATTTGCCCCAAAGGGATCAAGTCATCTTTGACAGCTTGGACAAAAGAAGCTGGAGCGCCCGGACTGGGTGATCCTTTTGACTACGGATGCACAATCGGGCGTCACACAGGGATCGCCTTCGCGCCCATAGACCCGGAAACTGTGCTGAAAATAGCCAAGCTCGCCATCGGCCTGCCGAAAATCCTTGAGAGAGGAGCCCCCGGCCTCGATGGCCTCTGCAAGCACCGCGCGAATGATCGGCACCAATGCAGCGATGCGCGCCTCCGAAATACGCGCCGCCTTGCGCGCCGGATGAATGCCGGCCCGGAACAACACTTCGCAGACATAGATATTGCCCAGCCCCGCCACCACATGCTGATCCAGAAGCGCCGTCTTGATCGGCGTGTTGCGGGATTTGAGCGCAGCAACCAGATGATCTTCGCTAAAGCCATTGCCCAACGGCTCCGGCCCGAGCTTGGCGAGAAGCGGATGGGTCTCCTCCGTCCCCGTCGCCATCAGATCCATCGCCCCGAAGCGCCGCGGATCGTTGAAGGTCACCCGCGCGCCGTTTTCCATGTGAAACACCACATGGTCGTGTTTCTGCGCCGCCGGGTGGTCATGCACGAATTGCCCCAGGGGATCGCCCGACACGGTCATCCGCCCGGACATGCCCAGATGAATGAGCAGCGTCTCGGATGTGTCGAGATCGGCCAGGATGTATTTCGAGCGCCGCCGGAGCCGCAACACTTCCGCCCCGGTGAGCCGCTCTGCCATCCGCTCTGGAAAGGGCCAACGCAAATCCGGCCGGTTGACCTCGGCCCGCGCAATCCGCCCCCCCGCCATCGACGGCTCCAGCCCGCGACGAACCGTCTCGACCTCTGGCAATTCCGGCATTTTACCCCCCTGCTGTGGCGACATGCGATTGTCACGCCCGGCGTGAGGCCTATAAGAAGGGTGAGTTTCGACAAAGGTGCAAGAGCAATGAGCAACCCGGACCAAAAGACCACGCATTTCGGTTTCAAGGATGTCGCCGAGGATCAAAAGGCGGGGATGGTGCACGGGGTCTTCACCTCGGTGGCCTCGAAATACGACATCATGAACGACGTCATGTCGATGGGCATCCACCGGGTCTGGAAAGACGCGATGATGGACTGGCTGGCCCCGCGCCCCGGTCAGCGGCTTCTGGACGTTGCCGGCGGCACCGGCGATATTTCATTCCGCTTCCTGAAACGCGCCCCCGGCGCCTCCTCGGTGGTGCTCGACATGACCGAGTCGATGCTGGTCGAGGGCCGCAAACGCGCCGAAGCCGAACAGATGGCCGATCATCTCGACTGGGTCACTGGCGACGCCATGTCCCTGCCCTTCGAAGACAACCAGTTCGATGTCTACACCATTTCTTTCGGCATCCGGAACGTCACCCGCATCCAGGACGCGCTCTGCGAAGCCTACCGGGTGCTGAAACCCGGCGGGCGGCTGATGGTGCTCGAGTTTTCGCAACTGCCGAACCCGATGATGCAAAAGGCCTATGACCTTTACTCCTTCAACGTCATTCCGCAAATGGGGCAGTTGATCGCCGGCGACCGCGACAGCTATCAGTACCTCGTCGAGAGCATCCGCAAATTCCCCGATCAGGAGACATTTGCCCGGATGATCCGCGAGGCCGGTTTTGCCAATGTCTCTTACCGCAACCTGAGCCTCGGCATCGCCGCACTGCATTCCGGGTGGAAAATCTGATGCGCGGACCTCACAATATCTGGCGGCTCATGCGCACCGGGGCGACGATGGAGCGCACCGGGGCGATGAAACAGGCGATGGATGCGATGGAGGCCCCGCGCGGCCTGCGCATTCTGGCCCGCACGCTCCTGTGGCCGTTTCAATGGCTGGGCTACAAGGGCGACGCCAGCCAGCCGCCGGTGACCCGCGCTCTGACCGCCCTGGGCCCGGCCTATATCAAATTCGGCCAGATTCTATCGACCCGTCCCGATGTGGTCGGGGCCGATCTGGCGACGCAACTGCAGATCCTGCAGGACAAGCTGCCGCCCTTCCCGCGCGATGTTGCGATCAAAACGGTCGAGAGCGAGCTGGGCCAACCGATGGCGGAGCTTTTCTCCGAGTTTTCCGAACCGGTCGCTGCCGCCTCGATCGCCCAGGTGCATAAGGCCGTGCGGTCTGACACCGGCCAGCCGGTCGCGGTCAAGGTGCTGCGCCCCGGTATCGAACGCGCCTTCCGCACCGATATCGATGCGTTTTATTTCATCGCCTGGATGATCGAGAAACTCTCCCCCGCCTCGCGGCGCCTGCGGCCGAGCGATGTCGTCGCGCATTTCGAAGGCGTGGTGCAGGGCGAGCTGGACCTGCGGCTGGAAAGCGCCTCGGCCTCCGAATTTGCCGCCAACACTGCGAATGACGAAGGTTTCAATGTGCCTGCCGTCGACTGGGCGCTCTCTTCGCGCCGGGTGATGACACTCGAATGGGTCGAGGGGATCACCGCCTCCGACATCGATCAGATCATCGCCGCCGGGCATGATCGCGCGCTGCTGGGTCAGCGGGTGTTGCGCATGTTCCTCAGCCACGCGCTGCGTGACGGATATTTCCACGCCGACATGCATCACGGCAATCTGAAGATTGCCCCGAATGGCGATATCATCGCGCTGGATTTCGGCATCATGGGCGCGCTCGATGAATATACACGACGCGTCTACGCCGAGATTCTCTACGGTTTCATCAAGAAAGACTATAAACGCGTCGCCGAGGTGCATTTCGAAGCGGGCTATGTGCCCGCCGACCGCGATGTCGATGAGTTTGCCCGCGCACTCCGCGCCGTCGGCGACCCGATCTTTGGCATGGACGCCAGCCGGATCTCCATGGCGCGGCTCCTGTCCTACCTGTTCGAGGTGACCGAGAGATTCGGCATGCAGACCCGCACCGAGCTGATCCTGTTGCAGCGCACCATGGTGGTGGTCGAGGGCGTGTCGCGCTCGCTCGATCCGCATATCAACATCTGGGAAGTCTCCAAGCCGGTGGTCGAGGATTACATCAAATCCAGCATCGGGCCGAAGGCCCTGACCCGCGACCTGTGGCGCACCGCCATGGTGCTGTCGCGCTTCGGTCCGCGCCTGCCGCAGATTGCCGAGAGCCTGCTCATCTCCCAGACCCAGGGTGCACAGGCACAGGATGATGCCGGGCGACGTTGGCATGCGCTCTGGCTCCTGCTCGGCGGGGCGGGCTCCGCGGCGATCGGGGCTCTGGTCGTGCTGCTGCTCAGCTGAGCCGGGCAAGCTCCAAAGCGCCGGCCGCTTCATAAATGGTTTCACCATGCGCCGCTTTCCAGACGCAATAGGCCGCCATTCGCCAATGATAATAGGGCGCCAAGGCGCGGTAGCGGTCTCTCACCTCCGGGGCGGGATAGGCCAGAAGCGCCTCTTCGGCACGGGCCCGGCTCAGGGGCACGCGGCCATAGACATGATGCATGGCGGACGACAGCGCAATCGCCAGATCGGCCGTGGCATCGCCCCACGCCGGGCATTGCCAATCGATGAAACGCCGTGTCGCCCCCGCCGCAATCACATTCGCCGGCACCGGATCACCGTGCAGCAGAACGTTTGGGCCCGGCGCGATCTCCCGTTCCGAAGGGGCACGTGCGATCAGCGGCTCCGCCTGCGCCAATGGCACCTGCGAAAGAAACCACATCCCCGAGCGCAACAGGGCCCCCGGTGTGCTCTCGATCCTGCGCAGCGCGATCTGGGGGCGCAACGCATGAACCCGACCGAGCGCCAGGATCGTGTCCGGATCGACATGCTCCAGAGCCTGTCCCGGAAGATAGTCATAGACAAGACAGGGCCCGTTTCCTGTCTCGAAGGCCGCGAGCAGCTCGGGCGCGAGCCCCTGACCGCGCAAGGCGGCGAGAACCCGGGCCTCGGCCTCGGGCTCATTGGG
This sequence comes from Celeribacter neptunius, assembly GCF_900113955.1. Lineage (GTDB taxonomy): Bacteria > Pseudomonadota > Alphaproteobacteria > Rhodobacterales > Rhodobacteraceae > Celeribacter > Celeribacter neptunius. Next base: position 368,528 of record NZ_FORH01000004.1, on the reverse strand, counting down.
GAAAAGCGGATTGGCCCGCGTCGCGTCGAACAGTTTGAAAATCCGCTCGCCCAGCCCGTCGTGCACGTGCCAGATGCGGTTGCTGCGCCCGCCGGGCAACTCTGTCCATTGCTGCGGACCCGGAGCGTCTCGCTCGGAATAGCTCTGCACCTCTTGTGGCACAGATTGCGGAGAAACACGGGACATGGCTGGGCCTTGGGTTTGGATCACCCGAGTTTAAAGCCTTCGACCCCAAAGCTGAAACACAGAATTGGGGTGCAACACTGTTGCGAGCCGATCCGAAAGCGTCCGACGCTCGAAAAGAACCGAAGCCTGTCTCGCAGAAGGCGATCAGGCCGGATCGCGCAGCGCCGTGACATCTTCGGAAGCGATCTCGTTGCCGCCTTCGAGCACCAGAACGATATTTCCGCTATCCGAACGCGCCTCGACGATCCGCGAATAGCTTTCGACCGAGGTGGTCGAGAGAAGATCCGTTCCATAATAGTTTTCGATCTCGAAACTGTAATTCCCGGCCTCGAACGGCTCGCCATCGTCATCGAGGCCATCCCATTCGAAACTGCCTTCGGTCGGCTCCATGCTGCGCTCTTGCACCACGGTCCCGCTGGCATCGCGCACGATCAGTTTGGCATTGTCCGCAGCACTGGCGAATTCACCCGTCAACGTCACCGGCGAAGCTCCGTCGAAATAGGCGGCCGATTCGCTGCGCGCCTCCATCCCGACCCAGCCCGAAAGCTGGGAAAAGCCCATAAGGCCGAGTTGCGAGGAGAGATCCTTGAGCAGGTCATTGGTCTGAACCGCCTGTTCCACCCCGGAGAAGGTGGCGAGCTGGGTCGCATAATCCGACGATTCGATGGGATTGAGCGGATCCTGGTTCTGCATTTGCACCGTCAGCATTTTCAGGAAGGTCTCGAAATCAGAGCTGATTCCGCTGCTCGCCTCCTCGCTGGTCGAACTGCTGCTGCTTGTGCTGCTGCTGGTCGTCGTCGTTGCGGCCGTCGAAGCCGTGACTGAATCTACCATCGTTTGCTCCTTTTAAAGCCTGAGATCCATACTGGAAGAATTGCCGAGAGACAGACGCACGGGTGTCGGCGAAGCAGGGGCCTCTATGTCACCGGGGCCAGAAACGCCCCCCGCCCCGAAGCCACCGAAGCCCGAGCGCTTGTCGTCCTGATGTTCCTGACCACCCTGGTCGAAACTCTCGAAGCTGAACCCGCTCTCGGAATACCCGAGATCGCGGAATTCGCCGATCAAGCTGTCGATATTCCGGCGCATGAGATCGAGCGTATCTACGCGTTCGGCGGCGACCACGACATGCATCGCACCGGTCTCCGAGACGTGGAAAGACAGCCTCACCTTACCGAGTTCCTCCGGGCTCAGCGTGATCTCCATCGGTCGGTCGGGAAGCTGCCGCGCGGCATCGGCGATCTGCATCGCCACTCGTGTCGGAAGCTCGCCCCGGCTTGCCGCGCTGGTCGGCGAGGCGGCGGCCTTCGCGGCCTCATGTTCTGCACGGGACGTGACCCCCGGCGGCAAATCATCGAGACCGGCCAGCGGGTCCAGTGCCTCCTCTTTGCCCACCTCGCCCTGCGATGTCGCCAGCGGCCCCGCGCCAGCCACGACACCGGTCATGGCCCCGGTGAGGGCCGCGGTTTGGGGCTGCGGTTGGGTTTGGTTCTGTTGCACGGTGGGGCTTGGCTGAAGATCGACAGGCGGTTCCACCGCTGCCGTCGCATCGTTGCCATCCACCTGACCCGATACCTCACTGGTGCCCGCCGGACCGGTCAGCTCCGGTTTACCCGCAACAGAGTTGGCGACCTTGCCCTGTTCCGTCACGGCCGCCGCAACATCTGCGGAAACCTTTGCGCGCGTCGCGTTTGGCTCAGCGCGCATCACCGGATCGGGCGATGTCACATCCGTAGCCTGCGCATCATCGCCCTCGATCGGCACATCTGCCGTGTCCGGCCCCTGTTCTGCCGAGGTGAAGTTGCGCCCCATCTGGAACAACAGCGCCGCATTCGTATCCCGGCCTGCCGCCGCCCCGGCGGGAGACGCGACAGTCTTCGTCGCGCCGGCGTCATCTGTTTTCGGGCCAGAGGTTCCGGCCCCTTGCGCCGTCGCCGTCTCAGTGGCAATCAAGCCTTCCGCCAAAGCGTGTTCGGCGGGGTGTGTCGCTGATCCTCGAAGGGTCTCCATTGCAGGTTTTGCCGGAGAGCCGGCCTGAGAACTGGCCTGTACGGCGACCTGTGCGACGGCCTGTTGCACCGCGTCTGCCCCGACCGCCTTGTTGCCGGTGAGTTTGCCATCAGAGAACTGACCAAGCCCCGGTTGGCCGGAGGAACCGGAGAGGCCGGAAAGGCCCAGGACATCCCCGGCGCTGCGCCCTTGCAAAACAGCCGCGCCATCCTGCCCCTCTTGGGCAATCTCGGTATCCCCTGCGCTTGCATCCCCCGCCGGGGCTGCGGTCGTACCGTTCTGGCCGGGAAGAACGGGCCTGTCACGCCCGACCGCCCCCGTTTCCGGGCCGGCCTCGCCACGGGCCACGGCCACGGCCACTTTCCCGACCGTCTTCTCACCTTGCAAGGCCTGAGCCACCTGAAACTGTGCCCCGGTTTTGTTCGAAGGCATGCGTTCGGTTGCGACCTGCCCCTCCGGCGTCTCGGCCGTGTCAGATGCGGTGTTTTCAGCCGACGACAGCTCAGCTTTGACGAGATTTGGCATCGCCTGCGCATCCGGCGCGATCTGTTTCGAAGCGGTCTGCGCCTCTTCCGAAGGCAGTTGAGATGTCGCATCGATCTGATCCGTTTCGGCCTGATCCTGTTCCGAATCGGCTGTCACGGTGCTGTCTCTGTTTTCGGGAGTTTCCGGAGTTTCGGTCGTCACACCGACAAAACTGTCCCCCGTGAGGGGCTCGACAGAATCAGCTGCTTTGCCCTCGCCCAAGGCGTTTTCGATGGCGGCTTGGGCCGATCCCTGCGCCATGGGTCCAGCCGATTTCACGGCCGATTTCGCAGCAGATTTCGTCTGAGCACCGGCCATTGTTTGCGCGATGTTTCCGGCGCCTTCGGCAACCTGGGCACCCCCTTCTCCTGCGGCGCCGGATTGCGACGCCTTGCTTGCCCCATCTTGTTGGCTAAACAGCTGTGCAAAAGGATGTTTTTCCGCCCCGCTCGGCGTCTTCTCGGCTCCCTGCGCCGGTGACGCCCCAGGTGTTTTGCCAGGAATTTGGGGAGCGGTGCCGGCCGCCTCTGAATAACTCGGCGCCACAGGCCCCATGCCTTTGGAGCGGGCCTGTGTATCGGTTGTCGTCGCAACCGCGAAGTCTAACATCTGTAATTGCATTTCTTGCATCCGGGATTTCTTTCGCCGTGATGCCAATATGATCCGAGAGAGTTACCGGTTCTTTACCTGATTGCATTTATGACAGGAAAAATACTTCCAATTGGAGGGACCGTTCCATGTCCATGTCAGCGATCAACGCGGCGCTGAGTTCGCAAAGCACCCCGCAGACCTCTCTGCCTGCGAAACCCTCGCAGGACGAGAAGCTGCGCGAAGCCGCCGACAGCCTGGAGGCGACCTTTCTCGCGGAAATGCTGAAATCCGCCGGTTTCGGCAAAGCTCCGGAAGCCTTTGGCGGTGGGGAAGGCGAAGACCAGTTCTCTTCCTTTCTGGTGCAAGCCCAGGCCGAAAACATGGTGAAAGCCGGCGGAATCGGCCTCTCCGAACAGATTTTCAACGCCCTGAAGGAGAAAGCCGATGGCATTTCTTGATGCATTCCGTCCCGCCGCCGCGCTCTCGAAACTGCTCGACCGGGAAAAGGAGGCGATCCTCAAAAGCGATTTCTCCACCCTCGAGACACTCGCAAAATCGAAAGAATCTCTCATGGGACAAGTCGCGCGTGCGCAACTCCCCGAGCGCTCTCTGAAAGATCTGCAACGTCGCGCGGATCACAATCGACGCCTGCTTCTGGCCTCGGCAAAAGGCATTCGCACAGCACGGGAAAGATTGTTGAATCTCAACAAGGAGACCAAGGAGTTCACGGCTTACGGGCCGGCGGGTGCGACCACCTCGATTGCTCGTAAGTCGTTAACCATGAAGAGAAAAGCCTGAGGATCTGCCCAATTTTTGCCTCAAATTGAAAGCATCTTCCAAACGCAGCTTAGGAAACTTTTAGCCTTTAAGCTCCAAAGATCAGAGTGCATCCCGAGAGGGTGGCACGGTCGGCCGGGAAGCGGTCATCCGTAATCAGTCAGAATGACGATCCTGAAACCGCCCCTTGGGGCGGATCTCGAAACTCATGTGGCGCAAAACGCGTCCCAAGATCAAAGGAAACAATGCTATGTCCAGCATTCTGACCAACAACGGCGCAATGGTTGCGCTGCAAACCCTGAAATCCATCAACTCCGACCTGGCCGATACCCAGTCGATGATCTCGACCGGCAAGAAAGTTGCGTCCGCCAAGGACAACGCTTCCGTGTGGGCGATTTCGAAAGTGATGGAAGCCGACGTGAAAGGGTTTGAGCAAATCTCCGACTCGATCGCCGTCGGTCAGTCGACCCTGTCTGTTGCCTCGAACGCCGCTGAGACCGTCACTGATCTTCTGACGCAAGTGCAGGAAAAAGTGGTCAACGCGAACGTCCCGGGCGCCGACACGACCAAAATCCAGGCTGACATCGACGGTCTGACCGAACAGATCAAATCTGTGGTCTCCGCCGCTCAGTTCAACGGTCAAAACCTGGTTGATGGTTCGGGCGACATTTCCATCCTGTCCTCTCTGGACCGCGATGCCTCCGGCAACGTGACCGCGAAATCCATCAATGTTTCGGGTGCTGACCTGAACGTCGGTGGCTACACGGCTCAGGACGTCTTCGGCGGCAACGCTTCCGGCGCATCCACTGCCGGTGACGTCTTCACCACCAGCCTCGCGGCTGGCGACACGACCGGCGTGACGCTCGAATTCGACGATGCGACCGGGACTGCCGACGGTATCGATGCTGGTTTCGCGGCCGGCGACAAAGTCAGCGTTTCGATCGGTGATCAAACCGTTTCGTATCAGATCTCGGCAGATGTTGCCGCTCTGTCCGGTACGCAACAGACCGACCAGATCGCAGCTGGCCTGAAATCCGCAATCGATGCGCTCGGGATTACCGATCTCGAAGTCGAATTCACCGCTGGCGTCTCCGGCACCAGCGCCTCGACTCTCGACTTCCGCGTTGCGGATACCGACGGTGACAGCGTTAGCTCCATTGGCAAGGATACGGCCATCACCGCCTCCTTCACCAATGTTGGTTCCGGTGGCCTTGGTGCCCTGTCCTCGATCGACGTGACCTCGGACGCTTCCGGCGCTCTGGCGAAAATGAGCGGTCTCATCGACACCGCCGTGAACGCCGCTGCGAGCTTCGGTTCCGCTGCTGGTCGTCTCGAATCGCAGGCCGACTTCGTCTCCAGCCTGACCGACTCGCTGAAATCCGGCATCGGTTCGATGGTCGACGCCGACATGGAAGAAACCTCGGCCAAACTTCAGGCCCTTCAGGTGCAGCAGCAGCTCGGTGTGCAGTCGCTCTCGATTGCCAACCAGGCGCCGCAAACGGTCCTGTCGCTCTTCCGCTAAGAGCTTTGATCCGGGCGCCTTTCGGCGCCCGGATTTCCCCGCGGTAAAAAACCGCGCGTTGAAATTCATTGTCACCGGAAGGATACGACGTGAACGCTCTTCATATGGCCCGAACGGCCTATTCCAATACCGCCGCACCGATCATGACCCCACGCGGCACAGAGTACGAAGCTTTTGCAAGAATTACGCATCGCCTTCGTCAAGCAGCCCAAGACAAAAAGCTTGGCTACGCTGCTTATGTCAAAGCGCTCTACGACAACCGCCGCCTCTGGACCTTGCTCGCGGCCAATGTCGCCGACAAAGACAACCAGCTCCCGAAAGAACTACGCGCCCAGATTTTTTACCTGGCCGAGTTCACCGAAAAGCACACCGCCGATATTCTCGCCAAGAAAGCCGACGAAACGGCCCTGATCGAAATCAACACCGCCATCATGCGTGGCCTCCACCGGGAGGGCAAATAAATGAGCGGTCTGGTTCTCAAGCTCGGCCCGAAAGAACGGGTTCTCATCAACGGTGCCGTCATCGAAAACGGAGATCGTCGTTCTCGTCTCTCCATCGTGACACCGAATGCCAATATCCTGCGTCTGCGCGATGCCATTCACCCGGAAGAGGTCAACACCCCTGTTCGCCGTGTGTGCTACATCGCCCAGCTCGTCCTGTCCGGCGATGCCGACCCGGCAGAGGCGAAACTCCAGCTGATGCGTGGCATCGAACAGCTCAGTCAGGTCCTCACCGACTCCGACAGCCGCAAGATTCTCAACAACGCCACCAGCGAAATCCAAAACGGTCAGTACTATCAGGCCCTCAAGGCCCTGAGAGCGCTGCTGCCAAGAGAAGAGCGGCTGCTGTCGGCCGCACAGGTCCAATGAGCTATCAACCTGTTGTCCCATTCGGCGGTTACGCCGGATGGGTCGTCCTGCAAAGAACCAAAGACAATCAGCAAGAGGCCTTCAACCAGTCGGCCGAGATGCAGCGTGAAACGGATTATTTCCGTGAGAACATCAGCAAGATCACCACGGCAGAGGATCTTGTGTCTGATTACCGCATGCTCAAGGTCGCCTTGGGGGCTTTTGGTCTGGACGACGACATCAACAACAAGTTCTTCATCGAAAAAGTGCTCGATGAGGGGACGTTGAATAGCGATGCTCTGGCCAACAAACTGTCCGACAAACGGTATTTCAAACTGGCCGAGGCATTCGGATTCGGCAATTTCAGTGTCCCGAGCACCGTAATCAGCGATTTTCCCGACAAGATCATTTCCGCCTATCAGGAAAAGCAGTTCCAGGTGGCTGTCGGTGAACAGAATGAGGACATGCGCCTCGCCCTCAACCTCGACGAAGAGCTGACCAGCCTCGTGAACAAGGACACGTCCGACAATGGACGTTGGTACTCTGTCATGGGCAACCCGGCGCTCCGCACCGTGTTCGAAACCGCTCTGGGCCTGCCCAGTTCTTTCGGCACCCTCGATCTCGATCAACAGCTGTCGATGTTCCGGGACAAGGCAGATCAATATCTTGGCGATTCCGAAATCTCGCAATTCTCTGATCCGGAAAAACAGGACAAGTTGGTAAAACTCTTTCTGATCCGGTCGGAATTGGCGAATGGCACCACGAACAGCTATTCCGCCGCCTCCAACGCACTGACCCTGCTCAGTGGCGCTGGCTGATACAAGGCGCTGCCCGATACAAACTGTGGTCGGATCATTACCCTGAGGCCCCGTCTTACGACGGTTTGTCCGGCACGAAACAGGCTGCGAGGCGGTTGAAACTTTCTTGTGTGCCATCCGGCTCGGATTGCGCCAGGAATTGGTCCAGTCTCGGCCAGGTCTCGATCGCCTCATCAATCGAAGGGTCCGTTCCTCTCGAATAGAGCCCGGCCTGAATCATCATTTCCGAGCGATCGAAAATCCCCAAGAGCCGCCGCGCCCTGGAAATCAGCGCATTCTCTTCATCCGTCGCCGCAAAGGGCAAAGCGCGCGACACGGATCGCAACAGATCGATGGCCGGGAAACGCCCGCGTTCGGCAATCTGACGATCCAGCACGATATGGCCATCGAGCACCCCGCGCAGAATATCCGCGATCGGTTCTTCCATGTCGGAGCCGGCGACGAGCACCGAGAAGACCGCGGTGATATCGCCCATATCGCCGATGCCCGGCCCCGCACGTTCGCAGAGCGTGGTGATCAGATGCGAAGTCGAGGGCGGAAAGCCGCGCAGCGAACTCGACTCCCCCGTCGCCAGCGCCACCTCGCGATGCGCCTCGGCAAAACGCGTCACCGAATCGGCGAGGAACAACACTTGCTTGCCTTTGTCGCGGAAATGTTCGGCCACGGACATTGCCGTCCAGGCACAGCGGCGGCGCACCATCGGCGACTGATCCGAAGTGGCCGCGACGATGACGGAGCGTTTCATCCCCGCCGGACCGAGCACGCGATCGATGAATTCGCGCACCTCGCGGCCACGCTCCCCGACCATGGCAATGACCACGACATCGGCCTGCAACCCGGTGGCGAGCTTGGCCAGAAGCGTGGACTTGCCGACGCCGGAGCCCGCGAACAGGCCGACCCGCTGACCGCGCACGATCGGCAGAAGCGTGTTGAACACCGCCAGACCGCTTTCCAAACGCCCGCCCAGAGCCCGGCGCTCGGTCGGGTTCAGCGGCTCACCTCGAAGGGCACGTGATTGATTTCCTTGAAGAATAGGCTTTCCGTCCAGGGATTTCCCAAACGGATCGATGACCCGTCCGATCCAGCTGTCGTCCGGCGCAATATGGTTTTTGCCAACATGCGCGACGGCATCACCAATCGATAGCCCGTCCGGACCGCCATCCGGCAGAACCGTCACCGTTTTCTTGTCGAGCTGAAGCACCTCGCCGCGACGGATCTGATCGCCATGGCCGATCTCGACGAGATCGCCCAGCGCCGCGATGCCGCTCAGCCCCGACACGGTCAGGACCCCGCGGGAAACTTCGATCACGCGTCCGACAGATTGCACCGGTTTCACCGCTGCAACCTCAGCCAAAAGCAATTCGAATCCTACGCCGCTCATCGGGTCCTCCGTGTCGTTCAACTCTTTCGTAAGGAATCAGGGTTAAGTCTTGGTTGAGATAACTCGGAGGAGAAACCCCGATGTTCCAGAACTTGGATATTTTCAAAATGGCCAGTGGCATGGCACGTCATGCCATCTCACGCCAGGAAGTGGTCGCGAAGAATATCGCGAATGCCGATACCCCCGAGTATCGGGCCAAGGATATTGCGTCTTTCGAAGACACATATCGCGCCGACACTTCCAACACCTCCCTGCGCGCGACGCGTGCGGGCCATGTTCTCGAGTCTCAGCAAAACACCTCTGACTACAGATTGATCGACACGCCAGGCGCCAGCTCGCCCAATGGCAACACGGTTTCGCTCGAGGGCGAGATGATGAAATCGGCGCAGGTGCGTCATGAGCACGATATGGCGCTGGCCGTCTACAAGAGCTCCATGAACATCCTGCGCACCTCGCTCGGTCGGAAATAAGGGAGAACTGAATGGCTGATCTGCAAAACATCCTCAATCTCTCGGCCTCGGGCATGAATGCGCAAGCCACGCGCCTGCGCCATGTCTCCGAGAACATCGCCAATGCCGATACGCCCGGCTACCACCGCAAGACCGTTTCATTCGAAGCCGTCATGGATCAGGGCGTCAAAACCGGTGCCGTGACCACCGGCAAGGTGGAGCTGGATCAATCCCCGCTCACCGAAATCTATGACCCGGGCCATCCGCTGGCCGGCGAGAACGGGTTTTACGACGGCTCGAATGTCGAGCTGATGATCGAGATCGCCGACGCGCGCGAGGCGCAGCGCAGCTACGAAGCCAACCTCAAAATGTTCGACCAGGCCCGTCAAATGTCCTCGTCAGTACTTGACCTTCTGCGCCGGTAGAACGCCGCGCATTTCACTAGGAGACCAGAATGGATATCCGATCAACATTCGCCGCTCAGGGCTATGCCGCCACCCGCCCGGCCACGGCCCCGAAGCCGGAAAATTCCGAACAGGCCGGCCAGAGCGCCTTTGGCAAGGCCGCCGCGAGCTTTGCCGAAACGCTGCAGCAGGGCGAAGAGGTGGCGCAGGCCGCCATGTCCGGCAAGGCCGACAGCCAATCGCTGGTGCAGGCGCTGGCGCAAACCGAGCTGGCGGTCGAGACCGCCGTCACCGTGCGTGACAAGGTTGTCGAGGCCTATCAGGAAATCCTCAGGATGCCGGTGTAAGCCATGGATGAGCTGGTTTTTTACGACACTCTGAGACAGGCGCTCTGGATCGCGACGATGATTTCGACGCCGATCCTGCTGGTCGCGCTTGTCGCCGGTGTCACCGTCGGCCTGTTTCAGGCGCTCACGAGCATTCAGGAAATGACCCTGACCTTCGTGCCGAAACTGGTCGCGATCCTGATCGTGTTCTGGATGTCGATGGGGTTCATGACCGAAACCCTGACCAGCTTTTTCCGTGACCGCATCATTCCCTTGATCGGAGGTTTGTGATGGACAATGCCGGCTATACCGCCCTGACCCGCTCGGTCGGTCTCAATCGCGAGATGCAGACCATTGCGAACAATATCGCCAACGCCTCGACCACCGGGTTCCGCAAGGAAGGCATGTTGTTCTCCGAATATATCACCGCGCTCGGCAAGGGCGAGGACAGCCTGTCGATGGCCGATGGCAATGTCCGCGTGACCAATGACGCGCAGGGCCCGCTGACCCCCACGGGCGGCACGTTCGATTTCGCCATCGAAGGCGATGGGTTCTTTCTGATCGACACGCCGAATGGCCAGGCCCTGACCCGCGCCGGTGCCTTTACCCCCAACGAGCAGGGCGAATTGACCACGCATGACGGTTACCGGCTGCTCGACAATGGCGGCGCACCGATCTTTGTGCCCTCCGATGCACAGAATGTCTCGGTCGCGGCCGATGGCACGATTTCCGCGGACGGTCAGCCGCTGACCCAGATCGGCCTGTACCTGCCGGATGATCCCAACAGCATGAGCCGCAGCGATGGCGTGCGCTTCTTCACCGAAGGCGGTGTCGTGCCGCAGGAAGATGCCGTCATCCTGCAGGGCTATGTCGAAAACTCGAACGTCAACCCGATCACCGAAGTCTCCCGGATGATCGAGGTGCAACATGCCTACACGATGGGCGTGAAATTCGTTGAACAAGAAGATGAGCGGATCAAATCCGTCATCTCAACCCTCGGACGCTAAGGAAGGAGCCTGATATGCGCGCTCTCAAGATTGCAGCCACGGGCATGAGTGCTCAGCAGATGCGGGTGGAAACCATCTCGCAAAACCTCGCGAACATGAGCACCACCGGCTACAACGCCCGCCGCGCCGAATTTGCCGACCTGCATTATCAACAGGCCTCGCGCCCCGGCACGATCAACTCTGCCGATGGCACCGTCCTGCCCACCGGCGTACAGCTTGGCCTCGGCGTGCGGCCCTCTTCGGTGACCATGGAAATGGCGCAAGGTACCTTGTCGCAAACCGGCGGCGATCTCGATCTTGCAATCGAAGGGCTCGGATTTCTCGAAGTGACCCTGCCCTCCGGCCAGTCGGCCTATACCCGTGACGGCGGCCTGAAACGCAGCGCCGATGGCCAGATCGTCACTTCCGACGGCTATCCCGTCGCCCCGGACATCACCATTCCCGACGATGCCCGTTCGGTCTCGATCAGCGGCGATGGCGAGGTCTATGCCTATTTCAACGATCAGGTCGAACCGCAGCTCCTGGGCCAGTTCACCCTGGCCAATTTCACCAACCCGAAAGGGCTCGAGGCGATTGGTTCCAACCTGTTCCTCGAGACCGAAGCCTCCGGTCCCTCGACCGTCTCCACCCCCGGCGTCGATGGTCTCGGCACGGTGCGTCAGGGCTATCTCGAGGAAAGCTCCGTCGATGCGGTCCGCGAGATCACGGAGCTGATCCAGGCCCAGCGCGGCTATGAAATGAACGCCAAAGTCATCACGGCGGCGGACCAGATGCTCTCGGCCACGACACAAATCAGATGATCAAGCACCTTCTCATAAGCTGTGCCATCGTGCTCATGGCGCAACCGGCCCTGGCGGAGACCGTGGTGGCCGCCCGGACGATTCGCGCCCAGACCGTGCTCACAGCCGGCGATCTCAGCACCATCGAGGAGGACCTCCCCGGTACGCTGTCATCGATCGAGGAGGCAATCGGCCAGGAAGCGCGCGTCATGCTCTATTCCGGTCGCCCGGTTTCGATCAACGATATCGGTCCTGCCGCCATCATCGAACGCAATCAGATCGTACCGCTGATCTACAGCCACGGCGGGCTGAGGATTGCGGCCGATGGCCGTGCGCTCGACCGCGCCAGCGTCGGCGATGTCGTTCGGGTCATGAACCTCTCTTCCAAAACAACGGTGTCCGGCGTCGTCGCCGCGGACGGAACCATTCATGTCGGCGGTCTCGCCACTCATTAATCAGGATTGACCATGCGTATTCATCTCCTTTTCCCCGGCCTCATCGCCCTGACCGCCATGTCGGCCTGCACCGATCTCAAAGAGGTCGGACGCCTGCCGGAGTTCACGCCGATCACCAGCTCGTCGGAAACCACCGCGATGGAGAATCCGTCATTGCCGGTGCAATCGGATGTCCGCAGCCCGGCGGACGGGGCTTCGCTCTGGACCTCGTCACGGCAATCGCTTCTGGGCGACCGCCGCGCGGTTGAGCGGGGCGACATCCTGACCGTGGTGATCGAGATCGATGACAGCGCGGAAATGTCGAACACCTCGGCCCGCGGCCGCTCCGGCTCCGAGAGCATGGGCATCCCGTCCCTGCTCGGCATCCCGCAGCAGCTCAACAAGGCCCTGCCGGACGGGGCGACGATGGACTCGGCGGTGTCGACGAATTCCTCGTCCTCCTCGTCCGGCAATGGCAGCGTGAAGCGCAATGAGAAGCTGCAACTCATGGTCGCCGCGACCATCGTTGACGTGCTGCCCAACGGGGTGCTGCATATTCAGGGCTCGCAGGAGGTCCGCGTGAATTACGAGATTCGCGAGCTTCTGGTCGAGGGCTATGTCCGCCCCGAAGACATCTCGCGCCAGAATGAAATCACTTATGACAAGATCGCCTCGGCGCGGATTTCCTACGGCGGGCGCGGGCAGATCACCCAGGTGCAACAGCCCCGCTACGGTCAGCAGATCGCCGATATCGTTCTGCCATTCTGATAGGAGGCTCTCGTGATCAAGAAACTTCTCCCGATCCTGCTGGCCGTTGTCGGTCTCGGCGCCGGCGTCGGCGGCGGGCTGATGCTACGCCCCGCCCCAGAAGTCGTCTCCATCGATCCCTGCGGCGACACCGGCACGGCGGAGACCGGCGATGCCCATGTGATCGCCACGGCCGATGCGCATGGCGAGGACGGACATGGCGAGGGCGCCCCCGCCGCCTCGGCCTATGAATATGTCAAACTCAACAACCAGTTCGTGATCCCCGATCTGGAAGGCGGTCGGGTGATCTCGATGATCGTGCTCTCCCTGAGTCTCGAGGCCAAGACCGGCAGCCGTGAGAACATCTATGCCCGGGAACCGAAGCTGCGCGACGCCTTCCTGCAGGTTCTGTTCGATCACGCCAACACCGGTGGTTTCAAAGGCGCCTTTACCGACAGCAGCACGATGAACTCGCTGCGTCAGGCCCTTCTGGAAGTGGCGCAGAAGATCCTCGGCCCGGAGATCAACGATGTGCTGGTGATCGATATCGTGCGGCAGGACATCGGTTAAAGTCTTCACAGATCCACAACCGAGAAAAGCGAACGGCCCTTGGCAGCGAAGACCTGCCAAGGGCGTTTTACATTCTGCTGCAGCGCCGTTTCCAGCCCGGAGCGTGATGCACCTGTGGTGTCACCAGCGCTCTAGTGATCGCGTTCGGCCAGGCGGCTCAGCGCATCTTTTTTACCGAATGCCTTGCGGGTCAGTTCCAGTTGCGCCTCGCGCCGTTCCGCGACCCGCGCCAAATCGCGCAGCGCCTGACGTTTTTCCTGGTCCGCCCATTTGTCCCAGGCCCGATCGACCCCCATCAGGCTCGCCATGTCAAAACCGTCGGCTGCGCTCAACGCCGCCGCACGTTCGGCACGGGCCTCTTCGATCTGTCGCAAGCGGGCACGCGGGCCTTCTTCCTCGCGTTTGATGTCCGCGAGCTTCGCCAATTCGGAATTCAGGGCGAGCTCCGCCACCTCCTGCAACCGTTTGAGCTGTGCAAACCTCTTCGTCATGCTCACTTCCCGAACTGCTGTTTCATCTTGCTGCGCATCTGCTCGGCAAAGCGGATGGAGGCCGCAACCGCACGATAATGTTCAGGCAAGACCTCCTCGCCGATCTCGATCGCGGCATAGAGCGCCCGCGCCGTCGGCGGATCGCGATGAATCGGCACGTTGTTTTCATTCGCCACTTCGCGGATACGCGCAGCAATCTCATCGACCCCCTTGGCAACACAGATCGGTGCCCCGCCATTCATACGGTCCCATTTCAGCGCGACCGCGTAATGGGTCGGGTTGACGATGACGACATCCGCCTCTTTCACGTCGTTGAGCATCTGGTTCATGACGATGTCGTAGCCCTTCTGGCGACGCTTGTGTTTGAAATGCGGATCGCCTTCCTGCTCCTTGGATTCATCCACCATTTCCTTGCGCGACATCCGGTGCTTGCGCATGTGCTCATTGTATTGGAACAGGTAGTCCACCCCACCGATCACCAGAGAGATCATCAACACGATGACCATGAACCCGACCGTGAGCTTGACGAGTGTCGCCGCAACGATCCCCGGGCTCAGCGACATGGTCGACATGATCATCGGCAATTTGGTGTAAAGATAAACGCCAAGAACGATGGAATAGATCGACAGTTTGAAAAAGCTCTTGCCGAATTCAAACAGGCCGGATCGACCGAACTTGTTCTTGGCATTGGAGATCGGCGAGATTTTCGACAGTTTCGGCTCGAGCTTGCTCGGCGCGAAGACCAGAGAACGCGTCGCGAAGATCACCAGCAGCGCCAGCAGCGCGGGGATCATGAACCAGGGCAAAAGCCCGCCACCGATCGCCTGCATCACCCCCATGGTCCAGGGCCGACCGGAGCCCTCGAACCAGGCCTCGGCATTCAGATCGGCATTGGCCAACAGGGACTGAAGCGCGGTGGCCATCCTTTGCAGACTGGCCGCGCCAAGCGCCGTCGCCGTCGCGATGAATCCGAAATAGGCCGCCGCCGTGGTCAGATCGTTCGATCGCGGAATTTCGCCCTTCTTGCGGGCATCATCGAGCCGTTTCTGTGATGGCTCATATTGCTTGTCATCGTCGTCGTCACCCTCGGCCATCACGGACCTCCGAACGGATCGAGCAACAGCTTGGCGAAACCGGCGCGCCAAAGTTCAAGCAACAGTGGGGTGGCGGCGAACATCAACAACAGCCCGCCCATGGTGATCGCCGGCGCGCCGACGAAGGCGACCATGAGCGACGGCATGGCGCGGTTGATCACGCCAAGCGCGACGTTATAGATCAGCGAGGCGATGACAAAGGGTGCGGCCAGGCTGAAGGACAGCGCAAAGGCCTTTGAAATATGATCGACGCCCCAGACCATCGCGTCCTGCGGCGGGATGAACACCCCGGCCGGGAAATAGCTGTAGGACAGGATGATCAGCTCGGCAATCCGCACATGCAGCCCCATCATCACCGCCAGCGCGAGACCGGAGACGAAGAACACATGACCGATGGCCGGCTGCGCCTCGACCGATCCGCCGCCGAAAATCTGCGACAGCGATGTGGATTGCGCCACCATGGACCCGGCAATCTGCAACACCATGATGAAGAGACGCAGGACAAGCCCGAGCATCAGCCCGGCGAGCACCTCGGTGAGCAGCCCGCGTGCAATCCCGGAAAAATCCGTCGCCAGCCCGTCGAGCTGCGGTGCGACCGCCGGGAAGACGACCACGGTAAAACACAGCGCCAGCACAAGCCGTACACGTTGAGGGATGGATTGTTCGCCGAAAGCCGGCACCACGGCCATCATCGCGCCGACCCTGAGAAAGACGAGAAACGCGACCGCGAAGCCGCGTTGGCTCATCCCCATCAACTCGGCGAGCCCCTCGGTCATGCCGTCACCAGCCCGACCAGAGAGGGTTTGCCGTCGGTTCCGATTTCCTCGAAGGAATAGACCGGGTTTTGAATACCCTGGGCCGAGAGCACGGTGCGCAGGAAACGCCGTCGCCGGGTCGAGGTGACGATCCCCGGATAGATGCCGCTTTCGCCGGCCTTGGCGATCTTGTCCGCCATGGTCTTGGCAAGCTTGTTGAATTGATCCGGCGGCAGGGCGATATCGGAATTTCCGCGTTCTCCGTCGACCTGATAGGTGGTGAACCGCTCTTCCCATTCCGGCGACAGTTGCAGAAGCGGCAGCGTGCCATCCTCGCGTTTGATCTCCGAAATCAGCTGGAATCCCAACCGCTGACGCACATGTTCGCAAATCGACTCGGCCGTGGCATGGGCCCCGCGCGCTTCCGAAATGGATTCGAGGATCAGCGACATATTGCGGATCGAAACACGCTCTTCGAGCAAGAGGCGCAACACGGAAAGCAGCAGATCCAAGGGCACGCGATCCGGGATCAGCTCGTTCAACAGTTTCTGGTTGGCTTCCGCGCGGGCCTTGTCGGTGAGATTGGTCATCTCGTCGAGCAGCCGGCGCAGGGATTTCATGGTCAGAAGCCGCGGGAAGTTACGCTTGATCACTTCGAGCAAATGGGTGGCCAGCACTTCGGTGGCGCCGACCACCGTGCATCCCATCAGCGCCGCATCCTCTTTCTGGGAGGGATCGATCCAGCGCGCCGGGGCGCCATAGACCGGTTCGGACACGTCCTCGCCCAGCGGCAGGCCCGAGGTGTCGCCCGAGACGAGCGCCAGCACCTTGTCCTGACGCAACCGGTCGCGGGCCTGTTCCACGCCCTGGATGCGCACCACATAGGTGCCGGGCAACAGGCTCGGATCGTCGGTCAGGCGAATCTCCGGCAGGATGATGCCAAAGACCGAGGCCACGTGATTGCGCATATTGATGATGCGCGCGTCCAGGCCGGTCTGTTGGTCGAGCACCATAGAGACGAGATCGGGGGCAAACTCCACATGGATATCGTCGAGATCGAGAATATCCCCCATGGATTCCTTTTCCTCGGCAACAGCGGGTTTTGCGGCCTCTATCTTGGCCTGTTGCTGTTCTTCCTCCTGCATTTTCTTGCTGACGAAATAGGCGGCCGTGGCCAGCCCGATCGCACCGCCGATAAAGGGCAGGAAGGGAAGCCCGGGCACGAAGGCGAACAGCGCCATCAGGACGGACACGGTGTAGAGCGCCGGCGGGTATTTCCCGAGCTGGCGGAACAGTGCCAGATCCGCAGAGCCACTGGTGCCGCCCTTGGCCAGAAGCAAGGCGGCGGCAATCGAGATGATCACAGAGGGGATCTGGCTGACCAGCCCGTCGCCGACAGTCAGGATCGAATAGGTCTCGAAGGCCTTGCCCAGCGGCATGCCATGGACGGCGATGCCGATCACCAGCCCCATGACGATGTTGAGCATGGTAATGAGAAGGCCCGCGACCGCGTCGCCTTTGACGAATTTCGAGGCACCGTCGAGCGAGCCGAAGAAGGTGGTCTCGGCCAGTTCCATTTCCCGGCGGGCCTTGGCCTGTTCATGGGTGATCGCGCCGGCGGAGAGGTCCGCGTCGATGGCAAGCTGGCGACCCGGCATCCCGTCCAAGGCAAAGCGCGCGCCGACTTCGGCCATGCGCCCGGCACCCTTGGTGATCACCATGAAGTTCACGATCAGAAGCACGGTGAAGACCACGACGCCCAGGAGCACCGAGCCGCTCATCACGAAATTGGCGAAGCCTTCGATCACGTGACCCGCCGCCGCCGTGCCCGTATGCCCCTGGCCGATGATCAGCTTGGTCGAGGATACGTTGAGCGAGAGGCGCAGCATGAGGCTCGCCAGAAGGATGGTCGGAAAAGCCGAGAAATCCAAAGGCCGCTCGATGAACAGCGTCACCGTGAAGATCAGGATGGCGAGGGCAAAACTGGTGGCAAGACCCAGATCGAGAATCCATGACGGCACCGGAAGCACCATCATGACAATCACCACCATCAGCGCCAGCGCCAGCATGATCGTCGGTTTGAAAATATCGGAAATGTTGAATTTCATCGCAGCTGCACCTGGTCATGATGCACCCCGGTCATAGGGGCGATGACGCTTTCGCGGCGGGACGGATCACAGCCTTCCGACCGATCCGAAAAAAATCCGCGCTCCAATCCCAATGGGATGAGACAGCGGATCAACATCATGGAATCACTTCGCATTTCCATCACCCGTCGCAATTCTTGCTCCTATGGAGTCCAGAATACGACGGGCGTGGTTTACAAAGTGTATACAGGTCCTTGAGGAAACGTAAATTTAGTTAAGCACCGCTTCCAGCGCATCGCGCATCTCGCGGCTGTTCGACAGGAGATCTTCGACGCTCGACAGGCTCGGAACGCCATTCTCATCGGTCTGCGGCGCCGCTGTGTCCTTGGTCACCACATCGGCCAGACCGGCGAGGCTCGGCTCGGTGGAGCGTTCCAGGCGGCCCCAGTCCTCGGCAACCAGAGACAGGGCATCGCTTTGCGCATCGGCGGAAAGCCCGTCGAGCGCCTCCACCGCCTTTTTCGGATCGTCGAGCTGGAAATAGGCCTTCGACATCAGCCGTTTCGCATCATCAGATGTGACCTGACCGGCGTAACGGATGGCCGCCTCCATTTCCCCTTCGCCGTAGAAGGCACGCGCCAGGGTCATCTTGGCAGCCGCGTCATCCTGATCGGAATATCTGGACATGAGCGACAGGGCGGCATCAAAGAATCCCATGTCGACAAGCCGTTCCGCAACCTTCAGACGCGCGTCATCGGTGATCGCGGCATGGGAAATCTCATCGAGATGCCCCAGCGCCAGTTTCGAAAAGGTCGGATCATCCGCATCGCCGGCCAGCACTTCCAGAGATTGCGACAGAAGCGCAGAAACATCGCCGGCATCCCCGATCTCATCGGCGCGCAGCGACAGAACCTGACGCAGTGCCATATCCACATCGCCGGAATAGATCCGGGCGACGATGGCGGCCTTGCGCAATGTCGCCTCATAATCGCTGCCACGGAATTCGACCGACATGGCTTCGGCATTCTCGGCCGTCCTGCGATCGATGGGACCGCCTTCCGCCGCCTGGGTCGCGATCAGTTTGACCAGCGCTTCAGGCGCTTTGGGGCCGTTTTCCCCGACGATGAGCTCGAGCTGGCCCACCCCGCTCGGCACATCACCGTCCGCGAGTTTGAGCTCCGCATCCAGAAGGGCGAATGCATCCCCGTGGTCACCTTCGACCCGGGCGATGGCACTTTGGATATTCTTGGCGCTGTCTTCGTCACCGATCGCCAGAAAACGCTCCGACAGTTTCGGGCCGAGGAACCGGCGCAGATGAATGGGAAGGGCGGAGAAGGTCCCCAGGACACTGTCCATATTATACTCTTCCCAGTCGTTCAGCTTTTCCTTGGCCATCACCGACCAGAAGGCCACGGCGCCATCACAGCGGAACTGATTGGCCAGGCGACCCGGCTTCTCGGCATAGCCCTTGTCCATGATGTCGGCGAGTGTCCAAAGAATGTCATGACCTTCGACCGTCACGCCGAAATCCTTCAGAACGGATTTCGCTTCGGCCCCGAAGGTCAGGTAGATGTAGTAACGGGCAAGTTGCTTGACCCCGTCCGGGTTCGGCAGGTCGAACTCACCGATCGTCGCCGCGCGCAGGGCGGGCAACTCCAAACCGTCTTCCAGAGCCCCGCCCCAAGCGGCAACATCGATCATCCCGCTGCTCAGGCATTGGGTGCCGCGATCATCGACCCGGCTCTCTTCATCGCGATTCTTCTGTTCCCGATCGATCGAGGATTGGATGCGAATATGGCTTCGGTCCTCTGCGGAGAGCGGCTCTTCCACCGCCGCTTGCTGCGCCGCGGCTGCTGCACCTGCCTCCTGTTCAGACTGATAGGCCTGTGTCTCTTCAACGGCCTGCTCCGTCTTGGTGATATCCGCATCCAGAAGACCCTGAGACACGGCACGACCGATTTGTTCGAGAAGCTGTTTCTGCAACTCCTCGACATGTTCGGACCGCTGTACCAATTCCTCGTCCAGCGCGGCATTGCCAACCGAAATCGGAGCCGTCTCCGCACCGCCATTCGGCATGCTCCCGGGCATAATGATCGGGAACTCGACCCGGTCGAGCGGGTCCAGCCCCTCGCGCACCACTGTACCAACATGCTCTTGTCCTGCGCCGGACATCAGCACGTCGCTGCCAGGGTCCTCGGTGGTTGCACTCGGCATGACCTCTTCCGTCACCGGATCGGGTGCCGTGACCGTCTGTGGCGCCATGTCGGCAACGACAGTCTCCTGCCCGGCCTCCGGGTCGACCGGCCTGGCCAGCGGCGTCCTCATCACGGGCGTCGGAGCATTCCGCGCCGTCGCATCCAGGATCTTTTCAAAGGCCGCATTCGCCTGCGGTTGCCCATCCTTGATATCAATGACGATCCGGCCCGCACGCAGTTCGAACGCGTCGGCATGGACATTTCCCGGAACCGTCACGATCAGTTCCGAAGCGCCCGAGGACAGGGTTTCGACCCGGCTGCGCGGGATTTTGTTGAACACCCCGGTGGTGTTGAAACTCACGTCGGGCGCGTCCACACGCAACGCATAGCTGCCATCAGCGGTGCGACCGAATTGCCAGTCGACTGCCGTCGGGAATTGCATCACCAAACGCGAAAAGTCGACATGTTCTCCGGAGAGAACGTCGACCACTTCCGCGCGCGCTGACGCAAAGGGCGTCAGACTGAGGGCGAGAAGAAGAGTTAAGAGCCTGATCATGCTGCCTCCGACTTGACCTCTTTCAGAGCGTCTTCGAGTTCGGAGAAGCTCGGACGGCAATGGCCCGGCGTGTTCTGGCGACCCACTTCGATACAGATATTCGTCGCATGATTGTGCAGATTGGCGATCAGCACCTCACGGATCAGCTGGTAGAAATGCCCGTCTTCTTCGATCACCGTCTGCATCTTGCCGGCGAAAGGACCAACGATGCCATAGGCGAGGAACACCCCGAGGAAGGTCCCGACAAGGGCACCACCGATCATTTTACCAAGGATCTCGGGTGGCTGGTCGATCGAGGCCATGGTCTTGATCACGCCCAACACGGCGGCCACGATACCGAGTGCCGGCAGACCGTCGCCAATCGCCGCCATCGCATGCGAGCTATGCAGCGCATGATGCAGGTTGGCCTCGAGCCGCTTTTCGAGCACTTCCTCGACCTGATGCGGATCGTCATAGTTCATCGAGGCGGAACGCAGCGTGTCACAGATCAGCGCAACCGCTTCCTTGTCGCTGAGAATCTTCGGATATTTGGTGAAGATCGACGAATTTTCCGGCGCCTCGATATGCTCTTCGAGACCGACGGGGTTCTGACGCGCCAGCCGGATGAGCTCGAACAGAAGGCACAGAAGATCCTTGTAATCCTCCGGCTTCCATTTCGGCCCTTTGAAGACTTTGCCGATGTCCTTGAGCGTATGCTTGATGCCGGACATATCGTTGGAAATCACGAAAGCCCCGGCCGCCGCGCCGCCGATCATCATGAATTCGAAAGGCAGGGACTTAAGGATGATTCCGAGCTTCCCGCCGGCCGCGATATAGCCGCCAAACACCATGATGAAGATCAGTAGAATACCGACGATACCGATCATGTTTTAGTCCTCAATATCTGGCTGCAAACAGCGTCAACCTGCCATGAAAATCTTAAGAAAGTTTGCCACATTAACCATTATTCGGTCGGGGCCTTGGCATTTCTGCCAGCCAGAATGACGGAAATGGTATAGGCTGTTTCAGGCTTCAGACCTGCCATGATCGCCCCTGCCGCATCCGAACGCATCCGGCCGAGGAAGCCGGCGGCGAAATCCGGCGACATCGCCTCGAACAGGGCTGCCGCGTCTTTCGGCTTCATCGATTCGTAGACCGAGGTCAGCTTGGCCAGATCGTCTTCGGCAGCATTTTGCGACCGCGCCATCGTCGATTCGAGCTTCGCTTCGGCCTCTTTCAGCGCGTTCATGTTCGAGAGCACCTCGGCACGCGCCACTTCGATCGCTTTCATCTTTTGCGCGATCAGAAGCTCTTTGTCCTCGACATCGCGCTCGCGCCTCATCAGCGACTCGAGCAGGGCCGCGGTTTCCTCATCGGTTTTGCACAAGGCCGCGGTTGCCACCTGTTCCTGGGGCATATCCCCATGCGACAATTCCGACATTTCACGCGCAATTGCCGCGCCGGTCCCCGAGGCCAGGCGAATGACCGCCGAGGAACCCAGTACAAGCGCGATGATCCAGAGCGCGCCACGCCCGGACCGCAGCTTCCGCTTCACTTTCGGTTTCGATTTGGCTTTCGCCTCTTTGGATTGGGCAGCGGCTTTGGTCATTCTGCGGCCTCCACACGGTTTCTTTTGCTCAGAAACACGGTCTCAGCTTCAAAGGCACGGTCGAGCGCCTCTTCGGCGGCGCGGTCCGCTGTCGCCTGGGCCGCCGCTTGCGCGGAGGCAGAGGGCGCTTTCGGTGCAGACGCTTCCGGCAGATCGTGCATCGATGCGATCAACAACTCCAAACGCCGCGACACGTCTTCGGCACGCTGGGTGAGCTCTTCCAGCTTCACGGCCGAACCGCCCGCGGTTTTCTGAGCCTGGGTCAGGGTCTTGGTCATATCATCCACCTGGACCGACAGGACCGCGATCGCACCGCCGACGCCCTTTTCAAGATCGGTGAAACGGCTCAACCGCCGGGCCAGAACCACACAATAGATGGCCACCGAAATCGTCCCGGCAATCATGAGGATATCTGCAATCATTTCCATGTCCGTCTCCTCAATTGATCACGAATTCCATGATGAGCACGTCTTTCACCCGGCCTTCACCGGCCACAATTTGAAGACGTCTCAATATCTGTGCGCGCAAACGCACCAGAGCGGAGGGATTTTCCAGCTCGGCCACATCGACCGCACGCAGGTACCCGTTCAGAACATCGACCACACGTGGCAGAAGTGTGATGACTTCCTGTTCATATTGCATCGGAACCTCGAGCTGGGCCTGAAACCTCAGGTGGCGCCCGCGCCCGGTCGTATCAATGAGATTGACGATCAAAGGTTCCACGGAGACGAAAGCCACACTGGGCAGCGGCGCCACAGGTTCCTCGGCCATGGTGGCCAGATCCGTCTCCTCATGTACTTCTGCTGGGGCAAACAACATGCCCGAGTAGACAGCGAAAAATCCGCCGCCGCCCAAAACCAACATCAAGACCACCCCGAGGATCAGGGGCAATTTCGACTTCTTCTTTGGTTCTTCTTCCAGCTGTTCTTCTTCAGCCATGGGTCCATCCAGAAAAATTCTTTCCGAATCCCTTTTATCCGCAAGGTAGCTAACCGATTGTTAAGGCTGATCAGACATTTCTAATACGGACGGGGGCAGAAGCCCGCACATCCAAGGAGTGTCGTCTTGCAACAGATCTTTTCGGTTTGGTCTAATCTCGACCCCAAACGCCGCATTATCGTGCTGGGCGCGACTGTCCTTATGTTCGCGGCCATTCTCGGACTGTCGCGTCTGGCGACCAAACCCTCCATGGCCTTGCTTTATTCGGGTTTGGAGAGCGGCCCAGCCGGCGAAGTTGTGCAATCGCTCGAGGCCCAGGGCGTCAACTATGAGATTCGCGGCGGTGCCATTTTCGTTCCCGGCAACCAGCGCGATGAGCTGCGCATGACGCTCGCCTCCGAAGGTCTGCCGGCCAATTCCACCGGCGGGTATGAGCTGCTCGATTCGCTTTCCGGCTTCGGCACCACCTCCCAGATGTTCGATGCAGCCTATTGGCGCGCCAAAGAAGGTGAGATCGCCCGCACCATCGTCTCGTCGCAACAGATCCGTTCCGCCCGTGTGCATATTGCCAACCCGTCTTCACAACCGTTCAAACGTCAGATCGCCGCCTCCGCCTCTGTCACGGTGACCGCGATCAGTGGCCCGATTTCCTCGGAACAGGCCAAGGCATTTCGCTATCTCGTCGCCTCCGCCGTCGCAGGGCTGACCCCCGAAGAGGTGGCCGTGATCGATGGCCGGACCGGTGTCGTCGTGTCGGGAGACGAGGCTGAAACCGGGGCCACCACCAATTCCGACCGGAGCGAAGAGCTGCGCAAGAATGTCGAACGGCTTCTCGAAGCGCGTGTCGGTCCCGGAAAGGCCGTCGTCGAGGTTTCGCTCGAAACCATGACCGATCAGGAATCGATCGTCGAGCGCAAGTTCGATCCCGACAGCCGCGTGGCGATCAGCTCGGAAACGGAATCCCGCACGAACTCCTCACAAGACAGCGGCGGCGGTTCGGTCACCGTCGCCTCGAATCTGCCCAATGGGGCCGGGGCCGGTGGCAGCGATTCGAGCTCGAACAACAGCGAGACCCGCGAACGCTTCAACTATGAGGTCTCCGAGACCCGTCGCGAGATCCAGCGCGGCCCCGGCGCGATCAAACGCCTGACCGTCGCGGTCCTGGTCGATGGCATCACCACCGTGGACCCGACAACCCAGACCGCCAGCTGGGCGCCCCGAAGCCCGGAAGAACTTGACGCGCTGCGCGATCTTGTCGCCTCGGCAATCGGGTACGACGAGGCGCGCGGCGACCAGATCACGCTCAAGACCATGGAATTCCAACCGGTTCCGGTCGAAGGCACCGCGGTGCAAAGCTCTCTGATCTCTGCGATCAACCTCGACCTCATGTCGATCATTCAACTGGCCGTTTTGGCCGTGGTGACGCTGGTTTTGGGTCTTTTCGTGCTGCGCCCGATTCTGTCGAAACCAGCCACCGCCCTGCCCGCCCCGGCGCCTGCTCCACAGGGCGAGGCACAAAACCTGCCTGCCACGATCCCGGTTCCCGATCTGCCGCAATCGTCGCTGCCTGCTCTGAATGGGGAGGTTTCCAATGGCGGCTTTGAACTGCCGACCATGGGGGTGGTCTCCGATTTCGACCTCGGGGATGACGAGATCGGCATCTCCAACGATCCGGTCAAGCGTCTGAAAAAGATGATCGAGGACCGCCAGGATGAAACCGTTGAAATCCTACGCAGCTGGATGGAAGACACGGAGGAAAATGTTTGATGACCGCGCGCTTTTCCCTTGAAGATTTCGGGGCCGCGCCCCGCAAGGATCCGCGGAGCCACCGTCAATCGGCGCCAGTGGGCGCACCGCAAGTGCCCGCAGGTCCGACGCCGGAAGAAATCGAAGCCAATCGCATGGCGGCCTATGAACAGGGCTACAAGGCCGGCTGGGACGACGCCACCCGCGCAGAGGGCGAAGACCAGTCGCGAATCGGCGCGGAGTTTGCCCGCAATCTTCAGGATCTCGGATTCACATTTCACGAGGCGCGCTCTCATATCATGAAAGCGCTTGAGCCGCTTTTGTCGGAAATGGTGACCAAGGTCCTGCCGCAGCTGGTCTCGGACACTCTGGGCCAGACGATCATCGAGGAATTGCTGCCTCTGGCCGAAGAGGTTTCCGACGCGCCGATCCAAATCGTACTCGCGCCGGCCTCGCGCCCAGCAATTCAGCGTCTCATTGACGACTCGTTAACCATACCATTGGAAATTGTCGAAGAACCCAGCCTGGCAGAAGGTCAGGTCTATCTGCGGATGGGCGAGCTGGAGAAAAAGATCGATATGGATGCCGCCGTGGAAAAGATCGGTCAGGCCATCAATGCGGTCTATGCCTTGAATGAGGAGGCCATGAAACATGGTTGAGCATACTGACGACGGCAACGCGAATCCCTTTTCCCAGGTGCCGATCGAAATCACCATCTCGGTGGGCAAGGCCCGTCCTCTGGTCAAGGATCTGCTGAAGCTGCAGAACGACAGCATTCTGCCCCTCGATCGCAATGTCGAGGACCCGGTCGAGCTCTATGTCGGGGACAAGCTCATCGCCCGCGGCGAATTGCAGGAAATGGAAGGTGGACAGGCCGGTCAGCTGGCCGTGCGCCTGACCGAGGTTGCCGATCTCAAAAACGGCTTGTGAGGCGTCATGCGACCTTTCCTTCTGCTCCTCACGGCGGCCCTCCTTGTTCTGGGCCTGAGTGAGGCTGCCCTGGCGCAGGATGTCACCCTGAACCTGGGTGATGACGGTTCTCTCGCCACCCGCTCGGTACAGATCCTGATCCTGGTCACGGTCCTGAGCATCGTGCCCGGCATCGCGGTGACGCTCACCTGTTTCCCGTTCATCGTGACGGTGCTGTCGATCCTGCGACAGGCGATCGGGTTACAGCAATCGCCACCGAACATGTTGATGGTCAGCCTCGCCATGTTCCTCACCTATTTCGTCATGGAACCGGTGTTCATGCAGAGCTGGGACACCGGCGTTCAGCCCTATGTCAACAATGAGGTGACGCTCGAGGAAGCCTTTCCGCTGGTTGTCGACCCTTTCCGTGGCTTCATGGCCAACCGGATCGACCCGGACACGTTTGCCGAACTTCAGGATCTGCGAACCGATTTCGCCGATGTCCAGGGCGTGACCCGCGATGCACCGCTGTCGCTGCTCATTCCCTCCTTCCTGTTGTCGGAAGTGGCCCGGGCGTTTCAGATCGGCTTCCTGATCTTCCTGCCCTTCCTGATCATCGATCTGGTGGTCTCGGCGATCCTGATGTCGATGGGGATGATGATGGTGCCGCCGGCGATCGTCTCTCTGCCCTTCAAACTGGCGTTTTTCGTGGTCGCGGATGGCTGGGCCCTGATTTCGAGCGCGCTCGTGCGAAGTTACTTCTGAATTTTCAACTCTCTCCAGATCGAACAGGCACAGATCGATGAACCGCAGGGGGCCTTCCCTGCGGTTTTCCTTTGCGTATACATCGCACTCGACCTCCCTCTGAGAGCTCCCAGATCAGGCGCAGCCGATCGGTTCAGCGCTTCAGAGCGCTCATCCAGACGATTCTGACGGAGAGATGGACCCCGTCTCAGGGCGGTACCGTTCCACGGCGGTGTCGATCCACCCGGCAAGACACGTCCCGGAGGCAGCCGCCAAGCTCGCAAAGCCATATGCGCGGCGTGGCCAAGACAGATGCCACCTTCCCTGCCCCCTCCACAGAAGGCGGCAAAAGAAAAGGCACGCTGGGGTCCCCCAACGTGCCTCTCAGAATCTTGCCTGATTTATCTTGCCTGACTTCGTGCGCTTTGCGCTTCGGTGGCCCCTGAACGGAAGGCCCCCTTTCGCGATCAGCGCACCAGGAACTCCGCATGCAGCGCACCGGCGGCCTTGATGCTTTTGAGAATGTCGATCATGTCGCGCGGCGCGACACCCAGCGCGTTGAGCCCGGCGATCACCTCGGAGAGCGAGGTCCCCTCCTGAATCTCGGCCAGCCCGATCCCCGGCTCTTCCTGAATCGAGGCGCGGGTCCGCGGGACGACCACCGTGCCACCATCCGAGAAGGGATTGGGTTGCACCACCAGCGGCTCTTCCTCGATCCTGAGCGTCAGATTGCCCTGACTGACCGCGACATTGGAAATCCGGACATCCTGCCCCATCACGATTGTGCCGGAACGTTGATCCACCACCACGCGGGCCTTGATCTCGGGCTGGACCGAGATGTTTTCAACCCGGCCCAGCGCGTGGGCTGGCGACAGTTCTTTCGTTGCCTTGACGTCGAGAATGACCGTGCCGGCATCGAGCATGCGCGACACCACCCGACCGAAATCGGCATTGATCGCATTTTCGATCCGTTCGGCGGTGGTGAAATCCGGGTTCCGGAGGGCGAGCCGGACGGATTTCAGCTTGGTGAAATCGAAATCGATCTCGCGTTCGACGCGCGCGCCCGAGGGGATCACCCCGGCGGTCGGCACCCCTTGCACCACCGAGGCGCCATTGCCCTGGGCCGAGGCGCCACCGGCGATCACCGTGCCCTGGGCCACCGCATAGATTTCGCCATCGGGCGCATTCAGCGGCGTCATCACCAGCGTGCCGCCCAAGAGGCTCTTGGCATCGCCAATAGCCGACACGGTCACGTCGATCTGGCCGCCTGCGCGCGAGAACGGCGGCAGGGTCGCGGTCACGAAGACGGCGGCCACGTTCTTCGGCCGGAATTGCTCGCCGGTCACGTTCACGCCGAGGCGTTCGAGAATGTTGGACATGATTTCTTCGGTGAACGGTGCATTCCGCAAACCGTCCCCCGTGCCATTCAGACCGACCACGAGGCCGTAGCCCACGAGATCGTTGCCGCGCACCCCGTCGAATTCCACCAAATCTTTGATTCGAATGGGATTCGCCGAGGCTGCACCGGTCAGGCAAATTGCGAGGAGTAGAGCGATGAAAGTTCTGATCATCTAATGTAATCCGCAAGGCTGAGTTGCGACATACGCGCTGTGAGCGTGTAAATCAGTTGGAGTTGGGTTTCGGTTTGCTGCAGCAACGAGGCGGCCTCGTAGGGATCTGCTGCGACAATTTCGGATTTCGCCGTTTCATAAGAAAAGGTCATGGTGCTGTTGCCGACCTTCGCCTCTTCAATGCGGGATTCGATGCTGCCCACTTGCGATTGCAGGTCGGCGACGCCGGCGCGCGCGCCCATCAGGGCTTCGCCCGAATTGTGCAGGACCTGCGCCCGCGCGGTCACATCATCGCTGAAAAGACCCTCGTCAACCAGGGACGCCATGGCCAGCCCTTTGAGGGTCTTGCGCAGAACGTCATCGTCGCCGGTGAGCTTGACCTGCACCGAATCCTGATCCCCGAGGCTGAAGGCAGACAGGGGCGTATCCGAGCCACGATACCCGACGGTTTCAAACCCGCCACCGGCGGACATGAACCAGTCATCCACCACCGCCTCGACATCGGCCACGCTGGACGCACCGGCAGCGACCAGGGCCGTCTGCAATTCGGTGATCATCTCATCTGAGGACATCAGCGATGTCTTGCCCGTCGCGGCCCCGCTGAACAGGGAACGATCCCCGATCCGGGTATTGAGCGTCGCAACGACGGAGTCGAAACGGGTATGCGCATCGGTGGCGGCCACCGAGAGGCTCGTCGCGTCCCCGCGGTCCGCCGCGACGACAAGATCGGTCGAGGCCTCTTCGACATGGCCCGACACGGTCTCCAGAGCGGACTGCATCGAAGTTGCAAAAAGCCCCGCCTCACGGATGCTGAGATCGTAGGATTCCAGCGTGCGCAGAGATCTTTCGATCGACGCCAAGGGTGAAAAGTCACCGGAAACCGCGGCGGCCAGATCGTATTTCTGTCCACTGGCCACCTCATAGGTGTATTGATCGAGATTCTGTTTGACCTGCGTCGTCATCCGCATGTTGCGGGTGGCCGCTGCCATATCTCCGAAGAAAATTGAAGTCATTTTAGATCCCCATCAACTGATCCATGAGAGTCTGGATCGTTTGAATCACCTTGGCATTCGCGGCATAGCTTTGCTCGATGATCAGCAGTTGTTGCATCTCGTAATCGGTATCGACGCCATGGGCCTGTTCGATCCCCACAAGGGTCTCCTGCTGCGCGGACACATAGCTGAGATTCGCCTCCGCATTGAGCTGACTGGTCTGCGCGAGCGAATAGACTTCTGACGCAAAGCCGAGCGCCGAACGCTCGACCGAGGTCATGCCACCGGACGCGGCGACCCGTGTCGCCTGCAGCGCTTCGGTCAGAGAATTGAGAATCGTGGCGTCGCCCTGATCCCCCTCCACAGTCGCGCCGAGACCATCGCGCAATTTCCACAGGTCGCCGCCCTGGGACGGGTCGACGAGCGTGTTGACGGAAATACGACCGGCCAGTGACGCCTCATTCGCAGGATCGAAAGCGGCACCGCCGTCGGCGAAGAGGCCCGCCGCACCGGCCGGAAGGGTCGGGTCAGCATCGGTGGTCTGGAAACGTTCGATGAGATCACGGGCCAGAGCATCCAGTTCGACCTGTGCCTGTGGTGCCAGCTCATCGCGGACCTCGAACAGCCCGGCGAGTTCGCCACCGGCGATCTGACCGCGTTCCGCGTCGGTCGTCACCGGATGGCCATTGATCGAGAGCCCGGACAATGCGCCGCTCTCGACGGTCATGTCCGGGGTAATGGTCGGCGTCCGGTTGAATTCCAGCGTCGCCGCCTTGGAATCCACCAAGAACACGCCGCCGGAGGTATAGAGCGAGATCATCCCGTTTTTTTGCGGGACCTCGTTGATCGGAACGAGCTTCGCAATATTGTCGACAA
Source organism: Celeribacter neptunius (assembly GCF_900113955.1). Classification (GTDB taxonomy): domain Bacteria; phylum Pseudomonadota; class Alphaproteobacteria; order Rhodobacterales; family Rhodobacteraceae; genus Celeribacter; species Celeribacter neptunius. The sequence goes on along the minus strand of NZ_FORH01000004.1, from coordinate 338,614 downwards.
GAACCTGACGCTGGTCTTTCAACGCATTGGCATCATAGCCTTGGGTGACCTGCGCCTGAATGGCGACGTTCAGATCCACAACCTGTTGCAGAGACTTGTTCAGATAATCGACCGTCGTCGCAATCTCGGCATCGGCGGCCATGCGCGTGTCCGAAATCTTGTCGGAAGCGGAATTGATCCGCTCGCTCAGGTTCTGCGCAGAGGTCAGGACCGAACTCAACCGCGCATCGGAATCGGGACGGCTCGCCGCCTCGATCAACGCGGTTTCCAAGCCGGTGATCTGCCCCGCAATCGAGGAGGCCTCATCGGCTTGCCCCATGGCCGAGGCATAGGTGTCGTAGAAATCTGCGCGCGTATTTTCGAGCGCCACCCCGGCATCTGCGTCGCGGCGTTCTCCGGTCGTCACCGGGTCGTAGTAGCGGGTCGTACCGACAACAGATACACCTGAGCCGGTCCGTCCCAATTGTTGCGATGTCAATTCGATATCGCGCCGTCCATAGCCTTCGGTCATAGCATTGGCGACATTGGACGACACGACGTCGGCCGCGCGAGAGACGGCATTCAACCCCGTCAACGCGTTCGCCAGAGCATTCGAGATACTCATAGTCTATTCTCCTGCCCCCAAGGCCATTCTAGCCGTTACCGTTTGATATTCGTGGTCTCCTGAAGCATTTCATCGACCGTCTGGATGACCTTCGCGTTCGACGAATAGGCCCGCTGTGTCTGGATGAGGTCTGTCAATTCCGCAGCCACATCCGTTGCCGAGCCTTCACGAGCAAACCCTTCGACCGTGCCGGTCGGACCGTCACCCGCATCCCAGAGGAAGAAGGAACCCGAGTCCGGCGAGACCTGATAGGTCTGGTTGCCCAGAGAGCTCAGACCATTGGCATTCGGTACGTCCACGAGCGGAATCTGATAGATTCGCCGCGTGAAACCGGTGTCATAGGTTGCCGTGATATAGCCACCTTTGTCGATTTCTACCGAGGTAAGGTTACCAACAGGTGAACCGTCCTTGGTGATTGACGTCGGGGCATATTGGTCGGACAGCTGGGTCAGGCCGTTGGTGTCGCCGGGTTTGCCGATCGTCATCTCGATCGGGCCGCCATCCACGGTCAGGGCCAGGGTGCCGGCCGCCGAATCATAGGTCGCACCGACCGGGTTGTTCACCGTCGGCGTCACCGTCGACAAGGTCCCGCCCGCGCCACGGGTATCATCGAACACCAGAACATATTCACCAATGATCGCACCGCCGGAAGCCGTGTCGGTGATCGACATGGTCCAGGTGTTGTCATTGGCCAGATCCGGCGTGAAGGTGATGTCCAGCGCTTCGGAGGTCCCGAGGTTGCCGAAATATTCAACCGAGGCCGGCAATGTGGTGGCTGCGGCGTCGCCTTCCGCCGGCAGGTTCACCCCCAAGTTGATCTTGGTGGTCGGGTCACCTGCCGTCTGGTTGGAATTTATAACGACGGGTTCCAGCCCCGTCATCGTGTCACGCGCGTAAGTGGCGATCGAACCATCTGCCTCGGCAGGCCAACCGAGAAGCACGAGACCGGAAGATGTCTTCAGGATACCATCGGCATCGGTATGGAACGAGCCGGTGGTGGTCATCATCAAGGGTTGATCACCCATGTTGTCGAGAGACACTTCGGTCGTCACCGGGAGAAAACCGCCATCGGCCACGGCGATATCTGTTGCGTTCGATGTCGAGATCAGGGGGCCCTGTTCGCTGATCAAACGCGTTGTCGTCGCACGCACACCACCGGCGGTGTAGGTGCCGGTATTGGCCGAGTTCGAAATCACAAATGATTCGAAGTCGGTCGAAGCACGTTTGTAACCGTAGGTACCAGAGTTTGCGATGTTGTCGGAAATGGTCGCAAGGCGGGTGGAGTTGGCCGCAAGACCAGCCACGCCAGCATTAAGCGAGGAAGAAATAGACATAGGGGTAGCGCCTTTCTGCTGCTGAGACCCGAGGGATCTGGACTCAGCATGCACAAAGAGACTTAACGGCGGCCTAACGCCTAAAATGCTGTCTATTTCTTGATCTGGTTGCGCAACAGGATCACCTCGACGCGGTTGTTCCGCGTGGACATCGGATTGCCGATGGCAGGCTTGCGATCCGCGTACCCCGTCACCCGTTGAATGCGCTTGGCCGGCGTCCCGTTGGTTTCCAGGAGCAACCGCACCCGGTCCGCCCGTTTCGTCGACAGGTCCCAGACCGGATTGTCCGCGACGACCAGGGGCTGTGACCGGACATAGCCATTCACGGCAATATCGTTGCGGACGATCTTGATGACTTCGGCGAGCATCTGCACCAGCAGGTCCAGAACCTCATTCGGCTCGTCCGAACGCGATGAGAACAGGGATTCATCCCCGACATCGTAAAGCTCGATGATCAGACCTTCGTCGGTGACCCGGGTCACGATATGGCGCATCGCCTTGTCCGCCGCCATGCTTTCGCCGCTGAACGCCGTGAGGAGTTCCTGAACTTCGGAGAAGGCCTTGGCCTCGAGCGCCTTTGCCGTATCCTCATCCGTGGAACTGTCGGATTTGGCAGAGCCGCTGTCGCTTGCGGTATGTTCGCTCGACGCCCCCGTGCCGTTTTGCGACAGGGTTTCCTCGGTAAAGACGGAATCGCCACCGAAGGCACCGTCTCCGCCACCGGAAATACGGTTCACCGGAATGGTCGGATTGAAATAATCCGCCAGACCCTTGCGCTGTTTTTCCGTCGTCGCGTTCAACAACCACATCAAGAGAAAGAACGCCATCATCGCGGTCACGAAGTCGGCATAAGCCACCTTCCAGGCACCGCCGTGATGGCCGCCACCCTGAATGACTTTCTTCTTCTTGATGATAATCGGAGCGTTGCCTTTGCCGCTCATACCACCACCTCATTTTTCACCCGAACTCAGGCCTATCAAAGAGGGATGAACGCCAGCTTAACCCCTAAAATTGAGGGCATTCACACGGGCATCACAGGCGCTCGGCACGGAACCGGACAGGAAGACCGAAGCCCCCACGCCAATCCGACCTCCGCAGAAGCGCTTTTCCGCGGCAGGCGGAACGAGACAGGTTGAACGAGACTGGCTGAGCGCAACCCGACCACAGATCTGTCGCTGAGGCCCAAAAGGGGTGGTGAGTTGTCGCACTGTGCGCGCTAACATTCCATAAAAGTAGTCTTATATGATAATTTGAGAAACTTTTTTGCGGAAAGCATGTCTCGTTTGATTTATGGTTAACCAATCTTAATGGTTCGAAACAAGGGCAAATGCTCAAAAGCGTCTCCTCCGCCACAACACGTTTCACGCAGCGCAGCAGCGCTCTGGTGGTCGTCCTGCTTCTGATCGCTCTCCTTGGAGAGACCCATAACCTCCTGTTCTCGCAACGCCCCAATCTCTTCGGCAGCGCCTCCCTGCATCCGATCTCCGCGATCGGCTACGCCAGTTTTGCGGTGTTTCTCTATGCGCAGTATTACACGGTGGGCGCGGCCAATGCCGCGGCGGCAATTTCCAGCGTGATCGTGATCGTCTCGCTGCAGCGCAGTCTCGAATGTATCATGCCGCAATGGCCACAGCTCGTGACCTCGGAAATCTTCACCCGACATGGGTTTGACGTCAGTTTCAACGGGCGCTTTTCGGCCCAGACCGCGCTTGGTCTGCTCGGGCTGCATGGTGCGCTTCTGGCAGAACGGCACAACCAACGGCTCGCCGTGGGGTTTGCACTCTTTGCCCTCGCCGTCGCCACGTTCACAACCTACCAATTCGTGCTACACCTTTTCCTGCTCGATCTGGATCTTTCCTTCTTTTCAATCTCCCTGATGATCCTCAGCGTCATTGGCCTGTCGATGCGCTATTGGAACCTGCCGCCATTTCATCCGCTTTTCGTGAACGGCAAGGTGAGCCTGATCGTGCGCAGCCTGCTCTTGGCTGTACAGATTGCACCCTGGCTGATCGGCCTGCGCCTCTCGTCGATGACCGCACTTTTCCCGGATCAGGTCTACGCGCTGGATATCACTTTCGGCGTCATCGGCATCCTGTTGACCGCCTGTATCCTCACCATTGGCGTGATCCAGTCCCGGCTCCACAAAGAACTCGAATCCGCCGCCTATTTTGACCCGCTCACCGGCGTTCTGAACCGGTTCGGCATCGAGAAATCGATCAAATATTGCCAGGAGCCGATTGGCATCCTGTTTCTCGACCTCGATCACTTCAAGACCGTGAATGACCGCTTCGGCCACACCACCGGCGATCTCGTGCTCAAGGAAATGACCGCGATGCTGCAGAACCGGCTCACTCCGAACGAGCTTTTGGGGCGCTGGGGCGGCGAGGAATTCATCATCCTGACCCAGGCCTCGCAACGCACGGAATTGATGCAGCTGGCGCAAAGCCTCTGTGACGCCATTTCCAATCTGCCGGTGCGCACGCATGCGCCCTTCGAGATTCATATCACCTCGTCCATGGGGGTCTGTGCCTATGATCCTGCGACCGAAAGCTTTTTCAACGTGCTGACGCGGGTCGACAAGGCGCTCTACAAGGCCAAGGAACGCGGGCGCAACCGGGCCGTATGGGCCGGCGGGCCGAGCCTGCCACAGACGCTCTACGATCCGGCAACACCGATCCAGCCCCTGACGCCGGAGATGGATCGTCTGCACTAGGCCCTACAACCATAGCCCGAAACAGGCATCAACCCAGGACATTCCCTCGCCTCTCTTGCCCAGACCGGGGCGAAGGCTTATGGACTTTCTGCATCATCGGACCGCATTCAACAGCCGGATTGCACTCAAAGGGACAGGACAGCGAGGGACCCATGGCGAATTTTCTGTATCAGAACGATCTCCCCGACGACCTCGATCTCGGTCCCATCGTCGCCATCGATTGCGAGACCATGGGGTTGAACCCGCATCGTGACCGGCTCTGCCTGATTCAGATGTCGGGCGGTGACGGCAATGCCCATATGGTTCAGGTGGCGCGCGGCCAGACCGAAGCCCCGAACCTCTGCAAGATGCTTGCCGACCCCGAGGTCCTCAAACTCTTCCATTTCGGGCGCTTCGACATTGCTGCCATGTACAACACCTTCGGCACTCTGGCCGAACCGGTCTATTGCACCAAGATCGCCTCGAAACTGGTGCGCACTTTCACCGATCGCCACGGGCTGCGAAATCTGCTCGATCAGCTGCTGAAGGTGGACATCTCGAAATATCAGCAAATGAGCGACTGGGGTGCCGAGACATTGACCGATGCCCAGCTCGACTATGCCGCCTCCGATGTGCTGCATCTGCACAAGCTCCGGGACAAGCTCAACATGATGCTGGAGCGCGAAGGCCGGATGGAGATCGCGCAATCCTGTTTCACCTTCCTGCCGACACGCGCCAAACTCGATCTCGAAGGCTGGCCGGAGATCGACATTTTCGCCCACTGAGACCCAGCCCGAAAGCCGGGCGTTGAGAGGACATTCATGACCCAAACAGGCGATTTCCGCACCACCGCGCAACGCGTCATCCGTCAGGAAGCCGAAGCGCTGGAGCTTCTGGCCGAGAGCATTGGCGAGAATTTCGATCAGGCCATTGATCTGATCCTCGGCGCCACCGGCCGCACCATCGTCACCGGCATGGGCAAATCCGGCCATATCGCCCGCAAGATCGCGGCGACACTGGCCTCGACCGGCACGCCGGCGCATTTCGTGCATCCGGCAGAAGCCAGCCACGGTGATCTCGGCATGATCGGCAGCACGGATGTCTGTCTCGTCCTGTCGAACTCGGGTGAGACACCGGAATTGGCCGATCTCATCGCCTATACCCGGCGCTTCAAGATCCCGATGATCGGCGTGGCCTCGAACCCGGACAGCTCGCTCATTCGCGCCAGCGATGTGGCACTGATCCTGCCGAAAGCCGCCGAGGCCTGTGGCCATGGCATCGTGCCGACCACCTCGACCACGATGACCCTGGCGCTGGGCGATGCTCTGGCCGTGGCGCTGATGGAGCATCATGCGTTCAACGCCGACAGTTTCCGGGTGCTGCATCCGGGCGGAAAACTCGGTTCGCGCCTCACCAAAGTGCGTGATCTGATGCATGAGGACATGCCGCTGGTCTCGGCCGAGACGCCGATGCGCGACACTCTGGGCGTCATTTCAGACAAGGGATTCGGTGTCGCCGGCGTGATCGATCCGAAAGGCCAGCTCGTCGGCATCATCACCGATGGCGACCTGCGCCGCCATATCGACGGGCTGCTTGAGAAGAATGCCGGTGACATCATGACCGCATCTCCGCTGACCATCGCCTCGGACGCCCTGGCGGAAAAGGCGGTCGCCCAGATGGACGAGCGCGCGATCACCTGTCTTTTTGTGCGGGATTCTGCCGAGGACGGGCGGCCCTGCGGAATTTTGAAAATTCAGGACTGTCTTCGCGCCGGGGTCGTGTAAGACGGGCTCATGGCGCGCTTCGACAACAGCTATTCCAAATTCGTGGCATTCGCGAAAATCGCATTGCCCCTGGCCAGCCTCGCGGTTTTGGCCACGCTGTTTCTGTTCGCCCGTGGCCGTGAGATCGGCATGTCGATCCCCTATGCCGAGGTCGACATCGAAACGCTCGCCCGGGAACAGCGCGTCGAAGGTCCGTCCTATGCCACGGTGACCAGGGACGGGGCCGAGCTGGAGCTTTCCGCGGATCTGGTCCGTCCCGACCTGTCCACCCCTGACGTGATCAACTCCTCACAGGTCGACGGCACCCTGCGCATTCCCGGAAATGGGACGGTGTCACTGGTCGCCGATGACGCGGTCATCGATGGGCCAAGCCAGATCGCGGAACTGTCCGGCCATGTCGAAGTCACCACCTCAACCGGCTACACGATCACCTCGGAGAGGATTGCGACCCAGCTCGATATTTCGAAGATCGAAAGCCCCGGGACGGTCGAGGCAGATGGTCCTGCGGGCCACCTGACCGCCGGGTCGATGGAAATCTCTCAGGACCCGACGAACGAGAGCTACCTTCTGGTTTTCAAGGGCGGTGTATCTCTGATATATCAGCCCTGACTTTCGAGGACAGACACGTGCCCAGTATCCGGATCTTTTCTATCACTCTCGCGCTTTTTCTGGCGCTGAGCTTTCATGGCGTTCCGGCAACGGCACAAGGCACCCAGGTCGCCTTTGGCGGGCTGAAACACGACAGCTCCCTGCCGATCGAGGTGACCTCCGATCAGCTCAGCGTCGATCAAGCCACCGGCAAGGCCGTCTTTACCGGCAATGTCATCATCGGCCAGGGCACGATGCGGCTGACCGCCAGGACCGTCGAAGTGGTCTATGCCGAGGAGAGCAGCGATATTTCCCGCCTCATGGCCAGTGGCGGCGTCACCTTGGTCAATGCCGGCGAAGCGGCCGAAGCCTCCCAGGCCGAATATGACCTCGAATCAGGCACGGTCGTGCTCACCGGCAATGTGCTTCTGACCCAGACAAACAGCGCGCTCTCGGGCGATCGCATGGTGATCGATCTCAACACCGGCACCGGGCGGATGGACGGACGGGTGAAAACGATCCTGCAATCCGGGAAAGAGTGATGAGCGACACCACCGGGCTCAGAATCCGCAATCTGCGCAAAGGCTATCGCAAGCGCACCGTGATCCGCGACGTCTCGCTCGATCTCGAGCGCGGTGAGGTCGTGGCGCTCCTGGGCCCCAACGGCTCCGGCAAGACAACATGTTTCTACTCCATCGCCGGGCTCGTCATGCCCGAGGGCGGCGAGGTCATTGTCGACGGGCGTGACATCACGCTTTTGCCGATGTATCGCCGCGCCAAATTGGGCATCGGCTACCTGCCTCAGGAGGCCTCGGTGTTTCGCGGCCTCTGTGTCGAGGACAACATTCTCGCCATCCTCGAGGTCTCGGAACACGACCCGCTGCTGCGGCGCGAGAAGCTCGAGGATCTGCTCTCTGAATTCTCGATTGCGCATCTGCGCCGGGCGCCGGCCCTGTCACTTTCGGGCGGCGAACGCAGGCGAGTCGAAATTGCCCGCTGTCTGGCCTCGGATCCGGCCTATGTGCTCCTCGACGAGCCCTTCGCTGGCGTCGATCCCATTGCAGTCGCAGAAATTCGCGGACTTGTGTCCGATCTCAAGAAACGCGGCATAGGAGTTTTGATCACCGACCATAACGTTCAGGAAACATTGGGAATTATCGATCGCGCCTATATTCTGCACGACGGCCATGTGCTGATGTCGGGCAGCAAGGAAGACATCGTCGCCGACGAAACCGTGCGCCGTGTTTACCTTGGTGACAATTTCCGGATTTAAACGCGGGTTTCGATTGACAATCGACCGGATTCTGGCGCCAAATACAGGTGATGCATGACGTGCGAATGACACTCTGCGCCAAGGCACGAAAAAGCCACCGGGCGCCTGTGCAACACCCCGACACCCAGTCCGGGTTCACTCAAAAGCGCATGCATCAAAATCCCGCTTCAAACAAGAACCCAAGACCCAGGATCTTCGCCGGAGGAGGCGAGAACAAAGAGGTCTGAAGAAAGAAGGAGGTATCTATGCGGTACCAAATCAGCGGAAAACAAATCGACATCGGTGCAGCGCTTCAGACGCATGTGAAAACCGAGCTTGGCTCCGTCCTTGAAAAATATGCGCAACGCCCGACAGATGCGAATGTCGTCTTTTCCAAAAGTGGGGCTGAATACAATTGCGAGTCCGTGGTACACCTGTCCACCGGGCTGACGGCACAGGCCAGCGCACACGCCCATGACATTTACGGCGCATTCGACACCTGCGCCGAGAAAATGGACAAACAGCTTCGTCGCTACAAACGCCGGCTGAAAGATCACCACAAGGAACGTTCGGAGCCGGTTGAACTCTTCGGCGCTTCCCAGTATATCCTCGCCGCGTCTGAACATGACGAGGATCAGGAACCTGACAGCCTGCAGCCGATGATCATCGCCGAAATGGAAGCGTCGATCCCGACGCTGACGGTGGGTGAAGCCGTGATGCAGATGGAACTTGCCGGGGCTCCGGTCCAGGTGTTCCACATGGAAGGAAAGAACGGTGTAAACGTGGTCTACCGCCGCCCGGACGGGAATATCGGCTGGATCGACCCTAGCAACGCGACTTAATGGAACCGGCCCGCCTCGACGGGTCGGGGCGGGTAGTTTTCTTATGGATATCTCGAAGATCTTGGAACCACAGGCCATCAAGGTTGTGGGCAAAATGACGAGCAAAAAACGTCTGTTTCAGGATCTCGCCGAGATCGCTGCAGGCGCCTATGAATTGTGTCTCGAAGACACGTTCGACGCCCTGCAGGAACGCGAAAGCCTTGGCCCCACCGGTGTGGGCCATGGCGTCGCGCTGCCGCATGCCCGCATCGAAGGGCTGAGCCGTGTGGTCGGCGCCTTCATGCGTCTGGAAAGCCCGATGGAATTCGACGCTGTCGACCGTCAGCCGGTCGATCTGGTCTTTGCCCTATTCGCCCCCGCCGAATCCGGTGTGGATCATCTCAAGGCGCTGGCGCTCGTCTCGCGCACCATGCGGGATGCCGACATCTGTGCCAAGCTGCGCTCGAACAATGATCCGGCGACGCTGCACGCCATTCTGACGGAAAGCCCGGCGATTAAAGCCGCCTGATCAAAGCCACCTGATCACGGCAGCCGGTCTCGGCGGCATGTATCCCTTGTGTCCCCTGCGCCCGTCACTTGCCCCAGGGCTTGAACCCGAACATCATGTAATCACGCTGATAGGCCGCTTTCACGGCCTCTTCGACCTCTGCGTCGTAGATCTCGGCAAGCGCAACAGGCGTCTCTGGCGCCTCGGCCGCGAGCTTCGGTGACTTGAGCCCGAGCCCCTTGGACAGATACGCCATATCCGCCGCCAGGCTTTCCTCGCGAATGATCAGATCGGGCAAAGAGAAATCGGCAAATCCCTTGATCACCTCGGATTGCGAGGCCCAGGCGCCATCGACCCGGATCGAGGTCTGGCCATTCAGGTTGCCACGCACGAAATCCGCAAATTTGATGAAAGCCTCGCGATGCTGCTCTGCCGTGTAGCTGTCGCCCGGGGCGCCGCTTGGCAGTGGCAGCTTGTAGGTTGCGCGCAGGCTGTCGCGGATCTCGCTAAAGGTCTGGCCGGAGATGTTCAGAATATGCTGGCAAAAGGCGCGATGCAGGCGCTGCACTGGGTGGGAAATCACCGTGAAGCTGCGATGGCCTTTGTGTTTGCGCTTCCATTGCCTGAGGGTCTTCTGGGTAAAGCCCTGCGACAGTGCCTCCTGCCCGCCCTGTTCCAGCGCTGCCATCCAGCTTCGCACCCCCTCTTCTGGCCCGCTGCGCACCGGCATGTAGAGCAGCCGGGCAGAATCGGCGGCGAGATAGGTCGGCACGGCCGGCCCGCGGCGCGGTTCGAAATTCGGCGTGCTGGACAGGTTGAAATGATCGACACTGGCCAGATCCGCTACCATTTCCGCGTAGTTCAGTACCTTGTCCTCGAGCCGCGCCGGGTTCTGTACCTTGGTCTTCTGACTGGCCTTGTTGCGCTCCTCGGTCACCCCGAGATAGCGCGCCAGACCATTGAGCACCTCGATATCCTGAATGTCCTCGTAGTTGATGTAAAAGGCGGTCTGCCCGGTCGTCTGTAGCCGCCTCTGGATTTTGAACTGAAATCCCTTCAGGGCGTCGAGCATTTCCCGGAATTCCCGCGGCTCGAACCGCACCTTCGCCGATTTCGCATCCTTGAAATCCCCCAGACGCCATTGCCCGGTCGCCCCCGCAATCTTGAGCGAAACGTAGCTGTCGAGCGGGTTGCGGGTCAGGATGATCTTGGCACAGCGTGGATCGTCCAGCACCTTTGCCAGAATGCGCGGATCGTGATCGTGAAAGAACCGAAATCCGGCGAGCCCATCGGTGGCACCCTGCAAAGCCTTGAGCAAGGGAAGCGGATCTGCTTCCCGCTCCACCATGGAGATGCCGAACATCTCCTCTTGATTGGATTTTCCGACAAAGACCGGGTTGAACACCTCGCCCCAGCATTTCAGCCCCGGGTAGGAATTGACATTCTCCTCCAGAAAATTGGAGCCGGTCCGCATCTCGGCGAAAATCACGAAGTAGTCAAAGGGCTTGGCCATGTCTGTTTACCAATCTTATTTCACGAGATAGGGGCGTTTGCGCTCGCGAGGATGGGTATCCGGCTCGCTTCCCACGGGGAAATCCCCCATGAGATGCGGCTTCATCCCCTGATTTTTCAAATTCTGTAGAAACTGGCTGAACCCGGTGAGATCGCGCATTCTGGGCGCCTCGGTGAGCCGCCGGACATTGCGCGGACCGATCTCGTCGATAATGGCCTGCAAAGGCTCCATCTGGCTCTCGATGAAATCGGCCATGGTCCAGATCCGCACCCGGGCTTTCACATGTTGCGAGCGCAGGATCTCGATATGTTCGGCCTCGATCTTTTGCAGCCGTGCGGCCTCCCGGCGGATCTCGGTAAAGGACCGGTTCGAGCGGAACAGGGTCACGGCCCAGGCCCCGGTGATCACAGAGATCTGCGCATTCGGGTCGGTGGCCACCAGCCAGCTGATTGCCTGATTGTCACGTGGCCCGAACATGAAACATTGGCGCTCGCCACGGGTGTTCCAGATCAACGAGGTCAGAAACCCGAGCGGGTTGTAATCCCGCAAGGCAGCGTGATCGGACTGGGCCCCGGAAAACAGTTTCTGTCCGCCAGAGAATTCCGCTCGCTCGGGGGCAAAGAGGTGACCGTGAACCCGCGCCCCCACGGCCCGGGTCAGCCAGAGATCGAAATCCTCGAACAGATCGGTGAACCCTTCGAAGATCGAATAGGGGGCCGAGGTCTTGCCATGCCCCTTGCCATGGCTCGGCAAGCGGCTCTGCATATAGAGCCCCTCACGGCCCATGACGCGCCGCTCCACCGCCTTGGAAAAGATCCGGTCGATCTTGCCCGGGTTCGGCTCCGCCCCCTTCATCGGATTGACATCCGTGTTGAGAAAGGTCGCGTAAAGCCGCTCTGCCTTCGGCCACATTTTGCGCGCCACGAAACAGTCGGAGCGCCGCAAAAGCTGCAGGTGATCGTCGTAGAAAATATGTGGTTTGCCCTGATAATCGAATTTCGACAGGGTCAGGGACCGGCTTTCGATATTGTTGGAATAGATCCGCACAAGGGTCTGATAATAGCTTTCATCAGGGATCCAGACCCTTTTGAAATAGGCATCATAGGTCTTGCGCTCCGGGTCCTCGAGAATGGCGGAAAGCGTCTGCCGCGTCAGACACCACCATTGCGACCCGAGATGCGGCACCAGCCCATCCGGGATCTTCCGCCGGTAGCCGATCTTGCGTTGGAAGGCGACATATTTGTCGAACAGCCGGCGTTGCTTTTTCCAGGAAAACGGAAAGCGCAGGGTGAAGCGCTCGGCATCGAGACCGCCCACGGTCCAGGGCACGTCCTCGGTGGTCACGCTCTCGATGAAATTGGTCATCGGCCGCGCCGCCAGATATTGTTTCAGATCCTCAACCGGTCGCAACGGCAGGCAGGAACCGGAAGACAGGTAGACATGCCGGGCCTCGGGAAAGCGCGACAGCATCAGCTCGGAAGCATCCTGAGAGGCCGCCACCAGGGACCAGGTGCCCCAGTCGCAGGCGTGGCGTTTCGAGAACACCACATTGTCGAGATCCGAGAGGCTGTCGACGAAGGGCTGGTAATTTTCCTTTTTCACCCGGCGATCGACATGGATCACCACAGGGCAGCCATGCGTCGCCCAGTGCCGCGCCACCTGCTCCGCCCGATGCAGAGCCGTATGCACCAGCATCACGAACCCGACCGTCATGCCCAATTCCCCTTGGACATGAGACCCAATATCTCGAGCTGGCGCCAATTGATGTATTTTTCCGACCAGTTGCACCAAAGCTCCGGATCGTCCTTGAGCCGGTCGTGATAGGCGAGATATTCGCGCGAGCCGGCGTAATGCTGACGGCGCTGCAATTCCTCTTCGGTCTTCTGCACGAAAGTGCTGAGAAACTTGGCATGGAGGAGCGCACCGGAGGCCTTTTCCCCGCCTTCGGTCTCGTAGACATAGTTGAGCCCGCGCGGCAGCAACATATGGGTCGACTGCATATAGGCGTAGTCGCGATGCCATTTGACCAGTGGGATCTTGTTCAGCGACGGCGCATTATACGGGTCATCGTTGAAGAACAGCCGGGCCCGCGGCCCGCCCTGAATCCAGAGATTGTAATACTCCGGATTGATGGAAATCATGTAATTTCCGCTGTCGAACCATTCTGCAATCTCGAACGGGTTCTGACCTTCGAGATAAGGCTGCCCGTCGACCGGTCCCTTCGGATACATATCGATCAGCATCGCCGAGAAACTGCGAATGCCGGAATTGTCGAGCCAATCGGTGAGCGCCGGGATCGGCCGCGTATCGCAGAAGGGAAAGACCAGAAACTCATCGACATCGACCGTGAGCATCCAATGATCGTGACAATATTTGCGCGCAATCCAGTTCATCCAATGCACGCCGAAAAGCGATTTTCGATAGCTCGCCGTGGTGTGCCAGATCGAAACGTCATCCTGACCAAGCAGGAAGTCGCGAGATCCGTCATCGCTGTCATTGTCGATGAACAGGAAATGGCTCACCCCCATGTCGCGATAATATTGGAGGAAATACGGCAGCCGCACGCGTTCGTTTCTGAGCGTGCAGACCAGCAAGAGATCATCGGGCCGGATACGACCGGTGTTATCCTGAATAAGGCTCAGCTCATGACGGGCCCGAAAGGCCTGCCATAGCGCACGTTTGCGCCGCAGCCGCATCCTATATTGCAAGACCCTGCTCACCAGATCCCCTTACATCCCCCGCACCCTAAAACGTGAAGCGTTCCAAACGGTTCTGCAAGTTTCAGAGCAAACTATGGTGCAATTTACGGGTTTACGTATGAAACGTAAACAATTCAGATTAAATAGCAAAACTGTTTAAACAGCCTTACCAATGGTGCGTTTCCCCTCCAATCAGCCTGCCCAGCCACCGCGGTGCATCAGCCCCAGTTCTTCAAGCTGCTCCCCGCCCTCATAGGCGCGGGATTCCTGATGCCAGAGCACCGGGCTGGCGATCACCGCATCGTAATAGTCACCGAATGCCTCCGGTTCGGCAAAATGCTGTTTGCGGAGCTTCTCCTCTGCCGATTTCTCGATCGCCACAGGCAAGAACTTGGTGTGCAGCAAGACGCCGGACAGGCGCGCATCCCCCGGCCCATTATAGGCATGGTTCAACCCGCGTGGCAGCATGGCATGAGTCGAGTTGACGTAGACATAACGCCAATGCCATTTCACCAGCGGCAATTTGTTGAGCGTGGGGCCACGTTGCGGTGTGTCCGCAAAAAAGGCCCGCTCGCGTACCCCGCCCTGCACCCAGAGATTGTCCTTCGGAAGCTGACGCGTGGCGCGGTAAGGGCCACTGTCGAAATAGGGGAGCACCTCCACCGGGTCCTGACCAGGCCTGTAGGAGACGTCCCCGATCGGTCCTTTCGGGTAGAGATCCAGCATCAGCGCCCCCATGGCCCTGATCCCGTTTCGATCCAGAAACAGGGTCAAATCCAGCAGGTTTCGGGTCTCATGACCCGGATAGACCAGCAATTCATCAGCATCGACGGAGAGACACCATTTCCCACGGGCATATTTCATCTGCAACCAGGTGGTCCAGTCCAGCCCGAAGCGCGACTCCTTATAGCTCTCACCCGTCGACCAGAGCGAGACATCCGGTTCCGCGGCCAACAGCGCCGCCGTGCCATCGTCGCTGTCATTGTCGACAAAGAGGAAATGGGTCACACCCAGACGACGGTAATGCGCGAGAAAGAACGGCAGCCGGACCGCCTCATTGCGCACACAGCTGACGCAAAGGGTCGAATCCCGCCCAATTGCGGCGGTTTTATCCGACACGGGACGCAGGCAATGACGCGCACGGATGGCGCGCCACAGCAGATGCCGCCGCAACAGGCGCAACCTGTATCTTTGCCAAATCCGGCCCAAACCTACCCCTTCCGTCACGTTAGGCGCAGATTAGACCGAATGTCTCATTTGTCATAGTGGCCAGTCTGATGCCATTTCCAGGCATCGCCGATCATCTGCGCCAGATTGGAGCGATCCGGGGTCCAGCCCAGCTCATGGATCGCACGCTCGGAGCCAGACACCAGCTTGGTGCAATCGCCGGGACGTCGATCGCCCTCGACATAGGGCACATCCTTGTTGGTCACCGCACGCGAATGATCGATCACCTCGCGCACAGAGAACCCCTTGCCGGTGCCGAGATTGAAGACCCGGCTGCCCCTGCCCTCTTCGAGCCATTTCAGGCCCAGAACATGGGCATCGACCAGATCGCAGACATGGACATAGTCGCGAATACAGGTCCCGTCCGGCGTGTCGTAATCCGTGCCGAAAATGGTCAGCGCGTCGCGCTTGCCCGAAATCGCATCCAGCATCAGCGGGATCAGATGCGTCTCCGGCTGATGGAACTCACCGACCTCGGCCTCCGGATCGCCACCGGCAACGTTGAAATAGCGGAAAATCACGTGGTTCAGCCCGTAAGCGGCACCGAAATTCTCGAGAATATCCTCGATCGCACGTTTCGAGGCACCATAGGAATTGATCGGCAACTGCACAGAGGCTTCATCCAGCACCACATTGTCCTGATCGCCATAGGTGGCACAGGTTGAGGAGAAAACGAAGTTCGGGCACCCCGCAGCGACCGCCGCCTCGATCAGGGTCAGTGACCCGATCACATTGTTGTGCCAGTATTTCCCCGGGTCCTTCATGCTTTCACCGACCTGCGAGAAAGCCGCAAAATGCATGACGGCAACGGGCTGGTATTTGGCAAAGACCTCATCGAGCCGCGCGCGATCCAGAAGATCGCCCTTCTCGAAGGGGCCGAATTTCACCGCATCTTCCCAGCCGGTGGACAGGTTGTCGAAAGTCACCGGCTCATAGCCCGCGGCCCGCAGCGCCTTGCACGCATGCGAGCCGATATAACCGGCACCGCCGGTCACAATAACAGATTTGCTCATTTCAGGTCCTTACTGAGCGGCCGCACGCATGGCCGACAGTTCGTCAAGATATTCCTGCAACTCATCGCGCAGATCATCGCGCGACAGGCCAAAGGAAATCGTCGCCTGCAGGAAACCCGCCTTGGACCCGCAATCGAAACGCTGACCGGCGAAGCGGAAACCATAGACGCCGCGATCCGTCTCGATCTCGTCGGCAATCGCATCGGTCAGCTGGATTTCCCCGCCGGCGCCGGACTTCATCTTGTTCAGGTTCTTCATCACATTCGGATCGAGGATATAACGCCCGATCACGGCGAGATTCGACGGCTCGGTCCCCGGTGCCGGTTTCTCGACCATGCCTTTGACAGAAACGCTGCTGCCCATGTCCTCTTTGACGTCCAGAACACCATAGGCCGACACTTTGTCCGCCGGAACTTCCATCGCCGCAACCATGGAGCCACCGGTTTCCTCATAGGCTTCGACCATCTGCTGCAGACAGGGTTTATCCGCCGCGATCACGTCATCCGGCAGGATCACCGCAAAAGGTTCTTTCGGGTCAAGAAGACGCCGCGCGCACCAAACCGCGTGGCCGAGGCCGAGCGCCTTGTGTTGACGGATATAGGCGATCGCGCCGCTGTCCATATTCGTGCCCTTGAGCACCTCGAGCAGCTTGTCCTTGCCCTTTTTCCGCAGCTCCTGTTCGAGCACCGGAGAATGGTCGAAATAGTCTTCCAGAGCACCTTTGCCGCGCGAGGTGACAAAGATGAATTCCTTGATCCCAGCCGCGCGCGCCTCATCAATCGCGTATTGAATCAACGGGCGGTCGACCAAGGTCATGATTTCTTTCGGGATGGATTTGGTTGCCGGCAAAAACCGCGTCCCAAGCCCAGCCACAGGGAAAATCGCTTTGGTCACTTTACGTGTCATCTGTACTCCTTCGTGCCCATACTCCGGGCCGCCAATTTCAAACGCTCGGCATGACCATAGGCTTTGACACCCAGCGGGTCAGCATCAGCCACAACCATTCGCACATGAATGGCACAGTTTTGCAACTCCGCGGACAAATGCGTAATGAATTGAGCAAAAATTGGGCAGGGGGAAAATTATCCGTTAACCGACATTCATCTCTTTCAGCATCGCCTCGATGCGTGGCACGTCTTCGGGATTGTTCAACTCCCAGAACTGCCGGCCACGCGCTTCGACCTCGACACAGAGGACGGGGCGTTCCTGTTCCAGGAACCTGAGCTGTTCCAGCCCCTCAAGCCGCTCCAACGGCCCCATCGGCCATTTCGGATAGGCGCCCAGCGCCGAGGGACGATAGGCATAGACCCCGACATGGTGGAACACCGGCGTCTGATCCGTGTCCGCATAGGTTTCCGAGGTATAGGGAATCACTTCCTTGGAAAAATAGAGCCCTTTGTGGTCGGAGCCGAACACGGCGGTGGTTCCGCCAACACGTCCGGCGCGACGATCCTCGAGAAAGCCGTTCAATGCCCGGCCATCGCAGCGCAGGACCGGCGTCGCGACCTCGGCCGTCGGATGGGCGCGCAGCCCCTCGACCAATTCTTCGACAAACCAGGCGGGGGTCAGCGGCGCATCGCCTTGCAGGTTGACGATGATGTCATAGCCGCCACCGAGGTTTTCCAAAGCCTCGGCACAACGTTCGGTGCCGTTTGCACAGCTTTCCGATGTCATCACCACCTCTGCCCCGAAGGCTTCGGCTGCCGCGCGAATCCGGTCGTCATCGGTCGCGACCACGACACGGTCCACGCCACTGGCCGAGACGGCCGCTTCCCAGCTCCGCTGGATCAGGGACTTTTTCTCCCCACTCGCCCCAGCCAGCTCGACAAGCGGCTTTCCGGGATAACGGGTCGAGGCGAAACGGGCGGGAATAACGATGAGGACAGGCATCAGGCGTCCTTCAGCTCGACCCCGGGCGCATAGGCAATGAAGAACGGGTTGGCGTAATCCTCCTTGCCATAGGTCAGCGGGCTGTGGTCGTCGAAACGGACAACATCGCCGCCCGCCCCCATAAGCACTGCATGGCCGGCCGCGGTGTCCCATTCCATGGTGCGTCCGACACGCGGGTAGAGATCCGCCTCACCCGTGGCGACAAGGCAGAATTTCAGAGACGACCCGGCGGATTTGCTATCTTTGGCCTTGTATTTGGCGAGGTAGTCCTCGGTCGCCTGATCCCGGTGAGACTTGGAGGCCACGATCATCAACGCCTCATTGTCCGGCGTAGACACGGAGATTTTCTTCATCTCGCCCTGGGCGTCCGCCTTGAACGGACCGATTTCCTCATAGGACTGGCCGGACGCGTCGGTGATGAACAGACGGTCCCTGGCCGGCGCATAGACCACGCCGCGCACCGGCACACCTTTATCGACATAGGCGATATTGACGGTGAAATCGCCCCGGCGCTTGACGAATTCCTTGGTGCCGTCGAGCGGATCGACGATCAGGAATGTGTCGGCTTTCAATGCATGCGACGCCGCTTGCTCCTCGGTGATCAGGGTGACATCCGGGAACGCCGCCTTGAGCCCGGCCGAAATCAGCGCATCGGCCGCCTCGTCGGCCTCTGTCACCGGGCTATCGTCGGATTTGGTTTTAACTTCAAAATCATCCGCGTTGTAGATCTCGAGAATTTTCTCGCCCGCCTCGATCGCCAGGCTGCGCATCACCGGGATGAGTTTGTCAAAATCCATAAGTTCACTCCTAAATCGCACCAGCACTGCGTTTACATTGAAAGAAAGCTTCAACAACCTTATGCTATGCCCTTATGGGAACGGCAAGAAGTCCCTGCACGGCGGGCGTTACTCCAAATCAGGATTCAACCGATGTTTTACCAAACCAGAAGCCAGAACGGGTTCTCTGCAGCGTTTCAAATCCTTCGGCTGATTTTCGTGAACACGGTGCGCCATGTCCGTAAATCGAATGGCAATCCCCTCATCGGCCTCATCGTCAATATTTCCCAGGCGATGGTCCTCGTGGTGGTTTTCACCTTCATGTATTCGATTCTCGGGGTCAGAGGGACGGCCATCCGCGGCAATTTCATCCTCTACATCATGTCCGGCATCTTCCTCTTTCTGACCCATAACAAGGCTCTGGGTGCCGTCGCAGGCGCCGAGGGGGCGAGCTCCCCGATGATGCAGCACGCTCCGATGAATACCGCCATTGCCATTGCCTCCGCGGCCCTCAGCTCGCTCTATATTCAGGTGCTTTCGGTCACGGTCATTCTCGTCGGCTATTCGCTGGGATGGGGTGGCGTGACCTTTCAAAACATGGTCGGCGCCTTCGGCATGCTCCTGCTGGCCTGGGCCTCCGGCGCCTCGATCGGAATGGTGGTTCTGGCCGCCAAACCCTGGGCGCCAGGCTTTGTCGGCATCATCCAGCAGCTTTACATGCGTGCCAACATGTTTACCTCCGGCAAGATGTTCGTGGCGAACCAGACCCCCGGCTACATGCTCGCGATGTTCAGCTGGAACCCGCTGTTTCACACCATCGATCAGGCCCGCGGCTTCACCTTCGTGAACTACAATCCGCACAACAGCTCGATCACCTACCCGGTCTATTTCACCCTGACTTTCATCACCATTGGCCTTCTGGCCGAATTCTTCACCCGCAAACGCATCTCTCTGAGCTGGGGCGCCCGCTGACTCAGCTGACCACACGCAGAGTCAGGTTGATCCGCCCTCCCTTCGGCAAAAGCATGCTGCTCCCCGGTTTCACACGATCGATTCCGTGATGGAGCAGCCGTGCCTCGCCCGCCATCACCAACACGTCCCCGGATCTGAGCCAGGTGCTTTGCGTGCTTCCGCCCCGGGTTCTGTTGCCGACCCGGAACAGCGCCTCGTCACCCAGAGAGATCGACACCACGGGCTGGGAAAAATCCGCCTCGTCGCGGTCCTGATGCAGGCCCATTCTGGCCTCTTCACCGTAGAAATTGATCAGGCAGCATTCCGGTTCCCGCGCCATTCCGGCGACCTGATCCCAAACCCGTCGCACCATGTCGGGGATCGCCGGCCAGAGCATGCCATCGGGATGGGTCGCACTGTAACGATATCCTTTCCGATCAGAAATCCAACCAAAGCGTCCCGCCGATGTCATGCGCACCGACATCGGTTTTCCGGACGGGGTCACCGGGGTGAACAGCGGCGCCTGCCGCACGATCTCGCGCAGCTCCACCACCAGCGCGGCCTGTTCCCCGACAGAGAGCAGGTCGCGGTAAAGCGACATGCCACGCATATCCTCGGGCTCAGACAGCTGCATTTTCCCAATCCTTTCGCATTTCCCCCGGAAATGACTCCATTTTTCCACGTCTCTCCCCACTTGCACAACTTGCAGGGGCCAAAACCCGTCCTTATATACGCCGGGAAGCATCAATCGGCTCGCAAATCGGACCGGTTGGAAATACTGGGATCGGCGGCGGGTGCCTAAGCGGGCCCTTCGTCACAACATCGCCTAAGAGAGGATTTTGAGCATGGCCAAAGTCATCGGTATCGACCTCGGGACCACCAACTCCTGCGTCGCCATCATGGATGGGTCGCAACCCCGGGTTATCGAAAACGCAGAAGGGGCGCGTACGACGCCCTCCATCGTCGGTTTCACCGACAATGAACGCCTCGTTGGCCAAGCGGCCAAACGCCAGGCCGTGACCAACCCCGAAAACACGGTTTTCGCGGTGAAACGCCTGATCGGCCGTCGCATGGGCGACGACGCCGTCGAAAAAGATAAGAAACTCGTGCCCTACGCCATCGTCGATGGCGGCAATGGCGACGCATGGGTTGAAGTGCGCGGCGACAAATATTCGCCCTCGCAAATCTCCGCCTTTATCCTTGGCAAGATGAAAGAGACCGCCGAGTCCTATCTCGGTGAGGAAGTGACCCAGGCCGTGATCACGGTTCCGGCCTACTTCAACGACGCTCAGCGCCAGGCCACCAAGGACGCTGGCAAGATCGCCGGTCTCGAAGTGCTGCGCATCATCAACGAGCCGACCGCCGCCGCGCTGGCCTATGGCCTCGACAAGGAAGAAACCAAGACCATCGCCGTCTATGACCTCGGCGGCGGCACGTTCGACGTGACCATCCTCGAGCTGGGCGATGGCGTCTTCGAAGTGCAGGCCACCAATGGTGACACCTTCTTGGGCGGTGAAGATTTCGACATGCGCATCGTGAACTACCTCGCCGAGGAGTTCAAAAAAGAGCACAACGTCGATCTGACCAAAGACAAGATGGCATTGCAGCGTCTGAAAGAAGCCGCCGAGAAAGCCAAGATCGAGCTGTCGTCCTCGTCGCAGACCGAGATCAACCAGCCGTTCATCTCGATGGATCCGAACTCCGGCACGCCCTTGCACCTCGTGGTCAAGCTGACCCGTGCCAAGCTCGAGAGCCTCGTGTCCGATCTGATCAAGAATTCGATCAAGCCCTGTCAGGCGGCTCTGAAAGACGCCGGTCTCTCCACCTCCGACATCGACGAAGTCGTGCTCGTCGGCGGTCAGACCCGTATGCCGAAAGTCATCGAAGAGGTGACCAAATTCTTCGGCAAGGAGCCGCACAAGGGTGTGAACCCGGATGAGGTCGTGGCCATGGGCGCCGCCATTCAGGCCGGCGTGCTGCAGGGCGACGTGAAAGACGTTCTGCTCCTCGACGTGACCCCGCTTTCCCTGGGGATCGAGACCCTGGGTGGCGTGTTCACCCGCCTGATCGACCGCAACACGACGATCCCGACCAAAAAGTCGCAGATCTTCTCCACTGCCGAAGACAACCAGTCCGCCGTGACGCTCCGCGTCTTCCAGGGCGAACGCGAGATGGCTGCCGACAACAAGATGCTCGGTCAGTTCAACCTCGAAGGCATCCCGCCGGCACCGCGCGGCATGCCGCAGATCGAAGTGACCTTTGACATCAACGCCGACGGTATCGTCGAAGTGGGCGCCAAGGACAAAGGCACCGGCAAAGAGCAGAGGATCACGATCCAGGCTTCCGGTGGTCTCTCCGACGACGACATCGAACAGATGGTCAAGGACGCCGAGGCCAATGCCGAGGCGGACAAGGAGCGCAAAGAGCTCGTCGAAGCCAAGAACCAGGCCGAGAGCCTCATCCATTCGACCGAGAAGTCGATGGAAGAGCATGGCGACAAGGTTGACCCGACCACGATCGAGGCCATCGAGCTCGCCATCGCCGCGCTCAAGGATCAGCTCGAAACCGAGGACGCGGGCAAAATCCGCTCCGGCATTCAGAACGTGACCGATGCGGCCATGAAACTGGGCGAAGCTATCTACAAGGCCGAACAGGCCTCTGCCGGTGACGCCGATGATGTCGATATGGACGAAGGTCCGTCCTCCGTGGACGACGACATCGTCGATGCCGATTTCGAGGATCTTGACAACGACAAGCGTTCGTAAGTCGCAAGTCTCTAGGACCGACGTGGCCGGCCCTTTGGGCCGGTCCGCATATATGGTCCTGATGAAGGAATAGATCCATGGCAAAACGCGATTACTACGAGGTGCTGGGCGTCGAGAAAGGCGCGGATGCCGCGGAGCTGAAGAAAGCCTATCGCAAGAAAGCGATGGAATTTCACCCCGACCGCAACAAGGACAACCCGGAAGCCGAGGCCAAGTTCAAGGAAGTGAACGAGGCCTATGACACGCTCAAGGATGCCGACAAGAAAGCCGCCTATGACCGCTTCGGTCACGCTGCTTTCGAGCAAGGCGGCATGGGCGGTCGTCCGGGCGGTGGTTTCGGCGGCGGGCATGGTCAGGGCGATTTCGCCTCGGCCTTCTCCGATGTGTTCGACGATCTGTTCGGCGATTTCATGGGTGGCCCCCGGGGCGGCGGCGCACGCTCGCGCGCGCAACGCGGCTCCGACCTGCGCTATGACATGCGCGTCACCTTGGAAGAGGCTTATAACGGCGCGCAGAAGACCATCAATGTCCCGACCTCCGTGGCCTGTACCAGCTGTAATGGCACGGGGGCTGCGAATGGTGCCGAACCGCAAACCTGCCCGTCGTGCTCCGGCATGGGCAAGGTGCGCGCGCAACAGGGCTTCTTTACCGTCGAACGTACCTGTCCCGCCTGTGGCGGTCTGGGCCAGACGATCAAGGATCCGTGCAATGATTGTCACGGCGCCGGGCGGATCGAGAAAGAGCGCACCCTGTCGGTGAACATCCCGGCAGGTGTCGAAACCGGCACACGTATTCGCCTCGCCGGCGAAGGTGAGGCCGGGCTGCGCGGCGGTCCCACGGGTGATCTCTATATTTTCATAGAGGTCCGGGCCCATCCGATCTTTGAACGCGACGGCATTCACCTGCATTGCACGGTTCCGGTCTCAATGGCCACGGCGGCGCTGGGTGGCGACATAGAAGTGCCGACCATCGACGGTGGCCGCAGCCGGGTAAAAATCCCGGCGGGCAGCCAATCCGGCCGCCAGATGCGCCTGCGTTCCAAAGGCATGCCGGCGCTCCGCGGTGGCGGACAGGGCGATATGTTCATCGAGCTTTCGGTTGAAACCCCGGTGAATCTGACCGCCAGGCAAAAAGAGCTTCTGCAAGAATTCGACAAGCTCGGAGAAGATGAAAACAACCCGGAGAGCTCGTCTTTCTTCAAGAAAGTCAAAAGCTTCTGGGATGGGGTCAAGCCCAGCTAAGAAATACCAAAGGGCGCTCCGGCGCCCTTTTTGCTGCGCGATGCGCATCAGACCCGGCCCTGAATTAATCCCTCATTAACCCCTTTTTCGGCGAATCGTGGGATGACTCGGTCATGACCACATCGCCCGCCTCACCCGGTTCCTTTCGGGAAATGCCCGATTGGCTCTTCGATCTCGAAGAGGCGCGGCCGGTCGCCCTGCCGTCCCGCCCGCCGAGTTATCTGCGCAATCACCGCAAGGATTTGCAGGACCGCTTTTTCGCCGGCGGGGCCCAGGCGATGCCGGATTACGAGCTGCTCGAGCTCATTCTCTACCGCGCCCTGCCGCGTGCCGATGTCAAACCCATCGCCGCTGCCCTGCTCAAGACATTTGGGGATTACAACCGGGTCATCTCAGCCCCGATCCCGCGTCTCCTGGAAGTCGAATGTGTGGATCTCGCCGTGGCACAGGAGCTCAAGATCGTCGAGGCCGCCGCCCACCGTCTGGCCCGGGCCCGTATTCTCGAACGTCCGGTGATCTCGAGCTGGGATGCCGTTCTGGATTATTGCCACACCACCATGGCGCATCGCGAGACCGAACATTTTCGTGTGCTCTATCTCGATCGCAAGAACATCCTTATCGCCGATGAGGAACAATCCCGCGGCACGGTCGACCATGTCCCGGTCTATCCGCGCGAGGTGGTGAAACGCGCCCTCGAACTCAACGCCTCGGCACTCATTCTCGTGCACAACCACCCCTCAGGCGATCCGACACCTTCGGATGCCGATATCTCGATGACGCAACAGATCCGCGACGCGGCCGAGGCGCTGAACATCCAGCTGCACGACCACCTGATCGTCGGGAAAAACCGTGAACTCAGTTTCCGCAGCGACGGCTATCTCTGACGCGCAGCGAGGAACAAACCCGAGCATGAGAGAAAAGGGCGCCTCAGCGCCCTTTTTCAGTATCACCCAAGCCGGCAGAGGCCTATTGCGTCGCCTCCGGCCCCGAAATCGGTCGGTCTCGATACGGGTAGTTTTTCAGCCGAATATCCCCGCGGGCATGCGGCTTGGCGACGGCCTTTTCAGGATCGATCCAGTCGTCCCATTGGAAATCCTCGATCACCTGTGCCTGATAGCTCATCTCGAGCGGATGCTCGAGGATGTCATTGACGTGCAGATATTGGAAATAGCGCAGCTGATCGACCTGATAGGGCGTCGGTGTGCCACCTGCCGTCTTCACATCCAACTTGAGTTTCATCACCGCGTCGGTATCGACCTTGGTTTGCCAGTCGATCACTCCCGGAAGCATCACCGGTTCGCCCGGGATATTGTTGATCCCCTTTTTCCAAGTGGCCAGGACGGCAACGCCGGTATCCTCGCGATAGAGCAGGATGGCGTGTGAATAGCGCGTATCCTTGAAATACCCGAGATTGCCATATTGCAGCCGCGCACCGGTCAGGAAAGCGACGGCATCGGACCAACAGGGCGAGGTGCCCGAGAGGCCCCAAAGCACGCTGCGATCGATGATCCCATCGGGGAACAGGATATCGAAAGCCATACGCGCGTTATTCGCGGCATGGATCGTCCCCTCGCAATCATGGCCATGGAACTTGATCATGTCCTTGAGCGTCGCCGGATAGGTATAGGGGTAGTACCGGCCTTGCGTACCCCGGGTCGCCAGCATCTCGAAACTCGGCGCATAGGGTTTACCCGCCATCGGTGCGTACCAGGTCGGGCTACGGTCGGGCGCTTCGACTCCGGTTTCGATGAAGATATCCTCGCCCTGACGGTAGGTCGGATCGCCCGCCTCCGCCCCGGCCATCACCGTGCCGCCGACCACGACAGCCAGGCCGAGAATTGTATTGCGCCAGACAGCGTTGAACTTGTGTCGCAGAATGGGCTTTGAAGAAAGTTGTCCCATAGCATCGCTCCTACAGCAGAGGCGCTCATGGGCAGGCCAATCCATCATCCCGGTCGCCAAAAGCGCCGTTTCATCCCACCAGAATACCAGACATCTCAGTATTTTATTATGATGAGAGTCAAATCTGCGGCAGATCTCGCGAACTTTGTTTGCGAGGTGATCGCGATCAGCAAGGTCTATCTCCGCTCGCGCACCCAGACCTCGACACGACGGTTGAGCGAGCGGCCCCAGGCGATATCATCGCAGGCCAGCGGCATGGCCTCGCCAAACCCCGCCACGGAGAGCGACACGCGATCCGCCTCGAACGCCTCCCCCAGGCTTTGCTGCACGGCGCGCAAGACGGTTTCCGCCCGGCGTTTCGACAGGGTGCGATTGATGCCCGCGGCGCCCTGCCCGTCGGAGAACCCGGCAAAGAGCAATGTGTCGCCATCGAACACTCCGGCCTCGACCAATTCCGCCAGGAGATGCACATTCGAACGCGACTGCGCATCGAGCGTGGTCGAGCCCCCTTGGAACCGAAAGCCCAGCGTCAGCCGTTTGGCGCCCTGAAGCGCCTCTGTGACACTCTTCAGATCGTCCAAGGTGGTGTCCGCGCCGGCATGGGAAATGGCATTGGCAAAGCGCCGCCCCTGATCGCGAAAGGACAGGGTATCGACCCCTTGATCGACGAAATCGGTGCGGGCCAGGACCACCTGCGCCGCTGGCGACAAAACGAAACCCAGGAACTCACGCGCCAGTTTCGGCAGTCTGCGAGCGGGCGTGTAGAGAAAGACCGGGCGGGTCAGCGGATAATCTTCGGTCTTGATATCGGAGGACATGGCGCGCGCCTCGAAACCGCAGGCCCCGCGCAGGCCCAGTGATTTGATGGCGCCGCCTTCCGAGAGCCGCCCAAGCCCGATGGCATAGGGGTCCTCCTCAATGGCCTGCACCACATCAGCATAGCTGTCATGCAGGGTGATTGCCCCCTCCGGCGGGGTCACCTTGGCGCCCAGAATGAATTTGCGAAACTCGCTGCCCTCATTCAGGTCCTCGCGCATCAGATGGGCGACGATCGGGGCGTCTCCGCCGCCGAGCTCCGTCCAATTGCTGAACTGTCCCGTGTAAATCCCGGCAAGATCGGAGAGCGACAGGGCCTCCACCAGGTTCGAGCGGGACGCCATCGGCACCAGCGCATCGAGCGCCACCACCCGCGCCCTGAGCGGATCGGAAAGATCGCCCACACCGGACTCGAAGGCCAGCGCCAGCTCGCGCGGCGCCACCTTGCGCAGGGACAACACGACATCTGTGGCCTCGGCCATCATATCGGCGAAACCTTCGGCACTGGTGCTCTCGGTCAGGAGAAATTCGCCCACCGTCAGATCGTTGACCGTATCGGTCAAAACCATCGAGCGCATGGTTTCGCTCAGCGAATTGGTGGCCACGGCATAGCCATTACGCATGGCAAAGGCGGTGATCAGCGCCGGCATCAGCGTCCGCATGCCCTTGGCCTCGCCAGACATGCGGATCTGGGCGTAATAGCCCTCGAGATCGGGACAACCCGGCCCCTCGCACCGCACCCCCGAACCATCCACCGTCAACACGCCGAGATCGGTCTCGACCCGATAGAATTCACCGTCGAAGCTCAGGAAATTGCCGGTGATCGAGATCGAACCATCGCGCGACAGGAGATTGACGTCCTGTGCCAGAACTGAGGCGGGGAACAGGATCAACAGGACAAAGGCGGTGAAACGGGCCGCAGCGGCTTTCAACATGGGCTCCACGCCTTTGTGACAGATTGGCTTTCCGGGACTTTCCGTCCTGGGCGCAAATTTTTCAACCTGAAATCAGAAAGAAAAGGCCCGCAGCGCTCAGACGATGCGGGCCATTTTCACAAGCGGATCAAACAGCGCCGTGGCAATGTTTGAATTTCTTGCCGGAGCCACAGGGGCAAAGATCGTTGCGTCCCGGATTGCCCCAGGTCGAGGGATCGTTTTCATCGAAGCCCGGCACAGCATTCGGATGCCCCTCTTCCGGTTCGCCAACCGGGTTGGGTTGCGCCCCTGCGACCGCCGCAGCCTGCTGAGCCGCGAGCTGCGCCAGCATGCTGTTACGCTCTTCTTCGGTCATCGGGCGCACACGGGAAAGTTTCTGGCTCACTTCACTGCGCAGGCTGTCGAGCATGGTCTCGAACAGCTGGAAGCTTTCGTTCTTGTATTCATTGAGCGGATCCCGCTGGGCATAGCCCCGGAACCCCACGACGGAGCGCAGATGTTCAAGCGTCAAAAGATGCTCGCGCCACTTGGAATCGATGGTGCTCAGGAGGAATTGCTTTTCGATCTGGCGCATTTGCTCCGCACCGAAAGCCTCTTCCTTTTCAGCCATCATCGCATCCGAGGCATCGGAAATCCGTTCGATGATCGCCTCATCATCGACCCCCTCTTCCTCGGCCCAGTCCTTGACCGGCAGATCCATGTTGAGCGCTTCAACGACACTGTCATGAAGCCGATCCACATCCCATTGATCCGGGTAGGATTTCGGCGGAATCGTCTCGCCGACGAGATCGTCGATCACCTCGTGGCGCATATCGGCAACGATCTCGTTCACATCTTCGGATTCCATGATCTCGCGCCGCTGGGAGAAGACCACCTTGCGCTGATCATTCATCACGTCATCGAATTTCAGAAGCTGTTTGCGGATGTCGAAGTTGCGACCTTCGACTTTGGCTTGCGCTTTCTCCAGGGATTTGTTGACCCAGGGGTGCACGATCGCCTCGCCCTCTTTCATGCCCATTTTCGAGAGCATGTTGTCGAGACGCTCGGAGCCGAAAATGCGCATCAGATCGTCTTCGAGCGACAGGAAGAACAACGAGCGCCCCGGGTCGCCCTGACGGCCCGAGCGGCCGCGCAGCTGGTTGTCGATCCGGCGCGATTCATGGCGCTCGGTGGCGAGCACATAGAGACCGCCGGCCTCGAGAACCTTTTTCTCTTCCTCGGCGTGCTGCGCCTCGATCTGTTTGCGGATCTCGTCCGGGTTGGCCTCGGGATTGGCGGCCAGGGCCTCCATCACCGACATTTCGACATTGCCGCCAAGTTTGATGTCGGTGCCGCGACCGGCCATGTTGGTGGCGATGGTCACCGCACCGAATTTGCCGGCATCGGCGACGATCTGGGCTTCCATCTCGTGCTGCTTGGCGTTGAGCACATTGTGCTTGATGCCTTCCTTGGTCAGCAGTTGCGAGAGCTGTTCGGATTTGTCGATCGAAGTGGTGCCAACCAGAACCGGCTGGCCCTTGGCATTGGCACTCCGGATCGACTCGACCACGGCAGTGAGCTTTTCCGCCTCGGTGCGGTAAACCCGGTCATGCTCGTCAATCCGGGCGATCGGCCGGTTGGTCGGCACTTCGACCACGCCGAGCTTGTAGATTTCCATGAATTCCTCGGCCTCGGTGGCCGCGGTCCCGGTCATGCCCGAGAGCGTCTCGTAGAGGCGGAAATAGTTCTGGAACGTCACCGAGGCCATGGTGATGTTCTCGGGCTTGATCTCGACGCCCTCTTTCGCCTCGATCGCCTGATGCAGACCTTCGGAAAGACGACGTCCGGACATCATCCGGCCGGTGAACTCGTCGATCAGGGCCACTTCGCCGTTGCGCACAATGTAATGCACACCGTTCTGGAACAGGGTATGCGCCCGCAGACCCTGGTTCACATGGTGCACGATGGTGGTGCTTTCCGGATCGTAGAGCGTCTGACCTTCGGACAGCAAACCGGCCTGATGCAGGATCTCTTCGAGATATTCGTTGCCGGCCTCGGTGAAGGTCACCTGACGGGCCTTTTCGTCGATCTCGAAATGCTCTTCGGTGAGAGAAGGGATCAGCTTGTCGATCGTGAGATAGAGCTCGGACCGGTCATCCGAAGGACCGGAAATGATCAGCGGCGTCCGCGCCTCGTCGATCAGGATGCTGTCCACCTCGTCGACGATGGCGAAATGATGCCCACGCTGGACCATGTCCTTGAGCTCGGATTTCATATTGTCGCGCAGATAATCGAAGCCCAGCTCGTTGTTCGTGGCATAGGTCACGTCACAGGCATAGGCCGCGCGTTTCTCGTCCTCGGGCTGCTGGCTGTAGATCGAGGAACAGCTCATGCCCAGCGCCTCGAACACATTGGCCATCCAGTCGGCGTCGCGTTTGGCGAGGTATTCGTTCACCGTCACCACATGCACGCCCTTGCCGGTCAGCGCATTGAGATAGGACGGGAAGGTCGCGACCAGCGTCTTGCCCTCACCGGTCTTCATCTCGGCGATATTGCCCTGATGCAGGAAGATGCCCCCCATCAGCTGCGTGTCGAACGCTCTGAGACCCAGCGCCCGGCGGGCCGCTTCGCGACAATTGGCGAAAGCCTCGGGCAGGATGGCGTCCAAGCTCTCGCCACCTTCCACGCGTTTCTTGAATTCTTCGGTCTTGGCGATCAGTCCGGCGTCATCGAGTTTTTCGAACTCCGGCTCCAGCGCGTTGATCTTTGCCACGATCGGTCGGGTCGCCTTGATCTTGCGATCATTGGGTGTTCCGAAAACCTTCTTCGCGAGTGTACCGATGCCCAGCATATTCTCTCCGCTCGATGCGTCCTGACAGGATCGTGTGAGAGGAGGGATTGCCCCGCTGCCACTCTGCCCATAGAAACAGGCGTAAAGGCTCCTCTGCAACGACCTATCGGGATGTAAGGGGCCACATCATCAGTGTCAACGTCGGGTCCCGGAATGGCGCCGACAGGAAGGATTTTCTCGATGAAATACCGTTTTCCCACCGCCGCAGCCCTGCTTTCCGTGGCTCTCATGGCCTCCGCGCCCGTCATGGCAGAGGATTTGAGTGCAGAAACCGTGGTCGCCCGGGTCAACGACACGGAAATCACCCTCGGTCACATGATCGCGGCCCGGCAATCGCTGCCGCCGCAGTACCAGAGCCTGACCGATGCACAGCTTTTTGACGGCATCGTGAACCAGATTGTCCAGCAGGAGCTGCTGTCCCAGGCCGCAGGCGATGTGGAAGAGGCGCTGAAATACCAGATCGACAATGAGAAACGCGTGTTGATCGCCGGCAATATGCTCGAGACCATGTCCAAGGCGGCGGTGAGCGAGGAAGCTCTGAAAGCCGCTTATGATGCAAAATTCGCCGAATTCGAGCCGGGCCGCGAATACCACGCCGCGCATATTCTCGTCGAAACCGAGGAAGAGGCGAAAGCGATCGAAGCCGAACTGAATGACGGGGCCGATTTCGCCGGTCTGGCGCGCGAAAAATCCACCGGCCCCTCGGGTCCGAATGGTGGCGATCTCGGCTGGTTCGGTCTCGGCATGATGGTCGAACCGTTTGAAAAAGCCGTGGTCGAGATGAAAGAGGGCGATGTTTCGGCCCCGGTTCAGACCCAATTCGGCTGGCATGTCATCAAATTGATGGAAACACGCCTGGCCTCTGTGCCGCCGCTTGAGGAAGTGCAAGACGAGCTGACCGCCGATATTCAGGAAAAAGCCATTCGCAGCAAGATCGAAGAGCTGACCGATGCAGCCACGATCGAGATGGTCGAAGGGATTGACCCGGCCGCACTGCGGCAAGACGATCTGTTGGCCCAGTAACCCCGGGTTCAGGCAAGGACGACACAGATGGCCAAGATTGAACATGTTTCCCCGCTCGCGCCGGAAAAATTCCCCGAGCTTCCCGTGATCGGCGGCGTGCGTTTTGCCGCACTTGAGGCCGGGGTACGTTACTCTGGACGAACGGATCTCATGTTGGCCGAGCTTTGTGAGGGCACGGCGGTTGCCGGCGTCTTCACCCGCTCGTCCACACGCTCGGCCGCTGTGCTCGATTGTCAGGAGAAGATCACTGAGGATCTCGAAGGCAAAGCCGCAATCCTGGTGAACTCCGGTAATTCCAACGCTTTCACCGGTCAATCGGGTTTCGATTCGGTGGCCAAGATCACCGCCGCCGTGGCCGAGGAAATGGGCATCGAGCAAAACCGCGTCTTCACCGCCTCCACCGGCGTGATCGGCGAGCCGCTCAAATGGGAGCGGATCACCGCCAAGATCGGCGAGCTGAGCGCGAGCCTCGAAGAAGGCGCCATGGAACAGGCGGCCCGCGCCATCATGACCACGGACACCTTCCCGAAAGGCGCCACGCAGACCGCGACGCTCGACGGGGTCGAGGTCAAGATCGCCGGTTTCGCCAAAGGCTCCGGCATGATTGCGCCCGATATGGCAACCATGCTCTGCTATATCTTCACCGACACCGCAATTTCGCGTGAAGTGCTGCAACAGTGCCTCTGGCTCGACAATGCCTCGACCTTCAACTGCGTCACCGTCGATGGCGACACCTCGACCTCGGACACGGTTCTGGTCGCCGCCACCGGCAAGGCCGATATGGCGCCGATCACCGATTTCGCCGATCCTCGGGTGCGGGTGTTCCGCGACGCGCTGCATGCGGTAATGAAGGATCTGGCAATCCAGATTGCCCGTGACGGCGAAGGCGCCAGCAAGCTCATCGAGGTGCAGGTCACCGGCGCCAATGCCAACGGCCCCGCCCATCGCGTCGCCATGGCCATCGCCAATTCGCCGCTGGTCAAGACCGCCGTGGCCGGCGAGGACCCGAACTGGGGCCGTGTCGTCATGGCCGTCGGCAAGGCCGGCGAGCGCGCCGAGCGCGACCGTTTGACCATCTGGTTCGGCG
Source organism: Celeribacter neptunius (assembly GCF_900113955.1). Lineage (GTDB taxonomy): Bacteria > Pseudomonadota > Alphaproteobacteria > Rhodobacterales > Rhodobacteraceae > Celeribacter > Celeribacter neptunius. The sequence goes on along the minus strand of NZ_FORH01000004.1, from coordinate 306,363 downwards.
ACATCCTCGTGGCCGAGAACGGCTGGGTCGCGCCCTCCTATACCGAGGAGGCCGGCGCCGCCTACATGAAGAATTCCGAAATCACCATTCGCGTCGATCTCGGCCTCGACAATGGCACCGCCACCGTCTGGTCCTGCGACCTGACTCATGGTTATATCTCGATCAACGCGGATTACCGCTCGTGAAGATCGTTCTGGTTTCCGCCGTCGCGCTGATCGATGTCGAGGGGCGTGTGCTTTTGGCGCAGCGCCCCGAGGGCAAGAGCATGGCCGGTCTCTGGGAATTCCCGGGTGGCAAGGTCGAGCCCGGAGAGACGCCTGAGGCGGCACTGGTCCGAGAGCTTCACGAAGAGCTCGGGATCGAGACCTGGAATTCCTGTCTCGCGCCGCTGACCTTCGCCTCGCACAGCTATGACGACTTCCATCTGATGATGCCGCTGTTTGCCTGTCGCAAATGGAACGGCATCCCGAGCCCACGCGAAGGACAGGTGCTGAAATGGGCGAAAGCCTCCGAGCTGCGCGACTACCCGATGCCGCCCGCGGATATTCCGCTGATTCCCATCCTGCGCGATCTCTTGTGAAATGCCGCAAAGCAGAAACAGCATATGCTGTAGGATTAACCCCTAATTGCTCAACATTTGCGCAGAAAAAACGGGTTTGTCTCAATTTCGTAAATGTTTTTTAACGAATTTTCGGTTAAATTAACCCTAATAAGGTTCAAACCGGAGCAAGCCACATGATGCGTTCTATCACGCTCGGAAAGTACATTTCCGTTCAGGGCCAGTACATCGGCGAAACCGAGAATGGCAAGATTCAGGTCCGCGTTGGCGACAAAACCTTTGTCGGCAAACCCGTTTCCCACTCCAAAGCGGCCTGAGTTCCACGTTATACAGCTAAAAAGGCGCGCCACCCGGCGCGCCTTTTTCTATGTCTGTTTTCTCCGGTTTTTGGCCAGCCCGGCCGCCCCCCGAAGGTCGCGACCGGGATGACCCGATCCGGGATCAGTCGAGCTTGCGCTCGACCTCTTCGCGTTCGAAAATCTCAATGACATCGCCCGGGCGGATATCGTCGTAATTCTCGAATGCCATACCGCATTCCTGGCCGGACAGCACTTCCTTGACCTCGTCCTTGAAGCGCTTGAGCGTCTTCAGCGTGCCCTCGTGGATCACCACATCGTCGCGCAGCAGGCGCACACCGGCGGAACGCCGCGCCACACCTTCGGTGACGAGACAGCCCGCCACCTTGCCGACGCCGGAGACCTTGAAGACTTCCTTGATCTCGGCATAACCGATGAAGTTCTCGCGAATTTCCGCAGACAGGAGGCCGGAAGCCGCCGCTTTCACGTCATCCACGAGGTCGTAGATCACGGAATAGTAGCGAATTTCGACGCCTTTCTGGTTGGCAGAGTTCCGGGCCGGCGCGTTGGCACGGACGTTGAAGCCGATCACCGGCGCGCCGGAGGCCTCCGCCAGACCGATATCGCTCTCGGTGATCGCACCCACACCGTAGTGCAGCACGCGCACGCGCACCTCGTCGTTGCCGATTTTTTCCATCGCCTGGACGATCGCCTCGGCAGAACCCTGCACATCGGCTTTCACCAGGATCGGAAGCTCGGAGACATTCTCATCCGCCTTGGCTTTCGCCAGAAGCTGATCGAGCGTGGTTGCGGCACCGGCTGCGGCGCGTTTGTCCTTGGCGGCCTGTTCGCGATACTCGGCGATCTCACGGGCTTGCGCCTCGGTGTCGACCACGTTCAGCACGTCACCGGCTTCCGGCGTACCGTTGAGACCCAGGACCTCGACCGGAACCGACGGACCGGCCTCATCGACGCGATCGCCCTTGTCATTGACCAGCGCACGGACCTTGCCCCATTGCTCACCGACGACGAAGATATCGCCGCGCTTGAGCGTCCCTTTTTGCACCAGAACGGTGGCAACCGGGCCGCGGCCCACGTCGAGCTGGGCTTCGATCACGGCACCTTCGGCGGCGCGATCCGGATTGGCCTTGAGCTCGAGGATTTCGGCCTGAAGTGCGATGGCTTCCAACAGCTCGTCGAGCCCCTTGCCGGTCTTGGCGGAGACTTCGACGTCCTGCACATCACCGGACATCTCTTCGACGATCACCTCATGTTGCAAGAGCTCGGTGCGCACCTTCATCGCATCGGCCTCCGGCTTGTCACATTTGTTGATCGCCACGATCATCGGCACACCTGCGGCTTTCGCGTGGCTGATCGCCTCGATCGTCTGCGGCATGACCGAGTCATCGGCCGCCACCACCAGAACCACGATATCCGTCACCTGAGCACCACGTGCCCGCATCGAGGTAAAGGCGGCGTGGCCCGGCGTATCAAGGAAGCTCAACACGGCCCCGGATTCGGTTTTCACCTGATAGGCACCGATATGCTGGGTAATGCCGCCGGCCTCGCCGGAGGTCACATTGGCATGGCGGATCGCATCGAGCAGCGAGGTTTTACCATGGTCCACATGGCCCATGATGGTGATCACCGGCGGACGCGACTGCAGCGTTTCCGGTGCGTCTTCGACCTGTTGGATCACGTCCTCAACGTCGGCATCGGACACACGCACGATGCGGTGACCAAATTCCTCGACGATCAGCTCGGCCGTATCGGCGTCGATCGACTGGTTCTGGGTGACCATCATGCCCATTTTCATGAGCGACTTGACCACGTCGGCAACCCGTTCCGCCATACGGTTGGCGAGTTCGGAAACAACGATGGTTTCCGGCACCTGAACGTCGCGCACAACCTTTTCACGCGATTCATTGCCACCCATCGCCTTTTGACGCATGCGTTCCTGTTTGCGCTTCATCGCGGCCATGGAGCGCTGACGCCCGCCTTCACCGCCAGACAGCGCCTGGTTCACGGTCAGCTTGCCGGAGCGACGGTTGTCGCCCCCCTTGCCGCGGTTGTTGCGATCATCGGCTTCACGCTCGCGACCACGCGGGGGCGTCGGCTGAGCCGCACGGCCGCCACGTTCCTGCTGTTTCTGCAGCGCCGCCTGCGCCGCGGCAGGATCATCGTCCTGCTTCGGTTTCGCGGCAGCGGCCGGTTTCTTCTTGGCTTCCGCCGCGCGTTGCTTGGCCTCTTCGGCCTCACGCTTCTGACGGGCTTCCTCTTCTTCCTTGGCTTTCAGCGCGGCTTCGCGCTCCGCCTCTTCACGGGCCTTTTCTTCGGCCTCGCGGCGGCGACGCTCGCGCTCTTCCTCGCGGGCCTTTTCATCGGCCGCGCGCTGTTTCGCCTCTTCGGCTTCCGCCGCTTTCGCAGCAGCGAGCGCTTTCATCCGACGTTCCATTTCCGCATCGGAAATCCCGGCCGGACGCTTGGAGGGATCCCCAAGATGGGATTTTCCGGCCCCAGACGCACCCGATTTCGCGGCTCCGGGCTTCGGTACCACGACACGTTTGCGTTTGGTTTCCACCACGACGTTCTTCGTGCGCCCGTGGGAGAAGCTCTGCTTCACAGACCCAGGACCACCCCGAACCCCGAGGGTTTTTTTGCCGTCATTCTCGCTCATTTCGTCGTCTTACCCTTCCCGGCGGAGCCCTCTCCACCGATTGTCTCGCGCACGCCCATAAGGCGGTTGGCTTCCTCTACAACACGTTTGCTGAGTCCGCCACCTGCGAGCGCGCCATGTATCACACTTTCGCGGCCAAAAGCCAAACCCAATTCGGAACTCGTCAGATGGCCGAACCAACGGCCCCCCTCGGGTGTCCAGAGCTTGCCTTTGCCGCGTTCCGAGCCATCGGAGGCCTGAAGCAGGACTCTCGCCCGCCCCTCAGACAACCAGCTCTTCACTTTTTCAAATCCGCAGACCGCGTCTCCGGCCTTTCGTGCCAGGGACACGAGATGCACCACCCGATCCGCGAGCCCCGCCTCGATCATATCGACGAACCCATCGGGCACTGTCACCTGAGCGCGCGCCGCCTTGGCAAAGAGCTTTTTCTTCACCGCCTCGTCCAGAGCCGCGCGATCGGCCGCGACCCAGATCCCGCGACCCGGCAGCTTTTCGGCCAGATCCGGCACGACAAGCCCATCGGGGGCAATGACAAAACGGATGAGGCCCCGGCGAGGCTCGGCCTCGCGGGTCACGATACAGCGCCGTTCCGCTTCATCTCTGGTCTTCGTCATGCCGCCTCGGGTCATTGCTCAGTGCTCAGTGTTGCAAGGCCTGAAATCAGGCCTCGCTTTCCTCTTCCGCCACATCGCCTTCGGCAACGTCTTCTTCGGTTTCAAGATCGGCGGGGTCGACCCAGCCCAGCTGAATCCGTGCGGTCATCACCAGGTTCTGTGCTTCTTCAAGGGAGAGGTCGAATTTCTCAAGCACGCCATCGTCCTTGACCCGTTCGCCATTCACCGTGGTCCAGCCCCCGGCAAGCTCCCAGTCTGCGCAGGTCGCGAAATCTTCGAGCGATTTCACACCGTCTTCGGCCAGCGCTTCAATCATTTGGGGCGTCAGACCCTCAAAGTCAATGAGGCTTTGCTCAACGCCCAGTTCACGGGCATGTTCGAGCGCCTTGCGCTGTGCCTCTTCCAGTACGTCGCGGGCCCGGGCCTGAAGCTCGTTGGCGGTGTCTTCATCGACACCGTCGATCACCAGAAGCTCGTCGACATCGACATAGGCGACCTCTTCGAGATTGGTGAAGCCTTCGGAAACCAGCAGCTGGGCAAAGAATTCATCGAGATCGAGCGCTTCCATGAACAGCTTGGTGCGGGCCGCAAACTCGGCCTGACGGCGCTCGGATTCCTCGGCCTCGGTCAGAATATCGATGTCGAGACCGGTGAGCTGCGACGCCAGACGCACGTTCTGACCGCGACGGCCGATGGCCAGCGACAGCTGTTCGTCGGGCACCACAACCTCGATCTTGCCAGCATCCTCATCGAGCACCACTTTGCTCACTTCGGCCGGCTGCAGCGCGTTCACGAGGAAGGTCGGCTGATCGTCATTCCAGGGAATGATGTCGATTTTCTCACCCTGAAGCTCGTTCACCACGGCCTGCACGCGCGAGCCGCGCATACCGACACAGGCGCCGACCGGATCGATCGAGCCGTCATAGGAAATCACGGCGATTTTCGCGCGAGAGCCCGGATCGCGGGCCACGGCCTTGATCTCGATGATACCGTCGTAGATCTCCGGCACTTCCATCTTGAACAGCTCGGCCATGAATTCCGGCGCGGTGCGCGACAGGAAGACCTGCGGACCGCGCACTTCGCGGCGCACATCCTTGATGAAGCAGCGGATGCGGTCGTTCGGACGATAGGCTTCGCGGCCGATTTTCTCGTTGCGGCGCAGGATGCCTTCGCCACGACCGATATCGACGATCACATTGCCGTATTCCTCACGTTTCACCACACCGTTGATGATGGTGCCAACGCGGTCCTTGAATTCGTCGAACTGACGATCCCGCTCGGCTTCACGCACTTTCTGCAGGATCACCTGTTTCGCGGATTGCGCGGCAATCCGGCCCAGCTCGACCGGCGGCACTTCGTCCTTGATCTCGTCCCCCACTTGCGGGTCGGCCATATATTGCTTGGCCTGCTCCACGGTCAGCTCGGCCTGGTAATTCTCGAGCTCTTCGTCTTCGACGACGGTGCGCACACGGGTAAACGTCGCCCGACCGGTCTTGCGGTCGATGGAAACGCGAATGTCCATTTCGGAGCCGTAGCGCGACTTTGCAGCGCGCGCGAGGCTCTCTTCCATCGCTTCGACCACCAGTTCGGGATCGATCATTTTTTCGCGGGCCACGGCCTCGGCGGTTTGCAACAGCTCAAGCTGGTTTGCAGAGGTGATTGCCATTACTCAGTCCTCTCTCAATCCTCTGAAGACCCGTCGTCGGTCTGGATTTCGTCAAATTGGGTTTCGTCGATTGCGCCATCGGATTTCCGTTGGCGCAGCATTTCACGGATCAGCTCATCGGTCAGCACGAGCTTGGCATCCGACAGCCAGTCAAAATTCAGCCCGATGGTGACATCTTCGCCATTGTTCTCAATGGTCAGAAGCACATCGTCACCCTCGACACCGGCCAACACGCCTTTGAAACGGCGGCGACCGTCGATCATTTCGGTGGTCTCGATCTTGACCTCATAGCCGTCGAAGGTCTCGAAATCCTTCAAACGGGTCAGAGGCCGGTCGATCCCCGGGCTCGACACTTCGAGCGTATATTCATCTTCGATCGGATCTTCGACATCGAGAATAGCAGAAACGGCGGTGGAAATCTCCGCGCATTCATCCACTTCGATACCGCCCTCCGGACGTTCGGCCATGATTTGCAGGGTCTTCGATTTCGTCGAGGACATCAGACGCACACGCACAAGCTCGAACCCCATCCCTTCGATGACGGGGCCGACGATCTCCGCCATCCGGCGATCAATCGCGGTCTTGGCAATAAGTTCGGACATTTCCGGGTTGCCTTTCAGACATTACATTGCCCCACAGGGGCACAAAAAAACGGGCACGCGGCCCGTCGATCTTTCCCGGTGGAGCTTCGGGAACTCCCGACAGCGCCGCTGTTGGCATGTCCTATACGCGCCAAACAGCGGAACTGCAAGCCCTATCCCATTTCGGCCGCGATCCGGTCCGTCGTCATCACCAGCGCGCGGGTAATGCCCGGCTCGGACAGGGCATGACCCGCCTGTCCGATCATGACCAGCCGCGATCTGGGCCAGGCCCGATGCAGGTCATAGGCAGTCTGTGGCGGACAGATCATGTCGAACCGGCCCTGAACGATGGTCCCGGACACATCCGACATGCGATCGATATTCGAGAGCAATTCCCCGTCCTGCTCGAAAAACGCGCGATTCAGGAAATAGTGATTCTCGATCCGTGCGAAAGTCCGGGCGTAATCCGGGTTGGCATCGCCCACCGCACCATCGGAGCCGATCGCCGCCAGCGCATTTTCCCATCGCGACCAGATCCGGCCATAGGTGACCTCTTCGCGATAGATGCCGCTGAACAAGCGTTTGTGATAGGCGGCGATCAGGTCGCCCTGTTCCGCCAGCGGGATCGCATCGCGAAACTCCGCCCAAAGATCCGGCCAGAACCGCCCGGCGCCGCCGGCATAGAACCAATCGAGCTCGCTTTGCCGCGCCGTGAAGACCCCGCGCAACACCAGATGCAGCACCCGGTCCGGATGGCTTTGTGCATATGCCAGACCCAGGGTCGCGCCCCAGCTGCCGCCAAAGACCATCCAGCGATCAATGCCGAGCGCGCGCCGAATTTTCTCGATATCCGCCACCAGATGCCAGGTGGTATTGGCCTCGACCGAGGCAAAAGGCTTTGAACGCCCGCAGCCCCTCTGATCGAACAGAATAATGCGATAGCGCGAAGGGTCGAAATAGCGCCGCATATAAGGGCTGCACCCGCCGCCCGGTCCGCCATGCAAAACCACGACCGGAATGCCCGCCGGATTCCCGCTTTGCTCCACGTAAAGCTGATGCCCATCTCCGACATCCAACATCCTGTGGTCATAGACCGCGATTTGGGGGTAGAGATACGAATATGCGCTCTTTTGGCCTGTGACCTTGTCCATGGAAATCCTATATAGCGCGGGCAGGAGCTGATGTCCCGGCAGAGGGATTTGAACATGAAGGACGCGATCATGCAAACCACCATTGACCCGCAAGAGGTCGCAAAATTCGAAGCCATGGCCGCGGAATGGTGGGATCCGACCGGAAAGTTCAAACCGCTGCACATGATGAACCCGGTGCGGCTCGATTATATCACCGCGCAGATCGCCGCCGAGTTCGGGCGTGACCTGTCCGCCGACAAGCCATTCGAAGGTATTCGTCTTTTGGACATCGGCTGCGGTGGCGGACTTTTGTCCGAACCGATGGCGCGCCTGGGTGCCACCGTGATCGGTGCCGATGCGGCTGAGAAAAACCTACCGGTGGCGCGTATCCATGCCGAACAATCGGGTCTTGAGATCGATTATCGTCACATCACCGCCGAAGCGCTGGTCGAAGCGGGCGAGCAATTCGATGTCGTGTTGAACATGGAAGTGGTCGAACATGTGGCCGACCCGCTGGCCTATCTCACCGCCTGCCAGCAGCTTTTGAAACCCGGCGGGCTGATGCTTTGCTCGACCATCAACCGCAATCCCAAAAGCTATGCCATGGCGATTTTCGGCGCCGAGGTGGTGATGCGCTGGCTGCCGCGCGGCACCCATGAATGGAACAAGTTCATCACCCCCGATGAGCTGGTCGATCTGATCACCAACGCGGGGCTCTCCGTCGTTGATCGCAAGGGCTTCGTCTTCAACCCGATCCTCTGGAGCTGGTCAATCTCGGCGCGCGACCTGTCGGTCAATTACGTGACCGCCTCGATCAAGCCGAAATAGGGTCTAATCCCCCCCTAATTCTCATCTTCAAGACGGATGCGCATTTCACGCAGGACCGGCAGAGCGGCCTTGACGCGTTCCGTGCCGATTGCCTCGACGATATCCGAGAGAATCGGCGCGATGGCGGCTAGGGCCGCGTCCCTCGCCCGGGTCCCGGCGGGCGAGATCGACACGAATTTGCGCCGGGCATCGTCCCAATCCGGCCGGATATGAATATGTCCGGCCCATTCCAGCTTGTTCAAGGTGTTGGTCATCGCCCCGCGCGTGACGTGAAAGGCCCGCGCCAGCTGTGCCGGAGAGCGTTCTTCCCCCGCCCGCGCCAGATGGTTCAACACCGAAAAATGGCTGATCTCCATACCTTTTGGCAGGGCCTTGGTCAGCCGGTTGCGGGCCAGCTGATCCGCCATGAATATCTCGGAAAACAGAGCAACCGAGAGGGCATCGGTGTTCGGGCGATCGCTCATGCGTCAACCTCGAAATCGCGGTCATGCAGGAGGCTGGGGATGCGTTTGCGCGCCCTGGCGACCTCGTCGAGATCGATATCGACAAGACCCAAACCCGGCTCAACGCCGCCATCGAACAGAACCTCGCCCCAAGGCGAAATCACCAAGGAGTGACCATAGGTCCGCCGGTTCACGTCGACTTTTTCGGCATGATGCCCGGTCTGCGCCGGCGCCAAAACGAAACAACCGGTCTCGATCGCACGCGCCCGCAACAGGCTGTGCCAATGCGCCTCGCCGGTGACTGCAGTAAAGGCGGCGGGCGCCACGAGGATCTGCGCCCCGGCCTTGGCCAGCGCGCGATGCAGCTTCGGGAATCGCAGGTCGTAACAGATCGTCATGCCGATCTTGCCAAAGGGCGTCTCGGCCACCACGGCTTTTGTCCCAGGGCGATAGCCATCGGATTCGCGATATTTTTCCGTCTCGCTGACATCCACGTCAAACATGTGGATCTTGTCATACCGCGCCTTGATCTCTCCCTCCGGCGAAATCAGGAAGGAACGATTGGCAAACCGCCCATCCGGATCGTCGGTCTTGAGACCCAGAGAGCCGATCAAGAGCCAAATCCCGCGCAAACGCGCGGTTTCGCGCAGCGCGGCGAGGGTCGGATCCTCTTCCTCGCGGAACAAAACCTGTTTTTGGTGCGCCCGCGACGAGGAGACGCAATTGCTCACCTCGGGGGTCAGAACGAATTCTGCCCCCGCATCCGCCGCCTTGATCACAAGCTCTCGGGTGACGCCAAGATTGGCGCGCGGATCGTCGCTTGAATTGAGGGTGATGAGGCCGATTTTTGTCATCGTTCAGCCCGCCAGAAGCGGGTCCAGCTTGCCAGCACGCTCCAAGGCGTGCAGCTCATCGCAGCCCCCCACATGGGTAGCGCCGATGAAAATTTGCGGCACAGTGTGGCGGCCATGGGCTTTCTGCATCATTTCGGCACGACGCGACGGGTCGGCCATCACGTCGATATCGGTGTACTCAACCCCTTTCGACGTCAGCAGCCGTTTGGCGGCGACACAAAAGGGGCAGATCGGGGTGGTGTAGAGTGTGACTGGTTGCATGGGAAATCCTTTGTCTTGCGGCGACTATACGGATTTAGGGCTTTCTGTCCACGCGGGCCAGTACCGCGACATCAACTCCTGCGGCGCCGCCGGCCAAACAGGCTTCCGCGCATTGCGTCAAAGTGGCGCCGGTGGTCATCACGTCATCGATGAGCAACACCCGGCGGCCTTCGATGTCCCCGGCTCGTCGCCCGCTGAGTCGAATGGCTCCGGTCACGGTCTTTGCTCGTTGCGCGGCCGTCATACCATCAAGCTTGCGCGTCGCATTCGCCCGCCGCAGTAGATCAGGCACATAGGTGAGATGGTGCAGCTTCGCCAGCCGTGCCGCCAAGAGCGCAGCCTGATTGTAGCGTCGGAACAAAATCCGGCGCCAATGCAGCGGCACCGGCGCGACGACCATGTCCGCCGTGATCAGCGGCGCCGCGGCATCGGCGAGCCATTGCCCCGCCGCATAGGCGAGATCGGTGCGATCCCCATGCTTGAACCGCAACACGATGGAGCGCCCGTTGCCGGCATAGAGCATCACCGCCCGCCCGCGGGTCCAGACACGCGGATGGGTCCGGCAATCGTCGCATAGGTCTCCCTCCTCGGCATCCCCGATCAACGGCCGTCCACAGGCGTCACAGGGTGGGTCGATGATGAAAGGCGTATCGGCCCAGCATGTCGGGCAGAGACCGCGCTCTACCTCGATCATTTCGTCGCAGGTCAGACATTGCGCCGGGTAAACCAGCTTGAGCAGTCTTTGCATTTCCCGTTCGACTTTCTACATTGTCCGTCACGCATCACTTCACACGGGACAAAACAGCCATGTCAAACACCGCCCCTTTGGTCGATCGGGATCAATTGTCCCGCAATCGCCGCCGTGCGGTTCGCATGTCCGGGGATTTTTTCCTGCATGAGGAAGCCCGGTTCGAGATCGAGGATCGGCTCGAAATGGTGACCAAGTCCTTCTCGTCTCCCGCCATCGTCACAGGTTTCCCGGCTCTTTGGCAAGAGTGGTTTCCCGAGGCCAAGGTGGTCTCGGACGAGGATTTTCTCGCGCTTGAGGAAAATGCGCATGATCTGGTGATCCATGCGATGAGCCTACATTGGGCCAATGACCCTGTCGGACAGCTCATCCAGTGCAACCGCGCACTCAAACCCGACGGGTTGATGATCGCGGTGTTTTTCGGGGATCAGAGCCTCAACGAGCTACGCGCCTGCCTCGGCCAGGCCGAGACGATGATCAGCGGCGGGTTGTCGCCCCGGGTTTTGCCAATGGGTGAGCTGCGCGATCTCGGCGCGCTGTTGCAACGCGCCTCCTTTGCCCTCCCGGTCGCCGACAAGAGCGTGCGCATGGTCACCTACCCGTCGCTCAAACGCCTCGCCTCGGATCTGCGTGCCATGGGCGAAGGCAATGCCCTCTCCGCACGTCACAAGAGGGCCGGAAAGAAAGCGCTGTTCGACCAGGCCGAGAAGCTTTACCGCACGCATTTCTCGGACGGTGACCGCCTCACCGCGACCTTCGATCTGGTCTTTCTGACCGGCTGGGCGCCGGACGCGAGCCAGCCGAAACCGCTGATGCCGGGATCCGCCAAAATGCGGCTCTCCGAGGCGCTCAAAACCGAAGAATTCAAACTGCCGGACGGCTAAACATACCCTTGACCTGATCTCGGGATCACCTATGCCTGAAACGCCACAAATTGGGGAAGACATATGGGACTGATGAAACCTTCGCGGATGAACTCGAACGCGGCGGATGCCACCTGTCCGGTGCATGCGCCGAAAGACCATCCGAAGGTTCCGCAAGAAAAGATCGGCATCCTCCTGGCCAATCTCGGCACGCCGGACGATACCGATTACTGGTCGATGCGGCGCTATCTCAATGAATTTCTGTCGGACAAGCGGGTGATCGATTACCCGTCCTGGAAATGGCAGCCGATCCTGCAAGGCATCGTTCTCACCTTTCGGCCCTCGAAATCCGGAGCGGCCTATCGATCGATCTGGAACAATGATGCGGATGAAAGCCCGCTGATGACGATCACCAAGGAACAGGTGGCCGCGATCGAGCGTGCCGTGAAAGCCGAGTACGGCGATCGCGTCATGGTCGATTTCTGCATGCGCTACGGCAATCCTTCGACCAAATCCAAGGTGGAAAAGCTGGTCGCGGAAGGTTGTAGCAAGATCCTGTTCTTCCCGCTCTACCCGCAATATGCCGGGGCCACGACAGCCACCGCGAATGATCAGTTTTTCCGCGCCCTGATGGAGGAAAACTGGCAACCGGCGAGCCGCACCGTGCCGCCCTATTTCGACGATCCCGCCTATATCGAGGCGCTGGCACAATCGGTGGAGCGTGCCTATGTGGCCGCAGAGCGCAAGCCGGATATCCTGATCTGTTCCTATCACGGGTTGCCGGAACGCTACCTCAAGGAGGGCGGCGATCCTTACCATTGCCAATGTCAGAAAACCACACGTCTGCTGAAAGAGCGGTTGGGCTGGGACAACACCCAGATCATGACGACGTTTCAGTCGAAATTCGGTCCCGAAGACTGGCTTCAACCCTATACCGTCGAAGAGGTCGCACGACAGGCCGAAGCCGGCAACAAAAGCATCGCGGTCTGTGCCCCGGCCTTCTCCGCCGATTGCATCGAAACGCTTGAAGAAATCAATGAAGAGATCAAGGAAAGCTTTGAACACGCCGGTGGCGAAGCCTTTCTCTACATCCCCTGTCTCAATGCCGATCCGCTGCATATCGAGGCATTGGTCGGACAAATTCGCAAGAACCTGTCCGGTTGGGTCTGACATCCACGAGAAGCAGATCAACGATATGAAAAGGGCGGCCCGATGGACCGCCCTTCCAATTTTTGTGCTTTGTCAGCGCTTAGTCGGCAGCAACAGCCGCAGCCACGAGAGCCACGATCAGAAGCGGAACAACATAGCCACCAGCGGAAGAAGAAGAGGTTTCTTCAACAACAACCGGAGCTTCGATAACCGGCTCAGAATAGCCACCAGCAAAGGCAGCGGTCCCGGCCAGAGCGAATACGGCAGCAACAGCGATTTTTTTCATTTCAGTCCTCCTGAAGAGCCCTGCAACAACTGGCAGGTAGTTTCACGCAGTTTTTATAGGGAACAATAATCGGAAAAGGCAATTCCTCGAAATGACGCATATCGGATTTCCCCGCTCAGGCGTCATATTAGCAACACTTGCGTGCCGACCTTGGCCAACCCGAACAGCTCTTTGATGTGTTCATTGTAGAGGCCGATACAGCCGTTCGAGGACCGCCGCCCGATCTTGCGCGTGTCATGGGTGCCATGAATGCGGTAATATTTCCACGACAGGTAGAGCGCATGGGTACCAAGCGGGTTGTTCGGCCCCGGACCGACAAAATCCGGCCATTCGGGATTACGGACTTTCATCGCCGGTGTTGGTGCCCAGCTCGGCCCTTCCACCTTGCGGATCACCTCGGTACGACCGCGACGGGTCAGGTCCTCGGTCAGCGGTACAGAGGTCGGATAGAGCTTGTAGATCGCCTCGTCCTCGCTCCAGTAATGCAAGGCCCGAGAGGTGGTATCCACAAGAATGGCGCCGTTGCGAAGCGAGTTGAAATAGGGCTGCCAGCTCAGCGACCGGAAGCTCGAAATATTCCGGCGGACAACCGTGGAGATATCCCCCTCGATCTCTGTCGTCCCCTCTGTCTGCCCCTGCGCGGGCGTTGACAAAAGCGCCGTTGCGCCGGCGACGAAAGCACGTCGGGAAACCTTGGAAACAGGTGTATTACTCATAGGGATAGGCCATTCATGATATGTCCGCGGATATAGGTCTTATATGGCGCGTTTGCCGCAGTCGCAAATCAAACCGTCATTCCCGGCGAAATCTCGCGAACATGATTTGATCCCGGATGTCAAAGCGTTTACTGCATCCGGGTACAGTTATGGAGTACCTGGAATGCCCCGGATTATCATGATCCTCATGGTGGCCCTCATCGGATTGAGCGCCTGCGACACCCCGACCGAAAAGCTCGGCCCCGATGGAAAACCGCTTCCGCATCTTTATCGCATCAATGCCCGGGACGAAGCGAAGATCCAATATCGCATGCTTGATTCCATCAATGCTCTGCGCACGGCGTCCGGCGCACCTCAGGTGGCGCTCAATGCCAATCTGAATGCTGCAGCCGCCACCCATTCGCGCGATATGCATGTGCAGAACCGGCCCTGGCATTTCGGCTCCGACGGTTCCTCGCCGCTCGATCGCGTCGCACGTTCCGGCTATCAGGGCCTGTTGCTCGGTGAAAACATTTCCGAGACCTATGAGACCGAACTCGAAACTCTTTCCGCCTGGATGGAGGAAAGCGACACGCGCGACATCATTCTCGATCCGAAAGCCACCGACATCGGCTTTTCCTGGTATCAGGAAGGCACCGGAAAGCTTTGGTGGACCCTTGTGATCGGCTCGAGCCACGGTGCGATGACGCTTCCGCAATGAAGCGCCAAGGCATTGCACTCATGAGTTGAAAACGGAGGTCAGGGAACAATGTCGACCTGGGTTCCGTTTGCCACCATCGTGTAGATCCGCTCGATATGCCGATCCCGGACTGCGATACAGCCCGCGGTCCAATCCTTGCCCTTGCCGCGGTTTTCGCCCGCCCGGCCATGGATGAAAATATCTCCTCCCGGCTTGCGCCCATGCGCCTTGGCATAGGCCACATCCTCGGCATTCGGGTAGGAAATCCCCAATGACAAATGGTAGGAAGAATTCGGATTCCTGCGATCGATGATATAGCTGCCTTCGGGCGTCTTACCGTCGCCCTGGAACCGTTTCGGTCCGACCGGATTGCCGCCGAGGCCGATCTTGAAACTCTCGACAACCTCTTGGCCGTGAATGAGATAAAGCTTGCGACGCCCCTTATAGATGACGACACGCGTAATCTCCGGCCCTTCATAGGGTTTAAGTGTTCGTGCCCAGGCCGCGAGAGGCGACGCCAGAGCTGCAATTGCCGAGGTCAGGAATGCCCGCCGTTTCATAATACTACCCGATCTGTTTTTTCGGACTAGATACACCCGAACGGCGATTCAGGGCAATATTTTCTAGCTTCAGCGCCGTCGAAAACAGGCCGCGAGCTCGACATGCGGCGACCAACGAAACTGATCCACCGGCACGATCCATTCGATTTCGAACCCCGCCTCGATCAGCGTTTTCGCGTCACGCGCAAAGGTGATCGGGTTGCAAGAGACATAGCCCAGAGTCTTCAGCCTGCTTTCGACGATCTCTTCGCATTGCGCCAAGGCCCCCGGACGTGGCGGGTCGACAATGGCCGCATCAAAGCGGTTCAACTCGTCACGCCGCACCGGCTGTCGAAACAGATCCCGGGTTTCAATCGTCATTGGCTTGAGCCCCTCGGTACGGCGCCATCCCGCCATCAGCGCGTCGAGCATATCGGACAGGCCCTCCACCGCATGGACCTCTGTCTCCTCCGCCAGAGGAAGCGAAAAGGTTCCACAGCCCGCGAAAAGGTCGATCACCCGATCCGATCCCTGAACGGCCCGCCGCATCAGCGCGACAAGCGCGGCCTCGCCTGCCTTGGTGGCTTGCAAGAAGGCCCCCGGTGGCGGAACCACACGGGCCTGACCGAAGCGCAGATAGGGCTGTGCCTCACCAGCCAGATCTTCACCGTTCCAGGAGAGCCGCGCAAGACCAAGATCCCGCACAAACTGCCCCAAATCGACCCGCATATCGAGCGTGAGTTCCTTCCCGTTCTCGACCGAAATATCGAGCCCCGTCTCCGTCGCGATCACGGTGATATCCATCTCCGCACGCCGCGAGGCACCCAGGAGCACCAACTGTTCCAGTTTCGGATAGACCACCATGATCTCCGGCACCATCAGGATACAGTCCGGCACCGGCACCAGACTGTCGGACGCCCGCGCATGAAGCCCGAGCATCACCCCCTTCTTGGTCCGGCGACCGTGAAAAATGGCCCGACGCCGGCTTTGCGGAGGAGAGGCCAAAATTGACTCCAATTCGGCTGAAATTCCCTGATGTTCCAGCGCGGAGGCGACAAAATCAGACTTCCATTTCGCCACAAATTCGTCGGAGACATGCTGAAGCGCACAGCCGCCGCAGGCTTTGGCATGGCGACAGGCCGGCTTCACCCGATCGGCTGAGGGGGCGACGATCTTCGCCCCTCGGACACGACCATTCTCTGCCGTACCTTCGACAATCTCGCCGGGCAGAGCCCCCTCGACAAAGACTCCGTCCGTCGTGATGCCATCGCCCTTGTGGCCGAGACGCACAACTTCAAACCGTTCCATCATGCCTCCTTGGCACGCGCCAAAAGCGCGGACCGGTCCAATGCAAAACCGCTGTCGATCCAATCCTGTTCCAACTGCCGCAACATCGACCCGAGCGCAGGCCCGTCGAAATCCGGCATCAGGTCCTTGGCTTTCAAGGGAAACAACGCTTCTTCCCCATCTTTGATTTCGTCTTGAAGCCCCCCGGGCAGAAGCTGCTCAAAGAAAGCGGCCCGCAGGATCGCCACATCAAAGGCCATTTTTGCGCCGTCGCGATAAGCGATCTCGGCAATCGACTGCGCCTCCTCCGCATATCGACGCAACGCCGCATATTGCCGGGTCTGGCTCTTTGACAAGCGCAAGAGATCCGCGACATCGAATGCCCCCAGCGCCGCCAAACGGACAATCGGATCCGGCGCCTGTTCCATCGAAGTCAGCAAGAAAAAGGCTTTCGTCGAGGCACCGGGCAGAAGGGCATTCAAAACGCCCGATTGATCCATCGCGCCCAGCGCGAGATCCGGTTCAGGCGCTGAAAGGAGTTTGACCATCTCCGCCCCGACGCGTTCGCGCGAAAGCGTCTCCAATCCAGCCAAATTCGCGGCACAGGCGGCCAAGCCTTCCGGGTCCAGCCCCGCCGTGTCATCGCCATACCAGGCATGAAATCGGAAGAACCGCAGGATGCGCAGGTAATCTTCGCGAATGCGTTGATCCGCATCGTCGATGAACCGCACCCGCCGCGCCTCGAGATCCGCCAGCCCACCCAACGGGTCGATGATCTCGCCATCGGCGGCGGCATAAAGCGCGTTCATGGTGAAATCCCGCCGATGCGCATCGTCTTCGACATGTTCCGAGAAAGCCACCACGGCACGCCGGCCATCGGTTTCGACATCGTGACGAAAGGTGGTGATTTCAAAGGGTTCGTCTTCGACCACCACGGTCACCGTACCATGTTCGATGCCGGTCGGAACCGCTTTGAGACCTGCCGCCCTTGCGAGCTCCATAGTCTTCTCCGGTCGTGCCGAGCTCGAGACATCGAGATCGCTGACAGGTACACCCAGGAGACTGTTGCGCACGCATCCACCAACGAAATAAGCCTGTTCTCCGGCCTCGGCAAAGATCGCCATGAGACGTTGCGCGTGATCGGCGTCGAGCCAGGGAGCCGTCAATTTCATGCCTGCACCGCCCGTTCCGCGAGACCGCGCAAGATCCGCGCCGTCGCGCCCCAGATGTAATAGGGCCCGTAGGGCACGGTGTAGAAAGACCGCATCTGCCCGCGCCAACGCCGTGACTGAATCCGGAAATTCTCCGGGTTCAACACATGGGCGAGTGGCACATCGAAGATCTCCGACACTTCACCGAGTTCAGCCACAGCCGTGAAATCACCGGACACCCAGCCCAACACCGGGAACATTTCGAATTGGGTGACCGTCTGATGGGTCGGCAATTCACCCAGAACTTCCACCTGTGCGGCAGGCAAACCGATTTCCTCATGGGCTTCGCGCAGTGCCGCATCGATGTGATTGCGATCTCCCGGATCTACCCGCCCACCGGGAAAGGCGATCTGACCCGGATGATGTTTGAGCGCCGAGGAGCGTTTGGTGAGGATCAGCCGGAGCCCTTCCGATGTTTCCCGGATCGGGATCAACACCCCGGCCGGACGCAGCGGAGTTGTGGATTTGGGCTGAAACGCACGGTTCAAATCGAAATCCGAGGAGGGCACCCCCGGATTTCTCAGCATGTTGACGAGAGATTCTCGATCAATCGGCATCACCATCCGTGTCATCCCCCGCCTCGAACCCGACCGTCTTCGGATCAAGAACATAATGCGCGCCACAGAACTGGCAATCCGCCGTGACCACGCCGTCATCGGTGGTCATATGCGCAATATCCTTGGCCGAATAGATCGACAGGCTGTTGCGCACCCGCTCTTCGGAACAATTACAGCCGAACTCGACCGATTGCGGATCGAACACTCTCGGGCGATCCTCGTGGAACAGCCGTACCAAGAGGTCGGTCGGGTGAATCTGCGGCCCGATCAGCTCCATGTCCTCGACCGAGTCGAGCAGGATATTGGCGCGGTTCCAATCTTCGAAATCATCCTCGTTGAGAATGTCTTTCGCACGCAGAAGACCGTCGTCATCCGCCTCGTCCTTGGGTGCAAAGGGAGAGGCTTTCGGCATTTTCTGCAACATCACACCGCCGGCGCGCCAGCTTTCCGGACCGCCGGCCAGCTGCGAGCGACCGAATGTGGTTGCGAAACGGCTCGGCAGTTGTTCGGATTGCGCGAAATAGGTTTCGGCACAGGCCGACAGCGAACCGCCGGAGATCGGCGTGATCCCCTGATAGGGGGTCGTACCCTTACCCTGATCGATCAGAATGGCGAAATATCCCTTGCCGATCTGCGAGAACGGATCCACCCGCGGCAACAGCCGATTGGCGTCATAAGACGCATAGGCGCGGATCCGGGCCGGTTCGCCTTCTGCCGTGGGGGCATAGTAATCGGTCGCGATCAGACGCGCCGGACCATCGCCACGGACCTGAAGCGAGAGCTTCCAGCGCAGCTTCATGGTCTGACCGATCATCGCCGTGAGCAAAGCCATCTCGGCCACCAGAGCTTCGATCTCCGGCGGGTAGGCATGTTGCGACAGGATCGTGTCGAGCACGCCATCGAGCCGCACGACACGTCCGCGGATGTCGGAGGCGTCGAGTTGAAATGGCAGGACGGTATCATCCCAAGCGATTTTGGATCCGAGCATTTTGGCTTCCCCTGAGGTTCGGCGCTGGCATATCCTGTTCATATAGGCGGAACAACCAGTGATGAAAGGCAGAGGCGGGATGCGGCGTTACGGAGACCCCAGAATTTCAGGCAAACCCTATCGCACGCGGGCCGGAGCCTACGCGGTTCTGCCGAAAAACGGCCGCGTGCTTCTGACCTATCAGGCCGGCATTCATCATGAGTTCCAGCTGCCCGGTGGCGGGATCGATCCGGGGGAAAGCCCGGTGCAGGCGCTGCATCGCGAAGTTTATGAGGAAACCGGCTGGCGGATTTCAAAGCCGCTCTATCTCGGCGCCTTTCGCCGCTTCGTTTTCATGCCGGAGTATGAGCTTTGGGCGGAAAAGATCTGTCACATCTATCGTGCCCTGCCCGTGCGAAAACTGGCGGAACCACCGGAACAGGATCACAGCGCCCATTGGGCCAGCCCGGAACAGGCCGCGATCAGCCTCGGAAACCCCGGCGACCGGGCGTTTCTTCACGCCGTGTTCTGACCGGGAAATTCCAGCAGGATCGCCGAGATGTCGTCAGGGAAATCCTGATCCTTATTGAAGTCGTTCAGATCCCAGAGGAACGTATCGAAGAAAGCGTTGCCGGTCTCTGTTGAAATCCGCTGGCACATTTCGACCAGACCCTCTTCCCCCAACATCCCATCGCCGCCATCGGGGCATTCCGTCACACCATCGGAGAACACAAGAATGCGATCCTTGGGCGACAGGGTGATGCGCACATCCTCGTATTCGGCGGCCGGGATCAACCCCACCGGCAGACCACCGTCGCCGAAGAAGGTGACATGGCCATCTACGGATTGCACCGCCGGGTTCGGGTGGCCGCATTGCGTCATCACGAATTCGCCACTCAAGCGATCGAAATGCCCGAGGATCATCGTGAAATAGAGATCCGTCTCCATTTCTTCCAGCATCAGACGGTTGAGCGTCTTCGCCACCGCAGAGGGATCGGTCGGAATGTAATTGCCGTCCTTGTCGGTGCTGATTGCCAGGTTTTGCTCCGGAGTCGACCCCGTCAAATAGGCTGCCAATCGCGCGGTCATCAGGGCCGAGGCAATGCCATGGCCCGAGACATCGATGGAAAAAATGCCGAACTGGCGGTCATTGATCGGAAAGAACCCGACAAGATCGCCGCCAACATGGCCGCTTGGCCGCAAGAGCAGGGAAATCTGTGCCGTGTCGAAATCGCGGTAGCGCTCGCGCACCAGAGATTGCTGCAATTTCCGCGCCTCGACCAGGTCGCGATCGAGCGAATCATACAGCGCCGAAATCTCCGACAGGGTCGAACTCACCAGGCGGTTCTTTTCCGTCAGCTCGCGCTCCATCCGCAAGATCCGCTCCCCGGCCCGGATCCGCGCCAGAAGCTCGTCCCCGGCCACGGGCTTGGTGAGAAAATCATCGGCACCGATATCGAGCCCCTGGGCGATCTCCGCCTTGTCGGATTTCGAGGTGAGAAGAATGAAATAGCCATAGTGGACACGGTCCAACTGTCTGAAAGCCTGACAGAATTCGAGACCGCTCATGCCGGGCATCATCCAGTCGGAGACCACCAGGTCGATGGCTTCCCTCTGGCAGACCTCCATCGCCTCCTCGCCGGAAGCCGCCTCGAAAACCTCATAACCCCAACGCCCGAGATAGGAGGACAGAATGCGTCTTTGAGCCCGGGAATCGTCCACAATCAATACATTATTCACCACCCCTCGTTCCGGTGCAGCCTGGAGATAGGGGTGTTTTTCCTGAGCGATGGCCAAACCAGTGTCCTCTCAAACCACGTATGAGGTGGAACATGCGTCACTCGGTTTAATGCCCCCTTAAATCTAAAATTTTTTAGAAATTTCCGACCGTTTTCATGCTTTCTCTTTGGTTACTCACCTTTGGGTAACGATCTGCAGCCTATTATTTACCAAAAGGAGCGCACCATGATTGATTGGAACCGAGTAGATGAATTGCGCGACGAGGTCGGCGCAGAAGATTTCCACGAAGTGGTCGATCTCTTTCTCGAAGAGGTGGATGAAGTCATCGAACGGCTGAAGGCGCAACCGGACACCGCCCGCCTCGAACAGGATCTGCACTTCCTGAAAGGCAGTTCCCTGAACCTCGGCTTTGCCTCGTTCTCGAGCCTGTGCCAGGCCGGCGAGATCGCCGCACGGACCGGGCGCGGCGATGAGATCGATCTGCCGGCGATCTTCGACGCCTATGCCAAATCGCGGTCAGCCTTTATTGAGAAGGCGACCGCCTGATCCCGTGCCTCAGAGCACGAATTCCGCCAATGCCTGATCCGTGGTGATATCGCGATAAACCAGACCGGCGGCATCCATTTTCTCGAACAGATGTGCGAAATTGCCCGGATCATCGGTTTCGATACCGATGAGCACCGAACCAAAGTTTCGAGCGGATTTCTTCAGATATTCGAACCGGGCAATGTCATCCGCCGGCCCCAGCATATCGAGAAACTCGCGCAGCGCTCCCGGGCGTTGCGGCATCCGCAGGATGAAATATTTCTTGAGATTGCGGAACCGCTGAGCGCGTTCCTTGACCTCGGGCAGGCGTTCGAAATCGAAATTGCCGCCAGAGGTCACACAGACCACATGTTTGCCACGGATCTTGTCGCGAATGTCTTGCAGGGCATCGACGGAGAGGGCGCCGGCAGGTTCCAACACGATCCCTTCGACATTGAGCATGTCGATCATCGTGGAACAAATGCGATCTTCCGGGCAGGCCAGAATATGGTCGGGCGCGATGTCTTTCAGAATACCGAAGGGGATCTCTCCGATCCGGGCCACGGCGGCGCCGTCGACGAAACTGTCGACATCGCTGAGCGTGACCGGCTCCCCGGCCTCAACGGCGGCTTTCAGGGAACGCCCGCCCATCGGTTCGACGAAATAGATCTCGGCCTTGGGCGCTGTCTCTTTGAGATAAGAGACGATTCCGGCGGAAAGCCCACCGCCGCCGACCGGCAGGACCACGACATCGGGCACCATCTGGCGCATGAATTCGACGGCAACGGTGGCTTGCCCCTCGATCACGTCGAGATCGTCGAACGGCGCGAGGAAATGCCCACCCTCTTCGGTGCAATAGGCCCGCGCGGCCTCCAGCGTATTGTCGAAATAGTCCCCAATCAGGCGAATTTCGATCATTTCGCCGCCAAAGGTCTTGGTCTTGTCGATTTTCTGCTGCGGGGTCGTCACCGGCATGAAGATCACACCGCGCACTCCGAATTGCCGACAGGCAAAGGCCACGCCCTGGGCATGGTTGCCGGCAGAGGCACAGACGAAAAGCGAGATCGCCGGATCTTTCTCCCGCGCCTTGATCATCGCGTTCCAGGCCCCGCGCAGCTTGTAGGAACGTACCGGCGTCAAGTCTTCGCGCTTGAGCCAGACATCGCAGTCGTAGATCTTCGACAGGTGATCATTGCGCATGCAGGGCGTCGGATCGAACAGCCGCCGCACCAGCGTTTCGGCCTCACGTGCATGTTTCGCAAAACCGTCCGTATCTGTGTCAGTCATCGAGATGCCCTTTCATCGCAAGCTCATAGATCGCGGACAAGAGGCTGACATTGATCATCAGAAGCACCCATCCAGCAGCCAGCTCGTAGAGCAGGCCGATGAACCCGCTGCCAAAGAGGGGCGATAGAAATTGCATGAGCAGAAAGGCGGCAATCGTAAGAATACCCGCCTGAAAAATCACGGCGGAATGCGGTTGCGTCGCCTTCCACGCCGTCGCGAAGGAAATCTTGTCGCCCAGCGCCACGCCGGGCAGAACCGGTGACATCCGCAAAAAGACATAGACCGCTGGCAAACCGACCAGAGCGCTGAGCAACAGGACCCCGACCGGTTGCATGAACAGGCTCCCGAAAAGCAATCCCAGCACGGCGATCGCGACCCCAATCATCACACCGATGAAAACCCCCATGACAATGGAGAGGAACAGATAGCTCCAGACACGCCCACCGTTCCAACGCGGGAAGGCCGAGGTCGGACGTTTGCCTTCGAGGGTGAAGCGATGCCATTCCACCGCGATCCAGCTCGGACCGACAAACATCACGATATAGGACAGGATCAGAAACAGGATCACCGGCCCCGACAAGGTCCCCCCCTCGCCGGCGGCGAAATCCTGCGTTTTCAGCACCTCAAAGACGAGGATTTGTACGATCAGGATCGCGATCCAGATCAGACCGGAGACGGCCAAGGCCTCGTCAATATGACGGATAACCCGCAAGACCGCGTTTCGAAATAGAATGAACCCCGTCATGATGAGCCTTTTCGCATAACTATTTTGGTTGTTCTCTGCGCAGGTTTAGTGGTTTTCCGGCCCAAGCTAAAGCAATCTTCGGTGGCAAACCTTGCTCTTGGCCCGAAAACCCGATAATCGCGCCTGCGTGTCCGAAAAAGGAAAGTCTCATGTCTGCGCCCAAAAAAGTGGTTCTCGCCTATTCCGGTGGTCTCGACACCTCCATCATTCTGAAATGGCTTCAGACCGAATACGGTTGTGAGGTTGTGACCTTCACCGCCGATCTCGGTCAGGGTGAGGAACTTGAGCCGGCACGACAAAAGGCTGAGCTTCTGGGCATCAAACCGGACAACATCTACATCGAAGACGTGCGCGAGGAATTCGTGCGTGACTTCGTTTTCCCGATGTTCCGCGCCAATGCGCTTTACGAAGGTGAATACCTCCTGGGCACCTCGATTGCCCGGCCGCTGATTTCCAAGCGTCTGGTCGAGATCGCCGAAGCCACCGGTGCCGATGCCGTCGCCCATGGCGCCACAGGCAAGGGCAACGACCAGGTACGGTTCGAGCTCTCCGCTTACGCGCTGAACCCCGACATCAAGGTGATCGCCCCCTGGCGTGAATGGGACCTGTCGTCGCGCACCAAACTCCTGGACTTCGCCGAGAAGAACCAGATCCCGATCGCCAAGAACAAACGCGGCGAAGCACCTTTCTCGGTCGACGCCAACCTGTTGCACACCTCGTCCGAGGGTCGCGTGCTCGAAAACCCGGCCGAGGAAGCTCCGGATTACGTGCTGCAACGCACCGTGCCGGTCGAACAGGCGCCGAACGAACCCGAGTATATCGAGATCACCTTTGAAAAGGGCGATGCGGTCGCGATCAACGGGGAAGCCATGTCCCCCGCGACGCTCCTGACCAAGCTCAACGAGCTTGGCGGCAAACACGGTATCGGCGTGCTCGATCTGGTGGAAAACCGCTTCGTCGGCATGAAATCCCGCGGCATCTACGAGACCCCGGGCGGCACGATTCTTCTGGCTGCACACCGTGGCATCGAGCAGATCACGCTCGACAGCGGTGCAGGCCACCTGAAAGACAGCCTGATGCCGCGCTACGCCGAACTGATTTACAACGGGTTCTGGTTCTCGCCGGAGCGCGAAATGCTCCAGGCCGCAATCGACAAGTCGCAGGAGCATGTTTCCGGCACCGTGCGTCTCAAGCTCTACAAGGGCGCAACCCATACGGTCGGCCGCTGGTCCGAAGCCTCGCTCTATTCCGAGGCCCATGTGACCTTCGAAGACGACGCCGGCGCCTATGACCAGAAAGATGCGGCAGGCTTCATCCAGTTGAACGCCCTGCGCCTCAAACTTCTGGCTGCGCGCAACCGCCGCCTCAAGTAACGGCAAACGATACAGAATCAGAAAGGGCGCCTCGGTGGGCGCCCTTTTCTTTTCCAGTTTCACATGAAACGCTCACGCCGCGCGGAAGCTTTTCACCTCATTGGCCGAGGGGATGGCATCGGCGGTGCCGGCTCGTGTGACTTTCAGCGCGGCCGCCTGAACCGCCCATTCCATTGCGGCCTTGACCGGCATGCCGAGATCGAGACCGGCAGCGAAATAGCCGATATAGGTGTCGCCTGCCGCCGTGGTGTCGACCGGCGTCACTTTCGGAGAGCTGACCTCGATCGTCTCGCCGGTCTCATTGGAACGCCACATTGCGCCTTTACTGCCGAGCGTCACCATCACCTGCGGCACCGGGATTTGTTCGAGCGATACCCCCATCGCCGAGCACAATTGCGCCGCTTCGATCGAGTTCATCACCAGGATCGACACATCGGGGATCAGATCCTTCACCGCCGAAATGGAAAACGGCGCGGCGGAATAGATCACCCGCATGCCTTTGACCAGGGCAAAGGTCGCGGTCTGGGGTTGCAGATTGGTTTCATTCTGCATCAACAACGTATCGGTCGGTTTGGCCTGATCGATCGCCTCGATGACAAATTCGCTGTCCTGTTTCACATTCGCCGCCGGGTCGAGAACGATCATGTTCTCGCCTTGCTGATCGACATAGATCACCGCATGGCCGGTCTCTCCGTCCACTTCGCGCAGGAATTTGCAATTCACCCCGTAGGATTCGATGCGCTCACGCACCCAAGGGTCCTTTTTGCCGATCGCACCGATATGGAACACCTCCGCACCGGCTTTCGCAGCCGCCACGGATTGGTTCGTTCCCTTACCGCCAAGCCCGAGCTTGTGACCGGTCGCACTGAGCGTTTCCCCCGGCTCGGGAAAATGCGGAAGCATGTAGAAATGATCGATATTCACCGAACCGAGATTGAAAATCGCCATACATGTCTCCCGCGCGTTCTTTGCGTGTTTGGTCTGGCTTACTTGGTCTGACCCACCTTGCAGGCGGCAAGAACTGCCATATTCAGAATATCATTTACCGTCGAAACAGTTGAACAAATCTGAATAGGTCTGTCGACGCCCGTCAAAATCGGACCGATCACGGTGGCACCCGCAAGCTCCTGCATCAGTTTCACCGAAATCGAGGCCGAATGGCGCGCCGGAACGACCAGGATATTGGCCGGACCGGAGAGGCGGCAGAACGGGTAAGCCGCCATGGCGTCGGGGTTGAGCGCAACGTCCACGGTCATCTCGCCATCATATTCGAAATCGACCCCGCGCTGGTCGAGCACCTGCGGCGCGATATGCATTTTCTCGGCGCGTTCCGACACAGGATAGCCAAAGGTCGAGAAGGATACGAAAGCCACCCGCGGTTCGATCCCCATCTTGCGGGCAACGGCGGCGGCGGCGGTGGCGATATCGGCGAGGTCTTCCTCCTCCGGCCATTCATGCACCAGCGTGTCGGTGATGAAAATGATCCGGCCCTTATGCAGCACAGCGGTGACACCCACCGCGCCATCCTCGGCCTTGGCGTCGAAAACGGAATTGATCCGGTCGAGCACATGAGCCGATTTGCGCGTCGCCCCGGTCACCAGACCGTCGGCATGACCATGCGCCAGCATCAAGGCGGAGAACGCATGACGATCCCGCGCCGCCAGACGGTGAATATCCTTCTGGTCGAAACCGGAACGCTGCAGACGCTTGTAGAGGAAATCCTTGTACTCCGCGAGGTGACGGGTATTGGCCGCGTTGACGATCTCGATCTCGGAAATCGCTTCGCCCAGCCCCTCTTCCTCCAGCTTCTTGCGGATGTCCTCGGTGCGTCCGACAACCAACGCACGCCCGAAGCCGCCCCGATGATAGGCGACGGCGGCACGCAACACCCGCGCATCGTCGCCTTCGGCAAAGACCATGGTGGCCTGTGCCTGACGCGCCCGGGCATAGAGCCCTTGAAGCATCTGCGCCGACGGGTCCATCCGGGCCTGCAAATCCTGGGCATAGCCCTGCATGTCGATGATCGGACGCCGCGCCACACCGGTGTCCATACCAACCTGCGCCACGGCGGGCGGGATGGTGTAGATGAGGCGCGGGTCGAACGGCGTCGGAATGATGTAATCGCGACCGAAGCTCAGCTTGCGCCCATAGGCCAGAGCCACCTCATCGGGCACATCCTCGCGTGCCAGCGCGGCCAGAGCTTCGGCACAGGCGATTTTCATCTCGTCATTGATCGCGCGGGCATGAATGTCGAGCGCACCACGGAACAGATAGGGAAAGCCCAGCACGTTATTGACCTGGTTCGGATAATCCGAACGCCCGGTCGCCACGATCACATCGTCGCGCACCGCATGGGCGTCTTCCGGGGTGATCTCCGGATCCGGGTTGGCCATGGCGAAAATCACCGCATTCGGCGCCATGCTCTTGACCATCTCCTGCGTCACCGCGCCCTTGGCGGAAACACCGAGGAACACATCGGCATCCACCATGGCTTCGCCCAATGTACGCGCATCGGTGACGGCGGCATGAGCCGATTTCCACTGGTTCATGCCTTCCTGACGGCCCTGATAGATCACACCCTTGGTGTCGCACATGATGCAATTGTCGTGTTTGGCGCCCATGGCCTTGACCAGCTCGAGACAGGCGATCCCGGCAGCACCCGCCCCGTTGAGCACGATCTTGCACTCTTCGATTTTCTTGCCGGAAATATGCAGCGCATTGATCAGGCCCGCCGCACAGATCACCGCCGTGCCGTGCTGGTCGTCGTGGAACACCGGGATATCCATCATTTCCTTGAGCCGCTGCTCGATGATGAAACATTCCGGCGCCTTGATGTCCTCGAGGTTGATGCCGCCAAAGCTCGGCCCCATCAGGCTAACCGCCCGGATGATCTCTTCCGGGTCTTCGGTGTCCAATTCGATATCGATGGAATTCACATCGGCGAAACGCTTGAACAGCACCGCCTTGCCTTCCATCACCGGTTTCGAGGCCAGCGCGCCGAGATTGCCGAGACCCAGGACCGCGGTGCCGTTCGAGATCACCGCCACGAGGTTGCCCTTGTTGGTGTAATCGTACGCGGTCTCCGGCGCTTTCGCGATCTCTTCGCAAGGCACGGCAACCCCCGGAGAATAGGCCAGCGACAGATCCCGCTGGGTCGTCATCGGCACACTCGGCGCGACGTCGAACTTGCCGGGGCGCGGTTCCATGTGGAATGCGAGCGCTTCTTCACGGGTCTGTTTGGTCTTGGACATGCGGGTGGGCCTCCTCGTCGGCTGTCGGGTCTACTTAGCCCTCCCCGCCCCCAGTCTCAACAAAAAGAGTGCGAACGCACCTTTACGTCCCACGCCCTGCGGTTAAGTTACCCCGAAACGAAATCCGGGGAGAGCAAAGTGGCCTCGCAAACGCCCGCCGCAACGCCGATGATGGCACAATATCTCGAAATCAAGGCACGCCATCGTGACGCGCTGCTGTTCTATCGCATGGGCGATTTCTATGAGATGTTTTTTGATGATGCCGTCGCCGCCTCCGAGGCGCTCGATATCGCACTGACCAAACGTGGCAAACATGCGGGCGACGACATCCCGATGTGCGGCGTGCCGGTGCATGCGGCCGAGACCTATCTGCTCAATCTCATTCGCAAAGGCTTCAAGGTCGCGGTCTGTGAACAGCTCGAAGACCCGAGTGAGGCGAAAAAGCGCGGCTCGAAAGCCGTCGTGAAACGCGATGTCGTCCGTCTCGTCACCCCGGGCACCCTGACCGAAGACAGCCTTCTCGACGCGCGTCGTCACAATTATCTCGCAGCTTATGCCGAGATCCGCGAAGAGGGGGCTTTGGCCTGGGTCGATATTTCCACCGGTGCCTTTCATGTCATGCCCTGCCCGCTCGTCGGTCTGGGTCCTGAACTTGCCCGGCTGAACCCCTCCGAGATCGTGGTTTCCGAAGCGCATGAAGAGAATTGGGCCGAGTTTGTGCCTGATTTTCATGATCGGATGACACCGCTGTCGCGCAGCTCTTTCGACAGTACATCGGCACAAACGCGCCTGACGGAACTGTTTAAAGTCTCCTCGATGGAAGCCTTCGGACAATTCACCCTGTCGGAGATTTCCGCCATGGGCGCGATCATCGACTATCTCGACATCACCCAGAAAGGCAAACTGCCGCTGGTGCGGCGTCCGGTACGGGAATCCCTGCGTGGTGCGATGCAGATCGATGCCGCCACGAGGCGCAATCTCGAAATCTCGCATGCGCTTTCGGGTGGGCGCGAAGGCTCATTGATTTCCACCATGGATCGCACTGTCACCGCCGCCGGCGGACGTCTTCTGGAACGGCGCCTCGCCAGCCCGTCGCGCAATGTCGAGATCATCACCGACCGGCTCGACGCGATCGATTTTGCCATCGCCAACGCCCATCTCGCCGGCGATCTGCGCGAAGCCCTGCGCAAGGTTCCCGATATGGAGCGCGCGCTTTCTCGCATCGGTTTGGATCGGGGCGGCCCGCGCGATCTCGCCGCCATCCGCAATGGTCTCTCGCAGGCCGAACTCATTCATGAGAGCCTGCAAAACGCTCCTGTTTCGACCCTGATCCAGCGGAATATGGAGTTTTTAATCGGTCACGCCGAGCTCATCGACCTGTTGGACGCGGCCCTTGTGGCCGAGCCGCCGCTTCTCGCCCGAGACGGCGGTTTCATCGCCCCCGGCTATGACGAGGAGCTCGACGAATCCCGCACGCTGCGCGACGAAGGACGTGGGGTGATCGCCTCGCTGCAGTCGAAATATGCTGAGACGACCGGGATCACCTCTCTGAAGGTCAAGCACAACAACGTGCTCGGCTATTTCATCGAGACCACCGCGACCCATGCGGAAAAGATGCTGTCGCTGTCGGAGACCTTCATCCATCGTCAGACCACCGCCAATCAGGTGCGGTTTACGACGCTCGAGCTTTCGGAGCTTGAAACCAAAATCCACAATGCCGGTGGCCGGGCGCTCGAGATCGAAAAACGTCTGTTCGAGACCCTGCGCATGGCAATTCTGGAACGCGCGCCCGTCATCAACGATGCCTCCGGCGCGCTGGCCGAAATGGATCTGATCACCGCACTGGCCGATTTGGCGCAGAGCGAAGGCTGGACCCGTCCCAAGGTGGATTTGGGTCGCGAATTCCTTGTTCAAGGCGGGCGTCACCCGGTGGTGGAACGGGCGCTGCGCAAACAGGGCGGTGAGAAATTCGTCGCCAACCACTGTGATCTCTCGGACGGGCGCGAGGGCGCAGCGATCTGGCTTTTGACCGGGCCGAACATGGCGGGTAAATCGACCTTTTTGCGCCAGAACGCGCTGATCGCGCTGATCGCGCAAGCCGGCTCCTATGTGCCGGCCGAGAGCGCACATATTGGCGTGGTCTCGCAATTGTTTTCTCGCGTCGGTGCCTCCGACGATCTGGCACGCGGGCGCTCGACCTTCATGGTCGAGATGGTCGAAACCGCCGCAATCCTCAATCAGGCAGACGACCGGGCACTTGTCATTCTCGACGAGATCGGTCGCGGCACGGCAACCTATGACGGGCTGTCGATTGCCTGGGCGACACTCGAACATCTGCATGACGTCAACAAATGCCGCGCGCTCTTCGCAACGCATTACCATGAGATGACCAGCCTGTCGGACAAGCTCGACGGGGCGGAAAACGCCACGGTTTCGGTCAAGGAATGGGAAGGCGAGGTGATCTTTTTGCACGAGGTGATCAAGGGCAAGGCCGACCGTTCCTACGGGGTCCAGGTCGCCCGCCTTGCCGGTCTACCCGACGCCGTGGTCGAACGGGCCAAATCCGTTCTGGAAGCGCTGGAAAAAGGTCAGGCGGAAAATGCCGCCAATCCGCAGGCGATCATTGACGATCTGCCGCTTTTCGCCGCGATCCCGCCGGAACCACCAAAACCACAAGCCAAGGAAAGCGACGTCGAGAAAGCACTCGCCGAGATCACACCCGATGATCTCTCTCCACGTGAAGCGCTCCAGGCGCTCTACGATCTGAAGGCGAAGCTTTCCTGATCACCAGCTGCCGCTGGCGCCGCCGCCGCTGCTCGACCCACCGCCAAAGGAACCACCCGAAGACGAGCTTTTGCTCACCTTCGGGATGGTGCGGGTCACTGAATATTCGTCTCCACAGTTGAGGCAATGATAGTCGATCCGCTTGCGCCCGGTCGAAGTGGTGGTGGCGGATTCGAGAATGGTGGTGTCGCCTTCAACGGTCCGGTACCCGCAGTTTCGGCAGATCGAATATTGGCTGAACCATGCACGGTATCCTTCGATTTTCACGTGCTCGCATTTGGGGCATTGCCAGACATCGTAATCGACGGAACGGAGCTCTTCCTCGGTGATCTGGCCCTTTTGCAGATGGTTGTCATCCCAGACCTCATCAAGCCGGGTCATTTTCATCCCGTCATTGGGACAAATCCGCGGTGTGTTGCGTTTCCAGCGGCGATAGATCATCAACGGAAATGGCACAAATCCAGCCAAAATCGCCCAGATCCAATTGCCGAGCCCGGTGATGAAGCGGCTAAATGAGCCGAAAAGCCTTTGCGGTGCGTCAAAATCATATTCTCCGGGCCAGCTCCCCGTGACGGCAAGGATCGTACGGTCTACCCCGTTTGAAATCCCCTCTTCATATCGGTCTTTCCGAAAGTAGGGCAGGATATCGCCGTCGATCACCTGTTGCATCGGCGCGTTCATGGATGTGCCGTAGCCAGACCCGACTTCGAGGCGTATTTTGCGATCCCAACGGGACACGAGCATCATCAGCCCGTCGTTCTTCTCGGCATCGCCGACGCCCCAGCTGTTGAACAGACCGGTGGCAAAGGGTTCGATCTCGCCGTGATGACCGTAATCGGACATCGCCCCGATTGTGACGACGGTGAATTCAACCCCGGTCTCGCGGCGCAGCGTCTTGAGACGCTCACGAATATCCTCCTCGACCGCCTCTCCCAACAGATCGGCAAAATCGTTCACATAGATTTCGCTGTAGTCGGGGTAGTCCTGTGCCATTGCCGGAACGGCGCAGAGAAACATCGACAGAAACAGAAAGACACGCACGAAAAAGCCCCCGCAAATCACGAGGGCTTTCTAACAGATTTTACGAAGAAATCAGAGCAGGATTACGCCGGCGTGGAGGAAACACCCACCTGCGCCGGGCGCAACAACCGGTCGTGGATCATGAAGCCGACATTCATCACCTGAATGATGTCTCCGGCCTTGGTGCCGGGCACCGGAGCTTCGAACATGGCTTCGTGGATCTGCGGATCGAATTTCTCGCCCATCTCGGGGGAAATGATCACAATCCCATGTTTGTTGAACACGCTCAAAAGTTCGCGCATCGTCAACTCGATCCCTTCGATCAGGGCGGCCTGGGCCTCGCGCTGATCCTCGGCAATCGCCTCGATCGCACGTCTCATATTGTCGAATACCGGCAGCATGTCGCGCGCCAGCTTCGAGCCGCCGTAATTCTCGGCTTCGCGACGATCACGATCCGCGCGCTTGCGGGAATTCTCCGCATCGGCCACGGCCCGCATGAAGCGATCCCGGAATTCATCACGCTCTGCGCGAAGCTGATCCAGCTCGGCAGAGACATTGCTGTCCTCCGGGTCTTCGAGCGCTTCTTCAGAGGTGATGTCGATCATCTCTTCTTCGATCTTTTTTTCGAACTCTTGCGACATGTCTTTCCTAGAATCCGTCATGTTTCACCTTTCACGCCTTGCCGGACAGAATGCGCCCGACAAGCTGGGCCGTGTAGTCGACAATCGGAACGATCCGCCCATAGTTCAGACGAGTCGGTCCGATGACACCCACGGCACCGATTATTTTTCGTTCAGCGTTCATATATGGAGAAACCACCAAAGAGGAACCCGAAAGCGAGAAAAGTTTGTTTTCTGAGCCGATGAAAATGCGTACGCCCTCGCCATCCTCGGTCAATTCGAGGAATTCGGCGATGTCGCGTTTCTTTTCCAGGTCATCGAACAGGCTCCGGATCCGGTCCAATTCTTCGGCTTCGGCGCTTTCTCCCAAGAGATTGGACCGGCCACGCACGATCAGGCGCTCGTAATTCGATCCCTCGCCTTCCCAAAAGGCAGACCCGTTTTCGATCAGATCCGCCGCGAGCGTGTCGAGCTCCTGACGCCGCAGCTTGATCTCGCGTTCTACCGTGGAGCGCAATTCACCAAGTGTCTTCCCCTCGACCAGAGAATTCAGGAAATTTGTCGCCTCCCGCAGCGACGAAGGCGTCTGCCCCACCGGTGGGGTGAAAATGCGGTTTTCCACCTGACCATCGGCAAAGACCAGCACGACCAGAGCACGATCAGGCGCGAGATTGACGAATTCCACATGTTTCACAGGGGCTTCGTGTTTCGGGGCCAAAACGAGGCTCGCCCCTTGGGTCAGACCGGAAAGCGCAGACCCGACGCGATCAAGCATCCCGCCCACGTCGCTATGCTCGTTGCGAACCGTATATTCCATCTTCTCGCGCACATCGTCGGTCACGGTACCGACCTCGAGTAGGCCATCAACGAACAAACGCAGACCCAACTGCGTCGGCACCCGCCCGGCGGAGACATGCGGACTGTCCAGCAACCCGAGATACTCGAGATCCTGCATCACATTGCGCACAGTCGCAGCGGAAACCTTTTCGCTCATCGTCCGTGTGAGCGTCCGCGAACCGACAGGGCCGCCACTATCCAGATAGCCTTCAACCACACGGCGGAAGACTTCCCGGGACCGGTCGTTCATTTCGGCGATGAGATTTGCTCGTTCGGACATGTTACCTGCGTCTTATGAGGCCCAATTCAAGACCCTGTGCAATTAAAAGGCATCGGGCATGAGGGTCAATGAGGCTTGCGCCTTTGCGCCGCTCTTCGTTATGTCTGCCGCAACTCATGCGGAAGGATTTATCATGCGCCCCTCGGGAAGAAATTTAGACGAAATGCGGCCGATTTCAATCGAGACCGGTGTGACAAAACACGCCGAGGGCTCGTGTCTGATCCGCTGTGGCGACACCCATGTGCTCTGCACCGCGACAATCGAGGAACGTGTGCCGCCGTTTATGCGCAATTCCGGTCAGGGCTGGGTCACCGCCGAATACGGTATGTTGCCGCGTTCGACCTCGTCCCGGATGCGCCGCGAAGCCACCCAAGGCAAGCAAGGCGGCCGCACCGTTGAAATTCAGCGTCTCATCGGACGCTCTTTGCGCGCCGGCGTCGATCGTGTCGCTCTGGGAGAACGTCAGATCACCGTGGATTGCGACGTGATTCAGGCCGATGGCGGCACCCGCTGTGCTTCGATCACCGGTGGTTGGGTTGCTCTGCGCCTCGCGGTCAACAAACTGCTCAAATCCGGTGCGCTGATCTCTGACCCGCTGATTTCCAATGTCGCAGCCGTGTCCTGTGGCATCTACGCCGGACAACCGGTCCTGGATCTCGATTATCCGGAAGATTCCGAGGCCGGCGTCGATGGCAATTTCATCATGCTCGCCAATGGTCAAATGATCGAAACCCAGATGAGCGCCGAAGGTGCCACCTATTCCCGCCCCCAGATGAACGAGCTTCTCGATCTCGCTGAAAAAGGCGTCGCCGAATTGGTCGCGTCTCAGAATGCGGCGGTGGCGTGATGCGCGCCTTTGCTGAAAAAAAGCTGGTTCTTGCGTCACATAACAAGGGCAAGCTGCGCGAGATCGCGGAGCTTCTCGCCCCGTTCGGCATCGAGGTGATCTCGGCCGGCGATCTTGGTTTCGAAGAACCGGAAGAGACCGAAGATACTTTTGCCGGAAACGCACGGATCAAGGCGCATTTCGCTGCCAAGGAAAGTGGCCTCCCTGCCCTCTCCGACGACAGCGGCCTGTCGGTGGACGGACTTGATGGCGCGCCGGGTGTCTATTCCGCCGACTGGGCCGAAACCCCCGATGGACGCGATTTCCCCATGGCCATGCAAAAGGTCTGGGACCGTCTCGAAGAGGTGAACGCAGCAGAACCGCGCACCGCACGTTTTTGCTGCACGCTCTGCCTTGCCTGGCCCGATGGCCATGACGAGATCTTCGAGGGTATCGTTGAAGGCCGGATTGTCTGGCCCGCCCGCGGCCCGCATGGCTTTGGCTATGACCCGATGTTCCTCCCCGAAGGCGAATCCGAAACCTTCGGAGAGATGGACCACGCGCGCAAACAGGCGATGAGCCACCGCGCGGATGCATTTCGTAAACTGGTCTCCGGACCCTTCAAGGATCTCGCAAAATGAGTACCCGCAAACTGATCTCTTCCGGCTCTGATTTTGAAAAGGTGATGGGATATTCCCGTGCCGTCGTTCAGGGCGATTGGTGTTTCGTCTCCGGCACCACCGGCTATGATTATACCACCATGACCATGCCCGAGAGCATCGCCGATCAGGCCCGGAACTGCTTCAAAACCATTTCCGGTGTCCTCGAGGGCGAAGGCTTCTCGCTCAAGGATGCGGTGCGCGTGCAATACACGATCACCGACGCGGCTCTGGTCGACGAGGTCGTTCCGGCCTTGGGTCAGTTCCTCGCAGAGATCCGCCCCGCCGCCACCATGGTGGTCGCCGATCTCATCAAACCGGAGATGAAAATCGAAATCGAAATCACGGCGTTCAAAGGCTGATGGCTGAAGACTGGCAAAATGGCGGCTTCGGCCTCTACATTCATTGGCCGTTTTGCCTCTCAAAATGCCCCTATTGCGATTTCAACTCTCATGTCGCCGCGACCATCGATCAGGCGGCATGGGAGCGCGCTTATCTCTCCGAAATCGAACGGGTCGCGCAACAGACCCAAGGCCGGCTTCTCAACACTGTGTTTTTTGGCGGCGGCACGCCGTCCTTGATGGATCCTGAGCTTGTAAATGCCATTTTGGGCAAGGTTCGAGACTGTTGGACCCTCGCTAACGATATCGAAATCACGCTCGAAGCCAATCCGACCTCGGTCGAGGCCGGGCGGTTTCAGGGCTACCGCGAAGCTGGCGTGAACCGTATCTCCATGGGGATTCAGTCTCTCCATGACGAAGATCTGAAACGACTCGGGCGTTTGCACTCGGTTACCGAGGCCCGCAAGGCCTTCGACATCGCGCGCAACACATTTGACCGGGTAAGTTTCGATCTGATCTATGCAAGACAGGGTCAAACAATCGAAGCATGGCGCACCGAATTGCGCGAAGCCCTGTCCATGACCATCGATCACCTCTCGCTCTATCAGCTCACCATTGAAGAAGGCACCGCTTTCGGAGATCGCTACAGTCGGGGGCTTCTACGGGATCTGCCCTCCGACGACAGCGCTGCGGACATGTATTTTGTCACTCAGGAAGAATGCGAAAAGGCCGGAATGCCCGCCTATGAAGTCTCCAATCACGCCAAACCCGGCCTCGAGAGCCGCCACAACCTGATTTATTGGCGCTACGGCGATTACGCCGGGATCGGCCCAGGCGCCCATGCGCGACTGACCCTCGGCGGA
This sequence comes from Celeribacter neptunius, assembly GCF_900113955.1. Lineage (GTDB taxonomy): Bacteria > Pseudomonadota > Alphaproteobacteria > Rhodobacterales > Rhodobacteraceae > Celeribacter > Celeribacter neptunius. The sequence goes on along the minus strand of NZ_FORH01000004.1, from coordinate 270,301 downwards.
CAGAAATATGCGATCGACACACCGCTCTCCCCGGTGCAATGGCTGCAATCCGTCGCGAAACACGGCACCGGTGAAAACGGCCCCATCGCCCTGTCCAGTTACGATCAGGCGACCGAATATCTGATGATGGGGCTGCGGATCAGCGAAGGCATCGATCTTGAGCGCATTTCGACGATCCTAGGCCGAAAGTTCAGTATTGAAAACAAATATTTAGAAGAAGATGGTTTCGTCAAAACCGAAAACGGACGGCTTTCGGTCACTGCGAAAGGCCGCCCGCTTCTGAATTCCATCATTCGTGAGCTGATCCCCGAGGGTTAAACGCCCCGGGACAACAAACCACAGAGCGCATCGAGCTCATCCAAGCTCTCATAAGAGATCGTCAGAGCGCCTTTCTCAGAGCCTTCCTTATGCGCAATACTGACTTTCATGCCGATGCTCGCCGAGAGATCGCCTTCGAGCGCCCGCGTATCGGCATCTTTCTCGACAGATGTGCTCATTTTCGCGGGTTTTGGCTTGATCGGGGTCTTTTCCAGCTTCACCAGCTTCTCTGCATCGCGCACAGACAGACCACCCTGAACGATCTTTTTCGCCAGCGCTGACGGTTCCTCTGCGGTGATCAGCGCGCGTGCATGGCCGGCAGACAGTGCACCATCAATGACAAGGGCGCGCACATCCTCGGGCAGGTTCAAAAGCCGCATAAGATTGGCGATGTGGCTCCGGCTCTTGCCCAGGGCTTCGGATAGCTTTTCCTGGGTGTGACCGAAACGCTCCATCAGCTGTTTGTAACCGGCCGCCTCCTCGATCGCGTTCAGATCGGAGCGCTGGATATTCTCGATGATGGCGACTTCGAGCACTTCGGTATCCGTATAGTCACGGATCAAAACCGGCAACTCGTGCAAACGCGCCATTTGCGATGCGCGCCAACGGCGCTCACCGGCGACAATCTCATATTCACCTTCGGCGCGCGGATTTTCCCGCACGATCAGGGGCTGGATAACGCCCTTTTCCTTGATCGACTCTGCCAATTCCTCAAGCGCATCCGGCTCAAAGGTCCGACGCGGCTGATCCGGATTCGGCGCAATCTTTTCAATCGGAACCATCATATCCGGTCGACGCGGCTCCGCAGAGCTCCCCACTTCTTCCGTCTCCTGCGTCACATCCGCCATCAAGGCGGACAGACCTCTCCCCAGGCCCCTGTTCTTCGGTTTGCTCGGTGTCGCCATTTTTATCGTCCTTTTTTCGCGATGACTTCCTTGGCCAGCGCCTGATAGGCCAAAGCGCCCTTAGAATGCGGATCATAATCCAGAACCGGCAAGGCAAAAGACGGCGCCTCACTGATTCGGACATTCCGCGGGATCACGGTATTGAATACCAGATCTCCGAGATTTTCCCGCGCATCCTGCTCGACCTGTCGCGAGAGGTTGTTGCGCTGATCGTACATCGTCAACACGATGCCTTCGATCCTCAGGTTCGAATTCGCTGTCTGGCGCACCTCGCGCACCGTCAACATCAGTTGTGACAGGCCTTCGAGAGCAAAAAACTCGCTTTGAAGTGGCACAAGCACCGATTCCGCCGCGACCATCGCGTTCACCGTCAAAAGGCTCAACGAAGGCGGGCAGTCGATCAGGATAAAGTCGAATTTGAAATCATCGATCGCATGTTGACGCAGAGAATCATGCAAAAGGAAGCTGCGCTTTTCATTTGCGACCATTTCGATATCCGCAGAGCTGAGATCGACCGTTGCGGGCGAAATCCAAAGCCCCTCGAATTCCGTGGTTTGAATCACCTCATGGAGATCGATATCTCCGAGAATCAGATCGTATGTTGTGTAGCCACGCGCCTCGGGATCAATACCTAGCCCTGTCGACGCATTCCCCTGTGGGTCGAGATCGACTACCAGCACACGAAGCCCCTCTTTCACAAGGGCAGCAGCCAGGTTTATGGCCGTTGTGGTCTTGCCAACGCCCCCCTTTTGGTTTGCAACCGCGATGATTTTCGGGCCATTCGGGCGTGAAGGGTCAGACACGTTCTATATCTCCAAGGCGCAGGATGACGGACGATGCGTCCGTGATACTCGGGTATTCTTCATGGCTGAAGCGCCAGCTTTCAAGGGATTCGGAGAGCTCTTTGCGAAAAGATTCCCCTTTTTGAAACAGCGCATATCCCCCCGGTTCGAGGTGACGTTCGGTGAATTCCAACAGCTTCGGCAGCGCCGCCAGCGCCCGCGCGGAAATCAGATCGGCCCCGAGCGGCTCCACCTGCTCTATCCGCTTGGAAAGAACAGTCACCTTCAAACCGAGCTCGCGGGCAACAGTTCTCAGGAAGGTCGCCTTGCGTTGATCCGATTCGACCAGGGTGAATTCAGTCTCGGGTGAAAACTCTGCCGCCAGCGTTGCGCAGACAAGTCCGGGAAAACCGCCACCGCTGCCGAGATCGCACCATTTTCGAACCCCTTGTGGCGCGAGGGAAAACACCTGCGCCGAATCGAGGAAATGCCTCTCCCAAGCACTGTCTATGGTGGATTTCGCGACGAGGTTGATCACCGGGTTCCATTTTTTCAGAAGCTCATGATAGGTTTCCAACCGTTCCAATGTTTCACGTGAAACATTAAGACCGCCAAATTCTTCCGATCGCATCAGGACGCCTTTTGTTTCTGAACCTGACGCAGACGCGCCAAAATCAGGGTTGTGGCCGCGGGCGTCATTCCCTCAACCCGGCTGGCCTGAGATACCGTCTGCGGTCGTGCCAACGTCAACTTGCTGCGCAATTCATTCGAGAGCCCATTCAATGCCGAATAGTCAAAATCATCCGGGATCACCTGCTGCTCATCGCGTTTCATCGCTTCAACGTCGCGTTTCTGACGCTCAATGTAATTGGCGTAGAGCGCATCGCGAGAGAGCTGTTCCTGGATATTTCCAGGAATCTCTGAGAGATCCGGGTTCAGGCGCAGGACATTCTCGAAACTCACATCCGGGAAAGCGAGGATCTCATAGGCCGTGCGACGCGCGCCATCAGAACTCACCGCGACTCCCGCCGCACTCAGTTCTTTTGGCGTATAGCTTTCACGTTCAAGCTGCGCCCTGCCCCTGCTCAAAGTTTCCATTTTCTCGGAGAAAGCCCGTTTCCGTTTCTCGCCAACGAGATGAAGTTCTGTCCCGAGAGGTGTCAGACGTTGATCCGCATTGTCGGCGCGCAAAGATAGACGGAACTCAGCCCGCGATGTGAACATGCGATAAGGTTCGCTCACCCCCCGGGTGGTGAGATCGTCGATCATCACCCCGATATAGCTGTCGGAGCGAGTGAAACTCATCCCCTCCTGACCCAAAGATTTGCGGGCAGCATTCATTCCAGCCACAAGACCTTGTGCCGCCGCCTCCTCGTAACCCGTTGTCCCATTGATCTGCCCCGCCAGGAAAAGCCCAGGCACATCGCGCAGTTCCAAGGTCAGGCGAAGCGCACGCGGATCGACATAATCATATTCGATCGCATAGCCTGGTTGCAGGATTTCAACCCCCTCCAAGCCCTGAATAGAACGGACATAGGCCTCCTGAACTTCAACGGGCAGAGATGTGGAAATACCATTCGGATAGACGGTGTCGTCATCCACCCCTTCCGGCTCGAGAAAAATCTGATGCGAGGTCTTATCGGAGAAGCGGACAATCTTGTCTTCGATCGACGGACAATAGCGCGGCCCGACGCCTTCGATATGACCACCATACATGGCGGATCGGGACAGGTTTTCGCGAATGATGTCGTGGGTTTTCTCGTTGGTATGGGTAATGCCACAGGAAACCTGACGTGCAAACGGCTTGCTATTCAGGAAGGAAAAGACCACCGGATCGTCATCACCCGGCTGCTCATCGAGAATATCCCAATTGATCGTCTTACCGTTCAAACGCGGCGGCGTGCCGGTTTTCAAACGCCCGATCGGAAGATCAAAGCCGTACAGGCGCTCCGCCAAAGCAACAGAGGGCTTATCGCCCATCCGTCCGCCTGGGCGCTTTTCATCGCCGATATGGATGAGCCCGTTCAGGAAAGTCCCAGTGGTCAGGACCACCGCACCGGATTTGATCTCGGAACCATCGCCAAGAATGACACCATAAACCTGTTCACCAGAGAGCAACAGATCAGAGACCTCCGCCTCGATGATGCTCAGTCCTTCGGTTGCCTCGAGCTCGGCCAGCATCTCGGTCCGGTAGATTTTACGATCCGCCTGGGCACGCGGTCCCTGCACCGCCGGCCCTTTGCGGCGATTGAGCAGGCGGAATTGAATCCCCGCCTTATCCGCGATGCGTCCCATCACGCCATCAAGCGCATCAATCTCTCGCACCAGGTGGCCTTTCCCGAGCCCACCGATGGCCGGGTTACAGGACATCACACCAATGCCGTCACGTTTCAGCGTGACAAGCGCCGTTCGCGCCCCGGCCCGTACGGCGGCCGCAGCGGCGTCACATCCCGCATGGCCGCCCCCAACGACGACAACATCGAAGTCGCAATGTTTCACGTGAAACACTCCTCGCGTCTAATTCACTTTCCGATACAGAAACTGGAGAAGATCTCTCCAAGGATATTTTCCACATCGATCCGCCCGACAAGGCAGTTCAGCGCATATACGGCGCGCCGCAACTCTTCGGCCGCCAATTCGCTGCGATCTGCCCCGAGCAATACCTCATTGCGCGCCGATTCCATAGAGCGAAGCGCATCACGAATTGCAACGCGATGACGTTCCCGGATCGCGCTCGAGGCGGCGGAAGCTCTCGACGCCAGGGTCGAGGAAATATGGGCGACCATCGCATCAATGCCCTGGCCGGTCTTGCCAGAGACAGAATGTTCGAATTGCCCGATATCATCCTTGCCGATCAACACCAGATCGCCCTCTTGCGCCTCAATCTCTGGCACGCTCCCGGCGTCCGACAAAAGGATCACCCGCAGATCAGCCTGCGTTGCCCGGCTGCGCGCCCGATCGATGCCGATGGCTTCCACGACATCCTCGGTCTCACGCAGACCGGCCGTATCAAGCAAGGTGACGGGCAGACCTTTGAGCTCCATCCGAACTTCGATCACATCGCGGGTCGTACCGGCGATTTCCGAGGTAATCGCCGCTTCACGTCCTGCCAAGGCATTCAAAAGAGTGGATTTTCCTGCATTTGGTGGACCTACGATAGCGACTTCAAACCCGTCGCGAATACGTTCAGCCATTTTCGAGCCGGCAATCTCGCTTTCGAGCTCAAGCATGGTTGTGGCGATCAGTTCGAGCACCTCAGGAGAAACATCGACCGGGACCTCCTCATCGGCAAAATCGATCGTCGCCTCGATCAATGCCGCAGAGCGCAAAAGCGCAGCCCGCCAGCGTTCCGCTTTTTCACCAAGCGCGCCGGAGAAAACCTTCAACGCCTGACGTCGCTGAGCTTCAGTTTCCGCCTCGATGAGATCGGCAAGCCCTTCGACCTGCGCCAGATCGAGACGCTCGTTCTCAAGCGCGCGCCGGGTGAACTCCCCTGCCTCGGCCAGTCGCAACCCATCCATGTCGGACAGCGCATGCAGCACCGCATTGACGATGGCGACAGAGCCATGAAGCTGCAGCTCAGCGCTTTGCTCGCCAGTGAAAGATGCGCCCTTCTCGAAACAGATCACCAGAGCTTCATCGAGCATCACGCCATCCGCGGTCCTCAACGCGCGCAACGCGGTCCGTCGCGGCGCGGGCACATCGCCGGCGAGGGTTTCGACAGCCGAAAACGCAAGCGGCCCGGAAATCCGGACCACTGCGACACCCGCTTTGCCGCGGGCACTTGCCAAGGCGTAGATCGTATCCATCGCGATCCTCGCGTTTCCCTTATGCGTTCATCGAATCGAAGAACTCGCTGTTGGTTTTCGTCTGTTTCAGCTTGGAAATCAGGAATTCGATCGCATCCGTGGTCCCCATCGGGTTGAGGATACGGCGCAGCACGTAAGTTTTTTGCAGATCTTTGGCATCGACCAGAAGATCCTCTTTCCGGGTGCCGGATTTGAGGATGTCCATCGCCGGGAAGACGCGCTTGTCGGCGACTTTGCGATCCAGAACGATCTCGGAGTTCCCGGTGCCTTTAAATTCTTCGAAAATCACCTCGTCCATACGCGAACCGGTGTCGATCAGCGCGGTGGCGATGATGGTCAGAGAGCCACCCTCTTCAATGTTCCGGGCAGCCCCGAAGAAGCGTTTCGGACGCTGCAGAGCATTCGCATCCACACCACCGGTCAGCACCTTACCGGAGGACGGCACAACGGTGTTGAAGGCGCGGCCAAGACGGGTGATCGAGTCGAGAAGGATCACCACATCGCGCTTGTGCTCGACCAGACGCTTGGCTTTCTCGATGACCATTTCGGAGACGGCAACGTGACGCTGCGCCGGCTCGTCAAAGGTCGAGGAGACGACCTCCCCTTTCACGCTCCGCTGCATGTCGGTGACCTCTTCCGGGCGTTCATCGATCAGCAGAACGATGAGATAGCACTCGGGATGGTTGGTCTCGATCGAATGGGCAATGTTTTGCAGCAGCACGGTTTTACCGGTGCGCGGCGGCGCCACGATCAGGGCGCGCTGGCCTTTGCCGATCGGAGACACCAGGTCAATGATCCGGGCCGAGCGATCCTTGATCGTCGGGTCCTCGATTTCCATCTTGAGCCGCTCATCCGGGTAAAGCGGCGTCAGGTTGTCGAAGTTGATCTTGTGACGAGCTTTTTCAGGCTCTTCAAAGTTGATCTGCGTGACCTTGGTGATCGCGAAATAGCGCTCGTTGTCATTCGGCGCCTGCATCACACCTTCGACGGTATCGCCGGTGCGCAACCCGTATTGGCGGATCACATCGGGCGAAACATAGATATCGTCAGGACCCGGCAGGTAGTTGGCCTCGGGAGAGCGCAGAAAACCAAACCCGTCTTGCAGAACCTCGAGAACACCGTCGCCATAGATGATCCATTCATCTTCGGCGCGTTCCTTGAGGATCGAAAACATCATCTCGCCCTTGCGCATGGTCGAGGCGTTTTCGATTTCCAACTCTTCCGCCATGGCGAGAAGGTCTTTTGGGCTCTTGGCTTTCAGGTCAGCCAGATTGAGAGTTTCATCACTCATAGAAAATCCATTCGGACCGGCATTGCATGCGGGTCTTTTCAGTCATGTATCACTGGAGAATCCCTTTGCCGGACGGCAGGGGTTTGCGCATAGATAGAAACAGGGATCGCTTAAGTCAATCTTTCTGAGACGAACACGGATCAAAAAGGCTTGGCGATAATCATCACGACGATGAAGATCATCAAAAGCGTCGGCAACTCGTTCATCATCCGGTAGTGACGCCCGCTTCGAGTGTTCGTGCCATTGATGAAATCATGTCTGCGTGCGGCACACCACATGTGAAACCATGTCATGCCTAAGACACTCCCAGCTTTGATCCAGGACCAGCCAGCGCTCCAGTCGACGATCCCGGGCGTAAACACGAGGCAGAGACCGAAAATCCAGCTCGAGATCATCGCCGGGTTCATGATCATTTTCAGAAGCTTTTTCTCCATGTCCTGAAACAGGAGATCGGTTTCCGTTCCTTGCGTCACGCTTTCGGTGTGACGCACGTAGAGGCGCGGCAAATAGAACAGTCCCGCCATCCAGGCGATCACGGAAATCACATGCATGGATTTCGTCCATGGATAAATCGTCGCCAGTATATCGCCCATGAGATCCCTTTCTGAATTCCTTCCTAAATAAAATAATAAAAGAAAAAGAAAAGGATGATGATTTAGTAGGGCCTGTGGATAGTCTGGATTAATTACTTTTCCACAGAGTTTTCTACGCTCTGAAAACTTTTGATCTTCTTATCCACAGCTGCGCATAAAATGAAATAAAGTGTATAATTACAATATATTGATTGATATTTCAGGTGGTAGAAGAGAGGATGAATGGCACCTGTTGCGGGAACATGTTACTTTTCCCTGCAATGGAATTTTCTCTTTCCCACGCAGATAACTCGAGGTGTGGAATTCGCGGAAAGGCCGGTTTATCCCAAGGATCGCGATCGCAGCGATTATGAACGGAAAAACCAACCAACTCACACAGGAGTTTTCAACAAGTCTATGAACAACCCGCGCAACCTGATCCTGGCCTCCGGGTCCGACATTCGCCAATCCTTGCTGCGCAACGCCGGTGTTTCTTTTGATGTTGTTGTCGGTCGCATTGATGAAGAGGCGATCAGAGATACGCTTCAAAGCGAAGGTGCCAGCCCACGCGAGATTGCGGATGCGCTGGCCGAGGGCAAAGCCCGCAAGGTCTCGATGAAACATCCTGATGCCATGGTCATCGGCTGTGACCAGACCCTGTCCTTCAAAGGCCGGTTGATTTCCAAAGCTCGCGATATAGAGGAAGCGCGGGAGATCCTCGGTGAGATGCGCGGTGAGCGGCACAAGCTACTCTCCGCCGCGGTCATCTATGAAAATGGCGAGCCGAAATGGCGTCATGTCGGTGAGGTGCGCCTTGAGATGAACCGGATTTCGGATGACTATCTCGACGATTATCTTGCGCGCAACTGGCACGAGGTTCGACATTGTGTCGGGTCTTACATGCTCGAGGCCGAAGGCGTGCGCTTGTTTTCGCGGATTGATGGCGACTATTTTACCGTGCTGGGTTTGCCGCTGCTGCCGCTTCTGTCATATCTTTCGGAACGAAAGGTCATCGCATCATGAGTGCCAAAATTCCCCTGGCTGGTGTCATCGGCGCGCCGGTTGCGCATAGCAAGTCGCCGGCGCTTCATGGCTATTGGCTGAACCGCTATGGTCTCAAAGGGCACTATGTGCCGCTCCATGTCGAACAAATCGATCTCGAACAGGTTTTGAAAACCCTGCCGAAAATGGGCTTTGTCGGGGCGAATGTGACGATCCCACATAAGGAATCCGTCCTGGCGCTGGCCGACATCGTGACCGATCGGGCCGCCCTGATCGGGGCGGCGAATACGCTGATATTCCGGCCGGATGGCAAGCTTTATGCCGATAATACAGATGGTTATGGTTTTGTGGAAAATCTGCGTTCCAATGCCGATTGGGACCCGAAATCCGGCCCGGCCGCGGTTTTGGGCGCTGGTGGCGCTGCCCGTGCGGTCATCGCCTCGCTTCTTGAGGTTGGCGTGCCGGAAATCCGGCTTGCAAACCGTACCCGGGCGCGCGCCGATGCGCTCAGGGCCGAATTCGGAACCAAGATTTCCGTGGTTGAATGGGTCAATGCCAATGAGATGCTCAAGGGGGCAACCACGGTGGTGAACACCACCTCTCTCGGGATGGAGGGGCAGCCGGAGCTCAAGATCTCTTTTGAACACCTGAGCCCGGACGCGGTCGTGACGGATATCGTCTATACCCCGCTGCACACGGACTTTCTGGTGCGCGCGGCGGATAAGGGCTGTCAGATCGTCGATGGCCTCGGGATGTTGCTCTATCAGGCGGCTCCTGGCTTCGAGCGCTGGTTCGACCAGCGTCCGGAGATCGATGAAGCCACCCGAGCGCATATCCTGTCCCTATGACGAACTCCAAAACACAACGGCCGCATCTGATTGGTCTCACGGGCTCTATCGGTATGGGAAAAAGTACAACGGCACGCATGTTTGCCGAGGAAGGCGTGCCGATCTGGGATGCCGACGAGGCCGTGGCGCGACTTTATGCAAAAGACGGGAAAGCGGTTGCAGCAATCTCTGCGATTTTTCCCGCTGCAATCGAAGATGGCGCGGTGTCCAAGGAACTTTTGAAAAAGATCATCTCCGAAACTCCGGGTGCTTTGAAAGAGATCGAGAGCATCGTGCATCCGCTCGTGGCACAAGACCGCACGGAGTTCATTCAAGCCTCCGCCGCCCCGATCATACTGGTCGACATCCCGCTGCTGTTCGAAACCGGCGGCGACAAGGCGGTCGACACCGTTGTCGTTGTTTCCGTCGATCCGAGAACTCAGGCCGAGCGTGTGCTTGCCCGTCCCGGCATGACCGAGGTGCATTTTCAGACCATTCTGGCGAAACAGCTGCCCGATGCCGAAAAGCGCGCCCGCGCCGATTACGTGATCGAGACCACAAGCCTTGAAGCCGCCCGCCGGCAAGTGCAGGATGTGCTTTCACAGATACGGAGCCAGCTTGAACATGCGTGAGATCGTTCTCGATACCGAAACCACCGGGTTTGACCCCTTTAGTGGCGACCGCCTCGTGGAAATCGGCGCGATCGAGCTGATCAACCACATGCCCTCGGGCAACACCTATCACCAATATATTCACCCGGATCGACATATGCCGGACGGGGCGTTCGGGGTGCACGGCATCGGTCCCGACTTGTTGCAACCGCCACGCCCACCGAAAGATGGCGAGGTGATCCTCGCCGACAAACCATTTTTCAAAGCGGTGGGACAGGCCTTTCTCGATTTCATCGGACCGGATTCCAAGCTGGTGATCCACAATGCCAGTTTCGACATGAAATTCCTCAATGCCGAGCTGAGCTGGATCGGCCTGCCGGAAATTCCCTATGACCGAGCTGTCGATACGCTTGCCATGGCGCGCAAGAAATTTCCCGGCTCTCCCGCCACTCTCGACGCGCTATGCCGCCGCTTTGGCATCGACAACTCCTCGCGGACGCTGCACGGCGCGTTGCTCGACTCGGAAATTCTGGCGGAAGTCTATCTCGAGCTCATTGGCGGGCGGCAGCCGGATCTGGTGCTGGCCCCTGTCAGCGAGAAAAAGGACAGCGCCGCTGCGGCGGGGGCCGAGGACAATTGGCGGCCGTCCCGGCGCCCTGCCCCGCTCCCGCCCCGGATCACAGACGAAGAAGCCGCCGCCCATGCTTCATTCGTTGAAGGTCTGGGCGACGGCGCGATTTGGAATAAATTCAGCTAAGATAGAGACTTAGTTTGCCGGAGCAGCAGCGGCCTGTTGCGCTTCGGCGCGGCGCGCCATGTCCTGGCGATAGAGTTGGACGAAGTCGATATTGTCCAGATTCAGCGGCGGGAAGCCACCGTCGCGGGTCACGTCATGCACGACGCGGCGCAGGAACGGGAAGAGCATGCGCGGGCATTCGATCATCAGGAACGGGTGCATCTGTTCGTCCGGCACGTTCTCGATCAGGAAGACGCCAGCATAGTCCAGTTCGAGAATGAACAGGGTCGCATCGCCGCTCTCGGTCTTGGATTCGACCTTCACCTTGGTGGCGACTTCGAACTGATTGTCCTCGTCGCGTTTTTTCGCATCAAGCGCGACTTGAACGGAGATCGCCGGGCGGCCTTCAACCTTCAGACCCTTCTGGGCGAGGATATTTTCAAACGACATATCCCGGATGTACTGGCCAAGGGTTTGCATTTTGACGGGTGCCGGCTGAGCCGCCTCATCGGTCTGGGGGGTAGCGCCGTTTTCGGCCATGAGTTTCGTCCTCGAAAAATGAAATTCGTGGTTTTGTATCAGGTTGTCGCGCTTGCCTCAATGGCGAGTCCAGCCCGAAGGCCCGCGATTTTTACGGCTTTCCGGATCAATTTCTTCGAATTCACCGTCAATCACATCCGGACCATCGCCACGCCCGCCGCGCGGATCACCGGTAAAGGGATCGCGGGTCTGGTGCATGCTCTGTTGCCCCATCACGAAACTCTGGACCTGAATGCGTTTGCGCAGCTCTTTCAGGACAAAGCTGCGAAAGCCGGGGATCAACAGCAGAAACCCGACGGTATCGGTGAAAAACCCGGGTGTCAGTAGCAGCGCGCCCGACAGGAGGATCATCGCCCCGTGAGCCAGGGGTTCGGAGGGATCGTTCAGCTCCGAGAAGGATTGACGCAATTGTGACATGGCCAAAGCTCCCTGCTGCCGCACCAGCGTCGTGCCGAGAATGGCTGTCACAATCACGATCAAGAGCGTTGGCCATAGACCGATCAACCCGCCCACCTGGATGAACAGGGCAATCTCGATGATCGGAACAGCGACAAAAAGCGCAAAAAGCCACATGGGAACCTCTTTCTATTCTCCGGCCCACCGGTAGACTTGGCGGGATGCGTCACCTACATAAGGTCGGTAGACGACTTTTGCCATGATGCACGGAGATTGATCGCCGATGGGGAACTCCCTTCTTTCCATTCTTGTCCTCGCGGGCATAGCCATTTTTCTGATCCTGCGCCTGCGCAGTGTTTTGGGGACTCGCGAAGGTTTCGAAAAACCCCGTGCGGAATTTCCTGGGCCTGAGGAGGCCACGCAGGTCAAGCGCGATTTCGAGGTGATCGAAGGCGGTGTGGACCATGACATTGTCGACAATGTCGAAGCCGGCACGCGTGCCGCCGAGAATCTAGCCGCGATCAAACGCGTCGAGCCCTCGTTCAGCGTGGCCGAGTTTCTTTCCGGTGCCCGCGGTGCCTATGAGATGATCCTCATGGCTTTCGAACATGACGATCTCGACAGTATCAAGGACTTCCTTTCCGAGGATGTCCATGAGGCTTTCGCCTCAGTGGTGGCCGACCGCCAGGCCAAAGGCCTGACCATCGAGAGCCAGTTCGTTGGTCTGCGCGAACTGCAGATCATAGATGCCGATTTTGACCGCGCCAGCGATGAGGCGGAAATCAAGATCCGCTTCGTTGGCGAAACGACGTCTGTCGTGCGCAATGCCCAAGGGGATATTGTCGAAGGTGACGCCAAGGATATCAAACGGCAAAAGGACATCTGGACCTTTGCCCGCGTGCTTGGTTCCAACGATCCGAACTGGCAACTCGTCGCCACCGGTGCCTGATGTGGAAACGAATGGCAGGCACTGCGGTTGCAGGTTTGCTGGCCCTGACCGCGCCGGCATCATCTCAGGATGATCTCATGGCGCGCGTCCTTTCCTTCGATGAGCTGAACGGCTGGGCTGCGGATGATCAATCCGCCGCCCTTTCCGTTTTTGCCGAGACCTGCGATCTGATCGAGGGGGCAGAATGGCCACAGCTCTGTGCGCTTGCCAAACAGGCCCCCAATGCCCGCAGTTTTTTCGAATTGTTCTTTCGGCCGGTGCTGATCGAAGACGGGCAAGAGCCGCTTTTCACCGGCTATTTCGAACCGGAACTGCGGGGGTCGCGGTCTCAGACGGCCCGCTATCGCTACCCGCTCTATCGTCTGCCTCCCGATGTCGTTTCCGGCGCACCTTACCTGTCGCGTCAGGATATTTCCGATGGCGCGCTCGCCGGTCGAGACCTTGAGATTGCCTGGGTCGATGATCCGGTCGAGCTGTTTTTCCTTCAGGTACAAGGGTCAGGCCGGATCAGGTTGGAAAACGGCTCGGTGATGCGTATCGGCTATGCCGGCCACAACGGCCGAAACTATCGTTCCATCGGACAGGAGCTGATCCGCCGCGGTATTTACGATGCGCATCAGGTCTCCGCAAAAGTCATCCAGAACTGGGTGCGGCGCAACCCGGTCGAGGGCGATGCGCTTTTGAATACCAACCCCTCCTATGTGTTCTTTCGGGAACTCCCGAGCCTGTCCGCAGACAAGGGGCCGATTGGTGCCATGCATCGTTCGATCACGCCGATGCGCACGATCGCGGTCGATCCGAAATTCACCCCCCTGGGGGCGCCCGTTTGGATTGAAAAAGACGGTGCGGAACCCTTGCAGCGCTTGATGATCGCACAGGATACCGGATCCGCGATCAAGGGCGCGCAACGCGCCGATATCTTTTTCGGTTCGGGCCATTTTGCCGGAGATCAGGCCGGAAAAATCCGCGATCCGGGACGGATGATCGTGCTCATGCCGATCCAGCTTGCCTATGCTTTTGAGGAAAGGGTGGAAGGGTGAGCCGGCGCAAAAAGACCCTGTCCGGGGAAGACAAGGATCTTTGGGACTCCGTGCGCAAGACCACGACGCCGCTGCACCCCAACCGACCGGCGGCCCCCCTTGCCCGGCCTGAAAAGCCAGGGATACCGGAGGTGAAACCGGTACAGCGGAAAGCACCGGGGAAACCCTCGCTCAACCTGGATCTCGAAATCGGGCGTCATGCAGCGACAGCCTCCCGCGCCCATGATCTCGCCCCGACGATTTCGGATCATTTGACGCAGGCGCCAATGCGCATGGACCGCAAGAAATTCGGCAAGATGCGCAAGGGGCAATTGGTGCCCGAGGCCCGGATCGACCTGCATGGCATGACGCTGGCCCAGGCGCATCCGGCGCTGACGCGGTTCATCCTCAATTCCTGGGCGATGGAGCGGCGGCTGGTTTTGGTGATCACCGGCAAGGGCAAGCATCGCGACGAAGGCGGACCGATCCCGGTGCGCAAGGGCGTGTTGAAACATCAGGTGCCGCATTGGCTGCACAGCTCGCCTTTGCGCGAGGCGGTGTTGCAGGTCTCCGAGGCCCATCTCAAACATGGCGGCACAGGAGCCTATTACGTCTACCTGCGCCGCCAAAAATGAATAATACGTCGATTACAGCATGTAACGGCTGACATCCGTGGTCTTGGCCAGCTGGTCGACATGGGCATGGACATAGGCGGCGTCGACGGTAATCTCGGCGCCGGATTTGTCGGGAGCTTCAAAAGACAGCTCCTCGAACACCCGCTCCATGATCGTGTAAAGCCGCCGTGCACCAATGTTTTCGACCGTGCTGTTCACCTCGGCGGCGAGCTTGGCGATCGCGGCGATGCCGTCTTCGGCGAATGTCACCTTGACCTCTTCCGTCTCCATCAGCGCCGTGTATTGCAGCGTGAGCGCATTGTCGGTCTCCGTCAGGATGCGGACGAAATCGCCCTCTTCCAGCGCGCGAAGTTCGACGCGGATCGGCAGGCGGCCCTGAAGCTCCGGCAGCAGATCCGACGGTTTGGCGATATGGAACGCGCCAGAGGCGATGAACAGGATGTGGTCGGTTTTCACCGGGCCATATTTGGTCGACACGGTGGTGCCCTCGATCAGCGGCAGCAGATCGCGCTGCACCCCTTCACGGGACACATCGCCACCGCGCGCGTCCGAGCGGGCACAGACCTTGTCGATCTCGTCGAGGAACACGATGCCGTTTTCTTCGACCGCCTTGAGCGCCGCGCGGGTGACCGTCTCGTCATCCAGAAGCTTGTCGGCCTCTTCATTGACCAGAACCTCATAGCTGTCCGCGACGCTCATGCGTTTCTTGACGGTCCGGCCGCCAAAGCCCTTGAGCAGATCGCCCAGGTTCATCATTCCGCCACCCATCTGCGGCTGGCCGGGAATCTCGAACATGCCCGTCGGCGTTGCGCTGTCCTGCAGCTCCAATTCGATCACCGTGTTGTCGAGCTCGCCACTGCGCAGCTTCTTGCGGAACATCTCGCGGGTCTGTTCGCGGGCGTCCGAGCCGGCGATCACTTCGATCACGCGTTCCTCGGCGGCGGCTTCGGCCTTCGCCTTCACATCCTCGCGCATGTATTCGCGGGTCTGGGTGATTGCGCCATCGACGAGATCTCGCACGATCTGTTCGACGTCGCGACCGACATAGCCGACCTCGGTGAATTTCGTCGCTTCCACCTTGACGAAGGGGGCCTTGGCGAGTTTCGCCAGACGGCGGGAAATCTCGGTCTTACCGACGCCGGTGGGCCCGATCATCAGGATGTTCTTCGGATAAACCTCATCGCGCAGCTCGTCGGAGAGCTGCTTGCGGCGCCAGCGATTGCGCAGCGCCACGGCGACCGCGCGCTTGGCGTCTTTCTGGCCGATGATGAAACGGTCCAGTTCGGATACGATTTCACGGGGAGTCAGGTCAGTCATGTCGAAATCTTCTCAACCGTCAGGTTGCCATTGGTGTAAACGCAAATGTCGGAGGCGATGGCCATCGCTGCGCGGGCGATCTCTTCGGCAGATTTTTCTGTCTCCATGAGGCCGCGCGCGGCTGCGAGTGCGAAATTGCCGCCTGAACCAATGGCCGCAATGTCATGTTCGGGCTCCAGCACGTCGCCGGCGCCGGTCACCACCAAGAGCGCATCGCCATCTGTGACGATCAGCATGGCCTCGAGTTTCGAGAGATATTTGTCGGTGCGCCAGTCTTTCGCCAGTTCGACACAGGCCCGTGCCAGTTGACCCGGCGTGGCTTCCAACTTGGCTTCGAGCCGTTCCAGAAGCGTGAAGGCATCGGCGGTGGAACCGGCAAATCCACAGACCACCTCGCGCCCTCCGGGGCTCAACCGCCGCACTTTGCGAGCCGTGCCCTTGATCACGGTCTGACCGAGACTCACCTGCCCGTCGCCGGCAACCACAACCTCACCACCGCGCCGCACGCCGATGATCGTCGTGCCATGCCAGCCGGGGAATTCTTCTTTCGACATTCGGATTTCCTTTCGCTTGGCCCTCTATATGTGACCATGGCGGGTCCTGTGCAACCGGCGCATGAAAAAGGGCGCCCTGAGGCGCCCCAATTCACGTCATCCCAATCGGGATCAGGATTCTTCGGCGATCCAGTTGGCGAGAGCCGCTTTCGGGGCTGCGCCGATCTTGGCAGAGACGACTTCGCCGCCTTTGAACATGAACAGGGCCGGGATCGAACGAACACCGAATTGTGCCGGCGCGTTCGGGTTTTCATCGACGTTCACCTTGGCGATCTTCACCTTGCCGTCGAGCTCCTTGGCCAGTTCTTCGAGCGACGGGCCGATCTGTTTACACGGGCCGCACCATTCGGCCCAAAAATCGACCACAACGGGGATATCGGATTCGAGGACTTCGGACGAGAACGTGTCGTCGCTGACTTGGACGGTTGCCATAGGGCTTCTCCTGAATGCTGTAACTTGAGCGAAAATCTAGGGCGTGTGCCCGTGGCGGTCAAGATGTGGCGGTACGACGCAATGCAGACATCACGATGTCGAGAGACACCGGTTGCAGCTTTGCCGTTTTCGTCCACAGGATCGCCACCTCGATCTCGCGCTCCGGGTAAATCTCCCGACAGGCCGTCGCATAGGCACCGAGCTGACGCAGCAGCCCTTCCGGGATGTCCTCCGGGCGATCCGGCACGATGGCATTCGATTTGTAATCGACGATCCGGACGCGGTCCGGCGACACGATGAGCCGATCGATGATGCCGCTCAGAGACTTGCCGAAAAGCTGCGACGTATAAGGGACTTCGGCCAGAGAGCCCGGCCCGAAAATATCCCAGTCATATCGTCCGCCGATCACCGACAAAGCCTCTTCGATCAGTTCGGGGATCTCATCGTCAAGCGCGGGATCTTCTCCACGCGTGAGCAGGAAGCGGGCGACATCTTCCCGCTCTTTCGCTGCAATTTCCGGCAAGAGCTCGATCAGCAGATGTAATTGCCGACCACGCCGCATGGCCACGTCCTTATCCAGGAGCGCGGCTTCACCGGGCAAAGCCTTTGCACCACCGAGATCCGAGGGGCTTATCCTCTCCACTGTCGTGTCCGGCGGAATGGCGGGCGAGTGGCACCAATGCGGCAGGAGGGTTGCGGCCTTTTCTGTGTTGTCTTTTCCTGCGCCGCTGTCGGGCCAGGTGCCGTGCGCATAGCGTCGCCCCAAAGTGCCGGCAAGTTCACAGGCCTCTGTCGGCAAGGTTTCCAAGCCTTTCCGGATCAGATCGTACCATGTGTCCGGTTTCTCCTCGCCCGCACCACAGACCACGAGCCATTTTTCCGCCCGGGTCATCGCCACATAGAGCAATCGCCGATCTTCTTCCAAATCTGCCTGTTTCAGCCGGTTCAGGGTCGAATTTGTCAGATCGGAGCGCTGTTCCTTCGCGCCTTTCCAGATCAACTGTCCGGGCGCAGGCTCGATGAATTCCTCGCGCGTCTCGCGCAGCGGTTTCAACGTGTCGGGCAGGATCACGATCGGTGCCTCGAGCCCTTTCGAGCCATGCGCCGACATCACCCGCACCAGATTGGAATTCTCGTCGAGCACGCGTTTGAGCTGGATCTCTTGCGCTTCGAGCCAGGCCAGAAACCCGGTGAGACTCGGCGTCTCGCCGGTTTCATAGGCGCGGGCCTGATGCAGCAGCGCGTCCAATCCGTCCTCGGCTTCCTTGCCCAATCGCGCGATGAATTTGCGCCGGCCGTCATGGCGGATGAGCACCCTTTCGATCAGATCGTAAGGGCGCAGGAAGTCGGAGACCTGCCGCAGATCCTCAAGGATTTCGAAGGTCTCGGGCCAGTCCGCGCGCCGCTCATAAAGCGCCCGCCAGAGCGTGATCGTGGTGCGCCCATGTGCGAGCTGATAGAGATCGCGTTCCGACCAGTTGAACAGCGGTGATTTCAGCACTTCGGCCAGCGCAAGATCGTCATCCTGCAGCGACAGAAAGGCCAGAAGCGACGAGATATCCTTGACCGCCATCTCGTCGCCAAGCGTCATCCGATCGGCGCCGGCCACGGGAATGCGGGCGGGATGAGATTTCAGACTGCGCAGAATGCGCCCGAACAATTCCGAACGGCTGCGCACCAAGATCAGGATATCGCCGGGCTCGACCGCCCTGCCCGCACCATTCTTGCCCGGCAAGGCGCCATTCTCAAGCAGATCGGCGACGAATTCCGTGACCCGCCGCGCCAGCCGGGCGTTGTGATGTTCCGGGCGGATGATATCGACCGGATCTTCCCAGTTTTCGGGATCATCTTCCGTGGCTTCCGGCTCTTCCAGAGACCAGAGGTCGACACGCCCGGGGATGTCCTCGAAAAACGCGATATGTTCCGGCGCCCCCCCGACCCCGACCCCGTCGCTCTGTGCGAAAACCGCGTCGGTGGCGCTCAGGATCGCGGGCGAGGAGCGGAAGGAGTATTGCAGCGCGAGGTCTTGTAGCGGTTGCTCCACGGCACCGAGTTGTGCGCCGAAATGACCTTTCATCAGGTCGAAGGCTTCCGGCGCTGCCCCCTGGAAGGAATAGATCGATTGCTTGTGATCGCCGACGACAAAGATGGTGCGGGTGACATCCGCACGGGCTCCCTCGCCCGCGGTGAACTCACCGGCCAGAAGCTGCACGACGCGCCATTGGTCCGGGCTGGTGTCCTGGGCCTCGTCAACCAGAATATGATCGATGCCGCCGTCCAACCGGTAGAGCACCCATTGCGACACGTTGGAGATCGACAAAAGATCGCGCGCGCGGCGGATCATATCGTCGAAATCCAGAAGCCCGAGTTGGGCCTTGCGTTCGAGATAGGGCGGCAAGACCTCCTGTGCCAGGCGATGCAGCGTTTCGGTTTTGCGCGCGTCCAACAGGCCCGAAAGCCTGGGCCGCACCGCCTCGATCCGCTTCATGAAGGCCTCGAGCCGATGAAACGCCTCCGGATGCGCGTCGATCAGCTTGCGGGTCGGCAGGCTGGCATATTGCGCGTAGAATTTCGATTGAAACGGTGTCTTGCTTTTTTCACCGGCCAGAAGCCGGTTGCAGCAGTCGTGAACCAGCGCCAAATCAGGCTCTAATCCAGCCCAATTTCGGAAAATTGGTGCCAGTTTCTGATCGGCCTTGCTCGATCCCTCCATCAAGATGGCGGCGTCGCGAAACATCTCTGCCTCGCCGCCGAGGAAGACGTCCCCCAGAAGCAACTCTTCGGAATATCCCTCCGGCAGATCGAACCAGGACCAGATCTCCGAGCGGCCCCGCGCCGGTATGAGCAACTCGCGCTTGGCGATGAGTTTCTCGGCGAGATCGGTCAGATCGAGATCGCTGACATAGGCGGCCGCAGCATCGATCACTTCGCGTTTCGGGCCAAGCGCGATCTCCTCGAGAATATCCGCGAGCATTTGACGCGACTGGCGCGGATCCATTTCCTTGAACTGCGGCGACACGCCGGCTTCGAGCGGAAAGCGCCGCAACAAGGCGCTACAAAACGAGTGGATCGTTTGGATTTTCAACCCGCCCGGTGTCTCGATCGCCCGGGCAAAGAGCGTCCGGGCCTGACGCAACACATCGCTGTCGAGCGCCTTGTCCGGCGCCAGAGCGGTCAGCTCCTTGATCAGATCCGGATCGGGCAGCATGGCCCAATCGCCCAGGCGTTTGAACAGCCGGTTCTGCATCTCGGCGGCGGCGGCCTTGGTATAGGTCAGACAGAGGATGTGTTGCGGCGGCGTGCCATCGAGCAACAGTCGCGCCACCCGATCCGTCAGCACCTTGGTCTTGCCCGACCCGGCATTTGCCGAGACCCAGGTGGAGACATCGGGGCGCGCGGCCATGATCTGACGGCGGGTGGCTTCGTTCATCTCAGTCATGCCAGATCCTCCGGCACCGGCTCATCCGAATCGGTCCATTCGCCATAGCGCGACAGATGTTCGAAATCGGTCGTGTACCGCACAGAGGCCATCATGCGCCGCGCCGAATAGCCCTGTTCCACCGTGTCGTAGGCCTTGATCAAATCGGCGAGGCGTTTGCGGATCTTCACGTCCTCTCCGGGCTCCAACGGCAGCGTGGTGTCGGTGAGTTTCGTGCCGAGACCGAGATAGGCAATTTTCGACACATGCCCCCTGGGCACGTCGTCGAAGCCGCCGGCCTCCATCATCGCCGCCTCGAGATGCAGCTGAATGTTGAAATAGCGGGTTTGTTTCTCGCTCGGCGGCGAGCCGGATTTATAGTCATAAATGGCGAAAGTTCCGTCCTCGAGCCGGTCGATCCGATCCGCTTTGCAGGTCAGCGAGAAATCCACCTCGGGGATATGCATCGCGCCCTTGGCCTCGATCCCGGCAGGCTGGCCTTCGGTCAGCAAGGCGCTCTCGCGTTGAATGATCTGACTGGCGACGCGCCGGATGCGACCGAGCCAGACACGTCTTGCCGAAGGCCAGGCCACTTCGCGTTCGAGCACATCTTCGGCCACGGAGAGAAACCGTGCGACCGCAGCCTCATGGGACTCATCGGCAATCTGCGACAGATAGGCTTCCATGATCGCATGAAGCGCGGTGCCACGTTCGCGCACGTCGGGGTCGCGGCTCAACGGATCGAGTTTGCTCAGGCGCAGGATACGGCTGGCGTAGATATCATAAGGATCGCGGATCAGGGTCTCGATCCGGGTCACTGAAAGCTGTCGCGGACGCGCCTCGACGGGCGGGCGCGGGCTCGGGCGTCTGGCCGCAGGAAGGGTAAAATCGGGTCTGTCGATCTCTTCGGCCAGATCGATCCACTTTTGACCGCGCTCCCGCATGGCCGCGAGTGCGGCACGCCCCTCGTCCGACATGCCCGCCATGAGATTGGTGAGACGAATGAGCCAGCGCGAGGCCACGGTCTCCGCCTCGGCATCGCGTTTGGCCCGGGTTATCACCACGTCGGGCGCGCCGATCGCCTGTTGAAAATCATGTGCCGCGAGCCCCGTCGATTGTTCCGGCGACAAAAGTCCGGCCTGCTTGCGCATATCGCGGCTGAACCAGGGGTCCTGACCAACGGATTGTGGCCAGACCGTTTCGTTCAACCCGCCGAGAATGACCAGATCGGCATTGAGTGCGCGGGCTTCCAAGGTGCCCCAGATCATGATTTCCGGGTGTTTCGGTTCCGGGTCGCGCGCGATGCCGCGGCCCAAGACGGCCCGAAACAGATCGGCGAATTCCAGCACGGTGAGCGTACCACCATGCTCCGCCTCTTGTCGCAGATCGTGAATCAGCCGCAGCACCTCTCGCCCGGCATTTTGCGCCCAGAGCTCGCTGTCGTCTTCGCCTTTCGGGCCCTTGACCAGAATGGCGCCCAGCTCGACAAGGTGATCGACATGTTGGCCAAGCGGGCGCTCCTGTGCCTCGGTCAAAACCTCTTTCACATCCGCGACCCAACCGGCCCAGTGATAGCGCGCGTCTTTGTCCTCCTTGTCCTCGCCCGATTTGATGGCCCAATGCAGCAGGTCGTCGCGCTCGGGAAAGGCCGGGCCGTGGCGGCGCAGATGAACCTCGAGCTCACGGGTCCACAACAGGTGATACCCCCGGCCCTCATCGCCTTCGGAGCCTCGCGCCGAGAGCGGATGTTTCAACAGCACCAGAAGGTCTTCGGCGGACAGGCTTTGCCCCATGAAGCCGACCAGATGCCGGAGCAATCGCCCCGGCGGAGTCTGGTTGAGCGGGATGCCGGCACTGTCATCGGGAGCAATGTCCCAACGGTCCAGAAGCGCCGTCACGCGGCGGGCCAAATCGCGATCGGGGGTGATCAAAGCCGCTTTCTTGCCGGTCTCGGCCGCGTGACGCAGGATCAGCGCCACGGCATTGGATTCGATCCGCATATCCGGAGCTTCGATGAGGCTCAGCGCCTCTGTCGCTGTCTCGACATCCTTGAAGGCCGGACCTTCGCGCATCCATTGATCCGTCACCGGTGCTGGGCGCAAAGCCAGGGAGATCAGCCGGTTTCGGATCGCATTCGGGGGCTGAACCTCGTCCCATGGCGCAATTTCTCTCGGCGAGATGCCGAGCCTCTCGCCGATACGCGCCATGCGTTCCTGCGGATGCTCAAAGGCGGCATGATCCGGGGTGCGGATCGCGTTCCAGACCGATCCCGACATGTCGAAATCGACGCCGGGCAGGATCACGGCGCCGTTGGGCAGCCGGGCGACAAGCGACATGAAACGGGCTGTCGTACCGCGTGAGCCGGTCGAGCCGGCGACGAGGATCGGATGATCCGGCGGGCTCTTTGCCCATTGCGCTTCCAACCGATCCACGATCTGGCGCAGGCGATCTTCCGGGCTCGGGGTGCGGGCGACTTCAGGTCCGAAAAATTCGAAAATGATCGACAGGAATTGCAGCGATTTCTGCCAGTGCCCCGAGGCATCCTGAACCTTCAGATTGCGAATATCCTCCGGGGTGACGCCCTCGTCCTGCATCTCGGACAGAAGCTGTGCAAGACTGTCGGAGAGATCGAATACAGAAGAGCGAATGGCGAATTGCGGCTCCTGACGGAGGAAATGCCGCACCAGTTGTGACAGTTCCAGTCGCCGACGCAAGCTGCTGACCGGCACCGGCAGGTCCATGAATCCCGGATCAAGCCCGATCTCGGTCAGCAGACGGGTTCTTGGCAGGAAACGTGTCTTCCCCGTCTCAAAGGCCACCTGAATGTCCTTCTTCATTCGCGAGGTGTTCACAAAGATTTCCGTCTTTGCCAGTACTTCCGGCGGCATGCCGTCGAGCCGTCGCAACAACCCGTGTGCGATGGCATCGGGATAGTTGGTGCCGCAGGGCACGCCGAACAATCCGGGCTTTCCCGCTGATGCGAACATCAGACCTCCCTCAACATGGCTTCCGCCACGTCTATACCATCAGGATGCCCGACATCACACCAGTGACCGGGATAGGTCACGCCATAGATACGACCCAGCTCAAACAGCTTTTCCCAGACGAGGTTGAGCGAGAAATGACGCGCTTCGATCTCGGCCAGCGGAGCGGTCTTGATGATTTGCGCGCCGGTGTAGATGTAGCTCTGTCCGCGCGAGATTTGCCCGCTCTCACCCAGATCGAAATCGCCCTTGCCCAGATGGGCATGCACGCGGGATTTCGGCGCGATAAGCAAAAGCGCGTCCATGATCTCGGGTTGCCAGGCTTGGGCGAGCACCTTGGAAGCCTGTGGACCTTTCCAGACCGCGTCGGTGTTCATGGTGAAAACGCTGTCACCATTGAGCAGCGGCAGCGCGTTCTTCAAGCCACCGCCGGTTTCCAGCAACTCTGGTTCGAAAACAGTCTCTAATCCAGCCAAATTCAGGTGCTTCTCCAACTGATCTGGCAGGTAGTGCAGATTGGCGACCCGGGTCTCGACCCCGTCGAGCTGGGCCAGAGCATGATCGACCAACGGTTGGCCCGCGACCTCGATCATCGGCTTCGGACGGGTTTCCGTCAGCTCTTTCATGCGCGTGCCGCGGCCGGCGCAGAAGATCATTGCAGAGTTGGGATGGTGCCGCATTTTGCCTTCAGGATGTTGAGTGATGCTTGCGTTGGTTCCGGGAGATGGCGTCGGACGATGGCGGCCAGATCGCCGAGTTCGGGATGGTCGAGATCGCGTTGCAAATGCCCCCAGACCCGGGGGATCAGGTCGACATAATGCGGTTTCCCGAAATGCAGCGACATCCGACCGAAAATCATCAGAATGCGCAGGTTGCGCTGGACCGAACAGATCGCCGCGTCGCGCGAGAAATCAGAGGGGTTTAGGCCCAGTCCAGCGACGAAACGGTCCATGCAACGGGATTGAATTGCCTCGGGCACATCGCGTCGCGCATCGGTGGTCAGCGAGATCAGATCATAGGCGACGGGACCCAGCATGGCGTCCTGAAAATCCAGCAGCCCGACCTTTGCCGGACCGCCACGATCGGGCAACCACAGCAGATTCTGGGCATGATAATCACGCAGGATCGTGGTCTGACCGGGGCCGAGTGCGGAGAGAAGCGGGTTTAGCACGGACCGGGCCTCTTCGCATGCATCACCCATGGCCTGCCCAAGGATCGGTTCGGCATACCAGCGGTAACAGGACAGGGCGAGATCCGACATCAGCGGGCCGTACTCGGCGAGCCCTTCCATCGCCGGGGCCTGTGCCAATGCCACCAAGACATCGACCGCAGCATCGTAGAGCGCCGGCTCGAGCGACGCGTCGCGGGCACAGACCTGATCATAAAGATCATTGCCGAAGTCTTCGAGAATGAGAAAACCCTGTTCTTCATCGGCGGCGTAGATGTCCGGTGCCGAGAGAGACAAGTTGCGCAGATAGGCGGCGACTTTCAGAAAAGGGCGCACATCTTCACCGGCATCGGGTGGCGCATCCATCAGGATGGCCGTGCGACCAGAGGTCGGATCGGTCAGGCGAAAATAGCGGCGGCGGGAGGCATCCCCGGCAAGAGCCGTGGTCTGCGTGCCGGCCCAGTCGGTGGTGGAGACGAAGGTCTCCAGAGCTTGAGCGCGGTCATCTGCGGCGCTTGGCGCGCCAGGTCGGGAAGTCACGGAGGTGAGCCTTTCGGATCGAACGAGTGTCGCCCGACTTTAGGCGGCCACGCGCCGGACACAAGGTCTCCTGTGACCGGCCGCGCAGTTGGGAGCGGCTCACATCTCGACGTAATGGCTGCTGCTGGCTTGGGGTCTGAGTACAGGGCGCATGGTCTGGGTGCGGGATTCCGGCATGAAACCGACAAGCGTCTGGCCGTTGGGCATCGGCACGAAGCGGCAGTTCAGCCGACGACCATCCCAGAGCCGGGTCTGGCCGATCCATTCGTTGCGCTCGCCGCTGGCGCGGACGAAATCGCGGATATTGTCCCAAAGCGGCGTCGGGGCGCATTTGGCGTTCCAGACGCGGGTGGCGTCCGAAATGCTGATCTCTGCACTGTCGTTCTTCCGGGTCACGTTCCACAGGCTGGTATAGGCAGAGTTGGACATGACCATATGCCCGTCGCTGGCAAACACCGCGATGGCTTCCGAGAGGCTGTCGAGCACGGCCTGCCCGGTTTCGATTTCCGAGCGGAACCGACGGGTCAGGGACATTTCGGCGGAGATATCCTCGAACAGGAAGGCAATGGCGCCATCCGGATGCGGACGACCGGAGACGCGATAGGTCTTGTCGCCGGGCAGGGTCCAGATCTCCTCGTAAGTGCCGTCTTCGGCGGCGTTCTCCAGTTCGGCCATTTCATGGCGCCAGGATTTGTAATCCTTGGGTTCCGGCATCATCTGGCTGTCGCGCAGACGGTCGAGAAATGTGGTGAGCGCCGGACGGGTGATCAGGAATTCGGCGGAGAGAGTCGTCAGATCCGAGAGCGCCGGATTGAACAGCGCCAGCTGACGATTGCGGTCGAACACTGCCAGACCGATGGTGAGGTGGGAAAATGTCTTGGTCAGGGTCTGGGTGAATTCGCGCAGGGTTTCCTCGGCTTTCACCGTGCGATCGGCAGAGTTCGCCGTGTAGAGCGTGGTCTTGCCGAGCTTGTAGCGGAACACGTCATACCAATGATCTTCGCCAGCGGCATCTTTCAGACGCAGACGGCGGGATTCCTTGCTTCCGGCATTGGCCAGAAGTTGGGTATTGAACAGCGAGACCGGCGGCCAGCTTTGGGTTTCCGCCTCGTCAGAGAGGCTGTCTGCGAGCGACATATAGGCGCTGTTGGCCCAGGTGATGGTGTCGTCTTCGTTTTCGCGCCAGACCAGAAAGGGAACATGTTCGGTGGTGGCGCGCAGGGTTTCGAGTTCCTGCTCCATCGCCATCAGCGAATGCCGGTCGAGATCGAGATGGGCCTGTTCGGTTTCCCGGTCGAACAGGGTCAGCCGGGCCAGGCCGTTGCGCCATTCGCATTTCATCACGGCGCTTTCGTCCCGGGATTCGATGGCCATGCTGCCGCAATCCGCCAGTTCCGAAATATCACGCTGCAGGGTCGGGAATTTGGAGATCATCACCGACAGCAGCCGGGACCAGTCGGAACCGACATTCGCCGCGGCTGCCATGATGCTCTGTGCCGCGGGGGTGGCGTTCACCAGCTTTTCGTCATCAAAGAGAAAGACGATGTCATTGTCCTGAGAACTCAGGGTGATCGCCACATCGTGATCCTTGCGGGATGCCAGCCAGGCGAGACCGTAAAGCGCAAAGAAGGCAGCCCCGAGGCTACCCAGGGCGAGCGTGGCGAGTGTGAACAGAAGCTCCGGTGACATTGTGATTCCCATCAGAATAGGCGCGATTGCGATGGGTTCAGTTTGAGTAAGCTTGGTTAACGCACCGTTAAATGCGGCAGGAAATATGGCGAAATTATGTCGCGAAGGGCGTATTTTCTCCAAGCGCCCGGTTCTCTTCCCCCTCCGCGAGGCTGATCAGTTCTCTTTGCCATCCAAGCTCGACGATCGCGCCGGACCGTCGTCCCGCATGCAGGTGGAGATCGTGACGGTCGGAGCCATTGGCAAAGGTGATCTCTGCCCCGGTGCGTTCGAGCAATGTCTTGGCGATGAAGAGCCCCAGCCCCATGCCATTGTATCCCGGGCGTTTTTCCTGATCCCGCTCGGTGCGTTTGCGGCGCATGAACGGATCGCCGATACGCCCGATGACCGAGGCCGGGAAGCCGGCGCCATCGTCAATGATCCTCAACCTGATATCTTGATGGCTCCAGGAAATATCGATCCAGACCGTGGTTTCACAGAAGTCCACAGCGTTCTGAACCAGATTGCGCAAACCGTGAATGATCTCCGGCCGGCGATAGACAAAGGGTTGCGTGGTTCGGTCCTCGGCGCCGAGCACCTCGATCTTGACTGTTTTTCCGCGATTCATATGCGGTTGTGCGGCTTCTTCCACGACCGCCTGAAGCGGGGCGGTGCGCATGTGAAGATCATCCTTGCCCGCCTGCCCCATGGAATGGAGGATGTCGCGACAGCGGTCCGCCTGTTCATTGATCAACCTGGCATCGTCACAGAGCTCCGCCTGGCCTTGAAGATCGTCGACCAATTCGCTGGAGACCAGCTTGATCGTTGCCAGAGGCGTGCCGAGCTCATGCGCCGCGGCGGCAATGACACCGCCGAGATCGGTCAGTTTCTGTTCGCGGGTCAGCGCCATCTGGGTGGCCAGCAGGGCCTCGGACATGGAATTGATTTCGGAGGCAACCTTCCAGGAGAACACGCCCATGAAGACCACGCCGATCACGATGCCGGCCCAGCTTCCGAGCAGGAAAATATCGGGCATGGTGTGAATCGTGCCGGTTTCCGTGTGCAAAGGCACATGGTGCAATGCCAGAAAACTCACCAGCGCGATCGCCGCGCCACCGGTCAGAAACGAGGATTTCGGCTGTAGAGCGGAGGCGGAAATCGTGACCGGCGCCAGGATCAGGATCGCGAACGGGTTGTTGAGCCCACCAGAAAAATACAGCAGCGCCGAAAGCTGTGCGATGTCGAACAGCAGCATCAGAGTGGCCCCGCGTTCGCTCAAGCGTGTGTTTTCCGGATAAATGAAGCTGGCGACGATATTGAGGATCACCGAGGCGCCGATCGCAACGGCGAACCCACCGAGCTCAAAGCGCAGCCCGAACACCAGATATGCCACAAGGATACTGCCAATCTGGCCGATAATGGCGATCCAGCGCAGCGCCACCAGGGTCCGCAGCCGGACCCAATTTGACCGGCGCTCCCCGGTGAAAAGCGTGTTTTTACTATCTGCCTCTGACAAGTTTTTTATCCCGCTGCGTCATTAAGACCCTTGTTAGTCCCTGCGTTTGCCCCGATCAATGCGGTGAAAAGGAGAATACCATGACAACACGAACACTCACCATAATTGCGTCTGTTGCTGCAGTTTTATTTCTTGTCGTCGTGGGGATCTTTGCCTTCGTACCGAACGCAACACTCATCCTAAGCAAAGGACCAATTGTGGTACTGAGTGGGAAAGCTGGAGATCAGGCTGAGGATCCATTTGATGGATGCCGCGCCAGTCGGGTTGCGACAGGGTCAGCGTCGATCGGCGGACCTTTCGAACTTGTGAGCGAAGATGGTGTGACGGTGACCGACAAGGATGTCTTCACCAAACCGACTATTCTCTATTTCGGCTATACCTTCTGTCCCGATGTCTGCCCGCTCGACAATATGCGCAATGCTGACGCGCTGCGCCTCCTCGATGAGCGCGGCTATGATGCACAGGCGGCCTTTATCTCCATCGACCCGGAGCGTGACACGCCCGAGATCGTCAAGGAGTTCACCGATCTTTTCCATGAGAACATGATCGGTATGACCGGCACGCCGGAACAGGTCAAAGCCGCCTCCATGGCCTATAAGACCTATTACAAGAAGCAGGACGGCGATCCCGAATATTACCTCGTCGATCATTCCACCTTCGCCTATCTGGTGTTTCCGGAGATCGGTTTCGTCGATTTCTTCAAACGCGAGGACACGCCGGAACAAATGGCGGATCGGGTGGCCTGTTTCATCGACGCGGCAAAGTAAACTTACGAATGCAGGTTTTTCGATCATCGACAGGTCGGAAGCCCAAAACTTCCGCAGCGTAGAAATTGACCCTCCCTCGTCTGCGCTCTAAGGTCGCATGAATCCACGCGAATACGTGAATAGTGGGAGAGGGGTTCCATGACCGGAAATGAGATGATCGACCTTGGCGAGGACAAATCGCTCCTGTTGGTGGATGACGACGAGCCGTTTCTGCGACGTCTCGCCCGGGCCATGGAAAAGCGCGGCTTCGAGGTCGAAACGGCCGGGTCCGTTGCTGCCGGAAAGGCCATCGCCACCGCCCGACCGCCCGCCTTTGCGGTGATCGACCTGAGGCTCGAGGATGGCAGCGGTCTCGACGTGGTCGAATTGCTGCGCGAGAAACGTCCGGACAGCCGGATCGTCGTTCTGACCGGCTATGGCGCGATCGCCACCGCCGTGGCTGCGGTCAAGATCGGTGCCACCGATTATCTCTCGAAGCCCGCCGACGCCAATGACATCGTCAACGCGCTTTTGGCGCGCACCGATGCATTGCCGCCGCCGCCGGAAAATCCGATGTCGGCCGACCGTGTGCGTTGGGAACATATCCAGCGGGTCTATGAGCTTTGCGATCGCAATGTCTCCGAGACCGCGCGGCGTCTCAACATGCACCGTCGCACGCTGCAGCGTATTCTGGCCAAGCGTTCGCCGCGCTAAGCCGCGCGTTGCGCCACCTTCAATAGCCAGTTTCGCAGGGTCTTGACCTTGGGCGAGAGCGCGCCCGGGGGTGTGACGATGTGATACCCGAGCCCCATCGGGTCATGGCGGAAAAACGAGACCATCTGGCCGCTTTCGAGGTCCTCTTTGATCAGCAACTCGACCTGAAGCGAGATGCCGAGGCCGGAGCGGATTGCCGAAAGCGCGATGGCATTGGTGTTCAGGCTCCGAAACGGCACGGTTTTGAAATCGAGACCCAGGACGGGCCCCCAGGTGAATTGCTCGATCGAATATTGCGAGAAGACCCAGATCAGCCTGTCCAGGGGGCCGAGATCGTCAAGCGTTCCGGCCGCGTGATATTGCGGCGAGGCGACGACGTGAAACGGGCTTTCCAAAAGCGGCGCCGCGCTCAGCCCCTCCCAGTCCCCCGTGCCATAGCGGATCGCCAGATCAAGCCCGCCCGCGCCGATGTGATCGCGCACCGCGGAAGATTCCAATACGACATCGATGTCCGGATGGAGCTCCCAGAACGCTTTCAACCTTGGCATCAACCACTTTTCGGCAAAGCCGCTCGTCGTTGAGATCCGCAACGGCCGGTCGGAATGGGATTTCTCGATCAGGCGAACCCCGTGTTTGATCGTCGAGAACCCTTCTGCCAGCGCGCGAGCGAGGATCTGCCCCTGTTCGGTCAGCAAGAAACCTCTGGGGGCCTTGTCCAACAGCGCTTCTCCGAAGAAGGTCTCGAGCCCGCGGACATGCTGCGAGATGGCGGCATGAGTCACGTTCAACTCGCGCGCGGCGGCGGAGAAGCTCCCCAGACGGGCGGTGGCCTCGAACGCGCGGAGCGCCGAGAGCGAGGGGATGTCGGACCAGCTCATGCGCCTATGTTACCTCAACTTACAGGGCAACAAAATTCCTGACTTTGGATTTTGCTGTTTGCATGGCCAACTGAGGAGGTCGTGAAGGAGAGTGACCATGAGTATTTTTGCCAAAAGACCCCATAAGACGCGCAAGCCGCACCCGAAAACGCTCGGTGAACCGGGTGTTGCCGGGCAGATGAGCGATCAAGAACGCCGTGATCTCGAGTATCAGCTCAACTTTCACATGAACCGGCGTATCAGCCTATGATGCATATGAATCAGCAGCAACAAAGGCCCGCTTCGGCGGGTCTTTTGTTTATCGAGTTTTCGGGTCCAATGTCTTGAGCCAGTCGATGAAGAGTCGAGTCGAAGGATGCTCGACCCCCTTCGGCCTGGCGGCGAAATAGGAAAATTCCGCATCTTCGAGATCAAAGGGCAGCCGAACCAAGGCGCCAGAGGCGAGATCATCGCTCACGGCAATCTCTGATACGAAAGTCATTCCCAGACCACGGAGCACGGCCTGAATCGAGTCGGATTGACCTTCGATGAAAATCGCCGGGACCGTCGCCCCATCCACCCCGCATTGTCGCATTAACTCCAGATCGTCCGCATGGGCCTGCGACCGAATCCAGGGCATCGATTGCAGCGGTAAATTGTTCACATCCCCGCCGTGTTTTGCGATCAGAATCGGGCTTACGATGGCGATCACCCGGGTGGTCCAGAGCGGTTCGACATCGACGTCGGGCCAATCGCCCTTGCCGGTTCGGATGCCCAGATCGAAGTGCCGATGCCTCAGATCGTCGAGCGAAACGGAGGGGGTCAGAGATACCGGAATATCGGGATGTGAGTCCCAGAATTGTCCCAGCCGCGGAATGATGAAGGCGTGCGACAGAGCCGGGGTACAGGTGACGCGCAAGCCGCGCGACGCCGGCCCCTCGCGCAACCGCTCGATCCCCTCGGCGATCGCGGAAAACCCGTCGGAAAGCGCCTCGGCCAATTGCTGACCTGCTTCGGTCAACACCATGGATCGCCCCTCTCTTTGCAGCAATGTCATTCCGAGATCCTTTTCAAGGGCGCGCACCTGCTGGGTGATGGCTGCATGGGTGACATTCAGCGCATTCCCGGCCGCAGTGAAGCTGCCGAACCGGGCGCTCGCTTCAAAGGCTCTGAGGCTGGAAAGTGACGGAATACGGCGCCAGTCGATATCGGTCATGTGTAAGATTTGTTTACAGATCCAAAAAATCCCTGAGTAGGTATGACGCATTATAGGTGGTAAATTCAAACCCTGTCGAGCTATTCGGGAGAAATCTCATGTTACATATTATGGCTGTTGAACTGATGCGGGACCGGGGGGGAAACCACCCCGAGTTACAGCATCGTCGTGTGATCATGATGCGGCGGCGACAGGCTGCCCGATCCGCCCGGGCCGCATGGCGCGCCCGTGTGGCGGCGGGGCTGCGCCGCATCGTTGAAATTGGCCCCTGGCGCAACGCGCGCAGCCGGGTATCAGGCCAAAGCCCGAAGCGCCGCCGTCCCGGTACCTTGCGTAAATCGTTTTAGGAGGCGGCTTCTTTTCTGAGCCATTTGATGAATTCTGTCTGGGCGCGGGTGGAGCCGCCCGCGCGCGAGATGATGTAATATCCCAACCCGTCCTGTGGGACGCGTTCGAGGACGTGAAGCTGACCGTTTTCGAGATCTCGCCCCAGCATCGGTGTGAACAAAAGCGCCACGCCGGCGCCGCTGCTCAAGGCGGCCCGCAGACTTCCGGATGTCGGGAGGATTTGCATTGGTGTTGTATCGGAAACGTATCCGGTTTCCTCGACCCATTGTTGTGCCTCCAGATGGGTCTCTTCAAAAAGCCAGGTTGCGTTCCGATAGTCGTCTTCGCCGATCTCGGGATGATGCTGAAGATATTCCGGCGATGTCACGATCGAGAAATCGGCCGGGACAAGGATCTGCGCTTCCTGGCCGGGCCAATTCCCGCGACCATAGCGAATGGCCATGTCGAACCCGTTCTGACGCAGATCGAGCACGGTATTGTCGACCTTGATCGTCAGCGGAATATCCGGATGTTCGGACCAGAACCGCGACAGGCGCGGCATGATCCAGTTCTCCGCGAAATTGATCGTGGTGGTGACTGTCAGGGGGCGGGTTTCATGGCTGTGGCTAAGATCGCGCGAGGCCTCGGCGATGCGCAGAAATCCTTCGCTCAGACCGGCGGCCAGCCTTTGTCCCTCGCTGGTGGGTATCATTCGATTGCCCTGTCGTTCCATGAGAACAAGACCATAATGATCTGACAGTGTCCGGATATGCTGGGCAATGGCGGCATGGGTCACATTCAGTTCCCGGGCGGCCTCCGAGAAGCTGTTCAGCCTTGCACTGGCCTCGAAAGCACGCAGCGCCGCGAGTGATGGGATGTCACGCCAATCCATGATGTAAGTAATACTAACAAGCTCGAATTTTTCAAGAGTCACGTTCTCCCGCAGACTCTGCTTAGAACGAGGACAGGGTATCGCGAAAGGAGATCATCATGTTCGGCATTTTCAACGCGGCGTTTCGGACCGCAACACGGACAAATACGCGCAATTCCTGTCACTCGACGGATTCCTGGAAGGATCGGGAAGAGGCGCGCCGCCGAAAGTTGGAAGAGGAAATTTTACATCAGCTGCACCGCCCGAGACCGTAGCTAGGCTTACATGAGTTGTAGCAATTCATTGTGACGGCAGGTAAATGCCTCGCGGGTTTCCACGGGCGGGCGCAGGTGGAGTTCAAGGTCCCGGACCAGATCGGGATTCATCTTGCCGAAGAACTTGTCGCTCTCTTCGACGGAAAACCCCGCAATCTGCGTCGCCTCAAGCCAGGCGGACACCTTGTCCGCCTTCTTGATCTTCTTCTTGATTGCCGCCGGGAGTTTTGCCGGTAGGCCGAAACGGATGTGGATCGCCGCGGTCAACCGGTCGTCCAACTCGCCGTAATCCGGACCGATGGCGGCTTTCACCGGGGAAATCATGTCACCGATGACATATTCCGGCGCATCGTGCAAAAGCGCGGCCAATTGCCATTTGACCGGTTCGTTCGGATAGAGCCGGCGAAAGATCTCTTCGACCAGGATCGAATGTTCGGCAACCGAATAGGCGTAATCGCCGATGGTCTGACCATTCCAGCGGGCAACGAAAGCGAGCCCGTGGGCGATGTCCTCGATCTCGATATCCATCGGGGTCGGGTCCAAGAGATCCAACCGCCGTCCCGAAAGCATCCTCTGCCATGCGCGCGCTTTTGTCGGTGCCTTTGCCATGGGGTGTCCTCGCCGTTCCTGTCGCCGGTTTAGGTAAAACGGCATGGCGCGAGATTCCACGATTCTCCCCGGCTTAATCCGAAATAAATAGCTCTGCGTTGTAAGGACGGGGGCAAGCTGATAACCAGCACGCGAATTACCCATGTTTATGCAGGAGCCACACCAATGGGCACTGACTATATTGTCAAAGATATCTCCCTCGCCGAATTTGGTCGCAAGGAGCTCGACATTGCCGAAACCGAAATGCCGGGGCTGATGGCGCTGCGCGAAGAATATGGTGACAGCAAACCCTTGAAGGGTGCGCGCATCGTCGGCTCCCTGCACATGACGATTCAGACCGCCTGTCTGATCGAGACGCTGGTGAAACTCGGTGCCGATGTGCGCTGGGCGTCGTGCAATATTTTCTCGACCCAGGATCACGCCGCCGCCGCAATCGCCGCCGCGGGGATCCCCGTCTTCGCGATCAAGGGACAGTCGCTTGAAGAGCACTGGGATTACCTCGATCGCTCCTTCCAGTTCGAAGACGGTCCGAACATGATCCTCGATGACGGTGGCGATGCCACGCTCTACGTGCTTTTGGGCGCCCGTGCCGAGGCCGGCGAGGATGTCATCCCGGTGCCGACCTCTGAGGAAGAAGCCGTGATCAAGGCCCAGATCGCCAAGCGGATGGAACAATCTCCGGGCTGGTTCACCAAAATGCGCGACCAGATCAAAGGTGTCTCCGAGGAAACCACCACCGGTGTGCACCGTCTCTACGATCTGGTGAAAAAGGGCCAGCTGCCCTTCCCGGCGATCAACGTCAACGACTCGGTGACCAAGTCCAAGTTCGACAACAAATACGGCTGTAAAGAGAGCCTCGTCGACGGCATCCGCCGCGCCACGGACGTGATGATGGCCGGCAAGGTCGCCGTGGTCTGTGGTTATGGCGATGTCGGCAAAGGCTCCGCCGCCTCGCTGCGCGGGGCCGGCGCCCGGGTGAAAGTGACCGAGGTCGATCCTATCTGCGCCCTGCAAGCGGCGATGGACGGGTTCGAGGTGGTGACACTCGAGGACGAGGCCGCCAATGCCGATATTTTCATCACCACCACCGGCAACCGCGACGTGATCCGCATCGAGCACATGCGCGAGATGAAGAACATGGCGATCGTCGGCAACATCGGCCATTTCGACAATGAGATTCAGGTCGCAGCCCTCAAGAACCACAAATGGACCAACATCAAGGATCAGGTCGACATGATCGAGATGCCCTCGGGCAACAAGATCATCCTCTTGTCCGAAGGCCGCCTGCTGAACCTCGGCAATGCCACCGGCCACCCGTCCTTTGTGATGTCTGCCTCTTTCACCAACCAGGTGCTGGCCCAGATGGAACTCTGGACCAATGGCGAGGCTTACAAGAACGAGGTCTATATCCTGCCGAAACATCTCGACGAGAAAGTCGCGCGTCTGCATCTGGGTCGGATCGGCGTGAAGCTTTCGACGCTTTCGAAAGAGCAGGCCGATTATATCGGTGTGACCATCGAAGGCCCGTTCAAGCCGGAACATTACCGCTACTGATCGGCGTCATCAGCCGCAGGTATTGCTCAAACATCGAGGCTCCCTCCGATCCGGCGATTGGGGGGAGTCTTTGTATAAAGATTTCCCTTTGTATTGCGCGGCGATCCCACTAGGCTCTGGCCAAGCCCCTCGGGGGCTTGAAATATGAGCCATACAACCCTTTGAACGGTGGGAGAATAAAATGGGAAAACGTGACGATCTGATCGCCAAATATGCCGAAGATCTGAAATCCAAGTGCGGTATCGAGCCGGATATGGATCTGCTGACGAAAGTGACCATCGGCTGCGGTCCGGCGATCTACAATGACGATGCGTCCACCGTTGCCGCCTCTCAGGAGAGCGAGCTTGAAACCGTCAAGGAAAACTTCCTGATCAAGAAACTCGGCCTCGCCGATGGCCCGGAGCTGATGGAAGCCATTCAGGCGGCGATCCAGACCTACGGCCAGTCCGAGCGCAACAAATACCGCGCGGTGTTCTACTATCTGCTGGTCAAGCATTTCGGCAAGGAAGCCATCTACGGCTGATTGCGCCAAGCGCCGATGTTTTGCAAAGCCGTCTCGTCACCGGGGCGGCTTTCGCATGTCGAGCCGCGGCATAGGTGTTAAGCGCGGGTTACAAATTCGCCTTCAAACTGAATTACTTCGGATTTGCGTGATGGCGCGGAATCCCCTAGGTTCAATGTACGGACCAGGACGGCCCGGACCCAAGATATTCGAACACGTGTGGTGCTAGGGAGCACGTGGGGTGGTGGAGGGTTCCGGGGGGTCGGAACCCTCCTTTTCTTTGGAGCATTGCGCAGGTTCAGGACGGATCCGTTTCACCAAGCTCGCAGACGATCTTCCATTCTTCATCGGTCACCGGCTGAACCGACAGGCGGCTGTTGTTCACCAGAACCATATCCTTCAGGCGGGCGTCTTCTTTGCACATGGCCAGCGTCACCGGTGTTTTGAACGGGCGCACGGCCTTGATATCCACACATTCCCAGCGCGGATCATTGGCTTTGCTGTCCGGATGCGCCTCGGCACAGACTTCGACGATGCCGACGATCTCGGTTTCCTTGCGCGAATGGTAAAAGAAACCACGCTCACCGAGTTTCATCGACCGCATGTTGTTGCGTGCCTGGTAGTTGCGTACCCCGTCCCATTCTTCGCCGGTCTCGCCCTTGGCAACCTGTTGATCCCAGGACCAGACTTCCGCTTCGGATTTGAAAAGCCAGTATGCCATCAGCCGATCACCTGTTTCCATGCTTCGATACGAACATCTTCGAACAGACCCGCCTTCGCATAGGGGTCATTGGCCGCCCAGTCCTGCGCCGCTGCCAGATCCTCGACCTCGATGATCACCAGCGAGCCGCACATCTCGCCCTCGGCATTGAGAAACGGGCCGGCGCGTTCCACCACGCCGCAGCTTTTGAGATAGTCGACATGGTCCGGGCGGGTGTCGAGACGGATCTGAAGCCCGCCGGGTTTGTCGGTTGAAATGACGGCAAATTTCATAGGTTATTCCCTTTTCAATGGGCGCGAGAGAAGGCTCTCCGCCGCTTCGGAGATGGAGATGTCACGGTTCAGGATCTGTGTCACCGTGGTCGTGATCGGCATATCAATTTCGAGGCTGCGAGACAAATGTGCCACGGCCTTCGCCGTGGCAACGCCTTCGACCGTGACCGTGGGATCGATCTTCGCACCGCGTCCGAGCTTGAGCCCATGCGAGAAATTTCTCGATTTCTCCGAGGTGCAGGTCAGCACCAGATCACCAAACCCCGACAGGCCGGCAAGCGTGTCACGCTCTGCCCCGAGCCGGAGCGCCAGCCGCTGCATTTCGGCAAAGCCGCGGGTCATCAGCGCGGCGCGGGCGCTTTCGCCAAGCCCCGCACCGATGGCCAGACCACAGGCGATGGCAATCACGTTCTTGAGCGCACCGCCGAATTCGACGCCCAGGGGATCGAGGCTGGAATAGAGCCTGATATTGGCAGTGGTCAGCAAGGTTTGCAGGTGATCCACCGTGGCTTGATCTCGCCCGGCAAGCGTCAGCGCGGTGGGCAGCCCATCGGCAATATCGACCGCAAAGGACGGCCCCGAGAGAATGGCCACATCCGCGTCCGGCACCGTGTCTTCGAGCACCGCCAAGGGCCCGCGCTCAGAAGTGAGATCGACACCTTTGCAGCAGGATACAAGCGTTTTATGCTGGATCAGTCTCTTGTTTGTGTCGCAAAATCCGGCAAGTTGTTGCATCGGCACGGCGAGCAAGAGCACCCTGCCCTCACAGGCCTTTGTAAGGTCCGAAGTTGCTGTGAGAGACGTGGGAAAGGCTTTGCCGGGCAACCGTCGGGCGTTTTCCCGATTGGCTTGCATGACCTGCGCCGCCTCGGCATCTCTGGCCCAGAGCGTGACGTCACGACCGGTGGCGGCAAGCGAAATGGCAAGTGCGGTTCCGAATGCCCCGGCACCGAGGACTGAAATCTCACCCACGATCCATGTCTCCCTTTCGCTCTGGCGGTCGCAAATCGTTGTTCTGTCGCCTCTTGGGAGGTATCACCCTGAGAGACCTCAGACAATCCCGAGACCGATATTGAACCCAGCCCTCCTGATCACACGCCCCGAAGCAGACGGATCGAAACTCATACAGGAGTTGCGTGCCATGGCACTGCATCCGCGGGTGATCCTGGCGCCGGTGATGGAAATTCGGTCTGTTGCGTTTGAACTGCCTGATAGGGCGTTCGATTTTCTGGTGTTGACGTCGCGCCACGCCGTCGCGGCGGCGCAATCCTACCAAGGACTGCCAGCGCTCTGTGTCGGCGAAGCCACCGCGCAGGCGGCGCGTGAGGCGGGGTTCGAAACCCCATCGGTTTTCGCCAATGCCGAGGCGCTGCTCGCGGGGGTTGCGCCCTATGCGGGCCAGAGAGCGCTCTACCTGCACGGCCGCCACACCCGGGGACGTCTCGCCGAACGGCTGAATTCCGCCGAAATCGCGACCGAGGACCGAGTCGTTTATGACCAGGTCGCCTGCGACTGGCCGCCACAAATCTGTGAGGAGATTATGGCACAGTCGGCTTTGATCCTGCCGCTTTACTCACCGCGGTCTGCCCGTCTGGTGGCGGAAAACCTTGCGGGTTTCACCGGAAAGCTGACCTTGGTCGGTCTATCCGAGGCCTGTCTCGAGGGCTGGACAGGGCCGGTACCTGTGACGACTGTGGTAGCCGCGCGTCCGGATGGGGCGGCGATGAAAATGGCCATTGCGTCGCAGTTACCATGATCACTGCTTGAGAGGGGCCGCCGCAGGGTCTAAGTTTCCTGTGCAATTGTGAAAATGGTTCTGGATTCGAAAGGTTGGTCTCGTGTCAGGTGACAAGGAAACTCCGAAGAAGACTGTCGAAAACGAGGCGGAGGACATTCAGGAACAAGAGGTTGCGACTGAAGAGGCCACAACCATTGCCGAGTCTGACATGGTGGGCGACCCCATGAAAGACGCCACGGAGGTCTCCGAGACCGAAGCTTTGGCGGATGAGCAGGAAAGCGCCAACCACGAGGAACCCGAAGACGAGTCTACTCTGGTATCCGAGGAGGCGCTTGAAGAGGCTCCTGAAACGGAAGACGCAGTCATATCCGAAGCGCCGCCACCGCCACCCCCGGCGCCACAGGCCGTGAAGCGCGGTGGCTTTGTGCCGATGGTTCTGGGAGGCGTTGTCTGCCTGGCGCTGGGCTATGCCGGGGCGCAATTCGTCAAACCCTCGGGCTGGCCCTTCCCGGGCACGAATACCGAGGAATTGTCCCAGAAAGTCACCGAACTCGAAGCACAATTGGCCGATCTGAAAAGCGCGACGGCTGAGATCTCCGGTGCACAGGAAACCGCAAATGCGACGCTGCGCAGCGATCTCGAAGCGGAGCTGACGGCGATGGACCCGAGCGCGCAACTGGCTGCACTTGGCGAAAAGCTCGGCGGGTTCGAGGATCGTATGACCGAGATCGAAGCCCGTCCCGTGGCCGAAGCTATCGTCTCACCCGAAGCCACCGCCGCCTATGAGCGGCAATTGACCCAGATGCAGGATCTGTTGAACAGCGAGATCGCCCGACTTGAGACGGCCAAGGAAAAATCCATCGCCGAGGAAACCGCGGCCCGGATCGCGACCAATAAGGCGCGTTTGCAGGCGCAGGTCGATGGCGGGGAGCCTTTCGCCGAGGTGCTGGCCGAGATGGATACGGAGGTTCCGGCGGCGCTGAGCGCGGCCGCTGGCGAGGGCATCCCGAGCGTCAGCAGCTTGCAAGAGGGTTACGCGACGGCGGCCCGCGCCGCTCTGGTTGCGGCCTCGAAAGCCGCCTATGACGCGGGCGAACAGGGCTGGTTCCAGACGGCGCTCAGAACGCAGCTCGGTCTGCGCTCGACCACGCCGAAAGAGGGCGACGGTGCCGATGCGGTGCTGTCGCGCGCCGAACAATCCGTGCGGGACGGGCTTTTCGCGAAGGCCATCGCCACACTGGATAGTTTGCCCGAGGCGGGCAAGGCAGAAATGCAGGGCTGGATCGCTCAGGCACAGAAACGGGTGGATGTGATGACTGCCCTTGATGAATTTCTTGGTCAGTAAGGGAGGAACAAGATGCTTTGGTCCCTCGTCAAAATCGTTCTTTTCGTCGTCATCGTCGCGGCGCTCGCCTATGGTGGCATGCTGCTCATGGAGGTCGAAGGTGGCGCTCAGCTCACCTTTGGTGGCTTCGAGATTACCCTGACACCCTTGAAAACCGTCTTGGCGCTGATCGCCCTGATCGTCGCGATCTATGTGGCGATCAAGCTGATCGGGCTGCTTCTGGCGGTGGTGAAATTCCTCTTGGGCGATGAGACCGCAATCTCGCGCTACTTCGATCGCAATCGTGAGAAAAAGGGCATCGAAGCCGTCACCGACGGCATCATGGCGCTGGCCTCCGGCGACGGGCGCACAGCGCTGGCCAAAGCCTCGAAAGCCGAGAAATATCTGCAAAAGCCTGAGCTGACCAACCTGCTCAAGGCGCAAGCCGCAGTGATGAATGGCGACAAACGCGTCGCGGAGCGTGCCTTCAAACAGCTGGTTGCCGATGAGCGCACCCGGTTCGTCGGTGTGCAGGGGATCATGAAGCAGAAGCTCGAAGCCGGCGATACGGAGACCGCGCTGAAACTGGCCGAGAAGGCCTTTGCGCTGAAACCGAAACATGTCGAGACCCAGGATATCCTTTTGCGGCTTCAGGCCGAGAAGGGCGACTGGTCGGCGGCGCGCAATACGCTTTCGGCCAAGCTGAAACATGGTGCCATCCCGCGTGACGTGCACAAGCGTCGCGACGCGGTTTTGGCGCTGTCGCAAGCCAAGGGCGTGTTCGAGAAAGGCGCGAGTATCGAGAGCCGTGAGGCCGCGATCGAGGCCAACAAGAAATCCCCGGATCTCATCCCGGCCGCCGTCATGGCCTCGGACGAATATGTCGCCGAAGGCAAGGGCCGTCAGGCCGCTCGGGTGATCAAGAAAGCCTGGGAGGCGCAGCCGCACCCGGATCTCGCCGCCGCCTTCGCCCGGATCGAACCGGAGGAGACCCCGGCCCAGCGGATCAAGCGTTTCGGGGCGTTGACCAAGATCCAGCCGGACAATTCCGAGACCAAGATGCTTCTGGCCGAGCTTTACATTGCGGCAGAGGATTTTCCGGCCGCACGCCGTGCGCTGGGCGATCTGGCCGAGATCAACCCGACGTCGCGCAGCCTGACCATTCTGGCGGCAATCGAGCGCGGCGAAGGCGCCGAAGATGTCGTGGTGCGTGGCTGGCTGACCCGGGCGCTCACCGCGCCGCGCGGCCCACAATGGGTCTGCGACAATTGCCAGACCATCCACGCCGAATGGGCGCCGGTCTGTACCCAATGCGGCGGTTTCGACACGCTGAGCTGGCGCAAGCCGGCGCATTCCGAGGTGGCGATGCCTGCCGGTACGGAAATGCTGCCGATGATCGTCGGGGCGATGCCGGAACCCGTTGCGGATGTGGCTGAGGCCGAACCTGCAGAGCCGGAAGAGATGCCGAGCATGGTCGATGTCACCCCCGCGGAACCGGAGGCGGACGGCGACGAGTCGGAAGAACCGAACAAGGAAAGCGAAAAGGCAGCAAATTAGGACTACACACCCTCGAAAGAGGGTGATAAAGACCGCTGCACGCTGAAAGGCGACTTTCAGCGGGAAGAGTGCCGGTGTAGCTCAGCTGGTAGAGCACGTCATTCGTAATGATGGGGTCGTAGGTTCGAGTCCTATCACCGGCACCACTTCTTTCCCTCCCGATCGAGTCAGACCGAAGCCGCGGTGGTCAGCCTTGGTCACGTTCGGGAAACTTTCCGGTATTGTCGATCGCCCGCAGAATGTTGGTCGCATCGGCCCAGAGGCTGGGGCCGGTCTGAATCGCCGACAGCCCGATCGTACTATCGCTTTTGACCCAGAACTGGCCGGGTTCGATATGGATCGCCGGGGCGCCTTCTTCAGAACTGTCGCGGGTCAGGGACAGCCCCCAATCCTTCACCAGAATCTCCGGATCGAGCCCATAGCCCAGGGGCAGGCGGATCAATTGCATCCGGTCCTGCAGTGCGGCGGTTGCTTCGCGGGTCTCGCAGCCGACAGCCACGACTCGCAGCCCGCGAATGGCGAAATCGCCGATCCGGTCGTCGAGCTCCTTGAGCATGAACCGCGTCCACTTGCAGTGGCTGCCGCGGTGAAACGCCACGAAGGTGCCGCCGGGCGGAGCATCGGCTGCCAGATCATAGGTGCCATGAGCGAGCGTCTCGAAGGACAAAGCGGGCGCGGCTGCGCCGGGGGACACGTGATGAATCATGGATACTCTCCTCCGATAAGGTGTCGCCACAGCTGTGGCGTGGGATTCGTCGAGATCGGGACGAATGGACACGGGATTTCATAGAAATTGGGGCGTTGCGCCGGGCTATGACAGCCTCCGGAGCAAGGCTGCGTCAATTTGGCCAACTCGCACATCATGTCGCTGTCGGTGGCGGATCCGCAGCGCTGTTTCTGGTCAGCCCGTCTTCTGGTTACCCATTCACTTACAAAGGAAATCCTCATTTGTGATCCTTCCCGGCACGCTGTCGGGAAGGCGCATCCCGAGGCCGAATTTCTCCAGTCTGCATTGGGTGAAAAATCGTTTTAAAAGTCAATCTCCAAATAAATATCGTTTTTATTTGACACCAACGATTAATTCTCGCCATGATCTGACCCAAGACGTGTGGAGGACGCGTCGCGGAGGAGGAAATCAATGCCAGACGGGAGCCCGTTCTCGGTCATGCACAGCATCCGGATCAAAGGATGTGAGACCGAAATCCAATGCGCCGAAGACCAAAAGGTTCTCTTCGCTATGGAACAGCAAATTCATATTCCCAACCCGCGCCCGGTGCGGGTGGGCTGTCGCAAGGGGGGATGTGGCGCTTGCCGCGTGAAGGTGACCAAGGGAACCTTTTCCACGGCCAAATCGAGCCGCACCCATGTGACGGAAGAGGAAGCGGCGGAAGGTTATGCGCTGGCGTGCCGGATCACACCGCTGAGCGATCTCGAAATCGAACCCGCATTTCTCGGCCCGCGCCGTCCGGCCGCGAAGAGCGATTAAGTCTTGATAGGTTAAAGAGGAGGAACACCTATGTCACAAGAAGGACTTCTGCGTCCGGGTATCATCCAGCTGAGGGTGCTGGACATGGACGAAGCGATTACCCATTACCGCGACCGGATCGGGCTTGATCTCGTGTCGACCGAGGCCGATGGCCGCGTCTATCTCAAGGCATTCGACGAGTTCCACCGCCATTCCGTGGTGCTGCGCGAAGCCGATAGTGCCGGCATTGATTTCTTTGCCTTCAAGGCGGACGGTCAGGATGCCGTTGATGGGTTCCGCAAGCGGGTCGAAGACTATGGTGTCGCTGTCGATGACGTGGACGCCGGCGAGATGCCGGGCACCGGCAAGCGCATCGGTTTCAACATCCCTTCTGGCCACCGGATCGAGCTCTACGCCGATATGGATCTCTCCG
Organism: Celeribacter neptunius; assembly: GCF_900113955.1. GTDB lineage: Bacteria > Pseudomonadota > Alphaproteobacteria > Rhodobacterales > Rhodobacteraceae > Celeribacter > Celeribacter neptunius. The sequence continues at coordinate 227,131 of NZ_FORH01000004.1, read as the reverse complement.
ACACGGCGCCGGAAACCCACAACCCCTATATCTACAAGGAGGAGCCGCGCGGCATGCGCGCCCAGCGCCTTGATCATTGCCTGCTCTACGGTCCGAACCTGCCGGAGGTGGAAAAGTTCTTCACCGAAGTGCTCGATTTCCACATCCCGGAACGTGTCGACCTGCCGGACGGCACCCTGGCGATCTGGCTCACCGTGTCGAACAAGGCGCATGACATCGCTTTCGTGAACCATCCTGAACCCGGGAAGCTGCACCATGTCGCCTTCTATCTCGAGGATTGGAATGACATCGGTCACGCTGCCGATGTGATGACGCGCTACGATATCTCGCGCGACATCGGCCCGACCCGCCACGGCATCACCCGCGGTCAGACGATCTATTTCTTCGATCCCTCGGGCAACCGCAACGAAGTCTTCTGTGGCGGCTACACCGCCTACAAGGATCACCCGACGCGGATCTGGGACGGCAACCATGTGGGCCGCGGCATCTTCTACTACGAACGCCAGATGAACGACGCCTTCCTGTCGGTGGTGACCTGATATGGAAGTAACCCGTCCCACCCGAAAATTGACCGCTATGGCCGCGCATGAGGCGGTCCGGGCCGCGGTGTCCCGGGCCGAGGAACTCGGCGTTGCCGTCAACGTCAGCATCGTGGACGCCGGCGGGCGAGAGATTGCCTTTCTCAGGGGGGACGGGGCCTTTTTGCCCTCGGGCCAGATCGCCCGGGATAAGGCCTATACCGCCGTCGGTTTCGGCATGCCGACCGGTGATTTTTATCGGGCGCTGTCCGGCAAACCGGATGTGCTCTCGGGGATCACCGGACAACCGCATGTCGCGGCCTTCCCCGGCGGGCTGCCGATCCGCTCGGACGGTGAGCTGATTGGCGGCATCGGCGTATCGGGCGCCTCCGCCGAACAGGATGACATCTGCGCAAAGGCCGGTCTCGCGGCCATCGGTCTGGTTACGGGCCCAGAACAGGAACAAGGATGAAAGAGATGAGAGACGGGCTAATGACCTTCACGCAAGAGGCGATGCATTTTATCGATGGGGAATTTACCCCGGGCATGTCGGGCAAGACCTTCGACAATATTTCGCCGGTGACCGGAAAGAAAATCGGTATCGTGCATGAAGGTCTGCAACCCGAGGTGGACGCGGCAGTCAAGGCCGCACGCGCGGCGCTGCACGGGCCCTGGGGCTATATGCCGATGGCGGAACGTGCCGAATTGCTGCATGCCGTGGCCGATGAGATCAACCGCCGTTTCGATGATTTTCTCGAGGCGGAGATCCTCGATACCGGCAAGCCGAAGGGGCTTGCCTCTCACGTCGATATCCCGCGCGGCGCGGCGAATTTCAAAATCTTTGCCGATCTGGTGAAGAACGTCCCGACCGAGAGCTTCATGCTTGACACGCCGGACGGGTTCGGTGCGGTGAACTACGGCGTGCGCAAGCCCAAGGGCGTGATCGCGGTGATCAGCCCGTGGAACCTGCCGCTGCTCTTGATGACTTGGAAGGTCGGTCCGGCGCTCGCCTCCGGCAATACGGTCATCGTGAAACCCTCCGAGGAGACGCCCTTGACCACCACGCTTCTGGGCGAGGTGATGAACACCGTGGGCATTCCGAAAGGCGTGTTCAACGTGGTGCACGGGTTCGGCCCGGAGAGTGCGGGGGCCTTCCTGACCGCCCATCCGGATGTCGATGCGATCACCTTTACCGGCGAGACGCGCACCGGTGAGATCATCATGCAATCTGCGGCCAAGGGTCTGCGTCAGGTATCGATGGAATGCGGTGGCAAAAATGCCGGGATCGTCTTTGCCGATGCGGATATGGACAAGGCGATCGAAGGCACGTTGCGTTCGGCTTTCGCCAATTGTGGTCAGGTCTGTCTCGGCACCGAGCGGGTCTATGTCGAGCGACCGATCTTTGACGAATTCGTCGCGCGATTGAAGCAAGGCGTCGAGATGATGAAGCTCGGGCCCTCCGAGGACCCGGAAACCTCCATGGGGCCGCTGATTTCACAAGAGCACAAGGACAAGGTGATGTCCTATTATAAGCTCGCTGTGGAAGAGGGCGCGACCGTAGTCACTGGCGGCGGTGAACCCGAGATGCCCGACGCGCTGAAAGGCGGCGCCTGGGTCCAGCCGACGATTTTCACCGGCCTCTCGGAAGATGCGCGTTGCATCAAGGAAGAGATCTTTGGCCCGGTGTGCCATATCGCGCCCTTCGACAGCGAAGAGGAGGTGATCAAGCTGGCCAACGATACGAAATACGGTCTGGCCACCGCGATCTGGACCGAGAACCTCACGAAGGCGCACCGGGTGGCGCGTCAGATCGATGTCGGTCTCGCCTGGGTCAACTCCTGGTTCCTGCGCGATCTGCGCACGGCCTTCGGCGGCGCGAAACATTCGGGCATCGGACGCGAAGGCGGGGTGCATGGTCTCGAGTTCTATTCTGAGCTGACCAATGTCTGCGTGAAACTCTGAAGGACAGATAGATGACAAGCGAAGCGAATATCCAAAAGGCCGCAGACCAGCTCTGGAAGGCTTGGGAAAGTGGCGTGCCGGGTGGGCCGATCCGCGACCTTCTCGACGAGGGCGATGTTGCGGCGGCCTATGCCGTGCAGGAGATCAACACCAAACGCTGGCTCGGCGGTGAGGAGCGGGTGCTCTCGGGTCGCAAGATCGGTCTGACCTCGGTCGCGGTGCAGAAACAACTCGGCGTCGATCAGCCGGATTACGGCATGCTCTTTGCCGATATGGAATATATGGACGGCGAGGAAATCCCGATGTCCGCCGTGCAACAGCCGAAGGTCGAGGCTGAGATCGCCTATGTGGTCGCCGCCCCTCTGACCGGCGGGCATATCACCATGGTCGATCTGATGGCCTCCATCGGCTACGTGGTGCCCGCGCTCGAAATCGTCGGCTCACGCGTCAAGGATTGGGACATCCGCATCACCGACACCGTGGCCGACAACGCCTCGTCCGGGGTTTATGTGCTCGGTCAGACGCCGAAGCGCCCGGGTGATTTCGATCCGCGTCTCTGTGGCATGGTGATGACCAAGAACAACGAACCGGTCTCCGTCGGTGCTGGCGCGGCCTGTATGGGCAGTCCGCTCAACGCGTCTCTCTGGCTTGCCCGGACCATGGCGGCGGCCGGTCGCCCGCTCGGGCCGGGCGATGTCATTCTTTCCGGGGCGCTCGGCCCCTTCGTCACCGCCGAACCCGGCGATGTGTTTGAAGCCCGGATCAACGGTCTGGGCTCCGTTCGTGCTGCTTTCGCAAAGGAATAAGACAATGGAAAAGATCAAATGTGCGATCATCGGGTCGGGCAATATCGGCACCGATCTGATGATCAAGATCATGCGCAACTCGAAAGTGCTGGAAATGGCCGCGATGGTCGGGATCGACCCCAACTCTGACGGTCTCGCCCGTGCTGCACGGCTCAAGGTGGCCACCACCCATGAGGGCATCGACGGTCTGGTAAAACTGCCGGAATACAAGGATATCCGCATTGTCTTCGACGCCACCTCGGCGGGCGCGCACAAGCGTCACAATGAGGTGCTGCAACGCGACGGCAAACAGGTGATCGACCTGACCCCCGCCGCCATCGGCCCTTTCACAATTCCGCCGGTGAACCTCGATGCCAATCTCGATCAGATGAACGTCAACATGGTGACCTGTGGCGGGCAGGCGACGATCCCGATGGTAGCCGCGGTGAACCGCGTCTCGCCGGTGATCTACGGTGAAATCGTTGCTTCGGTCTCGTCGAAATCGGCAGGCCCCGGCACGCGCGCCAATATCGACGAGTTTACCGAGACCACGGCCCATGCCATCGAGGCGGTCGGCGGGGCCAAGCGCGGCAAGGCGATTATCATCCTGAATCCGGCTGAACCGCCGGTGATCATGCGCGATACGGTCTATTGCCTCTGCGAAGAAGCCGATCAGGAGGCGATCCGCAAATCGATCCTCGATATGGTCGAAGAGGTGAAAACCTATGTGCCGGGCTACCGTCTCAAACAGGAGATTCAGTTCGAACATTTCGGGGATAACAACCCGCTGACCATCCCGGAAAGCGGCGGCACGTTCACCGGGCTCAAGGTCTCGGTTTTCCTCGAAGTCGAAGGCGCGGCGCATTATTTGCCGGCCTATGCCGGCAATCTCGACATCATGACGTCCGCGGCGATGAAAACCGCCGAAGCCCTCGTTCACAAACGCAATTGGGTCCAGGAGGCCGCATAAGATGACCAAGCTGTATATTCAGGACGTGACTCTGCGTGACGGGATGCATGCGATGCGTCACCAATACGATCTCGGTCAGGTGCGGGCGATTGCCCAGGCGCTGGACGAGGCCGGTGTCGATGCGATCGAGGTGACCCATGGCGACGGTGTCGCCGGCTCCACTTTCAACTACGGCTTTGGTCGCCATACCGATGTGGAATGGATCACCGAGGCCGCGAAAGTGGTGAAGAACGCCAAGCTTACCTGCCTTCTTGTGCCGGGGATCGGCACGCTCGAAGATCTGAAAAAGGCATTCGATGCCGGGGTCACCTCCGTGCGCGTGGCGACCCATTGCACCGAAGCCGACGTCGCCGCCCAACACATTCGCGCTGCGAAAGAGATGGGTATGGACGTGTCCGGCTTCCTGATGATGGCGCATATGAACCCGCCCGAGAAATTGGCCGAACAAGCGGTCCTGATGGAAAGCTACGGCGCTGATTGCGTCTATTGCACCGACTCCGGCGGTCGCCTGACCATGAAAGATGTCTCCGCCCGGATGGAGGCCTATAAAGCGGCTTTGAAGCCGGAAACCCAGATCGGCGCGCATATGCACGAGAACCTGTCACTCTCGGTGGCGAACTCGGTCGTGGCCGTCGAACATGGCGCCTACCGGGTCGACGCCTCGCTCGCCGGTATGGGCGCGGGCGCCGGCAACACGCCGATTGAGGCCTTTGCCGCCGTGGCCGATCTCTATGGCTGGGAGCATGGCTGTGACGTGTTCAAACTACAGGATGCCGCCGAGGATCTGGTGCGTCCGCTGCAAGACCGTCCGGTGCGCGTCGACCGCGAAACCATGACGCTGGGCTATGCCGGGGTCTACTCCTCCTTCCTGCGCCACGCCGAACGTGCCGCCGATATGTACGGGCTCGACACCCGTGCGATCCTGGTGGAGCTGGGCAAACGCCATATGGTCGGCGGTCAGGAAGACATGATCGTCGACGTGGCCCTCGACATGGTCAAAGCCAAAGAGGCGGCGGAATGATGGATCTCGCTCAACTTGCCGAATATGTGGACGAGGCGGCCCGCACCGCCACCGAAATCCCGCAAATCTCCGATAAGACGCCGCTGAGTGTGGCGGATGCCTATGCCGTGCAGGCGTTGTCGATGCAGCGCCGCTATGCCCGTGGCGAGAAGCGGATCGGTATCAAGATGGGGTTGACGTCCCGGGCCAAGATGATTCAGGTCGGTGTGTCCGATGTGGTCTGGGGCCGTCTCACCGACGCGATGCGCGAAGAAGAGGGCGGGGTCGTTTCGATGGCCAAATACGTCCACCCGCGCGTCGAGCCGGAGATCGCCTTTCTGATCAAGAAGCCCCTGTCTGGAAATGTCTCTGCGCTGGAGGCGATGTCGGCCGTGGAGGCGGTGGCCCCTGCGCTCGAGATCATCGACAGCCGCTACAAGGCGTTCAAATTCGATGTGGGCGACGTGATTGCGGACAACTCGTCTTCTTCGGGTTTCGCCCTTGGCACCTGGCACAGTCCGGAGATCGATATTTCGAACCTCGGCATGGTGCTGTCGATCAATGGCCGGCCCGGTGAAATCGGCTCCTCCGCTGCGATCCTCGGCAATCCGGTGCGCTCGCTCGTCTCGGCGGCGCGGATGGTCGCCTCAGCGGGTGAGGAACTCAAGGCGGGCGACATCGTGCTTGCCGGCGGGGCCACCGCCGCGATCCCGATGGCAGCGGGGCAATCGGTGCTGCTCGAGGTCGAGAAGCTCGGTCAGATCGGGTTCAACATCGGAGAGTGAGCCATGCCCTTTATCGAAGTGACGCTGGTCGAAGGCCGCACGCCGGAGATGAAAGCCAGGCTGATTGAAAAGGTGACGGAGGCGACCGTCGAGGCCATCGGCGCTCCGATCGAAGCCATTCGTGTCTGTATCCGCGAGGTGCCCAAGGAAAACTGGGGTGTCGCCGGCAAACAGAAATTCGTCACCAAAGATTAGAAGTGCGAGGACACCATGTCCGAAACCCTCGTGGAACCGGGCCAGGAAGGCCCGGTCACCATCTCGATCTCGCGTCGGGTCAGGCCCGGCTGCGAGGCGCAATACGAAGACTGGCTGCATGGCATCATTGCCGCGGCCTCTGACTTTCCCGGCCATATGGGGGTGAATATCCTCAAGCCGTCCGGGGCGACCGACGGGCGCTATGTGTTGATCTACCGCTTCGACACATGGGCGCATTGTCAGGCCTGGGAAGACTCGGAGACCCGCAAGCTCTGGGTCGGCCGGCTTGGCGATCTGGTCGAAGGCGAGGGCGAGCGCAAACGCGTGACCGGGCTCGAGGCCTGGTTCGACCTGCCCGACGTGCCGGTGGCGAAACATGCGCCGCAGTGGAAAATGGCCATCGTGCTGATCGTTGTGGTCTTTGTCGTGGTCTACCCGCTGCAGCTCATCATGTTGCCGTTGATGGAAGGCTGGCCGCATTGGAGCAAGACCCTGACCATCGCCATCACCCAGGTGCTGTTGATGACCTATGTCCTGATGCCGAAAGTGACGAAGCTGTTGCGCAACTGGCTTTTCGCCTGAGCGCGCGGAGCGCCGTCAGCTCAGATCGTGCTGTTCGATGAGATCGGTATAGGATTTCTCGATATGCGCCTCGACCTCGGCGACACAGGCCGCGACATCGCCGGCGATGGCAGTGTCGAAAATCGCCTTGTGCTCCACCCGGACATCGCGCCGTAGCGAGTGATCACCGATCAGCCGCCGGTGATAGCGATAGGAATGCTGGTGCAGGGTGCGGCGGAACCGTTTGAGCCAGGCATTGTCGCAATTCTGAACCAGACAATCGTGAAAATTGGCGTTCCACTCGTCCCAGTCATGGGCATATTCGTTCTTTTCCTCGCCGACGAGCCGCTCTTCGATCCGCGACAGCCGATGATAGGCGGCGACCAGATCGGCTTCCCAGGCCTCGGTGCGATTGGCCAGAGAGATCCGCAGGGCCTGCGCCTCGATCAGTTTGCGGGCATCGGTGATATCGCGGAAATCCTTGAGCGACAGCGGTGCGACGCGAAAGCCGCGCTGCTGTTCGGAGGTGACCAGATTGTCGATCAGAAGCCGCGAGATCGCCTCGCGCATGGTCGAGGTGGAAACCCCGAATTCAAGCCGAAGCTTGTCGACATGCAGCCGCTCGCCGGGCCCGATCTCACCGGAGATGACCCTCTCGCGGATCTGTTCATGGACCGTCTCGATGGCGGTCTTCTTGCTGTTCTCCGGCGTTGTCTCCGGATTGGACGGGCGGCCGGTATCAAGGGGCGAAGGAATGGTCATAGGGTCAGAGGTCACTGAATTTTGGCTGTTCTTCTAGCATTGTCACCGATTGTGCAAAATGTCGAGGTTCAGCGCGAATTCTGGTTCATTTAAAAATAATCGTTTTTGTTGGTGTGTCGGTTGGTGGCGGCGTGACCGTCAAGGCACTGGACACAACCGGCATTTCAATACAATCTATGGTTGAGGGGCCAATTCTACATTCTTCCGGGGGACATATGTATTTGGTCTCACCTGTTATACTGTGCGGAGGCTCGGGGACGCGGCTATGGCCTTTGTCACGTCAAAGCTATCCCAAACAATTCGTCCCTCTGGTTGGCAACAACACATTGTTTCAGGACTCGGTCATCCGTCTGTCCGAAGGTTTCGACGGGATCGACTTTTTGGCCCCGACGATCGTGACGGCATCCGACTTCCGGTTCATTGTTGCGGAACAACTGGCCCAGATCGGGATCGATCCGGGAACGATCCTGATCGAACCGCAGAGCCGAAACACCGCCCCGGCGATACTGGCCGCGGCGCACTATCTCGCCGAGACAGATCCTGAAACAATCCTGCTCGTGGCGCCTTCTGATCATGTTCTGCAGGACCCTGTGGCATTTCATGCCGCAGTGAAAAAGGGTCTCGCCGCTGTGGAAGCGGGCAAGCTCGTCACATTCGGTGTCAAGCCGACGCGTCCGGAAACCGCCTATGGCTACCTTGAGCTTGCGACCCTGCCGAACAGGTTGGACGCGGCGGTGGATCTCGAGAAATTCGTTGAAAAGCCGAATATGGCACGCGCAATCGAGATGCTTGAAACAGGGACTTATCTCTGGAATTCCGGCATCTTCCTGTTCAAAGCGAAAGATATTCTCGCGGCATTCGATCTCTATGCGCCCGATCTGATGCCCCCGGTGACCAACGCTGTCTCGACAGCGAAATCTGATCTCGGCTTCCTGTGCCTCGACCCGGCGGCATGGGCGGATGTCGAGGATATGTCCATCGATTCCGGGATCATGGAGAAAGCGGACAATCTCGCGGTTGTGCCTTTCGAAGGCGGGTGGACGGATCTCGGTGCTTGGGACGCCGTGTGGCGAGAGACAGATCCGGATGCAGATGGTGTCGTGACCGCCGGAGGGGCGACCGTGATCGATTGTGAAAACAGCCTGATCCGTGCCGAAAGTGAAAATCTTGAAATGGTGGGGATCGGACTGAGAAACGTCATGGCAATCGCTATGAACGATGCCGTGCTCGTGGCGGACATGGCACGGGCTCAGGATGTGAAAACAGCGGTCGCCGCCCTGCGACAGAAAGGTCTGGCACAAGCCACCGATTTCCCAAAGGACCATCGCCCTTGGGGCTGGTTCGAGCGTCTGGTTATTGGCGGGCGATTCCAGGTCAAACGCATCTATGTCCATCCGGGCGCGGCGCTCAGCCTGCAGAGCCATTTCCACCGTTCCGAACATTGGATCGTGGTCGAGGGGACGGCGCGGGTGACCGTCGATGGGGAGGAGAAACTCGTGACGGAGAACCAATCCGTTTATGTCCCGCTCGGCGCGATGCACCGGCTGGAAAATCCCGGCAAGGTGCCAATGGTTCTGATCGAGGTGCAGACCGGGACCTATGTCGGCGAAGATGACATCATCCGCTACGGCGACATCTATGCCCGTGGGTCTTGCGACGAGGCATGACGCGGGGTGTTGAGCGGATCAACGGATGACCGTGACCAGTTCAGATGAAGGCAGGGAAGGTGTGTATGGCACCAAAATTTGGCACCAGCGGGCTGCGCGGCCTCGTGCGCGAGTTGAGCGCTTCCCTCGTGACGGATTACACCCATGCGTTTTTGACCACGGTTCGCTGTGATAGGCTCTATGCCGGGCGCGATTTGCGCCCGTCTTCGCCCGGGATTGTGCGGTCGGTTTGTCGGGCGGCATCGGAGGCCGGGGTGGAGGTTGTCGATTGCGGGACGATCGCCACGCCGGCACTGGCGTTTTCGTCGCTTGCGGCCGGCGCTGCCGCGATCATGGTCACCGGTAGCCACGTTCCCGCCGACCGTAACGGGTTAAAATTCTACCTGCCCGATGGCGAGGTGTTGAAAGCCGACGAGGCGAAGATCGGCGCGGCCTATGTCAACGGGTCCCGGCGAAAAGCCGCAAGGTCGGGAACAATCCGGAGCGATATGTCGGCTGAACGCCACTATGTCGCGCGCTATGTCACGGGCTTCGGTCCGGGAGCATTGAAAGGGCTCAGACTTGGCGTCTATCGACATTCATCGGTCGCCCGCGACACATTTGGGCAGATCCTGAAGCGCCTTGGCGCAGAGGTGGTCGAGCTGGGTCATTCAGAGGTCTTTGTGCCGGTGGACACCGAGGCGATAGATCGGAAAACGGCCTATAATCTGCGGGATTGGAGTCAAAATCACCGCCTTGATGCCATCGTTTCGAGCGATGGCGATGCGGACCGACCGATGCTCACCGATGCCACGGGAAAACTCATCTCTGGAGATATCCTCGGTGTTCTGACCGCCAGAATCCTGAAAGCCAAGTCGGTGGTGACGCCTGTGTCCTCGAATGACATGGTGCGGCGTCTCCCGATGTTCGAAGAGGTGATACTGACCAAGATTGGCTCCCCCTTTGTGCTCGAAGCCATGGCCAAGGCAAAACACGCCGAGGTCGTCGGGTTCGAGGCCAATGGCGGCTTCATCCTGGGTTTCGAGGCGACAGTTTTCGGCCCGCTTGCCCCCTTGCCGACCCGTGACGCGATGTTGCCGATCCTTGGGTCGCTTCTGGCGGCAAAGCGGGCAGATTGCAGTCTCGCGGAATTGGTCGCCGGGCTGCCGCCCTGTGTCAGCGTGTCTGATCGATTGCAGCGGGTCGATCTCGACAAGGCCAGGGCATTCCTCTCGGAGTTGATCGAAGATCGCACGGCAAGAGCAGCGTTCTTTGCCTCCCTTGGCGAGATCTCGAGTGCCGATCTGACGGATGGGCTGCGTGTGACGTTTACAAGCGGCGAGGTGCTGCATCTGCGCCCCTCCGGTAATGCGCCGGAGTTTCGAATCTATGCACAGTCCGCCTCGGAATCGCGGGCACAGGCGCTGGTGCGGGTTGCCCGTGAAACCGTCGGCTGCATTCTGAAAAGTCCCAAGCCGCAAAAGGCTCAAATACCCGACCCGGATCACCAGGATTGATCACCGATATGGCGCTCCGGGCAAGGGATCGCGAATAGATGAGAATATGCGGGCTGAAGGCTTGATCGCACGGAAGATACAAGCCAATCAGGGGGGAGGAGAAATCATTCGCGGACGTACCCTATATGAGCCTTCAAGCTGATTTGAAACGCATCACGGATACCCGGTTCTGTCTCAGCTGTGGGGCGTGCTCCTACATCTGTTCCCCGGACAAGGTTGCCATGGTCGATATCGATCATGTGGGCCTGAGACCGCAATTCTCGGACGGGATCGCGCCTGCGCTGATCCGCGAAGCCTGCGCGGTTTGCCCGACGATCACGTCTGATTACGGACAGCTCAAGGACCGCGATGACTATGTGGCTTCGGTCGACAAAAAGACCGAGACCAACTGGGGGGCGATCACCGGGATCTGGGAAGGCTACGCCAACGACGAGGAACTCCGGTTCAAGGGCAGCTCCGGTGGCGCACTGACCGCGATTGCGCAATATTGTCTCGAACAGCTCGATTACCACGCGGCGTTGCATACCGGCGAAGATCCCGATGATCCGATCCGCAACAAGACCCGACTGTCCCACACGCGTGACGAATTGCTGGCCGCCGTTGGGTCCCGTTATTCGCCGGCCTCCGTGTGCGATGGCCTCGGAGGGGTGGAGGCTGCGCCCAAACCCTGTGTCGTTATCGGCAAGCCGGTCGAGATCGCCGCTACGCGCAACGCCATGGCCTTGCGCCCCGCACTTGCGGAAAAAGTCGGGGTGACCCTGTCGTTCTTTTGTGCCGAAACTCCGCCGACAAAGGCGACCCGGCGCCTGATGGCCGAACATGGTGTCCCCGAAGAAGGGCTGGAGACATTGCGGTATCGCGGCTATGGCTGGCCGGGCTATTTCACCACCCGCAACGCAGGTGAGGCGCCACGCCAGCATTGGATTTATCAGCGTGCCTGGGCCTATCTTCAGGGGTTCCGCCCCTGGTCCGCGCATCTCTGGCCTGACGGGGCGGGGGAGCTGGCCGATATTTCCTGTGGCGATCCCTGGTACGAGGAACCCGATGGCGAGAACCCCGGGTTTTCCCTCATTGTCGCCCGCACGAAGCTTGGCAAAGAGATCATCGAAGGGGCGATCGCGAAAGGCTATCTGACGGCCACGCCGGCCGAGACCTGGAAGCTCGACAAGTCACAGGAAGGGTTGCTCAGGAAGAAAGGGTCGGTCTGGGGGCGCCGGCTTGCACATCGTGTGATGGGCATGCCGAACACCAGGTTCAAGGGCCTGGATCTGTTTACGCCGTGGATGGCGCTGTCCCCCAAGGAAAAACTGGCCTCGACGGTTGGGACTTTGCGCAGGATTCTCAAACGCGGCCTCTGGAAGCGCGCGTAAGTCCGTTCTTTCCCTCGCAATAATCTCTCTATGAGCCTCAGCCGCGTTTCAGCTGACGGTCCTGCCGCGATACATGGGCAAAACGCGAATAGGGCAATGAGGTTCCAGTATCGCGATCTGCCTCGGCCGTTCGCTCGTCGTCATCTTTCGGCTTTACGTCCATCAACCATATGCCGGCGGCGAAGATGAAAAAGACGAAGGAATAGATATTCGCCCAGACATGAACGGTGCAGAGCGTGAAGGTCAGGCCGACAAAGCTGAACACCCAGGCGCGTCGGATTTTCCAGAGATCGGGGTCGCTGTCGAGATCCCGGAACATCACCTTGAACAGGGCATAGAGATAGCCTGCGATCAGGAAGATCGCGGCCGGGAAGCCAAAACGCACGGCGACCACCAGCCAGAAGTTGTCCATACTGTCGCCATACATCCAGTCCGGCCGTTCCCAGTCATTGAGGCCGATGCCGAAGAGCGGATTGTCGAGCGCGTTTTGAAAACCGTATTCAAAAATCAGGGACCGCCAATAGGCGGTGTGCGCGGAGAAGGTCGCATAGCTTAGGAAAACGCGGATTGGTGTCCGGTTTGAGAGCAGATCAACCGTGATATAGGCCAGGACAAAAAGCCCGAGCAAAATCCACCAGCGCTTTTCGACCTTGTGCAAGACGAAGGCCCAGGTGATCAGGCCAAGCTGCAGGAGCAGGGCCAAAAGCGCGCCGGAAGAGAGCGCCAGAAAACAGCCCATCCCGATCAGGGCGCTGGAGATCCATCTCCAGGCGGTCCCGATCTTGCCATTCAGCGCGATGAAATTGAGCGAGAACACGACCGAGCAGAACAGGCCGTAATGGATCGGGTGGTTGAACGAATTTTGCACCCGGTTGAGCCCCATCCGCCCCGGAATATCGACGTCCGGAACAGAGAACACCCCCGGCAAACGCCGGATCAGATCGGGAATGATCGGATCGGCGGTCCGCGCCTCGACCAGACCAAAGGGCAAAAGCAGCAACACGATGAGCGAGAGTTGCCGACACAGGGTGAGAAACGCGCCTTTGCTGCGCACATAGGCCCGCCCGACGAGATAACCCCCAAGGAACTCGGCGCCGGTCGACCCGGATTGCTGGACCACCTGGTCCGGGTTGTTCACCCATAGGGCGGGGATGGTCCAAAGGAAGTAGAGCAGAAGCAGCCAGTCGGTCGCGATGACGCGGCCGAAATGGCCCATCAGGAGACGCGCCCACAAGGGAACAACGAGAATGAGCAACATGGCGCGGAGCGTATTGAGATACAGCGGTCCGACATAGAAATAGATCGGGATCACGACGCAGAAGATATAGAGCGTCACCAGAGGCGACAGCTTGTCTTCTTTGACACGGGCCACCCGCGCGACGCGACCCGAGGGCGATATGTCGGCAATACTCACAACGCTGACCTCTTTCTGCGCTTCGTGTTCAGCAATATTGGCTCAAATCCAGAGGATGGCGAATGATCTTCGCCAGTCTCCTGTTGTTCTCAGTGTAACGACCGGCGAAACGTTTTGCTACATAGGCGCTCACCGGGCGTTTCCCTTTCATGAAGGGCGCCACGGGCCAGCGCCGTGATAATCCACCGGCCAGCCGGTAGAGCCCGGCGGGCGTTTCGCCAAAGGACAGGATCGGGCAGGGGTTGAGCGTACTGGTTTGCACATGGTTTGCGCGCCGCAAGAACGGTGCGGAATATTCCGGATAGCCCGCCGCGTGTACCTTTCGTGCAGAGGCCTGCAACCCGTGAAACCCGGTCGCACCGACATATTCGGCGAGGGCGGTAGCCGCGGCGTCCATGTCTTGCTTGAGCGACTCTTGTGTCAGCATGTAGATGCTCTCGGCCCCGAACAAGGTCTGATAATGCGCCACCAACAGGTCGTATTCGAAATGCTCTGGGGTAAAGCCAAAATAGCCGGGCCGCGTTGTCCCCTCGAAGAACTGGTCAAAAGGCATGGTCCCGCCGCGCTGCAGATACTGCATGTAGACCGAGGGGATGATATGCATCTGGTCCCGGATCGAGAGCAGGATCCTGGAGCCCGGCGCGATCCGGGCCAGACGTTCGGCATAGACGTCGCTTTCGTGGCCGCCCTGAAAAGGGTGCCCCGAGAGCACTTCCGAGGAAATGACGGGAACCTCGCCGGGCTCCAGCGCCTGCAATCTCTCGGCAATCAGGGTTCGGGCAGGTTCCGGGTCGAAACGCAACCCGTGAGGCTTGACGATCAGATCGAAAATTTCCTGATGGTCGAGCAGCTGACGAAACCCATGTGCTGGCATGAACAGATGCTTCTGCATCCAGGTGGTGGCTGTCTTATGATAGCCGACGTGGAGGAGAATGCGGGCAGCATCTGACACGGCTTACACCTTTTTTCTGGAAGTGGTGGGTCGGAGATGATTGCGGGCGTAGGTGCGAAGGTCCTTCATCGAAACGATGACCAGGAGCGGCCCGAGGATCAGGAGGGCGAATCCTGTCCACATGCGCGGCGCACCGTTGAACAGGGCTGGTTGGGCAAGCGCCGCCGCGATCACCAGCGAGATCGCGATCACGCTGGGAACGAGCGGGCGCAGATCGATGTTGAGCCGCCAATGTGCGAGAGCGAGGGCAAGAGCGTAACCCAGTCCTTCGGCCACGAGCGCCACGACGATAACATGCCAGAGCCCGCCGTCGTGCAGCACGATCCACCACGCGACCGGCAGGCCCAGGACCCGTAGCAGGTTGGGATAGAGCGCATTGGATGTCTGAGCGCAGGCGACGGCCGCCGTAGAGGGTCCGCTTTTGAACACGCGAATTGCCTGCTGGGCGGCAAGCCAGATCAACAGCGGTTGCAGCGGCGCGTATTTGTCACCGAGCAGAATCTCGATCAGCGGAACGCCCAGGGCGAAAACCCCCAACAGCATCACCATGCCGTTCAAGAGCCCGGCCTGAAAGGCGGCCCGCGCCATGGTGTCGAATGCCTGATGGTCGCCCGAATTCGAGGCGGCCGAGAGTTGCGGCAAAAAGAAGTTCTGAGTCGATTTTGCGAGGATCAGGGTTGGTGTCAGGGTCAGGGTGATCCCCATGCCAAACAAACCCAAGGATGCCATGCCAAGTTCACGCCCGACCAGAAGTTTGTCGCCCTGCATCACCAGAAACAACAGGGCGCCGTTCAGCAGCAACGGCCAGCCAAATCCCAGCGATCTGGTGATGATGTCGCGATCAAGCACGAGACGATATTTCCGTTCCGCCAACACATGGCTGGTGAGCGCCGCCAGACCCTCTTGCAGCACCAGGGCAAAGAGCATCACACGGTAGTCTTTCAGCCAGATGGCCAGAGGAAAGACCGCAATCAGGGAAATCAGCGCCGGCACGGCACTGGTCAGAATCATCGGTCCGTAGCGCAGCGAGCGATTGAGCCGGTGAATATCGAAATGCTGCGAAGCGCGCAGCACCGGCATGATGGCCATCACCTGATAGGCCCAGGCGATCTCGGGGATTTTCAAGAATGCGGCAATCGGGTTGGCCAGCACAAACATGATGATCCCGGCGAGGACCCCGCGCATGAGCTGGAACCCCTGTAGCGCGGCTTGAAACCGATCGTCCTCGCCCTCTTTGCTTTGCACGATCTGCTGTTGCAGGCCGAACTGCGTCGACATCTCGATCAGGGCCATGGTCACGGCAAAGGTTGCCGCGATCCCGTAATCTTCGACGGGGATGAGGCGCGCAACGATCAGGTTGCGCGCAAGCAGCATGACGGAGGCTGCGGCATTGCCGGACAAGAGCACCAGGACCTTACCGATCATGGGCAATCCGTGTCTGCAAAACTGTTAAACTCTGAGGCGTTAGTGCCACGATCATCACCGCAAGTTTCATGGCAGACATACTAATTTCTGCAATGCAACATATTGGCTTTGTAATACGCTATCAAGTGATTAAAACTGGCCTCGAACCCAAGCAAAAACACTGAGAATCATGCGTACAATTACACTTGCTTTGTTATGGCATTCGATGAACTCCGACAATTTGGGCGTTGGTGCTCTGACCCTCAGTAACGCCGAAATTCTCAGATCCGCGGCGGCCAAAGCGGGGGTGAAGCCACATTTTCTGGCGATGAGTTGGCAGGATCCGCGCCCCGAATATGGCGAATGGGACGATATCGAAAATCTGCATTTCCGTACCCGCCATATTCCCCTTCCGTCGGGGCCTTTGGCCAACGGGCTGCGTCGCGCGCATATGGTTGTCGATATTGGTGGTGGTGACAGTTTCACCGACATCTATGGCCCCAAGCGTTTCTTCACCATCTGGGCGACCAAGCTTCATGCGCTGCGCATGGGCAAGCCGTTGATTCTCTCGCCACAGACCGTTGGGCCCTTTGACACAGGCTGGGCCAAGGCGCTCGCGAAATGGTCGCTGAAAAAGTCGAAACTGGTGGTCAGCCGCGACGCGCCGACCACGGCATTCCTGACCGAAATGGGGGTGACGGAAAACGTGCTCGAAGCCACGGATGTGGCGATGCGCCTGCCCTATGATCCGCCGGCACCGCGCCCCGAAGGCGGCCCGATCAAGGTCGGGCTCAATGTCTCCGGGCTTCTGTTCAACGGCGGCTACACAAAGTCCAACCAATTCGGGCTGAAAGCGGAATATCCTGAGCTGATCCGCCGGATTATCCGCTTTTTCCAGGATCAGGAAAATGTCGAGCTGCATCTGGTCGGGCATGTTCAGTCGCATGAAATCGCGGTCGAGGATGATCACCGCGTGAACGAGGCGCTGGCCGAGGAGTTTCCCGGCATCATCGTCTCGCCCTTTTTCAAATCACCGATCGAGGCGAAGTCCTATATCGCCGGGCTGGATTTCTTCATGGGCGCACGGATGCATGCGACCATCGCGGCGTTTTCCTCGCGTGTGCCGGTGGTCCCGATGGCCTATAGTCGTAAATTCCGCGGCGTGTTCGGCACGCTGGGCTACGACCGTTCGGTGGATTGCAAAAGCGACACGGCGGATGAGATCATGGCCGGAATCGAGGCCGGGTTTAACGACCGCGCGGCGCTGAGCGCCGAGATCGACGCGGCCCTGACCCGGGTCGATGAGCGTTTGGACAAATACACCGATCTGATGGCGGAAGAAATGCGCAAAGCGGTCTGAACACGCGCTTCACGGGGTGTATTCAGCGCATTGTGAAATCGAAATATTGCTGCGGCACGAATTCACAAAGCTGGTCTTTGCGAAGGGGTCTACCGCCCGTCGGCGGCACGGCGCTATAGATCTGTCCGCTGTCACAAAGCGTGGTGCCGCCAAAGCCCGCACCACCGCCGCCCACCATCCAGCCCTTGGATTCGCTGCGGCCGACCCAGAGCCGAAACGCGCCCGACAAGGGTTTGCTGAACACGATCTCGATTCTGTTCGCATCGACAATCCGGCTCGACACGATGTCGCCGGGCAGGCGCCCATCGTTGGTCCGGTAGATGTCGATGCCGAAATGCGCCGGCACGCCGGTGAAATCGTCATCGGCAAAGACGGAATCGTCCTCTTGCAAATGGCCGAGGACACCAGAGAAGGTAATCAGGAACCGGTCTGGGGCCAGTTGCGTGATTTTTTCGACGGCAATCGGCGCGATCGGTTTGCCATTCATTTTCGCAAGAATATGTGTGCCGATCTGTGCTCCCATCATGTAGTAACCTTCGCCGGTGAGGTGGGCGTTTGCGGCTTTGCCATTGGCCGGGTATTGCGCGTTGAAGACAACTTCGGTGCTGCCCAACAGAATATGTTTGTCCGTGCGAATGGCCTGAAACTGTTCGCCTGTGACCGTTTTTCCGCCGAAACCACGGGTGATCGTGGTGTAAAGCGTGACCCCGAATGGCTCTCCAAAGATCTCTTTGACGCGCGCCTCGACCTCTGCACGGTGTTGCGACAGGGACTCGGAATAGTCGCTCTCTGAACCCGACTGCCCCTGTATCCAGGCCAGTTCGATCGCCGGATCGATCCGATAGCCCTGCTGATCTGCGTAAGATTTGATGAGCTCCAACTGCCCAAACAGGCCCGCAAGCGTATTGTCGCGAATAAAATCGAGAGATTCACCGGATTTGCCGTAATGCAGGCTGATGAAGTCGATCTCTGGATGCGCGCGCGCCAGAATGTTCATCGTCCCCGTGGCCGGGGATTCTTGGCTAACTTCGAAACGCGGAACGAACCCATGGAATGCGTTCGAATCGACCGGCGCGGTTTCCCAGCCGCGCGCTCCATTCTGAGGATCGTCAAAATCGAGCATGAGGGAATTGGGGAATTGCGCCTGTGTTGTGACCCAGTCCCGGCCGGTTGCGCCGAAGGCCAGCGATTGGCCGCCGAAGATCACGATTTTCAGCTCACGGGCCGGCGATGCCTCTGCCCAGTGCCAGAATGCGCCGAAAAGTCCCAGCGCAACCAGGCCGGTCAAAACCACCGTCTTCAAAACCATCGTCTTTACGGTGTCCCGGATGTTTTTTGAGCGCATTGAGACCTACCGGAATTGTCAGAGAACAGTTTGGTTGCAACCGAATGTGAAAGAACACAGAATTGAAATGTAGAATTGAAGAGCGCGTTCTTGCATTCGTGAGCCCTCCGAGCTTCGGTATATATCAAGAACGCATAAATTGAAATTCAACGGTTTAGCCCACCGCCCTTCCGGCAGAACCCTGCTGAGAAAAACAGCGAGACCCGAGATTTCAGTGCCGTTTGGTGGCAGATATACAATCTTCCGCCGAGGCGGCGTCAATTCGGACAAGCCATGTTACAGCGCAACGACGATATGATACGGATCGACCAGGTCTGCCCGGGAGATGATGCTCATGGATAGTGATTTGGCGCAGGCGCTCGCCTTCGATGCCTCTTTGCCAGCCTTTGAACAACAGGCGTCAGCGACCCGGATCGGGGCGAATGTTGGTTGGTTTTCGCCAAGTGGCGCCAACAATCTGGTGATCTTCATCAACCAGCTCAAAGGGGCGCGGCCGTGGGATGATCCGGACAATACCGGACGGATGGTGCTCGACGAGAACGGCTATCCGACCAACGTGCCGGGCAAATATGTCGTGTCCTCGCTTTTGCTGCGCTCTCAGGACGTGGCGGGCATTGCGCCACATACCGGCCGGTTTCGGCTCTATGGTCAGGGCATTGGGCTCTTTTCGCTGACCAGCAGCAGCCAGGGAACGCTCGCGCAGAAGGTGAATACCGCCTATTTGCCCAGCGAGGAAATCGGCGGTGTCTCCTATTGGTATGTCGATGTCGATTTCGAGGTTGGCACGGAACAGATCGCCAAGCTCAACATGTTGATCTACTCGCTCCGTCAGGGGGAGCACCTGCACGCGCTTTCATTGGTGCATGAGTCTCATTTGAAGGCCTTTCGGGCGGGCGAGGTTTTCGCGCCGGAGCTGATCAAGGATCTGCAACACTATGAGGCGCTGCGGCTGATGGATTGGATGCGCGCCAATCGTATCGAAGAAGATGGCGATGGCTGGCGCAAAGAGGGGTCCGACTGGACCTCGCCAAATCCCGAGCAACGCTATGTCTCGCCGGAGTATTACACGTTCAACAACATCGCGGGCGGCGCCAAGAATGAGAGCCGCTTCGAAGTCTCGGCGCCGATCGAATATGTGGTGGAACTGGCCAATGAGACCGAGGCCGATCCCTGGATCAATTTGCCGGTGGATGTCACCGACGACCGGGCGGCCAGGCTCGGGTCTTATGTGGCGCAGCATCTCGATCCGGATCTGGTGCCGCGCTGGGAATACGGCAATGAGCTTTTCAACACTTCGCGCGGGTTTGAGGGCTATCGTTACGCGCTGCGGGAGGCGCATACGGTCTTCAAGGGCTATCACGAAGACGGGCCGGTCGCGGCGGCGGAATGGGCCGCCTACCGGGGGCCTCACCTCTATCAGATCCTCGACCACGCGTTCGATGATCATGGACGGGAGGCGCGGTTCGTGGCGCCAGGCTGGGCGTTTTCGGGCTCGCTACGCCCGGACGGCAGCCTGACCAATGGCTATCTGGTGCGCTACTTTCGGGCCGAGCAATCGCGCAAAATGCGCGATGGGACGCCTTTGCCGCTGGATGTCGTGACGGATTACAGCGTGGCAATGTATTTCGGCGGCACCCTGGCCGATGGGCGGCCAGATGCGGCGGTGGCCGATCATGTTCTGAAAACGGTGAAAGGCGCAGAGGCGCAGGCCGACACGCTGGCCCGATGGATCCTGTTCGGGGCAGATGAAGATCGCCTTGCCCGGCTTTCCCCTGCACAGCTCGATACCCCGTTGCAGATGCCCTGGTCCGAGACGCTTGATATCGGTGTGACCGAGCTGATCTGGAAGGATATTCAAGCCGGGCTCGACCCTTTGACAGAGCTTGATCACGTGCTGCGGTTGCAGGGAAATGTTTTGCAATACAAAGGCCGGCGGGCGTCGCGCTGGACCGATGTTCTGGTCTTCGACCGCACACCGAGCCGCTCTCTGGCGCAGATGATCTCTGCCACCCAGCTCGTCGGTTATGGCAACCAGCTCTTTGGCGAAATCTTCCCGGGCCTGCGCTCCGGGCTCTATATCAGCGAGAAATTTCGCCTCGAGGCCCATGCCGATTACGCGCGGGCGCTGGGCCTGAATTTCGTTGCTTACGAAGGAGGCAGCCATGTCGCCTATCCCGTGAAGGGTGGCTTTGACATGTACGAGGCGTTCAACGAAGGTAGGGCCGGGGCTTATGTGCTGGCACGCTGGTTGCAGACCATGAGTCAAAACGGTCTCTCCGAATATATGCATTTCATGTCCCACAGCCGGACCAATGACGCCGACTGGTGGGGGGCTCAGGCCTATGTCGGACAAGACATCACAGCTGCCCCGAAGGCGCTTGTGCTGCGGGAGGCGGCGGCTGCATACGATCCATTGCTCAAGCTTGGCATGACCGGTCCGATGACAGGCGCTACCGTTCTGGCGCATACCTCGACGGGCGAGGTCATCACCGACATGCCGGTCGAATGGGCGCCGAATGCCGCCTGGCAAGTGGCTCGGGATGGTACCGCAACCGAGACCACAGGGACTGCGACGCAACTCAAGCTGTCCGAGACATTGCCGGTGCAGGGCGGCTATGCTTATCGGTTCTCATTCGATGTCGGTCTTGACGCGACCAAGGCCACCGAGCTCCGGGTCGTGGTGCGGGCGCTGGGCGGAGAACCCACCGAACTGATCCGCTGGCAGGGCGATGTCAAAGACGGCGCCAGGATGGAATTCGATCTCGGCACCCTGCCGATCGAGAGCCGATTGTTGATGATCGTGCTCCAGCGTGTAGGAAAAGACCGGAAGGGCGGGCTGTCAATTGGGAACAGCAAACTGGCCGCAGAGTCGTTTTGAGCGCTCGAAGCGCCCGCCGATCAGGGGCAATTCCCATTGCTGGTTGATGCGCGAGGCGAAATAGAGACATGATGCGTCACCGCGATGCGGTGGACCGAATACGAGACTGATATGCTGCGACACTTTTGGAAAAGCTCCGATCCCGCAACCCTGCGCCCTGACCGGAGTTTGGCCGTCATCGGGGACATCCATGGCCGTGCAGATTTGCTTGAGCGGGCCCTGACCATCGCCGAAGATCGTCAGATCATCTGTGTCGGCGACTATGTCGACCGCGGACCAGACAGCGCAGCGGTTCTCGACATTCTGTATGATCGCACTGATATCATCAGTCTCGCGGGAAATCATGAAGAGATGATGCTGCGCTTTCTCGATGAGCCGCTCAAGGCCGGTCCCGGCTGGCTGAAGCACGGCGGGTTGTCGACGCTGGAGAGCTACGGAGAAAGCCTTGCGGAACCACCGGTCTCTGAAGAGGAGCTGATCGCCTTGCGCGATTTTTTGGCCGACAGGATGGGACCCGAGATGATCACGTGGCTGCGTGAACTCCCGCTGCAGTGGCTCAGCGGCAATCTGGGCGTTGTCCATGCCGGTGCGGACCCTCGTCTGCCCTTCGAGGAGCAGGAGCGGCAGGTGCTCCTGTGGGGGCACCCGAAGTTCGGCCGAAAGCTGAGGAAAGATGGCATCTGGGTGGTGCGCGGCCACGCGATTACCGGCCTGCCCAATCTGCACAAACGCTGCATCTCAATTGACACCGGGGCCTATGCGACAGGCCGCTTGACCGTCGCCTTGATCGATGAGGGCGATTTGCGTTTCGAAACAGTTTCATTCGATGAGCGGGTTTGACGAAACCCATCCCGCGTGAAAACCGCATGCATCCGCCCGGAATGAACCGGCGCTTGCGTTGATCGGGTCTTAACTTTGATTCGAGAGTTCGTGGATTCCGATCCACGACATGGCAACAATTCTAAAAATGAAAGATATTGTTTCCATTTTCAAAATGGAAACGTGTCGAAATGTGCAATAAAACCTGCCATTTTGGGGCCTTTTTGTGATTTCTGACAACAAGATTAATTTTGACTCGACAGGCCGGGCCCAATGCCAACAAGCTGTCATTCATAGGACGAGTGACCCAAGGTCAATGAAAGCGTCTCCCAGGGACTGAAAGCCGGGGGCCGAGCGTTCGTAGAATTGACCATGGTATTGCGACGAAGCCCGGGGGGGGTACGCATGAAAGATTCAAGTGTTGTTGGTGTTGAAATGAGCGCGATTGCGGCTGATCGATCCGGTCGGTTCGATGTTGCACTTCGAAAGCCGGGCAAACTTTATCAGAATGGCGGCAAACGGCTTTTTGATCTGGTGATGGCCGTGCTGACCCTACCGATCATTGCGCCGGTCGTTTTCATTCTCTGGGCGTTTGTGCGTGCCGACGGTGGCCCCGGCTTTTACTCTCAGACCCGCATTGGTGTGGGTGGCCGTGAATTCCGCTGTTGGAAATTGCGCACCATGATCATGGACGCAGATACCGTGTTGCGTGAGATGTGTGATGCAGATCCCGAACTGGCTCAGGAATGGCACCGGAATCAGAAACTGGCCAATGACCCGCGGATCACAAAGATTGGCCGCTTTCTGCGCGCCTCGAGTCTCGATGAGTTGCCGCAGATCTGGAACATCCTTCTCGGGGATATGAGCTTTGTCGGTCCGCGCCCCTTTATGGACGACCAGGATTTCCTTTATGTCGCCGCGGGAGGCCGTGCCTATTACACCGTCCGTCCGGGCATCACCGGACCTTGGCAAGTCTTTGGGCGCGGCGAGACCAGTTTCACCGATCGGGTGAAATACGACACGTTCTATTGTGACAAGCTGACCCTGAAGAGTGATCTCTTCTACATTTGGAAAACTGTGGGTGTGGTGGTGCGCCGCACAGGAAGCTGACAACCGGTCTCGCCGCGTGAGTCTTTGGTTAATTGTCACTAAATGCTTAACAAAGTTAAGAATTGCGCGGATTTGTTGCGAGTGCCGCTGAGGAGCCTGGCGAAGCTATTTTCCTCTTGTTAGCAAACTCTTAACCAGAATGGTTAAGAGTTTTTGTGCAAAAACAACACAATAGAACAGCCGTATTGTAAATAAACGGGCATATTTTTGCCAATGCGGGGTCGATTTGGTATATCTTCCGCGAAGGTACAAGAGTTTGAATGCCGAGTGATGTGCACAGCAGTGCCGAGAGTGCTTCAAGAGTTGCGGGGGAACCATGACAAGATTGTTGACGATTGTTCTATTGAACACAGTTGCCACGGCCGCGCTGGCTTTGCCGCAATCCCCATCGGCGGATCTGGCAGGCGAGGCGCCGCTTGTGAACAACGACCAGGATTTCGTCTGGTCGCCGACGGCGGGGTTTGCCCCGGTTACATTGACATCGGATATCACCGGGTCGGCCACCTTCGTGGGCTTCGCCGGGACGGATACCCCGGGCAAAGAGTTCAGGTGGGATCCTGATCTTGGCCTTGTGCCCGCGAGCTACAAACCGGGCTCCGGCCTCGCGTCGCCGCTGCAATGGTCGACATACGGCAAGGAAGCCCGTGTTGTCGTCTGGAACGCCGAAGACCTTCAGGCGCTAGTCGCGGATATGGCCCTGCCGGAGGGCGTCACGGTGACTGCGGTCAGGGATGTGAACCCTGCCGGACAGACCCTTCTTGAGGCGCGCGTTGGCGATAGCGGCGAAAGCGCATTCTTCCTTTGGACCAAAGGCGCGCCGGTGCAACGGCTTGAGCCGGAAGACGGAAGCAAGCTGATATCGGTGGGCGCCCTGTCGGATCGTGGTGACGTCATCGGTCAGGTTGCCCAACCGGGCGCGCCG
Source organism: Celeribacter neptunius (assembly GCF_900113955.1). Lineage (GTDB taxonomy): Bacteria > Pseudomonadota > Alphaproteobacteria > Rhodobacterales > Rhodobacteraceae > Celeribacter > Celeribacter neptunius. The sequence continues at coordinate 202,856 of NZ_FORH01000004.1, read as the reverse complement.
GATATGGCGGCGATCTTGCTGTCCGACGGCTCCGTGCGGGTCTTGCCGGGTCTCGATGGCAATGGTTCCAGGGCAACGGGTCTGAACGACGCGGGCCAAGTCGTCGGAGCAAGTGCCGATGACCCTGCAAAGGCCGTTTTGTGGGGGCCGGACGGGCAATCTGTCGCGCTCGCGGAAAAGCTTTCCGCGCCCTTGCCGGATGGGTTCACCCTGTTGGATGCCGAAGACATCAACAATGCGGGTGAAATTGTCGGGACGGCGGTGTCTGGCACGGGGGCGGTGCATCTGGTGACGCTGACCCCGGATCCTGACGCGGGTGGGCTCTATATGCCGAAAGTGATCGGCGAAGTTTTTGCCTCTGTGCCTGATGTGACAGAACAACCAAGATTTGCCCTGTCTGAGAATGGCACGATTTTCGGCACATGTTCCTTTGGCGCATTGGATTGTCCGACCAACGAGTTCGCCTTCAACGGTCTCGGCTCTGACATCACCAACCTTTTCAATCCTCTGAACCCAGCCTCGATCAACGGGTTCCAACCCTTTGTGACCGGGGCATTTCTTTCTGCAACCGGTGCCGGGGCAGCGGGGGGAGGAACAGGGGCCACAGGGACGCCTGGGATTGCGCGTCAAAGGCCGGTTTTCGGCCCGCCGACATTCCCGACGGTCTCAACCACAGGCGCAACGACCACAACCACCGGGACGACGAATACGGTGCCTCTGCCCGCTGCGAATGTGCTTTTGCTGTTGGCGCTCAGCTTGATGGCCGGAGTTTCGGCCTTGGCGAGCGGATGGCGGAAGCGTTCGTTTCACAGCTTCTAGCCGCGCCCAGCCGGATCAGTTCGGCGCCCGTCATCGTATTGATACCGCTCAGGTTGTAGCGGGCGACGGTCATGTACCACACCTGAAGCTCTGCTGGGTAGTGGCGGGAAATGATCTTGGACACTTGGTCGAACAGGGCGGGTTCCAGCGGCTGGCCATTGCGTGACGGGCCGTGGAACCCGAAAACGGTCTTGGGATCGACACAGGTGTTTTCCAATCCCAAGAGCATTGTGCAGCTCGACATGCAGGCAGCGCCGGTGATCTCCACCTTCCGCGCAGACTTTCGCAAGGCATAAATGTCCGAGAGACGTTTTTTGACCGATCCGCCATAATCCGTTGGCACGATATATGGGATGGATGAGGCTATCGCCGCGGCGTCCTGTTGCTGGCTCTGCTCTTGTGTGGATCTGGGCTTTGCGGCTTGGGCCGTGTTCGGAGCGAGTAAGATAGCAGCGATCCCCGCGGCTCGGAGCGTTACTTGCGCCAAGCCATAGAGCTTGTTGGTATTCCACAATTTACCAGACATGTCCCACCTATGAACATCAGTTCCATGGTAGTGAATGTCAGTGAATTTTGACTAAATATGACCGACTTTGTGGCGATTTAGGGCGCTGTTAAGAAAACTCTACCCGTTTGGGGCGCGTTTATCTCAGGCTGAATTTTCGATCTGCAAACGCGCGCAGGGTAGTTTAAGATTTCGGTAATTCGATATCGTCGGAAATCCGGCGATATCACCCGAATCAGCCAAGCGAAGGTCTTCAGGACCGGCTAAAACCACCTTGCACCCTGATTTGTGGACAGGGTCAGGCCGCGTCAGGAACGTCCTTCTAACCGCGGTTCAAGATGCCCTTGGAAAACGCTCGCGATGCATCGGATGCCGGCTGCCAAGTCTCAACGGCTCTGAAGCCTAGTTTCCCTTTAGAGCGATCAGACCCAAAAGATATTTCCCGTAATCGGTCTTCTTGAAGGTCTCGGCATGCTCGCGCATTTTTGCGTCATCAATCCAGCCGTTCTGATAGGCGATTTCCTCCGGACAGCCCGATTGCATGCCTTGGCGCATCGAGAGCGTGCGGACATAGTTGCCAGCGTCCAGGAGGGAACCATGTGTGCCGGTATCGAGCCAGGCGTAACCTCGCCCCATACGTTCGACGGAGAGTGTTCCATCCGCGAGATAGCTCTCCAGAAGGGTGACAATCTCGAGTTCTCCGCGCGCCGATGGTTTGACCTCTTTCGCCCTGCGCGGGGCGTCTCCATCGAGAAAATAGAGCCCGGTGACCGCATAGTTTGACGGCGGGACCTCGGGTTTTTCGATGATTTCCTCGACCGTGCCTTCGCTGTTGAATTTCACGACCCCGTAGCGTTCGGGATCGGCCACATGATAGCCGAACACCGTTCCGCCGACCGTTTTGGCATCCGCTGCCAAGAGCATCTCCGGCAGGCCATGGCCGTAGAAAATATTGTCGCCCAGAACCATTGCGGAGGCTGCGCCATCAAGGAAATCTTCGGCCAGGATATAGGCCTGCGCCAAACCATCGGGCGAAGGCTGGGTGATATAGGTGAGCGACAGGCCCCACTGGCTGCCATCGCCCAAGAGGCGCTTGAACTGATCTTGATCCTGCGGGGTGGTGATCATCGCGATCTCACGGATCCCTGAAAGCATAAGAACCGAGAGCGGGTAATAAATCATCGGCTTGTCGTAAATCGGCATGAGCTGTTTCGACACTGCCATCGTCAGCGGATACAGCCGCGTCCCAGATCCGCCCGCCAAAATGATGCCTTTGCGCTGGGTTTGGGTCATGTATGTCTCTCCAAATCACTCAATACCTCGGCCAGTCCGGCCTTCCAGTCGGGACGCTCGATCCCGAATACAGCCTCAAGCGTACTGCAATCCATCCGGCTGTTGGCGGGGCGTTTCGCGGGGGTCGGGTAGGCAGAGGTTGGAATGTCTTCGACCGCCATTTCTTTGCCGGATTGGGCGAAAATTTCTCGCGCGAAATCGGCCCAGCTGACATCCGGAGCGCCAGAGAAATGATAGGTTCCGGCCTTGTTCGGGTCTGTTTTGAGCTGATCGACAATCTCGACACAGGCTTTCGCGATATCGCGCGCCGGTGTCGGCCCGCCGACTTGGTCGGCCACCACGGTCAACTTGTCGCGTGTCTCGGCGAGCCGCCGCATGGTCTTGACGAAATTGCCACCATGGCTTGAGAACACCCAGGAGGTGCGAAGAATGGCAAAAATCCCCCCGGCTGCACGAACACCGTTCTCGCCTTCGAGCTTGGTTTCCCCATAGGCCCCGAGCGGACCCGTTGGGTGGTCCGGCGCAAAGGGGGTCTCGCCGGAGCCGTCAAACACGTAATCGGTTGAGATATGGACAAAGGGGATGCCCAGCTCGGCGCAGGTCTCGGCCATTTCCGTCGGTGCCGCAGCATTGACCAATGTTGCCAAGAGCGTCTCTTCTTCCGCCTTGTCGACGGCTGTGTAGGCCGCCGCGTTGATGACAGCTTCGGGTTTCAAGTCCCGGATCTTTTGTCCGCAAGCCATCGGATCGGCCAGATCCGCCTCCGCACGGCCCAGGAACGTCGCTTCGGGAAGCAAAGCTTGCAGCTCGGTTGCGACCTGACCGGTTTTGCCGAAAACGAGGATCACGCTTTTACCCCCAGCCGTTGGCCAACGCCATGACGTTCTTGCAGAGGCCGCCACCAGGCTTCGTTTTGGAGATACCACTCCACGGTTTGCGCGAGCCCCTCTTCGACCGTGACCGAGGGGCGCCAGCCGAGCTCGTCGCGGATCCGCGAAGGGTCGATGGCATAGCGGGCATCATGGCCCGGCCGGTCGGTGACGAAGGTGATCTGATCGGCGTAACTTCCGCTGGATTTGGGTCGCTTTTCATCGAGAATGGCGCAGAGCGTTTCGACGAGTTCGAGGTTAGTGCGCTCGTTTTCGCCACCGATATTGTAGCTGCGGCCAATCTCGCCCTCCTCGACCACCAAAAGCAGCGCGTCGGCGTGATCCTCGACATAGAGCCAGTCGCGAATGTTCGAGCCGTCGCCATAGATCGGCAGCGGTTTGCCCGCGAGCGCATTGAGAATGATCACCGGAATGAGTTTTTCCGGGAAATGATAGGGGCCATAATTGTTCGAGCAATTGGTCAGCACCACCGGCAGACCATAGGTCTCGTGCCAGGCCCGCACCAGATGATCCGAACTGGCTTTCGAGGCCGAATAGGGTGAGCGCGGGTCATAGGCGGTGTCCTCGGTGAATTGCACCGTTTTGTCCGCCGGCAGCGAGCCGAACACCTCGTCGGTGGAAATATGGTGAAAGCGGAACCCTTCCGGCTTGCCGCTCTCGACCCAATATTTGCGCGCCGCCTCCAGCATGTTGAACGTGCCGGTGATATTGGTCTCGATGAAATCGCCCGGCCCGTCGATCGAGCGGTCCACATGGCTCTCGGCCGCCAAATGCATCACCGCATCGGGCCTATGTTTGGCAAAAACAGTGTCCAATCCGGCCCGATCGCGAATATCCACCTGCTCGAACGCATAAAGCGGGCTCTGTGCCGCCTGGGCCACATTGTCGAGGCAGGCCGCATAGGTCAGCGCATCGACATTGACCACCTCATGCCCGCGCGAGACCGCAAGCCGCACCACAGCGGAGCCGATGAAGCCCGCGCCACCTGTCACCAACAACTTCATGCGAATTCCTTTGTAAACGGCGTCTCGAACGCGGCGAATGTCTGTGCCTTTTCGTCCTTCTCCGAGATCACCGGCGTGATCCCATCCAGCGGCCAGTCAATGCCGCATGTGTCCCATTTCACCGCCCCGTCACACTCCGGCGCGTAATAGTCCGTGCATTTGTAGATGATCTCGCTGTCCGGCTCCAAGGTCATGAACCCGTGCAGGAACCCCGCCGGGATCCAGAGCTGCTTGCCATTCTCAAACGACAATTCCTCGCCCACCCATTGACCGTAGGTCTCGGAGCCTTCGCGGATATCGACGGCCACGTCGAAAATCCGCCCCCGACCACAGCGCACGAGCTTGCCCTGGGCATGCGGCGGGCTTTGGAAATGCAGACCCCGAACCGTGCCGACCTCACGCGACAGGGAATGGTTGTCCTGAACGAATTCCGGAAGATCCAGCCCGGCATCCGCCAAACGCTTCTTGTTCCAGCTCTCCGAGAAAAAACCACGATGATCGCCAAACCGCGGCGGCGTAATGAGGGCAACGCCCTCGAGCGTAGTCGGGAAAATCATAACAACCTGTCTTTTGTCTTTGGGAACACTCTGATCGAAGAGTGCGAAATTCCTGTAACAGGTGCAATGTTTCCCCGGGCAAAGGCAAGGCCAAGGCCTAATTTTTAGGAACGTGCCGGAAAAAAAATCAGTTGTGCCACTGCATTGGCGATTTCGGGCCGATTGACAGAGTAAACTTAGGCTTCGGGCAACCTGCGTTCGCTGACCACCCGGGCCGGATTGCCGACGAGAATGGAATAGGGGGCAAACTCGCCGCGCACGACGGCATGTGCGCCAACGATACACCCTTCTCCGAGCACTGTGCCCGCCAATATGGTCGCGCCGCGCCCAAGCCAGCAATCTGCGCCGATCAGGATATCGGCCTCATCCATGGCCTGATCCGTGACCGGAGCGCCCTCATTGTAGCGATAGGTTGTGGCGGTCACCATGACATCCGGGGCAAAGAGCGCGTCTTTGCCGATCACGACTTTTGCGCGCTCCGGCCCGGCCCAGATCTGGCAATAAGCGCCAATCGTCACATTGTCGCCAATCTCGATGTTTTGCGCATTTGCGAAGCCCGCATTGGGGGCGATATTGGCGGTGGGAGAGACCTTGGCTTTGCGCAATTCCTGCACATGGGTGTAATTGTAGAAATTCATCACTTTGACAAAATGCGCCCAAGCTCGCGGATCGATGGTTGCCAAAATCAACCGCAGCAAGCGTTGTGTGCGCGATTTGCGAACCTTTTGAACGCCCTCGGTGGCCGTGCCTTGTGTCTTGAGTGTCACGGTTAATATCCTTGCCGCCAGTCTTTGCGATCTTGCCAGATTTCGATCCATTTCTGGGCTGAGTCACGTTTCTTGCCCGAGAGCTTCGCAATAGACCCGAGTGCAGCCGCACGGGATCCAGCCCAAAGTTGCAGCATGGCGCGGCCAAAAGGCACGGCCGCGGGGGGCCAATGATCCTGAATCAGGGTCATGCGGGCCTTGGCGATCATCGAATATTTGCGGGCCTGGGCTTTCGACGAGGCGCCCACCAGATGCATGATTTCGGCGTCTGGCGTGACCATGGGTTGATAGCCCAGAGCTTTGGCCCGAAGGCACAAATCCGCCTCCTCGCCATACATGAAGTACCTTAGGTCAAACCCGCCGAGCTGATCCCACAGGGCTCGCGGCAACATCATGAAACAGCCGACGACGATGTCGACCTCACGCACGGTGTCGCGCTGCCAGCTGCCCATCGCTTCGGAGTTGAACAGCTTCGACCCGGGAAAGATGGAACTGAGCCCGACCGCGTTGCAAAAGGCCGACCAGGGTGTGATCCGCATCCAGCACGACGCGATGTTGAGCGAGCCATCTGGAAAGACCGTGCGCCCGCCGGTGATGCCGGCCCGTGGATTGGCTTTCGAGAATGCCATGAGATTATCAACCGCGCCTGCATGACATTCCGTGTCCGGGTTCAGCAGCAGGATCCAATCGGTCGTCGCCTCGGCCGCGACGAGATTGTTGGCCTTGGCGAAACCGAGGTTTTCTGTCGACGCGATCAGCGCGACCTGAGGAAAGGCTTCGGCGATCGCCTCTGCCGATCCGTCGCTCGAGGCATTGTCGAACACAACGGTCTGAAACGATGTCTCTTTCGTCGTGTCATAGAGTGTTTCGAGGGCTTTGAGGGTAAGATCACGGGTGTTGAAACTGACAATAATAACCGTCAGATCGGGGCGCTCGGGGGAGACGTTCGGATTCTCTTGGGACATGGGGCCATTGCAGCTGATCTGGACATCACCACTGTAGTCGGTCTTAGGGTTGGGGCCAATGGTTTTGACCGTCGCAATGTCGATCGCGGGATTTCGTCATGGCGACGGGTTCATCCCGGGCAGAGGGCCTAAAAAACAGGCCGCGCGTCACTGACGAGGGTCTTATGATCTCTCTCTGCGCGACGATGCTTGACCGTTCTCTCGGAATCGCGAACTCCATGACTGCGGATAAGAAATGCAAGGCAAGGTCGGCGAGTCTGGTGGTGAGAAACCTGCCGAACCGGCTTTGTGACCCGCCGCGATGGCCTGGTTTTGACTGGCGAAATGCAGAGCTTTCTATATCCTGAAACACGCTGATTTCAATGAGGAGTGCATTATGACCGCAGAGGCGACCGAAGCTGCGCCGCGCAAGGTAAAGAGAGCGGGGCTGAATCGTCTGCATCGCCTGCGCTACGCGATCATCGACGCGGTGCGGTGGTATTACCGACGTGTCTGGGGCATGGATCTGCACCCGAGCTGCCAGTTTTCCCTGTCGACCAAATTCGACAAGACCTGGCCAAAGGGCGTCCATGTCGGCGCGGACAGCTATATCGCCTTTGAGGTGCGCATTCTGTCCCACGACATGCCGCGCGGGCTGTTTACCGATACGCGCATCGGTGAGCGCTGTTTCATTGGCGGTTCGAGCATCATCATGCCGGGCGTCGAGATTGGCGACGATTGTGTCATCGGAGCGGGGTCCGTCGTGACCAGGTCCATTCCCTCCGGCAGCATCGCGGCAGGCAACCCGGCACGGGTTTTGCGCTCTGGTATGTCGCTTGGTCAATATGGCCGCCTGCCCGAAGCCGATGCAAATGAGGCGTCCAAAGCGTTGGAGATGGGGGACTGAGAGCTGAACCCAACGGGATCCCTGTGGCATGAGCCTCGCTGAGCTCATCTCTTATCTCGGGCTTGGCTCGACCTACGCGCTGGGTTTGGCTCTGATTGCCTGGGGGTTGTTGTGGTATTGGCGCGGCGGTGGTGTCGCCTTTCGGGATGTCATCGCGCTTTTCCCCGCCTTCTTCTTTGTCATTCTCACGCAATACCCGTTTCCCGACCCGGCCAGTCTCGATTGTTCTCAGGGAGGTGTCGCGCCGATTCTGCGCCCCTTTGCCGTGATGGACTATTTTGTCCGATTGGTGACGCGTGTCGGAGCCGACTGGCGTCATTGGATCGGCCATAAGGTGGTGCAGGCGACGGTGCTCAACTTTGCGCTTTGCGTGCTCGTTGGGATCGGGTTTTCCCGGTTTTTGCGCAGTGTCGGTCAGATCACGTTGGCGGGATTCGGTTTGAGCCTCGCGGTCGAGATTTGCCAGCTCACCGGCACTTTTGGCCTCTATCCCTGCCCATATCGCACCTTCGAGGTTGACGATCTCATATTGAACACCGCAGGCGCGTTTTGCGGCGCGCTGCTGGCCAGGCGTTATCGGGCCAGAACCTCGACACGATAGGTCTCGACCTCATCCCAGTTGGTGATGACCGAGGCATAGCCTTTGTCGCCGGACACTTTCTGAAGACGCGGCACGGAATCAAAGCGATCCTCGACGGCCATCAGCTTGGCCATGCGCTCGGACAGCCCGGGCGCGAAACGCGTGTTGCCAGAGCTGCCGTCGGGAACGAAAAGATCTTCATAGGCCAATTCCACGAAATTCTCCTGCCCCTCGAAGACCCGACGGATCACCTCATGGGTGGCGTCGATCTGAGCCACTTGCGCCCGAATCGCTGCGAGGTCGATCTCGAACGGGTTCACCTCCTTTGAGGCGCCGTGGTAGCTATGATAGGCGCCGCGCTGTTCGGCTACCTGCCCGGAGACATAGCGTGCCACCAGATCTTTGCGGGTCAGAAGGATCACCGGCACACCGGCATCGCGCAAATGGTGAAAAAGGTGGAAATCGGGGCCGGGCATCCGCCAGTTCCCGTCGATGAGATGCAGGCTTTCGATCTTGATGTCGAACAGGCAGCGCATGCCCGGCTTGCGGCGCACCAACTGTGCGCAGAACCGATAGAACTCACGCGCCATCAGTGTCGGGCGCAATGGCCAGAGGCGCAGAACGCCGCGGCTGAGCCACTGAAAATAGGAGTAATAACTTTCCTCGCCCAGAACCTCGCCAAAGGTCATGACCTGTGGATGGGTGCCGAGGAAATCTGCGAAAACAGTCGAGCCGGACCGTCCGAAACAGAGCAGAAAGACGCCTCTGCCCTGCATCTGTTCGAGATAGTCCTTCTGGCTCGGCAGCTTGGCGTAATTGCGCTGGCGTCGAAAAATCTTGTTGTAATAGGGTCGAAGGCTGCGCAGCCGCTCACGGACGGCAGGATTGTGCAATAGGCTCACCATGAGTATCCCGTCTTTCGTAAACTCGCTTCGGTAATGGCATGCCGATGACCTATGGGCAATCATCAAGCAGAGCGTTCTGCCCGATATTCCGGCATCTGTGTGTAATCTGTGCAAAAGCAACTCATTCTGGGCGACATTTGTCCATTTGTGATGTAGCTGGTGTAACGAGAGCGACAGGATCGAGACGAGAGCTGTAGAGAGCCCGATGTCAGAACAAAACGAGAGACCCAAAGTACTCGCCGTTTCTTCCGGTGGCGGACATTGGAGCGAGCTGCGCAGATTGCGCCCTTCCTGGGAAGGGGCCAGGGTCAGCTATGTGGTGACCGACGTGGCCTACAAGGCTGATTTGGACTCTGATCCGGCGGAAACAGACTATCGGTTTTTCACTGTGCGAGACGCCAATGCGACGCATCGAATCCGCCTGCTGCAATTGGCGCTGAAGATGTTTCTCGTGGTCTTGCGCGTGCGTCCCGATGTGGTGATTTCGACCGGCGCAGCGCCGGGCTACTTTGCCATACGGTTTGGCAAGATGCTCGGTGCACGCACTATCTGGGTCGATAGTATCGCCAATGCCGAAGAAATGTCGGTTTCGGCGAATCTGTCGCGAAAGCATTGTGATCTCTGGTTGAGCCAATGGCCGCATCTGGCGAAGGAAACCGGGGCAGAATATGCGGGAGCCGTAATGTGATTTTCCTGACTGTCGGAACCCAGCTGCCGTTTGACCGTCTCGTGCGCTCTGTCGATGACTGGGCCGCTACCCATCCGGATATGACTGTGGTCGCCCAGATCGGTGCCGTGGGCACCGAGGGGTATCACCCAAAACACATGGAAAGCCGGGCGAGTATGCCCTCGGCGGAGTACGATCAGATGTGCCGTGACGCGCGGCTGATCATTGCCCATGCCGGCACCGGTTCGTTCATCAAGGCGCAAACGGTAGGGACGCCGATCCTTGCCATGCCGCGCAAAGGCGCCTTGGGCGAGCATCGCAACGACCATCAGATGGCCACCGCCGCGCATTTCAAGAACCGCAGCGGCATTCATATCGTGCATGAAGATACGGAGATGGCTGCGGCCATCGACACTCTTCTCGCGCAAAAGCCCGAGCGGGTCGAACTCAGCCTTTTTGCCGAGGAAAGCCTGACCACGAAAATCCGATCCGTCGTGTTTGCCAAAGGCTGATCCATGAACACGCAGATCCTTCTCAGCATCATCATCCCTGCGAATAACGAAGAGGGCTATATCGGCCCCTGTCTGCGCGCTTTGGCGGTGCAGGATCTGACCGGGCTACCGCCGCAGTCGGTCGAAGTCATTCTGGCCGCCAACGCCTGCAAGGACCGGACGTTGGAGGAGGCCGAGACCGAACGCACTGCACTCGAAGCGGCGGGGCTGGAGCTGGTGGTTCTGGATATCGCGACACCGGGCAAGCTCAACGCGCTCAATACCGCCGAGGCCAAGGCCCGAGGGCGCGTTCTGGCCTATCTGGACGCGGATGTGATCATCGAACCGTCGATGACCGCGGCACTCATCGCGGCGCTCGACACAGATAGCCCGCGCTATGCCAGCGGGCATTTGTCGGTTGCCCCGGCACGAAGCTGGGTCACCCGGCGGTTTGCCAAGATCTGGCAAATGCTGCCCTTTATGACCACCAACGTCCAGGGCGCGGGTCTTTTTGCCGTGAACCGCGCGGGGCGTGCCCGCTGGGACAGGTTTCCGGATATTATCGCCGATGACGGGTTCGTGCGGTTGATGTTTGCCCCTGACGAGCGGGTCAAGGTGGATGCGGTCTATCATTGGCCGATGGTCGAAGGGTTCGGCAGGCTGGTCCACGTGCGGCGCAGGCAGGATGCCGGGGTCCGTGAACTGGCCGAGAAATTCCCCGAGATCATGGCCAATGAATCGAAGCCGCCCATGCATGCGCGCGATCATCTGCGCCTGTTCCTGCGGGCGCCGCTGAGCTACACGGTCTATGTCTCTGTGATGGTGATGGTGAAAGCCGGCGGCAAATCCGTCACCAGCTGGACGCGCGGGCGCTGAGGGGCAACGTACGCTCTGGCGACGAGAGATTATTCCTCTGCTGTTTTTCTGTCTCCGGGGTTTCGAGAGCGGAACCCTGATCCACTCAGGAGACCGAAACATGCCAGATCCCTTTGCCGACCGCCAATCCGGTCTGACCGCGCCCGCGACGCAACTGATTTCAATCGTTCCTGACGATGGCAATGACCTGAGCACCTATGTGCGGGGCATTGCCGTGACCAGTTCCGGTCTCGTGCGGGTGACCACGGTCGACGGAAGTCTGGCCGATATCTATGTCGCCGCGGGGGCTCCTTTCCCGGTGCGTGTGGCGCGTGTCTGGGCCACCGGGACCGACGCCAACGGCATCGTAGGATTGATCTGATGGCTTCTCTGGCACTGCAGCTGGGACTGGGCCAGGCGATGCTGAGCGCCGGAGGGCCGATCACCCCGCCGCAACCGGTCAACTCCCGCCTCGCGACGCTCATTGACTTCCCGACCGACGATCTCGTCTTTGACAGCGGTGTGGTGCGCGGGACCGGGCGGACGGATCGCAATTCTGCCCTGATCCCAATCTCCGGCGGTGTGACCGAGAGCGACGGCACCAGAGCGATCACGGCGGATGCGACCATCGAAGCCCGCGCGACCTATGTTGACGGCTCTGGCGCCACGGCCTGGCAGAACGTCGGGACGGCACTCTCCGGCGCGACCACATGGAGCGGCAACATGCTCCTGCCGCGCAATGCCTCGCGCTACCAGATCGAGGTGCGGGTTGTCGGCACGAGCCAGCCCGCAGCGCACATGACCACGGTCTGCGCCGTCGGCCATGTCATGGTCATTATCGGTCAGTCCGAGCATCAGCGCATCGGCGACGGCAACCAGCAGGCCGCGCTTACCCCCCCGGTTGTCGCCTCCGAAGGCCGCGTTCGTGTGGCGTGGCGCCCGAACACCGAGACCGAGCCGGTCGAATGGACGGTGGTCAGAAACGCGACCCCGCACAGCCCGGCGGTGGCCGCCATGGCAAACGCGCTCAGCGATATGCGCCCCGATGATCATTTCACCGTGGTGTTCCAGACCAAGGGCGCGACCAAACTCATGCAGCTGGCCAATGATGCGGATCTGTCGCGGTCGTGGTCCTACGATCTCGACACGATCAACAAGGGTACGGGGGGGCAGATCACCGGTTTCGGATGGGTCGCGCTCGACTGGACGGCAGGTCCCGGGACCTGGGGCACGGATTACGCGCAGACCTTCGGGCGGTTCTTCACCAAGAAGCTGCCAGATGGGACGCCAATGGTGGCGGGCGATACCTATTCCGCCGAGCACGGGTCCGACACGATCACCTATGATCACTACTGGGCCGATCTCGATCCGGATGTGCCTGTCCTGGATTATGGACCACATCTGTTTGCAACGGAAACCGCTGCCAGTGTCCCGGATGGGCCGCAGCAGGTGTTTCAGTCGGCCGAAATTGACGAGACCGGCGCGCTCATCGGTCCGATGGCCTTGAAGCGCATGACCCGCCAAAGCATGGCGATGTTCAAGGATTATGCACCGGGCAATTTCTGGCCCAAAGGGGCTTCCCCGCTGCTTTACCGTACCGGTGACGCGGCCTCGATCATCCCGTGGTCGGACTATGCTCATCCCGGCAAGCTCGACAACAATCAGGGCCTGCCGCTCTGGGCGCAGCAAAATGCCTACATCATCGGTCAGATGCTCGGCTGGTCGGCATGGACACCGCCCAAGATCGAGGCCGGGCATGTGACGTGGGAACCAACCGGCGCGCATATTGAGATCGACATCGGACAGACGCTCTCCACCGTAGCGCTGTTGGAGGGCGATGCTTCAGCGGAGGTGGCGGGGTTCGAAGTGTCCGGGCGACCGGCGCCGGCCGAAATTGTCGCAGGCAAGATCCGCGTCTATCACCCGGATGGCGCCTTTGGCATTGGCGATACGCTGCGCTTCGGCATGGGCGGCGCCTCTGGCGTCATCACCTATATCGACGACATTGCCCGGGAAATCTGGAAGCGCTGGCCGATGGTGCCGATGAGCTTTGGCGGCGCCTACAACGCCGCCGGGGATACCAACCCCGGGATCGCGCTCGAACCGGTGATGGATTGGGAAACGGTCTTTGCGAACCCGCTCGCGCTGCCGGGCGGCAGCGTCACTGTCGCGGCGACGGCGACCGAGTTCGTGGATAATTTCTACCCCGACAGCACCGCGACCCCGTGGTCTGGCGTGGACAACAAGTTGACGATGCAGATCCGCTTCACGCCGGTCGCAGGTTTTGCGGGAAATGCGACATTCAATGTTCTGATCGGCTACGGGACTTTTGATCCGGTCAGCCTGTCCTTGCACGAGACGGACGGCCGGGTGCGTGTGCGGGCGCGGGCCTCGAACGATACAGGCCTCATCGTAATCAATGCTCACACCGTGACCTTTGGCGTCGAGACGACGCTCACCTTCGCAGTGGACTTCTCCGACCCGGCTGATGGCAAGATGTGGTTGCGCGATGGGGCGGGGGCGCTTTTGTGGTCCGCGACTGGGATCGTGAGCAACGGTGTTCTGGCACGATCCGTCTACCGGCTGTTCAATGGGCGTTATACCGGCGCGTTCGGTCACGCCGCCTTCTGGAATAGCTGCAGTGCCGATGGCTCTGCGCCGGATATTGCCGACGCCTATCGCGTCATCGCGGGCACGGCTGTGCAGATCAACGGCCATGAGTGGAAGACCGGCACGGATGTGACGTGAAGCTTGGGAAGAACGTTTCTGGCAGTCCGGGACCGCGCGACACGGCATGAGGCCGCGCAAGGATATGCCCTCAGATCAAACGATTCGGTTCAAAATGCTGCAGAGCAACATGCCCACTGTCCTTGTTCAGTAAACATTTCGGTTCAAATGTCAGATTGTCCATGATTTCATCTCAAAACGCGAAAAACATCCTAATTTTTGATACGCGTTAGGGTTAATAAGTTCGTAAAACCCATGTATTCCTTGCCTTGAGCGGCAAAAAACTGGTTAATAATGAATAATACCAAACTTACAAACATCAACCTCTGATCCTGACGAGAGATTATTATGGACAAATTCCTGAAAGGCGCGGTTTGCGCAATGGCACTTGCCCTTGCACCGATCTCCGCCTCTGCACTTTCCTTCTACAGCGAAGGTGTCGCCCCCGGCGACACGTTCAACATGACCGACAAGACCGGCCGGGTTGTTGCCGTGGCGATCGATGACGAAGCTGCTGGCAGCTTCTCCTTCGACGTGACCAACGACGCTGCCAGCACTTGGGTCTTTGACTTTGGTGGACAATATTTCAGCAGCACTCTGACCGGTTACAGCATCGACTTCGGCACCGAAGTCATCTCCGCGACCGCTCCGTTTGCCGTTGCCATGGCCGCAGGCCAAACCGCGACCCTGACCGTGTTCTACGATGCGCTCAGCCGCGGTGAGCAAATCGGCGCACGTTTCTCGGCCGTGCCGCTTCCGGCTGGTGCGCTTCTGCTTTTGTCCGCTCTGGGCGTGGCTGGCGTTACTCGCCGTCGCTCCAAGACGACTGCTGCTGCCTAAGCCAGACGTTTTGCGACCTAAGAATTCGGGCGGCCTTCGGGTCGCCCTTTTTCATTGTCGGATCCGAGAACTTGCATGAGGGTGCGCGAACCGCGACAGCGCGCCAGGCTCACGCCCGCGTGGCACTATTGAGTTGAGAACGGGGCCCGCCGATCGTCAGCGGCGCCGTCTCAAGTACCGTAGGAATAGTTGTAGCCGTAGCGCCCATCCGCGGGCGTCACACGGCATTTGTTCAGGACCACGCCCAAGACATTGGTTTGCTCAGCGAGATCGCGTTCGCAGCGCTCGATCTGTTCCAGTGTCGTGTTTTCGGCCGCGGCAATCAGCAAGACGCAATCGACATGCTGGGTGAAGGCGATCATGTCGTCATTGGCGAGCATGGGCGGCATGTCAAAGATCATGATATCGGGTTTGTACTCGTCTTCGATCTTCTGAAGCACATCGCCGACCTGCGGGCCGAGGAGCAGGTCAGAGGCATTGGAAACCGCATTTCCATTGGTGGCCAGAGCCAAACGGTCACCGTGACGGCGCGCCACTTGCGAGAAAGGCGTTTCGCCGGACAATAATTCCTCCAAGTCGTTGCTCGACGTGGTCGTGGTGTTCCTCTTGGCCAGCCCGAGCAGCCTTTCCTGGCTGGGTTGCCGCATATCCAGTTCGATTTGGATCGTATGTGTGTTCTGCTGACGCGCCATCGCGAAGGCAAGGTTGAGCGACACCGTGCTTTTGCCGCAGGCGGGGCTGGGAGAGGTCACCGCCACCCGGGTCCAGCCGCGTTGCTGCATGAACCGCAAGGTACGGGTGCGCAGGATATCAAACGATACGGCCTCATGCGTGGCTTCATGGGCGAAAATGAGATTCTTCTTGAGCGTCGGCGCGGAGAGAGAAAGTGGCTCCAAGGCGTTCCATTTCTCTTGCAGGCTCTGATGTTTCTGGCCTCGCTGGCCGCCTCCCGGAGAACCTTTACGTGCCTTTTCGATCGCTGCTTGAAGTCGTTCCATGGTGCTACCTTACCGTTAGATCAGCGACGCTGCCGAGAGGAGACGTTCGAGAAGGGGTTGAAGGGGCGTGACGTTCCTGTTCACGAACCAGAGCGCGGCACTGACGATGCAGACCGCCAGAACAGCGATGAGAAGGCTTCGAACCGTGCGGGCAATGATCGCATTGGGCGTCATGATATAGGGAATTGTCGCGAAGGTTTCGATCCCGAGCTGGTTCTTGAGATCTTCCGGTCGGCGAATGGTCTTGTTCAAAAGCTCGCCGATCAGAATGATCAGCAGCCCAAGCCCGGCACCCGCCCCCAGACCTGCGATCGAAATCAGCGGCCTGTTCGGGCTCGCCGGTTTTTCGGGCGGAACCGCCTGTTCGATCACGCTGATGCGCTGACCGCGCGACATCGATTCAATGATGGTGCCGGTCTGAGCTTGCGCCTTGTTGGACACTGCCTGATTGTACTGTTCCTGAGCCGCCGAATAGGCGCGTTGCAGCGAGGCAAGGGTCACGGCATTGCCCGGTGTGGCTTCGATCGAACGGTTCAGATCGGTGATCTGCTCCTGGGTCGATAGCTTTTGGTCCTCGACATAGGCGATCTGCGCGTCAATATCGGCCAGTTGAATGTTGAAAACCGAGGAGGCCTGTTCTTTCGCGGTTTCTTCGCCGGTGTTGCCGTCTTCAATCGGCGGCAGCGCGGCAACGCGCTCTTTGGCGGATTCAATCTGACTGCGAAGGAAGACCATGCGCGGGTTGTTTTCGGACAGGACACCGACCTGTGCCTCATATTCCGCCTGCAATTGTGCGAGCCGCTGTTCGGCCGGGCGCAGCGTGCGTTGCGGCAAGGCCTGAATTTGCCGTTTCGCGGCGTCAAGCTGCGTGGTCCCGGTGGATTCGAACAGGCTCACAAGCTGTGCGCGACGGTCCTGGAGTGTGGCCTCGCTGCGTTTCAAATCCTCGAGATTCGATTGCAGTCGCGCGATTTGATCCCGACGGAAATCCAGACTGTCGGGCAGGGCGCCGAGGTTGTTTTCCTGAAAGTCGAGCAGCTGCGCGCTCAGTTTGTTGAGCTGTGCCTCATAGCGATCAACTTCTTGAGAGAAGAAATCCAGCGTTTGCTGGGCGACATCCGTCCGCATCTCCAGGTTGGTCTGCATGATCAGCGTGACGAGCTCATTTGCGGTAGTTGCGGCCAGCTTCGGGTTGTCGGCGGCAAAGCCAACCTGCATGATGGTTGCGTCTCGCGGACCAAACCGTGTGCGTTGCCCGCCTTCTGTTTCGATGGTGATCCGGTCACGCATATTGGTGACTTTGCTATCCGGCCCCATGAGCGTGTTGGAGTCGTAGATCTTTAGCTTGTTGGCCAGATCGAGCAAAACCTCGCGGCTCAGGATACGCTGCCGAATGATCTGCAGGGCTTCCATCTCGCCCGTGCGCACGGTACTTGCGGCCAGTTCGTCGGGGATCTGCGCGGTTTGCACGATCAAGACCGCGCGCGAATTGAAGATTGTCGGCATGCGCAGGGCCAGTGTCGCCCCGGCAATGGCGCCGATGATCGCCAAGACAATCACGAGCGGCAGACGGCGCTTGAACAACTGCCAATAAAAAGAAAAATCCATCACTCGGCCTCAGTACTGTATTGTGCGTTCGAAGGGGGCTTTTGCCTCATGGCAAGGCGCGAAGCGGAACGGCGCGTTCGCCGCTCATCAGAAAATTGTCTTCTACGACGGAAGCGAGCGTTTCGCAGGTCACGATTTGCTCGTTGCCGCCAAAGGCATAGAGCAGCCCGTAATCGCAGAGCTGATTGATCAGGCGCGGAACGCCGCCTGTGTGATCGTAAATCATCTCATAGGTGTCGGACGAGAAAAGCGGGTCTTCGCGACCGACCACCTGTAGCCTGTATTCGATATAGGCGCCGATTTCATCTTTCGACAGCGGCGAGATATAGGCGCTGGCCGAGATCCGCTGAGCCAACTGACGCAGGTCCGGACGGGCGATCATGTCGCGCAGATCCGGTTGGCCGATCAGGACCAGCTGAACAAGCTCATGCTCGCCGTAGTTGATATTGGTCAGCATGCGCAAATGCTCGAGCGAATCGCGATCGAGATTTTGCGCTTCATCAAATATCAGCACAACGCGCTGGCCGGCGCGGTATCTGTCGACCAAAAAGGCCTCAAGTTGCGCGTAGAGCTTCGCGTAACTGTCTGTCTCGGGGACGTCCTCACCCAGGGCATAAAGCACGAGGCGCAACATTTCGACCCGATCGGCGGGCGCGGCGTTGGCGACGAGACCCACCGTAATATCTTCATCTTGTTGATTCAGGAGAAGATCGCGCAAGATAAGCGTCTTGCCGGCGCCAATGTCGCCGGTGAGCATCGTGATCGGGGCTCTGGACATGATGCCATAAGCAAGCGACGCCTGTGCGTACCTGTGCTGCTCTGACATGAAGAAAAAACCTGGATCAGGTACCAGCGTGAAGGGGCGCCCGGACAAGCCAAAGTGATCCAGCACGTTTTGCAAGGAAAAGTTCATTAACCTACTCTCATACCCAAAGTCCGTGCACGCATTGCTGCGTTGGTGCACGGTCACTCTATCCTCCCTCCGTGAGTATATGAACCCTAAAATACTGAGGCAATGTTTTTAGAAATTGACTGGTGTTCAAGCATGAAAATGCCTGAAATATAACATCTTATGGACAACAGCTCTCGTTTCACTTGATTGTCCGCGACATTGGTGTGAAATCCAGTGCGGCGGGCGGCTCGCATATGACCAGAGAAACGCGCCCGACCCCCTTTTCCGCACCTGCAAAGCGGTTTCAGCGTCATCGTCAGGCCAGACAAACTGCGTGTCCTCGTGGCTCATATATGTTAAATGAACACCGTTTGGGTGTCTTTTGAGAGGTCGGTGTCGTGATTGTCCGTGTTGGAATTTTGTTTCTTGTGTGCGCGTCGGTTTTGACGGGCTGTATTGATAAAGAGGAGCGCGCGGAGAAATTCTATGCGTCAGCGCTGGAGCTTCGGGACGAAGGCGACACGTCGCGCGCCATTATCGAGCTGCGCAATGCGCTCAAGAACAACAAATTCCATCGCGAAGCCCGTGAGCTCTATGGCGAGCTGCTTTTGCAAGAGGACGATATTCCGCGCGCCTATGCGCAGTTTAATATCCTCTCGGAGCAACATCCGAACGATGCCGAAATCCGGCGGCGCCTCGCGGAAATCGCGCTCGACACAAATTCATGGGATGAGGTAGAGCGCCATGGTCAAAAGGCACTGGAGCTGGAACCGGACAATCTGCGGGGGCAGGCCCTCGGGGTGATCCTGGCCTATTTTGAGGCCAAGAAGGGCGATGACATGCTTGCCGCGGCTGGTCAGGTCGAAGAGGCCCGCGCGCTGCTCGAAAAGGATCCGGATCTGGATACGGCGTTGCGCTTGATGATCGACTGGACGTCCACGGGCCCGGAGCCCGCCAGCGCATTGCCCTATGTTCAGCGCCTCCTCGCGCGTCATCCGAGATCGCAATCCTTGATGATGGCGGAGCTGCGCGCACTGGATGCCGGAGGGGAAGACGAGCTCGTCGGTGATCGTCTGCGCAAGATGTATGATACCTTCCCGGAAAGCGAGCAGGCCGCAGATCTGCTTTTGGGGTGGTATTTCTCGCGCAATGAAATGGCCGAAGCCGAAGCCTTTCTGCGGGAACGGGCCGGGGCAGACGATGCGCCCTTTGAGGGTCATGCGACCTTGGTGCGTTTGCTGCGCGAAACTCAGGGTGACGATGTCGCGCTCGAGGAGATCGACCGTCTGGCAACCGCAAACGAGGGAACCGATCTTGGCCGCCGCTATGCGGCTCAGGCCGCGTATCTTCGCTTCACCAACGGTCAGGATCGAGACGTCTCGGTGATGAAGGGCATTGTCGAGGCCATTCAGGACGAGGGTCAGAAAAACGATGGCCGCATGGCACTGGTCAAAATGTATACGGATCTCGGTGACCCCGACAGCGCCACGCCGTTGCTCACCGAGATTCTCGATACGGACCCCTATTATATTGACGCGCTGTTGACGCGGGCCTCCCGCTTTATCCGGGCCGGTGAGCTCACCGATGCGGTGACGGATCTGCGGACCGTGCTAAGCCAGGCGCCGCGCAACGTCGATGCCATGCTGATGTTGGCAGAGACGCAACAGCGGCTTGGCAATCAGCAGCTTGCCGAACAGCGTTTGGCGCAGGCGGTCGAAGTCAGCGATTCGTCGCCGAAAGCGGCGATTCCCTATGCGCATTTCCAGGCGGCGCGCGGCAACCTGGCCGCGGCCGAACGTGTGCTGCAAGACAGTGTCGCCAGGAATATCAACAATATGCCGCTGGTTTCGCAGCTGGCGAAACTGCAGTTTCAGCGCGGTGATCTCGATGGTGCCCGTGCCTTGCTCAATCGCCTGGTCGACAGCAAGAACCCGGAGGCGTCCGAGCTGATACGAAACCTGCAAGCCAACATTCTGTTTCAGGAGAATCGCGTCGACGACAGCCTCGCGTTCTTGCGGAATTCGCTCGATGAGAATGGTGAGGGTGTCGATGAGCTTGGCGGCGAGCTGCAAATCCTGCGGATCGAGGTGATGTCGGGCCGTTATGAGGATGCGTCCAAACATCTCAAGGAGCTTCAGGATCGTTTCCCCGAAACGATCGCTTTGAAAGTGATCGAAGCCAATCTGCTCTCTTTGCAAGGCAAGATGGGGGAGGCAATTGAGCTTCTGAAGGCCTTGTCCGCGGCAGAGCCGGATCAGATCGTCGTTATCCAACGTCTCTACGCGCTGTTGCAGCAGGATGGCCGAAAGGAAGAGGCGCAGGCGCTGCTTTCGTCTGCGCTTGAACGGAAGCCGGATTCCGAGCAGCTGGTTCTGTTGCGTGCCTTTGAGCTCGAACAGGAGGGCGACATCGATGCGGCTCTGGCAAGTTACGAAAAGCTCTACGTGCTGAATCCCAACAACCTGACCGTGGCGAACAATTATGCCAGCATGCTTGTCTATTATAAGGACGATGAAGCCTCTCTCGCAAAAGCGGCAGAGATCGCGAATGTCCTCTCCGCCAGCAATTTCCCGGCCATCCTTGATACGGTCGGATATGTCAGGCTGCGTCAGGGGCGGGTAAGCGAGGCGGTTCTGAATCTCGAAGCTGCGGCGCGTGGCTTGCCCGATAATCCGACCGTCGCATTCAATCTTGCCGAAGCTTACACGGCGGCGAATCGCAAAGACGAGGCCATGGCCGAATATGAACGTGGCTTCCGTCTCGCCGAAGGCGGGCAAAATGTGCAGAAACTTGACATGGCGAAAGCCAAATATGACATGCTTGCCGCCGAGGCGAGCCAATAACTGTCGCCTACAAGCCACATAACAGGGCCAAACCCTATCGTTTACCTAGGGTGAATTTCTGTTCTGTGATACTGAAACCGCAATGCACAATTGTGCGGATGCATGATGTGAATCCTTTGAAGTCTGGACGTTATAAAATGACATCTACACGCTATTTCTCTATTCTCGCCTCGCTCGTGATCCTGGTTGCGACGACTTTCGCTTCCATGGCAAACGCCCAGGGCTATCGTATCCGTTCGGGCGATCTGTTGCGGGTTGAAGTGCTCGAAGATTCCACCATCAACCGCGAGGTTCTGGTGGCCCCCGATGGTCGGATCTCCTTGCCGCTGGCCGGCAACATTCGCGTATCCGGTGCCTCGATTCCGGAAGCACAGCGCCGCGTGACAGACGGTCTCGCGAGCAACTTTGCAACCCGCCCGACCGTGGTTGTTTCCCTGTTGCAGCTGCGTCCGGATACGGTCGCGACCCCCTCGACGATCGATATCTACGTCATCGGTGAAGTGAACAACCCGGGCATGCTGAGCATCGCCGGCGGTTC
This sequence comes from Celeribacter neptunius, assembly GCF_900113955.1. Lineage (GTDB taxonomy): Bacteria > Pseudomonadota > Alphaproteobacteria > Rhodobacterales > Rhodobacteraceae > Celeribacter > Celeribacter neptunius. The sequence continues at coordinate 181,226 of NZ_FORH01000004.1, read as the reverse complement.
GACGCTGCTTCAGGCTCTGTCCCAGGCTGGTGGGTTCACCGACTTTGCCGCGGAGAAACGCGTCCAGCTGCGCCGTGTTGTTGAAGGTCGCGAGACGGTCGCAAAACTGAACTACAAACGGGTTCTGAACGGCGAAGCCGGCGTTGCTCTTTCCGAAATGCAGGACGGCGATGTCATCGTGGTGCCGGCGCGTCGGTTGTTCGAGTAACCGAAGCTGCAGGGGGCGGGCACGAAAATGAAGAAACGGTCTAATTCGCTTCGGACAAGCGTTTCAACGGCAGTCATCTGTATCGCTGCGATCTCGCCCGCCTTGGGTCAGGAACGGGGTGGGCTGACGCAAGAGTTCAGCCTGCGCCAGGGCTTTGAAGCCACGCGCAACCCGACGTTGACCGCAGACGATAGCGACGTGCGCTATCTGCTGAAGACGGATTTGAGTGCGACCTTGCATTCCGTGAGCCGCCAGTCGACGTTTTCCCTGACTGCCGCCGGCCGTCTGAACTATCCGTTCGGAGATGTGGACAGCGCCAATAAAGAATTCTCGCTGGACCGCAAGAACGCGGTGCTGCGCTACGCGCATATTGCCCCGCGTGCAGAGTTGAGCGCCTATGCGCAATATCTCACGGACGACATTTCTTATCTGAATGCCGCCGAGCTTGTGGCCGATGAGGATGGCGTGATTGTCGTTCCGGAGGACCTTGCCAGCCTGCAGGGCACCGGGACGCGCGAGAATATCTCGTACCGTCTGACCGCCCAATTCGATCAGGATCAGGCCTTCGGCTGGGGCGTCACCCTGTCGGGGAACGAGCTGAAATACTCCAATGTCAGCTCCTCCGGTTTGGAAGACAGCTCGAACTGGACATCCGCCCTGAACGCGCATTTCGACCTGACGCCGACCCTTCGCTTGGACAGTCAGCTGTCCTACGCACATCGGAAATCCGACAGCACGGCAGCCGCTGCGACGACCAATTTCGGCCTGAGCCTGACCGCCATTCAGTCTGACGCTCTTTCGCTGCGGGGCTCGCTCGCCTATGCGGACCCGGAAAACACCAGCGAGCGCTATAGTCTCAGTGCTGGCCTCGCCATCTCTCCGACAAAAACGAGCCAGCTGAGCCTGGATGTCGGTGCGACTTTTTCCGATGATTTCGACACGCAACTCACCGGGCGGCTGAGCTATGACGCCCGGCTCACGTCGACGGCACAACTGGGCCTTTCCCTGAATTCCTCGGTGACCGACACGTCGGACAACGATGTCGTCGTGACGACCGCGGCCGTGGCGGGGTTCGATCTCGCATTGTCGCCGCTGTCGTCGCTGTCCTTGGCGGGTGTCTATGCCGACGAAAACAGTCTTCTGACGGATGACGACACGGAAAGCTTCTCTGCCAGCGTGCAGCTGAATCATCAGCTCGACAAGAACTGGCAACTTTCGCTGGGTCTCAGCTCGACGACGCGATCTGAAACCGGAAGCGATCGCGCCACATCCGAAGCTGTCTATTTTAACATCGGTCGCAGCTGGCAAGGTCGCCTTTGATCGGGAGATCTCTGACGCAGAGTTGATCGAGGCCTCCTCTCGCCGCATGATAGATTCGATTGCATGATCCAGTCCACGTACCGTTGAACCTATTAAAGAGTGCCCTATGACTTCCGTCGATACCTTCCCCCCGGAGAATACCCAGCAAGCGCCATTCGTGCGGAGTGGCTTCTTTTGGCTCGCAGGGCTCGTCCTCGTGTCGATCCCGCTGTTCTGGCTCGGCTTCGTGTCGTTGGGGCGGGCCTGGATTACGCCGGAATATAGTCACGGGCCGCTGATCCCGCTGATCTCACTCTACCTGTTCCTGCGCGAGCTGCGGGACCATCATCCGCGTCCGGCGGAGGGGGCGCTTAAGAGAGGTCCCGGCCTTGCCGTCATGCTGTTTGCCGCTCTGGTGGCGATCATCGGCAATCTGGCGCAGATCCCGGATGTCGTGACCTATGGCTTTGTGATCTGGGTCTCGGGCGTCGTTCTGGTCTTCATGGGTTGGGCTCAAGGCAAGAGACATCAGCTTCCGGTCCTGCACCTCGTTTTCATGCTGCCGCTGCCACAATACATGTACTGGAAAATGAACACCTTTCTTCAGGGTGTGTCTTCCGAGTTCGGCGTTTGGGTGATCAACCTCTTCGGCATCCCGGTGTTCCTTGATGGCAATGTCATCGATCTTGGCCCCTATCAGCTCTTGGTGGCCGAAGCCTGTTCCGGGCTGCGCTATCTCTTCCCGATCCTGTCGTTCAGCTATCTCGTGGCGATTCTCTATCGGGGTCCCTATGCGCACAAGGTCCTGATCTTTGCACTGGCCGCGCCGCTGGCCGTGCTGATGAATTCCTTCCGGATCGGCATGATCGGTGTACTGGTGAATTATTACGGCATCGGACAGGCCGAGGGATTTTTGCACTATTTCGAAGGTTGGGTGATTTTCGGAACCTGTGTCGCGATCCTGTTTCTGTTCGCAATGCTCCTGCAACGGTTCACCACCAACCCGAAGACCCTGAGCGAAACCGTGGATTTCGACTTCGGCGGGATGGGGCCGCATCTGGGCCGGGTTTTCCGGCTGCGCGCTTCCGTGGTTCCGATGGTCGCTGCTGTGCTCATCACCGCGGCCTCGGCCGTGTTGGTGCCGGCTCTCCGGCCTGACGCCCCGCCGCTGGTCCGGGAGGTCTTTGCCCTTTTCCCGCGCACGATCGAGAATTGGCGTGGCCAGACCATGATCCTCGATGACGATGTCGAACGTGTCCTGGGCGCCAATGACTATATCATGAGCCTCTATACCAGCCCGGACCAAAGGGAACCGGTTGAGTTTTTCTCGGCCTGGTATGCGAGCCAGACCGAAGGGCAGGGCATTCACTCACCCGAAGTGTGTCTGCCGTCCGGCGGCTGGGAAATTCATTCTTTGGAGAAAGCCCAGGTCAGCTTCCCGAACACGGTCTACGGAAGTTTTACCGTCAACCGTGCGATCATCGAAAAGCAAACTGAACAGCAATTGGTCTACTATTGGTTCGAACAGCGTGGTGTCCGGATGACCAATGACTTCGCGGCCAAGCTGACCGTGCTGCGCGACGGTTTGACCAAAGGCCGTACGGATGGTGGCATTGTGCGTTTCGTGACCAAGATCGGCGAAGGCGAGACCGTTCAGGAGGCGGAGCAGCGGATGCAGACCTTCATGGCGCAGGCGCTGCAAAAGCTTCCGGAGTACATTCCGGAATAGTGCATTTCGTGCTCTGAGAAGCCACAGCCGGGGTATCGATTACCTGCTATCGTCGCGCGATGGGCGCGGGGCTCAATCGGTGCCCTGTGCTTTGCGCCGATGCATGAGCCAGGCCATGGCAATTGCGCCACTGATACAGCCCCCCAGATGCGCCTCCCAGGCCAGATGCCCGTTGAAGGCCACATACATCACGACATTGATCAGAACGAGCCACAGGAGCGGGAATGCGAGCCCCCTGAGGGTCTCCCAAAGCCCGAGATCGCGCAGGTCTTCGACGGCGCGTTCCCAAAGAAGCGCACCGGCCAGCCCGAACAGGGCGCCCGACGCGCCGACCATGGGTTGTGGCTGCGTCGCGAGCAGCGCGTAGCCGCCGGCTCCACCTATGATCCCGATGAGGTAGAGCGACATGAACCGGCGTGAGCCGAGGGATTCCAGTAGTGGACGGGACAGTGAGACCAATGTGATCATATTGATCGTCAGATGCGCCAGCCCGGCATGCAGGAACCCATAGGTCAGGAACATGAAAAGAGCCTGACCGGGGTAACCGGCATGCGCGCCGCTCAGAAGGCTGGGCCAAAACGCCAGATATTGATAGAGACGCGTCCGCAGGATGGCCGCCAATCCATCCTGAGAGCTGAGGACGAAAAGATCGAACACCAGCTCAGGCAGGATATTGAGCATGAGAAGCAGAATCAGAGATTTCGGCCAGGCACGGGGTTTGGGGCGCGGCATTGCTCGATGAGTCGTCTGTGGGTCGGAGGCCATGGCTCAGCGACGCGTGGCGCGCATGGGCGACAGGGCCAGATCACCATCGCTGATGCCGGGGCCGGGTCGAGTCCCGGCGAGGTGGCCGATGACATGGTTGGAAAATTCGAATGACAGCGGCCCGTCCTCGCCTTTCTGATCTGGCAATGCCGCTCTCATATGGGAATCGGCGGGGCTGTAAGTCAAGTCTGCGCACGCGGGTACCGGCCCCTCGTTTCGCGAGATCTTCGTGTCAGAGCATCGGATATCAAGGGGGGGTAATGGTGCCCAGAAGAGGCAATCGAAAACTTTAATATTCTATTTATTCATAGGTACTTATGATATATAATTTTGAGATAGTGGTCCTAAAAATGGTCCAAATATACCTCTATATTTATGCGCCGAATTTCTTCATGCTTAAGCGGCGAAGGCAACCTCTACAAACCACCCAACACTCTCGGGGGTTGCGCCGACAGTATGTGCGGGTGCAATACTGTAGCCACATATTCAAATCTATTCTTTGGGGAAAAGATGAAAGCTTTCATTGTCATTCCACTTCTTGCTGGGGTCATCTCGGCAAGTCCAAGTGCCGTAAGAGCCGGTGATGCTGGAAATATTTTAGCGTGTATTGAAGCGGTTGAGGCGTATTCCGCACGTAAAGTGGACGAATTTGATGTGCGCTACACCGGACGCATCCTCGGCTTTAGCACTGCTGAGTGGAAAGGCATTCAGTGTGAGGTGTCTTTCGAACAAGTGTTCAATCTCACCGTCGATGGGCAGTTGTATGTCGTTGAGGGGTTTGCTGGGCGTGAGGCACGAAGCGCATTTAGCCAGCTTGAGGTCGACACTGATGAAGCAGTGTCTCTATTAGAATCGAGGATTCAACTGCTCAAAAACCGTCTCGAAGAAGCAGAGATGAAGTTGCAGCAGCCTAGCCCAGATATAGCCGCTGTTTCAGATTATATCCATAGTGGGATTGCCAGAGCAACCGGCGGCTGAAATCTCGGTCATTAAGGAATGGGAAACAATAAAGTATAACCAACTTTAGTTTGCGACATGCTATTTCCACGTCGTTAGGGCTGTGTCATCAGATGAACTGTCTCGCTTACGCCACAGACAACCTGCAGAGCAAGCAGTAGGTGTTTTACGAGCAGGTATTGGGCACACCTTTAGCAACGATTTCCTGCCAATTTACACCGAGTGATCTAGGTTTTCGCATGGACCTCGACTTAGAGTGTCCTCAGTAGTGGGCTTGAGATGGTAATCCCCTCATTTTTAGAGGGGCGTATCAGTGACGAGGGTCGTGATGCTCAAAATATGCGATGGTATCGCAAGGACTAGTTGGAACACGTTTATTTTAGACTTGTTCTCATAATGGACCTTATCGGATCGTAGGGTTGTGAGAAGATTGTCGTCACAATACGAGTAAATATCCTATTTGCGCGAGATGCGAACGTTCGCTGCAGAAGCCAACAGGATCTCTCACTCTTGCAAAAGCCGATATGGCCAAGTCCGGTGCAAATTAGGATCAAATTTCCAAGTCTGCGGGAAGTTGTCCGAATAGGCCACGCACAAACGTGAGCGCATCATCATCGACGACAAGCAAATGACGTACAGCTTTCTCATAATCAGCTATCGTACGGAACCCAAGTGCCTCGATGATGCTATTGCGCGCCCCGCACTCCCGAATGGAACACCGATTAAGAATCGTGATCCAGTCATTGTCTTCGACCGCAGCATCAAGTTCTGCTTTCCTCGTTGCGTGAATTTGAGGGCCGCAATTCGTGAATGTGATTTCTTGTCCGTTAAGAAGATCGTCATCATTCGGAAGCTGATCCATGATCAGTTTGCGCACAGCCTTCTTTGCAGCGTTTTTGCTGAGGCGGTCAGTGTGATCAGAAACGCTTATGACGCCACCCAAGATGGCTTGCTCTGCAACCTTGACTGCGTCACTACCATCCACTTCCGCTTTTCGAGCAGCGATCCTATTTATTATCTCAGGGTGGAAATATATGGCTTCAACGGAATAAAACGGAAGTGCATATACGCCTCGTTGTCGTTTAGATTCAATCTGTTCTTCATTGTAGCCGTCACCATCAGCGATACCGAACGCTCTAAGCCAGTGGAAGCTTTCACCAGAACGACTGCCGGAAACCGCGTTCTCGACTTCTCGGCAATTACCTTTCGGAATCACTGACACCATGGGAAAGATCAAGCTGTAGAGGGGCTTATCCAAGCTGCTTTCGGTTCCTTCGACGAACAACATCCTCCGACGCGAGCCGAGAAGATCGCGTTTGAGGACATCGTCGATCGGCGCCTCCGCAGGCAGTTCATCAGCCTCCCAAATTTGCGCATGTTGGCCATTGAAGCTGCACGCACGAATTAGAAGCGTTCTAGCTCCGGGCACTTCGAGAGGCAGATCGTGGTCATGCGTAGAGACGGCGAACCCACAGTCAGAGCGCTGTTCAAATAGCAGGCTCAGCAGTGGAGCAATAATCGAACGATGTAGGTGCCTCTCTGGTTCATCGATGATCAGCAGAGTTCCTTTAGGCGCAGTCAGCACGTTGCCCGCAATCAAGAGAGCATTGCGCTCTCCATCTGACAACTCAGCTACACTGTATTCTGGGCCGCCGTCCTTGCTCGCCATTACCCGTTCATCTGCACGAACTGTAATCTTGATCGGGATATTCGACTCACGTAGCAGTTCGTTAATGACGGTAATCGGGGCTTCGACCTTCTTGGCTTCGTTAACAGCTTCGCTATCGTTCGCATCAACTGCAGCAGCTATCGACCTTGCACGAACGTTTTCCGCGTTGATCAATTCATATACAGTCATGCTTGCCCGTTGCGCCCCGTAGGGGTCTTTGTAGCGAGATTCCTGCCTGCGGTCATCCGTCTTAAGATGTGCCTCAGTCTGTAACTTGTTCGCGGGCGTCATGTCCAAGGCATTCGAGTTCATCCACGTTTGCCGATGAGCAGATATCTTGCGAACGTTGTTCTGATTGCGGCTTGCGAAAAGATGCATAAGGCTCGACTTGCCAGTGCCATTCGCGCCCAATACGAAGATCAATTCACCTGCGTGTAGCTGCATATTGGCGAAATTGGCGCTCTGTGTCGGGAAGCTGAGATTAAAGGTCATGGGGTCTCCAATATGTGACTGCTACAATTAAGACTGGGGCGCACGATGACGAAACGGACGCGTAATGCAAAGCCATCTAAAGCAGGGCCTCCCGAGCAATGTGACTTCGAGCAGTCTCCAATCGCACTGACGCAGCGAATGCCTGAATTGGCGGACATTGAAGCCCCATGACTGAAACGCTTTATGCCGAAAAGCAGCATAGTGGGTGAAAAGAGATATTCAAAGGCTTTCCCCCGCCCAATCGCCAATGAAGGCAACCGGACGGGGGCATGATCCATCTACGTGAAGCGTCTGTTGATGACATAGTCGGCGAGAACTTCCCAATACTGATCAGCACTCACGAAGCCTTGAGCGCGGGCCGCGAGGTCTTCAGCCTGTTTGCGTGACAGCCACCCATCATACTCGGCAATGGCAGCTCTCTCCTCGAAGGCCTCGATATCGGGGATGATGTGGGGGCGGGGAGTCATGGCGACACCTCCACTGGTAGCCGCAGTTGATCGATGATCTCTCGCTTTTGTTCATCATTGATCCCGGCAGAGTAGAGCCCGTAGGTGAGCCGGTTTTGTGACCGTGCCGACTGATGCCCCACCAGTGCTGCTGTGAAGTGCTCAGGCACACCTGTGCGCTCGCATTGGGTGACGAACCACTTGCGGGTGGAGTGGAACACTGTACCGGAGAGCTCGGGATGCAGTGACCGGAGTTTGGCATAAGACTTCACCACCCGATCGACCGAGAGGCTCGGGAAAAGCCGCCCCTGTCGTCCGTAAGATCCATCCAGATACTGTTCCAGGACAGGATGAAGAGGCACTTCCCGTTCCGCCGCCTTTGACTTCAGCAAGCGAACCGCGTTGGGCCTGACCATGACAAACCACCCGAGGTTGCCCTTCTGCGTGACATCCTCAGCCATGAGACCACAGATTTCACCAGAGCGAAGACCTGTGAGTAGGCCAAAAAGAAGGGCACCGTGAAGTGCCCTGTCTTTCTCCGCCAGCAATATGACGACCTGCTTATCTGTCAGAACCCGGTGCGGGTCCGGCTCGGGTGGCGCATTGACCTTGAGCTTTTCCCACGGGTTGGTATCGCTTTCGCCTTGCTCTACACACCAGTCTAGGAAGGCAGACATCTGCTCCCAGATCCGCCTCTGGGTCTGCGGGGTCAGGGATATTCCCTCGAGGGTCTGAGAGAGCTCTGCCAACTGGCTCAGGGATTGACCCTGTGCCTCCGCATACTTGCGGATGTTGGGAGAGAGCTGCCCAATGAGAGCAAGTACCTCCCGTCCGGTGCTTGGTGAGAGTTCCCCGATCTTCTGCGCTCCCAGATGCGAGGACAGCAACTCCATGGCGAAGCGAACCGACTTGTAGCTGCCGGGACGCAAGCGCTGATAAGCGGCAGCCAGATAGGTAGAGGCAAGCGCTCCCACCTCCTGTTCGCCAATGAGCCTGAGACGCTTGAAGCGGGGCAAAGTGACATCGAGCCGATCGGAGGGCTCTTGGTTGGCTTCCTTGAGTTGATTCTCTGCCTCCATGACAATGCGGTCATAGGTGGCGTTGAGGTCCTTCACACGGGACTGGGCGGTTCTAGCGTCAGAGGTGCGAAGGGAGCGCTTGAGCGCGGAGCCCAAGACAGGTTGCAGAGGCTTGGGGTAGGTTCTGCGATAAATCCATGTGTTGTGCCGCAGATAGGCATACTTGATCTTGGCAGACATAGGGTCTCCTTTCCGGGGCAAACGCCCCGGTTTTGTGTCTGATGTGAGATTTTCCGAGAAAGATCAGAGGGGCTCAGGGTTTACGATGATCCCTGAGAGGCCTCTTGTGTGTCATTTGGCCAAATCCGCTGGATTAGGCTCTTGTCCGGCTCTCCGTATTCGCCCTCAAGCGGGCCAGTGAGAGCAATGCCGGTCACAACATCTTCGTAGACTTCATCGATCTGGAAGAGGTGTGAGGGGATGTCGTCAAAACCGGCGATTACGACGATTGCGCCGGGAGTGAGCAAGGTGTCATTGATTGTCATGAGCGCCTCGCAATGATCAGGTCCGGAAGGACGAAGCCCAAGGTCAGTCCGAGAGGAAAGGGGAAGGGCAGGGGTTTGATGAGGTCAGGTAGAGCCGCAAGGACAACGAGCCCCACAGCAAACAGTTGAGGTAGGCTGATGGTGAGGTTCCACTTGCGGGCGAGAAGCAAGCCCGTGCCAAAGCGAAAAGCGCCACCCGCAAGTGCGAGCAGCGTGAATGAGGTAAACATTGTTTGTCTCCATGATGGTTGGTTACCATCATAGATGCCCGAAGTTTCTCAGTTTGCTGGGCAATGCGAGGTGCAATCGACTTGGTTCTGCTTTTGTGTTGCAAGACGTGGTGTGGTCGATCACACTCACAGCCTTTGGTGTTTAGCACACAGCCAAAGGGTGCTGCACTTAATCAATGTCTGCAGGACGCTTAGGTATCGAATCTCTGGTAAGATTTTACGTTATCATATTGAAAATATACATCTATATTCAAAGTGAGACAGCCATATTATAGATGCGGGAGCGCCTAAAATATGGTTCCGTTCTCGTCGACTTCATAGCTACCCTGCGTCGTATTGGTTCTGCTAGAGTGCTGAGGGTTAAGTTCAAAGACATTGTCTCTTATTTCATGCTTGTAGTCTTCGGGCAGAAAGGAAGCATCCTGCCAGTCGTGCTCGTACGATGGCATGTATTCGTTAAATAGGCTCTGCTCACCTGTGCGCGCGCCCTTCCCAGAAACAAGCCATTCAACAACCGCTGAGAGCACGATCCAGCGATGTGTGATAGTTCCCATGACGAGCCAAATGGTTTTCTTCGCCACCGACGCAATCAGATGCGCGTTGTCTGCCGTTTCGTTATTGTTTCCTTTAGCATACAGACGATACACCTTCGCATCGGTGTTATCGGCAAGCAAACGATCAACGATCCGAAAATGTTCCTTTGAATTATCGCGTGAACGGGCTTTTTGACGTCCGTAGCCCTCAAGGTCCCTTTTGGGCCGCTGTGCAAAATATTCGTGCTTCTGTTGGGTTTCGGCCTGCAGACTAATCTTGGCGCGACCTGCACGAAATACTTGGAGGTGGTAGCCTTGGTATTGAGAGAGGTTTGCGTTGAAGAATTTCGGGTCAATATAGCTTGTTGAATGATTCATATTTCCTCATAAGTAATTGATAAATAATAACAATATATAGGTAATAGGTAATAGGTAATAGGTAAGGGTATGGGTGCGCCCCATCCTCTTCTTCGATTTGAGGGCATATCAATAATCAAGCATTTCTTTTGACTGTGATCATCAATAGCCTTCTACCTATAGTCGGAGGTAATATTTATATGGTTAAAAACAACAAGTTATATGACGGCAGTTTTGACTGTTTTGGTCGATTTGCCATCGCCTGAATTTGCTGGATTAACTGGGCGTGCTTGGCCAAACCTTTGCCATCGCATCCCTCATGGTTTGGATCGCATAGCCCGAACCATAATTCGCTGCCACGGTGTTGGTGCTGTGTCCCAAAATGGCCATCGAGAGCACTTCGGGACAGCCCGTGTTTCGAAGCTTGTCCTTCATTCGATGCCTCAGAGAGTGGATCGTGATCTTCTTGTCCGAGATAACACTTCGAAGCCGCTTCATTAGCATGGCAGAGGCTTTGTCATTGCCGCGAGGAACGGCATATCTCGAAAAGATGGGAGACCCATCCGGCATGCTCTTAGTAAGCTCTCTGAGGCAGTCCGTGGCTCTCTGGGAGAGCGGAACGTCTCGGGTTGATGTCTTGGTCTTAAGGCTACGGAAACTGTTCTCTCTGATATGAAGGATACCTGCCTCTAGATCGATGTCTCCAGTTGCTAAACCCGTGATTTCCGACAGCCGTGCTCCAGTGTCGGTGAGGAGGAGCAACAGGGATAGTGCAGTGGTGCTGCTCTTGAAGGCGGGCCAGATGTCTCTGAGCTGTTCGTCCGTGATTGGAAGGCGATCTGTTTTGCTGCTGCCCGCCCCTTTGATCTTTAGGGCCTGGAACACGTTCTTGATGTCGAGGTCGTGTTCAAGGATAGCATGGTTGAGGGCTGCTTTGACGACACCGACGTTGCGTTGGACAGAGTTAGGGGACATTCGTGCGAGCAACATGTCGCGAAAGGCATTTGCGTTCGCTCGGGTAATCAATTTGAGATCAGCTTGTTCGAACAGCTTGTCGCCAAGGCAAATAATAAGATCTCGCTTTATCCGCGCCATACGAGCTTTGAGGCCGCTATCGTCTTTCCCGTCTTCACGCAGAAACTCTTCGTACTCTCTGAGCGCCTGATCGAACGTGACTGACGGCTTTATATATCTTGCCCTATTCAAAGCGTTAGTCACGCCAGGCGGGACGTTCCCCTCAGTGTCTTCTGCGAGCTCCAAAAGATCGTCGTATTCCTGCCAGTAGATATCGATAACGCCATCTCGATAAGCATTATAGGTCGACTTGCCCAAACGTTCTCGAACGAGCATTGCGGCGCGGTGTTCATCGGAAGTCCGACGTTCTCGGTCAAAAAGAGCTTCGATTTCGGCATGAGCGACTGGCAGTGCTGCTATTGCCTCTTGATAGGTATTGCCGAGCTTGCGGTAGACAGTGGCCTTCGGGATAACTCTGCGTAAGTCCTTGGGAACATTGCGCTTGTATCTGTAACTGCCATTGGGGCGCTTGAAGACGTATTTGGGTAGCTTTTCGGCCATCTGATCCATCTCACTTATTCGCGCGAAACATAACCAGAGGCGCTACAAAATGCTCGTAAAATTTACCGAGCAGATCTCAAAGTGGTCCTGAAAGCGGTCCAGTAAATGGTCCCAAAAACAGGCTAGATACCTGTTTTCTTTCGGTTTCATCGAGATATGAGGGGGATAGTGGTGCCCAGAAGAGGACTCGAACCTCCACGTCCATACGGACACTAGCACCTGAAGCTAGCGCGTCTACCAATTCCGCCATCTGGGCACGATGTCGTGAGGCCGCGATGTAATAGGCCTTGCGGCCGGTGTCAACGGCCATTTGAAAGGTTTTTTGTTCCTGCAATAGCGTCTTGTTCATTTCTGCTCTAAAAGCTAAGCAATAGCGGCAATTTGGCATTGGAGATGCAGATGACGAAACTGGTCACCATCTATGGCGGCGCTGGCTTTGTCGGGCGGTATATCGCCCGTCGTATGGCAAAGGAGGGCTGGCGCGTCCGCGTTGCCGTACGCCGTCCGAATGAGTCGCTTCATGTAAAACCTTATGGCGCGGTCGGTCAGGTCGAGCCGGTGTTCTGCAATATTCGTGACGACGCTTCCGTGCGTGCCGCGATGGCAGGGGCTGACGCGGTTGTGAACTGTGTGGGCGTGCTGACCGAGCGCGGCAAGAACAGCTTTGCCGCCGTACAGGCCGAAGGCGCCGGGCGCATCGCCCGCATCGCCGCCGAAGAGGGTGTGGGCCAGCTCGTGCATCTTTCGGCGATTGGCGCCGACGCCAATGCCGCCTCCGAATATGCGCGCACGAAGGCCGAGGGCGAGGCCAAGATCCTTGCCGCCTTCCCGAGTGCCGTGATCCTGCGCCCCTCGGTGATTTTCGGCACTGAGGACGGGTTCTTCAACCGTTTCGGCAAGATGGCGGAAAAGAACGTGGTTGTGCCGCTGGTCGGCGGCAATACGAAATTCCAGCCGGTCTATGTCGATGATGTGGCCCAGGCCGCCGTCAAAGCCGTGCTGGGCCAGGCCGGTGCTGGCATCTACGAGCTGGGCGGTCCGGATGTGGATACGCTCAAAGGCCTGATGGGCGATGTGCTGAAAGCGGTGCACCGCGAGCGCATCGTGATCAACCTGCCGTTCTGGATCGGCAAGCTGATGGCGACCGGCTTCGGTGTGGCGCAGGCGCTCACGCTTGGCCTGTTCCACAATTCGATCCTGACCCGCGATCAGGTGGCCAATCTGAAAGTTGACAATGTGGTGTCCGAAGGGACCAAGAGCTTTGCCGATCTCGGGATCAAGCCCACCGCATTGCAGGCGGTTCTGCCGGATTACATGTGGGTCTATCGCCCCTCCGGTCAGTACGACGCGATTCGCGAAAGCGGCAAACAGCTCGGCAAAACCTGAGTTTCGCCGGGCGGATCAGCCAGCGGATAGGAAATCAAAAAAGCGCGTCCCATCTGGGCGCGCTTTTGTTTTGCGGGGATGGTTGTCGGGCATCAGAGGTAGGAAATGCCCAAAAGCACCACCCCGAGGATCACCCGGTAGATCACATAGGGCGTAAAGCTCACCGAGCGCAGCAGGCGCATCATCAATGTGAGCGCCAGAAGTGCCGCGCCAAAGGCAAAGACTGCGCCGATGGCCGCATCTTTCATCATGGCCCAATTCGCCTCGCCGATCACCTCGGCCCCCAGAAGAATGCCGGAGGCCATGATCGTCGGGATCGACATCAGCATGGAAATCTTTGCACCGTCATGACGGGTATAGCCCATGGCGCGGGCGCCTGTGATGGTGATGCCGGATCGTGAGGTGCCCGGGATCAGCGCCACCGCCTGCCAAAGCCCGAGTTTGATCGCATCCTTGATGTTCCAATCCGTCTCGGTCTTTTCCGCCGGGCTCTTCTGATCGAACCAATAGAGCACGAGGCCGAAAATCAGCATGGTCCAGCCGATCACGGCGGGCGAGCGCATCATGTCCGACAGGCCGGTTTCTTTCAGGATCAACCCGATCAGGATGACCGGGATGGTGGCGATGACGAGCAGGAAGGCAAGCTTTGAGCCGGGCGTATCCGTGCGTCCGGTCATCAGGCGCGGCAACCCGGCCAGCCCGACTTTCACATCGCGCCAGAAATACAGGATGACGGCGCCCAAAGTGCCGATGTGGACGGCGACGTCGATGGCCTGCCCCTGATCCTGGGTGCCGAGCAGATAGGGCAGGAGAATCAGGTGGCCGGAAGAGGAGATTGGCAGGAATTCGGTAATCCCCTGAACAATCGCGACGATTAAGAGATAAAAGAGGCTCATGGGAACTCCGAAGTGACCTGAGATACGCTAAGACATAAACGTTTTTGAAATCAATAAGAAGAAAGCATATAGGTAAGCAATGCTGTCGTAAAATCCTTGTGTGCGCCCCGATCTTGTGACGAGCGCCCTGGAAAAAACGAAAAATAGGACAGCTTTTCTGACTTTTCTTTTCCGGAGAGTCCTTATAATGAGGCAACAACTCAATACCAACCTTCGGAGATGTGGTGTCATGGCGAAAGAGCCGATGCTCAAATTTGTGACCGTAGGCAGGGACATGCCGGAAAAGCGGTCCGCAGAAGATCGGAAAGACGATTTTCACGAAATCTATGGCGAATTCGTCGAGGCGAAAGCCGAAGAGCAAGCCTCGCGCTGTTCGCAATGCGGTGTGCCCTACTGCCACACCCATTGCCCGCTGCACAACAACATTCCCGATTGGCTGCGTCTGACCGCGACGGGCCGTCTGAAAGAGGCCTATGAGATCTCTCAGGCGACCAACACCTTCCCGGAGATCTGCGGTCGCATCTGTCCGCAGGACCGTCTCTGCGAAGGCAATTGCGTGATCGAGAATTCCGGTCACGGTACGGTGACCATCGGCTCCGTCGAGAAATATATCACCGACACGGCCTGGGAAAACGGCTGGGTCGAGACCTTCGCCCCGGCGGTCGAGCGTGAGGAAAGCGTCGGCATCATCGGCTCCGGTCCGGGCGGCCTGGCCGCTGCCGACCGTCTGCGCCGTGCCGGTCTCAAGGTCACCGTTTACGAGCGCTCCGACCGCGCCGGCGGGCTGATGATGTACGGTATTCCCGGGTTCAAGCTCGAAAAGGACATCGTGCTGCGTCGCGTGAAACAGCTCGAGGATTCGGGCGTCGAATTCGTGATGAACTGCAATGTCGGGGAAGACATTTCCTTTGATGCGATCCGGGGCAAGCACGATGCGGTGCTGATCGCCACCGGCGTCTACAAATCCCGCGATCTGAAAGGGCCGGGGGCCGGGGCCGAGGGGATCGTCAAGGCGATCGACTATCTCACCGCCTCGAACAAGGTCGGTTTCGGCGACGAGGTCGAGGAATACGAGAGCGGCGAGTTGAATGCCGCGGGCAAGAAGGTCGTGGTGATCGGTGGCGGTGACACCGCCATGGACTGTGTCCGCACCGCGATCCGTCAGGGCGCGACCTCGGTCAAATGTCTTTACCGTCGCGACCGCGCCAATATGCCCGGCTCGCAGCGCGAGACCCAGAACGCCGAGGAAGAAGGCGTCGAGTTCGTCTGGCTTTCCGCCCCGAAAGGCTTTGCCGGCGATCCGGTGAGCGGCGTGATGGTGCAGAAAATGCGCCTCGGTGCCCCCGATGCCTCCGGTCGTCAGTCCCCCGAGGTGATCGAGGGTGCCGACTATGTCGAAGAGGCCGATCTGGTGATCAAGGCGCTGGGCTTCGAGCCGGAAGAGCTGCCGCAGCTTTGGGGTGTCGAAGGCCTGGAAGTGACCCGCTGGGGCACCATCATGGCCGATTTCAAGACCCATGCCAGCTCGCTCGAAGGTGTCTATGCCTGTGGCGACATTCAGCGCGGGGCCTCTCTGGTGGTCTGGGCGATCCGCGATGGTCGCGAAGCCGCCGATGCGATGATCGACTATATCGACCAATCCGCCGCCGTGGCCGCTGAATAATCTGATTTGTAAAGGAGGGGAGAGGTCTCCTCCGCCTTTGATCTGAAAGGTACCGATATGACCAAGTTTGACCAAAGCTGGGCGGCACAGGAAGCTGCCAAACGCGAATGGATGACCGAGCACTCGCTGTTTCGCGAAGAGGATGAGCATTCCTCTTGCGGTGTGGGCCTCGTGGTCTCCGTCGATGGGTCCAAATCCCGCAAGGTCGTGGAAAACGGCATTACCGCGCTGAAAGCGATCTGGCACCGTGGTGCCGTCGATGCCGATGGCAAGACCGGCGATGGCGCCGGCATTCATGTGCAGATCCCGCATCACTTCTTTGGCGATCAGATCCGTCGCACCGGCCACGTTGCCCGCGAAGACGAGCTTCTGGCCGTGGGTCAGGTCTTCCTGCCGCGCACGGATTTCGGGGCGCAGGAAACCTGCCGCACCATCGTCGAAACCGAAGTCCTGCGCATGGGCTATTACATCTATGGCTGGCGCCATGTGCCGGTGAACACCGAATGCCTCGGTGAGAAAGCCAACGCCACGCGCCCGGAGATCGAACAGATCCTGATTTCCAATTCCAAGGGTGTGGATGAGGAAACCTTCGAACGTGAGCTCTACGTCATCCGTCGCCGGATCGAGAAAGCTGCGCAGGCCGCCGGCGTGCGTGAACTTTACATCTGCTCGCTGTCCTGCCGCTCGATCATCTACAAGGGCATGATGCTCGCCGAACAGGTCGCCGTGTTCTACCCGGACCTGATGGACGAGCGTTTCGAATCCGCTTTCGCGATCTATCACCAGCGCTATTCCACCAACACCTTCCCGCAATGGTGGCTGGCCCAGCCGTTCCGCATGCTGGCCCATAACGGTGAGATCAACACCATTCAGGGCAACAGCAACTGGATGAAATCGCACGAGATCCGCATGGCCTCCACCACCTTCGGGGAGATGGCCGAGGATATCAAACCGATCATCCCGCAGGGGGCATCCGACTCCGCGGCGCTCGATGCCGTGTTCGAGGTCCTGGTGCGCGCTGGTCGCTCGGCACCGATGGCGAAAACCATGCTGGTGCCGGAAGCCTGGTCGAAAAACGCCGAGGAACTGCCGGAAGCCTGGCGCGACATGTATTCCTATGTGAACTCCGTGATGGAGCCCTGGGACGGTCCCGCCGCGCTCGCCATGACCGATGGCCGCTGGGTCTGCGCCGGGCTTGACCGCAACGGTCTGCGCCCGATGCGCTATGTCGTCACCGGTGACGGTCTGGTGATTGCAGGCTCCGAAGTCGGCATGGTGCCGACCGATGAGGCCACCGTGGTCGAAAAAGGTGCGCTGGGCCCGGGTCAGCTTCTCGCGGTCGATATGTCCGAGGGCAAGCTCTACCACGATACCGAAATTAAGGACCGCCTGGCCAATGCCCAGCCCTTTGGCGAATGGGTTGGCAAGATCGTCGATCTCGAAGAGGAGCTATCCGGCCTGACCGAAGAGCCGATCTTCACCGGCGCCGAGTTGAAAAAACGTCAGATCGCTGCCGGTTACACGATCGAAGAGCTGGAACAGATCCTCGCGCCCATGGCCGAGGATGGCAAAGAGGCGCTCGCCTCCATGGGCGACGACACGCCCTCGGCCGTGCTCTCCGAGAAATACCGCCCGCTCTCGCATTTCTTCCGTCAGAACTTCTCTCAGGTCACCAACCCGCCGATCGACTCCTTGCGCGAATATCGCGTGATGAGCCTCAAGACGCGCTTTGGCAACCTCAAGAACGTCTTGGATGAAGACAGCTCCCAGACCGAAATTCTCGTGCTGGAAAGCCCCTTTGTCGGCAACGCGCAATTCGAGGATCTGAAATCGCATTTCAATGCGCCGATGACCGAGATCGATTGTACCTTCCCGGTGAATGGCGGGCCGAACGCACTGCGCGACGGGCTGGCTCGTATCCGGGCCGAGGCCGAGGAAGCCGTGCGATCCGGCGGTGGTCACATCATCCTGAGCGACAAGAAGCAGAGCGAAGAAAAAATCGCCATGCCGATGATCCTCGCCACCTCTGCCGTGCACAGCTGGCTGACCCGCAAGGGGCTTCGGACCTTCTGTTCGCTTGGCGTGCGCTCTGCCGAATGTATCGACCCGCACTATTTCGCGGTGCTGATCGGCTGTGGTGCCACCATCGTCAACGCCTATCTGGCCGAGGACAGCCTCGCCGACCGGATCGAGCGTGGTCTCCTGGATTGCACCCTGTCCGAGGCGATGTCCCGCTACCGTGCGGCGGTGGATGCCGGCCTGTTGAAGATCATGGCGAAGATGGGGATCTCGGTGATCTCGTCTTACCGCGGTGGTCTGAACTTCGAAGCCGTGGGCCTGTCGCGCGCCATGGTGGCGGATTTCTTCCCGGGCATGCATTCGCGGATTTCCGGCATCGGGGTTGGTGGTATCCAGAAGAAACTCGAAGCCGTGCACAAACAGGGCTGGCTCGGTGGTAACACCCTGCCGATCGGCGGCTTCTACAAGTCGCGCAAATCCGGCGAGACTCACGCCTGGGAAGCCCAGTCGATGCACATGCTGCAATCGGCCTGTGACCGTGCGTCCTACGAGATGTGGAAACAGTATTCCGCCAAGATGCAGGCCAACCCGCCGATTCATCTGCGCGATCTTCTGGACTTCAAACCCTTGGGGAAACCCGTGCCGATCGAAGAGGTGGAATCGATCACCTCGATCCGCAAACGCTTCGTGACCCCGGGCATGTCGCTGGGCGCGCTGTCGCCCGAGGCGCACCGCACGCTGTCGATTGCGATGAACCGTATCGGTGCGAAATCCGACTCCGGCGAAGGCGGCGAGAGCCCCGATGATTTCACGCCGGAACCCAACGGTGACAACGCCTCGGCGAAGATCAAACAGGTGGCGTCTGGCCGCTTCGGCGTGACGGCGGAATACCTGCTGCATTGCGAAGAGCTGGAGATCAAGGTCGCTCAGGGCGCCAAGCCCGGTGAAGGCGGTCAGCTGCCGGGGATGAAGGTCACCGACCTCATCGCCAAGCTGCGTCACTCGACCAAAGGTGTGACCCTGATCTCGCCGCCGCCGCACCACGATATCTACTCGATCGAAGATCTGGCGCAGCTGATCTACGACCTGAAACAGATCAACCCGAAAGCCAAGGTGACGGTGAAACTCGTGGCCTCCTCCGGTGTCGGCACCATCGCTGCCGGTGTGGCCAAGGCGAAAGCGGATATCATCCTGATCTCGGGTCACAATGGTGGCACCGGCGCCTCTCCGGCGACCTCGATCAAATTCGCCGGTCTGCCCTGGGAAATGGGTCTCACCGAGGCGCATCAGGTGCTCGCCATGAACAACCTGCGCGATCGTGTGACGCTGCGCACCGACGGTGGTCTGCGCACCGGTCGCGATGTGGTTATGGCGGCCATGCTCGGCGCCGAGGAATACGGCATCGGCACCGCGGCTCTGATCGCCATGGGCTGTATCATGGTGCGTCAGTGCCAGTCGAACACCTGCCCCGTGGGTGTCTGCACCCAGGACGAGCGCCTGCGTGACAAGTTCACCGGCAATGCCGACAAGGTCGTCAACCTGATCACCTTCTACGCTCAGGAAGTGCGGGAGCTTCTGGCCTCCATCGGCGCACGGTCCCTGGACGAGGTGATCGGTCGTGCCGATCTTCTGACCCAGGTCTCGCGCGGCTCGGCGCATCTCGACGATCTCGATCTGAACCCGCTGCTGATCTCCGTCGATGGCGCGGACAAGATCGTCTACGACCGCTCCAAGCCGCGCAACGCGGTGCCGGAGACGCTCGATGCGCAAATCGTCTCGGATGCCGCGCGCTTCCTCAACGATGGCGAGAAGATGCAGCTCTCCTATGCGGTGCAGAACACGCTTCGGACCATCGGCACCCGCACCTCGTCGCATATCGTGTCGAAATTCGGCATGCGCAACAGCCTGCAACCCGATCACCTGACGGTGAAACTCACCGGTTCCGCCGGTCAGTCTCTGGGCGCCTTTGCCGCCCCGGGTCTGAAGATCGAGGTTTCCGGCGATGCCAACGACTATGTCGGCAAGGGCCTTTCGGGCGGCACCGTCGTGGTGCGTCCGCCGATGCATTCGCCGCTCACCGCCGATCAGAACACGATCATCGGCAACACCGTGCTCTACGGTGCCACCGATGGCTATCTCTTCGCGGCGGGCCGCGCGGGCGAACGTTTCGCCGTGCGCAACTCCGGTGCGAAAGTGGTGATCGAGGGCTGTGGCTCCAACGGTTGTGAATACATGACTGGCGGTATCGCGGTGATCCTCGGCTCGATCGGTGCCAACTTCGGTGCCGGCATGACCGGCGGTATGGCCTATCTCTACGATCCGGCAGGCACCTCGCTCAACCTGATCAACCCGGAGACCCTCGTGACCTGCCCGGTCACCGTGGATCACTGGGAAGGTGAGTTGAAAGCCCTGATCGAACGTCACGCCAATGAGACCAATTCGATCAAGGCCAAGGACATCCTGAGCAACTGGGAAGAGGAGAAATCCAACTTCCTTCAGGTCTGCCCGAAAGAGATGCTGGTGCATCTGCCGGTGCCGCTGACACTCGAAAAGGGCGCCATCCCGGCCGAGTGATCGAAGCACCGGTTTCGACCCGAATTCAGCAAAAAGCCCCCGACCCCGGGGGCTTTTTCATATTCAGGAGCTGCAAAGGATAGCGCACGGGCTTGACCTCAGTGCCGGGCCCGTGGTTCCTCAGTTCCATGGCAAAACAGACGGCACGCAAAACCACGCGAAAAACAAAACCGAAACCGCAGGCGGCGCGCCCGGGCCTGTTCCGGCGCCTGCGCCGACGCGCGATCCGCGCTGTTCTGGTGATTGTTGCCCTGCTGTTTCTGTGGATTCTCGCCTATTCCGTTCTGCCGCTGCCCGGGACCTTCTACATGCTGGCGGAAAGCGGGCGTCAGGGCGTCAGGGTCGACTATCAATGGACCCCGATGGAGCGCATTTCGCCGGCTCTGGCGCGCTCCGTTGTGGCGGCCGAGGATGCCAATTTCTGCAACCATTGGGGGTTTGATCTCACAGCGATCCGCGCGGCGATCTCCGAGGGGGGACAGCGTGGCGCTTCGACCATCTCGCAGCAAGTGGTGAAAAACGCCTTTCTCTGGCAGGGGCGGAGCTGGCCCCGCAAGGCCCTGGAAGCGCTGATCACCCCGCTGGTCGAACTGACCTGGAGCAAGCGGCGGATCCTGGAGGTCTATTTGAACGTTGCTGAATTCGATAGAGGGATCTTTGGCGCGGAAGCGGCGGCGCGCCACTATTTCGGGGTCGGGCCGGAAGAACTCACGGCCCGGCAGGCGGCACAACTGGCCGCCGTCCTGCCGGCGCCAAAGGATCGCAATGCAGGCACGCCCGGGCCTTTCGTGCGGCGAAGAGCCGCTCAGATCGTCGATGGCGCGGCCACAATCGCGCGAGATGGCCGAAGCGCCTGTTTCGAGGATTGAACTGCCGGAGCGCATGCGGCAAGTAGAGAGAAAACCCGCGAGTAGCCAGCATGATCCGACTGTACCACGTCCCCCTCTCTCCCTTTTGCCGCAAGGTCCGCCTGTGCTTGGCGGAAAAGAAGCTCGAGGTCGAGCTCGTCGAAGAGCGCTATTGGGAAGAAGACCCGGATTTCATGCGCCGCAACCCGGCCGGCAAGGTGCCGGTCTTGCGGATCGATGACATGCATCTCGCGGAAAGCGCGGCGATCTGTGAGTATCTCGAAGATCGTTACCCGTCGCCGCCGCTGATGCCCAAGGATCCCGAAGGAAAATATGAGGTGCGCCGGCTGGTCTGCTGGTTCGATGACAAGTTTCATCAAGAGGTCACCTCGAAACTGCTTTACGAGCGGGTCAATCGCAAACTGATGAAGACCGGCTACCCGGTGGCGGCCAATGTCAAAGCCGGCTCGAAAGCGATCAAATATCATCTCGATTACATGGCCTGGCTGCTGGATCGCCGGCGCTGGCTCGCAGGTGATGCGATGACTCTGGCGGATTTCGCCGCCGCCGCGCATCTGTCTTCGCTCGACTATATCTCGGATGTCGACTGGAACCGCCACGAGGTGGTGAAGGACTGGTATGCCAAGATCAAATCGCGCCCGGCGTTTCGCTCTCTCTTGGCGGATCAGGTTTCGGGTTTTCCGCCGCCGGCGCATTATACCGATCTCGATTTCTGAGATAGACTGGCCCGAAAGGGATCAATTTGGCTGGATTAGATACGCCTCACAGCGACAAAGCGACCGGACCGGACAAGGAGTCCGTGCGGGCCCGCGCCCTGGAGGAGGGATTCTCCAAGGCGGCTTTCGGTCGTCCGATCCTGCCCGGCGCCATGGCTCGGCTCGAAAGCTTCGTCGAAATGGACCGCCATGGTCAGATGGGCTGGATGGCCGAGCGGATGAATTGGCGCGGCGATCCGGCGGCGCTTTGGCCAGAGGCGAAATCCGTGATCATGCTGGCCGAAAGCTATACCCCGGATGAAGATCCGATGGCGGTTATAAGCAGACCCGAATCCGGCGCAATTTCGGTCTATGCCCGCAATCGTGACTATCATGACATCGTCAAGAAACGGCTCAAACGGCTCGGGCGCTGGCTCATTGAACAGGCGGGCGAGGGGACGGAGATCAAGGTGTTCGTCGACACCGCGCCGGTGATGGAGAAACCGTTGGCGATGCAGGCCGGGCTTGGCTGGCAGGGCAAGCATACCAATCTCCTGTCTCGCGATCTCGGCAGCTGGTTTTTCTTGGGCGCGATCTTCACCACCCATGAATTCGATCCAGATCCGGCGGAAAACGAGCATTGCGGCTCTTGCCGTGCCTGTCTTGATGCCTGTCCGACCGATGCCTTTCCGGCACCGTTCCAGATCGACGCTAGGCGCTGTATCTCCTATCTGACGATCGAGCATCACGGGCCGGTCGAGCCTGAGCTTCGCTCCAAACTCGGCAACCGGATCTATGGCTGCGACGATTGTCTCGCGGCCTGCCCTTGGAACAAGTTCGCGGTGGCGGCGCAGGAGCTGCGCTACGCCGCGCGCGACGATCTGCGCGATCCGTCCTTGCGCGAGCTGGCCGCGTTGGACGATGCGGCGTTCCGGGCGAAATTCTCCGGCTCGCCAATCAAACGTATCGGACGCGATCGCTTTGTCCGCAATGTGCTCTACGCCATCGGCAATTCGGGCTCATCGGATTTGCGCGACGTGGCGGTTTCTCTGTGCGAAGATGCGGATGCCGTCGTGCGTGATGCCGCTGAATGGGCCGTTGCGCGTCTCTCTCGTGAATGAAACCATAGGCCCGTTCCCATCCAGTTCGGAGAGCAGAGAATGGAGCCGTTTCGGGGCATTGGCCTCAAGCTTGCCTCGGTCGTGTGCTTTGTCGTCATGGCCGCCCTCGTCAAAGCGGCGAGCGACGAGGTGCCCCCCGGTGAAGCGGTATTTTTCCGGTCGTTTTTCGCCCTGCCGGTGATCTTCATCTGGCTGGCGCGCAGCAAGCAGGGTTTTCTTTCCGGGTTGCGGGTCAAATCCCCCATGGGGCATGTCTGGCGCGGCATGATCGGGGCGAGTGCGATGTTTCTCAACTTCTACGCTCTGGCCCTGTTGCCGCTGCCCGAAGCAACGGTGATCGGCTATGCCGCGCCTTTGCTTCTGGTGATTTTTGCGGCGATGTTTGCCGGGGAAGAGGTGCGTCTGTTCCGCCTCTCCGCGGTTTTCGCGGGGCTTGTCGGGGTGATCATCGTGCTGATGCCACGGATCACCGTGTTCAACGGCACGCCGGACCCGCGCGAGCAGCTCGGGGCGATGGTGGCGCTGGGCGGTGCCTGTCTGGCCGCGATCGTGCAATTGCATGTCCGCAACATGGTGCGCAGCGAATCCACCAGCTCGATCGTGTTCTGGTTCTCGATGTCCTGTACCGTTGCAGGCCTGATGACCCTGCCTCTGGGTCAATGGGTGGTGCCGAGCCCTCTGGTTGCGCTGTATTTGACACTTGGCGGTTTGATCGGCGGGCTGGCGCAGGTGTTTCTCACCTCCTGCTATCGCTACGCCGATGCCTCGCTGCTGGCGCCCTTCGATTACGCCTCGATGGTTTTTGCCCTGGTCATTGGCTACGTTGTGTTCGGCGATGTGCCGACCCTGCCGATGTTGCTGGGGGCGAGCATCGTCATCTCGGCCGGGGTGGTGATCATCCTGAGAGAGCGCGCGTTGGGCCTGAGCGCGGCCAAGCGCAAACGTGCCGACGCGCTTTGAGGGCGAAGAGGTGAGGGTCGGAGTTCAGTCGAAGACCCAGTCCCAGAAACCATCGCGCCGGACGGTGGCGCGTCGTTCCTGTTCCTTCACCGTGGCCTTGCGATGGGCCACGACCATCTTTTCCGCTTCGATCGCCGGGAGGATGCCTTCGGAGGCGCGGGATGCGGGGAAAGGGCCGATACGGCTTTCGCCGACCAGATAGGTGACATTGACATTGCTGCCAGGAATGGTGCGGAACTTCACCCGAACCTCGGCGTTCAGCTGGTTAAACGCCTTTTCGATGGCGGCCTCGTATTGTGTTTTGCTCGACGCTTTTCGCGACTCGCTGCCGATGTCCACCACGGCAATAATCAACCCGTTGTTTTCCAGCTGACCGGCTTCGGAGAGTCGGTCGACGGTAATGCCCAGAGGCCGCAAAGACGGGTTTTTCGTGATGAAATAGGCGGTCAGGGCAAGCACTGCCGGGGTGACAATGAACACCGTGATGAGACCGATGACGATCGTATCTTTTCTAACCAAGGGACAGCCTCCTGCCAACACACGGGAGGAAGTTGGCAGAAAGCTCTTAGTTCTAGGTTAAAGCGATTTGCGAAATGCCGCCCCCTCTCGCAAGAGCGGCACCATTGTCAGCTGCGGACCAGCTTTTCGTAATCGGTGGCGATGTCGCGGGTCAGGGCACCGACCTCGAACATATACTCCCCGATCTGGCCGACGGGCGTCACCTCGGCCGCGGTGCCGGTGAGGAAACACTGTTCGAACCCGTCGAGCTCCTCGGGCATGATCCGGCGCTCATGTACGGTGATACCCTTGTCCTTCAGCATGCCGATCACGGTCTGACGGGTGATGCCGTTGAGGATGGCGTCCGGGATCGGCGTGTGCACTTCACCATCCTTGACGAAAAAGATATTCGCGCCGGTCGCCTCGGCCACGTAGCCGCGATAATCCATGAACAAGGCATCCGAACATCCTTTCGCCTCGGCGGCATGTTTCGACATGGTGCAGATCATGTAGAGACCGGCGGCCTTGGCCGCGGTCGGAATGGTCTCCGGCGAGGGCCGTTTCCATTTCGCGATATCGAGCTTGGCGCCCTTCATCTTGGCGTCGCCATAGTAAGCGCCCCATTCCCAGGCCGCGACGGCCATGCGCACAGGGTTTCTGTTGGCGGCAACGCCCATGTCCTCGCCGGCGCCGCGCCAGGCCACCACGCGCACATAGGCATTGTCCCAGCCATTGGCCTTGAGCACATCGTACTTGGCCTTTTCGATCTCTTCGACCGTGTAGGGGATCGGCATGTCGAGCGCCTTGCCGGATTCGAGCAGGCGCTTGGAATGTTCGACAGATTTGAAAATCTTGCCCTCATAGCAACGCTCGCCCTCGAACACGGAGGAGGCGTAATGCATGGCGTGGGTCAGGATATGCACCTTGGCGTCGCGCCAATCGACCAGCGCGCCGTCCATCCAGATATAGCCGTCACGATCTTCGTAGCTACCCGCCATGGGGCTCTCCTTTTCTGTCCTGTCCCGCAGGCGCCGTAGCTTTCATGAAATTGCGCGATCTGGCGATATTTGGGACGATTGTTGCGCGAAATCCCGGTTTCGCTATCAATTCAATCTTGGAATGTCAACATGGCTGACTTAAAGTGAGTGTAAATTATGCATTTTGAGAAATGAGGCGGATATGGCGGACGGCAAGGCTGGCGGAACCAAAGGCGGGCAGGCGCTGCTCTTTCTGACGGACGAGCAGCTCCGGAAAGGCATCGAGGCGATGTTCTTTGCCTATCGCGGGTTCACCGCCGATCCGGACCGTATTCTCGAGAAATACGGCTATGGTCGGGCGCATCACCGGGCACTGCATTTCATCGGCCGGGCACCGGGGACCAATGTGAACAACCTTCTCGGCATCTTGGGTGTCACCAAACAGTCGCTGAACCGGGTGTTGCGCACTTTGATCGAGGATGGTTTGGTCGAGAGCCGAATTGGCGTACAAGACAAACGGGAACGTCACCTCTACCTCTCGGAGACCGGCACGGCGCTCGAGGCGGAATTGTCGGAGGCGCAGCGGGCGCGGATGCGGGTGGCCTATCGGGAGGCGGGTCATGAGGCCGTGGCGGGGTTCCGGCGCGTGCTGGAGGCGATGATGGACCCGGACCAGGCGGCGTATTTCAACGCCATGACGAACAGGGGAGAGTAAAGGGTGAGCGGAGAGATCCATCTTCTGATCGTGGATGACGATGAGCGCATCCGCGGTTTGTTGCAGAAATTCCTGATCCGTCATGGGTTTTGCGTCACAGCGGCCCGCGATGCCGCCCATGCACGCCGGCTTTTGGCCGGGTTGGAATTCGATCTCATCGTTCTGGATGTGATGATGCCCGGCGAGGACGGCATCAGCCTGACCAAGGCGCTGCGTCAGGATATCGCCACGCCGATCATGCTCCTGACCGCCAAGGGTGAGACCGAGGAGCGCATCCTGGGGCTGGAGGCTGGCGCCGATGATTACCTGCCGAAACCGTTCGAGCCGAAAGAGCTGCTGTTGCGCATCAATGCCGTGCTGCGGCGCATGCCGCAGGTGGAAGAGACCGAAGCCGGGCCGAAATTCCTGCATCTCGGGCGGTTTCGCTACGATGTCGAACGCGGCGAGCTGTGGCAGGGCGATCAGGTTGTCCGCCTGACCGGCACCGAGTCGCAATTGATGCGGATTTTTGTCGCCGCCTCCGGCGAACCTGTATCGCGCGGCGAATTGGTCGAACGACTGGGCCGCGATGGCGGTCAGGCGCAGGAGCGCGCTGTCGATGTGCAAATCACCCGTCTGCGGCGCAAACTCGAGGACGACCCGCGTCAGCCTCGCTATCTGCAAACCGTGCGCGGCGCGGGCTATATGCTGACGCCGGAATAACCCGCCCGGAGCGCAGCGGGACGTGCGGATTGTCCGGAAACTCGAACTGGTCAATCCCCGCCATTTTCCTATATGCAGGGGGCAAAGCAATCGGGAGAGACAGATGAGCGAGACACCGGTCAGCGAGATGTCCTTTGAAACCGCCATGGCCGAACTCAATGAGGTCGTGAGCAAGCTGGAGCGGGGCGATGTCGCGCTCGAGGACAGTATCGCGCTCTATGAACGCGGCGCTGCGCTCAAGGCGCATTGTGAGGCCAAGCTGAAAGAGGCCGAGGAAAAGGTCGAAAAGATCACCGTCGGGCCCGATGGCGCCGCCGCCGGGACGACCAAAGCCGAAGGTGTCTGATGCAGGACCATCTGCAGCGCTGTAAAGAGGCGGTTTCCGCCTGTTTCGACACGGTTCTGGAGCCGCTGGGCGCCATGCCGGTCGAGGAAGGTCTGCGCTATGCGCTTCAGGGCGGCAAGCGGCTTCGGGCCTTTCTGGTGATGGAGGGGGCGAGCCTCCATGGCATCCCCGCCGCGCAATCGGTCTGGGCCGCCGCCGCGATCGAGGCGCTGCATGCCTATAGTCTCGTGCATGACGATCTGCCCTGTATGGACGATGACGACCTGCGCCGGGGTCAGCCGACCGTGCACAAACGCTGGGACGAGGCCACGGCCGTGCTCGTCGGCGATGCGCTACAGACCCTGTCGTTCGAGCTGTTGACCCGGCCTGAAATGGACGTTTTGAGCCAGGTTCGGGTCGAATTGATCGCCTCTCTCGCCAGGTCCGCCGGCATTTCCGGCATGGTGCTGGGACAGGCGCAGGATATCGCCGCAGAGACTGCCGAAAGTCCGCTCGATCTCGCTGAGATCACCGAGCTGCAAGGCAACAAGACGGGCGCCCTGATTGAATGGTCCGCGCGCGCCGGTGCGATCCTCGGCGGCGGTGACCCGAAGCCGCTCGGCGCCTATGCCAAGGCGCTGGGCCTGGCGTTCCAGATCCAGGACGATATTCTCGATGTAGAGGGCGATATCGAGAAAACCGGCAAAGCCGTCGGCAAGGACGCCCATGCGGGCAAGGCGACCTTCGTGTCGCTTCTGGGGCTTGAGGGCGCCAAGATGCGTGCTAGCTCTTTGGTCGATGACGCCTGTGCGGCATTGAGCCCCTATGGAACCCGGGCAGAGTCCTTGCGGGACCTCGCCCGTTTCGTTATTTCGCGGGAAACCTGAGAAAGCGAGACGCCATGTCCGACCGACCAGCCACTCCGACCCTTGATCGCGTGAATGTCCCCGCCGATCTCAAGGCGCTGTCCGACGTTGAATTGAAACGTCTGGCGCATGAGCTACGTCAGGAAACCATTGCCGCGGTCTCTGTCACCGGTGGTCACCTTGGCGCAGGGCTCGGCGTGGTCGAACTGACCGTGGCGCTGCATGCGGTGTTTGATACGCCGAAAGACCGGCTGATCTGGGACGTCTCGCACCAATGCTATCCGCACAAGATCCTCACCGGTCGTCGCGACCGCATCCGGACACTGCGGCAAGAGGGCGGGCTGTCCGGCTTCACCAAACGTTCGGAAAGCCCCTATGACCCGTTCGGCGCGGCGCATAGCTCCACCTCGATCTCGGCCGCTTTGGGCTTTGCCGTGGCGCGCGATCTCGGTGGTGCACCGGAACACGGAATCGGCGATGCGATCGCGGTGATCGGCGATGGTTCCATGTCCGCAGGTATGGCTTTCGAGGCGATGAACAACGCCGGCCATCTGGGCAAGCGTCTGATCGTCATCCTCAATGACAATGAAATGTCGATTGCCCCGCCGACCGGTGCGCTCTCGTCTTACCTGACGCGTCTTTATGCCGGTGAACCGTTCCAGGAGCTGAAAGCCGCTGCCAAGGGGGCGGTGTCGCTCCTGCCGCATCCGTTCCAGGAAGGCGCCAAACGCGCCAAGGAAATGCTCAAGGGCATGACCATTGGCGGCACGCTGTTCGAAGAGCTCGGCTTCTCCTATGTCGGGCCGATCGACGGTCATGACATGGACCAGCTCCTGAATGTGCTGCGCACCGTGAAGGAGCGCGCCACCGGGCCGATCCTGATCCACGCGATCACCAAAAAGGGCAAAGGCTATGCCCCGGCGGAGGGACGCCCGGACAAGGGACACGCGACCGCCAAGTTCGACGTGGTCACCGGCGAACAGAAAAAGGCCAAGTCCAACGCGCCCTCCTATACCAAGGTCTTCGCCAAGGCGCTGATCGACGAGGCGACACGCGATGACAAGATCGTCGCCGTGACTGCGGCCATGCCGGATGGCACCGGGCTCGATCTTTTCGCCGAACGCTTTCCGGCGCGTTGTTTCGATGTCGGTATCGCCGAGCAGCATGGGGTGACTTTCTCCGCCGGTCTCGCGGCCGGTGGGATGAAACCCTTCTGTGCTATGTATTCGACCTTCCTGCAGCGCGGCTACGATCAGGTCGTGCATGATGTGGCGATCCAGCGCCTGCCGGTGCGCTTTGCCATCGACCGTGCCGGGCTCGTCGGTGCCGATGGCGCGACGCACGCCGGGTCTTTCGACATCGCTTTCATGGCCAACCTGCCGGGCATGGTGGTCATGGCCGCCGCCGATGAGGCGGAACTCGTCCATATGGTCGCCACCGCCGCCGCGCATAACGACGGTCCGATCGCCTTCCGCTACCCGCGTGGCGAAGGCGTCGGCGTGCAGATGCCGGAACATGGCGAGGTGCTCGAGATCGGCAAGGGCCGGATCGTGCGTGAGGGGAGCCGCGTGGCGCTTCTCTCCTTCGGGACGCGTCTCGAACCCGCCTTGAAAGCCGCCGAAAACCTCGCGGCCAAGGGGATTTCCTGCACCGTCGCGGACGCGCGTTTTGCCAAGCCTCTGGATCACGGATTGATCCGCGATCTGGCCGCGAACCATGAGGCGCTGATCACGCTCGAAGAGGGCGCAATCGGCGGTTTCGGCTCGCATGTGGCCGATTTTCTCGCCGAAGAGGGCGTGTTCGATCATGGGCTTAAATTCCGCTCTATGACCCTGCCGGACACGTTCATCGATCAGGCCAGCCCCGAGGCGATGTACGCGACCGCGGGTCTCAATGTGCCGGATATCGAAGCCAAGGTGTTGGCCGTGCTGGGTGTGGCGGATTTGTCCAGCAAACGCGCCTGATCGTGGATTCCGCCGCTCTCCGCTCTGTCGTTTGCGCAAGGCGGATATGAGCAAAGCCGCGCGATTGCGATATTGATCCTCATCCCCGAATGGGGGATGAGTCAAAGCGAACACTCCTCACAGGATTATCCAACCATGGCCGTGGCGACCCCCACCCACACCGGCTCGCGACCGGGTATTGTCCTTTTTGCGCTCGCCATGGGCGGGTTCGCGATTGGCACCACCGAATTCGCCACCATGAGCCTCTTGCCCTTCATGGCAGAGGGGCTTGGGATCGATGAGGCGACGGCCAGCCGGTTGATCTCTGCCTATGCGCTGGGCGTGGTGGTTGGAGCGCCGCTGATCGCCGTAGCCGCGGCCAGAATCGAGCGGCGGCTTGTCCTCATCGGGTTGATGCTGATGTTCTGCCTGACCCATATCCTGTCGGCACTGGCCGCGAGCTATCCGACCATGCTTCTGGCGCGCTTCCTGAGCGGTATGCCACATGGCGCCTATTTCGGGGTTGCGGCACTGATGGCCGCCTCCTTGGCCGGACCCGGTCAACGTGGTCGCGCCGTGGCCAAGCTGATGCTCGGGCTGACCATTGCCACGGTTGTCGGCGTACCTTTCGCCAATGTGCTCGGGCAGACCGTCGGTTGGCGATGGGCCTTTGCCCTGGTCGGGGTCCTGTCCGCTGCGACGGCCATGATGATCCTGATCTTCGCGCCGCAAACCACAGAAGGCTCCGGCTCGAACGCGCTGCAGGAACTCGGTGCGCTCAAGAATCGTCAGGTGCTTCTGACATTGCTGACCGGGGCGATTGGTTTCGGCGGTTTCTTTGCCTTCTATACCTATCTGGCTTCGACGCTGATCGAGGTGACCAAGATCAGCGACGGCAATATTCCGATCTATCTGGCGATCATGGGCGGTGGCATGACCCTCGGGGCCCTGCTGGCCGGCTGGGCCGCGGATCGCGCGCTCAACCTCTCGGTCTTTGTGATGCTTTTCGCCAATATCGTGCTTCTGATGCTCTATCCCGTCGTGGCCGGGCATGCTTATGCCCTGGTGGCGCTGGTGCTGGCGATGGGCATTGCCAACGGCTTGCCGATCCTGTTGCAGACCCGGTTGATGACTGTGGCGGGTGATGCGCAATCCTTGGCCGCCGCACTGCACCATGCGGCTTTCAATGCGGCCAATGCTTTGGGCCCCTTCGTCGCCTCGATCTATATCGCCCGCGGCTACGGGTTTCCCTCGTCGGGCTATGTCGGGGCGGCGCTGACACTCGCCGGCGTGTTGCTCTATGCGGTGACGCTTTGGGACCAGCGCCGCAACTGGCAGGGCAGCTATTGATCTTTTGAAATAAGACCCTGATCCTGCGCAAGAAGCGCTTTCAGCCCGCTCTTGTAATCCGGGTAGATGAGTTCGATCCCAAGGTTTTGTTTCATCCGGTCGTTGCGCACCTTCTTGCTCTCGCCGTAGAAACTGCGTGCCATCGGGCTCATTTCGGCCGTGTCGAAATCTTCCGCCGGTGGGATGGGCAAGCCGAGTAGCTCGGCGGCGTAACCGATCACATCTTCGGGTGGGGCGGCCAGGTCGTCGCAGACATTATAGATCCCGCTGTCCTCGGGTCGTTCCATCGAAGCTTCGAGCACCTGAGCGATATCCTCGACATGGATGCGGGAAAACACCTGATCCGTCTTGATGATCCGGCGGGCGGTGCCGGCGCGCACCTTGGCAAAGGGGCCGCGCCCGGGACCATAGATGCCCGCGAGACGAAAAACCGACAGATTCAGACCCAAATCCTGCGCAAATCTCTGCCATTCTTCCTCGGCGCGCACCCGGGCTGATCCGCGTGTCGTGCTCGGGGTGAGCGGCGTGTCCTCCTCCACCCAGCCTCCGCCATGATCGCCATAGACGCCCGTGGTCGAGAGATATCCCACCCATTGCAGATTGGGGGCCGCCTCGATCAGCGCCTCGCGATAGTCGCGGAGCATCGGATCGACGTCGTGGTCGCGTGTCACATCTGGTGCGGCGGAGATCAAAAGATGCGTCGCCTGGCCGAGTTCCGCTGGAATTGGATCTGTTTCGAGGCAGACCGGTTGTACGCCAGTTGCCGCAATGGCGGCGGCTTTCTCCGCATGGCGCGTGGTGCCGAAAACGGTCCAGCCTTTCGCGATCAGGCGCTGTGCGAGGGCCTGCGCGCTGTAGCCGTGGCCGAAGGAAAACAATCTCGCCTCTGTCATTTCTTTCCCCCTGTCGCCTCTCTTGCGCATTTCTCTGACATGGTCTCAATTGAGTGACGAGGTCACCACGAGATGACAAGCGGAAATGAGCAGGGATGCCAAAGAAGATCCGCAAGCTGATCAGAGGATATAAAAATGAATAACGCGCTCAACAGCCTGACCCTTGAAACACCGATCGCGCGCGAGGCCCGGATGTTTTCCGACCCGGCCGCCGCGGTCGCCTATCTCGAAGAGCTTTATGACGAGGCCTGTTCTTTCCTGACGGAAAAGTTTTCCTGGATCGCCAGCGGCAACACGCCGACGGCGCGCTACCGGGCCTTTTACCCCGAAATCCGGGTGATCACGACATCCTACGCCGCGATGGACAGCCGCCTGTCCTTTGGCCATGTGGCGAAACCCGGTGAATATTCGACCACTATCACCCGGCCCGACCTGTTCCGCAATTACCTGCGACAACAGATCACCCAGATCGTCCAGAACCATAGGGTCGAGGTGCAGATTGGTGCCTCTCAAACACCGATGCCGGTGCATTTCGCGGTCGCCAATGACGAGAATATCACCGTGCCGCAGGAAGGCGCCATGGCCTATCCGCTGCGTGATATTTTCGACGTGCCGGATCTGACCACGACCCATGACGATATCGTCAACGGGTTCGGTTATGCGCATGAGGACGGCTCCGGCGCGCTTGCGCCCTTTACCGCACAGCGCATCGATTACTCGCTGGCGCGCCTGTCGCATTACACGGCGACGGATGCCTGCCATTTCCAGAACCATGTGCTGTTCACCAACTACCAGTTCTACGTGTCGGAATTCGAGGCCTATGCCCGTACCCAGCTCGCCGACCCGACGAGCGGCTATACGAGCTTTGTCTCGACCGGTAATGTCGAGATCACCGATGCGGACACTGCGATCCCGTCCTCGCCGAAAATGCCGCAGATGCCGACCTATCACCTCAAGCGTGCAGATGGCTCCGGCATCACCCTGGTGAATATCGGCGTCGGCCCGTCGAATGCCAAAACCGCGACCGACCATATCGCCGTGCTGCGCCCGCATGCATGGATCATGGTCGGCCATTGCGCCGGGTTGCGCAATTCCCAGAGCTTGGGCGATTTCGTTCTGGCCCACGCCTATCTGCGCGAAGACCATGTGCTCGACGATGACTTGCCGGTCTGGGTGCCGATCCCGGCGCTGGCCGAGATCCAGACCTCGCTCGAGGCGGCGGTCGAGGAGATCACCGAGCTGGGTGGCTACGATCTGAAACGGATCATGCGCACCGGCACGGTGGCGACGATCGACAACCGCAACTGGGAGCTCCGGGACCAATCCGGCCCGGTGCAACGCCTGAGCCAATCGCGGGCGATCGCACTCGATATGGAAAGCGCCACGATTGCCGCCAACGGGTTCCGTTTCCGCGTCCCCTATGGCACGCTTCTATGCGTCTCCGACAAGCCGCTCCATGGCGAGCTGAAACTGCCCGGCATGGCCTCGGATTTCTACAAATCACAGGTCTCGCGGCATTTGCTGATCGGAATTCGGTCGATGGAAATCCTGCGTGAGATGCCGATCGAACGCATTCACAGCCGGAAATTGCGCTCTTTCGAGGAAACTGCCTTCCTTTGAACGGAGCTTTTTCGCCCAAAATGCGCGAAAATGCCTTGGATCGTTACACTAGGCGTTGTGCGGCCCCTCAATATTCGCTTAGAAATGCGCAATAACCCCCTAATCCATGGGGGATGTACGAGGAGTATACAGACATGACGAAACCGATGACCAAGACCCAGCTCGTGGCTGCACTCGCAGAAGAGATGGGTTCTGACAAGAAATCCGCTGGTGCCGCTCTCGAAGCTGTCACCGCCATCATCACCAAAGAAGTGTCCGCCGGTGGTGCCGTGACCCTTCCGGGTGTTGGCAAAATCTACTGCCGTGAACGCCCCGAGCGTATGGTTCGCAACCCGCAGACCGGCGCGCAGATGAAGAAAGAAGCGGACAAGGTCGTCAAGATGACCATCGCCAAAGCGCTGAAAGACAGCGTCAACGGCTGAACCGGTCGCCTGGTTTGAGAAAGGGTCGCTTGGGCGGCCCTTTTTTCATGCGCGGGTTCAGGATCAAAAAGCGGCTCTAAACCACCAAAAGCAACACCAGGTTGAGTGTGATGAAAGCGCCGAGCGTGTTGATCAGGATCGAGAGGGAGGCCAATGCACCACGGCCGACTTCCTGAGCGAAAATGGCCGCGACAGCCATGGTGGGAAGTGCTGCGGAAACGAAAGCGGCTGTGCGGAAATCCGGGTCCAGCGTGATGCCCGCGCGCTGCATCACGAACATAACGAGGGCCGCGAAGAGTGGCATGACGAGCAGCTTGCCGACAGCGGCCTGGCTGGCGAGCCGCAGATTGCCTTCAAACGACAGGCCCACGAGAGAGCCGCCGATGACGAACAGGGCGACGGCCGAAGCGGAATTGGCGATGAGCTGGATCAGATGGCGCAGTGGTTCCGGCAGGCTAAGGCCCATGGCGGAAATGAGGAAACCGAGAAGGATGGCGATGATCAAGGGACGTTTGATCAGACCTTTGAGCATGGCGGCAAATTGTCGGATGAGATTCTTCTGGCGCTGATCCTGCGGTTTGCCGGCATCAATCACCATCATCGCGAGCGGGATGAAGATGATGTTTTCCACGAGGAAGTTCATCGCCAGAATGATGCCTGCGTGATCCGGTGCCAGGATGAGAAACATCGGGTAGCCGATAAACCCGGTGTTCGGACAATAAGAGATCATCATCGCCACACCCCGACGGCTCGGGTCGGTGCTGACGGAAAACCAGAGAAAGGTCATTCCGGCGGTCAGAATCCCGGTCAGGAGATAGATGACCATGTAGTCCGGATGTACCACCTCGGAAATCGGGCGTGAGGAGATCGCGCCAAAGACCAGCGCCGGCAAGGCGAAATTCATCACCCATCCGCCGAGGACTCCCATGTCCTTGGGTCGAAACACGCCTTTGGCGACCGTGCCATAGCCGATCGCGACCATGGCAAAAATCGGGAAAGTGATCCCGAAAATGGTGAGGATATCAGCCAATTTTGCCGCGCAGCCCCTCGCCGACCTGGCCACGATGCAACAGCAGGTGATCGAGGATGACACAGGCCATCATCGCCTCGCCCACCGGCACGGCACGAATGCCGACGCAGGGATCATGGCGGCCCTTGGTGATCAGATCGGTGTCCTCACCCGATCTGGTGACGGTCTTGCGCGGGGTCAGGATTGACGAGGTCGGTTTCACCGCGAAACGCACCACCAGATCCTGCCCGGTGGAAATCCCGCCAAGGATGCCGCCGGCGTGATTAGACCCGAACTCAGGTCCATTCGGCCCCATCCGCATCTCGTCGGCATTCTCTTCGCCGGTCAGACAGGCGGCATTCATGCCCTCACCGATCTCGACCGCTTTCACCGCGTTGATCGACATCATCGCCGCGGCGAGATCCGTGTCCAACTTGGCATAGATCGGCGCGCCGAGCCCGGCCGGGGCACCTTTGGCGGTGATCTCGACAATCGCGCCCACCGACGAGCCTTTTTTGCGGATCTCGCCGAGGTAGTCGGCCCAGGTCTCCGCCGTCTTGGCCGAGGGCACCCAGAATGGGTTGTTGTCGATCTCCGCCATGTCGCGTGCGCCCTCGATGCCATGCGGACCGATCTGGGTCATATAGCCTTTGATCTCGAGATCAGGCACGAATTCGGCCAAAACCGCCCGGGCGATGCCGCCGGCGGCGACCCGTGCCGCGGTCTCGCGCGCCGAAGACCGGCCACCGCCGCGATAATCGCGAATGCCGTATTTCTGGTAATAGGTGATGTCGGCGTGACCCGGGCGGAAGGCCTGGGCAATCTCGCCATAATCCTTGGAGCGCTGATCGGTGTTGCGGATCATCAGCTGGATCGGTGTGCCGGTGGTCTTGCCCTCGAACACGCCCGAGAGGATTTCCACCTGATCGGGTTCGCGCCGCTGGGTGGTGAACTTGGAGGTGCCGGGTTTGCGCTTGTCGAGCCAGACCTGAAGCATCTCTTCATTGATCTCCACGCCGGGCGGGCAGCCATCGACGGTCGCGCCCAAAGCGGGGCCGTGGCTTTCCCCCCAGGTGGTGAAGCGGAAAAGATGTCCGAATGTGTTCATGCTCATATGGCGTCTCCCTGATCGTCTCTCCATAACCTCTCCGGGCCGCTTCGAAAAGACCGGGTCTTGCACCGCACGAAATCCACGCTAAGTTGGCCCTCACCTCGGGGTGCCCGTGCCCGACACGGCTGAGATGCGCCATGCGAACCCGTTGAACCTGAACCGGCTAACACCGGCGGAGGGAAGGTATCGGCTGATCTGGCTTATCCTTGCAGACCCGCTGCCCTTTTTCTTCGCCCATGTCATATGGAGCGAGCCATGAAATATGGACTTACATTTGCGGCGCTGCTGACCGCAACCACTGCGCAAGCAGATCCTCTCACCATCTATGCCCCCGATTATTTCGCCTCCGAATGGGGCCCGGGTCCGGCGATCAAGGCGGCCTTCGAGGACGAATGCGCGTGCGAGATTGAATATGTCACCGGCGACCTGCTGCCCCGGCTCTTGCTCGAGGGCGATCGCACCAAGGCCGACGTGGCCATCGGTTTCAATTCCGACGTCATGAAAAAAGCCCGCGAGACCGGGCTTTTCGCTCCGCATGGTCAGGATCTTTCGCCCCTGACCCTGCCGATCGACTGGACGGATGACACGTTCCTGCCGTTCAACTGGTCTTACACGGCCTTCATCTACGACAATACAAAGATCCAAAACCCGCCGAAATCCTTCCATGAGCTGGTGAATTCCGACGAGGATTGGTCCATTGCCATCCAGGACCCGCGGACCTCGATCTCCGGGCTGGCCCTGGTGCTCTGGGGCAGGGAAGTCTTCGGCGATGAGGCAGAAGACGCCTGGGCCAAGCTTGCGCCGAAGGTCACCACGGTGACCAAGGGCTGGTCCGAAGCCTATGGTCTGTTCACCGATGGCGAGGTGGACATGGTGCTGAGCTACACGACCTCGCCCGCCTATCACATCATCGCCGAAGAGGACGACACGAAATCCGCGGCACTTTTTGAGGAAGGCCACTATTTCATGGTCGAATCCGCCGCAAAACTGGCCGGAACCGATCAGCCGGAGTTGGCCGACGCCTTCATGGCCTTCATCCTCTCTCCGACCTTCCAGGAAATCATTCCGACCGCCAACTGGTCCTATCCGGCGGCCCTGCCGAAGGACCAGTGGCCGGAGGCCTTCTCGGAGCTCAACTACCCGGAAAAGGCGATCTTCCTGGATGAAGATGCGGCCGACGCCCTGCGGGATGAGGCGATTACCGAATGGCGCAGCGCGTTTTCGCAATAAACCGCCTTCGGTCGCTCTGGCCGGGGCTTCTCGCGGCGGCGCTTGTCGCCGCCCTGAGCCTCGGCACATTGGGCGCCGTGGCCTTGCGGGCGGAAAGCTTCTCTGCCCTCTCGCGTTTCGACTGGCTGGCGGTGCGTTTCACCGTGGTGCAGGCGGCGCTCTCCGCCGCGCTTTCCGTGCTCTTCGCCATCCCCGCCGCACGCGCGCTGGCGCGCCGGAGCTTCCCGGGGCGGGGTCTCTTGATCACCCTTCTGGGGGCGCCTTTCATCCTGCCGACCATCGTTGCGATCCTCGGTCTGACCGCCGTGTTCGGCAAGACGGGTTTTGTCTCGGTTTTGCTAAGTTGGGCCGGATTAGAGCCGATTTCGATCTACGGATTTCATGGCGTCGTACTGGCGCATGTGTTCTTCAACCTGCCGCTGGCAACCCGGCTTCTATTGCAAGGTTGGGGCGCGATCCCGGCGGAGCGGTTTCGGCTGGCTTCGGCGCTGCATTTCGCCCCCGGCGACATCTTTCGTCATATCGAGCTGCCGATGCTGAAAGAGATCGTGCCGGGGGCTTTCACGGTGATCTTTCTCATTTGCACGACCTCATTCGCCGTGGCCCTGACCTTTGGCGGCGGGCCAAAAGCGACCACGGTGGAGCTCGCGATCTACGAAGCGTTTCGATACGATTTCAACCTGGGCAAAGCCTCGCTTCTGGCACTGATTCAGGTGTTGATCTGCGTCGTGGCTGCGTTGACCTCGCTCAGATTTCGTGTGCCGCAAATGGGGCAGGGCGGGTTGGACCGGGTGGTGCAGCGCTTCGATGCCCGCACGATCCGCGGTCTCGCATTTGATCTGTTCTGGATCGGGACGGTCAGCCTGTTCCTTTTGACGCCGCTCCTGGCGATCCTCCTCCGGGGCACGGCGGGGATCTCGGATCTGCCGGCTTCCGTCTGGTCCGCCGCGCTGCGCTCGCTCGCAACCGCTCTGGGTTCTGCCGGTCTGGCGATCCTCTTGTCGCTCGCGCTCGCGCTGTCGGCCCTGCGCTGGCGTGGATTGGAGGTGATCGGCATGTCCTCCATCGCCGCTTCGCCGCTGGTGATGGGCACCGGCCTCTATATCGTCCTGTTCGCCGTGACCGATCCGGCGGAGTGGGCGCTCCTGATCACCGCCTTGGTCAATGCGGTGATGTCCCTGCCCTTCATCCTGCGCGCGCTGAGCCCGGCGCTGGCGGCTGTCGAGCGGGATTATGGCCGCCTCTCCGACAGTCTCGGTCTGACCGGCTGGGCGCGGCTGCGGCTGGTGACTCTGCCACGGCTCAAGGCCCCGATCGGGTTTTCCGCGGGTCTGGCGGCGGCGCTCTCGATGGGGGATCTCGGGGTCATCACCCTGTTCGCCCGCCCCGAGGCGGCGACCCTGCCACTGCAGATCTACCGACTCATGGGGTCATACCGTATGGATCAGGCCATGGGGGCGGCCTTGCTGCTTCTGGGGCTGAGCCTGAGCCTGTTCTACATCTTTGATCTCTGGGGGCGCCGCCGTGCTTGAATTCGATCATCTGAGCCTGACACAGGGGGATCCGAGCTTTGGCGACTTCACCCTCTCTGCCGATTTCACCATTCCGGTGGGCAAGCGCGTCGCGGTGATTGGCCCGTCCGGCGCCGGGAAATCCACGCTTCTATCGCTGATCGGCGGGTTCGAAGCGCCGGATCGGGGGGCGATCCGCTGGCAGGGGCGGGACATGACCCGGGCCCTGCCGCATCAACGCCCGATCGCGCATCTGTTTCAGGACAACAATCTGTTTTCGCATATGACGGCGGCCGAGAATGTCGGGCTGGGCATCCGTCCCAATCTGCGCCTGAGCCGCGCGGAGAAAGCACGGGTTGCCGAGGCGCTGGCGGCGGTCGGCCTGTCAGGCATGGAGGCGCGTCGTCCGGGCGAGCTTTCGGGCGGGCAGCAGAGCCGTGTGGCGCTCGCGCGTGTGCTGGTGCAGGAAAAGCCGCTGATCCTCCTGGACGAGCCGTTTTCGGCCCTGGGGCCGGCCATGCGCGGCGAGATGATCGATCAGGCGATCCAGGTCTCCGACCGGCTGTCTGCCACCATGCTGATGGTCACCCATGACATTGCCGACGTGGATCGCTTCGCCGATCTGGTGATCTGGGTCGAGGGTGGCCTCTGCCAGCCGCCGCGCGTCTGGGCCGAAATGAAGGCCGATCCGCCGCAGGGTTTGACGGACTATCTCGGCAGCTGAGCCCGGCAATGCTCCTCGCATGAAAAAAGCGCCCCGGCGGAACCGGGGCGCTTTCTGTTTGGTCAGACTGAGCTCACTCAGAGCGTGGTCTTTTTGCCTTTGTGCGGCGCCCAGAGCTTCTTGTTCGTCAGGAACAGAAGCGAGGTGAGGACGACAAGGAAGGCCACGGCGACAAAGCCGGCTTTCTTGCGCGCCATCATCTTCGGCTCGGCGGCCCACATCAGGAAGGCCGCGACGTCTTCGGCCTCGTGGTGGATCTCGTTGGAATGGCCGTCGGCATATTCCACGTCCTCACCGTAGAGCGGCGGGGCCATGGCGATCCAGCCGGTCGAAAACGCGGTGTTCTCGTAATAGGTGGTGCCGGCTTCGGTCTTCTCCTCACCGGTGTAGCCGGT
Organism: Celeribacter neptunius; assembly: GCF_900113955.1. Classification (GTDB taxonomy): domain Bacteria; phylum Pseudomonadota; class Alphaproteobacteria; order Rhodobacterales; family Rhodobacteraceae; genus Celeribacter; species Celeribacter neptunius. The sequence goes on along the minus strand of NZ_FORH01000004.1, from coordinate 140,928 downwards.
CAGGATGGCGACGATGTGCTCGGGGCCACCAATGCCTTTGACGAACTGGTTGATCCCGGTGCCGTAGGGTCCGTGGAACCCCGCGCGGGCCTTCGCCATCAGCGACAGGTCCGGCGCGTTCTGCGAATTGTTGGCCGGGAAATGGTCATTCTCGGTCAACGGCCGCGCAGCGCCTTCGTCATAGTCGAAGAGATGCATGTTCGAGGCTTCGTCATTCACCGCGAACTGGGCCGCATAGGCACGGACCTGCTCCGCGGGGAGCTGCGGGCCACCTTCATCGGCAAGCGTCCGGATCGGCACGAATTTCATGCCGTGACAGGCCGAACACACTTCGGTGTAGACCTGAAGGCCGCGCTGAAGCTGCATCTGGTCGTATTTGCCGAACGGGCCTTCGAAGGAGAAGTCCACGTCATGGGTGCTGCCGCCTTCGGATGCCATCGCGCCAGCGGTCAGGCCCAGAACGGTGAGGGCGGAGAGGGTAAGTTGCTTGATCATAGTCCCTGTTTCCTTTCTCACTCAGCCGCGCCGGGGTAATGCGACGCGAAATCTTCTTCGATCGTGGCCGGCAACGGCGCCGGTTTCTCGATCACGCCCAGAAGCGGCAGGATCACGAAGAAGTAGGCGAACCAGTAGGTCGCACCGATCAGCGAGATATACGGGTAGATGCCATCGGTCGGCATGGCGCCAACCCACATCAACACGACGAAGTCCACGGCCAGCAGCCAGAACCACCATTTGAAGCTCGGGCGGTATTTGCCGGAGCGCACCGAAGAGGTGTCCAGCCAGGGAACCAGAGCCATTGCGATGATCGCACCGAACATCGCCAGCACACCGAAGAACTTCGCATCGACGATGCCGCCGGTGAGGAAGGACACGGCTTGCACGGCCCAGACATCCGCGGTGAAGGCCCGCAGGATCGCGTAGAACGGCAGGAAGTACCATTCAGGCACGATATGTGCCGGGGTCGAGAGCGGGTTGGCTTCGATATAGTTGTCCGGGTGGCCGAGGAAGTTCGGCATGAAGCCGACAACCGCGAAGAACCCGATCAGGACGATGCCCAGGGCAAAGAGATCCTTGATCACGAAATACGGCCAGAACGGCAGGGTGTCTTTCTCGGCTTCGGCTTTCGAGCCTTTGCGCACATCGATACCCGCCGGGTTGTTGTTGCCGGTGTGGTGGAAGGCCCAGATGTGGACGATCACCAGACCCGCGATCACGAAGGGCAGCAGGTAGTGCAGCGAGAAGAAGCGGTTCAGCGTGGCATTGTCCACGGCCGGCCCGCCCAGAAGCCAGGTCTGGATCGGCTCGCCGATGAACGGGATGGCGCCGAACAGGCCGGTGATCACGGTCGCGCCCCAGAAGGACATCTGACCCCAGGGCAGAACATAGCCCATGAAACCGGTGGCCATCATCAGCAGATAGATGATCATGCCGATGATCCATGTGATCTCGCGCGGCGTCTTGTAGGAGCCGTAGTAGAGACCGCGGAAGATATGGAGATAGACGGCAAAGAAGAACAGCGACGCGCCATTGGCGTGCAGGTAGCGCAGCATATGGCCGCCGTTCACGTCACGCATGATATGTTCGACCGAGGCAAAGGCCAGGTCGACCTGCGGCGTGTAATGCATCACCAGGACGATGCCGGTGACGATCTGAAGTCCGAGACAGAAGGCAAGGACGATGCCCCAGATCCACATCCAGTTGAGGTTCTTGGGGGTCGGGATCATGAGCGTGTCATAGATCAGGCCGATGATCGGCAGGCGGGAATTGATCGCCTTTTCAATACCGGTCTTCGGTTCGTAATGGTCGTGCGGAATACCAGACATAAGTTCCTCCCTCAGCCCAGAACAATCTCGGTGTCGCCGTCAAAGGCGGCGACCGGGATATCGAGGTTGCGCGGGGCCGGTCCTTTGCGGATGCGGCCTGCGGTGTCGTAATGCGACCCGTGGCAAGGGCAGAACCAGCCGCCGAAGTCACCGGCGCCATCGCCCAGCGGCACACAGCCGAGGTGGGTGCAAACCCCCATCATCACCAGCCATTCGCCGGCTTCGTCCAGGGTGCGGTTCTGATCGGAGGCGTCCGCATCGGCGGCGATGTTCGCGTTCTCTGCATTCTGGTCGACCAGATCGGCGAGCGGAACCGCGCGGCCCATGTCGATCTCTTCTTGTGTACGGCGGCGGATGAACACCGGCTTGCCGCGCCATTTGACGGTCAGCTGCGTGCCGGTCTCGACACCACTGATATCAACCCGGATCGAGCTGAGCGCCTGAACGTCGGCGGAGGGGTTCATCTGGTTGACCAGCGGCCAGACTGCGGCACCTGCGGCTACTGCACCTGCGCCACCCGTGGCGTAGTACAGGAAATCGCGGCGGGTGCCTTCGTGTTCGTCTACGTGGGACACGGCAATTCTCCATTTTCTCAAGCCGGTCTCCCCGGCCAATGCTTGAGAGGCCGCAGTTTCCCGCAGCCCTTCGCAGGCGCTTTTAGCGAGCCATTGCCCTTGCGTCTAGCATTCAATCGATTGTGAAGACGCGCGATCTGTCGCGGTGTGGCCTCTCAGGGACATCTAAGATATATCTCAGATTTATCTATGCTCGCTAACATGTCGCGAGCCGATGCGCATTCGGTGCGCAATCTCGAAACCCATCGAAATCACTAAGGAATTCTGATTGTCAGGCCGCACCAGACCGACGGGTGACCCGCCTTCGCGATTGCGCGGCGGTGGATTTCAGCGTTTTGAGGAAAGAGTGGTGAGCCGTGCAGGATTCGAACCTGCGACCCACTGATTAAAAGAACGGCCAGAGCGATTTTCACGCATTTCGCCAGTTTGCGCTGCATTTCCAAAAATGCATTATAAACAATTATTTATCTTGAACTCGACCGCTCCGGCGTTTCATCAGTTACGCCATAATTCACCGCAATTTGCTTCCGTATAGCTTCCGGAAGCAAAACGGAAGCAGGGAGTGTTCTGGAAATGTTCAAACTGACGAAACGGTCCGTGGAAGGGCTCGAGGTCGAAACAGCGGACTATTTTGTCTGGGATCGTGACATGCGCGGTTTTGGCATTCGGGTCTATCCCTCCGGCAAGAAGACCTACCTCGTGCAATATCGTGCCGGTCACCGCACACGGCGCGTCACCATCGGTCAGCATGGTGTTTTGACGACCGAGGAAGCGCGCAATGAGGCCAAGCAGCTTCTAGCCTCTGTTGCACGCGGGGAAGACCCTTCGGCCCAGCGACGTGCTAAACGTCATGCTCCGACGATTGCGGGGCTGTGTGATCGCTTTCTGGAAGAATATGTGGATCAGCATTGCAAGCCGACGACTGCCCGCGACTATCACAGCATTATCCGGCGTTTCATTCGGCCCAAACTCGGCCCTATCGCAATCGCCGAAGTAAGTCGCGCCGACGTGGTCGCGTTTCACCACGAATTGCGGGACACGCCTTATCAGGCCAATCGCGCCGCCAGCATGTTGTCCAAACTCTTCAATCTGGCCGAAGACTGGGGCTTGCGTCAGGCCGGATCGAACCCCGCGCGACGGATCAAGAAATTCCGCGAGGAAGAAAAGAAACGCTATCTCTCCGACGATGAGCAAATCCGTCTTGGTGAAGTCCTTGCAGAGTCGCTGGAAGAAGGCTCAGAGAGCGTCTACGTAGTCTCGGCAATCCTCCTGTTGATTTACACCGGATGTCGCCTCAACGAGATTCTGACGCTGCGATGGGACTATGTGACGAGCCACCATTTGGAATTGCCGGACAGCAAGACCGGGCGGCGGCGCATCCCCCTCCCCCGTGAGGCCTACGAGATTCTGATGGAACTGCCGCGAGAAGAGGGCAATCCCTACGTGATCTTGGGCGATGTTGAGGGGCAGCCCTTGGTGAACCTGCAAAAGCCGTGGCGGCGCATTCGGGAACGGGCCGGTTTGAATGACGTGCGTATCCACGATCTGCGTCACACCTATGCGTCCGTCGCGATGAAAGACGGGATCGACCCGTTCACGCTGAAGGAGATTTTGGGCCACAAAAACCTGACCACAACTTTGCGTTATGCGCACCTCGCCGATGACGCGGTTCAAAAAGCTGCCGGGTCTGTCGCCGCGCGTCTTGCTCGTGCGGTACGTAGCAGGGACAGGCAGGACGGCCCCGCGTTGCGTGTGGTTCGATAGGCTACGTATCGGGCGTTTCGCCCGGCTCATGCCTAACGTAACGTATCGCTACGATACGGGCGGGTATTCTGCCGCCGGTTGCATTACGTAGCGAACGTATCGAGAGCAGCCAGAGAAAAACCAATGGACGACGACATTCACCTCTCAGACGCCGGACGCAGACGTATCGCGGAGCGGGCCGCAGCCTTCGCGCGTCTGGACCTTGCGAAAGCATGGCGGACACTCGGTGTTGAGGGAGACTGCCCCGCCACCTTCGAGGCCGACCTTGCCGAGGCCATGAGCTTCTATTCCCCCGGCCCGGATCAAAAGGTGTCACTCGACGCCAAGACGCGGACGCCGATCTATCGCAAGCTCGAAAAGACGATTGCCAGCCTGCAAGACCAACTGGACGAGATGCACGACCATATCGTTTGGGAAATTGACGCCGCCAGCACCGGCGTCGAGCCGGAAGATTTCGAAGCGACCCTACCGGAAGACTACGAAGGCCTGAGCTTCGGCGGCTACCACATTCATCTCCTGATAGATCGTCTCGCGACCTTCTCGGATATTCTCGACGAGGCGAGGCGCGTTCACGACAAGCCCAAAGGCAAACCCAAACAGAACGAGACCCTTTCCGACACGATCAAGGAACTCGGATACGTTTTCAAAAAATACACCGGGCAGGAGCCGATGACGGGCTATCGCTTCGACGATTGGAACGGGATTGATGACGCTCAAGTCTATCACGGCCCGTTCTTCGATCTCCTGCACCTCGTTTTCTGGTCGATGTACGGGCAGGAAAACCCGACCAGCCATGTGCTCGGGGACACGGCCAGACGCGCGTTTAACCTAAGAAAATAAGGCGATGGCGTTAATGGCGCAAAACGCGTCCATTTCCGCCATTAGAAGCGATTCGCAATACGCCTCATATTGTTCTCAACGCAACGACATGCAGCGAGGGCAACATGCAAACACAACTTGATCCTGACTACTACGACCGCCTGATCGACGAGAAGGACGCGGCCAGCTACCTGTGCTATTCCGTGCGCGCCTTGCAGAACTGGCGTGTGCGCGGGGGCGGGCCTTTGTTCATCAAGGTCTCGGGCCGCTCCGTGCGCTACACGCGCCGCGACCTGCAAGACTGGATCAGCGCCAAGCGCGTCGCCAACACGACCAGCGCACCTTCCTAAATCACGAGAGTTTTGCCCGTTCGGAGTTGGCAGCAACGAGCGGGATTTTGGGGCCGGATGGCTCTAGGGGCGCGGGGCGACACCGTCACCTCGCGCCCTTTCTATACCCGTTGCCGCCCCTGAAATGACTTGGCACAGAAAGGAAATCACCATGTCCAATCAACCCGCTTACAGGTTCAAAATCGGCCTGATCACCGCCACCATCTGGAACAATGACGGGTTCTATTCCGTCGATCTGACGCGCGCCTACAAGACGCAAGAGGGCGATTGGCGCAACACCGCGAGCTTCGGTCACAATGACCTGCTGAACCTCTCCAAATGCGCGGAACGGGCCGAAAGCTGGATCGCAAAGCAGCTTGCGGCCAACAGCTAATTGGAGCGCCGGGCGTTCAGCCCGGCCCCAAAACAATCGCTGCCCCGCCGGAGGCACCGTTAAAGGGCGCGCAAGCGCCCGCACTTCCAAAACAACTTTAGAAATTACGCGCGGCATCCGCCGAATGAGGGGGGTGATTGTAGCACCCCCCTCTGGAAATACCGTCCGCCAAAGAGAAAGAGTAAAACAATGAACATCCTTCACCGTGGCTTTGACCGTCTGGAACTGTCGATTGAGGCCAATATTCCGCCCGAGCTGTTCGAATATCTCGACCCGATCCGCGAAGAGGCCGAGGACGCCCGAGAGAGCCGCGCTGTGAGCTATGGCGGGGCGGAATTTGACCTGCTGCCCCATGGCGTGCAGGGCTATCGCTTTATCCTGCAAAGCGGGCCTCTGCCGGTCACATGGTTCTTCAAGAAGCCCAATGCCCGCGATCCTTGGGGCATCCGCATTGTTGTCGGCTCGCTCATGCTCGCCACCCGAGGGCTGGGCTATGTCCGGACCCACATCGCGAACACGCTGGAACGGCTGGGCGTGCGCTATGGCCCGCGTCAGGTCAGCATCGGGCGCACCGACTTTTGCGTCGATATTCTGGCCCCGGATTTTGAGCTGACGCCGGAGAATTTTGTGATCCATAGCCACTCGAACCGCGCCGATCACCTGACCCCGGAGGACCACACGCTGAGCAATGGCAAATCCGGGCGGTTCACCTCCGTCACCGTTGGCAAAATGCCGGGGCGACAGGTCACCATCTACGACAAGCGGCTGGAAGTCACCGACAAGCGCAAGCCGATCTGGTGGGACATCTGGAACGAGACCCGTAAAGCCGAGGGCCTGCCGCCTCTGGACCCGAAAGACCGTTCTGAGAGCCGGATCTGGCGCGTGGAGGTGCGGGCGGGCAAGCGGATCATGAAAGACCGCTGGGGCATCACCACATGGGAGGATTTCGACGCCAAATTCGGCGACGTGATCGCGGAAGCCTTTGAGAAAATCCGCTACTGCGAACCCGACCCGACAGACACGAACCGCGCCCGCTGGCCGAACCATGAGATTTGGGACATAGCCAAGGTGGACGCCGACGAAGACCTGACCGAGTTGCGCAGCCATGTGGGCGCCAGCGCCGTGAAGGAGGTGCACAAGGCCGATCAAATCAAAATGATCCTCGCCCTCGCCTTGGGCAATTGCACCACCCTAGCGGCCCTTGAGGGCGTCGAGAGCGACGATCTACAGGGCTACATGCAGGATATGGGCGAGCGGCTACGGACGGAAATCCAAGCCGACCCCGAGCGCGCCGCGAACAAGCTCAGCAAGGCCAAGGAACGGTATCGGTTTGTCGGGTGATGTGGGTGGGTAGCATTTTTCAATGCAATAGATGTTTGATAGTCTTTAGAAACGCGAGAGATCGTCAATGGTTGACGTGCAGAAAGAAAAAAGACAGCGCATATTTTATGCGCTGTCTCCTGTTCTCTCTCTGATGAACTCAATCAGAATTGGAAATTCACGGAAAGCTGAAGTGCGTGGCTCTCATAATCGTCACCAAAGGAACCATGATATCCGCCACGCAATGTGGTTTGCGCACTGGAAGTTGCGCTAAGCACGCTGGAGAAGCCAAGTTCCAAATCAATCCACTGATCATCGAACCCATCGACGGGCACAGTGGTCGAGGGCAGACCAACGAAACCTGTCTCAATCAACTGATCGTCACCAGACGTACTGGTCAGCGAGAGCGCACCAGTCAACAGGGTCTCTTGCGTGGACTGCGGTAGGGCATATTCGCCCATGATGCCGACAGAAGCGATGACCACATCGCCATCCTGATCGCCAATGGCAAGGTTCCACGCTCCGGCGCCAGTTTCCTCAAAACCGTCAACCTTCTGCTTGAAATATTCAACCGAGGCCCGCGGTCCATAAGTGAAAGCACCATTCTGGAACAGGTATTTCGCTTTCAGTGCGGCGAAAATCTGAGAACCGTCCGTCTCGCCAACGGCTGTTTCGTCCAATACGTTGCGCGTGCTATCGAAAGACAGGTCCTGATAGCCAAGGACGGCGCTGATGCTCCCGCCTTCGCCAAAGGCTTTGCGTCCGAAAACTGCAATCGACAGGGCGTCTGCGTCAACCGAGCCAAGTCCGGACTGCGCGTCAGCCTTGCCCGTACCGCCGCCGACCATGACGCCGAAGCTCAAGGTCGGATCGAGCTGCCATTCGGCCCCCGCAGCAAAGGCATAAGTGTCGACGTCATAGCCGGTCCCATTGGTCGTACGGTCATAACTGGCTGCTCCCCCCCGTGCCGTCACGAAGCCAGAGACATTCTCTCCGAGCGACCAGCCGTTCGGCATGCCTTTTGTCGAAAGTGTTGCCCCAGAGGAACTGCGATTAACCCCACCCTCCGGCATGGCTGCCGTCATTGCGCGGCCCAATTCGTAGGAGAGCGAGTTAAAGCTGCCGAGGAAGCTAAAGCCGACACTTTCCAGTGCGGCCAATTGATCCGCTTCATCGAGTGCAAGGATTTCGCTGACCGCAGCCTGATACAGCGCAGCGTTACCGAGATCGAGGTAAGGGATCTCAGCCGCGCCATCGAGCATACCCGCAACCTTGAACTGATATTCTGTGTAGGTCTCATTGACGATATCGGAGAAGACCGGAACGAGTCGTAGAGTGACCTCATTGCCGTCAACATCGCCAAGCTCGATCATGAAGTTCAGGTTCATGTTGCGCAGATCTTCGATGATATCGACGCTGATTAGGCCGTTGGCTTGCATCGCCGCCACGACTTCGTCGGACAGTTCACTTTCGGCAGAGTAGCCGACAGACATACCCAGCTCGGTTTCCAGTGCAGTGATCGCATCTGCATCCACATTGCCGTAGACCCACGCACCGGCACTGACATTGTACCAAGCGATGAGTGCTGGCTCGTCCGCGGTCTCATCGTAGCTCGACATATCGAAAAAGAACCCGTCAGGGACTTGCGTATCGTCCAAGAACCCGTCGCCGAAAAGGTCCGTATATGTACTGCTGCTGGAAATTGCGCCAAGCTCGATCAGCGCGGCCGTCAACTGATCCGTACTCATGACCGCCGACGTGTCGTCGAAGAAACCGGTGTCGCTCTCGTTTCCGCCATTGCCGAACAAGCCGTCCGGTAGATTGAATTTGCCGTCGGTGAATTCAACATCAAACAAGGCGGCATAAGTCGGGTCCGTCGTATCGAAAGCGACAAAGTCGCTGCCTGAGCCGGTGCCGAGTTCAAATTGAAAGCCCAGCATGCGGGCGCCGGCGAGGTTGGACGTCTTGCCGAACACGTAATATTCGGTCACGTCGCCCGTGCTTTGCGTACTCAGGCGAATATCCATACCGTCAGAGCCAGTCAGGCGGGTTTTGATCCTTTTGCCGGAGCCTCGCGGGGCATCGCAGCCTTCAAGGTCCGGATTATAGGCCATGAGGCAGTTCAAGATACCATTTGAATTCCCTGTGTTGGAATATTCCGCGCCCGGCTCCTCCGTGAAAGATTGAATGCCGGGTTCGAGAATGCCCTCCGCAGGATCGGCAAAAACATAGCCGTCCCCGGTGACATCGATCACCGGCACCGTGTCGAACGATCCGGCGAATGCCGACGTACCGATCAGAGTACAAATGGCCAAGGGCGCACAGGTTTGAAGTTTCAGAGTTTTAAGGTTCATTTGATCCCCCGCGAGTGTTCTTCCCATGAACTGGGAACGTTTTGTGCGTTAAGAGTAACCAGCATAAATCTAAACGAACATGACAGGGGCCAAATACGGCCCCACTTATGCGACTATACGAATTAGTATGGATTGTATACGGACAAGTATGGGTTGCAAGAAAACGATCTTTCCGCAGATTGAGCAAAATGGTTACTATGTTGCGGGGGCGCAACAGTTATGGCTTGTCGTTAATTCTACTCACCGGTCACGGTTTTTTCTTCCACCGCCGACTAGAACCCGGTCCAACTTGAGGACGGACAAGGAAGCGACTCCGATCAACTTCAATAAGAGCGCATTCAAGACAACGCTCGAAATAGTCATTTGAGAATTTGGAAAGCGCGGTCGAGCGACAGAGTATCTGCCGCTCTGAATTCCAGATGGAGGCACCGTTGCTCCCTCGCCACACAGCTTCTTCCCTGTGCATGCTTCCTTATTGCTTCCGGAAAAGAAAGCAGGAACTGATGTGATAGGGCGTCTTTGCCCCTAACCATTTGATCTTACTGGAAGAAAGTGGTGAGCCGTGCAGGATTCGAACCTGCGACCCACTGATTAAAAGTCAGTTGCTCTACCAACTGAGCTAACGGCCCACTCTCTGTCAGCCCCGAGAGGCTGTGCGGGGGGAACTACAGTTGCTGAGCGGGGGCGTCAAGCAGAAAAGAGAATTTCTTGGAAAAGGTCGCAACAAGGTTTATATGCCCGGCCATGCAACAACAGACGCCCCCTCCGAACCTGCCCTTTCTGAAAATGCACGGGCTGGGAAATGACTTCGTGATCATTGATTCACGGGGGCGCGATGCTGTGGTCACCCCCGATCTCGCCAAAGCCATCGGCGATCGCCATTGCGGCGTGGGATTCGACCAGCTTGCGGAGATTCGCAGTTCGGAGGCGGCGGATATCGATCTCGATTTTTGGAATTCCGACGGTTCGCGGGCCGGGGCCTGTGGCAATGCCACGCGCTGTGTCGGACGACTGATGCTTGATGAGCTCGGGCGTGACGAGGTGACGATCCGCACCGAGCGCGGCATTCTCATTGCCCGCGATATGGGCGACGAGGTCTCGGTCAATATGGGGCATCCGCAGCTGATGTGGGACGAGGTTCCGCTGTCGCACCCGGTCGATACGGAATTTCTGCCGCTCGAGGGCGAACCCGTGGCCGTCGGCATGGGCAATCCCCATGCGGTGTTCTTTGTCGAGGACATCAAAGCGGTGGATGTGCCCGGCTGGGGCCGCAAGGTCGAATTCGATCCGCTGTTTCCGCAGCGCACCAATGTGGAATTCGCCGAGATCCGGTCGCGTGACGAGATTCGTATGCGGGTCTGGGAGCGCGGCACCGGGATCACGCTGGCCTGTGGCTCCGGCGCCTGTGCCACCGCCGTGGCCGCTTCGCTGCGCGGGCTCACCGACAAGAAAGTGCGGATGGAGGTCGATGGCGGCTGGCTCACGCTGGAGTGGCGCGATGACGGTGTCTGGATGACCGGCCCGACTCAGCTCGTTTTCAAGGCCGAGTTCGACACGTCTTTTCTGGAGCGCGTCTGATGTCCGCCAATCCGCCAATCTTTGCGACACTGGGCTGTCGCCTCAACGCCTATGAGACCGAGGCGATGAAGGAATTGGCCGAAGCCAATGGCGTCGAGAATGCCGTGGTGGTCAACACCTGTGCCGTGACGGCCGAGGCGGTGCGTAAGGCGCGTCAGGAGATTCGCAAGCTTCGCCGCGACAATCCGGAGGCGAAGATCATCGTCACCGGCTGTGCCGCCCAGACCGAGCCGGAGACCTTCGCCACCATGGGCGAGGTCGATCTGGTGATCGGCAACACGGAAAAGATGCAGCCCGAGACATGGCAGAGCATGGGTCCGAATTTCATCGGCGACACTGAACGCGTTCAGGTCAATGACATTATGTCGGTGACCGAGACCGCGGGTCACCTGATCGACGGATTCGGGCGTCACCGCGCCTATGTTCAGGTGCAGAACGGCTGCGATCACCGCTGTACCTTCTGCATCATCCCTTACGGGCGCGGCAATTCCCGCTCCGTGCCCGCCGGGGTTGTGGTCGATCAGATCAAGCGTCTGGTGGACAAGGGCTTCAACGAGGTTGTGCTCACCGGGGTCGATCTGACCAGCTGGGGCGCGGACCTGCCGGCGACGCCGCGCCTGGGCGATCTAGTGATGCGCATTCTGAAACTCGTGCCGGACCTGCCGCGCCTTCGGATCTCGTCCATCGATTCCATCGAGGCCGACGAGATGCTGATGCAGGCGATCGCGACCGAGCCGCGTCTGATGCCGCATCTGCACCTCTCCTTGCAGCATGGCGATGATCTGATCCTCAAACGTATGGCCCGGCGGCATCTGCGCGACGATGCGATCCGATTCTGTGAAGAGGCGCGCAAGCTGCGGCCCGAGATGACCTTTGGCGCCGATATCATCGCCGGATTCCCGACCGAAACCGAGGCGCAGTTCGAAAACTCGCTGAAACTGGTGACCGATTGCGATCTGACCTGGCTCCATGTCTTCCCCTACTCGAAACGCGAGGGCACACCGGCCGCGAAAATCCCGCGTCAGGTCAATGGCAAGGCGATCAAGGAGCGTGCGGCCCGTCTGCGTGCCGCTGGCGATGCCCAGGTGCAAAAGCATTTGCAGGCCCAGATTGGTCGTGAGCATGTGATCCTAATGGAAAACCCGCATATGGGCCGGACGGAGCAATTCACCGAAGTCTCTTTCGCGACGCCGCAGGAGGAGGGCGCGATCCTTCGCGCTCTGATCACTGGCAAGTCGGACACGCAATTGCTCGCATGAACGTTGGTTGACAGCGAGCGGGCCGCCTGTCCTCCTCAAGGCATTGTTTGACAGGAAGGTGACCCATGGTCCGTTTTTCGCATATCCTTATTTTCACTCTGCTTGCCGCGCCCGCCGTGGCGGAGGTTCCCTTCGGGTTTTCGACCAGGGTCGCCTGCGATGCGCAGCATGGCGTTGTCGGTTTCGCGAAAGAGGTGGCTGTGCTCGCCCTCGGAGAGGATCAGATCCCCCTGTCACAGGCCATTTCAGCCTCCGGTGCGCGCTATGTGAGCGGTGAGGGGGATGTCGAATTCTGGATCAAGGGCGATGCGGCCAGCCTCGAGATCGGGGGCGCGTCCCAATCCTGTACCCTGACGCAACGGCCATGGGTGGCGCGTGGCAATGAGCCGGGCTGGCTTATCACCGTTGCGGACGGAAGGCTTAAAGCTCTGTTGGAGTATGGCACACGGGAGCTGGAACTGACCCCGCCGGAGGCGGAACTGCGCGACGGCGCGCTGTGGTACGACCTGCCGGAGATGGAGATCACCGTCGAAAAGGCGCTCTGCCATGACGACATGACCGGGCGGCCCTACCCGGAACAGGTCATGCTGGATCTCGAGGGCACGACCCTGCGCGGCTGTGCCGGGAATACGATGGACCTGTTGACCGGGCGCGAATGGCGCATCGAAGACATCATGGGGCAGGGGGTGGTGGACAACAGTCAGACAACGCTTCTGGTCGGTGCCGATGGTCATCTATCGGGCAAGGCAAGCTGCAACCGTTACATGGGGCAGATGGGGCTGACCGGCGAGGGGCTCGACATTGGCCCTCTGGCCAGCACCAGAATGATGTGTCCTGAGGCGCTGATGGCGCAGGAGACACGCTATCTCTCGGCTCTGCAATCCGTCGATCGGTTCGATATCGACGAGACCGGCGCGCTGGTTCTTTACAGTCTTGATCAGGCGGTGATCACCGCGCGGCGCTGACAAAAACGCCGCCCCGAATGGAGCGGCGTCTGGTGTCTTTTCGGCTGGATCAGAGCCTTATTTAACCGGATCACTTGCCCGGATTGCTCGGCCCGAATTACTTGGCAGAGTCCGGCAGGATGCGCACCCCGCCCTTGTCCGCCGAGGAGGCGAACATGGCATAGGCCTTGAGCGCGGTGGACACCGCACGCGGGCGCTCTGCCGCCGGTTTCCATGGCAGGGCACCTTTGGCCTCGCGCCGTGCCGCCAGCGTGGCGTCATCGACCGCGAGATTGATCGTCCGGTTCGGGATATCGATCTCGACGATGTCGCCATCTTCCACCAGACCGATCAACCCGCCTTCCGCCGCTTCCGGCGAGACATGGCCGATGGAGAGCCCGGAAGTGCCGCCGGAGAACCGCCCGTCGGTCAAGAGCGCGCATTTCTTGCCCAGACCTTTGGATTTCAGATACGAAGTCGGGTAGAGCATTTCCTGCATCCCCGGCCCGCCCTGCGGCCCCTCGTAGCGGATGATCACCACCTCGCCGGCCTCGACCTTGCGGGTGAGAATCCCCTCGACCGCATCGTCCTGGCTCTCGAACACATGCGCCTTGCCGCTGAACGTCAGGTTGCTGTCATCGACGCCCGCGGTTTTCACGATACAGCCGCGCTCGGCGATATTGCCGAACAGCACCGCCAGACCGCCGTCTTTCGAGAACGCATGTTCACAGGAGCGGATCACCCCGCCTTCACGGTCGGTGTCGAGCTCCTTATAGCGGTTCTCGGTCGAAAACGCCTGCGTCGTGCGCACGCCGCCGGGCGCTGCCTTGAAAAGCTGCTCGGCTTCGGGGTTGTTCGCGACCGTGATGTCCCATTTGGCAATCGCTGCCGCCATGCTGTCACTGTGTACCGTGCGCACATCGCCATGGAGCAAGCCGCCACGCTGCATTTCACCCAGAATGGAGAAAATGCCGCCCGCGCGGTGCACGTCTTCCATATGAACGTTGTGAATGTTCGGCGCGACCTTGCAGAGACAGGGCACTTTGCGCGACAGCCGGTCGATGTCCTGCATGGTGAAATCGACCTCGCCCTCATGGGCAATCGCCAGAAGGTGCAGAACCGTATTCGTGGACCCGCCCATGGCGATGTCGAGCGACATGGCATTCTCAAAGGCTTCGAACGTCGCGATCTCGCGCGGCAGGAGCCCCTGTTCCTCGCCCTCATAATGACGTTTGGTGATCTCGACGATCTTGCGCCCGGCCTCCAGGAACAGGTTCTTGCGATCCGCATGGGTGGCGAGCGTCGAACCGTTGCCCGGCAAAGCGAGACCCAGCGCCTCGGCGAGACAGTTCATCGAGTTGGCGGTGAACATGCCGGAACAGGAGCCGCAGGTCGGGCAGGCATTCTGCTCAAACGCATCGACCTCTTCATCCGTGTACTGGTCATCGGCGGCGGCGACCATGGCATCGACCAGATCGACCGCACGATCGAGATCGCCGATCTGCACCTTGCCCGCTTCCATCGGCCCGCCGGAGACGAAGATCACCGGGATATTGAGCCGCATCGCCGCCATCATCATGCCGGGGGTGATCTTGTCGCAGTTGGAGATGCAGACCATGGCATCCGCACAATGCGCATTGACCATATATTCCACGCTGTCGGCGATCACCTCGCGCGAGGGCAGGGAATAGAGCATGCCGTCATGGCCCATGGCGATGCCGTCATCCACCGCGATGGTGTTGAATTCCTTTGCCACACCGCCGGCGTTTTCGATCTCACGCGCGACCATCTGGCCCAAGTCCTTGAGATGCACGTGGCCCGGCACGAATTGGGTGAACGAGTTCACGACCGCGATGATCGGCTTGCCGAAATCTCCGTCGGTCATGCCGGTCGCGCGCCAAAGGCCGCGGGCACCGGCCATGTTCCGGCCATGGGTGGAGCGGCGGGATCTGTAATGGGGCATGGTGTTGGCTTTCGTTTCTGTAACGTCACTTGGCCCGCGTCGCGGGCACGGGGCCAGCGGCACGGGGTTGCCGTTCAATAAGGCTTTCAGCGCGACATTTCCAGTCACGATGGCCTGTGCGAGGATGAATAATCTTACCGGAACGCCCGCGGATCAGAGCGGTTTCTTTTTCCGCTTCAGAGTTTCGCCATAGTCGAGCGAGGGTTCGAGCGTGATAATCTCGCCCGTCGGCGCCTTCTCATCCTCGACCCGTTTGGCGATGATCTCGGCGGCGGCGCGACCGATCTCGACCCGGCAGGCATCCATCGTCGCCAGCTTGCGCGGCAAGCCGTCGAGGAATTCGATACCGTTGAACCCGGCAAGCCCGATGTCGCCCGGCACATCGATGCCGTTGTCGAGACAATACATCAACCCACCAGCGCCGATCATGTCATTGGAATAATAGAGGAAATCCAGAGGTTCCTCTTCATTGCGCTTGAGGATTGCCTCGGTCATCTCGCGCCCTTTCTTGAGTGCGGAGCCACCGGAATAGAATTCGCTGTCGGCAATCTCGAGCTTGGCCTTCGCCAGCACCTCGGTGAAGCCCTCGAAGCGTTTGCGGGCACGGTGATCCAGCGGCATCTTGGTGCCGAGAAAGCCGATCCGCTTGTAACCGGCGTCGATGATCGCCTGGGCCATCTTGCGACCGGCACGGCGGTGCGAAATGCCCACGGCCGAGTCGACCGCCTCGCCATCCGTGTCCATGATCTCGACGATCGGGATGCCTGCGGCACCCATCATCGCCTTGGCGGCTTCGGTATGCTCGAGCCCCGCGATGATCACGCCGGACGGGCGCCAGGACAGCATCTGATAAAGCACCGCCTCTTCGCGTTCCGGCTTGTAATTGGTGATGCCCACGACGGGCTGCAATTCGGTGCCCTCGAGCACCTCGTTGATCCCGGTCATGACTTCGGGGAAAACCATGTTCGACATCGAGGGGATGATCACCGCGACCAGATTGACCCGCGAGGAGGCCAGAGCGCCGGCGATCTTGTTGGGCACATAGCCCAGTTCACGCGCGGCCTCGAGCACCTTTGTCCGTGTCGCTTCCGAGACGTCGCCGCGATTGCGCAACACCCGGCTGACGGTCATTTCCGAGACGCCGGAGGCTTCTGACACGTCACGTAGGGTCAATGGCCTTTTGGCTGGCGTTTTCCCGGAACCCTGCGACATGACCGTACCCTCCTGCATGCTTTAATATGTGCCTCAGTTTACATCATAAAACCACCTTGTCCATGTGTTGCAATGCGGTTATGTTATCGCTAACGGCTCTTTTCGCGCCTCTTCAGGGAGGCTGAGGGCGGGCCGTATGCAAATCTCCGGAGTGGTCGTGACCTGTGCGGTCCCGCTGCTTCGGATGTCAAAAGGGGGAGTGGTGGGCCAAAACGCTCCCCCTTTTCCTGTTTTACGCGCTTTCCAGTCTTACGCACGTGCCACATGCCGCCCTGCGCGCGCGCCGTCGCGGAACCGCTTCCTTTGACAAAACGACCTTGCCTCTTGTGCCGGGACCTCACGCCCGGCTAAGAGAAGGCCGTGCGGTCCCGTGGCTCAACTGGATAGAGCAGCCCCCTCCTAAGGGGCAGGTTACAGGTTCGAATCCTGTCGGGATCGCCAGCACCTTCCGTGTTGTTGGTATTGTGGCGCGCGCGGCCGGCGGCCCAACCCGCCTGTGTCGGGCAATCGTTTTGAATTGTGATGTGCCCCGCCAATGGGGGCACATCGTCAGGATCAAGCTCTGGAGGCCAGCTCGATTGCTTCCTCAAGCACCTCCATATCGCCGATGTGATTGCTCAGGATCAGGGCGAGGCGGGCGTTGATCTCGTCGCTCTCGGCTTTGGATTTTCCCTCATGCGCGGCCAGAAGCCGGGCATAGAAATCGTCGGGTTTGGCAATGTTCGGGGCAGTGTTCACTGTGGTCATCTGCGGCTCCTCCTCAGGCTTTTGCGGTTGCAATCTTGAGCGCCTCGCGCAGCGCGTCCTCGTCGAAGCGCGCCCAACGGGCGGCCACATGTTGATCCGGACGCATCAGGTAGACGGCGGAGATGGCCTCCCCCAGATACCGTGCTGCAAGCTCGGGATGGCCCTCGGCGGTCAGCGTGACACGGGTCACCGGGATGCCGTCGATCTCCAGAGTCTCGGGCGCGTCGGCGTCGATTGTCATGAGTTGAAATGCACCGCCGATGCGGTCGAGCAGCCAGCCCTCCTCCTGGCCATCATCGAGCGGCGCATCCACCATCGGCGCGCCGACGCGGGTCTGTTCCGGGCCGCCGGGCAAGGCATCGGGACCGTTCAACGACAAGCCGTCATAGACGCAGGGCACGCTAAGACGACCGGAGTTGACCAGCGGGCGGGCAAAGGCCGTCTGTTGCGCGAGGCCGAGGATCGCATTGCGGAAGGTCTTGCTGATCTCGGATTTTGGCGTGATGAAATCTGTCGACCGTGTCGAGTTCAGGATGTTTTCATCCGCCCCATAGACCCGTTCTTCGGAATAGCTGTCGAGCAGGGCTTCGGGCGCTTTACCTTGGATCACGAGACCCAGTTTCCAGCCGAGATTGTCGACGTCCTGCATCCCCGAATTTGCCCCGCGCGCGCCGAAGGGCGAGACCTGATGCGCTGCATCCCCGGCGAAAAAGACGGGGCCGTGGCGAAAGCGCTCCATGCGCTTGCATCGAAACGTGTAGATCGAGGACCAGACGATTTCATAATCGTCCCGGCCGAGAAAGGCGTCGAGGCGGCGGCGGATGTTGTCTTCTTTCAACTCTTCCTTGCGGTCCACGTCCCAGCCGATCTGGAAATCCACGCGCCAGACGTCATCCGGTTGTTTGTGCAACAGAACCGAGGCGCCCTGACCGTGATCTGGCTCGAACCAGAACCAACGCTCCGTCGGAAACTCGGCGCCTTCTTTCATCTTGATGTCGGCGATCAGGAAACTGTCCTCGAAGACTTTGCCGGAAAAATCATGGCCCAGCATGGTGCGTAGCGGCGAGTTGGCCCCGTCGCAGGCCACGAGCCAGTCGGCCTCTATTTTGTAGGGGCCGTCCGGGGTCATCACGTCGAGCACGACATGGTCGTCTTTGACCTCGATTGCATCGACCCGGTTTTTGCCCCGGAGCTGGATCGGGGCACCCTCGGCCTGGAGCGCGCGCAAACGGTCGATCATGTCGTGTTCGAAATACGGTTGCTGCAGGTTGATGAAGGCCGGGTATTTGTGGCCTTTTTCCGGCAAGAGGTTGAACTCGAATACCTTTTCGGAACGGTGAAACACTTTTCCGAGGTTCCAGATCACGCCTTTGTCGAGCATCGGCTGGCCGCATCCATAGCGGTCTGCGATTTCCATCGTGCGTTTCGAAAAGCAAATCGCCCGGCTGCCCATGCCAATGCCCTCGTGATCGTCGAGGATCACCACGGGAATGCCTTGTTGGCCCAGATCGAGCGCCGTGGCGACCCCGATCGGACCGCCGCCGACCACGACGACCGGGTGGCGGACGGCCTGTGGCAGGTCCTGATCCGGCGATTTTTCATAGGGGTAGACCTTGTGGGCCAGTGCGTATCTGTCGTCGAACATGTTTCCTCCTCCTGATTTTGCCCCTCATCCTTCGCGCGTCTCCACAGGCGGGGACGGGGCGGGGCTGACGCGCGCTGTCTTGCACCGCCCGTGACGCGCGTTCCGTTCTGGTACCGCGCGTCCTCCCTTTTGTTGATTCGTTGCAAGTGCAATGAGTCCATTGATTGTTGCGCTCGCAACAAAAGTCAATATCATTGTCGGTGCAATAAGTGAGGATTTTGCGATGCAGTCTGTTGAGTTCGATCTCTCGGCCTTTCTTCCCTATCGGCTGGCGGTTTTGTCAGAGCGCGCAAGTCGGCGCGTTTCGGTCGCCTATGACAAGCCGCTGGGCCTGTCGGTCGCCGAATGGCGCGTTCTGGTGCACCTGAATCGCTGCGAAAGGGTGTCCGTGCGGGAAATCCACAACTGCGTGAACCTCGAAAAATCGCGGGTCAGCCGCGCCGTCACACGGCTTGAAAACGCGGGTCTTGTGGCGAAGGTGCCGGGGGCCTCAGACGGCCGCCTGGTCGAGATCTCGCTCTCGGCAAAAGGTGTGGAGGCACTCGACAGCATCCTGCCGGAGGCGATGCAGGTCGAGCGCGCCTTGCTCGAAACCATCTCGCCCGAGGAACTGGCGATGTTCTACGCGGTCATGGAAAAGATGCATGCTGCGCTGGATGAGGATCCTTTGGCTCGGCCCCGCTCGGCAATGGACCTTCAGGGCATTGACACCTGAGCCGCGCGGTTACGGTGTGACATAGCCAAAGGCCGCTGAGATTTTCGCCGCCGTCCGCGCCACGATCCGGGCCAGCGTGCCATCCGCCGTGGCATCCACACGGTTGCTGCGACCAAAGACGGTGACCGCCATCACCAGCTTGCCGGTCACATCGAACACCGGCGCGCTCACCGCCCCAAAGCCATCGCCGCCGCCATCCGTCATGCAAGAATAGCCGCGTGCGGTCGTGGCGCCGATCATGGCGTCCAGCTCCGCACGATCAAGGGGCGAGTTGGGGCGGCCGCTGATCCGGTTCTGTTCCAACTCGCGCTCGATCAGCGGCTCGGTGCGGACCTCGTCCTCATAGCTGGAAAACAGCACACCCGTCGCGGAAAAGGTCATCGGGCAATGATGGGTGGGGGCGATGGTGGTGGCGAAATCATGCCTTGCCTCGATGACTCGGATCATCGTCGCGCCCTTGGCGGTCCAGACGGCGAGGGCGGCGGTTTCGCCGACCAGCTCCACCAGTTCCTGCAACATATACTCTGCCAGTTTCAGCGGTTCAAACCGGGCAAATCCCTTGAGCCCAAGCTGAAACGCGATGGGGCCGAGGTCGTATTTCGACGATTCCTTGGATTGCTGGACAAAGCCGGTGCGGATCAGGCTGACGAGGTAGCGATGCACCTTGGCTGAGGGCATTTCCACCTCTGCAGCGATCTCGGCCAGTTTCATCGGACCGTCCGACTGCAACAGCACCTGCAGGAGTTTCCCTGCCACTTCAACGGATTGAACGCCACCGCGGGCCGATTTTCCTGGCTTATCCAAGGCTGTTGACTGTCCGTCCATCTTCCGTTCCTCGCCGGGGCGTCTTGAGGTCTCCAAAAGAGTGTTGACACATACTCGTTGCGCATGCAACATTTCTCTATGCGTTGCTTGCTACGTAATACGTAATAAATCTTACAAGACGCTCTTTCAATGCAATTGAGCGCGGTGGGATCGGGAGGAGAAAATTTATGGATATACGTGTTCCAGGCCTGCTGGACGGGGAAGTTGCCGTGGTCACTGGCGCGGCGCAGGGCAATGGTGCCGCCATTGCCAAAGGGCTGGCCGAGTCGGGGGCTGCGGTCCTTTTGTGTGACATGAACGGGAAGGGAGCCGCAGCAGTCGCCGCCGAAATTGAGGCGACGGGCGGCAAGGCGCGGGGCTTTGCGCTTGATGTCTCCGATAGGGATGCCTGCGCGGGTTTTGCACAAGAGGCCAAAGCGGTCTTTGGCGACGTGTCGATCCTTGTGAACAACGCGGGCATTACCCGACGCACCGCCCCGGAGGAGCCGAGCTTTCTGAACGATCTCGATGCGCAGCTTTCCGTGAACCTCAAGGGCTCGGCCCATATGGTGGTCGCGCTTCTGGATCAACTGGAGGCCACGGCCGGTCGCATCGTCAATCTCGGCTCGATTGCCTCATTCGTGGCCTACAAGAATTCCGCCAGTTACGCGGCCTCGAAAGGTGGGGTCATTCAACTGACCAAGGCACTGGCCTGTGATCTCTCTGGCCGTGGCATTCGTGTCAACGGCATCGCGCCGGGCGTTATCGCGACGCCCATGACCGAGGGCACGCGTGCCAATGCGCAGGCGATGGAGCGGTTCATGTCCCACACGCCGATGGGACGTGTTGGGACGCCAGAGGAACTGGTCGGCCCCGTGTTGTTCCTGGCCTCGAAGCTGTCCAGCTATGTCACGGGTGTCATGCTGCCGGTCGATGGCGGTTACCTGACCAACTGATCGCCCCGATCTTCAAAATTCAATTCTCAAACCGGAGTGGTACAATGCAAAACGCACCTCTCGCCGATACGGCTATGCAAACTCTGTCCTGTGATCTTCTGGTCGCGGGCTCCGGCGCGGGCGGCATGAGTGCCGCGATCGTGGCGGCAAAACACGGGCTCAAGGTCATCGTGGCCGAGAAAGAGCCGGTCTTTGGCGGTACCACCGCGCTGTCGGGTGGTTATCTCTGGGTGCCGAACAACCCGGTCAGTAAAGAGGCCGGTGTCGAGGACACGAAAGAGGCGGCCAACGCCTATATCCGTCACGAGGCCGGCAATTATTTCGATGCCGAGCGCGCCGAAGCGTTTCTGGATGCGGGACCTGAGATGATCGATTTCATGGAGCGCAACACCCATGTGCGGTTCGAGGCTTCGCCCGCCTTTTCCGACTATCATCCCGATGCGCCGGGCGGTGTGCCGGGCGGGCGCTCGATCCTGACCAAACCGGTCAAGGCCTCGATCCTCGGAGCAGACATCGAAAAGCTGCGCCCGCCGCGCAAGGAGTTGACCCTCTTCGGTCTGGCCATCGGCTCTGGCAAGGAGCTTTGGCACTTTTACCGGGCGTTTCAATCGCCGGTGTCTTTTGCCTATGTGAGCCGCCGCCTGACCAAATTCGGCCTGGACAAGGCGCTGACCGGGCGGTCGCAATTGTTGACCAACGGCAATGCTTTGGCGGCGCGGCTCTATCGGTCGGCCCGTGATTTCGGGGTCGAGGTCATGCTCGACAGCCCGGTGAAGGAACTGTTGCGCGACGAAACAGGGGCGGTGACCGGCGCGGTCGTCCTCACCCCGCAGGGGCTGCGCCGGATCGAGGCCAAGAAGGGTGTCGTTCTGGCCTGTGGCGGCTTTCCGCAGGACGTGGCGCGACGCAAAAAGCTGTACAAACATGTGGCCAATGAGGGCGAACATGTCTCTGCGGCCAGCCCGGGCAACACTGGCGATGGTGTGGCCCTTGCCGAAAGGATCGGCGCCGCGACCCAGATGGATTACCCCAATGCCGGGGCCTGGGCACCCGTGAGCCTTGTGCCGCGTCCCGATGGCACCAAGGGGCCGTTCCCGCATTTCATCGACCGGGGCAAACCCGGTGTGATCGCCGTCACGCGAAATGGGCGCCGCTTTGTCAACGAGGCGAACAGTTATCATGATTTCGTGCAGGGGCTGGAGCGGGCGACGCCGGACGGGCAACCTGCCGAAGGCTTCCTGATCTGCGATCACCGGACCATTCGCAAATATGGTCTCGGCCATGTCAAACCCGCGCCTCTGCCGCTCGGCCCCTCGATCAAGTCGGGCTATCTGATGACCGGCAAGACGCTTGAGGAGTTGGCGCGCAATGTAGGGCTTGAGGCGACTGCGTTCACGGACACCGTGGCAAGGTTCAACGCCGATGTGCCGACGGGGACGGATACGGAATTCGGACGCGGCAGCACGGCTTATAACCGGTTCCATGGTGACCCGAGTGTCACGCCGAACCCCTGTCTCGCGCCGATTGCGCAAGGGCCGTTCTACGCGGTGCGCGTCATTCCCGGCACCATCGGGACATTCAGCGGCATTCGCACCGACCGCAACTCCCGTGTGCTCGATGAGGACGGTCAGGCCATCGCCGGGCTCTATGCGGCGGGCAACGACATGTCGAGTGTGCTGGGCGGCAACTACTCCGGCGGCGGGATCACACTCGGGCCGGGCATGACCTTCGGATACATCGCCGGGCTGCATGCTTCCGGCCAGTCCGCAAGCTGAGGAAGGGAGGGAGCCGATGCAAAGGTTCGTAAACTGGATCAGCCGGGCGATGATCGGCCTCGCGGGGGTTGGCATTCTCGCGATGCTGGTGCTGGTCGTGGCGGATGTGTTGGGGCGCGCGGTGTTCAATGTCGCGATCCCGGGGATCGACACGATTGTCGCCTCATATCTGATGGTCGCGACCATCTTTCTGCCGCTGGGGCTGTTGCAGCTTCTGGATGAAAACATCGCGGTGGACATCCTGCGCGATCAGGTGCCGGACGCCGTGAAAGATGTGTTCGACATCGTCGGGCATCTTCTCGCGGTCGGCTTCTATGTCCTTTTGGGCTGGCTCTATTTCAAGGTCGCCGTCGAGGCCTTTGAGATCAAGGAATATGTCACCGGCACCTGGAATGTGCCGATCTGGCCCGCGCGCATTCTCATGCCGCTCGGTCTTTTCGTCGCGGCGCTTGCGGCGCTGGCCAAGCTTGAACAGGCCGTCCGGGCGCTCGTGTCCGGCTCGAAAGCGGCCACCCACGATTATTCGGAGCCGGTGTGAGATGTCTGAGCGTGAATTGATTGGTGCGCTGAGCACCGCACTCGTCCTTTTCCTCGTGGCCATTCGCGTGCCCGTGGGGATCGCGATGGGGGTTGTGGCCTTCGGCGGGATTTCCGTGGCGATAAGTCTCAAGGCGGGCCTGGGCATCCTGACCGCCGTGCCGTTTGAGATGGTGGGGGACTGGAACCTGTCGGCCATCCCGATGTTTCTGTTGATGGGTTATGTTGCTGCCTCGTCGGACCTGACCAAGAACCTGTTTCGATCCGCCCGCATCACGCTGGGCTGGATGCCGGGCGGGCTGGCCTCGGCCACAGTGATCTCGGCGGCGCTCTTTGCCTCGGCCAGCGGATCGAGCGTGGCGACCGCCGCCGCCTTTTCCCGCACCGCCGTGCCGGAGATGATGCGGATGAACTACCACCCGGGGCTGGCCACCGGGTCGGTCGCGGCGGCCGGAACCTTGGGCGCGCTGATCCCGCCCTCCGTGCTGATGATCGTCTATGGCATCACCATGTCGGAATCGATCAACAGCCTGTTCCTCGCGGGTCTTATTCCGGGGCTTTTGTCGGCGGTGGTGTTCATTCTCTACATTACCATCCGGGTCTGGCTGAATCCGTCCCTCGCGCCCAAGGCGACCGAGGAGATTTCCAAGGCCGAGCGTCGTGAAGCCTTCCGCGATGTCTGGCCCTTGCCGCTCATCATCCTCTGCGTGATCGGTGGCATCTTTGTCGGGTTGTTCACCCCGACCGAAGCGGGGGCGGTGGGCGCGGCTTTGACCATTCTTTTGGCGCTGGTGCGCCGGTCCCTGACCCGGGTGAGCTTTGCCGATGCGATCCGGCGAACTGCGACTGGCACGGCCTCGATCTTCATCATCGTGGTGGGGGCCGCGCTGTTTCAGCGCATGCTCGGGCTGACCGGGATCGCGGGCTATTTCTCCGATCTCGTCGCGACCCAGTTCCAGACCCAGCTCGGCGTGATCCTTGCGATCTCTTTGCTGTATCTGGTCATGGGCTGTTTTCTCGAACCTGTGTCGATCATGCTTTTGACCCTGCCGGTCCTGACGCCCGTGCTCCAGCATTTCGGCATCGATCCGATCTGGTTTGCCGTCATTGCGGTCAAACTTTTGGAGATGGGCATGGTCACGCCCCCCATGGGGCTCAACATTTTCGTCGTCAAAGGCGCTTTGGGCGATGAGGTCACGCTGGGCCAGATCTTCCGCGGGACGTTCGGATTTCTGTTGTCCGATTTTGTCACCCTCGCCCTGATCATCGGCTTTCCGATCCTGTCGCTCTGGCTGCCCGCCGTGGCGAACTGAGATGGCGAACTGAATTCACCCGCAATTGCTCAAGAGGAGGAAGCAATGCACAAAACATCTATGAAACTGGCCGCATCTGCGGTTCTGGCGCTCAC
Organism: Celeribacter neptunius; assembly: GCF_900113955.1. Lineage (GTDB taxonomy): Bacteria > Pseudomonadota > Alphaproteobacteria > Rhodobacterales > Rhodobacteraceae > Celeribacter > Celeribacter neptunius. The sequence goes on along the minus strand of NZ_FORH01000004.1, from coordinate 116,004 downwards.
GTCGCTCACCATGAGCGCCTCTGCCGAGACCTATCAGGCGAGCACCTGGTTGCCGCCGAGCTACCCGCAATCCGTTCACGCCTATGCCGGCCTGTTCGACCGGGTGCGTGAGGCGACGGGGGGCGAGATCGACGTCGAGGTGCATTACAGCGGCGCACTTCTCCCGGCCAAGACGACCCTGACAGGGGTGCGCGACGGGGTGGCCGATTTCGGCTTTGTCTACCCGGGCTACATGCCTGCAGAGCTGCCGGTTCAGGCGCTTCTGAACAACACGAGCTTTGTGAGCGACGATTCCCTCGCCGTGGCGTTGGCCTATACGGAGTTCAATTTCACCGATCCTGCCGCGCTGGCCGAATGGGACAAGTTCGACGTGATCTTCACCGGGGCGTTTTCGACGCCGGTCTATCATTTCATGTGCAACCAGCCCGTGACCACGCTGGAAGAGGCCAAGGGCATGCGGATGCGCACGGCGGGGGCGTCGTTCACCTCTCTGGTCGACTCCCTTGGTGGCACGGCGGTGTCGGTGCCGATTGGAGACGCCTATAGCGGCATGCAGCGCGGCTCGCTCGAATGTATCGTGGCCGATCCGACCAACCTTGTCAGCGCTTCGTTCAACGAGGTGGTGAGCGACATCACGACCATCTCGCTTGGCGTTGTGACCGGCGCGGATTGGGTCATTGCCAAGGACACGTGGGAGGACTTCAGCGCCGAGCAAAAGCAGCTTCTCAAGGACGAGATGGCTTTGGCATTGGTGCGCACACAAATGCAATTCGCCTCCGATGCGCAAGCGGCCTTCGACGATGCGGTTGGCCGGGGCATCGTGCTGCATGACGCGGGCGAGGATCTGTCGGCCCATGTTGCCGACTTCAAGGCGGGCGTGATCGAAAACCTGATCGCGGAGGCGAGCACGGTCGACAATCCGCAAGCGGTGTTCGATCAGTATACCCAGTTGCAAGCGGATTGGACGGCCCGGCTTGCCGAGATCGACCGCTCGGATGAGGCGGCCATTCTGGCACTGGTACAAGAGCATCTGATGAGCAAATTCCCGGAATAAAACTCCATCCGGGAAAAGAAGAACGGCCCCGCTGACGAGAGCGGGGCCTTTTTTGTGCTTTGGTTTTTCCGGTCAGACGATCTGGCGGGTCTGCACGAAATAGGGGGTGATCTCGGCGAGGAACTCTTTGGCGTGCTCCTGCGTCCGAGTGACGATGTCGCTGGCGTAGAGCTTTGCAGCGGTCTCCGTGTCGCGGAACCAGAATTCGACGATGCCATCGACGGGCACATCGGCGTAATCCGCACTGTCCTCGCGCGAGGCGTGATAGCGGTCCACAACGATATTCTGCGTATAGCCCAGAACATCGGGCCATTGCCGCACCCAGTCGGCGTGAACCTTGAGCCATTCGTGGCGGAATTGTTCGTCCGACATGCCGTCCAGTTTGCGCAGCAAGGTCATGCGTTTCACGAAAGGCCCGCCTTTGGCGTCAAAGGGCACGACGACATGCTTTTCGCAGGCGACAAGATGCACATCGGCCAGAAACCCGTCCTCATCGCCCAGAGCATCGGCGAAACTCGGGGCGGCGACGGCCTGTTTCATCGCCTCCAGACTGTCGAAATGCAGCTCTGACATCCCGTCGAGATCCCAGGGCCCGCGGGCGTGGGAAATGCCGAATTGTTCCTTGTCCACCACGCGGTGCTGCCAGTAGTTGCGCAGCCCGGGCATTTTCGAGGCCAGCGGCCCGTGCACCTCTTTCCAATGCGCATCGAACGCCTCTTCCGAGAGGTCTGGCGCTTTCTGTAAAAGTCCAAATCTGGCGATCATGTCGGGTCTCCCTCCGCGCGCTCGTCCTGTTCCGCGATTAGCTGCTGGAGCACGGGTTCGCGTTTGTCGAGCCAGGCGCCGTGGCGTTCCGGCCAGGTCGCAAACCCTTCGCCCTCGCTCAGCGCGCGCTGCGCCTGAACCGGCCAATAGGGGTTTTCCAGAGCGGCGCGGCCGATGGCGACGAGATCCGCCTTGCCCTCCGCGACGATGGCATTGGCCTGCGCGGGGGAGGTGATGAGACCCACGGCCTGGGTCGGGATGCCGACCTCCTGGCGGACACGCTCCGCGAAAGGCACCTGAAAACCGAAACCGCGGGGCACGTTGCTGCGCCGGGTGGTCTCTGACAGCCCGCCTGAGGAGCAGTCGATGACATCGACGCCGACGGCTTTGAGTTCTTCGGCCAAAACCACCGTATCGTCCATGTTCCAACCGCCCTCGGCGCCATCGACACAGGACAGGCGGACGAAAAGCGGTTTGTCCTCGGGCCAGACCGCGCGCACGTCGCGGGCGATCTCGATGGCGATCCGCATCCGGCCGGCGCGGTCGCAGCCATAGGCGTCGTCGCGGGTGTTGCCGATGGGCGAGAGGAAACTCGCCACGAGATAGCCGTGGCCATAATGCAGCTCGACCACATCCATCCCGGCGGCATCGGCGCGCCGCGCGGCGTCAACGTGTTGCTGACGGATCTCGGCGATGTCTTCGATGCTGAGTTTTTCCGGCGTGCTCCATTCGGAACTCGCCGCAATGGCACTCGGTCCGACCCTGCGCCAGTCGATGCCGGCAGCGTCGATTTCCGCCGGGGTCATCGCCTGACCGCCATGCCAGAGCGGCTGCGAAAAGGCTTTGCGTCCGGAATGCGCGAGTTGCACGCCCATCATGCCGCCATTGTCATGGGCAAACTCGGCAAGACGCTTCAGGCCGGGGATGTGATCGTCGGACCAGATGCCGAGATCGTCCACGCCGACGCGCGAATCCGAGGCCACCGCCGTGCTTTCGGTCAGGACCAAAGCGGCGCCGCCCAGGACGAATTTGCCGTAATGCACGAGGTGCCAGTCGGTGACATAGCCATCCTTGCCCGCATGTTGGCACATGGGCGAGATGGTGATGCGGTTCTTGAAGGTCCGCCCACGCAGGGTGAGGGGCTGCAGCAAGTCAGCGGTTGTGTCTGTCGAAGAGGTCATGAAGGGGCCTATCGCATGGAATGTGGCAGGGAGAGCACGATGCTCGGGATCGCGATCACGAGGATGAGCGCCGCCATCTGGATCAGCACAAAGGGGATCACACCACGATAGATCGTGCCGATCGGGATCGTCGGATCAACGCCGCGCAGGTAGAAGAGCGCATAGCCGAAGGGGGGCGTGAGAAACGAGGTCTGGAGATTGACGGCCAGCGCGATGGCGAACCACAGGATCACGTCGGAGGTGGGCATGCCGAAATCGAGACTGGCCACGATGGGGGCGACGATGGGGATCACCACGAGGCTGATCTCGACCCAATCGAGGAAAAAGCCCAGCACGAAGATCAGCGCCATGATCATGGCGAGGGTGACATAGGGGCTGACGTTCTCGAAATGGAACAGATCGGCGACCATCGCATCCCCGCCCAGGCGACGGAACACCAGGCTGAACACGGTCGCGCCGATCATCACAAAGGCGATCATCGCGGTGGTTTTCGTGGTTTCAAAGACCGCATGGCGGAAGGCGCCAAAGCTGAACCCGCCGGTGAGCGCGGCCAGAAGCGTCGCACCAAGCGCGCCGATGGCGGCGGATTCTGTTGGCGTCGCCACGCCGGTGATGATCGTGCCCAGAACGGAAAGGATCAGAAGCATCGGTGCCACCAGATCGCGCGCCAGCGACAGCACCGCGTGGAGCACCGGAACACCGTCGGTTTGCGGTGGCGCGGGCATATGCGAGGGACGAAAGATCGCGTTGAGGACGATATAGGTGAAATAGAGGCCGGACAGGATCAGGCCGGGATAGATCGCGCCCATGAACAGATCGCCGATCGGCACGCGGAGCTGATCGCCCAAGATGATGAGCATGATCGAGGGCGGAATCAGGATGCCCAGCGTGCCAGACGCTGCCACAAGCCCGGTCGCAAGTCGCATGTCATAGCCCGCCGCGCGCATGGCGGGCAGGGACATCATCCCCATCAGCACGACAGAGGCGCCGATGATCCCGGTAGAGGCGGCCATGACGACGCCGATCACCACCACGGCAAAGGCGTAGCCCCCCGGAAGGCGTCCGGCGAGTGCTGCGAGAGAGCGCATCAGCCGTTCGGCGATGCCGGATTTTTCCAGCATCAGCCCCATGAAGACGAACAAGGGAATGGCGGCCAGAAGCCAGTTGGTCAACGTGCCCGAATAGATGCGCTGAACCCCCATCGACAGGAACACGGTTGGCACATCGGCCAGAAGCGCAAAGGCGATGCCGACACCGGCGAGGACAAAGCCCACCGCATAGCCGCTGAACAACAAGAGCACGAGTGCGAGCAGCATCGAGATGGGCCAGATGTAGTCAGCTATCATGGTGAATTTCCGTTTCGTGGAAGGTGCCTTTGCGCAGTTCGCACAGCGTTCGGAGGGCATTGGTCAGTGCGGCGAGACCCAGAAGGCCAAAGGCTGTGGGCAGGGCGCCCTTGATCAGCCAATGCGCAGCCAGGCCGCCCTGGTTCGAACCTTCGCCGGTGCGCCAGGCGATGGCGGCGAAATCCGAGCCGTAGCGGATCACGAGGATGCAAAGCGGCAAGAGCAGGAAGAGATCACCGAACAGCGTGATATAGGCGCGGGTTCTGGGTTTCAGCGAAAGCGCGATGAAATCGACGGTGACATGGCGTTCGTCGAAATAGGCCCAAACGCCGCCGAAAAGCACGATCAACGAGAAGATGTACCATTGCAGGTCAACGAGGCTGTTGACGGTGAGTGCTTCTCCGAAAAGCGGGATGCTGCCGTCCCAATCCAGGAGCGTCGACCAGCCGAAGCGGGCGGCGATGACCGAGAGGACGATGGAGAGGATCAGCGGGATGATCAGCCATGCGACGATCTTGCCCGGCAAGCTGAGCAAGGCGCGGGCAAAGGAGAGTATCCGAGACATATCGGGCCCCATTTTTGTGCGTAACGTTGCATCCTACGCGTCTTTTGGCGCGTTTGGCGATGCGGTGCGGAGGGCGCTCAGGTCTTGGTGCCCTCCGAAATTTCGTCAGAGCTTATTCGCTTGCGGGCGGAAAGTTCTGGAGCTCGGGCCATTCGCCCACGCTCACCATGTAGGCTTTGAGCGATTCCAGAGCCTCGGCAAAGAGCGGGTCTTTCGCGGCTTGCTCATCCATCACCTCGTAGGCGGCTTTGCGCAGACCGACGAGCACCTCATCGGGGAAACGGCGCACTTCCGCACCGGCTTCGCGGATCTGCGCGATCGCCGGGGCCTGGGTGTTCACCTGATCGGCGAGGTTAAAGGCGATGTTGGCGCGGCAGGCGTCCTCCATGATCGTCTGGTTTTCTTCGCCCAGATCGTCCCAGACCGCCTTGTTCACGATGATCGAATCCCAGGCGGATTGCTGTTGCCAGCCGGGGAAATAGTAGTATTTCGCCACGCGCTGAAAGCCCATGCCGACATCAAGCGAGGGGGCGGAAAACTCGGCGGCGTCGAGGCGACCGGTCTCCAAGCTGAGATAGATCTCGCCCGCCGGCACCGTTTGCGTGTTGGCGCCGAGTTTCGCCAGCGCCAGCCCGCCAAGGCCCGCGATGCGCATGTTGAGACCCTGGAAGTCGTCGAGGCTGGTAATCTCCTTGTTGAACCATCCACCCGCTTCGGCGATCACCAGGTGGCAGGGCAGGAAATGCACGTTGAACGGGTCATAGGCTTTCTGGATGATCTCCTGACCGCCGCCGTAATACATCCAGCCAAGCGCGATCTCGGGCGAGGGGCCGAAGGGCATCGAGCCGACGATGTTGGCGACCGGGATTTGCTGGCTCCAATAGCCGCTCCAGTCGAACCCCATGTCGAGCGCGCCGGAACTGACGGCGCCGAACACTTCGAAGGGCGGTACGAAATCGCCTGCGCCATGCACGTTGATTTCGACCTCCCCGTCCGTCATGGCCGAGACCATGCGGGCGAAGTTTTGCGGGCTCGGGCCGATCGACGGAACGTTCAGGCCAAAGGTGCTTTGCAGCTCATAGGTGTCGGCGCTGGCTGCGCCGGCCGTCAGGCCCGCCGCCAAAGTCGCTGCGACGACTGTCTTGATGAAATTCATTGATGGTTCCTCCCATTGCGTTTCGGGGCGGTCTCCTCCGATCCGCGTTCCCTGGCTTTAAGGTTAGTTAATGGCAAACAAGCTTGCAATGAGTTAATTGCGTGGGCGCCAGTTTTCGGCGCGCCTAAAGCCGCAATGTCAAGCGGCGGCTCTGCGGCCGAATGTCCCAAAACCGTGGTTGTACATGAAGTTGTGAGCGCGTGGTGTGACGCGCGCGGTGTGCGGAGTCTTGTCTAAAAAGACGGGTCCGATCTGATCTGTACGGCGGCTCCGGGCGCGCTCGACCTTTTGCTTCCCGTTGGCGGCAAGCCCGTGTCGCAGTGGCTCCGCCTTTGAGAAGCGCTGGGATCAGGAGGTGATTCGATGTCCCAGATTGACCGAAAGCGTCCGGGTTGCCTCAAGGAGAGCAGGGATGAAATCCGACTCTGCGCTCGGTTCGAGGTAGTGATCCTGGCCGATGATGGTGATGGCCAAGACGATTTGGCCGGTATGGTCAAAAACCGGTGCGGAATAGGCGTGAATACCGGGAACGGGCGGGGGGTCCACCGTCGCGAATCCCTGTTCGCGAATTTGTTCGATTTCGCGCCGTGGAACGAATCGTGAGACGCCAACGCGACCAGAACCTGACGGGTCGCGCTTTTCCCGTGCCACGGAGTCCTTCACCTCTTTTTCCGGCAAGAAGGCGGAGAAGACGAGGCCGCTTGCCGTTCCGGACATGGAATAGACTGTGCCGGGGCGGGTGTTCATGTTGATCTGGCTGCCGCTTTCCTGAACCTGGACGACGGTCGGGCCAAACGACCCCCAGACGACCAGCGCCACGTTGAGCGAGGTCGCGGCGGAGAGTTCCTGGACCGTGTCATGCGCGAGTTCCATCGGGTCGGTGGTGTGCATGGCGGTGAGGCCGAGGTCCACTGCAAAGGGGCCGAGCGAATAGCGTCCGGTTTCCGGGTGTTGTTCGACAAAACCGATCTTTTTGTAACTGACGAGATAGGCATGTGCCTGTGCCGGGGCAAAGCCTGCCACCTTGGCGAGGTCTTTGAGCATCATTGGCTCGGCTTCCTGGCAGAGCGCCTGCAAAAGGCGCGAGCCAAGCTCGATGGACTGGACGCCCCGACCCTCGGATTTGTGCTCGGCGCCGCGACGTTTCGTGGTGGCAAGGCTCATGCGATTACCTCTTTATTGATGTTCTCGGGGGTGAGCTGCCCGGCCAGGGCGCGCAGGCCGGCAAGCGCTTCGGAGTTCGGGTCCGTGGCAAGGGCTTCCGCCTTGCCGATCAGGGAGATGGTAAAGGCCAGCTCTCCCGTTTCCGAAAATACAGGTACGCCAATGGCGTTGATCCCGGGGATTGGCCGCCTTTCGGCAAGGGCGTAGCCCCGCTCGCGCACTTCCTTGAGCCGCTCTGCGAAAGCGTCACGGTTGATGTGTTCGCCGATCGCCTGATTCTGTGATGTCCGTGCAATCTCCGATTCGGCCAGTTCCATGATTTGCGGGGCGGTGCCATAGGCGGCGAACAGCCGTCCTGCCGCGGTGCCTGTGACGGAAAAGATCGACCCCTGCCTGAGGTTCAATGTGGCTTGGGTCAGCCCGGCATAGGTGTGCACGATGGTGGGCCCGAGCTCGCCCCAGACAGTGATGAGTGACATCACCCCGAAGGTCTCGGTCAGCGCCTTGAGCCCTTCGATGGCGCGGGCGGTTTGCGGATTGCCTCTGAGCCAGCTGACACCGAGGCGCAGTGCAAACGGGCCGGGAGAATAATGGCCGGTGGCCCAGTCCTGATGGACCAGCCCGACATTTTTCAAGCTGGTCAGATAGGCGTGGCATTGCGCGGGTTTGAGATCCGCCAGCTCGGCCAGATCCTTGAGCATCATCGGCTCGGCGGTTTTCACGAAAGCGCGCAGGATGCGGCCGCTCACCTCTACGGACTGGATACCCCTCGAACCCTCGGCCATACCAGAGCCCTCCCGCTCTTATTGTTTGCCCCTATCTTGGGCATAAGTTTGATATTTGCATATGTATTAGTCTAATTCGACGAAGCTCAATCGCGCAAGACACCTGTGTGTATCACGGCGCTAAAAGGCTCTCAATTGGACCTTTGCACGCGCGGCAAGTCTCCGGATTTCCATGGTTTTTGCCTCCAATACCAGAACGTTTTTCTCTGCTTCGTTGAGCGGGTTTCATGCGATTCGCTCCGAGTTCTTACCCCGTATAGGGGATTTGAAGTCGGAGAGAGGGCCGCTGCAGGAGCGATTTTGGTCCGGTGTGAGTGCGGGATATCTTGCGCGAAAATAATTTATGATTGACTAAACAATTAGCACATGACAAACCTAATGTGGAGGACGCTGGGCGCTGTGGTGCCTGGACGCAAGGGAAGGCTGGTGTCTGAGAGAGGCGCCAAGGTGGAGGAGGCAGTTTCATGCCCGACTATATTATTATTGGCGCCGGCTCCGGCGGCGGGGTGCTCACCAATCGTTTGAGCGAAGATCCGAATGTTGAAGTGGCCGTCATCGAGGCCGGCGATTGGGACAAAAGCCCCTGGATTCATATGCCGATGGGCTATTTCCGTCTGATGCAGACGCTGCAGCTCGATTGGGGCTATCATACGGTGCCGCAAAAACACGTGAACAACCGGGTGATGTTCGTGCCGCGCGCGAAAAGTATCGGTGGCTGTACCACGGTCAACGGCATGATCTACACCCGCGGCCACCGCACGGATTACGACCATTGGGCGCAAATGGGCAACAAGGGTTGGGATTACGAAAGCATCCTGCCGTATTTCCGCCGGGCCGAGAACTGGGGCGGCGGCGGCGATGAGGAGGTCCACGGCTATGACGGTCCGCTGGCCACCACGCGCAACCCGATCGAGGCCGAGCCCTGCGTCGCCTATCGCGATGCCTGCATCCAGATGGGGATTCCTTATAATGAGGATCTGAACGGCGGCGAACAATACGGCGTCGGTCCCTGTGACGGCACCGTGCGCGACGGCATTCGTTCGAGCGTCTCGCGCTGTTACATCACCCCGATCAAGAAGCGCAAAAACCTGACCTTCTACACCAAGGCGATGGCGTCCCGCATCATCGTCAAGGGCGGGCGCGCGGTTGGTGTCGAATTCGTCCAAGGCCGCCAGAAAAAGACGATCTATGCGGATAAAGAGGTCATCCTCTGCGGCGGCGCGTTCAACTCGCCGCATCTGCTCCAGATCTCCGGCATCGGCGATCCCGAGCACCTGAGCCGCATCGGCGTCAACACGGTACATGAACTTCCGGGTGTCGGGCGCAACCTCCAGGACCACCTTGCGGGCACGGTGAAACAAGGCCTGTCGAAACCGGTGTCGCTTCTGGGCCAGACCAAACCCTACGCCGCGGCGATTGCGCTCCTGCAATATTACACCACCGGCAAAGGCCCGGTCGCCGGTCATGGTGTGGAGGTCATGTCCTTTCTTAAGACGCGCGAAGACCTCGTTGCGCCGGATGTACAGACCCACTTCAACAACATCATGTACCGCGACCACGGTCGTGAGATCATCAATGTCGAAGGCTGCATGCCGTATTTCAACATCTCCCGCCCGCAGAGCCGTGGCACGGTGATGGCGAAATCCGCCGATCCGTTCCAGCTGCCGGAGCTCGACCCGAACTTCCTGTCGGTGCCGGACGATCTGCGGGTGCTGCGCGATGCGCTTCGGATGCACCGCGAGATCATCGCGCAGCCGGCGTTCGACGCGATCCGCGGCGAAGAATATGCGCCCGGTGTCAACATGCAGTCGGATGCCGAGCTCGACGACTATATCCGCAGCGATTGCAACAGCGTCTACCACCCGGTCGGCACCTGCAAGATGGGCTCCGACGATATGGCGGTGGTCGATGACGAGCTGCGCGTGCACGGGCTGAGCGGCCTGCGCGTGGTCGATGCCTCGGTCATGCCGACGCTGACCAGCGGCAACACCAATGCGCCGACGATCATGATCGCGGAAAAAGCATCCGACATGATCCTGGCTGCGGCCTGAGACAAAAAGGCCCGTCAAAGGCCTCAAGAATACCTCTCACCTGATGCGGGCATGAGACCCGCAGGTGAGGGGCAAGAATACAGCATCATACTGTAGGTCTAGGGAGGAAATCATGACCCGCACAACCAAGTTTACGCAATTTGCGCGCCTGGCCGGGACGGCTGCGGCTGTCGCGCTTTTGGGCTCGATGGCGATGGCACAAGACACGATCCGCGTCGATCAGGGTGGCGATATCACCGAGCTTTGCGGGTCCGATCCGATCCGCGTGGCGCTGGTCGATGGCTGGGGCGGCGACACCTGGCGCAAGATCACCTTTGCCGAACTTCAGGACGAAGCCTCGAAATGCCCGAATGTGACGGCCGAGGACCACACGGATGCCGGCGGCGACCAACAGACCTATAATGCGGCGATCAACGGCTATGCGACGCAGGGCTATGAGATCATCCTTGCCTTCACCGATTTCGGCGAGGCGGCGATGCCGACCTACCGCATGGCCAATGGCAATGGCACGACCATGGTGCCCTATTTCACCGATCTTCCCGGTACGGATGGTGTGGATTACGCCGTGAACCCGTATCAGGACTCGATCGCGATCGGCAATCAATATGCCGAATGGATGGCCAAGGCGCTCGATGGCGAAGGTAATGTGCTGATGCTCGGTGGGCCTCCGGGCGCGTCCTCTTCCAGTTCCTTCCTCAAAGGCTTCAAAGAGGGTCTCGCCAACCATCCGGGTCTCAAGTTGCTGGACGATGATTTCATCTCCACCAACTGGAACCCGGCGGATGCGCAAAAGGCGGCGGCCGGTCTCATCGCCAAGTATGGCGACACCATCGACGGCATCGCGTCGGACTTTGGTGTGACCACGCTGGCGACGATCAAGGCTTTCAACCAGGCGGGCGTCGAAGTGCCGGCCATGGCGACCATCGCGACCAGCAATGAGCTGAGCTGTCTCTACAATGCCGGCCTCGAAGATGGCACCGCATGGCCTTACCTCGCGGTCGATGGGTCGACCGGCGACGTGCGCTTTGCGCTGCGCGCCGCTCTTGCTGCGCATAATGGCATCGAATGGGACGAGCCGCTTGGCGTGGTGCCCTATGTCTACGCCGACAGCACCCAGAACATTGTGCCGAAATGTTCGGACATCGCCCCGCCGGACGCGGATCTGTCCTCTCTGATGGATGAAGAGAAACTCTTTTCTCTCTTCAACCGCTAAGCCCTTGGCGGTCTGAGCACACCCAAAGACCCGATCCTTTTGCGATCGGGTCACCCTCTCTTTTGGAGCTAGACACGAAATGAACAAACCTTTCTCTATGGACGCGGTCCTGGATCATGTCAGCGGGGAAACCCGCACGTTCCTCGGCCAGAAGCACCAGCTTTTCATTGGTGGTGAGAGCCGCGATGCGGTTGAAGGCGGGCGGCGCGATGTTGTCGATCCGGCCACGGGTCAGGTGATTTCGAATGTCGCCGACGCCACCGCCGCCGATGTCGATCTGGCTGTCGCCGCCGCGCGCACCGCCTTTGACGACGGCCGCTGGTCGGGCCTCAAACCCAATGAGCGGATGAAGATTCTGTGGCGGGTGGCTGAGCTGATCGACGAGGCCTCGGTCGAACTGGCCGAGCTCGACGTGCTCGACGAAGGCTCGCCTTACGGTATCGTCAAGAATTTCTATATCAGCCTTGGCGCGGATCATTTCCGTTACTTCGCAGGTTGGGCCAACAAGATCGATGGCGCGACCCTGCCGGTCAACATGGACGGCGACTGGCATGTTTACACCACTCGCGAGCCTGTGGGTGTGGTGGCGCAAATCCTGCCGTGGAACGTCCCGTTCCTGATGCTGGCGTGGAAACTGGCGCCGGCGCTGGCCGCCGGCTGCACCGTCATCGTCAAACCCGCCGAAGACACGCCGCTCTCCGCCATGCGCTTTGTCGAGATTTGCCGCAAGGCTGGCATTCCCGATGGCGTGGTCAACATTGTCACCGGCGATGGTCGTGTGGGTTCCGCGCTGGTCGATCACAACGATGTCGACAAGATCGGCTTTACCGGCTCCACCGCCACCGGGCAGGCCATCGTGCGCGCCTCCGCCGGCAATCTCAAACGCGTCAGCCTCGAGCTGGGGGGCAAGAGCCCGGTGTTTGTGTTCCCCGATGCCGATCTGGAAACCGCCATTCCGGGCGTCGCCGAAGCCGTGTTCCTCAACAGCGGTCAGGCCTGCACCGCCGGTTCGCGCCTCTACATCCACGAGGACGTCTATGAGGCGGTGCTCCAAGGTGTTGCGGCCTATTCCGAGAAGCTCAAGCTCGGTCACGGCCTCGATGCTGAGACCAACATGGGGCCGATTGTTTCGGAGAAGCAATACACCCGCGTGACCGGCCTGCTCGACGCCGGGGTCGCCGAGGGTGCCAAGGTTGTCACCGGCGGCAAAGCTGACGGGGCGGGCTATTTCCTCAAGCCGACGCTTCTGCGTGATGTGACGCCCGATATGACGGTCTACAAACAGGAAATCTTCGGCCCGGTCATCAGTGCGATGAAATTCAGCGATGACAATATCGAGGACCTAGCCCGCGAGGCGAACAACACCGAATACGGTCTGGGCGCGTCGATCTGGACCAGGGACCTGTCGCGTGCGCATAAATTCGCGGCGCGGATCCGGGCCGGGATTGTCTGGATCAACACCCACAACCAGAGCGACGCCAACATGCCCTGGGGCGGCTACAAACAGTCCGGCTGGGGGCGTGAAATGGGGAAGGACGCGATCGAGATGTACACCGAAACCAAATCGGTGGCGGTCAATCTCGGCTGATCTGCCGCGGCGCCTCTTCGGGGGGCGCCGTGATGTGGCAGGGGTGCGCGGGGCGTGAGCTAGCTGTCCTGCCGTCCCGCGCGCGCCGCCAATGCAGCTTCCAGATCGGACAGGAGTGCACGAAACTGCGCTTCTTTCTCCGGAGTGAGTGCGGCTTTCAGGTCGCGGTCGAATTGCAGGGCAGATTGGCCAAGCGCCTCGAAGAGCGCGGTGCCATTTTCGGTCAGCGCGAGCACTTCGGTGCGTTTGTCCGTCTCGCCGAGTGTCTTGGTGAGATGACCCGCCTCTGTGAGGGTGCTGACGGCGCGGCTGACCTTGCTCTTTTCCTCATGCGCGATGGCACAGATGTCGCGCGCGGTGATGGCGCCATAGCGACCGGTGATGGCGAGGACGCGCCACTGAATGCGCGACAGGCCATAGCCCTCGCGATAGGCCGGTTGAAACGCCTGGCTGGTCGCCTCCGCCGCCTTGTTGAGAAGAAAGGGCAGGAAGGTTTCGAGCTCGAAACGGGCTTCGGTCTCGGAGGATGCGGAGGTCTGTGTGGGGCTTGATGAGGTCACTGCGTCGCCTGTCTGACATCGGAGGGATGCCCCTAGTGTTTTGATCCGGGCGGTGGGCGCAAGTGCAAAAGAACGACGGGTGAGGCAATCCGGGGAGTCTGCCAAAAATATGAATTAAATTCGTCTATGGAGAATTTATTCGTCGAATTAGTTGCGTGTGCAACGTTTTTGTGATGAGATACGAGAAGACGCTGAACAGGGAATCTGACCATGACTGCATTTGATTTGCCTAAAGGCATGATCCGCGCCACCAGCACGACCGGGACCCATGAAGGTTACATGCCGGGCTTTGGCAACGACTTCGAAACCGAGGCGTTACCAAACGCTTTGCCACAGGGGATGAACAGCCCGCAGAAGTGCAACTACGGGCTCTATGGCGAACAGCTTTCCGGCACGGCCTTTACCGCCAACCCGCCCGAACGCACCTGGACCTACCGTATCCGCCCGTCGGTGAAACATTCCGCGCGTTATGAGCGGATCGATCTGCCCTACTGGAAATCTGCGCCGCATGTTCTGGGGGATGTGACCTCCTTGGGGCAGTACCGCTGGGACCCGGTGGAGCAGACCGGCGAAGAGCTGACCTGGCTCACAGGGATGCGCACGATGACCACGGCGGGCGATGTGAACACCCAGGTCGGCATGGCCGCGCATGTCTACCTCGTCACCAAGTCGATGGAAGATGCCTATTTCTACTCCGCCGACAGCGAGTTGTTGGTGGTGCCGCAAGAGGGCAAGATGCGCTTTGCCACCGAGCTTGGGATCATTGATCTCGAGCCCAAGGAAATCGCTATCCTTCCGCGCGGTCTTGTCTACCGCGTCGAGGTGCTCGAAGGGCCGTGCCGTGGCTTTGTCTGCGAGAACTACGGTCAGAAATTCGAGCTTCCCGCGCGCGGGCCCATCGGCGCCAACGCGCTCGCGAACCCGCGTGACTTCAAGGCACCGGTGGCGGCCTATGAAGATCGCGAAGTGCCCTCGACGCTGACCATCAAATGGTGCGGCCAGTTCCACGAAACGAAGATCGCGCAAAGCCCGCTCGACGTGGTCGCCTGGCATGGCAACTACGCGCCCTACAAATACGATCTGCGGACCTATTGCCCGGTCGGCGCGATCCTGTTCGATCACCCGGACCCGTCGATCTTCACCGTGTTGACCGCGCCGTCTGGGGTGCCGGGGACCGCGAATATCGACTTTGTTCTGTTCCGCGACCGCTGGATGGTGGCCGAGAACACCTTCCGCCCGCCGTGGTACCACAAGAACATCATGTCCGAGCTGATGGGCAACATCTACGGTCAGTATGACGCCAAGCCGCAAGGCTTTGTGCCGGGGGGCATGTCGCTCCACAACATGATGCTGCCGCATGGGCCGGATAAGAACGCCTTTGAAGGCGCGTCGAATTCGAACCTCGGGCCGGAGAAGCTCGAGAACACGATGTCCTTCATGTTCGAGACCCGCTTCCCGCAGCATCTGACCGAATTCGCGGGCAAGGAGGCGCCGCTCCAGGACGATTACATCGACTGTTGGGACAGTCTCGAGAAGAAGTTCGACGGCACGCCGGGGACGAAATGAAGCTCTACACCTACTGGCGCTCGACGACCTCCTACCGGATCAGGATCGCGCTCAATCTGAAGGGGGTCGGATACGAGCCGATCCCCGTCAACCTCGTCGCGGGGGAGCAACGGGCGGAGGGTTACGCCACGCTCAATCCTGCGCGTGGGGTGCCGACGCTGGTTCTGGACGATGGGCGCGTGTTGACGCAATCCATGGCCATTTTGGAGTGGCTGGACCGGACCTACCCGGAGCCGGCGCTTTTGCCCGACGACCCGTTTGAGCGCGCCTTGGTACAGGCGGCGGCTTTGGGACTGGCGACGGATGTGCATCCGGTCAACAACCTGCGGGTCGTGCAAAGGCTCAAACAGATGGGCCACAGTCAGGACGAGACCGTCGCCTGGATGAACGACTGGATGGAGCAGGGCTTCGCGGCTTTCGCGGCGCTGATCCGGCCCGACACGCCGTTCTGCTTTGGCGACACGCCGGGGCTCGCGGACATCTGCCTCGTGCCACAGCTTTACAACGCGCATCGTTGGGGGGCGGATCTGACGCCCTTCGCGCGTCTCACCGAGATCGAAGCGCGCTGCCTCGCGCTTCCTGCTTTTGCCGCGGCACGCCCCGAGGCGCAGCCCGACGCAAATTGACGGCCGAAAATGGACGAAGGACTTGAAATGACTGACTTGAAACGCTCCTGGGTCGACAGCGCGAACAGCGCCGACAGCCCATTCCCGCTCAACAACCTGCCCTATGGCGCGTTCTCGATCCAAGGCGGTGCGCCCCGCTGTGGCACGGCTATCGGCGAGATGATCCTCGATCTCGCGGCGCTCGAAGAGGCCGGTGTGCTGGGCTTTGACGGGACGCTCAAGACCGGGAGCTGGAATGCGTTCATGGCGCTGGGCAAGCCTGCCTGGGATCGTTTGCGCGCCGAGTTGACCGGGCTTTTGGCCGAAGGCGCGGCGGCCGAGAGCCGCCTCAAAGCGCATCTCGTGGCGCAGAAAGATGCCACGCTGCACATGCCGTTCAACGTCACGGAATACACCGATTTCTACGCCGGGCGTCACCATGCGTTCAACGTCGGCACCATGTTCCGTGGCCCGGAAAACGCCCTGCCGCCGAACTGGCTGCACATTCCGATCGGCTATAACGGCCGCGCCTCGTCTGTGGTGCTCTCCGGCACGCCGGTGGTGCGTCCGAACGGTCAGCTCAAAGGCCCGAACGACGAGATGCCGCGCTTCGGCCCCTCGCAACGCTTTGATATCGAACTGGAAATGGGCGCCATCGTCGGCACGCCCTCGACCGGTCCGATTTCCATTTCCGAGGCCTATGACGCGATCTTCGGCTATGTCCTGCTGAACGACTGGTCGGCGCGCGACATTCAGGCCTGGGAATATCAGCCGCTCGGGCCGTTCCAGGCGAAAGCCACCGCGACCACCATCAGCCCGTGGATCGTCACCGCTGCCGCATTGGAGCCGTTCCGCACCTCCGGGCCGGATCGCGACGTGCCGCTGCTCGACTATCTCAAGGAACCGGAACCGATGCTCTATGACATCGATCTCGAGGTGACGATGGCCCCTGCAGGCAAGGCGCCGACGGTCATCAGCCGCACGAATTACAATGAGATGTACTATTCCGCCGCGCAGCAGCTCACGCATCACACCACCTCGGGCTGCCCGATGCGGGTGGGCGATCTCTTGGGCTCCGGGACGATTTCCGGGCCGGAAAAGGGCAACCGTGGCTCTTTGTTGGAACTGAGCTGGGGCGGCAAGGAGCCGCTGACGCTCGACACCGGCGAGACTCGCAGCTTCATCGAGGATGGCGACACACTGACGCTCACGGGCGCGGCCCATGGCGACGGATATCAGATCGGCTTTGGCGACTGTATCGGCACATTGAAACCGGCTCGTCCGATAACGCACTGAAAACATTAGGAGTAAAATACATGGCGAAAGCATTCGCAAGCCAAGGTGACTTGGAAGAAAAAACGGTGAGCTTCACCGAGGTGGGTGAGGGGCTTTATGCCTTCACCGCCGAGGGGGATCCGAACACCGGCGTCATCATCGGCGACGAGAGCGTGATGATTGTCGAGGCCCAGGCCACGCCGCGTCTCGCCCGCAAGGTGATCGAGTGTGTCCGCACGGTCACCGATAAACCGATCAGCCACGTTGTTCTGACCCACTATCATGCCGTGCGGGTGCTGGGCGCCAGCGCCTATGGCGCGCGCGAGATCATCATGTCGGAAAAAGCCGCCGGGATGGTCGAAGAGCGCGGTCAGGAAGACTGGGACAGCGAGTTCGGTCGCTTCCCGCGCCTGTTTCAGGGCCATGAGGAAATCCCCGGCCTGACGCGTCCGACCACGACGTTTCGTGACAAGATGACCGTGTACCTCGGCAAACGCCGGGTCGATATCATGACGCTGGGCCGTGCGCATACGGCGGGCGATGCGGTGATCTGGGTGCCGGATCAGGAGGTGATGTTCACCGGTGACATCGTCGAATATCACTCGGCCTGCTACTGCGGCGACGGGCATTTCGGCGACTGGGGTGGCACGCTCGACGCCATCGCGGCCTATAAGCCGAAGAGCATCGCGCCGGGCCGTGGCGACGCGCTGGTTGGCGAAGAGATGGTGAGCAAGGCGATTGCCGCAACCCGCGATTTCGTCGACAGCACCTATGCACCTGTCGCCCGGATCGTGGCGCGCGGCGGCTCTCTGAAAGAGGCTTGGGATGCTGTGCGCGCCTCTTGTGACGAGAAGTTCGGCGATTACGCGATCTACGAGCACTGCCTGCCGTTCAACGTCGCGCGCGCCTATGACGAAGCGCGTGGCATCGACACGCCGCGCGTCTGGACCGCAGAGCGCGACCGCGAGATGTGGGAAGAGCTTCAGGGCTGAGGTGTGACTGGACCGTCCTGTGGACGGTCCGAGCGCCGAGTGGGCGGAGCTCTGGGTAAGGGGGGGGGGCGACATCGTCGGCAGGCCCTTCCAGAACCGCCTGTTTTAACAAAATTTCTAACGGCATCCCGGGCCGGGGTGCCGTTTTTTATTTGCTAAATGCGAACTGATTTATTTTTGGCAAATTGATCTGTGTCAAATGGGGCGACGGGGCGCTTCTGTAAATTAGTTGCATATGCAACTAATGGAGATCGGACCATGAAAGTCGAACGCATTCACCACGTCGCCTACCGCTGTAAAGACGCCAAGGAGACGGTCGAATTCTACACCAAGATGCTGAATATGGATTTCATCCTCGCCATCGCCGAGGACCAGGTGCCCTCGACCCACGAGCCGGACCCCTATATGCACCTTTTCCTCGATGCGGGCGACGGTAATATCCTCGCGTTTTTCGAACTGCCGACGAAGCCGGAAATGGGCCGCGACGAGAACACGCCGATCTGGGTGCAGCACATCGCCTTCCAGGTGAAGGATCGCGACACGTTGGTCGAGTTCAAGGAGCATCTCGAAGCCAACGGCGTCGAGGTTCTGGGGGTCACGGATCATACGATCTTTGACTCGATCTATTTCTTCGACCCGAACGGCCATCGTGTCGAATTGGCGGCGCCGAACCCGGAGCAGGACAAGAACCTCGAACGTCTCGATGCGGTGAAATGGGACATGCTCGAAGAATGGAGCAAGACCAAGAAAGCGCCGAAACATGCCGACTGGTTGCATGCCAAGGAATTTGAAGACAGTTGAGCTTCAGATAGCTTTGTGCGGAGCATACAGGCGCGGGAGACTGCGCCTGTTTTTTGTTCCCGTGTTTGCCCTGGCGACGTGCAGAACACAAAAAAAGCCCCGCCGAATGTCTTCGGCGGGGCTTTGTGGGAGGTAGCTTGGCGGCGTCAGCTGTTCGCGCCGGCCATATGGCGTGCCGCGATATAGCCAAAGGTCAGAGCCGGCCCGAGGGTGATGCCGCCACCCGGGTAGTTGCCACCCATGATCGAGGCCGCATCGTTGCCAGCCGCATAAAGGCCACCGATGGGCTTGCCGTCTTCGCTGAGCACCTGGCTGTACTCGTTGGTCTTCATGCCTGCAAAAGTGCCGAGATCGCCGACATAGAGGCGCACCGCGTAGAACGGGCCCTTTTTGACCGGCGCCACGCAGGGGTTCGGCTTGTGATCCGGGTCGCCGAGTGAGCGGTTGTAAGCGGTCGAGCCCTTGCCGAACTCCGGGTCCTCGCCTTTGACGGCATGTTTGTTGAACTCGGCCACCGTGCGCTCCATCTGCGCCGGATCGGCACCGATCTGTTCGGCCAGATCACGGATGGTCTTGCCCTGGATCAGATAGCCCTGTTTGATCAGCGATTTATAGGGCACCGGCGCGGGTTTCGCGAAACCGAGACCGTATTTGCGGAAGGTGCGGTGATCCGCGACGAACCACGCGGCCAGCTCGCCGTCGGGGCCATCCTCTTCGCGACACCGCTTGACCATGGCCTGACAGAAGTCGTGATAGCTCTGCGCCTCGTTTACGAAGCGTTTGCCCGAGCGGGTCACGGCGATCACACCCGGTTTGGAGCGGTCCACGAAATGCGGGAAGGTGCCCAAAAGTCCGTTGCCCATCGGCGGGCGTGAGACCGGCACCCAGGCGGCGGAGTTCGGCAGGTCGGTCTTGATCGACGCGCCGGCGCTTTCCGCCAGACGCAGCCCGTCGCCGGTGTTGCCCGGAGGGGCGGGGGAAACGTGTTCGTGGCCCGAGGGCGCATGCGGCATAAGCTCCTTGCGGCGCACGGCATCCTGCGGAAAGCCGCCCGCGGCCAGAACCACACCCTTGCGGGCGATGATCTCCACCGGACCGTCGGGGCGGTTCACGATGGCGCCTTTGATGCTGCCGTCGTCATTGCGCAGAAGCGATTTCACCGGTGAAGAGGTCCAGATCGGCACATTCTTGTCGAAACAGGATTTCGCCAGACGCGCGATCAGGGCGTTGCCGTTCATCAGACGCATGGAGCGGCCGTGAAAGGTCACGTCGCGGGCGAATTTCGCCACCAGCCCGGTGACGAACAGGGCCGAGATCGGCGAACGCGTTACGTTGAAGAAATGCAGCAATTCCTTGCCCGAGCCGATCATCATGCCGAGCACGGTGATTTCGCGAAGGGGCGGACGCAGGCGTTTGATTTCCTTGCCAAGATCGCGCCCATCAAAAGGCCGGGCCACGATCGAGCGACCGCCGTCGAGGCCGCCGGGGGCCGTCGGGTGATAATCCGAGAATGTCGGGCCGAGATCGAATTGCAGCGCGGTCTTGTTTTCAAAGAAATCGACAGCTTTCGGGCCGGCTTCGAGGAAGGCTTCGACCTTGGCGGAATCGTAATGATCGCCGGTTTCGTGCTTGAGATAGGCGCGGGCCTTGTCCACGCTGTCCTCGACGCCCGCGCGTTTGCCGGGGGCGTTGTTGGGAATCCAGCTCCAGCCGCCGGAGCGCGCCGTGGTGCCGCCAAAGACGGATTCCTTTTCGGCCACGATCACCTTGAGACCGCGATGGGCCGCAGAGACGGCGGTGGAAAGTCCGCCGGCGCCAGAGCCGACGACAAGGACATCTACTTCTTGATGTTTCATGGGGTCCTCCGTTAGGCGGCGAGATAGCCGCCGTCGACCGGCAGCAATGCCCCGGTCACGTAGCTGGATGCGTCAGAAGCGAGAAACAGCACCGGTCCGACGAGTTCTTCGGGTTTGCCCGGACGTTTCATGGGCGTATGCGCCATGAAGCGGCCGATGGCTTCGGGGTTGTCGCGGGTGGCGACGGTCATCGGGGTCTCGATGACGCCGGGCGCGAGCGCATTCACGCGAATGCCGTGCTCGGCCAGATCATGGGCCAGGGCGCGGGTCATCTGCAGCACGGCGCCTTTCGAGGCGGCATAGGCGACGAGGCCCGGGTTGGCCGCCACCGACATGATCGAGCCGAGGTTGACGATGCGGCCCTTGCTCTCGATGAGCTGGGTCCGGAGTGCCTGCACCATGTTGATCTGGCCGGTTGCGTTGACATTCATCACGGCGTCCCAGTCGGCCTCGAACGTGTCGCTGTCCGGCAGGGTGCGGCGAATAATGCCCGCGTTGTTGATCAGGATCGACGCAGGGGCACCAAAGGCGGCGCGGGTCGCCTCGGCGGCGGCCTGACAGCTCGCGCGATCTGTGATGTCGAGTGCGACGCCGATGGCCTCTCCGCCGGCATCAACAATCTCCTGGGCCACTTTGGCAACGGCCTCTTGTTGAATGTCGCATGCGATAACTTTGGCGCCCTGGCCCGCGAGCCCAAGAGCAATGGCGCGCCCATTGCCCTGCGCCGCGCCGGTGACGACGGCAACCGCTCCTGTGATTCCCTCCATGATCCCTCCCTAAAGGTTGTCCAAACAGGCTCTGCTCCTCGCAGAATCTCATATTTGGAAATAGCGAATAAGTTTGATTTAAGCAAATTTATGCATGATGCCAAGTAAAAACTCTCTTTGCGGGCGCAACATGATCATAGGCAAAGCTGTTTTGGGGAAATTAAAGGCCTGATTCCTAAGAATAATTCTCTGTATTCGGCGAAAATATCATTCCACATGCTATATTATATTGACAAATCTATTTGCTATAGGGAAATTTTAAGGGAGGAGAATTTGGTGATCACGCCAGTCGTGGAACACCTTCGGAAGGAGAAGACGCACCGGCTCGCTTGGGCGACCCTCTCGCATCGGCGAGCAGGGCGCGTGGCACGCATTCGGGCGTCACGTACAGGGGAGGAAATTTATGCAAAGCGAGAAGCTTTTGCTGGAGATGCAGGGCGTTTCCAAGCATTTCCCGGGCGTTCGCGCGCTGCACGAGATCACGTTCGACGTTCGGGCGGGTGAGGTGCACGGGTTGGTCGGGGAAAACGGCGCGGGCAAATCCACGCTGATGGGCGTCGCTTCCGGGGCCTTGCAGGCGACCGAAGGCACGGTGCGCATCGACGGCACTGAAGTGTCGGCGGACCCGGATCTGGCGCGTGAGCTGGGTCTGGCGATTGTGCGCCAGGAACCCGCCTTGATGCCGGATCTGTCGGTGGCGGAAAACCTTTATCTCGGCCTGCCCCATGCGCGCAGACCCTCCCTGTCGGGGCTCAATGACTGGGCGCGCAAGCTGCTTTTGCATTGGAGCGACGATGTCTCCATCGACCCGCGCGATCACATCACGACGCTGAACCCGGAACAGCGGTTCATCGTCGAAATCGTCAAGGCGCTGGAATGTGAGCCGAAGGTTCTTGTGCTCGACGAGCCAACCGAACACCTCGCGACCGAGGACGTCAAACGTCTCTTTGATCGCGTGCGTAAGGTGACGGCGCGGGGTGCCTCTGTGGTCTATATTTCGCACCGCATTCGCGAAGTGCAGGCCATCGCCGACCGTCTGACGGTGCTGCGCGACGGTGAGGGGCAGGGGACCTATCCCGCCCGCGAGTTGAACGAAGATCAGATCGTTTCTCTGATCGTCGGTGGCGATCTCGACCGGACCTTCCCCGACAAGGCCACCCCCGGTCATCACGAAACGGTTCTGGCGACGCAGGAGTTCTCCGGTCCGGGGTTCTCCAATGTCTCGCTTCAGGTGCGGGCGGGCGAGATCCTCGGCCTTGCCGGGATCGACGCCAACGGGCAACGCGAATTCATGCGCGCGCTTGCGGGCATCCATCGCGGCCATGGCCATCTGACGCTCAGCGGCAAGGACATCCAGATCCGGTCGAGCCAGGGCGCCAAGGCGCTTGGCATCAGCTACCTGCCGGGTGATCGCCATCGCGAGGGGATTTTTCCCGAACTGTCGATCCGCGAGAATTTCTCGATCCGCAGCGCGCATGAGGACACCCGTCTGGGCCTGGTCAGCAGCCGTGTTGAGCAGGGGCGGACCCGCGAGGCGATCAGGCAATTCGCGGTGAAGACGCCGAACGGCGAAACCCCGATCCAGTCGCTCTCTGGCGGCAATCAGCAAAAGGTTGTGCTCTCGAGTGTTCTGGCGATGAAGCCGAAAGTGCTTTTGGTCGATGAACCGACCCAGGGCGTCGATGTTGGCGCGCGGGCGGAGATTTACCGCGTGATCCGCGAGGCGGCCCGCGCCGGTGTCGCCGTCATCCTCGTGTCTTCGGACCAACAGGAGGTCGCCGGGCTGTCCGATCATGTGGCGATTTTCTCGCGCGGGCGCGTGGTGGAAATGCTCACAGGCGATCGTGTGACCGAGGACAACATCACCGCCTCGGTGCTCAAATCCACCGAGCAGCGTGACAAGCATCACAAATCCTTGGGCGCCTTCTGGAAATGGGCCGCGGGCAACAGCGCGCCGTTGATCATGGTCGGCCTCGCGATTGCGCTCTTGGGCGCCGTGGCCGGGGCGTGGAACCCGTACTACCTCTCGCCGCGCAGCCTTTCGAACATGATGACGCTTGCTGCAACTTTGGCGATCGTCGCCTATGGCCAGCAATTCCTGATGCTCGTCAGTGGCATCGACCTGTCGGTCGGGCCCACGATGGGGCTGGTGCAGGTGGTCGCCTCGTTCTTCCTGCTCTCGGGCGCGGCGGGCGGGGATCAGGCCTTGGGCTGGATGCTCGTGCTGGTCGTGGCGGCCGTGGTCGGCTTTGTGAACTGGCTGCTGGTCGAGGGGCTGCGGTTGCACCCGATGGTGGCCACGCTCGCAACCTTCATGGCGGTTCAGGCGGTGTCCCTGTTCCTGCGTCCGGTGCCCGGAGGCATGCTGGACGGTCAGTTGATGAACGCGCTGAACACCAAGGTGGGCATCGTGCCCGTGACCTTCATCGCCGCTGTCGTGCTGGCGCTGGTCATGGAATATGTGCTGTTCCGGCGTAGCCTCGGCGTTTCGATGCGCGGTCTCGGGTCGCGTCAGGAAGCGGCGCGCACCGCCGGGATTCGTCCGGTCATGGTGCGCCTGATTGCCTATGTCGGCTGTTCGATCTTTGCCGGTCTCGCCGCCATCACCATGTTCGCACAGGTCGGCATCGGCGATCCGCGCGCTGGCATCAGCTACACGCTGGGCTCCATCGCGGCGGTGGTGATCGGGGGCGCCAGCCTCTTTGGCGGGCGCGGGTCCTTCATCGGCGCACTTCTAGGCGCGATTTTCATCACCCAGGTGAACTCGGTCACCGTCTTCCTGCGCCTGAGTCAGGAATGGCAGCAATATCTCCTCGGGTTCCTCATCCTCGCCTCCGTGGCGCTCTACTCGAAGAGCCGTGAGAAAGTGGTGCAGGCATGACCATGACCCTGACGACAGAAAGAAAAACCATGACCCAGCCCAGCTTTGGCCAACAGATCAAGTCCACGGTCTTCAATGAATTTTCGTGGATCTGGGGTGGGACGATTGCGCTTTTCATCCTGTGCAGCTTTGTTGCGCCGGGCGTTGTGCGCCCTGCCGCGATCAGTTCGATGCTGCCGTTTGCCGCGATCCTCGCGATCACGGCGGTGGGCATGACCATCGTGATCCAGCAACGCGGTCTCGATATGTCCCTGCCGGGCATGATGACCATCGCCGGCCTGTTGTTCGCCCAGATCGGGTTTACCACCGGTTCGACACTTCTGGCGGTGCCGCTGACGCTGGCCATCGCCTTGGGTATCGGCATCGTCAACGGTTTGCTGGTGGCGAAACTCAACATCACGCCGATCGTGACGACGCTGGCAACGAATGCCATCCTGATGGGGGCCGTGCGCGCCGTGTCCGGCGGTAGCCCGATGACCGCGCCTGCCGAGCTGGCCGAGTTCTCGCATGCGAAGCTCTTCGGTGTGCCGATGACGCTCATTCTCGCCATGCTTTTCATTATCGTGATCAGCATCGTGACCAAGCGCACCATCCCGGGCCGTCGCTTTGTCGCGGTGGGCGCCAATCCGGCGGCGGCGACGGCGGCGGGTATCCCGATCCTGCGCTATCAGGTGGCGACCTATGCCATCGCTTCGCTGTGTTTCGCCGTCGCGGGCATGCTCTTCACTGGTTTCATCGGCTCTGCTTCGCAAACCGCCGGTGTCGATTACCTCCTGCCTGCCATCGCGGCGGTGGTGGTCGGCGGCACGCCCTTTAACGGCGGGCGCGGCAGCGTGATCGCCAGCGGTGTCGCCGCCCTCTTCATGACCCAGCTTGGCCAGATGGTGCTCGCGCTCGGTGCGGGAACCTCCGTGCAGCTCCTCGTGCAGGCGCTGGCCATTATCATTGCTGTCGCGGTGCGTCATATCCCCGAGTATTTCGGTCGGCCGTGATCCCAGCGGGCCGTCCGCTCCCCTGTTCGGGCGGCCCACCTCCTAGACAATCGAGACCAAACGAGGTGCTTTCGTGATTACCGTAATGGGTCTGATCCAGACCGCGACCGATCTTTCCGAGACCAGCTACTTTGACAACGAAGAGGCCATGCGCCGCGGTGTCGGCGATCTCTGTCTGGGGGGCGTGTTCAACCGCGTTGTCGACAACAGTCAAAAGGGCATCTCTTACGCCCGTGGCGGGGTGGAGTTGGATGCGATCACGCAGTTTTTCTTTCCCGACATTTCCGCCAGTATGACGGCGGCCTCGATGGGCAGTTTCAACCTGTCCATGGGGCTGCCGGGGCCTTTGGTGGCGGAGATGCAGTCGATCCTCTGCCTGCAAAACACCGTGGTCGAACCGCCCGTCCTGGGGCAGGGGCTCAAGCGGATGTCGATCCTGCGCAAACGCCCGGATGTGTCGAGCGAGGAGTTTCAAAAGCAATGGTTCGAGTTGCACGGCCTTTTGGTCAAACGCCTGCCGGGGCTTGCGGGCTATCGCCAGAACCTCGTGCTTGACGGGCCGCGCGACGAAGACGGGCACATGATGGTCGACGGGATGGTCGAGCTCTGGTTCCCGGACGGCGAGACGATCGACAGCGCCTTTCAATCCGACATCGGCAACACGACGATGATGCATGCCAAGGAATTCATTGCGGAAATCTCGACTTTTCTCGTTGAGCCGCACTGTGTGAGGGGGCTGTCCTGACGCATCCGCGTCGGATTGCGGTCAAGACAGAACATGACGCCTGATCTGACATTCCTGATCGTGCTGACGATCTCCGTGACCATACTTGGCCTGTCCAAGGGCGGCTTCGCCGGCATCGGCATGGTCAGCACGCCCCTGGTGGCGGCCTTCAGCGACCCTTTGACGGCGGTTGCGCTGATGCTGCCGATCATGATCGTGCAGGATGTGGTCGCGGTCTATCTCTACCGGTTCGAATTCGACAAGACGATCCTGAAAAAGATGATCCCGGGTGGTATCATCGGGGTGCTCGCGGCCTATCTTCTGGCGTCGAGCGTGCCGGAATGGGTGATCAAGGCGGCCTTGGGTGGCGTGTCCCTGTTGTTCTCGATCTGGCAGGCGGTGCTGATGTCACGGGGGCTGCCCGATATTCCGGCCCAGCCCCGCCACGACACGCTGATCGGTATCGGGGCGGGGGCCGCGGGCGGGTTTGCCAGTGCCATCGCGCATGCCGGGTCGCCGCCGTTCCAGATCTACGTGATGCCCAAGCACCTGCGCAAAGAGATCTATGTCGGCACCAGCGTGATGTTCTTTGCCGCGCTGAACCTGATGAAGCTTCCGAGTTTCGCCGCCCTGGGCTTCTACAATCGGGAAACCGTGCATCTCAGCCTGTTCTTCATCCCGCTGGCTGTGGCCTCAAGCTGGGCCGGATCGCGGCTGGTGCGCTACGTCGATCCGCGTGCCTTCAACCTGATCATCACCCTGATCCTGTTTTTCGTCAGCTTCGTGCTGATCTGGCAGGCCTATATCGATGCGGTCGCCTGATCGGCGCGCCGCCCAAGCGGAGACACGCTGATGTCAAATATCCTTTGGGAGCCGGGCGATGACCGCGCCCATGAGAGCGAAATGGCACGATTTCGGGCCTATTTTGCCCATGAAACCGGCGCAGACCTGTCGGACACCGAGGCTCTGACAACCCGCGCGCTCGAAGACCCGGCGCGGTTCTGGTCGGCCTTGTGGGACTTTTTTCACGTCATCGGCGATAAGGGCGACGGGCCCTATCTGGTCGGAGAGGACATGGCGTCCTCGGATTTTTTTCCCAACGCCACGCTGAACTTTGCGGAGAACCTGTTGCATCTGGCGCGGCCCGACGACGGGCGCCGCGATGCACTGGTGTTTCGAGGAGAGGACAAATCTGCGCTGCGCTGGAGCTGGGACGATCTGGAGGCACATGTGTCGCGGCTTCAACTGGCCTTGCGGGCCGCGGGCGTCGGTCCGGGGGATCGGGTCGCGGGTCTGTTGCCGAACCGGCCCGAGGCGGTCGCCGCCATGCTCGCCACCGCTTCGCTGGGGGCGGTCTGGGCCTCGGCCTCACCCGATTTCGGGCCACGTGTCATCCTGGACCGGTTCGGTCAGATCGCGCCAAAGGTGCTCTTTGCCTGTGATGGCTATTGGTATGCGGGCAAACCCTTTGCCATTGCCGACAAGCTTGCCGAGACGATGGCCGGGCTTGAGACGGTCAAGGCCTGCGTGATCATCGACTATCTCGGGACCGCAGAGGCCACCGCCGCAGCGCTGCCAAAGGCCACAAGTTTCGATGCTTTCGAGGCTGCTTTTGAGGCGCAGCCTTGCGAGTTCGTGCCGATGCCGTTCAACCACCCGCTCTATGTGACCTTTTCCTCCGGTACGACCGGCGCACCGAAATGCATCGTGCACCGCGCGGGCGGCGTGTTGTTGCAGCACCTCAAGGAACACGCGCTGCATGTGGATCTGCGCCCCGGCGATCGGATGTTCTATTTCACCACGCTGGGCTGGATGATGTGGAATTGGCTGGTGTCCGGATTGGCGCGGGGGGCGACGCTTTTGCTGTTCGATGGCTCGCCATTCCATCCCGGCCCGGGCGTGCTGTTCGACTACGCCCGCGACGAGAGAATGACGCAATTTGGGACCTCGCCGAGATATCTCGACGGGTTGCGCTCCGCCGGGTTCGCTCCGGGGCCGGATCATAACCTCTCCGCATTGCGCACGATGCTCTCCACCGGTGCGCCGCTTTTGGGCGAGGCGTATGATTACGTGTATCAGGTGCTGAAACCCGACCTGCATTTGGCGTCAATTTCGGGCGGGACGGATATTCTGTCCTGCTTCGTCTTGGGGGACCCGACTCGTCCCGTTGCGCGCGGGGTGATCCAGTCGGCGGGGCTGGGCCTCGCTGTCGAGGTCTGGTCCGATGCGGGCAAGCCGGTTGTCCCCGGTGAAAAAGGCGAACTGGTCTGTACCAAGCCGTTTCCGACTATGCCTCTGGGGTTCTGGAATGACGCAGGGTGCGCGCGATACCGAGCCGCCTATTTCGACCGCTTTCCCGGCGTCTGGTGCCAGGGCGATTTCGCCGAGCAGATCGACGGCGGCGGTTATGTGATCCACGGGCGCTCGGACGCAACGCTCAACCCGGGCGGGGTGCGGATCGGCACGGCGGAAATCTATGCCGAAGTCGGGCGTTTTGCCCAGATCGAGGAGGCCGTCGTTGTCGGTCAGTCGACCGGGGATGATGTGCGCGTGGTGCTATGCGTGGTGATGGGCGCGGGGGCTGTGTTGGACGATGGGCTGATCCGTGAGATCAAGACCGCGATCCGGCGCGGGGCTTCGCCGCGCCACGTTCCGGCACTGATCCTCGCGGTCACCGATATTCCACGCACCAAAAGCGGCAAGGTCTCGGAACTGGCCGTGCGGGATGTCATCGAAGGCCGGGCGGCCAAGAATATCGGCGCGCTGGCCAACCCGGAGGCGTTGGAGGCGTTTCGCGACATTGCCCCGCTCACGACCTGAAACGCGCGGTTGAGAGATCCCGCAGACCCGGCGTGCGATTGTTTGCGACACCGGGTTTCGTCACAACGCTTATGAATGAAACACCGAATGAAAACGTCAGGACATCCATCATGAAACGCTATTCGCTCCTCGATCTTGCCCCAGTTGCCGAAGGCCATGGTGTCGATGAGGCGCTGGCCAATTGCGTGGCCCTTGCCGTGGCGGCGGAAGAGGCGAGGTATCACCGCTATTGGGTGGCTGAGCATCACAACATGATCGGCATCGCAAGCTCCGCCACGGCGGTCCTGATTGGTCAGATCGCAGCGGCGACCAAGACGATGCGGGTCGGGGCGGGAGGCATCATGTTGCCCAACCACGCCCCGCTGATGGTGGCTGAGCAATTCGGCACGCTGTCCTTGATGAACAACGGTCGGATTGATTTGGGCCTCGGACGGGCGCCGGGCACGGATATGTTGACCGCCCGCGCGCTGCGCCGGAACATGCAACAGGGCGACACCTTCCCGCAGGATGTGCAGGAATTGATCTCTTACCTGGGTGATATGCCCGAACGCGCGCCGGTGCGGGCCATTCCCGGTATGGGCACCCACGTGCCGGTGTGGATTCTGGGGTCGAGCCTCTACGGTGCACAACTCGCCGCGCATTTCGGTCTGCCATACGCCTTCGCATCACATTTCGCCCCGGACATGCTGGGCGAAGCGCTGCATGTCTATCGCAGCACGTTTCAGCCCTCGGACGCGCTCGCCGAACCCTATGCGGTCATGGCGGCCAGCGTCTGCGCCGCCGAGAGCGATGAGGAGGCGACGTATTTGCGATCATCGCAGCTGCAGGCCTTTGCCAACATTGTGACCAACAATCGGGGTAAATTGCCCAAGCCGTCACTCGAAAACGTGACCAACATGCCCTCTCCGGTGCGGTCTCAGGTGGACCGCATGCTCAGCTGCGCGGCAGTCGGAGGGCGCGACACGGTGCATGCGCAGATCACGGCGCTGATTGAGCGCTACCAGCCTGATGAGTTGATGGTGACGGGGATGATCCATGATCAAGCGGCGCGCATCCGCTCTTTCGAGATCGCAGCGGAGGTCATGACCGCTTTGATCTAGGGGATCTCTATTCGCATTTTGTCATCCAGATATGCCTGATCAGGCTCCTGATCCGGACATCCTCTCAAAGAACGCAGTGATACGGCAAAGAACACTGCAGCGATCCTTGTGAGCCACAAAAGGTGAGCCACAAAATGGGAACCGCGCCGTGTAAGCCATTGGGATTTGTGATGGCGCGATTTGGAACTGTTCCCTTGAGCTCGCTGTAACTTCCTGGCTCGCCCCGTTCTGGCGGGATCGCCAGGCCTACCGCGGCGGGGCGGCGAAGCCTGACGGGGTCCGCCCCTTGTCGCCCGAGGAAATCCCGATGGGCCGACGTCCGCGTTTTGGCGTCAGCCCAGCCCAGAGCTGACGGCCGGGTTCGATTTGCCGGTCTGGAATTTCGCCACGAGATCCGAAAGCGCATCTGCCTGCATGCTCAGAATAGTGCAGGCGGAGGTGGTCTCTTCCGATGTCGCCGCGTTGCGCTGCTGCGCCCGGTCGATCTGGTTCACGGCCTCGTTGATTTCGGAAATGCCGGAGGCCTGTTCGTTCGACGAGGCGGCAATATCGCGAATGAGATCGGAAATTGTCGCAATCGATTGGAAGATTGCCTGCAGGGACTCGCCGGTTGTCGTGACCTTTTCGACTCCGTTGAGCACCTGATTGCCCGATTTGACGATCAGATCATTGATCTCGCGCGCTGCCCCGGAGGAGCGCTGTGCCAATTCGCGCACTTCGGAGGCCACCACGGCAAAGCCACGACCGGCCTCGCCGGCGCGGGCGGCCTCGACGCCGGCATTGAGCGCCAGCAGGTTGGTTTGGAACGCGATGTCGTCGATCACCGAGATGATTTTCGAGATCTGCGTGGACGAGGACTTGATCTCTTCCATCGCCATCACCGTATCTTCGACCACTTTCGATGTGTTCTGTGCCTGTTTGGAGGTTTCGCTCACCAGCGTGTTGGCCTGATGCGCATTCTGTGCTGCGGATTGCACCGATGCGGTCAATTCGTTCAAGGCGGTCGCGGTCTCTTCCAGCGTGGCGGCATTGCCTTCGGTCTGTCGCGACAGGTCGGAGATCGCTCCGGTGATCTGTTGCGCGCCATCGTTGATTTCACCGGTGGCGTTGCCGATGGAAAACACAAGCTCGGAAAGCTGATCGACGGTCTGGTTGAAATTGATCCGGAGCGGATCGTATGCCGCGTTGAAACGTTCGGCGATCTTCACATCCATATTGCCTTCGGCCAGGCCCTGAAGCGCATTTGCGAGGAAATCGATCACGCGGGACAATTCGGCGGCACGCGCAGCGCGCTCGGCCTCTTCCTGTTGCCGGCTGGCCTCTTTGGCGTCGCGGGCCTGTTGCTCGCGGATCTGCTCCTGACGGGCACGTTCTGCGGCGTCTTCACGCTGACGGTCCTCTTCGGCCAGACGGTGCGCCCGGGCCTGTTCGGCCTCGTCCCGCAGGCGCTGTTGCTCTTTTTCCAGGCCGCGATTGGCATAGAGCGTCTGCCGGAGACTTTCGAGCGAATGCGCCATGGTGCCGATCTCGTCGCGACGTTCCGTGCCGGAGACGTCCTGTTCGTAATTGCCGTCAGCCAGCGCATTCACATCCTCGAGCATCGCGGCCAGCGGCAGGCGCACCTTGCGATGCGACGAGATGAAAATCGTTCCCAAGGTCAGCACTAGGATCAGCACGCCGGTGACAACATTCAGCAAGACCTCCTGGCGAACCGGGGCGGCGAAGACGTCGCGCGGGACATCGAGGATCATGGCCCATGTGCGGTTCATGCCATTGGCGCTGAACGGGTAGACCAATCGGGTCACGCCATCCGGCAGTCCCCGGATGATCCGCACCTGGCCGTCACCGAGCGCGGCTTTGACCTCTTGCGTGCCGACGCCTTCGTAGAGTTGCATCAGCCGCTCGGGAGTCTGATGGGTGAGCCATTTGCCGTTGCTGTCGACCAGGGCCATCCGACTATCGCCGAAAATCTTCATATTCGTCAGAAGATCCGTCAGATGCGCGAGCGTGATATCGACCCCGGCGACCCCGATGATTTCACCATTGTGGCGCACGGGCACCGAGACGGAGGTCATCAACCGACCTTCGTTCGTGCGATAGGGTTCGGTGATCAGGCTCTTGCCGGTGCGGACCGGCTCGGCGAACCATTCCTGCGACTCGTCGACCTCGAACGTCTGGAAATCGAGACCGCCCGAAGCGTTCTTGGTCCAGTAGGGGGTGAAGAAACCGGCGGGGTTCAAACCCTCCTCACCGTGGATCAGGGTCGAGGCCGCGCTCCCGGGAATGACGGACATCCAGGAAGAAAAGAGATTGTCGAATTGCATCGGAACATCTTCGAGCATCGAGATGATCTCGGCGCCCTGCGCCTGATCCGTCCCGATATAGCCTTCGATCATACCGCTCAGCGCCAGGCCCGTCGACGTGGCTTCGGTCACCAGCAAACTGACCTGATCCGCGGCCCACTCGGCCCGATCGGTGGCCTGTTGCAGAATCCGGCTGTTCACCTTCTCCGAGGTGCGCCAGCCGTTGAAGGCGGTGATGCCGACAACGATGACTGAGATGATCACACCTGCTGCGAGGATGAGCTGACCCGAGACGGTCTTCAAAGAGATGTTCATATGCGAACTCCAAAGAGAAATCGGGGTATAGTTCGCACAGATCCCTTAATAGACTGCGAATCTCAGCCGGGTCTTCAGGGTGACTTTGGGTCAAGCAGGCAAGGCTCGGGAGCCGGCGGCGGGGAACCTCGACCCTCTCTTCAGACCATCTTGATCACGTCGCGCGGGCAGGACAGCATATAGCCTTTGCGGGCGATGTTTTTCACCAGCAACTCGCTGACCATCTGATTGCCCAGCGTGTCGCGCAGCCGTTTGATCCTGGTGGCGCCGGCGGCCTCGTCGCAGTCAGAGGCATTGCGGCCGGAAATCACCGCTTCGATCTCTGCCCCGGACATGACATCATCGTCGAGCCTCGCTTCGGCCAGAACCGACAGGGTTTCGATCGCCGCGGGCGTCAGCTTGAATTCCATGTTGTTGAGATAGACGGTGTTCTCGGCGCGCGAGATCAGCAGCGACGAGACCTCGATGCCGCGTTTTTCGATTTCCGACATCCGGCGGTTGAGCGCAATGATCGTCACCAGAAACACCAGCGCTGCGACCAGAAGCGCCGTGGCAAAGACCAGCAGCACGAAAATCACCATGCGGTAGGAGGTCAGCGTCTCGGCAAAGCTGGTGCCTGATTGTGCCAGGATTTCCAACAGCTTGATTTCGGCCTGGGTGGTCAGATCGTTCTCGACGAAAATCTGTTCCACCCGCGCGTTGAACGCATTGGCATCCGGCAGGTTCACGAACAACAACACGGCCGCGACCAACAGGATCGCGACAATCGCCACGATACCGAGGATGGCCACGCGCGAGACCTTGCGGCTGTCAGTATCGGAGGAAATAGGCGCCAGCATCGGCTTTGACCTCGTCCAGTTTCTCTTCCGGGATCATCGCGACGATTTGCAGAAGTTGCCAGCCCTCTTTCGCCAAGCGGGGACCAAGCGATGCGGCGGCTGCGTCTTTGGTACATTGCGCGCCGCTCACCTCGGCGACGCCGAAATGCAGTTTGAGCGGATCGTCCTGCTTCGCCTTGTAGCTGGCGTAACAGGCGGCATTGGCCAGTCCCGGCAGGGCGGCCATTGCAAAGACAAACGGGAGAAGAAGATGCTGTTTCATGCTCGCGATCCTGTGAGTTTGGCCGCTGCTATTCAATAGCAAAGCCGAGATCATCGCCTGTTATCCGATGACATCCGGCTGTTATTGAGCGATTTCGTCCCCCTGCCGCATCACCGTCCCATCACCTCATGTGCCCCGCCCCGGGGTCCAGGACCTGAAAGGACGCAGGATGAAACTGACCAAATTCACCGCTGGCCTCTTGGCGCTCTCCCTCGCAACGGCTGGAATTTCCGCTGCTCCCGCTCGGGCCTCGGAGAAAGATACCGCCCTCGCGCTGGGCGGGCTTCTGACGCTCTTCGTCATCGGCAAGGCGATCGAGGATCAAAAGGACAAGGCGACCGTGAGTCGGGCGCCTGCGCCGCAACCGCAGCCGCGCGTTCAGGACCGGGATCGCTACCGGGAGCAGGACCGCTATCGCGACCGCTATGCCGGCCAGAGCATTCCGAACCAATGCGTTCTGAGCGCCGGCCGCAGCGGATCGCAACGTCTTGTCGCCTTCGAAACCTGTATCGAGCGCGAGGCCCGTCGCAACGTGGACCTGCCGCGCGCCTGCGAAACCCGGGTCAGGACCGATAGCCACTGGCGCGACGCATATGATGTCACCTGCCTGAGCAACTTCGGCTATCGCGTCACCGCCAATCGCCAGGCCGATCGTTCCGATTGGAACCATCGCAACAGCACCCGCATTTCCACGCGGTCGCATGACTGAGTTTTCATAATCGAGCAGATGCGCGGCTTCATGTCCCGATGTGCCGCGTCACTGGACGGGTGGGTCATGCGTCCCACCCGTCTTTTTCTGGCGCCGCTTTCCCCTTGCACCGGCCAGAGGCTTCGGCTTCACAGGGGTATGGCAAACACAGATCCCAAACCGACCCCCGATTATTCCTTTGAAGAAGCGGCCGCCCGGCGCGGCTATGCCCGCATTGCCGGCGTGGACGAGGTCGGGCGCGGCCCGCTCGCCGGACCCGTTGTGGCCGCCGCCGTCTGGCTCGACCCGGCGCGCATTCCGGAGGGGCTCAACGACTCGAAAGCACTCACGGCGAAGAAACGCGAATCTCTTTACGACGAAATCCTCGCGGTGGCCGATGTTTCCATCGCCTCCTGCACGGTCGAGGAGATCGACGAAATCAATATTCTACAGGCCTCTTTGCGTGCCATGGAACGTGCCGTGGCCGGGCTGAAACAGGCGGCCGACTATGTGCTCGTGGATGGCAACAAAATCCCGCCCGCCTTCGGGCTGGATGCCGAGGCGATCGTCAAAGGCGATGCGCGCTCGCTCTCGATTTCTGCGGCCTCGATCGTCGCCAAGACATGGCGTGATCGGCTGATGGTGGATTTGGCGCAACACTATCCGGGATACGCCTGGGAGAAAAACGCCGGCTACGGCACCAAAGCGCATCTCGACGGGCTCCGAAATTTCGGTGTGACCCCACACCATAGACGTTCCTTCAAACCCGTCCACAATATCTTGTATCAAGATAAAAACGTAAGTGGCTGATTCGAAAAAGAAATTGACTGGGAATCCCGGATGACTCATCTTTGACCCCATAAATGACGCCGAAAACGGCGCGTTAAAACGACGTCCCACAAGGGGCGCGATATGAGGCAGAACATGAATAAAACCATCCGCAAGGGGGCGAATTCGCTCCCGATCAATGAGATATTGGCCGGTGATTGCATCGAGGTCATGAACGCTCTTCCTGAGGAGAGCGTCGATCTGATCTTTGCCGATCCGCCCTATAACCTGCAGCTGCGCGGCGACCTGCATCGTCCCGACAATTCCAAAGTGGATGCGGTCGACGATGCCTGGGACCAGTTCGACAGTTTCAAGGTCTACGACAATTTCACCCGCGACTGGCTCAAGGCCGCGCGTCGCATCCTCAAGCCGAATGGTGCGATCTGGGTGATCGGATCCTATCACAATGTGTTCCGTCTCGGCGCCGAGTTGCAGAACCAGGGCTACTGGATTCTCAACGACGTGGTGTGGCGCAAATCCAACCCGATGCCGAATTTCCGCGGCAAGCGCCTGACCAACGCCCATGAGACCCTGATCTGGGCGTCGAAGAACGAAGCCGCGAAATACACCTTCAATTACGAAGCGCTGAAAGCCCTCAACGAAGGCATTCAGATGCGCTCCGATTGGGTGCTGCCGATCTGCAATGGCGGTGAACGTCTGAAAGACGACAATGGCGACAAGGCGCATCCGACGCAGAAGCCCGAGAGCCTCTTGCACCGTATCGTACTCGGCACCACCAATCCGGGCGACGTGATCCTCGACCCGTTCTTCGGCACCGGCACCACCGGTGCTGTGGCCAAGATGCTCGGCCGCGAGTTCATCGGCATCGAGCGCGAAGAGAAATACCGCAAGGTCGCCGAGAAGCGCATCGCCTCCGTGCGCAAATTCGACAAGGATGCGCTGCGCGTCTCCACCTCGAAACGCGCCGAGCCGCGCGTGCCCTTCGGTCAGCTTGTCGAGCGTGGCATGCTGCGCCCGGGCGAAGAGCTCGTCTCGATGAACGGGCGCAGCACCGCCAAGGTGCGCGCCGATGGCACGTTGGTGTCCAACGATGTCAAAGGTTCGATCCATCAGGTCGGCGCCCATCTCGAAGGCGCGCCCTCTTGCAATGGCTGGACCTACTGGACCTTCAAACGCGATGGCAAGAACGTCCCGATCGACGTGCTCCGCCAACAGATCCGCGCGGAAATGCAATAAGTGATGCCATAAGCGCGACGCTGGGAAACTGGGACAAAGGTCCGACGGAAGTCCGACCTTTGTCCGCCAGAAGTCCGACAGCACGATTTCTCGAAATTCAAAGTTACCGCCTGGTGCCTGCGGCCTGACTACGCGGCACCATATACTGCCCCGCTGCCTGATCAGCGGGGCTTTTTTCGTGGCCGGTCGGTCTGGTTACAAGCGGGGCAACGGATTGGTGCCGTTCTTGTAAGGCTCCCAATCCTCGAATGTCGCGAGATCCGGGTAATAGCGTTTACGCCATTGTTTCACCTTGGGATTCATCATCCGGCGCCACAGGGGCGGCACCATCGCCGCGACCCCCATCACAGTGTAGCCATAGGGCAGCTGCGGGGCTTCATTCTCATCGTAATTCTGCAACAGCGGAAAACGCCGGTCCGGTTTGTAATGGTGATCCGAATGGCGCTGAAGATTGATCAACAGCCAGTTCGTTGCCATATGCGCCGCGTTCCAGCTGTGATGCGGCATCACATGTTCGTATTTGCCATCCCCCAAGTGCCGGCGGGTCAGCCCGTAATGTTCGACGTAATTGGTCAGCTCGAGCTGCCAGATCGCCACGATCGCCTGCCAGATGAAAAGCAACAGTCCGGGAACCCCGCCGATCAGCGTGGCTGCGATCAGCATCAAGAGTTGCAGGACCCAGTAGCGGAAATGCGGGTTGCGCGGGTGCCAGGGCGAGAGCCCCTTGCGCGCCAGAAGCGCCTTTTCCGCTGCCCAGGCCGAGCGCGGACATTCCCGCAGGACGCGAAAGAAATAGCGATGGAACCCCTCGTTATAGAGCGCCGTCACCGCATCGCGCCGCGTGCCGACATGTTTGTGATGCACCAGAAGATGCTCGGTGCGGAAATGCGAATAGAGCACGGAAGCCAATAACAGATCGCCAAGCCAGCGTTCGAGATTGTTGCGCTGATGCGCCAGCTCGTGGGCATAGACCATGCCCGTGGAGCCGGAAGAGACGCCGAGGCCAAAAAACAGCACCACGGTTTCAAGTATCGAGAGATGATCCGTATGGGTGACGAACCAGATCAGGCCAAAGATATTCGCCGCCTGTACCGGAAACCAGATCATGGTGATGGCGCGATACCAGAAAAGCTCGCTTTCCGCCGTGTTCGGGTCTGGATTGTCGGTGTTGAGACCGAGAAGCCCGTCGAGGAACCCGAACATGTACCAGGCATAGAGCGGCACGATGAGCACGGTCCAACCTCCGACAAAAGCGCCGAGCCAGAGAAAGGGAACCACTGTGAGCGACAGCCAGAAGGGCATCGCGTTTCTGAAACTGATCTGGGCCATGTTCATAGGATTACACTCTCCAAAATGCCCGCGCGTTCTGCGTCAACCTTCCAACTTGGCGTAGGCAAGGTCAAATGCCTTTCGCATCACAGTTGGCAAATCCGAGGCGCGAAAGGCGTTCTGACCGCGCAGTGTCAGGCTGTCCGGCGTGCGCTCGACATCCGCCGCGGCATGAACCGTCAGAATCAGATGAAAATGCGTGAAGGTGTGACGCACCTCGCCGACCTCTTGCCAGTTGCCCTCATAGGGGGCCCGTTTGGGATGCGGGTCTTGCCACTCGGTGCCGGGCCAGCCGAGCATACCGCCCAGGAGCCCTTTCTCGGGGCGCTTTTGCAACACCCATTCGCCGCGTGCACTGCGTCCGACATAGGCGTGACCATGGCGGGTGGGTTTGGGCTTTTTGGGCAGTTTCAGCGGGAATCGAGACGCATCCCCGGCGGCATGCGCCTCGCAAAAATCTTGGAGGGGGCAAAGGCTGCAAACCGGGGATTTCGGTGTACAGATCGTCGCGCCGAGGTCCATCATCGCCTGGGCATAGTCGCCGGGGCGTTCGGAGGGCGTCAGGCGTGTCGCCAACTCGGTGAGCTCGGGCTTCGCCGTCGGCAGCGGGGTCTCGACCCGGAACAGCCGCGAGACGACCCGTTCGACATTGCCGTCCACCACGGTTTCCGATTGGTCGAAAGCGATCGAGGAGATCGCGGCGGATGTATAGGGGCCGACCCCCGGAAGTGCCTGTAACTCGACCCGAGTCCGCGGGAATATTCCCTGATGCTCATCGCGAATGACCCGGGCGCATTTCAGCAGATTGCGGGCCCGGGCGTAATATCCGAGGCCGGCCCATTCGCCCATGACCACCTCATCCTCGGCATCGGCCAGCGCGGTGACCGTCGGCCAGAGATCGGTGAAGCGCTCGAAATAGGATTTCCCCGCGGCCACGGTGGTTTGCTGCAACATGATCTCCGAGAGCCAGACCCGATAGGGATCCGGGGCAACGCCGTTCCGCCGCTCCATCGGAGAAATCCGCCAGGGCAGCTCCCGCGCATGCGCATCATACCACGCCAGCAAGGCTGCCGAGCTGCCGTCTTGTTTCATCCCGTCACGCAATCTTTAGGTCCCGTCATCTGCTTTCTTCTGGCGCCTTGCGTCGCGCCCTCTAAAATAGGCAGAAGATGGAGATAGACCAGCGGGAAACCCCGGAAGGAACCAAGGTCCAGGATGATGGCAGAGACGCAGACAGGTGGGAAACGGCGGAAACGGGGGTTCGAGAGGGCCTCTGGCCTGATGCAGTCCCGCATTCGCGAGGTCTCGGAAGAACGTGGTTTTTCCGAATCCCGTCTGCTGACCCATTGGGAAGACATCGTGGGCGAGGCCACCGCCGCCATGTCCCGACCGGTCAAGGTCTCCTATGCCAAGGGTGGTTTCGGCGCCACGCTCACGCTTCTGACCACCGGGGCCTATGCGCCGATGCTGCAGGCCGAGTTGCCTAAAATCCGCGACCGGGTGAATGCCGTCTATGGCTATAACGCGATCAGCCGTATCCATGTGACGCAAACGGCGCCGATCGGCTTTGCCAAGGGGCAGGTTGCTTTTTCCGATCCGAAACCCGCGCCAAAGCCGGAAATTTCCGCCGAGACCCGCGAGACGGCACGCAGCCTGTCGCAAGGGGTCGAGGATGAGGCTCTGCGCCGTGCTCTCGAAACATTCGCCGGGACCTTTCTGACCCGGCAGAAAAATCAAACAAAGGAAGACAAATGAACCGCCGCACTTTCATGATCTCAACGGCTATGGCGAGCCTCGGGCTTGGCCTTGCGCTTGACCCTTCTGCCATGACGCGATTCATCGTCACCCCGGCCTGGGCCGAAGATGCGGCGCCGGTCGACACGAGCGATATTCCGGATCTTGTGCTGGGCGATTCGGAGGCACCCATCGAATTGATCGAATACGCCTCCTACACCTGCCCGCATTGCGCGACCTTCCATGCGGCCGTCTTCGAGCAGCTGAAGAAAGACTATATCGACACTGGCAAGGTGCGCTTCGTCTACCGCGAAGTCTATTTCGACAAATTTGGCCTTTGGGCCGCCATGGTCGCACGTTGCGGTGGCGATATGCGCTATTTCGGCATTCAGAAAATGCTCTATGACGAGCAGAAAGACTGGATTGCCGGCGGCAAGGACACGATGGAAATCGTCGAGAACCTGCGCAAGATCGGCAAACGCGCCGGGCTGACGGATGAGAACCTCGATACCTGCCTCAATGATGGTGACATGGCCCAGAAACTCTATGCCAAGTTCACCGCGGAAATGGCCGAATATGACATCAAGGGCACCCCGAGCCTGGTGATCGACGGCGAGCTTCACTCGAACATGAGCTACGCGGATCTGAAAGAGATCCTCGATGAAAAGCTCGCGGAGATCTCCGCCCCTGCCGCAGAAACCTCCGAGACCACAGATGCCGCGGAAGAGGTCAAGACCTCCGAATGAGGCTCTAATCCAGCCCGAGACGGCTGAGATGCGCATCAATTGAACGCCAGTCGGGGATCTCGAGCCTGACTGGCAATGTGATCACCTTGGTGCGAAAGGCGCGGGGCAAACGCACCGCGTCTTTTTCTGTGGTCACGAGCTGGGCATCGAGCGCGAGGGCGTCGATTTCGAGCCGTGTCATCAGAGATGTCGACAGGGGCTGATGGTCCCGAAGCGCCTCGGCGCGCAACAGGTTTGCGCCGAGCCCGGTCAGGGTTTGAAAAAACTTTTCCGGATGTCCGATGCCGGCAAAGGCCAGGACGTTCTGACCGTCCCATTCGAACCCCATTTGCAGGGGTTTCAATTCTGCTTTCAGATGAGATATCGAGACTGATCCGCCCCAATTCGCTTCAAATCGCGCCTGCGCGCGAGCGTCCCCGATGGAGATCAGCACATCGCCACGTGCCATCCCCTTGGTCACAGGTTCACGCAACGGGCCGGCAGGGATAACGCAGCCGTTGCCGAAACCGCGCCAGGCATCCACGACCACCAGGGTCAGATCCTTTTGCACCGTGGGGTTCTGCATTCCGTCATCGAGGATGACGACATCCGCCCCGGAGGTTTCGGCCGCGCGTACCCCGGCGGCCCGATCCTTGGCCACCCAGACCGGACAAAAGGCGGCAACCAACAAGGGTTCATCGCCAACCTCACCGGCGCTGTGCTGGCCTTCCTCGACCCGAACCGGGCCTTCGAGCCGGCCACCATAGCCGCGCGAGACCACATGCGGGCGATGGCCCCGGGCCATGAGATGTTGCACCAGCGCGATGGTCGTGGGGGTCTTTCCGGTGCCGCCGGCATTGATATTGCCGACACAGATCACCGGGCATTGGGCGCGATATCCGCTTTGCGCGACCCGGCGGGCGGTGGCATGGGCGTAGAGCCGTGCAAGCGGCGACAACAGCCATGCCTGCCAGCCCGGAGCCGCTGCCGAATTGGACCAGAACAGTGGCGGTTTCATGCGTCCAGCCTTTCGCGCAGGTCGAGGAAATCCTGTACCAGATCGGCGACCCGATCGGTGACCTCGGCGCCGGTAGAGGAGATCTCCCAGGCGGAGCTGGCCATCAGAGCCGCCTGATCGGGCGCCATGAGCCGTCTGACCTCGTCACCGAGCTCATAGCCGTCGCGCACGTCCTGCGCGGCCTTGCCTGAGGTCAGGCGCGCATAGGCCGTGGCGTAGCTCTCAACATGGGGTCCATGCAGGATGGCCGATCCCATGGCTGCAGCCGGATAAGGATCGACGCCGCCAAAAGGGGCGATGGAACGACCGAGAAAGCTGATCGGCGCAATGCGATGCCAGAGCCCGTCCTGGCTGCGCTCATTGCCGCTCGGAGGCAGCAGCACGGCCTGTACGGATTCCGAAATCGGGCTGTCCTGACCCAGGACCATGACATCGATGCCTGCGCCCTCGAATTGTGCCCGCACGCTTTCCAGCGGGGCGTTGTCGCTCAGAGAAACGGCGAGCAACAGCCGGTGCGCGCGGCGAAGCGCGCGTTTATGGGCCCGGATCACGTCACCGACTTCGGCCGTGGCGATACGTGTGGCGAACCAGACAGGGCGGGTTTTGAGCTCTTCAAGGCGCCGGGAGAGCTCCTCTTCGTCGAGCGAAGGGGCGATACCGCCCTCTTCGAGAAAACCGAGTTTTTCGACCTGATCAGAGCCAAATCCCGCCCGATACCACATCATCGTGGTTTCCTCCCAGGCGGTGATCGCATGATCGAAACAATTCAGCACGGCGGAGCGCAAACCGGGCACAGGGATATGGGTGTCGAGCGTCGCGGGGCTTTTCGGGGCGTCGATGGAGATCGCGGGCAGGCCGCGTTCTTCAACTGCGCGCAACAGGGTCGGACGGAACCGGCCGCCGATCCAGATCAGCTCATCCGGGTCCCAGTGGGTCAGGAATCGTCGCACGATATTCGGATCGTCTTCCGGGGTGGCGGCGAGCAACCCGCCGTCGAGCGACAGCCCGGGAGGCAGCTCAACCCCGTGGCCCAGGGTGATGAGCCCGTTGAGATCGGGGCGGTCATCCCGAATGCGGCAAAACAATTCGCTCGCGGGACGCAGCGCGAAAGCGGTCGCCGCATGAAGCCAAAGAAGCGGTCCTTTCGGACGTTTCGGCAGGCCCTGGGCTAGACGCGCATTGCGCATCTCCTCCGTCACCTCGCCGGCTGTGACCAGACGGTCCAGCCGGTCGAGATGGCGACGCGCACTGCGTCGGGTCAGGCCGGAATAGAGCAGAAAAGGAAAGGGTCGGGCCATCTGGCCTCTACCTCATGCCCCAAGCTCTTCGGTCGGCGAGGCGTCTTGTTCCTCGTCGCGAAGGCGATGAAGATGGGCGATGAAATAGCGCATATGGGCATTGTCCACCGTGCGTTGCGCCTCGGCTTTCCAGGCGTTGTGCGCGCTTTCGTAATTGGGGAAAATCCCCACGATGTGAATGTCATCGACGTTACGGAACACGGTCTTGGACGGGTCGATGAGTTCGCCGCCAAACACGAGGTGCAATCTTTGTGCCATGAAATCTCTCCGGATGGTGTGGCTGCAACCTAATCCAATCGCGAGGGGGGTCAAGCGGCCAGCGGATGTTGTTTAATTCTTGGGCAATTTGCAGCAGATGTGCACGATTTTTTCAGATCAGCTGTTTTCCTTCGCACGCCCAGCGGTCATCATGGTTGCATGACGACGGACTACCAGCCACCCCAACGCCCGTCCGGGCCGCGCCTGATCGTATTCTCGGATCTCGACGGCACCTTGCTCGATCATGACAGCTATTCCTGGGCCGCAGCGGAGCCGGCCTTGGGGCGGATGAGAGCGCTGGGAATACCATTGATTCTGGCCAGTTCGAAAACCGCGGCGGAAATCGCCGAGCTGCGCGCCGAGATGGGCTTCGATCATGCGCCCGCGATCGTGGAAAACGGCGCGGGCGTTCTCGCGCCCGGCGCCGGTGCACTGAACGATCGGAGTGCGCATGAGAAGATCCGGGCGGCATTGGCGGAACTGCCCGCAGCGCTGCGTCAGGGTTTCACCGGCTTTTCCGATTGGTCGGTTGCCGAGGTGGCACAGCACACCGGGCTGTCCCCCGCGCAGGCTGAACTGGCGGCGCGTCGCCAGTTTTCCGAACCGGGCCTGTGGACGGGATCTGACGCGGGGCGCCGCGCTTTCGAAGCGGCTTTGCAGGCGAAAGGGATCGAGGCGCGTCAGGGCGGGCGCTATCTGACACTGTCCTTCGGGGCGACCAAGGCCGACAGGATGGCGGAAATCACCGCCGACTATAGGTCTCATCCGGTCACCATGGCGCTGGGCGATGCGCCGAACGATGTCGAAATGATTGCCATGGCCGACCATGGCGTTGTCGTCAGGAATTCACACGGTCCGGGTATCCCCGCACTGCCAGGGGAGAAGAGCGGGCGGATCACGCGGACGCAGAGACCGGGGCCGGAAGGCTGGCGCCTCGCGGTGCTGGAGCGCATCGCACAGGAATACGAAGAAGAGAAGGAAGGCTGAGAAATGGCTGATTTCCACCAAGGCGGGCATGTCGCGACGCTTCACAATCTGCGCATCAATGGTGAGGAGGATCTCAAGCGCGAGCTGAACGCCTTCTCGAGCAGTCGGAAAATCACCCTGATCCTGCCGTCCCTGTTTTCCGAGCTTGAGGGCGAGGCATTGCCCAACATCCTCGAAGAGTTGAACAAGGTGGATTTCATCCATCGCATCGTGATCGGGCTCGATCGCGCCACAGAAGAACAATACCGGCATGCGCTGAAGTTCTTCTCGGTGCTCAAAGCTGATCACGTGGTCTTGTGGAATGACGGTCCGCGCCTTCAAGCTGTAGATGCGCGGCTCAAAGAGCTCGATCTGTCGCCGTCAGAACCGGGCAAGGGTCGCAATGTCTGGTTCTGCATGGGCTACACGATTTCGCGTGCCGACAGCGCGGTGGTCGCCGTGCATGATTGCGATGTGGTGACCTATTCGGCGGAAATGCTGGCGCGTCTGGTCTATCCGGTGGCCAACCCGACCTTTCCCTATCAGATGTCCAAGGGCTTCTACCCGCGGGTCGCGGATGGCAAGCTCAATGGCCGGGTGACGCGGCTGCTGGTCTCGCCGATCATTCAGGCGCTGGCCAAGGTTCTGGGACCGCGCGACTATCTCGATTTCCTCGCCGATTTCCGTTACCCGCTCGCCGGCGAGTTTGCCATGCGCACCTCGATCCTGCCGGATATGCGTATTCCCTCGGATTGGGGGCTCGAGATCGGGCTTCTCTCCGAGGCCTGGCGTAACCTCAGCCCGCGTGCGGTCTGTCAGGTCGAAATTTCCGACCGTTACGATCACAAGCATCAGGACCTGAGCGAAGAAGACGCCAAGACCGGCCTGTCACGCATGTCGGTCGACATTTGCAAGGCGCTCTATCGCAAGCTCGCCGCCGATGGCACGGTGTTTTCCGAAGAGATCTTTCGCTCGATCAAGGCCACCTATTATCGCGGTGCGCTCGATCTCATCGAGACCTATTTCAACGATGCCCGGATGAACGGGCTGCATGTCGATCGCCATGCCGAGGAGAAAGCCGTCGAGCTCTTTGCCAATAACATCATCCTCGCGGGGTCTGTGTTCTTGGACAATCCGATGGAGACGCCTTTCATCCCGAACTGGTCGCGGGTGCATTCCGCCGACCCGGATATCATTGCCTCGATGACCCGGGCCGTGGCCGAGGATATGGCAGAATATAGCTAAGTTCAGCCGCTTTGGGGTCTATTTCAGGCGCGCGAGGATGCCATCGGCGAGATCGGGGCATCCCGCGACCAAGCCGTCAAGCTGCGGTGTCGGCTGA
This sequence comes from Celeribacter neptunius, assembly GCF_900113955.1. Classification (GTDB taxonomy): domain Bacteria; phylum Pseudomonadota; class Alphaproteobacteria; order Rhodobacterales; family Rhodobacteraceae; genus Celeribacter; species Celeribacter neptunius. The sequence continues at coordinate 71,095 of NZ_FORH01000004.1, read as the reverse complement.
TTGAATTGCGGCTTGCGCCCCTTGAGGTCGGTGACCTGCCCGCCGGCCTCGGAGAGGATCAGCGTGCCCGCCGCTACATCCCATTCCCAGGTCGCTCGGAAGGAAAACATCGCGTGATAGCGGCCTTGCGCCACCAGCGCGAGCCGATAGGCCAGCGAAGGGCGGAAATTGTGGATGAATTTCGGCGAACCACCCTTCCAATGCTCATCGCTCAGATGTTGCCGCGGCGCCAAGACGGTGGCGCCGTCGAGATCACAGCGATATTTGGCGCGCAAACTCTCTCCGTTCAGCTCCGCCCCACCGCCTTTGACGGCGGAAAACAGGCGATCCCGCAGCGGCAGGAAGACCACGGCGGCGATCACCTCGCCGTCTTCGGCGATGGCCAGTGAATGCGCCCAGTTCTGATCACCATGGATGAAGCTGCGGGTGCCGTCGATCGGATCGACGATAAAGACCCGATTCTTGCCCAAACGCTCCGATGTCGTGTCGAGCGTCTCCTCGGAGAGCCAACCATAATCGGGGCGTTCGGAGAGCAGATATTCGTGTAGCATCCGGTCGACGGCGAGATCGGCCTCGGTCACCGGGCCTTGCCCGCCGCCTTTGTCCCAGACCTGCGGATCTGCCTTCCAATAGGGCCGTGCAATCTCGCCGGCATTGCGCGCGGCCTCGATCAACAGTTCGAGATCGTCAGTCGCCTGCAAGTGTCATCCCTTCCACCAGCAAGGAAGGCACCACGCGGCTCAGATGCGGACGCGCGTCATTGGCCGGGATCAGCGTCATCAGCATTTCGCGCAGATTGCCTGCGATGGTGCATTCATTGACGGCATAGGCGATTTCGCCATTTTCGACCCAGAACCCGCTCGCCCCGCGCGAATAATCGCCGGTGGTCGGATTGATCGAGGAGCCGATCATCGAGGTCACCAGCAGACCGGTGCCCATCTCGCGGATCAGATCCTCGCGGCTTTTGCTGCCCTGGGTCAGGGCGATATTGCCGGCGCTCGGAGAGGGCGGCGACGAGACACCGCGCGAGGCATTGCCGGTGCTCTCGAGCCCCAGTTTCCGGGCCGTCGCAAGATCGAGCACCCAGCTTTTAAGTGCCCCGTTTTCGACGAGGGCGCGTTTTTGTGTCGCCAGCCCCTCGGCATCGAACAGCCGCGAGGCGGAGGTGCGCGCACGATGCGGATCCTCGATCACCGAAAGCGTCTCGGGCAGGACCATCTCGCCCATGGCATCGCGCAACCAGCTCGCGCCGCGGGAAATTGCCATGCCGTTGATCGCCGAGAGCAGATGCCCGATCAGCGAGGAGGACACGCGTTCATCATAGAGGACCGGGTAGGCGCCGGTCTTGGGTTTGCGCGGGTTCATCCGGGCCAGGGTCCGCTCGGCGGCGATGCGACCGATCTCTTCGGGCGACGGCAGGTCGGTGCCGAAAATCCGGCTTTCCCCGCAATAGTCCCGCTCCATCCCGGTGCCTTCGCCGGCAATCGCGACGGTGGAAATCATTCGGTCCGAACGGGCATACCCGCCGCTGAACCCGTTGGTGGCGGCGAGATGAATGCGACGACGGCCATAGGCGGCTGCTGCGGAATCGATCTGGGAAATGCCGTCGAAGGCCCCGGCAGCCGCTTCGGCGCGCAGGGCATCGTCCTTGAGCATGTCCGGCGAGGGTTCCTCGGAGGGATCGAAAAGCTCGAGCGCGCTGGTATCGGTTTGATCGGTGATCTGCGACGGGTCCGCCAATCCGGCCGTCGGGTCTTCGGGGGCGAGCTTGGCCATGGCGACGGCGCGTTCGGCCATGGTGGCGAGAGTTTCGGGGCGGGTGTCGGAGGCCGACACAGACGCCTGCCGTTTCCCGATCAGCACCCGCAGCCCGATGTCCACGCCTTCGGAACGTTCCGCCTGTTCCAGCGCGCCTTGCCGGACATTGATCGACAGCGAGGTGCCGTCGATCGCCAGTGCATCGGCGGCCTCGGCACCGGCCTTTTTCGCGGCATCGAGAAGCGCCTCGGTCAGCTCTGCTAGGTTCCGGGCCATGGTGCTCCTCCTAAATCGTCTTGGTCATCTCGCTGATGCAACTAGGCCGCCTGTCGCGAAAGCGCAAGCGGCCCGTGCTTCGTTCAGAACGGTAGCGGTTGCCCATTGGCCAGAATGCTGCCGTCCTCAAGCATTTCGATCTCGGAGACGAGTTCGCCGGGCGTGTCGCCCGGACGTGCGAACAAGCCGAGCATCATCTGTGCCGACATCGCCTGTTCCGGCGGCAGAATGCCGGTGGAGGAGAGCTTGTCGATGAGATCGGTCACGCCGATCAGGTCCAGGGACAGCGTGCCGGCGAAAGGCGGCAAACCGCCCGGCGTCGCGGGCTCTTTGTCGAGCACATATCCCGCGCCCTCGCCAGAGATCGAAGCGCCCGCCAGCGCCAGGTAGATCTCGGCGAGGTTCAGCGTCTTCAGGTCGATCGGCAGGTTTGTTTCACCGCCTTCGAGTGCGGAAAGCGCCTTGGCATCAAAGAGATCGATGCCGCTGGTCAATGTCCCGTTCAGCGACAGACGGAACGTGGCCGGGTCATGCGGCAATTGTCCGGTCGGATCGGCAATCATCCAGGCAATATCCGGCAGGCTCAGCGCCTCGAGACCGATCTTGCCCTCAAAGCTCTGAGGCGCATCCGAGGCGGCGAGCGGAAAGAGAAAGCCGGCGGAATAGCTCTTCAGGGTGATTTCCGCTGCGCCGCCAGGGATCTGTGCCCCGGCAAGGGTAAGGTTGATGTCATTGGCGGTGGCATCATATCCCACCGTGCCGCCATGGACGGAGATATCGAGGGTCGAGCCTCCCGTGTTCGCCTGAACATCCATGTTGCTCTCCGGGGTGTCGCCCAGGACTTTCAGGGACATGGCGCTGGTGCCAAGCCCCATCTGAATATCGAGATCGCTGTGGCCGAAGAGGGCTGCCAAAACATCCTCGCTCATCTGCGCCGACATGTTGACCGTCCCGGTCATGGCCAGATCATGGGCTTCGAAACCGATCTCGACGGTGCCGTCTTCGCCTTCGACCGGGTCGATGTCATAGATCAGAGAGCTGCCCTTGATATCCATCTCCGAGGCAAGGGCATCGTCTTCCTTCCGGAGCGAATAGGTGCCGGATACGCCGCTCAGCGTTGCGGTCAATCCGGGCTGCATCGTTTTGCCATCGATCACCATCGGCGCGGTCGACATCACCATCGAATTGCCATCCAGGGTGTAAAGCTGATCTTCCGCTGTACCGGAAATGACCACCTCGCCCTCATAGGAGATGCTCGACCGGGTTTCGAGTGTCTCATCCGGGAGTTCCGGATCGAGCGGAGCGGTCACGATCGTGGTCACGGGTTCGGTGAACCAAAGCGCCACGGTGCCCCCCGAGCGTTCCTGAAACCGAACCTCCGGCGCCGTCGAGACATTGGACATGCCGGGAGCGGGCATCTGCATCGAATAGATCATGTTGCGCACGACGAGCGTATCGCCATCACGGCTGACCTCGGCGGTGGGCGCCATGCCCATGCTCGACATCATGTCCTGATAGCTCTGCCAGGCCTCTTCGGGACTGATATCGGCATAGATGGGGGCCGCGGCAAGGCAGGTGGTGGTCAGCGCGACGGCTAAAAACTGGGAACGCATGAGAAATCTCCTCGGAAAATTTGCCGACACAGTTTCGTGCTTTCCGGCGAGGGTCAAGACTGGAACCTTTGGCATTCAACGCATAAGCTCTCGCAGGATGATGAGGGGCCAGGACAGGGAGCGCTATGATGCCGAAACTCAATGGGAAAACCGTGTTTATCACCGGGGCGAGCCGCGGTATCGGCGCGGCGAGTGCGCGTCTGTTTGCCGCGGAGGGCGCCAATGTGGCGCTGATCGCCCGCGGTGCGGAAGCGATCACCACACTTGCGAGCGAGATCGGTGACAAGGCCTTGGCTGTGCCCTGTGACATCTCCTCCTATGAAGCCATCGATGCGGCCGCGAGCGCCGTTGAGGCGCGGTTCGGGCAGATTGATATCCTGATCAACAATGCCGGTGTCATCGAACCGATCGCGCCCCTGTCCGGGGCCGATCCGGAGGCTTGGAGCAAGCTCATCGACATCAATGTCAAAGGCGTCTTCTACGCCATGCGCCGGATCGTTCCCAACATGGTCGAACGTGGTGCTGGCACGGTTCTGACGGTGTCTTCCGGCGCGGCGCATCGTGGCATCGAGGGCTGGAGTGCCTATTGCAGTTCGAAAGCCGGTGCGGCCATGCTCACCGAGATGCTCGATCTCGAAGAACGGGGGCATGGCATCCGCGCCATGGGCCTGTCTCCGGGAACGGTCGCCACCCAGATGCAACGCGAGATCAAGGCCTCCGGCGTGAATGCGGTGAGCCAGCTCGACTGGTCCGATCATATCCCGCCGGAATGGCCGGCCCGGGCCTTGCTCTGGATGTGCGGGGCTGAGGCAGACGCGCATCTGGGCGAGGAATTGCAACTGCGCGACGATGATCTGCGCCGCAAGATTGGATTGATCGAATGATTGAGCTGAGCCGCGATGGCGATCTCTGGACTGTGACCCTGAACCGGCCTGAAAAGGCCAATTCTCTCACCTCCGACATGCTGGCTCGATTGATCGAGATCGTCGACGAAGCTGCCGGGCAGGCCAAGGTGCTGGTGCTCACCGGGGCGGGAAAAGTGTTTTCCGCCGGCGCCGATCTCGATGAGGCGCGTGCCGGGCTCGCCACCTCGCCGCTCTGGGAGGAGCTCTCGGGTAAGATCGCTGCGCTGCCCTGTCTGACCATTGCCGCTTTGAACGGGACTCTGGCGGGGGGCGCGTTCGGCATGGCGCTGGCTTGCGACATGCGCATGGCCGATCCGGGGGCGAAATTCTTTTACCCGGTGATGGCACTGGGCTTCCTGCCGCAGCCTTCCGATCCGAAACGCATGGCGGCGCTGATCGGTACGGCGCGCGCGAAGATGATCCTGATGGCCGGGCAAAAGATTTTGACGCAAGATGCGCTGGATTGGGGTCTTGTTGACCGTCTCGTGCCAGCGGCCGAGCAGGCCGAGGCCGTGGCCTCTCTGGCCGAAGCGGCACTGGCTGCGAGCCCGGAACATATCGCCGGGATCAAGGCGCTGATCCACCCGTGAGTACAGAGATCGAAGCCATCGAAGTCCTGATCGTCGGTGCCGGACCTGCCGGGCTGATGGCGGCGGATATCCTGTCGGCAGCAGGTCATCACGTGGTGATTGCGGAGGCCAAACCTTCGCCGGCGCGGAAATTCCTGATGGCCGGGAAATCGGGTCTGAACCTGACGAAAAGCGAGCCGATGGAGCGATTCCTGGCCGCCTATGCACCGATCCCCGAGACCCTGCGCGATGCGCTGGAAGGCTTCGGGCCAGAGGAGGTGATTGCCTGGGCCGAGGCTTTGGGACAGGAGATGTTCACTGGCTCCTCCGGGCGGGTGTTTCCGAAAGCGATGAAAGCCTCGCCGCTCTTGCGCAACTGGCTGGCGCGCCTCTCGGCGCAAGGCGTCGAGCTGCGCCGCAATTGGCGGATGATCTCGGCTGACGCCACAATTGGCTTTGAAACCCCGAAGGGGGTGAAACAGCTCAAGCCACGTCTCACGATTTTTGCGCTCGGAGGGGCAAGTTGGGCCAGATTGGGGTCGAATGGTGACTGGGTGGAGCTGCTGTCTCCTCTGCTTGATGTGGCGCCTTTTGCGCCGTCCAATGTCGCCGTTTCGATCGATTGGTCGTCGCATATGACCCGGCATTTCGGGACACCGGTCAAAGGTATCCATGTGACCGCAGGGGCCTATGAGAGCCGGGGTGAATGCGTGATCTCGGCCCGTGGTCTTGAGGGCGGTGGCATCTATGCCGTGTCGCGCGGGCTGCGCGAGGGCGCACCCTTGCTGATCGACCTGCTGCCGGATTGGTCGGAAGGTCGAGTCAAACAGACCCTAATCCAGCGTAAATCGAAAGAAACCCTCAGTAAGTTTCTCAAACGCGCGTTCAGGCTGCCGCCGGAAAAGCTGGCGCTGTTGATGGAATTTGCAGGGCCACAGTCCAAGGATCTGGCACGGAGCCTCAAGGCGCTGGAGATCACGGGCGCGGAGCTGCGGCCGATGGACGAGGCGATTTCAACCGCCGGAGGGGTGCGTTTCGAGGCGCTGACCGGTGATCTCGAAGCCAAAGCCCGCCCGGGCTGGTTTTTCGCGGGCGAGATGCTCGATTGGGATGCGCCGACCGGTGGCTATCTGCTGACCGCCTGCCTCGCCACCGGACGCCTGGCCGCCGAGGGCGCGCTCAGATCCCTTGCGTGATTTGGGCCGCCACCTCGAAACTCTTCAGACGTTTCCCATGGTCATGAATGTTCGAGGCAAAGAGGATCTCATCGGGCTGATAGCGCTGGATTAGAGACTGAATCTTTGTTTCGATCATATCTTTCGTGCCGGTCGCGGAGACCTCGAAAATCGCTTCGAGCGCGGGCAGGAACCGCGCGGGCACGACGGTGGCAATATCTTCGACCGGCCGGGGCAATTTGCCGGGTTTGCCCATGCGCAGGTTGGCGAAGGTCTGCATCATCGAACTGCGCAGATAGATTGCCTCCTCTTCCGTCTCGCCGGCAAAGACATTGGTGGCGAGCATGAAATGCGGCTTGTCGAGATATTCGGAGGGGCGGAAGAGATCGCGGTAGATCTTCACCGCCTGATCCAAGGCCGCCGGCGCGAAATGCGAGGCAAAGGCATAGGGCAGGCCCAGAAGCGCTGCGAGTTCTGCGCCATAGGTCGAGGAACCGAGCATCCAGACCGGGACATGGGTGCCCGTGCCCGGAAAGGCCCGTACGGCGGCGTCCTCGGGCATGTCGCCGAGATAGGCCATGACCTCCTGCACATCCTGTGGGAAGGTCTCGCCATTGGCGTGCCCCGGTGTGAGATTGCGCCGGAGCGCGCGTGCGGTCGGCATATCGGTGCCCGGGGCACGACCGAGCCCGAGATCGATCCGGTCACCGTAGAGCTCGCGCAGCGTGCCGAAGGCCTCGGCCACCTGCAGCGGCGCGTGGTTCGGCAACATGATCCCGCCGGCACCGATCCGCATGGTTTTGGTGTGCCCGGCGATATGGCCGATCAACACGGCGGTTGCGGCGGAGGCGATGCCCGGCATGTTGTGATGTTCGGCCAGCCAATAGCGGGTAAAACCCCAGCCTTCGGCATGTTGCGCCAGATCGACGGAATGTTTCAGCGCATCGGCGGTCGAGACGCCCTCGGGCACGGGGGAGAGATCGAGAAGGGAATAGGGGATCATGTGCGGCTCCTTTCGATCCAATGTGGGTCGGATGAGCCGGAGGGCAATATGGCTTTTCGCTCAGCGGCGTTGCGCAAGCATGGCAAGGCGAATGAGCGCCCGTTCCATCACTGCCATGGCGGGCGCCTTCGAGGCAGAGCGCAGGGTCAGGTCGGTTTCGGTGAGAATGTCCAATGCGGTCTCGAGCTTGTACATGCCCCAATTCGAGGCCTGACGGGTCATCCGGTCGCGTCGCGGCCCAAAGATCGGTGGGCGCGCACGGGCGATGCCGGATGCGGCCCCGCCCGGATCGGAGGCGGCGGCATGCAGCGCACGGAAATGGCGCATGGTGAAAATCGACAGGGCGACCGGGTCGATGCCCTGTCCGGCGATTTTCAGCATCAGCGGGCCAAGCTCCTGGGCTTTGCCCTCGGCCACGGTGTTGAGCACATCGTCCACCTCGGCCTCGGTGGTGGCGGGGGCGCAGTTTTGAACATCCTCGCTCGACACGGGGGTGGCGTCGCCCAGTTTGTAGAGCGAGAGCTTTTCCAGCGTCTGGCGGAAATCGCCGGGGTCCAACACCCGCGACAGGGCTTCGATATCCGCCATGGCCTCGCGCGAGATATCCTTGATCCCGGCTTTCGCCAAAGTGGCTTCGATTTCGGCGCGCGAGGGCGGGTCGGCATAGATGGCGATGGCATAGGCCGAGGGATGGCCCTCGAACAGTTTGCGCAGTTTCGAGCTGGCCTTGAGCTGGCCGGCGGTGACGACGATCTGGGCATCGCCCGGCTGCCAGTCGAACAGCGCGTCCTTGACCAGCTCGCTGACCTGATCGGTGGCATCCTCGACAAAGGCGGCGCGTGGCCCCGGGAAGAAGCCTTGGGATTTGAGCGCGTCCATCAGGAGCGTCTTGTCCTTGCGCAGTTCGGCGCCGGAGATACGGGTCAGCCGCATTTCCTCTTCGCCCTGTTTGCCGATGAGCCCCTCGATCACCTCCTGACGCCTGAGTGCGATCCGCATCGCGTCGGGCCCATAGAGCAGTACGCCGGCCTTGCCCGGATCGGGTTTGGCGAAATAGGAAATGGCATCACGGGCGGCGAGTTTCATGCTCAGCGTTTCGTTTTTGCGATGATCTGGCTGACCATCTGATCCGCGAGGATCACCATCAGCCTGGCATAGGCATCACGCGAGGCGGTGAGCGAATCGATGGCTGTGCCGGTGGCGGAATAGCCGGTGAAACCCGAGGTCTTGTCCGACATCAGCGCCTGCCCACTGGCGAGATCGAGCAGCGTGTAACTGACCTGACCGGTAATATGGTAGCGGGTGATTTCCTGATCGCGGGTGATCCCGATCTGGTTCTGGGCGGTCGCGACCTTGTAGCTCAGGCGATAGAGCGGGTCCGAGGGTGTGCCGAATGTGTCGGTCAACCGGTTGACCAGCGTGTAGCTTTCGCGATCACTCGGGACATCGATTTCGACCCGGCCTCTGAGCGCGGCGGCCCGTCCACCCGGCGCATAGGCCGGGGTGAAGCCGCAGCTTGCCAGCGCCCCGAGAGAGGCGCTGGAAATCAGGAATTTGCGGCGATCAAATGACGACATTGACGATGCGGCCCGGGACGACGATGAGTTTTTTCGGCGACCCGCCATCGAGCGCCTTTTTCACAGCATCACTCTCGAGGACGAGCTTTTCAACCTCTTCCTTCGGCATGTCTTTCGGCACCGAGATCTCGTCGCGGCGTTTGCCGTTGATCTGGATCGGCAGCGTCACCGTATCCTCGACCAGCATCGCCTCATCCGGGACCGGCCAGGCCGCTTGCGCGATCAGGCCAACGCCTCCGAGCATGGCCCACATATCCTCGGCGAGATGCGGGGTCATCGGCGACATCAGCTGGGCCATGGTCTTGAGCGCGAAACGTTTCGCCTCGCGACCGGCCTTGGATTTCGACACGGTGTTGGTGAAACCGTAGAGTTTCGCGATCGAGCTGTTGAAGCCAAAGCTCTCGATGCCCTGGGTGACCTCGAACATCGCCTTATGCGTGGCGCGCAACAGCGCCTCGTCGCCTGTGCCGGTCTCCGGGGCGTTCTCCACCTCGGCGGCCAGACGCCAGACGCGGGCGAGGTGCTTGCTCGCGGCTTCGGCGCCCGAGGCGGTCCATTCCACGTCGCGCTCGGGCGGGCTGTCAGAGAGCACGAACCAGCGCGCGGTATCGGCGCCGTATTGTTCGATGATCGCCACCGGGTCCACCACGTTGTTCTTGGACTTGGACATTTTGGCGGAGGGGATCACGTTCACCTTCTCGCCGGTCTCACGCACAAAGACCCCGCCGTCGCGTTCCTCGACCTGTTCCGGGTAATGATAGATCGACCGACCGTTCTCGTCCTTGCGCTCGGCATTCTCGTAGATCGCATGGGTCACCATGCCCTGGGTGAACAGCGCGTTGAACGGTTCGCGGCTCTTCTCCGGCAGATGCCCGGTCTCGTTCATCGCCCGGGCGAAGAAGCGCGAATACAACAGGTGCAGAATCGCATGTTCGATGCCGCCGATATACTGATCGACGTTCATCCAATACTCGGCATCCTCGGCCACGGTTGGCGTGGTGGCACGCGGCGCGGTGAAGCGGGCGTAATACCAGGACGAGTCGACGAATGTGTCCATCGTGTCGGTCTCGCGCAGCGCCGCGCCACCGCAGTTCGGGCAGGCGCAATTGCGCCAGCTCGGATGCCGGTCGAGCGGGTTACCCGGCACCGAGAAATCGATCGCCTTGCCATCCTCGTCAAAGGGCAGCTCGACCGGCAGATTCTCTTTCTTCTCCGGCACCACGCCGCAGCTTTCGCAATGCACCACCGGGATCGGGCAGCCCCAGTAGCGCTGCCTTGACAGGCCCCAGTCGCGCAGGCGGAATTTGGTCACGCCGTGGCCGACGCCATTGGCCTCGCAGAAATCGATGGCGCTGTTCACGCCCTCCTCACTGGTTTGCAGCGCCTCGCCGGCAAAACCGCGGGTGTAGTTCACCTTCTCGGATTTGAGCGGTGTATAGGCCTCCGACGTGTCGAGTTCGCCCTCGGCGGGCTCGAACACAAAGGTGATCGGCAGGTCGTATTTCGTCGCGAAGTCGAAGTCGCGCTGGTCATGCGCCGGACAGCCGAAAATCGCGCCGGTGCCGTAATCCATCAGGATGAAATTGGCGATATAGACCGGCAGCTCGACCGAGGTGTCGAACGGGTGGCGCACGGTCAACCCGGTGTTGTAGCCGAGCTTCTCAGCCTTCTCGATGGCTTCCTCGGTGGTGCCGCCCTTGCGGCATTCCTCACAGAACGCGGCAATCTCCGGGGTCCCGGCGGCCAACTCCTTGGCCAGCGGGTGATCGGCGGAAATGCCCACGAAAGACGCGCCCATCAGCGTGTCAGGACGGGTGGTGTAGACCTCGATCCGGTCGTGATGCGCCGGCGCGTCGACGATGGAAAAGGCAAATTGCAGCCCGCGGCTCTTGCCGATCCAGTTGCGCTGCATGGTTTTGACCTTGTCGGGCCAGTCATCCAGCGTGTCGATGGCGTTCAATAGGTCTTCGGAATAGTCCGAGATCTTGAAGAACCATTGGGTCAGCTCGCGGCGTTCCACCGGCGCGCCGGAGCGCCAGCCGCAACCGTCGATCACCTGTTCGTTGGCCAGAACCGTCATGTCGACCGGGTCCCAGTTCACCGTGGCGTTCTTGCGATAGACCAGCCCCTTTTCCAGCATGTCGATGAACATCGCCTGCTGTTGGCCGTAATATTCCGGGTCGCAGGTGGCGAACATCCGGGTCCAGTCGATCGAAAGGCCCAGCGGCTTCATCTGATCGACCATCGTGTCGATATTGCCGTAGGTCCAGGTCTTCGGGTGGCCGCCAGAGGCCATCGCCGCGTTTTCCGCCGGCATGCCGAACGCGTCGAACCCCATCGGGTGCAAGACGTTATGCCCGGTCGAGGATTTGTAGCGCGCCACCACGTCTCCCATGGTGTAATTGCGCACGTGACCGATATGGATGCGGCCCGAAGGGTAGGGGAACATCTCGAGCACGTAATACTTCGGCTTGCTCTCGTCACGTTTGGCGAGGAACACATCCGCCTCATTCCAGGCGGCCTGCCATTTCGGTTCGATCTCGCTGGGCGCGTAGCGGCTCATGTTCTCTTCCTTCGTCAGAGCGTTTCCAGTGTATGTCGGAACACGACGGGGCTGGAAACGCGTGCAACATCCTATTGTCTTAGACGTTTCCACATGTCGCTGTGCTTCAACGAAATGTGGAAACGCTTTCAGAAAAACGCCGGGCATCGTAAAGGCCCGGCGTCGTCATAAATCCTTGGCTCTCCGGGGTCCAGAGGCCTTGTTTCCTTGCGTTCACTTCCCGGTGCGCAACTGTCGTGCACGGGTCAGAATCGCGTCTTCGACGGCTGTTACCGTCTCCTGACTCACGGCTCCGCCACGGGTGTAGAGCGAGATGTTCAGGGTCCGGGCATCAAGCGCCGGGTCGGTGACGTGAATCACCGCGCGGTAGGCGCGCCCGCCACCCGGCGGTGTGCCATAGCCAGTGATAATCACGCCGGTGAACGGATCGGCTTCCTGCACCGGCAGGAAGGACAGCACATCAAGTGCGGCGTTCCAGATGTATTTGTTGACCTGAACCGTGTCGGACACGGACCCACGCCCGCCGCCAAAGATTGTCCGGCGCTTGGGCTGTTCGATGACGATGGTTTCGCCATTCGGGATCTCGACCACCTGACCGGTGGATTTCGTGTCGACCGCCTGGGTTTCGCCATCCGTCGTCACGACGGTTTCCGATTTTCCGCCGGAAAAGGGCAGGGAGCCGAGGCTGTCCCCGACGGAGCCAAGGCTGTCAAAAGCACCGCAGCCCGAAAGCGTCAGAGAAGCGGCCACGGTCGTGACCAGAATATAGGGTGGGCGAAACATCGATGGCTCCCTCGCAAGATATCGCGGCAACCGTAGCCACCGGGACGGCGAGGGACAAGAGCTAAGCGCAAATCTCTGTCGCGCAGGCAGTGGCAAAAGAAAAGGGCCGCTCTTGACGAGCGGCCCCTCCAATTTGTTCTGAACTTCTATGAATTAGAAGGACAGGGACAGAGCCAGCGTGGCGCCGGAGTACAGCTCGTAGCCGCCAAGACCGGTGTCGATGTCGTCGGTCATCTCAGCAGCAGTGGAGTTCGCATCGGCGTAGGAAGCGAGGAAGGACGCGCCGCCACCGAGGTCGTACTCAGCCACGATGTAGGAGGCGAAGTCGTTGTCGGTGTCGTCATCGCCATCGATGTAACCGGCGGTCACAACCAGACCCATGCCGAAGTCATAAGAACCTTCGAGGTTGTACTCTTCTTCGCCGCGAGCGGATTCGTAGTGGGCGAGAATTTCGATCGGGCCGTCAGCATAAGCGGCGGTCAGACCGTAGGTGTAGTCGTCACCGTAGGTTGCGGAAGCAACGCTTTCAGACACGTAGTAACCGGTGAGGGTCACCGGGCCAACCGGGTAGGAAACCTGAATGCCGATGGAATCTTCATCAGCAGTGTTGTCTTTCGCGTAAGCAACGAGAATGTCTGCGCCACCGAAGGAGGTGCCAGCGGAGATGCCGAAGATTTCGTTGCCGTTGTAGTCGCCGTTAGCAGCGATGTCGCCGGTGGCCGGAGCGGCATCTTCTTCCTGGTAGGCAACGGAGAGGTCAACCATACCAAGGGTCGCGGTTGCGCCGAAGCCGAGCTGGTAGGTTTGACCATCACGGTCAACAGCGGTGGACAGGCCAGCGGAGAACATGTCGAATTTGGCGTCGAGTTTCAGAACCTGCTCGTCGTCAACTTCGGAGAAGCCGTCGAACGCCATGTCGGACACGCCATTCCAGTAGGAAACAGCAGCGTACTCAGTGTCACCGTAGGTCAGGGTGTACATGTCGTTAGAAACCGAGATGGTCAGGTTCTCGTCTTCGGACCAGTAGTTGTCGGTGGCACCGTTGTTGTCGAAGTTGTCGAGCTCGATGCCGTAGGTCAGGGACGCGGTCCAGCCGTTGTTCAGTTCGGCGGTTGCGTTGATGTCGACGTCGGAGTCAACAAAGACGCCGTCGGAGTAGTCGTCATTGTAGCCGATGGTGGCGGAGCCGGACCAGGTGATTTCAGCGGCAGCGGCGCCTGCGAGCAGGGTCAGGGCTGCGGAAGAAAGAAGGATCTTTTTCATTTTTTTCCCTCGTGGAATTTTATGAATATCAGGCATGCCGGCTTACCCGACACATGGGCATTGGAATGCGCCGAAGCGCGCTTTGGGTCAAGCAAAGGCGGGGATGCGGGTGCGCTCTCTCGGAAAATGATGCAACTTGGTCACACACCTGTTGCACAGCATGCGGGCCACATCCTAAGAAACCCATAATGAGTGGGGCATGTGCATATAGGAGGCAGATATGGGGCTTGCAGAGATCAGGGATCGCGTCGTGGCGGAAGCAAAACGTGTCGGGCGGGCGCCGGAGAGTGTGACTCTCATTGCTGTTTCCAAGGTTCAGCCCAATGATCGGGTGGAGGCTGTTCTTGAACAGGGGCATCGGGTTTTCGGGGAGAACAAGGTGCAGGAAGCCGCGGGCAAATGGCCCGGGTTCAAGGAGAAATTCGAGGGCGTCGAGCTGCATCTCATCGGGCCTTTGCAGACGAACAAGGCGCGCCAGGCGATGGAATTGTTCGATGTGATTCACACGGTGGACCGTCCGAAATTGGCCAAGACCATCGCCCGTCTGGCCGGGGAGCTGGGGCATTGCCCGCGGCTGTTCATTCAGGTGAACACTGGAGAAGAACCTCAAAAGGCTGGCATTTTACCGGCCGATGCGGACGGGTTCATCAAGGAATGCCGCGATCTGGGGCTCGTGATCGAGGGGTTGATGTGTATCCCACCCGCCGAGGAAGAGCCGTCTTTGCATTTCGCGCTTCTGAAAAAGATCGCCCATCGCAACGGCCTCAAAGGCCTGTCCATGGGCATGTCCGGCGATTTCGAGAGCGCGATTGCCCAAGGCGCGACCCATGTGCGGGTCGGCTCCGCGATCTTTGGCGAACGGGATTATTCCTGAGGAGTCGCGTGGTCGGCAAAGCGTCGGATTTCTGTCGGACTTTTGTCGGGCAGGTTTTGAGAGGCTGTTCTCAACGAATGATCAGCCGGGTTGCGGGGCTCACTCGTTCCGCGATCCAGCGCAGGTGATCGGCGCGAAAGGCGACGCAGCCCTCGGTCGGATGGCGCGGTTTGCGCCAGCGATGGACAAAGATGGCGGAGCCCTTGCCGGGCGTCGCCATGGGCCAGTTCCAATCACTGATCAGCACCAGATCGTAAAGCCGGTCGGCGCGACGCATTCTCTCATGGCTCGCCTTAAAAGGCGCGCGCACCAGATGATTGTAATCGGCATGATCGCCGGCATCGCACCAGAGATCGCCGGGTTTGATCTTTTCCCCGTCAAGCGCCGGAATGCGGTCGGCGCGGTAATAGAGCCGCGGCAGATGATGCATGCCGCGCGGGCTGGCGCCGTCGCCTTCGCGTTTATTGTCGGTGATGCCGCCCTTGCCGATGGCACAGGGGAAACGCAGCCCCATGAAGCGCGCGCCCCAGCGGGTGACCACGATGTCAGTGGCCTTGATCATTACAGAAGGTGCCCCGATTTGCGCGCCTTGGTGGCGAGATAGGCTTCGTTGTAGCGATTCTCACCCACCTTGAGTGGCACGCGTTCGGTGACCTTGATCCCCTGATCTTCCATCCGGGCGATCTTGTTCGGATTGTTGGTCAGAAGCCGCACGGCGGAAAACCCCATCTCTTTCAGGATCGCCGCCCCAATGCGGAAATCGCGCTCGTCATCCTCGAAGCCGAGCCGATGATTGGCCTCGACCGTGTCGAAGCCCTGATCCTGCAGTGAATAGGCGCGCATCTTGTTGGCATGGCCGATGCCGCGGCCCTCCTGATTGAGGTACAGCAGGATGCCCGCCCCCTCTTCGCCCATCTGGGTGAGCGCGGCGTTGAGCTGCGGTCCGCAATCGCATTTCAGCGATCCCATGAGATCGCCGGTGAAACAGGCGGAATGCAGCCGCGCCAGAACCGGTTTCGCGCGATCCGGGCGACCGATCTCGACCACGAAATGCTCCTCGCCACCGTCATCGGGGCGAAACACATGCACGCGGGATTTCTCCGAGGCCACCAGAGGCACCCGGGCGTGAATCACATCCTGCAAGGGCGCCAGATCGGCCATATGCGGCAGGGCGGGTTCGACCGGCAGGACGGTCAGCCCGTGGGTGGCGGCGATCTCCAGCGCGTTGGTCACATCGACCATGACGGCGGCGGGCAGGAGCCGTGCGGATTTCGCCAGCGCAATCGCCGCCCGGGCACAGATTGCATCGCCGCCCCGTGCCGATTGAAACGGGCCTTTCATCGGGTGGGTCAGATCATCCGCCGGATTGGCCACGGCTTCGATCCAGTCGACATCGACGTCGGAGGGCAGCGCCAAACGGGCCAGATCGCCATCGTAAGCCCGGGCCGAGAGGGTCTCTGCCCGCCGGGCGGTGATTGCCAGATAGGGCGTGCCGAGGTTGCGCAGATCCGAAAGCCGCTCGGGCGAGACATCTTCGGCGGCCACGGCCAATGCGGCGCCGGCCCCGGAGCGCAGCACCACAGGCACCCCCATGCGCATGTCGGAGCGTGCGCGGGCGATCATCTCGGAAAGGCTGGGGGCGAGGCTCATGGGCGATCCGTCTTCGGTCGAATGTGATAACAGGCCTCTCATGTAGCCATTTCTGTCACAAAGTGAAACATTTCCGGGGGTGTTGACACGCTTGCGTGAGCGTTTTGTTGCAAATCTTGTTTCCGGCCATGGTCGGGCGCACATCACGTTCAATGCACAAACCAAGGAGGTCCATGTGATGGCCACTCTCAAGAAAATCCTGCTCGTCGATGACGATGACGATTTGCGTGAAGCTCTGAGCGAGCAGCTTGTGATGACCGAGGATTTCGATGTCTTCGAAGCCGACAGTGGCGCCGGGGCGGTCGAGAAATCGAAGGAAGGCCATTACGACCTGATCATCCTCGATGTGGGCCTGCCGGACACGGATGGCCGCGAATTGTGCAAACGCCTGCGCAAATCGGGCGTGAAGGCGCCTATTTTGATGCTGACCGGGCATGACACTGATGCAGACACGATCCTCGGGCTTGATTCCGGCGCCAATGACTATGTCACCAAGCCGTTCAAATTCCCGGTGCTTCTGGCGCGCATCCGCGCCCAGCTCCGCACCCATGAACAATCCGAAGCGGCGGTGTTCCAGCTCGGGCCGTATACGTTCAAACCGGCGCAGAAGATGCTTGTCACCGATGAGGACAAGAAAATCCGCCTGACGGAAAAAGAGACCAATATTCTCAAATTCCTCTACCGCGCCACCGAAGGCGTGGTGCCGCGCGATGTGCTGTTGCACGAGGTCTGGGGCTATAATGCCGGGGTGACCACCCACACGCTGGAGACCCATATCTACCGGTTGCGGCAGAAAATCGAACCCGATCCCTCGAATGCGCGTCTGCTGGTGACCGAGGCTGGCGGCTATCGTCTCGCCTCCTGAGCTGGAGCCGGGTTTCCCAGCGGTTGCAAAAGAGATGGCCCGGCGGTTGCGCCGGGCTTTTTCGGGCCGCGCGCGCCGGTCCCGCTCGTGTCCCGCCAGGGGGGGCTAGATCCCGCGCAAGACGCGCGGGCCGGGGCCTTCGCGGGCGGCCTCGTCGTCGCGGTTGTAGATCTTGCAATTCTTCATCGACAGGCAGCCGCAGCCGATACAGCCCTCGAGATTGTCGCGCAGCGCTTCGAGTGCGGCGATCTTGCGGTCGAGATCGGCACGAAATTCCAGTGCGACCGCGTGCCAGGCCTTGGCGCTGGGCGCCTCATCCTCCGGCAGTTCCGACAGCACGTCACGAATGCGGGCGATGGTGAAGCCGAATTTCTGCGCCGCGATGACAAAGGACAGACGGCGGAGCGCGCTGCGTGGAAACCGGCGCTGACCGCCGGCGTTGCGATGGGCAAAGACCAGCCCCTCTTTCTCATAATAGCGGATCGCCGAGACGCTCAGCCCGGTGCGGCTGGCCACCTGTCCGATGGTGAGTTCATGTGCGGGCATCGTCCCCTCAGAAAAACCTTGACCTAAAGTTAGGTTTAGAAATTATACCGCTTGCCATCAAAACGCAATGATGGAGAAAATCATGACACACGTACGTTTGGAGCATGCCAATATCACGGTGTCCGACCCGGAGCGGACGGCCCGTTGGATGAACAAGGTGTTCGGCTGGAACATCCGTTGGCAAGGCGGCGCGATCCATCAGGGCCGGTCGATCCATATGGGCGAACCCGACAGCTATATCGCGCTCTACGGCCCGAAAGAGGCGCCGACAAAGGGCGGTGACAGCTACACCCATATCAACGGATTGAACCATCTGGCCGTGGTGGTCGGCGATCTCGATGCGGTGGAAACGCGGGTCTCCGAGGCCGGGTTCACCCCGGTCAACCACGCCGATTACGAGCCGGGGCGGCGGTTCTATTTCCGCGATCACGACGGCATCGAATTCGAAGTCGTGCAATACGATTGAAGAACAGGGGGCATGCCAAAACCCGGCTGGTCGTCGGGCGCGGGGATGACTATGCTCGCGCCTGACACAATGGAGACCTGCCCATGCCCTTTACCCTCGCCACCTGGAACATCAACTCCGTGCGGCTGCGCGAACCGATCGTGCTGAAGCTTCTGGAACAGGAAGCCCCCGATGTGCTGTGCCTTCAGGAGTGCAAATCGCCGGTGGAGAAAATCCCGATGGAGGGCTTCCGGGCGCTGGGCTACACCCACATGGTGGCGCGCGGGCAGAAGGGCTATAACGGCGTCGCGATCCTCTCGAAAATCCCGATGGTCGAGGCCGGGGCCGAGGATTACGCCTCTCTCGGCCATGCGCGTCACATCGCGGGCAAGCTCGAGAACGGCGTGACCATCCACAATTTCTACGTGCCGGCGGGCGGCGACAAGCCGGATCGCGAGATCAACGAGAAATTCGGTCAGAAGCTCGACTACCTGACCGAGATGCGCGACGCGTTTCGTGCCGACAAGCCGGAAAAATCCATCCTCGTGGGCGATCTCAACATCGCCCCGCGCGAGGATGATGTGTGGAATCACAAGCAGCTTCTGAAAATCGTTTCGCACACGCCGATCGAGGTGGACCATCTGGCCGAGACCCAGGAGGCCGGGGGCTGGGTCGACATCACCCGTCAGGATATTCCCGAGGGGCTGCTCTACAGCTGGTGGTCCTATCGCGCCAAGGATTGGGATGCCGCCGACAAGGGCCGTCGTCTCGATCACATCTGGGCGACGCCGGATATTTCCAATGCCGGGCATGGATCAAAGATCCTGCGCGAGGCCCGCGGTTGGGAACAGCCGTCGGATCACGCGCCGGTCTTTGCCACGTTCGATCTGTAAGGACGACACCGGGACAACCGGGATGGATGAGGTGGCGGCAAACGGGTTTTGCAGCAATCGATGCGACATCTGTTCGCGAAATGCTTTAAAAACCATGCGCAAAGGCGCATATATGCGGCAAGCAAGCAGATAGAGGAGAACCGATATGGATCTCGGTCAAACCAATGGCGCCGCCCATGGCGCATTCGTGAAAGATGTCTCCGAAGCCGATTTCATGGCGGAGGTGATCGACGCCTCGCAGGAGACCCCGGTGATCGTCGATTTCTGGGCCCCGTGGTGCGGCCCCTGCCGTCAGCTCGGCCCGGCTCTGGAGGCCGAGGTCGAGGCTGCCGGTGGTGCGGTCAAGATGGCCAAGGTCAATGTCGACGAGAACCAGGGCATCGCCGGTCAGCTCCGGGTGCAATCGATCCCGACGGTCTATGCCTTTTTCAAGGGCCAGCCGGTCGACGGCTTTCAGGGCGCGCTTCCGCCCTCGCAGGTCAAGGAATTCGTGACCAAGATCGCCGCGCTCAATGTCGACGAAAGCCTCGCCGATGCCGTCGCCGCTGCCGATGAAATGTTCGAGGCGGGCGAGATCGACGATGCGGCCCAGACCTATGCCGCGATCCTCGAGGAGGACGACAAGCTGGCCGGGGCCTATGCCGGTCTGGCAAAATGCCATCTCGCCAAGGGCGAGGTCGATGAGGCCGAAGCCGTGATCAACGGGGTCCCCGCCGACGTGTCGGGGGATGCCGCGGTCGAGGCCGTCCATGCCCAGATCACGCTGGCACGCGAAGCCGAAAACGCCGGTCCGCTGGCCGATCTGATGGCCAAGGTCGAGGCCGACCCGAGTGACATGCAGGCGCGTCTGGATCTCGCCGTGGCGCAGCACGCCAATGGCAAGGTGGAAGAGGCGGTGGAAACGCTTCTGGCCGCATTCAAACTCGATCGCGACTGGAACGACGGTGCCATCAAGGAGCAACTGTTCAAAATCTTTGACAGTCTCAAGCCCTCCGACCCGATCGTTCTCAACGGCCGGCGCAAGCTGTCCTCGATGCTATTTGCCTGATCGCACGCCTGCTCTAGATTAGAGCCATGTTGAGCGCAGCCGATCTTCCGCAATCCATCCCGATCTTCCCGCTTCCCGGGGCGCTTCTGCTGCCCCGGGCGCGGTTGCCGCTGCATATCTTCGAACCGCGCTATCTGCAGATGCTCGAAGATTGCATGAAGACCTCGACGCGGCTCATCGGCATGGTGCAGCCCTGTTCCGGCGGTGGCGCAGGCAAGCTCAACACGATCGGTTGTGCCGGGCGGTTGACCGCCTTTTCCGAGACCGAGGACGGGCGCTACATGGTCACGCTCACCGGGATCTCGCGATTCCGCCTGGGCGAAGAGACCACGGGTTTTGCGCCCTACCGCAAATTCACCGTCGATTGGCGCGATTTCCACGCCGATCTTGGCCCGGCCGAGGCGGACCCGGGGCTGAAACGCACGGCTTTCATGTCGCTGTTGAAACGCTATTTCTGCGAGGAAGAGCTGCAGACGGATTGGAGCAGTCTCGGTCACGCGGATGACGAGTTGCTGATCAATTCGCTGTCCATGCTCTGTCCTTTCGCGCCAGAGGACAAACAGGCGCTTTTGGAGGCGCCATGTCTTTCCACCCGCCGCGAAACTCTGGTAACCCTCATGGAGTTCGCCCTCTATGGCGGCTCCAATGAGGATATGATGTGATGACGACGGCAAACAGCAGCACAAACAAGAGTGTGACCCAGGAACAGGTGTTCGATCGCCGGATGCTCGAGGCGCTGGTCTGCCCGCAGACCCATGGGGTGCTGACCTATGATGCCGAGGCGCAGGAACTGATCTCGAAAACCGCCGGGCTCGCCTATCCGATCCGCAACGGCATCCCGATCATGCTGGTGAACGAGGCCCGCACGCTCGAAGAGTGAGCGCCGGGAAGAGTGAGCCCCGGGCTGTCGCATGAAAAAGGCCGCTGCACGTTCGCGGCGGCCCTATCATCTTGGCGTTGAAACGCTTCGCGTTCAGAGCGCGATGCCACGACAGAGTTTCGGCACGTCGCCATTGACGCCCGCCGCCTCGCGGATCGCCGCGCGGCGCAGGCCGGTGAGCGAATTCACCATCCCCATGCCGAGGTCGCGGGCAAAGCGCAATACCGGATTGTCGTTCGAAAACAACTTGTTGAAACTGTCGGTCATCAGCGCCATCGTGGCGACATCGAAGCGCCGCCACTGGGCATAACGCGCCAGAACATCCTCGCGCCCGATGTCTTCGCCGCGCCGATGCGCCTCGATCAGCACCTCGGTCAGCGCGCCGATATCCTTGAGACCGGCGTTCAGCCCCTGACCCGAGATCGGGTGCATGCCATGTGCCGCATCGCCCACGAGCGCCACGCGGGGAGCAAAGAACGCATTCGCGAGCGTGATGTTGAGCGGATAGGCAAAGCGTTTGCCGGCCAAGGAAATCTCGCCGAGGAAATCGCCGAAGCGCGGCCGCAGCACGGCGAGATAATCGTCGTCATCGAGCGCCTGAATCTCGGTCGCAAGCCTGTCTTTCTCGGTCCAGACGATCGAGCTTTGATTGCCGGGCAGCGGCAGGATTGCCAGCGGTCCGGAGGGCAGGAAATATTGATGCGCGCAGCCATGATGCGGCAGCTCATGCTGGATCGCACAGACCAGCGCGGTCTGACCGTAGCCCCAGCCGGTGCGGCTGATCCCGGCGCGTTCCGCGGTGCCGGATTTGCGCCCGTCGCAGCCGATGATGAGCTTGCCCGTGAGTTGGGTTCCGTCCGCCAGCGTCAGTGTCGCGCCATGGGCGTCGACCTCTTGCGCCACCACATGGCCCTCGATCTGGGTGATCCTGTCATGCGCGTCCAAGGCCTCGAGAAAGGCCTGCCGCAAATAGCGGTCCTCGACCATATAGCCCATCGGGCTCTCGTCGATCTCGCCGTCGCGAAATTCCAGCATGAACGGTCCCGGGCCTTCGCCGGGTTTGCCATCGGTGACCTTCACGTCGAGGATCGGTTGGGCGTGGCTGTGCAGCTTGTCCCAGATGCCGATGGCGGAGATCAGGCGTTGCGAGCCCAGAGAGAGCGCATAGCCGCGCCCGTCGAACAGATCGCTGACCCGCTGGGTTTTCGGCAGCGCATCGATCAGGGTCACGGTGAGCCCGGCATTGGCCGCCGCCAGCGCCAGAGCCGGACCATTGAGCCCGCCGCCAACGATGAGAAGATCTGTCGCTTGGGTCATGAAAGCCTCCTTGCCGCGCTTCGTGAAACGCTTGCGCCGCAATATGACGCGTCACACGGGATTGTCCATGCGTTGTTGCGCCGCTAGCTTGGCGCGGTGAAGGGTGCGGTGATAGGCACTGCGACTGACATTGCGCGAACGGGAGCGACAAAATGGCCGAATATACCGAGATGAGCATGTGCGATCTGGGACGTGCGATCGGCGCGGGAGAGATCGATCCGCGCGATCTTGCGGCGGCCTATCTCGACAAGGCGCGGGTGCACCCCTACGCCGAGCGGATCTACGCCCGGATGATGGAGGATCGCGCCATGGCCGAGGCCGAAGCCGCCCATGCGCGGGCCGAGAACGGTGTGCGGCGTGGACTTCTGGACGGTGTGCCGGTGTCCTGGAAAGACCTGTTCGACACGGCGGGGGTGGCGACCGAGGCCGGCTCCGCCCTGTTGCAAGACCGCATCCCGACTCGCGATGCCGAGGTGCTGCGTCGGGCGTCACAGGCCGGTCTCGTGGCGCTGGGCAAGACCCATATGTCCGAACTGGCCTTCTCCGGGCTGGGGCTGAACCCGATCACCGCCACGCCACCCTGTATCAATGATCTGGACGCCGTGCCGGGCGGGTCGTCCTCGGGTGCTGCGGCCTCCGTGGCCTTCGGGCTTGCGGCCGGTTCCATCGGCTCGGACACCGGCGGTTCGGTGCGCATCCCCTCGGCCTGGAACGATCTCGTGGGGTTGAAAACCACCGCCGGGCGCATCCCGCTCGACGGTGTGGTACCGCTGGCCGCCGCTTTCGACACCATCGGGCCTCTGGTCAAGACGGTCGAGGATGCGGCGGAGAGTTTCGCCATTCTCGACGGTTCTCCCGCCCCCGATCTCAAAGGAGCGACGCTCAAAGGCAAGCGGCTTCTGGTGCTCGACAATGTGGTGTTTGACGAGATTCGCGACGCGCCTCGCGTGGCGTTCAAGGCGGCGGTGGAGAAATTCCGCGACGCCGGTGCCGAGGTGGTCCAGGCGCCTATCGATGCCGTCACCGAGGCGATGGATCTGTCCGCCATCCTGTTCACCACCGAGGCCTATGCCGAATGGCGCGACTATATCGAGGCCCGGCCGGACGCGATGTACCCGCGCATCCTCGAACGTTTCCGCGGGGGGGGCGCATATAATGGGGCAGATTTCGTCGCCGGCTGGAAAAAGCTGACACATTTGCGGGCCGCGTATCTCAGGGCGACCGCGGGCTATGACGCCGTGCTCCTGCCGACCGCGCCGAACCTGCCGCCCAAGGCGGAGCGGCTGCTGACGGACGCGGAGTATTACGTGACCGAGAACCTCCTGACCCTGCGCAACACCCGGGTCGGCAACCTGATGGGGTTGTGCGCGCTGACGCTTCCCACCGGTGTGCCGTCCTGCGGGATCATCCTGCAGGCGCCACCGATGCAGGAGGCCGCTCTGCTGCGGCTCGGCGCGGCGGCGGAGCAGGTTCTCTCCTGATCGCTTTGGCGTAAAAGTCACAACCGCGCGCAGGCGCACGTCTTTCGCTGGACCAAATCGGCCTTCGTGGTTATCTTGACCTCAAACACCCGGGCAAAAGATCCGGAAATACGAGGCAGTAGCAGTTTCATGACGTTCCCTGAGCGGTTTTCCAACCTGCCGGAATATGCGTTTCCGCGTTTGCGGAGCCTTCTCGACGCGCATGCGCCGGGCGGCGAGGTCATGCACATGACCATCGGCGAACCCCGCCATGCCATGCCGTCTTTCGTCGGTGAGGTGCTGGCCGAGAACATCG
The DNA here is from genome assembly GCF_900113955.1 of Celeribacter neptunius. Taxonomy (GTDB): domain Bacteria; phylum Pseudomonadota; class Alphaproteobacteria; order Rhodobacterales; family Rhodobacteraceae; genus Celeribacter; species Celeribacter neptunius. The sequence goes on along the minus strand of NZ_FORH01000004.1, from coordinate 47,316 downwards.
CAGGCTTTGCCAAATACCCGAACAACAACGGCACGGATGAGCTTCTGGGGGCAATCTCCGGCTGGCTCGGCCGTCGTTTCGGCGTCACCGTCGATGCCGCGAGCGAGATCATGGCCCTGAACGGCACCCGCGAGGGGCTGATGAATGCCTGTATCGCGCTGTGTCCGGAAACCAAGAACGGCAAACAGCCGGTCGTTTTGACGCCCAACCCGTTTTATCAGGTCTATGCCGTGTCTGCCGTGACCATCGGCGCGGAGCCGGTCTTCGTGCCGGCCACGCGCGATAACGGGTTTTTGCCGGATTACAGCAGCCTGCCGCCCGAAATCCTTGAGCGTACAGCCATTGCCTATGTCTGTTCGCCTTCCAATCCGCAGGGGGCGATTGCGCCGCGGGCATATTTGCGCGATCTGATCGCCCTGGCGGAAAAATACGATTTCAAAGTGTTTTCGGACGAATGCTATTCCGAGATTTACCGGGGAGAGCCGCCCGTCAGCGCGCTTCAAGTGGCGCAAGAGATGGGGGCGGACCCGGAGCGCGTGGTGATTTTCCATTCGCTGTCGAAACGGTCGAACCTGCCGGGGCTGCGCTCGGGCTTCGTGGCCTCCGGGCCGCAGAACATGCTGCGCATCTGGAGGCTCCGGGCCTATTCCGGCGCGCCGCTGCCCGGTCCGATTCAGGCGGTCTCCGCCCGGGTTTGGGCCGATGAAGATCACGTCATCGCCTCGCGCGCCCAATATGTCGAAAAATTCGACATGGCCGACGCGGTGTTTTCCGGCATTCAGGGCGCCGAAGCGCCCGAGGCGGGATTCTTTCTCTGGCTGCCGGTGAATGACGGCGAAGAGGCGGCGATGAAACTCTGGACGGAAACCGGTGTGCGGGTCCTGCCCGGCGCCTATCTGTCGCGCGAGGTGAACGGGGACAACCCCGGCAAACATTACATCCGGGTCGCTCTGGTGGCCCCAAAAGAAGAGACACAGCGCGGGCTCACTCTGCTCCGCGACTGTTTGTACGGATAAGTAAGAGGCAGGCATGGCATCCTATCAGGCACGTGGTCGCGATCCGCTTTTCGACAGAAACACGCAGGTTCTCCTGGAACGACGCGGCAAGGAATTGATCGGTCTCGGTCTTATCCTCGTCGGGCTTTTGTTTGCCGTGATGCTGGGCAGCTATTCGCCCGAGGACCCGAGCTGGCTCTCGGCGACGGATTCTCCGGTCAAGAATGCCCTGGGGCATTTCGGGGCGGCGATCGCCTCTCCGCTGATGATCATCGTCGGCGTGGCCTCCTGGGGCTTTGCCATCGGATTTGCTGGCTGGGGGTTGCGCTTCGTGTTGCACCGCGGGGCGGAGCGTGCCCTGTCGCGGGCCGTATTCGTGCCGATTTCCATCGCGGTGGCGGCGGTCTATGCCTCGACCCATGCCTCGAGCGCGCCGCAGAGCTTTGGCGGGTTGTTCGGCGATACCGTGCTGGCCGCGCTGATCCAGATCCTGCCGCTGGGCGCTGCCTTCAGTCTCAAGGCGCTGGCGCTTCTCGCCTTTTTCGGGGCTCTGGCGCTCGCCCTGTTCGCGCTCGGGTTTACGCTGCGCGAGTTGAAATCCATCGGTCGTTTCCTGCTCTGGGGGCTGGTGTCGCTTTATGCGCTGGTCCTGCATCTCATGGGCAAGGGCGCGCGGGGCTCCGTCATCATGGGCCAGCGCATGGCCAAGAATGCCGCGGCCAAACGTGAGGAACGCCGGCTTCTGGCCGAGGAACAGGCCATGCTGGACGCGCAATTGCAGCCAGCCGAGGCCCAGAATGGCTCCCGCGTGATCCGGGCGCCGATGCCGGAAACAGAGCCCAATTCTGCGGAAATCGAGGTCAAACCCTCGCTGCTGTCGAAAATGCCGAGCCTGTTGAAACGCAGCGCGCCGGAGGAGCTGGAACCCGAGTTGATCGAGCCGGATCTCGCCCCCGATGTCGATATGAGCGATGGCCAGAGCGATCGCATTCGCTCGAAAATCTCCTCGGCGATCAGCGCCCGTGCCCGTGCGGTGCCGCGTGGCACCGTGCCCGGCGCCCGGACGGAACCGCCTCTGACCGCGACCCAGAAGGCGGTTGCAAAATATCGCAAAGGCCCGGCGCCGATGATTTTGGACACCAATCCGGCCGAACTCGGTGCAGAGCCGATGCGGGACAGCTATGTCCCGGAGCATTATGCGGAGTATGCGGACGAGGATTTCCACGCAGAGCCCGCAGACCCCTATGCCGACGAGGCACTGGACGTTCCCGAGTATATCGACCCGCAACCGGCCCGTTATGAGCCGGCGGCTCCCTCGGTGCCGGAGCCGAAGCGCGTGGTGCAACATCCCGTGCGCAAGGCGCCGACGCCGTCGAAACAGGCGCAGGCGGAAGCCCAGCCAAGCCTGAAATTCGACCCGAGCGAGGCGGAATACGAGGTGCCGCCGCTGTCGCTTCTGGAGAACCCGACCAACATCGTGCGCCACACGCTCTCGGATGAGGCGCTTGAGGAAAACGCCCGCATGCTGGAAAGCGTGCTCGATGACTACGGCGTCAAGGGCGAGATCGTCTCGGTCCGTCCGGGCCCGGTTGTGACCATGTACGAGCTCGAACCCGCACCGGGTCTCAAGGCGTCGCGGGTCATTGGTCTTGCCGACGACATCGCGCGTTCGATGTCGGCGCTCTCCGCCCGTGTGTCGACCGTGCCGGGGCGGTCTGTGATTGGTATCGAACTGCCGAATGATCATCGTGAAATGGTGTCCTTCCGCGAGATCCTCTCGACCCGCGATTATGGCGACGGCAAGCTGTCGCTGCCTCTGGCGCTGGGCAAGGATATCGGTGGCGATCCGGTCGTCACCAACCTCGCCAAGATGCCCCACCTGTTGATCGCGGGGACCACCGGCTCCGGTAAATCCGTGGCGATCAACACCATGATCCTGTCGCTTCTGTATCGTCTGACGCCGGAAGACTGCCGGTTGATCATGATCGACCCGAAAATGCTCGAACTCAGCGTCTATGACGGCATTCCGCATCTGTTGTCGCCGGTGGTGACCGATCCGAAAAAGGCCGTGGTGGCCTTGAAATGGGTGGTCGCAGAGATGGAAGACCGCTATCGCAAAATGTCGAAAATGGGCGTGCGCAACATCGACGGCTATAATGGCCGGGTGAAGGATGCGCTCTCGAAAGGCGAGATGTTCTCGCGCACCGTGCAGACAGGTTTTGACGACGAGACCGGCGATCCGATTTTCGAGACGGAAGAGTTCCAGCCCGAGAAACTGCCCTTTATCGTCGTGATCGTCGACGAGATGGCCGACCTGATGATGGTTGCGGGCAAGGAGATCGAGGCCTGTATCCAGCGTCTGGCGCAGATGGCCCGGGCCTCTGGCATCCACCTGATCATGGCGACACAGCGCCCCTCGGTCGATGTCATCACCGGCACGATCAAGGCGAACTTCCCGACCCGGATCTCCTTCCAGGTCACCTCGAAAATCGACAGCCGTACCATTCTGGGCGAGCAGGGCGCGGAACAGCTTCTGGGCATGGGCGACATGCTCTACATGGCCGGCGGCGGCAAGATCCAGCGCTGCCACGCGCCGTTTGTCTCCGACGAAGAGGTCGAAAAGATCGTCTCCTATCTCAAGGCCTATGGTCCGCCCGACTATGTCGGCGGCGTGGTCGAGGGGCCGGATTCCGACAAGGAAAGCGATATCGACGCGGTCTTGGGCCTCACAGGTGGCAACACTGGCGGCGAGGATGCGCTCTACGATCAGGCCGTGGCCATCGTGATCAAGGATCGCAAATGCTCGACCTCCTACATCCAGCGCAAACTGGCGATCGGCTATAACAAGGCGGCGCGTCTGGTGGAGCAGATGGAGGATGAGGGCGTGGTGTCTTCGGCCAACCATGTCGGCAAGCGCGAAATTCTGGTGCCCGAGCAATAAGCCGCAATATCAAATGCCTGTACGGCACCGACCGGGGCCGGCAGGCAAATGTTTCATCACGAAAATTCCGCGTGATGTGAGAAGATGAGAGGTGAAAGCGGCGCGAGGGCGGCTTATATCTCAAGTCATGAAACGAGTTTTCGCCGCAGTTGCGCCCGCCCTTGTCGCTCTCACCATGGCCGTCCCCGCGGCGGCCGAGAAGCTGTCTCTTTCGACCCTGTCCAACTATCTCAACGGTCTTGGCACGGTGCAGGCGGATTTCACCCAGACCAATGACGACGGATCGCGTTCCGCCGGCAAGCTGACGATCAAGCGCCCAGGGCGGATGCGGCTCCAATACGGTGGTGCGGATGACGCGCTGGTGCTGGTGACCGGCGGGCAGGTGGGCATTTTCGATCCCGGCTCGAACGAACCGCCGCAACGCTTCCCGCTGTCGCAGACACCGTTGTCGGTGATCCTGAAACGCAATGTCGATTTGAATGCCGCAAAAATGGTGATGTCGCATCGCGAGGAAAACGGCGACACCATCGTGCGGGCACAGGACCCGGACAATCCGGACTATGGCTATATCGATCTGATCTTCAGTCCGACGCCGGTCTTGAAGGCCTGGGTCATCCATGATCAGGGCGGCGGCACCACGACGGTTCAGCTGACGCGTATGACGCTCGGTGGCTCTGTGTCCGACAGCAGCTTCAACATCCGTTCGGAAGCCAAGCGGCGCGGTACGCCGCTCGACTGACCGGGGCTGACCGGGCGCCACTCATATGGCGCCGGTCCTTTGGGCCTCAGATCTTGCCGCAGGCGGTGAGCTGGCTGCGGTAGGTGCTGGCCCGTGCGGCAACTTCGGAAGATACACGCAGGAGCCAGGGTTTCGCGTTGTATGAACCGCGGCGATAGCCGGCGCGTCCTTCGTGATAGGCGAGATACTGGGCCCGGGCGTCGGTTTTGGAGATGCCGAGCATTTCCGTCGAGCCGTTCATGTACCAGCCCATGAAATCGGTGGCATCCTGAATCCGGTCGCGCCGCGCGCCACGCCCGCCTTCGGTATCGCGATATTCATCCCACGTCGCGTCGAGCGCCTGTGCATAGCCATAGGCCGAGCTTTGACGCCCCATCGGGATCACGTTCAGAACGTATTGAAACGGCGTGCGGGCATCGCCGATGAATTTGCTTTCCTGATAGAAAGTGGCCATCTGTACATAGACCGGAATGCCCCATTTGCGTTCGGTATTCTTCATCGCCCGAAGATATTTCGGGCGTTCGGATACGATGGCGCAGGCGTTGTCGAGGTTACGGGGCGCGGAAAAATTGCCGCTGCCGCAGGCCGCCACCAGAAGAAACAATGCCAATGCGCGAAGACGTCTGCTCATAACTGCCTCTCGCTGAATTTTGACCGATATTAGCGGATTTCAACGCCCTGTGAAATGGCTTTCCCGTGAACAGGCCCGAGGCGAGATGGCGCAGCTTGCGGTTTCTTGTCGGGGACGAAGGCTGGCCCGCAGGCGGAAGGCACAGGCCCTGCCTGGGAAATCGACCGGAGGGCCCGCCGCGCCGGAGCTTACGGGGCGGGGCTTAGGGATTGCGCGGAGCAGTGATGATTTCGTAGGTGCACTCGAAGGCGCGCTTTTCGATCCGATAGGTGTCGTTCGGGTCGGTTGCCACCTGAGCCATCGCATCGCCGGGCAGAACCCGTTGCAATTCGCCCCAGGGGGCTTCGATGGCGAACTCCCCGTCGCGGGCGGGCACGATGGCATAGATCATCTCAGCGCCTGTCGGGTGGAATTCCATATAGCCTTGCGCGTCCGGCGCGGACTGGGCCGTGCCGTAGCGGGTCGGGAATTTGGCGGCGGAGACGAGGATCTCTTCGTTGCCGCTGGCATCACAGCGGTTGCGGACCACCCAGTCGCCGGCTTCGGCCGGCGGTGATTGCGTCTCGGTGCCCTGACCGGCAATGCGGGACACGATCACCTCACCGGCCACGGCGGGGCGGGCATCGACCGCGGCGGTTTTATGCGCGGTGCCGCTGCGCCCCTCGGCCTTTGCCGCCGCCATCCAGGCCAGCCGGTCGCGCGTCGGCAGCGTGTCGAGCGGTGCATCCTGAGCAGACAGGGGAAGTGCCGCAAAAAGGGCGAGCGCGGCGGTGGCAAAGCGGCTGGGGCGCATCATGCAATATCTCCAAAAATCAACCATTTCAGACTGATGGCGAGGGGTTCACGCTGTCAATCTTGTTGGATGGCTTTGTTGCATCGGCGTATCGATGCGATGACATTTTCATGTCTGATTATTGCGCGTGGATCGAAATCTGTGCGGCGGACTGCCGATCAGGGTCAGATCAGTAGCGCCAGAAGCACCGGCAGGTAGATCACGGAGAGAAGCGTCGAGGAGACGACGAGCGCTGCCACCGCATCGGAATCCGCACCGTATTTTTCGGCCAGCATATAGGAGGTGACGGCCACCGGCGTTGCAATTTGCACAACCAGAACGGCGAAAGGCACGGCATCGAGATTGAAATACCATCCGGCCAGCGCGGCGATGCCGGCGCAGAGCACGGCCTTGCCCAAAGCCATCAGCGCGGCGCGGCCGAGCCCGTGCGGATGCAGCCGGGCGACGGCGACGCCAAGGGTGATCAGCATCAGCGGAATGGCGATCTGGCCCAGAAGCCCCAATGTGTTCATCGCCACCTCCGGCAGGGTCCAGCCCTGCCACAGGAACAACCCGCCAAGTGCCGTCGCCCAGACCAGCGGTTCCTTGAAGGCCTTCGCCGGAGAGCCACCGCCCGCCGTGACATAGACCCCGAAGGTGAACGACCAGAGCGCCATCGCGGCAAACACCACCACCGCATAGCTCAACCCCGCCTCGCCAAAGGCAAAAAGCGCCAGCGGCAAGCCGAGATTGCCGGTGTTGCCAAAGATCAGCGGTGCCAGATAGGTGCGGGTGTCGAGGCGCAGGGCCTTGGTGACCAGCCAGGCGGCGATCGTCACCCCGCCATAGGCCGCGACCGAGGCCAGGGAGAGCGCGGTGAGCGCCGTCGGGTCGATCTCGGCCTTGACCAGCGCGGTAAAGATCAGCGCCGGCACCGACAGCGTCATGGTGAGCTTGGTGACGAACTCCAGCCGGTACTCATGCCCCGTCTTCACCCAGGTGAATCCGATCAGCGCCAGGATGAAAACCGGCGCGACGATTTCGAGCACTGTCAAAACAAGGTTCACAGTCTGTTTCCCGATTGATTGGCCGTCCCCCGTGGACATGCGCCGTTTTTACGGTCTACTAACCATATATGGGGGTTGCAATGTCATCATGATGCAGACACGCGCCAAATATCATCTCGGACAGGTTGTCCGCCACCGCAAGCACAGCTTCCGCGGTGTGGTCTTTGACGTGGATGCGATGTTTTCGAACACCGAGGAATGGTATGCCGCCATTCCCGAGGATGTGCGCCCCGACAAGGATCAGCCGTTTTATCATCTGCTCGCGGAAAACGATCAGAGCTATTACGTGGCTTATGTCTCGGAACAGAATCTGGTGGCGGATTATTCCGGCATGCCGGTCGAGCATCCCGATCTCTCGGATCTCTTCGGCCCGTTCGAGGACGGCGCCTATCCGCTGCATTTTCAGATGAATTGATTGCACGATCTGCTCTGCGCCTGAGCGGCAGAGTCGTCTTGGAACCCCCGCGGGCGTTCAGCTCATCTCGCCGATCGCCAGGCGGAAGCTCAGTTTGTTCTGGCCATCGATGTGCTGGTAGTCCAGCTCATGCGCCAGTTCGCGGATCAGGAACCAGCCAAAGCCACCCTCGGGCAGATCGGCGCGGTCGCAGTCGAGATTGGCCTGCAGGCCAAGCGGCGGCTCACCGCCGGGCATCATCTTGCCGTTGTCGATGATGGTGCAGGCCAGGCCACAGGGGATTTGCGTCAGGCTGACTTCGATCAGCCCATTGTCGGCCTCCGTATAGGCATGTTCGACAATATTGTTGAGCGCTTCCGCCAGCACGATCTCGAGGCTCGACAGCTCGTCGGCGGAGAAACCGAACGGCGCCAGCCCGGTCTTGATGTTCTCGAGGCCACGTCTGACCGCGCCTAATGATGCTGGGATGATGATTCTCAACTCATTGTCTCTCGGATGTCCGGCCTTCTCCCAGTTCCGCAGGGAATTGAGATTGCCCTCATGACGCATTCGCGATCCCCTCTACGGCGTCGGCGACACTGGTGTGGATCTTGAAGACCGTGTCCATGCGGGTCAGGCGAAACACGCGTTGCACCGTCGGGTGCAGCGCCGCCAGTTCAAGCTGCTGGCCGTTGCGGACGGCCTTGAGTGCGGCCACCACCGCGCCCAGCCCGGAACTGTCGAGAAACTCGACATTGCCCAGATCGAGAACGATCCGGGCCGGACCGCTGTCGCTGAGGGCGCGCATTTCATCCTTGAATTGAATGGCGCAGGCCGCGTCGATCCGGTTTTCACCGACGCTTACGACTCTTACGTCATCAAAATCCTGATGCTCCAGTTTCATATGTCGTACCTTTGTTGCTCTCTTGGGCTTGATCCTAGGGGCCAAATCTTACCAATGGGTTTTTGAGATCAGGAAAGTGGAGAAAATAATGTGTGACTATGCTGGCCTGTCGGCGCGGATTGCGGCCCTCTGCGCAGGGGAGACGGATGAAATCGCGCTCATGGCCACCGTCGCCTGCGAAGTGCATCAGTCGGATCGCCGCTTCAACTGGACCGGATTCTACCGGACCGTCGAAAAAGATCTCTTGAAGATAGGGCCTTACCAGGGGGGGCATGGCTGTCTTGTGATCCCGTTTTCGCGCGGGGTCTGCGGCGCCTGTGCCCGCACGCGTGCGGTGCAGCTCGTGCCCGATGTCGAGGCTTTCGAGGGCCATATTGCCTGTGCCTCCTCGACCCGGTCCGAGCTGGTCCTCCCTGTGCAAAATGCAAAAGGGGAGCTTTTGGGCGTCTTCGATCTCGACAGCGATCTGCCGGACGCCTTCACCGAAGACGATGCCCTGGCCCTCACCGGGATCCTCGATACGGTCTTTGCCAATGTGACCCGTGCGTGATATCCGCCCGCCATGAGTGACGCCTATAATCCGCCGCAAGAACCGCTGAAGATCCTGCATATGGATCATGAGATCCTCGTGGTCGACAAGCCTTCGGGGCTGCTCTCCGTGCCGGGCAAGGGCGCGCATCTTGCCGATTGCCTGATGTCGCGGATTCAGGCGGCTTTTCCCGAGGCGCTTCTGATCCACCGGCTCGATCGCGACACATCCGGGGTCATGGTCTTTGCCATGACGCCGCATGCACAGCGCCATATCGGGCTGCAATTCGAGAAACGTCAGACCAAAAAGACCTATGTCGCCTGGGTGCATGGCCATATCGCCGAAAAGACCGGCACGGTGGATCTGCCGCTGATCGTCGACTGGCCGAACCGGCCGAAACAGATGGTCTGTCACGAGACCGGCAAGCCCGCCGTTACCGATTGGCGTGTGGTGCGTTACGAGGGCGATCAGACGCGAGTGCGCCTCATGCCCAAGACGGGACGTTCGCATCAGCTGCGCGTGCATATGCTGGCCATCGGTCACCCGATCATGGGCGATCCGTTCTATGCCACGGGCGCGGCGCGGAACGCCCCGCGGCTGATGCTCCATGCCGAACAATTGCGCTTTCGTCATCCGGATGGCGGTGCCGGCCTGTCCTTTACCGCGAAATGCCCGTTCTGAGAAACGCCCAGGCGGGTAAACCCGAGCAAATTTGTCGCGGTTACCGGAAACAGGGTGGAAATCCAGAATTTAGAATGTATCTAACTTCTTGGACTACGCACTTTTTCAAAGGAGTTGACCATGGGTCTTCGCATTAACGACATCGTCCCGAACTTCACCGCCATGACCGATCAGGGCGAGATCACCTTCCACGACTGGATCGGTGACAGCTGGGCCATCCTGTTCTCGCACCCGAAAGATTTCACCCCGGTGTGCACCACCGAATTCGGCGCCGTGGCACAACTTGCGGCTGAGTGGGAAAAGCGCGGCACCAAGGTGATCGGCCTCTCCGTGGATGGTGCTGAAGAGCACGTCGAATGGAAAGCCGATATCGAAGGTTTCGCGGGCGCCAAAGCCGGTTTCCCGATCATCGCCGACACCGATCTGGCCGTCTCCAAGGCCTTCGACATGCTGCCGGCCGAAGCCTATCTGCCGGATGGCCGCACCGCCGCGGATTCCGCTTCCGTGCGTTCGGTCTTCATCATCTCGCCGGACAAGAAAGTGCAGTTGATCATGACCTACCCGATGTCGGTGGGCCGCAACTTCGCCGAAGTGCTGCGCGCGCTCGACGGTCTGCAGAAAACCTATGGTGTGCCGCTCGCCACGCCGGCGAACTGGACCACGGGTCAGGACGTGATCGCCGCCCTGTCGCTCACCGACGATGAAGCCGCCGCGAAATTCGGCGACGTCGAAGTGAAACTGCCCTATCTGCGCTTCGTCAAAGACCCGAAGTAAGCGTTAACGCTCGCTAAAAATCACCCTGTTCGCGGACGGAAAACTTTTCTAAGCTGTTCGCGAATGGGGTTTTTTCATGTTTTCCTTCCTGCGCCGCACAAAATCGATCTCGCGTATCGCGCTTGACCCGCCCAAGGCCCTGCCGGATCGGGAGGGCTTGGCGATCGTGCTCATCGTGCGCGACGAAGAGGACCATATCGCCGAATGGGCGCGGTTCCATCGCAAGGCCGGGGTGCGGCATTTCTACGTCTATGACAATGGCTCGACCGACAGCACGCTGGTGCAACTGGTCGCGGCCGTCGGGGTTCAGAACGTCACGGTGATCCCGTGGAACCAGAAGCTTCGCGATGGCGTCACCGGCGCCGAGATCCACAATCAGGTTCTGGCCTATGCCCATGCGGTGCGCAATTTCGGCGATCAGTTCCGCTGGATGTCCTTTATCGACGTCGACGAATTCCTGGTGCCGAAATCCGGGGGCACGCTGCTCGACTGCCTCGCGCATCTCGAGGGCGAGGTGAATATTTCCCTGCCTTGGCACATGTTCGGCCGCAACGGTTTCGAGGACCCGCCGGAGGGCGGGATCATCGCCAATTACACCCGCCGTCACCCGGACCCGATGAGTCCCCTGAAGGGCATGTGCAACTTCAAGATGATCGTGGACCCTTGCCATGTCACCGCGATCAAGGTGCATTCGATCGAGACGGACGGATCGACGCGCAGCGCGAATGACAGGGGGCATCGGCTCTCCGCCGGCGACCGGAAGACACCGTCTTTCTACTCGGCAAAACACATCCAGCTGAACCACTATTACACCCGCTCGAATGCCGAGCTGATGTCCAAGATCACCCGTGGTTCGAACATGACCCAGGACGCCAAGGACCACTACCGCCGCGTGATGCGCAAGGTCGATCAGATCGAGGCCGAAAGCGTCGAGGATCTGGCGGCGAAACGGTGGTATTTGGAGAGCTGAGACCCATGCGATCGGCCCCTCGTACAGGGCCAAACAAAAAGCCCCGCCAGAAGCGGGGCTTTCTTATTTCCATGGAGTGAGGATCAGTCCTCTTTTTTCTCCGGAGCAACCTCTTCGCCGGTTTCCTGATCGACCATTTTCATGCCGAGGCGGACCTTGCCGCGATCGTCGAAGCCGAGAAGCTTGACGTAGACTTCCTGACCTTCTTTGAGCACGTCGGACGGATGGTTCAGGCGACGGTTCTCGATTTGAGACACGTGCACAAGGCCATCACGTTTGCCGAAGAAGTTCACGAACGCGCCGAAATCGACGAGTTTCACGACCTTGCCCTTGTAGACCACGCCTTCTTCCGGCTCGGCCACGATCGAGTGGATCATGTCGTAAGCCTTCTTGATCGCCTCACCATTGGCGGAGGCGATCTTGATGATGCCCTCGTCGTTGATGTCGACTTTCGCACCGGAGGTTTCGACGATCTCGCGGATCACCTTGCCGCCGGAGCCGATCACTTCGCGGATCTTGTCGGTCGGGATCTGCATGGTCTCGATGCGCGGGGCGTGGGCGGAGAATTCGCCGGCACCCGAAAGCGCCTTGTTCATCTCGCCGAGGATGTGCATGCGGCCTTCTTTCGCCTGAGCGAGAGCCTGCTTCATGATCTCGGGCGTGATGCCCTGCACCTTGATGTCCATCTGCAGCGAGGTGATGCCGTTCTCGGTCCCTGCCACTTTGAAGTCCATGTCGCCGAGGTGATCCTCGTCGCCCAGGATGTCGGTCAGAACGGCGAACTCACCGTCGTCTTCGAGCACCAGGCCCATGGCCACACCGGCCACGGCGGATTTGAGCGGCACACCGGCGTCCATCATCGACAGCGAACCGCCGCAGACGGAGGCCATCGAGGAGGAGCCGTTCGATTCGGTGATCTCGGAGACCACGCGGATCGTGTAGGGGAAGTCGGTGGCAGCGGGCAGAACGGCCTGCAGGGCGCGCCATGCCAGTTTGCCGTGACCGATCTCACGACGCCCCGGGGAGCCGACACGACCAACCTCACCGACCGAGTAGGGCGGGAAGTTGTAATGCAGCAGGAAGTTGGAGCGGAAGTTGCCGTGCAGCGCGTCGATGATCTGCTCATCGTCGCCGGTGCCGAGCGTGGTGACCACGAGGCCCTGGGTCTCACCGCGGGTGAACAGGGCGGAACCGTGGGTGCGCGGCAGAAGGCCGGTCTCACAGGTGATCGGGCGCACCTGATCCAATGCACGACCGTCGATCCGCTTGCCCTCTTTCACAACGGAAGAGCGCAGCACGGTGGATTCGAGCTTTTTGAGCGCGGAGCCGAGGTTGGCGTCTTCGAGCTGCTCTTCGGTCAGGGTCGCTTTGATCGCTTCCTTGGCGGCAGAGACGGCGGCCACACGTTCCTGTTTGTCGAGGATCGCGTAAGCGGCTTTCATCTGCTCTTCACCGGCGGCTTTCACCACTTCGAAGAGTGCGGAATAATCCGGCGCGGAGAATTCGAACGGCTCTTTCGCGCTTTCTTCGGCGAGATCGATGATGCAGTCGATGACCGGCTGGATCTGCTCATGGGCAAAGGTCACGGCGCCGAGCATTTCCTCTTCGGTCAGCTCGTAGGCTTCGGATTCGACCATCATCACGGCGTCTTTGGTGCCGGCGACGACGAGGTCCAGACGCTGGTCCGGATTGTTGCGCAGGCCCTGCATGTCATCGACGGTCGGGTTCAGGATGTATTCGCCATCCTCGAAGCCGACGCGGCAACCGGCGATCGGACCCATGAAGGGCGCGCCCGAGATGGTCAGGGCGGCAGAGGCGGCGATCATCGCCACCACATCCGGGTCATTGACCAGATCGTGGCTGAGCACGGTGCACATCACCAGAACTTCGTTTTTGAAGCCGGGGACAAACAGCGGGCGGATCGGACGGTCGATCAGACGCGCAGTGAGCGTCTCTTTCTCGGTCGGGCGTGCCTCGCGTTTGAAGAAGCCGCCCGGGATCTTGCCGGCGGCATAGTATTTTTCCTGGTAGTGAACAGTGAGGGGGAAGAAGTCCTGGCCCTCTTTCTGTTGCTTGGCGAAGGTGACGTTGGCCATCACCGAGGTTTCGCCAAGGGTGGCGATGACGGTGCCATCGGCCTGGCGGGCAACCTTGCCCGTTTCCAGCGTGAGGGTCTCTTCGCCCCACTGGATCGATTTTTTAACTTCGTTGAACATTCAGCGTATCCTGTTTGGGAGCACTCGCGGGCCCTCCCGCGTCTCCCGTTTGCGTGGCGGCCCCATTGCCGCCGACCCCATATCTTCTATTCACAACGCCGGGGTCTTTGCGTTACGTCTCAGATGCACTGGCCCATACAGGAATTCCGGGGTTTTGTAAAAGACTTCGTGCGCCGCAAAGCATTGGGGATTTTCCGGCCGATCCCGGGTATTTCTCTCGGCGCTCGCGGGGTGGAATTCCAGAGATGATCCGGCGGCGACCATGAGACCCGGCATGATTTCCGGGGGCTGTGCCGTCTGAACCGGCGGCCGGGCTTAGCAATTCAAGACCCTGTGGTGGGGAACACCTGTTCCGGTCCCGCCGCATTTGAGAGATGAGGTGACTGCCGTGCAATCCCGCAAGCGTCGCGTGTGGCCAAAACTGTCCTCCGCGTTTTTCCCGATGCCGTCGCGGTTTGCTGGGCTGTTTTCTGGGCGGTTCCCGGGGGGGCTTTCGACCCTGTTCCTGGTGCTCGCCCTGGCGGTGAGCCTGATCGGAGATCCGCTCAGGGCCGGCGAGGCCGCACAGGTGGCAGAGACGGCAGAGACGGCACACGGAGCGCAGGAGAGCCAGGGCGCTCCGGCGGCGTCGGCGGCTGCGACCGCACGCATTCTGACGCTGGGGGATTCGATGATGGCCTGGCACGGGGTGTCGGGGGCCTCGATCGCCGATGTGCTCTCCGTTGTTCTGGGCGAGCCGGTGGAAAATCGCGCCATCGGCGGCGCCCGGATCATCTATGGCCTGCCGATCACCGGCGCCATGGGGATGAAGATCTCCAAACAGTACCGGGGCGACAAGGTCGATTGGGTGGTGATCAATGGCGGTGGCAACGATCTCTGGCTCGGCTGCGGCTGTCACAAATGCGACCGCAAAATGGCGCGGATGATTGCCGCCGACGGCACGCGCGGCGAGATCCCGAGACTGGTGCATCAGATCCGTCAGACCGGCGCCAATGTCGTCTATCTCGGCTATCTGCGCAGCCCCGGCGTCGATTCCATGATCGATGCCTGCCGCGATCTGGGCGACGAATTCGAAGCCCGGGTGTCCGCCATGGCGGCGCAGAGTGACGGGGTCTATTTCCTCGACCTGTCGCGTCTCGTGCCCGAGGGGGACCGCAGCTTTCACGGGGTGGACATGATCCACCCGTCGAAGAAGGGCTCCCGGGTGATCGGAGAGAAACTGGCCGATCTTATCCGTCAGATCGACAAGGCGCGTTGAGCGTCTGGTATCGAGGTCTGGGCGAGCTTCCCGACCAAGGTGCCCGGAAAAGCAAAAATCCTCCGGTTTCCCGGAGGATCTTCAAACACACATCGCTTTGCAGAGCGGATCTGCGCTGCGAAAAGAGTTTAGCGACGCAGGCCCAGACGTTCGATGAGGGACTGGTAGCGTGCCTGGTCTTTGCCTTTGACGTAGTCCAGCAGCTTACGACGCTGGGCAACCATCATCAGCAGGCCGCGACGGCCGTGGTTGTCTTTTTTGTGGGTTTTGAAGTGCTCGGTGAGCGTGGCAATCCGCGAGGACAGGATGGCAACCTGAACTTCGGGCGAACCGGTGTCGCCTTCTTTGGTACCGAATTCCTTGATCAGGCGGGCTTTTTCTTCAGCAGTGATCGACATCGGGGTCTCCTTTCGAAAACAAAGGGTTATGGCGCAAGCCGGGATGTCGTCCAGCAGGGCCCTTGGAGAGTCATTCCCTGACATGGGGTCAAGGAATGCGCGCGTTTAACCGGATTCTTGTGGAAAAGAAAGCCTTTTGTCTGCGCGGATGCCCGCCTTGGTGGTCTTGTGGTCGGTCTTACTGACCCGCGCCCATCTGCTGCGCATCCTGCATGATCTCACCGGCCAGCTGTTTCGCCCAGTCGCCGATGATCGGCACCACTTCCATCTGGTTGAGCATAAAGCCGACGATCGACACGACGATCGAGGCGCCCACCACGGAGCCGAAACCGAAGGCCAGCCCGCGCAGGAACTGAAACCAGACCAACCGCCAGGTGGAATTGTGAACCCGGATGAAACGATGCCCGTTCAGCCGCTCCAATTCCGCCTTCAGGTCCTTGATATCCTGCGAAAAATGATCTTCCGCCATGGCTGCCTCTTTGCTGTGGTGTCATTGGGGGCCGCTCCCCCGACTCCCTTCTACACCGAATCTTGGAGATTGAAAATTAATGTTTCCTAACAGATATTTAGATTAACTTGTCCGGAGATTTACCTTTCCAAACTAGAGAGAACATTTAGGGTACACTTGGATGGATTTGTGTGAGGTGTGGGCAAATGTTATGGGCCTTGGCGCTCTTGGGACTGGTTCCGGCAGCATTCGCAATCGGAGATATCGCAGCGCTTGGTGACAAGACGCCGGAGGAGGAGGACGCGTCCGAAGAGACCGGGAACGCGGCTTTCGACGACAGCCAGGCGGCCGAGGGCGCGGGCGATGTGCTCGACTATGCATCCGGCGATGAAGGCGAGACCGATCTCCTCTCTGACGACACTGCAACCGGCGAGACCGTCGATGATGCGGATGCGGCGGAAACCGATGCCGGGACGGGGGATGATTACGAGGTCGTGCTCGGTTCCGGCGAGACTTTGTTCGCGGATTTCGAGGCGGATGTCGACCACGTCACCTTGAACGTCAACGATGGCGGCGCCGGCGAATTCATCGTCGAGCCGCTGGTCGACGCGGAGGGGGCCGAGATCGGCACCTCGCTTTCCTATGCCACCGACGAGGACGAAACCATCCTGTCCTTCCTGGGGCATGATACATTGCCCGCCGATGATATTTCGGTCTCGATATTCGATCCCGAGAGCGGTGAAACGACGCTCTATGCCTTGAACGAGCTGGGCGATTTCGGCGCGATCGCGCCGAATGACGATGACACTCCCGCGGCCACGGGCGAAACCACCGGCGAGACCGTTGAGCATGTGCTTTCCGATACGGGGGAGACGCTGGTCCTGGCCGATGACACGATGCAGGGCGGCACGGATGCCACCCTCACACTGGACGAGGGCGGCACGGCACATATCGACACCGAAGGCACGCTCAATCTCGTCACCGGTGGGGCCGGGGACGATGTGATCGCCACCGGCGATGACGCGGCGATTGTCGATGGCGGCGATGGCAATGACGTGATCTATGGCGGCGACGGCACGGCCTATCTCGCGGGCGGGGCCGGCGATGATCTGATTTACGCCGGCGATGACACGGGCTCCGACTATGTGATCTCGGGCGATGATGGGGCCGACCGGCTCTATGGCGGCGATGGCGACGACACGCTGATCATGGATGGCGAGGACACCGCAGCCGGCGGTGCGGGGGATGACACGTTCTGGCTCTATTACGACGCCAATGCCGGCGTCGGCCATGCCCAGATCACCGATTTCTCCGAGGGCGAAGATTTCCTGCGAATCACGCTCGATCCGAATGACAGTTACACCGGCACGCTCGATGTCGAGGTGAGCCAGACCGTGGATGGGGCCTCGAGCCAGGTGATCGTCAATGGCGATGTGGTCGCGGTGCTCTACGGCTCGCCCCATGCCACCGTCGACGATGTTCTGGTCGAGATCAGCCCTTCCGCGCTCACCTCCTGATCCGATCCAGTCCGATCAGGGCCAGAGCTCCGGCTGTTGGCTATAGGCGATATAGAGCGGGTGTTTCGGATGCCCGGCTTTCGAGAGGCCGAGGTGATAGAGATCCCGCCCGGTGCCGCGCAGCAGCGTCTCCACCGCCGCGCCGCGACCCAGATGCGCGCCATGGGTGCCCCAGGCACAAACGATCTGATCCGCCCATTGCGCCCAATCCGCAATCGCCGCGTCATTTTCCGGCCCGACCGGATCGGTGGCGGCGCGCATCTTTCTCGGATCGGTGTCGCGCCAGGCAAAGATATTGGTCACACAGAAGGCGCCGAAGCCCAGGGCCCGCGCCCGTCTTTCACAGCGTTCCACCGTCGGATCGTTCTGGACTTCCGTGGCGGTCGAGGGGTTGAGCATGACGAAGAGCGCCTTGCGCCCCTCGGGCTCCCAGGTCCGGACCAGAGAATAACGGTAGTGTTCGCAATCGGAGTAGACGGCGGTGGAGGGCGCGTCGCCCTTGGTATGGGTGCGTGTGATCATGGGCTTTGAATGCCGGTTTTACCCCGAGCTTTCAAGCGATCAGGGCAAGATATGGCGGGTTCAGAGGTTGAACACGCGCGAGGGATGTAATTCCCCGCCCTTGTACTGGCCCACGGCGACCGGCTTGCCCTCGAACGATCCCCAGACCTCGTCGCCATATTCGACGCCATCGGCCGGGTAGACCATGCCGGGGTTGCCGTTTCTCAGACGCATCGCACCATCGGGGCTGCACATCACCTCGTCGAGATCGGCGAGACCTTCTTCGACCGGGCGCAGGAATTGGTCGATCTCCGGGGTTTTTGCCAGCTCTTCGATTTCCGCGAGCGACACGCCCTCGTCGGCATCCCAGGGCCCGGACCATTCCCGGCGCAGCCATTCGACATGGCCGTAGCATCCCAGAGCCTCGCCGAGATCGCGGGCAATCGCACGGACATAGCCGCCCTTGCCGCAGACCATTTCCAGAATGACGTGATCCGCATCCTTGCGTTCGATGAATTTCAGCTCGTCGACATAGAGCGGGCGGGCGGCAATCTCGAAATCCTCATCGTCGCGGGCGCGTTTATAGGCGCGTTCCCCGTCGATCTTCACGGCGGAGAATTTCGGCGGCACCTGCATGATATCGCCTTCGAACTGCGCCAGAGCCGCGTCGATCTCGTCATCTGTCGGGCGCGCATCGCTCTCGGAGATCACCTCGCCCTCGGCATCGTCGGTGTTGGTCGCCTGTCCGAGACGCACCGAGAAGCGGTAGCATTTCAGCGCTTCGGTGATATAGGGCACGGTCTTGGTCGCCTCGCCCAACGCCACGGCCAGAACCCCGGTCGCCTCCGGGTCGAGCGTACCGGCATGGCCGGCCTTTTGCGCATCGAAAGCCCAGCGCACCTTGTTCACAACGGCGGTCGAGGTCATGCCGGCGGGCTTGTCCACGACCAGCCAGCCGTGAACCGCGCGCCCCTTCTTGCGTCGGGCCATTACTCTTCCTCGTCGCTTTCGCGATCGTCTTTGTGCAGATCGCGCTGGACATTCTCATCCGCGAACATCCGCCGCGTCGCGTCCATCCGGTCGAATGTGTCGTCGAGCGCAAAGCGCATCTCCGGCGTGTGCTTGATACCAAGCGCCTTGCCCATTTGGTGCCGGATCTCGCCGCGGTTCCGTCTGAGCGCCTGCAAGGCCTCTTCCGCGTCCTTGCCACCCAGAGGCAACACATAGGCCGTCGCCACCCGCAAATCCGGGCTGACGCGCACCTCACCCACCGTGATCGACAGGGCTGTCAGATCCGGGTCGTGGATTTCGCCACGGCTCAGGATTTCGGAAAGGCGACGCCGGATGGCCTCGCCCACGCGAAGGGTACGGTGCGACCCCGAGGGGCCGCCGGAATGAGAACGTTTTGCCATGGGGGCCAGATAGTCCTCCAAAGAGAGTCTTGCAAGCGGGCTTTGCCAAAACCCCGCGCACAGGTTAAAGCTCGCCCGCAGGATATTTCAGGAGACCAAAGACATGAGCGAGCTTCCCGGCATTGTCATCACCGGCGCCTCCGGCCGCATGGGCCAGATGCTGATCAAAACCGTTGTGGCCTCTGACAAATGCAAACTTGTCGGCGTGGTCGAGCGCGCGGGCCATGACTGGATCGGGCGCGATATCGGCGAGGCCATGGGCGGGGCGGCGCTGGGCGTCACCGTCACGGATGACGCCTTGGACGCTTTCGCGAAAGCGCAGGCGGTGATCGATTTCACCGCACCTGCCGCGACCATTGCATTCGCCGGGCTCGCGGCGCAGGCCCGCTGCGTCCATGTCATCGGCACCACGGGCATGACCGAGGAAGATCTCGCAAAGATTACCGCCGCCGCGCGCCATGCCACGATCATCCGCGCCGGCAATATGTCGCTTGGCGTCAACCTGTTGACCAAGCTGACCAAAATGGTCTCTGCCGCGTTGGACGCCGATTACGATATCGAGATCATCGAAGCCCATCACAACCGCAAGGTGGATGCGCCTTCGGGCACCGCGCTGATGCTGGGCGAGGCCGCCGCCGAGGGGCGTGGGGTGAAGCTCGAGGAGGTGCGCGACTCGGGGCGCGACGGCATCACTGGCGCTCGCAAACCGGGCGACATCGGCTTCTCTGCCATCCGTGGCGGCGATATCGTCGGTGAGCACGATGTGATGTTCGCGGGCGAGGGAGAGCGGATCATCCTGCGCCATGTCGCCTCCGATCGCTCGCTCTTTGCTAAGGGCGCCTTGAAAGCCGCGCTTTGGGGGCAGGGCAAGAAACCCGGCGAATATGACATGCTGGATGTGCTGGGCCTTTGAGCCGAGCGACAGATGAAGCAAAAGAAAACCCGCGTTCGAGAGGACGCGGGTTTTTCCTTGTTGCCTGACGGTCGATGTCAGAAATCGATGGCGAGGCCTTTTTTCTCCCAATCGCCATAGCGCACCGGTTCCGGCCCGTCGCGCCCGCCAAGCTCGGTCGGCATCGCCTTGACCGCCTCTTCGCGGGCCTTGCGGCGGTCTTCTGCCTCCTGAAGCGCGCGCTGGGCAGCGGCGGGCAGGTGCGAGATGTCGCGTTCCTCGGTCTTATGTACGGGCTGATCGCTCATGGCCATGTCCTTGGTGTGTCCTTCGGATTTTCTTGTCCGGCTTCCCCAACTGATATACGGGGTCGGACCATGAAAACAAGATCATCTGATGTCGCCGGGCTTGCCGCCCGCCGGGCCGCTCTGGCCCTTCTGGACGCCGTGCTCGTGGAGAAACGGCTCCTGTCCGAAGTGCTGCTCAATCGCACGAAAGATCTCTCGCCCGAGGATCGCGCCCGCGCCCAGCGGCTCGTGACCGAGGCGCTGCGCGTCATCGATCGCTGCGACCGCATGCTCGGGCCGCATCTCTCGAAACGCCCCGCGCCGCATGTGATGAATGCCCTGCGCATGGGGGTGTTCGAGATCTGCGCCATGCAGGAGGCCGCTCACGGTGTGGTGAACGCCTATGTGACGCTGATGCAGGAGCGCCCGAAATCCAGCCATTTCAAAGGGCTGGTCAATGCGGTCCTGCGCAAGATCGACGCGGAAAAGGCGAAATGGGACGGGTTGCCGGCGCCGATGCTGCCGAAATGGCTGCGCAAGCCGCTGGTGGCGGATTTCGGCAAGGCCGGCGTGGCGGCGATGGAGGCGGCACAGGCCAAGGGTGCGCCCTTGGATCTGACCGTGAAATCAACCGTGAAATCGGATGCCGAAGGCTGGGCCGAAAAGCTCGGCGGCACGGTGCTCCCCACCGGTTCGGTCCGTCTGGATGCCGCGGTACAGGTGACCAAGCTCGACGGGTTCGCGGCAGGCGACTGGTGGGTGCAGGACGCGGCCGCCAGCCTGCCGGCGCGAATCCTTGCGCCCGAGAAAGGCGCCCGTGTGCTCGATATGTGCGCCGCGCCGGGCGGCAAGACCATGCAGCTCGCGGCCATGGGGGCCGAGGTCACCGCGCTCGACATTTCCGAATCGCGGATGGCGCGGGTGCGGGAAAACCTCGCTCGCTGTGGCCTGTCGGCGGAAATTGCCGTCGGCGATGCGCTGGAATACGAGGGCGGGCCGTTTGATGCGATCCTGCTCGATGCGCCTTGCACGGCGACGGGCACGATCCGTCGGCACCCCGACTTGCCGCATGTGAAAGACGGATCGGATTTTCCGGGTCTTTTCGAGTTGCAGGAACATCTGATCGACCGGGCTTTGGGGATGCTTAAACCGGGCGGAAAGCTGGTCTATTGCACCTGTAGCCTGCTCATCGACGAGGGCGAGGAACAGGTGCGCGACGCGATGGCACGTCACCCCGGCCTGACCGTCGATCTCGAAGCACTGCGCATCCCGGGGATTGATTCCGACTGGATCGGCGAAGAGGGGCTCAGAACCCGGCCCGACTATTGGCCCGATCTCGGCGGCATGGATGGATTCTTCATCACGGTGCTGAGACCCGGGGCTTGAGCGGGCATTTCCGAATGACAGCGGTCCTCCCGCTCGCTATCTTTCAGGGCAAACGAAAATGACCCGGAAAACAGGGTGGGGCAGGCCCGGCATGTCGCAGAGCGAGGATTGGCGCGTAAGAAATATTCGCCGCATGAACAGGTATCATGCGTGGCGCGCCGCGCGTGCGAAACCGGCCATGGGATTCGTGTCGCAACCGGAACCGAAATCCATCGGCTCCTTTGCCCGTGGGCGGCAACTCATCGGCGGCAATTTCCTGTTCGCCGGCTATCTGGTCGAGGCGCCGAATACGTCGATCTGGGATCTCGAAGCCCCCGCATCCGGATTTGTCGAGGAAATTCATGGTTTTGCCTGGCTCGACGATCTGGCGGCCGTGGGCGATTTCAATGCGCGGCATCGGGCGCAGGACTGGATCAAGCTCTGGATGGAGCGCTACGCGCGCGGCACAGGTCCCGGCTGGACCCCGGATCTGACCGGGCGACGGCTCATCCGCTGGATTCATCACGCGCTGTTTTTCCTCTCCGGCCAGGAGAGCGAGGTTTCCAACGCCTTTTACCGCACGCTCGGGCAGCAGACGATTTTCCTGTCGCGGCGCTGGCAGACAGCGAGCCCCGGCCTGCCCCGGTTCGAGGCGCTCACCGGGCTGATCTATGCCGGTCTGTCGCTGGTCGGCATGGAGGAGCATGTCGCCCCCGCGGTCAAAGCCTTGGCTCATGAATGCGCGGCGGAGATTGACGAAGAGGGCGGCATTCCGACCCGCAATCCGGAAGAGCTTCTGGAAGTCTTCACGCTCCTGACCTGGGCGGCGGCGGCGCTCTCGGAAGCTGGCAAAATCGCCGACACGGCGCATCTCGAGGCGATCGAGCGCATTGCGCCGACCCTGCGGGCGCTGCGCCATTCCGACGGCGGGCTGGCGCGGTTCCATGGCGGCGGGCGCGGCGCCGAGGGGCGGCTCGATCACGCGCTGGCCAGTTCGGGCAACAAGACGCCGCCGGGGCAGGCGCTTCACATGGGGTTTCTGCGGCTCTCGGCCGGGCGCAGTTCGATCATCGTCGATGCCGCGCCGCCGCCGCGTCAGGAAGCTTCCTATAATGCCCATGCCTCGACTCTGGCGTTTGAACTGACCTCGGGACGTCGGCCGCTGATCGTCAATTGCGGCGCCGGCAGCAGTTTCGGGGCCGATTGGCGCCGTGCAGGCCGGGCGACGCCGTCGCATTCGACCCTGGGGATCGAAGGATTCTCGTCATCGCGGCTCGGGCCGAAAAAGATGATCGGCGGGCATCTGCGCGAATTGCTCGTGGACGTGCCCGACGATGTGCGGCTCGAACTGCGTGCGGGGGATGATGGCGGCGGCTTTGTCGCCGGTCACAACGGCTATACGCCGACCCATGGGCTCACCCATATCCGCCAGATCGAACTGTCGAAAGACGGGCGCGGCATTGCCGGCGAGGACACGCTGGCGACGATCACCGCCGAGGACGAGCGGCAATTCGACCGGATGATGGACCGGCTCAAGCTCCAGGGCATCCCGTTTCAGGTGCGGTTCCACCTGCATCCGGATGTCGATGCGGAGCTTGACATGGGCGGCACCGCGGTGTCGCTGGCGCTCAAATCCGGCGAGATCTGGGTGTTCCGGCACGATGGTCGCGCGAAATTGAGCCTCGAGCGCTCAGTTTATCTGGAAAAAAACCGATTAAAGCCCCGTGCGGCGAAACAAGTGGTTCTATCTGCGGCGGCAATGGATTATGCGACCCGTGTCCGTTGGACATTGGCCAAGGCGCAGGAGACGCCGACGACGCTCCGCGACCTTGAGATGGACAACGAGACCCTGAGCTGAACGACTGCCATCGAGCCTCTTTGCTCGATCATCTGGGGACTGCCACCATGACCGATCTTTATCCCGTGAAGCGCGCGCTTCTTTCCGTATCCGACAAAACCGGCCTCATCGAGCTGGGCAAGGCGCTCGCTGCCAAGGGCGTCGAACTGCTCTCCACCGGTGGTTCGGCCAAGACGCTGCGCGATGCGGGGCTCGCGGTCAAGGACGTGGCCGATGTCACCGGTTTCCCGGAAATGATGGACGGGCGCGTGAAAACCCTGCACCCGCGTGTGCACGGCGGGCTTCTGGCGCTGCGCGACAATGCCGAACATGTCAAAGCCATGGAAGAGCATGAGATCGGTGGCATCGACCTGTTGATTGTGAACCTTTACCCGTTCGAAGCCGCGCTGGCCCGTGGTGCCGCGTATGACGAGATGATCGAGAACATCGACATCGGCGGTCCGGCGATGATCCGCGCGGCGGCGAAGAATCACGGGTTCGTCACCACCATCGTCGATGTCGAAGATTACGACGCGCTGATCGCCGAGCTCGACGCCAACGACGGCCAGACCTCCTATGCGTTCCGTCAGAAAATGGCGCAGATCGCCTACGCCCGCACCGGCGCCTATGATGCCGCCGTGTCGAACTGGATGGCCGATGCCATCGGTGAGGCGGCCCCGCGTCGTCGCGTTGTCGCCGGTCAGATCAAGCAAACCCTGCGCTACGGCGAAAACCCGCACCAGTCCGCCTCCTTCTATGTCGACGGCTCGGAGCGTCCGGGCGTTGCCACCGCCGTGCAGCATCAGGGCAAGGAACTGTCCTACAACAACATCAACGACACCGATGCGGCGTTTGAGCTGGTCGCCGAGTTCGATCCGGCGGAGACCCCGGCCGTGGCGATCATCAAACATGCCAACCCTTGCGGTGTGGCGAAAGGTGCGACTCTCATTGAAGCCTATAACAAGGCGTTCGATTGCGACCGCACATCGGCCTTTGGTGGCATCGTGGCGCTGAACCAGAAACTCGATGCCGAGACCGCCAAGGCGATCACCGAAATCTTCACCGAGGTCGTCATCGCGCCGGGTGCCTCCGACGAGGCCAAGGAAATCTTTGCCGCCAAGAAGAACCTGCGTCTGCTGACCACCGAGGGTCTGCCGGATGTTCTGGCGAAGCCGAACACGATCCGTCAGGTTGCTGGCGGCTACCTGTTCCAGGACAAGGATGCGGGGTTCATCGGCATGGACGATCTGAAAGTCGTCACAGAGAAAGCCCCGACCCCGGAACAGATGAAAGACCTGCTGTTTGCCTGGAAAGTCGGCAAGCACGTCAAGTCCAACGCCATCGTCTACGTCAAGGATCAGGCCACCGTCGGTGTCGGCGCCGGTCAGATGTCGCGTCTCGACTCGGCCCTGATCGCCGCCAAGAAAGCCGAACGCATGGCCGAGGCCATGGGGCTCGATGAACCTCTGACCAAGGGCTCCGCCGTGGCGTCCGATGCGTTCTTCCCCTTCGCCGACGGTCTGCTCGAAGCGGCCGCCGCCGGTGCCTCCTGTGTCATCCAGCCGGGCGGCTCGATGCGCGATCAGGAGGTGATCGACGCGGCCAATGAGGCGGGTCTGGCCATGGTGCTGACCGGCATGCGCCACTTCCGTCACTAGGAGGTACAGATGCGGATCACGGCACTTGCAGCGCTGATCACATTCGTGATCGACCAGCTCTCGAAATGGGCCGTGGTCCAGGTCATGGATCTCAAGACGGTGGGGCAGATCGACGTTCTGCCCCCCTATCTCGTGTTCCACATGGCGTGGAACCGCGGCGCCAATTTCGGGCTCTTGTCCGGTCATGGCGACCTGTTGCGCTGGGGCTGGGTGGTGCTCGCCGTGGCGATCTCTGCGGGTATCCTGATCTGGGTGCGGCGCGAGCCGATGTCCTGGCTCGGCAAATTGAGTGCCGGCCTCCTGATCGGTGGTGCGCTTGGCAATGCCGTGGATCGCATTGCCTATGGCGCCGTGGCGGATTTCCTCAACATGTCGTGTTGCGGCTTTTCCAACCCCTATTCTTTCAATATTGCCGATATCATGATTTTCGCCGGTGCTTTCGGTCTCATTCTTTTCACCGGCGAGCGTAAAAACCGGGCGTGACCTCGGCTGTCGTCTGGTCTAAACATGCTCTGACGCGATTTGGCGCAACGCTCAGGCGAAGGGAAGGTTTCATGGTCTCGAATGTGCTCCGGACAGGTGTGTGCCTCTTGGCACTGGGCGCTCTCGTGGCCTGTGGCCAGAGCGGTCCGCGCACGCCCAACCGGGTCAAGACCGGGCCGGATGAGTTCTCCATCGTCCCGGGCAAACCGCTGCAGGAACCGGCGAATTACACCGATCTGCCGGCGCCGACCCCGGGCGGGGCCAATCTGACCGATGCGACACCGAAGGCCGATGCCATCGTGGCGCTCGGCGGGCGGGTGCCGACAGGCGGTGTCGATGGGGGCATCGTCTCCTATGCCTCGCGCTATGGCGTCGATCCGGCGATTCGTGCCGATCTCTCCAAGGCGGATGAAGGACGTCGCACCGGTCGCGGTAGCTATGAGCGCGCTTACAAGCGCTTTGCCCTCGATGCCTATGAGGAATGGCTGCGTCTGCGCGCGATGGGGGTGACCGTGCCCTCTGCCCCGGCAGAGTAACTCGGCCCCGAAAGACGCTCTCCGGGCGCGTCGGATGCCGCGCCCAAAGGGAGGGCGCTCGCACCGCTTCACTTCCCCGTCATGTCGGTTGTGCTGTGCTTCGCTTTGGCGCAACTATGATCTGACTGAAGCCTGATGTGATCGACAAAGGTGCCCTTATGAGAAACGCATTGATGGCGGCGCTGGTCGCGCTGCCTTCCTCTGTCTTTGTGACCCCCGTGACCGCGGCCCTGGCCGCCGAAGTCAGCCATTATCAATTGGACAACGGGATGGAGGTCGTGGTGCTCGAGGATCACCGCGCCCCGGTCGTGGCCCATACGGTCTGGTACAAGATCGGTGCCGCCGATGAACCGGCCGGCAAAAGCGGCATCGCGCATTTCCTCGAACATCTGATGTTCAAGGGCACCGACGATCTGGCCTCGGGCGAGCTGTCCGAGACCGTGACCCGCAACGGCGGCTCCGACAACGCCTTCACCTCCTGGGATTACACCGCCTATTATCAGCGCATCGCGGCGGATCGTCTCGGGCTGATGATGAAGATGGAAGCCGACCGGATGCGCGATCTCGAGATGACCGAGGACGATGTGAAAACCGAGCGTCAGGTCATTCTGGAAGAACGCAACCAGCGCACCGACAACGATCCGGGCGCGCTGTTCCGCGAACAGACCCGTGCGGCGCAATATCTCAACCATCCTTACGGCATCCCGATCATCGGCTGGCGACAGGAGATGGAACAGCTGTCGCGCGACGATGCGTTCAATTTCTACCACCGCTATTATGCGCCCAATAACGCCATCCTCGTGGTCGCCGGCGATGTCGATCCGGATGAGGTTTTCGACCTGGCGAAGCAATATTATGGCCCGGTGGCACCCACGCCGGATCTGGCGCCGCGTGCGCGTCCGCAGGAGCCGCCGCAGCTCGCCGAACGGCGGCTGACCATGTCCGACCCGCGGGTCTCGCAGCCCTCGATCGCCCGCAGCTACCTCGCGCCCGAACGCGATCCGGGAGATCAGAAGACGGCTGCGGCACTGGAAATTCTCGCCTCGCTTCTGGGGGGCAATTCCACCACCTCCTATCTCGCCCGCCATCTCGCATTCGACGACGCCAAGGCGATCTATGTCGGGGCCTATTATGACGGGGCGGCGATCGACGACACGACCTTCAACCTGGTGATGGTGCCGACGCCCGGGGTCTCGATGCAAGAGGCCGAAGACGCGCTCGATACCACTTTGGCGCAATTCCTCAAGGACGGCGTCGATCTGACGGAGTTCGAGCGGCTCAAGACCCAGCTGCGCGCAGGCCGCATCTATGCCGAGGACAATATCGAGGGGCTGGCCCGCCAATATGGTGCCGAGCTTGCCATCGGGCTCACGCTCGAAGATGTCGAAGCCTGGCCCGATATTCTGCAATCGGTGACGCCCGAGGATGTCATGGCGGCCGCCGCAGAGGTCTTTGACCGCGGTCGGGCGGTCACCGGCTGGCTCAGCCCGGCTGCCGCAACGGATACGGTCACGGAAGGAGCCGAAGGATGAAACGCTTCATTATCGCCGCCGCCGCGCTGATCATGCTCACCCTGCCGGCTCTGGCCGCGGTCGAGGTCCAGGACATCGAGACCCCCGGCGGGATCAAGGCCTGGCTGGTCGAGGAACATTCCATCCCTTTCACCGCGCTGGAAATCCGGTTTCGCGGTGGCACCGCGATGGATCGCCCCGGCAAACGCGGTGAGGTCAATCTGATGATGGCAACGCTCGAAGAGGGCGCGGGCGATCTCGACGCACAAGGCTTTGCCAATGCCCGTGACGATCTGGCGGCAAGCTACAGTTTCGATGCCTATATGGATTCGGTGACCATCTCGGCGCGGTTTTTGACCGAGAATCGCGATCAGGCGGTGGCGCTGTTGCGCGCGGCGCTGATGCAGCCGCGATTCGATCAGGATGCGGTGGATCGGGTGCGGGGGCAGGTCATGTCGATCCTGCGCTCGCAGGCCACCGATCCGGGCGATATCGCCTCGGAGACCTTCTATGCCCAGACATTTGGTGACCATCCCTATGGCAGCAATGACAATGGCACACCCGAGAGCGTCGCCGGGCTGACCCGCGAGGATATGTTCGCGGCCAAGGATCGGGTGATGACCCGCGACCGGCTCTATGTCGGGGCGGTCGGCGATATCACCGCCGAAGAGCTGTCGAACCTGCTCGACGATCTTCTGGGCGAATTGCCGGCAAACGGGCCGGACCTGCCGGCGCAGGTCGAACCGACCCTGCCGGGAGATCTTACCGTGGTGCCGTTCCAGACGCCGCAATCCGTCGTCCTCTTCGGCCAGAAAGGCATCACCCGTGACGACCCGGATTTCATCCCGGCCTATATCGCCAATGAGATCCTCGGTGGTCATGGCGAATCCCGGCTGATGGATGAGGTGCGTGAGAAACGCGGTCTGACCTACGGCATCGGTGCGTACCTCGTCGCCTTCGATCATTCCGAACTGGTCATGGGGCAGTTTTCTTCCGGCAATGCCTCGGTTGCCGAGGCCATCGATGTGGTCAAGGACGAATGGGCAAAATTCGCCGCAACCGGCCTCACCCAGGATGAGCTCGACATGGCCAAGACCTATCTGACCGGGGCCTATGCGCTCAGATTCGACGGCAATGGCCCGATCGCGCGCATCCTCGTCGGCATGCAGATGGACGGGTTGTCAAAGGACTATATGAAGACCCGCAATGACATGGTGAATGCGGTGACGCTCGATCAGGTCAACGCGGCGATCAAGCGGATCTATGACCCGAAACAGCTCACATTCGTCGTGGTCGGTCAGCCCGAAGGCTTGCAGACCAACTGAGGGATCCTGCGATCCGGGGGTGCATTTCCCCCGGATTTCCTCATGGTCGAATCGGGAAATCTCATGCTACTCCTAGTGGCATGAATTCCCCGAGCCGCAAAATAAGCCAAGAAACGCCGCGTCCCACCATTCGTCAGCTCGACGAGGGCGCGATCAACCGTATTGCCGCGGGCGAGGTGGTCGAACGGCCTGCCTCCGCCGTCAAGGAACTGGTCGAAAACGCCATCGATGCCGGCGCGCGCCGGATCGAGGTTGACTATGCCGATGGTGGCAAAACGCTCATTCGCGTGACCGACGATGGCTGTGGCATGACCGCTGACGACCTGCCGCTGGCGCTCTCGCGCCATGCGACGTCGAAGATCGACGGTTCGGATCTCCTGGACATCCACACATTCGGGTTTCGTGGCGAGGCGCTGCCCTCGCTGGGGGCTGTCGGGCGGCTGAAACTCACCTCGCGCGCCCCCGGTGCCGACGGCGTCACGCTCTCTGTCTCGGGGGGCAAGATGGAGCCGGTGAAGCCCGCCGCGCTCAGCCGGGGCACGGTCGTCGAGCTGCGCGATCTGTTCTACGCCACGCCGGCGCGGCTCAAGTTCCTGCGCACCGACCGGGCGGAGGCGCAGGCGATCACGGATGTGATCAAACGCCTCGCCATGGCCGAGCCCTATGTCGGCTTCACACTGCGCGATGTCTCGGGCGGCGGCGAAGGTCGGGTGACCTTCCGTGCCGATCCGCAATCGGGCGATATGTTCGACGCGCTGCATGGACGGCTCGCCACGATTCTGGGCAAGGAATTCGCCGAGAATGCGCTTGCCATCGATGCCGAACGCGAGGGGCTGACGCTCACCGGTTACGCGGCGCTGCCGACCTATTCGCGCGGCTCCGCCGTGGCGCAGTTCCTGTTCGTCAATGGCCGTCCGGTGCGCGACAAGCTTCTGGTCGGCGCGCTCAGAGGCGCCTATTTCGATTTCCTGTCGCGCGACCGACATCCGGCGGCCTGTCTCTTCATCACCTGCGACCCGCATCTGGTGGATGTGAACGTGCACCCGGCGAAATCCGAGGTGCGGTTTCGCGAGCCGGGGATCGCCCGCGGGCTGATCGTCTCGGCGCTACGCCATGCGCTGGCCGGGGCCGGGCACCGCGCCTCGACCACGGTGGCCAATGCCACCTTGGGCGCGATGCGGCCCGAGCCGACCGGGGCGGAGCCGCCGCGCGTCTATCAGATGGACAGGGCTTCAACGGGGCCGTCGCTAGGCTCGAGCTATTCCGCCCCCTATCGCCCGTCGCAAGAGGTGATGGAGCAAAGCTACGACTGGCAGGCGCCGGAACGCCCGGCGCCGATGGAAACCCCGGGTTTCGCCGAAATGTCCCAGCCGTCTGCCCGCATGGAACAGGTCGAGGCCCAGCCGGAGACCGAGGCGCTGCCCCTGGGCGCGGCGCGGGCGCAGGTGCATGAGAATTACATCATCGCCCAGACCGAGCGCGGCATCGTCATCGTCGATCAACATGCGGCGCATGAGCGGCTGGTCTATGAAAAGCTGAAACATCAGATGGCCGAACACGGCGTCAAATCGCAGGCGCTGCTGATCCCCGAGATCGTCGATCTTTCCGCCAATGATGCGCAAATGCTCTTGGAGATGGCCGAGGATCTGGCCAAGCTCGGTCTGGTGATCGAGCCTTTCGGGGGCGGTTCCATCGCCGTGCGCGAGACCCCGGCGATTCTCGGTCGCGTCGCGGCCAAGGCGATGATCGAGGACATTCTCGATGAGCTGGCGGACTTGGGCGACAGTTTCACGGTGCAGGCGCGGATCGAAGCGGTGCTGAGCCGCGTCGCCTGTCACGGCTCGATCCGTTCGGGCCGCCGCATGCAGGCCGATGAAATGAACGCGCTCCTGCGCGAAATGGAAGCGACACCGCATTCCGGCCAGTGCAACCACGGCCGCCCCACCTATGTCGAGCTGAAGCTCTCCGACATCGAACGCCTGTTTGGACGCACATGACCCTCGATTTCAATGATCCGCTGACCCTGGCCGCCGTGATCGGTGGCGCGATCCTGTTGGTGTTTTTCATTCTGCTCCTCACGGTGCTGAAACGCTCCGGCGAGGCGGCGCGCATGGCGCTGCCGATTGCGCAGCAGATGAATCAGCTCGGCCAGCGGGTGCAGATGCTCTCGGACGGGCAACAACAACTCGCCGGTGGGCTGACCCATGTCTCCGAGGCCCAGGTGGCGTCGCAATCGAAAATGCTCGAGCTGATGGAAAAGCGCCTCGCGACGGTGTCCGAGGCGATGAACGTCAACCTGCAGGGCTCGGCGCAGCGCACGGCGAAAAGCCTTGGCGAATTGCAGCAGCGGCTGGAGACCATCGACAAGGCGCAGGCCAATATCGAGAAACTCTCGGGCAATGTGCTCTCGCTGCAGGACATCCTGTCGAACAAACAGACCCGCGGGGCGTTTGGTGAGATCCAGCTCAACGATATCGTTGGCAAGGCGCTGCCGAAAGACAGCTATACTTTGCAGGCGACGCTTTCGAATGGTCGCCGCGCTGATTGTCTCATCCACCTGCCGAATCCGCCGGGTCCGATTGCCATCGACAGCAAATTTCCACTGGAACCCTATGAGGCGCTCCGGCGCGCCGACACGCAATGGGAACTCAATGAGGCCGCGAAACTGATGCGACAGGCGGTGAAGAAGCACATTGCGGATATTTCCGAGAAATACATTCTCGAGGGCGAAACCGCCGATGGCGCGCTGATGTTCCTGCCCTCCGAGGCAGTCTATGCCGAGTTGCACGCGAATTTCCCGGAACTGGTGCGCGAAGGGTTCGAGAAACGGGTCTGGATTGTCTCGCCCACGACCTGCATGGCGACGCTCAACACCATGCGGGCGATCCTCAAGGATGCCCGCATGCGCGAACAGGCCGGGGCCATTCGCAAGGAGCTGTCGATGCTCTATGCCGATGTCGAACGTCTGGGCACGCGCGTCGGCAATCTCGACCGGCATTTCGGCCAGGCGGCGAAGGATCTCGAAGACATCAAGATCTCTGCCGAGAAGGCCGGCAAGCGGGCGCATCGGTTGGATAATTTCGATTTCGAGGAACTGGCGGAGGCCACCCCCGAGCCGTCTTCCGCACAATCTCCCGCGGTCCTTGTGCAAAAATCGTAAGACAGTGCCCTGCGATCCCGATTCTTTGACTTAGGTCATGTGCCGATCTGTGTGTAAGATACACACTCAGTCAGACCTGATTGGAGGACACCACCATGGACATCAGCCCGCACAAAGTTGCCTTTGTCATCGTGCGCGCGCGCGAGCTTGGGGTGAAAGTTGGTCGTTGGGATCGCCCGACGGACGATGCCGATGCCGACACGATCCTTGAATCCCGCCCCTCGGACGGAACCGAGCGCGAACTCACGAGTTTCATTCGCAATCTCAACGAGGATGAGAAAGCCGCGCTTGTCGCCCTCATGTGGATCGGACGCGATACGTTCGATGATTATGACGAGGCCTATGAGACCGCGAAACAGGAGGCCATCGGTCCGACCGAAAGATACCTGATGGGAATCCCGCTTCTGGCCGATTACCTCGAAGATGCGCTGGAAAGCCTCGGGGTCGACACTTCCGAGATCGAAGACGAGATCTATCGCAAGGTCTGACGGCTCCCGAGGCCGGGCCGCCCGTTGGCCCGGCGGATCGGCTGTGCATGAATGCGCCTTGCCTCGGGGCAGGGCGCCACGCATTTTCGCCCCATGACAACATCATCTGAGACCGATCCGGGACGCTCTGTGCGGCTGACCATCTTTTTGCTCTGGCTGGCGGGGGTCTTGGCGGCCGGGCAATTCGCCAAGGTCGCGGTCACCTTTCCGCTGTTTCGCGAGGCCTATCCGGGGTTCGGCCCCACGCTCGGCTTTCTGGTCTCGGCGCTGAGCCTGATGGGTCTAATCTTCGGCTTGTTCTCCGGGATGATTCTGTCGCGCCTCGGGTTTCGTCGCATTCTTTTGCTGGCTCTGAGCTTTGGCGGTGCGCTTTCGCTCCTGCAGGCCAGCCTGCCGGGATTCGGTTTGATGCTGATCAGCCGGGCGCTGGAAGGCGCCGCGCATCTGATGATCGTGGTGGCCGCCCCGACCCTGATCGGCCAGATCGCGCCGCCCTCCTGGCGCAATACGGCGATGGCGCTCTGGAGCACGGTGTTTGCCGTGGCTTTCGCGCTGTTTTCCTGGCTCGGTCTGCCGCTGGCCCAGAGTTTTGGCCTGCCGATGCTCATGATCCTGCACGGGCTGCTCTTGTGGATCATGGCGCTGATTCTGTCGCGTGTCCTGCCGATACGCCCGCGGACAGAGAGGCTGCCGCCGCTCACGCTGCGCGAGATCATCGCCAAACATGTCGCGGCCTATTCCTCGCCCTCTATCGCGGCGCCGGCGGCGGGCTGGCTGTTCTACGCCATGTCTTTCGTCGCCATCGTCACGGTGTTTCCGGATTTCCTGCCCGATGCGCAGCGCGGGGTGATTTCCGGGGTGATGCCTCTGGCGGCGCTCTCCGTGTCGATGACGCTGGGGATCAGCTTGCTGCGCCATGTCTCGCCGGTGACGGTGCTGATCACGGGCTTTGTCCTTGCCGCGGTTCTGGCCTTGTGCCTGAGCTTCGGCGAGAGCCTCGGGCCGGCGCGGGCCTGGGTCGCGGTGGCGATGCTCGGCGCCCTGGGGTTGGTGCAATCCGGCAGCTTTGCCTCGATTCCCATGCTCAACACCACGCCCGAGGATCAGTCGCTGGCCAATGGCGCGCTGGCGCAGACCGGCAATGCCGGCAATCTCATCGGCACGCCGCTCCTGCTCTGGCTGGTCGACCGGTTCGGGATGACCGGGCTCATCGGCTTTGCTGTGCTGGTGTTCTGTGCCGGTGCCATGGTCCATCTCTGGCTCATGACCCTGCGCAAACACGGGGCAAGACGCCGCCGCGCGTAAGGGCGGGCGCATAAAAAAACCGCCTGGGTTGCCCCAAGCGGTCTTTTCATTGGATCGCTGCTGATCTCAGCCCTGACGGGCTTTGAAACGGCGCTGCGTCTTGTTGATCACGTACACGCGGCCTTTACGGCGCACGACGCGGCAGTCGCGGTGCCGGTTTTTCAGCGAGCGGAGCGAGTTACGAACTTTCATGTTCTTTCTCCTTGTCGCGGCGCCTGCGTGCGCCAGTTAAAACCATTCTGACCGGTCGGATGGTGGGCGTAACAAGGTTCGAACTTGTGACCCCTTCGATGTCAACGAAGTGCTCTACCACTGAGCTATACGCCCGTCCGTCCGTAGGAAATTCGCGCCCTGATCGATCGCACCATCGCGGTGGAAAGAACAAGACGCGGGGCATTTCCCGCGTCAGTTCGCAGGCGTATAAAAGGAGTCGGATGATTGTTCAAGGGCTTTTGAGAGAGAAAATCGATGCTTGGCATGTTTCTTGTCAAAGCCGGTGTCAAAATGGCCGGAAAGACCGGGGCGACAGCCCTGTATTTTACCACAGCTTCAACGCAAGGAAATCTCTTCGATCTGGCGGAAAACCCTCTATAGTTTTCAAGGTGAGAGGAGAGCCGATGCGCAAGACCCCCTATCTGTTGCAAAGACCGGATCAGCGGACATCGCCGGTGGTCTTTGCCTCACCGCACAGCGGCCGGTATTACCCGCCGGAGATGGTGGCGGCGGCCGTGCTCGATCCGTTGCAATTGCGCTCGTCCGAAGACGCCCATGTCGATCGCCTGTTCTCCGATGTGCCGCGCTTTGGCGCCCTGTTGCTCTCGGCCGTCTATCCCCGTGCCTGGGTCGATCTCAACCGGCGCAGCGATGAGCTCGACCCGGCGCTGATCGCCGATGTGCCGCGGGTCGGACTCAATCCGCGCATCGCCTCCGGGCTGGGCGTCATTCCGCGGGTGGTGGCCGGGGGGCGCAATATCTATCGTGGAAAGATCTCGCGGCAGGAGGCGCAGGCCCGGATCAACACGGTCTGGACGCCGTATCATCACCTGTTGAAAGCGGTGCTCGACGAATCGCTGACGCTTTTCGGCCAGGCGATTCTGATCGATTGCCATTCCATGCCGCGCGAGGCGCTGGCCGCGATCCAGACCGGGCGTGGCAAACGTCCGGATATCGTGATCGGGGATCGTTACGGGGCCTCGGCCGCGCCGGGGATCACGGCGGAGGTCGAGCTGGCCTTTCGGGCCCAGGGTTTCACCGTGTCGCGCAACGTGCCCTTTGCCGGGGCCTTCGTGACCCAGCAATATGGTCAGCCCTCGCGCAAATGCCATGCGATTCAGGTGGAGATCGATCGCTCGCTCTATATGAATGAGCGCACGTTGGAGCCGCGCAAGGATTTCGGCGCGTTTCGCGCCCGGATCGCGGCGGCGGCGAAGACGATCAGCGAGATCGGTCGCGAGACCCTGCCGTTGGCGGCGGAGTAACGCGCCAGCCCTGCTACCCGAGCGCCCTACCTGAGAGACCGTCCCTTGACGATGGCATCGGTTCCGAATTTGCGCCGGATCTCGTCGCCGGCCTGTTCCGCCTTTGCGCGTTTGACCGCATCCGGGTCCAGAAGGTCGGGTGAGAGATCGGCCTGGCTTGCCGGCAGCAGATCGGCGATGCCGATGCCGATCAGTCGAAACGGCCCCTGATCCATCGCCTGGGTGAGCAGGCCCTGTGCATTGCGGTACATCCGGTCGGCGATATTGGTCGGCTCGTGAAGTGTCACACGCCGGGTCAGCGTCGCGTGATTGGCGCGTTTGAGCTTCAATGTGACCACCCGGCCCGCGATCTCTCGCGCCTTGGCCCGATCCGAGACCTTTTGCGCCAGTCGCCAGAGATGCCCCTCGAGCGGCTCGAGCATGCCGATATCCTCGTTGAACGTGGTTTCGTTGGAGATCGATTTGATCGGCCGGTCGGCGGAGACGCGGCGCGCATCCTGGCCGCGCGCCAGATGCCAGAGCCGGTCGCCCATGGCGCCGAACCGGTGATGGAGATCGTCTTTCTCCCAGCGTCTGAGATCGGTGAATGTGCGAATCCCCGCCTTGTCCAGCGCGGCCTGCGTTGCCCGTCCGACGCCCCAGATCAGCGACACTGGTTTCTCAGAGAGAAAATCCATCGTCTCCGCTGCGCCGATCACCGAGAACCCGCGCGGCTTGTCGAGATCCGAGGCGATCTTGGCGAGGAACTTGTTATGCGACAGGCCGATCGAGCCGGTGAGATGCAGTTCCTCGCGCATGCGTTTGACCAGCCGCGCCAGCATCACCGCGGGCGGGTGGCCATGGAGCTTTGTCGTGCCGGTGAGATCCATGAAGGCCTCATCGAGCGACAGAGGTTCCACATCCGGCGTCAGCTCCGCCATCATGTCGCGGATCTCGCGGGATGCGGCGACATAGGCCTCCATCCGTGGCGGCACCACAACGGCCTCGGGGCAGAGCGCCAAGGCCTTGAACATCGGCATGGCCGAGCGCACCCCCTTGATCCGGGCGATGTAACAGGCGGTGGTCACCACGCCACGCTTGCCGCCGCCGACGATCACCGGCTTGTCACGAAGCTCGGGATTGTCGCGTTTCTCGACCGAGGCATAAAACGCGTCGCAATCCATATGTGCGATCGACAGGCTGAAAAGCTCCGGATGCGTGAGCACCCGCGGCCGCCCGCAGGACGGGCAGCGCGTCCCGTGATCGAATGTGGCGAGACAGTCACGACAAAGCGCAGGCATCATTCACTTCCTTGATACGCTCATATCCTATACCCATCTGAAATGAGGGGCTATCCTTGCCCTGCAATATCAGTTCCGGGGGAAGGTTTCCGATGAATTCCATTGATCCAATTCAGTTTTTGACGGGCGGCAATATTGTCACCCTGGCGCTGGCCGCCTTTGTGATCCTGCTGGTGCTCAAGGGTGTGCGGATCGTGCCGCAGTCCGAGAAATTCGTGGTCGAACGCTTCGGGCGTCTGCGCACGGTGCTTGGCCCGGGGATCAATTTCATCGTGCCGCTGATCGATGTGGTGGCGCATAAGATCTCGATTCTCGAACGTCAGCTGCCGAATGCGCTGCAGGATGCAATCACCTCCGACAACGTGCTGGTCAAGGTCGAAACCTCGGTGTTCTACCGCATCACCGAACCGGAAAAGACCGTTTACCGGATCAGAGACGTTGATGCCGCGATCGCCACCACCGTGGCCGGCATCGTGCGCGCGGAGATCGGTAAAATGGAACTCGACGAGGTGCAATCGAATCGCTCGCAACTGATCTCCACCATCAAGGCTTCGGTCGAGGATGCGGTGGACAATTGGGGGATCGAGGTGACCCGCGCCGAGGTGCTCGACGTCAATCTCGACGAAGCGACCCGCGCCGCCATGTTGCAACAGCTCAACGCCGAGCGTGCCCGTCGGGCCGCCGTGACCGAGGCCGAGGGCGAGAAACGCTCGGTCGAGTTGAATGCCGATGCCCAGCTCTATGCCGCGGAACAGGCCGCCAAGGCGCGTCGCGTCCAGGCCGAGGCGGAAGCCTATGCCACCGCCGTGGTGGCCGAGGCGATCACCGATCACGGCATCGAATCCGCGCAATACCAGGTGGCGCTGAAACAGGTTGAAGCTCTGACGGCGCTTGGCGGCGGGCAGGGGCAACAGACCATCGTCGTACCGGCCGCGGCGCTTGAGGCCTTCAGCAACGCGTTCAAACTCTTTGGTGGGAAATCCTGATGGACAGCGTGACCATCGATCAAATCTCGCTGTTGCAGCAGTGGTGGGTCTGGGCCGTGGCCGCCATCGCGCTGATGGGGCTCGAGGTGCTCGCCCCCGGGTTCATTTTCCTGGGCTTCGGTCTTGGCGCCGGGATCGTTGCGCTTTTGCTGGCGCTGGGCCTGTTCGGCTCGAATATCGCCGTTCTGATGCTGATTTTTGCCGTCTTCTCACTGCTTGGCTGGTTCGCCATGCGGCAGATCTTCGGCATCCGCAAAGGTCAGGTGAAGGTCTGGGACAAGGACATCAACGACGATGTCTGAGGCGCTTCGCCCCTTTGACGGGACTCCGTTTAATGGGGCGAAGATCGCGATTCTGCGCGGTGATCATGTCCTGACCCTGCTGCGTGACGATATTCCGGATATTCCCTATCCAAATCACTGGGATTTGCCCGGCGGCGGGCGCGAGGGCGATGAGACGCCCTTTGAAACCGCCGCGCGGGAATTGTTCGAAGAGCTCTCTGTCGAGATCGCCCCGGAGCAGGTGATCTACCATGTGATCGAGGAGGGCTATTCCGATCCGACGATGAAAGTGCATTTCTTTGTCGCGCGTTGGGAGGATCTGTCCGACGCCCATATCCGTCTGGGCGACGAAGGCCAGCGCTGGGACTGGATGCCGGCCCGCACATATATCACCCGCGAAGATGCGGTGATCTCGCTGCGCCAAAGGCTGACCCGGGCGCTCGCGGCGCTCGGGCTGTGAGCTCGGGCTCTGATCAGTTGTTCCAGGTCGTCGCGTTGGCGATCTCGTGCTGGATGCGCAGCGCCGCTTCGCGCGGGTCCTCGGCTTGCCAGATCGGACGCCCCACGACGATATGATCGACCCCGTCGCGAATGGCCTGGGCCGGGGTTGCGACGCGTTTTTGGTCGCCCAATGCCGCACCGGCCGGGCGCACCCCGGGGGTGACGATCAATTTGCCGGTCGCTTCGGGCAGGGCGCGGATCATCGCGGCCTCCTGCGGCGAGGCGATGACACCATCGGCCCCGGCGGCAAAGGCATTGCCGGCGCGTTCCTGCACCAGATCGCGGATCTCGCCCTCTTTGATCAGCGCGCCGTCGAGATCGGTACGGTCGAGTGAGGTCAGGATGGTCACGGCGAGGATTTTCATGTCCGACCCGGAGGCGCCTTCCTTGGCGGCTTTCACCACGTAAGGGTCGCCATGCACGGTGAGAAAATCCATGTCATATTGCGCCACGCCGCGCACCGCGTTTTCCACGGTGGCGCCGATGTCGAAGAATTTCATGTCGAGAAAGATCTTCTTGCCATGTTCCTGCTTGAGCTCATTGGCGAGCGCCAGCCCGCCGCCGGTCAGCATGCCCAGGCCGATCTTGTAAAAGGATGCGGCATCGCCGATGCGGGTGGCAAGCTCCATCCCCATCACCACATTCGGGACATCGAGGGCAACGATCAGGCGGTCATCACTATGGGATGTGGGGGATGTGGCGGTCATCTGGCTTCCTTTCTCTGCTTGGCCCTTCCATGCGCGCAAAGCGGGGAAAGGGTCAAGGCCCAGACTGTCTTGTCTCGATCTTGTCTGTGGGCTTGCCTGTGGTAGGGGACGCTTTGGTGCGATCCGGGAGGGGCAAAATTTGTCGTAATTTTGCAACAGGTGATCTTGCCGCCCGGGGGTTCAATCCCCATCTAGGTCTGGAGGCCCCAGCCAGGGGACGTGCCGCAGAGCGGGCGTCGCGATTTACGGAAATATCTCATGGGGCGCTTTGGAAAAGGAGAGACGGTATGAACATGGAGACGTTCACCGAACGGTCGCGCGGGTTCCTTCAGGCTGCGCAGACGATTGCGATGCGGGAAAGCCATCAGGCTCTGAAACCCGAACATCTTTTGAAGGCTTTGCTCGACGATGAAGAAGGCTTTGCCGCCAACCTGATTTCGAATGCAGGGGGCGATGCCAAGGCCGTGCGTGTGGCCGTGGAGGCCGCCGTCAACAAGATCCCGAAGGTCTCCGGCGATGCTGGCCAGACCTATCTCGATCAACAAACCGCCAAGGTCCTCGACGAGGCCGAGAAACTCGCCAAGAAGGCGGGGGATTCCTTCGTGCCGGTCGAACGGCTTCTGACCGCGCTGGCGATCACCAAATCCGCCGCGAAAGAGGCGCTGGATCAGGGCGGCGTGAGCGCGCAGAAACTCAACGCCGCGATCAATGACATTCGCAAGGGCCGCACCGCCGACAGTGCCTCTGCCGAAGAGGGCTATGAGGCGCTGAAGAAATATGCGCGCGATCTCACCGAGGCCGCCGAAGAGGGCAAGATCGACCCTATTATTGGCCGTGACGAGGAAATTCGCCGCTCGATGCAGGTGCTCTCGCGCCGCACCAAGAACAACCCTGTTCTCATTGGTGAGCCGGGCGTCGGTAAAACCGCGATTGCCGAGGGGCTTGCCCTGCGCATCATCAACGGCGACGTGCCCGAGAGCCTGAAGAACAAACGTCTTCTGGCGCTCGACATGGGGGCGCTCATCGCCGGTGCGAAATACCGCGGTGAATTCGAGGAACGTCTGAAATCCATCCTGAAAGAGATCGAGGCCGCCGCTGGCGAAATCATTCTCTTCATCGACGAGATGCACACGCTCGTCGGCGCCGGTAAATCCGACGGCGCGATGGATGCCGCCAACCTGATCAAACCGGCGTTGGCCCGCGGCGAGTTGCATTGTGTCGGCGCCACCACGCTCGATGAATACCGCAAATATGTCGAAAAAGACGCGGCTCTGGCGCGGCGGTTCCAACCGGTGATGGTCGAGGAGCCGACGGTCGAGGACACGATCTCGATCCTGCGCGGCATCAAGGAGAAATACGAGCTGCACCACGGGGTGCGGATCTCTGATAGTGCGCTG
This sequence comes from Celeribacter neptunius, assembly GCF_900113955.1. Lineage (GTDB taxonomy): Bacteria > Pseudomonadota > Alphaproteobacteria > Rhodobacterales > Rhodobacteraceae > Celeribacter > Celeribacter neptunius. The sequence goes on along the minus strand of NZ_FORH01000004.1, from coordinate 6,692 downwards.
GTCTCGGCGGCGACGCTCAGCCATCGCTATATCACCGACCGGTTCCTGCCGGACAAGGCGATCGACCTGGTGGACGAGGCCGCCTCGCGCCTGCGCATGGAAGTGGACAGCAAGCCCGAGGAACTCGACGCTCTGGATCGCTCGATCCTGCAATTGCAGATCGAAGCCGAAGCGCTGAAGAAAGAGGATGACGAGGCGTCCAAGCATCGTCTTGCCAAGCTTGAGCAAGAACTGGCGGATCTCATGGAGAAATCCGATGCGATGACCGCGAAATGGGAAGCCGAGCGCCAGAAACTCGAAGGCGCGCGGGATCTTAAGGAACAGCTTGATCAAGCCCGCGCCGCTTTGGAAATCGCCAAGCGCGAAGGCAATCTGGCCAAGGCCGGTGAGCTCAGCTACGGCGTGATTCCGCAGCTCGAGAAACAACTGGCCGAAGCCGAAGCCGCCGAGGCCGAAGCCGATGGCGAGCTGATGGTCGAGGAAGCCGTGCGTCCGGAACAGATCGCCGAGGTGGTCGAACGCTGGACCGGGATTCCGACGTCGAAAATGCTCGAAGGCGAGCGTGACAAGCTCCTGCGGATGGAAGACGGGCTGCACAAGCGCGTCATCGGTCAACAGGCCGCCGTCCATGCCGTCGCCAATGCGGTGCGGCGCGCGCGCGCGGGGCTCAATGACGAGAACCGTCCGCTGGGCAGCTTCCTGTTCCTCGGGCCGACGGGTGTCGGCAAGACCGAGCTGACCAAGGCCGTGGCCGAGTTCCTGTTCGATGACGACAGCGCGATGGTCCGCATCGACATGTCGGAATTCATGGAGAAACACGCGGTGGCCCGTCTGATCGGCGCGCCTCCGGGCTATGTCGGCTATGACGAGGGCGGGGTTCTGACCGAAGCCGTGCGGCGCCGGCCCTATCAGGTCGTGCTGTTCGATGAGGTCGAAAAGGCCCACCCGGATGTCTTCAACGTGCTGTTGCAGGTCCTCGACGATGGTGTGCTGACCGATGGTCAGGGCCGTACCGTGGACTTCAAACAGACGCTGATCATCCTGACCTCGAACCTGGGTGCGCAGGCGCTGAGCCAGCTCCCGGATGGCGCTGACAGCTCGGCGGCCAAACGTGACGTGATGGATGCGGTGCGGGCGCATTTCCGCCCGGAATTCCTCAACCGTCTGGACGAGACGATCATCTTTGACCGTCTGGGCCGTCACGACATGGGCGGCATCGTCGAGATCCAGCTGGCGCTTCTCGAGAAACGTCTGGCGAAACGTAATATCTCGCTGGCGATTGACGATGGCGCGAAACATTGGCTGGCCGACGAGGGCTATGATCCGGTGTTCGGGGCTCGTCCGCTGAAACGCGTGATCCAGCGCGCCTTGCAGGACCCGCTGGCCGAGCTTTTGCTGGCGGGCGACGTCAAGGACGGCGATGTGATCCCGGTCTCTTCCGGCAGCGACGGGCTGATCATCGGCGAGCGCAGTGGCGCCTCGCATCGGCCGAAACCGGATGACGCGGTCGTTCACTAAAAGAGCGTCGAAACAATGAAGGAGGGCGGCCCCGAGAGGTCGCCCTTTCCTTATTATGGCCGGATGTAATTATGGTCGGATGTAGCTGTAGCCATCTTCCTGCAGCTCTACGAGACGCGCCACGCCTGAGGGCACCACCTCGGCCTCTTCGATCAGAACCGGTTCATGGCCGAGCTTCTTGGCCATGTTCTTGATCGTATTGCCGCAGGCGGAAAACTGGATTTCCTCGAATTCGAGAGACATGGCGGCGATGCGTGCGGCCACCGGGCTCTGGTCTTTCACGAACATCTGCAGTCCCGGCCCATAGGCGACGAGTTCGAGTTCGACGGTATCCCCGATCGATGCGAAATAGCTGCGGGCGTTCTCGGCATTGTTCAGCGCCATGTTCATCACTCGCATGTCGCTGTCGTCGACATGGATCGCGATCTTGTGGCTGACGCCTTCGGCGCGGGCCGCGTCGGTCATCGCAGTTCCGGACATGAGTGTGAGGGCCGCGCAGGCGGCGAGTGTGCGTAACATAGATGTATTCCTCCCTTTTTATATGTCGAGCCTAGGCACATTCTCCCGCCGCTGTCACGCTGCGCTGCAGGATCGGCAGTCCGGTGGAGCCAGCCGAATATTTCCCCCCCGTCGGGCGCAGAATTACGGTTGTGTTCTGGCGATCATCTGTCAGGGTCGGGCCAAACGGACGTGCAAAGGTGAGAGGCACATATGACCTTCTGGCATTGGGCAATGATGGCGCTGCAGGTTCTGGCGCTGATCTTCGTGGTGGCAATCGGCGTGATCGCATTGATCGCGTTGGCGCTTTATGTGATCGACAAGCGGCAGACCCGGGATGCGATCCTGCGCAACTATCCGGTGATTGGCCATTTCCGACATTGGTTCTCGACGCTGGGCGAATTCTTTCGCCAGTATTTCTTTGCCATGGACCGTGAGGAAATGCCGTTCAACCGGGCCCAGAGGGACTGGATCTACCGGGCCTCCGACGGCAAGGGCAATACGGTCGCCTTCGGTTCGACCCGCTCGTTGGCGCTGCCGGGCACACCGATTTTCATGAACGCGGCCTTTCCGCCGCTCGATGATCAGTTCACCCAGACCGATCCGATGGTGATCGGTCAACATTGTCGGGTGCCCTATACCGCCAAGTCGATCTTCAACATTTCCGGCATGTCCTACGGGGCGATTTCGAAACCCGCGGTTCAGGCGCTCTCGAAAGGCGCGAAAGAGGCGGGGATCTGGCTCAACACCGGTGAAGGCGGGCTGTCGCCCTTCCACCTCGAAGGTGGCGCGGATCTGGTCTATCAGATCGGCACGGCGAAATACGGTATCCGCGATGCGGACGGCAATCTCGACGATGACAAGCTGCGCGCGATCGCCGCGCATGAACAGGTCAAGATGTTCGAGATCAAACTCTCCCAGGGGGCCAAGCCGGGCAAGGGCGGCATCCTGCCCGCCGCCAAGATCACGCCCGAAATCGCCGCCATTCGCGGTCTGCGTCCGGGCGAAGACGGGGTCTCGCCGAACCGTCACCGTGAGGTGGATGATTTCGAGGATCTGCTGGATTTCATCAATCACATCCGTGACGTCACCGGCAAGCCGGTCGGATTCAAATTCGTCGTCGGCTCTTCGCGGCCCTGGGCGAAATTCTTTGCCTTGATCGAGAAACGCGGCCCGGAAAGCGCGCCGGACTTCATCACCATCGACGGGGGCGAGGGTGGCACTGGCGCGGCGCCGATGCCGCTGATCGATCTTGTCGGCATGCCGATCAAGGAAGCGCTCATCCGTATCGTTGATCTGCGCGACAAGTTCGGGTTGCATGATCGTATCCGCATTGTTGCGGCGGGCAAGCTGGTGAACCCGGCGGATGTGGCCTGGGCGATTTGCGCCGGGGCGGATTTCGTCACCTCGGCGCGTGGCTTCATGTTTTCGCTGGGCTGTATCCAGGCGCTCAAATGCAACAAGAACACCTGTCCGACCGGCATCACCACCCATGACCCGCATCTTCAGGCCGGTCTCGTGGTGCAGGACAAGTATAAAAAGGTCGCGGCCTATGCCAAGGCCACAGAGAAAGAGCTGGAGATGATTGCCCATTCGGTCGGGGTGCTCGAACCGCGGCAGATGCGGCGGCGCCATGTGCGGATCGTGCAGGCCGACGGCACGTCGATTCCGCTGAACCGGATCGTACCGAGCTATCATCGCGAGGATCATCAATACGATGAGGATGCGCCCTGGGCCGAAAGTTACAAGGTTCCAACGCAGTTGTGAGATGAGTTTGGTTTGTGGCGCGGGGCCGGCGGTTTACCTTCGGGGAAACGCAAACGGACGACCCCGGGAGAGAGACCCATGACCACACGCCACAGCCTGCCTCATTCGCAGATCACACCGGAACGCAGCTATCTCAACCGCCGCAGCCTGATGGCCGGCATGGCCGGGGCCGGTCTCATGGCCGCCTCCGGTGCGCGCGCGCAGCAAATGCCGCAGTTCGACATCAAGGGTTTCGATACCACGGAAGAGCCGAACAGTTTCGAGGAGATCTCCGGCTATAACAATTTCTACGAATTCGGCACCGGCAAGGACGACCCGGCGCGCTATGCCTCGGCCCTGACCACCGATCCGTGGGCGGTCGAGATCGACGGGCTGGTGGAGCGTCCCGGCTCCTACGGTCTCGGCGACATCCTTGCGAAAATGGATATCGACGAGCGGGTCTATCGGTTCCGCTGTGTCGAGGCCTGGTCGATGGTGATCCCGTGGAACGGTTTCGAGCTGCGGCAGCTCCTGGAACTGGCGGGGGTTCAACCCTCCGCCAAATATGTCCGTTTCGAAACCCTGTTCCGCCCCGAGGAAATGCGCGGCCAACGCAGTCCGATTCTCGACTGGCCCTATGTCGAGGGGCTGCGGCTCGACGAGGCCATGCACCCGCTGACCTTCATGGCGACCGGGCTCTATGGCAAGGAACTGCCCAATCAGAACGGCGCGCCGCTGCGTCTGGTGGTGCCGTGGAAATACGGCTTCAAATCGATCAAATCGGTGGTCAAGATCACGTTGCAGGAAAAGCAGCCTGTGAACACCTGGAAAGCCACGAACCACCGCGAATACGGGTTCTATTCCAATGTGAACCCCGAGGTCAGCCACCCGCGCTGGTCTCAGGCCAGCGAACGGCGGATCGGGGCGGGGGTCTTTGCCTCGCGCATCGCCACGGTGAAATTCAACGGCTATGAGGAGCAGGTCGGCGATCTCTATCGCGGCATGGACCTGTCGAAGAACTACTGATGATCGACGCGCTCAACCGCGCCCTGCGCAAAGTCCCGACCTGGCCGCTCTATCTCGCGGCTCTTCTGCCGCCCGCATGGTATTTCTATGCGGCGGTGACCGGCCGGCTCGGCATCGATCCGGTGAAAGCGATGGAGCACAAGATCGGGCTTCTGGGGCTGCAGATCCTGATCGCCTCGCTCTGTGTGACGCCGCTGCGCAAATATCTCGGGCTGAACCTGTTGAAGTTCCGGCGTGCGCTGGGGCTCATCGCCTTCTTCTATATCGCGCTGCATCTCCTCGTCTGGATCGTGCTCGATGTGCAGATCCCGAGCCAGATCATCGCGGATATCTACAAGCGTCCCTATATCACCATCGGCATGGCGGGGTTCGCCCTGATGATCCCGCTGGCCGCGACCTCCTATAATGCCGCGATCCGCAAACTCGGCAAGAACTGGCGCAGGCTGCACAAGTTGGTCTATCCGGCGGTGCTTCTGGGCGGCGTGCATTTCGTGATGCTGCGCAAGGGCTGGCAGATTGAACCCCTTGCCTATCTTTTGATCGCGGTTCTTGTCCTTTTGGTCAGGTTTCCCCGAAAGGTGCCGCAAAAGCGGTTCAGGATGTCTTGACAGCGGGGGCGGCGGCTTCAAACTCCATCCTGTGCAATGTGCACATGTTTACGAGTTATGGAGTACCCAATGAAACATATCGTTTTGAGCGCCGCCCTTCTGTCCTTCGCCGCCGGCGCGCAGGCCGCCACGATCGACTTTTCCGACAGCGCCTTCGCTTCGACCTTCGACGGGATCGGCGCCACCACCTACAGCACCGACGGCGTTCTCTTTTCTTTCTCTGCCACGGCAAGAGGAGTCGATGGCTATCGTCAGGCCTTTGGCGGCGGGCTCGGCTTCGGCGTGCCTGGCAATGGCATGTATTCCGTCGCTTTCACGGCCGATCAGGACATCACCGTCGAGAGTCTTTCCGGCCATGGTCATTCCCTGACCGGATATGCCGGGCAGCTGCCCTTTGACATCGCGCGCGACGGGGTCTCTTTGATCGATGATTTCATGTTCGCATCGGCAAGCGATGAAACCTACGACTTCGGCGGCACTCCGATTGCTCTGGAGGCCGGGTCGACCTTGAGCTTCGTGGTCGATTTCGGGGCGCTCTCCGGAAGTTCCATCTACGCCTCTGCCGTCTTCGAGGCGCTTGACTTCACAGCCACGAGCTTGCCCGCCGTGCCATTGCCGGCCGGGGCGCCGCTGTTGCTCGGCGGCGTTGCCGCTCTGGGTCTGCTTCGCCGTCGCAAGTCCTGCGCGCTCTGACATCGGTATTTGCGACTCTGTCCAAAGCCTGACTCGCGCGCGCACCCCAAATCACCGCTGATTCCGGAGGTGATTTGGGGTGATTTGCTCGCTCCATACCAAATGTTGCGTGATCTCCTGTGGGTAACAGGCATTCATTGCGCTGGCGGCGGCAAGGCAACGCGCGAATGGTGCTCTGATGCGCGGGTAGATGAAAAAAATAACAAAATAAATCATTCAAAAACAATTACTTATTGTAAAATATACCGCGACCGTCATTTTTCCTTCAAAAACCGCTTGCGGGTCTGTGTTACTGGCCTTAGAACCCCCTTCACCGGCGGCGCTGAGGCGCACGGCGGGACGGATCGGACGGACGGGATGGCGCGGAAGCGAGGTTCTTGAAGGAGGGTCTGGAAGAAAATCTGAGGTAGATCTGGGCGGGCGCGCCGTTAAGTTTAGGGCGCACTGGTCTGGTTTTTGTCTCTTGCTCTTTGAAATTGATAGATGAACGAAGAGATATGTGGGCGGTTTGGTCTTAACGACAAGAACGTCTGTATATCGCACTCCTAGGACTTTCGGGTTCGATTATGGAGTGTCAGCTTCACTGTTTGTCGGTCTTCGGTA
>NZ_FORH01000003.1 GCF_900113955.1 Celeribacter neptunius | reverse complement strand
GAGGTCTACATCCTCACCAAAGAAGAAGGTGGCCGTCACACGCCGTTCTTCGCGAACTACCGTCCGCAGTTCTACTTCCGCACCACCGACGTCACCGGCACCTGCATTCTGCCGGAAGGCACGGAGATGGTGATGCCGGGCGACAACCTGAAACTGTCGGCCGAGCTGATCGCACCGATCGCGATGGAAGAAGGTCTGCGCTTCGCCATCCGCGAAGGCGGCCGCACCGTCGGTTCGGGCGTTGTGTCCAAAATCATCGAGTAATTCGCTTCGCGAATATTCAAACGAAAGAGGCGCCTGCGGGCGCCTCTTTTGCGTTGAAAGCGATGATCCCGAGACGCACAGACAAACATGTCTCCAAAATCATCGAGTGATCTCTCGCTGATTTGAGAATAGAAAAGGGCGCTCCGTGGAGCGCCCTTTTTGTTTGGGATCGGATGATCGCAATGGCGGCATCTGCAGAGTGAGGTTGCAAGCGTCGGGTGACAGTTGACTTTGCCAAGCAAAGGCAATGAAAAGCCCGAGGCCAGCAGAAGGCCTCCCTTGAGCTTTTTCGGCAGGAACAAAGAAGGTTAGAAATCGTGACCTATGACGAGCTCTCAGAAAGAGCGCGTTTCATTGTGAACACATAGACAAACCCCTTGCCATAAAGCCCATCCCCCTCTATATCGCGCGAGTTCTCTTCATCGAGAACGCATGGAGAGGGATTCGCTGGTCTCCAGTGCCCGACCCATAAGGTTCGATGAGGGTGCCCGATGCGCGGGTATCTTCCTCTCAACCTCAATAGCCTATGAAAGGCAATGCAATGCAAAGCCAGAACATCCGTATTCGGCTCAAGGCATTCGATTTCCGCGTCCTCGATGCGTCGACCCAGGAAATCGTCAACACGGCAAAGCGCACTGGCGCTCAGGTCCGTGGCCCGATCCCGCTGCCGAACAAGATTGAGAAGTTCACGGTTCTCCGTGGTCCTCACATCGACAAGAAATCCCGCGACCAGTTCGAGATCCGTACGCACAAGCGTCTTCTCGACATCGTCGACCCGACCCCCCAGACCGTGGACGCGCTGATGAAGCTCGACCTCGCCGCTGGTGTGGATGTCGAGATCAAAGTCTAAGGGGGCAATGAACATGTTGCGCTCTGGTATCATCGCGAAGAAGGTCGGCATGACCCGCCTCTTCATGGAAGACGGCAAACAGATCCCTGTCACCGTTCTCCAGCTCGACAATCTGCAAGTCGTGGCTCAGCGCACCAACGAGAAAGACGGCTACACCGCCGTTCAGCTCGGTGCTGGTTCCGCAAAAGCAAAACGCACCTCGAAAGCCATGCGCGGCCATTTCGCCGCCGCAAACGTTGCGCCGAAGCGCAAAGTGGCCGAGTTCCGCGTGGATGAAGACAAGCTGATCGAAGTGGGCGCGGAAATCTCCGCCGACCACTATCTCGAAGGTCAGTATGTCGACATCTCCGGCACCTCGATCGGTAAAGGTTTCGCCGGTGCGATGAAGCGTCACAACTTCGGTGGTCTTCGCGCCACGCACGGTGTGTCCATCTCCCACCGTTCCCACGGTTCCACCGGTCAGTGTCAAGACCCGGGCCGTGTGTTCAAGGGCAAGAAGATGGCCGGTCACATGGGTGCTGCCCGTGTCACCACCCAGAACCTCCAGGTCGTCAAGACCGACGCCGACCGTGGCCTGATCATGGTCAAAGGCGCCGTTCCTGGCTCCAAAGGCGGCTGGGTCACCATCAAAGACGCTGTGAAAAAGGCGGCTCCGGCCGATCTCCCGCTTCCGGCTGCTCTGAAATCCGCTGCCGCTGCTGAGGCTCCCGCCGCAGAAGCTCCGGCTGAAGGAGGTGAAGCATGACTTTCAACGTGATCAAACTCGACCTGGACGAAGCTCTGTTCGGTCTTGAGCCGCGTGCGGACATCCTGCACCGCGTGGTTCGTTGGCAGCGCAACAATGCGCAGGCCGGCACCCACAAGGTGAAGACCCGTTCGGAAGTGTCCTACTCCACCAAGAAGATCTATCGCCAGAAAGGCACCGGCGGCGCACGCCACGGTTCCCGCAAGGCACCGATCTTCCGTAAAGGTGGTATCTACAAAGGCCCGACCCCGCGGTCGCACGGTCACGAGCTGACGAAGAAATTCCGCAAGCTCGGCCTGCGCCACGCTCTTTCGGCAAAAGCCGCCTCCGGTAATCTGGTGATTATCGAAGACGCGAAACTCGCCGAAGCCAAAACCGCTCTGCTCGCCAAAGCGGTTAAGGAACAGGGCTGGAAGCGCGTTCTGGTGATCGACGGTGCCGACGTTGATGCGAATTTCAAAGCTGCGGCTGCGAACCTCGCTGGCGTCGACGTGCTGCCGACCATTGGCGCCAACGTCTATGACATCCTGAAACGTGACACGCTCGTGATCACCAAAGCAGGTGTCGAAGCTCTGGAGGCTCGCCTGAAATGACCAACAAAGCTGAACTCTACGACGTGATCCGCAAACCGATCATCACCGAGAAAGCCACCATGGCTTCCGAGGCTGGTGCTGTGGTGTTCGAAGTCGCCATCGACTCCAACAAACCGCAGATCAAAAAAGCTGTTGAAGAGCTTTTTGGTGTGAAGGTGAAAGCGGTCAACACGGTTGTCACCAAAGGTAAGACCAAGCGGTTCCGCGGTCAGCCGGGCAAGCGTAAAGACGTCAAGAAAGCCTATGTCACCCTCGAAGACGGCAACGCCATCGACGTGACCACCGGTCTCTAAGTTTTAGAGATCAGGTAGAAATGAAGAAGCCCCTCGGTGAGAGCCGGGGGGCTTTTTTTGTCTAGAGCCGTCTACGGTACGCAACCGCGCGGAATCAAGGCGTAGCCGCCGCGCGAGCGCCTGCCCGTCCCAGAGGGCTGGCGCTTTTGCTATTCTCGTGCAACGCTCCTATCATGGAGTAACTTGGCTGGGATAAAGTGCGCCGATCAGAAGATGATGCGCCACCCCACGGGCAGGCGCTCGCGCTTCTCCTCTGTTCGAGAATGATTCGGTGAAGAATTTAAATGAGCAAACGAACCCAGACTTCGGATCATCCGCCAACACGGCATACTGTGCTAATTGGGGATGTTCGAACTATGTGGGAGAAGATGTACTGGGACATGGAAGTCTTTTCCGATATCCAGAGAAGCTACCCGGATGAAGGACAGCCACTAGTATACGCCGCTTTGAATGCCTGCATAGCCGCGTGGTCACTTGAGACTTGGGCTCGGAATAGCTTTGTCAGTGGCTATCCCCAAAAGGAAAAACAAGACCGCCGTAAGTATTTCGACCGTGTACTCGCTAATATGATCCCACTGCAGGCAATGTGTTCGGTTGTAGCAAACACCGCAAAGCATGGAGCGCATCGTGACAGTGGTTGGGACGGGGGAAGCCTTTCTTTGAAATGGGACGATGGTGATGAATGCGGTCCCGCAGGATTTGTTCTGGTTACAAAGGGGCAAACAAATGCTCCCTCCATGTTAAACAGTCTCTTTGATCTACCTAGGGACTGGTGGGACTTTCTACAGAAAATGGAGCTGGTCGAGGAAAATCTGCCAACTCCGAATTGGTTGCGCAGAAAGCTCTCACGTATGTTTGGTGGAATACCGGGTGTGAAGTCTGATTTTGAAGTTTAGATTGGCAGGCGTTCGCGTTCATCTCCCACCCATAGTGGATTATTTCCACTCCGCTATAGACTCCTCCCCCAACACCCACTATACCCCGCCCATCTCACGGCCCCGGATTCGTTCTTGGGGCCCGTGATTTGTGTGGGACGAGGGTCACGACGAAGGTCACAGAGCCCCCGGCCTTAGACGAAAACGGGTCGCAGCACATGTGCCATCTGGCGCGCTGCATCTAGGACCCAAAGCAAAACGGAAGACAGAAACTATGGCACTCAAGTCGTATAAACCGACGACGCCTGGCCAGCGTGGGCTGGTTCTGATCGACCGTTCGGAGCTTTGGAAAGGTCGCCCCGTCAAATCCCTCACCGAGGGTCTGACGAAGAACGGCGGCCGGAACAACACCGGACGGATCACCATGCGCCGCAAAGGCGGCGGTGCAAAGCGTCTCTATCGCATCGTCGACTTCAAACGGAACAAGTTTGACGTCGCAGCGACCGTGGAACGGATCGAATATGACCCGAACCGCACCGCGTTCATCGCGCTCATCAAATACGAAGACGGCGAACAGGCTTACATCCTGGCTCCGCAGCGTCTGGCCGTCGGTGACAAGGTCATCGCCTCCGCCAAAGCTGACGTGAAGCCCGGCAACGCCATGCCGTTCTCCGGTCTGCCGATCGGTACCATCGTGCACAACGTCGAGCTGAAGCCCGGCAAAGGCGGCCAGATCGCCCGCGCTGCAGGCACCTACGCTCAGTTCGTTGGTCGTGATGGCTCCTACGCACAGATCCGTCTTTCCTCCGGCGAGCTGCGTCTCGTCCGTCAGGAATGCATGTGCACCGTCGGCGCCGTGTCGAACCCCGACAACTCCAACCAGAACTTCGGTAAAGCCGGTCGTAACCGCCACAAAGGCATTCGTCCGTCCGTCCGCGGTGTTGTCATGAACCCGATCGATCACCCGCATGGTGGTGGTGAAGGCCGGACCTCTGGTGGTCGTCACCCGGTGACCCCGTGGGGCAAGCCGACCAAAGGCGCGAAAACGCGTAAAAACAAAGGCACGGACAAGCTCATTATTCGTTCGCGTCACGCCAAGAAGAAGGGTCGCTAAGATATGGCACGTTCTGTCTGGAAAGGCCCGTTTGTGGACGCATACGTCCTCAAGAAGGCCGAGAAAGCTCGCGAGAGCGGTCGCAACGAGGTCATCAAGATCTGGTCCCGCCGTTCCACCATCCTGCCTCAGTTCGTTGGTCTCACCTTTGGTGTGTACAACGGCCAGAAGCACATCCCCGTCAACGTCTCGGAAGACATGATCGGTCAGAAGTTCGGTGAATATGCACCGACCCGGACCTATTACGGTCACGCCGCCGACAAAAAAGCGAAACGGAAGTAAGTCATGGGTAAGGTAGCAAATCCCCGTCGCGTGGCTGACAACGAAGCAATGGCGAAAACCAAAATGCTTCGCGTTTCCCCGCAAAAACTGAACCTCGTGGCTCAGATGATCCGCGGCAAGAAAGTCGACAAGGCTCTCACCGACCTGACTTTCTCCAACAAGCGTATCGCTGCCGACGTGAAGAAATGCCTTCAGTCTGCGATCGCCAACGCCGAGAACAACCACAACCTCGACGTCGATGAACTCATCGTCGCCGAAGCATGGGTTGGCAAGAACCTCACCATGAAACGCGGTCGTCCGCGTGCCCGTGGTCGGTTTGGCAAGATCATGAAGCCGTTCGCGGAAATCACCATCAAGGTGCGTCAAGTTGAGGAGCAAAACTAATGGGTCATAAGGTAAACCCGATTGGCATGCGTCTCCAGGTCAACCGCACCTGGGATAGCCGTTGGTACGCTGACAGCAAGGATTACGGTGATCTTCTTCTCGAAGACCTGAAAATCCGTGAGTTCGTCAAGGAAGAATGCAAGCAAGCCGGCATCAGCCGTGTGATCATCGAGCGTCCGCACAAGAAGTGCCGCGTCACGATCCACACCGCCCGTCCGGGTGTCATCATCGGCAAGAAAGGCGCAGACATCGAAACCCTGCGCAAGAAAGTCGCCGCGATGACCGACAGCGAGCTGCACCTCAACATCGTTGAAGTGCGCAAGCCGGAGCTGGACGCGCAGCTGGTGGCCGAGTCCATCGCTCAGCAGCTCGAGCGTCGTGTGTCCTTCCGTCGTGCCATGAAACGTGCCGTGCAGAACGCCATGCGCATGGGTGCCCTCGGCATCAAGGTGAACGTCGCTGGCCGTCTCGGCGGTGCTGAAATCGCCCGTACCGAATGGTACCGCGAAGGCCGTGTGCCGCTTCACACCCTGCGGGCTGACATCGATTACGCCCACGCTGAAGCGTCGACTGCCTATGGCATCATCGGCATCAAAACCTGGATCTTCAAAGGCGAGATCATGGAACACGACCCGCAGGCTCGTGACCGTCGCGCCGAAGAAGCCCAAGCCGGTCCGGCACCTCGCGGTGACCGCGGCGGCCGTCGCTAAGGAGGGTCTGATCAATGCTTCAGCCTAAGCGTACAAAATTCCGCAAAATGCACAAAGGCCGTATCCACGGTCTGGCAAAAGGCGGTTCCGATCTGAACTTCGGCACCTTCGGCCTGAAAGCCGTCGAGCCCGAGCGTATCACCGCGCGTCAGATCGAAGCTGCCCGTCGTGCCATGACGCGTCACATGAAGCGTCAGGGCCGTGTCTGGATCCGTATCTTCCCGGACACCCCGGTGACCGCGAAGCCGGTCGAGGTGCGGATGGGTAAAGGTAAAGGCTCTGTCGACCGTTGGGTCTGCAAAGTCAAACCGGGCCGCGTGATGTTCGAACTGGACGGCGTGTCGGAAGAAGTCGCCCGTGAGGCCCTGCGCCTTGCCGCGATGAAACTGCCGATCAAAACCCGTACGGTTGCAAAAGAAGACTGGTGAGGTTGCGCTTCGCGTAAGCGAAGGGTCAACAGCATGTGGCAGTCGTTTCGTAGAAACGATGAGAACATGCCCTGGTTGAGAATAGAGACCCCCGCCGAGAAATCGGCGGGGGTTTTGTTTGTGACGGAAGGCGGTATTCTATCGACACTCTTTGAACGCATTTTATTGGCATGGCTGTATGACTGATTTTGATAAGCTGGAGCGTATATTGCCAAATATTTTCGCAGGTATCGCGATTATTGGCGTGGCAGCGTTCTTCTGGAATATGTCGTACAAAAATAAGCGGTATCAGCATGCATATGAGCTGTGCCACGACGTTCAACATAGTTTTAATGAACGATCGGAGTCTTGCCGAAAAGCGATAGAGCTGAGCAAAGAGCTTCAACCATACGCGCCCGGCAAGGGGCATCGTGCCTACATAAAGTCCAATCTGCTCAAAATAGATTATGCAAGGATGCTGGTTAAGAATGGCGACTACGAGAGTGCAGAAGGCCTGTTTGATGATGTGCTTAGAGGATTCATGCTGCATTGGTCTCGCGATGCCGGACCGGTGTTAAGCGAGACCCAAGCCACAGTTTTGCGATATCTGGTGGCAGTTGCCGAGCAAGAGTCTGAAACTTTACCTGTGATAGAGCGCGCATTAGATCACGAGAACACCCGGATCACCTGGCCGATCCTGAGAGGCGATCTTTCTAAGGTAAGCGAACAGTGAATGCGCCCTTGAACCGAGGCTGTGCTCCACGCATATCTAGCCTCAACTGACCCCACAGAGACAAAGATGCGCGCACAGATTTCCCACCTTCTCGACCGCCCCATCACCCGCCACTTCATCATGGCTGTGATCCTGTTCAACGCCGTGATCCTGGGGTTCGAGACTTCGGGCCGGATCATGGCGCGGGTGGGTTGGCTGATCGAAGTGCTCGACATGATCTGTCTGAGCATTTTCGTTCTCGAGCTTGTCGCGAAAATCTACGCGCAGGGGCCGCGGTTCTTCCGTGACGGTTGGAACCTTTTTGATTTCGCCATCGTGGGCATTTCGCTCTCGCCGGTGGGCGAGGGGCTCTCGGTGCTTCGCGCCCTGCGAATCTTGCGGCTGTTGCGGGTGGTTTCGGTGGTGCCGAGCCTGCGCCGCGTCGTCGAGGCCTTTATCCTCGCGCTGCCGGGCATGGCCTCGGTGTTCCTGCTGACGGGGATCATTTTTTACATCGGCTCGGTGATCGCGACGAAGCTCTACGGCCCGTCCTTCCCGGAATGGTTCGGCACGCTTGGGAATTCGCTCTACACGTTGTTTCAGGTCATGACGCTGGAGAGCTGGTCGATGGGGATCGTGCGCCCGGTGATGGAAGTCCATCCCCAAAGCTGGCTCTTCTTCGTGCCCTTCATCCTGATCACGGCCTTCGCGGTGATGAACCTCGTCGTCGGTCTGATCGTCTCGACCATGCAGGACGCGCATGTCGAGGAGGAACACGCCGCCACGGACAGCTACCGCGACGACGTACTCGGCCGTTTGGAACGGATCGAACGGGCGCTTGAGCGGCGCTGAGTTACTCGTCTGTCCGGGATGCCGCCCCGTCGTAACTCAAACGCTCTCGGGGAGCGTGTGTCACACAGATGCGCGAACCGTTACTCACCCCATTTGTAGTTGAAGCTCACCGACACTCGGTCGAACTCGCTCTGGTTCATCATCACCTCATGGCGGAGCCAGCTTTCCCAGAGCATGATGTCGCCCGCTTCCGGGGCCATGTAGATGAAATTCTGCATCTCGCGGCGGGCGTCTTTCTTGCGCGCAGGCGTGGCCATCATCATGGCGTGGCGCGGGT
The DNA here is from genome assembly GCF_900113955.1 of Celeribacter neptunius. GTDB lineage: Bacteria > Pseudomonadota > Alphaproteobacteria > Rhodobacterales > Rhodobacteraceae > Celeribacter > Celeribacter neptunius. The sequence continues at coordinate 440,854 of NZ_FORH01000003.1, read as the reverse complement.
CTTCGAGCCTAAGCGAGGAGGCGCCGTCGGGCATGGCGACATAGGTGGTGCCGGAGATCACCGAATGCGGATGAATATGGGCGGAGTGGTAACCGCCCTCCGGCAGGATGTTGATCCAAAGATCTTCAAGCACCAGTTTGCGGTCGCCGAGATCGAATTCCAGATCCTCGGCAAACTTGGCGACGTGCTGGTCGAGCGCCTCGACGATGTCCTTGAAGATCGGGAAGCGCCAGGGCAGGTCGGTCAGCGAGGCATAGGAGGTATAGCCCGGATAGCCCTTGTCCTCGCACCATTGCTGCCCGGCCTCGTCGTCCTCGGCGATGGCATAGCAACTGTCGAACAGCTCGTCCTGATCGATCTCGGGCGAGAATTCGCCGAGCTTGGCTTTGTAGAGACGGGTGACGAAGAGGGATTCGATATCGGCCATGATGGTCTCCGGTTCGGGGCTGTGGGTCCGGTTCTGGCAAGGGCGCCATTGATGCGGGATTACCGCAGCTGGCGCCCCACCTCCACTAAAAACGCAGATTGCCGGATGCAAAGCGGTTTTGTCGCATGATAGAGGAGGGGACCAAAGAGAGGCGTAGCTCATGACTTCCGGTTTGCCATTCCCCCTGATCCCCGTCGCACCGATCGTTGTGGGCGCCTTGGGCTTCGTGCTGGTGCTCGTCGCACTGCTGTTTTTTCTGCGCCAACGCAAAAGCCGTCAGCCGCGGCACGAACAGCTCTATCGCCAGGCCTGGGAGAAAGATCCCGCGGAGCGCACCGAGGCCGAACAGCTCTGTTTCGACGCGCAATCGCTGCATCTCTATCTCACCGCCGGCGGGCTCGATGGTGGCATCGGCAATATGGGAGAGGATGAGGTGCGTCGCGCACTTCCCGCGCTCAAGGTGCTGGGGCTCGAGAGCGTGGCACAAGAGATCAGCGCGTTTCTCGAGATCTATGAGGCCATGGTCGGGATCGGCGACATGGATCAGGAGACCACCGACGAATATTTCGAGACGGAAAAACAGGTCCACCAGCGCATCGCCTATGACCTGCGCGACATCCCGAACCGGTTGGATCGCTATCTGGCGAAGGTGGGGTGAAGGAATGACCGGGAAATCCCCAACTTTCCCTTGCCCTGCTCCTGCGACTCCCTTATAGAGCGGCATCTCACAGATTCCCTTTCGAGGGAGTCTTTGTGCTTTGACATAACCCACCGGGTTTCAAGTCACCCCTTATAGGGCGCTTGCCGGTGCTAACAGGAACCAAGGAGAGGCGAATATGAACGCCCAGGAATTGCGTGCGAAAACGCCGGATGAGCTCAAGACCGAGCTCGCCAATCTGAAAAAAGAATCCTTCAACCTGCGCTTTCAGCAGGCCACGGGTCAGCTCGAAAACACCGCTCAGATCCGCAAGGCGCGCCGTTCGGCCGCGCTTGTGAAGACCATTCTGAACGAAAAAGCCGCGTCGGCTGAGTAAGAGGAGCGAGACCTATGCCCAAACGTATTCTTTCCGGGGTCGTGACCTCGAACCAGAACGAACAGACCGTGACCGTGTCCGTGGAGCGTCGCTTCAAACACCCGGTTCTGAAAAAGACCATCCGTAAGTCCAAGAAATACCGGGCTCACGATGAGAACAACCAATTCAACGTCGGTGATACCGTCCGCATCGTGGAATGTGCGCCGAAGTCGAAAACCAAGCGTTGGGAAGTGCTCGTCTGATCTGATCAGACAAGCCTCCTCCCAGCTTAATCGAAACCCTGGGGGTCACGATCACTGCAGATCGCCCCAAAGGTCGGGAGAAACCAAATGATCCAGATGCAGACCAATCTGGATGTTGCTGACAACAGCGGCGCTCGCCGTGTTCAGTGCATCAAGGTCCTCGGCGGTTCCCACCGTCGTTACGCCTCCGTGGGCGACATCATCGTGGTGTCGGTCAAGGAAGCGATTCCGCGTGGCCGTGTGAAAAAAGGGGACGTGCGTAAAGCCGTCGTCGTTCGCACCGCCAAGGAAGTCCGTCGTGAAGACGGCACCGCGATCCGTTTCGATCGCAACGCCGCCGTTATCCTCAACAACAACAACGAGCCGGTCGGTACCCGTATCTTTGGCCCGGTTGTTCGTGAGCTGCGTGCAAAAGGCATGATGAAAATCGTGTCTCTCGCTCCGGAGGTGCTGTAATGGCTGCTAAACTTCGCAAAGGCGACAAGGTCGTCGTGCTTGCCGGCAAGGACAAAGGCAAACAGGGCGAGATTTCCGCCGTGATGCCCGCCAAAGGCAAAGCCATCGTGGAAGGCATCAACATTGCCATCCGTCACACCCGTGCCACTCAGGGCGATCAGGGCGGCCGCAAGCCGGTTGCCATGCCGATCGACCTGTCGAACCTGGCGCTTCTCGATGCAAACGGCAAAGCCACCCGCGTCGGCTTCAAATTCGAAGGCGACAAGAAAGTGCGTTTCGCCAAAACCACGGGAGACGTGATCTGATGCTCGACACTGCTGATTACACCCCGCGTCTGAAGACGACCTACAAGGACAGCATTCGTGCCGCTCTGAAAGAAGAGTTCGGCTACAAAAACGACATGCAGATCCCGCGTCTGGACAAAATCGTTCTCAACATCGGTTGCGGTGCTGAAGCTGTGCGTGACTCCAAAAAAGCGAAATCCGCTCAGGAAGATCTCACCGCCATCGCCGGTCAAAAGGCGCTCGTCACGAAAGCCAAGAAATCCATCGCTGGTTTCCGCGTTCGTGAAGACATGCCGCTCGGTGCGAAGGTGACCCTTCGTGGCGACCGTATGTATGAATTCCTCGACCGTCTGATCACGATCGCCATGCCGCGTATCCGCGACTTCCGCGGCGTTCCCGGCAAATCTTTCGACGGCCGTGGCAACTATGCCATGGGCATCAAAGAGCACATCGTGTTCCCCGAGATCAACTTCGACAAAGTCGACGAAGTCTGGGGTATGGACATTGTCATCGCCACCACGGCGAAAACCGACGCTGAAGCCAAGAGCCTGTTGAAAGCTTTCAACATGCCCTTCAACAGCTGATCGCGCGAGGAGTTAAGAGAACATGGCTAAGAAATCCATGATCGCCCGTGAGCGCAAGCGCGAGAAGCTGGTGGCACAATACGCTGCCAAACGCGCTGCTCTCAAAGAGGTCATCTACGATCAAGACAAGCCGATGGAAGAGCGTTTCCGCGCTTCCCTGAAGCTTGCTGAACTGCCGCGCAACAGCTCGGCCACCCGTCTTCACAACCGTTGTCAGCTGACCGGTCGTCCGCACGCTTACTACCGTAAGCTGAAGGTCTCCCGTATCATGCTGCGGGAACTCGGCTCGTTCGGCCAGATCCCCGGCCTCGTGAAATCCAGCTGGTAAGGAGGGCAGAGATATGAACGATCCTATCGGCGATATGCTCACCCGTATCCGCAACTCTCAACTGCGTGGCAAATCCACCGTCTCCACCCCGGCGTCCAAGCTGCGGGCCTGGGTCCTGGATGTGCTGCTCGACGAGGGCTATATCCGCGGTTATGAAAAAGGCACCGACGTCAACGGTCACCCGACCCTTGAAATCAGCCTGAAATACTTCGAAGGCACCCCGGTCATTCGCGAACTGAAACGGGTTTCCAAACCCGGTCGCCGCGTCTACCTCGGTGTCAAGGACATCCCGTCGGTCCGTCAGGGCCTCGGCGTGTCGATTGTCTCCACCCCCAAAGGTGTGATGTCGGACGCAAGCGCTCGTGCCAACAACGTTGGTGGCGAAGTGCTCTGCACCGTCTTCTAAGGAGGTCATTCGATGTCTCGTATTGGTAAAAGACCGGTCGAACTTCCCAGCGGCGTCACCGCCTCTGTGTCCGGCCAGACCATCGAAGTGAAAGGCCCGAAAGGCGCTCACTCCTTCACCGCCACCGACGATGTGACGCTCGCTGTCGAAGACAACGCCGTCACCGTCACCCCGCGTGGCAAATCCAAGCGCGCTCGCCAGCAGTGGGGCATGTCCCGCACCATGGTCGCCAACATGGTGACCGGTGTGACCGACGGCTTCAAGAAAGAGCTCGAGATCAACGGTGTTGGTTATCGTGCTCAGATGCAGGGCAACGTGCTCAAACTCAACCTGGGCTACTCCCACGAGGTGAACTTCGAGGTTCCCGCCGGCGTCACTGTGACGGCTGCGAAACCGACCGAGATCACCGTCGAGGGCACTGACCCGCAACTCGTCGGCCAGGTCGCGGCCAATATCCGCGAATGGCGCAAGCCCGAGCCCTACAAAGGCAAAGGCATCAAATACAAAGACGAGTATATCTTCCGCAAGGAAGGCAAGAAGAAGTAAGGACGCTCATCATGGCAAACAGCAAACGGACCCTGTTTCTGAAACGCCGCCTGCGCGTTCGGAACAAACTTCGCAAGAACAATGTCGGCAAGCTTCGCCTGTCGATCCATCGTTCGAACAAGAACATCAGCGCTCAGCTGATCGACGACGTTCAGGGCAAAACCCTGGCCGCCGCTTCCACCCTCGAGAAAGATCTCGGCGTGGTCGGCAAGAACAACGTCGAAGCCGCTTCCAAAGTTGGTGCGGCGATTGCAGAGCGCGCGAAGAAAGCCGGCGTCGAAGAGTGCTACTTCGACCGTGGTGGCTTCCTCTTCCACGGCAAGGTGAAGGCTCTGGCCGACGCCGCGCGTGAAGGTGGTCTGAAGTTCTAATCGACTTGAGGGGGGCGGTAACGCCCCCCCGATGATCCGGGCAGGTCGCCGTTAAGGCGATCCGCACCAAGGATCGAGTTCAACGGCGCGCCCTGCAAATGGGACCACGCGCCACCTTTTGTAAGGAAAGTTCTATGGCAGAACGTGAAAACCGCCGGGACCGTCGCGAGCGCGACGAAGCTCCGGAATTCGCCGATCGTCTGGTTGCGATCAACCGCGTGTCCAAAACCGTGAAAGGTGGTAAGCGTTTCGGCTTTGCTGCTCTCGTGGTTGTGGGCGACCAAAAAGGCCGCGTCGGCTTCGGCAAAGGCAAAGCGAAAGAGGTCCCCGAGGCCATTCGCAAAGCCACCGAGCAAGCCAAGCGTCAGATGATCCGCGTTGCTCTCAAAGAGGGCCGCACCCTGCACCACGACGTCGAAGGTCGTCACGGCGCCGGTAAAGTCGTCATGCGCACCGCACCGACCGGTACCGGGATCATCGCCGGTGGTCCGATGCGTGCCGTGTTCGAAATGCTCGGCGTGCAGGACGTGGTTGCCAAATCCATCGGCTCCCAGAACCCGTACAACATGATCCGCGCCACGCTCGACGGTCTCAAGAAAGAGGCTTCCCCGCGTTCCGTGGCTCAGCGCCGTGGCAAGAAAGTCGCCGAAATCCTGAAAAAGGATGAGCCGGCTGCCGAAGCTGCAGACGCGTAAGGAGACTGACAAATGGCTAAAACCATCGTTGTGAAACAAATCGGTTCCCCGATCCGCCGCCCGGCCAAACAGCGTCAGACGCTCGTTGGCCTCGGCCTCAACAAGATGCACAAGACCCGCGAGCTGGAGGATACCCCCTCCATCCGTGGCATGGTCGCCTCGATCCCGCACCTCGTCGAAATCGTCGAAGAGCGCGGCTGAGCCCAGTCCCGGCCTCTGTGCCGCTTGTGAATGATCTTAAGCGCCCCGTTGGAAACAGCGGGGCGTTTTCTTTTCTTGGGTATTCAAAAAAGTTCCATGCTCCGGGAATAAAACCGCCTCTCGCGCTGTATCTCTCATGTCTGCAGCGGAGCAGACGACAGTTTTTGGAGATCAGATATGCTCAAGACCCTTCCCCTCGCGGCTGCGCTGGCCACTTTCGCCACCACTGCCTTTGCCGCCGATGCGCCTGTCGTGACCGGCAAGCTCGGCGATGAGACCTACCTCATGTCCGCCGACACGCACATGACGCTCTACACCTTCGACAAGGACGAAAAGGGCGTGTCCAATTGCTATGACGAATGTGCCGGGCTCTGGCCGCCGGTGTTCGGCGAAGCCGGGATGAAACTGCCCTCTGGCTATTCGGTGATCTCCCGCAAGGATGGCACCGAGCAGGTCGCCTACAAAGGTCAGCCGCTCTATCTTTGGGTCAAGGATGAGAAACCCGGTGACATGACCGGCGACGGCGTCAAGGATGTCTGGCATACGGCCCGCCCGTAAGCCGCATCACTACTCCTGATACGATCATGCGTTGGCGGGGAGGGGATGCTCTCTCCGCCGTTTTCAAAGAGGTTCGGATGACCCGGTTTCGAGAGGAATTGCAAGAGGCCCTGCCGTCGCTTTGGCGTTACGCCTTTGCGCTGACGCGCGATCGCAGCCGGGCCGACGATCTGGTTCAGGATTGTGCCGAACGCGCCCTGCGCAAGAAACATCTGTGGCAAGCGGAGCGCCCGCTCCGGCCCTGGCTTGCCAAGATGGCCTTGAACATTCATCGCAATGCGTTGCGCCATGCCGCGGCGCGCCATATCCATGTCGCCTATGACGAGGCGGACCTGACGCCGCATGCCTTGCCCTCGGCGGAACAGGGGCTCGAGGCCGCAGAATTGCTGCGCCGGGTCGACGCCCTGCCATCTGAGCAGCGCGACGTATTGTTGCTCGTGGTGATCGATGGGGTGAGCTATGCAGAAGCCGCCGAGGTGCTCGGCATTCCGATCGGCACGGTGATGTCGCGGATTTCGCGCGCCCGTGCGGCGTTGAGACAGGAACCGGGGGGCGGAAAGCCGGTGCGGTTAAGGAGCGTGACATGAGCGACACTATGGATATCGACATTCATCGTTACGTTGACGGGGAGATGACCCGAGAGGAGGCGCTGGCCTTCGAGCGCCGAATGGAAGAGGACGAGACGCTTGCCACCCGCGTGGCTCAAGTGATGACGGATATGGCCGCGCTCAAGGCTGCGTTTCCAACCCCGCCCGCCGGGCATTTCGATACGATTTTGGAGGCGGCTGAGGCAGCGGTCGAGGCCGCTGCCATATCGCAGACGCCCGCGCGCGCGGGTTGGGGATGGCAACAGATTGCGGCAGGTCTGGCTCTGCTGGCTCTGGGCTTCGGGGCCGGCAATCTGACGCGCGGCTCTGCCCCGACGGATCTCGCCGGCGATGTACTGGCCGAGGCTTCGGCGGCGCATGAGCTCTATGCTGTCGAGGTGGTGCACCCGGTCGAAGTGCCGGCGAGTGAACGCGATCATCTCAAAGGCTGGCTCAGCAATCGGCTTGGCGCCGAGGTAAGGATTCCGGATCTGAACCAAAACGGCCTGTCGCTCGTGGGCGGGCGGCTTTTGCCCTTTGAACAGGGGGCGGCGGCGCAATTCATGTATGAGGACGGGGAGGGGACGCGGGTGACGCTTTATCTCACCCCGGTGGTGGATCGTCAGAACACCGCTTTGCGCCATGGCGAGAAAGACGCATTGTCGATGGTCTACTGGCAGGACGGTGCCTGGCTCTATGCGCTGGTCGGTCCTTTCGACAAGACGAAAATGACCGGGTTGGCGCGTCAGGTGCAGGGTGAGCTGTTCTGAGATCCCGGGGCCGGGGTCGCGCATGTCGTGGTGCTTTGCATCGTGACAATTGGCGCGATGCGCCCCGAAGTCGCCCGTTTTGCTTGGTCCCTCGTTAAGATTTGAAGCGCAGGATTTCCTCATCTCCGCTCTCTGCCGGGCAAACCCGCCCGGTGCGACCCGGAATCCGAAGAGGAGCCCAGACATGAACACGCTCGTAAATGCTCTGTTGGTCATGCTTGAAAACTTCATGACCAGCATTCCCGCTTTCGATTTGTCCAGCCCGCAGATGCGGCAATGGGATGCAAGCCATCACCACCCAAAGTAAATGCTCAAAAAGTAATCAGTTTTAAAACTGCATGCGTTTTGTGCATAGCGGAGTCGCAAAAACAGGGGGATGTCATCGCAAACACCCCCCTCTACATGAGCCTTACTCCAAGAGAGACATAAAACAGACGGGGCATCTGGCCCCATAAGTAAGGACAAGAACAATGGCTCACTATTCCGATATTTCCCGCAGTGCCGGCTCCGGCCTGATCGCTGCCGTGCGCAACACGCTCGACGGCATCCGCCTGAGCTTTGCGCGTCAGCGTGCCTTCACGCAGACCTACAACCAGCTCGATGCGCTTTCGGATCACGAACTGGCCGATATCGGTGTCGGTCGCTCCGACATTCTCGACATCGCCCGCGAAAGCGCCGCGCGGATCTGAGCGATCTGCACAGCGATAGACAGCGACACAAAGGATCCGACCATGGCACGCGCCGCTTCCTTCCCAAATAGCATCGGCTTTCCGCGTCCTTTCGCGGCCCTGGCAAATAGGATGATGCGGGCGTTCAACGCGCTCCGCAGCCTCGAGCCGGTGCCCTGCTGGACCGAATATTTGCGCGCCACGCGCGACTGAACCCGGCGATCGTCCGAGCGTCAGGACCCGACTGAGAGATCAAGCACCTCGCGGAAGACCGCGGGGTGTTGTCATTGATGTGAACCGGCTTGATGTGACGGGCGCAGAGCCAGAGGATCAAAGGCTTGATCCGCCGCGGCCAAGCGTCTATACGCCCCCGGTGGACTCTTCGGTCCATGAGAATCAACATATGTAAGCCGCGTTTGCCCGCTCCGTCGCTGGAGGGCACATCCGGCAAGGAGAAGCGACATGAAATTGCATGAACTGCGCGACAATCCTGGCGCAACCAAAGCCCGCACCCGCGTTGGCCGTGGCCCCGGCTCCGGCAAAGGTAAAATGGGTGGCCGTGGTATCAAAGGTCAGAAATCCCGTTCCGGCGTGGCCATCAATGGCTACGAGGGCGGCCAGATGCCGCTCTACCAGCGTCTTCCGAAGCGTGGCTTCAACAAGCCCAACGCCAAGAAATACGCTGTCGTGAACCTCGGCCTGATCGAGAAATTCATCGAAGCCGGCAAGCTCGACGCCGCCAACGTGACCGAAGACACCCTGGTGGCCTCCGGTCTGGTGCGTCGCAAGCTCGACGGTGTCCGCGTTCTGGCCAAAGGTGAGATCAAGTCGAAAGCGGTGATCACCGTGACCGGCGCCTCCAAATCGGCTGTTGAAGCTGTCGAAAAAGCCGGCGGGTCGCTCACCGTGGCGGTCAAAGCCGACGCGGCAGCCGAATAAGGCTTGTGACGAGGGGGCTCACCCCTTACATCAAGTTTGAGTTTTCCAAGCGCCGCCCTCCGGAAAGCCGGTCGGGCGGCGCTGTCGTGAATAGAGAGACCATATGGCATCCGCAGCAGAACAAATGGCGGCGAACCTCGACTGGGGCACCCTCGGGAAAGCCAAAGAGCTTCGTCAGCGTATTCTTTTCACCGTCGGTCTTCTGATCGTCTACCGTCTGGGCACCTATATTCCGGTGCCGGGGATCGACGGCGGCGCGCTCAAGGACTTCATGGACCAGGCCGCATCCGGCATCGGCGGCATCCTGTCGATGTTCACCGGCGGCGCGCTCGGGCGGATGGGGATCTTTGCCCTGGGCATCATGCCTTATATTTCGGCCTCCATTATCGTTCAGCTGCTGACCTCGATGGTGCCCTCGCTCGAGAACCTCAAGAAAGAGGGCGAAGCGGGCCGCAAGAAGATCAACCAATACACCCGTTTCGGCACGGTCGCTCTGGCGCTGTTCCAGGCCTATGGTCTCGCCGCTTCGCTCGAGGCCGGCAACCTGGCCCATGATCCGGGCTGGTATTTCCGCGCCGGCGTGGTGATCACGCTTGTGGGCGGCACCATGTTCCTGATGTGGCTCGGTGAACAGATCACCCAGCGCGGCATCGGCAACGGTATCTCCCTGATCATCTTCGTCGGCATCGTGGCCGAGATCCCCGGGGCGCTGGCACAGTTCTTTGCCTCCGGTCGTTCGGGCGCGATCTCGCCGGTCGTGACGTTGGCCGTGATTGTCATGGTTGTCGCCGTGATCGCGTTTGTGGTGTTCATGGAACGCGCCTTGCGCAAGGTGCATATCCAGTACCCCCGCCGTCAGCAGGGCATGAAGATCTATGATGCGCAGTCCAGCCATCTGCCGATCAAGGTCAACCCGGCAGGTGTGATCCCGGCGATCTTCGCCTCGTCGCTCTTGCTTCTGCCGACCACGATCGCGACCTTCTCCGGTCAGCAGGATGTCGGTCCGGTGATGTCCACGATCCTCGCCTATTTCGGCCCGGGTCAACCGCTTTACCTTCTGTTCTTTACGGCGATGATCGTCTTCTTCGCCTATTTCTACACCGCCAACGTCGCCTTCAAATCGGAGGACGTGGCGAAGAATCTGAAGAACCAGAACGGGTTCATCCCCGGCATCCGCCCGGGGAAGAAGACCGAGGAGCACCTCGATTATATCGTGGCCCGCATCCTCGTGGTCGGTTCCGCCTATCTCGCAGCCGTTTGTCTGTTGCCGGAGATCCTGCGGAGCCAGTTCGCCATCCCCTTCTATTTTGGCGGCACGTCCGTGCTGATTGTGGTATCGGTGACGATGGATACGATTCAACAAATCCAGTCTCACCTGTTGGCACACCAATATGAGGGGCTGATCGAGAAATCTCAGCTGCGTGGGAGGAAGCGCAGCAAAAGAGGGACAGCAAGAAAATGAACATTATTCTGCTTGGACCGCCGGGCGCGGGCAAGGGAACTCAAGCACAACGCCTCGTCGAGGAGCGGGGTATGGTGCAGCTTTCGACCGGTGACATGCTGCGCGAAGCCCGCAGCTCCGGCACCGAGATGGGCAAGAAAGTCGCAGCCATCATGGATGCGGGTCAACTCGTCACCGACGAGATCGTGATCGGTCTCATCGATGAGAAGATCAAGTCCGGCAATGCGGCGGGGTTCATCTTTGACGGTTTCCCGCGGACTCTGGCTCAGGCCGATGCGCTCAATGAGCTGCTGTCCCGCAACGGTGCCCAGCTCGAAGCGGTGGTCCAGCTCGAAGTGGATGACGAGACCCTCGTTGGTCGGATCGTCAACCGGGCGAAAGAGGCCGCTGCGGCAGGTCAGCCGGTGCGCGCCGACGACAATGAGGAAAGCCTCAAGATCCGTCTGATGGAATATTACAAGAAGACCTCTCCGCTGATCGGCTATTACTATGCCCGGGGAGATCTGAAGACCGTCGACGGGCTGCAGAGCATGGACCAGGTTGCGGCCGATATCGCGAAAGCGCTGGCATAAGACATTCTGTCGCCGGAAGGCCTTGACCCTCCGGCGATTCGCCTCTATGGCACACCATCCCCTCGGGGAATATAGATTCGTTCCGGGTCGCTCCCGACGCAATCATCACCTGAATTCAGCTGTGGCTCGCCGGCTTTGTCCCGCGAGCCTCCGTTGTGAAAAAAGGTTCCGGGACTACGGAACCGCAACGAAAGGAAAATAACGTGGCACGTATCGCCGGCGTAAACATCCCGACCGCGAAGCGCGTTCCGATCGCGCTCACCTATATCACCGGTATTGGTAACACCTCTGCCGTCGCCATCTGTGAAGCCGTTGGCATCGACCTGACCCGTCGTGTGAACGAGCTCTCCGACGCCGAAGTTCTCGCCATCCGCGAGCACATCGACGCCAACTACACCGTCGAAGGTGACCTTCGTCGTGAAGTGCAGATGAACATCAAGCGTCTCATGGACCTCGGCTGCTACCGCGGCCTGCGTCACCGTCGGAACCTTCCGGTTCGCGGTCAGCGCACCCACACCAACGCTCGCACCCGCAAAGGCCCGGCAAAGGCCATCGCTGGTAAGAAGAAGTAAGGGGAGAACCGACCAATGGCACGCGATACCCGTCGTACGACGAAGAAAAAAGTTTCCAAGAACATCGCCGCAGGCGTTGCTCATGTGAACTCCACCTTCAACAACACCAAAATCCTGATCTCCGATGTGCAGGGCAATGCGATCTCCTGGTCGTCCGCTGGCACCATGGGCTTCAAAGGCTCCCGGAAATCCACGCCCTACGCTGCTCAGATGGCGGCCGAAGATGCTGGTAAAAAAGCTCAGGATCACGGTGTGAAAACCCTCGAAGTCGAAGTTCAGGGCCCCGGCTCTGGCCGTGAGTCCGCGCTGCGCGCTCTGGCTGCTATCGGCTTCAACATCACGTCCATCCGCGACGTGACCCCGATTGCCCACAACGGCTGCCGCCCTCCGAAGCGTCGCCGGGTGTAATCACCATTACGATTTTGGGATCGCGGGTGTTCTCGCCCGCGGTCCATTTTGCGTTTTTGAGATCCCTCGGGCGTCCCCTCGTTTTAAGGACATGGGCGGGAGGACAAGAATGGAGGCACTAGCATGATCCACAAGAATTGGGCCGAGCTCATTAAACCGCAACAGCTGGATGTGAAACCGGGCATGGAACCGGCACGTCAGGCAACCGTTGTTGCAGAACCCCTCGAGCGCGGCTTTGGTCTGACGCTGGGCAACGCGCTGCGTCGCGTGTTGATGTCGTCGCTTCAGGGCGCGGCCATCACCTCCGTGCAGATCGACAACGTGCTGCACGAGTTCTCGTCGATCGCCGGTGTGCGTGAAGACGTGACCGATGTCATCCTGAACCTCAAAGGCGTGTCCCTGCGCATGGAAGTCGAAGGGCCGAAGCGTCTCTCGATCTCCGCCAAGGGTCCGATGGTCGTCACCGCCGGTGACATCTCCGAGAGCGCGGGCATCGAGGTCCTGAACAAGGATCACGTGATCTGCCATCTCGACGATGGCGCCGACCTGTTCATGGAACTCACCGTGAACACCGGTAAGGGCTACGTTTCCGCCGACAAGAACAAGCCGGAAGATGCGCCGATCGGCCTGATTCCGGTCGATGCGATCTACTCGCCGGTCAAGAAAGTGTCTTACGACGTGCAGCCGACCCGTGAGGGCCAGGTGCTCGACTATGACAAGCTGACGATGAAGATCGAAACCGACGGTTCCGTGACCCCGGAAGATGCGCTGGCCTTCGCCGCGCGTATCCTTCAGGATCAGCTGTCGATCTTCGTGAACTTCGACGAGCCGGAATCGGCCGGTCGTCAGGAAGAGGACGACGGTCTCGAGTTCAACCCGCTTCTGTTGAAGAAAGTGGACGAGCTGGAGCTCTCCGTGCGGTCCGCCAACTGCCTGAAGAACGACAATATCGTCTATATCGGCGATCTCATCCAGAAAACCGAAGCCGAGATGCTCCGCACCCCGAACTTCGGCCGCAAGTCGCTCAACGAGATCAAAGAGGTTCTGTCCGGCATGGGCCTGCACCTCGGCATGGATGTCGAAGAGTGGCCGCCTGAGAACATCGAAGAGCTGGCGAAGAAATTCGAAGACCAGTTCTAAGTCTTTCGGAGGGGGCCTTGGTCCCCTCCATCAAATGCCCGCACATGGCGGGGAAGATCCGGGCATATCGTCCCTTTGAGACGGGCCCCAAGGAGAGTGGCTGACACGCATCGGCTGCCGGACAAAGCAAAACACGCTAAAGGAGATAGAAAATGCGTCATGCTAAAGGTTACCGCCGCCTGAACCGGACCCACGAACACCGCAAAGCGATGTTCTCCAACATGGCTGGCTCGCTCATCGAGCACGAACAGATCAAAACCACGCTGCCGAAAGCCAAAGAGCTCAAGCGCATCATGGACAAGCTGATCACGCTGGGCAAACGTGGCGATCTGCACGCCCGTCGTCAGGCGGCTGCTCAGCTGAAACAAGACAAAGACGTTGCGAAACTCTTCGAAGTGCTTGGCCCGCGCTACGCTGAGCGCGCCGGTGGCTACACCCGCGTTCTGAAAGCTGGCTTCCGTTACGGCGATATGGCTCCGATGGCGATCATCGAGCTGGTGGACCGCGACCCGGCCGCCAAAGGCGCCGCGGACAAGGCCCGCCTCGAAGCCGAAGACGCTGCGATGGCCGAAGAAGACTGAGATCTTCTCTGAAATTCCGGAAAAAGCCTCGCATTTTGCGGGGCTTTTTTTGTGTTGACGCAAGGGAATACTGTGGCGTTCTCAGGTTAAACCACGGCGTAATCTCCTGAAAAACATTCAGTTTTTGGAATTCGTTGTGTGCAACGGCCTCGCAACTAGACCGGACATTTCCATAGCTGTCGTCTTTTGGCTTTAAATTTTCGGCCATTTGGTTTAGCAATAGGTATGTTGATCGCCTTTAGGTTGTCGCCCCTTTCGCAAGTAAATTGATTTCCCATGTCAAACACGACAGAACTCACCCGCCTCTTTGCACAGCTTCGTGTGGCTGCGCCCGCCGGATATTCGGCCGGGCTCCATATCCGCTTTGCGTCGCCAATCATCTCGGAAGCGACTTATGATCCGAAATGGATCCAGCATTATGCGGTCAATGCCTATGCGCTGAGGGATCCGATGATCGCTTGGGGGCTCAGTTGCGAAGGAGCCAAAAGGTGGAGCGAAATAGAACTCCCCGATCCGTTCAATTTGTGGAGGCAGGCCGCTGAATTCGGCCTGAACTATGGTGTTGCCGTGTCCTGCGGTCCGGTTCAATCGCGCAGCATCGTCGGATGCGCGAGATCCGATCGTGAGTTCTCGGATCAGGAGATTTCCAAGATCGCGACCCTGGTGCGTACCTTGCATGAAATTTCCGAGCCGCAGACCGATCTGACACAGGCCCAGATTCAGGCCCTCCGGTGCATCGCGGGCGGTGATCGTCACGCAGCAGCCGCGGCCAAGCTCGGGATCTCGGAAAGCGCGCTGAAAGCGCGACTTGTCTCCGCCCGGGAACGTCTGATGGCCCGGACGACTTCGGAGGCCATTCAAAAAGCCAAGGAGATCAAGCTGCTATGACGGTACTTCCTCCCGCGTTGCGTTGATGAAATCAACCAACATCGGAGACGTACCATGCAAACGACCACGCTTTCTTTTGCCAATCTGCACAATTACGGCGATCTCTTCGCCAATATGCTTCGCGCCCGGCATGAAACATTTATCCAGCATGCGAAGTGGGACCTGCCAGAGGCAGATGGTATGGAATACGACCAATACGACACGCCCGCATCTCGCTGGATCGCGGTGCATGAGTTTGGCGAAGTCCTGGCAGGTATCCGCCTGACGCCTACGACCACCAAATGTGGCATCTATTCCTACATGATCAGAGACGCACAACGTGGATTGTTGGACACAATCCCCGAGGATCTGTTGTTCGACGAGGCACCGGTTGCGCCGCATGTCTGGGAATCGAGCCGGATTTTCGTCTCGCCGCGCGTGCCTGCGAAACAGCGGATGCGGGTGCAGATGAGCCTGATCGGCGAAATGACCAACTCGGCACGGGCTCTGGGGGCGACCTCGGTGATCTGTCTTATTCCGGAACATGGGGATCGCTGGGGGCGTCGAGTCGGGCTCGATATCGACATCATCGGCCGGGTGATGGATATCGGCGGCGCGAAGAATGCCTGTATGCAGATCAATCTCAGTAACAAGCTGCATTAGTTTCCCCGAAGGCTCGGGGCCGAAAGCGATGACTTCGGTCCCGAAACCTCTTTCCCATCGCGTATCGGCGGCGTAACTTCGCGCCATGGCCGACTTATTCTCCTCTTCCGACATCCCAGACCCCAAAGGCAAAGCGCCGAGGCCGCTGGCGGACCGGCTGCGCCCGCAGACGCTCGCCGAGGTGATCGGTCAGAAACAGGTTCTGGGTCCGGATGCGCCGCTGGGCGTGATGCTGGCCGCAGGTGCCCTGTCATCGATTATTTTCTGGGGGCCGCCCGGGGTCGGAAAAACCACGATCGCCCGGCTTCTGGCAGACGAGACGGATCTGCATTTCATCCAGATTTCCGCAATTTTTTCCGGTGTGCCGGAGCTCCGCAAGGTTTTTGAAGCCGCCAAGATGCGACGGCAGAACGGGCAGGGGACGCTCTTGTTCGTCGACGAGATTCATCGTTTCAACAAGGCGCAGCAGGACAGTTTCCTGCCACATATGGAGGATGGCACCATCCTTCTGGTCGGGGCTACGACCGAGAACCCGTCCTTTGAGCTCAACGCCGCCGTGCTCTCGCGTGCGCAGGTCATGGTTCTGACCCGCCTGTCGCCCGAGGATCTCGAAGACCTGACCCTCCGCGCCGAGGACGAGCTTGGAAAGCCCCTGCCGCTCACCGAGGCGGCGCGTCATGCGCTCTATGAGATGGCGGATGGCGACGGGCGCACGCTTCTCAATTTGATCGAACAGGTCTCCGCCTGGACTGTCAAAGAGCCATTGGATGCGGAACAGCTCGGCAAGCGGCTGATGCGGCGGGCGGCGAAATATGACAAGTCCGGCGACGAGCATTACAATCTGATCTCGGCCCTGCACAAATCGGTGCGCGGGTCGGACCCGGATGCCGCGCTCTACTGGTTCAATCGCATGCTTGAGGGCGGCGAGGACCCGCGCTATCTGGCGCGCCGCCTGTTGCGCATGGCGGTGGAGGATATTCAATTGGCCGATCCACAGGCACATACGATCGCGCTTCATGCCTGGGAGACATATGAACGTTTGGGGTCGCCCGAGGGTGAATTGGCGCTGGCGCAGGCCGTGGTCTATCTGGCGCTCGCACCAAAATCCAACGCGGTCTACACGGCCTATAAGGCGTCCCGCGAAGCGGCGCGCAAGACCGGCTCGGAACCACCGCCGCATCATATCCTCAATGCACCGACCAAGCTGATGGCGGAACAGGGCTATGGCGCGGGCTATGCTTACGACCATGACGCCGAAGACGGCTTCTCCGGTCAGAACTATTTCCCGGACAGTTTACCACGCACCCAGTTCTACAAACCGGTGGAACGTGGTTTCGAGCGCGAGCTGTCGAAACGCGTGAGCTATTTCGACAAGCTGCGCGAGGAGCGCAAGAAATCCGGCAAAACTTGACATTTCCGAGCCTGACCCGCATGGCAGGGACGAAACGGAGAGATTGATATGGCACCCTTGATACAAGTCGCCCTGGGCGGCGCACTCGGCGCATCGGCGCGCTATCTGTCCGGCCTCGGCATCACCCATCTGATGGGCAAGAGCTTCCCCTGGAACACGATGTTCGTGAACTTCCTCGGTTCGTTCCTGATGGGGGTGATCGTGGTGATCCTGGCGCATGAGGATGGCAACCGCTACGCGCCTCTGTTGATGACCGGGATGCTCGGGGGCTTTACCACCTATTCGGCCTTCTCTCTCGACGCGATGACCATTTTCGAGCGCGGTGACTACGCGTTTGCCGCGGCTTATGTCGCGGGCACGCTGGTGTTGGCGCTCGGAGGCATCGCCCTTGGTCTTTATTCTGCACGGAGTTTCTACGCATGAGCCGGGTTCAGATGATCACGATCGGCGACGATCAACCGGAACAACGGCTGGACCGCTGGTTCCGCAAAATGTTTCCGCAGCTGACTCAGGGCAACATCGAAAAGATGTGCCGCAAGGGCGAGATCCGCGTCGATGGTGCACGGGCGAAATCCAACAGCCGGGTCGGGCCGGGGATGGAAATCCGCGTGCCGCCACTGCCCGATGAGAACGCACCGAAGCCGAAACGCGACGCGGAGAAGATCTCGGCCGCCGATGCCAAGATGATGCGCGATGCGGTGATCTATCAGGACGAGCATATCATCGTGATCAACAAGCCGGCCGGCCTGCCGACACAGGGCGGCTCGAAACAGACCCGCCATGTCGACGGGCTCTCGGTGGCGCTTCAGGGTGATTTCCCGGAAAAGCCGCGCCTCGTGCACCGTCTCGACAAGGACACATCCGGTGTGCTCGCCTTGGCGCGCACACCTGCGATGGCGTCGAAATTGACCGAGGCGTTTCGACACAAGAACACGCGCAAGATCTACTGGGCCTTGGTCGCCGGTGTACCCGTGCCCTATCTCGGCGAGATCAAATACGGGCTGGTGAAGGCGCGCGGTCGTGGCAAGAGCGGCGAGGGCGAAAAGATGATCGCTGTGCATCCGCGCGACATCGATGCCACCGAAGGCGCGAAACGCGCGCATACGCTTTATGCGACGCTCTACCGGGTGGCCTCGCGCGCCTCTTGGGTGGCGATGGAGCCAATCACCGGGCGGACGCACCAGCTGCGCGCCCATATGGCGGAGATCGGCCATCCGATCATTGGCGACGGTAAATACGGGGGCTCGGGGCAGGAGAACCTCGGCGATGGCTGGGGCGCGCAGCTGGGCGGGATCATTTCGAAGAAACTGCACCTGCACGCACGCAGTCTGACCTTTGAACATCCGGTGACCAAGAAGGTGATCACCGTCACCGCGCCCTTGCCCGATCACATGGCGCAGAGCTGGGAGACCTTCGGTTGGACCGAAGATCTCGCCGCGGAGGATCCCTTCGAGGAGCTGCGCGGATGAAGCTGGTCATTTTCGACGTCGACGGTACGCTGGTCGACAGCCAGGCGCATATCATCGCCTCGATGGAAGCCGCCTTTGCCGCCGGAGATCTGCCGGTGCCGGGGCGGGACACGATCCTGTCGATTGTGGGCCTGTCCCTGCCGCTGGCGATGCGGCATCTCGCGCCCGAGGCGGAAGAGGTCAGGCTGGAGCAGATGATCGAAGCCTATAAGGCCGCGTTTCAGGAACATCGTCTGGCGCAGGGACCGGCGGCCTCGCCGCTCTATCCCGGGGCCGAAGAAATGATCCGGCGATTGGGCGCGCGCGACGATCTGTATCTCGCCATTGCCACCGGCAAGAGCCGGCGCGGGCTGACGGCGCTGATGGCGGGCTGGGACTTCGCGGATCTGTTTATCTCGGCACAGAGCGCCGATGATCATCCGTCGAAACCGCACCCGTCTATGGTGCAGACCTGTCTGATCGACGCCGGTGTCGAGGCGTCTGACGCGGTGGTGATCGGGGATACGAGTTATGACATGGAAATGGCCCGGGCGGCGCGCTGTCACGGCATCGGTGTCAGCTGGGGCTACCACGGGCGCGCGGCGCTTTTGACGGCGGGGGCGCGTGTGGTGCTCGACCGGTTCGAGGCGCTCGAAACGGCGCTCGACGAGATTTGGAAAGGATAGGCTGTGGCGGAATGGGCAGCAAAGCGGTTCTGGAAAGACACCACGGTGGCGGAGGCCGACGGGGGCTTTACCGTCCATCTGGACGGGCGTCCGGTGCGCACGCCGGCGAAGGCGCCGCTGATCGTGCCGACCCGGGCATTGGCTGAGCTGATCGCCGCGGAATGGCAGGCCCAGGAGGGCGTGATCGATCCCAATACCATGCCCGCGACCCGTGGCGCCAATGCCGCGATCGACAAGGTGACGGTGCAGCAAGCCGATGTGGCGGATATGCTGGCGGAATATGGCGACAGCGATCTTCTGTGCTATCGGGCCGAACATCCGAAGGAGCTAGTGGCGCGTCAAAAGGAAGCATGGGACCCGATCCTCGAGTGGGCCGCGACGCATCTGGGGGCGCGGTTGGAGCCGCGCGCCGGGGTGATCCATCTGCCGCAACCTTCCGAAGCGCTGCAAACCCTGCGCCGGAAGACCCATGATTTCACCGCATTCGAACTGGCGGCGTTTCACGATCTGGTGTCCCTTTCCGGCTCTTTGATCCTCGGTTTCGCCGTGACCGAAGGACATCTCCCGGCCGAAGAGGCCTGGCGGATCTCGCGCGTTGATGAGCAATTTCAGCTCGAACAATGGGGGGAAGACGAAGAGGAAGCGGAGGCCGTGGAGATCAAGCGTCTCAGCTTTGCTCAGGCTGCGCTGTTTTACCGAGTGGTCAATTAATTGGCGCTTCGTGGCGGGAGACGCTGAAACCGCGCGCATATCTGCAAGCGGTTTAGGCAGTCGCTCAGTGTTGATGCAGATTTGTGATCCCGCCCTTGACGTTCTGGAATGAATCCTTCCAATGTAAGCCCACTGAAGGGGCATTTGCCCAATTCGATATCGCCCCCGGCCCACAGGGAGGGTCGGAAAGAGCGCCCGCAAAGGGTGCAATATCAGGAAGAGGTAAACATGAAAAAATCCGTATTTCTTGGCGCGCTGACGCTGGCAGGTCTGGCTGCCGGAACGGCGATGGCTCAGGATTCGTCCACTCTCGCCGCGGTGAAAGAGCGCGGCGTTCTGAAGTGTGGTGTGAACCCGGGCACTCCCGGCTTTGCCGCGCCGGATGCGAGCGGCAAGTTCGTGGGCTTTGACGTCGATGTCTGCCGCGCTGTCGCAGCTGCTATTTTTGGCGATTCCGAAGCTGTTGAATACACCCCGCTGACGTCGGCCGTGCGCTTTACCGCGCTGGCTTCCGGCGAGGTCGATATGCTGGCCCGGAACACCACCTGGACCTTCTCGCGTGACGTGGACCTGAAGAACACTTTCGTCGGTGTGAACTACTACGACGGTCAGGGCTTCATGGTGCCGAAAGATCTCGGCGTGTCCTCCGCGAAAGAGCTTTCCGGTGCCACCGTTTGTATCGAGACCGGCACCACCACCGAGCTCAACCTTGCCGACTACTTCCGTGTGAACAACATGGATTACGAACCGGTTCCGGTCGAAAGCTTCACCGAGGCGCAGAACCAGTTCCTTGCCGGTGCCTGTGACGTCTACACCACCGATGCCTCCGCTCTGGCCGCGTCGCGTGCGTCCTTCGAAAACCCGGAAGGCTACGTGGTTCTGCCGGAAATCATCTCGAAAGAGCCGCTCGGCCCGCTCGTGCGCCATGGCGACGACAACTGGGGTGACGTGGTGCGCTGGTCGCTGAACGCGATGATCGCAGCCGAAGAATACGGTGTGACCTCGGCCAATGCCGCCGAGCTTGCCAAAGGCACGGACAACCCGGAGATCAACCGTCTTCTGGGTGTCGAAGGTGAACTGGGCGCCATGCTCGGCCTCGACAACGCCTGGGCTCTGAACATCCTCACCCAGGTTGGCAACTACGGCGAAAGCTTCGAGAAGAACATCGGTGAAAACACCCCGGTGGGTCTGGCGCGCGGCTTGAACGCACAGTGGACCGAAGGCGGCCTGATCTACTCGCCGCCCTTCCGCTAAGACCATCTAAAGGGAAGGGCGCGGATCATACCGCGCCCTTCGCCTTTTGAGCTCCGCATATAAGACAAGAATAAATTCAGCGAACAGGAAAGAGCGCCTGTGCGCTGCTGGAGCATATTCTGGGGAAATAGGGGACCGTCTCTCATGACGACAGCTATCGACACGCCGCAGGACCAAGGTTTTCGGCTCAGCCAGCTGATCTATGATACGCGTTATCGCTCGATTACCATTCAGGTGATCGCGATGCTCGCCTTCATGTTCATCGCGGCGTTTCTGGTGCGCAATACGATCACCAACCTCGCCAATCTCGGCAAGGAAATCGACTTCGGGTTTTTGTTCAACCCGGCCAATTACGACATCAACCAGCGTTTGATCGAATACGATTCGACCTCGACCAACCTGCGTGCAGCGATGGTCGGACTTCTGAACACGCTGCTGGTGGCCTTCATGGGCTGTATCCTCGCCACCGTGGTGGGCGTGGTCGCGGGCGTTTTGCGCCTGTCGAAAAACTGGCTCATTTCGAAGCTGATGACGGTCTATGTCGAGACCTTTCGCAATATTCCGGTGGTGATCTGGATTATCGCCACCATGGCCGTGCTCTCCGAGGCGCTGCCGCAACCGCGTGCTTTCCGGGGCGAGACTCCGTCCGCCTCGATGTGGCTCTGGGACAGTGTGGCGGTCACCAACCGCGGCACCTATATTCCGGCGCCGGTCTGGGGGCCGGGGTCGGTTTTTGTGGTGCTCGTCTTCCTGCTGTCGCTTCTGGCGATCTGGGCCTTTAACCGCTATGCGCATCGTCGCTTCGAGGCGACGGGGCAGATCCTGCCGAAATTCTGGATCAATCTCGCCATCTTATTCGTGCCGACGCTTCTGGTGTTCTTCCTTTTGGGACGCCCGATCGGGCTCGATCTGCCGGCACTCAAAGGGTTCAACTTCCAGGGCGGCACGATGCTCAGAAACCCGATGCTGGCGCTCTGGCTGGCGTTGAGCTTCTACACCGGCGCGTTCATCGCCGAGATCGTACGCTCCGGGATTCTGGCCATCTCGAAAGGCCAGTCCGAAGCCGCCTTTGCGCTGGGCCTGCGCCCGTCGCGGACGATGAACCTGGTGATCCTGCCGCAGGCGCTGCGGGTGATCATCCCGCCGCTGATTTCGCAGTTTCTGAACCTGACGAAGAACTCCTCGCTGGCCCTGGCCGTGGGGTATCAGGATTTGCGCGCGACGCTCGGCGGGACGACGATGAACAACACCGGGCGGGAGCTGGAATGCATGCTCCTGATGATGCTGATCTATCTGGTGGTCAGCCTGTTCATCTCGTCGGGCATGAACATCTACAACAAATCCGTCAAGTTGAAGGAGCGCTGAGATGAGTAGTCAAAACACGCCCCTCGCTTATGTGCGCAAGGAAATGCTGGAACAGCAACCGGCCCCGCGTGGGCAGGTCGGGGTCGCGAAATGGATGCGCGAGAACCTGTTCTCCGGCTGGTTCAATACGGCTCTGACGCTGGTCTCGATCTATGTGATCTATTCCCTGCTGAAAGCGGTTTTGCCATGGGCGTTCGGTGGGGTCTGGACCGCGGATTCGCTGCAGGAATGCCGGACCATCCTCAACGATCTCCACGGCAATACGCATTACGCCTGCTGGGCGGTGATCAATGAGCGCTGGAACCAGATCGTTTACGGCACGTTCTTCCCGTCGAGCGAGTATTGGCGCACCCATATCGCTTTCGTGCTGCTGATCCTTGCCATTCTGCCGGTGCTATTTGACGCGCTGCCGCGCAAGATGCTTTGGATCACGGCGGTCTACCCGTTCCTGATGGTCTGGCTGATCTGGGGCGGGACGATCTGGGGGCCGGTATCGGTCGCGCTCGGGTTCGTTCTCGCATATATGGCATCGCAATTTGCGGGGCGCTCGCTTGGCTCGGGCCTCACCGGGCTGATTGCTGTCGCTGTGGCGTTGATCTGGTGGTTCTTTATCGGGCCTTCCGTGACCTCCGGCCTCAACAAGGTGCTGCCGCTCCTGCATCTTCAGGAAATCCAGAGCCGTGAGCTTGGTGGTTTCGTGATCTGTGTGATCATCGGTGTCTCGGGCATCGCCCTGTCGCTGCCGATCGGCATCGTTCTGGCGCTCGGCCGTCAGTCGGACCTGCTGATCGTCAAGACCATCTGTGTCGGTTTCATCGAGTTCATCCGCGGCGTGCCGCTGATCACGCTCTTGTTCACCGCGTCGCTGCTGTTGAACTATTTCCTGCCGCCGGGCACGGAGTTCGATCTGACGCTGCGGGTGATCGTCATGGTGACGCTGTTCTCGTCGGCTTACATGGCCGAGGTGATCCGCGGTGGTCTCGCCGCCCTGCCGAAAGGCCAATATGAGGCGGCCGACGCGCTGGGGCTCGATTATTGGAAGGCACAGCGGCTGATCATCATGCCGCAGGCGCTCAAGATCTCCATCCCGGGCATCGTGAACACCTTTATCGGCCTGTTCAAGGATACCACGCTGGTGTTCTTCATCGGGATTTTCGACATGTTGGCCGCCGCGCAGGCGATCCGTGCCAACTCCGCCTGGAACGGCATCACCTGGGAGCTCTACATCTTCATCGGGCTCATCTTCTGGATCTGCTGTTTCGCCATGTCCCGCTATTCTCAGTGGCTGGAGCGCAAGCTCCGCACCGACCATCGTTAAAAAGGAGACCGACCATGTCTCAAGCTATCGAACGTGAAATCGACCGTTCCCACATGACCGTCTCCGACGAGGTGGCGATCCAGATCTCCAACATGAACAAGTGGTACGGTGAGTTCCACGTGTTGCGCGACATCAATCTGACGGTGAACCGGGGCGAACGGATCGTCATCGCCGGGCCTTCGGGCTCTGGCAAGTCGACCATGATCCGCTGTATCAACCGTCTTGAGGAGCATCAGCAGGGCAAGATCATCGTCGACGGGACCGAGCTCACCTCGGATCTCAAGAATATCGACAAGATCCGCTCGGAAGTGGGCATGTGCTTCCAGCACTTCAACCTGTTTCCGCATCTGACCATTCTCGAGAACTGTACGCTGGCGCCGATGTGGGTGCGCAAGATCCCGAAGCGCGAAGCCGAAGAGACGGCAATGCATTTCCTCGAAAAGGTGAAAATTCCGGATCAGGCCCATAAATACCCGGGCATGCTCTCCGGCGGTCAGCAACAGCGTGTGGCGATTGCCCGCTCGCTCTGCATGAAACCGCGGATCATGCTGTTCGATGAACCGACCTCGGCCTTGGACCCGGAGATGATCAAGGAGGTGCTCGACACCATGATCGAGCTCGCCGAAGAGGGCATGACCATGCTCTGCGTGACCCATGAGATGGGCTTTGCCCGTCAGGTGGCGAACCGGGTGATCTTCATGGATCAGGGCCAGATCGTGGAACAGAACGAACCGGAAGAGTTCTTCAACAATCCGAAATCGGAGCGCACCAAGCTCTTCCTGTCGCAGATCCTCGGCCACTGAGTTTTCAGGCCGGTTGAAAATCCAAGGGCGCCTCACGGGGCGCCCTTTTGCTATTGGATGATGTGCAGAGGGTTAGTGTCGACCGGCTTCGATCTCTTTCGGTGTGGCGAAATCCAGTATGCGGTTTTTGCCCCAGGTGGCGTCGCGCCAATCCTCGCAGCCCAGCTCGTAGACCGTGGTGGCACAGGTCGGGTAGCTGCCGCATTTGCGATGATCGGGGGCCTTGTCGGGAAACCGTGCGGCGAAATCACCGATCCCGGGATTATGCGCGATCAACAGCACGGTTTGCCCTCTGGTCCGGTGCAGTGCGCGCAACAGACAGCCGTCAGAGGCCAGGTAGAGCGCTTCGAGCAGGGTGTTCTCGGGCTCCGTTCCGAGCGCATGACAGACCTGATCATAGGTCTGTTGCGTGCGCGTGGCGCTCGAGACCAGCGCATGGTCCGGGATATAGCCGCGCTCTTTCAGCCAATGGCCCATCGACAGGGCATTGCGCTGTCCGCGCGCGGTCAGCGGTCGGTCGATGTCCTCTTGTAACGGATCGCCCCAGCTCGATTTTGCGTGACGCATGAGGATGAGGCGGAGGGGCATGTCACGCCCCCTTTTTCGAGGGTTTGACGCGGGGCTGTGTGTCGCGAATGAGCGAGCCCGCCCCATGTTCGGTATAGAGTTCCAACAGGCATGCATTGGGCGCACGCCCGTCCAAGATCACCACGGCCCGCACCCCGTCTTTCAGGGCATCGAGCGCGGTCTGGGTCTTGGGGATCATGCCGCCGGCGATGACGCCCTGATCGGTCAGATCTTTGATCTGCTGCGAATTCAACGCGGTCAGAACCTCGCCATTGGCATCCTTTACGCCCGAGACATCGGTGAGGAGGAGGAGCCGGTCGGCATGCAGCGCACCGGCGATGGCGCCGGCGGCGGTGTCGCCATTGACGTTGAAGGTCTCGCCATTGCGCCCGGCCCCCACCGGCGCGATCACCGGAATGAGGTTCTCGTCGCCCAGCTCGGTGACGATGCCCGGGTTCATCGAGACCGGCGTGCCGACAAAGCCCAGATCCGGGTCGGTCTGTTCGCAGATCATCAGATTGGCATCCTTGCCGGAAATGCCGACCGCGCGGCCGCCCTGGCCGTTGATCGCCTGCACGATGCGCTTGTTCACAAGGCCGGAGAGCACCATCTCGACCACTTCGACAGTCGCCTTGTCGGTGACGCGTTTGCCGTGGACGAATGTGGACTCGATCCCCAACTGGTTGAGCATCTTGTTGATCATCGGGCCGCCGCCGTGAACGATCACCGGCTTCACGCCGACCTGCTGCATCAGCACCACATCGCGGGCAAAGCTTTCCATCGCCTCATCCGAGCCCATGGCATGACCGCCGAGCTTGATCACCACCGTGGCACCCTCGTATCGCTGCAAATAGGGCAGCGCTTCGGAAAGGGTGCGGGCGGTCGCGATCCAGTCTCTGTTCATGTCTTGCTTCTTCATTGTCAGGGATTCCAAATGAGGGTTTGGCCCTGATTACAATGTTCGAGGCGGCACGCCAAGTGGCCTGGCGCGGACATCGGCCCGGGGCTTACACCAGCGTGGCGATCACCGCGCGCAGGACATCGATGCCCCAGCCCTTTTCCGACGAGGTCAGGATCATTTCCGGGAAGGCGGCGGGGTGGCGCGAGACTTTCGAACGCACCTGGGCGATGATCTTTTCGCGCTCGGCTTCTTTCACCTTGTCGGCCTTGGTCATCACCACCTGAAATGGCACGGCGGATTTGTCCAAGAGAGTCATGATCTCTTCGTCGACGTCCTTGACGCCATGGCGGCTGTCGATCAGCACGAAGGCCCGGCGCAGCGTGGCGCGGCCCGACAGGTAGGCTTTCAGGAGACGTTGCCATTTCTCGACGGTTTTCACCGGCGCCTTGGCAAAGCCATAGCCCGGCAGGTCGACGAGATAGTGGCTTTCGGCGCAGGTGAAAAAGTTAATCTCCTGGGTCCGTCCGGGCGTGTTCGAGGCGCGTGCCAGCGCCTTGCGCCCGGTGAGCGCATTGATCAGTGTCGACTTGCCGACATTGGAGCGACCGGCGAAGCACACTTCCAACCGGTCGTCCGGCGGCATGCCGTCCATGGCCACCACGCCTTTGAGAAAATCGGTCTCGCCCGCAAACAGCAAGCGGCCCTTCTCGAGGGCCGCCGCATCTGGTTCAGCGATGGGAAATTGCAATTCCATCGGATATCCCGCCTGAGATCAGGCGTCCTTTTTCTTGAGCTTGAGCGAGCGCATGATGTTGCCGAACACGTCGGGTTTGTGCCCGTGGCTGCGCATGATCAGGTACTGCTGGGTGAAAGTGATCGTGTTGTTGGCGATCCAGTAGAGCACCAGACCCGAGGCGAAATTGCCGAGCATGAACATGAACACCCAGGGCATCCAGGCCATGATCATCGCCTGCGACGGATCGGTCGGCGCCGGGTTCAGTTTCTGCTGCAGCCACATCGAGATGCCCAGAAGGATCGGCAGGACGCCGAGGCTCAGGAAGGCCAGGGCAGAGCCGGCTTCCGGGGCTGCAAAGGGCAACAGGCCGAACAGGTTGAGGATCGAGCTCGGGTCAGGCGACGACAGGTCGCGGATCCAGCCGACCCAGGGCGCGTGCCGCAATTCGATGGTGACCAGGATCACCTTGTAGAGCGAGAAGAACACCGGGATCTGCAACAGGAGTGGCAGACAGCCGGAGGCCGGGTTCACCTTGTTGGTCTTGTAGAGCTCCATCATGCCGCGCTGAAGCTTTTCGCGGTCCTCGCCGGCGGCTTCCTTGAGCTTTTCCATCTCCGGCTGAAGCTCTTTCATCCGCGCCATGGAGACATAAGATTTATAGGCCAGCGGGAACATGATGCCCTTGATGATCAGCGTCAGAACGATGATCGACCAGCCCATGTTGCCAATCAGCCCATGCAGCGCGTGCAGGATGCGGAAGATCGGCTTGGTAATGAAATAGAACAGGCCCCAATCGGTCGAGTCGCTGAATTTATAGACCCCACCGTCGCGCTCGTAGGTGCGGATGGTTTCCCATTCCTTGGCGCCCGCGAAAAAGCGCGAGGACACTTCAAAGGCACCGCCGGCGGCGATGTCCACGGCCGGGTAGCGGGCGACGGTCTTATAGGTGTCGCTGGCCTCGTGATAGGTCACGACCGAGGTGAAAGCATCGTCGGCATTGGGGATCAGCGTGGTCATCCAATAGTGATCGGTGAAGCCGATCCAGCCGTTCTGGGTGACTTCCTGCAACTCGGCATGTTCGCCCCAGCGCGCGTCGGCTTTCAGCTCGTCGAATTTGGTTTTCAGGAACCCGCTTTTGAAGCTGATCTCTTCCAGCGTGCCGTCGTTTTCGCGGATCGCCCCCTCATGCACCAAAAGGCGCGTCAGGTTCTCGGGCTTGCCCAGATGCACGATCTCGTTGTTGGTGGCAACGCGGATCGGAGCCCCCGAGGTGTTCTCGATCGACTGGGTCACCGAGAACATGAAATTGTCGTCGATCGCGATGGTGCGGCGGAATGTCAGCCCCTTGCCATTGTCCCAGACCAGAACCACCGGCGATTGCGTGGTGAGCGTGTCGCCGCTCTCCACCGACCAGAGCGTGTTGGTGCCCGGCACGTCGTCCTGGGTCAGCGCGCCGCCCGGAGCCCAGCCAAACGAGGCGTAATAGGGCGTGTCCGTGCCGACGGGGGTCAGGAGTTTGACCAGCTCGTCGCTGTCGACATCGATCGTGTAATCCTTCAGCGACAGATCGTCGATCCGGCCGCCGACAAGCGACAGGGACCCGGTCAGGCGATCCGTGTCGATGGTGATGCGCGGTGCGTCGGCGGTCTGATCTGCGGTCTCGTTCAGGGCGCCCTGAGCATCGGCGGACGAACCCGCCGCGGGCGGTGTCGTCGCGGCCGTGTCGTCAGATGCGGATTGCGTCACCGCCGGCGCATTCGGATCCGTCACGGTCTCCGGCGCCGGGAAAAAGAAGGTCCACCCGAGTAACACGATGCCACTGAGCACAATGGCAAGAATCAGGTTCTTGTTTTGATCGTCCATCTAGGCCGCCCGATTGTTGGAATTCATCTCGGGTGGTTCAACCCGCCAGAAGCCTCGAGGTCAAGCGGTTTTGCCTATTTTTTCTGGAAAAGGCGCGAAAGTGATGTGGGATCCCTGGGCGGATGGCCTAGCTGGCGCGGCGGCCGATCTGAGGCGTCTGGGCCAGTTTGCGTTTATGCGCATCCATCCATTCCAGCGTGTCCGAAAATGCCATCGGGCGCGAGATCGAAAAGCCCTGGACATGACCACAGCCCAGCTGCGACAGCATGGCATGTTCGCCCACGGTCTCGACCCCTTCGGCGAGGGTCTCGAGATCGAGCCGCTCGGCCATGGTCAGGATGGCGGCCAGCATGCTTTGCTGGTCGCGGTCGAGATCGCAGCGCGAGACATAGGAGCGGTCGATCTTGATCCGTTTCACGGCGAAACGGCGGATATTGGCGATCGAGGCGTGGCCGGTGCCATAATCGTCGAGATCGATGCCGCAACCCATTTCCTTCAGCGCCCAGATGTTGCGGCTGATCGTGTCATTGTCCGAAGAGGAAATGACGCTTTCGAGGATCTCGACACTCAGTCGCGAAGGTTCGAGTTCGAACCGGTCGAGTTCCCAGCGAATCTTGTCGACGATTTTCGGATTGGCGAGATCGGTCGGCGAGAAGTTCACCGCCACGGAGGGCACGTTGAATCCGGCCTTGTCCCAGGTTTTGACCGCCATGAGCGCGTGATAGAGGATGATCTCGTGCAGGCGTTCCAACAGGCCCAGTTCTTCGATCTCGGTCAGGAACTGACTTGGGCCAAGCGTGCCTTTTTCCGGATGATCCCAGCGCGCCAGCGCTTCCATGCCGGAGACCTCGCCGGTGTCGGTCGAGAGCTGGGGTTGGAACCAGGGGATGATCTGGCCGCTTTCCAGCGCTTCGCCGACATCGGCATTGATGCTGCCGCGTTCAAGCGTGCGCGGCGGCAGGCTCGGCGAATAGGCGCGGATCGCACCGGGGCCGTTGCGATGCGCATCGGCAAGAGCGATCTCGGCGGCATCGAGAAAGGCCTGGCCGGAGGCGGCGGGGGCACGGTTGGGCATGCAAAAGCCGATGGAACAGGTGGTGAAGACCTTGGTGGCATCGACGGAATAGGGTTCCGAGAGGATCGCCTGAATGCGCGAGGCCATTTGGATCATGGTCTCGAGATCGGCGCGGCGCATCGGCGCCAGCGCCACGGCGAAACGGGCGTTGTCGAGCCGGGCGATGGTGTCGTGTTCGCGCAAGACGTCTTCGAGCCGACGCGCCGCGCCCGCCAGAATATCATCGCCTGCAGCGGAGCCGAAGTTGCCGCAAATGCTGCGGAAATCATCGATCTCGATGACCAGACAGGCGGTGGTGCGCCCGGTGACGTCGCGGCTGTCGAGGGTCTGGTCCAGAGCTTCGACCACCGCCATGCGCAAAGGCAGCTTGGTGAGCCCGTCGCGGGGCTGTTGGTGCGAGGCGGCGCGTGGTGTGATGAAAGAGGTGAGCACGGACAGGCTCGCCATCAGTGCCGGCAGCAACAGAGCGCAGAGCACCAGAAGCTTTTCGCCGCCAAACCAATAGGCGCCGAGGCAAAGCGCCGGAAGGAAGGCAAGTGTCTGAGGCCCCGTCAGGGCATCGCGCAGGCGTTGAAGCTTGGCTGCGATGTCATGGTTCATGGTCTTTTTCCCGTCGTTTCCGGTCGGTTTTGGGCCTGTTGGGGCCCGAGTCACCGGGT
Source organism: Celeribacter neptunius (assembly GCF_900113955.1). Classification (GTDB taxonomy): domain Bacteria; phylum Pseudomonadota; class Alphaproteobacteria; order Rhodobacterales; family Rhodobacteraceae; genus Celeribacter; species Celeribacter neptunius. The sequence goes on along the minus strand of NZ_FORH01000003.1, from coordinate 410,696 downwards.
AACATGGGACAAGAAAGTGGCCACGCGGTTAACGCAACTTGGGGATTCCGTTAGAATTTTCATCAACCGCGGCGGGGGCAGGGCGCTCGTTCAGGCTCAGCCCAAGAAAATCGAAGAGCTTCGGGTCCATCATGTGAGAGGGCCGGATGTTGGTCAGGGCCTTGAACATCACCTGCCGGCGGCCGGGGCTGTTCTTTTCCCAACCGTTGAGGATTTGCTTGACCTGCTGGCGTTGCAGCCCGTCCTGCGAACCGCAGAGGTCGCAGGGGATGATCGGGTAATTCATCGCCCGGGCGAATTTCTCGCAATCCTCCTCGGCGACATGGGCCAGAGGGCGATAGACGAAGAGATCGCCCTCCTCGTTCACCAGTTTCGGCGGCATGGTGGCGAGACGCCCGCCGTGAAACAGGTTCATGAAAAAGGTTTCGAGAATGTCATCGCGGTGATGGCCCAGCACCACCGCCGAACAGCCCTCTTCGCGGGCGATGCGATAGAGGTTGCCACGACGCAGACGCGAACAGAGTGCGCAAAAGGTCCGGCCCTCGGGCACCTTGTCCATGACGATGGAATAGGTGTCCTGATACTCGATCCGGTGCGGCACCTGCATTTTCTCGAGGAATTCCGGCAGCACCGTCGCGGGAAAGCCCGGCTGACCCTGATCGAGATTGCAGGCGACAAGCTCGACCGGCAGCATGCCGCGCCATTTGAGCTCGTAGAGCGCGGCGAGCATCGTATAGCTGTCCTTGCCACCCGACAGGCAGACCAGCCATTTGGCGCCGCGCTCGATCATGCCGTATTGCTCCACCGCCTCGCGGACATTGCGGATGATCCGCTTGCGCAGCTTCTTGAACTCCGTCGTGGAGGGGGCGCCGTGGAACAGCGGATGGATATCGTCGAGATCGTCAAGCATCGGGCGTGTCCTCGGATGTTGGCTTCGCTTTCGGCGCATGTCTGTCTTGTGGCTCCGGCACCGGGTCATAGCCCATGCCGCCCAAGGGGTGACAGCGGCCAATGCGGCGGATGGTCAGCCAGGAGCCTTTGAGGCCGCCGTGTTTTTCGAGCGCTTCCATGGCATAGGCGCTACAGGTCGGTTGATAGCGGCAATTATGCCCGACGAAGGGCGAGAAGGTTCGGCGATAGGCGCGCACGGGCAGGGAGATCACGAAGGCCAGCGGTGTCATCTCTTACTCTCCTTTGTCTCTCCATGGACTTTTCTCAGGGCATATCTGAGGTCCTTGAGCAGGAGATCAAAGGCGCGCGCGCTTGTGTCGCCCTTCTTGCCGATCAGCACATAGTCCCAGCCGTCACGCCCCAATTCGGGGATCAACAGGCGCGCAGCTTCGCGCAACCGCCGTTTGGCATGGTTGCGGGCCACGGCATTGCCGACCTTCTTGGAACAGGTGTAGCCGACGCGAATGCCTTGGACGGCTTCCGCTTCCGACCGTTTGCGACCCTGCAAGAGAAAGCTCGAGGTGCCCTGGCGACGGGCGCGCGCAGCTTTCAGAAAATCCGCGCGTTTGGCGAGGGTTTCCATCTCGGGCATCTCGTCGGAATTGTCATTCGCGCATGACGAATTTCGGCATGACAAAACCGCCGACTGCGACCCTTGGGCTCCGGCCTTGGCCTTTGCTTGGGGTGCGTCCGGCGGTGTCATCGTCGTGAGCCTTTATCAGGCGTCCCTAGGCGTGGATTACGCGGACAGGGATTTACGACCGCGTGCACGGCGGGCGTTCAGAACCTTGCGGCCAGCTTTGGTTGCCATGCGGGCACGGAAGCCGTGACGGCGCTTGCGGACGAGGTTGCTCGGTTGATAGGTGCGTTTCATCGCGCCATCTCCATCGGTTGCGTTGGGGCCCAAATCCCGGGATCACCATGCCAGCGGCATGACAAAGGGATTCGAAGGCGAGTAATCGTTCGAAGCCCTGCCAATAGGAGGGTCATCGCGGCTTGTCAATTCTCATGGCGCGGAAATGCACGGAATTCTGAAACAAATTGCCCGTGAGGCCGGAAAATCCCTGACGGATCATCACTGCCACGTGAAGCCGCGTGCAAAGCGCTGGTGCTCTGGCGCAGAAGCGATCATCCTGCCTGAACGCCTGACTGGCAAGGGCAAAGGACGGGGTCGTGACAGGAAAAGACAGAGATAATGCGCCCGAGGGCCGCAGTCGCCACCATTTCTGGGTGCTGTTGATTCTGGCCGGGCTGGGGCTCGGCCTGTCGATCATGCTGCGCGAACATCTGAGTTTTGAGGCCCTGTCGGAGAATCGGGCGCAGCTTCTGGCCTATACGGAGCGCTATGCTGTGCTCTCGGTCGTTCTGTTCGTCACATGTTATACGGTGATCGTGGCGCTCTCGCTTCCCGGGGCGACGGTGGCGACGCTCACCGGTGGTTTTCTGTTCGGCACATTCCCCGGTGTGCTCTTCAATATGAGCGGTGCTATCATGGGGGCCTCCGTGCTGTTTCTGGCGGCGCGCTGGGGCTTGGGCGATTGGCTCGCCTCCAAGATCGATGCCTCCGAAGGACGCATTCACAAGATCAAACACGGGATCGACGAGAATCAATGGTCGATGCTGTTTCTCATCCGCTTCCTGCCGTTGGTGCCGTTCTTTGTCGCCAATCTGCTGCCGGCCCTGTTCGGCGTGCGGTTTTACCGGTTTTTCATCTCCACCGCGCTGGGCATCATTCCCGGGGCGCTGATCCTGACGTCGGTTGGCGCCGGGCTCGGCTCTGTGTTCGAGCGCGGCGAGGCGCCGGATCTCGGTGTGTTCTTCACCCCGCCCATTCTTTTGCCGACGCTCGGGCTTTGTCTGCTCGCGCTTTTGCCGATTCTGTGGAAGGTTTGGCGCAAGGAGGCAGCATGACGAAAGCAAAGACAGCATCCCCGAAAAGGATCAAAACCGACATCTGCGTCATTGGCGCCGGCTCTGGCGGGCTCTCGGTCGCGGCGGGGGCCGTGCAGATGGGCGCCCGGGTGGTTTTGATCGAGAAGGGCGAGATGGGGGGCGATTGCCTCAATACCGGCTGCGTGCCGTCGAAAGCCCTGCTTCATGCCGCGCAAGAAGGCCTGTCTTATCCCCATGCCATGGAACATGTGCGCAAGACGATCTCCACCATCGCGCCGCATGACAGTCAGGAACGGTTCGAGGGGCTGGGCTGTACGGTCATTCGCGCCGAGGCGCGGTTCACCTCGCCGAAGAGTGTCGAGGCGGGGGGGATCAAGATCAAAGCCCGTCGGTTTGTGATCGCCACAGGCTCGCGGCCGATGCTGCTGGATATCCCTGGCCTGTCCACTGTGCCCTATCTGACCAATGAGACGATCTGGGGGCTGACGGGCTGTCCTAGGCATCTGATCATTCTGGGCGGTGGGCCGATCGGCATGGAAATGGCGCAGGCGCATCGCCGTCTCGGCGCCGAGGTTACGGTGATCGAGGCCTTCGATGCGCTGGGCCGGGAAGACCCGGAAGCGGCCGAGCTGGTCAAAGCCACGCTGCGCGCCGAAGGGGTTGCGCTGCGCGAAGGTGTGGCCGCCGAGCGGATCAGCGGGGCGGCGGGTGCTATCCAGGTGACATTGTCGGACGGGCAGGTGGTGCAGGGCAGCCATCTGCTGGCGGCCACCGGGCGGCGGGCCAATAGCGAAGAGCTCGGGCTCGAGCATGCCGATGTCGATCGCAGCAAGAACGGCATCAAGGTGGGCGCGGATCTGCGCACGTCGAACCGCCGGATTTACGCGATCGGCGATGTGGTCTCCGGCGGGCTGCAATTCACCCATGTGGCGGGCTATCAGGCCGGGATCATCGTCCGATCCTTGCTCTTTGCCCTGCCGGCCAAGGCCCGGACGCATCATATCCCACATGCCACCTATACCGATCCGGAACTGGCACAGGTCGGGCTCACCGAGGCGGCGGCGCGCGAGAAATTCGCGGAAAAGCTCGAGGTGGTGCGCGCCGACTATACCGGCAATGACCGCGCCATTGCCACAGGCCGCGGCGGCGCCGGGTTCATCAAGCTGATGGTGGTCAAGGGCCGCCCCGTGGGCGTTACCATTGTGGGCCCTGAGGCCGGGGAGCTGATTGCATTCTGGTCGCTCATGCTGTCCTTGAAACTCAAGATGAGCAAAATCGCGGGCATGGTCGCGCCTTATCCCACATTGGCAGAACTTAACAAACGGGCGGTGAGTGCCTATTTTACCCCAAGGCTTTTCGAGAACCGGAAGGTCAAATGGGTCGTGAAAGCGGTGCAGAGGCTCGTTCCCTAGGGCGGGATCGGCGGAAGAGGTGCAATGACATTGCCGCGTTTTATCAACACGCTGACAGGGCGGTTCCTGATCCTCACCGTGATCTTCGTGATGGCGGCCGAGATCATGATTTTCGTGCCCTCCGTGGCGCGGTTCCGCGAAGACTTTCTGTTGTCGCGTCTTGAACGCGCCCAGATCGCCTCGTTGGCGCTCCTGGCCAATGATAGTCTCGACATGGATCTCGAGGACGAGCTTCTGGCCAATGCCGGCGTCTATAACGTCGTGCTCCGGCGCAACGAGATCCGCCAGCTCGTCCTGTCCTCGCCGATTCCCGATCAGGTCCATGCCACTTACGATCTGCGCGAGGCGCCTGCGTTCGAGCTGATCCGCGATGCCATGGTGACCTTGTTCGATCCGGCGGAGCGGGTGATCCGGGTGATTGGCGATCCGGTGAAACAGGCCGGGCTGTTGATCGAGGTGACCCTGCCGACCGCGCCGCTCAGAGCGGCGATGATCGATTATGGTCTGCGCATCCTGCTTCTGTCTGCGGTGATCTCGTTTTTCACCGCCTTCCTGCTGTTCCTTGCCGTGCGCGCACTGCTGGTGCGCCCGATCAAGCGTGTCGTGGGGGCGATGACCTCTTATGCCCAGGCCCCCGAGGATGCCCGCCGGATCATCGAGCCTTCGGCCAAGGTCGCGGAACTGCGCGAAGCGGAAGCCGCGCTCAAGGCGATGGAAACCGAGCTCACCGCCTCCCTGCGGCAGAAAGAGCGTCTGGCCCAGCTTGGTGGTGCGGTGGCGAAGGTCTCGCATGACCTGCGCAACATCCTGACCACGGCGCAGCTGTTCACCGACCGGCTGGAAATGTCACAGGACCCGGCGGTGACCCGGTCTGCGCCGAAACTCGTCAATTCGATCCAGCGCGCGGTGAACCTCTGTGAGACCACCTTGGCCTTCGGCAAGGCCGAGGAGCCGGCGCCGACGCTCACCGGAGTGCGTCTGGCCGAGCTGGTGGCCGAGGTGATCGAGGGTGAGCGACTTTCCATCGATGACTTCGATCTGTCCTTCTCCGAAGATATTCCCGCCACCATGGTGCTGCGCGCCGATCCGGAACAATTGCACCGGGTGCTGTCGAATCTGGTGCGCAATGCCCGTCAGGCGATCATGGCCACCGGAAAATGCGGTGAAATTTCCGTCGCGGGGCGTGAGGATGAAGAGGAATGGGTGCTCTCGGTGACCGATACGGGGCCGGGCCTGCCGCCGAAAGCGCGCGAATACCTGTTCCAGCCGTTCCAGGGCGGCACCCGCAAGGGCGGTTTCGGTCTCGGCCTGGCGATTGCCGCCGAACTGGTGCGCGGCCATGGCGGCCAGCTGGTGCTCGAACGTACGGATGACAGCGGAACCTCTTTTGCCATTCACCTGCCGAAAGGCTACGCCGCATCGGCGGCTGCCCCTTCCGGACGCGCATCGAATGCGGCTGCGGCGGAATAAATTCGTGCCGCGTGCGAAGTTTTTCAAAAAAATGACAATGGCCTCTTGCGCCCCCTGACGACTCTCTGTAAATCGCCCCTACCCCGCGCGCTGGTAGCTCAGTTGGATAGAGTACTTGACTACGAATCAAGGGGTCGGGGGTTCGAATCCTCCCCAGCGCGCCATTGCTCTCCAAGTTCTTAAATAATATCAGTGACTTAGAGACTTTTGGGTTGCCTGTGAGGTGACACAAAGGGATACACACGTGTCACTAATACTATTCGAGATGGGAGCCTTCCGTTTGGAAGCTAAGTATCTTCAGAACCGCAAAGGCGTCTGGTATTTCCGAAGAAGAATTCCCGACGATGTGCGCACTCTCTATCCAGAAAGACGAGACGTCCTATTCTTTTCTCTGAAAACACGCTCTCAGGCTGAGGCCGCAAGACGGGCTCATGAGCACGCATTACGCCAAGATGCTTTATGGAAAGCTCGTCGCGGTGACGTAAACCTCTTAGGACCAGAGGAGCGTCAAGCAGCATATGCATTTTTGGAGGCGTACGGTCTAAACCCCGGGGATAGGGTTCAATACGATGCAGCCGGTATTTGGCCGGATGAGTTCATGGATGAAATTAAGTTCCTCTGCCGGGAAACGGGCCAATATGGTGAGCCTGCATATGTTCGGGAGCGCACTCCGGGGTATGTAAACCTCGCTTACGACCTGTTCCTTGGTGAGAAGTTGTCGCCATTGTTCTCCGAGGCAGTCAGTCAATACCAAGCAGCGAAGAGAGAAGACCCCAAGTCGAAGAAGGGAAAAGCACGCTGGAATGCGGTAAACCGGTTTTTTGCCTATTCAGCAGATAGGCCGGTTGATCGGTATGAGCGTGAAGAGGCAAATGGCTTTGTTCGAAAATTGCTCGATGATGGGAATAAGGTCGCCACAGTGAAGCGCTATTTGAACTACCTCACTCCGGTGTTACGCTATGCGTTCGCTGAAAATGGGCTTCCGGGTCCACACGTTTTCGAAAATATTGTTCTGCCAAAGAGCGACTCAGTCGTTCGGGAGCCATTTACAATCAATGAGATATCCCAATTGCAAAAAATTTGCATTGAAAGGGATGACTCATTGCGCTGGGCGGTTGCACTCATCTCGGATACTGGCCTTCGGCTTGGGGAAGCGATTGGCCTGAAAGTCACCGACTTTTCTTTGGGTGAGGTTCCTTACGTTTCCATCCGAGAAAGTGACGTTCGCGACCTGAAGACGGCTCGATCAACGAGAGAGGTGCCTTTGGTTGGTGCTGCGCTTTGGGCTGCCCAGCGCATAGTTGCAAATACCAAGTCAGAATACGTCTGGCCCAAGTACGCGGTACCGGGGGACTTCAAGGCAACAAGCGCCTCAAATGCGATTGCTAAGTGGGTCAGAGCTCAGGGCATTGATAAAACGATGCATAGCCTCCGGCATTCAATCCGTGACCGCCTCAGAGATGTGAATGCACCGGAAGAGATCATTGATCAGGTTGGTGGCTGGTCTGCTCGATCTGCGGGGCAGAGATATGGACGAGGGGCATCGCTCTCTGTGAAAGCAGAGTGGCTGGAGAAAATTGTCCTCGACACCAGAGATTAAGGCTTGAGGGACGTTCGAAGCTTTCTCGACGTTGCAAGCACACGATGACAAAATACAAGGGAAACCGAATTGCTTCTCAAAGGCAGCGACTTTGATAAATCTATTCTCAACGCCGCCGAGATGGCGACGCTCAGACATTACCCCTCATCCAATGCGGCGAACGCCTTTGTGAATCGCCTCTATGAATTGACCATTGAACATCAGCTTAAGACCCAGACTCGCAAACGACGCCCGAAACAAAAGGACATCCCTTCGATCAAGGCAACCATTGGGGCATTTGCAGCGGACCTTCTACTCCATTCCCAGAAGAACGGGGCCGAAGGCTTCATGTATCGGCCCTCTGACCCTGAGGCGCTGAAAGAGACGCTTGCAACCCATGACAACTTCCAAATGGTCATCGCGACATGGCCTGAAATGGATTTGGTGGACAGGATCAAAGGCAGCCAAAAACCATCGACTTGGGAAGGCCAGAGAATCCAAGGGATTAATGAAGTCGGCTATGCCAGTCGCTATAGGGCAACCCAGCAATTCTTCGAGATCGCAAAAGAACACAGGATTTCCCTTGAAGACGATGAAAACCATTTTTCGGAGGACATTGGCCGTAGTCCCTCTGTACGCCTCAAAGGGGAAATGGTTGGCAAAGGGCGGAATGGGCGCAGCCAGCACTTGCCGCCTGAAAAGTCGCTTCTAAACACGCCTGCCTATCTGGCTGAGTGCCAACGAATAGATAAGTTGAATGCTGCACTCGCTGAATATGAATTTTCTCTGACCACAAAACCAAGAATCCAAAGGCATTTCAGCAATGCTATTTCAAAGACATACTCCTTTGATCAAGAGGGCAGGCTTTATGCGGCCTCTGGGCACAATTGGCTAAACATGCACAAATCAGAACGCAGCCAAATTCGGATCGACGGGGAAGAAACTGTCGAAGTCGATGTTCGGGCAAGTCATCTGTTCATCTGGTACGCGATGAATGGGCGTGAGTTGAAGCACGAAGTTGATCCCTATGCCTCAAAGAGAATTCCCCGTGCAGCCATGAAACAGGCTGTTGTTATGATCTTTGGCAGCTCGACAGTCCCAAGTCGCTGGCCTCGAGGAAACAAAGAGAAATTCCTGAAAAAGGAGGGCTTCCCGCTCCAATTCTCTTTCAATCAGGTTCTCGATGAAGTTCTGAAGCTTCATCCTATACTTGAGAGGGCATTTACTCGCCCCCAATGGGCATCTCTTCAGTACGAGGAGTCGGAGTGCATACTTGACGCCATGGAAAGGCTCATCTTCGAACTTGAATGCCCATCACTCCCCATCCACGATAGCTTGATCGTAAAGAAGAGGCAGGCAGAGACAGCAAAATTCGCCATTGCTCGAAGCTATATGCAGAGGTTTGGATTTGCTCCGGTCGTGAGGGAGAGTTCTCCCTTAGACCAGTCTAAAGCAGCCTAGGGGTACCCCTATCCCTAGGTATATCTTTATAGGAGGGGGTATAGGCCTACATGGTTTGGGGCAACTCCAAGTCTCCTTAGGTACTCTCCAACAACTTAACACGATACTATTAGGCGTAAGAGGGGCGGTTTTGCTTGGCAAACGCAAGCGTAACTCTCGGCCCAAAGCGGACATCGGCTGGATGAGCAGTGGCTGCCGCATATGGTGCAGCGGTTGGTGTTGCGTCCGGATATGTTGCTGATCAGATCTGGGGCGATGGCTGCTACACTTGGGGAGAAGCTGCAACCGATGCTCTGGTGGGAGTCGTGTTTTCTGGCGCAGGCTTCGCGGCGACGACATGGCGCCGGGCTGGGACAGAGTTTTCACATGCCATTCCGTGGCGCGCATATAAGACAAGAAGTTGGGCTAAAGCCTTTGAAAAATCCCCATTCCGCAAGCTAAATGGGAACTATGTTACCCCGAGGACTCACGCTATGACCGACTACTACCGCCGCATTAAAGGGGTGAAAGCAGCTGACATGTGGCCTGCTCCTGTTCGCTCGGTAGTACGGACACCCGGCTGGGTGACTGGTGGTGCCGTTGGCGGCGCTGTGAATGTCGCCACAGGTAAGAATTGAATCACTTCATGTCGCACAACTCTGATTTCCAACGCGATTTCATATATCCGCTGTTCTGGATCGAACTTCCTGAGCGAAAAGAATTCTCGACCATGGACGTTGTCTATCGACGGTCTGGGTTCACGACGTTGTTCAGGTTGCCGAGCAAGGCGAAGTTCAGCACCGGCTTGCTCTTCGACGCTGGTGGTCGATGCTTTTGCTATGACGGCGAGAGGGGCCCTTGTCGTCTGAAAACCACTTCAATCATCAAGGTGATTTTGGAGAGCCTGGTCTTGCCGTCATTGCTTTTTTGGCCTTTATCTTCCGTCGTTTACTACGGTCCGAATATCCAGTCTTGCGAAGAGCTTTCGCTGGGAGATTTTAAGCAAAAGATAATGCAGGCAATCCTGTCGCACAAAAGTAACAAAGACGCCGATCGGGAAATTGACCTCCCCCCGTGTCAGGATTTCAGAGCTGTCATCGAAGCTATTGAGCACTGGCGCTATTTCGGTGGCAAGCGCGACGAGGATGGCCATTTGCTTGGGCGCGCCGATTGCGGTGCTTGAGGGTGACAATATTTATTTCGTGCGCTCGGATCACATTGGTCGGCCGGTGCTCGCCGCCGATGAGGCGGGCACCACGGTGTGGACGGCGTCCTGGCTGCCGTTTGGCGGTGTGCATGTGGAAAACGGCGTGATCGACGCGCGGTTTCCGGGACAATGGTTCCAGGCCGAAAGCGGCTTGCACCAGAACTGGATGCGGGACTACGATCCGACGACGGGGCGGTATATCGAGGCCGATCCGTTGGGGTTGGTCGATGGGCCGAGTGTGTATAATTACGCGAGTTCCAATCCTATGCGCTACAACCGAACGGTTCGCGGCGAATGGCTGGGGCAGTTCATTTTTGAAACCATCGAGGAGGCACAGGACCAGGCAACCGAATGGCTCTGGACTTACAATAACGAGCGACCCAACATGGGCATCGGCGGAATGACACCCGCCATGAAACTGAAAGCAGCCGCGTGATTTCTACGGCTGGGCCCCATTAAAAATGGGGGGATTACCCTGTCACCGCCGCCTCTTGGCCGAATACCTCGACCAAAAATGGGCAATGTCGAAATCATCCATCTCTGAAATTGATCCGAACTGAAGGTTCAGGAACGAGTAGCTCTCTCAAGAGTTTGCTCTCTCTGAGGCAGCCAGTGCCTATTTAACAAGTCGCAGAGCTGGACGATTGCCACCCCCGCTCACTTCGGCCCTATCTGCTTGAGGCAAAATCCCCGAAAGCAGCATTTCGACTTCACCAACAGGCAGAGCCAAATCGTCCGCAATGTGCCGGAGATTTTTGCGATCAGACCACAGCTCGGACAGCACCATCTTCCAGAGGACAGAGCTTTCTCGGGGGATGCCCTCTGGTTCCCCGCTGCGGTATCCCCGCTTGCCAAGCTCGATGCAGATCGACCGGTATTGCCACTCTGTCAGCATCGGTCGTTGGAAATGGTGGACGCGATAGGCGAGGGCCATTGCTGAAACCCTCCAACGCCTTTTGGCCTTGATGATGACATCTGCTGTAATGAAGCGAGGCAGGCGTAAACGCACGTCTTCCTCTGGCATCAAGAACGCCGCCGCAAATCTGTTTGCCTCTACCTCAACATTTCGAGAGTCTTCGAAAGGATTTGGCTCCTTGCTGTTTTTCGCTCCAACGGGCGTTGTGCCATGCTTGTGTAAAACAAGGTGGCCCAGTTCATGTGCCGCGTCGAAGATACTGCGTTCCGCTGACTTATACGAGTTCAAGAAGACATAGGCGCGCCCGTCTTCCCAGAAGGAGAATGCATCAACGTTCGCGGTGTTCTCCTCCAAGCCCAGAACGCGAATTCCCTTCGCCTCAAGCAGCTTGAGGAGGTTTGGGATAGGCTCATACCCGAGACCCCAATGTTGCCGCAAGGCTTCTGCAGCTGTCTCAGGTGTAAGTTCGGGATCAAATGGAGGAAGATCAAGATCAGGAAGGTTGAAGTGGCCGTCGAGCCACGAATAGACTTCCACACCAATTTCTCCCGCCGACAATGCCGCGTCGCGTTCCTTGGCGCTCATGCTCTTTAGGCTTCGGAAGCTTACGACTTCCTTGGTTAGCGCAGATTGATCCTCTTGGTAGAAAAAAACAGTCGGGTAACCGAGAGCTTCCGCCAACTTCTCCACTGTTTCAGGAACAGCCTCATTTTGGCCGTTCTCCAAACGGGTTATCGTGACAGGTGATACTCCTGCTTCCTGGGCGAGACCTTTTGCCGTCAGCCTGCGCCGTTTCCTGGCCAGGCTGAGCCTTTTGCTGCTGAACATAGTAGTTTCACGTTATTTCCGGGTCACGACGAAATCCAGATCGGAATCGTCTGCGGGTTCATCAACGCCAAATTCGACTTCGTCAAGGTCAGAGCCATCGATCAGGAAAATCCGTTCGATGCAGCGCAAAAAGTTTCCGCCTGCCTTCACGATGGGAAGGCTGAGTTCCATGGCCCCGTTTTGATCAACCATGAGATAGTAGGTTTTGTAGTCCCCCCGAAACTTGATCACCGAGTCAGGCAAATCAATTCCTGCACTTTCAAAGAGATCACCGCTCGCAACGCGCTCAGAGCCTGCTCCTTTGCGAGAGCGGGCTTGGGGGTCACGTTCTCCGCAGGCCTCGAATACGTTCGCAAAAAGCACCCTGTGCTTCAGCTCATCGTTGCAGATGCCCTCGACACCTTCACGACGGAAAACGCGCCAATTGTCATCAATATTCTCTGCGCGAAGCCCCTTCACACCGTCAGCGTAGGATAGGAAGCCAGCGGTGTTCGAAGGGTGCAGCGGCGAAGCGCTCGCCCGACCCGCCAAAGCATGGTGTCCGGCTGCGATCAGTCGATCACACTCCAGCTGTAGTTCAGAAAGACGTTGATCCCGCTCAACAGGATTGCTGATAGTCTGGCGGCGAAGTGATTCCATACTCGTTGACCTTGTTAATTTTTTCCCTCTCATTTGTGGGGCAAAAAATTAGCAAGGTCAAGCGCAGAAACACCAGACGGAATGAACGGCGCGTTCGGTAGTCCAATTAACTCCGCAAAGTCTGCTCTCTGCGCTTCGCTGACATCAGAACATGGTGCAGCGAATGTCCGGTTTCCGCCCTAAGTCGTCAATCGAGCCACAAACCGTCGATTTCAAAGAACAATAATAAGCAATAATAAACCCCCTCTTTTTTGAAGTGCCTTTCAAACACCCCCGCCCCCCTTTGAATGCCAAAAAACTTCGTGATCTCTTGGCTTTACATCTCTGCCAATAGACCTTGGTCCCGTGTCATGCCCAGCGCATGGTGCGATAGCCGGACTATGGAGTGGTCTCCGCCTTTTGGCAGACGCTCTGTCACAATCTCATAGACATCATTGGCAGATTAGGAGGGCAGTCATGCTCATCGGCTACGCACGTACATCGACATTGGAACAGATCGCAGGCTTGGAGGCTCAGAGAGAGTCACTGAGGGCCATTGGGTGCGAAAGGATATGGGAGGAGCAAACAAGCTCTGTAGGCCGCCGTACGGGCCTCTCTGAGGCTCTGGAGTACCTTCGAGAAGGCGACGCCCTGATCGTCACGAAGCTGGATCGTCTGGCCAGATCGGTGAGGCACCTTGGAGAAATCGTAGAGGCCTTGGAAGCAAAGAACGTCGGACTACGCATTCTCGATCTCGGACTGGATACTTCCAACGCCACTGGGAAGCTCATGCTCAACGTCTTGGGCTCTGTGGCTCAGTTCGAGCGAGAGATGATGCTGGAACGTCAGAAGGAGGGGATCGTTAAGGCCAAGCGGGAGGGGAAGTACAAAGGACGCGCCCCAACCGCCCAGCGCATGGCCCCAGAGGTCCACAGGATGCTCTCAGAGGGGATGACCAAGCGAGCTATCGCAAAAGCACTGGGCATCTCTGAGAGGTCTGTTTATCGGGTTACCAAGTCTGCACAAACTTAAGAGACAAGAGAGGCGGCATCGCCAAAGAGCCCGCCGCCTCTCCTTTCGGCTACTACTCCAACAACTCTGATGGATAGACAATATTTCCAGCACGTTCGGTGAGTTGGATGTAACAAGAACCTTCTGCCGGCTGGCGTAGTTTGCCCATCAACTTCTCTCGCAAATCCATTGGCACCTTCTTCGGATCACAGTCCGGGACTTCAAAGACCTGCCAACCTCTGCCGACCATACATCGAGCGTAATACTCATTCCGGAGGTTCTTGTTCGCATCATATGTGTAGGTGTCGCCCCCATATGTTTGACCACCGGTCGTATTGCATTGCACGGTATAGCCGACTTTGTAGCAGTTCGTGTATTGTGGCGTTGTATACATTGGCGTTGTTGCCACTCGCAGAGCTTGAGGCACCGATCTTTCTGCCGCCAAATCGCATTCAAAATCATCGTTGTGCGCCCGAGACACATCGGCTCTCGAATTGTAAAGGTAGTAACTGGTGGTTGGCACACAGGCACCAAGCACAAGCAGCGCCCCAGTAAGGAGCCCCGCTCGCAATTTGAATGACATAATTAATCCCCCGAAAAATTCTAATAGTCCGAAACGCCTTCAACTCGACGCATGACCAGATAAATGCAAAGATCAATTTAGAGCAACCGAGTTCCGCGTTGCACATGCTTGCAAATCTCTAAATTTCGAACTTAGCCGAAAGCTCGATAGTGACATGAATTCAATATATTGCGCCATTCGCCGCGCCGCGTTAATTCTCATCGTTTCAATTTCGAGCGCCTTTTCCGCCCCTGAAGACGAAGTATTCCAACCATTCGAAGCGGGAAGGTATTCAACCAGCGAGTTGCGGTTAATTCAACTCGGCCTCACGCTCGACGGGTATTACAACGGGCTATTGGACGGCGCTTGGGGTCAGCGATCTTTTCGCGCTCTGTCTCAATATGCCAACAAGGAATTCGACAGCGAGCCGTTCGAATTTCATGCCGTAACATTGTCCCTTGAGGCGCTCGATTTTATGCTTGAAGGGGGATGGGAAATGACCTTCCAAGAACCCCTTGGCTTCTCGATGCTGTGGTCCACCCAATTGGTCGAAGGGCGACACTCGGAGAACTTCCTGAACTACTCCCTAATTGGAAGCTCACTTGGAATTTCTGTTCATTTTGGCGATGTGAATAGCACCCGAGACCTTCATCAATATGTCGAAAATTTCTCGGCGGTTCGCGGCGACGCATACAAGGTTCGTAAGAACAATCTAGTCATAACCTCTGCAACAAACTCTCAGGGCAAATCTCTATATGCGAGGACCAATTTGGTCGACGGGGTTTGGGGGACACTCATGATTTCAGCAGAGTCATATGACAAGGAACTGCTTGCCGCATTGACTGCAAGCATCACCACTGATCGCTATGCCTCCCTACGCATCCCAGAGAATGGCAGATTGCTGAACGTGGCAGGCAAAGTTGGACAATTACTTGCTTCAGTCCCCCCGGAAACTTCTGACCAAGAGAGCCAGAAACCAAACGGAAGCGATAGGACCAGTTCAGGCTCGGGCTTTTATGTTTCTGAGTTTGGTCATGTCCTCACCAACGCCCACGTGGTAAAAGAATGCAAGGCTCTGAAGGTCGATGGTGAGGACGCAAGTCTTGTTGAGCAATCTCAGAATTTCGACTTGGCCCTTCTAAAGGTAAATACAGAACCAAAAGCCATAGCCACGTTCAGCCCAACGGTAGCCAAATTGAATCAAGACATCACTGTCGTTGGCTACCCTTTGTCAGGCTTGCTCGGAGGCATCAACGTTACCAGAGGTGCAATCTCTTCCATGACCGGCCTCGGAGGAGATGAAACGACCATGCAAATCTCCGCTCCTGTTCAGCCCGGGAATTCGGGAGGGCCAGTCTTGTCGTCAGAAGGGGTGGTTGTTGGTGTTGTTGTGTCAAAACTCGACGCTGCAGCTGTGCAAGAAGTCATTGGAGACATTCCTCAAAACATCAACTTTGCAATTCGCGGAAGCGCTGCAAAACTCTTCCTTTCCCTCAACGGGGTGGAGCCCGTCATTTCAGATACATCTTCTGCGATGAACGGCCCCCAACTTGCTGAAGAAGCGCAAACGTTTACTGTTCAGATCGAATGCAACTGATGCCTTGAAGGTCATCAAGGGGGCCAAGGCACAGCGACGCCGGAAGGAATAAGGCGTAAGCCCCAAAGCAGGTCTATTCGCAGCCTATTCCATCATTGTCACGGTCTAAACCGTAGACATCTCTCCCCACGACACGGACGGGCCCTTGCACGTAGGCCGGACCATTCCCTCTACCTCCAGCGCAATCCACATCGCTAGCAATGGGCACGCATGCGCCTTTGTAGTTGGGGTGACATTTGGGACTGCTGCTAGATGTCGCGAACCTTACACTTGCTTTCGGTTTGCTCGAACTCAGGTACTTGCCAGACATCCAGCCAACCTGCCCTTTGAATGAGAGCTTCACCCAACCGTTGCTTCGATCAATTTCGTGAACAACCTGTCCTCGGCTAAGTTGGCCTATCTTTCGATAAGTGGTGCTTGGCCCCTCTCTGACATTGACAGAATTGCCAGTCACATAAAGGGAACGCTGAGTCTGGATGGGAGACGCTGCGCTTGCGTCTGAAGGAGCCACTGCGTGATCGGACGAACCACTGCCATCGCCACCGATGACCCCAAGTCCAACGAAGCCCGCGAATGCGAGCATGCTCCACCCTTTCAAACTCATCGAAAAATCACTTCGTCCACCACCGCTGCCAGTCTGAGACGGACAAGAACAGAACGTCAAGGCAAACCTTAACCAACCATGGGACGAAGAGACGGACAGCAAGTCTTGGAAAGACCAACAATTGTGGAGCAAGCACCCTCATAAAACCTTACGAAGTGAAGAGGTGCCTTTTCAAAACAGACATGTATGGAATGATCAGACAGGATCTGCAATAAATCGATAAAAAACAATTGGTTAAGTGACAATTTTAAGAATCGCGGAGGAGGTGGAATTCTGTGACGTCTTAGGCAGATATCTTTGCACATTTAGGTGACACAAATGGGGACACGGGGTAAACTTTCCATCTTTACTTATTGTTTTATTTCAATATGTTGGCCGTGTTCTTCATGTTAATCTTCGCCTCCCCAGCGCGCCATTACTCTCCAAGTTGAACGTCAGACGAAAACGACCTGATCGTCAGGTTTGTGACCCAATCTCATGTTTTGGTGAAGAAGTGACAGTGGTGCACTTCCTTTGGTGGGGGGCGTTGCCGGGACAAAAGAGAGGTCGTCGGATCAGATGAAGATCAACTTCTCCCCTCTTGCGGACCTCTCGTCTGGCCGAGCGATGTTTGGGCCATGGGCTTTGTTCACCACCAGCTCGCTTCGGGCAAGAAGCTGCCTATTCTGACTGTCGTCGACACGCACACTCGGCTCCTTGTCCTCAGGCCTCTTCGGTTGATGCCGATACACAGGCGGATCGATTTCGGCCAGGGGGTGAACCGGCCTGCTGTGTCGGGGCATCGGATCGGGGCGCTTTGGACGCCCCGACCCCAGATTGATTACTCGACCGGTACGGCGGCCAGTTCGGCTTCATCGTGGTGGTGATGTTCTTTCACCGGCCTCATCAGAAGGTTGGCGAAGAAGGCCACGACCAGAAGCGCCGCCATGCCATACATGGTGGTGTTGTAGAGGCTCGGGGTCGGATCTACGGTGCCGGCGGGAGCGATCTCCATCAGGCGGGCAATCGTCACCGTGTGGGCGTCCACCAATTGCTGCAACTGGCCGATCGGCGCACCGAACGTGTCGGCGAAGACACCGGGGTCGACCCGCGCGGCCAGATCGTTGATTGCGTTCGAGACGGACATCTGCCGCAGCGATGTGATCGCCAACGGCCCGAGAACCCCCGCGGTGGACCATGCGGTCAGGATGCGGCCATGGATCCCGCCCACATGCATGGTGCCGAACATATCCGCGAGATAGGCCGGGATCGTCGCAAAGCCACCGCCATACATCGAGAAGATGATCATCGTCGCCAGGTAGAAACCGATCAGGTAGATCGTCGACGGTGCCGAGGCGCCGGCGCTGGCCAGATAGGGGATCGACAGGTAGAGCAGAATCCCCAGCACGAAGAAGCACATATAGGTTGCCTTGCGGCCGATGAAATCCGAAGTCGAGGCCCAGAAGAACCGCCCCACCATATTGAAGACCGAGATCATCAGCACATAGGTCGAGGCAAAACCCGCAGTCACGATCAACGGCATGGTGGTGCCGAAAATCTCGCTCATCATGGTCTTTGCCACCCCGATCACGCCGATCCCGGCGGTGACATTGAGGCAGAGCATGAGCCACATCTGCCAGAATTGCGGTGTCTTGAGCGCCTGATCGATATGGACGTTGTTCTGGGTCACGAGACCCGAGGCGACGGGCTTGGGTTCCCAGCCTTCGGGTTTCCAGCCGTCTTGCGGGACGCGGTATTGGAAAGAGGCGAGGATCATAACAATGAAATAGACGATCCCGAGCGTCATGAAGGTCGCCGCCGCACCGGTATCACCGGTCCCGACCGCATAGACGCCGGCCTGCCCGCCAACCTCGGCGGCTTGCTGGGCCGAGGCGATCACCACCTCGATCTTGCCCGCCGCCGTTTCGGCAAAGAGCCGGCCATTCTCGACCACGGTCGCCACGGCGTCCTGGGTGCCGAGATAGTCGGGCGCTTTCGCGAAGACACCAAGCAGCCATCCCTTGACCGGGGCGGCGATCATCGCGCCACCGCCGAAGCCCATAATGGCCATGCCGGTGGCCATGCCGCGCCGGTCCGGAAACCAGCGGATCAGGGTCGAGACGGGAGAGACATAGCCAAGCCCCAGGCCGCAGCCGCCGAGCACGCCATAGCCGAGGTAGATCAGCCAGAGCTGGTGGCTTGAAATTCCGAAGGAGCCGATGATGAAGCCGCCGCCCCAGAGAAAGGCCGCCACGACGCCGACCATGCGCGGGCCGACCTCTTCCAGCCATTTGCCGGCAAAGGCCGCCGACAGGCCCAGAAACACGATGGCCACGGAGAAGATCCAGACCACGGAACTCAGGCTCCAGTCGCTGGCGGCGGGCGAGACGACGCCGTGTTGCCGCATCAGCGCCGGGTTGAACACCGACCAGGCATAGACCGAGCCGATGCAAAGATGGATGGCGATGGATGCCGGCGGCACGCGCCAGCGGTTGTAACCGGGTTTTGCGACGATGTGGCTCTTGTGCAAAAAGCCGAGCGCGCCGCCCCCTTGGACGTTACTCATGGTGTTATCCTCCCTGTTCGTCAGATCGTTGCCGTCCGCGCCCCCTCCCGGGGCGGGTGCGGTCAAACCGGCATGCGACCGCATGCCACGGGGAGAAAATGGTCAAGACATCTTTCCTGTGTCAAATAAATAATATAATTAAAACAGATACTTGGAATGACATTCTGGCCATTTGTTCCGATGTGGCACGGGCAAATCCGGACATCCTGTCCGCGCACCTTTGCCGGGCGGCGGCAATGTGGGACATTTTGTCCGAATTACTGCGGATCGGTCTGCGGCAGGAAAATCGTGAACAGGCTGCCCTCGCCGGGCACCGAGCTTGCGGTAAGCGTGCCACCGGCATGTCTCACCAGCGTTTGACTGATCGACAGGCCGAGCCCGGTGCCCTGCGCCTGTTTGGTGGTGAAGAACGGATCGAAGATGCGTCGCAGCGTCTCGGGGGCTATGCCGGTGCCGCTATCTGCCACCTCGATTTTCACGCCTTTCGTCACATCGCGCACCGCCAGCGACAGCGTGCCGCCCTCGGGCATCGCATGCACCGCGTTCAGGATCAGGTTGACCAGCACCTGCTGCAGCTCGGTCCGGGCCATCAGGACGTTCTTGTCCGCTGCCATATCGGTTTCGACCACGATCCCGTTGGTCGCGATCTGATGGCGGGTCAGCACGAGACAATCGCGCACGACCTCGGCGGGCGAGATGACATTGGCGGCGCCGGAATATTCTTCGGGGCGCGCGAAATGCAGAAGTTTGGAGACAATCGAACCGATGCGATAGATCTGATCGTCAATCAGCCGAAACTCGGTCTCGACCGCCTCGGCATGTTCGGCCAGCAGGCTGCGCGCCACTTCGACGTTGCCCTGAATGACCGCGATCGGATTGTTGATCTCATGGGCGACAGAGGCGGTGATTTCCCCGACGGCGGCGAGTTTTTCCGAGATGATCAGTCGCTCGGTGGTTTTCTCCAGTTTGCGATTGGCGGCGCGCAGATCGGCGGTGCGTTCCTCGACCTTCTGTTCGAGACTGTTGGCCCAATCGCGCAAGAGCCGGTCGCGCTCCTGGATCTGGTCGAGAAGATCGTCGAAATGCCCAGCGACCTGCGCGATCTCGCCGCTATCCCCGGCATCGCCGTTGCGCGCCTGCAGGTCCCCGGCCTCGACCCGCGCGATAGTCTGGGTCATGCGTTCGAGCGGCAGAAAGATCCGCCCGGCCCATCTGAGGAAAATCGGGACAGAGACGGTGGCGATCAGCAGGAACACCAGGATGATGGTCAGGATCGAGACCGTCTTGGCGTGTTGAAACGGGGTCTCGAGATAGCCGACATAGAGCATACCGACCCGCGTGCCGAAACTGTCGACAATCGGCTCATAGGCCGAAATATACCAGTCATTGACCACAAAGGCCCGGTCGAGCCAGACCGATCCTTCATCCAGAACCCGGGCCCGCACGACGGCGGAGACACGGGTGCCAAGCGCGCGTACATTTTCGAACAGGCGCACATTGGTCGACACGCGCACATCCTCGAGAAACAGCGTCGCCGTGCCGCGGCTGCCCTCGGGCAGGCTCTGTTCGCGATAGACCAGTGCGTTGATCGTGTCGATGAAATCGAGATTGCGATTGAGAAGCCGCCCGCCGACCAGCGCCGCTCGGCGGCCATCGGGCAGGTGCACGGGGGCGGCGGAATGGATGATCATGCCGCGATCCTCGACCTGCCGCGCGGTCGCCACCGCGGCGACGGTCGGGACCAGACGGATTGCCGCCTGATCTGCCAACCCCGGCGAGAGCTGATCGAGCGCCTCCGCAGAGAGGATGTCAATGGCGCTTTCAGCTCTGCCGTTCCAAGCCGCCCGCACCACTGGCCAGGCGCCGGGTTGAAACCCGCCGGGGCTGGTCTCTTTCGTCGCGAGATAGAGAAAGTCGAGTTGCAAGGCCACGCGCCGTTCCGCCAGCAGAGCTGCGAGCGCGGTCTTCTGCCCGAGTGCCTGTTGCAGCGCGACCGATCCCGCCACCGCATCCAGCCTTTCGCCGGACATATCCATCAGCCGGGCCAGATATTGATCCGCGATGGTCAGATCGCCATTGACCTTGGAAATCAGGATGTCGTCAATCTTGCCCGACCAGCGCATCATGGTGCTGCCGAGCAGCAGCGGCAACAGCACCAGCATCGGCAGGAGCGCGATGACCAGCAGGCGCACCCGCACCGATCGCAACACAGACCAGCGCCGCGCCACCGCCTAAAGCCCCCAGGCCGCGCATTTGCGGTCGATGGTCTTGCGCGAAACCCCAAGCCGGCGGGCCGCCTCGGTGCGGTTGCCGTCCACCGCGTCGAGCGCGCGCAGAATTTCGCGCCGCTCCACCTGATCGAGCGGCGCAATCGCGGCGCGGGCGATCTGCTCGCCGCCGAGCGTTTCAAGTGGGAACCCGCCAAAGATCAGTGCGCGCTCGATGAAATTGCGCAGCTCACGGATATTGCCCGGCCAGTCGTAGCGCAGCATGGCTGCGCGCGCCGCCGCGTCGATCTCGAGCCCGGGCAGGCCGAGCCGATGCGACAGGTCGTCGAGAAAAAGCGCTGCCAGCTCCAGAACATCCGTGCCGCGATGCGCCAGAGGCGGCATCTGAAGATTGAGCACGTCAATGCGGAAAAACAGATCCGGGCGGAAACGTCCCTCGGCCACCTCTTGGCGCAGCGACCGCGCGCTCGCCAGCACGAAACGAATGTCGAGTTGCAGGCTGCGCTCGGTGCCCACTGGCCGGACCAGCCCGTCTTCCAGCACCCTCAGAAGCGCCATCTGGGCCGGGCCGGACAGGTCCGCCACCTCGTCGATGAACACGGTTCCGCCCTGGGCCGAGGCCAGAAGCCCCTCGCGCGCCGCGGCCGCGCCGGGGTAGGCCCCGGCGGCATGTCCGAAAAGCTCCAGCTCGATCATCTCGGCCGGGATGGTGGCACAATTGACCGGCACAAAGGGCCGATCCGCGCGTTTCGAGGCGGCGTGAAGATGGCGCGCAGCCACTTCCTTGCCGGTGCCCGATGCGCCGGTGATCAACAGCGGCGTGGTGACATCCTTCACCCGCTCCAGCGTGGTGCGAATCTCCTCGATTTCCGGCGATCCGCCGAGCAACCGGTCGCGGTGACGCGCTCCGAGATCGCATTGCTCGAGCTCGCGTCGCAGCAGCCGATTTTCCCGCCGCAGCATCGCGGT
This sequence comes from Celeribacter neptunius, assembly GCF_900113955.1. Taxonomy (GTDB): domain Bacteria; phylum Pseudomonadota; class Alphaproteobacteria; order Rhodobacterales; family Rhodobacteraceae; genus Celeribacter; species Celeribacter neptunius. The sequence goes on along the minus strand of NZ_FORH01000003.1, from coordinate 388,866 downwards.
CTGCTGACAGCGGCAGACCGCGTTCAGCAATTGGTTGGTGCGAAACGGCTTGAGGATGAAATCCGATACGCCCGCCCGCATCGCCTGAATCGCGGTCTCCAGATCGGCGTAGGCGGTGACCATGATGACATCGGTGACGCCACCGGTGGTTCTTTGTTCCGCCAGCCAGTCCAATCCCTTCTGTCCCGGCATCATGTTGTCGAGCAGCATGATGTCGAAATGCTGTGCGGCCAGCTGTGCGGCGGCCTCTTCGGCATTCGACGCCTCGGCGACCGCCCGGCAATGCGGGGTCAATGTCTTGACCAGGAAATTTCGCATCCCCGGTTCATCATCCACGACCAGCACGCTGACCTGCGTCAATGACGCGGTCAAAAGGCTGTCGTGGGGGGTACCAGCCTCCTCCACCGGACCCTCCCTTTCTTTGTCTCTGTTTTCGAGCATCATGACGTTTGCAGCGTGGGCGTCTAGGAAAAATTATTCCTTCCTCAGGGCAGGCACAGGGATGAACGTGTGAACGAGCCCCTGCTTGCCAAGCTGCGCTAGGCCCTGGTCCTGATCTGTGCGTGGCGCGATGACCCTAACCATAATCGCCCGTACATGAGCCTCGACGGGCTCTCCCCGCGGGACCATCATCAACGGTCGAAAGAAGACCTAAGCCTGAGCCGTGCGAACTGACAAATGCGACGGCACGAGAGGTGAGCCATGTATTCGCTGAGGTTTGCCTGGCCTGGGTCAGAAATGCCCACCGTTTGGGGCGGCAGTGCGTGACGGCGCGCACTGATTTGACTCACTTTTTTGCCCCTATTCGATCGAGTCAACTCTCACGAATATCTCCATCATTGTGCTCGGTGCAGCGCTTCCGCATGGTATGTCACTTGCGGAATACGCCCATCGTGGCGCCTATCCGCTTTTGGAGCCAGCGCTCCTGGCCGGAGGCTTCGCACTGGCGGCCCATCCGTTTTTGCGGGAACATCGGCTGATCCACCCACTGATGGTCCTCTATGTCGCCCAGAACGCGGTGCTCTGTCTCGCGGCGCTGATGCGGCTCGATCTCTATGTGCAGGAATTCAGCCTGACCTACCTGCGCGCCTACTCCCTGATCTGGGTGGGACTTATTGCGCTGGGGCTCTGTGTGATGATCAGGCAGATCAGTGCGCTCAAGAGTCGAATGTGGCTCGCGTTCCGTCTCGTCGTTCTGGCTGGGCTGGTCCCCTACGCTGCGAGCTTCGTCAATTTTGCGGGCGCGATCGCAGAGCATAACCTGACACGCGGCACACAGGACTATGGCTATATTTGCGAGCTTGGCCCCAACGCGTTCCATGCCGCGCTGGCCTCAGGTCAAGGTGAGGCTGTTCTGAGTGCTTATGATCAGGACCCAATAGGGGGGCAATTCGAGGAGTGCGGGATCTTTCGCGACCCGATCACGAGCTGGCTGGAATGGGGCTTTCGCAAATGGTGTGTGGGCCATATCCTTCCCTCCGAATGCAAGTGACAGATATTCGGGCAAAGCGACGTGAAAATACTTTTGGTTGATGATGATCCACGGTTGCGCGGTCTGTTATGCGTAGCCTTGGAGCGGTCCGAATTTTTCGTCGCGACGGCTTCTGATGGGCAATCTGCGCTGCGCGAGGCGGCACGCGGGGGGCCGGATCTCATCATTCTTGATGTTGGACTGCCCGAGATGACGGGTTCGAAGTCTGCCGACGTCTGCGTGTGCAATCAGATGCCCCAATTCTGTTTCTCACGGCCCGCGATGACGAGATCGACCGCATTCTCGGTCTCGAGCTCGGCGTGGATGACTATGTCACCAAACCTTTTAGCCCGCGCGAGGTGATCGCGCGGGTCAAGACCATCCTGAAACGCTCCGGTGGCAAGCGTTCCATCCAGACGCGCAATTACCCTGAACATGAAGCTCAAGCAATGTCTGGTCGCCGGCCAGGCGTTGCCGCTGACGGCCACGGAATTCGAGCTTCTCGCCGCCCTGATGGAAGATCCCTCTCGGCTTGTTTCCCGCTCCGTACTGTTCGAGAGCGTCTGGGGGCGCCAAAGCGCCGTGTCTGATCGCACGCTCGACAGTCATCTGCGCAATCTCAGACATAAACTCGCGGGCGCAGGGCTGCCCGATATCGTCAAAACCGTGCATGGCCAGGGTCTGCGCCTGGGAGCACTCGAATGAGCCGGCGCTGGCGCCCCTCTCTGGGTTTCGTGATCGGAGGGGGGCTCTCGGGCGCCTTGCTGGTGTCCCTGTTGGGGCTGGTGGCGTTACGTTATCTTGGGCCCGAGATCGGGTTTCGCAAAGCGGCCGTTATTTTGGCGATTGGTATTCTGGTCACGACTGCCACTCTTGGCTGGCTGATGGTGCGCCTTCTCCTGCGCCCCATTGCGCAGCTCAGAGATTATGCCGCCAGCCACGAAGCGGGGCAGATTGCCCCCCGACCGCAGCATTTCGGGACGCAGGAAATCACCCAGACAGCCGAGGCGGTGATCTCTATGACCGAAGCGTTGCGGGATCGGGAGGCGACGGTCCGCAGCTTTACCGATCATGTGGTCCACGAGTTGAAAACGCCGATCTCGGCGATCCGGGCCGCGACAGAATTGCTGGAGGACAGCGCGACGCTGATCGGTGAAGACGCCGGACTGCTGCAACAGCTCGATGGCGCCCGCGCGCAGATCGAAGCCCAGCTCGAGTCTCTGCGCGCTATCGCAAGGGCGCGCGAGACCCGTTACATCGGGAAGGTCAGTTTGGGCGACGTCGTCGCATCGTTGCGGGATCAATTCACAGATGTGGCGGTGATCTGTGCCGCCCCGCAAGAGCCTTTACCGATGGCAATCGAAGGGGTGCAACTTGTGTGCTCCCAGCTCCTGCGAAACGCCCGAGAGCATGGCGCGAGCCGGGTTGAACTTTCCTGTTCAGAGCGCGCCGGACGCGTCATCCTTGATGTAAAGGACAATGGCGACGGGGTCTCTCCCGGACATGCTGCGCATGTTTTCGAGCCGTTCTTCACCAGCCGTCGACAGGCAGGTGGCACCGGAATGGGGCTTGCCATCACGCGCAATGTGCTTAAGGCCCATGGGGCGAAGATCGAGCTTCTTTCTGCTTCAAGAGGCGCCCATTTCCGTATTTCGTTTTAGGGTCCCCACGTTCGGCTGAGCTGGGTGGCTCCGGATGTCAGCCTTTCGACGAGCCCGGCGATCTCGGATTTGAGTGCCTTCACCGGCACGCCGACGAAGCGGCCTTAAAGACCTAGTGCAGAGGTCTGCAAGGCACATCAAATTCTGAGGGTGTTCGGCAGAACACTTTCAGTTGCAATTAGTTGCCGCTGTTCGCAGTTTCGAGGCGTTGTGCGTCGTCAGATAATTTGGGACATCTGGTGCGGGTCCAAGGTCAGCCAGAACACGGCATGAATTGGTCTGACCTGCCACGGGATTTTTCCTCCACGATCGGCTAAAGACCGGCCCAACTTGAGGACGGACAATAAAGCGAATGAGCTTCATGGACGAACAGATGCTCGACCTCGCCGCGATGAAAGAGCTGGGTTCAAAAAAGCGGTGACGATGAGCCATCTCACGCCATTGGTCCGAGTGACAATGGCGAATGCGTGAAGCGCGAGGCGGTCGCGCATCTGAAGTTCTTGCTCGGGCTTTCGGAACGGCCGGATGCGGGATGTGCTGCTCAACGAGATGATGTTCCGCAATCTCGCCCATGCGCGCCTCGTGATCGCCGCCTGGGCCAGCGACTACAACACAGAACGCCCGCATTCGGCCTGGATTACCAGACCCCAGCAGATTACGCGCGGACCCTGACCACAGCAATCACCCGACCTGGCTCGCGCGAGATGAAAGCTCCGCGCGCCGGGCGATTGCTCAGCTCCTGCCAAATGGCGTAAACAACCCTCGGAGTCCGATCGCGGTTGGATGAAAGTTCAGTGGCAGGTCACGCGCCCTAGAGGTTTTCCCACGGCTGCGCTCGGCCTTGGACGCAGGCTATTCTAACTCGTCAGGCAAGGCGTCTATAATTCTATGAGCACCTCACATCCTGCTCAACTCTGGTTCTGCGACTTCACGTTGCCTACGAACTTCCCGGGATTCATCAGACCTGCAGGATCAAGCGCAGCTTTCAGGCGGTGATTGAGTTCGGTTTCGATCTCGGGACGATAGGCCGAAATTTCATCCGCTTTCAGAAGCCCCACACCATGTTCCGCGGAAATCGAGCCGTTAAAGGACATGGCAATCGGGTAGACGATCTCGTTGATCGGGTCCCAATGCTCCAGAAAGGCCTGTTTATCCATCCCGTCGGGCTGGGTGAAGTTAAAGTGAACATTGCCATCTCCCACATGTCCGAAGGCGCAAGGATGAATGCCGGGCATATAGTTTTCGACGGCTTGGGTTGCCTCTGCGATGAACGCGGGAATGTCGCTGACGGGCACGGAAATATCGTGTTTGATCGACCCGCCTGCGCGTTTCTGCGCCTCGGGCGTGCGTTCCCTAAGTGCCCAGAGACGGTCGCGCTGATCAAGCGTTTCCGCAACAACTGCATCTTCGATCAGGCCGTTTTCAAAGCCCTGTTCGAGAATGGTCTCGAAAACCTCGCGCAGATCGGAGCCTTCCCGCGAGGTGGACAGCTCGACGACAGCGTACCATGGCGCGCGCTCGGACAGCGGAAAGACGCCCCCGGCATGATCGCAGACGATGCCACATGCGAAATCGGACAGGAGTTCGAAGGCCGTGACTTGATCGCCGCTCAGACGGCGGGCCAGCGACAAAAGCCCAAGGGCCGCTTCGGGCGAGGGCAGGGCACAAAACGCGGTCTGGACCTCAGCGGGCGCAGGGAAAAGTTTGAGAATGGCGGCGGTGACAAAACCGACGCTGCCTTCGCTGCCGATGAACAGATGCTTGAGCGCAAAGCCGGAATTGTCCTTGAGCAGTGGACGCATGCCGTTCCAGATGCGACCGTCCGGCAAAACCACCTCAAGTCCGAGGGTCAGCTCGCGGGCATTGCCGTATTTCAACACGCCGATTCCACCGGCGTTGCTTGCAATATTCCCGCCAATCGTACAGCTCCCCTCCGCGCCGAGCGACAGTGGAAACAGACAGCCCTCGGCGGCGGCTGCGTTCTGAATATCGGCAAGAACAGCCCCGGCTTCGACGGTCATCGTGTAATTGACCGGATCGACCGCACGAATGCGGTTCATCCGTGTCATCGAGATCAAGACCTCGCCACCTTTCGCGACGGCCCCGCCGACCAGTCCCGTGTTGCCACCTTGCGGCACCATGGGCACGCCGTGAGCATGACAGAGACGCGCGGCAATCGACAGCTCTTCCGTCGTGGCGGGGGCCACGGCGAACGTCGCGTTGCCCTCGAATAGCGCACGTTCCTCCGCAAGAAGCGCCGCGAGCCGGTCGGGATTGGTGATCACCGCCGCTTCAGGCAGGGCCGCGCGCAATGCGTCTTTCAATGTCTCGAATGTCTGCGGGTCGATCAGGGGCAGGGCGGTCATCGGGGTCTTCCTGTGCTTTATGTGGTCTTTGTGGCGCCGTCACCGGGTGGTCAGCAGAGCCTCGTGGAGGGTTTCGGCGGCCCAACCGGGGGAGTGCGCCACGAGGGCATCGGCCCAGCGGATCAGGACCTCTGGTCGTGTTTCCCATGGCGTCAGGGCCAGGACGTCGCGTGTTCTCTCGATCATTGCGGCATCGGTCCAAGGCGCCTCCGGGTCGCCGCGTCGAAAGCTGCGGCGCTCGCTTTGCGGGCCGGAGGGGGTCTCAAGACAGACTTCGGCGGGACGTTCCTTGGGGAAACGCGCCGTCATGGCGGCATCTGCGACAAGCGTGACGTCCTCGGCGCGGCGCTGAATTTCCGGGTCGACCACAAGCGCTTCCGTCAGACCGGCAAGGCTTGGGGGCTTGCCGCAGAGCGTCGCGGCAATACAGAAGCTGGTGGAGAATTTTGCCTCGGCGACCGTCGTCGGCGCTTGGCGCCCGGCAATCGCGAGGGCACTTTCTGGCAAACGCACCGTGACCGGACCGGCTGCCGCAGCGTCTTGGGGCACCCGTCTGGCCAGATCGGCGGCGCAGTCGAGGGCGGAATGCATTTGACCGCACACGGGCCAGCCTTTGATCGTGACGGTATGGATCAGAGGGGCGCCATCGGGTGCCAGCCATGCAGCATCCGTGTCGGTGAGGTGCCATGAGGCACGCATGCCACGCGGGCCTTCGAGAATGCGTGGCGCGCCAGGAAGGCCGGATTGGACCAGTTGCACGGCCTGAAGCCCGTTGCGCACCGCCATGGCGGCATGAAAGGCTTTGGACTCCGTGCAATCGTCGTCCAGCAAGGCCCAGAGACCGGCGGCCTGCGTGCCGGCATGACCAAAGGCGGACAGGGTTTGCTCGGGGCTGAACCTAAGCGCTCGGGCGGCGGCGGCGGCGGCGCCAAAACTGCCTGCGGTCGCGGTCGAATGATTGATCGCATAATGTGGGGCGCCGAGATGAGCACTGACGCGGATCACCGCCTCGTAGCCCGCCACGATGGCGGCGCAGACCGTGGCTGGATCGAGGCGATGGGCTTCGGCCAAGGCCATCACGGCGGGGAGTACCGTGATGCCGGGGTGGTTGGTGGCGTCGCGATGGGCGTCATCGACCTCCCAGAGGTGACTGAGCGCGGCATTGGTCATTGCGGCGGCTATCATGGGATGTCGCCCGGAGGTGCCGATCACGCGCAGCGGGCCTTGCTCCCCGGGGGAGAGAAAGGCGGTTTGATAGGCGGAGAACAACGGATGCCCGGTGCCCGCCAGCGCCGCCGATCCCCAATCGAGAACCGTGCTGCGCAGGCGGCTCGCCAAGGCGGCGTCATCAGGATCTACCATATAGCCTGAGACGAACGCGGCGAGCGGGACAAGGTCGGGCGTGCTCATGCGGCGCCCGTTGTGACGGGTAGTTCAGAGCGGCTCTCCTGCCCCCATTCCGACCAGGAGCCGTCATAGACGGTGACCGTGGGAAGCCCGGCGGACTCTGCCGCCAAAGCAAGCACGGAGGCGGTAACCCCGGAGCCGCAGCTGGCGATGACGCGCCCTTGATCAGGAAGACCTGCGGCGGCCCAGATGTTGCGAATGTCCTCGGCGTCGCGATATTTGCCGTCGGTCAGAACCTGATCGAAGGGGATGTTACGTGCGCCGGGCATATGGCCGGAGCGCAGGCCGGGACGGGGTTCCGGCTGGCTGCCTTCGAACCGGGGCGCACCTCGGGCGTCGACGATGGCGGTGGGTTGACCCGCTTGGCCGTTGACGGCCTTAAGAACGTCTTCTGCGGAGGCGAGACGCTCCGTTGCGGGGCTTGCGGTGAAATCACCCGGTGTCGCGGCGGTTTCGGGGCCGGTCTCGATGGGGCCGCCCGCGTCTTTCCATGCTGGCAGGCCACCGTTCAGCACGCTGACGGCGTCATGGCCCATGGCTTTGAACATCCACCACGCGCGCGGGGCCGCGAAAATCCCGGCGCCGTCGTAGATCACGATCTGCGAGCCCGCGGAAATCCCGAGGGCGCGGGCGGCGGCCTCAAAGGTCTCTGGCGTGGGCATCATATGCGGCAGATCGCTGTCGTGATCCTTGATCTTGCCGTCGAAATCGAACCGTTTGGTGCCCGGAAGATGCGCGGTCTCGAACTCGGCTTCGGGATCGCGGGGATCAGCGGGCATATACCAGCTGGCGTCGAGAAGGACGAGGTTGGGATCGCCCAGACGGGCGATCAGGTCCTCAGGGGAAATGAGCGATGTCATTCAGTGAACTCCTTGGAACGTAAGTCTGTAAGATTAGGCGGGATCAATCGCGGTCTTGGCGCGGAAGCGACCGAGAAGTGGCGGCAACACGAGCGACAGGACGGCTACGAGCAGGATGGTGCCGGAGATCGGCCGGGTCACGAAGGGCAGGACGGAGCCCTGGCCAAAGGCCAAAGCGAGGCTGAGCTGTTCTTCGGCCATCGGGCCCAGGATGAGGCCGAGGATGACGGGCAGAACGGGCACGCGGGCGATGTGCAGGAAGTAGCCCAAAAGCCCGAAGCCCAAGAAACAGTAGACATCGAACATCCGGTTGTTGAGCGAATAGCACCCGACGGTACAGAGGATCAGCAGCACTGGGATCACATATTGGCGCGGCACTGAGATCGCTTTCATCGTCAGCGGGATGAAGAAGTGATAGATGACAGTGCAGAAGGCGAAGGCCACGAAGAAGGCAATGAAGATCACCCAGATCAGATCGCCATGGTCCCGGAACAGTAGCGGGCCGGGGTCAATGCCATGCAGCATGAAGGCACCGAGCATCATCAGGGTCGAGGCATCGCCCGGGATGCCAAGCGTCAGCATCGGGATCAGTGCGCCGCCCATCGAGGCATTGTTGGCGGCCTCCGGCGACATCACGCTTTCGGGCAATTCGCCGGTGCCGAATTTTTCGGGCGTTTTGCTGGCGCGTTTGGCCTGACTGTAGGCGACGATGTTGGAAAGGCCGGGGCCGACGCCTGGGAGAATACCGATGATCACGCCGATGAAGCTCGACCGCAGAAGGTCGCGCTTGCGGGACATCACTTCGCGGAAGGTGCCAAGGAAGGTGCGGAGCTGGAAGTCGATCTTGAGGACTTTGCCTTTCTGCCCAATATCATCCGTATCCGCCAGAAGTTGGGAAATTGCGAAGAGGCCGATTAGGGCGGGCAATTCGTAAAACCCGGATTCGAAGGCGGTGAAGCCGAAAGTCAGACGTGTCTGTCCTGAGGCTTCGTCGAGGCCGACGAGGGCAAGGGCCAGACCTATGAAGGCCGCCATGAAGGCTTTGACGGCGCGGCCTTTCGCGGTCATCGCGGAGATACAGGAAAAGGTGAACACCACCAGCGCGAAGTATTCCCAAGGCCCGAAGGACAGTGCCACTTTCGCCAACAGCGGTGCGATCAACACCAGAGCAAGCCCCGACAGTGTCCCGCCGATCATCGAGGAATAGACGGCCAAGGCCAGCGCGCGTGTCGCCTGGCCCTTGGCTGCCATGGGATAGCCATCGAGACATGTGCCCGCAGAGGCGGGGGTGCCGGGGATGTTGAGAAGGATCGCGCCGACGAGACCGCCCGAAATGGCCCCGCAATAAACCCCCATGAGAAGAGGCAGGGCAAATTCGAGATCCATCGCATAGGTCAGGGGGACCATGAGGGCGATGGCCATGGTCGAGGTCAGGCCGGGGATCGAGCCGATCACAAGACCGCCTGCGACACCGCACATGATCGCCAGCAAGGTCCAGGGTTGAAAAACGTGGGAGGCGCCCACGAGCATCAAATCATACATATCGTGTCCTCAGGGCAGGAAAGCTTGGAGATAGACGACAAGCAGGAGGTAGATCAGCGCGAGGGTGCCGAGCGTGACCAGACCGGCGACGATCGCGAGCTTGGGGTTGCGTACAGGTGCCAGCAAAACCGTGGTGACAAAGCAGAAGGCCGCCGTGGAGACCATGAAGCCGAGCGGTTTCATGCTGAGCAGATAGACAATGAACAGCGCCAAAAGCACCACGCGGCGCGGACGGAAGGCACCACGCCATGTGGACGCGAAATCCGGTTGTTCGGCATAGATATTGGACATCAGGGTGCGGGCGGTTTCGATCACGCCGGTCAACAAGCCGAGGCCCAGAACCAATTGGGGATAGAACTTCGCGGAGGTTATGCCTGAGGCACTGAATTCTGTCAGATTGCCGATCTGCGTGAAGCCGATCAGCATGACAAAGAGATAGACCGCCGAGAAAAGAAGGTCTGTGGTACGCATCGCGCCACCTTTCGAAAGTGAGGAAAGGCGGGCCCGCCGGAGAGCCGGGAGGCGGGCCCGTTCGATTGCGCGTCACGAAGACGCAGCCATCAAGTCGTTCAGCCGTCGGTTGCTGTCAGGTTGAACTTATCAGCAAGCTCTTCGATCCGTTGGTAGCGCTGAGCGAGAACCTCATCCAGTGCACCGCCACTGGCGGCGTCAACCGTCATCGATTGTTTCTGAAGCTGCGCCTGACAGTCGGGATCATTGGCGGCGGCCATCCAGACCTCTGCCAGTGTGGACACCACATCATCGGGCGTGTCCTTGGGCGCGAAGGTGGTGAAATACATCGGGAAGGTGCTGTCTACACCTTGTTCCATGCCGGTGAGGGTCTCGCCCAGACGGGGATCGCGATCCTTGGACAGCACCGCGACCGAGGAAAGATCGCCCGAGTCGACATAGGGGGCCGCAGCGCCGACAGCGGTCGGAACCAGCGTGAGGTTGCCCTGAATAGCGGCCACGATACGCGTTTTGTCGCCCGACATCGGAATGGTGCGCACGTCATCGGTGCTCACCCCCGCCTGATCGAGAAAGTCCAGAGCGGCAAAATGCGAAAACCCGTTCAGAGCGGTGCCGATGGTATAATTGCCGGGATTGGCCGCAACTTCCGCCTTCAGTTTCTCGACGCTGTCGATGCCGCTCTGGGCGCCGGCAAAGATGCCGTAGTTCATCGCCACGGTCGTCGCGACGGGGGCAAAGGCGGTGTAGTTGTAATCCGAGCGTCCGGTGGCGAGACCCATGTCCATGCCTTGGTGTGCCCAAAGCAATTTATAGCCATCGGCATGGGCGTCGCGCACCTCGACTTCGGCAATTTTGCCGCGCGCGCCGGTGATGTTTTTCACCAGAATTTTCTGGTCGACATGCTGCTCGATGCATTGAGCAAAGACGCGCGCGGAGACGTCAGAGCCGCCGCCGGGGCTAAAGGGGACAACCAGTTCGATCGGCTTGTCCGGGAATGCCATCGCAGGTGCGGCGGCGACGAGTGCAAGTAGCGCGACTGCGCCGGTTTTCAGGTTATGTGCATGCATGTTTGTTCCTCCCATTCATACATGAGTGCGGGAATGAAATCCCGAAGAAAACTAAGTATTATTAACACATTAGCTTCACTCTTGCGTTTCTGTTTGAGAACGTTTTTAGGATCATCGTTCTCGAATTTCCGACCGGGCAGAACGCGTGTCACGCGCGTGCTTGGCCGGTATCCCGATGCGCGATTCCTCCAATCGCGCATCGGAAATTCCTGATCAGGCCGCGAGCCAGGGCGCGTCTTTTTCGCGCGCCAGAACGCGGTCGATGCTGTCGCCGATGGCGCCCAGATAGGCCTCCGGGCGGGTCAATTCGGAGACATTGTCATCGCTGAACGTATCGGAGATATGTTCGTGCGCGCGTAGGGCCTCGGCAAAGCTTTGGCCTTTTTCGATGCCGCTCATCGAGGCCTCGTAGAGCCATTCATGCGCAGTGTTCTTGCCGACTTTATTGCCAAGTTCGAGCATGACTTTTTCCGATAAGAGATAGCCCTGCATCATCTCGACATTGCGTTTCATGGCGTCCTTGTCGATCCGCAGGCCCTTCAGAAGCGCACCGGCCTGAAACAGGATCGCGCCAGTGACGAGAAGCGTTTCCGGCACGGCTTTCCATTCCGATTTCCAGGCAATGCCGTCACGCTCATGTTCCTGCACCATGGCTTCCAGCATCATCGTGGCAGAGTAGCGCACGGATCGTGACAGCATCGCAACATTTTCCGCAGCGGTCGGGTTGCGTTTGTGCGGCATGGTGGACGAGCCGAGTTTTCCCTCGGTGAAGCCCTCTTCGACCTCGGCAAACTCGTTGCGCTGCATGTTGAACAGCTCGTTGCCGATCTTGCTCAGCGTGGCGGCGATCATGGCGAGAAGGGTGGCGTATTCCGCAATTCGGTCGCGCGACGGCGCCCAGCTGATGTCCGTGGCGGCAAGCCCGAGACGCTTGGCCACACCGGCTTCGACCTCTGCGACGCGCGGGCCATAGCTGGCCTGACTGCCGACGGCGCCGACGAGCATGACCACGAACAGACGGCTTTCTGCCTGGCTGAGGCGTTCGGCGTGGCGTGACAATTCGTCGAGCCAGATCGCACATTTGTGCCCGAAGGTGATCGGCAGCGCCTGAACGCCATGCGTCCGGCCGACCATGACCGTGTCACGATGCTCGCCCGCAAGACGCACCAATTCGCGTCCGATGGTGGCCAGATCACGGGTGACGATGGCATGGGCGTCCTTGAGTTGCAGGATCAGCCCGGTGTCCACGACGTCCTGGGTCGTGGCGCCGTAGTGCAGGTTTTCCGACGCGGCGGGGCTCAGTCGTTTTTGCACCTGACGCAAAAGGGGGACCAGAGTGTGCTTGATCCGGCGGGTTTCCTCGGCGGTCGCGGCCAGATCGATTTTGGAGATGTCGCAGGCGGCTGCGATCTCGGAGGCCGCTTCTGCGGGAATGAGACCAAGCTCGGCCTGCGTTTCGGCGAGGGCACGTTCAAAGTCGAGCCATTTTTGCAGGCGGGTATTTTCGCAAAACACGTCGCGCATCTCCGGTGTGCTCCAGAGATGACACATGGTTTGCATATCAAAGACGGATACGCTCATCCGTTATCCTTTCAAGTCAGTATCGTGTGGCGTTTCGAGACTCAGAGGTCGTCGCCGTAGAATTTCATCGCGAGGCCGCCATGGGCCGCCGCAGCGCCGGCGCAGAGGGCGGCCGACAGCAAGACGGCTTCGGCCACTTCGGCTTTGGTGACGCCTGCGGCTTTGGCTTTCTGGACGTGCGACTGGATGCAGTAGGGGCACCCTGTTGCATGCGCCACGGCCACCGCCACGATCTCGCGCACACGCGGCGGGATCGCGCCGTTGTCCTCCCCCGGGATCTTGTTCAGCGTCATCCAGGCGTCAAAGTCCTTGGGTGCCAGTTTCGCCATCTCCATCCGATGTTTTGCATCGTCTGCAGAATAAAATTCTGTCGTCATGCGTTCCTCCTCCTTGTTTCATTGAATGAAACATGTATTATTCAGTAAAACAGCGAAGATTTTTCCTGTCAACGCTCTCGTGAAAATGGAGGTCACATTCATGACAGATATAAAGCCCCCCTCAGGCGTTTTGGATCGCGGGATGCTCCTGCTTTCTCTCTTCTCCATGGAGAGGAAAAGGCTTCAATTGCGGGAGCTTGCGGAACTTTCCGGCCTTGATAAGGCAACCGCTTTGCGGCTGTTGAAGGTTTTGGTGAAATGGGGGTTTTTAGAGAAGAACGGAGATGGCGCCTATTCGCCGGGCCCTGCGAATCTCCGGCTGTCTTCCATTTTCAAGGCGACGTCGAATTTCATTTCCCGCATCGAGCCGCCGGTCGCGCGTATCAGCGCACGGGTTGAGCAAACGACCTCCTTTTTCATCCGTTCAGGCAACGAACGGACCTGTCTGGCGCGGGACCACGCCTATCAGGATTTTCGATATTTCATCGATGTCGGCGGCAGCGTGTCACTGGATGAAGGCGGGGCGGCGGCACAGCTTTTGTTCGCGTACACCGAAGCCGAGACTCCCGCATATGCGGCGACGAAAGCGCGGGGGTATTACATTTCGCGTGGAGAGCGAAACAAACATTTTGCCTCGATTGCCTTTCCACTGTTCGAGAGCGACGGCTCATTCCTGGGCGCGGTTACCATCACGGGCATGGCGGTCGATCTCGACAATGAGACGCTTATTTCGTTCCGTGACATTGCGCATGCCGAAATGGCGATGGCTGGATTTGAGGTGATCCCAGACACAGGCGATGAATGAGGCGTATGACGTATGGAACTTACTTGCGGTCGCGCACTGCTCTTCGGCAGGGGCAGCGTTCAGGCCATATAGGTCGAGGTATCGGAATGCTGCGGTGCGGTTTGTTAAAGGAGACACGCGCTGGAGCTGCGAACCCATTAATGCGTCGCCATGGCGCATTTCGCAGGGTATGACCGAGGCGAAAGCCACTATATAAGCTCCTAAAGTTCTTAAGCTATGGCGTTCTGGCGAAGAATTGCACTCAGCATCCAAGAGAACTCCGAAGGCAACTCCGTGCCGGCGGACGATGCGCTACGCAAGGCGGCGCGGGTCGCCATCTGGGCAAAAAGCTCTGGGTGCAGTCTCTGGGCGGTACGTGAATGACGAGGCAGGGCTGACGGCCCTGGAAGGCGTTATCTGATAAAATGGTTTGTGAAGACCTGAGCGTGACGTTTTTCGGCAGGGCTCTTTGTTGTCTTTCTCATCGTCCACTCTTCGATGGCTACGATGAGCAACAAGCATTCTCTTAGAAATGACCTTATTTGGCCCCATGAACGCTGACGTCAGACAGTTTTAATTACCAGGCACCGGCTGCCTATGCCCGAACCCTGACCTGCGCAATCGCCCGAGCCGCTGCGCGAGATGAAGGCTTCGCGCGCCGGGCGATTGCTCAACCTGCGCCAGATGGCGTAAACAACCTCCGGAGTCCGATCGCGGTTGGACGAAAGTTCAGTGGCAGGTCAATGCTATTTGCGTAGTCTTTTGCTTCCCCAAAAACTCTATAAAGCTAAAGGCGCCTCAGTGCCCCCCTCGACAAACTTGTGCAATAAAACTGTATTTCTCAAGAGAGAAACGGGGAGCGCAACCTGTCAAGGCGGGTCTTGGTTTCTGTCTTTTGCTATTCGGTGCTCCATCACGCGTTGAAACAATCGGGGAGAGGCGCGGTTGAGCCACCACGCAAGCCGCGCGACGCGGCCCACCGGGATCATTGGGCGGCTGCGCTTCAACCCGGCGAGCATCACCTGTGCCGCGGCCTCGGGCGTCATGTAATCCACCCCGTCCGTAGCGGCGCCTGGGCGCGAGATGCCGTCGGCCTGCGGCTCGGCGCGGTCGAGATTGGTCGCCACGAAGGACGGTGCCGCGATCTGCACGCGCACACCGTGTGGGGCCTCCTCCGAGCGCAGTGATTTGAAGAACCCTTCCAGCGCGTGTTTCGAGCCTGCATAGGCCGTGCGGTGGTAGAGCGGTGAGAACCCCGCGACCGAGGAGATTGCCAGATGCGTGCCGTGGCTTTCCCGCACGGGTTCGAGGAACTGCCGTGCCATCGCGGTCGCCGCGAAATAATTGATCTCGAATACTTTGCGATGTGCGGCCTGGGTCAGGGCGGAGAACGGGCCGATCTGGGTGATGCCTGCGTTGTAGATTACCAGATCGATCCGGGGATAGCGCGTCAGGATGCCTGTGCAGGCGCTGCCTAGCTGATCCGCGTCGGTCAGATCGCAGGCGACGGCCTCCTCGTTTGGCTTGGTCGTCAGCCCGGTGATGTCCCGGTCGAGCAGAACGACCTGCCAGCCCTCGGCGCGCAGCCCCGCCGAGAGCGCCTGCCCAAGCCCCCCGGCGCCGCCCGAAATCACCGCGACGCGCGCACTCATAGTCCGGCCTCGCGCGCCCAGAGGTCGAAGACTTCCGCGCTGGTCAGCTCGGGCGTGTAGCCGAACACCTCCTTCAGCGCGTCATTGGCGAGTACGGGGCGGTATTGCAGGAAGCGCACCTGCTCTGGTCCGTAGCGGCTCAGCCCCAGAGGATGGGCGAGGGCGAGCGCGGCCTTGATGCCAAGCGCGGGCAGGCGACGCAGCGGTTTGCCCAGACGCTGCGCCAGATCGGAGACACCCAAAGCGCCGTCGCCCGCGACGTTGAAGATGCCCGGCGGGCCATCGGTCGCGGCACGGATCAGGATGCGCGCGAGATCGTGGGTCCAGATGAAGACGAAGGGGCTCTCGCAGCCTCTCAGCGCGAGCAGGCGCGGCTTTCGGAAAAGCGCGGTGATCTGGTTGTTCGTGTCCTTGCCCAGTACCGTACCGACCCGCAGCACGACCTGTTCGAGCACCGGGTGGGCGGTGCGCGCTTTGGCCAGCATCTCCTCCACCTGTCGTTTGTGATCAGCATAGGCGAACTCTGGATTGCCGCGCACCGGATCGCTCTCACGCAGCGGCACGGGATTGTCGGCGTGATAGCCATAGGCCGCGCCCGAGGATGTCACGACGAGCCGCCGCACCCCGGCCGAAAGGGCCGCCTCCAGCACCTTGCGCGTACCCTCTACATCGACCTGGTAGGCCAGCTCGCGCCCCATGCCGGGGCCAGGGGTCACGATAGAGGCGAGATGCACGATCACCTCGGGCCGTTCGCGGGCGATGACCTTGCCGGGGGCGTCGGAGGTCACATCCATCGCCACGAAGCGCACAGTGTCGGGTAGGGTCTTCGGCACAGTCAGATCGGTCGCGATGACCTCGTGTCCGCTTGCGGCCAGTTCAGCGGTTAGCACGCGGCCGATCATGCCGCCCGCTCCGGTAATCAGGATCCGGGTCATCGCGCGGCCTCCTTTCGTCTCATGACAGTTGAGATCGCGAAGCCCGCGATGATGTGCCAGATGCCCCAGAAAGCCGCGACGATCGCCATGCCGCCCAAGCCGCCGAAGAAGGCAAAGATCAACACGAGGCCGAGCCCGGAATTCTGGATGCCCGTCTCGATGCTGATCGCGCGCCGGTCGAAGGGCGACAGCCCTGCCAGCGTCGCGGTGCCGTATCCGCCCGCAAACGCCAATGCGTTGTGGAGCACGACCAGCCCCGCGATCAGTCCGACGAATTGCGCGAAATAGGTCCAGTTGGCGCTGAGCGAGAGCGCCACGAACCCCATGAAAATCGCCATCGATATCCATTTCAGAGGACCGCGAATGCGCGCCGTCAGATCGTATCGGTAATGGTTCAGCGCAATTCCGGCGGTCAGCGGCAAAAGCAGCATGACGCCCACGGTGAACGCCACGCTCACCGGGTCGATATGGGTCTCGTGCAGCAGCGCCCGTGTCGGCGGGTAAAGGCTGGCCCAGAACGCGATATTGAGCGGCGTCAGCACGATCGCGCCCACCGTGGCGAAGGCGGTCAGCGAGACCGAGAGTGCCGTGTTCCCGCCCGCCCGATGGGTGAAGAAGTTCGAGACATTTCCACCCGGACAGGCCGCCACGAGGATCAGCCCGAGCGCTATCGACGGGGCGGGCTGTAGCGCCAGAACCAGCCCGAAGGTCAGTGCGGGCAGCACCAGAAATTGCGAGGTGAACCCCACGATCAACGCCCAAGGCTTGCGCACCAGAGGGCGGAAATCGCGTGGGGATAGGTCGATCGCGACCGAAAACATGACGATACCGAGGATCGCGTTGAGCAGATGCAGGGTGTCGGGGCTGAAATTGAGCCGAACCGCGTCGAGCCCGGTCATGCGGTCGCCTTCCCGCCGAGCGCCTTGATCCAGCCGGTAACTGCCTTGCGATAGGTCGTCTTATCCACATAATATGCCATCCGCGCGAGCTTGAGATACGCCATGCCGCCGGTCGCACGCTCGAACGTTTCTGTCTTCTTCGCCTGTAGGCGCTTTGCGCCATCGGCGCCGTCGCGTAGCCCGCGAATATAGCGCGCCACCATCTCGGCTTGCTCGTGTCGCCCTTGCCAGCCCAACCCGCTCGCCTCCAGCATTCCCAGCACGAAGAGGTCATCCCGTTCGGGATGCATCGCGTTGAGATAGAGATGTGGCGCATCGCCCTGCCAGTTTAGCAGCTCCGGCGCGATGAACGGGTAATGCAGCTTGTAGCCCGTGGCCGCGAGGATCATGTCATACTCGGCCTGCGTGCCATCCTTGAAATGCACCGTTTTTCCGTCGAGCCGTGCGATGTCCGGGCGCACTTTCAGATCGCCGTGACCCGCGTGGAACAGGACCAGTGAGTTCACGATCGGATGGCTCTCATAGAGTTTGTAGTCAGGCTTGGGAAACCCGTATTTCTGTGGATCGCCCACGAACCATTTCAGCAGAGCGCCGTCGATTTTGCGCTTGAGCCACATCGGCAGCTTGATCGCTCCGCCCAGCGTGTCGGCGGGTTTTCCGAAGACATATTTCGGCACAAAATAATATCCGCGTCGCATTGAGAGATCGCAGCCTTCGCTGTGATGGATCGCATCCACCGCGATGTCGCAACCCGAATTGCCCGCACCCACGACGAGCACGCGCTTGCCGTGGAATTGCGAAGGGGTGCGATAGCCCGAGGAATGGATCACCTCGCCGTCGAACTGGCCGGGGAAGTCCGGCATGTTTGGCTCAGAGAGTGTACCATTGGCGATCAGCACGCCCGCATAGATCTCCGAATGCTCGCCCTCGCCATCGCGCCAGCTGACCCGCCAGCCCTCGCCATTCCCGCCGAGCGGCTCAACCTTGGTGACTTCTGCGCCGAAGCGGTAATTGCGTCGTATGTCGAAATGATCGGCGAAATCGCGGAAATATTGCGCCATCTCGCGGTGACTGGGATATTCCGCGACCTCCTCACGCATCGGGAAATCGGTGAATTCTGTCATCCGTTTCGAGGAAATCAGATGTGCGCTTTCATACATTGTCGAACGCGCGCTTTCGATATCCCAAAGTCCTCCCACATCGCTGTGCAGCTCAAAGCCCTGATACGGCACTCCCTGTTCGTCCAGCACTTTGGCAGCAGCCAGCCCCATCGGGCCCGCGCCAATCAAGGCGAACGTGCTCCTCATTGTTGTCATCTTGCGTCTCCTCCCAATTGCCATTACATTGAACCATTGTTCAAAATAAGCAAGCCCCGATGTGATGAGAAAAAAGTCGACATGTAAACAAAGGCTTAGGGCGCCATCTAAGCGCTCCATTGCGAGCCGTTCTCGGATCCTCGATGCGGCCGAAACGGTGTTCGCGCGCGAGGGATTCGACGGCGCCAAGGTCCGCGACATCGCCGCTCTGGCCGAGGTGCCGTTGGGTCTTGTGAACCATCACGGGGGCTCGAAAGAGGCATTGTTTCGCGAAGTGATCGAGCGTCGGGCGGAAGAATTGTCGCGTCTGCGTCTTGATGCGTTGACGCAGGCAAAATCGCGCGGGGCGCTCGATTTGAACACGATCCTGGACTGTTTCTTCCGGCCTTATCTGGAGAAGGCGGCGGGCAACGATCCGCAATGGCTTGCGTATGCGCGGCTCGTGGCAATTGTTTCAGCCGATCCAGTCTGGGCCGATATTTCGGCCGATCTCTTCGATCCGACTGTGCAGCGCTTCATACACGAGATCTCTGAGCTTTATCCCAAGGTCAGCAGAGTGATCGTGGCAGAAGGAATTGTCTATTCGGTGGCAGCGCTTCTGGCCTTCCTGACATCGGAATGGCGGATCGCGGCGCTCGCGAAAAGCTTGGAGGCGCAGGCTTCCGTCGAAGGGCTGGTTGCGTTCTGCAGTGCCGGCTGTGCGGCGCGGTTCGCGCTAGGAGAGGCATAAGCGGATTTTCAATCTCGCTACGCTTTTCGCCATCACACCAGTGTGCTTCGTGGCTTTTCTGTAGGGAAGACCTGAATTCAATTTTGTAACTTTTGCCGCTCCGATCGCCTTCTTTATCCTGCCGTGCATAGGTGCGCGACGCTGCGCTGGCCGTGCGACTGTGGGTTGAGCTATTTTCCGCTTCTTATGACCGGTTTGCGTTTCTTTTTACTTTAGACGATAGACCACAGCAGAATCTTAGAGGCTAGTTCGCCACATAGACGCCCCCCTGCCAGATGGCGGCATGGGGGAAATCGTCGCTCATGAGGCTCGAACCAACGGCGCATCAATGGACGGCCCAAGAGCATCTGAGCGCCCCCCGAAATTCGGACACCGACATAAGCTGCGATTTGTTGTCTGCTGCTCTTTGAAGTGGTCCCAGTTTTTTAGATCACTTCAGCGGAGGCGGCACACGATGGGATCGCTTTGGTGCGGATCGGAGTGGTGGCCACGGTATGCCTCGCACGTGCCATTGCATGCGGGGGCCATGCGGCACGTGCCGAGGCAGGAGATCTTTTGCCGACCTGGTCCGAAGCATCAAAGACCTGACAGATCAGCCGCTCCGCCAGGATGGTTCTTCCCTGGCAAAAAACGCGGCGATCCCGTGACGGGTTTCTTCGGTCTCCCAGCGATCGGCCAGGGCCGATGCTGAAAGTTCCGCTGCGGCAACCGGGTCGGCCGAGGCCAAGGCTCGGCAGAGCGCCTTTGCCTCGGCCACAGCCCCGGGAGCACATTGCAGCAAGGCTGTCACTTCCTCTTCGACGAAAGCATCCAACTGCTCTGACGGGCAGGAGCGCGCAACGACACCCGCGCGGCTCAGAAAAGCGGCGTCGAAGGGCTTGGCGTTGAAAAACACCTGACGCGCAAAGGCCTCGCCAAGACGTCCGACCACGAACGGGCCTATGGTGGCAGGGATCAGGCCCAGACGCGTTTCCGTCAGGGCAAAGCGGGTGGTGTCTTCGGCGATCACGATGTCACAGACACAGATCAGGCCAAGCCCCCCGCCATAAGCGGCGCCATGCACCCGGCCGATCAGCGGTTTGGGCAAGGCGTTCCACAGTCCCAGCATCCGTGCCAGCGTCATGGCCTCTTCCATCTTGCCCTGTCGATCCTTGTCGGCCTGATCGCGCATCCAGCCGAGATCGCCCCCGGCACAAAAGGTTTTCCCTTCGGCCTCAAGAACCACGACGCGGACGTCGTCATCCTTTGAAAGACGCTCTGCGGCGGCGGTGAGTTCCGCAATCATGACGGCGTCCATCGCATTGTGTTTCTCAGCCCGTGCCAGTGTTACCGTGGCCACCTGGCGGGTGTCGATCTCGATCCGGATCGTTTCATACGTCATCGAATTGTCCTCACAGGGTATCTGCCGCGATGGCGGCGACAAGAGTTTCGGCTTTCAATAGCGCGGCACGATCAATCCCGGTGTGATAGCCCAGTTGGTCGAGCCGCTCGACCAGCGCGGTGGTGGAGAGATTGCCCTTGGCCCCGGGCGCATAGGGGCATCCGCCCAGACCGCCAACGGCACTGTCGAATACACGTAATCCCAGATCGAGCGAGGCCTCGACATTGCCCAACGCCTTATCCCCGGTGTCATGATAATGCCCGGCAAGCGCCTGTGCCGGGACAGACGTCAGGACACGTTCGAGCATGCGGGCAATCGTCTCTGGGGTTCCCGCTCCGATTGTGTCGCCGAGGGAGATTTCATAGCATCCCATGTCCTTGAGCGCGGAGGCGACATCGCGCACAGCACCTGGGGCCACCTCGCCATCATAGGGGCAGGCGACGACACAGGACACGTAGCCGCGCACCGGGATCCTCGCTCTCGCGGCGGCCTCCATCAGCGGCTCAAACCGCGTCAGGCTTTCCGCAATCGAGCAATTGATGTTCTTTTGGCTGAAGCCTTCGGAGGCGGAGGCAAAAACGGCCACCTCGTCGGCCCCGGCCTCCAGAGCGCGTTCAAAGCCTTTCAGGTTCGGCGTCAGAACGGCGTAATCTGTGCCCTCGCGACGGGTGATTCCGGCCATGACGTCAGAGGCATCCGCAAGCTGCGGCACCCATTTCGGAGAGACGAAACTCGTCGCTTCGATCTTTTCGAACCCGGCGTCAGAGAGGCGGTTGACCAACTCGATCTTCTGCGCCGCAGGAATAACGCGCTTTTCGTTTTGCAACCCGTCGCGGGGACCGACCTCGTAGATGCGAACGTGATCCGACACTTGACCCGTCATGCGGCGGCCTCCTCCTCAAGCGTGACCAGGACCGCCCCGCCTTCGACGGTTTGCCCGGCAGCACAGAGCACAGTGGCGATACGCCCGGCCCGCGGCGCGATCAGGGAGGTCTCCATCTTCATCGCCTCCATCACACCGAGCTTCATACCCGGCTCCACAGTGTCCCCGACAGCAATGCCGAGGGACACGATCATGCCCGTCATGGGCGCCACCACGACATGGCCTTCGTCGGCTACCGTGGCGCTGCCCAGACGCGCATCGAACAGTGAGAAATCGTGGACGACCCCTCCGCTCTGGACAGAGATCAAAAGCCCGTCAGGGCGAGGAGCGTGAACAGCCCGAGCTTCGATCTGCGCATTGTGAAGACCGGTGGTGGCGCGCATGTGCCCTTTGTCGATCATGACATCGCGCAGGGTCACGTCGCGCGCGCCACCGGTCAAAGTGATGGCGCCATCCGGATACAGGATCAGGTGACGTTCGAACCTGTCGGGCCCGCAGGCCAGAGCGACTGTATGGCGTGCCTCTCCCCAGAGACGCCAACCGAGACGGGGCGTGTCGGGGCGAATGCCGAGGCCCGTCAAAGCCGCAAAGGCCAGATGTTCCTCAGAGACAGGGGTCGGCATGGTCAAACCCTCTAGTTCGCGTTCGATCAGGCCGGTGTCGAATGGCCCGTGTTGAAAATCCGTGTTCAAAGCGAGCGTCGCGAGGAATTCGGTGTTGGTTGTGGTGCCTGCCACATGAGTGTCCCTCAGTGCCGCGACCAAACGGGCAAGCGCGATCTCACGGGTGTCGCCTGAGGTAATGACTTTTGCGATCATCGGGTCATAGAAGGGACTAATCGTGTCGCCGGAACGCACCCCGGTGTCGTTGCGCGAGCTGCCCGAAAACGACAGGTGCTCGAGTTTGCCCGTCGCGGGCAGAAACCCGTTCGACGGGTCTTCGGCATAGAGACGCGCTTCAAAGGCATGACCGGAAATCGTCAGAGCGTCTTGAGAAACCGGCAAGGGCTCACCTGCCGCAATGCGCAATTGCCATGCGACCAGATCGACGCCGGTGATGGCCTCGGTGACCGGGTGTTCCACCTGCAAGCGCGTGTTCATTTCCATGAACCAGAACCCGTCCGGGCGCAGCGGTCCCGAACCATCGACGATGAACTCGATCGTCCCTGCGCCTGCATAGCTGATCGCTTTTGCCGCTGTGACCGCAGCCTCGGTCATCGCCGCGCGCACCGTGTCGGTCATGCCGGGCGCCGGGGCCTCTTCGATCACTTTTTGATGGCGGCGCTGCAAGGAACAATCACGCTCGAACAGATGCACCACATTGCCATGCGCATCGCCGAACACCTGCACCTCGATGTGACGCGGCGAGGTGATGAATTTCTCGATCAAGACATGCGGATCGCCAAAGGACGACTGTCCTTCGCGCCAGGCCGACTCGAGCGCGTCGCGAAACTGCGCCGGATCCTCCACCTTGCGCATGCCCTTGCCGCCGCCGCCGGCGCGCGCCTTGATCAGAACGGGATATCCGATCCGATCGGCCTCGGCAGCAAGAAACGCCGGGTCCTGATTTTCGCCCTGATAGCCAGGTACGACCGGAACCCCCGCCGCTTGCATCAGGTCTTTCGCCGCATCCTTGAGCCCCATGGCGCGGATCGCAGCCGCGGACGGGCCGATAAAGGTCAGACCGGCGGCCTCGACCGCCTCGACGAACTCCGGGTTCTCCGACAGGAAACCATAGCCGGGATGGATCGCCTGCGCGCCCGTCTCAAGGGCGGCAGCGATGATCCGCTCCGCCACGAGATAGCTTTCAGAGACAGGCGAAGGCCCGATGTGAACCGCCTCGTCTGCCAGTTCGACATGAAGCGCCTGGCGATCGGCGTCGGAGTAGACGGCAACCGTGCGCACGCCCATCTCGCGGGCAGAGTTGATGACGCGACAGGCGATCTCGCCGCGGTTCGCAATCAGAATTTTTTCAAATGGTGCTTTCATGGCTTACATCCTGAACAGGCCGAATTTCGTCTCTTCGACGGGGGCATTGAGCGTCGCGCGCAGCGACAGCGCCACCACGTCACGGGTCTTGCGCGGATCGATGATCCCATCGTCCCAGAGCCGTGAAGAGGCGTAGAGCGGGCGGGACTGTCGGTCGAACATCTCGATGGTCGGGTGTTTGAATTCGCTTTCCTCCTCTTCTGACCATGTGCCGCCCTTGGCCTCGATGCCGGCGCGTTTCACATTGGCCAGAACGCCAGAGGCCTGAGCGCCCCCCATCACGGAAATCCGTGCATTGGGCCACATCCAGACGAAACGCGGCCCGAAGGCGCGTCCGCACATGCCATAGTTCCCGGCCCCGTAAGAGCCGCCGATGATGACCGTGATTTTCGGCACATTGGCGGTGGAAACGGCGGTCACAAGCTTGGCTCCGTCTTTCGCGATCCCGCCTGCCTCGTATTTCGACCCGACCATGAAGCCGGTGATGTTCTGCAGGAACAGGATCGGGATTTTGCGCTGACAGCACAGCTCGACGAAATGCGCGCCCTTGAGCGAGCTTTCCGAGAACAGCACACCGTTGTTGCCAAGGATGCCCACAGGCACGCCATCGATATGGGCGAACCCGGTGACCAAAGTGGTGCCGTAGCGCGGTTTGAATTCCGCGAAATCCGACCCGTCCACGATCCGCGCGATGATCTCGCGCACATCGAAGGGGGTTTTGTCGTTGGCCGGGACGATCCCCATGATCTCCTCGGCAGGATAGAGCGGCGCACGCGCATCTTTCAGGTCGATATTCGGGCGCGGCACCGGTCCCAGGTTGGCCACGATCTCACGTGCCAGAGCCAGCGCATGCTGGTCGTCATCAGCCAGATAATCCGCCACGCCAGACAATCGCGTATGCGTATCGCCGCCACCCAGAGTTTCGGCGTCGACCTCTTCGCCCGTCGCCACTTTCACAAGCGGCGGACCGGCAAGGAAGATCGTCCCCTGTTCACGTACGATGATTGTCTGGTCGCTCATCGAGGGCACATAGGCGCCGCCCGCCGTACAGGACCCCATGACCACCGCGATCTGGGCAATACCCTTTGCGCTCATCCGGGCCTGATTGTAAAAAATACGCCCGAAATGGTCGCGATCCGGGAAGACCTCGTCCTGATTGTTGAGATTGGCCCCGCCGCTGTCGACAAGATAGATGCAGGGAAGGTTGTTTTCCTCCGCAACCTCTTGCGCACGCAGGTGCTTTTTCACGGTCAGGGGAAAGTATGTGCCGCCTTTCACGGTCGCGTCATTGCACAGGATCATGCAGTCGCGCCCTTCGACCCGTCCGATGCCGGCAATCGCGCCTGCCGCCGGGATTTCATCATTGTAATGACCGCTGGCCGCGAACAGCCCTACTTCGAGAAAGGGCGCGCCGGGGTCCAGCAAAGCGGCGATCCGGTCGCGGGGCAAAAGCTTGCCGCGGGCTTCGTGTCGAGCTCTGGAGGCTTCAGAGCCCCCCTTCATGACACGGGCGGCTTCGTCTGCGATTTCGTCGAATTGTGCCTGCATTGCGTTCCGGTTCTCTTCGAACTCGGGGGCTTCCATACTGACGTTGCTGTGCAAGATCGTCATGTCATTCTCCAGTCTTATCGGCGCACCTCTCCTGTCCGGTCGCCAACGGGGCAACCGGTCGGGGGAGCTTGTTTTCGTTTTTCAGTTCGGCCCTCAGCGCAGCATCAGACTTGGCAGCCACAAGGTGATCTGAGGAAAGAAGAGGAGCAAAAGCAGAACCAGGATCTCCATGCCAAGAAAGGGCAGGATACCCCGGAAGATTTTACTGAGCGGGACGCCGGTCTGGGCCGCCGCGACATAGGCATTGAGGCCAAGAGGTGGCGTGAGCAGGCCGATTTCCACTGTTTTTGTCACGACGATGCCAAACCAGATCGGATCGAAATCCAACGCCATGGCGGTCGGAAACGCCAAGGGCATGGCAAGCGAGAGGATCGCGAGCTGATCCATGAACATTCCCATGACCAGAAGTGTGAGGATCATGATCGCCATGATCGTGCCACGGGACATGTCGGTCGTGGCCACGAATTCCAGAAGGGCATGGGTGATGCGTGTAAACGCAAGGTAGTTCGAGAATATCGCGGAACAGGCGACGATGGCGACGATCATCACAGTGGCCCGGATCGCGCCGGAGACACAGCGATTGAAGTTCATGAAACTCAGGGTCCGCTGAAAGATCACGATGACCAGAGATCCCATGACGCCAAGGGCTGCGGCCTCGGACGGCGAGGCCACCCCACCATAGATGGCGCCGATCACGAGAACCATCAGCACGATCATCGGGAACACATGACGGCTGCTTTTTACGGCGCGTTTGAGTTCGAAAGGGTCGCCCTTCGGGGCCTGATCGGTCGTATGCGCGATGAGCTTGATCACGACGGCAAGCCCGGTGGCTGTCAAAAGGCCGGGGACAATACCCGCGATGAACAGCTTGCCGATCGACGTTTCAGTAAGCACACCATAGACCACCAGCACGATCGAGGGCGGCACGACAACCGCAAGGGTTCCTCCGACAGAGACCACAGCAGCGGCAAGGCGCTGCGAATAGTTGTGGTTGCGCATTTCCGGAAAGGCGGAAGCGGCCATCGCCGCGGTGGAGGCGGTCGAGCTGCCAACCAGAGCGGCGAGAATGACAGAGGCTCCGACGGTGGCCATCGCAAGCCCACCTTTGAAATGTCCGATCCAGGCCTGGCAGGAAATGATCGCGCGACGCGTCACGTCTCCGGCCGTCAAAAGTTCCGCCATCAGGATGAAAAGCGGGATCGCCACAAGGATGAACGAGGCGGAGCTGTCGAAGAATGTCCGTTCCAACACAGCCAATGCGGGGCGCAGACCAAGCTGGAGAGAAAGTCCCACGAAGCCGGTGATCCCCATGGCGAATGCAATTGGCATTCGGAAGATCATGAGAAGCGCCAGAAGGACGAGTATGGCAATGAAAGTCAGCATGAATGGCACGCGAAGTCCTATTGAGGGCAGCCGGTCGGGTGATCGACCGCCCTGATGTTTCGGGAAGATGCTGCAGGTTATTGGCTGGTGAGCGCGCGATAGGTCGCCAGAACACTCTGCGCCTTTTCACCGCCCATCCGCGTGACCCAATCATCCGTCACAGGTCCCATCGCTTCCTTGAGCCCCGCGAGTTCTGCCTCGGTGAAGCTGTAGGTATCGATGCCTTCCGCTTTCCACTGTGCGATAAGATCTTCGACACTGTCATCCTGAGCCTGGGCCACATGAATGGCGGTCTCATTGCCGAGCGTGATCATCGCCTCCTGCGCTTCGGCCTCCAATGCGTCGAAGAGATCGCTGCGGACCACCATGATGAAACTGTAGCCACCGAAGGATCCGTTGGTGGAAATATGGCTGACGACTTCGTTCAGCTTGTAGCCGGGTACAGAAGCCAGCGGGAACAGAACCGCATCGAGACGCCCGCGTTCCACCGCGGTGTAGACCTCGGGACCGGGGATCGAAATGCCGACGGCCCCCAGATCGCGCGCCGTCATTGCCTGTGTGGCGCCCGAAGTCCGGACATCAAGCGCCTCCCAATCGGCAGGCAGGCCGAGACGTTCCTTGGCCAGCACCTGATAGGGCGGCAAGGTGAACCCGAAAATCGGTGTCACACCGGCGGCAAGCACCTCCTCACGTAGCGGCCCTTCTTTGAGCATCGCCTGAAGCGCCATTGTGCCCTGCACCGCAGAACCGTAGTAGCCCGGCAAGCCAACGACCGAGTTCAACGGCAGGGTCTCGGCGTGATAGGATGCGCCCAGAAGCGCCGCATCCAGAATGCCGCTGTTCACCGCATCGAGCTGTGCCTTGGACTTGGCCGCCTGTTGCGACGGAAAGTGGTCGAATGTGAGTTCCCCGCCTGTCGCCTCCTCGACAGCAGCCATCCATTTCACAGTGCCTTCCACCGACACGATATGGCTGGTGGACTGGAAGTCCCCAAGGCTCAGTGTCTCGGCCTGGGCGGCAAAAACGCCAAGCGCCATCACGCTTGCAAAGGTGGCGAATGCTTTCTTCGCGATAGTCATTTTCAGTCTCCTCCCTGAAAAGTTTCTATTGGGTCGTCTCAAGCACTTCTTTTTGAAAAGTGTCATAGAGCAGCCGCAGAGCCAGAACGCCGCAGCCCAAAGGCACAACGGCATAGGCCCACCCGAGCGGCCAGTCGATCACTCCGAATTCGACATCTCCTTGCGAGAACGCATGGAGGGCGAATTTGCCGGACATATAGGTGACGGCGCCAAAGAAGGCGGCCGGAAGCAGCAGGCGCAGTTTCGCGACAGCTCTTCCCAAAAGTCCGGGGAGGTGCTCGGGAACGAAGTCGAGCGCCAGATGCCCTCCATCGCGGAACACCCGCGACAGGGACAAGGTGGCCAGGGCGGGCATCAGGTAGAGTTCGGTGAATTCGAACTGAAACTGCACGGGTTCATTGAAGAACAGGCGCAGAAGGATGTCCGCATTGATCAGCGCAACGACGATCACGAGGCCGAGGCACCCCACGAAATGCAGGGTGTCCTCCAGTTTTTCCAAGAGTGTTCCTAACACGATCAACCTTTCCTCCCAGTGGTTGACGTCCAAGACAATCGTCGGCGCGTCCCTCAGCGTTTGGGGAGCTCGACGACGGCGGAGCCGATGGCGGAAAGTTCCCCATCCTGCTGTTCGGCACGCTGTTCGATTTCCAACAAATGGCGCCCGTCTTCTTCGAACTTCCGCGTCACTTTCCCGCTGATCAGAATGATGTCACCTTCCGGGTTATGGCGGCGCACCTGCGAGTTCGCTTTGCGAAGGAAACCGTCATCCCCCATCCAGTTGGTCACGTGCTGTGTCAGCCAGGAAGAGCGTTCGGGACCATAGTCATAGGCCCCCGGCGCGCCGACTTCGAGCGCGAATTCCTCTTCCCAATGCACACGTTCCGGGCAATCGGGAATCCCGAAGCGGTTCTTGATCCCGGCCGACGGATGTTTCTGCTGAAGCTGCCAGGCCAGCTTATTGGCGCGGATGTAAAGACCGCCCCAGCCCTGCGCATAGGCGATAAAGCCCGTGGCGGTCATCGGCCCCTTGACGATCGTCGGGATCGCATCGCCCTCGTTCACATCGTCCCAATAGCGGGTCTCGGCACCGCGAATGGTCTCGTTTTCGTAATATTTGTAGTATTCGTTCAGCTCGTCCTGCGTGTAGACGCGACGCCCTTTTTCCTTGGCGGCGGTGTATTTCGTGCCATTCTCGCGGGCCTGGTCACGATCCGTGCGGAAACACCAGCTGTCGGCATCGGCCAGAAGATCGCCGGTTTTGGCGTCATAGAAATCGACGTGGTAGATCTGCTGGATCGCTTTGCCGGCAAAACGCGTGTCGTGCTCGATCAGGTCCTTGAGATAGGCCTCGGTGCGAAACTCGGTGTTGCGCGGGATGGTCTTGTGCCAGCTCCAGTTGGCGCCCGACCACATCGCATGCACCCCCGGCAAACCGCCGACATAGCCGGAGATGATCCGGCTGGTGGCAAACAGGAAAGACGGGCAAGCGATCACATCGCCAAATTTGGTGGTCTTGGCATAGGCCGGGTCGCACCACAGCGGGTTGTCGTCGCCGATGCCATGGGCGTAGTGACGGATATTGTCGCGGGTTGCCTCGTAGCACCACGGCTCAACGGTTTTCTCGATCTTCACGCCGATCCGCTTACGCAGATCGTCGAGACCTTCCTCGGTGATTTTCGGAAACTTCCGAGTCATATCGTTCATCTTATTCCTCCTTGAAAGATGTTTTGCGCCCGGTCGTCATTCGGCCGAGGCAAGTTTGGCGGCCTGCTGATCGCGCAGGATCTTGCGGTTCACCTTGCCCGCCGGTGTTTTCGGCAGCTCGGTAACGAATTCGATTTGGCGGGGGTATTCGTGGCGCGCGAGCTTGGCGCGCACGTGGTCCTGAATGCTCTGGGCAAGGCCGTCGGTCTCCTTGTCCTTGAGGATGATATAGGCTTTGACCACTAGCCCCCGCACAGAGTCGGGAGCGCCGATCACGCCACATTCGGCGACGGCCGGATGGCTCAGGATCGCATCTTCGACCTCGACGGCGCCGATGGTCCAACCGGCGGAAATGATAACATCGTCGGCACGCCCGCCGTGGTAGAAATAGCCATCCGCGTCGACCCGGCCCAAATCCTTGGTCGGGAACCATTTTCCCGCCTTTTTGACCATCAACTCGCCGGTCTCAAGGGGGTCGCAGCGCGATCCGTCATCGCGCTGCACCTCGACCTCGACACCGGGCACGGCCTTGCCCATGGCCCCGTCGCGCACCTCAAGATCGTTGGCGCCAGGATAGTTGGCGATGATCACGCCGATCTCTGTGGTGCCGTACATGGAGCGCACCTTGGTGCCGAACACCCGCTCGACATAGGCGGCGGTTTCGCTGTCGATCGGCTCGCCGGTGAAGGACAGCTTGTCGAAGGCATAGCTGTAGTCTTCGGCTGCGCCGGAATTGCGCATCATGCGGTAGTGCGTGGCGGCGGCCGTGAGGTTGGTGATCTTGAAATCACTTAGCGCTTTCAACAGGCGCACCGGATCGAACTTGCCCGAAAACGTGCCGGTCGAGACCCCCATGGCCAGCGGCGCAAGCGTGCCGTGCCAAAGACCATGCCCCCAGGCGGGCGAAGACGGACAGAAGAACCGATCCCCCGGACGAATACCCGTCGCGTAGAGCGCCGCGACCATGAGGGTCACGATGGACCGGTGATTGTGATGTACCGCCGCAGGCAAGGCACGGGTCGTGCCGGAGGTGTATTGCAGTACGGCCAGATCGCTGCCGCTGGTGTCCCACTCAAAGGTTTCCGGCAGATCGGCCAGGCTGTCGAGAAAGGCCTGATCGACGACGATGACGTTTTTCGCCCCGCCTTCTTCGGCCTCGGGGCTTTTCTCGGCATTGGTGAAGAATAGTTCCGGCTTGCAATCGCCAACCCGCAACTTGATCCCTTCCGGGCCAAAGAGCGTGAACATCGGCACCGCCACGGCACCAGCTTTGATCGCACCGAAAATGGCACAGTAGAATGCGAGCGACGGCTCGATCATCACCGCGACGCGGGTGCCTTTCTCGATGCCCTTCGCTTTCAGGAAATGCGCGATCTGCGAGGACCGACGGGAGATTTCCGTAAAGGTGACGATCTCGTCCCGCCCATCGGCGTGAGCGATCCGCAGTGCCACGTTGTCGCCATCCACATGCCGGTCGATACATTCATGCGCAATGTTGAACCGTTCGCGGCTGCCATCGAACAAGTCCCACAAAGCCTCTTTCGAGTAATGCGCCTGAGCGTCCGTGTAGGACGTGTATTCGGTCAGTCGGACCATCTTATTCTTCCTCCCATTCCAGCCGTCATGCCCGTTTCCGGGGCGTCGAGCTCGTTGACAACAACGGTAAGGAGGTGAATAGATTATTGTCAATACGCTATAATTATTGTATATAGACAATGATTTTGATGCAAAACCAGAGGGTAACATGGTCAAAAAGGACGACACTCAGACAACGAAACGGCAGGTGCCAGCCGTCACGCGTGCCCTTGCAATCATGAGGTTTTTGGCCCGATCCAGCGATCCTGTGGGCGTCAATCCGATCGCCCGGGAGCTGGGGCTGGTGCCCTCGACCTGTCTGCACATTCTGCGCGTTCTGCAAGACGAGGGGATGGTCGAATTTGATTCGCAGACGAAACGCTATTCGATTGGAATCGGCATTCTGCCCCTAGCGCGGTCCGCGCTTCAGAAGAACACATTCTCGGTGCTGATCCAGCCACGCCTCTCCGAACTGTCTTCTCGTTTCGGCGTGACGGCCATCGCGACCCAACTCGCCGAACCCGGCCAAATGGTGGTCGTGGCGCTCTCGCAATCCTCGTTGCCATTCCGGCTTCAGGTCGATCTGGGCTCACGTTTCCCGCTTTTGATTTCCGCGACCGGGCGTCTTTTCGCGGCGTTCAATGATCTGGACGAAACGAAGTTGAAAACCGAGTTCTCAAAGCTTGTCTGGGACCACCCGCCCTCTTTCGAGGATTGGTTCGATGAGGTCGAAGAGGCACGCACACGCGGATATGCCGTGGATACCGGCACCTATATTTCCGGTGTCACCGTGGTCGCGGTGCCGATCTTTAACGAACGAAAGGAAATGATCCGCTCCCTCGTCGCCATCGGCATCTCCGAACGGCTGGATGAGGGCGAAATTCCGAAACTCGCTGCCGCATTGATGGCGGTGCGCGACGAGATTGAAACCATGCAAATCACGACAGGGAGTTAGAGGCCAATGACACTTGGGGAGGAGACCATATGGAAACCACTGAAAGCAGGCGGGCTTATGGAACAGATCGGACCTTTGATGTCCGCGCGCAACGAATTGGGAGGTTTCGTCTACGCGCTGCAGACCACAAAGGATCATAGCAATGCCTTGGGGCTGGTGCATGGCGGTGTCATCACGTCGCTGCTCGATCAGGCAATTGCGCTTGAGGCCTGGAACGCGGCCGACCGCGCGCCTTGTGTCACGGTGCAATTGGACACGCGCTTCGTCAGCGCGTCAAAACCCGGGGCACGTCTGCAAGCTCGTGCGACGGTCCGAGAGACCACTGGCTCGCTGATGTTCCTTGATGCGGAAGTTCTTGACGGCGTGCAGGTCATCGCCCTTGCCACGGCGGTGATGAAAATTTCCCGAAAGGCGGCATGAGATGACCCAGCACGAACGCACAACCTATCAGGGCCCTCTTTCCGGCATCAAAGTTCTCGACTTTTCACGCATCCTATCCGGCCCCTACGCAAGCATGGTGCTTGCCGATCTCGGCGCCGAAATCATCAAGGTCGAACCGGTGGAAAAAGGCGACGAAACACGGAATTTCCCGCCTTTCATCGGAGGAATGAGCCATTACTACATCGCGCTCAATCGCTGCAAAAAGAGTATCGCTCTTGATCTGAAATCCCCCGAAGGCGTGCAGATCGCCAAAGACCTCGCGGCTCAGAGCGATATCGTGCTCGAAAACTTCCGGCCGGGTGTGATGGACCGGCTCGGCCTCGGCTACGAGACCCTCAAAGCGGTGAACGAAAAGCTGATCTATTGCTCCATCACCGGGTTCGGCAAGAACAGCCCCCACGCAGACAAACCTGCCTTTGATATCGTGGCGCAGGCGCTCTCGGGCATCATGAGCATCAATTGCGAACCCGGACAGGCCCCGAACAAGCTCGGCATCCCGATGGGGGATATGGCCGGCAGCATTTTCTCTCTGTTCGGCGTGCTTGCTGCGCTCCATGAGCGCAATGTGACCGGACACGGGCGTCATGTCGAAATCGCAATGCTCGACAGCCTGATCGCGTTGCAGGGCTATCTGTCGCAAATCTATTTTGTCACCGGAGAGAGCCCGAAGCCGGTTGGCACGCAGCATCCCAGCATTGTCCCCTATGGGTCTTTTCCCACGAAGGACGGCCATGTGATCGTCGCCTGTCTGACGGAACGGTTCTGGCACAATTTCGCACGATGCCTCGGGCGCGACGATCTGATCGAAGACCCGCGTTTCGCACTCTATGAGGCCCGGCTCGCCAATCGCGACCAATTGGAACCCATCCTCCATGAACGGATGACCCGCGACAGCACCGTCTATTGGCTGGACCGTCTGACACAGTTCGACGTCCCCAATGCGCCGATCCTGTCCATTGGCGAGGCCTTGGAACAGCAACATGTCGCGGACCATCAGCTGGTCGAAGAGGTGTCCCACCTGGAAATCGGAGCCATGAAAGTCGTGCGGGGGCCCATAAAGTTCGATGGAAGAGGAGCCGTTCCGGCGACAGCGCCGTCACTTTTGGGCGAAAACACCTTAGAAGTTCTCCGTGATGCACTGGGATATTCCGAGGAAAAGGTCGACCAGCTGCGGCGGCGCGCAGTCATTGGCGGTCGAACCGCAGTCAAAGATCCGATTTAGACATGAAGGAATAACGGAAAGGCGAGAAATTGCCTTTCCGTCCAATCAGCAGAGCATGTTCCGTTGAATACCGTTTGCGGGACGCACGATAAATCTCTCTCCCAACTTTCTCGCCACGGCTCTGCTTGGGTTTGAAGTTCTGTCTTGTCACATCGCCCTAAGTCGACCCATTTCAGCGGCCGTCACATTCAGCAGAAATGGCCGAGACAGGAAGCGTAGTCAGCCTGTTTCTACAAGTTCTCTCTGGAAGATCATGTTCCCCAAGATCACGTACTGCGTTCGATTGATCGGTTTGTCGATCTGGGAAGAATGATCCACGCCGCATCTCTTGGACAGGACCTGGCATAATTAAAGCTGCTCGACGCTGCTGATCGGGTTGGTTGATATCCTTTTCTGCCAATGGGCCAGCGCCGGTGGCTTGCCGCCGAGGGCAGAGTGAGGGCGCTGATGGTTGTGGAAGGTCCTCCGGTTCGGGATGGCTGCCTTCGTCGCTGAACCGGTCTCCCAGACATGGAGGTAGACACACTCGTATTTCCGGGTGTGCCATAACCTCTCGATGAAGATCTTGTCGAGGAACCGGCCTTTTCCATTCCAACATTGCCGGCAGGCGATTGCAGGTAATCGCCGAGAGGGAGATCCGCACACCAGACCGGCGGAGCCGATCCGTCCAGGCGAAGGACGTGAACTGGGGCCTTGGGAAATATTCATGATCTCGGGCGGTCTGAACTTGTGAATGGCCTCGTTCAGTGCGTCGACGCAGAAGTCTGCCTCCACTCGGCCATCGTCCTCGGATCGATGGCGGACAAGGTCCCGGTCTCCTTCTCGTCGAAGATCAGAAGATTGCAAATCGTAGCATATGTGAGTGTCCGAAATACGGGGGGGAGCTCATGGTGCAGGATATTCGATTTAAAGAATGTTTTTGTGAAAAGGGCGCCTTTCGCGTGCTCTTGATAATAGTCAATGAGTGTGCGCCGCGTGTCGCGCATTTCTGCGGCTATGACCCGCTATGTGCCTCTTGTGATCTCCGCGTTTCTCGCCCTTAGCCTGTTGGCCGGGGCAGGGATGTCGGGGCTTTTGAAAACCGCGCATGTTCTTTCCCGCGCGGGTCAGACCAGCATCGTGATCTGTGGCCAATCCGGGGCGGAAACGATCACATTGGATGCGAATGGCGAGCCCGTCTCGTCCAAAGACACCAAAGGATGCGCGCATTGCGCAGACTGTTCCCTCGTGCCGCTGGCCGCACTGTTCGCGTTTAAATTCAAGTGCCTGAACGCGGTGCGGGGGAAACCCGTTTTCATCACGTTGACCATCCTGCCGGAGCGCAGCGAACGCATCTGGCGACCGTCCCGTGGTCCTCCCAGCCAGAGCAAGGTTTGATCCATGTTGCGATTGTCAGAAAATCCTTTTGCGTCTTTCGGCAGGCTCTTCTGCCTTCTGATCGCGCTGCTTTTCGCAGGGCTCCTATCTCCGGATAGAGCGACTGCACAAGCGACCCAGCCCGTTCTCGCCCGCTTCCTGCAATCGGAAACCCCCGGCGAGATTGTCGAGGGGGCGGATGCTTTCGGGGCGATCCGCGACGATATCCCGGTTGCGCCCATTCTGGCGGGGCAAGAACAACTCGGCTGGGTCTATGTCACCTCGGATTTCGTCGGCACCACGGGCTACTCGGGCAAGCCGATCCACACGATGGTGGCGGTTGACGGGGATGCCCGTGTGCTCGGGGTGAAACTCGTCAAACATTCCGAACCGATCGTTCTCATCGGTATTCCCGATACGAAGATCAAGGCCATGGCCGCCGATTACCGCGGCGTGAGCCTGGTCGATGAGGCCGAGAGCGGCGGCTCCTCGCATGATCTCAACATCATCTCCGGGGCGACCGTGACGGTGATGGTGATCGACGACAGCATCATCCGCTCCGGTCTCAAGGTTGCGCGAGCTCTCGGTCTTGGCGGGCTCCATGCCGAAGTGGATACCGGGCCGAAGTTCGAGGTCGATGCCACGGTTCAGGCGCCCGCAAGCTGGATGGACATGGAAGGCGACGGCACGGTGCGCCGCATGTCGCTCGACGTTGGACAGATCAACGCGGCCTTCGCCGCCATGGATGATCCGCGCGCCGCCAAACGTGCGCTCACAGAGCCGCCGGAGACCGTGTTCATAGACATGCAGATGGCGCTGGTTTCCGTGCCGGGGATTGGCGAGGCCATTCTGGGCGAGGCCGAAAACCGCAATCTGCAGGACTGGCTCGAAGAGGGCGAGCACGCGATCGCCGTCACCGGGCGCGGTCTCTATTCCTTCAAAGGTTCGGGCTATGTGCGGGGCGGGATTTTCGACCGGATCGTGCTCATTCAGGACGATGTCTCCGTGCGGTTCCGGGACCGGGGTCATCGCCGCATGGGCGTGATTGCAGCGGCGGATGCGCCGGAATTTGTCGAGCGCGACCTGTTCAAGATCCCCGCCGATGTCGGGTTCGATCCGACCAAACCTTTCCGCCTGCAGCTTTTGGTGCAGCGCGAAGTGGCTGCGATCGAGAAGGTCTTTACCACCTTCGATCTGGGCTATCAGCTGCCGAAATCCTATCTGCGCGCAGTGTCGGCACCGCAACCGGCGGTGATCTCCGAGGACAATAGCGAAGCCGCAGCGCAAGCGGCGCTGTGGAAACGTATCTGGGTGGACAAGACGCCGCAGATCGTGGTGCTGGCCAGCATGCTGGCCGTGCTGACACTGGCCTTTTTCTTCCAGATGCTGCTGACCCGTTCGGCTCGGGGAACGAAGATCTTTCGCTATGCCTTTCTGACCGTGACGCTGGTGGCGCTTGGCTGGATGTGGAACGCGCAATTGTCGGTGGTGAACCTGATGGCCCTGTTCGGGGCGTTGATGACAGAGTTCAGCTGGCAGGCCTTCCTGCTCGATCCGCTGACCTTCATCCTGTGGTTCTCGGTCGCGGCTGCGCTGCTGTTTTGGGGTCGGGGGGCTTATTGCGGCTGGCTCTGCCCCTTCGGCGCCTTGCAGGAGCTGTCGAACCATATCGCCCGGCGTTTGGGCGTGCCGCAGATCACCCTGCCCTGGGGGCTGCACGAGCGGCTCTGGGCGTTGAAATACATGATCTTCCTCGGGCTCTTTGCCGTGTCGCTCTATTCGATCGAGCAGGCCGAGCACCTGGCCGAGGTGGAGCCGTTCAAGACCGCGATCGTGCTGAAATTCATCCGCGCCTGGCCCTTTGTCGCCTATGCTGCGGCGCTGTTGATCGCCGGGCTGTTCGTCGAGCGTTTCTACTGTCGCTATCTCTGCCCGCTTGGTGCGGCGCTGGCGATCCCGGCCCGGCTGCGCATGTTCGATTGGCTGAAACGCTACAAGGACTGCGGCAGCCCCTGCCAGACCTGCGGCAATGAATGCATGGTGCAGGCGATCCACCCGACCGGCGAGATCAACCCGAACGAATGCCTGAACTGCATGCATTGTCAGGTGCTCTACCAATCCAGGGACAAATGCCCCGTCGTCATCAAAAAGCTGAAACGGCGCGCGACGGCGAGCGGCTCCAATGTCCCTCCGGATCTCTCCAACGCTCCCAGAGCGGCGAAAACCGCCGGGATCGAAAACCATCCCAACATCCGCACTTAGAGAAAGGAAACATCATGTCTGAGACGGATCAAAAAGGACTGAGCCGGCGCGGCTTCATGGGCGCCACGGCAACCGGGGCTGCATTGCTCGGCGGCACTGGCGGGCGGCTTGGCCTGCTCGGAGGCACGGCCGCACTGACCGCAGCGGGCGCGCGTTCCGCGGCTGCACAATCGGGTCATGACGCCGCGATCCCGGGGCCGGGCGAGCTTGACGAATATTACGGGTTCTGGTCCTCGGGACAGACCGGCGAGATGCGCATTCTCGGCATTCCGTCGATGCGTGAATTCATGCGGGTGCCGGTGTTCAACCGCTGCTCGGCGACCGGCTGGGGCGCCACCAACGAGAGCCTCAAGGTGTTGACCGAGAACATGCTGCCGGAGACCAAGGCCTATCTCGAAGCCCAGGGTAAGAAAGTGCATGACAACGGTGATTTGCACCACGTCCACATGTCTTTCACCGAAGGCAAATACGATGGTCGTTTCTTGTTCATGAATGACAAGGCCAACACCCGCGTCGCCCGCGTGCGTTGCGATGTCATGAAATGCGACAAGATCCTCGAGATTCCCAACGCCAAGGCGATCCACGGTCTGCGGCCGCAGAAATGGCCGCGCACCAATTACGTGTTTGCCAATGGCGAAGACGAGACGCCGATGGTCAATGACGGGTCGGTGTTGGACGAGCCGGAGAAATACGTCAACTTCTTCACCGCCGTGGATGCCGACGAGATGCAGGTGGCCTGGCAGGTGATGGTTTCCGGCAATCTCGACAACACCGATTGCGATTATGATGGCAAATATGCCTTCTCGACCTCGTATAACTCGGAAATGGGCATGAACCTCGCGGAGATGATGGCCGCGGAAATGGACCATGTGGTGGTGTTCAATCTCGAAGAGATCGAAAAAGGCATCGCCGCCGGAGATTTCATCGAACTCAACGGGGTGAAGGTGATCGATGGCCGCAAAGGTCAGAACAAGAAATACACTCGCTATATTCCGATCCCCAATAGCCCGCATGGCGTGAACATGGCGCCGGATAAGATCCACCTCTGCATCAACGGCAAACTGTCGCCCACTGTGTCGGTGATCGATGTGCGCAAACTCGACGCGCTGTTCGAAAGCGATGTCGATCCGCGCTCCGCCGTGGTCGGGGAGCCGGAATTGGGGCTCGGGCCGCTTCACACCTGTTTCGACGGCAAGGGCAACGCGCTCACTACGCTGTTTTTGGACAGCCAGGTGGTGATGTGGAACATCGAGAAAGCCGTGCGTGCCTATGCCGGCGAGGATGTCGATCCGATCCTCACCAAGAAAGACGTGCATTATCAGCCGGGCCATAACTCCACCTCCATGGGCGAAACCCTCGAGGCCGATGGCAAATGGTACATTTCGATGAACAAGTTCTCGAAAGACCGGTTCCTCAATGTCGGTCCCCTGAAGCCCGAGAACGAGCAGCTTTTCTCGATCAACGGCGAAGAGCTGGAACTGGTTCACGATGGCCCGACCTTTGCCGAGCCGCATGACAGTATCATCGTGCACCGTTCGGTGGTGAACCCGGTCTCCGTCTGGAACCGCGAGGACCGGTTCTTTGCCGATACGCGCAACCAGGGTCTCGCCGATGGCGTCGATATGGATGACTGGCACGCCGAGGTGATCCGCGACGGCAACAAGGTGCGGGTCTATATGTCGGCACAGGCGCCGGAATTCGCGATGGAGAAATTCACCGTGAAACAGGGGGACGAGGTGACCGTGATCGTCACCAACCTCGATGACATCGATGATCTGACCCACGGGTTCACGCTCAACAACCACGGGGTGGCGATGGAAGTGGCGCCGCAGGCGACGGCCTCGACCACCTTCGTGGCCGAAAAACCCGGCGTCTACTGGTATTATTGCCAGTGGTTCTGCCATGCGCTGCACATGGAAATGCGCGGCCGCATGCTGGTGGAGCCTGCATAAGATGCACCGGTTCATTCTCACCCTGCTGATCATTCTCTCACTTGGTGCGCCGCTCCGTGCCGAGCGGGTGACGGTTGTGCCGGGTGAGGGTGCTCTGTCTTCCGCCGTGGCTCAGGCCGCGGCGGGGGATGATCTTATTCTGACCGCAGGGCGCTATGCCGGTCCTGTGGTGATCGACAAACCGCTGACGCTCTCCGGAAAATCCGGTGCGGTGATCGATGCTGCGGGGCAGGGCTCCGTCATCACCGTCGATGCGCCCGATGTCATTGTGACCGGGTTGACCATCACCGGGTCGGGACGTTCGCACGACACCATTGATGCCGGCGTGAAACTGACCAAAGCCGCCCGCGGGGCCCGTATCCTCGACAATGACATTCGCGGCAATCTCGTCGGGGTCGACATTCACGGCGCGCGGGATGCGCTGGTGAAAGGCAACCGGATCGAGGGGCTGCGGCTGGCACGGATGAATGACCGCGGCAACGGGGTCTATGTCTGGAATGCACCGGGTTCGGTGGTTGAAGGCAATGAGATCCGCTACGGTCGCGACGGGATTTTCTCCAACACGTCCAAGCGCAACACCTATCGCGGCAATCTGTTCCGCGATCTGCGCTTTGCCGTGCATTACATGTACACCAACGACAGCACGGTCGAAGGCAATATCTCGATCGGCAACCATCTCGGTTTCGCGATGATGTATTCCGACCGGATCGTGGCGCGGGACAATATCTCGATCAATGATCGCGATCACGGGGTCATGCTGAATTACACCAACCAATCCGACATCTTTGCCAATCTGGTGACCGGCGGGACGGAAAAATGCGCCTTCATCTACAATTCGCACCGCAATCTTCTGGCCGAGAATGTCTTTGATGGCTGCGATATCGGGGTGCATTTCACCGCCGGCTCCGAACGCAACACGATCACCGGCAACGCCTTTATCGGCAACCGCACCCAGGTCAAATACGTCGGCACCCGCGATGTCGAATGGTCCTATGAGGGGCGGGGCAATTTCTGGTCGGATCACGCCGCCTTCGATCTCGATGGTGATGCCCGCGCCGACAGCGCCTATCGCCCGAACGATCTGATGGACCATATCCTCTGGTCGCAACCCGCGGCAAAACTGCTGCTCGGCACGCCGGCGGTGCAGCTCGTGCGGTGGTCGCAGGCGCAATTCCCGGCCACCCAGACCGGCGGTGTCGTCGACAGCCACCCGCTGACCACCGCACCGGTGCATCGGGTGCCGTCTCCCTATGAAACCCTCGCCCAGGCCACACCGCTCTGGGCCAATGGAGGTCGCGATGACGCTTCTGACTCTCTCGCATCTCACTAAGCGCTACGACGGACACGCGACGGGTCCCGCCGCGCTCGCCGATGTGTCGCTCACCATCGCCGCCGGCGAGCGCGTGGCTCTGCTCGGGCACAACGGCGCCGGGAAATCGACCCTGATGAAATGCGTTCTGGGACTGATCGCGCCCAGCTCCGGCGAGATCGCGATCGCCGGACATGCGCAGGGCTCGCCGGTGGCGCGCGCGCTGAGCTCTTATCTGCCGGAAAGCGCCGCATTTCACCCGGCGCTCACCGGACGTGAACAGATCCGCCATTTCCTGCGCCTGCGTGGCGAGGCGGCATCGAAGGCCGATGGGCTTCTCGACAGGGTCGGCTTGCAGGGCGCAGCGGGGCGTCGGATCGGCACCTATTCCAAAGGCATGCGTCAGCGCATCGGTCTGGCGCAGGCGCTGATCGGGGCACCACGTCTGATGGTGCTCGATGAGCCGACCTCCGGTCTCGATCCGATCTCGCGCCGCGAGTTCTACGATATTCTCGATGAGCTGGCGGAAAACGGCACGGCGATCCTTCTGTCCTCGCATGCGCTGTCCGAGGTGGAGGCCCGCACCGACCGGATCGTGATCCTGTCGAAAGGCCAACAGGTGACCGAAGGCACATTGAACGACCTGCGCCGTCACGCCGCCCTGCCGCTGACCGTGTCGATGATCCCGCGGCTCGGCAAATGCGCCTCGCTCGCCAATGCCTTCCCGGAGGCCCAGGAAGAGCATGGCGCACTGGTGTTCTCCTGTGCGCCGGATGACAAGGGGCAGGTGCTGGAACGGCTTGCGGCCAATACCGAACGCGTCGCGGATTTCGACATCCATCCGCCGTCGCTCGATGATATCTACGCGCATATCAGCCGGAGGGCCGCATGATGTTTGCCCGTATCCTGTCCACTGCCCGGATCGAATTTGCCATCGCGCTGCGCAATCGCTGGGTCGCTGTCGGGGTGGTTCTGATGGTGCTGTTCTCGCTCGTTCTGTCCTTGGCTGGGGCGGGCAGCGCCGGATCGCTTGCCGCCGATCCCCTATCGGTGACCGTCGCGAGCTTGACCTCGCTTTCGGTCTATCTGGTGCCGCTGATCGCCTTGCTGATCTCTTTCGATGCCATCGCGGGCGAGGTGGAACGCGGGACCTTGCCGCTGCATCTGACCTATCCGCTCAGTCGCTCCGAGATGTTGCTCGGAAAACTCGCGGCACAGCTTGCGGTGGTCGCGATTGCCGTCGGCGCCGGCTACGGGCTGGCGGCAGGCTACGCGTTTCTCACCGCCGGGGGCGATGCCTTTGCCGGCCTTCCGGCCCTGTGGCGGCTGATCTGGAGCTCGACCCTTCTGGGCGCGGGATTTCTGTCGCTCGGTCACATGATGTCCGCGCTGGCACGCCGTCCCTCCGGCGCGGCGGCTCTGGCCATCGGTCTCTGGCTGATCATGATCGTGCTCTACGATCTCGGTCTGCTTGCGGCGATCGTGGCCGACG
The DNA here is from genome assembly GCF_900113955.1 of Celeribacter neptunius. Taxonomy (GTDB): domain Bacteria; phylum Pseudomonadota; class Alphaproteobacteria; order Rhodobacterales; family Rhodobacteraceae; genus Celeribacter; species Celeribacter neptunius. Next base: position 347,154 of record NZ_FORH01000003.1, on the reverse strand, counting down.
ATGGCGGGGTCTTTACCACCGATATCTTCCCCTGGGCGTTGATCCTCAATCCGGCCGATGCTTTTCGGATCTACAATCTCGCAGCATCTGACGCGGTGAGTGCGGTCTCGGGGCTCGCCGGTGCCGCCTCGAGTATCGCGATCTGGAAGCCGCTCGCCTCGCTTCTGCTCTGGCCGGTCCTGGCGGCTTTCGCTGCGCGGTTCGCATTCGGGAGGGTGACACCATGAAATGGCTCGTTGTGATCCTGAGCGTTCTCGCCCTCGGCGCCTGTCGCGATGACCGGCTGGCGCGCCCCGATCCGGTCGAGATGACGCCGGAAGCGGTCGGCTTCTATTGCCAGATGACCCTGCTCGAACATGCCGGGCCGAAGGCGCAGATCCACCTCGACGGGATGCCCGCACCGATCTTTTTCAGTCAGGTGCGAGACGCCATCGCCTATCTGCAGATGCCGGAGCAAAACTATGCCGTGACGGCGACCTATGTGCAGGACATGAGCGGTGCGACATGGGACGCGCCGGGGGGCTGGGTCGAGGTGTCCGAGCCGATCTATGTGATTGATTCCGATATGCGTGGCGGCATGGGGGCACCGGAGTTCGTGCCCTTTACCGACCCGAGCGCGGCGCAGGCCTTTGTCCGCGACCACGGTGGTCGGCTGAAAGAGTTGTCGGATATCTCGACAGCGGAGGCGCTCGGCCCCGACGGGCGACAAATTGAACCCCCAGACGAGAATACATCCGACATCGAAGCGCGTCTGAGCGCTCTGTCCGCGCAGAAGCAGAAAGGGAACTGAACATGCAACAGACACGGCAAATCGGCCGGCGACGCTTCCTCACGATTGCCTCGGCGTCCTGCCTCATCGCTGCGGCCCCGGCACATGCGTTTCGCTGGCAGGGGATCACCCTTGGGGCGCGGGCGCAGATCATCCTCGATCATCCCGATGCGCCGCGGCTGTCGCGCATGGCGCAGGCGGAAATCTCCCGGCTCGAAGCGGTGTTCAGCCTCTACGACCGGAGGTCCGAACTGTCGCGGTTGAACCGCGCCGGGCGACTGGACGGTCCGGCCTTTGAATTGCTCGACTGTCTCGCGATGTGTCGGCGGGTCCATGATGTCACCGAGGGGCGGTTCGATCCAACCGTGCAGCCGCTCTGGCAGGCGCTCGCCGAGGCGGCGGTCGCGGGACGAGCGCCTGCGCCCGAGCGGCTTGCCGCCGCGAAACGCGCCATCGGCTTCGACCGGCTGCGGTTCGACAGCGCAAGCGTGAAACTGGCCCCCGGTCAGGCCCTGACGCTCAACGGGATCGCTCAGGGCTATATCGCCGATCGCGTGGCGGCTTTGCTGCGGGCGAACGGCATCGACGACGTGCTGATCGACACCGGAGAAATCCTGGCGATGGGCATGGGCCCGGGGCGGGGCGGCTGGCCGGTGAGTATCACGCGGGAAGCGGGGAAATGGCTCTTGTTGGATCGGGCCATCGCCACATCGGCCTCTGCCGGGACGGAAATCGCGCCGGGGCAGGGGCACATCCTTGACCCGCGTCTTGGCGATCTGGCCCAAGGTGTCAGCCAGATCTCGGTGAGCGCGCCCTCGGCGGCGCTGGCCGACGGGCTGTCGACCGGATTGATCCTGACCCGAACCCGGAGCGAAGCCGAAACCCTCTTGAGCATTGTCAAGGAGAGCCGGCTCGAGAGCTTTATCCTCTGACCGAAGACCCATGATACGGAGAACATACCCATGCGAATTTTGAGCGCTGCGCTCGTGGTCCTGCCGATGATGTCCCTTGCCGCCCATGCCGGCGACCCGGCGGTGGGCGAGAACGATTTCAAGAAATGCAAAGCCTGTCACGCGATCACCGCGGAGGATGGCACCGCGATCCAGAAGGGCGGCAAGACCGGTCCGGATCTCTATGGCATCGTCGGGCGGACTGCGGGGACCTATGAGGGATTCCGCTATGGTGACAGCCTTGCGGCGGCCGGAGAGGCGGGCCTCGTCTGGGACGAAGAAAGTATCGCGACCTATATTCAAGACCCGAAAGCGTTCCTGGCGGATGTGACCGGTGACGCGAAAGCCAAGACCAAGATGACCTATAAACATCGCAAGGGCGCCGAGGATATGGCCGCCTATCTGGCTTCTGTCAGCGGTTGAGGCGCGCGGGTTTCGCGCGACATACAGGTGCAAAGGGGGCGCCCGAGCGGCCCCTGGCGATAGCGTCCGAAACCCGAAACAGCCGCAAATCGCGGCTGTTTCCTATATTGGCTGAGATCTGTCGCAGATACCTGTGGTTCAGTCCGCCAACAGGCCTCAGGCACCGATGCGGATCGGGAAAGCCCGGATCCGCAGGGTGCCGAAGTCAATCGTCTCGGCGATCAGTCGTCATAGCGTTTGTAGCGATCATCATCGTCGTGACCATCGCGGTAAGGAAGAACCTCGCCCGTCAGCGGGTCCAGGTAGGCTTCGATCCGCCGGCCCGCGCCGTCGATCATCTCGACGTCGTAGCGGTCACGTTCGAATTCGATCTCGCGAACGGTATAGCCCTGGCCTTCCAGCAGCGTGGCGATCTCGGCGATGCTCATAGGCGTCGGTACCGGGCCGCTGCCGGCCTGTTGCTGCGCGGTCGCGCCGAGTGCGAAAAGACCGGCCGCGGTGGCCAGTGATGCGGTGAAAAGGATGGTGCGTCTCATACGGTGTCTCCAGATTGGGTGGCAGCCTCCATGGCCGCCGATGCCCCCTTTTGCACCATGCCGCCTGATATCAGCCTGATCGCCACTGTCAGTTTGTCGTCAGGTTGAACGCGGCAGGTGAGGCCGTCGTGCGGATGTCTTGCCCTGTTGGCTGACCCTGTGCTGGCTGATGGCGCCGAGCAGATGGCTCCGGGGCCTGAAATGAGGCCTGAAACAGGGCCTGAACTCACACCGCCCGAGCGAGGGATTGCTCCTCCGCGCCCCTATCCACGGGGAGGTGTCACTCGGATTTGATGCGCCAGACATGCGATCATGCCCCAGATCGCGCAGCGCAAGGTCATCGCGAGGACGGTCCGCATCTCGAATGCGCCGCCCTGTGCGATGTGCAGACCAAAGATCGCAAAGACCAGCAATGTTGCCGCAAATATGGTGAGTGACAGGGCAAAGGCCCATCGCCTGCCGCGCCAGAGCGCAAGGCCGGCCGCGATATAGGCCATCCCTGCCAGCGTGTTGAACCAGAGTACGACGGGAACGACCCGCCCCATGTCGAGCCCGCCAAGCAGTGTGGTGCCACCCGAGATGAGTGAGAGTGCGCCAAAACCGATCGCGATGAGACCCGCAACGCGGCGGGCCTTATTGGATGTGCCCATCGGAAACATCCTCCTGCGTGCGCAAGAGTGCCATCTGAAGATCGAAAAGCCGCAGCCCTTCCTCGACAAGGGGAAAGCCGCGCGCGCCCAAGGTCCAGCGGATCGCGACGCCTTGCACCAGAGAGGTCAACAGTATCGCGACATCTTCGGCCGCGACCTCGCGCTGCAGAAGGCCTGCAGCCTGTTGATCCCGGAGCGCTGTGACAAGACGTTGCTGGAACGAAGCGAGAAGCCCGTGAAACACCTCCCGCAGCGCTGTATTTTCCACCTGCAATTCGCGCGAAAACAGGATCGAGGGCAGGGCAGGTGTGCCGGCGACGGCGCTCAATTGTGCCCGGATCAACGCTTTCAGGCGCGCCTGCGGTTCGGCGGCTTGCGCCTCGGCGGCGGCCCAGCTTTCGCGCAGGCGCGCCGCGGTGTCTTCGGCCACGGCCAGCCACAATGCGCTCTTGGTCGGGAAATGCCGAAAGACCGCCGGCTGGCTGAGCCCGACGGCCTTGGCCACATCCGTTGTACTGAGACGGTCCGGCCCGATTTCATCGGCCAGCCGCAACACTTCGGTCACGATTTGTGCCTTTCGGTCCTTTGTGCTCTGGCGACCGGTCATCTCTGCCCCTCTTGTTAGTTATAGCTTACTAACATATAGTTTGACCACTCGCAACCTCGAGTCCGAGTCGGATAGGTCCGACAGAAAGGCCCCGCCATGTTCTCCGAGACCGTCCCGACCGGCCATTCCCGCCCGCAGATTGCGCTGCACTGGCAGGCCTTCGCGCTGATCGTCCTTCCTGCCCGCCTCCATGTCCTCGAGGCCCTGCATCTTCAGGTCGCCCGGTTCGTCCGGCGCGACGGCATTCTGGCGCGGATGCGCCGGGCGGAGGGCTGAGGCCATGCGTCTCGCGCCTCTCCTCGCCGTGCCTCCCGTTGCGCTTGCGATCGTCGCGGCGGTCTGGATGATTTCATCGGCGCCCGGCCCCGCGCAGATCGAAGGCGATATCCCCGCGCAGCCTGTCCGTGTGCGCACGGTCTCTGCGGAAGACATCCGTCCCACCGCCACCGCCTGGGGCAACCTGCGCGCCGCCGACACCTGGGTCGCCGTGGCCGAGGTGCAGGGCGAAGTGATCTGGCGTCATCCCGAACTGGAACCGGGCCGCCTGTTTGCGGCGGGGACAGAGGTGCTGCGCATCGACCCGACGGATTACGAACTTGCGCTGGCGCAGGCGGAGGCCGATCTCGACGCCCTCGCCTCCGAGGCCGCGCAACTGTCAGCGGAGAGCGCCAATACCGGTCGCATTCTCGAGCTGGAACGCGAAAGGCTGGCGCTGGCCGAGGGAGATCTGGACCGAACCCGCCGGTTGACGGAACAGGGGACGGTTCCACAGGCCCGTCTGGACGAGGCCGAGCGCGCCACCCTTCTGGCCCGCCGCACAGTGGCGGAATTGGAAAACGCGCTTGCCCTCATGCCGTCGCGCGAGACGCGGATCGCGGCGCAGATCGCCCGTACCCGGGCGGCGCGCGACGGCGCGCGCAGATCGCTCGATCGGACCACGCTGACGACACCCTTTGATCTGCGCGTGACCGAGCTGGGCGCCGAGCGTTTTCAGACCGTCGCGCCGGGCAATGTCGTGATCCGCGCCGATGGTATCGCAACAGCCGAGGTCGTGGCGCATCTGCCGATCGACAGCTTTCGTCGCCTCGTGGCCGATCGGTCCGGGGGGATCTCCCTGGAGGATATGATGCGCGATCTGCCCGCCACGCAGATCGACGTGTCGCTCAGCCCCTTGTCGGATATCGCGCAGGTCTGGCCTGCGCGTGTCAGCCGGATCGAAGGCGCCCTCGATCCGCGTGCCCGCACCGTGCCCGTGGTGGTCGAGATCGAGGATCCATATGCGGGCGCAGATCCGCCCCTCCGCCTGCCGCTGCTGCCCAATATGCAGGTCCAGCTTGATTTCACGGGGGGCGCGCGAAACGGCGTCGTCGTGATCCCCGAGGCGGCCCTGCATGCCGGGAGGGTGCGTGTTGCGGGGCCCGATAACCTGTTGGAATTGCGCACCGTTACCGTCGCCTTTGCCCAGGATGGGCAGGTGGTGATTGCCGATGGGCTGGCCCCAGGTGACCGCGTGGTCCTTGACGACATCGCACCGGCTATCCCGGGCATGACGCTCTTGCCCATCGAGGTGTCGGAATGATCCGCTGGTTCACCGGGCATCCGACGGCAGGGAATCTCCTGCTACTTTTGTTCCTGGCCGCGGGTGTCCTGGCGGCGCCCGGCCTGCTGCGGGAGACCTTTCCCGATTTTCGCGCCGTCGAGGCCGAGATCACGGTGCCCTGGCGCGGCGCCTCTGCTGCTGACGTCGAAAGCGCGATCTGTGCACCGCTTTGGGATGGTGTGCAGCCCGTCGAGGGGCTGGAGACGTTCACATGCACGGCGCAGACCGGTCGTGCGCGTGCCGTGGCGACGATGGCGCCGGGCAATGACGCCCTGCGTTTTGTCAATTCCCTGCGCACCGAGGTGTCGGCAATCGACACTTTCCCGGAAAGCGCCGATCCTGCCATTACTCGAGAGTTGCATCGGACCGATCCGGTGACGTCCGTCGCGGTCTCGGGTGCGCTTCCTCTGGCCGAGCTGGACCGTTACGCGGAAGGTCTGTCAGACCGCCTGTCTGCGCTGCCCGGCGTCGCCACGGCGATCCGTTCGGGTCTCGGGACGCGGATGTTCAGCGTGTCCGTGCAAGACGCGGTTCTGTCAAGCCATGGGCTGACGCCCGCGACATTGGCGAATGTTATCGTCGCGCAGAACATCGACTTGCCCGCCGGGACGCTGGAAGGGGCCGGGGCGGATCTGACGCTGCGCCTCATCGCCGAGCGGGACACGGTGGCCTCGCTCGCCGCGATCCCGGTGCTGGTGTTGCCCAATGGCGCAAGCCTGACCTTGGGCGATGTGGCCGTGATCGAGGAAAGTTTTGATCCGGCCCACGATCGCGCCTTTGTCGATGGCGCCCCGGCGATCCTGATCGACGTTGCCAAGACGCTCGACGCCGACGCGCTGCATGTGCTCGATGACGTCACGGCGCTGGTCGCCGAACAGACGCGCATCCTGCCCGACACGATCAGGATCGAGGTGGTGCAGGATGTGACATCCATCATCCGCGATCGCCTGTTGATGCTGGTGCAGAACGGGGTGATCGGCCTCGTGCTGGTCGTCATCGTGATGAGCCTGTTTTTCCGGCCCGGGTTCGCGGTCTGGGCGGCGATGGGTCTGCCGGTGGCATTCGCAGGTGCCTTTGCCTGGATGGCGCTGAGCGGGCTCAGCCTGAACATGATGACGCTGGTGGCCTTGCTCATGGCGATCGGGATCGTGATGGACGATTCAATCGTGATCGCGGATTCGATCGCCGTCCATGCTGCCAAGGGGGCAACGGTCGAGACCGTGGCCGCCGGGGTCGCCGCCGTGGCCCCCGGTGTCATCTCGTCCTTTCTCACCACATTGGCCGTGTTCCTGCCGCTGGCCTTTCTTGCCGGCGAACTGGGGGCCGTGCTGGAGGTCCTGCCGGTCGTGCTTCTGGCCGCTCTGGCCGCGTCGCTGATCGAGGCCTTTCTGATTCTGCCGCATCACCTGAAGGGGGGCGTGAAAGAGACGGCTCCCTCGGGCTTTCGGCGCCGCTTCGATGCCGGGTTCGATGCTCTGCGCGAACGCGGGGTGGGCCGCCTGGCGGATGCCGCAATTCGCTGGCGGTGGCTGGTGGTGGGGCTGGCCGTCGCGGCGCTGATCCTGACCGCCGGTGCGCTCGGCAGTGGCGTGGTCAAGCGTGAAGCGATCCCTGAGATCGACGGGGATGTTCTCGAGGCGCGGCTGATGCTGCCTGCGGGCACACCCTTGGTACGCACATCCGAGGCGGTCACGCAGGTGGAGGCGGCTCTCATGCGGGTGAACGCGCGCCTCACGCCAGAGCAACCCGATGCACAGCCTCTGGTGATCCGTCGGATCACACGCATGGGACGCAACCTGTCGGCCGGAGAGGCCGGGGCCCATGTCGCCACCGTCGGAGTAGACCTTCTGGGGGCCGAGACGCGGAAAAGCACGCTCGATGAGATCGCCTCCCTGTGGCGCGCGGAAATCGGGCCTTTGCCGGGTGTCTCCTCGCTGATCCTGACCGAACCGGGGATCGGTCCGCAGGGGATTGCGGTGGAACTGCGTCTGACCCATGCCGATCTCACAATACTCGAGGCGGCAGGGCGCGCGACCTTGGCCGAGCTTCAAACCTACGCCGGGGTCCGGAACGCGATCCTGGACCTGAGACCCGGCACGCCTGAATTGCAACTGAGCCTGTCTCCGGGGGCCGAGGCGCTCGGGCTGACGGCGAGCGATGTTGCGGGCCAGTTGCGCGCCGCCTTCCTCGGAACACAGCTCTCCGAGATCCGGCGTGGCGATCTGGCCTGGGAACTCGAGGTTCGGTTGGACGACGCAGACCGTGCCACCCGGGCCGGTCTGACCGAGTTCGAGATCGCGCTTCCTGGCGGCGGCACCGTACCACTGGGTTCCGTCGCGACGCTCGCAGAGGCGCGGGGCTGGGGCAGCATCGCCCGCCGTGACGGGCTGCGCAGCTTGACCATCGCCGCAGATGTGGACGGGCGTATCGGCAATGCCGACGTGATCACCGCCCGGCTGGCCGCAGATTTCCTGCCGAGTCTCACCGCCGCGACGCCCGGTCTCGGTTTCGAGATCGGTGGACAGGCCGCGAGTTCCGCGGAAACCGTCCGCTCGATCCTGCGGGGCTTTCTGATCGGGCTGGTCGGTGTTTACGTCGTGCTCAGCTTCCAGTTCCGCAACTATGCCGAGCCTCTGATCGTGATGCTCACCATTCCGCTGGCGTTTCTGGGGGTGATCTGGGGTCATGTGCTGATGGGTTACAATATCTCGATGCCATCTCTGGTGGGCGCGGCGTCCCTGGCCGGAATTGTCGTGAACAACGCAATCCTTCTCGTCGGGGTGATCAAGGTCCGCCGCGCCGAAGGATTACCGGCCAGGGATGCCGCCGGGGAGGCCGTGCGCGCCCGGTTTCGGCCGATCTTCGTCTCGGTCACGACCACCATCATCGGTATGGCGCCGCTTCTGCTCGAGACCTCGACCCAGGCGCAGACTCTCAAGCCGCTGGTGATCGCGGTCGTCTTCGGTCTCCTGACCGCGACGGTGCTTGTGTTGATGGTGTTGCCGGCCTTCTATGCGGTGCTGGATGATATGCGTCGGGGCAGCAGGTGAGCGATAGGGCGCGCGCGTTTGCCGGGGCGGCCGGGTGATTTCCCGTCAGGGGGCGGTCCCTTCCGGCTTTTCTTACAGCTCTATTTCGCGGCCTCGTCCAGAAGGCGCTCCACCCAGCGCGCGAAGCCCCATGTTGCAGGGAGACCCAGGGGGATGGACAGGATCAGGGCCCAGACCGGTGGCAGCGCGGTCAGCCCGATGGCTTGTGACATCAGCGACAGAAGAAAGAGATTGATCGCCACGGCCGCGGCGGCGAACGGATAGAGCACGACGGCAATCTTGCGTCGGGACCACCGGGCATGGGGGAAGAGATCATCGTTCATTGGCTGGGGTCCTCGGGGCAGGGGCCAATCTCGCGCTTGGCGATCAGATGGATGCGCACGCAGGTGCCATCGGTCCGGATGCCTTGCAGGATATAGATTTCGTCCGGCTCATCTTGCAGCCGGATGAGAGGCGCCTCGAGCATGATGCGTTGGCGTGCAAACAGCCCGGATTCGGAGGCCAGGCTCTCTTCCATCCCGGCGATATAGGAATGCACGAAGCCCTGATGAAACGGGCCGGCATCCTCATCGAGGGCGATGAACCAGAGTTCTGCGGCTCCCTCGAGCGCAAGCAGGACCCCGTGCGGATTCTGATGCGCGAGGAGCGCGGCGGTGGCACTGCGCTCTCCGCTCTGCGGCATGAGCGCCCGGCGGTGGTGTTCGCGTCCGTCCGGCAATGAGGCGATGATCAACTCTCCGGCGATGGTTTCCGCGTGCCAATGCCCGTCCGTGCTGACGATGCCGGACAGCGCCGGCTGCGCCAGATGGGCGGCAAGGAGCGTGAGCAGGAGCGGGAGGCGGGGTGTCATCATGCTTGCAACCTGCGCGGAGCGTGCGGTCGGCGCATTGACCAAAGTCATCTGCCGCGCGACTGAAATGAAAACCGGCCACGTAGGGGGGACGTGGCCGGTTCGCTCGATCGGGTTCGGGAGAGTGTGAGCCCGATCTCGTTTCGGGATCAGTAGATGTCGTGCTGGGTGTTCAACACGTTGAACTTGCCTGTCGGCGTGATCAGGCGTTCGTCCTTGATCACATATTTCAGTTCAAGCGTTGCATCGTCGACGACGACGATGGCACTCTCCTTGTCCTTCGCATTCCAGACCGAGAACCAGACCTCCGTGCCCTGTTTGTTGAACTCGGGCTGAACGACGCGCGGCTGCCCGTCTTCGATCCCGGCCCATTCGCCGATCGGCAGGGTGGTATACTCTTCCTCGGTGTCGCGATCGCCATCCATATCCGGGATGTTGAACACGGCGACGGAAGAGGTGATTTCCGCGTCCGGGTTCAGCGGGGCGTCGACATAGAGGTGTTGCGAATTCGGGTGGGTCTTGATGAACAATGACCCGCCACCCAGGCCGTAGAAGCTGTCAACCAGCTGCCAGGCCTGTTCCGCGTGACCTTCGGGATCGGTGCCGATCAGCGCGATCGACTCGTCGCCCAGGTGAGAGGTGGCCCAGACCGGGCCGAACACCGGGTGGTTGAAGTTGGCCCCACGCCCCGGGTGCGGGGTCTGGCCTTCGGTCTCGATGATCGAGACGAGCTTGTCCTCCTTGGTGTCCACCACCGCGACCTTGCCACGGGCGTTGGCCGCCACGAGGAAATAGCGATGGGTGCTGTCGAACCCGCCGTCGTGCAGGAAGCGTTCAGCTTCGATCTCCACCGTCTTGAGGTTCTTCAGGTCGGAATAGTCGACCAGAAGGATCTTGCCGGTTTCCTTCACGTTGATGATGAATTCCGGATTGTAATGTGAAGCCACGATGGAGGCGACGCGCGGTTCCGGGTGATAGGTCTGTTCGTCATAGATATTGCCACGGGTCGAGACGATTTTGAGCGGCTCGAGCGTGTCGCCATCCATGATCACATATTGCGGCGGCCAATAGGCCCCGGCGACAGCGAACTTGTCCTCGTAGCCCTCGAACTTCGAGGTCTCGACAGAGCGGGCTTCCATACCGATTTTGATCTTGGCGACGGTGTCCGGCACTTCCATCCACAGATCGATCATGTTCACCAGCGCGTCGCGGCCGATCACGAAGAGATAGCGGCCGGATGCGGAGATCCGCGAGATATGCACCGCGTAGCCGGTGTCGATGATCGAACGAATTTCATAGGTGTTGCCGTCGATCAGGGCCACCTGACCTGCGTCACGCAAGGTGACGGACATCAGGTTGTCGATGTCGATGTCGTTCATCTTCTCGGTCGGACGGTCTTCCGGCGCGATCACGACTTCCCAGCTGTTTTTCATGTCCGGCATGCCCCATTCCGGCGGAGCCGGCGGGTCGAGCAGAATGTAGCGCGCCATCAGATTGATCTGTTCCTCGGTCAACTCCCCCGAGGTGCCCCAGTTCGGCATGCCGGCCGGGGAGCCGTAGGTCAGGATCGATTCGAGATAATCGTAGCCGTGGTCGCGGGTGATATCCGGGGTCAGCGGTTTGCCTGTCGCCCCTTTCCGCAGCACGCCATGACAACCGGCGCAGCGCTGGAAGTAGATCTCGGTGCCCATCTGGAACTCTTCGGCGGTCATGACCGGATCGCCGGGTTTCTTGCCGGGGAGCTCGACGTTGATCTGGGCAAGCGTGGTCATGGACGGTTCGTAAGCGGCCGCGGGATCGCTGGCATGCGCGTTGTCCTGGGCGATGGCAGGCACGCTGGCACCTGCGAAGACCAAGGCAACCGTACCAAGCAACGCGTGCTTCAGTGTGGTGGCTCGGGTGAACATCTGGTTTCTCCGTTAGCTGGTGAGGCCACGGACACCCTCACGCGTCTGTGATTGCACCTCCTTGATTTTTGTTAAGGCCAGATCGCGGGGCGGTTGAGATCCTGCCCTCGACGCGCAAACAACAGGATCACCAGTGATGAAACGATTTTTCACACTGCTACTGGGCGAAGGGTTCCGCGTTTTCTTCCTGATCGCGGTGCTCTTCGCTTTGGTGGCTCTCTCTCTCTGGCTTGCCGCCTATTTCGGGGGGCTTGCCCTGTTGCCGGAGAGGCTGCCGCCCACCGATTGGCATGCGCATGAGCTGGTGTTCGGCTATGGCGGCGCCGCACTTGCCGGGTTCTTCCTGACGGCGGTGCCGAACTGGACCGGGGCGAAGGCGGCACGTCATCTCTATATCGGCACAGCGGCGGCGATTTGGCTCAGCGCCCGTATGGCGGTGTTCTTCATCGATTTTCTTCCGATTGGCGTCGTCTCTCTTCTTGCGCTTTCCTTCGCGCCATTTCTCGGCGCAAAGATCGCGCTGCAGCTGATCAGGAAGCCGAAGCTGCAAAACCTCGTGTTTCTGATCTTCCTGGCGGCCTTCTGGACCGGTGACCTGCTGGTGCAACTCGATTGGCTGGACCTGCCAGCGGGCGATGCCGCCACCGGGCTTCGGGTCGGGCTTCTGGCGTTGGTCTCGATGATCATCGTTCTTGGCGGTCGTGTCGCGCCGGCGTTCACGCGCAATGCCATGCATCGCGCCGGGATCGAAAAGGACATGCCGAGCGATCCACAGATCTTCACCCCTCTGGCCATTGCGGCCGGTTTGGTCCTGCCACTGTCCGAACTGGTCTTCGGGGACAGCTGGTGGACGGGGAGCGTGATGATCCTGTCCGGGGGATTCGTGCTCTTGCGGGGGCTCAAATGGCACACGCGGTTTCAGTGGACGCAGCCGATTCTCTGGACCCTGCACCTGTCCTACGGCGCCGTCGGCCTCGGGCTTCTGCTCTGGGGCGGTGCCCTCATGGGGATCGGCGATGATGTTGCCGCCCTGCATTTTCTGGCCATCGGCGGGGTCGGAGGCATGACCGTCTCGGTGATGTCGCGCGCCTCGCTGGGACATGCGGGGAGACCGTTGGTCGCGCCAGGTGGCGTGGCGCTGGCCTATCTCCTGTTGCCGTGTGGCGCGCTTCTGCGCTGGGCCGGCGGCTGGATCGGCGGCGCGGCATATGTGCCTCTTGTGCTGCTCTCCGGCCTGATCTGGTGTCTGGCCTTCGCCCTGGTGGCGGCGGCCTTCTGGCCGATCCTGACCAGCCCGCGCCCGCCGCGCGCGCCGGTCGGTCCGCCACCGGTGAAATGAGGCGCGATTGACTTTCGTTAAGGAGGTCACACGCCAAGCACCGCAAGAAGGATATATCCAACCGCTCAGCCAAGGAGACAGAGTCATGCGAGAAGTCATGACGAAGAGCATGGCCCGAAACGTATTCTACGGCGGATCCCTGTTCTTCATCCTCATTTTTTTGGGGCTATCCGCGCATAGCCACTTGTATATCCGAAACACATCGACAGATGCCGAGACCCTCACCGCCTCGGTGATCGAGGGCAAACATCTCTGGGAAGAAAAGGGCTGTGTGAATTGCCATACGATCCTCGGGGAAGGGGCATACTTCGCTCCGGAACTCGGCAATGTCATGACCCGCTGGGGTGTGAAGGACGATCCTGATGCCGCCTTCGAAGGGCTCAAAGGCTGGATGATGTCCATGCCGACCGGCATCGAGGGGCGTCGTCAGATGCCGTTTTTCGAGCTGGACGATGATCAATATCGCGCGCTCAGCGACTTCCTGCTGTGGACGGATTCGATTCGCAATCAGGACTGGCCCCCGAATGACGCGGGCTGAGGAGAGACACTCATGAAATATCAAACTCAGAAAATCGCTCTGGCCTATTTCCTGACCGCGATGGCGCTCTTTGCCGTTCAGGTCACGCTTGGCCTCATCATGGGCTGGATCTATGTCGACGGAAATTTCCTCACCGAGATCCTGCCGTTCAATGTCGCCCGGATGTTGCACACCAACTCGCTGATCGTCTGGCTTCTCCTGGGCTTTTTCGGCGCTGCCTATTACCTCATCCCGGAGGAAAGCGAACGCGAGATCCATTCCCCGACGCTGGCCTATATTCAACTGGCGATCTTCGTGATCGGCACGCTGGGCGTGGTGCTCACCTATTTCTTCAACCTGTTCGAGGGCAATTTCCTCTTGGGCCGCGAAGGCCGGGAGTTCCTTGAACAACCGAAATGGGTCAAGGCGGGGATCGTCGTTGCCGCGCTCATTTTCCTCTTCAACATCTCGATGACGGTGCTCAAGGGCCGCAAGACCGCGATCACCAATATCATGCTCCTGGGGCTCTGGGGCCTGGCGCTGCTGTTCCTCTTTGCCTTCGTCAACCCGTCGAACCTGGCGCTCGACAAGCAATACTGGTGGTATGTGGTGCACCTCTGGGTGGAAGGCACCTGGGAACTGGTCATGGCCGGCATCCTCGGCTTCCTGATGCTGAAACTCACCGGGGTCGACCGTGAAATCGTCGAGAAATGGATGTATGTGATCGCGGCCCTCGCGCTGTTTTCCGGTATCCTCGGGACGGGTCACCATTATTACTGGATCGGCACGCCGGGCTATTGGCAGTGGATCGGTTCGATCTTCTCCTCGCTCGAAGTCATCCCGTTCTTCGCGATGATGGCCTTTGCCTTCGTCATGGTCTGGAAGGGCCGTCGCGATCATCCCAACAAGGCTGCGCTCCTGTGGTCGCTGGGCTGCGCGGTGCTGGCCTTCTTCGGCGCGGGTGTCTGGGGCTTCCTGCACACGTTGCACGGGGTGAACTTCTACACCCACGGCACGCAGATCACCGCCGCGCATGGTCACCTCGCCTTCTTCGGCGCCTATGTGGCGCTCAATCTGGCGATCATTTCCTACGCCATGCCGCAACTGCGCGGGCGTGACCCGTACAATCAGGTGCTCAACATGGCCTCTTTCTGGCTGATGTCGGGCGGCATGCTGTTCATGACCTTCACCCTGACCTTCGCAGGTACGGTGCAAACCCACCTGCAACGCGTCAACGGCGAATATTTCATGGATGTGCAGGATCAGCTCTGGATCTTCTACGTGATGCGCTTCGGCTCGGGTGTTGCCGTGGTCCTCGGTGCGCTGTTGTTCATCTACGCCATCGTCGCTCCGCGTCGTGAAGTGATCAAACCCGGCCCGGTGGTCGAACAGGCTGCGGAGTGAGCCAGATGAAAGACGCGAACACACATCAACAGAACGGGGCGGCCATCGCCCCCTTCTACCTGCCTCAGGGCGATGAGGTCGCGGTTTTCGAAGCCGCCGCCGCACATGATCTTCCGATCCTGCTCAAAGGTCCGACGGGCTGTGGCAAGACCCGGTTCGTCGCCCATATGGCCGCCCGGCTCGGGCGCCCGCTTTACACCGTGGCCTGTCACGACGATCTGTCCGCCGCCGATCTGATCGGGCGCTACCTGCTCAAGGGTGGGGAAACCGTCTGGGTCGACGGGCCTTTGACCCGCGCCGTGCGCGAAGGTGCGATCTGCTATCTCGACGAGGTGGTGGAAGCCCGCAAGGATGTCACCGTGGTGCTTCACCCGCTCACCGATGACCGGCGTATCCTGCCGATCGATCGTACCGGCGAAGAGCTCGCCGCCACGCCGGGTTTCATGCTCGTGGCCTCTTATAACCCGGGCTATCAGAACATCTTGAAGACCCTCAAACCCTCGACACGTCAACGCTTCCTCGCCATCGATTTCGATTTTCCGGCGCCCGAGCTGGAGATCCCCGTGGTCGCAGCCGAAAGCGGCTTGCCGGAAGACCGTGTCAAACCGCTCGTGCGTCTCGCCAACAAGCTGCGCGCGATGAAAGGACAGGATGTCGAGGAAGGCGTTTCGACCCGCCTGATCGTCTATGCCGCGACGCTGATCGCAGGAGGCATGCCGATCGAACGGGCCATCTTGACCGCGATGATTGAGCCGCTCAGCGATGATGCGGACACCAAACGCGGGCTCCTCGATCTTGTCACTGCCGTTTTCGGGTGAGGCCGGCCATGGGCAAGATCGAATTTGAGCCATGGGAACCCGAGGAGACTGTCGGGAAGCTTTGGCACAAATTGGCCAGCCGCTTTGATGCGCCAGAGGCGTATGACGGAGCCCGGGTCGATCTCTCGCAGATCGACGGGCGGCTGGCCGTATTTTTCCGTGCGATGGGGGGCGATCCGTCGGTCGAGATCAAACCGGTTTCCGACGAGATCTCTCACCATCGCTTGTCGCGCCTGCGGGCTCTGGGCACCTATGCCGAAGAGTTGCCGCGGGCGAGTTTCGACGGGGGTGCATTGCGTCTGCCCGCAACGCTTGCATGTTTTCCGTTCGAAGACGCGAATGCTTCGGCCTATCTCTGGCTGGTGGCGATGGCGTCGCAGACCAGCGCCGCCACGGCCCATGAGGACCCGCTGGTTTCGGATTTGCAGGCGCTTGGATCGATCCGGGAGGCGCTGGGGCGGAGCTTCGACGAGGCGCCGGGATTGCAATCGCTATATCGAGAGCTCGCCGAGCTGCATCTGTCGCTGCGGGATACGCCGGAGCTGCCGGAGGCGGAGCGGCTTGTCGAGGCGGTGATCCGACATATTCTCGGCGATCCCGCCCCGCTTGTGCCCAAAGCCCACAAGATGCTCGCCTCTGTCGAGCGCGGCGATGTCTCGATCTGGAAAGCGCCGCGCAAATATCGACCCTTCCGACCGGTTCCGATCTGGGTGGAGCCACGGGTCGGCGCGCGCTCGACGGCGGGGGCAGTCGAGACACAGCCGGCCGAACCCGTCCCGGAAAACAGCGAGGAACAGGATGAAAAGACCCGGCGGGCGCGTCGGCGGCGCTCCGATCAGATCGACCGAAAGGACAGTTTCATCCTGCACAAATTCGAAGCGATCCTGTCCTATGCGCAGTTCATCAATCTCAACCGCCGGGTCGAGGATGACGACGAGGACAGTGCCAAAAAGGCCGCCGACGATCAGGAGGAGATCGGTCTGGGAGAGATCAAGAAAGCGCCGGCCACCCGGCTCAGGCTTCACCTCGATCTGGCTCCGGAGGATGCGGAAATCGAACGCCTGTCGGCGCAGAGCACCTATCCGGAATGGGACGTGAAACGCGGGGTCTACCTGCCGGATCACACCCGTGTTCTGGCCCATGCCGTCGCACCCGACGGAACCGCCGGGGCCGAGTTCGATCAACGCGCCCGCAAGCGCATTCGCGCGGTCAAACGTCAGTTCGAGGCGCTGCGCCCGTCGATGATTTCGACGGTGGGGCATCTCGACGGTGATGAGCTGGACGACGAACGCGCCGTGCGAGCCGCGGCCGATTTCGCCGCGACGGGCGAGAGCGATGCCCGTGTCTGGCGTCAGAACCGGCCACTCAAGCGTGATCTGGCGGTGTCGATCCTGCTGGATGTGTCGCGTTCGACCGAGGCGACCGTGACCTGTCATCAGGGGACCGGGCGTCCGGTGATCGACATCGAACGCGAGGCGCTCACCGCGCTCGCCTGGGGGCTCGACGCCTGCGGTGACGATTTCGCGATCCACGGGTTCTCGTCGATCAAGCGCGATCGGGTGTTCATTGCCGGGGCCAAGGCGTTCGGTGAGCCGATGGGGTCGGGGGTGGAAGCGCGGATCGCGGCGCTGAAACCCGGCTTTTACACCCGTTTGGGCGCCGCGATCCGCCATGCCAGCGCCGGATTGACGGAACAGGGGCGCAAGCGGCGGCTTCTGTTGGTCATCACGGATGGAAAACCGAATGATCTCGACCATTACGAGGGGCGGCACGGCATTGAGGACAGCCGTATGGCGGTGATCGAGGCCCGCCGCGCCGGGCATGCGGTGTTCGGCATCACGGTGGACCGGGACGGCAAGGCCTGGTTCCCGCGGATCTTCGGGCAGGGCGGGTTCGCGCTGGTGCCGGACCCGGACCGGTTGACCGAAGCTTTGCCTCGTATTTATGCGCAGATCGTGGGGCACTGAATGGCACAGGTTGCGCGTGAAGAGCTGCCGCATGATCTGATGATCTGGGTTCTGATCGTTTCCGAGATGCTGGTCTTCGGCGCCGGGCTCTGGGCCTTTCTCGCGGTGCGCATCACCGATCCCCCGGGGTTCGCCGAAGCGGCGACGCATCTGCACCCGGTCTCGGCGGGAATAGGGACGATCCTGCTGGTCACCTCCGGCCTGTTCGCGGCCATCGGTGCACAGCGCAACTCGGCGCGCTGGCTGCTCTTGGCTGCGCTGGGCGGGCTTGCCTTCCTCTGGCTGAAATCTCACGAATGGAGCAGTCTGATCGCGGCGCAAATCTCGACGGAAACCCATCCGTTTTTCACATTCTACTATCTGTTGACGGGGTTTCACGCGGCGCATGTGGTGGCGGGAATAGTGATCCTCGCGATCGTTGCGCTGCGTCGGCGATCCGCGGAAATCTCCGCCGGCGTCGCGTTCTGGCATCTGGTCGATCTGGTCTGGGTCGCGGTCTTTCCGGTCATCTATCTGATGGGGGCGGCATGAAAGAGCTGATCACAGCTTGGCTCATCCTGGTCGGGGCATCCGCAGCGACCACGGCATTGGCGGTGATCGGTCCCGAGACGATCTGGTTGGCCCCCGTCCTGCTCGGGTTGGCGTTCGTGAAAAGCCGGGTGATCCTCGCAGCTTATCTGGAGTTGCGGCAGGCCCCCCGCATCTTGTCGGGCGTCACCCTGGCCGTCGCCCTCTGGTTCGTCATCGCGATCACCCTGGGGGTCATCGGCTGAGCGGTCTCAGCGCGACCAGGCGGCGGCGGGGTCCTCTTCGACATAGGCACGCAGGGCTTCCACATCGGTAATCTCGGCGGCATTCTGGCGCACTTTCACGCCCTGTTCCTTGAGCTTTGCAAAGGCGCGCGACAGGCTTTCGGGTTTCATGCCCAATCTCCCGGCGATCAGCATCTTGTCATAGGGCAAAGTCACCGTGCAGCCGCCATCGTCGCAATCCGAAAGCTCGAGCAGGAATTCCGCGACCCGCTGCGGCGCGGTGCGGGATTTGAGCTGCTCGACCTGATCGACCAGATTGTGCAGATGGGCATAGGTGGCCGTCAGCATGGAAATCGCAATCTTGGGATTGCTCTCCAGAAGCCGGATGAGCGTATGCGCGTTGATTGCGATCAGTTCGCACTCGGTAACCGCTTCCGCTGAGACCGGATAGCGATCCGAACGGAGCGCCACCGCCTCGCCAAAGGAATGGCCATTGGTGAACGTGCCGACGACCGCTTCCGAACCATTTGCTGCGATGCGGTAGAGTTTGATCCAGCCGCGCGCGACGATATAGATCGCATCCGCCGGGTCGTCCTGAATAAAAATTGTCTCCCCGCGTGCGTGCTGCGTGACGCGTGCCCCCTCGAGAAGCGGGTCGACCAACTGCGCGGGAGCATTCTTGAGCAACAGGGAGTTTTTGGCAATGCTTGCGATATCATGACGCATGGCGGGACCTTTGGCGTGCGTGAGTCGCGCCGACCGTAGAGAGTGCTCTGCGCCATGACAACCTTTCCCCGAGCTTTTCAGTCAGGTGCCTTGATAATCGTCAATGTCCTGCGGCGCTGAACGGGTTTCACTCGGCCGGCAGACCCCATGTCCTGAACCGATGTCGACAGAATGAAACGCCTTGCTCTCCTGACGGCTGCGGCATTTGTCGTGGTCTCTCCCAAACCTGCCGAGGTGCAGGCCGTCGCCGAGATGACGGCCTTGGAACAGTTGGGAGAGACGTTGTTTTTTGATCCGAACCTCTCGCTCAACCGGACACAATCCTGTGCCAGCTGTCACGACCCGGATCAGGGTTTCGCCGATCCCTCGGGGGCGGTTTCGACCGGTGCCGATGGCATTGCCAAGGGCCGTCGCAATGCCCCTGCGCTGGGATATGCGGCGCTCACGCCGGAGCGGAGCACGGACGCCAGTGGGCATTTGATCGGCGGCTTTTTCCACGACGGACGGGCCGCGACACTGGCCGAACAGGCCGCCGGGCCGGTTCTCGATCCCAATGAGATGCAAATGCCGGACCGGGCGGCTGTCGTGGCACGGCTGAACGAAGATGCGGCGTATCGACGGAGGTTCGCGGCGCTCTACGATGCCGGGGTTCTGACCCGGACAGACACCGGGTTCGCGGCGATGACCGAGGCCCTTGCCGCTTTCGAGAGGCGGTCGTCCTTTTCCCCGTTCGACAGTAAATTCGACCGCGCATTGCGGGGCGAAGCCGCCCTGACACCGCTTGAACAGCGCGGTGCAGAGCTGTTCTTCGATCCGCAGGCAAGCAACTGCAGCGCCTGCCATTCGAGCGGGACGCAGCCCGAGCTTTTCACCTCTTATCGCTATTTCAACACCGGGGTGCCAGAAAACCCCGTCGCCGCGTCGCAGGATGGCGGTCTGGCGGAGGTGACCGGCGAAGCAAAGCACCTTCGGCGGTTCAAGACCCCCTCGCTGCGCAATGTCGCCATCACCGGTCCCTATATGCATAATGGGGTTTTCGAAGATCTCGAAACCGCGGTGCGATTCTACAACCGCTACCAAAGCACGGAGTCTGAATGGCAAACCAATCCGGAAACCGGCGCGAGCTATGGCAAGGTCGCTGTGGCCGAAACCCTGTCGGTCGGGCTCTTGATCAAGGGACCGGTGCTGAGCGACGCGGATATCGAGGCGTTGATCGCCTTTCTCGAAACGCTCACCGATCGGCGGTACGAACATCTGTTGAAGGCCAGGGAGCAATGACATGACCGGATGGGGATCTTTCATACTGGCCTTTGTGGTGTTTTTCCTCAGCCATGCCATTCCGGTGCGTCCGCCGGTCAAACCCTGGGTCGTGGCGCGTGTCGGAGCGCGCGGATTCGGGATCGCCTATTCGATCCTGTCCACCGCCATCCTCGTCTGGCTCATCGTGGCCGCCAACCGGGCGCCCTTCGCCCCGATCTGGGACACGGCACCATGGATGCCGCATGTCACGCTGACGGTGATGTTCCTCGTGTGTCTCTTGCTGGCTGCGAGCATTGCGAGGCCCAATCCGTTCTCTTTCGGCGGCGCCCGGAATGCGCGGTTCGATCCGGCGCATCCGGGTGTCGTGCGACTGACCCGGCATCCGCTCTTGCTCGCGCTGGCGCTCTGGGCCTTTGCCCATCTCCTGTCCAACGGCGATCTTGCCCATGTCATTCTGTTCGGTGCGTTCGGTGCCTTTGCGCTCATGGGAGGGCGCATGATCGATCGCCGCAAGCGCCGCGAATTGAGCGCGCGCGGTCAGGACCATGAGGCGCTTTGGGCCGCGACCCGCAAGGGGACGATTTGGCCGGCGCGGGACCAGCGGGGGCAGGCTTTGGCCCGCCTGCTGATCGGGATCGGACTTTATGGCGCGCTGCTGTCTTTGCACGGGCTGGTCATCGGTGTCGTCGTTTGGCCTTGAGTTCGAGAACGCGCAGATAATCGCACAAGCAATGGCGCAGACAATCACTCGGCCATTCCGCGCGGAGGGAAAGCCTTACGGTTTTAGTCTTGATCAAAGTCAATGGTCGAATCGGAGCAGAATGACACCTTTCACGCAGCGAAAGGAGAAGTAATGAAGGACGATGGCGCGCGCATGAAGTTCGACAATCCCCGCGCCGCATCTCATCAACCATCTATGTGTCCCAAACCGGTGAAACCCGCTCCACGTCCCGAGCGGGTTTCGCTGTTTTCCTATCTCCTTCGGTTTCGAAAAGACATTCTCTCCGCCCAGCCCGTGCGCCTCTACCGGGCCTGGATGGCGGAATTTCGCACGCCGTTCTTTCGCTCTTTCCTGTGCAACGATCCGGAGCTCATCGACCGGGTGCTGAGCGAGCGCCCGGAAGATTTTCCGAAATCGACCCGCTTGTTCGAGGGGCTGGTGCCACTTCTGGGGCATTCGATTTTCATCACCAACGGCGCGGAATGGCAGCGGCAACGCCGGATCATCGATCCGGCCTTCGAGAGTGGACGCCTGCGTGAGGTGTTCCCCGCCATGTGGGATGCCGCTGTGGCCGGGGGCGATCGTTTGGCGGAGATGGCCGACGGTCGGGTGATCGATGTCGAGCCGCAGATGAGCCATATCGCGCTCGATGTGATCTTCCGCACCCTGTTTTCCCTGCCGGTCGAGGATAGCACCGCACAGGCGGTGTTTGCCGCGTTCAAGGCCCATCAGGCTTCGCGCCCGATGATCAATTCTGCGTCTTTTCTGCCTTTGCCCCGCTGGGTGCCGCGGCTCAGATCACGCAAGACCCGCGAAAGCGCGTGGCAGATCCGCGATCTGATCCGTCAGCTGGTCGATGCCCGCGCGGAACAGATCGCGACCGGGACGGCGCCTGATGATCTCGCGACCCGGATCATGACCACGCGCGACCCCGAGAGCGGGTTCTGCTTCACACGCGAAGAGATGGTGGATCAGGTCGGGATTTTCCTTCTGGCCGGGCATGAGACCTCGGCGGCCGCTCTGGCCTGGGCGCTTTATCTTCTGGCGCTTTCGCCGAAGTGGCAGGATCGCCTGGCCGGTGAGGCACAACGTGCGATCGACCCGGAAAAGATCTATTTCTCGACCGTTTCAAAGCTTAAAACAGCGCGTGCAGTGTTTCGCGAGACGATGCGGCTCTACCCGCCGGTGCCGATGTATCTGCGCGAGGCGGCCTGTCCGACGCGGTTTCGCAGCCGCTCGGTGCCGAAGGGCGCGCAGGTGGTGATCAGCCCCTGGCATCTGCATCGTCACGAATTGTTCTGGCAAGACCCCGACGGGTTCGACCCCGGGCGGTGGGAAACGCCGGCGGGACGCGACAGCGCGCGCATCGCCTATCTGCCATTCTCGAAAGGCGCGCGGGTCTGTCCCGGATCGGCCTTTGCGATGACGGAGGGGCCGCTCATTCTGGCGATGCTGATGCGGCGCTACCGTGTCTCGCTGGATGAAGACAACCCGCCGGTTCCGGTGGCGCAACTGACCGTGCGGGGCCGGGACGGGATAAGGTTGCGTTTCACCCCGCGTCACCCGGACCAGGCCTGTGCCTGAGCCGGGCCGATCTGGAGGAGATCGATTGCCCGTGCTGCGATCTGCGCGCTGATTTCGCCGACGCTTTGCGGTTTCAGATAAAAGGCCGGGACGGGCGGCAGGACAATGGCGCCCATTTCGGTCACCGCCGTCATGTTGCGCAGATGCGCCAGCGTCAGGGGCGCCTCGCGGGTCAACAGGATCAGCGGCCTGCGTTCCTTGAGCTGGACCCCCGCTGCGCGGGTCAGAAGATTGTCGTCGAGCCCATGGGCAATGGCGGCCAGTGTGCGCATGGAGCAGGGCGCAATGATCATGCCATGAACCGGATGAGAGCCAGAGGCAATGGTGGCGCCCAGATCGTCGGGGGTGTGCCGTCGCGCGACCTTGGCGGTCAGATGTGCAAGCGCATCCGGCCCCAACTCCAATTCGAACGTCCGT
The DNA here is from genome assembly GCF_900113955.1 of Celeribacter neptunius. Lineage (GTDB taxonomy): Bacteria > Pseudomonadota > Alphaproteobacteria > Rhodobacterales > Rhodobacteraceae > Celeribacter > Celeribacter neptunius. Next base: position 324,307 of record NZ_FORH01000003.1, on the reverse strand, counting down.
GCCGCCATGGGGGAACAGACCAGATCGATTTCCACGCCGAGGCGGGAAAGCCCCGCGGCGCAATCACGGGCCAGCATGGCGCCGGAGGCTCCGGAGACGCCGAGGACCACCCGGCTCATAACCCGAGCTCCGACAGGATCGTCTCGGCGCGACTGACATGCTCGGGGCTGAGCTGCATCACCTTGCCCCAGTCCCGGCTGGTTTCGGTGCCGATCTTGGTTGTCGCATCGAGGCCGAGTTTACCGGAGAGCCCCTCTTTCTCAGAGGCGAAATCGAGATAGTCCATCGGTGTATCCTTCAGGATCATGACATCGCGGGCCGGGTCCATGCGGGTGGCCAGCGCCCAAGCCACATCGTCCCAGTTGCGCGGGTCGATGTCGCGGTCCACCACCACCAGCATCTTGGTATAGGAGAATTGTGGCAGCATGCCCCAGAGTGCGGCCATCACCCGCCGCGCCTGACCGGGGTAGCGCTTGTCGATCTGGATCACCGCCATGCGGTAGGAACAGGCAGCAGGCGGCAGCCAGAGGTCGGTCACTTCGGGGATCTGTGCCCGGATCACCGGCAGAGACAGCGTGTTGAAAACCTCGCCGATCACCGAGGGTTCATCGGGCGGCCGCCCGGTTACGGTGGTGAGATAGAGCGGGTCGCGCCGATGGGTGATCGCGGTGACCCGCATGACCGGAAAGGATTCCACCGAATTGTAATAGCCGGTGTGATCGCCAAAGGGGCCTTCGGGGGCGGTCTCGGTCGGGTCGATCCAGCCTTCGATGATGATCTCGGCATGGGCAGGGACGAGCAAGGGCACGGTCTGCGCCGTCACCAATTCGCTGCGCGCCCCACGCAACACGCCGGAAAAGGTCAGTTCCGACACGGTCTCGGGTAGCGGAAGCGCTGCGGAGAGAAGCGTTGCCGGGTCTGCACCGAGCGCGATTGCCACCGGCATGCGCGCGCCGGCTGCCAGCCATGTCCGGTGATGCGCCGCGCCGCCCCGATGGGCGAGCCAGCGCATGATCAGCCGATCCGGCCCCAGAACCTGCGTACGGTAGACGCCGAGATTGTAGCGGGCGGTCTGGTTCTGCGTGCTGTCCTGCGGCCGGGTGATGACAACCGGCCAGGTGATGAGCGGTCCGGCATCCTCGGGCCAGGGCGTCTGCACCGGCAGATCGGTGAGATCGGCGCCGCTTCCGATTTCCCGCACCACCTCCTGAACCGGCGCGCTGCGACGGATTTTCGGACGGGTGCGTAGCGCGGCCCTGAGCATTGGCCAGCGCGACAATGCATCTTTCATCCCCTCGATCGGCGCCGGCGCGCGCAGGGCGGCGAGAAACGCCCCCAACTCGGGTATTTCGCCAAGGCCGAGGCCGAGGCCGGCTGCGACGCGTTCCGGCGTGGCGAAAAGATTGCTGACGACGGGCATGGCGGTGCGTTGTCCCTGAACCGTGGCATGGTCAAAGCGCAAAACCGGGCCGCCACGGCGCAAGGCGGCGAGCTGGACGGCGGTCATTTCATGCTCGACGGCGACGGGGTGCGGTACAGGACGCAGATCGCCCTGGGCCTCGGCCCAGTCAAGAAAGGCGCGCAGATCGGAAAAGACGGGTAGGGATCGCATGAGTCTCTCGATTTTTTCTCTCGCTATCAGCAAGCGGCGCACTCCGGTTTGACGAAAATCAATCCCGGCGGCGCTCGGGCCACATAGAAGGGGGGAGAACCATGAGGAGCCCACATGCCCAGCGATGCCCCGCGCATTCCCCGCCCGGTAGGAATGGCGCTGAGACCTTTGCCGCTTCTGCCCCTGAGCCGGTTTCTTCAGAGCGTCACGACACGGATGATCAAGGATCACCCCGATATGTTGAGGCGTCTCGGAGACTATGCCGGGCGCAGGTTTCTGATCGACATTACCGATTTGCCCTATGTGCTTCTGCTCTGCCCTGCGCCCGGGCGGATGAGCGCGCATCGGCGTGGTGCGGCCCCGGAGCACGACGTGCGGCTGGCCGGGCCGCTGTCGCATTTTCTGGCGATGATGCACGGGGCCGAAGATGGCGATGCGCTGTTCTTCTCGCGTGATCTGACCGTGGAGGGCGATACCTCTGCCGCTCTGGCCCTGCGCAACGCGATGGATGATGCCGAGTTGGACCTGACCGAGGAACTGGCCGCGCTTTCAGGGCCGTTTGCCTCTGCCATGCGAGAGGCCTGTGCCCGCGCCGAGCGGTTCACCGGGCTGCATCTGCACCGCACCGATCCTTTTGGAGAGCTCATATGATGGAACTTGTCTGTCCCGCAGGCACCCCGGCGGCGTTGCGTGCGGCGGTAAAGGCCGGTGCTCATACGGTCTATTGCGGCTTTGCCGATGAAACCAATGCCCGCAATTTTCCGGGGCTGAATTTTTCGCGCGAGGATCTGGCAGAGGCGGTGCAGTTTGCCCATGTCCATGGCGCGAAAGTGCTGGTCGCGATCAACACGTTCCCGCGCGCGGGTGCCGAGGCGCTTTGGCATGCGGCCGTGCGGGACGCGGAACAGGCCGGGGCCGATGCGGTGATCCTCGCCGATCTCGGACTTCTGGACTATGCCGCGGAGCATCACCCGGCGCTGCGCCGGCACCTGTCGGTTCAGGCCGCCGCGGCCAATCCGGATGCGATCAATTTCTATGCCGAGACCTTTGGCGTGCGTCGTGTCGTGCTGCCGCGGGTGCTGACCGTGGCGGAAATCGCGGCGATCAATTCGGAAATCGATGTCGAGACCGAGGTGTTCGTCTTCGGCGGGCTCTGTGTCATGGCCGAGGGGCGCTGTTCGCTGTCCTCCTATGCGACAGGCAAATCGCCCAATATGAACGGTGTCTGTTCGCCCGCGAGCCATGTGGTCTATGCCGAGGAGGGCGGCGAGCTGGCGGCGCGGCTCGGGGGCTACACGATCCATCGTCGGCCCAAAGACGCCCCGGCGCCTTACCCGACCCTGTGCAAGGGCTGTTTCACCTCCGGGGCGCAGACCGGCCATATCTTTGAAGATCCGGTGAGCCTGGACGCGACGGAGCTGATCCCGCAACTGGCCAAGGCCGGGGTGACGGCGCTGAAGATCGAGGGGCGGCAACGCTCGCGGGCCTATGTCGCACAGGTGGTGCGGGCCTTTCGGGGCGCGGTGGAGGCCCAGGCGGCCGGTCAACCCTTGCCGAAATCGGCGCTTGCCAAACTGACCGAGGGTCAGGCCGCGACCACCGGCGCCTATGCCAAGACCTGGCGATAGGCCGCGACGATCGGCGGTGGCAACCGAGGAAAATAGCAGGACGAGAGCAGGAGAACGGCGGATGGATCTGACCATTGGACCGAACCAGTTTTTTTGGCAGGCAGAACAGCAGCGCGCCTTTTATGCTGCGCTGGCTGAGAGTGACGCGACACGTGTCGTTCTGGGAGAGGTCGTTTGTTCGAAGCGACTACCCTTCTGGCAGGCGGAGATTCCGCAGGCCGTCGAGGCGCTTTTGGCTGCGGGTAAGGAGGTCGCGCTGACCAGCCTCGGCTTGATCACGCTCAAGCGCGAACGCAAGCTCACGGCGGATCTGATGGACATGGGGCTGCCGATCGAGATCAACGATCTTTCGGCCTTGCAGAAGCTGCCCCAAGATCGGGAATTCTGGGTGGGGCCGCTGGTCAATGTCTATAATGACAGCGCCCTGCGGTTTTTGGCGCGGCGCGGGGCCACGCGGGTCTGTCTGCCGCCGGAATTGCCGATCGAGGCGGTGGCGGCGCTTTGCAGGGTTGGCGACGAGCTCGGTGTCGCGGTCGAGGTTTGGGGCCATGGCCGGCTGCCGCTGGCGATCTCCGGACGATGCTATCATGCACGGCTGCACGACCGGGCCAAGGACAATTGCCAGTTCGTCTGCGGCGAAGACCCGGACGGTCGGGAGGTGGAAACGCTCGACGATCAGAAATTCCTCGTCGTCAACGGCGTGCAGACCCTGAGCCACAGCACCGCGACGGTGGCGATGCAGATCACGGCATTGCAAGAGGCGGGAGTCTCCGCGATCCGGCTGTCGCCGCAGATCGGAGCATTCGACAGCTTGGTGTCGGGCTATGCCGATCGTCTCTCCGGCAAGATTTCCGGGCAGGATCTGGTGAGCAAACTCGAGGCTTTTGATCCGGCGATGGATCTGTCCGACGGGTTTCTGACCGGGGCCTTCGGGGCGGAATGGTCCGCCGAAGCCTCATAGCCTGTCTGACTCGCCCGGGTGAGCGTCGAGGATCGTCGCGATCATATCCGGGGTTTCCGGCCATTCGATGAAGGGCGGCAGGATCAGCCCCGAGAACCCGCTGCATTTGAAGGCGGCGGAAAGATCCTCGAGAACGTGTCCGGCGCGCTGGGCGAAGAACGTCAGGCAGATGGCCTGGCCCATTTCCTTTGCCACGTCGTTCAGGAAAGGGGGTTCTTCGACAAAGCCCACGCGGATTTCGCGAAATTCGATTTGTGCCCCGACCCGTTGCATCAGATCGCGGGTGGTCGTGGCATTGCGCGCCGAGGTCTGACCGCCATGTGCCGCGATGAGCAGGCCGGTCTCGGCGCTGCGCCAGCCTTTTGCGGCGAGAACCCGGGACAGTCGGGTGGCAACCAGACCGGGCAGTTCCGGTGAGACCCCGAAAGGGGGCAGAATTCGCAGATCGAACGGGGCGGCCCGTTTGGCCAGAATATGCTGGATGAAATGCCCGTCGGACATGAAAAAGGGAAAGATCTGCGGGCGGCCCAGCTGTGCTACTCTCGCCTCGAACTGCCCGGGAGCGGCCAGCGTGGCGCCCGCGACGGTGAGATCCGGCCGCTTCTGCGCGACCTGCCGGGCCAGTGCGTTGACTGCCATCTCCTGCGGCTCCGGGTCCGAGGGACTGCCATGGGTGACGATCAGAACGCTTTGAGCTGTCATGTCAGTGACTGGTCCCATCGGAAAAGGTGATCTTGTTCCAGACATTGTATTTGCCCGAAGGTTTCTTCATCGGCAGGCGGCGCACCTCCTCGAGGGTCTCGGCGTCATAGACGATGACCGCGCCGTCATCCTCCCAGATCGACACGAGCGCATATTTCCCGTCGCGGGTGAACTCGATATGCGCGACGGTTTTCCCGGGCGCCGGATCGAGCGTCTTGACGATCTCGAGGCTTTCCTTGTCGATGATATGCATCTTGTCCTTGTTGGGCCCGAAGAACACATCGGCCCAGAGATAGGGCGTGTTCTCATGGCTGCGCAGAAAGAACCCGGGTCCCGCAGTCTTGATTTCCCTGGTGATGGTCCAGCTGTCCATGTCTATCACGCTGAGCACGCCTTCGCTCAGATGCGGCGTGGCCATGACGCGTTTGCCGCCGGACATGAAGCTGATCCCGGAGCCCAGATGCGGCATGCCCGGCAGCGGCAGATCGGCAATCTCGCGACCTGCGTCGAGGCTGACGACGACACCGGTTTCCGCCCCGCGATTGGCGCCGATGAGATGGGCGTAGTCCGGGGTAAAGAAAAAGTCGTCAAGCGGGGCGCTGACGTCGATCCGGCGGTGTTCGAACAGGGCTTCGGGTTTGGTGAAGACCTCCCAGATTTCCGGCGAATCCTTGAGCGCGAGAATGAAGCTTGCACGTTGTGGCGCCTGATAGACGGCGGAGACCCGGCTGCTGCCGCCGCTCACGGTGTCGATCGGCAGGACCTCGGCCACGCTCAGGTCTTTGGTGGACAGGAGCGTCAGGGTATGTGGCAGGTAATTGGCGACCGCCAGCCATTTGCCATCCGAACTCATTGCGATGTTGCGGCTGTTGACACCTGCGCGCACGCGCCCGACCTCCTGCAAGGCCCAGATGTCATATTTCTGGACCCAGCCATCGCGGGACATGACGAAGACATAATGGCCGTCGGGGCTGAATTTCGGGCCGCCATGCACGGCAAAGGGCGTGGCAAAGCGGTCGAGCACCTCGAATGTATCGCCGTCGAGCACGCTGACATGGTGGTCGCCGGTCTCCACCACAAGCGTGATGTTCATCGGATCGGCTGAGAAGACCGGGGCTGCGACGGGCGTGTAGTCGGGCGACAGGGCCCGCGTCGCCTCGATCTCATCGGCGGTCCAGCGCGGGATGTCGGGCAGGGCAGATTTGACATAGGACGCCACGGCGTCGATTTCCGCAGCGCTCAAAGTGTCGCGAAAGGCGGGCATCTGGGTGGCCACCCGACCATTGGTGATGGTCTCGCCCAAAGCGTTGCCGCGCAAACGCCCGATGGTTTCGGGGATCAGCGCCGGGCCGGTGCCGCCCAATCGGCTTTCGGCGTGGCAGGAGGCGCAGAGGTCCATGTAGATCTCTGCGCCATCGGGGTCGGCGAGGGCGGGGCTGGCGAGCAAGGCCAGTGTGGCGCCGAGGATGCCGGCGCGCCGCCCTGTTCGAAACACATCAGAAAAAGCGATAGGCGGGGTCATGGCTCTTGCCTCTGAACGGGGTGACGGTGAGACGCTCGGCATCCGCGATACCGAGTTCTACGTTGGACATGTAACAGGCGGGATCTTCGGCCCAGGGATCGCCGGAGACCTGAAGGGCCCGGATCCGGGTGTTGCCGCCGCACACATGTTTGAAGGCACAATCGCCACAGCGGCCTTTCAGCGGCCGGGGGCGCTGTCGCAGCGTGGCGAGCATCCGGTCGTCGCCGGTCCACAGCTCGGTGAATGGCGTTTCCTTGACATTGCCGATCTTGTAGGCGGACCAGTAAGTGTCGGGATGCACGTCCCCGACCGGGTCGATATTGGCGACGCCGAGGCCGGAGGAATTGCCACCCCAGGCTTCGAGATGATGTTCGACATGTGCGGCCTGATCCGCGCCGAAGTTCCGACGCACCCAATGCAGGAAATAGACCGCATCCGTGTCGTTATTGCCGGTGACGATCTCGAGCGGGCGATGGTTCGACACATCCTCCCAGGCGCGTTCGATCAGCCTGTCCAGCGCGTTGCGGGCCCGGAGATGTTCGGTGTCTTCGCCGCGGTTCTTGTCGCCGCGCCCGGCATAGACCAGATGCGAGAGATAGAATTTGTCGACCCCCTCGCTGTCGCAGAGCGCCAGCATGTCGTCGAGCATATGGGCGTTCTGTTCCGTGATGGTGAAGCGCAGACCGACCTTGATGTCGCGTTTCTTGCAGGCGCGCACGCCGGCCATGGCCTGATCGAATGCGCCTTCGCCACCCCGGAACCAGTCGTTGAAATCCTTGAGCCCGTCGATCGAGATCCCGACATAGTCAAAGTTCAGATCGGCGACCCTGTCGGCCTGTTCCCGGTTGATCTTGGTGCCATTGGTGGACAGGGCCAAGTGCCGGAAATTCAACTGTCGGGCGTAGCCGGCGAGATCGAAGAAATCGGCACGTGACAGGGGCTCGCCTCCCGACAGGATCAGGGCAGGGAGACCGAAGCTGTTCAGATCGTCGAGGACGCCCTGCGCTTGCTCAGAGCTGAGCTCCCATGGAAACTGCACATCGGCCGATGTGGTGTAGCAATGGCGACAGCGCAGATTGCAGCGCCGCGTCAGGTTCCAGATGACCACGGGTTTGACGCCGCCCGTACCGCGGCGGGTCCGCACGGGGGTCGGGGCGACAAGCTCGCGCATGTATTGGGTGAGGCGAAACATGGGTCAGGCTCCCGTTTTGAGACGCATGCCGGTCTTTTTCAGGATGCGTGAGGAATAGAGAATGTCGTGACTGCGGCAGGCTGCTCCGAGGAGCGACAGCACTTCGAGCCGATGCGCTTCCACGTCGCTGCGCTCGGAGCCATGCAGCATCGCAAACAGGTTGTAGGGCCAGTCCGGCAGGGCGCGCGGGCGCAGGTAGCAATGGCTGACGAAGGCCAGGGCACCGATTTGTGCGCCGAGCACATCCGCCATGTCGTCATCGACATCCCAGACGCTCATGCCATTCGCGGTCATGCCGAGCGCATAGTGATTGGGGGCGACGCCGATGCGTCGGACGACGCCGGTTTCCTGCAGACGCGCGAAACGTCTGAGGACTTCGTCTTCGCTCACCCCGATCTCACGAGCGATCTCGGCGAAAGGTCTGGGCGAGAGCGGCAAACCGGCCTGGGTCGCACTCAGCAGTCTGCGGTCTGTCGCGTCGAGGGTCATGCTGTCACCTTGAAGCCGATGAAAAATTCCTTGAGTTTCGGAAAGCGCAGAACCGGCAGTCCCGTCTCCGCTTCGATCCGATCCGCCACTTGTCCGATCCCTTCCGGCCGATCGCAGGCCAGAACGAACCACATGTTCAAGCGGTGGATGCGTTGATAATTATGCGCCACCTCCGGGTGGGCATTGACCAAAGTCACGACCGCGTCAAAACGAGGCTCCGGCACGTCCATGGCGCAGAGGCAAAAGGCGCCGCCCATGGCCGCGGCATCGAGAAACGGACCGAAACGCGTGATCGCGCCGATGTCTCGCAAACGCGCGATGCGCAGGAGAACGGCAGCTTCGGTCAGGCCGAGTTCGGCGGCAATGCCGGCAAACGGACGGGAGGTGATCGGCAGACCATCCTGCAACATGTTGATCAATGTGCGGTCGGCAGTGTCGAGGGCGTCATGGGGAAGAGGCTCGCGTCGCATCTCAGGCCACCTTCGAATTCTTGGCAAAGCGCGCACCGGTCTGCTTGTAACAGCGCACCGAGAACAGCGGTTCATGGGCGCATCCCGCCAGTTCCGGGAGGGCGGCGGCGCGCGACAGGAGCGCGAGCGCCTCGTCCCGGCTGCGGGCGTGGATCATGGAATAGAGGCCATACTCCCAGGTGCCGGGAATGCTGCGCCGCTGATAGCACAGGGTGATGCCCGGACAGGCGGCAAGCGCGGTCCCGGCCGCGATCATCCGGTCCTCGGGGACATTCCAGACCACCATTGCATTCGAGGACCAGCCGATGGAGCGGTGGCGCACGATGATCCCGATCCGGGTCAGGATACCGGCCTCATGCAGGGTGCCGATCCGTGCGATCACCTCTGTCTCGGATCGGTTGAGGGCCTGAGCCAATGCAGCAAACGGGCGTGATGTCAGGTCGAGACCGCGTGACAGCGCCTCAAGCAGCGGGCGGTCGGTCGGTTGCAGGATCGAGACATCCGGGTCCGCCTGTCGCGGAGTGTTGTGATAGGCACCATCGAGGGCAAACCCGAGATCAATGTTGAACGGGCGCACCAGACGCAGATCAAGCACATCGATCCCGGTGTCCGTGCGGATCTGGTGCAGCGTCTGCTCGAGCTCAGCGGTATTCGGCGCCGTCAGGACGAACCAGAGGTTGAACTCATGCTCGCGCAGATAGGAATGGTTCACGCCGGGTTCTTCCGAGATGCGGTTGGCGACCTCTTCGAGCCGTTCTTCCGGAATACGCATGGCGGCGAGGGTCGAGGCACCGGCGGTGTTCGGACGCACCGTCGCGCCGACCCGGGCAATGCGCCCCTCGGCCTGCATGGCCCTGAGACGGGTGAGGACCTCCGCTTCGCTGCTGCCGCATTGTGCCGCGATCCAGGCGAAGGGGCGCAGATGAAGCGGGAAGTCGCGTTGGAAGCTGTTCAGGAGGGATTGATCGAGTGGTGGGAGACGGGACAACATGGGTCACAATCCCGGCTGATGCGCGCGCGCGGTGAAAAAGATCCCGGATGGTGCCTGGGCCGGGATTTCGGCCTTTTTCTCAAAGCTCCTGGTGTCGTAGACGACGATCTTGTCCTCATCGCGGACCGAGACCCAGACCTCGGCCCCGCGTGGCGCAAACTCCATGTGCAGCACGGCTTTGCCCGGTTCCAGGGTCTTGACGATCTCATGGGTGCGACTGTCGACCACCTGTACCACGCCATTGCGCGGGGTGGCAAAATTGACCCAGACATAGGGGGAGGCGGGCTGCGAGATGACGAAGACCGGCTGGCCGTGCATCTCGGTGCGACCGGTTTCCTCGAGCGTCTCACGATCCACCCACAAAAGCGCATATTGCCCGACCGCGGGCAGGACGAACTGCCCCTCGGTGAAGGCCCAGCCCTGAAGGTGCGGCATTTTATAGACCGGCATGTCCTCGTGATCCTTGCCGTAGTTTTCGAGGAATCGTTGCGGGGCGGGCGGGGTCTGCCACAGATCGATGGCGGTGACGCCTTTCTCGCCGAACAACCCGATCAGATAGGTATGGGCATCATCGGTGACGACGGCATCGAACGGGTTCTTGCCGACGACACCGAGATTGGTGATCATCGGTTCCGGGCCGGAGAAATCGCCCAGAAAGGCTTCGCCGGTGTCCCAGACGGTCCAGATGAAGCGGCGACCGGGCAGGTCGGCCAGGCCGATGGTCTTGCCGTCGGCGGGCACATCGGCAACCAGCTCGAGCGTTTCCGCGTCGAAGACCTTGACGCCACCCGGTGTGTAATTGGAGACGGCGACCAGTTCGCCATCATCCGAAATCGCGCCGCCGATCGAATTGCCGGCCTGGATGGTCCGGGCGACGATCTTTTGGGTCAGCATGTCGATCTTGGTGAGCCCGCCGTCGCGTCCGAACACATAGGCGTAATGCTCATCGGGGCTGTAGGTCATCGACGCATGCGACATGTCGCCGAGCCCTTCGACGCGACCGATGGCGGCATGGTCCGAGCGATCGACCACGAGTGCGGAGCCGGTGGCGCGCTCCACGATCAGCCCGAGATCGCCCGTTGCGCAGCAGGGGCCCTCGGCGAGGGCAAGCCCGGGCAGGAGCGCGAGCGCGGTTGCCAGGAGGAAATGTTTCATTGGTCGTCTTCCCTGTTCAAAAGAAATTCGGCGATCCAGAGCGCCTCGTTTTCGGTCAGGATCGGGCGCCATGGCGGCATGGCCGTCTCCGGGACACCGTCGAGGATGATCGAAGAGAGGACCTCGGGCGGAACCCCGTCGACCGCCGCGCGGGTGAGCGGGCTGCCCAGCCCGCCTTTCAGGGTCAGCCCGTGGCAGGACCCGCAATCCTGGATCACCATATGCTCGAGCTCGGCCGCCCGTCCGGTGTCGACCAGCGGCTCCGCAAAACCGGCGCCGGGCAGGGCAAGACAGAAGAGAAGCAGGAAACGGTCAGGCATCGGCGGTCGGTCTGGGTTGCATGTTGGCGAGAGAGGCGGCGTGGTCCGGGTGAAGCGAGACGACATGGCCGATGACGAAGAGCACGGGGCCGTCGAGCGGCTTGTTTTCGAGATCGATCGCAATGTTTTGCAGGGAAGAGATCAGCCGTGCCTCACGCGGTGTCGTGGCGGATGCGATGGCCATTACCGGCAGCGGGCCGGGCATGCCATGGGCGATGAGACGGCTGGCGATCTCGGCAACATTCATCGCCCCCATATAGACGACGAGCGTGGTGTCGACGTTGGCGAGGCTGGCCCAGTCGAGATCCAGATGCGCGTCTCGGGCACGATGTCCGGTGACATAGCGCACCCCCGTCGCCAGACCGCGATGGGTCAATGGCACGCCGGAGGAACAGGCCGCGCCCTGGGCCGAGGTGATGCCGGGGACATAGCTCACCTCAATCGCCGCTGCACGCAGGTCCGCGGCCTCTTCCGAACCGCGTCCGAAAATCAGCGGGTCGCCGCCTTTGAGGCGGACCACACAGTGGCCTTGCCGTGCCTCGCTCAGGAGGAGGCGATTGATCTCGTCTTGCGGTACGCGATGGCATTTCGGGGCTTTGCCGACATCGATGCGCCGGGTGCCGCGTGGCACCAGCGCCATGATCTCCGGGCTGACCAGACGGTCGAACACGATGACATCCGCGCTCCGAATGGCGTTCAACGCCTTGATCGTCAACAGATCCGGGTCGCCGGGTCCGGCCCCGACAAGGATGACCTTGCCATGCGGCGAAGGGGGAATTGGCTGGTCTTGCACTGGCTCGAATTTCATATCGCGGTCCCGCTACGACTTGGTTTCAAAGTCGCACGCATGGAGGCTCGAAGCGCGATGACCGATATCCGATCCGTCCGCCGGATCGCGTGCGGCGGGGCAGAGTGCTCGCCATCTTGCGATCGGGAGCGGGATATCATGTCGATGGATCGGCCCGATCAGCTCGGAATTCCGAACACCATCCAGTGGGTGAGACTGGGAAAACCTGATCCGATTTGCGATGTCATCGCCTTGACTTTCGTTAAGAAAGACGAGGGTGGAGCAATCGATCGGGCCTCTGTCGGGCCAGATCGCGGTCCGGTAGTTTCAGCCGGTAGTCTCGACACAGGACAGACTGTGATCGAACCACTCGAGCATGGAAGCGACAGTGGCGGGGACCTCAACGGCCAGGCCACCGGAAAATGTCTGAAAGGCTTCGAGGTTCAGGCTGTTGACCCCTACGAGCACGGGGATCTCCCGCATCAGGGCATCTGCGATAACCGGGCGAAAGCCGCGGCCTTCCGCTTCGTGTTTGCCGAATTTGTTCACGATGAGACAGTCCGGGACGTGGCTGAGCTCTTCAGTGGCGATGTCGGTGGAGACCTGCGCCACTGCCGTCTCCAGGGCATTCGGATCAAGCCGGCATCCTCGGGCGTGGGCGCCGCGATGTTGAGAAATGCGCAGGATCGGGCCCAGGGGCAGGACCTTGATGTCCATGTCGCACGGGCCGCCTCCGGGACGGTCGGTATTAATCTGAACCGTGCCCGCAGGCCGGAAACCGCGCGACATCAGTCTGTTCGCAACCTGAATCAGCAGGCCGTCCATATCGCCGCGGCCCGGCGCCATCGTGTAGGCGATTTTCATGTTTGTAGCCTTTCAGTTCTCGCAAAAGGGTAAGAATTCCACCACCGCTCCGGCGGGTAGGGCGTCTTGTCCCGAGGGGATGAAGATGAAGCCATCGGCCTGCGGCAGGCCCGCGACGCGCGCGGAATGCGTTGCGCTGTCAAAGGTGACCAGTTCCCGTCCGGCACCGTCGAAACCGACAAGCCGGGCCGGGCGCAGTTCGCAGCGGCTGGCGTGGCAGCGCAGCGAGGCGCTCGTGACGACATGTCGTTTGCGGTGGTTTGGCGTCTCCTCTGTGCATAAATGTGCCAGGAGCGCTTGCCCGAACAGGGTCCATGTGGTCAGCGCGGATACCGGATTACCGGGCAGGCCGAGCCAGATCGACTGGCGGAGTTTGCCGAGCGTCACCGGCTTTCCCGGTTTGATCGCGACGCCGCTGAACCAGAGATCGGCGCCAAGTTCGAGCATAGCCGGTTTCACATGGTCCTTGTCGCCGACCGAAATGCCGCCGGTGGTGACGATGAGATCCGAAGCATCCGCCATTTCGTCGAGGAGGCGGCGCAATTTGTCCGGATCATCGCCGGTTCTGTGGCATGCAATCAGCGAAATGCGCGCATCGGTCAGAGCCGATTGCAGCATCGGCGTGTTGACGTCGCGGATTTCCGCAGCAGCCAGGGTCGTGCCGGGTTCGCGAATTTCATTGCCCGTGACAATCAGCGCGACGCGGAGTTTCCTGCGGACGATAACCTCATCTGCCCCGGCGGCCGCCAGGGCCGCGATCTCGCGCGGACCGAGTCTTTTGCCGGGAGAAAGGATGATGTCGCCGGGGGACATGTCCTCGCCTCGCTTGCGTACGTTTTCCCCGACCAGCGGCCTGAAATCGAGGCGGAACCGGTCGCCTTGCCGTTCGATCCGTTCCTGCATCACCACCGTATCGGCTCCGTGGGGCAGGGGGGCGCCGGTAAAGATCCGACTGGCCTCGCCGGGGCTCAGCGACTTTCCCTCGCCGAGGCTTCCCGCCGTTACCTCGTCGACGATGTTCAGATGCCACGGTCCCTGTCCGGTCAGGCTTTTCGAGGAGAGCGCATATCCGTCCATCGCGGAGGCATCGAACGGTGGTGTGGCGCCCTGTGCATGTATCGCCTCAGCGAGAACACGCCCATGCGCTTGGCCGAGCGGGAGGGTTTCGGTCCCCGCGATCGGCCGGCCGCACAAGGATGCAATCCGTTCAAGCGCGGTATCGATGCTCGGTAGACCATTGGGGTCCTCGGATGTGTCACAACCACATCCGAGGCTCTCGAACTTTTGTGTTGGGATCATTGGATAGCCGGGCCTGAGTGTTCTCAACGCACCATCGTCTGAATTCGACGGGTGATCATTTTGTTTCGCAACGTGGTGAGGTCGTCTTCGGTCAATCGCGCCTTTGCGAAGGGCAGGAGCAGGGCGTTTTCTACGATGATGTGCTGGCGCAACTGATGGGAAAATGCCCGCAGTTCTGTTCGCTCCTGCTCTGTCGCACGGCGATGGGCATCATGCAGCACCTCCAATGTCCTGCGTATCGCGGGCAATTGTTCCGACAAGATCAGATGCTCCCGGTGAAGACGCTCCAGTGTGACCTCAATCTCGTCGTCCGGGGTGCAGCGCGCCAGGATGAGCGCGGCGAGGTCCTCCTCCTCGTCCTTGACCAAAAGCGGAACTTCATTGGACAGGGCGCGTAAGACGTTCGAAATTTCGATCTTCTTGGGAAGCGGCGTATCGGCGATATGGTCGATCTGATCGCACACGGCACGCATGTGCATATGGTCTTCCTTGATGAACTCCAGCGGCTCTTCCAGCAATTCCAGCTTGGTGGCATCATCCCCGGGATTGCCGCGGCGCGTATTCGAAATCACGGATTTCATGGATATTCCTCCTCTAACGTCCCATCCATATCTACGCCCGAGATTTCGGCGCTGGCGACGAGGGTTTGCGCAAAGGCTTTTGCGGCTTTTGTCCAGGCGGCTTTTTCCAACGCCTGCGCGATCTGCTCTCTGACAGCCTCGTAAGGCAGTTCGGATCCGGCGGCACAGGCGTCCATCCGAATGACATGCCAGCCATGGCGGCTCAGAACCGGCTCCGTCGTGATCTCTCCCTCTGCCAGCACACGTAAGACGGCCTCGAATTCGGGCACCGTATCGCCCGGGCCGAGCTGTCCGAGGGCGCCGCCCGATGATTTCGATCCGCAGTCGCTATGTTCGCTGGCCAGACGGGCAAAATGTTTCGGGGTGGCCAATGCCTCGCGTGTGAGCTCGCCTGCGCGCCTTTCGGCGTGGTTGCGGGCCTCTTCGTCGCGCGGATCGCAGGCACAGAGGATGTGGGACACCTCCCAGAGCGGCGGCGCCTTGAAACGTGCCGGATCGCGCGCCCATTCGGCACGGATTTCGGCATCGCCGGGGGGCGCAACCTCGACGGCCTGTTCGAGAAGGCCCCTGATCAGGGCCTCCTCGTCGGTTTCGAAACGACCGGGGCCGATCTCTTCGGGCAGGGTCGTGATCCCACGCCGCTGTGCCTCCTGCAACATCAGGGTGCGCATTGTGATGGCCTTCGCGGCCTTGCGCCAGGCTATGCCGGGTTTTCCTTTCGGCGCCTCGTGGTTCTGGGCCTCTGCCGCAATCAGATGATGGGGCACGGTTTCGCCATTGACGACCAGATCTGGAAAAAGCGTGGTGTTCATCTCCGTTACTCCGCCGGATTGCGTGGAGCCTGACGGCGCGACCGCACGATCTGATAGCCCGTCCGGGTGAAGAAATAGCGGAACGGGGCAGCAAAGCCCGAAAGGATGTGAACCAGCCGGGTGAAGGGAAAGACGAGGAATATCGTCAGTCCGAGCACGATGTGCAACTTGTAGATCAGCGGGACATCGATGATGTGTTCGGCCACATCGGGCTGGAAGATGAACACGCCCTGGGCCCATTCCATGAACTTGATCACCTCGCCATGTTCGGCGGTGGCGATCGAATAGGGAACGCTGATCAGTCCGAGTGCGAGCTGGGCGATCAGCATGAGCAGGATGGTCGTATCCCAGAAGCTGGAGGTGGCGCGGATGCGTGGGTCGGACAGGCGGCGTTGCGCCAACATGATCCCGCCGGCGATGGCCGCGACACCGGCAATGCCACCGGCGACGGCGGCGAGCAGTTGCTTGGCCTCGGCATGGATGCCGATGGCCTCATAGATCTGGTGCGGAACCAGAAGGCCGAACAGATGTCCGAGGAAAATGAACAGAACCCCGACATGGAACAGGACCGATCCGATCACCAGCTGCTTGCGGCGCAACAGTTGCGACGATGAAGATTTCCAGGTGAAAGGATCGCGTTCATAGCGGGCGATGCTTCCCATGATCCCGACGCCGAGCGCGATATAGGGGTATATTCCGAAGAAGAAGTTGTGCATGGCGGCCTCCCTCAATTGGCCTGCGCCTGCGGCGCGGGTGTTACGGGTTGATCCATGCGCGACAGCATATCGCGCACCTGCGGGCATCCGGCGTTCGGGTCGGGACCAAATCGGACTTCGCTCTCTTCCCAGACGGCGTCGAGCGCTTCGAGATCGTCCGGATCGACTTCCGGTTGTTCCAGGAGCTCCGCGACGGCCTCTCTGTCCGGGTTGGTGCCGGCGATCTGCATGAGCGCCGCGAATACGGCACCATAGGGGCTCTCGCGGCGGACCAGCCGAGCGTTCAGCGCCTCGAAGATATGAGCCGCATCTGCCAGAATATCCTTGGTCTCGCCGAACGGACGGGTCGACAGGAATTCCAGCAGCACCGGCAAATGGTCCGGCAATTCCGTGGTGGCAGGCTCGAACCCGCCCTCACGGTAGGTTTCCATCAGCGATACCATCGCTCCGCCCCGGTCGCGACTTTCGCCGTGGACATGTTCGAACAGGTTCAGCGAGAGGGTGCGAGAGCGATCGAAAAGCATGACATATTGCTCTTCAAGATCGAAGATGTTCCGGCTGCCGAGCTCTTCGATCAGTGGGCGCAGGGCGCGCCGCGCGGCCGCCGTGAGCCGGGTTTCGGAGGCGAGGACACCGCCGATCTCTGGCATCGTTTTCTGCAGCTCCCGGGTCGGATAGCTCAGCAGCAGCGATAGAGATTTGAGCGTACGATCCATTGGGGGCGTCTCGGGGTGGCGTGTCATCCTCGGACCTCCTCTGGCATTTTCAGGGGTTTCTTGGCGCCGCCGAACAGGGAGCCTTTCGACATCCCTGTGGAACAGCCGTTGCCGTCGGTGAAGCCGCAGCCGCCACGCAGATCATAAGCCTCTTCGACCTGTTCGCGATGGGTCGTCGGAATGACGAACCGATCTTCGTAATCGGCCAAGGCCATGATCTTGTACATGTCCTCAATCATGCGCCCGGACAGGCCCACGCGTGCCGCCAAGCCTTCATCGACCACGCCTTCAACGCTTTTCGAGCGCATGTAGGCACGCATGGCCAACATCCGTTCGAGCGCCTGCGCGACCGGGGCCTCGTCGCCAGCGGTGAGCATATTGGCGAGGTAGCGGAGCGGAATTCGCAGGTTTTTCACGTCCGGCATGGCACCATCTGTGCCGATCGCACCCGCCTCGGCGGCGTTCTGGATCGGGGAGAGCGGCGGGATATACCAGACCATCGGCAAGGTCCTGTATTCGGGATGAAGCGGGAAGGCGACTTTCCATTCCATCGCCATCTTCCAGATCGGGCTTTCCTTTGCGGCCTTCAGCCAATCCTGGGGAATGCCTTGCTTGAGCGCCTCCTTGATGACTTCGGGGTCATTGGGGTCGAGGAAAACGCCAAGTTGGGCGTCATAGAGATCCATCTCCTCGGCCGCATTCGCCGCCTCTTCGATCTTGTCGGCGTCATAGAGCATCACGCCGAGGTAGCGGATGCGCCCGACACAGGTTTCCGAGCACACGGTCGGGTTGCCGCTCTCGATCCGGGGATAGCACAGCGTGCATTTCTCTGATTTGCCGGTGGACCAGTTGTAATAGACCTTTTTATAGGGGCAGCCAGACACGCACATCCGCCAGCCGCGGCATTTTTCCTGATCGATCAGGACGATCCCGTCCTCCTCGCGTTTGTAGATCGCCCCAGACGGGCAGGAGGCGGCACAGGCCGGGTTCAGGCAATGTTCGCACAGCCGGGGGAGATACATCATGAAGGTGTTCTCGTATTCCCCGTAGATCTGTTTCTGAATGCCCTCGAAATTGTAGTCCTGCGACCGTTTCTCGAATTCGCCGCCGAGGATTTCTTCCCAGTTCGGGCCTTTTTCGATCTTTTCGATCCGTTCACCAGTGATTTTGGAGCGCGGACGGGCGGTCGGGAAGGCCTTGCCCTCCGGTGCCGATTTCAGGTGGTCGTAGTCGAAGTCGAACGGTTCGTAATAGTCATCGATCTCAGGAAGATCCGGGTTGCCGAAGATATTGGCCAGGATCCGCCATTTGGCGCCCTGCTTCGGTTGCAGCTTGCCCGATTTCGTCCGGGTCCAGCCACCGTTCCAGCGCGATTGGTTTTCCCAATCGGTCGGGTAGCCGGTGCCGGGTTTGGTCTCGACATTGTTGAACCATGCGTATTCGACGCCGTCGCGGCTGGTCCATACGTTCTTGCAGGTGACGGAGCAGGTGTGGCACCCGATGCATTTGTCGAGGTTCAACACCATGCCGATTTGAGCACGTATTTTCATTCTGCTGCCTCCTTCGGGGTGGCTTCGTCGTCGAGCCAGTCGACCTTGTTCATCTTGCGTACGATGACGAACTCATCGCGGTTCGACCCCACGGTGCCGTAGTAGTTGAAGCCGTAGGATTGCTGGGCATAGCCGCCGATCATATGCGTGGGTTTGAGCACGGCGCGGGTGACCGAGTTGTGAATGCCGCCGCGGAGACCGGTTTTCTCGGAACCCGGCGTGTTCACGATTTTCTCCTGCGCGTGATACATGAAGGTCGTGCCGTCCTTCATGCGTTGCGACACCACCGCGCGGGCCGTCAGCGCCCCGTTGGCGTTGTACAGTTCCACCCAGTCGTTATCGACGATGCCCGCGGTTTTCGCGTCATTCTCGGAAATCCAGATCACCGGACCGCCGCGATTGAGCGTGAGCATCATCAGGTTGTCGGTATAGGTCGAATGGATGCCCCATTTCTGGTGTGGCGTGATGAAGTTCAACACGACATGCGGCGCACCGTTCTCGCTGTTGATCTCTGCCGTGACGGTCTTGAGATCCACCGGCGGGCGGTAGGACATGAAGCTCTCGCCGAAAGCCCGCATCCACAGGTGATCCTGATACAGTTGCTGACGGCCGGTGAGGGTGCGCCAGGGGATCAGCTCATGCACATTGGTGTAGCCGGCGTTGTAGCTCACATGTTCGCTCTCGATCCCCGACCAGGTCGGCGAGGAGATGATCTTGCGCGGCTGTGCGGCGATGTCGCGGAAGCGGATCTTGTTGTGATGCTCGCCCTCGGCCAGGTGCGCATGTTCGCGTCCCGTGGCCTTTTCAAGAGCTTGCCAGGCTTTCACCGCCACTTCCCCGTTGGTTTCCGGTGCCATCATCAGGACTGCCTCGGCGGCGTCGATTGCGGTGTCGATGATCGGGCGCCCCTTGGCAGAGCCGTCGAGACGTTCGCCATTGAGATCCTTCAGCGCCCGCACTT
This sequence comes from Celeribacter neptunius, assembly GCF_900113955.1. Taxonomy (GTDB): domain Bacteria; phylum Pseudomonadota; class Alphaproteobacteria; order Rhodobacterales; family Rhodobacteraceae; genus Celeribacter; species Celeribacter neptunius. The sequence goes on along the minus strand of NZ_FORH01000003.1, from coordinate 304,979 downwards.
CGTCCTCGGTGTTCCAGGCGATTCCCTTGCCCCCGTTGCCGAGCTTGTCCATGAGCGGGCCAAGCGCCGTGAACCGGTCGTAGATCGCGGTATAGTCCCGTTCCACGGCGATATAGTTCGGCGCCGTCTTGCCGGGGATCAGATCGCATTCCCCTTTTTTCCAATCCTTGACCTGGTCTTGGGCGATCTCCGCCGGGGTATCGTGCAGGATCGGCAACGCCACCACATCGGTTTCCTGACCGAGATATCCGGGGGCTATCTCCTGGAATTTCTTGGCGAGGGATTTGAAGATCTCCCAATCGGATTTCGATTCATAAGCCGGGTCCACCGCCGCCTGAAGCGGGTGGATGAACGGGTGCATGTCCGAGGTGTTGAGATCGTCTTTTTCATACCAAGATGCGGTCGGCAGCACGATGTCGGAATAGACGCAGGTGGTCGACATGCGGAAATCGATCGTCACCAACAGGTCGAGCTTGCCGCGCGGCGCTTCATCGTGCCACTTGGCTTCCTTCGGCAATTGCTTGCCTTCCTCGCCCATATCCTTGCCAATCACGCCATTGTCCGTGCCCAGCAGGTGTTTGAGGAAATATTCATGACCCTTGCCCGACGATCCCAACAGGTTCGAACGCCATACGAAGAGGTTTCGCGGCCAGTTTTCCGGTGCATCCGGATCTTCGCACGACATTTCGAGCGCGCCTGATTTCAACTGTTCCGCGATATAGGGCGCAACCTCCTGACCGGCTTCCTTGGCGGCTTTCGCCACCTCGAGCGGGTTGGTCTTGAGTTGCGGTGCGGAGGGCAGCCAGCCCATGCGCTCTGCGCGGATGTTGTAATCGATCATACCCGCGTCCCAATCTCCTTCCGGAGCGGTGGGAGACAGGATTTCGCCCGCCGTGAGGGTCTCGTAGCGCCATTGATCGGTGTGTGCATACCAGGCCGAGGTCGAATTCATGTGCCGCGGCGGGCGTCCCCAATCGAGCGCGAAGGCCACCGGCAGCCAGCCGGTCTGGGGGCGCAGTTTTTCCTGTCCGACGTAATGGGCCCAGCCACCGCCGGATTGGCCGACACAGCCGCACATCACCAGCATGTTGATGATGCCACGGTAGTTCATATCCATATGGTACCAATGGTTCATGCCCGCCCCGATGATCACCATCGAACGACCATTGGTCTGTTCCGCATTTTGGGCGAATTCACGGGCCACATGCACGATCTTGGCACGATCGACACCGGTGATCTTTTCGGCCCAGGCCGGAGTGCCGGGGATGTCCTCGTCGAAATCCTGCGTCACCCATTCGCCGCCCAGACCACGATCCAGCCCATAATTGGCACAGAACAGATCGAAGACGGTGGCCACCGCCACTTCGCCCTCTGCGGTCTTGAGCCGTTTTACCGGAAGGTTCCTGGTCAAGACATTCGGGCGCTTGTCCCCAGTGGAGAAAGCCTCGGTCGCATCGGCGCCGAAGTAAGGGAAATCCACGCCGACCACATCGTCATGGTCGCCCTCGACGACCAGGGTCATCTTAAGTTTGGTCTCTGCCCCGGCAGCCTTTTCCTCGAGGTTCCATTCGCCCTGTTCTCCCCAACGATACCCGATCGAGCCATTGGGAGCGACGAGGCCGCCTGAAGCCTCGTCGATCGCGACGGTTTTCCATTCCGGATTGTTGTCTTCGCCGAGCTTGCCGTCGAGATCGTCGGCGCGCAGGAACCGTCCGGGGATGAGTTTCCCATCTTTTTTCTCGAGTTTCACGAGCATGGGGAAGTCGGAGTATTTGCGGCAGTATTCCTCGAAATAAGGGGCCTGACGATCGAGGTGAAATTCGCGCAGGATGACATGACCAAAGGCCATGGCGAGTGCCGCGTCGGTGCCCTGTTTCGCGTTCAACCAGACATCGCCAAATTTCGCCGCCTCGGAATAGTCGGGACAGATCACGGCGGATTTGGCGCCTTTGTAGCGCACCTCCGTGTAGAAATGAGCGTCCGGGGTCCGGGTCTGTGGCACGTTCGAGCCCCAGAGCAGGAGATAATTGGAATTGTACCAGTCGGCAGATTCCGGCACGTCCGTCTGTTCGCCCCAGGTCATCGGCGAGGCCGGCGGAAGATCGCAATACCAATCGTAGAAGGACATACAGGTCCCGCCCAGAAGCGACAGGTAGCGGGTGCCGGCCGCATAAGAGATCATCGACATGGCCGGGATCGGGGAGAAGCCGAAAATCCGGTCCGGACCATAGGTCTTGGTCGTATAGGCATTGGCTGCGGTGACGATTTCCGTGGCTTCATCCCAGCTCGCCCGCACGAAACCGCCCTTGCCGCGGGTCTCGACATAGCCCTGGCGCAGGATCGGGTCGCTTTGAATGGCGGTCCAGGCCTCGATCGGGCCCATGGTCTCGCGCATCTTGCGCCAGACCTTCATGAGCTTGCCGCGGATCAGCGGGTTCTTCACCCGGTTGGCGGAATAGAGATACCAGCTGTAGGACGCGCCACGGGCGCAGCCGCGCGGTTCGTGGTTCGGAAGATCGGGCCGTGTGCGCGGATAATCCGTTTGTTGGGTTTCCCAGGTCACGATCCCGGATTTCACATAGATTTTCCAGGAACAGGACCCGGTACAGTTCACGCCATGGGTCGAACGCACGATCTTGTCGTGGCGCCAGCGATTCCTGTAGGTGTCTTCCCAGTCCCGGTTTTCGCGCGTGACCTGTCCGTGGCCATCGGCGAAGCTTTCCAGCTCCTTGGGCTGAAAAAAATTCAGTCTATCAAGCAGGTTGCTCATTTCGGCTCTCCTTGGGGATGGCAGGGGGCCACGCACAGGGGCGTGCGTGACCCCGTTGTTGGGTCAGCAGGGGACAGGCGCGTTCTTGCGGCTGTAGAAGATCCAGGTGATCACGACGCAGAGAACGTAGAAGATCAGAAAGGCCCAGAGCGCACCGTTCGGCGCCCCGGTCATGCCAATCGAGGTGCCGTAGGCTTTCGGGATAAAGAAGGCACCATAGGCTGCGATCGCACTGGTGAAGGCGATGATGGCTGCACTTTCGCGCTCGGATTGCTTGAGCGTCGCGGCATCGTCGAGGCCTGGCATCAGGCGCGGGATTTCCTGACGCATGATCGAGGGGATCATCTGGAAGGTCGAGGCATTGCCGACACCGGTCAGGAAGAAGAGCGCCATGAAACAGGCGAAGAACCCCCAGAAATTGCCCGCAGGTGCGGCTTCGGACGGCAGGAACTGCAGCACGCCCCACACGGCGATGATCATGCCGAGGAAAGTCCAGAAAGTGACCCGGCCGCCACCGAAACGGTCGGAGATCCAGCCGGTTCCGGCGCGGGACAGCGCGCCCACGAGCGGACCGAGGAAGGCGTAGGACAGCACGTTGACGTCCGGGAACTGAGTTTTCATCAACAGCGGGAAGCCGGCGGAGTAGCCGATGAAGCTGCCGAAGGTGCCGGTGTAGAGAATGCACATGATCCAGTTATGCCGACGCGAGAAGATGATGGACTGCTCCTTGAACGAGGCCTTGGCATCGGCGATATCGTTCATGCCGAACCAGGCTGCGATCGCGCTTACGGCGATGAAGGGCACCCAGATGAAGCCCGCGTTCTGAATCCAGAGCTGGCTGTCATCCGCCAATGTGACGGGCTCGCCGCCGATGGCGCCAAACACGCCTGCGGTGATGACCATCGGAACGACAAATTGCATGACGGAGACGCCAAGGTTGCCGAGACCGGCATTGAGCGCCAAAGCATTGCCTTTGGTTTTCTTCGGATAAAAATACGCGATATTGGCCATCGAGGAGGCGAAGTTGCCGCCGCCGAAGCCGCACATCAGCGCCAGAAGCAGGAAGACCATGTAGGGCGTGTCCGGGTTCTGCACGGAAAACCCGATCCCGAGCGCCGGCAGAAGCAGCGATGCGGTCGACAATGCGGTCCATTTTCGGCCCCCGAAGATCGGGATCATGAAACTGTAGAAGATGCGCAGTGTTGCGCCGGACAGGCCGGGCAGGGCGGCCAGCCAGAACAGCTGGCCGGTGGAATAATCGAAACCGATTGCCGGCAGTTTTGCCACGACCACCGACCAGACCATCCACACCGAGAAGGCGAGGAGCAGGTTGGGAATGGAAATCCACAGGTTGCGGGTTGCGATGGATTTGCCGGTCTCGGTCCAGAATTTATCGTCTTCCGGACGCCAGTCGATCAGCGTGTGACCGTGGTTTTCGGGATGTGTTTGAGCAATCGCCATTGGGTTCTCCTCCACTTGGCGTTGGGATTGTTATGCGCGCCCCGCGCGGCGGGGCGCAGGTTGGTTTATTCCGCGGGTTGTCCGTCTTGCGCCGCCTGGGGCCGGCGCGCTTCAAGCGCGTTCAGGCCATGTTCGAGCGCGGCATTCGCCTTTTCCGCGCGACGGCGCAAAGTCTCGATATTCGCGATCGCAAAGGCGGCGCGCTCCTCGTCTTCCTGGCGGGTCGAGAACCGCACAAAGAAGGCGAGGAAGGAGGCGCACGCGACCACGATACCGAGCACCTGGAATGCTTCGGACCAGTCGATCATATTCTTGAAGAGGAACCCGGCCAGAACCGCGCCGGCATTGCCGCCGGCGCCCACGACACCGGCCACGGCGCCGAGCGCTTTCTTGTTGATGAAGGGAACGACGGAATAGGTGGCACCTTCGGCCATCTGGGTGAACAACGAGAAGACGATCAGCGAAGGCAGGGCGAGAAAGAGCACCTGCATCTGGCTGAAGATGATCAGGGCGATGCCTTCGAAGAGCAGACAGATGAACAGCCAGAAGCTGCGCCCTTTCAAGCCCCAGAGCGCCCCGAAATTGTCACCGAAAACCCCACCCAGGGTGCGGGCAAACAGGTTCATCAGGCCAAAGGAGGCGGCGACGAACCCGGCAGCGACGAGCGAGAGATCGAAGTAATCCGCAAAATAGAGTGCGGCGACGTTGTTCACGGTCAGTTCGATACCGAAGCAGGAGCCATAGATGACGAAGAGCACCCAGACCCGCGGGTCTTTGAGGGCGTTCATGTAGTTCCCGGTGACCTTTTTCTTTTCGGGCATCCGGTTTTGCGCCCGCAAATCGTCGAAGTTGCCGTCCGGCGCATCCTGGGTCAGGAAGAAATAAGCGATACCGATCAACAGAATGATGACGCCGACGACGACCATGGACAGGCGCCAGCCAACCGCCTCGGAAAAGCCGAAGCCGACAACGAAGACCGAGAACAGCAGAGGCATCACGAATTGCGTCACGCCACCGCCGAGGTTACCCCATCCGGCGGATGTCGCATTTGCCTGGCCGACGACGTTGGGGGCGAACATAACCGTTGTATGGTATTGGGTGATCACAAAGGATGCGCCGATGCCACCGATCAAGACGCGGAACAGCAGAAAGCTTTCGAAGTTCCAGCTTAGCCCGATTCCCATCACCGGAAGGGAGCCGATCACCAACAACCAGGTGTAGGCCTTCCTCGGCCCGATTCTGTCGCAGAGCCAGCCAATGAACAGGCGGGCAAAAATCGTGATCGACACGGAGCCGATGATGGCCCAGCCGATCTGATCCTTGGTCAGCATCAATTCATCACGCACGACGCTCATCAACGGCGCGATACCGAACCACGCGAAAAAACAGGAAAAGAACGCGAACCACGTCATGTGGAAGGTTCTGATCTGTGGCATTTTGACGTTCAGAAAGTTGGACCACAATGCGGTGGCCTTGTTTTCGAGCTCCATCGTTGTTCCCCTAATTGGCAGAGTGACGAAACGCCCGGAGAGGGCTTGGCCGACAAAAGAACGGAAGGGGCGAATTGGGACTTGATCTATATCACGAAATGCAGAAAATCTTGATATATAAATGACTTACATAAATTTGTCATGGGCGTGGATGGCATGTTTATGCAGTCGAATTGCACCTGATGTCTCTTGTGCTTGACATATTTTGCGCCAAGGCCTGACAATTGTCGGTGCGCAACAGGAGGTTGAAACACGATGCCAGCATTATCCCATCAGGATGTGCGGGAGCTTCACTTGTTCTCAGAAATGTCGGATGAGCATTTTCAGATGCTCATGCGGGGTGCCTATGTTCAGAATTTCCCGCCGCAGCTCGAATTGATCGAGGAGGGGGCCGCAAGCGACTTTCTCCACGTCCTTCTGTCCGGTTCCGTTGATCTCTTTTCCAGCTGGAACGGACGGGAAACGATCATGGCCACACTTCGCCCTGTGAACAGCTTCATTCTGGCTGCAACCATCAAGGATGCGCCTTATCTCATGTCCGCGCGGACATTGGAGAAGAGCCGTGTCGCCCTGATCCCCAGCGAGGATGTGCGCAAGGTCTTCGAATTGGACAATGCTTTTGCGCGTGCCATGGTGACTGAACTGGCGGAGTGTTATCGCGCTGTCATCAAGACGCAAAAGGAACAGAAACTGCGCACGTCGCTTGAACGCCTGGCGAATTACCTCTTGCGACATCAGAAACGTGAGGGTGTTTCGCATGAATTCGATCTGCCCTTCGAGAAGCGCCGTTTAGCCTCCTATCTCGGGATGACGCCGGAAAACCTCAGCCGCGCCTTCAAGGGGCTGCAGGCGTATGGCGTCACGATCGATGGGCAGCATATTACGATTTCGGATCAGGCAGACCTCGAGCGTTTTGCAAAACCGGATCGTCTTTTGGACGACCCTTTTTATTGAGATATGCTCGGTGCGGCCGCAGTTCATGACGTTTATGCACGCACCATCACGAAGTCGAATTCGGAGAGCCAGGAGGTCTCGGAACCGTCCGTCTTGGTGAAAGGGGCGACCAGCGTTTCCTTGACGCCGAACACCGTGTCGTCGCCGATATAGCTGTCATCGCCGACGAATGTATGCGTGACGATGGTCTGATGGCCCTCGGCGGTCACAAGGAAATGCATATGGGCCGGACGATAGGGATGCCGCCCCAGCGCGCCCAGAAGCTTGCCCACCGGACCGTCGTCGGGGATCGGATAGCTCACCGGTTTGATGCCGACAAAGCTGTAGCTGCCGTCCTCGCGGGTGATAAACCGGCCCCGGTTGTTCCATTTCGGCTGAATATCCGGCTGTTGCACATCGTAATAGCCGTCCGAATTGTCGCTCCACACATCAACGCAGGCGCCCGCGATGGGCGTGCCGTCAGTGTCGAGCACCTTGCCGGTGAACAGACAGGGCTCACCCTTGCCGTCGAGCGAAATGGTCTCGCCAAACTCACGGACCGGCGCATTGGCCACATGAAACGGACCGAAGACAGTGTTCTCGGTCGCGCCTTCGGGCCTGCGGTTGCTGATCGCGTCGACCAGCATCGAGAACCCGAGGATGTCGGAGAGCAGGATGAACTCCTGCCGCTCCTCTGTGCAGATCTGGCCCGTCCGTGTCAGGAAATCGATGGCGATGTCCCATTCCTCCTGGCTCAGATCGACGTCCTTGGCGAAGGCGTGCAGATGGGTCACGAGGCTGGCCATCACCTCTTTCAGGCGCGGATTGATCGCGTCGCCCATACGCGCGTTCACCACCTCGGCGGAGCGCTCCTCGGAAAAATATTTGCTCATGTTGGTCTCCTATTCTGCTCTTAACTGCCGATTTCCAGCGACCCGGTCCGGCGACGGCGCAGCTGTGCCGAAAGCGCAATCGCAAGCACCACGGCGGCCCCGTTGAACACATCGGTGATCCACGGCTGGATGCCCACAAGCGACAGGCCACTGATCGTTGTGCCGAGAAAGAAAATCCCGATCAACGTGCCCTGCACCGTGAACTTGCCCGGCTCCCATGTGGTCGCGCCAAGGAAGGCGGCGGCCAGTGCCGGCAGGATAAAGGTGATGCCGACGAGCTGCGGGCCTGCATTGCCCTGTGCGCCGATCTGGAGCACTCCGGCGACGCCCGCGAGGCTGCCCGCGATGACAAAGCTCTGCATCACGACTCGCTTGGTGCGGATGCCTGCCAGTCGTGCGGACTCGGCGTTGGAGCCGACCGCCGCGAGATTGCGGCCATAGGGCGTCTGGGTCAGCAGGAACCAGGCCGCCGCCGCGATGAGCGCCATGAGGATGAACAGCACCGGAATGCCGAACACCGATTGGATCGAGATATTGGTCAGGACGGGTGAGAGGCCGCTGCTGATCGGAATGCCGTTGGTGTAGCCGGTCACGATGCCGCCAAGGATCGTCGCGATCCCAAGCGTGCCAATGATCGAGTTGACGCCGAGATAGGCCACGATGGTGCCATTGATCGCCCCGATCAAGGCGCCGGCGCCAATGCCGATGACAATGCTGACGACAAGCGGCAGATCGAAATGGCTCATAGCGGAGGCGGTGGCAATCGCGGACAGGCCCAAGGTGGCCCCGACGGAAACGTCGAACCGTCCACCGATCAGGGGCACGATCAGGGCAATCGCCGTGACCGCCATCACCGGCTGCACCGTCGCGATGCTGCGGAAATTGGCATAGGTCGCGAAGGTGTTCGGGCGCAGCCCGCTGAACACCACGATCACCAGAAGCAGCAACAGGATCAGCCCCGCGCGCTCGATGAATTCGGTCCTTTTAAAGCCCTGTCCGGCCGGTTTTTTCAGAGCCTGAGTAGGAAGGGTTTGGGTATCTTTGGCGAGTGTCATGCGGCATCCTTTCCGCTGCTGGCGAGAACCAGATGGGTCATTGTCTGTCGGTTAATGTCCTGGCCCGAAAGCTCATCGGTGATGCGACCGTCCCGCAGGACGATCACGCGGTCGCAAATCTGGGCAAGCTCATCGAAATCGGAGCTGACGGCGATCACGGACATCCCGTCCTTGAGGCTGCCGCGGATCGAGGCGTAGAGATCTTCGCGCGCGCCGACATCGACGCCCTGGGTTGGCTCATCCAGCAAAAGCAATTTCGGCTTGCGGCGCAGCCAGCGGGCCATCACCACCTTTTGCTGATTGCCGCCCGAGAGAGACGAGATCAGCGCTGCGTCGTCGGCAGTCTTGATCCGGTAATTTGCGACGGAGCGCAGCGCTTCCTTGCGCTCGGCTTTGCCATTGATCCGACCGCGTCGGGCAAAACGGCCCAGATCGGCAATCGACAGATTGTGCCGCACCGACAGCCCTTGAAACACGCCTTCGCGATTGCGATCTTCCGGCACGAGCGCCACACCGGCCTTCATGCCTTCGCGCACTTCCTTGAAGGCAACGGGCTGGCCGTCGAGGGCAATACTGCCACCCTCATGCGCCAGATCGCCGAAGAGTATGCGCAGGATTTCGGTGCGCCCGGAGCCCAAGAGGCCAGCAATGCCAAGCACTTCGCCCGGCGCGACATCGAAACTCACGTCCTGCAGCGGGCCGCCCGCAAGGTTGCGCACCTCGAGACGCGGCTGCGTCGTTGCAACGGGGGCTTTCGCATGCGCCGACGCGTAGGATTTCTCAAGGCTGTGCCCGACGATCAATTCGATCAGATCGGTCTCCGAGAGACCTTCGGTCGGGCGGGTGACAACATGGTGACCATCGCGCAGGATCGTCACGTCATCGGTGAGCTGGATCACCTCATCGAGGCGGTGGCTCACGTAAATGATCGTATGTCCCTCTGCCGCAAACCGCCGAACAGCGTCGAGCAGAATATCGACCTCATGGTCGGGCAGGGAGGCAGTGGGTTCGTCGAGCACCAGCGCGGAAACGGCGTTTTTATCGGCGTCCTGAAGCGCGCGGGCGATGGCGATCATCGTCTGTTCCGCCTGTCGCAGATCGCCGACGATATCATCGGCCTTGGCCGCAATCTCGAACCTGTCGAGCAGCTCTTGGGCGTGTGTATGCAGCTCTTTCCAGCGGATTTTGCCCGCCGTCGTCGGAAACTTGGCCCCGATGGCGATGTTTTCGGCCACCGTCATCGCGGGGAAGACCGCCGGGTTCTGGTGCACGAAGCGCAACCCCAGAGACCGCGCCAGTTCGGGCGTCATGTGATCGGCGGAGACCTTGGTGCCGAGAAACTCGATCTCGCCGCCATGTTCGGCCGTCTGAACCCCGGCCAGCGCCTTGATCAGGGTCGATTTTCCCGATCCGTTGCCGCCCAAGAGCCCGTGAACCGCACCCGCGCGGATGTCAAAGGACACCCCATCCAGCGCCTGTGTCTGGCCAAAGGATTTGGACAGGTTGCGGATGCGCAGGGCGTGCGACGGGCCTGTCGTGTCTGTTGTGTGTTGCATGTTGGTTTTCCTCCTGCCGAGCTGTGCCGCAGGGGCACAGAGGGACATGTGGCGCGCCTGAGTATGGGAAGAGGCCGCCACATGTCCCGGCGTGTCGGGGATGCCCCCGGCACGACCGTTCGTTTATCCGTTCCAGATCGAAAGATAGGCGGCGCGGAAATCCACGGGCGGTTCCAGCATCTCCCCCGACGCGGGCAGGTTGTGCTCCGCATCGACGAACATGAACCCGGTGCCTTGGCTCGGCATGTCCTCCGGCGCCTCGCCCGCCTGGACGCGGTTCATCGTGTCGGCCACGGCCCAGCCGAACCATTTGAACGGCAGCCCGATGGAGAAGGTCTGCGTGCCGGAGCGGATCTGCTCGAAATTGTTCGGGAAGCCTTCGCCGCCGCCCACGATCAGATCGCGCCGCCCGGTTTGGCGCACGGCGGTCTGAAGCCCAAGCTCCATGAGCGCGTCGATGCCGTATTCCACGGCCACCGCATCGGGGTTCTGAAGCAACGCCGATTGCCAGATTTGCGTTGCCGGGCTGGGCACCTGACCAAAGTTGAAGGTCGATTCCGCGACCTCACAACCCTCGCATTTGCCGATGATGTCCATAAAGCCCTGATGGTTCGACTGCTGAACCTGTTGGCTGGTTTCGGCGATGGAGACGATCTTGCCCTCGCCGCCGGTCTTGGCGATCACGTAATGCGCGCGCAATTCGCCGAAACGGTAGTAGAAATCCCGCGCATCGGTGGAGCCCAGCATGTTGACCGAGGCGGTGAACAGCGGCTCTTCCGCGCCGAACACATCGGCGCTGCAATCGATCGACTGAACCGAGACAACGGGCACGCCGTCGGCCTTGGCCTGAAGCAGGGCGCTTTTGATACCCGGGCAATCGAAGGCCGAGATGGCGATGCCGTCGACCTTGGCGGCCACCGCCTGGCGGATGATGTCGCTGGCAATCGAGGGCGTCGCCTTGCCGTCCTGAATGCTGACGGTCCAGCCGAGATGTTCAGCGGCCTCTTCAAAGCCCGCGGCCTGCTGGGCGCAGAGCACAAAGGCCTGTCCGCAGGAAATATACCAGATGTTCTTGCCCTCGACGGCGGCCGGGCCGGAGCTTGGCGGCGCCTCGTAGAGACCGGCGTAGCCCTGTTCGACGATTTCGGTCGATTGCGCCACGATGTCGGCGGTTTCGGCCTGTGCCGAGACGGCCATGGCCGCGCCAAGGAGCGTTGTGGCAAGCGCTGCCCCCCGTCCTTTGGCCGTGTAAGAATATGTCATTGTACGTCCTCCCTTACTGGCTCTCATGAGCCTTTTGATCATGAGCTTTCTGATCACGAACTTCCTGATCCGGCCCCACCCTCCCGCAGGCCCGTTTCCCGATCAGCGGGCGCCGCGATTGTCGACGCGCATGCTGAACGGATGAATGTTGATCTCTTGCCAAATCCCTGCGGCATGGAACGGATCGTTCGCGTTGAACTGTTTCACCGCGTCGATGCTCTCCGCCTCGACGATGAACATGGAGCCGATCATCGTCTCGTGGTCGTCGGCCAGCAGCGGCCCCGACACCACCGAGGCGACCGGCGCCGAGGCGAGGTAGCTTTTGTGTGCGTCATAATGCGCCAGCCGATCCGCGACTTTGCCGGGGTGATCGAGGCAGTGGATAACGAACAGCATGGTATCTCCTTCGCGGTGTGGCAGATATGCGGGGTCTGGCAGGGGGCGACGCCTGTCGCCCCCTGTGGTCCTTTGATGACTATGGCCTTTTGACTATGCCATCTCCCAAAACATGGGAAAATCTGGGGTTTTCGGGAAAGTTTCTTGCGAATTTCGCAAGAAAACTACGCTCCCGCCATCACGCTTCGTAAAGCGGCAGCGGCACCGGGGGCTGCGGGATGAAACCGCCATTTTCGTCCATGACTTCGTTGAGGAAATCATGCGAGCTTTCGAGCTTGGCCACCGCCGCCTCGGGATCGACGTGCAACAGAGGCCCGCCCTGTTTGACGATCTTGCCATCCACCAGAACCGTGTGAACATTGCGGCTGTTGGCCTGCGACACGACCATGCTGCACGGGTCCTTGCGGTTCCAGCCGGCAAAGGCGATGCCGCGCATGTCCAAGAGCACGATATCCGCGCGTTTGCCCGGCGTCAGAGAGCCGGTGATGTCGTCGACGCCCGCGGCACGGGCGCCGTTGATCGTCACCCAGGCCAGCGCATCGCGGGTCGTCCAGTGGATTTTTTTCGGGTGGCTGAAGTTCTCGTAATGCACCGCGTCGCCATGCCAGCGGGTGCATTGCAGCACAAGACGCGCGTGGGCGAGCATGTCGCCGCTGGTGCTGCTGGTGCAATCCATGCCGAGGCTCGGGCCGGCTTCGGTATAGCGCGTCGCCTCGACGGCCACCGGAAAGCCCATGCCCATCTGCATCTCGGTTTCCGCGCAGAGCGTCACGGAGGCGCCGGAGCCATCGAGAATGTCCCATTCTTCCGGATTGGTGAAGGTCATATGCACGAGGTTCACATCCGGCCCCAAAAGCCCGTGTTCGGACAGGGTGTGCATGTCGCGCATCCCGCCGTCGGGCACCGCGACCTGATTGCTGTGGAAGGTGATCCGGGCGTTCAGCTCACGCGCCAGATCGAACTCCTGCTCCACCTCTGCGGCGGGGGCGATGGCCAGTTCCTGTGGCGCGATGCCGAAGCGCAGAAGGTCATCGTCGCCGAAATATTCCTTGCGGATCTCGCGCGCGGTCTCATAGCGCCAGTTGTGGCTGAGATCGGCCTTTTCATTGCCTTCGGACAAGCCGCGCCCATCGGCAAAGGTGTTCTCCGTCACCGGCACCATGCCATGCCCATAGAGACCCCGCACGCCGGAGGCCTTGAGCCCCTCGACCGAGGCGCGGGCGTAATCTTCGTTGATGATGTTGTGGCAATAGTCCACCAGACCGGTCACGCCGTTCTCAAGACAATCGAGCCCGCCGGCATAGTTCGCGGCATACATGTCCTCGGGGCGATAGAGCGTCGCCATCTGGATGCGGAACCCGCGCAGGTAATCGGGAATACGCCCGTCGGCGAGAATGCCGCGCAGGCCCGTCTGCCAGGTGTGGCGGTGTGCATCCCAGAGGCCCGGAATGGCGATCATGCCCGCGGCGTCGATGATCTTTGCATCCACGCTGGCCTCCGCGTCGATGTCGGGGCGGATCTCCTTGATCTCGCCGTCCTCGATCAGGATGTCGGCGGTCTCGAAATCGCCGATACGGTCGTCCATCGTCACGACGGCGGCGTTCTTGATCAAAATTCTGGTCATACTCTCTCTCCCTTGATGTCGGTGCATGTCCTGTCCCGACCGCAGGCTGTGCGGCGCCCGGGGACAGATCGGCAATTCTTGCTGTGCTCAAATTTCGTGGTGCTCAGACTTTCTGAGCCAGAGTGGCGCGGCCCTGCGTGTCAGGCGCCGGCCATGTGCGGAGGAAGCCCGGCAAGGTTGCCAAGCTCCGGATAGTGTTCGGCCAAGGCGGCGGCCATGGCATCGCGGTTGGTCTCGTCAAAGGGCATCTCGCCCGCCTCGATGCGCTCGGCCATGGCGACGGTGAGTTCATTGAGCGGTGCGCGCAGCCCGTTTTTGTGTGCCACTTCCGCGACATGGCCGTTCAACCCGTGCACCTCGTTGCGACGTCCCTTGCGCCAGTCCTGCAAACAGGTGGTTTCCGTGTCCGGCAGGCAGAAGGACGACAGCACCTTGCCAAAAAGCGCATCCGCAAAGGCCGCCGGATCGGAGGTGTCAACATCCTCGGGCATGCCGAGGATCGGCATCAAAACCGCCCCGTCCGCGGCGGCGGCGGCCACCGCTTCGCGACCGGCGGCCAGCATGAAATTCAACAGCGCCGGGTCTTTCGCCGCGTGCATCAACGGCAGGCCCACAAGTGCAGAGGTCACCAGCTCGGCGGCATTGACCGCCAGCTTCATCCATTTCGCGGAGTGAATATCCGCCACAACATCGACGGTCCCGGCGGCGCGCAGTACCTCTGCCGCCAGCGCAACACGCTCCGCACCGACCTCGGCACTGTCTTCGAGCGCGAACCAGCTTTCTTCACGCGAGCTTTGCCGGTCGACTCGGCCCGGCGTGTACATATTGGCGGTGACCTCGATCACCGCGCCAAGGCAGCGATCCGGTCCGACGATCGAGGCGATTGTGTCGCGTGTCATGCCGTTTTGCATGCCGATGACCACACCGTCTTCGGCCAGCATCGGCTTGATCAACTCGACCGCCCAACGGGTATCATAGGCCTTCATGCCGAGATAGACGAGATCGAAGCTCTGGCGCAATTGGGCCACTTCGCAAAGGTGCCTGACGGTGACCTCCGTCGTCTCCGACCGTCCGCCCGGCATTTCGACGATGATGCCATGCGCGCGCATCGCCTCGACATGGGCGGGCCATTGCTCGATCAGGGTCACATCATGGCCCGCGCGGGTCATGTCCGCCGCGATCCCGGCGCCGTTCGCACCGGTCCCAAGATAGGCGATCCGCGGTTGTGTCATTCTGTGTCCTCCCTGAGCCGGCGCCTGCTCCACCAGGTGCTGTTGTCTGTCATGAAAGGCGGCGACTTGTGCGTTTGTGCTCGGCCTTTCGGTTGCCCTGATCTTAGGAGCGCAAATCTTTGCATGTCCAGAGAGCCGTCAGGGGGCGAGAGGGTGCCAAGCGCCCAATTGCCCCAAATTTTGCATAAGTCGGTGGGACCGTTTTGGCGGCTGAGAACCTATGCGAACGAGAGTTGCGGAAAGGTGGGGTGTTGAAAATAAAGTCATTGTTATCAATTTGATATAATCTATTTGACTTGGTGTCGCAGACGCCTGGTCGCAACGGGAAGGGGGGAGGTGAGCCTGTCGAAAGAGCCTTCGAAAGCGGCATAATTGCAGAATTTGCAAAGATGTTTCCCACCTCTTCCACGTTCCCAATGTGCGCTTCTGCTGCCAAGTTTTCACCCGCAATCCTTGCTGAGGAAGACTGCAAAGAAACACCATCGCGCGCCCTGAGGGAGACGACAGGACGTCCTGGCCGATCCCCCCGCGAGACCGGAGAGAAGACCATGCACAGCTTTACCTACACCGCGAATCCCGGACGTATCCTGTTCGGCTTTGGCAAGCTTGAGGCCCTGGGGGAGGAGATCCGGGCCGCCGGGATGACACGCGTTCTGTTGCTCTCCACACCGCAGCAGGTCGATCAGGTGCAGGCCCTGTCCGACACGCTTGGCGATCTGAGTGCCGGGGTGTTTTCCGACGCTCGGATGCACACGCCCGCGGAGGTCACCGAACAGGCGCTCAAATATCTGAAATCCGTTGGGGCCGACGGGATCGTGTCGCTGGGCGGGGGCTCCACCATTGGTTTGGGCAAAGCTTTGGCTCTGCGGACAAATCTGGGTCAGATCGTCATCCCGACCACCTATGCCGGCTCCGAAATGACACCCATCCTTGGCGAAACCGCCGATGGGGTGAAACGTACGCTCAGGAGCGAAAAGGTGCTGCCGGAGACGGTGATCTATGATGTCGATCTGACCATGACCCTGCCTGCCGCCATGTCTGGGCTGAGCGGTATGAACGCCGTCGCGCATGCGATCGAGGCGCTCTATTGTCGGGAGGCGAACCCTGTCACGTCGCTGATCGCGGCGGAAGGGGTGCGGGCTCTGACCGAGGCGCTACCGCGCATTGCCAAGGACCCTGCGGATCGCGCCGCGCGCTCGGACGCGCTTTATGGGGCGTGGCTCTGCGGCACCTGTCTGGGCACCGTCGGCATGGCGCTGCATCACAAGCTCTGCCATGCGCTGGGCGGGGCCTTCGATCTGCCGCATGCCGCGACTCACACGATCGTTCTGCCGCATGCGCTGGCCTACACGGCGCCGGCGATTCCGGAGGTCATGGCGCGGCTGCGCGAGACGCTGAACACGGATGATCCGGCGCGGCGTCTCTATGAGATCGGGTGTGAGATTGGCGCGCCCGAGGGGCTCAAAGCGCTCGAGATGCCGGAAGAGGGCATTGCCCGGGTCGTCGATTTGAGTTTGGAAAATCCCTATTGGAATCCGCGCCCGCTGGACCGTGAGGGGCTGACGCTCTTGCTCGAGGATGCCTTCCACGGCCGGCCGCCGTCGCAGCATTGATGCGAAAAGCCCCTTCCGATTTCGGAAGGGGCTGGATCAGGTCTCAAACCTGTGCCGCAGGTCGATAGTCCACTTGATGCCGGGCGATCCGCAGGGTGCCCAGATCTTCGCGCACCTTCAGATGCAGCGGGTGATTGGCATAGGCGGCGAGCGCCTCCCGGGAGTCAAAAACCGAATAGAGTACGATATCGCAGGCATAATCCACGGCGCTTTCGTCGATGCCGATTTCAAGTTCGATGAGACCGGGAATGGCGTCCCGCAGGCCCTCGAATTTCTCTTTGACGACCTGTGCTGCCTTGCTGCGCTCCTCTGCGGTTTGCCCTGACATGTTCCACATGACGATATGTTTGATCACGATTTTCCTCCCAGTACGCGCCTGCGCGCGAGGACCGCAAAAGCCGCAACGCGCATTTTCTTTATCAAGTAGAGTCCCAAACTACCTTTCCGCCTTCCGAAAGAAATCGCCCGGTTCGGAAAAGATATTTGCTTATTTTGCAATAATAACCCGAGATTATTTCTGTCGTGATCGCTAACATCAAACGTGGAGGCAAACATGGAAGGGGAGGTCCATGGATCGGTTTACGGAAATAGAAGTGCTCGTGCAGATCGTCGAGCAGGGCAGCATCAGCAAGGCCGCCGAGATTCTGGGACAATCCGTCTCGGCCACAAGTCGCCACCTTGCCTCTCTCGAAGAGCGTCTTGGCGTGCGCCTGGTCAATCGCACCACGCGGCGGATTTCCTTTACCGAGGAGGGCGAGCTGTTTTGTTCCTATGGCAAATCCATCCTGTCGGAGCTCCAGGATGCCGAGGCCCTGGTCGGCAGTGTTTCGCATTCGCCTTCGGGCACATTGAAACTGACGGCTTCGACCTCGTTTTCGATGCTGCACCTGATGCCACTGATCCCGGAATTCACCCGCAAATACCCGCGCATCCATGTCGATATCGCGGCCTCGAACCGCTATCACGACATCATCGAGACCGGCGTCGATCTGGCCATTCGCACCCGGCGCGTCGAAGAAGACAGCTCGATCACCATGCGCAAGCTGGCCAAGACCCGGCGCCGCCTTGTCGCCTCGCCGGATTACATCGGCGAAATGGGGATGCCGCGCCATCCTGAGGACCTCGAACGTCACCGCATGATGATCTACATGCTCGCCGACGACCCTTTGAGACTGCACATGCAAAAGGGCAATTCCCGCACCACGATCAATGTCACCCCGACGCTGACCAGCAACGAGGGACAGCTTTTGATGGCGGCGGCGCGTGACGGCATGGGCATCATCGCCCAACCGTCTTATATCGTGCAGCAAGACCTGGAGGCCGGGCGTCTGGTCCGCGTGCTCGATGATTGGGACCTGCCGCAGCTTACCATCAATATCGCCTTTCCGGCCCGTCGGCACATGCCCGCCAAAACGCGGCTGTTCATCGAATTCCTGTCGGATCACTTCAAGGCCAACAACTACGAGGACATCTGGCTTTCGTGAGAGAGGCGTCAGACCGTGTCGAGCGGGGACAGCCTGACTGCGGCGGTGATCTCTGTTACCTTGTGGGCCGGGAGCTGGCCTCTATGTTCCACAGCCTTTGGGGCGTGGATCGGTTGGTGTGCGAGGTCGCCGATAATTTTGACCAATGATTAAAAAATAGTCACAGGCTTGGGTGACGTAATGTCAATTTACCTTTGGGATTGCCGCTTCATATCCCTGTCACCCTAGGATGAGAGCCATGTGTTCGATCAATTGATTCCCTGGGGGGCTGGTATGTACCATCACAAATTCTCGCAGCTGTTTTTCGCGAACGGCCATTCTCACGGTTGGGCCTGGGGTCATGCCCGTCCAACCTTTGTTTTCGGCTCGCAGCGGGATGATGCGCTGAGCGGCACGGATGGCCGTGATTTCATTTTCGGGCAGCGCGGCGACGACACGATCATCGCCTCTCTCGGGAATGACCGGATCGATGGTGGCCATGGCTTTGACACGGTGATCTACGATGGTTCGATCCGCGACATCGATCTGGCGCTCTTTGGCGCATCTCGTGGTCACGGGCATCATCATGGTCGTGGTCATCAGGGGCTGAAAGCCTCTACCGCGCTGGTCACCACTTATGACGATGACGGCAATGTCACCGGCGTCGACCAGCTCAAAAGCATCGAGGCGCTGCATTTCGAGGCTGACGATTACACGCTCTATCTCGATGGGCGGAACAATGCGGTTCTGGCCGGTGACGATGCGGTCGAGGCGATTGAGAACGTCGAGACCGTGATCTCGGAAGAGGCGCTGCTCGAGAATGATCTGGAGTTCGACGGTGACGAGATTGCGATTTCGGCCGTGGATGCCACCTCGGCGCTGGGCGCGACGGTCAGCTTCGAGAATGGCGAGATCACCTATCTGCCGGGCGCGGCCTTCGATGCGCTGGCCGAGGGCGAGGTGGTCACCGATAGTTTTACCTACACGGTCGATGACGGCTTTGGTGGCTCTGATGTGGCCACGGTCACTGTCACCGTGACCGGCACCAATGATGCGCCGGTTCTGAGCCTGAGCGACGCCGCGATTTCCAGCGACGAAAACACCACTGTCATCGATGCTGGCGTCAGCGCCAGCGATGTCGACACCGGCGCGGTGCTGAGCTACAGCCTCGCCGGAGCCGATGCGGCGCTGTTTTCCATCGATGCTGAAACCGGCGAGATCTCCTTCAACACCGCTCCGGATTTCGAAGCGCCCGCCGATGCCGATGGCGACAATCTCTATGAGCTCGAGGTGATCGTCACCGATGAGTTCGGGGCGAGCGACAGCGCTGCGCTCACCGTCTCCGTCACCGATCTCTGGGACCCGATCGGTCTGACCCAGAGCTTCGAGACCGAAAGCTCGGGTGGCAAATATTATGCCACCGACACCGATGGCTCGGTTCTGCCGATCGGGACCGAGGTTGATCTGAGCAATGGCGCGGCGACCGTCGACAGCACGGAAGCTTCCGCCGGCCTGTTGGGCTTTGACGCGAGCTGGGTCAATACCCGGGGCGATACCGGCCTCTCCGACGGCGATTATGTTGGTGTCACTGGTTACACCGGCGAGGTGGATCAGTTCACCGATGGCACCCAAGGCTATGAGATGCAGGACGCCGATGGTTTGATGCGTCTGAGCTTCGACACGGTGGATCTCTCGGCGCGGGCCGACAACACCGTGGTCAAAGTCTCGCTCAACGCTTTCGTCGCGGAAACCGGTTGGGAAGCCGATGATCTGATCAAGATCTATGTCGAAACCGATCAGGGCGTAGTCACGCTTCTGGATACGACGGGCGAGGACATCGACGATCT
Organism: Celeribacter neptunius; assembly: GCF_900113955.1. GTDB lineage: Bacteria > Pseudomonadota > Alphaproteobacteria > Rhodobacterales > Rhodobacteraceae > Celeribacter > Celeribacter neptunius. The sequence continues at coordinate 285,383 of NZ_FORH01000003.1, read as the reverse complement.
GGGCATCGAAGGCGCCTGGCAGGATCTGAGCGTGACGCTCGGGGCCGATGTCACCGAGGCCACGCTGATCGTCGAACTCGACAGCAATTCCAGCTCGGAAAACCTCTATATCGACAATGTCGCCATTCAGGAGATCTATTCCATCGGTCAGAGCTTCGAAACCGAGGCGACCGGGGGGCGGTACGATTTCGACGCGGCGGACGGGTCTCTGGTCGCGCTGGGCGAGACGGTCGATCTGGTGAATGTCGACGGTCTGGCCACGGTGGACAGCACCGAGGCCTCCGCCGGTCAGCTGGGTTATGATCTCTCTTGGGTGAACACCCGTGGGGACGTCGGCATTTCGGACGGCGATTATGTCGGGGTGCAGAGCTACACCGGCACGGTCGGCAGCTTCACCGACGGCACGCAGGGCTACGAGCTCTCGGATGCCGATGGCATGCTGGTGATGAGCTTCGACGAGCTCGATCTCTCTGCCGTGGGCGAGGTGACCGTGTCTCTCGATGCCTTCTTGCAATCCACCGGTTGGGAAGCCGACGATCTGGTCAATATCTATGTCGAGACCGATCAGGGGCGGATCTCGCTTCTGGACAGCACCGGCATGGACATCGACGATCTCGGGGTCGAAGGCGCCTGGACCACCCTGTCCGCGACGATCGACGCCGAGATTGACACCGCCCAGCTCGTGGTGGAATTCGACAGCAATTCCTCTTCCGAAGCATTGTTCATCGACAATGTGCTCGTGACCTCCGATCCGGATGCGGCGGGAGATGTGGAAGAGCCGCTTGAACCGACGCTGATCTCCACCATTCAGGGCGAGGGCGCGAGCTCCTCCTTCGTGGGCGAGAGCCTGATGGTCTCCGCCATTGTCACGCTGATCACCTCTGACGGCTTCTATCTGCAGGAGGAAGATGCCGACAGCGATGGCAATGCGCTGACCTCCGAAGGCATCTTCGTCTACACCGGCGGGGGCTATGCCGTCACCTTGGGCGATCTGGTCGAGGTGAGCGGCTCGGTGACCGAGTATTTCGGCCTGACCGAGATTACCTCGGTGAGCTCGGTCGATGTCATCTCTTCTGGCAATACCCTGCCGGAGCTGACCGAAGTGACGCTCTCGCCCGATATCGCCCAGAATTACGAAGCCCTCGAAGGCATGCGTCTTTCGGTCACCACCGGGACCACCGATGCGCTGACCGTGATCGAGAATTTCAATCTCGACCGCTACGGTCAGATCGTGGTCTCCGCCGGCACACAGACGCAGGCGACGCAGATCTATGACGCCCAGACGCAAGCCGCCGAGATCGCGGCCCATGTCGAGGCCAATGATAATGCCCGCCTGCTGATCGATGACGGCTCCTCGACCCAGAACCCGGACAGTTTCGCGGCCTATTCGGGCGGCGCCGGCGATGATGGCGATGGCATTCTCGACAGCGGCGATGATTTCTCCGATGCGGGCACCACCCTGCGTCTGGGCGCCGAGGTCGATGGCGCCGTCGAAGGTGTCCTGAGCTTCGCCTTCGACGAATGGACCCTGAACGCGACCGACACGATCGAATTCGTCGAGAGCACCAATTCCGGCGCGCGTGACGCCACGCCCGAGGATGTCGGTGGCACGCTGCAAGTCGCCTCCTACAACGTGCTGAACTTCTTCACCACGATCGACGTCTCTGGCGCGGGCACCGGGCCGAATGGCGATCTTGATCCGCGCGGCGCCGATACGGTCGAAGAATTCGCCCGCCAGTCGTCGAAAATCGTCGACGGCATCATCGGCACCGGGGCGGAGGTCGTTGCGCTTCAGGAGATCGAGAACAACGGCACCGAAGCGATCGGCACGCTGGTCGATCTGTTGAATGCCGAGGGCACCGGCGCCAGCTATGCCTATGTCGATCCGACCGGCACCGGCGATTTCATCGGCACGGATGCGATCACCACCGGCATCATCTATGATAGCTCTTCGGTGACGCTCCTGCATTCCGAGTATCACGTCTATGACGAGACTTCGGCCGATGCGACCTATGCCATCGCCGGCACGCTGGGCGATCTCGTCGGCTACTCCTTCGAGGACTACCAGCGCAACCGTCCTTCGGTTGCAGCGACCTTTGAGGACAATGCCACCGGCGAGACCTTCACCGTCGTTTCCTCGCATTTCAAATCGAAAGGCGACAGCGGGTTGCAGGATGTAGCCGATGCGGCGGAGAGCTGGTTGTCCGCGAACCCGGGGCACGCGGATTACGCCACGGTCGAGGGACTGCTGGCCGATCTCTATGCCGATGCCAACTTCGATCAGGGCGACGGTCAGGGGTTCTGGAACGGTGTCCGTCTCGACGGCGCTACGGAACTCGCCGACTGGATCGCCAATGCGTACAACGGCGGTGGAACGAGCAACTATCTGCTCTTGGGTGACATGAACTCCTATGCCGAAGAGGATGCGGTCCAGTACCTTGACGATGATGCCGGTCTCACCGACCTGATCGATCAATTCATCGGTCAGGACGAGGCCTATTCCTATGTCTTCGACGGGGCGCAGGGCACGCTCGATCAGGGCCTGGCCGACAGCGCTCTGGCGGACAATGTCACCGGTGTCACCGAATGGCATATCAACGCCGACGAGCCGGATTTGATCGGCTATGACGACAGCTTCACCAATTCGGATTTCTACAATGACGGGGTTTATGCCTCTTCTGACCACGATCCGCTGATCGTCGGGCTGGATTTCAGCCTGGCCGTCGCCTGATCCAATATCCGAGGGATGAAAACCGAAGGCCGTCGCAGATCTGCGGCGGCCTTTTCGCTGTCCGGTTCGGGGGAGATTTGCCCTGTGCCCGCGTCCTCATCCGCGCCGATCGATGGCATTCCCGGTCAGGGGGCGTTCACCCTATGGCAATCAGTTGCTGTTATCAGACGTTAACCCCGGTGCCGTAGCGACGATCCGATGGCTGGGCTGGGCGGGGTTTGGAGCAACTGGCTAAGATGGCGAAGACATGGAATGTCCGAAGCACGATGAACGATTGCGGTCGGTCGGCGCGGTCTTCGGGTCTTCCATTCCCTTGAGCTGACGGTGGTGAGGGGACATGTCCACGACATTTGACGTTTTCTATCTCGGCACGATCGGAGATCTCGACCCGTTCGAAAGCAATTCCACCGCGGAAAACGCGGGCACCATTGTCGGTTCCACATTCGGAACGACGACGGATCCGTTGCATCAACAGGTGCATAGCTTTTCCCCGGGCAACTACTCGGGTGGTGACGTCACCACCTACGACACCAACAACCAGATCGCCAATGATACGTTCCGGATCGATGGCGGGTCGCTTCAGACCTTTGACGCGCTGATTTCTTACAACGCGACCCTGACCTATACGGATGGTTCGACCACGACGATCAACGCTCTGGTGATGCAGGACACGGCGGGCAATCTCTATCTTGTCCCGCAACTGAGCTACAACTCCGATCAGGTCGCACTGGAGGCGCAACCTGTCTCCTCGATCACCCTGGATAGTGTGGTCAACGACACGGCGAATATGGCGGCCGAACGCTATGCCGCGAATTATGCGACGATTGTCGACGGCACGGCTGGCGATGACACGATGGGGGTCGGCTATACCGATGCCGAGGGGGATCAGATCACCAGTGGGGATGATTACATTTTCGGGGATGCCGGGAATGATTCAATCACTGGTGGTGGCGGCAATGATGAGATCGCCGGCGGCGAGGGCGACGACACCTTCTATTTCGACGACGGTTGGGGCAATGACATCGTCTATGGCGATGACTGGGACGGCACTGGCACCGGCACGGATACGCTCGATTTCTCCGCCGTCTCGGCGCCGCTCACCGTCACCTTCACCGCGCCGGAGGACGGCACGGTCAGCGACGGCACCAACACCGTCACCTTCGACAATATCGAGGCGATCATCACCGGCAGCGGCGGCGACACGATCGATGCTTCGGCCGACAATTCCGGGCTCTATCTCGACGGTGGCGCCGGCAATGACGACATCACCGCGGGCTCGGGCGACGACACCATCGTCGGCGGCACCGGCAATGACACGCTGACCGGCGGGCTCGGCAATGACACGTTCATCTACAATGTCGGCGACGGCTCCGACATCATCACCGATTTCAACAGCGGCAACACCGGCACGCTCGCGGATGGCGACAGCACGAACAATGATTTCATCGATCTGTCGGGCTTCTACGACGACATCTGGGAGCTCTATGCCGACCAGGCCGACGATGGCATTCTGAACCAGTCGAACGACGGCGTCGGCGATGTCGATTATTCCGACAATCTGCAGTTCGGCACCGGCTCGCTCACCTTCTCCGGCGCCTCGGCCAACAGCGCGTTCTTCACCACCGAGAACACCGGCGTGACCTGTTTCACCGAGGGCACCGGCATCCTGACGCCGGAGGGCGAACGCCCGGTGGAGACGCTGCGCCCCGGGGATATGGTGATCACCGCCGATCATGGCGCCCAGCCGGTGCGCTGGGTCGGTCGGGCGCGTGTCGGCTGGACCCCGAAACTGGCGCCGATCCACATCCGCGCCGGGGCGCTGGGGGCCGGTCTGCCCAAGCGCGATCTCCGGGTCTCTCCTCAGCATCGCATGTTGATCAGTTCCCGCATCGCCCGGCGCATGACCGGGCAGGACGAGGTCCTCGTCTCGGCGCGCAAGCTTGCCGGCATGCCGGGGATCTCCGTCACATCAGGCCCTGAGGAACTCGTGTATTGTCATCTGCTCTGCGATCATCACGAGATTATCTTTGCCGAAGGCGCGCCGTCGGAAACGCTTTTGCCGGGGCCACAGGCGTGCAAGATGATGAGCCGGGGGGCCTGGGAGGAACTCTCAGCGCTTTTCCCGGGGATCGAGGGCGATCCGGATCGCTATCCTGCGGCGCGGGAGATCCTCCCGCTCAAACGTCAGAAGACCCTTGTTCGGCGGCATCGTCAAAACCGGGTCCGGCCGCTGGAGCGGCTGTTCTGAGACATGCCTGTCGCCGAGCTGACGCGGCGGCTGTGATCATTCGGATTCTTCTTTAAGCCTTCCTCAGATCCGACCAGCATGGCAGCAGGTCGCCCGGTTCCGCCCGAGCGGCATATACACCGCGGGCGATGGCGCGGGCGAGGCAATCGGCGGCGCTGGCGCCCAGCCCGGCCAGGAGCATGGCGCGATCTCCGGTGATCTCATTCGTGCCGGTCGACAGGGCAAAGACCAGATCTCCGTCAAAGGGCGTGTGCGCCGGCACCAGCGCCCGGGCGAGCCCGTCATGGGCGGCGACGGCCAAACGGTGGCATTCGGCCTTTGTGAGCGCCGCATCGGTGGCGACAATGGCAATGGTCGTGGCCTCGCCCGGTCCTTCGAGCGCAGAGAGCTTGGTCGGCAGCTCTTCCGCCCGAAAGCCCCGGCGGGGATCGGGGCCCAATCCGCCGAATTCCGCGCCCTGCTCGAAAGCGGCAGCCCAGAAATGCGCCGTGCCCGGTGTTGTCGCTGCGCCAACGGCATTCACCGCCACCAGAGCGCCGACAGTGTAGTCTTTGTAGCGCGTGGAAGCCGAGCCCAACCCGCCTTTCAGCGTCGCGGTCAGGGCGCCGTAGCCGGCGCCCTCGGTGCCGATCTCAAAGTCCGGGGCGGCCCGGTCATAGGCTTCGCGCCCGAGCGCGCGATAGGGGGCCTCGGCGAGCTCCTTCTCGCCGCCATTGAGCAGATCGAACAGGATCGCGCCGGGAACGATGGGAACGCGAGCCGGGCCGACAGCATGGCCGCGCCCGGCTTGCAAAAGCCCGTCCGAGACCCCGGAACAGGCGTCGAGGCCAAAGGCCGATCCACCCGAGAGCACCAGCGCGTCGACACCGTCGACCAGTTTGTCGGGGGCCAGAAGATCGGTTTCCCGGGTGCCGGGCGCGCCGCCCATGACATGCACGGAGGCGGTGAAGGGCACGTCTGCCGTCACCACGGTGACGCCGGATTTGAGGCGGGGCGAGGAGGCATTGCCGACCTTGAGCCCCGCGACATCGGTGATGAGATTTCGGGATGCAGAGTGATCCGTCATGGCGCGCCTTCCTGTCCGTTCGGAGCTAGGGGAGGGCGCGCAGGACCCGCTGTCAAGTGTCGCGCTTGAATTCCAGCCGCAGCACGAGCGCGTAGCCCAGGAGGACAACACCGGCCAGTGCGAACCAGGTCAGCGCATAGCTCAGATGGGCGTTGCGGAACGAGACGACGGTCTTGCCGCCGCGCGGCCAACCGGTGGGATCGGTCAACTCCTGATCGACAAAATAGGGTGCGGCATTGGCAAAGCCCTTGGCCGCTGTGATGGAACCGATGTCGCGGCGATACCATTTGCCGTTCTCGGGATCGTTGTCGCGCGAGAACAGCCAGCCTTGGTCTTCGGAGCGGCGCAGGAGACCGGTGATCTCTGTCGGGCCGGTGACATGGGTGTACGCGCCCGCCCGGGCCAGATTGTCGGGCACGACGCCGCGATTGACCATCACGATGGTGCCGTCGTCGCGCTGAAACGGGGTGAGCACCCAGTCGCCGGGGCCGAAATCTGAGGGCGTATAGATCAGGATATCCTGATCGGCGAGGAACGCGCCCTTGAGCGTGACGCGGGTGTATTCGTCCTTCTCCGCCGTGATGCCGGCCCAATCCGCCGGGCCGGGCGCGGCGACCGGATCGGCATGGATGCGGGCATCGACCCGATCGATCAGATCGAGTTTCCAGTGCAGGCGGTTCACCTGCCAGAAGCCGAGGCTCATGAACCCGGCGATGCCGAGGGCGGCCAGCAGCGTGGCGATGATCATCTTGAGCGAGAAAAGACGAGGAGAGAGGCGCATTGGGAAAGTCCTGAATGGCAAACCGGGGCCACGAGGGCCCCGGCGAATGGTGCGGTAAAGATGTGATCAGCCCTGCTGCGATTGCAGGCTTTTCATCTGTTCGATCTGCTGATCCATCTCATGCTGGGGCATCATGTTCGTGTTCATGTTGTGCATGACCCAGAGCGAGCCCGCGAGCACGATCACCAGAATGATCAGCGCCAGCATGGTGGCCATGAAGGTGTTGCCCTCTTCGGAACGGGTGTTCAGGTGCAGGAAGAACACCAGATGCACCACGATCTGAATGGCGCCAAGCCCCATGATGATGCCGACCAGGGCGGTCCGGTTCATCTCGACCTCGCCCATGACGAGGCCGAAGGGGATGATGGTCAGGATCGCGGCCAGCGCGAAACCGATCATCAACTGGCCCATGGTGCCATGCCCTGTGCCATGACCGGCGTCGTGGGACTGTGCGGAATGCGTATCAGCGGACATCAGACCAACCTCACCAGATAGACAAAGGAAAACACGCCGATCCAGATCAGATCGAGGAAGTGCCAGAACATCGACAGCGTGCCGAGGCGACGCATGTTCGGCCCGTTCAGCCCGTGCATGTTGATCTGAACCACCAGGGTGATGAGCCAGATCAGACCGCCGGTGACGTGCAGCCCGTGGGTGCCCACGAGGGCAAAGAAGGACGACAGGAAGGCGGAGCGATCCGGCCCTGCGCCAATGTGGATCAGGTGACGGAACTCATAGAGCTCCATGCCGATGAAGCCGGCGCCGAACAGGCCGGTGGCGATCAGCCAGCGGGTGGTACCGCCGAGCTTGCCCTTGTCTGCCTGAAGCATGGCGAGGCCGAAGGTGATCGAGGAGAACAGCAGCAAAGCCGTCTCGATGGCGACGAACCCAGGCTCGAACAGGTCCTTCGGCCCCGGCCCGCCCGCGAACCCGCCGCCCAGGACGGCATAGGTCGCGAAAAGCGCACCGAAGATGATGCAGTCGCTCATCAGGTAGATCCAGAACCCGATGGGCGTGGGGCTGTCATGGTGGCCGTGATCATCGGTGATCACGGTGACACCCGGTGTCATGGCCGTTTCCGGCGTCATGGTGGGAGAGTCCAGCGGGCTCATGCCGTCGCTCCTTTCTTCTCGGTCGCGGCAATGACATCGGTCTGGATGTAATAGTCGCGGTTGTAGTTGAAGGTATGGGCAATGCCGAGGATCAGCATGCCGGCAAAGCTCAGGATGGCGAGCCACCAGATGTACCAGACCATGGCAAAGCCGAAGACCAGCGCCGCAGCGGCGATCAGCACGCCCATGGCGGTACTTTTCGGCATATGGATCGGGGTGTAATGCCCGGACCATTTGAAGCCCTGTTGCTTCATCTGCCAGAAGGCTTCGCGGCCATTGACGCGGAAGCTTTCGGGGAAGTTATAAGGCGCCGGCGGCGATTGCGTCGCCCATTCCAGCGTACGTGCATCCCAGGGGTCGTCTCCGACGCGGTTCTGTTCGCGATCGCGGATCGAGACATAGAAGTTCACGAAGGTCGAAACGATCCCGCCGAGGATCAGCACCGCGCCGAAGGCCGCGACGATGAAATAGGGCTGCCAGGCGGGGTCCGGATAGGAATTCATCCGGCGGGTCACACCCATCAGGCCCAATGCATAGAGCGGCATGAAGGCAAAGTAGAAACCCGTGAACCAGAGCCAGAAGCTGCGCTTGCCCCATTTGTCGCTGAGCTGGAAGCCGAAGGCTTTCGGCCACCAGTAGCTCACCGCAGCATAGACGGCGAAGACCACGCCGCCGATGATCACGTTATGGAAATGCGCGATCAGGAACAGCGTGTTGTGGAGCTGGAAGTCGACCGGCGGAACGGCCAGCAGCACGCCCGTCATGCCACCGATGGTGAAGGTGACGAGAAAGCCGATGGTCCAGTACATCGGCACTTCGAGCCGCACGCGGCCCTTGTACATGGTGAAGAGCCAGTTGAAGATTTTCACGCCCGTCGGCACGGCGATGATCATCGTGGTGATGCCGAAGAATGTGTTCACGCTGGCGCCGGAGCCCATGGTGAAGAAGTGGTGCAGCCAGACGACGAAGCTCAGCACCATGATACAGGCGGTGGCCCAGACCATGGTCTTGTAGCCGAAGATCGGCTTGCCGGAGAAGGTCGAGACGATTTCCGAGAAGACACCAAAGCAGGGGATGATCAGGATGTAGACTTCCGGGTGACCCCAGATCCAGATCAGGTTGATGTACATCATCGCGTTGCCACCAAAGTCATTGGTGAAGAAGTGGAAGTCGAAGTAACGATCCAGGGTCAAAAGCGCCAGGGTGGCGGTCAGCACCGGGAAGGCGACGACGATCAGCACGTTGGTGATCAGGGTCGTCCAGGCAAAGATCGGCATGTCCATCAGCTTCATGCCCGGGGCGCGCATCTTGAGCACGGTGGCGATCAGGTTGATGCCCGAAAGCGTCGTGCCGACGCCGGCGATCTGCAGCGCCCAGAGATAGTAATCCATCCCCGGACCGGTCGAATAGCTCGCGCCCGAGAGGGGCGGGAAGGCGAGCCAGCCGACGCGGGCGAATTCCCCGACGAAGAGCGAGATGTTTACCAGCAGTGCCCCGGCAACGGTCATCCAGAAGGAGAAATTGTTGAGGAAGGGAAAGGCCACGTCGCGCGCGCCGATCTGCATCGGCATGACATAGTTCATGATGCCGGTGACAAAGACCATGGCGACGAAAAAGATCATGATCACGCCATGGGCGGTGAAGACCTGATCGAAATGGTGCGGCGGCAGGTAGCCCGCGGCCTCACCGGCGGCCATCGCCTGTTGTGCGCGCATCATCAGCGCATCGGCGAAACCGCGGATCAGCATGATGAAGCCCAGCACCATATACATGATGCCGATTTTCTTGTGATCGACCGAGGTCACCCAGTCGCGCCACAAAGGCCCCCAGAGCTTGAAATAGGTCATCAGGGCGAGGACCACGAGCCCGCCCAGGGCCACGCCGGCAAAGGTCGCGATCAGAATGGGTTCGTGATAGGGGATCCAGTCGAGCGTCAGCCGCCCGAAGATCGGCGAGAAGGTCTCGGCAGGTTGTGCGTTAGCCATTGTTCTTTTCCTCCGTGCGGGCGGACGTGCGCGCGAAATCCGGGCCGCAGATCGCATCCGGGTCGTTCAGGAAGGCTTCGTGGAAAGCATTCACTTCGGGTTCGGGAAGGTCGATGAGATTGCCGAAGCCGTCGATGGTGCGGGCACGGTCATAGCTATAGGCCGCGGCATTCGGAATGCCGGCGAGACCGCCGCCGCCCAATTCGTCCTGCATCATCATGTGACCCATGCAGACCTTGCCGTCTTCGACGCACATCTCGACGATGCGACCAAAGAGCCCGTCTTCCACCGAGGCATAGCTGTGCACGGGCTCGTCGATGGTGGGTTTTTCCAACTCAAGATAGCTCGCGCGGGTCAGCTCCCCGCCGGTCTCTTTCACCTTGGCGACCCAGGCGTTGAAATCCTCGTCGGTCATCGACAGCGTGTCGAAGGTCATCTTGGAGAACCCCGGACCCGAGTAATGCGCCGAGCGCCCCGGGAAAGTGCCGGTCGTATCCGCGATCAGGTGCAGTTTGGTCTCCATGCCGGCCATCGAATAGACCATGCCGCCCAGTGCCGGGATCGACAGCGTGTTCATCACCGTCGAGGAGGTCAGCGAGAAATTCACCGGACGGCCTTCCGGAATCGCCAGTTCGTTGACCGAGGCGACGCCGAATTCGGGGTAGATGAACAGCCATTTCCAGTCGAGCGAGACCGCCTGAACCTCGATCGGTTCGCCGGCGCCGAGATGGTCGAGCGGGCGATAGGGGTCGAGCTTGTGGGTGTAGTCATAGGTGAACCACCCGAGCGCGACGATGATCAGGATCGGAACGCCCCAGATCACCACTTCGATCTTGTTGGAATGTTCGAAGGTCGGATCGTAATCCGACATGTCTTCCCGATCGGCGCGATATTTCAGCGGAAAATAGACCGCCATGATCAATACGGGGACGATGACGATGAGCATGAGCAGGGTGGAAATGATCAGAAGATTGCGTTCCTGATCACCCACCCATCCCTGCGGCGAAAGTACATGGTACTGACACCCGGACAGCGCAAAAGCGCCGGCGGAAGCCAGCAGGAGGGGCCTGAGTCTAAGCAATGTGCGTGCCTTTTTATTTGTCCGGCTGTCCCGGCGGCTCATTGGGTCGCCGGCACGCCGACCACGAGTTTTGTGGGCCCGGGCTACGCCTGTTAGCGCCGGCCTTCACCGCGACGGATTGACGCATCATCGATGGATTCACGAATTTTCACAGACAGTTGACGCGATTTCACGGCGTCGTGTTCTGCGATGCGGCAAAAATGAACTGCGTCGCAGAAAATCTGTGCGCCCGAAATGGCATCGCGCGCTGTTTCGTGACGTGGCGCGGTGCCATTTCGGGCGAGAAACGACTCAGTGGCAGCTCCGTCCTTCAGGGCTGGCCGAGGTCTCTTCTGAACCTGCGCCGGGAACGGATGTTCGAAAGCCGAGCCGGTCATCCTTTGCGTTAATGAATTGTAATCGAAGCATCTTCCCGAATATTTTTCACTTTCGATGCAATCATCCCGTTTGGGTGCATTTCCCGAGAGACTTTCGAATTTCTTATTGTCTCCTCCGGGCTAGCATCCCTGTACCAACAGAAGCGGAGGAAGAAATGCGCATCGGTATCCCTAAGGAAATTAAGAACAATGAGTTTCGTGTCGGGCTGACCCCCGAGAGCGTTGCGGAGCTGGTTGCGTCCGGCCATTCCGTGGTGGTCGAGAGCGGTGCGGGGCTCGGCATCGGAGCCGAGGATGCCGCCTATGAAGCAGAAGGTGCGGAGATCCTCGCGACGGCAGAAGCGGTGTTCGAGGCCGCGGAGATGATCGTCAAGGTCAAGGAACCGCAACCCGAGGAACGGGCCCGTCTGCGTCCGGATCATCTGCTCTTCACCTATTTGCATCTGGCGCCCGATCCGGCTCAGACCGAGGATCTGGTCAAGAGCGGTGCGACCTGTATCGCCTATGAGACCGTGACCGATGCGGCCGGTGGCTTGCCGCTTCTGAAACCGATGAGTCAGGTGGCCGGACGCCTTTCGATCCAGGCTGGTGCCACCGCTTTGGAAAAGGCCCATGGCGGGCGCGGTGTGCTCCTGGGCGGTGTGCCCGGTGTGGCGCCGGCAAAGGTCGTGGTGATCGGTGGCGGTGTCGTCGGCTTCAACGCCGCGCGCATGGCCGTGGGGCTGGGGGCCGATGTCACCATTCTTGACCGCTCCCTGCCGACGCTCGAACGGCTCGAACTGCACTACGGGTCTTCCGCCCGCTGTCTCTACGCGACCCAGGCGGGGCTGGCGAAAGAGGTGGCCGAGGCCGATCTGGTGATCGGTGCGGTGCTGGTCCCCGGGGCGGCGGCGCCGAAACTCGTCACCCGCGACATGCTCTCGACCATGCAGCCGGGTGCGGTGCTCGTCGATGTGGCGATCGATCAGGGCGGCTGTTTCGAAACCTCGCATGCCACCACGCACGCCGAACCGACCTATGAGGTCGACGGTATCGTGCATTATTGCGTTGCCAATATGCCCGGCGCGGTGGCGCGCACCTCGACCTATGCGCTCAATGCCGCAACCCTGCCATTTGCCAAGGCATTGGCCGACAAGGGCTGGAAACAGGCGCTGAAAGACGACGCGCATCTGCGGGCCGGTCTGAATGTCTGGGACGGCAAGATTACCAATGTGGCCGTTGGCGCGGCGCTCGGGCTGGATGCCATCTCGCCGGAAGAGGCGCTGGGCTGAGGCGAGCCCATATCTGCAAAGCCAAACGACCGGGCAATGCCCCGGTCGTTTTCTTTTGGGGTGAAGGAGAGTTCAGCGCTGAGCCGTCTGCCAATTCGGCGCGATCCAGGGCTGGGCATTTTCACGTGCCAGCGGCGCCCTGCCGAGGATATGGTCGGCGGCCTTTTCGCCCGTCATGATCGAGGGGCCGTTGAGGTTGCCATTGGTGATCTGCGGGAAGATCGAACTGTCGGCGACACGCAAGCCCTCGATGCCGATCACCCGGCATTCCGGATCGACCACGGCCATCGGATCGTCTTTCTCCCCCATGCGACAGGTGCCGCAGGGGTGAAAGGCGCTTTCGGCATGCTCGCGGATGAAACCATCGAGCTCTTCGTCCGATTGCATGGCCGCGCCGGGCTGGATTTCCTTGCCGCGATAAGGGGCGAAGGCCTCCTGGGCGAAAATCTCACGGGTGAGCCGGATGCAGGCGCGGAAATCTTCCCAATCGCTGTCTTGCGACATGTAGTTGAAGAAGATCTTCGGCGCTTCGGAGGGATCGGCGGATCTGAGCGTCACCGCGCCGCGGGATTTTGACCGCATCGGTCCGACATGGGCCTGAAACCCGTGGCCCTCGGCGGCGGCCTGACCGTCGTAGCGCACGGCGATGGGCAGGAAGTGATATTGGATATCGGGATATTCAATACCGGGTTTCGAGCGGATGAACGCGGCGCTTTCGAACTGGTTCGAGGCACCGACACCCTTTTTGGTGAAAAGCCATTGCGCGCCGACGAAGGCCTTGCCGACAAGGTTCCAATATTTGAACAGCGACACCGGCTGGGTCGCGGCCTGTTGGATGTAGAGCTCGAGATGGTCTTGCAGGTTCTGCCCGACCCCCGGACGGTCTGCCACGACCGCGATGCCGTGGTCTTTGAGATGCGCCGCGTCGCCGATGCCAGAGAGCATCAGGAGTTTCGGCGAGTTGATCGAGGAGGCGGAGAGGATGACTTCGCGACTGGCGGAAATCACCTCGATTTGCCCTTTGCGTTCGATCTCGACGCCTTTCGCCTGACCGTCTTCGATCACCACCTTGCGGGCAAGGCCGCGGATCAGGGTGACATTGCCGGTCGCCAGCGCCGGTTTCAGATAGGCCTTGTAGGCCGACCAGCGTTCGCCCTTGTGGATCGTCGCATCATAAGGGCCGAAACCCTCTTGTTGTTCGCCATTGTAATCGTCGGTGGTGGGATAGCCCGCCTGCGCCCCGGCCTCGACAAAGGCCTTGACCAGCGGGTTGTCGCGTTTGCCGCGCGAGATATGTAGCGGGCCGTTTTTGCCGCGCCAATCCGGGTCACCACCATGACCGCCGCAGTCCCAGCTTTCCATGCGCTTGTAATAGGGCAGCACATCGGCATAGGCCCAGCCGCGTGCCCCCATTTCTTCCCATGTGTCGAAGTCGCGGGCATGACCGCGCACATAGACCATGCCGTTGATCGAAGAGGAGCCGCCCAGGACCTTGCCGCGCGGGGTCACCAGACGCCGCCCGCCAAGCCCCGGTTCCGGTTCGCTCATATAGCCCCAGTCATAGCGCTTCATGTTCATCGGATAGGACAGCGCGCCGGGCATCTGGATCAGCGGGCCCGCGTCGGTGCCGCCATGTTCGATGACGATGACGGTCTTGCCGGCCTCGGCGAGGCGATAGGCGATGGCGCAGCCGGCGGAGCCAGCGCCGACGATGACATATTCGGCTTGCATGGAAACTTCCTTCGATCTGCGTCAGAACGGTGCTTCGGTATCGTTCATACCGACGTAGACGGTTTTGATCTGGCTATAATGGTCAATCGCGGCCTTGGAATTTTCGCGCCCGACGCCCGACAGCTTCGAGCCGCCAAAAGGCGCCTCCACGGGGGTCAGGTTATAGGCGTTGATGTAGCACGTGCCCGCCTCGAAGCCTGCGGCAACGCGATGCGCGCGGGTCAGGTCCTTGGTGAAGACACCGGCGGCGAGACCGAATTCCGTGGCATTGGCGCGTTTGAGCCCCTCTTCCTCGGTCGTGAAGCGGAGCACCGACATCACCGGGCCGAAAATCTCTTTGCGGGCGATGGACATCTCGTCCTCGACATCGGCAAACAGCGTCGGTTCGAGATAGAAGCCGTCGCCCTCGATCAATTTGCCGCCTTTGACCAGACGCGCGCCTTCGCTCACGCCCTTCTCGATGTAGCCCATGACGATCTCGCGCTGACGGGCGGAGACCATCGGGCCGATGGTTGTGGCCTCATCCATCGGATCGCCGATCACCGCGCCGTCCATGCGTTCGGCGACACGGGCGACGAAATCATCATAAAGCCCGTCCTGCACAAACACCCGCGTGCCGTTGGAGCAGATCTGCCCGGTCGAGTAGAAATTTCCATTGATCGCGGCCGAGACGGCGTTTTCCAGATCGGCATCGTCGAACACCACGATCGGGGATTTGCCGCCCAATTCCATCGTCACGTGACGAATGCCCTCGGCGGCGGCGGCATAGACCTTGCGGCCCGTGGGCACGGAGCCGGTGAGCGAGACCTTGTCGACACGGCTGTCCGTGACCAGCGCGGCGCCGACATTGCCATAGCCCTGCACGACGTTGAAAAGCCCGGCGGGGGCACCCGCGTCCATCAGGATCTCGGCCAGTTGCAGCGCGGTGAGCGGGGTCATTTCCGAGGGTTTGAACACCATCGCATTGCCACAGGCCAGAGCCGGCGCGGCTTTCCAGCTGGCGATCTGGATCGGGTAGTTCCAGGCGCCGATGCCGACGCAGACGCCCAGAGCCTCGCGGCGGGTATAGACGAAATCGCCACCCGCCACCGGGATATGCTCGCCGGTGAGTGTGCCGGCCAGCCCGCCGAAATACTCGAGCGCATCGGCGCCCGAGGCGGCATCGGCCACGAGCGTCTCCGACATCGGTTTGCCGGTGTCATGGGTCTCGATCACCGACAGATCGTGGTTGCGGTCCCGCATGATCTCGGCGGCTTTGCGCAACACCCGGCCCCGTTCGGTGCCGGACAGTTTGGCCCAGTCGACCTGCGCCGCTTTCGCCGAGGCGAGCGCCCGGTCGATGATTGCGGGCGTGGCGGAATGCAGCGTCGCGATCACCTCGCCGGTATGCGGGTAGATCACTTCGATCACATCGCCTGCCGTGTCCTCGACATAGGCGCCATTGATGAAATGGCTGGCTTTCGGCTGGAAGGTCTGGGTCATTTCTTGGTCTCGTTCAATTCAGTCACCGGGAGGGAAGCGCTTGGCGTCTTCAAGGACGTTCAGGTCCATGTGGTTGCGCATGTAGCGTTCGGAGGCATCGCGCAGCGGCTGGTAATCCCAGGGGTAATAGCCACCCTTGCGCAAAGCGTCGTAGACAACCCAACGGCGGGCCTGGCTTTTGCGGACATCGGCATCGTATTTCTCAAGATCCCAATAGCCCTCGGCTTCGGCCCGGAGCGCCTTGTGGGCCTCGGCGTGGTCCGGATCATCGGCGAGGTTGTGTTGCTCCTGCGGGTCGGCCTCGAGATCGAAAAGCTGATCGGGGTCGAGGGCACAGAGGTTGAGCTTGTACCTGCCGCGGCGCAGCGAGACGAGCGGCGCTTCCGAGGCCTCGGCGGCATATTCGATGCGCACCGGCGAGAGGCGCTCGCCGCCCTTGGCCAGCCCGACGAGGCTCTCGCCGTCGGTCCAGGGCATGACCTCTTCCATATCGACGCCGACCAGCTCGCAGAGCGTCGGGCAGACATCGATGGTGGACACGGGCGTTTCTTCGAGCCGTGGTTCCAGACCCGGGGCAGAGATCATCAGCGGCACCCGCGCCGAGCCCTCAAAGAAACTCATTTTGAACCACAGGCCCTTTTCGCCGAGCATGTCGCCGTGATCGGAGACGAAGAAGATGATGGCTTCCTGCTGTGTATCTTCGAGCACCTGCAGGATCTGGCCGATCTTGTCGTCGAGATAGGAGATATTGGCGAAATAGGCCCGGCGGGCCTTGTTGATGTCGGTCTCGGTGATCTCGAAATTGCGCCAGTCATTGGCGTTGAAGATGCGCTGCGAATGCGGGTCGTGATCCTCGAAGGCCAGGGCGGGCTCGATGGGCGCGAGATGGTCGCAATCCGCGTAGAGATCCCAATAACGTTTGCGCGCCACGTATGGGTCGTGCGGATGGGTGAAGCTGGCGGTCAGGCACCAGGGGCGATCGGCATTGCCGCTGCGCGCCGCGTCATAGATCCATTGCTGCGCCTGAAAGGCGACGTCGTCGTCATATTCGAGCTGGTTGGTGATCTCGGCCGTGCCCGCCTGGGTGACCGAGCCCAAGTTGTGATACCACCAGTCGATGCGCTCGCCCGGTTTGCGATAATCCGGGGTCCAGCCGAAATCGGCCGGGTAGATATCGGTGGTGAGGCGCTCCTCGAACCCGTGCAGCTGATCGGGGCCGACGAAGTGCATCTTGCCCGAGAGCGCGGTGCGATAGCCCGCCCGGCGTAGATGGTGCGCGAAAGTCGGGATGTCGGAACCGAACTCGGCGGCATTGTCATAGACGCCGGTGCCGGAGGGCAATTGCCCGGACATGAAGGCGGCCCGTCCCGGCGCGCAGAGCGGCGAGCCGGTATAGGCATTGGCGAAACGCACCGAGCGTGCGGCCAGTTTGCGCAGGTTCGGCACATGCAGCCAGTCGGCGGGGCCATCCGGAAACAGGGTGCCGTTCAACTGGTCCACCATCAAAATGAGGATATTGGGTTGGGTCATTTTTGCGGGCTCGCGAGTGGGGTGATGGGATCGGGATCGCGTTTGGTGAGCGAGATGTCGTCGTTCTCCTGCGCTTCGCTGCATTCGGCGGCGATGGCGTGCAACACGTGATGGGCGCCTTCGGAGCCGTCGATCACGCCGACGGCCTCGTCTGTGCTGTGCAGCGCCTTGGCGTCGAGCGCGTAGCGCAGATAGAGCCCGTCGATCAGGCCGGCGATGCGGCGGGCGACATCGGGGGCGCGGTTCTGGATCTTCGGACGCAGCGCATTGACCAGGTTGGAATGCAGGCGGCGTTGGTAGAGATAGAGCAGGCGGCGCGCCGGGGCCGAACGCAGGGCGAGCGCGTAGAAATTGACCCAGGCCGAGATCGCCTCGCGCCGGAAGCTGGCCATGCCGAAACTGGCGTGCACGATCGCTTGGAGCCGCTCGTCGGGGGTGGCCTTGCCCTTGAGTGCGACACGGACATCGGCGCCATATTCGGTCAGGATCGCGCGCATGGCCGCCAGGAACAGGCCCTCCTTGTCGTGGAAATAGTGAAAGGCGAGGGCGGGAGAGACCCCTGCGCGCTTGGCGATCTGGCTTGTGGTCACGTCGAGAGAACCGGTTGCCCCGATCTCGCGAATCGTCGCCGCAATCAGCTCCGCGCGCCGCTCTTCTTCTGATTTCCGTGACTTACCCGCCATTTAGCCGGGGTCTCCTTCAAATGCTTGCTTTTCCGAGATAGGTCATTATTAATTGACTCGTCAATCAATAACTAAAATATCAACTCAGGGAAACCACATGAAGATCGCACTCTCCTCCTCCGTTATCGCTCTTTGTGCCACAGCGGCTTTTGCCGATTGTTCCGAAGTGTCCTTTTCCGATGTCGGCTGGACCGACATCACCACGACGACGACCATCGCGAAGCAGCTTCTCGAGCCGCTCGGCTATGATGTGAACGTCTCTGTTCTGTCCGTGCCGGTGACCTTTGCGTCGCTGTCGGGTGGCGACACCGATATTTTCCTCGGCAACTGGATGCCGGCCCAGAGCGGCGCGGTGACCCCCTATCTCGAAGACGGGTCGATCGAATCCGTGCATGAGAACCTTCAGGGCACCGTCTACACGCTCGCCGTGCCGGCCTATACCTATGAGAAAGGTCTCAAGGATTTCGCCGATATCGCCAAATTCGCCGACGCGCTGGACGAGACGATCTACGGGATCGAGCCCGGCAACGAAGGCAATGACTACCTGATCGGTCTGACCGAGGCGAACACCCATGGTCTGGGCGAGTTCAAGGTCAAGGAAAGCTCCGAACAGGGCATGCTGAGCCAGGTGCGCCGTGCCTATGACAAGAACGAAGACGTGGTCTTCCTCGGCTGGGCGCCGCATCCGATGAATGTCGAGTTCGACCTCAAATACCTCACCGGTGGCGAAGAGTTCTTTGGCGGTGTGGGTGTCGTGAACACCCTGACCCGCAAAGGCTTTGTCGAAGACTGCCCGAATGTCGGCAAGCTGCTCGACAATCTCGACTTCACCGTTGGCATGGAAAGCGAAATCATGGGGGCCATCCTCACCGATGGCGAAGATGCCGATGACGCGGTGAAAGCCTATGTCACGGCGCATCCGGATCTCCTCGCCGGCTGGCTCGAGGGCGTGACCACGCTCGACGGTGGCGAGGCGCTTGCCGCGGTGAAAGCCTCCTACGGTCTCTGATCACTTCACATCTGCTTCGGCCCCGCTTCGGCGGGGTCGTTTGCTTTGACCGATTTCAAAGAACGAAGGAGCAGGCCGTGGATTGGCTGACAGATCACAAACTGCCGGTTGGCGAATTTGCCAGTGCGGTATTCGACTGGATACGTGACAATGCCGAGGGCGCGCTGGACGGGCTCTCTGTGGCGATGGAGAGCCTGATCGAGGGAATCTTGTGGGTGCTGCAAACGCCGCCGCCCTTGGTGATCATCCTGGCATTTGTTGCCCTGACCTGGCTGTTTCAACGCAGTTGGAAGACCTGTCTTCTGGTGGCGCTCGGCTTTGTCTTCATCCTCAATCAGGACTATTGGGAGGAAACGACCGAGAGCCTCACGCTCGTTCTGTCGGCCTGTGTCGTCTGTATGGCGATCGGTGTGCCCATCGGTATCGCCGCCGCGCATCGACCGCGGTTCTATGCGGCGCTGCGCCCGGTGCTCGATCTGATGCAGACCCTGCCGACCTTCGTCTATCTGATCCCGGCCATCGTGTTTTTCGGCATCGGCATGGTGCCGGGGCTGATCGCCACGGTGATCTTCGTGCTGCCGGCGCCGATCCGGCTGACCCAGCTGGGGATTGCCTCGACGCCCGAACGCCTGACCGAGGCGGTGCGGGCCTTTGGCGGCACCAATCGCGATGTGCTCTTGAAGGCCGAGCTGCCTTACGCGCTGCCGCAGATCAAGGCCGGTCTCAATCAGACCATCATGCTGGCGCTCTCGATGGTCGTGGTCGCGGCGCTCGTCGGTGCCGACGGGCTCGGCGTGCCGGTGGTGCGCGCGCTCAATCAGGTGAACACCTCGCTCGGGTTTGAAAGCGGGCTGGTGATCGTGGTCGTGGCGATCATCCTCGACCGGATGCTCAACAAGGGGGATCACCAATGACGACATCGGCTCAGACCGCCGTCAGGATCGACAATGTGTCCATCGTGTTCGGCAGTGATCCGGAGAACGCCCTGCCGCTGATGGATCAGGGGCTCGATCGGGCCACGGTCCAAGAGAAATGCGACCAGGTCCTGGGGGTGCACGATTGCAATCTCGACATCCATGAGGGTGAAATTCTCGTCCTCATGGGCCTGTCGGGGTCCGGAAAATCGACACTTCTGCGCGGCATCAACGGGCTCAACCCGGTGGTGCGCGGCGCAGTGCATGTGCGCGATGGCGACAGGCTGGTGAATGTCACCGATGCGCCCGCCGCCGATCTGCGGCGCATCCGCCGCGAACGCCTCGCCATGGTGTTCCAGCAATTCGGGCTGCTGCCCTGGCGCAGCGTCGCCGAGAATGTCGGGCTCGGGCTCGAACTCGGCGGCATGGACAAGAAAGCGCGGCGCGAGAAAGTGCTCGCGCAGCTCGATCTTGTCGGACTGTCGAACTGGGCCGACAACAAGGTCAGTGAGCTCTCGGGCGGCATGCAGCAGCGGGTCGGTCTGGCCCGGGCCTTTGCCACAGATGCGCCGATCCTGTTGATGGACGAGCCGTTTTCGGCGCTCGATCCGCTCATTCGCACCAAGCTTCAAGACGAGCTTCTGGAACTTCAGGCCCAACTCAAGCGCACGATCATCTTCGTGTCGCATGATCTCGATGAGGCCTTCAAGCTCGGCAATCGCATCGCCATCATGGAAGGCGGGCGGATCGTGCAATGCGGCACGCCCAACGAAATCGCCAGCAATCCGGCCGATGACTATGTCGCGGAATTCGTGGCGCATTCCAACCCGCTGACCTTCCTGCGGGCCAAGGATGTGATGATCGACGGCGGTGCCGAGACCGCATTCGAGGTGGATGAAGAGACGCCGGTGGCCGAGTTCGCCGGCAAACTTTCGGAACAGGATCGGCCCGTGGCCGTGCTCCGAGACGGGCTGAGGGTCGGGATGATTACCCCGAAATCCCTGTTGGATTCGCTGCTGCGCTGAAGCCACCCTGGTTTCCGACTGCTTTGCGACAGGCCTCGCCCATTCGGGCGGGGTCTTTTCTTTGCGCTAAGATCCGTCGCGATTAAAAACGCAAGCGTCATATGCATTCGGGAAACACAATATAAAGTGTGACAGGTCGCGGGCATCTTTCTAACCTAGCGACGGGAGGCCTTGTGTGCGGCAGGGCGTCCTTCTGCGCCGTGCAGATACGAATTTGGAGGATCTATTGACCATGATGAAAGCAATCGGACGCCTGGTGGCTTTTTCGGTGCCGGCCCTGATGGGCGGGTTGGCCGTTGTCTATGCGGGCAATTTTGCCAAGCTGCCGGAACCTTCCTCCATGGCGAAGAATCCCTCACCCGTGCGGGTCATCACCGTGGCGCCGCTGCCGATCGTGCCGCGGGTCAATGGCTTTGGTTCGGTCGAGCCGGTGCGGGAATGGCGGGCGGTGTCGCGCATCGCCGGCGAGGTGATCGAGATGGCGACGCCCCTGGCCCCCGGCGATATCATCGCCGAAGGCACGGTGTTGTTCCGGATCGACGACAGCGATCTCAAGCTCGATCTCGCGAACATAGATGCGCAGCTTTCGGCTTCGGCGATCAAGGATGATACGGTGCGGTCCAGTCTCGAGCTGGCGAAATCCGATCTTGAGCTGGCCCGGGCCGATCTCACCCGCCAGGAACAGTTGAACAGTCAGGGCGTGACCGCACAATCCGCGCTCGATACCGCACGACGGCAAGAGTTGACGGCGCGCACCAAGGTGACGGAGCTGGAAAGCCAGATCACCTTGAACGGTGCCGAGCGCGAGGTGCTCGCGACCCAGCGCGCCGCCGTCATCCGCAACCTGGGATTTGCCGAAATCCGCGCGCCTTATGATCTGCGGGTGCGCGAGCTCAACGCCGATATGGGACAATTCGTCGGGTCCGGTCAGACACTGCTGTCTGGCGAAGGGATCGAGGCGGTGGACATTGCCGCGCAATTCCCGATCGGGAAGATCGGGCCGCTGTTGCGGCTGATGGGGGACGGGGCGACGGTGTTCGATCTCGCGGCTGAGGTAAGCCTGCCGGCGCCGGGCCATTCGGTCACCTGGTCGGCCAGGGTCGAACGGGTCGGTGAAGCCATCGATGCCCAGACACAAAGCGCGCCGGTGGTGGTCCGTGTGACCGATCCGCTGTCCCAGAGCGCGGCAGGTGAGCGTCCGCCGCTGCGCCGCAACATGTTTGTCGAAGTGGAACTTTCCGCCCCCGAACAAAACGCGCTGGTGGTGCCAACTGAGGCGGTGCGCAGCGGCACGGCGCTGGTGGTGTCCGAAGAGGGCACTTTGCAAAAACGTGCGGTGGAGACGAGCTTTGTCGCCGGCGATGTCGCGGTGGTGAGCAAAGGGCTCAAGAAAGGCGACAAGCTGGTGATCACCGATCCGTCGATTGCCGTGCCGGGCATGGCGGTGAAACCGGTCGAGGATGAGGCCCGCAAGGGTGAGATCACCGCCGCGGCCCTCGGTCAGGCACCGGCACCCGTCAAGACCGGCGGCGGTGCTGGAGGCGGCGGTGGTGGCGCCGGCAAGGCGCAGGAGGGCTCGGAATGATCGGGCTGTTCGCCGGGCATCGCACGGCTGCCAATATCCTGATGCTGGCGCTGTTGGGATTGGGGTTGATGGCCCTGCCGATGTTGCAGCGCGACACTTTTCCGCTCACACCGCCCTCAGAGGTCTCGGTGCGGATCGCCTATCCGGGCGCGGCCTCTTCTGAGGTCGAGCGCGGCATTTGCACGGTTGCCGAAATTCCGCTGATGAAGGTCGAGAACCTCGCGGAACTGACCTGTGTGGCGCGCGAAAACGCCGCCCAGATCAGTGCCGAGATCATCGAAGGCGCCGACATGACGCGGTTCTACAACGATGTCAAAGACGCGGTGGACGGTGTCTCGACCTTCCCGGACAAGGCCGACGATCCGGTGACCCAGATCGTCGAGCGGGTGGCCTCGGTCTCCTCCGTCGCGGTGACCGGACCGGATGACCCGGCCGTACTTTTTGCCTATGCGCAACAGCTGGCGGAACGGCTGCGTGCCGATCCGGGGATTTCGCAGGTCGATGTCAATGGCTTCTCGGATCGTGAGATCGCCGTCGAATTCGATCAGGCCAGCCTGCAACGCTTCGGGCTGAAGATCTCCGACATCGGCGCGGGGCTCTCCCGTCAGAGCCTCGACATGCCCGCCGGCACGCTCGAAGGTGCGGCGGGTGACAGTTCGATCCGCTTTCTGGGCGAGAAACGTACACCCGCCGAACTGGCGCTCATTCCGATTGCCGAAAGTGCTGCCGGCGGAGAGGTGCGTCTGGGCGACGTGGCCAGCATTCGCGCGGGGTTCGACGACCCGTCGCAGGCGACGTATTTTGGCGGTCAGCGCGCCGCCATCGTCGCCGTGTCAAAGACCGCGTCGCAGGACGCGCTCAAGGTCAAAGCGGCGCTGGATCGCCAGATTGCAGAGGCCCAGGCCGAGGCGCCGGGCAATATCACCCTGACGATTTCGCAGGATTCCACCTCCAACATCCGCGACCGGCTGCGCATCATCAGCGACAATGGCATTCAGGGTCTGGTGCTGGTTCTGGTGGTGATGTGGCTGTTCTTCGGGCTGCGCCTGTCGTTCTGGGTGGCGATGGGGCTGCCGGTCTCGTTCCTCGGCGCCATCTTCGTGATGCAGCTTCTGGGCTACACGATCAACATGATGACCATGGTGGCGCTTCTGGTCGCCATCGGCTTGTTGATGGACGACGCCATCGTGATCTCGGAAAACATCGTGCGCCGCAGACAGGCCGGTGAAAGCCCGAGAGAGGCGGCGATCAATGGCGTGAAACAGGTCGGACCGGGAGTCTTGGCCTCGTTTCTCACCACCGCCATGGTGATCGGGCCGCTGGGCTATCTGACCGGCAACATTGGCGCGATCCTGAAATACATTCCCATCGTGCTCTTGATCACCCTCACGGTCAGCCTGATTGAGGCCTTCCTGATCCTGCCCTCGCATATGATGCATTCTTTGGGCGGTGAGACGCGGCCGGGACGGGTCAATCGCGCGGTCAACGCTGTCTTCGATGGATTCCGCGACAAGGTGGTGGTGCCGCTGGCCGAACTGTCCCTGCGTTTTCGTTACCTGACGCTCGGTCTTGCGGTGTTGTTTGTCGGGCTTTCCATCGCGCCTTATACTGGCGGGTTCATCAAATATCAGAGTTTCCCGAGCCTTGAGAGCGACACGGTGGAGGCGCGACTTTTGCTGGCCGAGGGCTCGCCGCTCGCGCGCACCGAGCAACGGGTGGCCAAGGTCGTCAAAGCGCTCGAACAGATGGACGCGGACTGGACCCCGGATCAGCCGGAGGGTCAGCCCTTGGTCAAGAGCTACACGATTACTTACGGCTTCAATGCCGATGCGCCGAACAGCGGTCCCAATATGGCCACGGTCAGCGCGGCACTTTTGCCGGCGGGCGTGCGCACGACCGAGGTGACCGATATCGTTGATCGCTGGAAAAAGCTCACCGGGCCGATGCCGGACATGGCGTCGATGCGCTTTACCGACAAGGAGCGCGGTGCCGGTGGCAAGCCGATCGATCTGCGTCTCGTTGGCAATGATCTCGACGAATTGGCGATCACGGCGCGGGAATTGCGGCGCTTCTTCCGCGATTTTGACGGGGTGCGCGATGTCAGTTTCGATCTGCGCCCCGGCAAGCCCGAGATCGTGTTGCGGATGCGTCCGGGCACGGCGGCGCTCTTGGGGGTGACGCCACAGGCGCTGGCCGGTGAGTTGCGCGCGGCGTTTCGTGGCGACTCTGCTGTGTCCTTTGCCGATCCTTACGGTCAGATCGATGTCGTGGCGCGGCTGTCGGCCAGCGATCGCGCGTCTCTGAGCGATGTTCTCTCGCTCGAGGTGCCAGGCGCCAATGGCACGCTGATCCCGCTCTCGACCGTGGCCGAGGTGACCGAGACGCGCGGCTACAACACCATCACCCATGTGAACGGTCAGCGTGCGGTCTCAGTTCAGGGCTCGATCAATCCGGCTGTCGCCAATGCGCGTGAGCTGATGCAGGCGATGAAGGCGGATTACCTCCCAGAGCTGGCGCAAAAGCGCCCCGGCGTGACGGTGCAGATCTTGGGTGAGGCCGAGGATACCGCGACCACCGGTGCCTCGCTCAGCCGCAATATGCTCGCCGGTGTGATCGGGGTCTATTTCCTGCTGGCCTTCTACATGAGCAGTTTCATCCGGCCTTTTGCGGTGATCGCGGCGATCCCGCTGAGCCTGATCGGGGTGATGTGGGGGCATATGGCCTTGGGGCTGGCGATCTCTCTGCCGAGCCTTGTCGGCCTGGCGACCCTGGTCGGCATCGTGGTCAATAACGCGATCCTTCTGGATGCTTTCATCGCGGAGCGGCGCGGCGCCGGGGCGGGAATGATCGAGGCGGGCCGAGAGGCCGTGCGCGACCGGTTCCGGGCGATCTTTCTGACCTCTCTGACCACGGTGGTGGGGCTGGGTCCGCTTCTGTTCGAACAGAGCACGCAGGCGCAATTCCTGCGGCCTATTGTGGCCAGTCTCGCCTTCGGTCTGACGGCGGCGACCTTCCTCGCGCTGTTCGTGACACCGGCCTTTCTGGCGGTGCTCGAAGATCTGGGGCTCAAGCTCTCAAAGGCTCCAGAGGACCCCGAGCGCGGGCTTTCGACGGAGAGCTAAGTCGGCAGATCAGGAAAGTGCGGCGGTGATGTGGTAAGCGGCAAAGCTTGCCACATAGGCCAGGGCGAACATGTAGCCGACGGCGATCCACATCCAACGCGCGCTGCCGGTTTCGCGCCGGATGACGGCGAGGGTCGAGAGGCATTGCGGTGCGAAGATGTACCAGACGATGAGCGAAACGCCGGTGGCGAGGCTCCATTGCGCGGCGAGCGCGTGTCCCAGAGCCGCCTCACCGCCGGAGACGGCATAGACGGTGGAGAGCCCGGCCACGGCCACTTCGCGTGCGGCCATGCCGGGGATGAGCGCGACGCAGATTTCCCAAGTGAAGCCAATGGGCGCCAGAAGCGGCTGCAACAGGTGGCCGAGCATGGCGGCGAAACTGTAGTTGATCGCCGGTTCGGTGGCGCCGGCAGGCGGGTAGGGGAAGGTCGAGAGGACCCAGACCACGATGCTCGCCGTGAAGATGATCGTGCCAGCGCGGCGCAGAAAGGCGTAAGCGCGCTGCCAAAGGCCGAGGGCGACGCCGCGCAGCTGGGGCAATTTGTAATCCGGGAGGTCGAGCATCAGGGGCGCCGGGATCTCGTTGCGGCGAAACAGCATGCGGCTGATGAAGGCCACGAGGAGGGCGCTGATGACGCCGGCGGCAAACAGCGCGAACATCACCAGACCTTGCAGCCCGATGCCCGGGCCGATGTGACGCGCCGGCACGAAGGCGCCGATCAGCAGCGTATAGACCGGAATGCGCGCGGAACAGGTCATCAGGGGCGCGATCAGGATGGTGGTCAGCCGGTCGCGCTCGTCATCGATGACGCGGGCCGACATGATGCCGGGAATGGCGCAGGCAAAGCTCGACAAGAGCGGGATGAACGCGCGGCCATGCAGACCGGCATGCCCCATGATCCGGTCCATCAGAAAGGCGGCGCGGGCCATGTAGCCGAGATCCTCGAGGATCAGGATGAAGGCAAACAGGATCAGGATCTGCGGCAGGAAGACGACGACGCTGCCGACGCCGGCAATCGCACCGTCCACCACGAGGCTCTCCAATATGCCGTCGGGCAGGAGCTGAGACACGGTCGCGGCAAGCGCCTCGATCAGGGCCGAAATCGCATCCATCACCGGGGCTGCCCCGGCAAACACCGCCTGAAACATGGCGAACATGATCAGCAAGAGGATGATCGGTCCGGCGACGGGGTTGAGCAGCAGCGCGTCGACCCGTTCCGACAGGCTCCGATGATGGGCCGGGGTGGTCACGGCATGGGCGATGATCCGGTCGGCTTCGCGCAGGTTCCGGCGCAGATCGGCGGCGCTGGGTGAGGTCCAGTCCGAGGCGCTGCGCTCTGGCAGGCCGGCCTCGATCAGTCGGTCAAATTCCTGCCAAAGCGCATCGGTGCCGCCCCGGCGCACGGCGGTGGAGGCGACGACGGGAATCCCCAGTTCCTCCGAGAGCCGGTCGAGATCGATCTCGATGCCGCGATGGCGCGCAATGTCGATCATGTTCACGACCAGCAGAAGCGGAAGGCCGCAGGCGCCGAGCTCCTTGGCCAGTCTGAGCCCGGGGCGCAGATGAGTGGCATCGGCGACGATCATCAGGAGATCGATCGGATCGGCATCCTGGCGCGTGCCCAAGACGATGTCGCGGGTCACCACCTCGTCGGGGCTGCGGGCGCGCAAACTGTAGGTGCCAGGCAGGTCGGTGATCTGCAGCGTATTCATGCCGGGGGTTTGAGCCTGCCCGATCTTGCGGGTCACGGTGACGCCGGAATAATTCCCAACTCGCTGATTGGCGCCGGTCAAAGCATTGAAAAGAGACGTCTTGCCACAGTTGGGGGCGCCGATGAGCGCAATCCGGGTGGGGCGCGCGGGGGTCTCTGTTGAGACATCTGGCATCAGATACTCATTCCGTCAGGATGGCCATGGCATCGCGTCGGCGCATCGCCACGGTTGCCGTTCCGACGCGCACCGCGATCGGGTCACGACCAAAGGGGCCTTCGTGAATCACCGAGACATCGACCCCTTCGATAAAGCCCATTTCGATCAGACGGCGTTCCATTTCTTCCGGGGCGAGCCGTCCGGTGCCCGGGAGCGGCAGCAGGCAGCGCACTCGACCGCAATAGCCCTTGCGTGCTTCGCCAAGCGAAACGGGGTGGTCGATACTGTCCAGTTGTCTGAGTTCCACAGGGTCACCTCTCAGGCTCAATTTCCTGACAATTTCGTTTGGGTTTGTCAATGGCGCTTTAATCCAGATCAAATTTGATTGATTTCTGGCCGCGCGAAAGCTGAGGCTCGGCAGCGGCATGCGCGCCGAACCACAGGGGTGGCGCGGACTGGCCGGAGGTGGAAAAGATCGGAAGGGGTGTGCGCTCCGCATTGCATGCGGTGCTTCTGGCAAGGCCATATTCCTGCGACTTGTGACAGGTCGCGATCTACTGCGCCCGGTCGGTGCGGCCGAAAGCGGCATGATTTACAGGGGCTTTACAGGGTCATGGCGCGCGGGCTCGGCTCAAGCGCCGTCGGTCCGCGCGCAGAGGTTCCCGGGATCAGTCGTCTTCGAAATAGCCGCGTTCGGCGCCACGGTGGCAGGCGGAACAATTCGACATCGAGCCGGCGCGCTCCAGCATCCGGGTGGAGACCTCGCGCTTGTGCTCGCGGTTGAACCACGGCAGGTCGGTGATCCGCAGCGGCGTTTCATCGGCCGGGGCGGCACGGAAGCGGCGGCCATTGGCGTCGCCTGCGGCGCTCACCAGATAGGCTTCGATCTCGGCGCGGGCCTCTTCACCGAGCGAGGCATCCTCGCCAAAGTGATCGTCGAGCGTGTTCATGATCTCGGACCAGGACCGTGCCGGCAAGAGGCTCGGCGGATAGGCCATGTGACAGGCCGAACATTCCTCCTGGGTCAGAGGGTGCTGAACTGGGCGGATATAGTCGTCTTCGGCAAACGCAGGCATGGCAAGCGTCGCGAGCACAAGCGGGGTGAGAAATCTACGCATAGGGGTCTCCTTCAGAGGCTCGAGAGCCAGGCAATGAGGTCGGCTTTTTCAAGGGCGGTGCAGTCGCGCCCGAGCACGCTGTTGCAATTGCGGCCGAACCATTTCTCGACCTTGGCGGTCTCGGTGAAGCGTTCCGGATTGGCGCCGGGCGCGAGCGGTTCGATCACCTTGCCGGTGCGAGCCTGGCCTTTGGCGCGCGGGTCCATGGTGTGACAGGTGGTGCAAGACGGCGTGTCGGGTTTGCCGCCCGTATGCTGGCCGGTGAACAAGGCCTGGCCGCGCGCGAGATCGGCGCTGGCGCCGGCCTCGGCCTCATAGGCAGAGAGAAGCTGGTCGGGGCTGGTATCCTGCGCCAGCACGGGGGCGGCGAGGACCGTCAGGGCTGCGGCGGCCATCGCGGCCTTGAGGCTCGGGATCGGTGATGTCATGGCTGTGTCTCCTTTGGAAGGGTGATGGCAAACGGGCTCATGCGCCCGGTTTCGGCGTCCTGATGGCAGGCGGCGCAATTCGAGGCGCTGCCCACCGGTTGCGTGGTGAACAAGGTCTCCGGCAGATCGGCATGGAGCCTCTGCCAGGCCGGGCGCGCGGTGATCGCCAGCGCATCCTCGGGGCCACGGGCAAAGAGCCGCGCCGGTTTGGTGTCGACCGTTTCGGCGGCATGGGTGGTGAGCCAGGCGGTGATTTCGGCCACATCGTCAGTGCCAAGCGAGGCATCCTCGCCGAAATGATCGTCGAGCGTGCGCATGATCGCGTGCCAGTTTGCGGCGGGCAGAAGCGCGGGATGATAGGCCATGTGACAGGCGCCGCATTCCTCGGTCACGAGCTCGGGCATTGTGGCGGTGGGCAGCCCGGGGACGGGACGACCCGAGAGCGTGGCATTGGCCACGGCCAGCCCACCGCCGGCAAGCGCAATCAGCGTGAGCGCGATCAGGCCCCGGGCTCGCACCGGAGCGTGTCGAACATCTCCGCTCCGGCTCGGTTTTCGGCCCGTGACCATCGATCGCGTCAGGTTCTCACGTGAGCGCCAGCTTTCGAACGCCACCCCGCCCAGATGCAGGGCGATGAGGGCGGCAAGAATCAGGGCGAGGATCTCGTGCGCTTCGCGCAGCGCGAAGCCGGTGTCGGTCCCGAGATCCGGTGCCAGCGGTCCGACACGCAACACCCCGCCCAAGGTGCCCAATCCGCTCAGCGCCAGCGACAGGATCAGCGCCAGAACGGCAAAGACCATCAGCGCCCCCAACGGGTTATGCCCGAGATGACGATGCGTGCCGCCGCGCGACTGGGTCCGCAAATGATCGATCACGGCACGCGGGCTCGGGGCAAAATCGGCGAAGCGGGCATGGCGGGAGCCGAGTAGCCCCCAGACGATCCGGGCCAGTACCAAAGCCCCGGCCATGAGCCCGCCGATGATATGAAGTTGCAGCCAGGTGGCATTGGCAAAGAATCCGGTCAGCGCCGCCGTGGCCACGGTCATCACGAGTCCCCAATGGAACAGCCGGACCCAGATGTCCCAGACCTTGACGGTTGTCTCCGCGTCGCCCGGTTGTGTCTCGTTATTCTCTGTCTTGTTCCGTGCCATGGGGGCCTCGTTGATCTGCCCCGTCTTCATGGCATGATGCGGCTGACGCCAATCTGACCCCGCCCGTCAGCGAAATATCAGGCAAGCGTTTCAGCCATGAGATGTCAGAGGAGATTCAGCTTGTACGATGAGCGGCAGGCAGGGTCAGACGCGCTTCCAGCCCGCCGTCAGAGGTGGCGCCAAGCACCAGCGTGCCCCCCAGCGCCTCGGCGATATCGGTGGCGATGGTGAGGCCGAGCCCTGTGCCTCTTGTGTCTTCGCGGGCACCGCGCTGCATCAGCGCGGCGATTTGATCCTCAGGAATCCCCGGACCGTCATCGGCGATCCGGATCTCGATCTGACCCGGCTGCGTGGCGTCCTGCGCTTCTGCCGAGATCAACACGCGACGTTTGGCGTGACGGGCTGCGTTTTCGATCAGGGTGCCCAGCGCTTCGGACAGATCGGCGGGATCTGCGGCGACATTGAGCCCGTCGGGTATGGCGACATCCCATTGCCGGAGGCCGCCCTCATGGGTGCGTGTGATCACCCGCAGCAACCCGGCAACCACCAGCGCGACATCGGCGTGCGCGTCGCGCCCCTGATGGGCGATGCGGGCCCGGGTCAACTCCCGGTCGACATGGCGGCGCATATTGCCGACGATCTCCTCGATATGTTCCGCCGCTTCGGTGCGCCCGGTCTCTCGCAATCTCTGGGCCTCGCCGAACAGCGCCTGCAACGGTGTTTTGAGCCC
This sequence comes from Celeribacter neptunius, assembly GCF_900113955.1. Classification (GTDB taxonomy): domain Bacteria; phylum Pseudomonadota; class Alphaproteobacteria; order Rhodobacterales; family Rhodobacteraceae; genus Celeribacter; species Celeribacter neptunius. Next base: position 254,354 of record NZ_FORH01000003.1, on the reverse strand, counting down.
ATGCGCCAGATCGCCGGCGCGCATCCTGGCGCGGACCACATCGGCTTCGCGGGCCGTGAGCAGGGCGTCCACCTCGGTGGCCAGCGGGCGCACCTCGGTCGGGAAATCCTCGCCCAGCCGCTCGGCCGTGCCGGAGCGCACGGCGGCAACCCGCGAGCCGATTTCACGCAGCGGCCGCAGCCCGACCGCGATCTGGACCCAGCCAGCGAGGTTGAGCACGAGGATCAGCAGGATCGCATAGGGAATCAGGTCGAACAGGAAGGCATTGCGCGCCTCGGCCAATGCGGCGCGGTCCATCGCCACCGCGACCCGGGTGCGGGCGCCGCCAAGCCGCGCCGGCAGGGTCACGCTGCGTTCGGCAACCAGAAGGGTCTGCCCCTCGGGGCCGTCGAGCGTATGAATATGCTCCGCGCCATCCGCCAGCTCATCGACCGGCAGAGGGATTGTCGCATCCCACAAAGACCGTGAGCGCAGCACGGTCTCGCCTTCGGAGACCTGCCAATAGAGACCGCCATAGGGGCGGGTGAACCGCGGATCGGTCGGGATCGTCGTCAGCGCCACCTCGCCGGTCTCGCCGAGATCCAGACCGGCGATCACCTGATCGAGCTGGACGGTGAGCGCGTCCGTGGCCTGGCGTTCGACATGGGCGGTGAACAAGGTCGTTAGCCCGAGCAGAGCCGCCGCGATCGCAATCGAGATCGCCACTGCCCCTGCGAGTACGAGCCGGAGGCGCAGCGACGAGCCTCTCATCTGCGGTCCCCGGTTGCGTCCTCAGCGGTTTCGAGGAAATAGCCAAAGCCGCGACGGGTGCCGATGATCCCGGTGCCGAGCTTGCGTCTCAGCCGGGCGATCAGCGCCTCGAGCGCATTGGCTTCGCGCGCATCATCGTCGCCGTATAGATGTTCAATGAGCTCGGTGGGCGAAACCACCCGGTCGCGATGCAGCACGAGATAGGCCAGCAGCCGGTATTCGAGCGCCGTGGCCGCAATTGGCACGCCCCGGACCGAGACCGTCATGCGATTGGCATCCAGACTCAATTCCCCGACGCTCTGTAGCGCGCTCGCCCGCCCGGCGGAGCGCCGGACCAGCGCCCGCGCCCGGGCCACCAGCTCTTCCATCCGGAAAGGTTTCGGTAGGTAGTCATCGGCCCCGGCGTCGATCCCCTCGACCCGTTCGGTCCAGGCGCCGCGCGCGGTCAGCACCAGAACCGGCATGTCCCGGCCATTGGCGCGCCAGCGTTTGAGGATGGTCAGCCCGTCGAGCCGTGGCAGGCCGAGATCGAGAATGATCAGGTCGTAATCTTCGGTGTCGCCGAGGAACCAGGCCTCTTCGCCATCGCCGCAGGTCTCGGTGTGAAACCCGGCCGCCGTCAGCGCGGCACAGAGATCTGCGGCAATGCGCAGATCATCCTCGACCACCAGAGCTCGCATCAGTCGTCATCCTCATGATCATCAGTATACCGCTCGCTGCGGTGTTTTTTCCTGCCATCGTCATCGCTGTCCTCCTCGGACAGAATGTCGCCGGTCTCTGCGTCCACCTCCACTTCGATCAGGCGACCGCTGTCGGAGATCAGTGTGATTTCATAGAGTATAGCACCGTGTTCGCGTTCGATCTCTGCATCAATCAGACGCGCGTCAAATTGTGCTTCGAGCTCGGGCAGGATGCGGGCCAGCGAAATGATGTCGCCCCGGGCGAAAGCCTCGCGGGCAAAGTCGTGATCCTCATCCGCAAAGGCGGGCGTGGCGAGGCAGAAAGCCGAGATAAGGCAAGAGGCGAAGCAGGAAGGAAGGGATCTGATCATGACACCTTTCTGTACCATCGGGTCTGACGCGTCGCTGACAGCCTGGGCACATTCGAACTGAATGACAAGATCGCTCTCATCATGCGTTCGCTATGGAGGACATGGCGCGGAAGTCAGAGCCGGGTCCCATCGTGTCTGGTCCCGCAAGACTGTCCGGTGCCCGCAAAACATCGCGCCACTGATCTACAGAGGCGATGACACCGGAACGGGGGCACTGCGCTTTGTGTCCGACCGATGAGGCGGACGAAAGGGGGCGAACTGAAGGGGAATGGTAGCGGAGGAGGGACTTGAACCCCCGACACGCGGATTATGATTCCGCTGCTCTAACCAACTGAGCTACTCCGCCGAAGTGCCGCGTAGGTAGACTGCCGGGCGCAGGGGGTCAAGAGGGAAATGACAGGAAATTTCCAAGAATTTTGACCACGAGCGCAGGAGCCGCAGTGTCGTATGCTTGTTGCTGTCCGAAGCCTGACATAGTCTCGCCCGGGTTGAGGAAGCGCAAAGCGAAGCGAGGGCAAATGACGACGGGAAAATGGGATTTCTGGATCGACCGGGGCGGCACCTTTACCGATGTGGTCGGGCGGGCACCGGATGGTGGGCTCAAGACTCACAAGCTCCTGTCCAATAATCCCGAACGCTACCGCGATGCCGCCGAGCAGGGGATTCGTGATCTTCTGGGGCTGACACCCGGCGACGCGATTCCCGCAGGCGCGATCGGGGCGGTCAAGATGGGCACGACCGTGGCCACAAATGCGCTTTTGGAGCGCAAGGGCGAACGCGTGCTCTTGATGATCACCGAAGGGTTCCGCGACCTGTTGCGCATCGGCTATCAGACACGGCCCGATCTTTTCGCCCTCGACATCAAACGGCCCGATCTGTTGTTCGAGACGGTTTGCGAAGTGTCCGAACGTCTCTCTGCCGAAGGTGAGGTGGTGACGCCTCTGGATGAGGAGGTCGCGCGCACAGGGTTGCAAACGGCCTATGATCGAGGCATTCGCGCCGTCGCCATTGCCTTCCTGCACGGCTATCTCACCCCTGCGCATGAGGCGCGTGTGGCCGAGATTGCGCGCGAGATCGGGTTCACTCAGATTTCGGTCTCGCATGAGGTGTCGCGTCTGGCGAAGCTGGTGTCGCGCGGCGATACCACCGTGGTCGATGCCTACCTGTCGCCGATCCTGCGCCGCTATGTCGAACAGGTGGCGCAGGCGCTCTCCCTGGGCCATGCCTGCGAACGGCTGTTGTTCATGCAATCCAATGGCGGTTTGACCGATGCCGCGCTGTTTCAGGGGCGCGACGCCATCCTGTCGGGGCCGGCGGGCGGCATCGTCGGCATGGTGCGCACCGGCGAGGCCGCCGGGTTCGACCGGCTGATCGGTTTCGACATGGGCGGCACTTCGACGGATGTCTCGCATTACGCGGGCCTCTATGAGCGCAGCTTCGAGACCGAAGTGGCCGGCGTGCGGATGCGCGCGCCGATGATGGATATTCACACGGTGGCCGCGGGCGGTGGTTCGATCTGTTCCTTCCGCGACGGTCGGTTTCAGGTCGGTCCGGAAAGCGCCGGTGCCGATCCCGGACCTGCCGCCTATCGCCGGGGCGGGCCGCTCACCGTCACCGATTGCAACGTGTTTCTGGGCAAGCTCTCGCCCGATCATTTTCCGCCTGTCTTCGGACCGGGTGGCGATGAGCCGTTGGATGTCGCGGCGACAAGGCGCGGGTTCGAAGCGCTCACGGCAGAGATCAACGCCGCGACGGATCAGATGCTCAGCCCCGAAGAAGTGGCCGAAGGCTTCCTGAAAATCGCCGTCGACAATATGGCCAATGCGATCAAGAAGATCTCGGTCGAGCGCGGCCACGATGTTTCGGGCTACACGCTGCAATGTTTCGGCGGCGCGGGGGGGCAGCACGCCTGTCTCGTCGCCGATGCGCTGGGCATGTCGCGGGTGTTGATCCATCCTTTTGCCGGTGTCTTGTCTGCCTATGGCATGGGGCTGGCCGAGGTGCGGGCGCTGCGCGAGGCACAGGCCGATTGCCCGCTCAGCGATCTGACGCCTGCCGAGGCGCAGCTTGCCGTCCTCAGGGCAGAGGCCGAGGCGGAAGTGGCCGGGCAGGGGCTCTCCGACATTCGCGTGCTGGCGCGCGCGCATCTGCGCTATGCGGGCTCACATCAGACGCTCGATGTGCCCTTTGGTTCGGCGGAGGAAATGACCGAAGCCTTTGAGGAGGCGCATCTGGCGCGGTTTGGCTTCGCCCCGCCGGGACGTGAGCTGATTTTGGAAATGCTCGCGGTCGAGGCCGTGGGTGACACGGGCGAAAGCCCCGCCGCCCGTCCGATGCCCACCGGTGAGGCTGCGCCGAAAGCCATGCTCACCGTGCGGGCCGAGGGTTGGGGCAAGGTGCCGCTTTACGATCGCGGGACCCTGTCGCGTGATGCCGAGATCGCCGGCCCCGCCGTGATTTCGGAGCCCACCGGCACCAATGTGATCGAGCCGGGCTGGGTGGCGCGGCTCGACGATCAGGCCAATCTGGTGCTGAGCCGGGTCGATCCGGTGGTGCATCAGGCCGCCGCCGGGACCGAGGCCGATCCGATCCTGCTGGAAGTCATGTCGAACCTGTTCATGTCGGTCGCCGATCAGATGGGCGCGACGCTGGCGAATACCTCGTGGTCGGTGAATATCAAGGAACGCTTTGATTTCTCCTGTGCGATCTTTGACGCGCAAGGGCAGTTGGTGGCCAATGCGCCGCATGTGCCGGTGCATCTCGGCTCCATGTCCGACTCGATCCAGGTGGTGATGCGGGAAAATCCGGATGCCGCCGAGGGCGATGCATTCGTGTTGAATTCGCCGTTCCGGGGCGGCACGCATCTGCCGGATATCACCGTGGTGACGCCTATTTTCGTCGAGGGTTTGAACGGGGGAAAACCCGCCTTCTGGCTTGGCTCGCGCGGCCATCATGCCGATGTCGGCGGCCGCACGCCCGGTTCGATGCCGCCGGATAGCCAAAGCCTCGAGGATGAGGGCGTGGTGATCGAGAACACCCGTCTGGTGCGGCAAGGGGCGTTCCAGGATGCGCATATCCGCGCGATCCTCGGATCTGGCCGCTATCCCGCGAGAAACATTGATCAAAACATCGCCGACCTGCAGGCGCAGGTGGCCGCGAACGAGACCGGCAAACGCGCGCTGATGGGGGTGATTGCCCGCTACGGCGCCGATGTGGTCGAGGCCTATATGCAGTATGTCCAGGACAATGCCGAGGCTTCGGTGCGCGCCGTCATCGACCGGCTGTCGGATGGGGAATTCACCTATCCGATGGACGAGGGGACCGAGATCAGGGTCGCGGTGACGGTGGATGCCGAAAACCGCTCGGCGACGGTGGATTTCACCGGTACATCGGAGCAGCGCCTCGGAAATTTCAACGCGCCGCTGGCGATCTCGAAAGCCGTGGTGCTCTATGTCTTCCGCACGCTGGTGGGCAAGAATATCCCCTTGAACGAGGGCTGCCTCAAGCCGCTGACCGTGATCGTGCCCGAAGGCTCGATGCTCAATCCGCTGGCCCCTGCGGCTGTGATTGCGGGCAATACTGAAGTCTCGCAAGCGGCCTGTAATGCGCTCTTTGGTGCGCTGGGCGTGATTGCCGGGTCGCAGGGCACGATGAACAATTTTGTTTGGGGCAACAATGAATTCCAGAATTACGAGACCATCGCCGGGGGCACGGGCGCGGGGCCGGATTTCGACGGCTGCGACGCTGTGCAAAGCCATATGACCAACACGAGGATGACCGATCCGGAAATTCTCGAAGCCCGTTTTCCGGTGCGGCTGTTGGAGTTTTCCATTCGCGAGGGCTCCGGCGGGGCGGGCGCGCATCATGGCGGCAATGGCGTGGTGCGGCGGATGGAATTCCTGACGCCTGTGACGGTGACGACGCTCAGCTCGCATCGCGTGGTGCCGCCCTTTGGCGTGGCCGGTGGCGCGCCGGGTCAGGTCGGGCGCAATTTCGCGGTTCTGCCCGACGGGACAGAGGTGGCGCTCAAGGGCAATGACGAGATCGAGCTGCCCGCAGGCGGGGTGTTCGTCATAGAGACCCCGGGTGGCGGGGGCTTTGGGACGACCTGAATAAATTGGCAGGGACGCCCCCAAAAGGGAGGTTTCGGTGCGGGTCGTCATCTGTCACGGCGCGCAGTTGCCGCTTATTGGGCCGGAATCAGTGCCTTGGCCACCGCATCGGCGATCACCTGTTCCTCGTCGGTCGGGATGATCATCACCGGCGTGGTGCCGGCGCAGATGTCGCGCTGATTGCGGCTGTTGGCCTCGAGATTCAGCTCGACCCCGAGATAGCCCAGCCGGTCACAGATCCGGCCCCGGATCATCGGTGAATTCTCTCCGATCCCGCCACAGAAGATCAGCGCGTCGATGCCCGAGAGTGTCGCCGCCATGGCGCCGATCTCGCGCCGCACCCGGTAGACGAAATAGTCGATCGCCTCCTTGGCGCGGGGATCGTCGGAGGCTTCGAGCACCTGCATGTCGGCGCTCAGCTCCGAGAGGCCCAAAAGCCCGGAGTCGTGATAGAGCATATGGGTCAGCTCCTCGACCGACATTTTTTCCGTCTCCAGGAGATAGAGCAGGATGCCCGGATCGAGCTGGCCGGAGCGGGTCGACATCGGGATGCCGTCCAGGGGCGAGAACCCCATGGTCGAGGAAATCGAATAGCCGTTGTTCACCGCACAGATCGAGGCGCCGCTGCCCAAGTGGCAGATGATCAGCCGCTTGTCCGACAATTCCGGCCGTTCGCGGGCGATCTGATGCGACACGTAATCGTAGCTCAGCCCGTGAAACCCGTAACGTTTGACGCCCTGTTTGTAATATTTGCGCGGGATGGCGTAGATATCGTTTTCCCAGGGATGGTTGCGGTGAAAGGCGGTGTCGAAACAGCCGATCTGCAAGGCATAGGGAAAAGCCTTGATCGAGGCATGGACCCCGGCGAGGTTGTGCGGCTGGTGCAATGGCGCCAGCGGGTTGAAGGTGGCGAGATCCTCGAGCACATCATCGGTCAGCTCGGTGGGGGTCGCCCGCAAAGGGCCGCCATGGACGATGCGGTGACCGACGCCCGCGACCTCATTGCCGGCAAGCAGCGGCTGGATCTCCGCCAGAATGACCTCGAACGCCTGTTCCTGATCGGCGGCTTTGACGGGTTTCTTGCCCACCGACCCGCCGGATTTGAATTCAAAGGACGGGGTCGACCCGATGCCCTGCACCTGGCCACGCGCGAGGCTCTTGGGCGGTTCGCTGGTCTCGTAGAGTGCGAATTTCACCGAGGACGAGCCGGCATTGACCGTCAGGATGCAGGAGCTCATCCGCCGATCCCCCCTTGGATCATGCGAGCGCGCTGCGCATGGAGCGCCGCCACGGCGCAGGAGGCGAGCCGCGATTTGTCGCTGTCGGAGCGCGAGTTCAACACGATCGGGCAACGCGCACCGATCACCACACCGGCGGCCTCGGCATGGGCAATGAACGAGAGTTCCTTGGCCAGCATGTTGCCGCTCTCAAGGTTCGGTGCGACGAGGATCTCGGCATGGCCGGCCACGGCGCCCTTGATCCCCTTGGTGCGCGCGGCCGACAGGCTGACCGCGTTGTCCATGGCCAGAGGCCCATCGACAAACCCGCCGGTGATCTGGCCGCGATCTGCCATTTTCGACAGGGCTGCGGCATCGAGGGTCGAGGGGATTTTTGGATTGATGGTTTCCACCGCCGAGAGCACGCCGACCTTTGGCATTTCCATCCCGAGGCTGATCCCGAGATCGATGGCGTTTTGCACGATGTCGACCTTGGTCGGCAGATCCGGGGCGATGTTGATCGCGGCATCGGTGACCAGCAAGAGATGATCGAGCCCGGGGACATCCATCACGAAAATATGGCTGATCCGACGTCCGGTCTTGAGCCCGCCGTTGGAGCGCAGGATCGGGCGCAACAGATCGTCGGTGTGCAAATGCCCTTTCATGATCGAGGTCGCGCGCCGCTCGTGCACCATGGTGACGGCGAGCTGGGCCGCCTCGGCATGGCTCGGGCAATCGATGATCTCATGGCCGTTGAGATCGAGCCCGTTTTCCTCGGCGCAGGCGCGAATCCTAGCGTCATTGCCCATCAGCACCGGAATGATCAGATTGTGCTCGGCCGCCATCAAAGCGCCGCGCAGGCTATTGGCCTCTTCCGGGGCGACCACGGCCATCTTGGTCGAGGGCAGGGCCTCAGCCATTTCGAGCAGCTTGTCAAAGTGACGATGGCTCTCGACCATCAGCCCGGGGACTTCCTGGGCATCGAAGGTGGTCGGTTTTTCCGGCGCGATCACCTCGGCCTCGCCCGAGACCAGGAGCGTGCCATCGCTGCGGCTCACCGTGGTTTCGAACACGGCGCTGCGACCGCTCTCCTTGCGGATGAGTTTGACCTTGGCCACCAGCTCGTCACCCGCATGGGCGCGACCGTGAAACGTCAGGTTCTGGGATTTGTAGAGCGTTCCGGGACCGGGCAGATTGTTACCCAGAACGGCAGAGATCAGAGATCCGACCCAGAAAGAGGGCGCGACCGCTTCGGGCTTGCCGTCCTGATCGCCGTCCTCTTTCGGCAGGTGCATCGGGTTCAGGTTGCCGGAGGCATGGGCAAAGACATAGAGATCGTCGGCCACGCAAAGACGGCGGTTTTCGGCTTCCATTCCGATCTCAAGTTGATCGAAGGGAACATTCTTGAACTTAGTCACATTCAGCCCTTGCTATGTTTGAACTTCTGTTAGCGTCTAACTGCGGCAGAACCGGTTGGATTTCCTTGAGGCATATCAAGGATTTCATTCAGGTCCATGACGTTTTCGCATAGCCCCTCTGCGTGCCGGGAAAAGCCGGGAAAAAGTGCAGACATGGCGCAAGAAATGCCAAAGCCATGCCGGCATGATGACGCATTGTTCCGCTTTGGCAAGCCCGGCCCCGGATGGAATAAGGCCGGGCTGTCCGCGAGGACGCCCGGCCAATGAGTGCCTGAACCGGGTGTGGGCCGGTTATGGGCCGGTGGCGAACCGTTGTCAGGATGCGATGCTGAGATCGTCATCCGCGTCATCCGCCGCGATCTGATGCGACAGCTCGACAGGAGTTTCGCTGTCCAGTCGGAATTGCGATACGATGTCGTTGAGCGAAGAGGCCTCATGCGCCAGAGAGATACTGGCGGCGGTGGTTTCCTCGAACATGGCGGCATTCTGTTGCGTTGTCTGATCGAGATTGGCAACCGCCGTGTTGATCTCCGAGATCCCTGCCGATTGCTGTTCGGCCGAGGTGGCGATTTCCGCCATATGGGTGGAGATCTCCGAGACGTCCTGCACGATCGAACGCAGCGCCTCGCCAGTCTGATCGACAAGGGTCACACCACGACCGACCTCCTGACCGGAGACGGAGATCAGCGTGTTGATCTCGCGGGCGGCTTCGGAAGAGCGTTGTGCCAGGGCGCGCACTTCGGAGGCGACGACGGCAAAGCCGCGCCCGGCCTCGCCGGCCCGTGCCGCCTCGACACCGGCGTTCAGCGCCAGGAGGTTGGTCTGGAAGGCGATATCGTCGATGACAGAGATGATCTTGGAGATCTTATCCGAGGAATCGGCGATCGCATCCATGGCCGAGATCGCATCCTTGACCACCGCGCTGGCCGATTGGGCGTTGGATTTCGCTCCGGCCACCGTGGTGTTGGCCTGCGAAGCCCCGTCGGCCGCAGATTTCACCGCTGCGGTCAGCTCGGTCAGAGCGGAGGCCGTTTCTCCGAGGGTCGAGGCGGCACGTTCGGTGCGTTGCGACAGGTCGCGCGCGGCATTGGAGATTTCCGAAGAGTTGGTGTGGATGGTTTGCGACGAGCCGGCCAGCTGTTCCACGACAGAGCGCAGCGACAGCACGGCGGCGTTGTAGTCCTGACGCAGCTGTTCGTAGCCGCCCGGGAATTCCTGATCGATGGTGTAGCGCACGTCGCCCTGAGACATCCGGCGCAGACCATCGGCGAGGGCTTCGACCACGGCGCTTTGCTCGGCGTGACGGGCCTGACGTTCCGCTTCGGCGGCGTCTTCGAGCGCCTGGCGCTCCGCTTCCGTCGCGGCCTCGCGTTCGCGTTCGCGTTGTTCCAGCTCCTGTTGGCGCGCCAGGTCCTTGGCGTCTCGCTCCTGTTTCTCACGCAATGCCTGGGCTTCGGCCTGAGCTTCGCGGTCCTTGCGTGCCGCGGCTTCGCTTTCCATCTGCTCTTTCTCGACCAGATTGTTGCGGAAGACGGTCAGAGCGGAGAACAGCCGGGCAATCTCGCCGTAGCGGCCACCGACGCGTTTGATCTCGCCCATATCGCCGACGGCCAGCCGTTCGGTGCTTGCGGTCACCGCCGACAGCGGTCGCATGATGAGGAAATAGGTCAGCACCGGCGCCGCCAGAACGATGGCAATGGCGATCAGCGAGATGCCGTTCATCGTGGTCGACGCGCCGCGGGCGGTCTTGACGAGCGTATGGCTCGCTGCAGTCATCCCGGCGAGCGAGTCCTTGGAGATTTGCAACACGACATCGGAGACCCGCAACAGGTCCTGTGCCACGGATTCGGTCGCAATAAGGCCCGATTTGCGCGCCTCGAGCGCACGCAGACGGGTCGCCAAAAGCCCGGTGTCCGGATCGACCTTTGTCAGGACCGAGTCCACGAGCGTTTTCAGATCCTCGGGCTGGTCGGCGCTTGCATCACGGATCTGGGGAACGATTTCGTCGATCTCGATCTGCAGGGCGCGGATATAGCCGATATTGGCGGAGGCGGTGCCCTGCATGGCCTTGATCAATACGGATTTGACCGTGGTGTCGAGATGGGCGAGATCGGTGATGTGGCGGACATCGTCCTCGAGCAGGGATTTGAGAATGGTTTCGTTCTCGGACAGGGCTGCCTCGCTCTCGCTGTCGAGATCCGCGAGCACCTGATCGACAATGTCGGTCATTCTGGCGTTGATGTCTTCCTGTGCCTGATAGAGCTGGCGCGCGCGCAGCTTCATCTCGGAGGGCGACAGGGTCAGGAATTCGGTGGGGAAAGCCAGTGCTTCGCGCAGCCCGGGGACAAAACCTTTCGAGGCCTTGTTCTTGTTCATTTGCGAGAGCAGGATCATGATCCGTGTCTGTCCCGCGGTGGCCTTCTGATGCAGATCGCCCCTCAGCCCGATGTCATTGGTCTCCAGAAGGGTCTGCGACATCGCCAGAGACAGGTTGACCTCGGATTTGAGGGTCAGCGCCAGTTTCAGGGCTTCAACCTGATGTTTCAGCAGGTTGCGCACGGCGCGGTTCGATTTCGTCGTCGCGGAGTTGCTCGACATTGCCAAAGCGAAAGAGGCGCGGCCGACCTGATCCTGAAGCGCGTCGCTCAGGGTGCGCGATTCCTGATTCAGCGCGGCCAGAGCTTTCATGTTGAGGCTCTGGGCCGAGAGCTCTTCGAGACGGGCTTCGCCGAGGGTCGACAGATCGCTCGACAAAACGCCCATCTCCTCGGCCATCTGCGGATATTTTGCGGTGTCGATCTTGTCCACCTGGGTCTGAAGCTCTCCTGTCGCGCCATTGAGCTTAGCCAGGACATCGGGGATCGCCAGGTGGGATTGTGTGACCAACAGGGCATTCACCGTGTCTTTCAGGCCGGACACCGCGTTGGAGACACCGGAGGCGGCCTCCAGCGGCGGGATCGATTCTGATGCGAGGATCTCGGCCTCCTTGTCGATCGTCGAGATCAATGAACCCGAGACCAGGATGGCGGCGAGGGTGGTCCCCACCAGGGCGAGCAGCGTCGCCAGGATCTTGGTCGCGACCGATCCCAGAAGGTTTCCGATCTTGGTTTTCATAGTGAGCTCCGTCTCTATTTTGTGTCATCCGGATCGCGGGTCCGGCAAGGCAGTCCGAGGCAGGTTTGCAGAAAGCTCCTAATATTGTGTTGAGGGTCTTGATGCCGCGACGGGAGGGGGCAAACCGGGAGATTGAGGAATCGCGCGACCGGGCGCGCCCGGCCCGGTCCAGGGTGAAAATGTGATGAATGGCTTTTCGGGACGCTCAGCATGTCAGCGCTGCGCCGCAAAAGCGATTAATTCGTGGGCGCCCTCTGCATCCCCGGTGGTTAATGGTTTGAGCGAATGTTGGCAGGCTTGTGTGCGTATTTCCTCTAACTGCAGTCTTTCTGTGCACACCATGACGTCACCCGTCGACGGGACATGATCATGGCTTTGCAAGGGACTTGTGGGAGGAGACAAAACTTGCCGGTGCGTCTTCGTCCCACGGGATAAAACTTATAACGCTGCAAAGGGGACTGTTGGCGTTTATCCATATAAAACAATAAGGTGGATCTATCCCGTTTGGGAAACGCGACAGTTTGCAGCGTCCAACAAGGGAACTTGGACGTGAAAATTCAACTCAAAACCACTTTGGCTGCCGCTCTGTTCGCGAGCACTGCGATTGCGTCTTCCGCGGTTGCGGAATGCCCCGTGAAAGTGGGGGTTCTGCACTCTCTGAGCGGGACCATGGCGATCTCCGAGACCACGCTGAAAGACACCATGCTGATGCTCATTGAGGAGCAGAATGCCAAAGGCGGTGTTCTGGGCTGCGAGATCGAAGCCGTGGTCGTGGACCCGGCGTCCGACTGGCCGCTCTTTGCCGAAAAGGCCCGTGAGCTTCTGACCGTGCATGATGTCGACGTGATCTTCGGTAACTGGACCTCGGTGTCACGTAAATCCGTGCTGCCGGTGATCGAAGAACTCAACGGTCTGCTGTTCTACCCGGTGCAATACGAAGGCGAAGAATCGTCGAAAAACGTCTTCTATACCGGTGCTGCGCCGAACCAGCAGGCGATCCCGGCGACCGACTATTTCCTCGATGAGCTTGGCGTCGAGAAATTCGCGCTTCTGGGCACCGACTACGTTTACCCGCGGACGACGAACAACATTCTCGAGTCTTACCTGAAATCCAAGGGCATCGCCGAAGAGGATATTTTCGTCAACTACACGCCGTTCGGTCATTCCGACTGGTCGAAGATCGTTGCCGACGTGGTGGCGCTGGGCGCCGATGGCAAAAAGGTCGGCGTGATCTCCACCATCAACGGTGACGCCAATATCGGCTTCTACAAGGAGCTTGCCGCTGCCGGTGTCTCCGCCGACGATATCCCGGTCGTGGCCTTCTCGGTGGGTGAAGAAGAACTGTCGGGCCTCGACACCTCGAACCTCGTCGGTCACCTCGCGGCCTGGAACTATTTCATGTCCGCCGACACGCCGGAAAACGCCGCCTTTATCGACGCATGGCATGCCTTCATCGGTGATGACGCGCGCGTGACCAATGACCCGATGGAAGCCCATTATATCGGCTTCAACATGTGGGTGAATGCCGCCACCGCCGCCGGTTCCACCGATGTCGATGCCGTGCGCGCCGAGATGTACGGTCAGGAATTCCCGAACCTCACCGGTGGCACCGCTGTCATGGGGGTGAACCATCACCTCGCCAAGCCGGTGCTGATCGGCGAGATTCTCGCGGACGGCCAGTTCGACATCATTTCCGAGACCGATCCGGTTCCGGGCGACGCCTGGACCGACTATCTGCCGGAATCGGCCGTGCTCAAATCCGATTGGAAAGACCTCGGCTGTGGCATGTACAACACCGAGACCGAGACCTGCGTTCAGCTGAAATCCAACTACTGAGCTGACCGACCGCTTCGGGAGGGCGCATTTTGCGCCCTCCCGCACTCCCCACTCGGAAAGTACTTTCATGATCCGCCGCATCATTGCAGCTTGTCTGCTTCTGCTGACCTGTGCCCTGCCGGTACAGGGGCAGGACCGGACCATTCAGGACGTGTTGCAAGAACACGCCGATGTCATCGTCAAATCCTCGCGCAAGACCATTGCGCCCGCGATCGAGGCCGTGGCCAATTCCGGCCTGCCTGCCGCGCAGGATGTGCTTGAGGCCTGGCAGGCCAAGGACATGTGGCAACGCGACAGCGACGGGGTGTTTTTCAAAGCGGTGAAAGCCGAGGGCAGCGCCTATGATCTGTTGGATTTCGACACCGGTGGACCCGTTGGTCAGGCGGATAAATCCGAGCTGACACAAATGAAGCCGAACTCCGGCATTCGTGCGATGATCGCGGCGGCGCTGGTGCAATTCCAGCTGAACGACCCCGATCCCGAACGGCGTCGTGAGGCGCTTCTGGCGATCCAGCGCGACGGTGAGGCGAGCCATCTGGCGCCGCTGCGCGCCTCCATCAAAAGCGAGAGCGACCCGGAGATCAGGGCGCTCAAGGAGGTCACCGAACGTCTGTTGACGATTTCCTTCGATCCGGACGAGGCGGCCCGCGTCACGGCGATCGAAGGGTTCAAGGGTTCTCTGTCGCTCGACACCCGCGCGGCGCTCAATCCGATTGTCACCACCCATATAGCCTATGCCGATGGGGTGGGTGAGACCGCCAATGTGAAACGCGAGCTGCGTGCCGGGTCGCGCGATCTTCCGGTCGCAGAGGCGTATGCACTGATGGTCGCGGCAGGTGCCGTCACACCGCAGCCGAGCCTGGCGGAGCGCAAAGCTGCGCTCGAGGCCAATATATCGGATGGGTCGGTGGCCGGTATCCCGCTGGCCGAGCTGAACACGCAAGAGGCCCGCGACCGGGCCTATGCCGCTCTCGCGGATCAGGGGCTGGTGCCGGATTTCGATCCGGCCGCGACCGAAGAAACCGCAGTTCAGGGCGTGCGCTTTGCCGAGATCTATGACGAACCTTCGCGGGCGGTGACCGGTGCCGCCGAGGCCACGCTTGCCTCGATCAACCGCGCGGTAGGGCTCAACCAGTTCTTCGATCTGTCGCTCGACGGGCTGTCTCTGGCCTCGATCTATTTCCTCGCCGCCATCGGCCTTGCCATCACCTTCGGGGTGATGGGGGTGATCAACATGGCGCATGGCGAGTTCATCATGATGGGCGCCTATACCGGGTACGTCGTGCAACAGGTGATCCCGGATTATACGGTGTCGATCATTGTCGCGATCCCGCTGGCCTTTGCCGTGACCTTCGCCGCCGGCGTCGCCATGGAGCGGCTGATCATCCGCTGGCTCTACAACCGTCCGCTGGAAACGCTTCTTGCGACCTTCGGGGTCTCCATCGCGCTTCAGCAGTTGGCCAAGAACATCTTCGGCACCCAGGCCCGGCCGTTGACCTCGCCCGGCTGGCTCGACGGCGCGCTGTCGTTTAATGACGTGGTGTCGATCTCCTATATCCGTATTGCGATCTTCGTGCTGGCGCTGATCTTCCTCGGTGTCTTTCTGTTCATCATGAAAAAGACGCGGCTGGGTCTCGAGACCCGGGCCGTGACCCAGAACCCGTCGATGGCGGCGTCCATGGGGATCAACCCGGACAAGGTCAACATGATGACCTTCGGGCTCGGGTCGGGGATTGCCGGGATTGCCGGGGTTGCCATCGGGCTTTACGCGAAAGTCACCTCTGAGCTTGGCGCCGACTATATCGTTCAGAGCTTCATGACCGTGGTGGTCGGCGGGGTTGGCAATATCTGGGGCACGCTGTTGGGGGCGACGATGATCGGCTTCCTGCAAAAGGGCATCGAATGGTTCAACCCGTCCAACACCCTGGCGGCGCAGACCTACATGATCGTCTTCATCATCATATTCATTCAGTTCCGGCCCAAGGGCATCATCGCCCTCAAAGGCCGTGCGGCTGGCGATTAAGGGAGAGATCAAGCCATGGACATGTTCAAGAAAACCCCCTCGCTGCCGATTTTCATCGCTGTGCTGGTGATCTTTACCCTCGCCGTGACCTTCCTGTCGGAGGCCTATGGCGCGGGGGCGATCTCCACCTCTTTCGTCAAGACATTGGGCAAGACGCTCTGTCTTGCGCTCGTGGCCATCGCCATGGATCTGGTCTGGGGCTACACGGGCATCCTGTCGCTCGGGCATTTCGCCTTTTTCGGGCTTGGTGGCTATATGATCGGCATGTGGCTGATGTATGCCCGCACCAAGCTGATCGTGGTCGAGAGCATGGCCTCCGCCGCCCTGCCGCCGACGCCCTCGGAGATCTCGGATGCCATCGGCACGCAGATTTTCGGCGTGGTCGGGTCCAGTGATTTTCCGCTGATCTGGACATTCGCCCATAGTTTCTGGGCGCAGATCGCGCTCGTCGTGCTGGTGCCGGGTATTCTGGCGCTGATCTTCGGCTGGCTCGCCTTCCGCTCGCGGGTCACCGGCGTCTACCTGTCGATCCTGACCCAGGCGATGACGCTGGCGCTCTCGCTCTACCTGTTCCAGAACGACTCCGGCCTGCGGGGCAACAATGGTCTGTCGGGTTTGCAGAACCTGCCCGGCGCCGATGCGATTTCACAGGATTATATCTCGGTCTGGTTCTTCTGGGCATCAAGCCTGGCGCTTCTCCTGACGTACCTGCTGGCCACTTTCCTGGTCTCCGGCAAATTCGGCTCGGTCATTCGTGGCATTCGCGATGACGAGGCGCGGGTGCGGTTCCTCGGCTATTCGGTCGAGGGGTTCAAGCTCTTCGTTTTCACCCTCACCGGCGTGATCGCGGCGATTGGCGGCGCGCTCTATTACCCGCAGGCGGGGATCATCAACCCGGCGGAAATTGCTCCTATCGCCTCGATCTATCTCGCGGTCTGGGTCGCCATCGGCGGGCGCGGGCGGATCTATGGCGCGGTGATCGGCGCTGCGTTTGTCTCGCTCGTCTCGACCTATTTCACCGGCGGTCAGGCGCCCGATATCAATCTCGGATTTTACACGATCAAATGGGTCGATTGGTGGCTGGTGCTTCTGGGCCTGTCCTTTGTCCTCGTGACGCTGTTCGCGCCCAAGGGCATCGGCGGGTTGTTCGATCTGATCTCGCATCGCATGTCGCCCGATCGCCATGGTCTGCCGCTGGGCCCCGACAAAGGGTCTTTGCGTGAAGAGGAGGCCGAGAAATGAGCGCTCCCGCAACGCAATCCGCCGGCACGCTGCTCGAAGTCTCGGGCATCTCTGTCTCCTTCGACGGGTTCAAAGCGATCAACAACCTGTCCTTTTCCATTGGCCCCGCCGAAATGCGCGCCATCATCGGGCCGAACGGGGCGGGCAAGACCACGTTCATGGATATCGTCACCGGCAAGACCAAACCCGACGAGGGCAAGGTGCTCTGGGGCGATCTTTCGCGTAACCTCATCGGCATGAACGAGGCGCGGATCGCCCGCGCCGGCATCGGTCGCAAATTTCAGCGCCCAACGGTGTTCGAGGATCAGACCGTGTTCGAGAACTTGCTGATGGCGGTGAAGAACGATCGCAATCCGCTTGCGGTCCTGTTCTTCAAACCCAAGTTCAAGGATCTCGCCAAGGTCGAGGAGCTGGCCGCCGAGATCGGGCTCGCCGATCAGCTCTCGCGCAAATCCGGCGAGCTGTCGCACGGGCAAAAGCAATGGCTGGAAATCGGCATGTTGCTGGCACAGGACCCCAAGCTCCTGTTGGTCGATGAGCCCGCCGCCGGGATGACTTTGGGCGAACGCGAACACACCACGGATATCCTCAAGGAAGCCGCGAAAACCCGCGCCGTTGTGGTCGTTGAGCATGACATGGAATTTGTCCGGCGCCTGGACTGCAAGGTCACCGTGCTGCACGAGGGCTCGGTTCTGGCCGAAGGCTCGCTCGACCATGTGACGCAAAACCAGGACGTCATCGACGTCTATCTCGGCCGCTAAAGGAGAGATGCCATGCTCGAAGTGAAAGACCTCTCCCTGCATTACGGCGGGTCACAGATCCTCTATGATGTCGACATCTCGGCCGAGGCCGGCAAGGTGACCTGCGTCATGGGCACCAACGGGGTGGGCAAGACCTCGCTTCTGAAAGCCATCTGTGGAACCCATCCGCGTTCCGGCGGGACCATGGCGCTGGACGGCGAAGATGTCGGCAAACAGCCCGCCCATAGTCTGGCCCACAAGGGCGTCGCCGTGGTGCCGCAAGGGCGGATGATCTTCCCGCTTTTGACGGTGAAGGAAAATCTCGAGACGGGATTTACCTGTCTGCCGAAATCCGAACACAGGATTCCCGACGAGATTTTCGATCTCTTCCCGATCCTCAAGGACTTCATGCATCGTCGCGGCGGCGACCTGTCGGGCGGGCAGCAACAGCAACTGGCCATCGCCCGGGCGCTCATCATCAAGCCGAAGCTGCTTCTGCTCGATGAGCCGACCGAGGGCATTCAGCCCAATATCATCCAGCAAATCGGCCGGGTGATCTCGCTTTTGCGCGACCGCGGCGACATGGCGATCGTGCTCGTCGAGCAATATTTCGAATTCGCCTATGAGCTCGCTGACAAGCTTGTTTTCATGGAGCGCGGGCGTGTCACCTCGACCCATGACAAGGCCGATATTTCCAAGGAGGACGCTGCCAAAGTCTTCCGTATCGCCTGAATTTTCCCCACCCGATCAAACGCTTCCATGTTGCGCCGCAGCAAATTTGCCGCAGCGCAAAAGCGGACTATTTGATAAAAATCCATTGCCGAAACCGGTTTCGGAGTTTCTGGTGAGGAGGAGGAGGCGAATCAGGTGCGGACAGATACCAAAATGGATCGACGCTCCCGCGATAATGCGCGGGTGACGATTACGGATCTTTCTCAGGCGTTGAGCCTGACGAAGGGGACGGTGTCCCGTGCCTTGAACGGCTATCCCGACATTTCCGAAACCACCCGTGTGCGGGTCGAACGTGCGGCGCAGGCCATGGGCTATCGCCCGTTGAGCCATGCTCAGGCGATCAAGACCGGGCGCAGCTGTTCGCTGGGCCTCGTGGTTGAGCTTTCCGAACACGATGCGCACCGGCCGTTCCTGGCGGAGTTCCTCGCCGGGCTGACGCAGGCGGCCTCGAAAGAGGGCTGGACCCTCACGGTCGCCACCTCCGAGAATGAGAGCGACACGCTCAAGATCATGCGCGATCTGGTGCAGGATCATAAGGCCGATGGGTTCATCCTGCCGCGTGTGCTCTGGCAGGACCCTCGGATCGCTTTCCTGGATCGCGAGGAAATCCCATTTATTTGCTATGGTCGGCCAAAAGACCATAAAGAAATGTCTTATTTTGACGTCGCGAGCGAGACCTCCATGCGCGATGCCGTCGCGTGGCTGGCCGGTCTCGGCCATACACGCATCGCCTATATCGGCAGCTCGACCCACTATGCCTATTCGCATCTGCGCCGCGAGGGCTATCTGGCGGGCTTGCTCGAAGCCGGGATTGATGCCGCGCCCGAACTGATCAGCGAAGGCGCGCTCTCGCCCGATGAGGCGGCGCAGGCGACACGGCGTCTTCTGGCACTGGAGCTGCCGCCGACGGCCATTCTATGTGCCACCGATACCCTGGCCCGTGGCGTTTACGAGGTGGCCAATGTGCTGGGGTTGAAAATCGGGTCCGAGCTTTCGGTGATCGGCTATGACGGCTCGCCCGAGGCGCAGGCGATGTGGCCACGCCTGGCAAGTTTCGCCGTCGACAATCGCAAGGCAGGTGCCGCTCTGGGCGCCATGTTCATCGCCCGGATCCGCGACGCGGGCGTGCCCGTGACCCAGGATCTTATCACTGCAGACTTTCAACCGGGCGGCTCCACCGGCCGCCCGTCGATGACGCCGGATCAACTGGCGCGCCACATGGTCCGACTTTCCGCTCAGGAACTGTCGGACCAGATTTAAAACGTACAGAGAGTTCAACTCACCAACTCAGGGAGAGAGAGATGACCCTTAGAAAACAAATGCTTTTGGCAACGACCGCGAGCGCTTTGGCGCTCATGAGTTTTGCCGCCTCCGCAGAGACCCTGCGGTTCTGGACCACGGAGGAACAGCCGGATCGCTTGGCAAAGCAGGAGGCGATGGCGAAAGCTTTTGAAGAGAAAACCGGCACCGCGGTCGAGGTGATCCCGGTCACCGAATCCGAGCTGGGCACCCGCGCTACGGCCGCCTATGCGGCGGGCGATCTGCCGGATGTGATCTATCATTCGCTGCAATATGCGCTGCCCTGGGCCGAGGCCGGTATCCTCGACATGGATGCCGCCACCGATGTGATCGAAACCCTCGGCGCCGACACATTCGCCCCGGGGGCTCTCGGCATGGCGGCCATGGACGACGGCTATGCTTCCGTGCCGGCCAATGGCTGGACCCAGATGATCGTCTATCGCAAGGATCTGTTCGATGCTGCCGGTCTTGCGGCGCCGAATTCCTATGCGGCGGTGGAAGCCGCGCTTGAGAAACTGCACAATCCGCCGGAAATGTACGGGTTCGTGGCGGCGACCAAGGTGGACGAAGCCTTCATGTCGCAGGTGCTCGAACATGTCTTCCTCGCCAATGGCGTGAGCCCGGTGGACGAGAACGGCTTTGCGCCGCTCGACGAGGCGAAAACCACCGAAGTTCTCGAGTTCTACAAGAAGCTCGCCGACGCTTCGCCTCCGGGCGATCTGTTCTGGGATCAGTCGCGCACGCTGTATTTCTCCGGCAATGCCGCGATGATCATCTGGTCGCCCTTCATTCTCGATGAGCTGGCCGGTCTGCGCGACAGTGCTCCGCCCACGATCAACGATGATCCGACCTCGACCGATCTCGCCTCCAAGACCGGTATCGTGACCACCTTCTCCGGTCCTTCGAACCCGGAGGGCGCCGCCTATGCCAATATCAACTATTTCGGCATCACCACCGATGCGGATACCGATGCGGCAGAGGAATTCGTCGCCTTCTCGATGGATGAGGGCTATGTCCAGACGCTCTCGATCGCGCCCGAAGGCATGTTCCCGACCCGTCGCGGTACGGCCAATGCACCGGAATATTTTATCCAGGAATGGGCGAAACTGCCGGTTGGTGTGGATCGCAAGGCGCCCTTGGGCGATCTCTATGCTCAGGACATGATCGACAAGATCGTCGG
This sequence comes from Celeribacter neptunius, assembly GCF_900113955.1. Taxonomy (GTDB): domain Bacteria; phylum Pseudomonadota; class Alphaproteobacteria; order Rhodobacterales; family Rhodobacteraceae; genus Celeribacter; species Celeribacter neptunius. Next base: position 233,640 of record NZ_FORH01000003.1, on the reverse strand, counting down.
CGGTCTCGATGTGGCACAGCGTTGGGGCGTCAAGGAAGGTCAGCTTGGTCTGGCGTCCAAGATGAACAACTCGCAAGTCATCAACCGCGTCGTGCGCGAGTATATCGATGGTGAAATCGATGCCGCCACCGCCGTGGCCGAGATGAACGCCGAGCTGAGCGCGATCAAGTAAGCGCCCGATCGTTCAACACACGCGATTTTCAACGCGTGTGACATCTGCGGGGCGGTCGCTCTGGCCGCCCCCTATCCTCCATCTTTCGGACGGGGAGTTTTCCATGTCTGACATCGGACCGCCGCGCGGCACCGGGCCTTTGGCCCGTACCGAGGCGCGGCTTGCCTGGGGGCTTTTGACCCCGACCCTTCTCGCGGTTTCTCTCGTGGTGATCCTGCCGCTTCTGGCGGTGTTCTGGATCTCCGTCAAACCCGTGTCGCTGGCCGATTTGCGGGCGCCGGAAACGGTGGTGCGCGAAGACCTGCGCGGACGTCCTGCCGCCGCTGGCGACGAGGCGACGCTGCGCTACCGCTTGCGCAACTCCTCGCCGACCTCGGCGATCACCGGGGTGACGCTGACCGACACCTGGCCCGCCGGCCTTTCGTTGAACGGGGCGCTCGATCCGCGCTGTACCCTCTCTGAGACGACGCTCTCCTGCGATCTGGGCGATTGGGAGGGTGGCTATCGCGAAACGCTGAATATTCCGGTGGTGACCGAACAGGCCTGGTTCGACGCCGGGCGCGATGTCGATGCCGATCCGGTCGAGGTCGACGGCAAAGCCTCATTCGTGCTCACCAACAATCAGTTCACGCTGCAGAATTTCGTATCCGTATTTGACGGCGGCGAGTTCTGGTCGGTGTTGGGTGTGACCCTGTTTTACACCATCTTCGGCACGCTCGGGGCGATGATCATGGGGCTTTTTGCCTCCATGCTGCTCAATCATTCTTTCAAGGGGCAGGGGATTCTGCGCGGACTTTACCTGTTCCCCTATGTGGCACCGGTGATCGCCGTGGCCTTTGCCTGGATCCTGTTGTTCGACCCGTTTTCCGGCTCCGCCAATGCGCTTCTGGTGCAGATGGGGGTGACGGATCAGGCGATCAATTTCTTTGGCGAGCGACCGCTGGCCCTGATCATGGTGACCCTGTTCGAGATCTGGCGCTATTTCCCGCTCTCCTTCCTGTTCATCCTGGCACGGATGCAATCGATCCCGACCGATATGTACGAGGCCGCCGATATGGATGGGGCTTCGCCGTTCCAGCAATTCTGGTATCTCAGCCTGCCGCAACTCTTGGGCATTCTGTCGGTGCTGTTCCTGCTCAGGTTCATCTGGACCTTCAACAAGTTCGACGACATCTTCCTTCTGACCGGCGGCAATGCGGGCACAAGGGTCTTGACCGTTAATGTCTATGAACAGGCCTTTGCCGTCTCCAACATCGGCGCGGGCGCCGCTGTGGCGGTGGTGATCTTTGGCTGTCTGCTGGCGTTCTCGGTCTTCTTCTTCAAATTCATGTCGAAGGAGGAAGGGCTATGAAACACCTCCGTTTCGGATATCTCACCGGGCCTGTTCTGGGCGTGCTCTGGACCTTTGTGCTGGCGGTGACCGTCGCCGTGGCGATGAGTTTCGCCACCGGTGAGGCCTTCCGTCCCTCGCTGATCTGGTCGGTGATCTTCGGCATTCCGACCGGCCTGGCGCTGGTCTGGCGGGGCACGGCGCTGATCGCCGCTGGCGTGCTTGTCGGGGTCTATGTCGTCGCGCTTACCCTCGGGGTCGGTCCGGTTCTGACCGGCAATGCCTCGACGCTGGCGCGGATCGTTGCCGCCCTGTTCATGGGGATTGGTATCGGCTGGCCGCTGAAAGTCTTTGTCGAAGAGCTTTCCATGGGGGCGCTCACCCGGCATGAGTTCGAGGATGCGGTGATCCGCACGCTCAAGGGCTTCGGTTATATTTTCTTCACCGCCATTGTCGTCATTCCCTTCTACGTGATGGTGATGACCAGCCTGAAAAATCAGGCGCAGCTGATGCAGAACCCGTTGGATTTCTCGATCGATCTCACCCAGGGCTGGGGGCTGTTCCGGTCCTATGTCGAGCTGATGACAGAGTTCAATTTCGGCACTTACATGTGGACCTCGTTCTACATTTCCGTGCTGACCGTGCTGATCACGCTCTTGTTTGCGATCCCCGGCGCCTATGCCGTGGCGCGGCTCAGATTTCGGGGGCAGGCGGCGTTCTCGCGTTCGATCCTGCTCATTTACATGGTGCCGATGATCGTTCTGGCGCTGCCGATCTACATCGCGTTTTCGATGATGGGGCTGCGAAACTCCATCGTGGGGATCGTGATGATCTACCCGGTGACGACCATCCCCGTGGCGCTCTACATGCTTCAGGGCTATTTCCGGGGTCTGCCCTCAGAAGTCGAGGAAGCCGGTCTGATGGACGGGCTCTCAAGGCTGCAGGTGATCTGGAAAATCACCCTGCCGCTGTCGCTGCCGGCGCTGGCCTCGGTGTCGCTCTACGTTTTCATGATCGCCTGGAACGAATTCCTTCTGGCCTTCATGCTGCTGGACGATCCGTCGAAATTCACGCTGACGCGCGGCATCGCCTCGCTCAACTCCTCGGAAATCCCGCGGCAACACCTGATGGCCGGTTCGGTGATCGCCACCGTGCCGATCATGGCGCTGTTCCTCGGGCTTGAGAAATTCATGACCAAGGGCCTGACTGCCGGTTCGGTGAAAGGGTAATGACATGACACAGACACTGACGAAACCGCTCGATCAGGCCGCCCGCGACGTGCTTCTGGGCAATGACCGTGGTGGCTATACCATCCCGACCGCGCGGCTCTACCCGTTCCAATGGAACTGGGACAGCATGTTCTCGGCCTGGGGCTATGCGACCTTCGATATCCCCCGCGCCTGGGCCGAGGTCGAGCTCTTGTTCGCCTCGCAATGGCCGAGCGGCATGGTGCCCCATATGGTGTTCCACGAAGTCGATCCGGAGTATTTCCCCGGCCCCGATGTCTGGGGCGCGCACCAAAGCCCGCCGACCTCGGGGATTTCGCAACCGCCGGTGGCCGCGACGCTCATTCGCAAGATCTATGAGGTCGATCCCGAAGCTGGCCTGCCGCATGTCAAGGCGCTCTATCCAAAGCTCGTCGCATGGCACGCGTGGTGGCTCAGGGAGCGCTGTTTCGACGGGCCGGTCGCGATCACGCACCCTTGGGAATCCGGTCGCGACAACTGCCCGGACTGGGACATCGGCATGGCCGGGGTGCCGGTCGATGACAGCGATCCGTTCATCGTGAAATCCCGTGCAAACAGCCGGCGGGATCTCGGGCTTCTGAACGCCGATCAACGGCCGGTGGCCTCGGATTACGACCGCTATCTCTCGATCCTCGCCTTTGGCCGTTCCGTGAACTGGGACGACCGGGAGATGATCGAGAACGGGCCGTTCCTCATGGCCGATCCGGGCATCACCTTCGTGCTCATGCGTGCCTATGCCGACCTGATCGAACTGGGGAACATCCTTGGTGCCGATACGGCGGAGCTGAAGGCCCAGGAGGCGCGTTTGCGCGAAGGCGCAGGCAAGCTGTGGAATGCCGATCATGGCTGGTTCGATGCCTATGACATCCGCAGCGGTGAATTCGCCAATGTGCTAGGCTCCGGTGCCTTCCTCGCCTATCTGGCGGGGGTCTCGCGCCCGGCGCAGGATGCGCATTTCGCCCGCGCCTGGGACAAGGTTGCCTATGGCATCCCCTCGGCCGATCCCGACAGCGAGCGGTTCGAGCCGCGGCGCTACTGGCGCGGCCCGACCTGGCCGGTGGTCAACTCACTGATCGCCATGGGGCTCAAGGACATGGGACGCCTGCAGGCCGAGGAACGGTTGCGCGATGAGACCGCCCGGCTGATCGAGGCGGGCGGCTTCTGGGAATATTACGATCCGATCGATGGGACGCCCTGTGGCGGCCCGTCCTTTGGCTGGACGGCTGCCGTCTGGCTAACCTGGTGCGGTCAGGGCCGCACCCCGCTCGCGGCAGACAAGGAGAGATAACATGGCAAGCATCGAGTTACAGGCCGTCGAGAAATGGTTCGGCAATGTTCAGGTGATCAAGGGCGTCGATCTCAAGATCGAAGAGGGCGAATTCATCATTTTCGTCGGCCCGTCGGGCTGTGGCAAATCCACGCTTCTCAGGATGATTGCGGGCCTCGAGGAAACCTCGCGCGGCAAGATCTTTGTCGGTGAGCGGGACGCCACCGCCGAGCCGCCGTCGAAACGCGGTCTCGCCATGGTGTTCCAGTCCTACGCGCTCTACCCGCATATGTCGGTGCGCGACAACGTGGGCTTTGCTCTGAAAGCGGCGGGTGAGCCAAAGGACGAGATCGCCAAAAAGGTCGATGAGGCGGCACATGTGCTGAAACTCACCGATTATCTTGATCGGCGGCCGAAAGACCTCTCTGGCGGGCAACGCCAACGGGTCGCCATCGGCCGCTCCATCGTGCGTGACCCGACGGCGTTTCTATTTGACGAACCACTGTCGAACCTCGACGCCGCGCTCAGGGTCGAGATGCGCTATGAGCTGGCGAAACTGCACCGCTCGCTCGAGTCGACCATGATCTATGTGACCCATGATCAGGTCGAGGCGATGACACTCGCCGACCGGATTGTGGTGCTGGAAGCCGGCAAGATCGCGCAGGTCGGTTCGCCGAAGGAACTCTACGAGCGCCCCGGCAATCTGTTTGTCGCGCAATTCATCGGTTCGCCGAAGATGAATGTCATCCCGGCCTCTGCCGTGGGCGAGGGCGACAAGGGTAAGGATTTCGGCATTCGCCCCGAACATATCACCATCGTGGAGCCCGGTCAGGGCGATCTGGACGGTACGGTCGATGTGGTCGAATACTTGGGCGCCGACACCTATGTCATCGTCGATGCCGAAAACGGCGCCGGTCAGATGACCATTCGCGACCTAGGCGATGCGCCGCATCAACCGGGGCAGAAAGTTGGGCTCAAGTTCGGCGAAGGCCGCAGCCATCTGTTTGACGCGGAAGGTCTCGCGATCCGCTGAACCGTTCTCGCTGATCTGTCATTCTCCCGTGATGCTCGGCGCCTAGGGTGGCGCCGAGCAACGATAGGAGAGAGACATGACCCTGCCCGTGATTGGCGCCGCGCTGATGGTCGAGGACCTGCCGCAGTTTCGCGACTGGCTGATCGAGAAGGACCGTGACTTGGAGATCCAGAGCTTCTTCTGGCCGGAGCTTCTGATCTCCGGCGACTGGCAGGGGCTGGTCGAGGAGGCCAAGAAACAGCTCGACGGCCATAACGGGCGTTTGGGCATCCATGGTCCGTTCTGGGGCCTGTCTTTGTCGAACCCCGACCCGGAGATCCGGGCGATCGTGGCCAAACGCATGATGCAGGGGCTCGACGTGGCCGAGGCGCTCGGCGCCCGCTTCATGGTGATCCATTCGCCCTACACCACATGGGACTGGCACAATCTCGACCTGCACGCGGGAGCGAGGGGTCGGGTGATCGAGTTGGTGCATGACAGCCTGAGGGACGTGGTGAAACGCGCCGAAAACATGGGTCTCACGCTCATGTTGGAGAATATCGAGGATATCGATCCGGAGGACCGCAAGATCCTCGCCCGCAGTTTCGACAGTGAAGCGATCAAACTCTCCGTCGACACAGGTCACGCGCATTACGCCCATGGCGCCACCGGCGCGCGTCCGGTCGATGTGTTCATCCGTTCGGCGGGCGAGATGCTCGGCCATGTTCACCTGCAGGACGCCGACGGCTTTGCCGACCGGCATTGGGCGATTGGGGAAGGCACGGTGCGCTGGCACGAAGTGTTCCGCGCGCTCGACCAAATCGAGGCCGACCCGCATCTCATTCTGGAACTGCGCTCGGTCTCGGGGATCATGCCCTCGATGGACTGGCTCACCCGCGAAGGGCTGGGGCAGTAAGCCCCAACCCGGTCACGCTTTCAGAAATCCCAGTCTTCATCCTCGGTCGCGACCGCCTTGCCGATGACATAGCTCGACCCGGAGCCGGAGAAAAAATCGTGGTTCTCGCTGTCGGGTGAGAGCGCAGCGAGAATGGCCGGGTTCACCTCCGAGACTTCCGGCGGGAACAGTGCCTCGAAACCGAGGTTTTGCAGCGCCTTGTTGGCATTGTAATGCAGGAAGGTCTTGACCTCTTCGCTGAGCCCGATCCCGTCGTAAAGCTCCTCGGTATACTGGCACTCGATGCCGTAGAGCTCGAAGAGAAGCGAGAAAGCATAGTCTTTCAACGCCTGTTGCTCCCCCTCCGGGAGGCGCTCCTTGCCGCGCTGGAACTTGTAACCGATGTAATAGCCATGCACCGCCTCGTCGCGGATGATCAGCCGGATCAGGTCGGCGGTGTTGGTGAGCTTGGCGCGGCTTGACCAGTACATCGGCAGGTAGAACCCCGAGTAGAACAGGAAGCTTTCGAGAAATACGCTGGCGATCTTGCGCTTGAGCGGGTCATTGCCGGGCGCGTAGGTCTCGAGAATGGCTTTGGCCTTGGCCTGCAAATGCGGGTTCTCTTCCGACCAACGGAAGGCCTCATCGACCTCTTTGGTGGAGCACAGCGTCGAAAAGATCGACGAGTAGCTGCGCGCATGCACCGCTTCCATAAAGGCGATATTGGTGAGCACCGCCTCCTCATGCGGCGTCACGGCATCGGGCATCAGCGACGGCGCGCCCACCGTGTTCTGGATCGTGTCCAGAAGCGTCAGCCCGGTGAACACCCGGATGGTGAGTTGCTGCTCTTCCGCCGACAGCGTCGCCCAGCTCGGAATGTCGTTTGAGAGTGGCACCTTCTCCGGCAGCCAGAAATTCACCGTCAGACGGTTCCAGACCTCGAGATCCTTGTCGTCTTGAAGTCGGTTCCAATTGATCGCACGGGGGATGCGGATGTCTTGCATATCTTTCATGTCGAACCTCCTCACAGGCTACAGGAGACGCAGCCCTGCACCTCGGTCCCCTCGAGGGCCGTTTGGCGCAGGCGCACGTAATAGATGGTCTTGATGCCCTTCTTCCAAGCGTAGATCTGGGCTCTGTTGATGTCGCGCGTGGTGGCCTCCGCCGGGAAGAACAGCGTGAGCGACAGGCCCTGATCTACATGTTCGGTGGCCGCGGCATAGGTGTCGATCAGCGCCTCCGGCCCGATCTCATAGGCGTCGCGGAAATAGCCGAGATTGTCGTTCGACATGAAGGGGGCGGGGTAATAGACGCGGCCGATCTTGCCCTCTTTGCGGATCTCGATTTTCGAGACGATCGGATGGATCGAAGAGGTGGAATTGTTGATATAGGAGATCGACCCGGTGGGCGGCACGGCCTGCAGATTGCGGTTGTAGAGCCCGTCCTGCATCACCGCCTCGCGAAGCGCCGCCCAATGGCCGCGCGTCGGCAATTCCATCCCCATGAACAGGGCCTTCACCCGGTCGATCTCCGGCAACCAGTCGCGACGCGTGTATTTGTCGAAGAAGGTACCATCGGCATAGGTGCTGTCTTCGAAGCCTTTGAAACTCTCGCCTTTCTCCCGCGCCAAAGCATTGGAGGCGCGAAGCGCGTGATAGGCCACGGCGGCAAAGTAGACCGAGGTGAATTCCACCCCCTCGGGAGAGCCGTAATGGATATGTTCGCGGGCAAGATAGCCATGCAGGTTCATCTGGCCGAGACCGATGGCGTGGCTTTCTTCATTGCCCTTGCGCACCGAGGGCACGGAGTCGATGGTCGACGTTTCGGAGACGGCGGTGAGCGCGCGGACCGCCGCCTCGACCGTCTGACCGAGGTCTTTGCCGTCCATGGTCCTGGCGATGTTCAAGGACCCGAGATTGCAGGAAATATCCGTGCCCATTTCGGCATAGCTCAGATCGTCGTGGAACTTGGAGGCGCTGTTCACCTGCAGGATCTCTGAGCAGAGATTCGACATGTTGATCCGTCCGGCGATCGGGTTCATCCGGTTCACCGTGTCCTCGAACATCACATAGGGATAGCCGGACTCAAACTGGATCTCGGCGATGGTCTGGAAAAACTCCCGGGCGTTGATCTTCGATTTGCGGATGCGTTTGTCCGCGACCATTTCATCGTAAAGCTCGGAGACGGAGATTTCCGAAAACGGCCGGCCGTAGAGTTTTTCGACATCATGTGGCGAGAACAGGTACATCTCGGCATTCTTCTTGGCGAGCTCAAAAGTGATGTCCGGGATCACCACGCCGAGGCTCAGTGTCTTGATGCGGATCTTCTCATCGGCATTCTCCCGTTTGGTGTCGAGAAACCGCATGATATCCGGGTGATGGGCGTTGAGATAGACCGCCCCCGCGCCCTGGCGTGCGCCCAATTGATTGGCGTAGGAAAAGCTGTCTTCCAACAGTTTCATCACCGGAATGACACCCGAGGACTGGTTCTCGATGCCCTTGATGGGGGCGCCATGTTCGCGGATATTGGTCAGCAAAAGCGCCACGCCGCCACCGCGTTTCGACAGTTGCAGCGCCGAATTTATGCCGCGCCCGATGCTTTCCATATTGTCCTCGAGCCTGAGCAGGAAGCAGGAGATCAGCTCGCCGCGCGAGGCTTTGCCGGCATTGAGGAAAGTCGGCGTCGCGGGCTGAAACCGACCATCGAGGATTTCTTCCATGAAGGACATGGCCAGCGCCTCGTCGCCCCGCGCCAGCGTCAGCGCGCACATCACCACCCGGTCTTCGTAGCGCTCGAGATAGCGTTGCCCGTCGCGGGTTTTCAGCGTGTAGGAGGTGTAATATTTGAAGGCACCGAGGAAGGTCGGAAAACGGAATTTCCTGGCAAAAGCCGCGTCCCAGATGCGGTGCAGGAAGGCGTCGGGATATTGCTCGAGCACCTCCGCCTCGTAATAGCCTTCCTCGACCAGATAGCGGAGCTTTTCGTCCAATGAGTGAAAGAACACTGTGTTCTGGTTCACATGTTGCAGGAAATACTGCCGCGCCGCCATGCGGTCGGCCTCGAACCGGATGTTGCCGTCCGCATCATAGAGATTCAGCATCGCGTTCAACGCGTGATAATCCAATCCGGTCAGGTCTTTGTTCAGCTCACTGTTCAGATCTCTGTCGAGCATAGCTCTCTCCCGAGGGTTTCAAGCCCGGCGCGGGTGCGGGCAATATCTGTTGGCGTGCCGGCCAGCTCAAACCTGTAGAGCAGCGGCACATTGCATTTGGTGGCGATGATGCGACCCGCGAGCGCGTAGGTCGCACCGAAATTTCTGTTCCCTGAGGCGATCACGCCGACGATCCGGGCGCGCCGCGTCGGAGCGTTGAGAAAGCGGATCACCTGTTTCGGCACCGCGCCCTGGCCCATCCCATCCGCATAGGTCGGGCAGATCAGCACATAGGGGCGGGCGATCGCCGGCATCGCATCTTTCGGCGAAATCGGAATGCGTGCTGCGGGCAGGCCGAGACCGCCCACGAAGCGCAGGGTGTTTTCCGATCTGGAAGAGTAGAAGACGATGTCCGGGACGCGCGGTTGCGAGCCCTCCGGCATGGCTCAGTTGAGATTGGCGATCATGTCGGGACGAAACCCGGACCAATGATCCTCACCGGCGATCACCACCGGCGCCTGCCGGTAGCCGAGGCCTGTGACATGGTTCATCGCGTCTGCATCCTCGGTCAGATCGATGATGTCATAGGCCAATCCCCTGGCATCGAGCGCCCGGGTGGTGGCGGTGCATTGCACGCAGGCCGGTTTGGAATAGACGGTGATGTTGGCGGTGATATTGGGAGTGATGCTCATGATGTCCTCTTGCTCTTTGCGTTCAGCCGAGGACGAGCAGGGGGAGCCAAATCAAAGGACAGGACCGCCACAAACACGCCCCCGAACCCTCCGTTCGTGGTACTTGTCATGCTCGCGGCAGGTCTCCTGACTTCGCGGATCAATGCTTGGCTGGCCTTCCCGGGGCGTTTTCCCCAGTGGCATGATCAGCCGTGCTCACCGCTTACAGTTGCGGGGGCAGCGCCGGAATTTCACCGGCTTCCCTCTTAGCCATCGACTCGACGTCGACAGAACCGAAGCAACATCATGTAGATGAAAATTCGCAAGGGCTGTCAATATGTAGATATCTCTTGACAGGAAATTGGTGACTCGTCTTACCGCGCCAGCTCCTGCACGATCTGATCCGCCAATTGTTTCAGCGCTTCGCCCGAGGCCTTGGCAATCCCTCCCGGGCTGGATTCTGCCAGCGGCGCTGAGATGTCGAAACGGACAATCCGTTCGCGGATCACATGGTCATAAGACGAGACAGCAAACTGGCCTTTCAGGTCGAGGCGTCCGGCGGCGCGCGCCACCATTTGCGACACTTGCACATGTACGGCGGCCTGTGCCGGGGTCTCCAAAGGCCAGGGTTCGGCCGCCACGGTCGACCGGCTCCGCGCGGCGATCCGATCCGCCAGCAACAGGGTTGCGGCGCGGGTCGGTTCATCGGCCCAAAGCGCATCCTTGATCGGGCTCAATGCGCCATCGCCGCTTTCCAGCAGGATTTGCGACTCTTCGGCATAGGCCGGCAGCGAGACCTCGCGGATTTCGAGCGTCGCCACTTGCAGCCGCAGCTTGCCCTCCACCAGGTCTTGCGGCGTGTCGATCATGTAGAGCGGCTCCGGCGCGCCACAGGCGGTGAGGAGCAGGAGCGAGAGCGGAAGAAAACGAAACATCTGGATCACCGTCCGAACAAGAGGGAATTGGGATTGCGCTCGATGGCGCGGGCAAGCTTGCTGAGCGCTTCGGCCGCCGCGCGCACTTCACGCAGCGAGGCCAAGGTTTCACGATTGAAGCTCGATTGTCCGCCATAGCCGGCGAGCGTCTTTTCGGCCTCGGCCACCAGCGCCTCGATCCGTGCTGACAGCTCCGGCAGGCTCTGCGCCGCATCTTCGATGGCGGCGGCGGCATCGCGGGCCGAGGCGAGCGTGGCGTTGGTGTTTTCGACCACGCCCCCGGCGCGCAGCTCGGCAAGCGCGGCGCGGGCCTCGTCCAGCGCGCCGGTGAGGCTGGCGGGCAGGGCGCGGGTGGCATCCGTGTCGATCAACCGGTCGGCACCCTCGAGAAAACCCTGCGCCGAGGCGAGGAAATCTTCGACCTGAAGACTGTTGGCCTTGTCGGTCAGGGCCTGCAGATCGCGCACAAGCTGTGGCAGCTCGGCGGTGGCGCCTTCGATGTCACCGGCGACTTCGGTGACGGATGTGGCGGCCTCTGAGGCGGCGTCCAAGGCGGCCACGAGCTTGCCCACCGCATCGGCCTGACGCAGCTCTTCGGAGACGGCGCGCAGTTCCGAGACAGCGGTTTTCAGCTCGGCGGGCAACGCCTGCGTGTCCGGGTTGCCAAGAAGGCCCCGCGCATCATCCAGAAGCGCAACAAAGGCATCGGGGGCAGCGCGGAGTTTCTCGTCGCCGGCGAGGCTTTCGACCGCGGCCAGCGTGGCGATGGTCTGATCCAGAAGTTCTTCGACCGGCAGATCGTTGACCCGGTTCAGCAGTCCTTCGGCGGTGGCGCCTACGTCCGGCAAATCGGAGGGCACGGAGGGCAGAAGCGGCGCGGTCTCGGCGAAAATCCCCAGTGTTGCCGGTGCGGCTTCGGGCATTTCCGCCAGTTCCACCACGAGCGAACGGCTGAACAGGCTTTGCGAGGCCAGTCGCGCCCTGAGCCCGCCTTTCACCGCATTGGCGAAAAAGGCGATGATCTCGGAGGCCGGTGCGTCGGCCGCGAGCCCGAGCCGGTGCGGGTCGATGGAAATCACCGTGCGCAGCACGACCTGCTGCCCTTCCGGCCCGTCTTCGATGAAGGCGCCGAGCTGCGACACCGCGCCGATGCGCACGCCGCGATAGACCACCGGTGAACCGGCGGCCAGCCCGCTCACGGATTCGTCGAATTCGACGGTCAGATCGACGGCATTGTCGAGGGTTTCGCGGAACACGCTTTCGCGTGCCGCTTCCTCATCGTCGAACAGGTCGAACACCTGGCCCGGTCGCACCGCGCCGCCGCCGGAGAATACCGTGTCAAAGGCCAGCCCGCCGCGCACCAGCGAGGCGATCGAGCCGACGGAGAGGCTGAGGCCCCCGGGGCCGATGTCGACGGAGAAACCGGAGACTTCCCAGAACCGGGAGGCGGTGGTGAGCCGCTTGTCATAAGGCGCCTCGATGAAGGCGTCGACCACGACGCCATTGCCACCGTCCAACAGGCGTGGGGTCTCGATCTTGCCGACCTCGATGCCCTTGTGGAAAATCGGCGCGCCGGGGGTGAGCTGGGCGCCGGTGTCGCTTCGGAGCGTCACCTTGGTGCCCTGCATCCCGGGCAGGATCAAAGGCGTATCGTCGAGCCCCTTGAACGCGGTGACGCCGGCGCCGGGGCTGGGTTCGAATGCCGCCTGGATATAGGCGCCGGAGAGCACGGTCGAGAGGCCGGAGACGCCGCTGGCCGAGACCTCGGGGCGCACGATCCAGAATTCGGCGTCGGCGGGCAGGGTGTCGGCGACGGTCCGGTCGATCCGGGCGCCGACGACGACGGAGCTCAGATCGGGCGCAAAGGTGACATCCTCGACCATGCCGATATTGACGTCGCGGTAGCGCAGCGAGGTCTCGTCGGCGGTGATCCCGGCGGCATTCTCAAAGCGGATCTCGATGCGCTGGCCACGCTCGGCCCAGCTTTGCCAGGCGATGAACAGGGTCACGGTGAGGGCGGCCAGCGGCACCAGCCAGACCAGCGAGAGATTGCGCCAGAAGCTGCGTTTCGGCCCTTCGATGTCCATCTCTGCGGGCTGAGGGGTATTGCTCATATGGTCCTCATTCTGCGTCATGTTCGGCGCGGCTCCAGATCAGGCGTTCATCGAAACTCAGCGCGGCGATCATGGTGAAGGCCACGGAGAGGGCAAAACTTACCGCTGCGACACCCGGGGTGATCGTGGCAGCAAAGTCGAGTTTCACCAGCGAAGACAGGATCGCAACCACAAACACGTCGATCATCGACCAGCGGCCGATGAATTCGACCACCTCGAAGAGCCGGTGACGGGCATGGGGCGACAGTTTTACCCGGCGTGGGATCGACAGCGCCAGAAAGGCAATGGCGATGAATTTTGCCACCGGGATCACGATCGAGGCGACAAAGACGATGCCGGCGACGCCGTAGGAACCATGCCGGATCAGTTCGAGAACACCGCCCAGGATGGTATTCTCTGTGGTCTTTCCAAGGCTGGCGGTGGCGAGCATCGGGTAGAGATTGGCCGGGATATAGACCACCAGACCGGCGATGAGCCAGGCCCAGACCCGTTGCAGGCTGGCGCTATCACGCGGGTGCAGGGCCGCGCCGCAGCGGGTGCAGCGCACGATGGTCGGGCGATGGACCTTGCCGCATTGAGTGCAGCCGATCAGCCCCGCCTCATGTGCCGTGATCTGTGATACGAGGGGCACCGTCATTCCGTGCGCCGGGCTTCCAGGGTTTTCCAAACGGTTACTCTACTCATGAAATTGTCTTTCAGTACGGTCACGATGACCAGGGCGACGAAGGCCCAGAAGGCAGGGCCAAGGGAAACATGCGCCAGCCCGGCCACCTTCACCAGCGCCACCGCGACGCCGACGATGAAGACCTCGGCCATGGCCCAGGGGCGGAGCGCTTCGGCCAGATGGAACGCGTCATGGGCATGGCGCGCCGGGCGCGAGCCGAACGCCATCGGACCAAGCACGTACAAGAGTGCCAGAAACCGCGTCACCGGCAGGATCACGATCAATGCCGCCATGGCCAGCGTCAGAGGCGCGGTCAGCCCGGTGGAAAAGGCCATCACCGTATCCAGTAGCGAACTGCGTCGCACCATGCCGGCGGCGCCCAGTTCGAGAAAGGGGAAAAACACCGCGGCGATCATCAGGATCAGTGCCGCCAGCGCCAACATGATGATCCGTGTCATCGCCAGCGGGCGTGGTGCCTCGATCACCGTGTGACAGCGTGGACAGGTGGCGGTCTCGCCGAGGGCCACCTCGCGATCCATCAGCAACAGATCACAGCCCGGACAGGCGATCATCGCCTCCGGGTCGAGACCCATCTTGTCTGAGGTAACATCCACACCACTCATGCCCGCATGTTATCCGCTCAAAGAGCCGACGAAAAGCGGGCATGAGGGTTCCGTCGGGTCCGTTAGAACGCGGCGCGGGCCCAGACGCAATCATGATCGGCAAGCGGGCGCTTGCTGTCGTCGAGCGAGGGCAGGATGCCCTTGTCGCGACAGCTCATGCCGCGCGCGGCGATCCAGTCGAGCTTCATCACCCGGTCCGGGTGCGGCGTGATCAGCGACGGCCGGGTGGTCATGCCCTCGGCGGTAAAGCCCCAGTCCAACCCGCGCTCGGTGCCGAGATCGAACAGCGTCTCGTCGCGATGGTTGAAGTTGGGCGGGATGTGGTTGCCGGTGTTGAGATCGCCGCCGATCAGAAGGGGCATGCCGGGGGCGAACTCATCGAGTGCATCGAGCAGGTGTTCGAACTGCGTGTGCCGATGCGCCGGGCCGGCGTTGCTCTCGAGATGGGTGGAGGTGACACAGATCTCTCCGGCCTCCGTGGGCAAGACCGCGGCGATGGCCATGCGCCCGCCGAGACGCGGTTGATCCGGGTCGGAGGCGCCGCTGTCCGAGGCGAACCAATGGCCATGATCGTCGAGTCGGATGAGTGTGACCTTGTCGAAGGGCACGGTGGACAGGACGGCATTGCCATGCCAGCCGAAGGCGTTGATTTTCTCGGCGCAAAAGGCCCGTTCGGTCGGACCGCCGAGCCCCATCTCGAAAAATTCCACGCCGAAGGCATAGCCCATGCCGAGGCCATGGGCGACCTCTGCCGTGGTGTGGCGCTGGCCGGTGCGGGCCATGCCGTGATCCACTTCGGACAGGAGCACCACATCGGGTTTCAGGGGCATGAGATGCGCGGCGGTCGCCTGTGGAAACAGGCAGCGCTCGACATTCCAGGCCGCGACGGTGATCTCGTTCGGCAAGGCGCGTTTGACCGGGCTGCCGCCGATCTGCACCGCATTCATTGCCAGGACGTCATGCATCATCTCGCGATGGGCCTCTGCCGTGCGCGGGGCGTTCAGAAGCGTTTCACGCTGTGCGGCACTGACCGGCGGCAATCGATCCAGAAGCGAGATCACGAATGTTGCTCCTGAGGTTTGCGCGCGGAGAGGCTCTGAACCTTCGGATTGCAGTCCATCCGTTCGCCGGTCTGCGGATGGAACAGGCAGAGGCTGGTGGGATGACAAGACAGGCGCAGCGGCCCGGTGGTGACCTCGGTCTCTTTCGACAGGTGCACCGTCAGGCGTTGATCCTCGATCTGACCGTGCAAAAGACGATGCGCGCCGAGCTCTTCGATCAGCTCGACTTCCATGGCCAGCGGGCCATAGGGGTCGATATGCAGATCCTCGGGGCGCAGGCCCAGGGTGACCGGGCCACGGTAATCGGTCTTCATCGGCAATTGCAGCCCAGCAAAGAACAGAGTCTCGTCAGTGAGTTCCGCGGCCACCAGATTCATCGGCGGCGCGCCCATGAAGGAGGCGACAAAGGTCGAGGCCGGGTTGTGATAGATCTCCGACGGTGTGCCGATCTGTTCGATCTTGCCACCGTTCAGCACGATGATGCGGTCGGCCATGGTCATGGCTTCGACCTGATCATGGGTGACGTAGATCGAGGTGACGCCGAGGCGGCGTTGCAGCGCCTTGATCTCGATCCGCATCTGGTTGCGCAGCTTGGCGTCCAGGTTCGACAGCGGTTCGTCAAACAGGAACAGGGACGGGTCGCGGACGATGGCCCGGCCCATGGCGACGCGCTGACGCTGACCGCCCGAGAGCTGCGAGGGTTTGCGGTCGAGATACTCTTCGAGATTGAGCATCTTGGCGGCCTCGGCGACCTTTTTCTCGATCACCTCTTTCGGGGTTTTGCGGTTTTTCAGACCATAGGCGATGTTCTTGCGCACGGTCATATGCGGGTAGAGTGCGTAGTTCTGGAACACCATGGCGATGTCGCGATCGGCCGGGTCCAGATCGTTGACCACGCGATCGCCGATGGTGAGCGCGCCGTCGGTGATTTCCTCAAGCCCGGCGATCATCCGCAGGAGCGTGGATTTGCCACAGCCCGACGGGCCGACCAACACGGTGAATTCGCCGTCTTTGATATCGAAACTTGCGGGGGTAACGGCCTCGACGCCGTTCGGATAGACTTTGCGGACGTTGTCCAGAGTGACCTTTGCCATGAGAGCAGTCCTTATTTATCGGATTCCGTGAGGCCCTTGACGAACCAGCTTTGGAAGAAAATGACGATGGCGACGGGCGGGATCACGGCGATGATCGCCAGCATATTGGCGCGCCCGTATTGCGGGATCTCGTTGCCTTCGAGCACCTGCACGATTTGCTTGATGCCGCGCACGAGGGTGTACATGCCCTCTTCGGTGGTGATCATGGTGGGCCAGAGATACTGGTTCCAGCCATAGACGAACATGATGATGAACATCGCGGCGATCATGGTCTGGGACAGCGGCACGAGGATGTCGATGAAGAACTTCACCGGACCGGCGCCGTCGATGCGCGCGGCTTCGACGAGTTCTTCGGGCACCGAGCGGAAGAATTGCCGGAAGAAGAAAGTCGCGGTGGCCGAGGCAATCAGCGGCACGATGAGACCGGTGTAAGTGTTCAGCAACCCGAGCTTCTGGGTGATCTCGTAAGACGGCAGGATGCGCACTTCGAGCGGCAACAGGAGCGTGGTGAAGATCAGCCAGAAGGCCATGGTGGCAAAGCGCATCCGGAAATAGACGATCGCATAGGCGGCCATCATCCCGATGACGATCTTGCCGAAGGCGAAGCCGAGCCCGAGGATCAGCGAGTTCTTGAACATCGACAGCCCGGTGTTTTGGCCGGAAAACCCGGAGGCTTCGAACATCGCCTTGCGGAAATTGTCGTCGAGCTGATCGCCGAAGTAGAGGCCGGGGCCGTATTTCATCGTCTCGATGTCGGGGGTCGAGGCGGTTTGCAGCAGCACCAGAAGCGGCAGCAGCATGAACAGCGAGCCGGTGATCAGGATGGCGTGATCCGCGAGGGTGGACCAGCGAAAGCGACGGGTGGAACGGGCCGGGGCGGCCAGGGAAGAGGTGATATCAGCCATTGTCCTGCCTCAGGTGTAGTGGATGCGTCGTTCGACCATGCGGAACTGGAACACCGTGAGGGCCAGAACCAGCACCATCAGGATCACCGATTGCGCCGAGGACCCGCCGAGATCATTGCCCCGGAAGCCGTCGACATAGACCTTGTAGACAAGGGTCATCGGGTTGTTGCTCGGCTCGCCGCGCACGACCGTGTCGATCACGCCGAATGTGTCAAACAGCGCATAGGTGATGTTGATGATCAGAAGGAAGAAACCGGTGGGCGCCAGCAGCGGAAAGGTCACGTCCCAGAACCGGCCGGAGGCCGAACGGTTGTCGATCAGAGCGGCTTCGCGCACGGCTTTCGGAATGGCCTGCAGCCCCGACAGGAAAAAGATGAAATTCACCGGCACCTGTTTCCAGATCGAAATAACGATCATCGCAAAGGCCGTGTCGGAATAGTCGGCGCCCATTTCGAACTCCCAGCCGAACAGGCCGAAGAACTCCATCAGCGGCCCCCAGCGCTGGTTGAACAGGATCAGCCCCATGAAGCCCGCGACCGGCGGCGCCACGGCATAGACCCACATTAGGAGCGTGCGATAGGTCTTCGCCCCGCGCAGCACCTTGTCGGCTTTCACCGCCAGCAACAGCGCAAGCGAAAGCGAGAAGAAGGTCACGACCACGGTGAAGAACACGGTGAAATTCGCGACTTTCAGATATTCGGAAGAGGTGAAAAGCGAGGTGTAATTCTCCAGCCCGACAAAGGTCTGGCCGAACCCGAAAGGGTCCTGCAGGAAAAAGGAGGATTTCATCGCATAGGCGGCGGGCCAGTAGAAGAACAGGAGGATGATCGAAAGCTGGGGGACCAGCAGGAAAATCGGCAGCCAGCGCGAGGTGAAACCGGCACGTTTCATGGGGAGGACCTTTCTGAAAAAACCGACGGCCGCAGGGATGCGGCCGCCGGGCATGTCATGCGGAGGGGGTTAGCCCTGGGTCTTGGCGAAACGGGCGAGAAGGGCGTTGCCTTCTTCTTCGATGGTCTTCAGCGCCTCTTCGACGGTGGTTTCGCCGGAGAGCACGCGGGCGATCTCGCGGTTTTCCACGTCACGGATTTGAACGTAGAAGCCCATGCGGTAGCCTTTGGTGTTCTCGCCGGCGGTCAGCATCAGCTGTTTCGGGCCGGTTTCGGCAGCCGGGAAACGGTCGTAGTGACCATCGGATTTCGCCAGCTCGTAGGCGGCGGTGGTGACCGGAACGTAACCGGTTTCGCGGTGCCACATGTACTGGACTTCCGGCGAGGTCAGGTAGGCGAAGAATTCGGCGGTCGCCTTGTTCTCTTCGGCGGATTTTCCGGCCATGGCAAAGAGCGCCGCGCCGCCGATGAAGGTCTGGTAACCCTCTTCGGTGATCGAGGACCAGTAGGGAAGGTAGGACGAGGCCCATTCGAACGGCAGATCTTTCGCGGTCAGACCGCCAAAGTCACCCGAGGAGCCGATGTACATGGCGGCATT
Organism: Celeribacter neptunius; assembly: GCF_900113955.1. GTDB lineage: Bacteria > Pseudomonadota > Alphaproteobacteria > Rhodobacterales > Rhodobacteraceae > Celeribacter > Celeribacter neptunius. The sequence goes on along the minus strand of NZ_FORH01000003.1, from coordinate 215,011 downwards.
GCCGGCTTCGAACTGCGACTGGTTGTCGGACCAGCCGGTGCCGAAGAAGCCGAAATAGCCCTCGTCGAGCCATTCCTTGACCTTGGTGAAGTGCATTTTCATCTCATCGGAGTTGATGAGGATCTTGGTGCCTTCAGCGCCTTCGTAACCATTGTCATTGGTGGCGAAGGGCAGGTTGTGACGGGAGTGGAAGTTTTCCACGAATTCCCAAGGCAGGTGGGTCTGCACGAGCGGGATGTAACCGGCGTCTTTCAGAGCCGGGGCGATGGCTTCGAACTCTTCGTAGGTGCTCGGCACTTCGACACCGGCTTTGGCCAGGGCGTCGGCGTTGTAATACATCACCGGCGAGGAGGAGTTGAACGGCATGCCGATCATCTTGCCATCGGAGCCGGAGTAGAAATAACGCACGCCCGGGATATAGTCGTTGATGTCGAAATCGACGCCGTTTTCGGACAGCAGGTCCTGAACCGGAACGGTCGCGCCCTGGGCGCCGATCACGGTGGCGGAACCGGCGTCGAACACCTGCATGATGTTCGGCTGTTCACCGGCGCGGAACGCCGCGATGCCGGCGGTCAGGGTCTCTTCGTAAGAGCCTTTGAACACGGGGGTGATCTTGTATTCGTCTTGCGAGGCGTTGAAGCCTTCGGCGATCTTGTTGACGGTCTCGCCGAGGTTGCCGCCCATGGCGTGCCACCAGGTGATCTCGGTTTCCGCGAATGCGGCGCTGCCCAGAAGGGCGAAAGCGGTCGCGGCCGCTGTGAATTTCATCGTGTTCATCACACTGTCTCCGGTTTGAGCCCGCTCTAGGGCCTTATGTCGGTTTACGCCTTCCCCCTGGGGGCTTCGGCGTTGCGGTCCTTCCTCCTCGAGGGCCTCCCCGGGGGCTTCCCTGAGGGGGAACGCAGAAAGCCGGGCGGGCCGGATCAACTCTCCGGGTCCGCGCCGCTCTGCACACGTGTTCACCTACCGGCGCTCTGTGATGGTTCTGTGAAAGTTTCGTATCGTTCTTGACAAATTATCGCTTCAGGGCGGAGAGCTGTGCCCGTGCAAGATGACCCGAACATAAGCAAACGGCGCGACCCATCCCCCCGGCGCGTGACGGCACAGGATGTTGCCAAGGAGGCGGGTGTTTCCCGCTCGGCGGTGTCGCGTGCCTTCACCCCTGGCGCCTCTCTCGATGCCGAGAAACGCAACACGATCCTCGCCGCGGCGTTCAAATTGGGCTATCGGCCCAATGCGCTGGCGGCGGGTCTGTCGGGCGGGCGCTCGCATCTGGTGGCGATCTTTGTCGGCGATATGCGCAATGCCTATGACAGCGAAGTGGTCGCACAACTGGTCGGACGGCTCAACGCGCTGGGGAAATGGCCAATCCTGATCGACGGCGGCGGCCGCAAGGCTCGCGACGCGCTTCTGGGCGAGGTTTTTCGCTATCCGCTCGATGCGCTGATCATGCGCGCGGGTTCGATGGAACCCCTGATCGCCGAACAATGCGCCAAGCTGAACATCCCGGTGATCTGTTCCGGGCGGATTATCGAAGCGGATCAGGTCGACAATGTCTGTTGTCGCAATCTCGAGGGCAGTGCCAGCGCCGCGCGCTTGTTGATCGATCGTGGCCGTCACCGCATCGCGCATATTCGCGGTCCCGAGAGCTATGGGGCCTCGGATGAGCGGGAAGCGGGGATGCGCAAGGCGTTGGCTCAGGCCGGGTTGGCGCCTGTCGCCGTGGCACAGGGCACCTACACGGTCGAGAGCGGCTATCAGGCGGCACGCGATCTGTTCGGGCGTCACGAGATCGACGCGCTGCATTGCGCTAATGATGCCATGGCGATCGGTGCGCTGGGCTATCTGCGCGAGTGCGGTGTCGATGTTCCCGGTGCCGTCTCGGTGACCGGCTTCGACGATATCGCCATGGCGGCCTGGCCGGGGATCCGGCTGACCACGGTGCAAAACCCGATCGGGGCGGCGGTGAGCCATATCGTCGATTTGCTCGAGCGCCGGTTGAGCGATCCGCAGAAACCTTCCGAAGTCGCCTGGGTCGAGACGCAACTGGTGCTGCGCGACACGCATTGAAGAGCGTGACGATAGGCAATGTCGGTTGGGCGCGGGGGCAATGCGACGACGCATTCGCATGGAAAATGTCCTTTTGCCCTAGGCAATTGCCTGCGCTTTCAGCAATCGCGTCGACGGCGACGCCTCTCCTATAGGTTGTGTTTCTTTTTTCCTGGACCGCGCGCTTACCCTCAATCTTACCCCGTGATGGGCCTGCAAATCACAGGGTGGGAGGAGGATGCAGGCATGTTTCAGGAGTATCGCTTTATGACGACCGTGTTGGATTTTCGTCTGCACGCGTCGGGGCAGGACCCGGCGCATTTTTCACAGCAAATGGGCGCGGCTTGCCGGGGGCTGGGTCTTTTTCATCTGACCGAACATGGCATTCCGGCGCGATTGCTTGCCGATGTGCTCGACCGGTCGGCACGGTTCTTTGCCCTGCCGGAGGAGGAAAAGGCGCGGCTGGACATCCGGCAATCACAGGCCAATCGCGGCTGGGCCGGGCCGGGCGTCGAGCTGCGCGGTGGCCGGTATGGACGTCCGATGACCAAGGAGAGCTACAGTATCGGTCTCGATCTGCGTTCCGATGATCCGCGGGTGCGCGCCGGAGAGCCGTTTCGCGGGTCGAATCTCTGGCCCGAGGATGATCTGTTCCGCGATGTGATGCGCGATTATTACAAGGAGATGCTCGGTCTGGGCCGGGGCTTGATGCGGGCGGTGGAGCGCGATCTCGATCTGCCGCAGGGATTTTTCCAGCCACATTTCACCGAGCCGATGGCAACGCTGCGCCTGTCCTACTACCCCGCCGATCCGTGGTTCGCGGAGGCGCAGGGCGATGACCCGCCACAGTTCGACTATGGCGCGCTCACGCTCGTGCTCGGCGACGGTCGCGGCGGATTGCAGGTCCAGACGAGCAGCGGTCAATGGATCGATGTGCCCGAGGTGCCGGGCAGTCTGATCGTCATGGTCGGTGACGGGCTGATGCGCTGGAGCAATGATCAGTATCGTGCCGTGCCGCATCGGCTGCGGTCGCCGGCTCGGCCGCGTCATGTCGCTGCCTTCTATCTCGATCCCAACCCGGACAGCCTGATCGCGCCCCTGCCGGGCACGGGGGCGGCACAATATGCGCCGATCCGGGCGGCAGAGTATCTCCGGGCGCGGCTCGATGAGACCTATTTGCCGATGGCGCAGTCGCGCTAGCGCGGCGGCTGGTGCCTCCGAGTGTCAGCTGGCCCGGTGCCTGTTGCCAGCCAGAGGCAAAAGGCGCTAAGCCTCGGCCATGGAAAGACAGGTGGCGACACATACCCAGATCTGGGACGAGGAGCTCGACGCGCTCGGACTGATCTGTCCTTTGCCGGTGCTCAAGGCCCGCAAGCGGCTTCTGATGATGGCGCCGGGGCAGGTCTTGCGGCTCATTGCCTCCGATCCGGCGGCGGTGATCGACGTGCCGCATTTCTGCGCCGAGGCCGGGCATGAGTACATCTCGATGGAGGATCTGGGCGACAGCCAGGTCTATCTCATCCGTCGCGGTTCCGTGGTGGCGGGCAGTTGACGCATTCCTGACGCATCACGCCAGCTGTGCCTCGGCCTGCTGCAGGTCGTCCGGCGTGTTGACGTTGAAGAACGGGTCTTCTCCTTCTGCCGTTTCGAACAGCACCGGTACGGCGCCTTTGCTCTCGGCGAATTGCAGCATCCGACGTTGATGGCGCGCCAGTGCGATCCTGAGATCATGCCGCAGATCCACGGGCCAGAGCCCGAAGGTCGGATGCCAGCGGGTCTCTCCCGCCTCCTCGGTCACCGCAATGCCAAAGCCCTCGGGCTGGGCCACGGCGCCAAGACGCGTGACCAGATCTTTCGGAAAGAACGGTGTGTCGGTGGCGACGGTGACGATGGCTTCGAACCCTTTCATCGCGGCCCAGTCGAGCCCGGCCAAGACGCCCGCGAGCGGGCCGTTTTGTTCCGGCGTCGCATCGGGCAGGATCGGATAGCCGAAAGCCGCGTAGCGTTTCGGGTCGCCATTGGCACTGATCGCCAGCGTCGCGCATTGCGGTTCCAGCCGGGAGATCACCCGCTCGATCAGGGGGGCGCCGCCAAGCTTGACCATCGCCTTGTCCACTTTCGTTTCTGCCGTGCCGCCCATGCGGCGCGCCTCTCCGCCAGCGAGGATCACCCCGGGGTAGTGTTTCATGTCGACCTCATTCCTTCGGGCTTCCCCCCATGGCTGCCATTCTGTATGCCGACGGAGAGGCAAATCAAGGGGGAGACATGCTCGGCTATGTGATGATGGACGGGCGCGGCGAGACGGATCGGCTGCTCGAAGCCCTTGCGGAGCGGCTTCAGGCAGCGGGCTGCCATCTCGCCGGTGCGGTCCAGCGCAACACCGAACGACCGGGGGAGCTGCGATGCCGGATGGAGCTGACGCTCCTTCCCGGCGCAGAGACCGTTCTGATCTCGCAGGATCTAGGGGCCCATGCCACAGGCTGTCGCCTCGATCCGGACGGGCTGCAACGCGCGGTGCATCAGGCGGAACAGGCTCTGGAGCAGGGCGCGGAGTTGGTGCTGATCAACAAATTCGGCAAGCAGGAGCTCGAAGGCCGCGGTTTTCGCCTGCTCATCGGCACGGCGCTCTCCGAAGACGTGCCGGTGCTTCTCGGCGTCAATCCGAAGAACCTCGACGGGTTTCTGGAGTTTGCCGGGGAGATGGCCGAAGCTCTGCCGCCGAAGCCGGAGGCCTTGTTCGACTGGTGCCTGAGGCAAATGCACAAAGATTAAAAACTGTGCTTCCGGGTCGAAATATGGGCAATATGCGATCCTGCACGCAGGGTGCACGGCAGGAATCGTTTACTTTGTAGGCAGTGTGACGCGATCTGTCCCCATGAGTGCGCCGCTTTCCATCATTGTTGTCGAAACCGACCGGACCCGGGCCCAGCTGATCGTGGACAGCTTGCGCGAGGCCGGAAGTTTCGAGATTTCGATCATCTCCGAGGTCACCGGGCTGGCGCGCCAGATCCAGTCCCGCAATCCCGACGTGGTGTTGATCGATATCGAGAACCCGTCCCGTGATACGCTCGAAGAACTGGCGCTGGCCTCAGGGCCTCTGGACCGCCCGGTCGCCATGTTCGTGGACCGCGCCGACGAGGGCCTGTCTTCCGCGGCGATCGAGGCGGGCGTCTCGGCCTATATCGTCGACGGGTTGCAAGCGCAGCGCGTCAAACCGATCATGGACGCCGCCATCGCACGGTTTCGGATGTTCCAGCGCATGCGCACGGAACTTGCCGAGACCAAGAAGGCGCTGGAAGAGCGCAAGGTGATCGACCGGGCCAAGGGCATGTTGATGCGGGCCAAGGGGATTGGCGAGGACGAGGCCTATGCGCTCTTGCGCAAGGCCGCCATGGATCAGGGCAAACGCGTTGCCGATGTGGCGCAGGCGCTGGTCACCGCTGCGGGGCTTTTGTCATGAGGGCTGCGGCATGAAAGGAACGAGGCTTTCCGTCGGGTTCATCCCGCTCATTGATGCCGCGCCGCTCATTGTGGCGCAGGAAATGGGCTTTGCCTCGGAAGAGGGGATCTTTCTCGATCTGAAATCTGCGCCCTCCTGGTCTTCGCTGCGCGATATGCTCGCCTTTGGTCGGGTCGATGCGGCGCATATGCTCTCACCCGTGCCGGTGGCGACGGCGCTCGGGCTCGGTGGTGGCGGCGCGAAATTCGCCGCCGTTTCGGTCCTGTCGATGAATGGCAATGTCATTGGCGTGTCGAACGATCTGGCGCAGCGGTTGCGCGATGTCGGGCATGGCTTTGGCTTCAATGACGCGGCGGCGGCGGGCCAGGATCTGATCAAGGCGGCAAAGGGCCGTCTTCGAATCGGTGTGCCCTTTCCCTTCTCCATGCATGCAGAGCTTTTGTATTACTGGCTCTCGGCGCTGGGTCTGCCGGCGCCGCAATCCGTCGATATCCGCACCGTGCCGCCGCCCTTGATGGCGGATGCGATCGAGGCGGGTGAGATCGATGCTTTTTGCGTCGGGGAGCCCTGGGGCTCGAAAGCGGTGGAAAGCGGCGGTGGCGAGCTGTTGTTGCCGGGCTCGGCGATCTGGTCCTCTGCGCCGGAAAAGGTACTCGCGGTCCGCGCCGATTGGGCGGAGCAGGAAACGGCGCTGATGGGGCGGCTCATTCGGGCGGTCTGGCGCGCGGCGCGCTGGCTCGGCAATCCAGACAGCCCGATGCTGGCCTCGGAGCTTCTGAGCCGTCCGGAATATCTCGATCTGCCCTCCGAAATGCTGGAACGCGCCCTGACCGGCAACATGGTGATCTCGGCCAGTGGCGAGACCCGGCCGGTCGAAGGGTTCGTCGAATTTTTCCATGGCGCCGCCACATTCCCCTGGCGGTCTCAGGCGGAATGGATCGGGGCACAGCTCGCGGCGCGCACCGGGCTCGACCGGGCGGTGGCGCGCGGGCAGGCGCAAAGCGTCTTCCGTTCCGATCTGTATCGTCAGGCGCTGGCCCAGACCTCGGCCGATCTGCCCGGCGCCTCGTCGAAGATCGAGGGCGGGCTGACCGCGCCCGAAGCGGTGGCCTCCGCTGCTGGCCAGTTGATTCTTGGCCGCAACCAGTTCTTCGACGGGCGCGTTTTTGATCCTTCCGAGGAATGATGCGCAAATTTTGGGCGATTTTGCGCATGTGCAGCATTTTTGCCGGGGGGATGGCCTAGGGGGTTTTGCATCTGCAGCGTGATTCTCGGCATAAAGATTTCATCGCAGGCAACGATGCCACGATACGGAACATAGTCCCGGTGACCGGGACATCAGAGCAAAGCCGCTCGATAGATCGCCTCTTCTCCTCCCAGGCGTTTTATCGGCGGCTTTTTTTGTGTTTTTCGCCCGCCAAGGGCTTCCTTCAACAGGGACATTGAAGGCAAATCGAAGGGACAGACTTATGAAGAAACTTCTTCTCGGCCTCGCTGCCACGACCGCACTCGCCAGCCCCTCTTGGGCCGAGATGCTGGATCTCGAAAAAGACGAACTGACCTTTGGCTTTATCAAGCTGACCGATATGGCGCCGCTCGCGGTGGCTTATGAACAGGGCTTTTTCGATGACGAAGGTCTGTTCGTGACGCTGGAAGCGCAGGCCAACTGGAAAGTGCTCCTGGATGGTGTGATCGACGGCACGCTGGACGGCGCGCATATGCTGGCCGGTCAACCGCTGGCCGCGACCATCGGCTTTGGCACCGAGGCGCATATCATCACGCCGTTTTCCATGGACCTCAATGGCAACGGCATCACCGTGTCGAACGAGGTCTGGGAAGAGATGAAGCCGAACATCCCGACCGGCGCAGACGGCAAGCCGATGCACCCGATCTCGGCCGAAGCATTGGCCCCGGTGGTCGAGAAATACAAATCCGAAGGCAAGCCGTTCAACATGGGCATGGTCTTCCCGGTGTCGACCCACAACTATGAACTGCGCTACTGGCTCGCCGCCGGGGGGCTGCACCCGGGCTATTATTCGCCGGAAAACATCACCGGCCAGATCGGCGCCGATGTCTTCCTCTCCGTCACCCCGCCGCCGCAGATGCCGGCGACCCTCGAGGCCGGCACCATCTATGGCTATTGCGTCGGTGAACCGTGGAACCAGCAGGCGGTGTTCAAGGGCATCGGTGTGCCGGTGATCACCGATTACGAGCTGTGGAAGAACAACCCGGAGAAGGTCTTTGGCATCACCGCAGAATTCGCCGAAGAATATCCGAACACCACGCTCGCCGTGACCAAGGCGCTCATTCGCGCGGCCATGTGGCTCGACGAGAATGACAATGCCAATCGCGAAGAGGCCGTCGAAATCCTGTCGCGCCCCGATTACGTCGGCGCCGATCAGGAGGTGATCGCTGCCTCGATGACCGGCACGTTCGAGTATGAAAAGGGCGACAAGCGCGACGTTCCCGATTTCAACGTGTTCTTCCGCTACAATGCGACCTATCCGTTCTATTCCGACGCCGTCTGGTACCTGACCCAGATGCGGCGCTGGGGCCAGATCGCCGAGGCCAAGCCGGACAGCTGGTACGACGAGGTCGCGAAATCCGTCTACAAGCCGGAGATCTATCTCGACGCCGCGCGTCTTCTGGTCGACGAAGGTCTGGCCAATGAGGCGGATTTTCCCTGGGACAGCGATGGCTACAAGGCGCCGACCCCGGCCGAGGATATCATCGATGGTATCGCCTATGACGGCAAAGCCCCGAATGCCTATCTCGACAGCCTGCCGATCGGGTTGAAGGGCGAACAGATCGTCGAAGGCACTGAGGTGAAGGGTTAAACGAACCTCTCCTGACGGGCGCAGTCGCGCGGATTGCGCCCGCTTTTTCTTTCTCCCCCACTTCTTCATTCGCGAGGATGCCGCAATGACTGCGATCGACCCAATTGACAACCGGGCGCTGGAAGCCGAGACCAAAGCGGCCCGTCGCGCGAAACTGTTCACCCGGATCAACAAGGCCGACGCCTGGTTTCAGGTCCTGGGCCTGTCCTGGATGACCCCGGTGCTGAAAGCCATCGCCGGTGACAATCCGAAAACCCAGATGAAAGAAATCTGGAAACTCCTCGGCGTGCCGGTTCTGGCCATTGTCGGCTTTCTCATGCTCTGGGGCGCGCTGGCGCCGAAGGTGCAGACCTCTCTGGGCGCGATCCCCGGGCCTTCCGCCGTCTGGGAAGAGGCGGTGAACCTGCATTACGATGCGCTCGCCAAGGCCGAGAAAAAGGCCAAGTTCGAAGAGCGTGTCGAGGCACGCAACGCCAAATTTATCGCCGCCGGTCAGCCGGAGAAGGTCAAGGACATTCCCTATACCGGATCGCCGTCTTATTACGAGCAGATCTGGACCTCGATCAAAACCGTGTTCTTCGGTTTCCTGATCGGCTCGGCCATCGCTATTCCGCTGGGCATTCTCGCCGGTCTGTCGCCCTATGCCAATGCCGCGATCAACCCGCTGGTGCAGATTTTCAAACCGGTGTCGCCGCTCGCGTGGTTGCCGATCGTGACCATGGTGGTCTCGGCCCTCTACACCACGAATGACGGGTTGTTCGCCAAGAGCTTCCTCGTCTCCGCGATCACCGTGACGCTCTGTTCCCTGTGGCCCACTTTGATCAACACCTCTCTGGGTGTTGCCTCGATCGACAAGGATCTGATCTCGGTCTCGAAAGTGCTGAAAATGGGCACATGGTCGAAGATCACCAAGCTGGTGCTGCCCTCGGCCCTGCCGCTGATCTTCACCGGTCTGCGTCTCTCGCTCGGGGTTGGCTGGATGGTGCTGATCGCCGCGGAAATGCTGGCGCAGAACCCGGGCCTCGGCAAATTCGTCTGGGATGAATTCCAGAACGGCTCGTCGCAGTCGCTCGCCAAGATCATCGTCGCCGTGCTCACCATCGGCATCATCGGCTTCCTGTTGGACCGTGTGATGTATGCGCTGCAGTCCCTCTTCACCTTCTCCAACAACCGGTGATTGATATGGGTATCCTGACGTTTGACAATGTGTCGAAGGGTTTCGGTGAAGGGCTTCACCGCACCGAAGTGCTGAAAAACATCGATCTCGATGTCCAGGAGGGCGAGTTCCTCGTGCTTCTGGGTTTCTCCGGCACCGGCAAGACGACGCTGATCAACCTGATGGCGGGGCTCGAGAGCCCCTCCGACGGCGCGGTTACCTTCAAGGGCAAGCCTGTCACCGGTCCCGGCCCGGAGCGCGGCGTGATCTTTCAGAACTATTCGCTGATGCCCTGGCTCACCGTCGATCAGAATGTCGGTCTCGCGGTCGATACGATCTTCCCGGATCTGGGCAAGGACGAGAAAACCGAAAAGGTTGATCACTATGTGAACATGGTCGGGCTCAGCCATGCCAAGACCCGCCGCCCGGCGGAGCTTTCGGGCGGTATGCGGCAACGGGTGAACGTGGCGCGTGCGCTGGCGATGAACCCCGAGGTGCTTTTGCTCGACGAGCCGCTTTCCGCCTTGGATGCGCTGACCCGCGCCAATCTTGCCGATGAGATCGAACATATCTGGGAAGCCGACAAGAAGACCTGCGTGCTGATCACCAATGATGTGGACGAAGCCATTCTTCTGGCCGACCGGATCATCGCGCTCAATCCCGACGGCACGCTTGGCGAAGAGTTCAAGGTCGCGATCCCGCGTCCGCGCGACCGCTCCGAGATGAACCATGACGAGATGTTCCACGGGCTGCGCGCTAAGGTGACCAATTACCTGATGGATGTCGGGATCGAGGCCAAGGCCGAGGGCAGCAAGCAGCTTCCGAATGTGACCGCAATCCATCAGGTGCCGAAGGCGGTGGAAAAGGCGCAGGAAGGTCTGATCGATCAGAAATTCCTGACCTTCGAAGGGCTGCACAAGGTCTACCCGACCCCGAAAGGCCCGCTCACCGTGGTCGAGGATTTCAACCTGAAACTCAACCGTGGCGAATTCATTTCGCTGATCGGCCACTCGGGTTGTGGCAAATCCACCGTGCTGACCATGGCGGCGGGTCTGAATGACATCTCGAAAGGTGTGATCAAGCTCGACGGGTTCGAGGTGCGCGGCGCTGATCCGGAACGCGCCGTGGTGTTCCAGTCGCCAAACCTGTTTCCCTGGCTCACCGCCAAGGAGAACGTGGCGATTGGCGTCGACAAGGTCTACCCCGGCGCCTCCATGGCCGAGCGTCAGGACGTGATCGAATATTATCTCGAACGTGTTGGTCTGGCAGATTCCATGGACAAACCCGCCTCGGCCATGTCGAACGGCATGAAGCAACGGGTCGGCATCGCCCGCGCCTTTGCGCTTTCGCCGAAACTGCTGCTTCTGGATGAGCCTTTCGGCATGCTCGACAGTCTGACGCGCTGGGAGTTGCAGGAAGTGCTGATGGAGGTCTGGGAACGCACCAAGGTGACCGCGATCTGTGTCACCCATGACGTGGACGAGGCGATCCTTTTGGCCGACCGCGTGGTGATGATGACCAACGGGCCGCAGGCCACGATAGGCAAGATCACCGAGGTCGACCTGCCGCGTCCGCGCACCCGCAAGGCGTTGTTGGAACACCCGGACTACTACAAATATCGCCAGGACGTGCTCGATTTTCTCGAGGAATACGAACATGGGGCCAAGCCGAAAGCCAAGGCGGCAGCGGTGCCGACCCCAAAAGCCGTGGCGGCTGAGTGAGGGAGCGGTCGCCATGGATGAACAGATGATCGCCCTCGTGAAAGCCAGTCTTAAAGAGCTTCAGCCCCATGCCGGGGCGGTGTTCGCGACGTTTCAGAGCAAGCTGGCCCAACGCGCGCCGGAGCTTGCCTATCGCTATGACGAGGTCGATCCCGAGCGTCAGGGCGAGCTGCTTTTCGAGAAACTCGCCATCGCTCTGGGCGGGGTGCGGTTTCTCGACAGGCTGGTGCCGGCACTGGGTGGGGTCGGGCTCGACGCCGGCTCCGCATCATTGACGTCTTGCGACTTCGCGAGATTGTCCGAGGTGCTGATCGCGGCCTTCGCCGAGGTCTCGGGCAATCGTTTCGATCCGTGTATCGGGGCGGCATGGACCACGCTGTTCGAAGAACTGTCCTGGCACATGTTCGAGGCCCAAAGTGGCAAAGGAACGGCGGCATGAGCGAACGTCTCGTCATCATCGGAGCCGGCATGGCGACCGGGCGGCTCTTGGATCATCTGATCGCGGAGGCGCCCGGGGCTTTCGATATCACCCTGTTCAACGCCGAGCCGCGCGGCACCTATAATCGTCTCATGCTTTCTCCGGTTCTTTCGGGCGAGCTGAGCTTTGATGAAATCGTCACCCATGACGAGGCCTGGTATCGGCGCCATGGCATCACCTGCCGGTTTGGCGAATGGGTGCAGGCCATCGATCCGGCGCGCCAAGTGGTGATCGGCGAGAGGGGCGAGGTTGTCTATGACAAGCTCGTCGTTGCCACCGGGTCTACACCGTTCATCATCCCGCTGCCGGGGCATGATCTGCCGGGGGTGATCGCCTATCGCGATCTCGAGGACACCGAGGAAATGATCACTCTCGCTGAGCGGCCCGACGCCCGTGCCGTGGTCATCGGTGGTGGGCTTTTGGGCCTCGAAGCGGCGGCAGGCATGGCCGCGCGCGGCACCCGTGTCACCGTGGTGCATCTCGCCGATCACCTGATGGAGCGGCAATTGGATGGCCCCGCAGGCCGGCTGTTGCAGGAGGCCCTGGAGGCCCGCGGCATCGAGGTGCTCTGTGGCGCACAGTCCAGGGAAATCCTTGCGGGAGATGACGGGCGTGTCCGGGCGCTCCAGCTCGCGGATGGCACGGAGCTTCCCTGCGATCTGCTGGTCATGGCCGTCGGCATCCGCCCTTCGGTGAGCCTGGCCAGCGAGACCGGGATCGAGACCGGGCGCGGTGTCATCGTCGATGATCGGCTCAAGACCTCTGTGCCGGGCATTTTCGCATTGGGCGAATGCGTGGAACATGACGGCGCACTCTTTGGCCTCGTCGCGCCCTTGTTCGATCAGGCCAAGGTTCTGGCCAAGACGCTCCGGGGTGAGGCTGCAAGTTTCGTCAACAAGGAAGTCTCGACCAAGCTCAAGGTGACCGGATGCGACCTGTTTTCCGCCGGTGATTTCCGCGACGGCGAGGGGCGCGACAGCATTGTCTATTCCGACCCGACATCCGCGATCTACAAACGTCTGGTGATCGAGGGCGAACGCCTCGTCGGTGCGGTGATCTATGGCGACACCAATGACGGCGGCTGGTTCTTCAACCTGATCCGGGACGGGGCCGACATTTCGGCGCTGCGTGACAGTCTGATTTTTGGCCCGGCCTTCCAAGACGCGACCCCGGTCACACCCGCGCCCGCGCTGATGGAGGTCACGGCATGACCCAAGCCAAATCCGCCTGTCAGATCCGCTCGACTTGCCCCTATTGCGGCGTCGGCTGCGGTGTCCTCCTGAAACCCGATGACAAGGGCGCGCTCGATGTGCGTGGCGATGCCGAGCACCCGGCGAATTTCGGACGGCTCTGTTCCAAGGGCTCGGCCCTGGGTGAGACCGTGTCTCTGGACGGACGGCTTTTGGCGCCGCAGATCCAGGGGCAGGAGAGCGACTGGGACAGGGCGCTCGATCTGGTCGCGACAACCTTCTCGGATACTCTTGCCAAACATGGTCCCGACAGCGTTGCCTTTTACGTCTCCGGTCAGTTGCTGACCGAGGATTACTATGTCGCCAACAAGCTGATGAAAGGCTTCATCGGCTCTGCCAATATCGACACCAATTCCCGGCTCTGCATGGCCTCCACCGTCGCCGGTCACAAACGTGCCTTCGGCACCGATACCGTGCCGGGGACCTATGAGGATCTCGACGAGGCCGATCTCATCGTTCTGACCGGCTCGAACCTGGCCTGGTGTCACCCGGTGCTCTATCAACGCATCCTCGCCACCCGCAAGAAACGCCCCGAACAGAAGCTCGTGGTGATCGATCCGCGCCGCACGGCGTCCTGCGATCTCGCCGATCTGCATCTGCCGCTGGCGCTCGGCTCGGACGTGGCGCTGTTCAACGGGTTGCTGGCCGAGATCGCCAAACGGGGTCTGGTGGATGCGGCCTTTGCGCAGAATGTCTCCGGGTTGGAAGAGGCGATTGCCACCGCCGAGGGCGAGGATCTCTCCGTCACCGGTCTTTCCGACGACCTTCTCGCCGAATTCTATGAGCTTTGGTGCGCTACAGAGAAGACCGTGACGATCTTCTCCCAAGGGGTGAACCAAAGCTCCTCGGGCACGGACAAGGTCAACGCCATCACCAATTGTCATCTCGCCACCGGTCGCATCGGTCGCGCCGGCATGGGGCCATTCTCGGTTACCGGGCAACCCAACGCCATGGGCGGGCGCGAGGTCGGTGGTCTGGCCAATATGCTGGCCTGTCATCTCGACATCGAGAATGCCGATCATCGCGATGCGGTCCGCACGTTTTGGGACGCGCCCGCCATGCCGGACCAGATCGGGCTCAAGGCCGTCGACATGTTCAAGGCGGTGGGCGAGGGCACGATCAAGGCACTGTGGATTCTTCACACCAACCCCGCGGTCTCGATGCCTGATGCGGATCGGGTGCGCGAGGCGATCAAGGGCTGCGATTTCGTCGTGGTCTCCGACATCACCGGCGCCACCGATACCGCGCGTTTGGCCGATGTGCTTTTGCCGGCGACGGCCTGGGGCGAAAAGGACGGCACGGTGACCAATTCCGACCGGCTGATCTCGCGTCAGCGGGCGGCATTGCCCGCACCGGGTAGCTGCAAACCCGATTGGCAACAGATCACCGAGGTCGCCCGCCGCATGGGCTTCGGCGCGGCTTTCGATTATCAGAGCCCCGCCGAGATTTTCCGCGAATACGCGGCGCTTTCGGGGATTGCCGGCGGCTTTGGCAAGGATTTCGACATCTCGGGGCTGAAGGATCTGAGCGACAGCGCCTATGCCGCGTTGCGCCCGACCCGCTGGCCGGTCTCGGATGGCAAGCAAGGCGGACGGTTCTTTGCCGATGGCGCGTTCTTCACCCCCGATGGCAAGGGGCGGATGCTGCCGGTCACCTGGAAACCGCCGGTCTCCAAGGTTGAGCGGCGTTACCCGTTCCGGCTCAACACTGGGCGTATTCGCGACCAATGGCACACGATGACCCGCACCGCGCGCTCGCCCCGGCTCTCGGCTCATTACGCCGAGCCGTTTCTGGAACTGCATCCCGAGGATGCTGCGGAGCGAGGCATTGGCCCGACCGCGCTCGTGGAGGTCACGACGCCCCATGGCAAGGCGATCCTGCGCGCCATGATCACTGACCGCATCACCAAGGGCGATGTCTTTGCGCCGATGCATTGGACCGGCGAAAATGCCCCTGCCGCCCGGATCGACGCGCTGGTGGCGCCGGTGACGGACCCGATCTCCGGGCAGCCGGAAAGCAAAGGCTCGGTGGCTCAGATCAAACCTTTCGAGGCCGCTTGGTACGGCTTCGCGATCTCGCAGAGCCCGGTGAAGGCCACATCGGATTATTGGGCCGTGGCGAAAACCACGGCGGGCTACCGCGTCGAGCTGGCCGGGCGCGAGACACCCGAGGATTGGCTCAAAGAGGCCCGCATGCTGTTCGACATGCCCGAGGCCGAGGCCCAGACCATGTTCGATCCCGCCAAGGGCACGGCGCGGATCGCTTTCCATCAGGACGGCGCCTTGGTCGCCGCGCTGTTCATTTCCCGCAAACCGGTCGCGGTGATGCGCGATTACCTGTCACATCTGCCGGGCGGCGAGGCACCACAGGTGCTCTCGGGCAAATCCCCCGCCGATCAGCCCGATCCGGGACCTGTGCTCTGCTCTTGCTTCAATGTGGGGGTCAACACTATCCTCACGGCGATTGAAACGCGCGGGTTGATGACGGTAGAGGCCATCGGGGAAGCGCTGCAGGCGGGCACGAATTGCGGCTCCTGCCGCCCCGAGATCAAGGCCCTGATCACCCGCGCCAAAGGAAAAGAAGCTGCCGAATGAGCATTGCCGAATTCGTCCGGATCCTGGGGCGTGGCCCGGGCCGGTCCCGCTCTCTGACGCAAGAGGAGGCGCATGAGGCCATGGCCCGTGTGTTGTGCGGGGATGCGGCGCCGGAAAGTATCGGTGCCATGCTGATGTTGATGCGGATGAAAGGCGAAGTGCCCGAGGAGCTTGCAGGCTTCACCGCTGCGCTGCGCGAGGGTCTGACCGAAGTGCCGACCCCCGATCTCGACTGGCCCTCCTATGCCGCCGGACGCACCCGCGGCCTGCCTTGGTTTCTCCTGTCTGCCCGTCTGGTCGCCCTAGCCGGGTACAGGGTTCTGATGCACGGTTGGAACGGGCTGGGCGAAAGCGGCCATCTGGTGCGCGAGGGCCTGCCTTATGCCGGGATTACCTCCTGCGCCTCTCCCGACGAGGCCGGGCAGGTGATCGCATCCGAGGGTATCGCCTATCTGCCGCTGGAAAATTTCTCGCCGCAGCTGTTGCGTCTGCTGCAACTGCGCGCCGACTTTGGTCTGCGCTCCTGTCTGAACACCGTGGCGCGCATGCTCAACCCGGGCGGTGCGCGGGCTTCGGTCCAAGGCGTGTTCCACCCGCCGTACCGGGAGCTTCAGGCCGATGCCTCGAAGCTCTTGGGGCTTGAGGCCATGTCGGTGATCAAGGGCGGTGGCGGCGAGTTCGAACGCAACCCGTCGAAGGACATTCAGGTCTTCGGCCTAAGGCATGGGGCGTCCTGGGAGGGTGTGGAGCCGCCTACGCTCGACGATGCACGGCGTCTCAACGACGGAGAGATCGACCTCTCCCGGTTGAGTGCGCTCTGGCGGGGCGATCTCGAGGATCCCTTTGCCGAGGCCATCGTCATCGCCACGGCGGCTCTGGCGCTGGAAACGCTCGGGGTGGAACAGGCCGAAGAGCGGGCGCGCGCCCTTTGGGTTACACGTTCCGGTTGACCACATTCGCCTGCCGATCATCACGAAATCCGACGGTTAATACCTTTTCCGTGCCAGATTCTCGCCGCTTTCCGCCTCGATAGTTACCCTATCCACTGGCATAGGAGACCCGGGAATGGACATTTTGACGACGCTGCGCACCATGTTCGACCAATGGGTCGCAGGTTTGGATGCATCCGATCAGGTGACGCTGATGGCGATCGGCCTCGGCTTGATGATCTTTTCCGTTGCGGCGCTGCTCGTGATCCGGCATCGCGAAAGCAATCAGGCGGCACGGTTCGAGAAACGGCTCGCCCCCGAGGTGTCGGATGCGCCGACTTTCGTTCCCGGGGAACGCCATGTCGTGGCCAGGCAGAAAGGCGATGCCTTCCTGCGGCGTCTCGAGCAAATGGGCTGAAATCGCGCCGTTCCGGCCGGGAGGGAAAAGGCGTTTTTGTAACGCGGCAAGCCGAAGTGGGAAGCCTTTCTTGAGCCCTATTGGCCGAGACTGTCCTAGGGGACGGTACGAAACGTGTAGAGAGTGGGCGTGGTACCATGTTCAGAATGGTTTTTCAGGCGGTCCTGTTCACGGGACTCGCGATTGCTTTTATTCTTACGAAATCAGACGGTTTGCGTTCCGCGGCCCCGACCGGGGAGTTTACGCGCCTAGCGTCGATGGGCTCCGGGGCCGGGGCGAACGGATTGGCGGGTCTGACGGATGGCAGTTATGGCGGCAATTATGCCGGTTCTACCGGCCAGCCCTGGTATGTCCAATACGATCCGCGCAGACTGTGGCGGGAACGTCCGAAACAGATCCGGCTCAACACGAAAACCATCCGGGTCGAGCCGCAACAGGCAAGCACACAGGACGATCTGGCGGCGCAATTGGCCGCCAAGCGGCTGGAGGCCGATGTGGTCTCGGTGGTCACGCTGGATTGAACGGGCTGATCCCGGTATGAACCCGGATCAGAAATCGACCTCGACGCCCGGCAGGTTCAGCTCTTTCATCAAATCCCGCAATTCCTGACGGGCCGCGACGTTGGAAATGTTCATCGCGGTTTTGACGCCGATGTCCTTGAGATCGAGAAGCGTCAGCCCGCGCGGGAACAGCTCGCGGAAAATCACCCGCTCGGAAAAGCCGGGGGCGACGCGGAATCCGATGCGTTTCGACAGTTCGGTCAGGGCATCGCCGATCTTCTTCTTGTTGTGCATCGCCTGTGCGCCGAGGCGGTTCCGGAGCACCACCCAGTCGATCGGTTTGAGCCCGGCCTGCGCCCTGAGCTGACGCGCGTTCCAGACCATCTCCGAATAGACCGAGGGGCCGAGGATCTTGTTGGTGTCCGGATCGACCCGGGCCAGGAGATCGAAATCGATGAAACTGTCGTTCATCGGCGTGATCAGTGTGTCCGCGAGCGTATGCGCCACCTGCGACAGGCGGGTGTGCGAGCCGGGGCAATCGATCAGGATGAAATCGCAACTCTCCTCGAGCCCGGTCACCGCCATCGACAGGCGGCGGTCGTAAATATTCTCGCCCTCGGCCAGATCCGCGGCCTCGACCTGTGGCAGGTCGCGATACTCGGGTGTGGCCAGTTCAAGCCCTTCGCGCAGGCAATAGCTCAGACGATTTTCGAGATAGCGGGCAAAGGTCTTTTGCCGCAGATCGAGATCCAATGCACCGACGCGATGGCCCATCCGTGCCAAGGCGGTCGCCACATGCATCGACATGGTCGATTTGCCCGCGCCGCCCTTCTCATTGCCGACGATGATGATATGCGCCATGTCCCGAAGTCCTTGCCCTAACCGCGCTTATCGTCGCGCGTTTGTGATCTGAGTATGCCCTGTATGCCGTTTCTCGCCAACCCTGTGCAAGAGGGATCGCGCGTCTATCCACAGCTGTGTTGAGGGTGTGACGCTTGGAAAATCCTGTTGTCGGACCCCGTGCCCCCAAACAAAAAGGCCCGCATCGCTGCGGGCCTTTTCGAAACAGTGCTGGAAGCGGGGCTTAGAAGCCGAGGCCAGCGTATTTGTTTTTGAACTTGGAAACGCGGCCGCCGGCGTCCATCAGGCGGGAGTTGCCGCCGGTCCAGGCCGGGTGCACGGTCGGGTCGATGTCGAGCGCGAGCGTGTCGCCTTCTGCACCCCAGGTGGAGCGCATTTTCACGATGGTGCCATCGGTCATTTTGACGTCGATGAAGTGGTATTCGGGATGGATATCGGTTTTCATCGTGACGATCCTCAGGCTTCGAGCGGCTTGTAGTTGGTGACTTCCGCGATACGGGCCGATTTGCCGCGACGCGAACGGAGGTAGTAGAGCTTCGAACGGCGCACTTTACCGCGACGCACCACCTCGATGGTTTCGATGTTGGTGGAGTAGAGCGGGAACACACGCTCAACGCCTTCACCGAAGGAAATTTTGCGAACCGTGAAGGAACCGGCAATGCCTTTGCCGTTCTTACGGGAGATGCAGACACCTTCGTAATTCTGCACACGGGTGCGCGTGCCTTCGGTCACTTTGTAACCGACGCGAATGGTGTCACCGGCTTTGAAATCCGGGATGGTTTTGCCGAGAGCTTCGATTTGCTCGGCTTCAAGCTGGGCGATAAGATCCATCGCTTGTACTCCAATCTACTCGTGGTTGTTGTCCACGAAGGTTTTCATCCGCCCCAGAGCTCCGTGCCTTCATCGGGTCCATCGTTCTCCCTGCTGTCAGGGGATGCCCGCCGGAGTGTTCAAGCGTCTTTGCTTTGGCGTTCTCTTTGCCCGTGGTGATCGCCGAAGAAAGCAACCGGTTCAAAGAAAAACGGTCCGCGAAGCGAATCCCGCCTCCGGACGGGCGGTGTATAGGCGTTTGCGCCCAATGTGGCAAGGGGTTTGAGGGTGTGGCCTGTGGTGTTGAGCCCTAGGGCCTTGGGTTTGGCGGCGGGCCCGAGCGCCAGGCGTGCAGATAGGCTGCGATCAGCCCGCCGAAAGCTGCGCCGATGGCACAGGTCAGGACCAGTCCCGGGATGGTCAGGGGGGACATCAGGATCATCATCGTCACCATTTCGGCAAAGCCGCCCGGCCCAGTATACACCAGACCCTGGAACTGTACGACCCCATGCACCACCGCGGTGCCGAGATAGGACCCAATTGCAATGGTGAACAGGCGGCGGGTGTCTTCCGGGCACTCCCTGAGCGCCCGGCGCAGGCGGGTCCGCACCATGAAGGCCAGAACGATGAAAGGTGCGTCGGCCCAGAGCGCATAGGGCAGGAGAAGCTTTGCGCCGCGTTCGACGGAGACGACCTCAATCCCGCGGGCCATCAGCGTTTCGCGCGCCAGAACACCGAGGCCCAGGGTCAGAAAAATGCCGCTGAGCCAGATGAAATGGACGAAAAGACGTGTCGTCCAGCGCATGGTGTGCCTCCCCCTCTCCCGGTCATTCTAGCACAGGGGCGAATGTCTGGGTTTGATCCAGTCCCGGGGGGGGGGCCACGGCGATCTGCCTGGGCAAGGGCGGCTTGAGGCGGGACAGGTAACCAGGTGACAAGGTGGCGACAAGGAGAGAGGCCCATCGGTTGCAGCGAGGATGCGGGCAATATCAGGGGGCAAGGGGCGA
The DNA here is from genome assembly GCF_900113955.1 of Celeribacter neptunius. Classification (GTDB taxonomy): domain Bacteria; phylum Pseudomonadota; class Alphaproteobacteria; order Rhodobacterales; family Rhodobacteraceae; genus Celeribacter; species Celeribacter neptunius. The sequence continues at coordinate 194,941 of NZ_FORH01000003.1, read as the reverse complement.
TCCGCCCTCACAGGTTCATTTTGAACCCGGTGTGGCTCGGCGTGAAGCCCAGGGCGCTATAAAACCGATGCGCGTCTTCGCGATCCTGATCGGAGGTCAGCTGAACCAGTTTACAGCCGCGTTCCCGGCAGGCCGCGATGGCCCATTCCATCATCTCTGTGCCAAGTCCGGTGCCACGCATCGCGCGATGAATGCGGACGGATTCGATCTGGCCGCGCCAGGCGCCACGGCGCGACAGGCCGGGGATGAAGGTCAGTTGGAAAACGCCGATGACCGCGCCCGCCTTTTCGGCCACGGCCAGAAACTGATTGGGGTCCGCTTGCATCGCCGCGAAAGCCGCGAGATATCCTGGCGCGAGCGGCAGGCTCGGGTCTTCCCGCGACGCGCCCTTCTGATCATCAGCGAGCAGGGAGAGAATGGTCGGGAGGTCCTCCTCCGTTGCGGCGCGGATGTGACACTGGCTCATGGCTTATGGTTGCCTTTCTGCGAGGCTTCATAGCGTTCCCACATGTCGGGACGGCGGTCGCGGGTGATCTTTTCGGCCATCTTCTGGCGCCATTCGGCGATCTTGCCATGATGTCCGGACATCAACACCTCGGGGATCGGCAGGCCGTTCCATTCGGCAGGCCGGGTGAATTGCGGGTGTTCCAGAAGCCCGTGCGAATGGCTCTCTTCCTCGATGCTCTCGGCATTGCCCAGCACATCGGGCAGGAGCCGCACCGTGGCGTCGATCATCGCCTGGGCCGCGATCTCGCCGCCGGTGAGGACAAAATCGCCCAAGGAGACCTCTTCGACGCCGTAGTGATAGAGCACGCGGTCGTCGACGCCTTCGAAGCGACCGCAGATCATCGTGATGCCGCGCGCTTTCGACCAGCGCTGGGCCATGGCCTGATCGAAGCGTTTGCCGCGGGGGCTCAGATAGACCAGCGGCCAGTCCTGACGATCGGGCGGCGTGCCGTTCATCGCGAAATCGATCGCCTCGCCCATGACATCGGGACGGATCACCATGCCGGCGCCGCCGCCGGCCGGTGTGTCATCGACATTCTTGTGCTTGCCGACGCCGAATTCGCGCAAATGGATTTTCTCGAGCTGCCATTTGCCGTCCTGCAACGCCTTGCCGGTCAGGCTTTCGCCCAGCACGCCGGGAAAGGCCTCCGGGAACAGGGTGATCACCTTGGCCTTCCAGACGCCCGCGAGATCCGGCGTGTTGGTCATCAACTCGCTGGGCCTGAGTGTCGGGCGCGAGGCCAGACGGCCATGAGATTTGGCTTTCGGGGAGGGCGTGCTGTCTGTCATGGCATCTCTATAGCGGGGCAGGGCAGGTGGGGAAAGCCGTCACGCGCGCCCATCGAGGATTGCACGACGGGCTTGTCGGTAGGCGTCGCCCCAGACATTGGAGCGATTGAGGGCGAGCAGCTTGTCCCGCGCAGCCTCGCCGGGAAAGACATTGGCGTTGGGCGGAATGTCGAGTTCCGCGCTCAGGTGCGAGAGACCCAAGAGATCAAGGACCGGGTCGATCGGATGTTCGATGCTTTCGAGCGCTCTGCTGTGCACCCGCTCGGCCCCGAGCCGGTCGCGGATCTCGTGCAGAATGGCCTCGTGGTCGGCAGCAATCGCGAATTTTTCGCAATAGTCTTCAAGGCTGAGCGTTGCGCGCTTGGTCTTGAGTCTCTGCCAGTGGCAGGAGGCGAGCCAGCCGTTGCCGCGGGTCGAATAATAGACTTCGAATCCGGCATCCGATCCCGTCACGTCCGCCCAGGCGTCACGGATGAGGGCGATGGCAATCGGAGCCGGGCCGTATTTGTGGACGCCAGACGATCCGGGGAAATGCCCTGACAGGCTCTCGGAGCTTACCATGACAGGCCGGGGGTCTTCCGGGTCCAGTAAGCGGAAAAACGCGGAGGCCTGTTCGGTGATCACCCGTTTCGTCGCTTTGCAGCGGTTGCCGGAAAAATTCAGGACCGCTTCGCGCAGAGGCGTCAGGATCATCTCGTCCTGCAGGTAAAACTCTACATGTGGCAGCAGCGTTGCGGCGTTGAGCGAAAACGTTCGTTGCAGCGAGGTCGTCCCGGTCTTGTGAAATCCGGCGTGAATGACAATGCGCCGGGGCGCGGTCATTCGAAGAGCCCCTCCGGTGGATCGGCGATGATCCGGCCCGCGGTGAGATCGACCGTGGGCACATTGACGAGGGTGAAGGGCAAAAGCACCGTGGTGGAGAGACCCGGGGCCTGAACCTCCAGAAGATCGCCGGCGCCGTGGTTGAGCACATTGCGCACGGTGCCAAGCGTGTTCCCTCCAGTGTCGAGCACGGTCAGGCCGATGAGATCGGCATGATAAAATTCGTCATCCGGCAGAGAGGGCAGGGCGTCGCGATCAGCATAGAGCGTTTCGCCCTTGAGCGCATCGGCCTGTTCCTTGGTTTCCACCCCGTCGATCCGCGCGGCAAAACCGTTCTTGATCGCCCGGGTGATGCCTAGGATATAGGTCGTCTTGCCGTCTTCCGAGGTCAGCGGCGAATAGGTGCCAATGGCTTCGGGATCGGCGCAGAAGCTTTTGATCCGCACCTCGCCCTGAACGCCAAAGGCGCCTGCGATGGCGCCGACGATGATCCGTGTGTCGCTCATGATCGTCTCTGTTCCCTCCGGGACGCTCTTTGCCGTCAGATTAGCGGGTCAGAATTGGCGGGCAAGACTGACGTTCCTGCAGGCCTAGACGTTCAAGATCCGGCTGGTTGCTCTCTTGCTGCGGATAGCCGAGGCACAGATAGCCGACGAGGTCCCAGCTCTTGTCGACATCCAGATCTGCGTTGATCTTTTCCGCATCCAGAAGCGAGACCCAGCCCAGTCCGATGCCTTCGGCACGGGTGGCGAACCAGAACTGCATGATCGCGGCGGCCACCGAATAGCGCAGCAGTTCGGGCAGGGCGATCAGGTCCGGCTGATTGCTGCCGATCACGTCCTGGTCGCAGAACACCGCAAAATGTTCCGGTGCGACCAGCAGGCTCTGCCGCTTCAGATCCGCGAAGGTCTGAGATTTTTCGCCCAGCTCGCCGGACAGGGCCTTGGCATTACGCGCATCGAAATTGGCGAGCACGGCAGCGCGTGCCGCCTCGCTTTTGACCGCAACGACCCGGGTGGGTTGCGACAGGCCGACCGACGGCGCCAGCTCGAACGTGTCGAGGCAGCGGCTCAGCGCAACCGGATCGATCGGGTCGGGCTGGAACAGGCGAACGTCGCGGCGCCATTCGAGAAGTGTGCGAAAATCGTTGCGGAACGACTGTGAAAAAGGGCCTTGCGGGGCGGTACTGGTCATCTGTGAATTCCCTCACTCGATTCATCCCCGCCCGGTGCAGCTTGGCCGGAAAGGGTAAACGCCGGATCTGCAAAGCAGACCCGACGTAAAGGCAGAACATGCTTTCGCATGTCTTATAGCGAGCCTTGCGCGCTTGCGCAGGTCTTATTCTTCTGCGGCAGCTTCTTCAGCCGGAGCAGCAGCGGCTTCAGCAGCCTCGGCAGCTTTCGCGGCTTTTTCTTCAGCGCGGTCCTGGGCTTTCTTGCCCGGAACGGCTTTCTTCGGGTTGCTGCGTTCTTTTTTCTCGAGCACACCGGCCGCTTCCAGCATACGGGCGATACGGTCGGTCGGCTGGGCGCCCTGGCCGAGCCAGTATTGCACGCGCTCGAGATCCATTTTCACGCGCTCTTCGCTGTCTTTCGGCAGGAGCGGGTTATAGGTGCCGAGTTTCTCGAGGAAACGACCGTCGCGCGGCATGCGCGAATCGGCGGCAACGATGCGGTAGAACGGGCGCTTTTTGGAACCGCCGCGGGCGAGACGAATTTTCATAGCCATGATGTGTTTCTCCTAAGTCTGACTATTGAGCCAAGGTCGGGTTGGACCTCAGCAATCCTGGTGTTTCTCGTGATGGTGAATGACTTCCTGGATGATGAATTTCAGGAAGGCCTTTGCGAATTCCGGATCGAGATCCGCGCGCTGGGCGAGGTCCTCGAGCCGGGCAATCTGTTTTTCCTCGCGCGCCGGGTCCGACGGCGGAAGATCGTGTTCGGCCTTGAGCTTGCCCACGGCCTGGGTGTGTTTGAAGCGCTCGCCCAGCGTGTAGACGAGGATCGCGTCCAGCCGGTCGATGCTTTCGCGATGCTCCTTGAGAATCTCCTGAGCGCGGATCACGTCATTGCTCATTGCAATTCCTCCGATGCGGGATGGCGGTAAATCAATGCGTCTTTGCCGGAGGGCGAGACCCAATTGCGTTCGAAGCGGGCGCCCATACGTTCCGCAAGCGCCACCGATCGATCATTGCCCGGAGCGATGACCGAGGTCAGCGGACCCCAGCCCAGCGTGTCGTAGGCATGGTCGCGCACCGCTTTCGCAGCCTCGAATGCATAGCCCTTGCCCTCGAACCCGTCATACATCATCCAGCCGATCTCGGCTTCCAGCCAGCCTTCCGGGTTCCAGAGGCCGACGCGGCCGACTTGTGCACCACTGGCTTTCTCGATTACGGTCCAGAAGCCGTAACCACGCAGAAGCCAATGACCGAGGTTCGTGCCGTAGAACCGCCAGGCGGTGGCGCGATCCATCGGGCCGCCGACGCCCCAGCTGCGGTCTTCATTGGTGTAGAACTGGGCGAAGGCTTCGAAATCATCATTTTCCGGACCGCGCAGGCGCAGCCGTTCGGTTTCGAGGGCGGGGACAGTCAGCTGAAGGCTCATGCGTAGGCCTCCATGCCGCCGTCTTGCAGCGCCTCGGGGCTCGGGTGGCGATAGGTGAGGCACTCGTCGAGGGTCTCGCCATCGGGGCGTTCCGCCGCATCGTCACGGGTTGCGCCCAGGCGTTCGGCCAATGCGATGGAGCGTTTGTTCTTCGGGTCGATGTAAGACACCAAAGTGTCGCGGCCCATTTCGACATAGGCGTAATCGCGGGCGGCCACGGCGGCCTCCATGGCATAGCCCTTGCCCTCGAACCCGTCCATGACGAACCAGCCCAGTTCCAGTTCCGGGAAATGCGGCGGTTTGCTCAGCGCGACCTGACCGACGAATGCGCCATCGTCCAGACGTTCCACGCCCCAGGCGCCATGGCCGAAAAGCTGCCATTGCGCGATGTCACCACAGAAGGCAAACCAAGCCTGGCGCCGGGAAAGCGGGCCATGCATGTAACGCGACCGGTCCGAGGCATACATGTCGGCGAAGTGATCGAAATCACGCTCGACATGGCCGCGCAACCTGAGGCGCTGGGTTTCTATGGTGGGGGCGAGGGGCATGACTTACTTCTTCTTCCCGAAGCCCGAAAGCCCCGGAGGCAGCGCGGCGCCGCCGAGGCCGGGCAGATTGCCCATGCCCGGCATGCCTTTCGGCAGGGAGCCTTGCAGCGCCTTGGTGGCCTCGGCCATTTTTTCCGGATCCATATCTTCGAGACCCTGCGGGCCGCCCTTGCCGAACATGCCTTTCACGGCCTGTTTCAGCATGCCGCCTTTGCCCATCTTGCCCATCTTCTTCATCATGTCCGCCATCTGGCGATGCATTTTCAGAAGCTTGTTCAGCTCAGACACTTCGAGCCCGGCACCGGCGGCAATGCGTTTCTTGCGGCTGGCCTGAAGGATCTGCGGATTGGCGCGTTCCTTCTTGGTCATGGAATTCACCAGTGCGATCTGGCGTTTGATGATGCTGTCATCAAAGCCCGCTTCCTGCACCTGTTTGGCCATTTTGCCCATGCCCGGCATCATGCCCATGATCGATTCCATGCCGCCCATCTTCTGCATCTGCTCGAGCTGCATTTTCAGGTCGTTCATGTTGAACCGGCCCTTCTGGAACCGTTTCATCATTCGCTCGGCCTGTTCGGCCTCGATGGTTTCCTGGGCCTTCTCGACGAGGGCAACGATGTCGCCCATGCCCAAAATGCGCCCGGCGATCCGCTCCGGGTGGAACTCTTCCAGAGCGTCCATTTTTTCGCCCAAGCCGACGAATTTGATCGGTTTGCCGGTGACCGCGCGCATCGAGAGCGCGGCGCCGCCGCGACCGTCACCGTCCATCCGGGTCAGCACCACGCCGGAGATGCCGATGCGCCCGTCGAAATTTTCGGCGGTGTGCACGGCGTCCTGACCGGTCAGGCCGTCGACCACCAGAAGCGTCTCGCGTGGGGAGGTGATGTTGCGCACCTCCTCGACCTCGGCCATCAGGGTCTCGTCGATCGACAGACGCCCGGCGGTGTCGAGCATATAGACGTCATAGCCACCCATCATGGCCTGTTGCTTGGCGCGTTTGGCGATGTCGGCGGCACTTTGGCCCGGCACGATCGGCAGCGTGTCGACGCCGATCTGTTCGCCCAGCACCTTGAGCTGGTCCATGGCGGCCGGACGGTAGATGTCCAGCGAGGCCATCAGGACGCGTTTGCCCTGTTTCTCTTTCAGGCGCTTGGCGAGCTTCGCGGTGGTCGTGGTCTTACCGCCACCCTGCAGACCGACCATCAGGATCGGAGCGGGCGCATTGTCGACCTTGAGCGTGCCGATGTCGCCCTCGTCGCCCGCCAGAACATATACCAGTTCGTCATGGACGATCTTGACGACCTGCTGGCCGGGGGTGACGGATTTGGTGACCGCCTGGCCGGTGGCCTTGTCGGTCACGGCCTTGACGAAATCGCGCGCCACCGGCAGCGACACGTCGGCCTCGAGAAGGGCAACGCGGACTTCGCGCAGCGCGGTTTTCACATCGTCTTCGGACAGGGCACCCTGTTTGGTGAGCTTGTCGAAGACGCCGCCGAGGCGTTCGGACAGATTTTCAAACATGGGTCTCTCCCCTGTGTTGCAACGTGCTCCATGTGGGCATGAAGCGGTGAAATTGTAAGGCCAATGCAGCTTCGCCTCCGTGGGCGCAACGCGCTGACGGAGGGCGATCCTGGCCTATAGCCTGAGGACCGGAAGGCCATGGCTTTCCGGAAGATTTGGCCGGTCTCTACGCGCGTGCGCCAAGGGAGTCAAGAGTATTGGGGAGTCATATGTATTGGCGGGGCGGCTTTGCACTGGCCATGTCGCGCGATTGCTCTACTGTCTGTCTTCGGCAGCCGGGGATCGAAAACCGGAAGGGGGGAGAATGGAACGGGACAAGGCAGGAGGCCGCGGTGTGCTCTACGTTGCCAGCGGGGCCGACTATGTCGATCTGGCGGTGCAATCGGCGCGCAGCTTGCGGGCCGTCGAACCGGAGATTGCGGTGGATCTGGTCACCGATCTGTCCGAAGAGGTGCCCGACGGGGTGTTCGATGAAATCCGTGTGACGCCACAGATGCATGAACGCGAAAAGTTGCGCGCCATGCCCGAGACCCGGTTTGACCGCACGCTCTATGTTGACAGCGACACGCTGTTTCTTGCGCCGCTCGGCGATCTTTTCGACATCTTGGACCGGTTCGAATGCGCGCTCACCCATGATGTCCGGCGCGACTGGGCACTCATTCGGCGGGGGCGTGATCATCAGACACCCTATGCCTTTCCACAGCACAATTCGGGCGTCTTCCTCTATCGCCGATCCGAGAACATGCTGGCCTTTCTGCATGACTGGGCACAGAGGTTCTTTGCCGATGACGCGATAGAGCGCGATCAGATCATCCTGAAAGACATGCTCTGGGAAAGCGATCTGCGCTATTATGTCCTGCCGCCGGAGTTCAACCTGCGCCGGGTGACGCTCCTGGATGCCTGGGAACCGCTCGACGCGGTGCCGACCATCCTGCATTCGCACCGGTTTCAGGACCATATGCGGGGGCGTGGGGAGCGTATCGCCACGCTTGAGGCTTTGCTCAAGGCGGAGCGGGTCGCCCTGGTCGAAGAATGGGCGCAAGAGCGGAGCGGAGAGCTTCCGGAAGCGGCACAAAGATGGGTTGGGCTGCGCAAGGGCGACGGGAAGGCAAATTGACCTTGCGATTTTCCACAAAAATGGAAATCATCCCCCCAAAGCGTACTTTTTCGCACATGAAGCAGAGCTGAGGCCATAGATGTCCGTCGAAAACTGGGATGAATTCCGCACCGCCTTTCAGGTTGCCAAGATGGGCACGGTCTCGGGGGCGGCGCAGGCACTGGGGGTGCACCACGCCACGGTGATCCGGCATATCGACAGTCTCGAGGGCCGGTTGGGCGTGAAACTGTTCCAGCGCCACGCCCGCGGCTATACGCCGACCGAGGCCGGACTCGATCTGTTGAAAGTGGCGCAGACCACCGACGATCAGTTCTCGCAGCTGGTCTCCCGGATCAAGGGCCGGGGCGAGGAGGTCGCGGGCGAGCTTGTCGTCACCTCGCTGCCGGGCATGTCCGGGCTTCTGGCGCCGGTTCTGGCCGAGTTCCAGAGCGAACATCCGGGGCTCACGGTGCGCTATCTCACCGGTGAGCGGGTGTTTCGGCTGGAATATGGCGAGGCGCATGTGGCGATCCGGGCCGGCCGGCCGCCGCAGGAACCGGACAATGTGGTCCAGCCTTTCTATCACCATTCCTATGCGCTCTATGCCCATAAACGCTATCTCGATACCTATGGCACGCCGGAGGTGACCGGTGATGATCTGGCCCAGGTGTTGCGTTTCGTGTCGCTCGACGATCCGAATTCGCGCGCGCCCTTCATGGTCTGGATCAATGATCATGTGCCGGCCGACCGGATCGTGTTCCGGACCTCGGATGTGGAATCGATGATTCAGGCCATTCTTGCCGGCGCCGGGGTCGGGTTCCTGCCGACCTGGATGGGGGAGGAACATGAGGACCTCGTCGAGATGATGGCGCCGCGCTCGGAATGGGAAAACCAGAACTGGCTCGTCACCCATGTCGATTTGCACCGCACGCCGAAGGTGCAGGCCTTTCTCACCTATCTCAAGGCCCGGGCCAAGGAATGGCCGCAGTCTCGCTGACAGGGCAGGCCCTTCCGCGTCGCTTTGACGGGCTGGCAAAACCTGCGGCCATGCTGTGCGTTTGCAGGCAATGGACCCCGGGGCCGTCCTGCGTTTAAACGGCATGATCGCGATGTGAACGCGACATATTCGTCAGATTCTCAGGAAGTCTCTCACCCGTGCCCCATACCGCTGCCGCCACCGACCGCCGCAATGGCCATTTGGCCATGCTCACCTTTTCCTGCCTCGTGGCGGGGTCTTTCTCGCTCGGTTCCATGGTGGCCAATGAAATCTCGCCTCTGGCGCTCAATGGTGTGCGCTTTGTCGCGGCGGCACTCTTTGTCGGCATCATGGCCATGGCAACCGGAGGCATTCCGCGTGAAGCGATGCGTCAGCCCTGGCGTTACCTGATCCTTGGCGGGATTTTCGCGCTCTATTTCGTGATGATGTTTGTCGGCCTGAAAACCGCGGAGCCGGTCTCGGCCTCTGCGGTCTTTACCTTGACACCGGTTCTGGCGGCAGGTTTCGGCTATGTGCTGATGCGCCAGATCACCACCCGGCGTATCGCTTTGGCGCTGGCCGTGGGGGCGACCGGGGCGCTTTGGGTGATTTTTCGGGCCGATATTCAGGCGCTCCTGACCTTTCACGTCGGACGCGGCGAGGCGCTCTATTTCATCGGCGTGGTGGCCCATGCCATCTACACGCCGATGGTGCCGCGGCTGCATCGAGGCGAACGCACGCTGGTGTTCACATTCTTTATTCTGGCCTCCGCCTCGCTGGTCATTTTCGGCTTTGGCTGGCGTGAAGTGATCGCGACCGATTGGGCCAGCCTGCCTGCGATCGTCTGGATCACGCTGGGGTATCTGACGGTATTCGCCACCACCATCACCGCGACGCTTCTGGCCTATGCCTCTGTCCGTCTGGCGGCGGCCAAAGTCATGGCCTATACCTATCTGGTGCCGTCCTGGGTGATCATCTGGGAGTTTGCGCTGGGGCATGGCACGCCGCCGGCGCTGGTCTTCGGCGGTATCGGCCTGACGGTTCTGGCGCTCTATCTCTTGCTGAAGCACGAAGCCTGAGTTGTCGCAGGCTTGGCCTTGACGCGGCGCTTCTGCGGTGAAATAGCTGTATCTGAGTAAACTGCATGCAATGGTATACAAATTGGGTTGTGGAAAATGGACCATGGCACCTGGGTCTCCTTCGCCCTGATATCCGCCGCAAATATCATGACGCCCGGGCCGGCGATCCTGAACACGGTGCGCCGCGCCGCGCAGCTCGGGTTTCGCCGGGTTCAGCCGATCATCTACGGCAATGCTCTGGGGCTGGTCGTCGCTGGCGCGCTTTGTGCCGGGGGCGTGGCCGGGTTCATCATGATGTCGGACATCCTGTGGCATCTGTTTCGCTGGCTGGGCGTTGGCTATCTGAGCTGGCTCGGGGTGAAGCTCCTGTTCAAGCGCGAGGCGCTCGCATTGCCGGATGTCGCCACGCACGGGGTCTCGGGCGGCAAACTGTTCCGCGAGGGGTTTCTTCTGGCCGTGACCAATCCGAAAGCGATCCTGTTCTTTGTCGCGCTCTTTCCGCAGGTGATGTCGCCGGATCAGCCGGTCCTGCCGCAATCCGTGATCCTGATCGGCACGTTTTGCGCCATTTCGATCTTTTCGCTCAGCACCTATTCGACACTGGCCGCGCTGCTGCGGGCGCGGTTCCTCACCGAGCGGCGCTATCGCAATTTCCGACTCTTCTCCGGCTGTTTGCTCCTGGGCTTTGCCGGCAAGCTGGCGCGCGAGATCCGCTAGGCCTCGGGCGAGGTCTCGGGGCTCTCGCCCAGCTCGCGTTCCAGGAACCGTTCCAGCCCGTCGAGATCCAGTTCGTCGAATTGTCCGAACCCCTGCATCCAGACCGACGCCGCGCGCATCGCGTCCGGTTCGAGCTTGCACCATTTCACCCGCCCGCGTTTCTCCTGGCCGATGAGTCCGGCGCGGGTCAGGATGGTGAGGTGTTTCGAGATCGCCGCCAGCGACATTTCGAAAGGCTCGGCCACGTCGGTCACCGCCATGTCGTCTTCCAGAAGCATCATCAGGATGGCCCGGCGGGTCGGGTCGCCAAGCGCTGCAAAGATGAGATCGAGATCATGTGCTGGTTTCACTGTCATGCCTTGCCGATAGGCGCGCAGGCCGGTTTGGTCAACCATTTGGTTGAATAACGAAAACGCGAGCCCTTTGGCGCTAACGGAGGTCGGGCGCACCTGGCTGCCTCTCGATAATTGGGTCGAAATGTATAAATATCAACTGGTTATACGTGTCGCACTTCGGTCGATTCAGCGTTGACTCTAAACCACCCCCCGCATAGCTTGCCGGCAACTGACCGCAGGGGGCTTTTTGCCATGACCGATCCGCACGATCCCGAGCGCCTGCGCGCTTTGGAAGACCGGATCGCCAAGGTGAAAGAGGCGCAGCGCCCGAAAACCTCCCGCGGTGAAGAGCACTTTTCCCAAGCCAATATGGCCTGGCGGATGGTGACGGAACTTGTGGCCGGTCTGCTGATCGGTTTTGGCATGGGGTTCGGCTTGGACAAGCTGTTGGGGACAACGCCCATCTTCCTCGTGCTGTTTATCGGATTTGGTCTCGCGGCCGGCGTCAAGACGATGATGCGTACCGCGCGCGAGATCGAGAAGGGCCAGCTTGCCGAACAGGCAGAGGCCGAAAAGACGAACGCGGGGGCTCCCGCACCTGATGAGAGGGATTGAACGTGGCGACTGAAGCACATGGTTCCGAGAGCAGCCTTGTTTTCCACCCGATGGACCAGTTCAAGGTCACGCCGCTTTTCGGCGAGGGTCCGGTTCACTGGTACACGATCACCAATGTGACCCTGTGGATGGCGATCACCGTTCTGGCCGTGATCCTGCTTCTGGTGGTCGGCTCGCGTGGTCGCGCCATCGTGCCCTCGAAAGGTCAGTCGATCGCCGAGCTTGCCTATGGTTTCGTCTACAAGATGATCGAGGACGTGACCGGCAAGGATGCGGTGAAATACTTCCCCTATGTGATGACGCTGTTCATCTTCATCGTCTTCTCGAACATGCTGGGCCTTCTGCCGCTGTCGTTCACTACCACGTCCCACATCGCTGTGACCGGTGTTCTCGCGGTGCTCGTTTTCCTCTTCGTGACCATTCTGGGTTTCGTGAAGAACGGTTCGAAATTCCTCGCTCTGTTCTGGGTCAGCTCCGCGCCGATGGCCGTGCGGCCGCTTCTCGCGGTGATCGAGCTGATCTCCTACTTCGTGCGTCCCGTCAGCCATTCCATTCGTCTTGCAGGCAACATGATGGCCGGTCACGCCGTGATCAAAGTTTTCGCCGGTTTCGCAGCTATCGCCGCGATCTCCCCGGTCTCCATCGTGGCGATCACCGCCATGTATGGTCTCGAAGTTCTCGTGGCCTTCATCCAGGCCTACGTGTTCACCATTCTGACCTGCGTCTATCTGAAAGACGCGCTGCACCCGGTCCACTAAGACCCGCAGTCCAAGGTTCGAACTCTATCCAGCCAATTCCAACGTAAGGAGATATCACAATGGAAGGCAATATCGCAGAACTCGGCAAATACATCGGTGTTGGTCTGACCGCCATCGGCATGGGCGGCGCCGCCATGGGTGTGGGTAACGTTGCTGGCAACTACCTCTCCGGCGCTCTGCGCAACCCGTCGGCTGCTGCGTCGCAAACCGCGACCCTCTTCATCGGCATGGCCTTTGCAGAAGCTCTGGGGATCTTCTCGTTCCTCGTCGCGCTCCTGCTGATGTTCGCCGTCTGATCCGACGCTCCATCCTTACGGCAGGGTGGGTCTGATCTCAGATCCACCCTCGCGTAACATCAGGGGTCGCTCCTTTCCCGAGGGGCATCAGGTCAGGTTCAGGAGGCTAAGATGGCAACCGCAACGCATGGGGCAGAAGAGTTGGCCAAAGCTGAGGCAGGCATGCCGCAGCTCGACTTCGCCACGTTCCCCAACCAGATTTTCTGGCTTTTGGTCACGCTTGTCGTGATCTATTTCGTGCTGTCGAAAATCGCTCTGCCGCGCATCTCCACGGTGCTCGCAGAACGGTCCGGCACGATCATGAATGATATTTCTGCCGCCGAGGAGCTCAAGCTCAAGGCAAAAGAGGCAGAAGAGGCTTACAACGCCGCTCTGGCCGAGGCGAAAGCCCAGGCACAACAGATCGCCAACGAGACCCGCGCGACCATTCAGGCCGATCTCGATGCCGCCACCGCCAAAGCCGATGCGGAAATCTCCGCCAAGGCCGCGGAATCGGCAAAAGCGATCGCCGAGATCCGCGACGGCGCGATGGACAGCGTCAAAGACGTCGCCAAAGAGACCGCCAAGGAACTCGTGGCCGCCATGGGCGCTTCCGCCGATGCGCGCACGATCACCGCGGCGATCACCGCACGGATGAAAGGCTAAGGACATGAAAAAACTTTCTCTCCTTTCCGCGCTCTCCGTCGCCGTCGCCAGCCCGGCGCTCGCCGCCTCCTACAACCCGTTCTCGGGCCACTTCTGGACGCTGTCGAACACCAACCTGATCGTGCTTCTGGGCTTCTTGCTCTTCGTCGCCATTCTGGTATGGAAGAAAGTCCCGGGGATGATCGGCAAGATGCTCGATGAGCGTGCCGCCGGGATCAAATCCGAGCTTGAAGAAGCCCGCGCTCTGCGCGATGAGGCTCAGACCATTCTGGCGTCCTACGAGCGCAAACAGCGCGAGGTGCAGGAACAGGCCGATGCCATCGTCGCCCAAGCGAAGAAAGACGCTGAATCTGCGGCTGTGAAAGCCAAGGAAGATCTGAAAGCTTCGATTGCGCGCCGCCTGGCCGCCGCTGAGGAACAGATCGGTGCCGCCGAGGCCGCCGCCGTGCGCGAGGTTCGCGACACCGCGATTTCTGTCGCCGTGGCCGCCGCCTCCGACGTCATCACCAAGAAGATGACCGCCGCCGACGCCAACAAGCTGATCGATACGGCCATCGCCGAAGTCGGTGACAAGCTGCACTAACGGATTGCCTGATCTCCTGACCGGATCAGTCACACCCTGATTGAAAGCCCCGCCAAAACTGGCGGGGCTTTTGCTATGATGATTGGGGAAAACGGGGAGGCGGGATGCTGAAAACCTACCAAGGGGCATGTCACTGCGGCGCGGTGCGGTTCCAAGTGAGTGCCGAGATCGACCAAATGCGGATCTGCGACTGTTCGATCTGTCGCATGCGCGGGGCGCTGACCTTCCGCGTCCCGGGGCATGCGATGCGCTTCATGACGCCGCTGGAAGAGTTGACCGCTTATCGTTGGGGTTCGATGACCGGCGCGGATTATTTTTGTCCGCGCTGTGGCATCCTGCCGTTTCGCCGCCCCTCTGATCCGACGCCCGAAGAACGTGCCGCCGGGGCGGTCCCGTTTGAGGGCTGGGCCATCAACCTGCGCTGCCTCGCGGGGGTGGGTTTAGAAAATTTGCCGGTGCGTCAGATTACAGGGCGGTTGCTCTGATCTGCCTGGCGGCGGCGTCGGGAGGTGATGAATACCATAGCAGCAAGCAGGCAGATCGCGATCTCGGTCAGAAAGGTCCAATGGGTGAGAAAGCTCAGAATCCAATTTCCACGTGTTGCGGGAACGACCACGAGCGGGCCGCCAAAGGTTCCGAAGGGCCAGGCCCAGTTGATCGAACCGGCGATCGTATCGAGCGCCATGTGAATCACGCCGCCGGCGCCGAAAGCGGCAAGGGGAAGCCCCCAGCGAGAGCGTGAGAGTGCTAGGCCCAAGAGAGTGAGGGCGAACCAGACGATCGGGCGGTGGCTGATGTATTCGTGATGATGGACCGCGCGATGATCGACGAAATAGAATAGGAACAGGTCCAGATCGGGAGCGACGGAGGCAATCATCCCTGCGGCAAAGGCCGGTCGCGGCAGGCGGCGTGCCGAGGTCGTGAACGCGAGATAGGCGGCGGGCAGATGACCGATGAACATCAATCGCGCTCCCTCTCATGGGCATATCGCAACTGAGCAATTTCTTCGTTCTGTTCAAATTTCTTCTGATCCAACAGCGCCTCTTCGACATAGTCGAGGTGGCGGATCACTGCGGCGCGGGCGGCCTCCGGATCGCGGGTCTGCAGGGCGGTGTTGATCGCCCGGTGCTGGTCCAAAAGCTGGGCGCGGTTAGTGCGTTGTTTGAACATCACCGAACGGTTGTAGAACACGCCTTCGCGCAGCAGATCGAACATCGAGCGCATCATGTGCAGCATGATGACATTGTGGCTCGCCTCAATGATCGACAGGTGAAACTCCGCATCGAGCCGGGCCTCTTCCGACGGGTTGCGCTTCGGATGTGCCGCTTCCATTTTTTCGAAGATGGTGTTGATCACCTTGAGATCGGTGTCGGAGGCGAGTTTCGCGGCGCGCTCGGCGGCCAGCCCCTCCATATCGCGGCGAAAGGCGATGTAATCGAATACCGCCTCCTCATGGGCGCCGAAGAGCTTCACCAGCGCCGGCGAGAAGGCCGAGCCCAGCACATCGGCGACATAGACGCCGGCGCCGGCACGTGGCGCGACAAGCCCCTTTTCGGTCAGCTCGGCGATCGCCTCGCGCACCGAGGGGCGCGACACGCCGAGGCGTTCCGCCAGATCGCGCTCCGCCGGAAGGCGTTCACCGGGGCGCAGGATACCCCGCAGAATCAACAGCTCGATCTGACGCATCACCGAGGCGCTGAGCTTTTCGGCATTGATTTTCTGAAAGGGCATGGCGGGTCTTTGCGCTCCGTTGGATTGGTCAAATTATATGACCGCATCCAGACCAGTGCCACAAAAAGCTGACATGAAAAAGGCCGGGACATGCCCGGCCTTTGAAACTCTGTCGCGATGCCGATCAGGTGGCGTTGGGCGTGATGATGATCTCGACCCGACGGTTCTGGGCTCGGCCCTCAGGCGTGAGGTTGGTGGCGATCGGCTGATCTTCGCCGCGGCCATAGGCGCGAATCCGGTTCGGCGAGACGCCATTGGCGGTGAGGATCGTCGCCACGGCAGAAGCGCGACGGGTCGACAGCTCCTGGTTATAGGCGGCACTGCCGGTGTTGTCGGTATGGCCGATCACCTGAACCGTGGTGTTCGGGTAATCCTGAAGGTTATAGGCCAGCGAACGCAGGTCATTTTGCAGCGACGGCACGACGACGGCGCTGTCGGTGGCAAAGAGGATATCCTGCGGCATGGTCACGATCAGCTGCGAGCCGGTGTTGACGATGCTCACATTGTCATTGCCCAGATCCTGACGCAGATCGGCGGCTTGTTTGTCGAGCTGCTGACCGATGGCGCCACCGATGGCCCCGCCGATCATCGCGCCGACGGCGGTTTTCGCCAGTTTGTCATTGTCGCCGGAGGTCGCGGCGGCGGCGATCCCGCCCAAAGCGGCACCGACCACTGCCCCCTGCGTGGTTTTGCTGTTCGGATCGTAAGCATCCATACAGGCGGTGAGGCCGAGAACGGCGGTCATGGGAAGGGCGATATAAAGCGGGGATTTCATTCCTGATCCTCCAAAAGAACTGCTCTTGTGGCGTTTCTATCCTTCTCAAGCGCCTGTGGCACGGCGGATTTTCCCCGATCACGCAAATGTGGCAGGTTTTCGCTTAACCGATTTGTGAGCGTAGGTGCCGTTATGCGCCGTCTGCGGCGGCGTCCACCTGTGCCGCCTCATAGGCCAGAAGCGCGCGTTTCACCGACAGGCCCCAGTGATAGCCGCCCATGGCCCCGGTCTTGCGCAAGACCCGGTGACAGGGGATGAGCCAGCTCACCGGGTTGCGCCCGACCGCGGTGCCGACGGCGCGCACCGCTTTCGGATTGCCGATCGCGCGGGCGATATCCGAATAGGTGGTGACCTGCCCCGAAGGGATGGTGAGAAGCGCCTCCCAGACCTTGATCTGGAACGGTGCGCCCAGGAGGTGCAGCGAAAGATCGCCACCGCCGATCGCCGCCTCGATATAGGGGGACACCCTATCGGGATCTTCGATATAGCGCGCCTCGGGCCAGCGCGCGGTGAGATCGGCATAGGCCGCGTCCGGGCTGCATTCCGAAGCAAACCCCATGGCGCAGAGCCCGCGCTCCGTCGCCATGGCCAAGGTCGGCCCAAAAGGCGTGGTGAACCATCCGTAGGAAATGGTGAGCCCGGCGCCCTTGCGGGCATACTCGCCGGGTGTCATCGCCTCCCAGCGCAGGAACAGATCATGGAGCCGGCCGGTGCCCGAAAGCCCGGCGCCATCGGCGGTCTCGAGCATGGTGTGATGGGTATTGATTAGCGCCTTGGCATGACCCAGGGTGAGATATTGCTGAAACCGTTTCGGCGAAACCCCGGCCCATTGCGAGAACAGCTTTTGCAGATGATGCGGCGACATGCCCATCTCGGAGGCCAGCGCGTCGAGCGACAAGGGCAGGGCCGAGGCATCGATCCGTTCGATCGCCCGGCGGATGACCTGATAATGGTAACGATCTTCGGTGAGGTCGGGGGCAGTCATGGCGCAGATATCCGGGCAAAGGAGCGAGATGGTCTTGTCCGGAGCCTACCGCGTCCCCGGAGCCTTGCCGACCCGAAACTTGTCGAAACAGAGCTGTGGTGGCTCAGGCTGTCCTGTTCAGGCCGCCATGCGCCGGGCAGCGATGGCATAGCGCGGCTGCAGCACCACGGCCTCCCCCGGGTGCAGCATCACCCGGGCGCTCTGGGATTTGGCAAGCGCGGGGCCGAGCTTGCTGATGATTTCGGCGCGGGCGCGGTCTGCCATCCTGCTCAGAGTGGCCTCATCCGGGAACAGGGTCTCGATCCAGACGCCCTCGGCCAGAACCACCTCATGTTCGGCCATCAACAGGTGGCAATAGGCATAGTCGGGCGAGGGGATGTCGAAATCGGTCTCGGCTTCATTGGCGATGTCGAGCGCCGGGGCCAGCGCCTCTTCGCAGCCGAAATGCAGATCGACCTGCGGCGAGCGCAGCAACAGGTGATGACCGGGGGAGAGAATGAGATCGTGATCCGGCGTGTGTTTGCCGAAAGCCCCGGCATGGATGCGCAGCGGCGGCTCAACACCCGTATCGCTCATCGCGCTGCGCCCGGTCCACAGAAGCGGCTGATAGCCATGATCGCGGGTCAGCAGGAGATCGCCCGGGCGGAGCCATTCGACGGGCTGCGGCCCCTCGCTGGTCTCGAGCATCACGCCGGGGCCGAGACCGGAGAGCGGCAGATGCTGTTCTGGGCGAGGATCGCTGTCGGACAGCCCGTCCTCGGACAGTGCCTCATTCGCAGTCAGTCCCATGCCGGAAAATGTCGTCATCTGCCTCGCCTTGAAACATTCGTGGTCTTGATGAGATTGGCTGGAAATCTTGAATCCGAGATTAACCGTGATGCCCCACCGATGCCCTGTCGCGCGGGAAATGCGTAAATTTGTATAGAATTTTAGGGAACAACGGGTGCTGTGCCGCATCCGGCAATCAACGGCTTGCCCGATCTGTCGAGACAAGGCATTAGAACCGTCATGACCAAACAGCTCGATTACAAAACCATCTACGAGATTTTCAGCCGCTTTCGCGAGGCCGAGGCCGAACCGAAGGGCGAGCTCGATCACGTCAACGCCTATACGCTCGTCGTGGCTGTGGCGCTGTCGGCGCAGGCCACCGACAAGGGCGTGAACAAGGCCACGGCCGAGCTGTTCAAGATCGCCGACACGCCGGAGAAAATGTTGGAACTGGGCGAAGAAGGCCTGATCGAGCATATCAAGACCATCGGGCTTTACCGCAACAAGGCCAAGAACGTCATCAAGCTCTCGCAGATCCTGGTCGACAAGTTCGACGGCGTCGTGCCCTCGTCGCGTGCCGCGCTCGAGAGCCTGCCGGGGGTCGGGCGCAAGACCGCCAATGTGGTCCTCAACATGTGGTGGCACGTGCCGACCCAGGCCGTTGACACCCATATTTTCCGTTTCGGCAACCGCTCCGGCGTTGCCGTGGGCAAGGATGTGGTCGCGGTCGAACGCGCCATCGAAGACCATATCCCCGCCGAATTCCAACAACATGCGCATCACTGGATGATCCTGCACGGGCGTTACACCTGTACCGCCCGCAAACCGAAATGCAGCGCCTGTCTGATCCGCGACCTCTGTGAGTATGAGGAGAAGAATTTTGACTAAGACCTATCAGGTTGTCGGCATCGGCAACGCCATTGTCGATGTGATCAGCCATGCGCCGGATACGACGCTGGAGCTTCTGGGCATCCAGAAAGGCATCATGCAGCTGGTGGAACAGGACCGGGGCGAGTTTCTCTATGGTGCCATGCACGACCGGGTGCAGACGCCGGGGGGATCGGTGGCCAACACGCTGGCGGGGCTAGGTAATCTGGGGCTCAAGACCGGCTTTATCGGGCGGGTGCACGCGGATGCTCTGGGGCGGTTCTATGCCGATGAAATGCAACATGGTGGCACCGCCTATGTGAACCCGCCGGTCGAGGGCGGTGAACTACCGACCTCGAGGTCGATGATTTTCGTCTCGCCCGATGGCGAGCGCTCGATGAACACCTATCTGGGGATTTCTTCGGAAATCTCCGAGGCCGACGTGAATGCCGAGGTGGCAGGCGACACCGAGATCATGTTCCTCGAGGGCTATCTCTATGACAAGCCCAAGGGCAAATTCGCCTTCGATCAGGCTGCGAAACTGACCAAGGCGGCGGGCGGCAAGGTCGGGATTTCGCTCTCCGACCCGTTCTGTGTCGATCGGCATCGTGACGATTTCCGAAAATTCGTGCGTGAGATGGATTTCGTCATCGGCAATGAGCACGAATGGGAAAGCCTCTATCAGAGCGATCTCTCGACCGCGCTGGAAACCGCAGCGAATGAATCCGGGCTGGTGGTCTGCACCCGCTCCGGCTCCGACGTCGTTCTGGTGCAGGGCGACGAAGAGGCGGTGGTGCCGGTGAAACGCGTGCAGCCGGTGGATACCACCGGTGCGGGCGATCAATTTGCCGCCGGTTTCCTCTATGGCTATGCCACGGGGCAGAGCCTCGCCACCTGTGGCCGCATGGGCTGTGTCGCCGCCGCCGAGGTGATCTCGCATATCGGGCCGCGCCCGGCGACCGATCTGAAGCTTCTGTTCCAGAAAGAAGGGCTGATCTGAGGGGGAACCCTTGGCGCGGCGGGCAGGCGCAGTGTCATCCGCGTGCAACAGATTGATCTTTTGCGGATTCGGCTGACATAAAATGATGACGTCAACGCGGACTGCGCTTCCCCACGGGCCAGCGCAGCCGCTCGGCGAAAGGCCTCAAAGCCCCCTCAATGCGCCTCGGCCCAGTTGTCACCGATCCCCGCGTCCACCTCGATCGGCACGTCGAGCTTGACCGCCGGGTCAGAGGCGTTTTCCATCACCTCTTTCACCGCTTCGATCACCGCATCGCAGGCGTCTTCATTCACTTCGAAAATCAATTCGTCATGCACCTGCAAAAGCATGGTGGCGGGCAGATCCCTGATCGCTTCCGGCATGCGGATCATGGCGCGGCGGATGATGTCGGCAGCGGTGCCCTGAATCGGCGCATTGATCGCGGCGCGTTTGGCAAAGCCCGCCTGCGGGCCTTTCGCACCGATCTCCGGCGTGTGGATTTTGCGGCCGAACAGGGTCTGAACGTATTTGTGCTCTTTCGCGAACTCCACGGTCGCGTCCATATAGGTCCGGATGCCGGGGAAACGTTCGAAATAGCGGTCGATGAAGCCCTGCGCCTCCTTGCGCGGAATGCGCAGATTGCGGGCGAGGCCAAAGCCGGAGATGCCGTAGATCACGCCAAAGTTGATCGCTTTCGCCTGACGTCGGACCATCGGATCCATACCTTCGATCGGCACATTGAACATTTCCGACGCCGTCATGGCGTGAATGTCGAGCCCGTCGCGGAAGGCCTGTTTCAGACTGTCGATGTTTGCTACATGGGCGAGGATGCGCAGCTCGATTTGGGAATAATCGAGAGAAATCAGTTTTTTGCCCTTGGGCGCGATGAAGGCTTCGCGGATGCGGCGGCCTTCGTCTGAGCGCACCGGAATGTTTTGCAGGTTCGGGTCGGAGGAGGCCAGACGCCCGGTCACCGCGCCGGTCTGCACGTAGGACGTATGCACCCGGCCCGTTTCGGGATGGATGAAGGTTTGCAGCGCGTCGGTGTAGGTCGATTTCAGTTTCGAGAGCTGGCGCCAGTCGAGCACCCGCCCCGGCAGGTCATGTTCGGTGGCCAGATCCTCGAGCACATCGGCGGGGGTGGAATATTTGCCGGTCTTGCCCTTCTTGCCGCCTTCGAGACCCATTTTCTCGAACAATATCTCACCCAGCTGCGCCGGGCTGCCGACATTGAATGTCTCGCCCGCGAGTTCGTGAATCTCGGCCTCGAGCCCGGCCATTTTCTGTGCAAAGGCGTTGGACATGCGCGAGAGCACATCGCGGTCCACAAGGATGCCGGCCATTTCCATCTGTGCCAGCACCGGCGACAGCGGGCGCTCCAAGGTCTCATAGACCGTGGTGACCTGTTCACTGTGCAGTTTCGGTTTCAGGACTTGCCAGAGCCGCAGCGTGATATCCGCATCCTCGGCGGCATATTCCACCGCTTTTGCGATCTCCACCTTGTCAAAGGTGATCATGGATTTGCCGCTGCCCAGCAGATCCTTGGTCGGGATTGGCGTGTGATCGAGATAGCGTTCCGAGAGCGCGTCCATGCCGTGATTGTGGATGCCAGCATTCAAAGCGTAGGAGATCAGCATGGTGTCGTCATAGGGCGCGACTTTGACCCCGTGGCGGGCAAAAATCTTCGCGTCATATTTCATGTTCTGGCCGATCTTGAGAATGCTCTCATCCTCGAGCACCGGTTTGAGCGCGTCCAGAACCATGTTTTTGTCGAGCTGACCGTCGACAAGGCTCGACCCGCCGAACAGATCGTCCTCGCCCAGCGTGTGCCCGACCGGGATGTAACAGGCCTCACCGGGTTCAACGCAGAGCGAAATGCCCACCAGATCGGCCTGCATCTCGTCGAGCCCGGTGGTCTCCGTGTCCACCGCCACATAGCCGCGGGCATAGATGGCGTCGATCCAGCGCTCCAGCGCGCCCATGGTGGAGACCTTCTCATAAGACGAGGTGTCGAACGGCTTGGCCTCCGGTGCTGCGGCGGGGGCCGGTGCGCCCGCCCCCTGACTCGTGGTGGCGGGCGCCTCCGGGATCGCCGGGGCCTCGACGCCAAAGCGTTCAGAGACGCGTTTGACGATGGTGCGGAATTCCATCTCGGTGAGAAAGCCCAGGAGCTTGTCGGTTTCCGGTTCCTGTACCTCGAGCGTGTCGAGGCTGAAATCCAGCTCCATGCCGCAATCCAGTTGCACCAGATCGCGGGACACCCGGATCAGTTCGGCGTTCTCTATCAGGGTCTGACGGCGTTTCGGCTGTTTGATCTCTTCGGCGCGCGCCAGCAGGCTGTCGAGATCACCATATTCATTGATCAGAAGCGCCGCCGTCTTGATCCCGATCCCCGGCGCGCCGGGTACATTGTCGACCGAGTCGCCGGCGAGCGCCTGAACATCGACGACGCGCTCCGGGCCGACGCCGAATTTCTCTTCGACGCCTTCACGATCGATGCGCTTGTTCTTCATCGGGTCGAGCATTTCGACGCCGCCGCCGACCAATTGCATCAGGTCCTTGTCGGAAGAAATGATGGTGACACGGCCGCCGGCGTCACGTGCCTGATGGGCCAGCGTGCCGATGATGTCATCGGCCTCAAAACCTTCGATCTCGATACAGGCGACGTTGAAGGCGCGGGTGGCCTCGCGGGTCAGCGGGAATTGCGGCACCAGATCTTCGGGCGCGGGCGGACGGTTGGCCTTGTAGGCCGGGTAGAGATCGTTGCGGAAGGTCTTGCCCTTGGCATCAAAGATCACCGCGGCATGGGTCGGGGCATTATTGCCGCTGCTGTCCTCGATGTATTTGTAGAGCATGTTGCAAAAGCCGGAGACGGCGCCGACCGGGAGCCCGTCGGATTTGCGCGTCAGCGGCGGCAGCGCGTGATAGGCCCGAAAGATAAAGGCCGATCCGTCGATCAGGTGAAGATGGCTGCCCTTGCCGAATGTCATGACGCGTGGTTCCCCGTGAAGGCTTCAGTGATGCGTCTTGATAGCACGGAAGGGCTTGGCCCCTGCAAGCAAGTAAATCGTCAGGAGGAGCGCTCAGGCGACGGCGGCGGATTTCGCACCGTCGAGCATGCCCTGAATGATGAATTGCAACACTCTGCGCCAGGCCTCCGAATGCTCGAGCGTCCAGCTTTCGCCGGAATGTTCGGCAAAGGAATCGATCAGGAATTCGGCCAGGAGATCATGGGTGTCCCGCCAGCTGCCGTAATTGGCATATTGGCGCCCCAGACCATGCAATGTGCCGAAAAGCGCGGTCGGGTGATCGAGCGACAGGAGCGCCAGTTCGACGATGCCATCGAGCGTGCGGGCACGCTGGCCGAGATCGATGCCGTAGAGCGTTTCGAACTCCGGCGAGGCATTGGCGAGCCGTTGATAGACGCCGAGAAATATCTCGTCGCGCCTGGGTGCCAATTGCCGGAAACTGTTCCGCACCATGGAAATCTGTTTGATTGTAATCACGACACTCACCTTCTTCGCGCTCAGGCAAAACCTAGGGGCAAGGCCTTAAAAAATGTAAAACGCCCGGGGCTAAGCGCCGGGCGTATCAAATTTTTTTTCACGTCAACTTGCGATTGTCGAGCCGCTCGCCCGTTGGCGCGGCAACACCCGTCGCAGCCTCAGGCTTCGGAGATCTTGGCGCTCTCGTGGATGAATTTCTTGTCGCAATAGCCGCATTCGACATAGCCGGTCTCGTGCGGAATCACCAACCAGACCCGGGGATGGCCGAGCGCGCCTTCGCCGCCATCACAGGCCACTTTCCAGGTGGAGACCACTTCGGTTTCCGGCGCTTTGATCGTCATCTTCATCTTCCTTTGTCGCTGTCGTGCCAGAGGATGCTGCCGGCACGGGGTATGCGGGTCTGTGCAAAGGGGCTTGGCGCGGCTGCGCGGTTGCTGCGCGACGGGCGAGGCCCTAAATCAGGGCTGCATGATAGCGATCCGCGCGGTAGGAACAAGGGGCAACCGGCCCTTGCCGCCGGAGCGGGAGAGGGAGAGAGAATGAGCCACGACATCGGGCGCAATGCCATCGAGATCGAAGCCCTGCGCAAGACCTACGCGGGCAGAGCTGGCCAGCCGCCGAAAGAGGCTTTGAAGGGGGTTGATCTGTGTATTCCCCAGGGCTCGATCTTTGGCCTTCTCGGGCCAAACGGCGCCGGCAAATCGACGATGATCAACATTCTCGCCGGGCTGGTGATCAAGACCTCCGGCCGGGTGAAAATCTGGGGCTTCGATCAGGATGTGAACCCGCGCCAGTCCCGCGCCGCCATCGGGGTGATGCCTCAGGAGCTGAACCTCGATCCGTTTTTCACCCCGCGCGGCGCGCTTGAGGTGCAGGCCGGGCTCTACGGCGTGCCGAAACGCGATCGCCGCACCGATGAGATCCTCGAGCTGATCGGGCTTTCCGACAAGGCCGACGCCTATGCCCGAACGCTCTCGGGCGGCATGCGGCGGCGTCTGCTTCTCGGCAAGGCGCTGGTGCACAATCCGCAGATCCTGGTGCTGGACGAACCCACCGCCGGGGTGGATATCGAGTTGCGGCAAATGCTCTGGACCAATGTGCGCAAGCTCAACGAAGAACGCGGTATGACGATCATTCTCACCACCCATTACCTCGAAGAGGCGCAGGAGATGTGCGACGAGATCGCCATTATCAACCATGGCGCGCTGATCAAACGCGACACGACCAAGAACCTCTTGGGGCTGATGGATGCGAAAACACTGGTGATCGAACCCGAGGGTGGTGCGCCGGAGGTGTTTGACCTGCCGGACGGGGTCAAAATGGAACGTCGTCGCGACGGGGCGCTGGTGTTTGACTATTCGCGAGGGCAGTGCTCGGCCAATGCGATCTTCGACGCGGTGAAAGCTGCCGGGATCATCATCGGCGATGTGCGCACGATGGAGCCGGATCTCGAGGACGTGTTTGTCGAGCTGACCTCGGGCAAATAAGACAGGTCTATATAAGGCATGAAAAACCCCGCATTTCGCGGGGTTTTGTCTTTATGGGATCTTCTGTGGCGATCTTATTTGCAGGTCAGCGGGCCGCAGGGTTCACCGCCCAGGAGATGCACATGGAAATGCGGGACTTCCTGATGTGAATGCTCACCGGAGTTGGTGATCAGGCGAAAGCCCTGACCGCCGGCGCTTTCCGCCACACCGATCTGTTCCGCGACCTTGGCCACCGAGGCGAAGAAATCCAGTTGTTCGGCGGGCGAGGCGGCCAGCACGAAATGATCGAAACAGCGGTAAGGCCCCTTCGGGATCACCAGAATATGGGCTTTCTTCTGCGGCGTGATATCCGGGAAGGCCAGCGTGTGCTCGCTTTCGAAAACCGGTGTCGAGGGGATTTCCCCGCGCAGGATTTTGGCAAAGATATTCTGGTCGTCATAGGCGTAGGGCATGGGGGGTCCTCAGGGCTCTCTCAGTCGGAAAACAGGTAATGCATCGAGGCGATCTCGCAGGCCTCATCTTCGGAGATGCCGAGGAAACGTGCAAGGGGCGCGGCATTCTCTTCCGGTGTCTTGCTTTGCGAGATGCGGCTGTAATGCTCGAATTCGGCATCGCGGATGCGATCGCTCTCGTGGACCATGTCGGCACGGATCGTCGGCAAAAGCCGCTGCAGCGCATCCTCGGGGGTTTGATCGCTGGCAAGACCGGTGCGTTTCGCGTGGCCTGACAGGTAGTCATCGGTGAAATCGCATTCGATTTCCAACAGCTTGGTGCCGGAGCGATCGGAATAGAAATCCCGGATCAGGTCGAGCCCTTGCGGGTCGAGACAGACCACCATCCGGTCGGTGTCGAAATAATCGAACAGCATCCTGACCCAGGCGCGGCGGTGGCGGGTGCGTTTCTCGAGGCTTTTCTCGATCCCGCCGAGATCCGGCAGATAGGTGTTTTCCTCGTTGAACAGATATTCGAGACAGGGAATGTCGCTGTGTTCCTTGATCTGTGAGACCAGGCGCTTGGCGACGTGCCATTTCTTGCAGACGATCATCAAGAGCTCGCGGTTGCGGCCAAGAGAGCTTTCGGTCTCCCAGAACCGTTGGGCAAAGCGGCGGCCATCACGCCCGCGTCCGGTCAGGAACTGGAACAACGACCGGCCTTCGTTCGAGATCTGGAACGAAACGCCCGTATCCGCGAACAGGTCGCCCAGACGTTTTTTCAACTCCTTGGCCTCGGGCGAGATCTTGCGGGCGAACAGATAGTCCTGCGACAGCAAGAGATCGTAATGGTCGTTATAGAACACCACCGGCATGCCGTAATCGGTGAACATCAGAAAGGTCAGCGTGCGGGTGCGAATCTCAGTCTCCGGCA
Organism: Celeribacter neptunius; assembly: GCF_900113955.1. GTDB lineage: Bacteria > Pseudomonadota > Alphaproteobacteria > Rhodobacterales > Rhodobacteraceae > Celeribacter > Celeribacter neptunius. Next base: position 168,588 of record NZ_FORH01000003.1, on the reverse strand, counting down.
CCAGATGCCGTACCAATGTCTGGAAAAACGTTTCATCCGGGATCCATGTGGTGCGGAAGAACCTCATCACATCGGGACGATTCCGGGTGAATTCGAGCAGCCATTCGATGGTGCGGCGCCTGAGACACCACCATTGCGAGCCGATCATGATCTGCAGATCGTCCGGGATCTGGCGTTCGAGGCCGAGCCGGCGTTGCATCCAGAAGCTCTGGTAAAACAGCCATTTCTGCGTACGTTCGTTGAACCAGTGGCGGTAGGTTAGCCGTTCTTCCTTGATTCCGGTCTTGATCCAGTCGCTTTCGAAAAAGTCGAAACTCTCGATAAAATCCGCATCCTCGCGGTCGAGGAAGTCATGCATGTATTCAGCGGTCTTGATCGACATGCAATCGCCGGAGAGCATGTAGAAATGCGTGGCGCGCGGAAAGGCTTGCTCGGCCGCTTCGATGGCATAGAGCGTGGCTTGCACAAGGCTCCACTCGCCCCAGCCGCATTTGATCCGTTTGGTCGCGAAGGTGACATTCGGGTTGTCCGCGAGACCCGCGCGAATGGTTTCAAAGGTTTCCTTGCCGCCCCGCGCGTCGAAATGGATCGAGATATAGTCGCCAGCCCGGGTCAGTCTCCGGGCCTGATCGATGATCGCTTCCGGATCTTTGTGGCACAACAAGATGAAGGCAATTCGTGCCATATCGGAAACCATGACCTCATTTTTGACGCATTGTCCGCATATAAGCGTAACCAATCATTGAATAATCAAGGCTAATTTGCTTTTAAAGCGAAAAGGGCCGCGCCGTGTGTGGCAAATAGGAGTAGTGGTAAATATGGGCTTTCCCGGAACCTGGATGACCGAAAGCGAGAGCGTTGTCTATCGCGTCGTCCCGAAATGTGCCTGTTCGACGATCGGACAGATCATGTTCTATTCGGATCATGGCGAGTTCTTCGATGGTGATATCCACGACAGCACCGATCGCATGCACAAATGGGCGCAGGAGGAAAGCCAGCCTGTGATCGAAGCCAATGTGCAGGCTCATAAAAGCTATGCGTTCACCTGTGTCCGCAACCCCTATACCCGTGTTTTGTCGAGCTTTTTCGACAAGATTTGCGGCATCCAGCGCAATGGAAAACGCTACCGTGGCAAGCTCGTGCCGCAATTGATCCAGAAATACGGCATCGAGGTCGGCGGTGACGATGGCAAGCAGGAGTTCGATCAGATCGCTTCTTTCCGGCGCTTCCTGCTTTTTGTGCGCGACACCATCCGGTTCCGCCGGCCGATGGACCCGGATATTCACTGGTCGGCGATGTCCGGCCATGTCTCGACCTTCATCGTCAACGGCGGCACCTACGACAAGATTTTCTTCACCGAGAAATTCAACGAAGGCATGCAGGACGTGCTCGATCATATCGAGACGCCGCATAAGGTCGATCTGGCGAAAATCCCGCGGTTCAACGAATCCGAGGGCCATGGTCCGAAGCGGCTGCACCCGGTCGAGGATTATTTCGACGATCTGTCGATGCATCTGATGTGGGAAATCTACAAACGCGATTTCCAGCTGTTCAAATACGATTTCGAGAATCCTGGCAACAAGATGCCGCTGGGCGAGGTCGATCTCGCCGAGGTGCATGCCAAGCTGGGTGATTGAGCGCCGCTCGTCGCGATTTCCCGACAAGAGATCCCATACAAAAAGCCGCCCCAAAGGGCGGCTTTCCTGTTCCATCCGCCCCGTGCCCGGGGGCACGGGGTGAACGGGACCAACGCTTATTGGTAGTTGTTGACGTCAGTGGCGGCCAGTTCGGCGCCGTTGTTGCCGACGAGCACATATTCGACCTTGTTCAGCGGTGCGTTGGAGAGACGCACTTTGACATCGGTGTTGGCGCCGGCGTTCACGTCGGCAGAGCCCAGAAGCGCGCCGCGTTCGCCATTGTGGAAGTTGTAGACTTCCAGGGTGCCGGCTTGATCGGCACGCACCAGATCCACGGTGGTGACGGATTTGATGTCTTTTTGCACACCGGTGATGATGTAGTTCGGGCCGGCGACGGCGGCGGAACCGGCAACGGCAACAAGAGCGGCGGCGGCGAGGGTTTTAACAGAGAAAGTCATGGTTTTGGTCCTTTGTTCAAGTTCAGTTTTCAGTTGGCGCCAAGCCGGTTTCAGGCCTGTGTGTTTTTGCGCCGTTTCGATGAATATGAATATAGGCGGGTTCTCTCATTGTGGAAATAGCAACATATATACCCATATCAAACATATAAATTAGCAAAAATGCACACAAATAAGGGTGGTGCACTCTTGATATGCGCAGATCTGGCGAATTTCGCGGTTTCTTCTCTCTGTGCGGAAATGTTGTGCTCTGTCCGGCGTCGGTTTTGAGGACTGTGTTTGAACATGAAAAAGCCGCCCAGAAGGGCGGCTTTTCCGGTTCGTTCATACCGGGTTCTCAGGATAAACCCGAGGCGAACGGGACCAACGCTTATTGGTAGGTGTCAGCGGTTTTGATCGCGAGATCGGCGCCGTTGCTGCTGACCAGGACGAATTCGACGTCGGAGGTCGGGCGTTTGGAAAGCTGCACTTTCACGTCGCTGTTGGCGCCGGCGCGAACCGTGGCGGAGCCGAGGAGGGCGCCGCGTTCACCGGTGTGGAAGTCATAGACTTGCAGCGTGGCGTTCTGGTCGGCGCGCACCAGGTCCACGGTGGCAACGGATTTCAGGTCGCTCTGATTGCCGGCGATGATGTAGTTCGGGCCGGCAACAGCAGCGGAACCGGCAACGGCAACAAGAGCGGCAGCGGCGAGGGTTTTAACAGAGAAAGTCATGGTTTTGGTCCTTTGAGTAAGTTCAGTTCAGTCTGGCGCTCATCCGCATTTCGTTGTGTGCATCTGTGCGCCGTTCGATGAAATGCTATGTAGATCGACCACTGGCATGTTTAAAGTCGAACAAGATATGAGTTTAAGCACATTGCAATGTGCACAGCTGCAGATCAATTTTTTGCGATATTTTTGCGATCTTGCCTGACATCTGTACAAAATATGGATTTTTTGCTGATTAATGGGTCATTGTGCGATTTTGATATGAATTTTTCGCGCCGATGGTGTTTTACGTTACATTCTTGCCATTCCGTCACGTTTGACCGACTTTCGTGGCCCTGTGTGTCTGGGGCCGGGCATTTGCGTGTCAAAATGTCCGGGGGCTGCCGCGCGGGTTTTCAAGTTGCCACCTATCGCACATAGTTAGGTCACCCAAAACCAAAGGCGAGAGGCCGGAAGGCGACAGGAAAGCGCATGTCCCGAGAGCATTCCCACGATTCGACAGAGCATTCAGAGGCGCATCGCCAGCATGCCCATCACGCTCACCACCATCATCACATCGACCCGGAGGCGGGGGATGCGCGGGTCGCGGGGGCGATCGCGGTCAATATGTTTCTTACCCTGGCGCAGATCATCGGCGGCGTGGTCTCGGGCTCATTGGCGCTGATCGCCGATGCGATCCACAATTTCTCCGATGCGATCTCGTTGGTTATCGCGTTTGGCGCGCGCAAGATCTCGCGGCGGCCGCGCGATGGCGACATGACCTTCGGCTATGCCCGCGCCGAGATTGTCGCGGCCATGATCAATTACACCTCGCTTGTGGTGATTTCCTTCTACCTTCTGGCGGAAGGTGTCTCGCGCCTGTTCAACCCGCCCGAGGTGGCGGGCTGGACCGTGGTGGTCATTGCCGGCATCGCGCTGCTGGTCGATCTGGTCACCGCGGCGCTGACCTATACCATGTCGAAAGACAGTCTGAACATTCGCGCCGCCTTTCTGCACAATCTCGCGGATGCGGCGACATCGGTGGCGGTGATTTTCGGCGGGGTGGTGATCCTGTTGTGGGACTGGCGCCTGATCGATCCGCTGCTGACCATCGGCATTTCTCTCTATATCTTTGGTCATGCGCTGATCGAGATCCGTCCCGTGATCCGGCTTTTGATGCTCGGGGCGCCCGATGGCATGCGCGCCGAAGAGGTGGCCGAAGCCATGGGGGAAATGGCCGGGGTCGAGAATGTGCATCACGTCCATCTCTGGCAGATCGACGAACACCGCAGCTCTCTCGAGGCGCATGTGGTTGTCACGGAGGAGATCGAGCCGGGGCCGGTTCTGGTGGCGCTCAAGACGCTCCTGCGCGAGCGTTTCGCGGTGGCCCATTCAACCCTTGAAGTGGAACGTCCGGGCGCTGGCTGTGCCGACGGAGCTCATTCCGCGCACTCTCATTCGGCACACTGAGTGACCGTCTTGCGGAACCAGTCCAGCCCTTCTTCGGTGCGACGTTTCGGATTGTATTCGGCCGAGACCCAGCCGCGATAGCCGCTCTCGTCGAGGCGGTCGAAGAAGGTCTGAAAGTCGAACAGGCCCTTGCAGGGTTCGTGCCGATCCGGCGGGCTGGCGATCTGGATGTGGCGTACCCAATGGGCATAACGCTCCCATGTCGCCATCGCATCCCCGGTGATCATCTGTGCGTGATAGGTGTCGAATTGGAGCCCGAGGTTCAGCTCCGCGACATTCTCCAGCACCAGTTCCGCCTGATCATAGCTGTCGAGGAAATAGCCGGGCATGGCCTCATCGCAGATTGGCTCGATCGTGAGGCTCATGTTCGGGGCTTCCTGTGCCGCCCATTTCAGATTGCGGATATAGGTCTTGAGGGCGACCAGGCCCTTGGCCTTGCCCGCCATGATATGCAGATGCTCTGTGCCGAGAAAATTCGCATAGCGCAGCGCGCGTTTGAAATCGCGCTTGAACCGGTCTTCGAGCCCCGGCACGGCGGCAAAGCCCCGTTCGCCACCGGTGTAATTCGGCGGCGGCACGTTGATCAGCACCATTTTGAGATTGAGGTCCGACAGGCGTTTGGTGATTTCGGACGCCGGCTCATCATAGGGAAACAGCACTTCCACAGCGTCGAAGCCAGCGTATTTGGCTTCGGCAAAACGTTCGAGGAACGGGTATTCCTTGAACAAGAATGACAGGTTGGCTGCAAATTTCGGCATCACTCAAGATCGCTGGCTTTGGCAATCGGAAAAAACGTTCCCGATGACCAGACCCCGAACAGGGGCTCGCCGTCAATCTCCTCAGTGACTCCTTGGTCAACAAGTCGGTAAAAACTCTTGCGGTCGATCAGCGCCTCGAGCCCGGCGCGGACCTCGACATAGGGGGCGGGTTCGCCATCGCGCATCTCCACCCGGATCGGGTGATCGGCATCCGCCGTGACCGTATCGCCCACCGAGGTCTGGAAGGTGAGGCTCTGCGCTCCGCCCGTGCCTTCGCAGGTGTAATCCACCGCCAGGAACGGCGCATCTTCGACCGTGATGCCCACCTTTTCCACCGGGGTGACGAGGAAATACTTGTCGCCCTCGCGTTTCAGCACGGTGGAAAACAGCCGTACCAGCGGTGCCCGGCCGATCGGCGTGCCCATGTAAAACCAGGTGCCGTCGCGTTTGATCTGCATGTCGAGATCGCCGCAGAATGGCGGATCCCATTTGTCGACCGGCGGCAATCCACGGGTTTTGGCGGCTTTTATGGCGCTCGCGATGCCCTCGGCACTGACTGTCACGGAAAAATCCTCTGCTGAACCTTTTGTCATTTGTGCTTTGCACGATACCTGTCTCTAATAGTGGTATCAATCGACCCGAGGAGTGACGCCGTGGCCGGACCCGAGAGTGAAACCCTGACCGAAACTGACCTCGTTGCCGAGATCGAGGCGCTGGGCGCAAAGCTGTCCGAGGCAAAAACATCAATCACCAAACGCTTTATCGGACAGGAAACGGTTGTCGATCTGGTGCTCTCGGCCATGCTCTGCGGCGGTCACGCCCTGCTTCTGGGCCTGCCTGGTCTGGGCAAGACGCGGCTGGTGGACACGCTGTCGACGGTGATGGGACTCAAGGGCGCGCGGGTGCAATTCACCCCCGATCTGATGCCCGCCGATATTCTCGGCTCCGAAGTGTTGGAAACCGCCGCCGATGGTTCCCGCGCCTTTCGCTTCATCGAAGGGCCGGTGTTCTGTCAACTGCTTTTGGCCGATGAGATCAACCGTGCCAGCCCGCGCACGCAATCCGCGCTGCTGCAGGCGATGCAGGAGAAATCCGTGACCATCGCCGGGCAGGCGCATGATCTCGAGGCACCGTTTCACGTGCTGGCGACGCAAAACCCGCTGGAGCAGGAGGGCACATACCCGTTGCCCGAGGCCCAGCTCGACCGTTTTCTGGTGCAGGTCGATGTGGAATATCCCGATCGCGACACCGAGCGCGACATTCTGATCGCCACCACCGGCTCCGACGAGGAGGACGCACATCAGGTGTTCACCGGCGAGGAACTGATCAAGGCACAGTCCCTGCTCCGCAAAATGCCCGTGGGCGAACAGGTCGTGGAAATGATTCTCGATTTGGTGCGCTCCTGCCGTCCGCATGAAGCCGAGGCCTCCGAGGCGGTGAATGCCTCTGTCGCCTGGGGGCCGGGGCCGCGTGCGGCGCAGGCGCTGATGCTCACCGTGCGGGCGCGGGCTTTGCTCGACGGGCGTCTTGCCCCCAGCCCCGAGGATGTCTTTGCCATGGCGCGCCCGGTGCTCATTCACCGCATGGCGCTGACCTTTGCTGCGCGCGCCCGGGGGGACGATCTCGGCGCGATCATCGACGCCGCCGCCACCCAGGCTCAGGACAATCGGACCGCCGCGTGACCCAGGAACCCGCCTCATCCGCTCTTCGCGCGCGCGCGGAAACCCTTTCTGCGCCGCTGCCGCCCTTGCAGGCTCATGCGGAGCAACTGGCCCGTGCGCTGCTGATGGGCGGGCATGGCCGGCGGCAATCGGGGATGGGCGATGAGTTCTGGCAATACCGTCCGGCGCAGGCCGGCGATCCCGGTCGTGCCATCGATTGGCGTCGTTCCGGGCGGTCCGACGGGCATTTCGTGCGCGAAAAGGAATGGCAGGCGGCGCAATCGGTGCATCTCTGGGTCGATCTTTCGGCCTCAATGGGGTTCTCGTCCGACAAATCCATCCCGCCGAAATCTGACCGATCCGCGCTTTTGGCCATGGCGCTGTCGATTCTGTTGATGAAGGGCGGTGAACGCGTCGCGCTCGCCTCTCTCGGCACACCGCCGCGTATCGGCACGCTTCAGCTTCGGCGCATTGCCGAAGGCCTGTCGCAAGAGGGACCCGAGGATTACGGCGCGCCAGATACCGCGCTGTTCCTGCCGCATGCCCGCGCCGTTTTCCTGTCCGATTTTCTCGGGCCGATCGAACAGGTGGAACAGGCCGTCGCGGCCGCCTCTGATCGCGGCATCGCCGGGGTGCTTTATCAAATCCTCGACCCGGCGGAGGAGGCCTTTCCCTATCAGGGCCGCACCGTCTTTACCTCGATGAGCGGCGCGCTCAGCCATGAGACGCTGCGCGCCTCGGATCTGCGCTCGCGCTATCTCGACCGTCTGGCGGAGCGCAAGGACCATCTGGCGCGGATCGCCCATCACGCCGGCTGGCGCTTTGCCACGCATCACACGGATCACGCCGATCTGCCGGCGCTTCTGTGGCTTTATGAAGCCTTGGAGGGGCCGCGCTGATGTGGGTGTTGGGACCGATCGGATTTGCCACGCCCTGGCTGTTGCTCGCACTGGCCGCACTGCCGATCCTCTGGCTGATCCTGCGCGCGGTGCCGCCCGCGCCGATCCGCCGCCGGTTTCCCGGTGTGGCGCTGCTTCTGGGGCTCAAGGACGAAGAGGTCGAGACCGATCGCACCCCCTGGTGGTTGCTGCTTTTGCGCATGCTGGCCGTGGCCGCACTGATCATCGCTTTCGCGGGGCCCGTGCTCAATCCCCGCGTCGATCGTGGTGGCTCCGGGCCGCTTCTGATCCTGATGGATGCAAGCTGGGCCTCGGCGCCGGATTGGGCGTTGCGCATCGGTCGGGTGGAACAGGCATTGGACGAGGCCGAGGCCGATGGCCGCACGATCTGCATCCTGCCGGCCACGGATCTGCCGCCAGCGGATCTTGAGTCCGGGGGCTGCGATTTTCTCTCGGCCGCTGATTGGCGCCCGCGCCTCGCCGGTCTCGAACCAGCCCCCTTCGCGCCCGATATGGCGGCCCTGAGAGCGGCCTTGCCCGAAGAGAACGGACTTGAGACGCTCTGGCTTTCCGACGGGCTCGCGCATGCGGGGCGGGACGCGGTCCTTTCCGAGCTGCAGGCCGCCGGCCCGGTTTCGGTGTTTGAGACTGCACGTTCGACCTATGCGCTGGGCCCGGTGACCCTCACCGAGGAGGGCGTCACCCTGCCGGTGCTGCGCGCCGATCCCGAAGGTCCGGGCGAGGTGACCGTCGCCGCCCATGGCACCGATCCCGCCGGGATCGCCCGCGAGCTGGATCGCCAGACGGTGAGTTTCGACGCCGGAGAGGCGATGGCCGAGGCCGGGTTCGACCTGCCGCCGGAGCTGCGCGCAAGGGTGAAACGCTTCGAAATCACAGGCCAGCGTTCCGCAGGCGCCAAACGTCTCACCGATGACAGCCTCAAGCGCCGTGAGGTCGGGCTCGTGGTGGTACGCGAGGGCGGCGAGGGGCTGCAACTTCTGTCGCAACTGCATTATCTGCGCGCCGCGCTTACCGGCAAGGCCGATGTGATCGAAGGCGCGTTGACCGATCTGATCATGGCCAATCCCGATGTGATCGTGCTGGCCGATGTGGCGCAGCTCTCGGGCAGCGAGAGCGCCGATCTTCTGGATTGGGTCCATGAGGGCGGGCTGCTTCTGCGTTTCGCCGGCCCGAAACTCGCCGCCTCAGACGTGGCCCGCACTGATGAGGACCCCCTGTTGCCGGTGCGGCTGCGCGCGGGGGGGCGGACGCTCGGCGGTGCGATGAGCTGGGGCGAGCCGAAACGGCTGCGCCCCTTTGGTGAGGCCTCGCCCTTTTACGGTCTGCCGGTGCCCGAAGATGTCGCGGTCTCGGCCCAGGTGATGGCCCAGCCCGATCCGGATCTCGCCAGCCGCGTCATCGCCACGCTCGAAGATGGTACGCCCCTGGTGACCCGCAAGTCCGTGGGGCAGGGGCAGGTGGTGCTGTTCCATGTCACCGCCAATGCCGAATGGTCGAGCTTGCCGCTGTCCGGGCTTTTCGTGTCGATGCTGGACCGGCTCGCGGTGACGTCGCAAAGTGCCGTGCTCGATGCCGAAGAACTGGCCGGTCAGAGTCTTCAGCCGATCCGGCTGATGGATGGGTTTGGTACGCTCAGCGATGCGGGGGCCAGGGCGCCGGTCGCAGGCGAAGACTTCACCCGTGCCCAAGCCTCGCGCGCCACGCCGCCGGGGATCTATCAGACCCGCGACAGCCTGCGCGCGCTCAATGTCATCGGTGAGGGCGAGACCCTGTCCCGCACCAGCTGGCCCGCGGATGTCCCGATTTTGGGTGTCGAGCAGGGTCAGGAATGGCCACTGTCACAACTCTTCCTTCTGGCAGCGCTGGCGCTTCTGGGCGCCGATCTGATCGCCTCGCTCTGGCTGTCTGGGCGGCTGTTCGGGGCGCGGGTGGTCTCGATGCTGCTGATGCCGCTTTTGCTTGGTATGACGCTTATGTCGCCGCAATCTGCGCAGGCACAGCAGATCGATGATGAGTTTGCCTTGCGCGCCACATCCGAACTGACGCTGGCCTATGTCAGAACCGGTGACGCCGCGCTTGACCGGGTGTCCGAGGCGGGGCTTGCCGGCCTGTCGCAAGTGCTCACCGCCCGCACCTCGGTCGAGCCGGGCCCGCCCATGGGCGTTGATCTTGAAAGCGATCCGCTGGGGTTTTTCCCGATCCTGTACTGGCCGGTCGCGGCAGGCCAGCAAATGCCCTCGGCCGAGGCCTATGCCAAGCTCAACGCCTATCTGCGCACCGGCGGCATGATCGTGTTTGACACCCGCGACGCGGATGTGGCGAGCTTTGGCGCGGCGACGCCGACGGGTGTGCGCTTGCAGGCGCTGGCCGGGCCACTCGACATTCCCGCGCTCGAACCGATCCCGGAGGATCACGTGCTGACCCGCTCCTTCTACCTGTTACGCGATTTCCCGGGCCGTCATGCCCAGGGCACGATCTGGGTCGAGGCCTCGCCCGCGATGCAGGCCGCCGAGGGCATGCCGTTTCGCAATCTCAATGACAATGTCACGCCGGTGATCATCGGCGGCGGCGATTGGGCGGCGGCCTGGGCAGTGGATGACACGGGCTTTCCGCTTTTGCCGGTGGGGCGCGGTTTGACAGGCGAGCGGCAACGGGAAATGGCCTATCGGTTTGGCGTCAATCTGGTGATGTATGTGCTGACCGGCAATTACAAATCCGATCAGGTGCATGTGCCGGCGCTTCTGGAAAGGCTGGGCCAATGATCCGCGATCTCGTGTTTTCCCCGCTTGTCCCGCTGCCGGTGCTCATCGTCCTGGCCGGGGTTGCGGTCGTTCTCATTGCCGTGGCCGGTTGGCGCGGCCTTTCCGGCTGGCCGCTCAGGGGGCTCGCCGCGCTGGCGATCCTGATCAGCCTTGCCGGGCCGTCGCTCAGGCAGGAAGAGCGCGACCCGCTCACCGATATCGTGTTTCTTGTGGTGGATCAGAGCGCCTCCGAAGATCTCTCCACCCGCCCCGAACAACTGGCCGAAGCGCGTGCTGCGCTGGAGGCGCGTGTGGCTGCTTTGCCCAACACCGAGCTGCGTGAGATCACCCTGGGCGATGCGCCTGACAATCGTGGCACGCTCTTGATGACCGCGCTCTCAGAGGCCATGGCCGAGGAGCCGCGCGGTCGTCTGGCGGGGGCCATTATGCTGTCCGATGGCCAGCTCCACGATGTCGAGCTTGCCCCGGACTTTCCGGCGCCGATGCATCTCTTGCTCACCGGCGAGCCCACGGATTGGGACCGCCGTCTGGTGATCGAGAGCGCGCCGAGCTTTGCCATCATGGGCGAGGAAGTGACGCTCAAGCTCCGGGTCGAGGATCAGGGCGCGGTGCCGGCGGGCGAGGGCGCGACCACGCCGCTTCTGGTCTCGATCGACGGTGGGGCGACGCAGAGCTTTACCTTGCCGATCGGGCGCTCCATCGAAGTGCCGCTGTCGCTGCCGCATGGTGGCATGAATGTGATCCAGTTCACCCTGCCGCAGGCGCAGGGCGAGCTGACCACTCGCAACAATTCCGCCATGGTGCAGATCAACGGTGTGCGCGACCGGCTGCGGGTGTTGCTGGTCTCGGGCGAGCCGCATAATGGCGAACGGACCTGGCGCAACCTGTTGAAATCCGATCCGTCGGTCGATCTGGTGCATTTCACCATTCTGCGCCCGCCCAACAAACAGGACGGGGTGCCGGTGACGGAGCTGTCGCTGATCGCCTTCCCGACGCGGGAACTGTTCATGGAAAAGGTCGATGATTTCGACCTGATCATTTTCGATCGCTACAAACTGCGCGGGATCCTGCCCGCTTCCTATCTCGATAATATCGCGCGCTATGTCGAAGACGGCGGTGCCGTGCTCTTTGCCGCCGGGCCGGATTTTGCCAGCGCCGACAGCCTCTATCGCTCACCCCTGGCCCGGGTCATCCCGGTTTCGCCCACCGGACGCGTGGTCGAGGAGCCATACCTGCCGCGGCTGACGGATCTGGGTGCGCGCCACCCGGTGACCGAGGGTCTGGGCGGTTTGCGTGCGGCCGAGGATGAACCCGCTTGGGGCCGTTGGTTCCGGCAGGTCGATCTCGACCCAGAGACCGGCGGTGAAACGGTGATGTCCGGTGTCGATGAGCGGCCTTTGCTGGTGCTCGACCGGGTCGGCGAGGGGCGCGTGGCGGTTCTGGGCTCCGACGATGCCTGGCTCTGGACACGCGGGGTCGAGGGCGGCGGGCCGCAGCTCGAATTGTTGCGCCGTCTCGCGCATTGGATGATGAAGGAGCCGGAGCTCGAGGAAGAGGCGCTGACCGCGACGGCAGAGGGCAATACGCTCACCATAACTCGGCGCAGCCTGACCGAGGGCACGCGTTCCGTGACCATCGAGGCGCCGGACGGTTCGGTCTCGGTCGTGCCGATGGAGGAGCAGGCCCCCGGCCGGTTCGTGGCCGAGGTGCAGGGCGGCGAGATGGGGCTCTATCGTCTTTCTCAGGACGATCAGAAGGCGGTCATGGTACTGGGTCCGGCCGCGCCGCGGGAATTCGAGGAAACCATCGCCACCGGCGGCAAGCTCGCTCCGGTGATCAGGGCGACGGGCGGTGGCGTGTTTGCGCTGTCCGACGGATTGCCGAGGTTTCGGCAGGTGGCCGAGGGGCGTGTGGCGGCGGGGCGTGGCTGGCTCGGCCTGACCCCGCGCGAGGCCTATCTGACGCAATCGACCCGGCTGACGCCGCTTTTGCCCGGCTGGCTGTGGCTCCTGCTCTTGGCGGGGCTGTCGGTCGCGGCCTGGCTTTATGAAGGGCGGCGGTGAGGTTCCCCGCCGCCTCTCGTGCTGCCTTCGTTCTGAGGCTTACGCCAGTGCGGGCGTGGCCTTTTTCCAGGCATAGGCCTGCATCGCCGGATCGACCGGCGTTTCGGCGATGGCATTGGTGTAGTTCGACATCACCTTCTGGGCCGTTCCGACCAGCACCTCGAGGATCTGGCGCTTGGTATAGCCGGCGTCGACAAAGGCTTGCATCTGCTCCTGGGTGACCTTGCCGCGTTGACGCACGACCTGAAGCGTGAAGGTCCGCAAAGCTTCGAGATGGGCGTTCGGCAGCGGGGTTTCATCGCGCAAGGCATTGGTGATGGCGTCATCGACCTTCATCATCTTCGCGATGCCGGTGTGGCCGGGGACGCAATAATGGCATTCATGTTCGACATTGATGGTCTGCCAGACGACGGTGAGCTCGTCTTTGTCAAAGGTGGTCTCCTTCATGAAAATATGATGCATCTGCCAATAGGCTTTTGCCAAAGCGGGGGCTTCGGCCATGACGGCGATCAGCCCGGAGACGCGACCGAAGGCGGATTTGACCTCCTCCATCGTGGCGCGGCTGTCTTCGGGGGCGGAGTCAATCGTGTGAGCGGTGAAGTCGATCATTTCTCATCCTTCTGATTCTTGAGCGGTTGCTCAATTAAGAGTGAGGCGATGCTAGTTTACTTGAGCGATTGCTCAAGATATATTTTGAGCAATCACTCAAACTTGAAGAAGCGAGTTATGGCAAGACAGGCAAGCTACGACCGGGACAAGGTGCTGAAATCGGCAATGGACCTGTTCTGGGCCAAAGGGTTTCATGCGACCTCTCTGAAAGATCTGGAACAGGCGCTCGATATGCGACCCGGTTCGATCTATGCAGCCTTCGGGTCCAAGGAAGGGCTTTTTGCCGAAGCGCTGCGCCTCTATTCCGGCCAGTCGCAGGGCGGATTGTCGGAGGTCCTGGCGGGGGGCGGCTCCCGGCTCGGTGCGTTGGCGAATTACGTCCGTCAGCTGGGCGGGCAAAACCGCGGTGAGGTGCCTTCGCGTGCCTGCATGTTGGTGAAAACCATTCTCGAGATGCCGGACGACGATCCGTCGCTCCGCGGCCTGGCCGAAGAGCTGATCGACCGCATGGAATTGACGCTGACCGAGGTGTTGCGGGCCGCGCAGGCGGAGGGCGAATTGCCGGCCGAGGCCGATCCGGCGCGACTGGCGGCGCGACTGCAGACGGAGCTGATCGGATTGCGCGCCTATGCGCAGCGCATCAATACCGAAGACCGGGTGGCACAGGTGGCCGAGGACATCGCGCGCGGAATCGAGGCGCTGTCCTGGCGGGCGGCGTGATGCGCTACGCGTCTTCGCGCATCAGGATCTGGCGCGAACTCGACCAGAATTCGCGGCGCAACAGGATCACGATGGTGAGCGTTGTCGCCACCAGAAGGCCCCCGGGCCCGAACAGCCACCCCAAGGCCCCCAGGGCGAAATAGATCCCCCGCAATCCGGCGTTGAAGGCCCGTGCCGCGGTGATGTTCAGCTCGCCGGCCTTGCGCGCCCGCGGCAGGGCCTGCGGGTCGGCCTCGTCATTGCTGGTCGAGGCCATGACCACGCCGCAATAGCCGAACAGCCGGTTCGACCAGATGAAGCGCAGAAAGGCGTTGGTGACGAAGAACAGCGCCAAGAGGATCTTCACCTCCCAGATCACCCGCGGCGTATCGAGCGCCAATTCGCTGGCAACATCGCTCAGGCGTTCGGCATTGGAAATCGCCGCCATGCCGCCGCCGATGGCAATGAGACAGGCCGAGGCGAGAAAGCTCGTGCCCTCGCGCAGGGTCGACAAGATGGTGGCATCGAAAATTCGCGGCTTGCGGGTGGTCATCTGTACCATCCAGCCGCGGCGGTATTGCGCCACCAGAACGGATGTCGAGATTCGTGATTTCGGTGGCGTTTCGATGATATACCCAAGCACCATCCAGGCCGCGATCAGATAGATCACGGCGATGACATCGAGCGGGGTGAAATAGCGTAGCTGATCGATCAGGTCCATGAGCGCAGCATTACGCAACCACCCGCCCCTTGTCACATCCAAAAATTGGTTCTAAAAAATTACCAATGCGAGGAGCGGCCGCACCGCGGCCTGTGTGAGGAGATCACCATGGAGATGCCTGTCCCGAAGCCGGGGGTTCTGGCCCGGAAACCCGAGCTCGTGACCCGTCTCAGGGCGGTGCTGCCCCATGACGCGGTGATCGATGCCCCGGAAGAGGTGAAGGCCTATGAATGCGACGCGTTGACCGCATATCGCTGTGCGCCTTTGCTGGCCGTCCTGCCCGCCAGTACCGAAGAGGTCTCCGCTGTCCTGAAGATCTGTCATGACATGGGGGTGCCGGTGGTGCCGCGTGGTGCGGGCACCTCGCTCGCCGGCGGCTCTCTGCCCACCGCCGATTCGGTGATCCTCGGCGTGGCGCGGCTGCGCGAGGTCCTGGAGGTGAACTATCCAGACCGCTACATCCGGGTGCAGACCGGCATGACCAATCTCTCCGTGACGGGCGCGGTCGAGAGCGACGGGTTCTTCTACGCCCCCGATCCGTCGAGCCAATTGGCCTGCGCCATTTCCGGCAATATCGCGATGAACTCCGGCGGCGCGCATTGTCTGAAATACGGCGTCACCACCAACAATCTCCTGGGGGTCACCATGGTGATGGCCGATGGCGAGGTGGTGGAGATCGGCGGGGCAGAGATGGAGGCCGCCGGACTTGACCTTTTGGGGCTGATTTGCGGCTCCGAGGGGCAGTTGGGCGTGGTCACCGAAGCGACGCTGCGCATTTTGCCAAAGCCCGAAGGCGCGCGGCCCGTGCTCATGGGTTTTGACAGCAATGAGGTGGCCGGCGCCTGTGTCGCCGATATCATCCGTTCCGGTCTCATCCCGGTGGCGATCGAATTCATGGACCGGCCGATCATCCGCGCCACCGAGGCCTTCGCCAAGGCGGGCTACCCGGAGTGCGAGGCGCTGCTGATCGTCGAGGTTGAGGGTTCGGAACAGGAGATTGCCGATCAGCTCGCCCGGATCATCGGGATCGCCGAGCGCCACAACCCGGTGGAAATCCGCGAGAGCCAGAGCGCCGATGAAAGCGCCCGAATCTGGCTCGGTCGCAAATCGGCCTTTGGCGCGATGGGGCAGATGGGCGATTACATCTGTCTCGACGGCACCATCCCGGTCGGTGAATTGCCCAATGTTCTCAAACGTATCGGCGAGCTGGGCGAAGAATACGGCCATATGGTCGGCAATGTCTTCCACGCCGGCGATGGCAATATGCACCCGCTGATCCTGTTCAACGCCAATGAGCCGGGACAGTTGGCGAGCGCCGAGGCGCTTGGCGCCGAAATCCTCAAGCTTTGCGTCGATGTCGGCGGCTGTCTGACCGGTGAACACGGGGTCGGGGTCGAGAAACGCGATCTGATGACCCATCAATTCGCACCCGCGGATCTCGAGGCGCAAATGGCGGTGAAAGACGTGTTCGACCCGAAATGGCTCTTGAACCCGGCCAAGGTCTTTCCGCTCCATGTGAGCGACAGCCGGAGGGCGGATGGATGAGCATTCTGGCGGCGCGCAATGCCGGGTATTTCGAAGAGCGGGATCGTCTTGCCGACCAGATCCGTGCGGGCGGGCCGTTTCTCTGTTGCGGCCAGGGCACCAGCCGGATCGGGCTGGCCGACGGTGTGGCGCTGAGCGCACCGGGAGAGGCCTGGGATTATGACCCGAGCGCTCTTACGCTCACCGTGGCGGCGGGTGTGCCGCTCGAGACGGTCGAGGCGGTGCTCGCCAGCGAGAACCAGCGTCTGGCCTTCGAGCCGCCCGATATGCGTGGGCTCTTGGGCCGCGCGGGCGCGCCGAGCATCGGTGGCGTGCTGGCCGGCAACCTTTCCGGGCCGCGCCGTGTCGGTGTCGGCGCCTGTCGCGATTTCTGCCTCGGTGTCGAATTCATTGACGGGCGCGGACAGGTGGTGAAAAACGGCGGGCGGGTGATGAAGAACGTCACCGGGCTCGATCTGGTGAAACTCATGGCCGGGAGCCATGGAACGCTCGGGCTGATCACCGAGGTCTCGCTTAAGGTGGCGCCAATTCCCGAAATGAGCGCCACGCTGATGATCGAAGGGCTGGGAGAGGCCGAGGCCGTGCAGGCGCTCTCCACCGCGCTCGGCACGCCGTTCGACGTCACCGGCGCTGCGCATCTGCGCGAAGACGGGGCAGGGGGCGCATCACGCACGCTGATCCGGCTTGAAGGTTTCGAGAACTCCCTGCGCTATCGCATGGGGGCGCTGCAAGAGGCGCTCAAACGCTTTGGCGACAGTGATATTCTCTGGGATGCGACGGCGAACGCCGGGATCTGGCAAGCCATCCGCGATGTCTCCCGGTTCCACGCAGCCGGGGGCGATGTCTGGCGTGTCTCCGTCAAACCCTCGGAAGCGGCGGCACTGGTTCAGGCCCTGGACCCCCTGGATGTGATCTATGACTGGGGCGGCAACAGGCTCTGGCTTTTGACCGAGGCGGGGAGCGACCTGCGCGCGAAAATGGCCGCCACGGGGACGAAAGCCCATGCCACGCTGATCCGTGCCTCGGATGCGACCAAGCGCAGGCTCGGCGTGTTTCATTCGGATAATCCGGTGACGGCGCGGCTTGCCGCCGGGTTGCGTCAGAAATTCGATCCTGATCAAAAATTCAATCGCGGGATGATGGGCTGATGCAAACCAATTTTACCTCCGATCAACTCAAAGACCCCGGCATTGCCCGCGCCAACGAGATCCTGCGCGCCTGCGTGCATTGCGGGTTCTGTACCGCGACCTGCCCGACCTATGCGGTCCTGGGCGATGAGCTCGACAGCCCGCGCGGGCGGATCTACCTGATCAAGGATATGCTGGAAAACGACCGGCCCGCCGATGCGAAGACGGTCAAGCATTTGGATCGCTGCCTCTCCTGCCTGTCCTGCATGACCACATGCCCCTCGGGCGTGCATTACATGCATCTGATCGACCATGCGCGCGCGCATGTGGAGCGGACCTATCGGCGCCCGTTGATGGATCGGCTGCTGCGCTGGACCTTGGCGAAGATCATTCCCTATCCGTCGCGGTTCAGGATCGCGCTTTTGGGCGCCAAGATCGCCAAACCGTTCCGGCACCTGCTGCCCGATCCGCGCCTCAAGGCCATGCTGGAGATGGCGCCGGCGCAGATCCCGCCGGTGTCGCGCAACGACGATGCTCAGGTCTTTCCGGCCGAAGGTGAACGCAAGATGCGTGTCGCGCTGATGACGGGATGCGCGCAAAAGGCGCTCGACACCGATATCAACGATGCGACGATCCGGCTTCTGACCCGGCTGGGCTGTGATGTCGTCGTGGCGAAAGGTGCGGGCTGTTGCGGTGCGATCACCCATCACATGGGCAAGGCGGCGGAGAGCCATGCGCTGGCCGAAAAAAATATCCGCGCCTGGACGCACGAGATCGATGGCGACGGGCTCGACGCGATTGTCATCAACACCTCGGGCTGCGGCACCACGGTGAAGGATTACGGCCATATGTTCCGCACTTCGGACTTGGCAGAGCCCGCCGCGAAGATTGCCGGGCTTGCGAAAGACATTTCCGAAGTGCTGATCAAACTCGACCTGCCCGAAGGCGAGCAGGATCTGCGCGTGACCTATCATGCGGCCTGTTCGCTTCAGCATGGCCAGCAAATCAAGAGCTATCCCAAGGACCTGCTCAAACGCGTGGGATTCGAGGTGGTCGAGCCGCGCGACAGCCATTTGTGCTGTGGATCGGCCGGAACCTATAACCTTCTGCAGCCTGAAATCTCTAAAGTTTTAAAAAATAATAAATTAAATAGAATTTTAGAGACAACACCAGATATAGTAGTCGCGGGCAATATTGGCTGCATCATGCAGTTGAAATCAGGCGGGGAGGTGCCGGTTGTTCATACGGTTCAAGTCCTCGATTGGGCAACAGGTGGCCCAAAACCGCCCCAATTGGTCCCGAATCGGACATAATGACGCCCTGAACCCTTTTTAGGTCTGCTCTCGGGTTATTAGTGGGTTTGGGGACCAACTATGAGAAAATTGCTTACGATCTTTTTTATGCTCCTGTTTGCGGGGCAGGCTTTTGCCGACAGCGGATTGAAAACTTTTCGATCCGGCGCGGACAGCCGTGGCTGGGAAGCCGTCGGGCGTCTGGATTTCGCCGGGCGCAGCTTTTGCACCGGCTCCTTGATCACAGACCGTCTGGTGCTGACGGCCGCGCATTGCATGTTCGATATCTACAGTCACACACCGCATCGTCCGCAGGATGTGACGTTCAAGGCTGGCTGGCGCAATGGTCAGGCGCAGGCGCAGAGCAAGGGCCGGGCGATTTATGTCCATCCCGGGTTTTCGCTGAACACCGATGACCTGCATGACCGTCTGGTCAATGATGTGGCGCTGATCGAGCTGGATCAGCCGGTCAGGACGGCTGCCGTCCGGCCTTTCGCGACGTCCGGACGCCCGCAGAAAGGCCAGTCGGTGGGCGTGGTGTCCTATGCGCATGACCGGGCCGAAAGCGCCTCGCTGCAAGAGGTCTGTCATGTGGTGGCACGTCAGGGCGGTGTCCTCGTCACCTCTTGTGATGTGGATTTCGGCTCATCGGGCGCGCCGATTTTCGACATGAGCGGCGCCGCGCCGCGGATCGTCTCGGTGATCTCGGCCAAGGCGCGGTTTCAGGGCAGCAAGGTTTCGGTTGGCACCTCGCTCGACGGATCGCTGTCGGATCTGCTGCAATTGGCCGCGAGCGGGCGCTCGAGCTATAAAAAGGCCGCGCTCGAGCCCTTGCCGCACCTGTCGGAGACGGAATTCGTCGTCGGTACGCTCGGCGAGTAGCAGCGCGAGTGCCCGGGCGCGCAACTGGGCGCGTCGGGCCAAGCGGTTGCGAGCCCCTTGAAACCCGGTTTCCTCCTTCCCAGATTCAAGAATGTCGGATGCCTATGAAGGGTCCGGCATCTGCCTGTCCCAATTGCGGGAAGGCCTTTGAAAACGCGAACGATCGCTCAATGGAGGATACCCATGCGTAATTTTGATCTTGCCCCGCTGTACCGTGCCACCGTCGGTTTCGACCAGATCGCCGACCTGATGGACCGGGTGTTGACCCAGGATGTCAGCCAACCCAGCTACCCGCCCTATAATATCGAGAAGACCGCCGAGGATGGCTGGCGCATTTCCTTGGCCGTGGCCGGGTTCTCGACCGAGGATATCGCCATCGAACAGCGCGAAAACGCGCTGATCGTGGCCGCGCGCAAAGCCGATTCGGAGGCCGAGAAGGAGAAGACCTATCTTCATCGCGGCATCGCCACCCGCGCCTTCGAGCGCCGCTTCACCCTCGCCGAACATGTGAAAGTCACCGGCGCCAGCCATGAGAATGGCATGCTGCATATCGATCTGAAACGCGAAGTGCCGGAAGCACTGAAACCGCGCCGGATCGAGATCGCCGGACCGAATACGGTCGAGACCAAGGTGATCGAGAATGACGGTGAGACCGTCGAGGTCTGAGTCTTTCCAAACGCTCTGAGAGCTTTCTCACAGAATAGAGAACGCCCGCCGGATTGGCGGGCGTTCGGTGTTTTAAAGAGCAGCCTAGGCCGGTCTTATTCGGCCTTGCCGATGGACCAGAAGAAGGTCTCGCCGGAGCTGTCGTCCACGCCGTCATTGTCGGTGGAGACGAAGATCTCGCCATCCTTGGTGATCGCGAGGCCTTCGATCTTGTCGACGACATAACCGTTATAGGCTTCGAGATCCGGGATCAGGTCGCGGACTTCTGCTTTCGCGACCACCGGCAGATCGCCACCGAGCGGCGCCGGCACCATCTGGTCTTCGGCGATGCGATAGATCTTCTTGGTCACCACATTGGCGCCGATCTGGTTGTCGCGTTCGATGACGTAGAAATAGCCGTCGTGATAGTCGATCTCGGAGAGGCCGACCCAGCCTTTTTCCGGCTCGGCTTTCTCGTAGCGCACTGCGCCCCATTCGCCGCTCTCGATGTTATAGGCGACCAGTTTCACGGTGTTTTTCGGATCGTCTTTCCATTCGCGCTGAACCGCCATCCACAGCGTGTCCCCAACCTTGGTGATGCCTTCGAAACCGAAACGCACCTCGTTGTTGAGAAGCTCGGCGGGCAGACCGATCTCTTTCTTGATCACACCTTTGGCGTTCACATTGTAAAGCGCATGCGGGATGACGCGGTCGGTGCGGCCCTCGGACGCGACCCAGAAGCCCCCCTTGCCGTCGAGCGTGATGCCTTCCATGTCGAGCTTCTGTGCCGCATCGCCATTGGCGCGGGTGACGCGGATTACATCGGTGATTTTCGCCGGGGTCTGCGACGGGTCGATTTTGAAGATGGAGGGCTGATAGCCGTAGAAGCTGTCGTTGACCGCGTAGATCATGCCATCGTCATCGGCGACCATGCCCGAAATCGCGCCCCAGCCGATCAACTCATCAGCGCCTGCGGAGGTGAGCGTCGGGTATTGTGCCGGCGCGTCCTGATACTCGTAGATCATCACATGGGCGCGCGCGCCACCGTCTTCGATCAGGTCGGCCTCGTTGGCGGTGACGAAGAGGTTGCGCTCGGGGATGGCAATGGCGCCTTCCGGGGCGATGCCGGAGGGCAGGGTCTGTTTCAGAACCGGGTTGGCCGGGTCGGTTACGTCATAGACCTGGGCGGTGGAGCCGCGCTCGACCAGCACGAAGGCGTAAGGCGTGCCACCGAAAACAGCGAATTCCATGCCTTCCGGCTCGACGCCCTTGGCGTCCGAACGTTTGTCCGGGTAGTGGCCGGCCTGAATCACCGCGGTCTCGAAATCGGAACCGCTCTCGAAGACTTCGGTGCCGTCCTTCTTGAACACGGTGATGCCGCGCGAGCCGCCGTCCATGTCGCCCTCATTGGCGATCATGAAATGTGCGTCATCGAGCCACTGAACCCCGTCGGGTTCGCGCAACCGGCCCTTCTGTTCGCCATCAAAGATCAGCGCGGCGCGCTCGTCCTCGGTGTCGATGCGGGTCAGGTCGACGGACCCGGCGGAGAAATGATTGATCACGGTGCCATCGGCGCCGATCACCACCATTTCGTTGTTCTCCTGCAGGGTGACGACGATTTCGCCCAAGGAGTTCACGTCGACGAATTCCGGCTCCGGGTCTTCGGGCGCGATCTCGGCCAGACCGGTCACGTCGATTTTCTGGATCGTGTCGCAGATCGGGAGGTCGTTTTCGACAAAGACTTTCGACACCCAACCGGCCGGCATCTGACCGACGCGGCCATCACCCGCATCCTCGTCGCGCTCGTTCTCGATCGCCACGGCAACAAAGCTGCCGGCGTGGTCATGCGCGGTGGAATCCGGCTGGCCGCCAAGGTCGCAGGTCGCGGTGATTTCACCGGTCGCGAGATCGAGGGACAGGAGCTTGCCGCCCGGATTGCTGTAGCTCTCGGAGGTGTTGACGGCGACATAGGCGGTGTTGCCGATCACGGTGACCGAGGTCGGCTCGCCGCCGACATCGGTGTTGCCCAGCGGTTTCGGTTTTTTCGGATCGGTGATGTCGATCCGGCCGACCACGCCCAGCGGGCTGTCGGTGTAGATCAGCGTCATGCCGTCTTGCGACGCCCAGATGATCTCGGCAGAGGTCTCGCGCGCCTTGTCTTCGCCTTCGGCCATATTGTCCGGGGTGGCGAAAGAGGCGATGCGGTTGAAATTCATTTCGGCTTGCGCCGTGGTCGCGGAGAGCGCGAGCACGGAGGCTGCCAGCAGCAGGTTCGGTTTCATCGAGAAGTCCCTCGTCAAATTTTCTTGATCGCTGCGTCGCATTTGGCGAAAGGAAATGTCGTCTGGATGACGGTTTTGTATCATTTTCGTAAAGCCCCTGTGCTTCACGTATTATGTCAGTCGCATTGACATATTTCCCAAAAGGCGCGACATCGGGTCTCTGAATGGAGAATGTCATGAGTCTGAACCAGAAAACCTCCCCAACCACCTCGGAGCGGTTGACCGCGCTCTTTGCGCATCGCACCACACGGATGAAAGCCTCGGAAATTCGCGAGCTTCTGAAACTTCTGGATCAGCCGGACATTATCTCTTTCGCCGGTGGCATTCCCGATCCGGCCTATTTCCCGCGCGAAGCCTTCGCCGAGGCGATGGTCAAGGCGACAGGGGAACAGGCCGCCTCGGTGGCGTTGCAATATTCCACCTCCGAAGGCTACACGCCGCTGCGCGACTGGATCGCGGGCTATATGTCGCGCTACGGCATCAGCTGTTCGCGGGACAATATCCTGATCACCGCCGGCTCGCAGCAGGCGCTGGATTACATCGGCAAGATCTTCATCGATCCCGACGATACGGCGCTGGTCACCTGGCCGACCTATATGGGCGCGCTGGGCGCGTTCAACGCCTATGAGCCGCGCTATGACCGGATCGATCCGCAGACCAACCGCCCGGTCGAGGCTGTGCTGGCGGATGCCGAGGAGGCCGGTGGCCAGGTCAAATTCGCCTATCTCTCGCCGGATTTCGCCAACCCGACCGGCATCACGCTTTCGGAAGAGCAACGCCGTACGGTGCTGGCCCGGGCCGAGGCTCTGGATTGCGCGGTGATCGAGGATGCCGCCTATCAGGAGCTGCGCTATCGCGGTGAGGTGATCAAACCGATCCTGGCCCTGGAACTCGAGGACAAGGGCGATATCGACGCCTGTCGCACCATCTATCTCGGGTCCTTCTCGAAGACCCTGTCGCCGGGGCTTCGGGTCGGCTGGGTCGTCGCCGCCAAGCCGGTGATCAGCCAGATGGTGCTGATCAAGCAGGCTGGCGATCTGCAGACCGCGACGATCAACCAGATCGCGATCAGCGAGGTGGCGCACAGCGTCTTCGACAGCCATGTGGCGACGCTGCGCGAGGTCTATGGCGGACGGCTGACGGCCATGCTCACCGCGCTGGAGCGGCACATGCCCGAAGGGGTGTCCTGGACAAACCCCGATGGCGGCATGTTCGTCTGGGTCACCTTGCCCACGGATATGGACGGGGCCGAGCTGTTGCAGGAGGCGTTGAAGGCCAATGTCGCCTTTGTGCCTGGTGCGGCCTTCTTTGCCGATGGCTCGAACCGCAACACGCTGCGGCTCAATTTCTCCATGTCGGCGGCAGCCAAGATCGAAGAGGGTATCGCCAGGCTCGGATCGGTGATCCGCTCCCAGCTCTAAATCATCCGCCGGGGGCGGGGGGCTCAGTAGCCGAACCGTCCCAGCGCCCGGTAATCGATGCCTTCCAGGAGCGGCAGGATGACGTCCCTCGGTTCGCCGGAGGCCTGAACGAGAATGCGGCCCTCGATCAGGGCGGAGAGATCGCCCTCGTTGTCGAGGAATTTCTCGCGGCCGACGCGGACCATTTTCATGCCCATGGCGCCGGCGTTCTGGATCATCCCGCCCATCATCGCGATCATCGGGCTGTCGGCGACGATGGTGATGGTGAACTCCTCGCCGGCGTCGTTGGAATAGCGCCGGGCGCTGGCGGTGCCGCCGCCCATCATGGCAAAGCCGGCTGCGGCATCCGTATCCTCTTCCGCGCTCCAGCCCTCGGGGGCGTCTGGCAGAAAGTCGGACAGGGCACCGGCCTGCATCTCCTGCATCAGCTGTTTGGCATAGTCGAGTTCCTCGAGCGCATAGGCGACATCGCCGTCGCCATAGGCCTTGAGCGCGCTCTCGAGCGTGTCGGAGACCTCATCGGCCGCGGCGGCGGTGACCGTCAGGGCCAGCGCAGCGCTGGTGACAAGGGGGACGAGTTTCATGGGGTTTTGCATGGCACTTCCTCCGTATATGGCCCCTTTATGAGACGCGTTTTGCCCATCTTGGACAAGGGGAAGAATTCGGTGCCGATGTCTCTGGCCCTTGAAAGCGGCGAGATGTCTCTTGCGTCCCCGCATCCGGGAGGATTCATTGCAAGGTAAGGCGAGGCTGCTACACTCGTCCTGTTTCGAGAAAGAGGTTCCAGAAAGAGGTTCCCATGGGTCATACGGGTGTTTTGGGCGGCATTGCCCTGCCGGTCATTCTGATCGCGCTCTGTGCCGTAGGGCTGCCGTTCCTGCTGACCCCGGGGGGCACCCGTTCGCAACGCCGTCTCGCGGTCTCGGTGCTGTTCAGCGCTCTGGGCCTGTTCCTTCTCGGCGGTGCGCTTTTTGCCGTGCTCTATCAGGTCAATGGCAGCCCGATGATGCGGAGCCTCGTGTCCCATCCGGGACATTTCCTCTGGTTCCTGATCCGGCGCGCCGCCATGGCCTCGCTGATCTGGGTGCCGCTGTTGCTGTTGGCCTGGTACAGCCTGGCGCGCCGGATCGAGGGGCTCAAGTCGCGAGATGGCATGGAACAAGGCGCAGAGAAGGCCGCGGCGGATGAGCGCCCGGACGCCCCCTCCGAGAGCAACGCCCGCGAAACCGAAGAGGGCAGCGAAGCCGCTCCCGAAGATGTCCTGTTCAGACACACCCCGGTTGAGAGCTCCAAGTCGCGCGATATCTGACGATTCCCGTCTCGCGCTTTCGCGGCGCTGCGGCTAAGGTAACCGCGATGCGCCGGGCTTCGTTCCGGCCATGACACTGGCCGTGACTTTGGCCATGACACTGGGGGCGCCATGCTCGGCTTCTTGCGATTTCTGATCATCGGTTTCGTGCTGTTGACCCTGCTCTACGGGCTGTTGTCGATCTACATCCGCTCGCTGACCCGCGAACGTCTTGAACATGAGTGGGAGGAGGAGGGTTCCATTGGCGAGCGCGATGCCTATGTGGAAGAGGGGATCAAAGCCTATGAGCGCTCTTTCCGGCCAAAGCTTTTGCTTCTCGTCTATATCCTGCCGCTGATCGTCTTTGCCGCGATCTTCTACGTCTCGAATTTCATGTAAGGACCCACACCCGATGCGTTACGTCAAATGGACCCTGATCGCTTTGATCCTGCTCTTTATCGGGAGTTTCCTGCATTACACCCTGCCGCAGCACGACATCGTGCGCGTCGTCAATACCTATGAGGAACGGCAGGATCTCTCGGGCTGGACCACGATGTTCTGGCAGGGCACGGACAATGGCTCCACCACCGGCAATGCCACCCGCGACGTGCAATTCATTCAGGCGGTGCGCCCCAACGGTAAGTCGATTGTCTATCGCAACGAAGACACCGGCTGGGGCTGGCCGCCCTATTTCAAATTCGACACGGCGAATCTCTATACCGAGGCCAATGATGCGATCTCGACCAAGGACAATCCCGAATGGATCTCAGTGACGCATTACGGCTGGCGCTCGCAACTGCTGTCGATCTTCCCCAATGCCGTCGGCATCAAACAGGTCTCCGGCCCCGATGCGCGGATCATCCCCTGGGCGAATATCATCATCCTGACGCTTCTCTTCGTCTTCATCGTGACGCTCTACCGGATGTGGCAGCAATTCCGTCAACGCACCATCGATCCGCTGGTCGAGGATGTCGAAGACGTGCTGGAAGCCGCCGACGAGAAAAAGGACAGCGCGATCGACAAGATCAAAGGCTGGTTCAAGCGCTGAGCGGAGGGTCGGGCCGGGTCGAGCCCCGAGGGGACATTCGTCTTCCGGCGCGGAACAAGGCGAAGCCGCCGCGCCTGCGCCGGACCGTTCTGGCGGGCTGGCGCATTGTCGCAGACGCGCAAGAGATTGAGCTTTCGCGGATTTGGTCGGGATAAAGCGCAGACCTCATGCGTCATGGCGCCACCCCACGGGCAGGCTTGTCACGGCTCGCGTCAGTGAGTGCGAAGGTCTTCTTGGTCCCGCGGCACAGATGTCCCGCTTTGCAGGAAAGGGGCCAGATCAAGGCCTGCTCACGCGGCGCAGGCTACAAGAGCCTCGCGCGGACGTATGTGAGGAGGATCTCGATGTTTTCCAAAACCCGTAAATCGACTGGCCGGAACGGGTTAGGTCTCGGCCTCGTGGTCGTGGCTGTGCTCTCTGCCACCCCGGCGATCCCCTATTCCGGGGAGTATTTCGTCACCTGCCGCCTTGATCCCAATGGCGACAATTTCCTCGCCCTGCGCGAATGCACGGGCAGTGGTTGCGACCGGATCATGAAGCTGCCGCCCGACACGTTTCTCTTGTCGATGGAGCCGGACACTGGCTCCGGCTGGCGCGATGTCATCGTACTCAAGGGGTTGCAGGACGAGAGCTACTCCGGCCCGCGCGGTTGGGTCTATGACAAATATATCTGCCCGGTGATCTACAAGTGAGCCGAGATATCAGCCGGTGAGGTGAGCCCATTGGGCTCACTCTCCGTAGGGCACCCAGATCGTCTTGACCTCGGTCGCCTGCGCCAGCCAGTCCCGCGCCGGATAGCTGCGGGACATGCCGTTGTTCACCCATGTGCGCTTCAGGTTGCCGGCGCTCTCGCGTTCGATCACCTCGGAAATCGCGGCGCTTGAGAAACTCCACACCGCCTCGATATCCATATGCCCGGCCATGGTGGCGGCGAGGCCGTCATGCGGTCCGGTCAGGATATTGACCACGCCGGCGGGCACGTCGGAAGTGTCGAGCACCTGATAGAAATCGGTGGCGGCCAGCGGATAGGCTTCGGAGGCCACCGCCACGACGCGGTTGCCCATGGCAATCGCCGGCGCGATCACATCGATCAGCCCGCCCAGAGGACGGTCGTCACAGAAGGCGCCGATGACGCCGACAGCCTCGTTCATTGCCAGGGCCACGCCGCGCATCGGCACGGGTTTTGCGGCACCGTCGAGCTTGTCGGCCCAGGCGGCATAGGTGAAGAGCGTGTCAATCGCGCCCTCGACTTCCGCCTTGGCTTTCGCCTCGGTCGTGCCGGTCAGATCCTTGATCCGGGAGGTGAATTCCTCGGCGCGGGCCGAGAGGTTTTCTCCGATGAAATACAGCACCTGCGCGCGGTTATGCGCCGTGGCCTTGGTCCAGCCCTGGGCCTTCTGCGCCGCTTCCACGGCGTTGCGGATGTCCTTGCGCGAGGCAATCGAGCTGTGGCCCAGAAGCTTGCCCTTGGGCGAGTAGATCGCCTGGGAATAGCCGCCATCGGGCCGTGCCTGTTTGCCACCGATGTAAAGCTTGGCGGTGCGATCCAGTCCCAGAACCTCGATCGTGTCGGGTTTCGCATGGGCTTTCGCGGGTTTCACAGCCACGGCTTTGCCTGCCGGTTTGGTATAGGCCATGAGCCCTTCCCAGCCGCCTTCACGGCCAAAGCCGCTCTCGCGCACACCGCCAAAGCCCGCCGCCGCGTCGAACATGTTGGAGCCATTGACCCAGACCACGCCCGCCACCAGTTTCGGGGCAATATCGAGCGCCAGATTGACATTCTCGCTCCACACAGAGGCCGCGAGACCATAGCGCGTGTCATTGGCGAGCTGTACCGCCTCGGCGGGGGTGCGGAAGGTGGTGGAGACCAGAACCGGGCCGAAAATCTCTTCCTGCATCAACAGCGACGAGGACGACAGGCCGGAAATGAGCGTCGGCGGGTAGAAACAGCCCTCCGGCGCTTTCACCGGCTGATGCACCGTGCCCTCAGAACCGCCTTGCGACACCAGACCTTCGATGCGCTGCAATTGCACCGGATCGACGATGGCGCCGACATCGATGCATTTGTCCAGCGGATTGCCGATGCGCAGCTTTGCCATGCGGTCGATCAGACGCGCGTGGAAGTCTTCCGCGATGCCTTCCTGAACGAGCAGGCGCGAACCGGCGCAGCAGACCTGGCCCTGATTGAAGAAGATCGCGTCAACCAGCCCCTCGATGGCGCTGTCGATGTCGGCATCTTCAAAGACGATATAGGGCGACTTGCCCCCGAGCTCGAGGGTCAGAGATTTTCCCGATCCGGCCGTAGCTTCGCGAATGCGCCGCCCGACGGTGGTGGAGCCGGTAAAGGCGATCTTGTCGACGCCCGGATGTTTGACGATCATCTCGCCCACGGCGCCGTCGCCGGTGACGATGTTGACGACGCCTTTCGGCACGCCCGCTTCCTGACAGATCTGCGCAAACAGAAGCGCCGTGAGCGAGGTGTATTCGGCGGGTTTCAGCACCACGGTGTTGCCCATGGCAATCGCCGGGGCGACCTTCCAGGCCAGCATCAGGAGCGGGAAATTCCACGGCACGATCTGACCGCAGACGCCAAGCGCCTCGCGGTCCGGCAATTCCTCATCCATCAGTTGGGCCATGCCCGCGTGATAGTAGAAATGCCGGGCCACCAGCGCCACGTCGATGTCGCGGCTCTCGCGGATCGGTTTGCCATTGTCGAGCGTCTCGAGGACGGCAAAGAGCCGCGCGTGTTTCTGCACCAGACGGGCCAGCGCATAGAGCACCTTGGCGCGTGCCTTGCCGCCGGATTTGGCCCATTTCGCCTGGGCCTTGCGGGCGGCCTCGACGGCGGTATCGACATCGGCCTCGGTGGCCTGTGTCAGATGCGCCAGGGTCTCGCCGGTGGCCGGGTTCCTGGCTTCGAAGACCTCGCCGGGGTCCGTCATCGCGCCATTGATGAAATGGCCGAAGCGGTCGCCGCCATCCACCAGCCATGCCAAGGCCTCTGCCGCGCTCTCCGGTGCTGCCCCGTAATCCATCGTTTCGAAAATCTCTTTCACGGTCATCATTTTGATCCTTCTCGCGGGGGGCTTAACCGATGGCGTGACGCCAGGAGGCGGAATAGTTTCCGGTCACGTGATGCTCCAGCTGGCGTTCGATATCGCCCAGAAGCGAGGAGGCACCGAAGCGGAACAGATGATTTGACAACCAGTGGTTGCCCAGCTCTTCCTTGATCAGCGACAGATAGACCAGCGCGTCTTTCGCTTTCGAGATCCCACCCGCCGGCTTGTAACCGACGCGGTAACCGGTGCGGGCATAGTAATCGCGAATGGCGCGGATCATCACCAGCGAGACGGGCAGGGTGGCATTGACGCTTTCCTTGCCGGTCGAGGTCTTGATGAAATCGGCGCCGGCCATCATGCAGACCTGCGACGCCTTGGCGACATTGCGCAGGGAGCCGAGTTCGCCGGTTGCCAGAATGGCTTTGACATGGGCCTCGCCACAGGTGGCGCGAAATTCGGCCATCTCGTCATAGAGCGCCTGCCAATCGCCCGAGAGCACATGACGGCGTGAGATCACGATGTCGATCTCTTTCGCACCGGCCTTGACGCTCTCCTCGATCTCCTTCACCCGCAGATGGAACGGCGACAGCCCGGCCGGAAAACCGGTGGAGACGGCGGCGACCGGAATGCCGGTACCGTCGAGCGCCGCGACCGCGGGTTCGATCATGTCGTGATAGACACAGACCGCGCCGGTGGTGATCCTGGTCGGGGATTGTGAACCCATGCCCATGGCGTCCAGCAGGTCTTGCCGCACCGGATGGGCCGCCTTGGCACAGAGCCGTCTGACCCGGCCGGCCGTGTCATCGCCCGCCAGCGTGGTCAGATCGATCATGGTGATGGCTTTCAACAACCAGGCTGCCTGATGGTCCTTTTTCACCGACCGGCGCCCGGGCAGGGTGGCACAGCGGCGTTCGACGGCAGACGTGTTCACCTGTTGCCCGCGCACGATGTCCAGATCGAGCGCCATGCCGGGATTGCGCGGCTCATGGGTCTGGGGCGTGATCTGCGGCAAATGCGCAGTGTCCCCGGCCACATTTGTGCCGGTCGGGGTCAAGTCTGTTGTGCTCATCGATTGGCTCCGTTGTCGCTCGGCCCGCAAGCTGGCACGGAAGCGCAGCTTTGGCAATCATTGACCATCTGGTCAAATCGGTTGGACCACACCTTTTTGGTGTTTCACCCGATATTGTCGCGGCGTCATGTCAAAACGCGCACGAAACAGGCGATGAAAATGGCTCATATTGTGAATACCAATATCGGTGGCGATTTCCGAGAGCGAATCCGGCGTGCCTTTCAATTGCCGCGCGGCGTAATCCATGCGCAGCCGGTTGATGTAATCCGAAGGCGTCTGGCCGAGATGGGCCTGCATGGTGCGGGCGACATGTGCATGGGCCTTGCCGCATTGCGCCACCAGCCCTGCGGCGCCATCGCGGAACACCGCCGGGTCTTCGGCGCGCAAGAGCGCCTCGGAGAGCCAGGCGGGAATGCTGGCGGCCTCTTCGCGGGCCTCGAAACTCAGCTCTGCGACCAGCGGAATCAGAAAGGCTTCGAGATAGAGCGTCGTGCGCGGCGCGGCTTCGAGAGATTTGGCCGCGGTCGACAATTGCGCCAGATGCCGGATGTCGCGATGCACCTGAACGGGCAGGGAGCCGGCCTCGGGAAAGAACTGTGATACTTCCGGGAAGCGCGTCACCAGATCCTTGATCCGTTTGCGGCGGGGAATCACATTGGCGATATGGCTTTCTTCACCCAGGCCTTGCAGCGCATGCGGCAGGCCGGGGGCGAGAAACACCAGATCCCCTTCGGTCAAATCCATCTTGCCGCCTTCCGTGACCAGACGGGCGCGGCCATTGTGCAGCCAGAAAATTTCATAATAATCCTGATCGTGCAGTGCTTTAGGTCGCGAACGCGACAGGACAGAGCGAGAAAAATGAAATTCCTCTCCCTTCGTGAGAATATCTGCTTGGCGTAAAATCACTTTCGTCATGCACGAGATATTACCACAGGTTGTGGCCGGTTCCGCATGCCTTCTGATCCAAATTCGTGAAAAAATGTATCTTCGATGCACTTTGCCGAATTCGCGAGCAGAGCGGGAGGCGTGACTGTGGCACGTGACTGTGGCGTGACAGGGGGCGGGAAACCGG
The DNA here is from genome assembly GCF_900113955.1 of Celeribacter neptunius. GTDB lineage: Bacteria > Pseudomonadota > Alphaproteobacteria > Rhodobacterales > Rhodobacteraceae > Celeribacter > Celeribacter neptunius. The sequence continues at coordinate 137,418 of NZ_FORH01000003.1, read as the reverse complement.
TTAGGAGCAGCGCAACCCTGCCAGAATGAGGATTCGCCCCATGAGTTCGTCCACCTCCCTCCTGTCCTTCGATCGCTCGATCAAGATTGCCCCGTCGATTCTTGCTGCCGATTTCGCGAATTTCGGACGTGAGATTGAAGCCGTCGAGGCCGAGGGCGCGGATTGGATCCATGTCGATGTGATGGATGGGCATTTCGTGCCGAACCTGACCTTCGGTCCGGCGATGTGCAAGGCGATCCGCCCGCATATCAAGACGGTGATGGATGTGCATCTGATGATCTCGCCGGTCGATCCCTATATCGAGGCCTTCGCCGAGGCTGGCGCCGATATCATCACCGCCCATGTCGAGGCCGGTCCGCATATTCACCGTACCATGCAGGCGATCCGTGCCAATGGTGCCAAGGCTGGTGTGGCGCTCAATCCGGGGACCCCGGCCGAGAGCGTCGAATACTTGCTCGATATGGTCGATCTGATCTGTGTGATGACCGTGAACCCCGGCTTCGGCGGGCAGAAATTCATCCATTCGCAGATCGAGAAGGTCAAACAGCTGCGCCAGATGGTCGGCGATCGCCCGATCCATATCGAGATCGATGGCGGGGTGGATCCGTCCACCGCGCCTTTGGTGGCGGCCGCCGGTGCCGATGCGCTGGTCGCGGGCTCTGCGGTGTTCAAAGGCGGCTCCGTCGCGAACCCGGCGCCCTATGGCGAGAATATCCGGGCGATCCGGGCCGCTGCGGAAGGCGCGCGCTGAGCCATTTGGTGGTTTTGAGTCTTTTGGGGATATTCAAGCGCAGGGGCGGCGGCTTCGCCTTGTTCCGCGCCGGAAGTGAACGGCAGGAAAGTCCGCAAAGCAGACCTGGACCCTATCCTCCCTTTCTCGGAGGTTCTGCTTATTCCGCCTGCGTCCCCGGCAGCAGGAAGGTGATACCCTCGCTCTGAGCCAGTTCGGCGATGTCTTCCTCGTAATGGGCGCTGACCGCCTCGATGTCGATGTCGTCCCAGCCGGGGATATCGCATCGTGGGGCGAGCACGTCCGGCCTGCCGTATTTGTCGAGAAACAGCAGGATCACCTGCTCATATTGCGCTTGCGTCTCTGGCGGGTGGCTCCGGAGATAGGCGTCGAGCCGGATGAAACCTTCATCCTCAAGCAATGGGCGCAAAGGGGCGAGTGCGCCGGTCAGAGGCTGATCGCCCGACAGGTTGAAAAGCTTGTGCAGCACCCGTGGCCAGATCAATGGTGCGTCCTCTTCACACCAGATCAGAAGCGGGACATCAGGGACGGCGCTGCGCAGCGCGGCGATCGTGTCCCGCCAGCGCAGGGTCTCGGGATCGACACGCTCGAGGAAGCCCTGAATGCGGGATTGTGCCGTGCCCGAGGTCAGGCTGTTGTACAGGAAAACCGCAGGGTTGATCAGCGACAGGCTGATTTGCAGATCGGACGAGGCAAAAAGTTCCGTTACCGGGGCCACCCGCTCGGCAATTTCACTGTAGAGCATGTCGCCGGAGAAACTGTCGCGCAGGGAGGCGGACCAACGGTCGTCCGACAAGAAGAGTTTTCCCGCTGAGGGTTGGCCAAGCAAACGCATCATGACCTCCTCCTCTTCAGGTTTGATCGGCGGCAAGCCGTCGAGCTGTTCGAGCATGCTCAGAATGACCGCGCGGGCATGGCGCATGGTCGGGGTATATATCCCGTTGGCTTTCAGCCGCTCTTCGTTTTCTTGCACATTTTCAGGCAGGTAACCGTTGGCGGTAAAATGGACCCCGATATGCAGATTGACCCATGTGGGCGTATTGGGGTGTCCGGGGGCTGTCTGTGTTTCGGTCAATGTGCGGTCTCCCCCCGTTCCACAGTGAAAAAGAAGTCCTCCTCGGGCGCGCGTGCGACGATCTCGTCGGGCACGCATTGTGGGCCGTTGAGGAACACGTTCGCCCCGAAATGCCGGTGCAGCCGGCTGAGTTTCTCCATCCGTGCGCCGGTCAGTTCGGCGTAGAAGTTGCTGTAGTTTTCCGTCGCGCGCAGCTCTGCGATCTTGTCGCGATGGGCCTTCACGCAGGCCTCGTGCTGGGCCCTGATCTTCGGGTCCGCGAGCAGCCGGTCGTATTCTTCCTGCAGCTTCGGGATCATCCGTTGAATCGAGGGCTCATGTTCGAAATTGTTGTTCATGCGGAACCAGTAGGCAAGGCCCTGGTCGCGGTCCACATGGTTCACCCGGCCGCGGTCGCGTTTGACCAGAAAGCTCTCGGCGGAGCGCACTGCGTAATGGTTGAGCTGCACCACGTCATAGCCATAGGTCGCGGCATTCGAGCGCCAGGCATTGCGGAATTCCCCCTCGGGCATCGGTTTCGCGGAGCCATTGTACCAGCGGATCTTGTCCCAGATCTGCGGCTTGAGCCCCTTCGGACGATGCACGCCGAGCTTCTTGAACAGACCGACATTCTTGAACAGGGTTTTGAACCCCCAGGCCTGATGCGGCTTGTTGGCAAACTCCGGGGCCGCGCTCGAGAATTGCTCGATCAGGAAGCGATCCTCATAGCCATGCACGTCATTATTGCCGAACAGCCGCCAGGTACAGGAGATCAGATTGGCATCGGGCACCACGTCGAAGAGCGCCTTCATCGTGCCGTCGCCGACCTTGATATTGAGGAATTCGTCGACATCCATCGAGATCGCCCAGTCGCTCCCGGTGATCACCGGTTCGCTCTCGGCCTGTTGCAGCGCGTGGTGCTGCGGTTTGAGGCCCGTGCCCTGAAACTTGTTGTCGCGATGCTGCACCAGCCCCTTGTCCTGCAACAGGTCGAGGAAGGTGTCGGTGCCGTCCGTGCAGTCATTGGTATAGACCAGAAAACCCTCGATGCCGATCGCCCGGTGATAGGCCAGCCATTCGAGAATGAACGGGCCTTCGTTTTTCATGCAGGTGACGATGGCGACCGAATTGTCGCCTCTGGGTGGCGGCGCCACCTCTTCCTCGGGCATGAAAATCGGTTTGTGGCCCCATTCGCGCTCGGCCATCTCGATCAGCGGTCTGTGATGGATCAGCGAGGCTTTCGGCACCAGTTTCGACACGGTGGGCGCCTGATGGCGCAGGCCCATGTGGCGATAGAAGCGGTAGAACAGCTTGGGGTCGACCCCGCCGACGCGTACCAGCCGGAACACGGCATCCTCGGGCAGGGCGGCCATCGAGGCGCACCAGCGCCCACGGCGTTTCTTCTCGTCGAACTGGACACAGATATGATCGGCAAATCGGGTTTCGTCCTCCTCGCGCACCCGCCACGGGTAGCATTGCTGGCCGACAAGCTGCACCACGCCGTCCTCGGCCTTTTGCGCCATGTCGAAAATCGTGTCGCGCGGATCGCGGGGAATGAGATCGTAGACCTCGATATTGGCCACTGCACGCGCCTCGGCGAGGAACAGATGTCGCAGCGCCTCATAGATCAGGACATCCGACAAAGGCGCGGTCCAGGGATCCGGATCGGGCACTTCCATCCGGTCCTTGCCCGGCGCGCCGGGCGTCATGTAGGGGTGATGTTCCGACGGGTTCGTGGCCGCGCCCAGAGGCGTGTCGGCACTGACCAGCAGGACATGCATCTCGGCGAGGTCGCCCCCGGCGGCAAGCCCGGCCGCGATCGCCTCGGCAAATTTCGCATCCTCTTTGGGACCGGCCCGGTCGACGATCACGGCGCCGTTCATCCCCTGATGGCGCGCATGATAGGCCAGCCAGTCGAGCACCGTCCGGGCGCTTTCATCGTTGCGGGTGGCGAGCGCGACATTGCGTCCGGCAAGCCATTCGGGTTGCGGCGCCTCGGGCCGGATCTCGCGCAACTCACCGTTGAAATAGGCCGTGATCCCGCCATCGCGCATCTGCCCCCGGACCCAGGGGGCACCGCCGACGGATTTGATCTCGGGCGTGTGGAGCAGATTTTCCGCCACCACTTCGGACAGGTGGCTGTCATGGGAAAAGAACAGGTCAACCTGTCCTTCGGTGCCCAGAACGGAAGCCAGAAGCCGGGCCGGGCCGAGCTCGAGAGCGTTCAATCTATGCCGTATCAGTCGTGCCATAGTCTGTTCTTGTCAGCTTTCCGTTGAAAGCCCCTTAAGTCGTTTGAGATGGGCGGCGAGTTGTGTCGGCCCCGGTGGGGTCGAGCCGGCCATGAGTGTCAGTTGCCACATGAGTTCGACGACATCGCGCCGTGCGGTCAGCTTTTTGAGCTGGGCGCGGTGATGGGCAAGGCTCTGTGCGTGCAGATCGTCGAATTCCGAGAGTTCTGTTCGCGCGGCCTTTGCCGCTTGCGCCATCGGCGTGATGCGCTGATCCTCTTCGGTGTTGAAGTTGCGCTCCGCCCAATAGCCTGCGCCGACATGTTTTTCCATGCGGTTGGGCAGGCCGCGCAGAGTCTTGAGAATGAATTCCTCGACCGAGCGCACCGAATAATGGTTGAGCCAGGCGCGTTCGCCTTTCGAGGGCAGGCCGAACAGGTTGATCCGCGATTGCTGGGCGGCGAACTCGGGCGAGAGCGGTTTGCCGGTGGCGGCGAGCCAATGCGCCGGCTTGTCCTTGTCGCTTTTGGGGCGGTGCACGCCAAGCCCCTTGAACGCCGCGGGACGGTGCAGGGTCTTGAAGAAATGCGCCAATGGCAGGGCGATCTCGTCGGGCGCGGCCCGGGTGAAACGCTCGGTGACCGGTCGATCATCCCAGCTGCCGATGCCGCTGTTGCCGAAAAGATGCCAGCGCAGCGGCATGGCCTCCGCCGCCTCGGGCAACAGATCGCCGAGCGTCTCTCCTTCGAGACACAGATATTCATCCACGTCAAAAAACAGCGCCAGATCGGCCTGTTTGTAGAGCGGATGTTTCGAGAGTTTCTTGAGCGCCTGCCACTGGTAGGACTTCTCGCCCTCGGGGGTAAAGGGCAGATGGGTGACGTGGCCGGCTTTGTCGAGTGCCGCGAGCAGCGTGCCCGAGCCGTCGCTGCAGTCATGCGAGGCGATGAGAAAATGCGAAAACCCTGCAGCCCTGTGATGGGCGAGCCAGTCGAGCAGCCATGGCCCTTCGTCGCGGATGCATGTGATCGCGAGTGTCTTCACGCTCTGGCCCCTGTTTTTCCTTGAAAACTTGGTCTCATGAAGCCCCCGTCAAGTCAAGGGAATGCCCCCTTTCGACCGGCTGGATGTGGGGGCGAGAGGCGTGGGAAAAAGGGGTGTCACGAAAACACCCATGTGTTTTCAAAATCGAAACCTCTTTGTTTTTCAACTATATTCACGCATGGGGCTGGGCTATGAGGTTTTCAGCCGGTTTACGTATGTGGAAAGTGTTGAGATGACCAAACTGCCTGAGATCGCATCGCTGTGGATCGGTGGAAACCTGAGCTGGCTCGAACAGCTCTGTCTCAAGAGCTTTGCGGATCAGGGACATCACACCACGCTCTATTCCTACGAACCGATCCCCAATGTGCCGCCAGGGGTACATACCGCCGATGCCGCCGATATCTACCCGGGCGAGCCGATGCTGCGCCATGCCCGCACCGGCAGCCCGGCGATCCATGCCGACATGTGGCGACTCAACCTGTTGAAGAAAACCGACAAGATCTGGGTCGACGCGGATATGTATTGCTACAAGCCCTTCGATTACACATCGCCCTATGTCTTCGGCTGGGAAAAGCCGGGTCTGGTGTGCAACGCCGTGCTGGGCCTGCCCTCCGACAGCAAGACACTCAATGGGCTTCTCGAGTTCTTCGAGGACGAATATGCCATCGCGCCTTGGCTCAAGCCGGAACAGATCGCCGAGCTGGAGGCCGAGCGCGATGCCGGCAATCCGGTGCATATGACCGAACAGACCTGGGGGTTCACCGGGCCCTCGTCGGTGACGCATTTTCTGATCGAAACCGGTGAGATCGAGCATGCGCAGCCCGAGCCCGCCTTCTATCCGGTGAGTTTCAAGGAGCGGAATCACCTGATCATCAGCCGTTTCAACCCGGAGGAAGAGTTCACCGGGGATACGCGCGGTGTACATTTCTGGGCACGACGGATGAAGCCGCGGCTCGAGGAGAAAGAACACAACACGCCGCGCCGTGGCTCGTTCATGGACGGGTTGCTCAAGAAACACGCCATCGATCCGGCCGCGGCGCCGATCCCGGCAAAAAAGGCGAATGCCAATGCCAAAGCGCCGGTCGACGACCCGGCCTTTCAGAAAAAGATCGCGCGTCTCGCGCTTGCCGGTGATCTGTCGATGGACAAGATTTGCCGCGACTATCTCGTGGACAAGCGCTTTGTGAAGCAATGTATCGAAGCTCTGGGGCAGGCGGTTTTGACAGAAGAGGTCGGGGCATCCGTGCCGGGCACCTCGGAGCTACCGGTTTCCGGAGAGCTCCCCGTGGATGTCGAGGCCATGGATGTCTCGATGTTTGGCCGTGAGGATATCGTCAATGTGATCCTGCAGCGCTCCGATGTGCTGACCGGACGGGATGAGCGCCCGGGGCGGGTCATCAAGGGCTGGAGCGAGGGAGATACCACGGCTATCGACCGCGTGACGGCCGAACATGGTGACGAGCTCGTGCGGGAGGCGGCGCGGTTGATCGCGGAGGAATTTGCGGATGTACGTGGGATTTTCGATGCGCAACCGCCCAGGCGGATTGCGGATATCGGTTGCGGCTATGCGATCTTCGATCTCTTCGTGGCGCGGGCCTACGGCTCCGAGCCCTTGCTGATTGATCTCGAGGAAAATGACCAGCGGCATTTCGGTTTTGAAGGCCAAGGTGCGGCCTATTCCAACCTCGACACTGCCCGGCGGTTTCTGATGGCCAACGGGGTGTCAGACACGTCCATCGAGACGCTCAACCCCCGCGCGCAGGATCTGATGGCGGTGCAGCCGGTCGATATGGCGGTCAGCTTCGTTGCTTGCGGCTTCCATTTCCCGGTCGATCTCTACATGCCGTTTTTCCGCGAGAAGGTCCGTGCAGGCGGGCGGATCCTCTTGGATCTGCGCGGCAAGACATTCGACGCTCAGGCGGAGGTTCTGTCCGAGCTGGGCGAGCTGAGGGTGCTGGGCGGGGCGCCGAAACGCCGCCGGGTTCTGGTGACCAAGGCGGGGTAACCCGGTCAATACCCGAGCCGCCCGGCGATCCGGGTCAAAAGGCTCGGTGCCAGCGCGATCAGGATCACGATCCGCACCAGATGGTGGATCGAGATATAAGCCACCTCGGCATGCATCGCCAAAGCCACCAGCGACATTTCGGTGAGCCCGCCTGGCGCATAGGCCAGAAGCACCTGTTCCATGGTCTGACCGAATGCCCCGTGCAGCAGGAGCGCAAAGCCCAGCGACAGGGTCATGGTGATCACCGTGCCGCCCAGCGTCAGCAGCAGAGTTTGCCCCACCAGACGCGGGCTGGCACCTTTGAAGCGGCAGCCCATGGTGGTGCCGAGAATGACCTGAGCCGCGACCACGATCAGCGCCGGCGGCGAGGAATGGGTCAGCCCGGTGAGATGCGCCGCGCCTGACAGGATCATCGGCCCCAACAGCCCCGGGGCGGGCAGGCGCAGACGATTGCCGAGCCAGGCCCCCAGAAGCGCGCAGCCGATCAGGATCAAGGCGCTCATCAGCGTGAGCCCGGCGCCGGTGCCTCCGCTCAGCGGCACGCCTCGCACGTCGTAGCCGAGGATCACCCGGAACCACAGGGCAATGATCGAGATCGAGACGACGATCCGCCCGGCATGGGCCAGGATGATGCGTTTCTCATCGCCGCCCATGGCGCTGCCGATCACCGTCATCTCGTTGAGCCCGCCCGGCATGGCGGAGAAAAACGCGGTCACCGGATCGAGCCGACCGACCTTGATATAGAAGGGGACGACGAGGGCCGCTGCCATCGCCAGATAGACGGCAAGCCCCGCAAGCGAGAGCCCCCAGCGGCTGATATGTTCAAATGTTTCGGCGGAAAATCCCGAGCCCAGCATCACCCCGATCACTGGGATGACGATCGGGCGCAGCGTGTTCGGCGTCTCCAGCGGTGCACCGGCCATGACAAAGGTGAAAATCGCCAGCATCGAGCCGAGCATCCAGGGCAGTGGCAGATGCATCAGATAGAACCCGGTGCCGCCGGCCGCCCCGATCAACAGGGTCAGGGCAATCAGGCTCAGGCGTTTGGGCGCGGGAAGGCTCGGCAATGCGGTGTCCAGTGGGTTTTCCGGCGGGCTGTCCGGTGGGAGGTCGGGCGATCGCCGGAAGCATAGCGTGCTCGCCTTTCGGAGCAAGGTGGCGGGCGCTCGGGTTTGTGCACAGGGCTTTCGCAATTGGGACAGATTTTGCTCGGAACGGCCGCTTTCAGTGGGCAAAAAGATGAATTTCCCCGGGAATGGCTCCAAATCCGCACCTGTTACAAATGTTTTTCACCCCTGTCACAAAGCGGATTCAGTGCCTGTGCTTTATCCCGGCCAACGAAATGAGGGGTTGCACATGCTCGAAGTGAAGGGCCTGACCAAGCGGTTCGGCGCGAATATCGCCGTGGACAAGATGAGCTTTACGGTGGACCGGCCTTTGATGATCGGCATCATCGGGCGTTCCGGCGCCGGCAAGTCCACCTTCCTGCGGATGATGAACCGGCTGACCGACGCCTCCGAGGGGGCGCTGAATTTCGAGGGCCGCAATGTGCTGGGGCTTTCCGGCAAGGAGAAGCGCGACTGGCAATCGACCTGCGCGATGATCTTTCAGCAATTCAACCTCGTGCCGCGCATGGATGTCGTCTCAAACGTTCTGCATGGCACGCTGGGGCGGCGCTCGACGCTCGCCACCATGTTCAACCTCTACCCGGAAGAGGATATTCACAAGGCGATCGACATTCTCGATCGTCTGGGCATCGCGGATCATGCGCCGAAACGCGCCGAGGCGCTCTCGGGCGGCCAGCAACAGCGCGTCGCCATCGCTCGCGCCCTGATGCAGGACCCGAAGGTGATCCTTGCCGACGAACCGATCGCGTCCCTGGACCCGATGAACGCCCAGACCGTGATGGAAGCGCTCAGACGCATCCATGACGAGGATGGTCGCATGGTCATCGCCAACCTGCACACGCTCGACACCGCGCGGCGCTATTGCGATCGCATCATCGGCATGCGTGACGGCCGCATGGTGTTCGACGGCACGCCGGCCCAGCTGACCACCGGGGTTGCCCGCGACATCTACGGTGCCGGCGCCGATTTTTCCGAGGCCGCGACCTCGACCGAAATCCGCGATCACGAGGCTTTGGAACAGGCCGAAATGCGCGCCGCCGAAGTCGTGATCTGACCCATTCATCAAAGTCCGCACTCAACCGAACTCATCGCGGATCAAATCAACTGGAGAGACAGATGAAGAAACTGCTTGCTGCCGTTCTGGCCACCACCGCCCTCGCGGGTGCTGCTCAGGCCGAAGACATCAAAGAATTCAACATCGGGATCCTCGGCGGTGAAAACGCCCAGGACCGTCTGAACGCCTATCAGTGCCTTGGCGACTACACCAAGGAAGCTCTCGGTGTAGAGGTGAAAATGTTCGCCCCGGCCGATTATAACGGTGTGATGCAGGGCCTTCTGGGCGGCACCATCGACATGGCTTGGCTCGGCGCCTCTTCCTACGCCGGTGTCTACATCCAGGACCCGGAAGCCGTTGAACCGGTGCTCATCAAGATCAACCTGGATGGGTCCTACGGCTACCACTCGATCGGGTTTGCCCGCAAAGACAGCGGCATCACCTCGCTCGACGATATGGAAGGCAAGGTCTTCGGTTTCGGTGATCCGAACTCCACCTCCGGCTATCTGATCCCCTCGATCGAGATCCCGACCTACAAGGACGGTGTCACGATGGAGCCGGGCGACTATTTTGCTGACGTGAAATTCACCGGCGGTCACGAACAGACCATCATCGCCGTCAACAATGGTGACATCGACGGTGGTGTGACCTGGGCCGACGGTCAGGGCGCCTGGGAAGATGGCTACAACAACGGCGCGCTGCGCAAAGCCGTCGATGCCGGTCTCGTCGACATGAACGATCTGGTCGAAATCTGGCGCTCCAAGCCGATCCCGGAAGGCCCGATCGTGCTGCGCAAAGCGCTGCCGGACGATGTCAAAGCGATCATGACCAAACTGGTCGATGAGCTGCATGAAACCGATCCGGAATGCGCCTATGGCGTGGCCGCCGGCGACAGCCTCGGCTTCGACCCGATCACCCATGCGGCTTACGAATCCATCGTTGCGGCCCGTCTGGCGAAAGCCAACTAAGCGCCGCTTGAAACGCCAGGACCTCGCGCAGCTCGCGCGGGGTCTTTCCCTTTGAAGGACCCCCGGACATGGCCGACACCACCGCTGCATCTTTGGATGCGACCCGCGCCAATTATGTGGCGCTGACCCGCCAGCGTCGCCTTTACGGCGGCATCATGCTGTTGGTTTTTGTGCTGCTCATGGCGTCAGGCTTCGGCATCGCCAATGACCGCAACGCCGGTGGCTTTCTGCCCGGCCTGCCGCAGATGTTCGACTTTCCCGCCGAGGTGATCGCCGAGGCCTGGACCAAACGTGCCAACCTGCCGGGCCATATCGCGAAAGCCCTGCCGGCCCTGATCGAAACCCTGAACATCGCCGCCATCGCCACCATCTCGGGCGCGCTGGGCGCGATCCTGCTGTCGATGCTGGCGACCCAGGGGCTCGCCCCCTGGCCGCGGCTCATTCCGGTGTTTCGCCGGATCATGGACCTGATGCGGGCGATCCCCGAGATCGTCATCGCGCTGGTGCTGATCTTCGTTCTGGGCGGTGGCCCGGTGCCCGCCGCCATCGCCATCGGTTTTCACACAGTCGGTGCGCTGGGCAAGCTGTTTTCCGAAGTGAACGAGAATGCCGATCTCAAGCCGCTCGAGGGCCTCAGCTCCGTCGGCGCCACATGGGGCCAGCGGATGATGCTGGGCCTCGTGCCGCAGGTCGCGCCGAACTGGTTTTCCTATGCGCTTCTGCGTTTCGAGATCAATATCCGCGCTTCTGCCATTCTCGGTTTCGTCGGTGCCGGCGGCATCGGCTACGAGCTGAAAAACGCCATCTCCTGGGGGCAGGGCAAATTCGACGAGGCCGCCGCCGTGTTCATCCTGTTGTTCCTGACCATCGTGGTCTTTGACCAGATGTCCTCCTACATCCGCAATCACCTGACCTACGGGTCCGTGAAAGGAGCCCGCAAATGAGCCTTGCCGCCGCGCCCCAGACCCGCGACATGCGGGCTCGCGCCACCGCGCTGATCGCCCGTAAACGCCTGATCGGCCTCGCCCTGCCGGCACTCATCCTGGCCTATTGCGCCTATGTGTTCTTTGCCTTCGACATTCTCGGTCTGGCGCAGCGGGCGCGTTGGGACAATGCGGTGACGCTGGTCTCCGACACCTATAGTTACAAGACCGTGGTCGAGCGCAACAACCGCTCCGGTGTTTTCGAGGTCGCCGTCGAGGGCGAGCGCAAAGGCACATATGACGAGACCAATATGCCGGGCTGGGTCGTGCTGGCTGAGGACAGCGCGCATATCACGCTCGACAATGGCGGCAGCATCGACATCAATGGCGATCTCGTGCGCTTCGACGTGCCGGGCTATGGTGTGATCGAGGCGACGCAGAGCCGCTCGGCTGGCGTCACCACCAATCTCGATCCCGAGGCTCTGCCGGACTGGGTGTCGCTGTCGAAAACCCGCCTCATGGTCAGCACCGATGCGGCACGGCTCACCCTGACCAAGGCCCGGACCGAAGTCTTCGTCTATGATTTCGGCTGGGAGCTGTTCTTTTTCACGCTCGAGAGCCCCTATTACGATCACAGCTTTGGCGAGATCCTTTTCGGCGACCGTATCGATCCGGCCCGCTCCAACCTGACGGGGGCCTGGCAGGATTTCTGGAACAACGCGATCTGGCGTCATGGTGACACGGCCTGGGCGCTGTTCGAAACCGTGCTCATGGCTTTCTTGGGCACCTTCGGTGCGGCCATCGTTGCCCTGCCGCTGGCCTTTCTCGCTGCGCGCAATTTCGCGCCGCTCAAAGTGGTGCGTATGGCGGCGCGGCGGCTGTTCGACTTCTTGAGGGGCGTCGACGGGCTGATCTGGACCATCCTTCTGTCGCGTGCCTTCGGGCCCGGCCCGATGACCGGCGCGCTGGCGATGCTGTTCACCGACACCGGCTCTTTCGGCAAGCTGTTCTCTGAAGCGCTGGAAAATGTCGATGGCAAGCAGATCGAGGGCATCGCCTCCACCGGTGCCAAGCCTTTGCAGCGCTACCGCTTCGGGGTGATCCCGCAGATCGTTCCGGTGCTCTTGTCGCAGGTGCTGTACTTCTTGGAATCCAACACCCGGTCGGCCACCATCATCGGGGCGATCACCGGTGGCGGCATCGGGCTCTTGCTGACCCAGGCGATGATCACCCAGAAGGACTGGGAAGAGGTGTCCTATTACATCATTCTCGTGGTGCTTCTGGTGATGGCGATGGACAGCTTCTCCGGCTGGCTGCGCCGCAAGCTGATCAAGGGCGAATGAGAAGAACAGGCTGCACGTTGCGGGGGCTGGTCTTCGGGCTCTTGGCGTGCTGGTAATACAGCCACCGGACTCCCACCGGGGTTTCAGACAGGTGAGACATGCCAAAACTCAGTGCGACCGCGCCCTTCGTCCATGAAGGCGCCGAGGTGACCCATTCGACATTCGGCGCCTATTGCGAGGTCGGCAAGGGCGCAAGAGTGCTGAATTCCGAGTTCCTCGACTACGCCTATTGCGACCAATACGCCGATATCGCCAATACCACGCTGGGCAAATTCGCCAATATCGCTGCTTTCACCCGCATCGGTCCGACCGATCACCCGTATAAGAACGCCTCCCTGCATCATTTCCTCTATCGCTCGTCCTACTATTGGGAGGATGCCGAGGATGATCCGGCGTTTTTCGAACACCGCGCCGCGCGCCGCACGGTAATCGGACATGACACCTGGATCGGCCACGGGGCGATCATCAAACCCGAAGTGACCATCGGCCACGGCGCCATCGTCGCCTCCGGCGCCGTGGTGACCAAGGATGTGCCGCCTTACATGATCGTCGCCGGTGTGCCGTCGCAGGAAATGCGCCCGCGTTACCCGGATGGCATTGCCGAGCGGATGCAAGAGCTTGCCTGGTGGGATTGGTCGCACGAGACCCTGCGCGAGGCCCTGCCGGATTTTCGGACGCTGGAGGCCGAGGCGTTTCTGGAGAAATACGCGTGAGGTCTTGAAGGGGGGGGAGACAGGAGCTCGCTGCCATTGCCGGTCGAACGCTGAGCCGAGACAAGCCTGCCCGTGGGATGGCGCTCGAACATGCGAGGTCATCGCTTTATCCCAACCCAACCCGCGAAAGTTCAATCTGCTGTGCGCCGGTGCAATGCGCCAGCCCGCGGGGACGGGCAGGCGCAGGCGCGGCGGCTTCGCCTTGTTCCGCGCCAAAGTACGCATGTTCCCAAAGGCCGCGCCTTCGCAACCTCACTCCGCCGCCAGCGACATCTCTCCGCCGGCCGCCGCCAGTCGCTGACCGATCCGGCCGCTGAGATAGGCCACGCGTCCGCCTGAGAGCGTCGCTTCGATCTCGCGCGTGGTTTCGTTGACGACCACCAGATCCGCGCGTTTGTCCAGCTCCAGCGTGCCGCGATCCTCGAGCCGCATGATCCGGGCGGGGTTGCTCGAGATCATCGCCCAGGCGCCCGCCAGATCGCGCACGCCCTTGTCCACCAGCACCCAGGCCGCCTGGGCCAGAGCCGGGTAGTGATAATCCGAGACCAGCGCATCGCAGAGCCCGCGTTCGATCAGTTTCTGCGCCGAGATATTGCCGGATTGCGAGCCGCCGCGGGCAACATTCGGTGCCCCCATTAGCACCGGGTCGTCCATCGCCTTGGCCGCTGCCGCCGCCTTTTCCGAGATCGGGAATTCGGCAACGCGGGCGCCGAGGATGCGGAACTCCTCGCGGGTTTCGGCATCCGGGTCGTCATGGCTGCCATAGGTCACGCCCAGCGTGTCGAAGGCTTCGGCCAATTGCCACAGATGCCGGGGCACTTCGCTTTTGCGATCCTTGGCCTGGCGCAGCACCTTGATGAATTCCTCCGGTGTGCGCCCGCCACGTTTCGCCCAGGCGGCGAATTCCAGCGGCTCTTTCTTGGCGATCTCGATCGCCTCGGGCAGGTGATTGTTGAAAATCACATAATCGACGCCATAGCGCCGGATCAAAGCCAGGAGCCGGTCGCGGCTGTCGATCATATGGGTCTCGCAACGGATTTGCAGCCGGATATCAATCGGCGCCTGCGGCTCGAATGCCCGCATCTCGGCCAGAAGCTCTTCGGCATATTCCGGCCCTCTAAGCCCGCCTTCCCAGGACCAGCATTGCGCGAACCAGGCGGTCGTCACCCCATGCGCCGCTGCATCGCGGGCCGCCGAGGCGAGCCCGGAGCGGATCGGAAACGGCGCACGCGGGCGCGGCGCGATATGCCGCTCGAAGGCGTCGCCATGCAGATCGATGATGCCCGGCAGGATCATGTAGCCCGAGAGGTCCAGCTCGGGGAAGCGACCAGTCGAGAGATAGCCGCCCTCGATGCTGAGAGGGCGCTTTTCGAACCGGTCACCGCTGAGAACCGAGGCGCCGGTAAAGCTGAGCGGGGGGAGAACTGCCATGGGTAATGCCCGTGAAATGATCTGAAACACCTGCGGCTTATGCCGTTTTCAGAGGTGATACAGAGGCTTTGTATCGTCCGCGTGACGTTTTGATCAGCCTGGCGTGACACTGTCCGGGGTGACCGTGAGCGTGACCCGCTCACCGGCAAACCAGGTGATTCCGCGTTCGATCGGCGTGCCATCGGGCGTGGTGTTGAGGCTGACGGTCCTGAGCAGAGGTTCGCCGTCGCGCAGGTTCAGATGCAGCGCTTGGGTGGTGCTGGCGCGTTCGGCGCTGACCCGGGTCTCGGCCCGGATGTAATCGCCGATGCCGATGGATTTGAGCGCCTCGGTGACCGAAGAGATCTCTTCGAAGGCGGCGCGCAGCCCGGGCGTGCGTACAGTCGGGAAAATCGAGATGAAATGCGCAATCGGCGCCCCGCCAGACAAGGACAGGCCCTCGTAGACCAGAACTTCGTCGCCCTCGCTGAGCGCCAGCGCGGCGGCCTCGGTGGCGTCACAGGGCCGGGTCTCGATGCGCAGCACATTCTTGTCGGGAAGCCGCCCGGTGGCGCGGATGTTCTGGTGAAACCGCACGCGCTTGCCGATCGGATACTCGACCGGCGCGCTTTGCACAAAGACCCCGGCGCCGCGCCGCGAGCGGGTGATGCCGCGTTCGGTGAGATCGCTCAAAGCATGGCGGACCGTATGGCGGTTGACGCCAAAGCGACTGGCCAGTTTCGCCTCGGTCGGCAGCTTGTCGCCGGGGCGATAATGCCCCTTGGCGATCTCTTCCGAGAGGGTTTCCGCGATCGATTTCCAAACCGGCGTGCGTGGCATGGGTCTTGGTCCGTCACCAAAGTTTCACGAATTTTCACTTGCCGAGTCGGTGTGGATCGGCAATGATTTGTCTAGTTGTATAGTAATTTAGACAACTCCGCAAGATGTCTAGACAACACAGGACGAAAAAGAGGGCGCCGATGGGCAAACCGCAGAGATCACTCACCCCCGAACAGGCGGCGCGCCAGACCTGGATGGGGCTTTTGGCGAAATCCGATGCGGCGCAGCTGGCCGGGTTGGTCGGGGCGCAGGGCGCGCTTCCCGCGTTTGACTGGCTGCGCCGTCCAGAGATCGGGGGTGTCATGGTGCGGGGCCGCATGGGCGGCTCCGGTGCGCCGTTCAACTTGGGCGAAATGACCGTGACCCGCTGTTCGCTGCGACTGGCGACGGGTGAGGTCGGTCATGGCTATGTGCAGGGCCGCGACAAGGTGCAGGCCGAGCACGCCGCCCTCGTCGATGCGCTGATGCAAGGCCCGCGCGCCGATGAGGTCCGCGACACCGTGCTCGACCCGCTGGAGGCCGCCCAAACCGAGATCCGCACCGCCCGCGCCGCCAAGGCCGCCGCCACGAAGGTCGATTTCTTCACCATGGTGAGAGGAGAGGATTGATGCAGGAACAAAGCCTTATCGGGGCGTTCGAGGCCCCGCCGCAGGATGCCGCCCGGGCGTTTCGCGCCGCTTTGGAAGCGCTGGCGCGTCCCGGCACGATCCATGAGATCAAGGGCGGCCAAGCCCCTGCGCCGGTTTCCGAGGCGGCGGCGAGCCTTCTGCTCACGCTTTGCGACCCGGAGACCCCGCTCTGCCTGATGGGCAGGCATGATACGCCGGAGATCCGTGATTGGATCGCCTTTCAGATCGGCGCGCCGATTGTCGGACCGGAAAGTGCGATGTTTGCGCTTGGCACCTGGACAGCCTTGCAGCCGATCACGAATTTTCTCATCGGCACGCCGGAATATCCGGATCGGTCGACGACCTTGATCGTCGAAATGGAGGCGTTGAGCCAGGACGGCGCGACGCTCGCCGGGCCGGGGATCAAGGAGACAGCGACTTTAGCGCTGCCCGACATTGAACCTTTCCAGATGAACCATGCGCTCTTCCCGCTCGGGGTGGACTTCTATTTCACCGCCGGCACGCAGATCGCCGGTCTGCCGCGTTCGACCCGCATCTCGGGCACGCAGGTTCTCGAAGCCACGGAGGCCAACTGATGTATGTTGCAGTCAAAGGCGGCGAACGCGCCATCGACAATGCCCATGCCTGGCTGGCCGAGGAACGCCGGGGTGATACATCCGTAGCGGAACTCACCGTGCCGCAGATCCGCGAACAGTTGGCGCTGGCGGTCAATCGGGTGATGACCGAAGGTTCGCTCTATGATCCCGATCTGGCCGCTCTGGCGATCAAGCAATCGCGCGGCGATCTGATCGAGGCGATCTTTCTGATCCGCGCCTACCGGACGACATTGCCGCGCATTGGCCATTCAGAGCCGGTGGAGACCGACACCATGGCCTGTGATCGTCGCGTCTCCGCGACCTTCAAGGATGTGCCGGGCGGGCAGGTGCTCGGGCCGACTTTCGATTACACCCACCGCCTCTTGGACTTCAAACTCATGGCCGAGGGCGAATTGCCGGCGGCCGCAGAAGGTGAACCGCGTCTGGAGCCGACACCACATGTGACGTCTTTTCTGAACAAAGAGGGGCTGATTCAGGGTGAAGAACATGCTGAGGTGATGCCGCCGGATCTCACCCGTGAGCCGCTCGAGCTGCCCGCCAACCGGGCGCTCAGGCTTCAGGCGCTGACCCGGGGCGACGAAGGCTTCATCCTGTCGATGGCCTATTCGACGCAGCGCGGCTACGGCAACAGCCATGCGTTCGTCGGCGAGCTGCGCATCGGCAAGGTGGCCGTCGAGATGGAAGTTCCCGAGCTGGGTTTTGCCATCGAGGTCGGCGAGGTCGAACTGACCGAATGCGAAACGGTGAACAAATTCGCCGGCTCCAAGGTGGAGCCGCCGCAATTCACCCGCGGCTACGGGCTGACCTTTGGCCAGACCGAACGCAAGGCGATTTCCATGGCGTTGGTCGACCGCTCGCTGCGCAGTAAGGAGCTTGGCGTCGAGGTGTCAAACTCCCCGGCGCATGATGAAGAATTCGTGCTGTATCACTGTGATAACATTCAGGCGACCGGATTTCTCGAGCATATCAAATTGCCACACTATGTGGATTTCCAGTCCGAGATGGAGCTAGTGCGCAAAATGCGCGCGGAGATCGCCGAAGCTGAGGCCGGATCAAGCGTGAAGGAGGCCGCGGAATGAGCGACTATAACTTCGCCTATCTCGACGAGCAAACCAAACGGATGATCCGTCGCGCGATCCTCAAGGGGATTGCCGTGCCGGGCTATCAGGTGCCTTTCGCCTCGCGCGAAATGCCGATGCCTTATGGCTGGGGCACCGGCGGCGTGCAGGTCTCTGCCGCCTGTCTTTGCCCGGAAGACACGCTCAAGGTGATCGACCAGGGCGCCGATGACACCACGAATGCCGTGTCGATCCGCAAGTTTTTCGAGAAGACCGCCGAGATCGCCGTGACCGAGAAAACCCGCGAGGCAACGGTGATCCAAACACGTCACCGCATTCCCGAGGAGCCGCTCACCGAAGGCCAGATCCTTGTCTATCAGGTGCCCATTCCCGAACCGCTGCGCTTTCTGGAGCCGCGCGAGACCGAGACCCGCAAGATGCACGCGCTCGAAGAATACGGGCTGATGCATGTGAAACTTTACGAGGACATCGCCAAACACGGTCATATCGCCACCTCTTACGCCTATCCGGTGAAGGTCGAAGATCGCTATGTGATGGACCCGTCGCCGATCCCGAAATTCGACAATCCGAAAATGGACATGGCGGCGATCCAGCTTTTCGGTGCGGGGCGCGAGCAACGCATCTATGCCGTGCCGCCCTATACGAAAGTGGTCTCGCTGGATTTCGAGGATCACCCGTTCGATCCGTCGAAAGCCAATCACCCCTGCGATCTCTGCGGGGCCGAGCATACCTATCTCGATGAGGTGATCATCGACGACGAGGGCGGGCGGATGTTCGTCTGCTCCGACACTGATTATTGCGCCGAGCGGCAGGCCGAAGGCCATCGCGGGCGTCTGTCCCCCTCCGAAAATATAGAGAAGGCTGCCGAATGAGCACGCACCCCCCTGTTCAACCGCTTCTCTCTGTCAAAGATATCCGCAAGACCTATGGCGGGCGCATCGGCTGTACCGATGTCTCTTTCGATCTCTACCCCGGCGAGGTCATGGGCATCGTCGGCGAATCCGGCTCCGGCAAATCGACGCTTCTGAATTGTCTCGCCGGGCATCTGCCCTCGGACGGTGGCGAGGTGCTGTTCGACACCCGCGACCGGGGGCTGGTCGATACGCTCAAGATGTCCGAGCCGGAACGCCGCATGCTGTCGCGCACCGACTGGGCCTTTGTCCATCAGCATGCCCGCGACGGGCTGCGCATGGGCGTCTCGGCTGGTGGCAATGTCGGCGAGCGGCTGATGGCCGTGGGCGCGCGGCATTACGGCAATATCCGCTCTCAGGCGGTGGATTGGCTCGACCGCGTCGAGATCAGCGAAGACCGGGTGGATGACAAACCCTCGGCCTTTTCCGGTGGCATGCAGCAGCGTCTGCAAATCGCGCGGAACCTTGTGACCGGGCCGCGGCTTGTCTTCATGGATGAGCCCACGGGTGGTCTCGACGTCTCGGTGCAGGCCCGCCTTTTGGACTTGCTGCGCGGATTGGTGCGCGAAATGGGCCTTTCGGCGATCATCGTCACCCATGACCTTGCCGTGGTGCGGCTTTTGGCGGATCGTCTGATGGTGATGAAATCCGGCCGTGTGGTCGAGCACGGCCTTACCGATCAGGTGCTCGATGATCCGCAACATGCCTATACCCAGCTTCTCGTCTCCTCGGTCCTGCAGGTCTGAGCCATGATGTTCGCCTATCGCGCAACCCCTCTCGGCCTTGAAAAATTGCCACCCGAAACGCTTGGGGCCGGCGATCTGACCGATGCGCTTTGGGTGGATCTTTTGAGCCCGCAGTCCGCTCAGGTGGCGGCGGTGGAGGCCATGGGTGTCAATGTGCCGACGCTCGCGGATATGCAGGAGATCGAGGTCTCCAACCGTCTGTACCGCGAGGGCGACACGGAGGTGCTCACCATCGTCTTGCCGGGGCTCGACAAGCACAAGACGCCGAGCTTCGGTCCCGTGGCCTTTCTGATCACGCCGGAGCGGCTCTTTACAGTGCGCTATCACACGCCGCGGCCGTTCGAGACCTTTGCCGATCACGCGGCGCAATCGAGTGCCGGTTTCGGCGGGCGTCGGCGGTTGTTCATGGGGCTGATCGAAGAGATCGTTGCGCGCCTGGCCGACCTTATGGAAGGTGTGGGCGAGGCGCTCGATCAGCAATCGCATGTGGCCTTTCGCGATCCGAAACCACGTGGTGACGAGCTGGCGGATGCGCTCAGAGCGCTGGGACGTCAAAGCGAACAGGTCGCCAAATATCGCCATGCGCTTCTGACCATCGAGCGGGCGCTGTCGAACTTTGGCCTTGGGCTTGAGGAAAAGGGCGACAAGGCGCTGCGCGAGATCCTCAAGGCGCAGGTCCGGGATTGTCAGGCGCTCACGGTGCATTCCGACTTTCTCGCCGGTCGGATCGCGCAGCTCACCGATGTGACGCTGGGTCTGATCAATCTGGAGCAGAGCGACACCAGCCGCATCCTCTCGGTGGTCGCCGTCCTGTTCCTGCCGCCGACGCTTGTGGCCTCGGTCTATGGCATGAACTTCCCCTTCATCCCGGGACTGGAAAGCCCGCACGGCTATCTCATCGCCACGGCGCTGATGATCGGTTCGGCCCTGGGCACTTACCTCTTTTGCAAATGGAAAAAATGGCTGTGATCGACATGACCCAGACCTCTTCTGACACTCCGATGATCCGCATCGAGGATCTCGCGAAATCCTTCACCCTGCACAATCAGGGCAGCGCGGTGATCCCGGTGATGCAAGGCGCCAGTTTCGAGGTTGCCGCCGGCGAATGCGTCGCGCTTACGGGCAATTCCGGTGCTGGTAAATCGACCCTGATGCGGATGATCTACGGCAATTACCTGAGCCAGGCGGGGCATATCTGGGTCGGCGAAACGGACGTTGCCAATGCCGAACCGCGCGAGATCATCGCATTGCGGCGTGCCACGCTGGGCTATGTGTCGCAATTCTTGCGCGTCGTGCCGCGTGTGCCGACGCTCGAGGTGGTGGCCGAGCCCTTGCTGGCCGTCGGCGTGGCGAAGGAGGCGGCTTACGCGCGCGCCCGCGATCTGCTCTCGCGGCTGAACATCCCGGAAACGCTCTGGAGCTTGTCGCCGACGACGTTTTCGGGCGGCGAGCAGCAGCGGGTCAATATTGCCCGAGGCTTTGCTCATACCTACCCGGCGATGCTTTTGGACGAGCCCACCGCCTCGCTCGATGCCACCAATCGTGAGACCGTGCTCAGCCTTATCGAAGAGGCCAAGGCGCGCGGGGCGGCGATCATCGGGATTTTCCACGATGCTCCGGCACGTGACCGTGTGGCGGATCGCGAGATCGATGTCTCCGCCTTCACGCCCTCGAGGGCGGCCTGATGGTCGGGCGGCTCTATGCGGTGGTCGGCCCTTCGGGGGTCGGCAAGGACACGTTGATAGAGGCGACAATGGAGCGCCGTCGGGATCTCGTGCGGGCCAAGCGGGTGATCACCCGCCCGACCGAGGCCGGTGGCGAAGATTTCGAAGGCGTCTCTGTCGAGGAGTTCGACCGTCGTCTGGAGGCCGGGGACTTTGCGCTTCACTGGCAAGCGCACGGGCTGAAATACGGTGTGCCGATCTCGATCGAGACCGCGCTCAATGAGGGGCACGATGTGCTGTTCAACGGCTCGCGCGGCATCTTGGCGGAGGCCTATGCGCTCTATCCCAATATGGGGGTGCTGCTGATCACCGCCTCACCAGAGGTGCTGGCGAAACGGCTCGCCGCCCGTGGCCGCGAGAGCCGGGAAGAGATCGAAAAACGTCTGGCTCGTGCCGGATATGACATTGCGCCCGGCCTGCCGGTTCGCCGGGTCGAGAATGACGGGTCCCTCGAAGAGGCGGTGGTGCAGTTTCTCGCGGCGCTTCAGCCGGAGAGGGTGTAACGGTGCAAGAGATGGAACCGCCCGTCCTCGGCTTCGCCGAAGAGGCACAGGTTCTCGATCACGAAGGGATCGGGCAGGAGCGGGGCCAAGACGGGCAGGAGCGCGGCCTTCACCGCCTCGGCCTCATCTCCCGCGAGCTTGCCGGAAAGTGTCAGGTGGAATTTGAATTCCTCCATCACGTAGGGGTAGCCCCATTGTGTCAACAGCGCCTCTTGCCGCTCAGAGAGCCCGGAGGCGCGACGACGCGCCAGCTCCGTCTCTGGCGGCTGCGCCCGATGCTTGTCCAGCGTGGCGACCACTTCGCCCGCCAGCGTTTCCAGCGCCGAGAGATCGCCCGTGGGCGTGAGCGCCAGGAAGCTGCCGATCCGCGTCAAAGCCAGCCCATCGAGCACCACCGGCGCATGGGTGGCGGCGAAGGTCTCGAGATCGCTCCGCAACTCTTCCACCGTGCCGGTCAGGCGAAACGGCGGCTTCAAAGTGCCGTGAAACCCGTATTTGCGCGGGGTGGCGGTGATCTCCGAGACCGGGAGCGGCAGGCCGTCGAGTTGCGGATGCGGGATCTCCTGCCCCTCGAATGCATCCCAGCCGAGCCAGCTGGCACAGACATCGGCGAACGGCCCCGGCGCGGGGGCGTAATAGACCGCGTATCTTTTGAAATTTTCCATGCTGCCCTGCCTATCCGCGCTCTGTCACATCCATGTGACATTGATCGGTCAGACAGGCGCTTCTGACAAGGATGAGATGATGACCGACTTTACTTTGAGCAACGCCCGGATCGTTCTGGAGAATGAGGTAATCACCGGCTCTGTGCGCATCGAAGATGGCAAGATCGCCGATGTGAGCACGGGCGGCACGACGGTGGCGGGTGCGATCGATTGTGCGGGTGACTTGCTGATCCCCGGCCTCATCGAGCTGCATACCGACAATCTCGAACGCCATATCGAACCGCGCCCCAAGGTCGACTGGCCGCATAAGGCGGCGATCCTCGCCCATGACGCGGAGCTGGCCTCCGTCGGTATCACCACCGTATTCGACGCACTGCGTGTGGGCTCGATCCACACCCGTGGCGACGCGGGCTATGGCAAATATGCCCGCAACCTGTCGCGCGAGATCATGGGAATGCGCGATCTCGGCGCGCTGAAGATCAGCCATTTCCTGCATCTGCGGGCCGAGATCTGTTCCGAGACGCTCGAGGAAGAAATGGCCGAATTCGGGCCGGAGGATCGCGTCGGGCTGGTGTCCCTTATGGATCACACGCCCGGTCAGCGGCAGTTCCGCGACATTTCCAAGCTCAAGGATTATGTGCAGAAGAAACGCGGCATGTCGGACGCCGAGTTCGACGATCACGTGGCGCATCTCTACGAGCTGCGCGACACCTATGCCACCCGGCATGAGGCGGTGGCGGTGGCGGAGGCCAAGCGCTACGGCGCGGTTCTGGCCAGCCATGACGATACCACGGCGGATCATGTCGAGACCTCGCGCAAACACGGCGTGCGGGTGGCGGAATTCCCGACCACGGTGGAGGCGGCACAGGCCTGCAAACTGCATGGTATCTCGGCGATGATGGGCGCGCCCAATCTCATTCGCGGCGGCTCGCATTCCGGCAATGTCGCCGCCCATGACCTCGCCGAACGCGGGCTGCTGGATATCGTCTCGTCCGACTATGTGCCCTCGGCGCTGATTTCCTCGGCCATCCTTCTGGCGGATCTCTGGGACGATCTGCCCCGGGCGGTGGCCACGGTGACCGCCAATCCGGCCCGTGCCGTGGGGCTCGCGGATCGCGGCCGTATTGCGCCGGGGCTGCATGCCGATCTGGTGCGGATCGCCCGAATCGAGGGCACGCCGGTGATCCGGGGCGTCTGGTCACATGGTCGTCAGGTCGGCTGAACGGGGCTTTCGTGACATTTGAAATGGAGGCGGTGTGGTTTTCGCACTGCCTTTTTTTGTGGCAATGCGCAGGGTAGGCGCGTGAAAAACAAGCCAATCATGCTGCATATGCGAAAAAAATCGGGGCAGGGGGCGGGAAACCTCCTTGCCCGGGCGCGGTGATCTCCTAGAAGCTAAACGCAACGAGCCACGCGCTCGCATGTCGCAAGGACGCGACGTGACCGATATCGCCCCGATCCGGGGCCCGCAGCAACGGCGCTGCAATCTCACCAAAGACCAATTGGGTCGTCTGTGACGATCCGCGTTCTGAGAGGAAGTGCCGTTATGACTGCTGAACTCCATATTGAGACCCGCAAACAGAAACTCGTGATCGTCGGCAATGGCATGGCGCCGGGGCGGATGCTCGAACATCTGTTCGAAACCACCGACCAATATGAGGTCACGATTTTCAACGCCGAGCCGCGCGTGAACTATGACCGTATCATGCTCTCGCCCGTGCTGTCGGGCGAAAAAAGCTACGCCGATATCATCATCCATGGTGAAGGCTGGTATGAGGAACATGGTGTGACTCTGCATCAGGGTGACAAGATCACCGAGATCCGCCGCCACGAGCGCAAGGTGGTCTCTGAAAAGGGCGTGGTGGCGGAGTATGACAATCTGGTCATCGCCACCGGCTCCAACCCGTTCATCATCCCCGTTCCCGGCCACGATCTGCCGGGGGTTCTGGCCTATCGTGATCTCGATGATACCGACGGCATGATCAAAGCCGCTGAGGAGGGCGGTCGTGCTGTGGTGATCGGTGGCGGGCTTCTTGGACTCGAAGCCGCCGCCGGTCTGAAACTGCGCGGCATGGAGGTGACGGTGTTGCATCTGATGCCGACGCTGATGGAGCGCCAGCTCGACACCGCCGCCGGTTATCTTTTGCAAAAAGAGCTGGAAAGCCGCGGCATCGAGGTGCGTTGCGAGGCCAATACCAAACAGATCCTGGGCAAGGACAAGGTCGAGGGCGTGGAGCTTGCCGATGGCACGGTGATCGACGCCTCGCTCGTCGTGATGGCCGTGGGCATCCGTCCGAATGTGCAGCTCGCGCAGGAGGCCGGGCTCGAGGTCAACCGCGGCATCGTGACGGACGCGACGATGAAAACCTCGGACCCGCATATCTATTCCGTTGGGGAATGCGTGGAAGTGGGCGGCATGGTCTATGGCCTCGTCGCACCGCTCTACCGCATGGCGAAAGTGGCCGCGACGCATCTTGCCGGGGCGTCGGAGGCTGCTTTCGCCCATGCCGAAACCCCGACCAAGCTGAAGGTCACCGGCTGTGATCTCTATTCGGTCGGCGATTTTGCCGAGGGCGAAGGGCGCGAGGACATCGTGCTGCGCGATGCACAACGCGGCACCTACAAACGCGTGATCCTCAAGGACAACAAGGTGATCGGTGCCGTGCTCTATGGCGATGTCGCTGATGGCGCCTGGTACAACCAGCTTCTGACCTCGGGCGAAGATGTCTCCGAAATGCGCGAGACGCTGATCTTCGGTCAGGCCTATCAGGGGGGCGGGCAGGCCGATCCGCTGGCCGCCGTCGCGGCGCTGCCGGACGATGCCGAGATCTGCGGTTGCAATGGCATCAGCAAGGGCACGATCGTTCAGGCGATCAAGGACAAGGGGCTGACCTCCTTGGCCGATGTGCGGGCGCACACCAAGGCTTCGAATTCCTGCGGCACCTGTACCGGGCTGGTCGAGAGTGTCATGGGGCTGACCCTTGGCGACGCGTTCAAGCTGCCCGAGGCCGAAGGCATCTGTGGCTGCACCACGCATGGTCACGGGTTCATTCGCCGGATGATCAAGGCCAAGGAGCTCAAATCCATCCCGGCGGTGATGCAGGAGCTGGAATGGGCGACGCCCGAGGGCTGTGCCAAATGCCGCCCGGCGCTGAACTATTACCTGGTGGCCGATTGGCCCGGTGAATATGTGGACGACCAGCAGTCGCGGTTCATCAACGAACGCGTCCACGCCAATATTCAGAAGGACGGCACCTATTCGGTCGTGCCGCGGATGTTCGGCGGCATCACCACGCCGGATGAGCTGCGCGCGATCGCCGATGTGGCCGACAAATACGACATCCCGACGGTCAAGGTCACCGGCGGTCAGCGCATCGACCTGCTGGGGGTCAAAAAAGAGGACCTGATCCCGGTCTGGGCCGATCTCAACGATGCCGGGATGGTGTCGGGCGCGGCCTATGCCAAGGGGCTCAGGACGGTGAAAACCTGTGTCGGTACGGATTGGTGCCGCTTCGGCACGCAGGATTCGACCGGGCTCGGCATCAAGCTCGAGAAAGCGCTCTGGGGCGCCTGGTCGCCTGCGAAACTGAAACTCGCCGTCACCGGCTGCCCGCGCAATTGCGCCGAGGCGACCTGTAAGGACATCGGCGTGATCTGTGTCGATAGCGGCTATGAGATCGTCTATGGCGGCGCGGCGGGCCTGCATATCCAGGGCACAACGCCCTTGGGCAAGGTTGCCAGTGAAGACGAGGTGATGGAGACCATCTGCGCGCTGACACAATATTATCGCGAGACCGGGTTCTACCTCGAGCGCATCTACAAATGGGCCAACCGGATTGGCTACGATCACATCAAAGAGGTGGCCTACGACGACCTTGAGGCGCGCAAGAGCTACGCCGAACGGTTCCGGTATTCTCAGAAATTCGCACAGATCGACCCCTGGGCCGAACGCGTCGCCGGCGCCGAAGCCCATGAATTCTCTCCCATGGCCACGCTCAATCTGGAGGCAGCGGAATGAACATGCAGACCAAAAACTGGATTGACGTCGGCAGCTTGAGTGACATCCCGCGCCAAGGTGCGCGCTGCGTGAAAAACGGCGAAATGACCATCGCCATCTTCCGCACCGCGGATGACCGGCTTTTCGCCCTCGAAGACAAATGCCCGCACAAGAATGGCCCGCTGAGCCAGGGCATCGTGCACGACGGCTGTGTCACATGCCCGCTGCACAACTGGGTGATCTCGTTGGAGACCGGCGCCGCACAGGGCGCCGATGAGGGCGAGACCGCAAGTTTCCCGGTGAAACTGGACGGGGAGACCGTGTTGCTCGGGCTGTGATGCGTCAGAAATCGAGGCCGAGATCGACGGTGCCGGCCGAATGGGTCAGCGCGCCCGAGGAGATGTAATCGACCCCCGTGGCGGCAATCGAGGCGATGCGCTCGAGCGTGACATTGCCGCTGGCCTCGGTCTTGATGCGGTCTCCGTCCTTGGCCACCATGGCGACCGCCTCGCGCAGCATGTCGTTGTCCATATTGTCCAAAAGCACGACGGAGGCGCCGCCGACCTCGAGCACTTCTGCGAGCTGGTCTAGACGGTCGACCTCGATCTCGACCACCATCATATGGCTGGCCTGCGCCTTGGTGGCCTCGAGCACCTGACGGATGCCGCCGGCGGCGGCAATGTGATTGTCCTTGATCAGGATCGCATCCGACAAGGAATAGCGGTGGTTGAAGCCGCCACCATGCAGCACCGCCTGTTTCTCGACGATCCTGAGCCCCGGCGTGGTTTTGCGGGTACAGGTGATGCGGGTCGCATAGCCTTCGGCGGCGGCCACATAGCCCGCCGTCATCGTGGCAATGCCGGTGAGGCGCCCGGCGAAATTCAGCGCCACGCGTTCGCCCGAGAGGATCGCCGCGGCGTCGCCTTCGATCTCCATCAGAACGTCACCCTTTTGGCAGCGCTGACCGTCGCCGATCACCGTGCGGACTTTCAGGGAGGGATCGACGAGGTGAAAGGCGATGCGGGCGATCTGCATGCCCGAGACCACCGCATCGGCGCGGGCATTGAGCCGCGCCTTATAGGTGGTGCCGGCCGGGATCACGGTGCGGGTGGTGATGTCGCCATAGCTACCGAGGTCTTCCATCAGCGCGTTGCGCACCATCGGTTCCAGGATGAGATCGGGAAGGGTCATGACAGCTCCTCAATGACTTTCTCTCGCAGGGCGAGCGCCTCAGGCAGGGTGATTTTCGTGCGTTTGCCGCGCTCTGCCATGTCCGGGAAATCGCTGCGCTCGTGCGCGCCGCGGCTTTCCTCGCGCAACAACGCCCCGGCGGCGATCAGGGTGGCGGTGGCGCACATATTGGCGAAAGAACGGCTTTCGGGGTGCGCGCTCTCGATCTCGGCAATGGCCCTGAGCGCGGTTTTCAGCCCCTTGGCATCGCGCACCACACCGACACAGCCGGTCATGGTCTGGCGGAGCCTGGCCACGGCGCGCGCATCCGGGCGTTCGCCGCCTTGCTCGAAGGTGATCGTGACCTCGGGAGTTTCACCGGGGTCCTCCAGGCTCTCCGGCGTTTCGCCAAGGCTTTTCAGCATGCCCCGGGCACAGACCCGGCCATAGACCAGCGCTTCGAGTAAGCCGTTCGAGGCCAGCCGGTTGGCGCCGTGCAGCCCGGTCGAGGACGCCTCGCCACAGACCCAGAGATTGCCGAGAGACGATTGCCCGTCGATATCCGTGTCGATCCCGCCCATGTGGTAATGCGCGGCGGCGGCCACCGGGATCGGCTCTTTCGCCGGGTCGATGCCGTTGCGGGCGCAGGCCTCGGCCACGGTCGGGAATTGGGTCTTGATCCGTTCGCCCAGCACCTCGCGGGTGTCGAGCATCGGCCGCATCCCGGCCTGCGACTGGGTATAGACCGCACGCGCCACCACATCGCGCGGCGCCAGTTCCGCATCCTTGTGCAGCCCGAGCATGAAGCGTTCGCCATGCTTGTTGATCAGCACCGCGCCTTCGCCCCGGAGCGCCTCGGTCGCCAGAGGTGCCGGGTCTTCGCCGACATCGATCGCGGTCGGGTGAAATTGCACGAATTCCGGGTCGGCGATCACCGCACCGGCCCGCGCCGCCATGCCGATCACCTGACCGCGGATGCGCGGCGGATTGGTGGTCACGGCAAACAGCCCGCCAGAGCCGCCCCCGGCCATCAGATAGGCGGCACCGCGCAGCATCACCGGGGCAGAGCGGGCCTCATCGGCGGCCTGGATCGCGACGCCGGTGATCCGACCGTTCTCGACATCGAGATCGACCGCCATCGTGCCTTCGAGCACCTGGATCGACGGGGTCGCACGGACGCGCTCGATGAGCGCCGCCATGATCGCGGCCCCGGCCTGATCGCCCTTGACCCGTACCACACGGGCAAAGCTATGCGCCGCCTCGCGTGACAGCACATAGCCGCCATCCTCGGTGCGATCGAACGGTGCGCCCAAGGAGGTCAGATCGAGAATATGCGCCCGTGCCTCATGGGTGACCATGGCGGCGATTTTGGGATCGACCGTGCCGGCGCCCGCCACCTCGGTGTCATGGGCGTGGTTCTCGGCCGTGTCGGCGGGGTCCATGGCGGCGGCGACACCGCCCTGGGCCCAAGCGGAACTTGCGCCCAGCCCCAGCGTCTCGGGGGAGATCATCACCACCGGGCGGGGCGCCAATTCCAGAGCGGCGTAAAGGGCACCGAGCCCTGCGCCAACGATGACGATGCGATCGGTGGTGACGATTTTCATGTCCGGCTTAAATCCCAAGCTCGCGCGACAGGTCGATCATACGTTGCACCGACAGGCGTGCCTTGGCGGCGATGGCCTCATCGACCTCGACCTGATTGTCCATCGTGTGCAGCACGTAGAGGATCTTTTCGAGCGAGATCTTCTTCATATAGGGGCACATGTTGCAGGGGCCGAGGAAATCGACCTCCGGCAGCTCGTCGGCGATATTCGAAGCCATCGAGCATTCGGTCACCAGCATCGCCTGTTTCGGCTTGTTCTCGGTGACATATTTGATGATGCCGCTCGTGGAGCCGGAGAAATCCGAAGCCTCGATCACCGAGGGGGGGCATTCCGGATGGGCGATGATCTTCGTTCCCGGGTTCCAGCTGCGAAAGTCGTTGATGTCCTCGGCCGTGTATTGTTCGTGCACGATGCAGGAGCCGGGCCAGAACACCACGTTTTTCTGCGGCACGTCGCGGGCGACATTCTGTGCCAGATACTGATCCGGAGTCATGATCACCGTGTCGCTCTCTTGCGCGGCGACGATCTGGGCGGCGTTCGACGAGGTGCAACAGATGTCGGAGGCGGCTTTCACCTCGGCCGTGGTGTTGACGTAGGAGACCACCGGCGCGCCGGGGTATTTCGCCCGCATTTCCTCGATGCCGTCGGCGGTGATGCTTTCGGCCAGGGAACAGCCCGCCTGCATATCCGGCATCAGCACGGTCTTTTGAGGGCTGAGGATCTTCGAGGTCTCGGCCATGAAATGCACACCGGCCTGGACGATCACGTCGGCCTCGACCTCGGCGGCTTTCATCGCCAGCTGCAAGCTGTCGCCGACGAAATCGGAAACGCCGTGATAGATCTCCGGCGTCATGTAATTGTGCCCGAGGATCACCGCGTTGCGCTCTTTTTTCAGCGCATTGATGGCTTTCACATAGGGGGCGTAGATTGCCCAGTCGGGCAGGGGCACCACACGATCCATGCGGGCATAGATGTCCTGCATGGAATTGGCCAGATCGAGGGACGGGGCGAGGTCATAGGCATCGGTGAGTACCGAGCGAACGTGAGTAAGATCGAGCAAAGATCCAATCTCCGTTGGTGAAGTTGCTCTCTGTTATAGCCTGGCCGGGGCAAAACCAAGCCCCACGTGCAGCTTCTCGCCAAAATCCCGGCTGCCTTTGGGCGCTAACGTCGCCGATTTCGGGGTGTGAAGCGATGACACCCTGCCGAGCTTTCCGCCTTTCGCATCGAAAGGCAGGTTCGCGCCCATGTCGGACATTGGCCTTCTGGGCGCGGGACAAGGCCGAAGGCTGCGGTGCCTGCGCCTGCCCGTGCCACGCCGGAGGCGTGCTTTCAGCGCGGCCGGGCTGGCGCACTCAGGCCGCGCAAAGACCTCATAAATAAGAAATGTGCTGTGTCATAGAGTGCTGCGTACCTGTTTAAGCGTCACCCCACGGGCAGGCTTGTCACGGCTCAGCGCCAGAGAGGCGATCCTTCCGTCCCGCAAAGCAGGCATTCGTGCGTCCAGTTCCTCGGCTCTGGTTCTGGCCCCAAAATTACCCGGGGCGGAAAACGCCACGGGGCAGATATCTTTCAGCTGTGCTCGCCAAGCCAACGGGCCTGCCTGCGACCTGTAACACAGGTCCGGCGCCGGATCAGGCCGCGTATTCGATCGCGATCTGATCGGCCGTGAGATCCGTCACCCCGGGGACACCGAGAACGATTGCGCCGTCGACCAGAACATTGGAGCCGGTGCCATCTGCCATGGCGCTGACTTCGACGGTGGCATCTTGCGGCACGCCGCTCAGCAGGATCGTATCTTCGTCTGGTGTAAAGTCCTGAACCGTCGGATAGGCGCTGTCCTCGCCCTCAATCGGGGTTTCGAAGGAATCGAAGGCAACCTCGAACTGGTCAAGACCGTCCCCGCCGGTGAGATCGCCGGTCTGCCCGGTGATGATGTGATCGTCGCCCGCGCCGCCATCGAAGATGTTGCTGCCCTCGGTGTCGAACAGGACGTCATTGCCGTCTTCGCCCAGCAGGGTGTCATCGCCGATCTCGCCGGTGATGTAATCGTCATCCTCGCCGCCGGCGAGCGTGTCATCGCCACCGCCGCCACGAATACGGTCTTCGCCCTCGGCCCCATCGACGACATCGTCGCCCGAGTTGCCGCGCAGGTCGTCATTGCCCTCGCCACCAAAGATCAGGTCGCTGCCGCCGCTGCCACGGATGGTGTCGTCACCGGCGCCGCCGTTCAGCAGGTCCTGGCCCGTGCCACCATCGATCTCGTCATTGCCGTCCCCGCCCCAGATGGTGTCGTCATCCTCTTCGCCAAAGAGCCGGTCATCGCCTGCGTCACCCATCAGCGTGTCGTCACCCTCGTCGCCGACCAGCGTGTCATTGCCTTCGCCACCGACCGCCAGATCGTCGCCCCAGCCGCCCCGCAGCAGATCGTTGCCGTCTTCACCATAGAGTTGATCATCGCCGCCGTTGCCGCGCAGGTCGTCATCGCCATCGCCGCCGATCACCGTGTCATCATCGGCATAGCCGCGAATGGTGTCGTCGCCGCTGTTGCCGAAGATGATGTCTTCGCCGGCCCCGGCGATGACCTCATCATCCATGTCGGACCCGACGATTGCATCGTTCTCTTCGGTGCCGGTGGTTGCCGTATCTTGGTCCTCCGACTCGCCTCCCGAGAAATCAAACATGAACCCGGCAGCGGTCAGTGATACAAGAAGGCCTGCAAACATAAACATCTAGAAATGCTCCAAATTAATCTTTCTTAAGAGCATCATCCCGCCTTGGTTTTGTCAACTTTATGCCGCAATTCGATACGCTCTGTCCTCGCGGCAAGCACAATGGCTAATATCTCTGACGATTGTTTGCGCATATGGGGAAATGACTGCGGGGCGTCGCGGCGCCCGACCGCTATCTCCTCGGCCCTCCGACCGCATGCGGGAGCTCCGAAGTCGATGATTCTGCCGCGGCAGTGGCATTTGGAGCGACATGGTCTGCGATGGTCCGATCTGAAAGGATCGATTGTTAATGCGAACAAGTCGGCGAGCGCTTTTGGGATATCAAAAGGTCAGGGCATAATTCGCTCGAACGCTTCCGGCGCAAGCATGGTCTGGAGAGCCGCGCCAAAGGGCGGGATATTGTCGATGAGACGTAACCATCTGACAAAAGAAGAATTTTGTAACGCAGATCCCTGCGTAGAATCTTTGCGATCTAATCATATAGGGGGATTTGGTGGAGCCTAGCGGGATCGAACCGCTGACCTCCTGCATGCCATGCAGGCGCTCTCCCAGCTGAGCTAAGGCCCCATCATGACCGGTTTGGGTCCCGGTCGGGTCTGTTGCAGAGGCGTCATTTCCGTCTGCCCGCGCTTCCTATTTTGTCTCGCTCGGGGTTGCAAGAGAAAAAATGACAAGCCGTTATTTTTTGTCGTAAAGCTTCGGCGCGGTCAGGAAACAGTCATGGGGGCGCGATCCCGCGCCGCCCATCATTGTTCTCAATCAGTCGTCATCGTCCGCGGCGACATCGGCGATGTCGTCGAGAGAGACGTTATCGTCATCATCATCATCGTCGAGGAGATCGTCATCGATATCCAGATCGGTATCGTCATCGACGAGCAGATCATCATCGTTGTCGACATCTTCGGCCTGCGCCGGTGCGACTTTTTCCTGAATCGCCACGCGCGATTTGTTATTCGCGTCAAAGGTGACAACTTCACCGGTGTAGGGAGACACGATCGGGTCACGGTTCAGGTCATAGAACCGTTTGCCGGTGGTGGGGCAAAGGCGCTTTACGCCCCATTCCTCTTTGGGCATGTTGAATCCCTTTCGTAATTGCTGATCCATATGCGGAGATTTGCGGGCCATGCCATATCGCGAGAGAGGTGTCAAAGGCTTTTGCCGGAAATCGCGGAAACTTGGTGGTCTGTTGCATCTGCTCGCGCTATTGGAAAGAACAGCGAGGAAATTTTCCGGTAAGCAGACCGGCCAAACCGATAGGCCAGATGATCGGCGGCAGCTCGATCCAAGAGGACCGTATGAGCGATATTTATCTTGACGGCGATCCGCCTGTTCAGGTCACGCTGCGCCGCTCGGCGCGGGCCCGGCGGCTGTCGCTGCGGGTGTCGCGTCTCGATGGCCGGGTGACCCTGTCGATGCCGAAACGTCTGCCGGAACGCGAGGCCGTGGCCTTTCTGCGGGAAAAGGAAGACTGGGTGCGCAAGCATCTCGGCAACAGGCCCGAGGATCGGCATCCGGAATTCGGTGCACGGATCCCGGTTTTGGGTCGCGAGGTGGAAATCTGCCCCGGTACGGGCCGCCGTGCGGTGCTGCGCGATGGGCGTCTCGAGGTGCCCGGCGCCGAGGACCGCGTGCCGGCCCGTATCAAGGCCTTTCTCAAGCTCGAAGCCGGGCTGCGGCTGCGTGCCGCCACCGACCGGTATGCGGCGGCGCTGGGTGTCTCCTATGGTCGTCTGAGCCTGCGCGATCCGCGCTCGCGCTGGGGCTCCTGCACCTCCGAAGGCAATCTCATGTATTCCTGGCGGCTGATGATGGCCCCCGAAGCGGTGCTGGATTATGTCGCCGCGCATGAGGTGGCGCATCGGTTGGAGATGAACCATTCGGAGCGTTTCTGGGCCCATGTCGCCCGGATCTGTCCGGATCATGCCGGACACCGGCGGTGGTTGCATGCTGAGGGCGAAACGCTGCACGCCTGGCGCTTTGAGTGAGCTCTGTGCGGCTGGGCGCAGCAGGTGTGAGGGAGCGCAGGCAAGAGCCGTCCGGGGCGGATTGACCTTTGTGCGATTTGTGATCACATTGCGCCCATGATCACCCCGACGCCTCGACAGTCCGACAGCCCCTCCGCCGCCCATGACAGGGTCTACCGTGCCTTGCGTACCCGCATCATGCATGGGGAATTCCCGCCGGGGCAGGCGATGACGCTGCGCGGCATCGGCAAGATGTTCGATGTCTCGATGACGCCGTCGCGCGAGGCGGTGCGGCGTCTGGTGGCCGATGGCGGGCTGAACCTGTCGGCTTCGGGGCGGGTCTCGACGCCGGAGCTGTCGAACGAACGGATCGAGGAGCTGGCCGCCATTCGCGCCCTGATCGAGCCGGAGCTGGCGTCCCGGGCCTTGCCGCGGGCGCATATGGCGCTGATCGAACGGTTGCAGACCATCAATGGCACGATTGCCGAACTGGTCGCGAAACACGACGATGTCGGCTATATCCGCGCCAATCTGGAGTTTCATCGCACGCTCTATCTGCGGGCACAGGCGCCGGCGATGCTGGCCTTGACCGAGACGGTTTGGCTTCAGCTCGGACCGACCATGCGGGCGCTCTACAGCCGGCTAAACCGCACCGAGGTGCCGCATAATCATCGGCTGATCGTCGCCGCTCTCAGGGCAGGGGACGAGCCGGGGTTGCGGCTTGCCGTGCGTTCCGATGTGACCCAGGGGCTCAGGATGCTGGCCGTTTGAGATTTCAGGGGCGATCTGAGAGCTTTTGGAAGACATTTGAATGTAGCACCTTTGCGCGGAATCAAGGCCGCAGGCCGCCGCACATCGCTGACGCGTCCCGCGCGGCGGCGATTTTGTCAGGTTCAGGCAACGTGTTGAACTTTTTCGGATTTGGTTGAGATAAATCGAGAGGTTCAGCGGACAGGCTCGCCACCGCCCGCGTCATCAAGGTGCGGCTTGCGCCCAGATGACGAATGGCAGCAAGGCCCGCAAACCAGCCATTCGAATGAGATGCGGGAGGAGGCGTTTGGAAAACCGCGGGGCCGCGTGAGACATGTGGCCAGGTTGTCAGCCGCGTGCTTGACCTTTGCCGCGCCGCAGAGTCTTCTGACGCGAGCGAAAAAGCAAAGGGGTGGGACATGGCACGCTATCTGGAAATGACCGAGTTGATGACGCCGGATATGGCGAATTTCTCCGGCAAGGTGCATGGCGGCGCCCTGCTCAAACTTTTGGATCTCGTGGCGTTTTCCTGCGCCTCGCGCTATTCCGGCCAATATGCGGTGACGCTCTCGGTCGATCAGGTGATGTTCAAACAGCCGATCCACGTGGGCGAGCTGGTGCATTTCCGGGCGACGGTGAACTATGTCGGGCGCAGCTCGATGGAGATCGGTATCCGGGTCGAGGCGGAAAACATCCGCACTCAGACCGTGCGCCACACCAATTCCTGCTATTTCACCATGGTTGCCGTGGATGATGACGGCAAAACCGTCGCTGTGCCGCAATTCAGTCCGGAGACGGAAGCGGACAAGAAACGCTGGCGCGCCGCCGAGCTGCGCAAGGAGCTCAGGCGCGAACACGCCAAACGGCTGGAAGAGGCGGCAAAAGGCTAACAAAAAAGGCGCTCCGAAGAGCGCCTTTTCTTTTGATTTCAAAAGGATCAAGCGTGGATCGGGCCGTCGCCACAGGCCAGAGCGGCTTCGCGCACGGCTTCCGAATAGGTCGGGTGGGCGTGGCAGGTCAGGGCGATGTCCTGGGCCGAGGCGCCGAATTCCATGCCGACACAGATCTCGTGGATCAGATCGCCGGCGCCCGGGCCGATGATCGCAGCGCCCAAGAGGCGATCGGTCTCGGCATCGGCGATGAGCTTGACGAAACCGTCGCCCTGGAACACGGCCTTGGCGCGGGCGTTGCCCATGAAGGAGAACTTGCCGATCTTGAATTTGCGGCCTTCTTCCTTGAGCTGGGCTTCGGTCTTGCCGACGGTGGCCACCTCCGGCGAGGTGTAGACCACGCCCGGGATCACGTCGTAATTCACATGACCATGTTTGCCGGCCAGAACCTCGGCGACGGCCATGCCCTCGTCCTCGGCCTTATGCGCCAGCATCGGGCCGACAATCGCGTCACCGATGGCGTAGATGCCCGGCACATTCGTGGCCCAATGCGCGTCGGTTTGGATCTGACCGCGCGGGGTGAATGCGACACCCAGCTCGGCGAGACCCAGCCCGTCGGTGAAGGGTTTGCGACCGGTGGCGACGAGAACCGCATCGGCGTCGAGCGTGTGTTCCGAATCGTCTTTCTTCAGCTTGTAGTTCACCTTGGCCTTGGTTTTCGAGGCTTCGACACCGGACACGGCGGCGCCGAGAACGAATTTAAGGCCCTGTTTTTCCAACAGCTTCTTGAAGGTGCGCTGGACATCGGCATCCATGCCCGGGGTGATGAAGTCCATGAACTCGACCACGGTCACTTCGGAGCCGAGGCGGGCATAGACGGAGCCGAGTTCGAGACCGATCACACCGGCGCCGATGACCACGAGTTTCTTCGGCACTTTCGGCAGTTCGAGCGCGCCGGTGCTGTCGACGACGATGCCGCCGTCATTGTCCACTTCGACACCCGGCAACGAGGTCGGCACGGACCCGGAGGCGACGACGATATTTTTGGCGTCGTGGGTCTCTTCGCCCACCTTGACCTTGCCGACGGCGGGGATCGAGGCCCAGCCTTTGAGCCAGTCGATCTTGTTTTTTTTCATCAGGAATTCGACACCGCCGGTGTTCTGGCCGACGACGTCATCCTTGTAGGCTTTCATCTGTTTCCAGTCGACGGAGGGCGATTTGCCCTTGAGCCCCATGGCGGCGAAATTGTGCTCTGCCTCATGCAGATGGTGCGTCGCGTTCAGAAGCGCTTTCGAGGGGATGCAGCCGACGTTGAGGCAGGTGCCGCCGAGCGTTTCGCGGCCCTCGACAATGGCGGTCTTGAGGCCCAGTTGGGCGCAGCGGATGGCGGAGACGTAGCCGCCGGGGCCAGCGCCGATGATGATGACGTCATAGGATGCCATGGTCTTCTCCTTGGTCTTGGATCTGGTCGTTTTCAGTGTCGATTTCGGTGTCGGATTTGCGTCGGACTTCTGTCGGACATCCGTCGGGCATTTCGAATATGCGCTCAGACGAGCGCGGCGATGAACAGGGTGGCGCAGCAGAGCATGGCGAGCATCCAGATATAGGACCGCCACGGCTGCCAGCCGAAAGCATAGGCGGGCACGTAGAGCACCCTTGCGATCAGATAGACCCAAGCGGCGCCGAGCGTCACGGCACTCGACTGATCCGTCAGATGGATCAGGAGCACACCGGCGGCGAAGAAGGGGAACATCTGGACGTGATTGTCATAGGCGCGCAGCATCCGGCCCGTGGTCTTGCGCATCTCGCGGCTTGGTGCCCGGTCGCGGGGCGAGGTCGTATAGCCCGGCCCGAGGTCGACATTCGCCATGACAGAGGCCACCACGAATTGCGCGATGTGCAACAGGCCTGCGAGGGCGAGGAGGGTGAGGAGCGGGGTCATGCAGCACCCGCCCCGGACTTGATCCGGGGTCCCGAGAAACTGGCGGAGAGGCCCCGGATCAAGTCCGGGGCGCGATGCGCGATTTGTGCAGGGAAGGCGAGGAGTGGGGTCATTTTCATCTCCGTCTCACGAACAGAAAGAGCGGATAACTCCAGCCAATGAGGCCATATGTCAGAAAAGTTTTTTCTCGCGGTGTCGTGAAGCCTGACAGGCCGTCGGTTATGAGTTCAAGGACGACAAAGATTGCGGAAAACAGCCACAATAATCCCCAAAACTTGATGGGCTTGTTCTTGTAGAACGCAGCCACCCGATCTGCGAATGCCGTGAGCTTCGGGAGCTCTTCGCGGGGATCTGGTTCAGGGCTATAGCTCATCAAAGTACCATTGCGGCTTCGGAAATGGCCTCGGGCAAAAGTCTATCTGCCCGAGGCATACAACTTGGTCTTACAGATCCATCAACAGGCGACGCGGGTCTTCCAGCGCTTCTTTGACGCGCACGAGGAAGGTCACGGCGCCTTTGCCGTCGACGATACGGTGGTCGTAGGAGAGCGCCAGATACATCATCGGGCGGATCACCACCTGACCGTTGATCGCCATCGGACGGTCCTGGATCTTGTGCATGCCGAGGATACCGGACTGCGGGGGGTTCAGGATCGGCGAGGACATCAGCGAGCCATAGACACCACCGTTGGAGATGGTGAAGGTACCGCCCTGCATCTCGGCCATGGAGAGCTTGCCGTCACGGGCGCGTTTGCCCTTTTCAGAAATGGCTTTCTCGATCTCGGCGAAGGACATGCTGTCGGCATCCTTGATCACCGGCACCACGAGACCCTGCGGCGTGCCAGCGGCAACACCCATGTTGACGTAGTTCTTGTAGACCACATCGGTGCCGTCGATCTCGGCGTTCACCTCGGGGACTTCTTTCAGCGCATGCACACAGGCCTTGGTGAAGAAGGACATGAAGCCCAGACGGACGCCGTGTTTCTTCTCGAACAGGTCTTTGTACTCTTTGCGCAGCGCCATCACCTCGGTCATGTCCACCTCGTTATAGGTGGTGAGCATGGCGGCGGTGTTCTGCGATTCCTTGAGGCGACGGGCGATGGTCTGACGCAGCTTGGTCATTTTCACGCGCTCTTCGCGGGCGGCGTCTTCGGCCGGACGCGGGGCAGCGGGGGCTGCGGCCGGGGCCGGGGCTGCCGCCGGTTTGTTCAGCGCGTTCAGCACGTCTTCCTTCATGATGCGACCGTCCTTGCCGGTGCCGGTGACAGACGCCGGGGTGACGCCTTTCTCGGCCATCAGCTTGTTGGCCGAGGGCGCATTCTCGACGTCCTTGCCACCGGCGGGTGCCGCGGCGGCCGGGGCCGGGGTTGCAGCGGGGGCCGCGGCAACAGCGCCGGCACCCGAGGACATCTCGGCCAGTTTGCCACCGGCGGCAACCGTGTCGCCCTCATTGGCGATGATCGCGCTCAGCACACCTGCGGAGGGGGCCGGAACCTCGACGGAGACCTTGTCGGTCTCGAGTTCGCAGAGCATCTCGTCGGCTTCGACCGTATCACCCACGGCTTTGAACCAGGTGGCGACGGTGGCCTCGGTCACGGATTCGCCAAGGGTCGGCACCATCACATCGACGGTGGCGGCAGAACCGGCGGCGGCCGGAGCCGCAGCGGGGGCTGCATCGGCTTTCGGGGCAGGAGCCGCCGGAGCGCCGTCGCCAGCGTTCAGCGTTGCCAGCAGGGCGTCGACGCCGACGGTCTCGCCCTCGGCGGCGATGATGTCCCCCATCACGCCCGCGGCGGGGGAGGGCACCTCGACGGTCACTTTGTCGGTCTCGAGCTCACAGAGCATTTCGTCAACGGCGACCGCATCGCCCGGTTTCTTGAACCAGGTTGCAACGGTGGCCTCGGTCACGGATTCGCCCAGGGTGGGGACGCGAACTTCAACGGTCATTGGATTACCCTTCGATATTGAGCGCATCGTTCACGAGCGCCGTTTGTTGTGCTTTGTGCTGAGAGGCCAGGCCCGTGGCGGGCGAGGCGGAGGCGGCACGACCGGCATAGACCGGGCGCGTGTGCTTGGCGCCGATACGCGTCAGCACCCATTCGATATTCGGCTCGACAAAACTCCAGCCGCCCTGGTTCTTGGGCTCTTCCTGACACCAGACGATCTCTGCGCCTTTGAAGCGTTCGAGCTCTTTCACCATGGAGAGCGCCGGGAACGGGTAGAACTGTTCGAGACGCAGGATATAGGTGTCGTCCTTGCCGGCGGCGTCGCGGGCTTCCAGCAGGTCATAGTAGACCTTGCCGGAACAGATCACGACGCGCTTGATGTCCTTGTCGGCCTTGAGCTTCATTTCCGACTTGGCGGTGCCGTTGTCGCGATCCGCATCGTCCCAAAGGACGCGGTGGAAGGACGACCCATCGGTGAAATCGGCGGCCACGGAGGTGGCGAGCTTGTGACGCAGAAGCGATTTCGGCGTCATCAGCACCAGCGGCTTGCGATACGAGCGGTGCAGCTGGCGACGCAGGATGTGGAAATAGTTCGCCGGCGTCGTGCAGTTGGCCACGATCCAGTTGTCCTCGGCGGACATTTGCAGGAAGCGCTCGAGACGGGCGGAGGAGTGTTCCGGACCCTGACCTTCGAACCCGTGCGGCAGAAGCATGACGAGACCCGACATGCGGAGCCATTTGCGTTCACCAGAGGAGATGAACTGGTCAAACATGATCTGGGCGCCGTTGGCGAAATCGCCAAACTGGGCTTCCCAGAGCGTGAGCGCATTCGGTTCCGCCAGCGAGTAGCCGTATTCAAAACCCAGCACTGCATATTCCGACAGCATCGAGTCGATGACCTCGTAATTGGCCTGACCCTCGCGGATGTGGTTGAGCGGATAGTAGCGGTCTTCGGATTTCTGATCGATCAGACCGGAGTGCCGCTGCGAGAAGGTGCCGCGGGTACTGTCCTGACCCGCGAGACGCACCGGGTAGCCCTCGGTGAGAAGCGAGCCGAAGGCCAGCGCTTCGCCGGTCGCCCAGTCAAAGCCTTCGCCGCTTTCGAACATTTTCGATTTGGCGTCGAGCTGACGACCCACGGTCTTGTGGATGTTGAACCCTTCCGGATAGCTGGTGAGCGAGCGTCCGATCTGGGCCATGGTGTCCTCGGAGATCGAGGTCTGACCGCGCTGGTACTCTTCGCCTTCGGCATTCAGGTGCGACCAGCGGCCGTCGAGCCAGTCGGCCTTGTTCGGCTTGAAGGTCTTGCCGGCTTCGAACTCGTCATTGAGCGTCGACTGGAACGCCGCTTTCATGTCCTCGATCTCGCCCTCGGGGATGAGACCGTCGGCCACGAGACGCTCGGTATAGAGTTGCAGCGTGGTCTTGTGCCGCTTGATGTTGGTGTACATCTGCGGATTGGTGAACATCGGCTCGTCGCCTTCGTTGTGACCGAAGCGGCGGTAGCAGAAGATGTCGATCACCACGTCCTTGTGGAATTTCTGGCGGAACTCGGTGGCCACCTTGGCGGCATGAACCACGGCTTCCGGATCGTCGCCGTTGACGTGGAAGATCGGGGCTTCCACCATCAGGGCGATATCGGTCGGATACGGAGACGAGCGCGAGAAATGCGGCGCGGTGGTGAAACCGATCTGGTTGTTCACCACGATGTGGATCGTGCCGCCGGTGCGGTGACCGCGCAGGCCCGACAGACCGAAACATTCGGCCACGACGCCTTGGCCCGCGAAGGCCGCGTCACCATGCAAGAGCACCGGAATGACCGAAGTGCGCTCCGGGTCGTTGTTCTGGTCGGTCTTGGCGCGGGCCTTGCCGAGCACAACCGGGTTCACCGCCTCGAGGTGCGACGGGTTCGCGGTCAGCGAGAGGTGCACCTTGTTGCCGTCGAATTCACGGTCGGAGGAGGCGCCGAGGTGATATTTCACGTCGCCGGAGCCGTCCACGTCCTCGGGTTTGAAAGAACCACCCTGGAATTCGTTGAAAATCGCGCGGTAGGGTTTCGACATCACATTGGCGAGCACGGACAGGCGCCCGCGGTGCGGCATGCCGATGACGATCTCTTTCGCACCGAGATTGCCGCCGCGCTTGATGATCTGTTCCATCGCCGGGATGAGGCTTTCGCCGCCGTCGAGGCCGAAGCGCTTGGTGCCCATGTATTTCACATGCAGGAATTTCTCGAAGCCCTCGGCCTCAACCAGCTTGTTGAGAATGGCGCGGCGGCCTTCGCGGGTGAACTGGATTTCCTTGCCGAAGCCTTCGATCCGCTCTTTCAGCCAGCCGGCCTGTTCCGGATCGGAAATATGCATGTATTGCAGCGCAAACGTGCCGCAATAGGTGCGCTGCAGCACGTCGATGATCTGGCGCATCGAGGCATGTTGCAGGCCCAGAACGTTGTCGATGAAGATCGGGCGATCCATATCGGCTTCGGTGAAGCCGTAGCTTTTCGGATCGAGCTCCGGATGCGGTGTCTCATCGATCATCTTGAGCGGGTCGAGATCGGCGATCAGATGGCCGCGGATCCGGTAGGCGCGGATGATCATGATCGCGCGCACGGAATCCAGGACGGCGCGCTTGATCTGGTCCTCGGAGATGGCGACGCCCTTTTCGGCGGCTTTCTCCTGAATTTTCTTGCCGGCCTTCTCGGCGGCCAGAGGTTCGGCCCATTGGCCGTCCAAGGCATGGGTCAGCTCATCATTCGGCACCGGCGGCCAGTCCATACGCGCCCAGGAAGGTCCTGCCGCCTCGGCGGTGACATCATTTGCCGCATCGCCCAGGGATTGGAAGAACTCGGCCCAGGAGGCGTCCACGGAGGTGGGGTCCTGAGCATATTGCGCGTAAACCTGTTCGAGATATTCCGCGTTATGCCCCTGCATGAAGGAGGAGGCATGGAAGATGTCGTTGGGGCTCTGGTCGTTCATCGGTTTGACCTTATCTGGGGTGCGTTTCCGTTTCGAGGGCAGGATCGCATTGCCTTTTGTGGGTGCGCCTGCGCCCTCGTTTGAGAAAGGGCGCAGGCGAGGATTTTCAAGGATCGCAAGCGTCGGGCTTAGCCCTTCGCAATCGCTTCCTGCACGGCTTCACCGAGGGTGGCCGGGCTGTCGGCGACGATGATGCCTGCGGATTTCATCGCTTCGATCTTCGACTCGGCGTCGCCTTTACCACCGGCGACGATGGCGCCGGCGTGGCCCATGCGGCGGCCCGGAGGGGCGGTGCGACCGGCGATGAAACCAGCGGTCGGCTTCCAGCGGCCTTTTTTCTTCTGCTCGGCGAGGAATTCAGCAGCTTCCTCTTCGGCGGAGCCGCCGATTTCACCGATCATGATGATCGAGGTGGTTTCCGGATCGTCGAGGAACATGTCGAGGACATCGATATGCTCGGTGCCTTTGATCGGGTCGCCGCCGATGCCGACAGCGGTCGACTGGCCGAGGCCCAGATCGGAGGTCTGTTTCACGGCTTCATAGGTCAGCGTACCGGAACGGGAGACGACGCCGACGGAGCCACGTTTGTGGATGTGACCCGGCATGATGCCGATCTTGCAGGCGTCGGGCGTGATGACACCCGGGCAGTTCGGGCCGATCAGGCGCGAATTGCTGTCCATCAGGGCGCGTTTCACTTTCATCATGTCCAGGACCGGAATGCCCTCGGTGATGCAGATGATCAGCTCCATTTCGGCGTCGATCGCCTCGAGGATCGAGTCGGCCGCAAACGGCGGCGGCACGTAGATCACGGAGGCGTTGGCTTCGGTCTTGGCCTTGGCTTCGTGCACGGAGTTGAAGACCGGCAGGCCGAGGTGCTCATTGCCACCTTTGCCCGGGGTCACGCCGCCGACCATTTTGGTGCCATATGCGATGGCTTGTTCAGAGTGGAAGGTGCCCTGCGAGCCGGTGAAGCCCTGACAGATCACTTTGGTGTTTTCATCAACGAGAATTGCCATGTCTGTTAGCCCTTCACTGCTTTAACGATTTTCTGGGCGCCGTCTTTGAGATCGTCGGCAGCGATGACATCGAGGCCGGAATTGTTGATGATCTCTTTGCCGAGCTCCACGTTGGTGCCTTCGAGACGGACAACGAGCGGAACCTTGAGGCCGACCTCTTTCACCGCGGCGATCACGCCCTCGGCGATGATGTCACAGCGCATGATGCCGCCGAAGATGTTCACCAGGATGCCTTTGACGTTGTCGTCAGAGGTGATGATCTTGAAGGCTTCGGTCACTTTCTCTTTGGTTGCGCCGCCGCCCACGTCGAGGAAGTTGGCCGGTTCTGCGCCGTAGAGTTTGATGATATCCATGGTGGCCATGGCCAGACCCGCGCCGTTCACCATGCAACCGATCTCACCGTCCAGAGCGATGTAGTTCAGGTCGTGCTGGGAAGCGGCCAGCTCTTTCGGGTCTTCTTCCGTCTCGTCGCGCAGGCCGAC
This sequence comes from Celeribacter neptunius, assembly GCF_900113955.1. GTDB lineage: Bacteria > Pseudomonadota > Alphaproteobacteria > Rhodobacterales > Rhodobacteraceae > Celeribacter > Celeribacter neptunius. The sequence continues at coordinate 93,635 of NZ_FORH01000003.1, read as the reverse complement.
GATATCGGCGTGGCGGTAAAGCGCATTGCCGTCGAAGCCGGCCTTACAGTCGAGACATTTCAGATCGCCCGCATCGGTGACGATGAGCGGGTTGATTTCCAGCATCTCCATGTCCTTGTCGATGAACAGGCGGTAGAGGTTGGAGATCAACGCGGCGCATTGTTTGATCTGCTTGCCTTCGAGACCCAAGGCGAAAGCGACGCGGCGGCCGTGGAAGCCCTGAAGCCCGGTGGCCGGATCGATGGAGAAGGAGAGGATTTTCTCCGGCGTGTTCGCCGCGACTTCCTCGATGTCCATGCCGCCTTCGGTGGAGGCCACGATGGACACGCGGGAGGACTGACGGTCGACGAGCAGGGCGAGGTAAAGCTCGCGCTCGATGTCGGAGCCGTCTTCGATATAGATGCGGTTGACCTGTTTGCCGGCCGGGCCGGTCTGGTGCGTGACCAGCGTGTGGCCGAGCATGCGGTTGGCTTCCTCGGCGGCTTCCTCGACCGACTTGGCAAGACGCACACCGCCTTTTTCACCGGCTGCGGCTTCCTTGAAGGAGCCTTTGCCGCGGCCACCGGCGTGGATCTGGGCTTTCACCACCCAAAGCGGGCCGTCAAGCTCGCCCGCGGCGGTCTTGGCGTCGGCTGCGTTGAGAACGACACGGCCGTCAGAGACCGGCGCACCGTATTCCTTGAGAAGGCATTTGGCCTGATACTCGTGGATGTTCATTAGAGATATCCTCTCCCTGGTTCGATTGGCTCCGTGTATGCCATTGCATCAAAGGCATAAGAAATGGTTTTTACGCCTTCGGCGGTAAAAGGCCCGTGTTTTTGTTTTTTGTGATCACAGCAAAGTTTTGTGTGATCACAAATGAAGGGAATCGCCCCGTTCAGGCATTCTGCGCAGGATTCGGAAGCGCGCAATGATTGCGGCAATCCCCAGAGAAGAGGTGGGGAAACCATGGCCGCCATCGACAGGCATGCCACTGGAGTGGCGGCCGATGTCCCGTCAGGCAAAACGGAGCTGCGCGGGAACATCCCCCTGTGGCCTGTCGGGGACGTCCTGTGACCGATTGTCAATTTTTCGAATGTGATCTCGCGCAGCGGGGTTTGCGGGTATAAAGCAAAGGAAAGAGATTCTACGAAGAGGACTTCCCATGCAGTATCTTGCAAAGGCGACATGCGCCGGGATCGCGCTCCTGGCCTCGACCGCCATGGCTTCCGCCGGTGATTTCAGCCTGTCCGTCTACGGCGGCTATCAGACCGCGCCGCACAGCGGCGTCGACGGGACCGACGGTGTCGACACGTTCGATTTCACCACCGGCTGGAAAGGCAAGAGCTTTGCCATGCCGCCCTATTACGGCATCCGCGGCACCTATTGGGTGCGCGAGAATTTCGGCTGGATTGCCGATTTCAACCACACCAAGGTCTATGCCGACGAGGATGACAAGGCGGCAAACGGCTTTTCGACGCTCGAGTTCACCGACGGGTTGAACAACCTGACCGTGGGTCCGATCTGGCGCTGGCCCGGCGCCTGGAACAAGCTTACCCCTTATGCCAGTATCTCTGCCGGTGTGGTGATCCCGCATGTCGAAGTGGTCACGGCCAACACCGACACGATCGAATATCAGGTGGCGGGTCCCTCCATCGCGCTGGTTCTGGGCGCAAGCTATGAGCTCAACGATCGTTGGGATCTGTTCACCGAGTACAAGGGGACCTATAGCCAGCTCGACGTCGATCTCGACGGCGGCGGCAATCTCGAAACCGATATCATCACCAATGCGCTGAACTTCGGTGTGAGCTATAAATTCTGATCGCGGATTGTCGTGAGACATCGGTGAGAGACACCAGCGAAAGACAGTGGAAACCGGGCCTCTTCAGGGTCCGGTTTTTACATCTCCAACCCGGCCTTGGCGAGAATCCCGGCATCGCGTTCGCGCAGCGCCGCGTCAAAGGCCGCGCGGCTGAGATCCAGATCCCCGCAATCGCGCGGGGTGAACCCTTCCGGGGTCAGAGCGTCCAGAAGCTGCAATTTCCCCGCCTGAGAGGCGTTGAGCGATTGCACCCCCATCACCAGCCGCATCACCTCTGACGGGCGGTCGGCGTGGTTGCGGGTGAAGCGATATTGCGCCTCGCGTTCGAGGCCGATCTTGCGTTTCGGGCCGGAGTAATCCTCGAAGGCCTTCTTCAACAGCTTGATCGCGTAATGCAGCGGGGTCAGCCCGTCGAAATGCAGCAACAGCCTCTGCTTCATCCGTTTCAGGTCGGGGGTGATGCCGTCCGACAGGCTCTTCGGGTGATGTACGCCCATCTCCCAGGGCTGGCCCGTGGGTACGATGGTCTTGCCGGCCCGGTGCCCGGTCAGCCCATGGGCGAGAAACTTGCCGAACCGGCCATAGAGCGCCTCGGCCTCGTCATCCTGGAACAGGATCGGGGCGCGAAACCCGCCCTCGAAGATCGAGCTGCCCGTGGCGCCGGGCAGGTAGACCCGTTCGAGATTGCGCACCACAAGACCCTTTTCACGGTCCGCTTTCGAGAGCGCGTCTGTCAGGGCATCGCCATCTCGGATGAATTCATCGACATCGCAATGCAGGACCCAGTCGCATTTCGTGTTGCGATAGACCCGGGTGGCGTTGAATTTCTGCCGCCCCGTGTGGCGCTCCGGGCGGCGGCCGTTGTTGACCCGGTCCCAATAGTTCTGATCGCAGGTGGTCAGAAAGATCCCGTCGCGATCGCCGATCATCGCCTCGAGCGCGGGATTGGGGCGGTCGAGGAACACATGGACCTCCGAGGCGCCGATGGCCCGGTGATGACGGGCGAAGGCGGCAATGAGCTGCGGCGGTTCATCGCCCAGGGCGGCAACCGCCCAACTCGGTGTCTGCGCCTGACGCATGTCAGCCCTTTCGTTTCGGAACCCAACCGCTTTCAGCATAGCGCGTTTCAAACGCTTGTCGCCATTGTGCGATGGCGGAATGAGGCCGGTAGGGGGCGCCGGTGGCATCCGGACCATCGTATCCGAACCAGACGATCTCGCGGGCGAAACGGCGGCGCACGGTGGCGTCCATTTCCGCATCGAAGTGCAATTGGGAAACGGCCGGCGCAATGCCGCCTTTCGCAGGTTTTTCAGGGAGGCGCACGCCGGGAGGCAGATCGAGAGCCCGTGCCGTCTCGGCCAGATCCTCGGCCAGATGTTCGAAGCGGATCACATGATCGGCGAGGACGATGCCGGCATGGGAATACATGTCAAAGGCGTCGCTCGGGTCGGGGACCGGAGAGAGAACGAAGTGGCGAAAAAGGGCCTGAAGCGCTTCGGGGTCCTCGGGGCGGGGGGCGTCGCCGAGGATTTGCTCCGGCGTGTCCTTGAGCTTCCAGAAAAAGGAAGAGACGAGTTTGCGCCAAGGGTTGCGCTCGCTCGTCACGATCGCGTAGTCGGCGATCCCCGGGCCAAGCGCCTGTACCGCGCGGCTGAGCGGCGAATGCTGCCGCAGGATCAGCGAAGCGTCCGTTTTGCGATGCCGGAAATGCGCATTGCCGAAGCGGATATCGTCGCGCGCTTCGAGAGAGGGTTCGGGCGGACGGATACGCGCCACGATGTCCTGTGCCCCGCAAGCCTGGGCGAAGGCGAGCTCGAGACTGGTGCCCGCGGTCTTCATCGTTTTGATGAAGATGAACTTGTGGCTATGACTGATGATCATGGGGTGGGCACATCGAGTTTCTCCGCCCATTGCGCCAGGTAGCTGCCGGGCTGGAGCGTCTGTTTCTTGTGATGTTTGAGCATATTCGACCAGAGATGCATGGAGCGGGTCTCTTCAGAGGTCCATCCTTGCCACCCGCCATGGGGGTTGAACAGGACATCGACATATTGCCAGGGCACGGGCGAGAGGACATCGGGCTCTTGCGCATGGCTGGCCTCGCCCGTCTCTTTCAGAAGGTGAGTCAGTGCTTTCGGGCCGATGATGGTGCGCAGGGTGTGATAACGCGCGACCAGGCGCTCCTCGAGCGGGGTGCGTTCGAGCCTTTGGCGCAGCTTCGGACGGACCCAGGGCGGCAGGCGTGACAGGTCGGACAGAAACTCCATGAGTTCGGCAAGGGTCTGGGAGCCGCGCGGCAGGCGGAGGATGCAATTGTTGATCTCTGCATGCCAGGGCGTCCAGCCGATGAGGAAGCCCTCGGCATCGGGTCGGAGCGGGGCGTGACAGACGATATCCGTGTCGATCCAGATCTCATCGGTGTGTTGCATCAGATGAATGCGGAACATATCCGCGACATAGGAGGGGGCGGTCTGTGCCGCGAGCTTTTCGGGCATCTCGAAGACGGTGCGGGCATCTCGCATCTCGACCCCGTCCGGCACATTGCCGACGGGCGCATAGTGGTAGAGCACGGTGGGCTGACCGGCAGCGACGAAGGATGTCAGGCACAGGTGTTCGAGCCAGCCGAGATCGCCACCGATCCAGAGAGACGAAACGGTTGGAAGGGAGGCGTCTTGCGGCATGTGGGAAACTTTCGCGGGTCAATTTCAGTAAACTACGGGGGCACCATACGTCCATGGCGGAGCGCAGACAAAGAAAAACCGCGCCGCATGATTGCGGCGCGGTTTCTAAATTCAGTCCAGTTTTAGAGCAACTTAGGCCAGCGAGCCGTCGATGCCCTTACAGGCGTCCATCAGGCCTTTCACGGCGTCGACGGATTTGTCGAACATCACCTGCTCTTCTTTGGTGAGTTTGATGTCGATGACACGCTCGATGCCGCCGGCACCGATCACGGTGGGCACGCCCACGTACATGTCAGAGACGCCGATCTCGCCGTCGCAGTAGGCGGCGCAGGGCAGGACGCGTTTCTGGTCTTTCAGATAGGCTTCGGCCATCTCGATGGCGGAGGTCGCCGGCGCATAGAAGGCGGAGCCGGTTTTCAGCAGGCCGACGATTTCGGCGCCGCCGTCACGGGTGCGCTGAATGATGGCGTCGAGTTTCTCTTGCGTGGTCCAGCCCATCTCGATCAGGTCGGGGAGCGGGATACCGGCAACGGTGGAGTAGCGTGCGGAGGGCACCATGGTGTCGCCGTGACCGCCGAGAACGAAGGCGGTGACGTCTTTCATCGAGACACCGAATTCGACGGAGAGGAAGTGACGGAAACGCGCCGAGTCGAGCACGCCAGCCATGCCGCAGACCTTGTTCGCCGGCAGGCCGGAGAATTTCTGCAGTGCCCAGACCATCGCGTCGAGCGGGTTGGTGATGCAGATGACGAAAGCGTCGGGGGCGTGTTTGGCAATGCCTTCGCCGACGGATTTCATGACCTTGAGGTTGATGCCCAGCAGGTCGTCGCGGGACATGCCCGGTTTGCGCGCCACACCGGCGGTGACGATGCAGACGTCGGCGCCGGCGATGTCCTCATAGGACTGGGTGCCGGACATGGTGGCGTCGAAACCCTCGGACGGGCCCGATTCAGCGATGTCGAGAGCTTTGCCTTCCGGCAGGCCTTCAGCGATGTCGAACAGGACGATGTCGCCGAGTTCTTTCAGAGCTGCGAGGTGGGCAAGCGTGCCGCCGATATTGCCAGAGCCGATAAGGGCAATCTTGGGTCGGGCCATGGGTCTGTCTCCAATCAGTTGGTGAGATTGGCGCATGGGTAGCCCTTTGAGATCATTCGTGCAAGTCTGTGCTGCGCTGCCGCGTCAAGGTTTTCTCTCGCGTTAGCGATAACCACCCTCTAATGCATTGGGAAATATGTCTCCCTCCGGAAAGCTTTCATGATGACTTTGGACCTGTCTTTCTACCTTTTCGCGATCCCTGCGGTGCTGTTCGCCGGCATGTCGAAAGGTGGGTTCGGCTCCGCTGCGGCCTTTGCCGCCACGCCTTTTCTGGCCTTGATTCTCACACCGGGGCAGGCGGTCGGGCTGATGTTGCCGCTGTTGATGGTGATGGATGTGACGGCGGTGAAAGTGTTCTGGCGCAAATGGGATCTGCATGTTGCGGGGGTGCTGATCCTGGGTGCCATTCCCGGAATTGTGATCGGGGCGCTGCTCTACGGCATTGCCGATCCGTCGGTTTTCAAGCTGTTGATCGGCATCGTGGCCGTCGGTTTCGTGCTCTGGCAATTGGCGAAAGCGCGGCGCTGGATCAAGCCGCCGAAAGCCGAACTGGGCACCGGCGCAGGCCTGTTCTGGGGCGCTGTCACCGGGTTCACCAGCTTCATTTCCCACGCGGGCGGTCCGCCGGCCGCGGTCTATATGCTCTCGAAGCGGATGGACAAGACTACCTATCAGGCCTCGTCGGTTTTGACCTTCTGGGCTGTCAATCTGATGAAGGTCGTGCCCTATGGCTTTGTCGGGATCTTCTCGAAAGAGACGTTGATCGCCGATCTGACGCTGATCCCGGCGGCGGTGGTCGGTGTGCTGTGCGGCGCATGGATGCACCATAAAGTGCCGGAACGGCTGTTTTTCGGCCTGGCCTATGTGTTTCTGGTGCTCACCGGCACAAAGCTGATCTGGGAAGCGCTGGCGGGGTGAGCCGGGTCGGTGGTGTCGCGCCTCGGCTAGACATCGTCGCCTTTGGTCACGCCGATCGCGGCCATCGCCTCGAAGGCCTGACCGGAGGCGATCAGGCAGGTCGTGCCATCGGGCTGCGTCATCAGGATGGTCCATGTGCCGGTCTCGGGGGAGGCGAAGACCTCGACCACGCCCGAATTGGGGGCGAGCCCGATCGACTGGCGGCTTTCGCCATATTTGCTTTCCAGGCGATTGAGCACCTGGTCGCGGCTGCCGCAGTTTTGTTGCGCAAGAACCGGGGTGGCGATCAGCGATCCGAGCGACCCCAGAAATGCGGCAAGAGAGAGAAGCTTCATCGTCTTATCCTTTCCGGTCCTGTGGACGGGGTTTCCCGTCTGGCAAGTGGAGCGGGCTTTGCCCGCGCAGATGATCGAACGGATATCCGGGTCGTCTTGCCCGATTCTGCCGCCTCCCGTGCTGTCCGATTGCATAAGACTGCGCCCGCAGGGCTGAAAATGTGGTTAATGAGTGGTGCGGGCGGTGGAAGGACGCCCGCAGGGGACATTGGGAACGTCGTGCCACCGCCCGGAATAGCAACGCAGTTGCCCGGGCGTGCGGTCATGCTGAAAGCATGCCTCCGGCATGACCCGTCCCGGCGGTCGGGCGCATTTGTCATCCCTGTGCAACAGATTGATCTTGATCGGATTTGGTGAGCATAAATCGCAGACCACAGAGATCAGATGCGCCAGCCCACGGTCCGGCGCACGCCCTCATGTCAGACAAATCGCCAACGTCCGCTCCGTCAGCAAAGCGGCCATTCGAGCTGCGATCGGATAGGGCCTTGGATGGGCTCATCGGGCAATCTCGCAAGCATCAGAGCCTCGCGCGACAGGCAGGACTCCTCTTGTTCGAAACTGCAAAATTCTGCGCTGCGGAAAATTTACCCTTGCGGATTGGTGCGTTTCTGTGGCCTCTTGCGCAACAATATTGCGGAGGAAGAGAATCAATGACCCAAGTCGCCAATCGTCCCTATCGCTCGGCTCTCTATATCCCCGGTTCCAAGGAACGCGCGCTGGAAAAGGCCAAGGGGCTGGCCTGCGACGCCATTCTCTTTGATCTCGAGGATGCGGTGGCTCCCGATGAAAAGGTCAACGCTCGGGTGCTGTTGAAAGAGACGATTGCGGCGGGGGGCTATGGCAACCGCGCCAAGATCGTGCGGGTCAACGGTTTCGACACGGACTGGGGGCGCGATGACGTGGCCGCTTTCGTCGGCGCCGATATCGATGGGATTCTCCTGCCCAAGGTCGAGAGCGCGGCCATGGTCGAAGAACTGGCCCGGGCCATTCCCGATGTGCCGCTCTGGGCGATGATGGAAACACCTTTGGGCATGATCAACGCCGCCGAGATCGCCGCCCATCCGCGCATGGCCGGATTCGTCATGGGCACCAATGATCTCGCGAAAGAGCTCAATACCCGGTTCCGCGCCGACCGGTTGCCGATGATGGGCGGGCTGCATCTCTGCCTGATTGCGGCGCGGGCTTACGGCATCGTTGCGCTCGACGGCGTCTATAATGCCTTCAAGGATGACGAAGGGCTCAAGGCGGAATGCGAACAGGGGCGCGACATGGGGTTTGACGGCAAGACGCTCATTCATCCGGCGCAGCTCGAGATCACCAATGCCGCTTTTGCGCCGACCGAGGCCGAGATCGATCTCGCCCGCCGTCAGATTGCCGCGTTTGAAGAGGCCGAGGCCAAGGGCGAGGGCGTTGCGGTGGTCGATGGAAAAATCGTCGAGAACCTCCATATTGTGACTGCGCGGGCGACGCTCGCGAAACATGACGCAATTCAGACCATGTCACAGGCAGCGGGGTAACGGACGCAGACCCCGGATAGGAGATTTTATGCTTATTCTGATACTCGGGGTTCTTTTGTGGGCCGGGGCCCATTTGTTCAAACGGTTGGCGCCGGCCAAACGCGCCGCGCTGGGCGACAAGAAAACCGCGCCGCTGGTGGCCACGTCGCTTCTGGTCGCGATCGTCCTCATGGTGATCGGGTTCCGCATGGCGCCGGTCGTGGACCTCTGGACCCCGCCGGCCTTCCTGCGGCATTTGAACAACCTGTTGGTGCTGATCGCGATCTACATGATGAGCCCGGCGCCCAAGCGCGGTGCGCTCCTGTCCGGCATGCGTCATCCGATGCTTCTGGGCTTTGCGCTTTGGGCCGTGGCGCATTTGCTGGTCAACGGCGATCTGGCGGCACTGGTCCTGTTCGGCGGTCTGCTTCTCTGGGCGCTCACCGAGATCGTGGTGATCAACCGCGCAGAGCCCGTTTGGGAAGGCCGGGAAAAAGGCAGCTATGGCAAGGATGCCATGTTCTTTGCCGCCTCCGTCGTGCTTTATGGCGTAATCGGGCTGATCCATGGCTGGGTCGGGCCCTCGCCATTCCCGATGTAAGGAGCAGGATATGAAAGCCTACAGGTTGCTGACCGAAGAGGACACATCCGCCTTTTGTCACAAGGTGACAGAGGCATTGAACAAGGGCTGGGTGCTTCATGGCTCGCCCAGCTACGCCTTTGACGCGAGCACCGGCAAGATGCGCTGCGCCCAGGCGGTCACCAAAGAGGCCGAGGGGGATTATTCCCCCGAGGTGAAACTGGGCGCGCTCTGACGCGAGGCGCCCATGGAGGAGGACAAGGGATGAAAACCAATCCGGGACGTTTTTTCGAGGACTACAGCATTGGTCAGGTGATCGAGCACGCCGTGCCGCGCACCGTGTCGGGCGGCGAACGCGCGCTCTATCATGCGCTCTACCCGGCGCGCCATGCGCTCTATTCCTCCGATGAATTTGCCGAGACCTGCGGGCTCGAGAAAAGCCCGCTCGACGATCTGATCGCCTTCCACGTGGTGTTTGGCAAAACCGTCCCGGATATCTCCCTCAATGCCGTGGCGAATCTGGGCTATGCCGAGGGGCGCTGGCTGAAACCGGTCTATCCCGGCGACACGTTGCGCTCGGTCTCCGAGGTGATCGGGCTCAAGCAGAATTCCAACGGCAAGTCCGGCGTGGTCTATGTCCGCACCAGGGGGCTCAACCAATATGACGAGGTGGTGCTCGAATATGTGCGTTGGGTGATGGTGCGCAAAGGCAATCTCGACGCGCCGGCGCCCGAGACCGTGATCCCGGAGCTTGCAAAGGTCGTGGCGCCGGAAGATCTGGTGATCCCGGAAGGGCTGGATTTCCTGCGCTACAATTTCACTCTGGCGGGCGAGGAGCATCGCTGGGCGGATTACGAGGTGGGCGAGAAAATCGACCATGTCGATGGTGTGACCATCGAGGAAGCCGAGCACATGATGGCCACAAGGCTCTGGCAGAACACCGCCAAGGTGCATTTCGACGCCACCAATCGCGAAGATGGCAAGCGGCTGATCTATGGCGGGCACGTGATCTCGATGGCGCGGGCGCTGTCGTTCAACGGGTTGGCCAATGCCCAGATGATCGTGGGTCTCAACGGTGGCGCGCATGCCAACCCGTGTTTCACCGGCGATACCGTGCGGGCCTATACCGAGGTTCTCGACAAGGCGGAGACCGCGGCGCCCGGCGTCGGTGCGCTGCGTCTGCGTCTCGTGGCCTACAAACATGGCGCGCCGGAGTTTGCCTATAAAACGGACGAGGGGAAATACCATCCCGACGTGCTTCTGGATCTCGACTATTGGGCGGTGGTGCCGCTCTGAGCCGGAGAACCCTGCAGCGACCTGTCAGACCAAAGAGGGGGCGCAGGGGGAGACACGATCGCGCAGTGGGAATCCATGCATAAGCGTGAATTTGTGATCGCAAAAAGGGCCATGCGGGTGTTGCATGGCCCTTTTATCAAGCAAATTCAAAATTATACCCATATTAATCCTACAAAAAACCTCAGAAAATGCGCTATGTGGAATTTTGTGATCACGGCAAGTTTCTTGTGATCACATAACTTGTTTTTGCGACCGGAAATGACCGGAAACCACAAATGTTAGCGCTCACAGGTGGTGACTCGGCGGATGAAAAGTATCATACGGGGAACAACCACAAACCGCATCAATCGTGAAAGGACGCCACCATGGCTGATGTGAATCGCGGCAACCGACCGCTTTCCCCCTTCATGTTCGTCAAATACTATCGGCTCCAGATGACCGCGCTTTCGTCGGTCATGGTGCGGATTACGGGCAACGCGCTGATCGCAGCCGCGTTCCTCTCTGTGTGGTGGCTCATCGCCGCTGCCGCCGGTCCCGAGTATTACGAATTCGTCAACGGACTGATCACCTGCTGGCTCGGGGACATCATCATGTTCCTGTCCGTCTGGGCGCTCTGGTACCATCTCGGCGGCGGTCTTCGCCACCTGATCTGGGACGCTGGCTATTGCCTCGACGTCGATATTTCCGAAAAAATGGGCTGGGCGATGTTCATCGGCGCCACGGTCCTGACGATCTTCACGGCTCTCGTGGTTTAAGGAGGCGACAATGGCATTTCTCACTGACCGCAAACGCGCTGCCAATCTCGGTTCCGCTCATCATGGTGCGGATCACCACTGGTTCATGATCACCTCGTCGATCGGCCTCTTGATCCTGGTGCCGCTGTTCATTTTCACCTTCGGCTGTGCGCTGGGCGGGACCTATGAAGAGGTCGTGGCCTATTACAGCCGTCCGTTCCCCGCGATCGTCGCCGGGCTGACGCTCGTGGTGTCGATGCTCCACATGATGCGCGGCTGGCAGATGATGGTCGAGGATTACACCGGCGGTTTCACCCGGGCCTTCCTCGTCATCGGCATGAATTTCTTCTGCTACACCCTGATCGCAGCGGGCCTCTTCGCCCTCGTGAAACTCGCGCTGTAAGGACTAGAATACGATGACAGCAGCATATGAATATGAAACTCACGAATATGACGTCGTGGTCGTCGGCGCCGGCGGCTCTGGCCTGCGCGCCACGCTCGGCATGGCCGAACAGGGGCTGCGCACCGCCTGTGTGACCAAGGTCTTCCCGACGCGCTCGCACACCGTGGCCGCCCAGGGCGGCATCGCCGCATCGCTCTCCAACATGGGGCCGGACAACTGGCAGTGGCATATGTATGACACCGTCAAGGGCTCCGACTGGCTCGGCGACACCGACGCGATGGAATACCTCGCCCGTGAGGCGCCGAAGGCGGTTTACGAGCTCGAACATTACGGCGTGCCGTTCTCGCGCACCGAAGAGGGCAAGATCTACCAGCGTCCGTTTGGTGGCCACACCACCGAGTTCGGTGAAGGCCCGCCCGTGCAGCGCACCTGTGCCGCCGCCGACCGCACCGGTCACGCGATCCTGCACACGCTTTACGGCCAGTCGGTGAAAGAGAAAGCCGAGTTTTACATCGAATATTTCGCCATCGATCTGATCATGTCCGACGACGGCGTGTGTCAGGGCGTGCTGTGCTGGAAACTCGATGACGGCACCTTCCACCTGTTCTCCGCGAAAATGGTGGTTCTGGCGACCGGCGGCTATGGTCGTGCCTTCTTCTCCGCCACGTCGGCGCACACCTGCACCGGTGACGGTGGCGGCATGGTGGCCCGCGCGGGTCTGGCGCTTCAGGATATGGAATTCGTGCAATTCCACCCGACCGGTATCTACGGCTCCGGCTGTCTGATCACCGAGGGTGCGCGCGGTGAGGGCGGTTACCTGACCAACTCCGAAGGCGAGCGTTTCATGGAACGCTATGCCCCGACCTACAAGGATCTGGCGCCGCGCGACTACGTGTCCCGCTCGATGACCATGGAGATCCGCGAAGGCCGCGGTGTCGGTGAACATGGCGATCATATCTTCCTCAACCTCAGCCACCTTCCGGCCGAGGCGCTGGCGGAACGTCTGCCGGGCATCTCCGAATCCGCGAAGATCTTTGCCGGTGTGGATGTGACCAAGGAGCCGATCCCGGTTCTGCCGACCGTGCATTACAACATGGGCGGTATCCCGACCAACTATCACGGCGAAGTGCTCAACCCATCGAAAGACGATCCGACCGCGGTCGTGCCGGGCCTGATGGCCGTGGGCGAAGCGGGCTGTGCCTCCGTGCACGGTGCCAACCGTCTCGGCTCCAACTCGCTGATCGACCTCGTTGTCTTCGGTCGTGCCGCCGCGATCCGCGCCGGTCAGGTCGTCGACAAGAAATCCCCGAACCCGGAGCTCAACATGGCCTCCGTGCAGAAGGCTTTCGATCGTTTCGACGGCATCCGCCACGCCAAGGGCAATATCGCCACCGCCGAACTGCGCCTCGAGATGCAGCGCACGATGCAGGCCGATGCCGCCGTGTTCCGCACCGACAAGTCGCTCAAGGAAGGCGTCGAGAAGATGACCGCCGTGGCCGCGAAAATGGATGACCTTCATGTCACCGATCGCTCGCTCGTGTGGAACTCCGATCTGATGGAAACGCTCGAGCTCACCAACCTGATGCCGAACGCGTTGGCCACCATCCACGGGGCCGAGGCGCGCAAGGAGAGCCGTGGTGCGCACGCCCACGAGGATTATCCGGAGCGTGACGACAAGAACTGGCGGATCCACACCATCTCCCGCGTCGAAGGCAACAAGGTCGAGCTCAGCTATCGCCCGATCATCGAAGCCCCGCTCACGACCGAGGACGAGGGTGGTATCAGCCTCGCCAAGATCGCGCCGAAAGCGAGGACATTCTGATGCGAGGGGCTGCTTTTGCTGCCCTTTCCGCTTTGATCCTGAGCGGTTGCGTGGAGAGTTCTCCCCTGGTGGAGGACACGACCCGCGTGGCCGCGAAAGGTGTCGTCAAAACGGTTATCAGCTCCAAATTCCCAGGAGTTGATGCCGATCTCTACGTGGACTGTGTGATGGACAATGCCAATACATCTCAACTTGTGAGCCTCGCGAAGGCCGCGGTGGTTGGGGTGGATTCCAGCACGGTGACCACGGTGACAGAAATCGCCAGCGAGCCCGAAACTCTCAAATGCGTTGCTCAGAACGGTCTGAGCGGCCTGCTCGGTTAGGAGAAAAAACGATGGTTCAATTCAACCTTCCCAAGAATTCCAAGATCGTGACGGGCAAGACCTGGCCGAAGCCGGAAGGCGCGACCAATGTCCGCAAGTTCCAGATTTACCGCTGGAACCCCGATGACGAAAAGAATCCGTCGGTGGATACCTATTTCCTCGACATGGACAAATGCGGTCCGATGGTTCTCGACGCGCTGATCAAGATCAAGAACGAGATCGACCCGACGCTGACCTTCCGCCGCTCCTGCCGTGAGGGTATCTGTGGCTCCTGTGCGATGAACATCGACGGGATCAACACGCTCGCGTGCATCTACGGTCTCGACGAGATCAAGGGCGACGTGCGGATCTTCCCGCTGCCGCATATGGACGTGGTCAAGGACCTGATCCCGGATCTGACGCATTTCTATGCCCAGCACGCCTCGATCATGCCCTGGCTCGAGACCAAGACCAACCGTCCCGAAAAGGAATGGCGTCAGTCGATCGAGGATCGCAAGAAACTCGACGGTCTCTATGAATGCGTGATGTGTGCCTCCTGTTCGACCTCTTGCCCGTCTTATTGGTGGAACGGCGACAAGTATCTTGGACCGGCCGCGCTGCTGCACGCTTACCGCTGGCTGATCGACAGTCGCGACGAGGCCACCGGCGAGCGTCTCGATATGCTCGAGGACCCGTTCAAGCTCTATCGCTGCCACACCATCATGAACTGTGCGAAAACCTGTCCGAAAGGTCTCAACCCGGCCAAGGCGATCGCGCATATCAAGAAGATGATGCTCGAACGCGCCCACTGAGGCAGCGCCTCAGGCACCGCTCAAGCACCGCAAAAGAGAAGCCCGGCCATTTGGCCGGGCTTTGTTGTCTTGGTCGTGTCGACTTGCGTTCTCGAAGAGAGCTCGCCGGGATCAGCCGCGGCTTTTCCTGCGACGGCGCAGTGCACCGAATCCGCCCAATGCCCCGAGCAGGAGCGGCGCCGTGGCCGGCAGCGGCACAGCGGGGAGGGAGGTATAGTCCAGCGAATAGGAGACGAAGTCGGCGTCATATTCCGCATGCGGGTTGACCCCGCCGCCAAGGTCAAACGCAATGTCGAACACGTCGTCGGCCAGAAGGGCCGCCATGGCGCTCGCACTGACGGTGAAAGTGTATTGGAGCAGGGAATCCCAATTCACGATCATGTCGGTGCCCGAGCTGGAATCCAGGGACAGGCCGGAGATGGAATTGCTTGTGACATAGTTGCTGCCGGGCAGGTTCGCCAGTCTCAGGGTGCCGCCAAGCGGTGCCAAAGTGACATCGGCATATTCTGTGTCGTAGAAATTGGTGCTGAAGTCGCCGTTCAGGGTGATCGACAGCGTGCCCGTGCCCCCGGCATATCCCGCCGCGGGTGTGGCAAAGCTCATGCTCTGGCCTTGGGTCGTGATGCTCTCGGTTTCGGTGATCGTGGCAGCCTCGGCGACGGTCGCCGCGCCAAGTCCGGCCAAAAGTGCTGTGCTGAGAATGATTTTCTTCATGAGTGCTTTCCTCCCTGGGCGCCAAAGCGCGGGGAGACCCGGCAGATTGGCTTCTTGCAACTGGTTACGTAATTTGTCCGTTAACTATGAACGATTCGCTGGCGACGATGGCAAAAGTTTTGTCTTTTGGGGCTGGGAATATGAACTAGATTGCCCCTACGGCACCTGAAATGGCGAAATTTGTGTAATTTTTGCGCATATCCCTTTTCAGCACAGGCCTCAGGAAAGGCTGTCGGACCTGTGCCGTTGCAACGGTTTCTTTCAGGAAGGATATGACGAGACCAATGCCCAATTATATTCCCGATGACGCCGATCAACGGCGCGCCGTTGCGCCCGTGATTTGCTACCCGACAGAGACCCTTCCAACGCCCGATCTGGCGCTCTATCGGCGCGCCCGAGAAGGGGCGGAAAAGATTGCCGAAGTGGTGGTGCCGCCGCGCGAGGCGGCGACATTCCGGGCGAGAGCCGGGCAGTTTTTCAGGATTTCGAGCATCGAAGGTCCGCAGGTCGGCGATTTCAACCTGTGGAATGCGCACGATCTCTCCGAACGTTTCTATTCCGGCAAGACGCGGGCGCTGCATGGCACGCATCTGGGCGCGGGGGCGCGGATGTGGAGCAGCTTCCCGCATCTGCGACCGATGGCGACCATCATCGATGACACGCTCGGCTGGTACGGGATCGATGAATACGGCGGCTCGGTCCATGATGTGATCGGCACCCGCTGCGATCCCTATACGAACAATCTTCTGTCCGGCGGGCAGTATCATCATTGCTGCCATTCAAACCTGACTCGGGCGCTGGCCGATGAGCTGGGGATCTCGCTGGCCGAGGCCGAGCCGCATGTGCATGACGTCTTGAACGTTTTCATGTGCACCGGTTTCACCCGTGACACCGGCCAGTATTTCATGAAGGCCTCGCCGGTGCGTCCCGGCGACTATCTGGAATTCTTCGCCGAGATCGACGTTCTGGGGGCGCTCTCGGCCTGTCCCGGCGGCGATTGTTCGGCGGAACATTCCTCGGATACGGCGGCCTGTCATCCGCTTCTGGTCGAGGTTTTTGCGACCAAGGGCGATGCGTTGAAAGGCTGGCGGTCTCCAGAGCCCAACGGCTATGATCGTCGTCACGGGCGGTGAGAACGGGGAGGGGCTGATGCAAAGCGAGGCGAGACAGGCGAAGCCGATGGTGATCCAGATCGGGTTCAACCGCTGCGGCACCCTGTCGTTTCACGAGATGATGTCGAAGAGCGGCTACAAAAGCCTGCACTGGCAGGATGATGACAAACAGGTTCTGGCCGAGCGGATGATCACCAATCTCTCGCTCGGGCGCGCGCCGTTTCATGGCTATGAAAAGGTGCAGGTCTTTTCCGATATCGCCCATCTCTCGGGGCGGGTCTTCATCGCCGGTGCCCGGTTCTTTCGCTCGCTGCACGAGGCCTATCCGGAGGCCTATTTCCTGTTCAACACCCGCGACCGTGGCGATTGGATCGCGTCGCGCGCCGCCCATGGGGAGGGCGGCTATCTCAGACGGTTCTGCAAACTGACGGGGGCCACGGAGGCGGAAGTCTTTGCCGCCTGGGGCGCCTATTACGATCTGCACAGCCGAGAGGTCATGGACTATTTCACCACACGTGATGCGCGCTTCCTGCGGTTCGAGCTGGGCCAGGACGGGCCGGAAAAGATCGCCGACTGGCTGGCGCCGGATTTTATTGTCGATATTGGCTTTTGGCGGCGCAAGAACCGCAATCGTCAAAGCGAAGTGCTGCGTCGGCAACTCGATCTCGACTGACCGGCCCGCGCCCTCGCCTGTGGTTTTCTGAACAGAGCGCTGCGCGGCTCTGTGCCTTGGCGCCGCGGCGTGGCAGGCGTAGAGAAAGACCATGATCCTTCTTATCCCCCTCATTCTGATCGCGCTCTATCTGGGCATGTATTTCATGCGCACCGAGCGGACCTCGGACTGTCGCTGGCGCCAGACCGGGCGGGAGCAAGATGAACGCTTGTGGCGCTGTCAGGTCTGCGGCGCCGAGGCCCGCACGGAGAAGGGCGAGCCCAAACATTGCGGTGCGACGGCGCCGAAACTCTGAGAAGCTCCGCGCACACGTCCTGGGTTTTCTGCGTTGCGGCATGCGCATGGCGACTATGCGCCATTAGGGGGCTGTCATTTGCCCCGCCCCAGCATACCTCTGTGCACAAGGGAGAACGGAAACGAACCCTGAACGGAGCCTGTGAAATGACCCTGCACGATGTTGCACTGAAAGAAGCTGACACCAACGAGACCACGATGAAAGTCTCCGACTGGCTGGAATACTATGCCCCGAGCTCGCCGGTTGCGGTGAAGGTCGAACAGATCTCCACGTCGAAACTCGATGTGCTCGACCAGATGTACGCCTATTACGAGTGATCCGATCCTCGTGATGAGATGAAAAAGCCCCGCCGGTTGAGCGGGGCTTTTCTTTTGCAGAGATCGCTCAGGCGAGCCTGTGTGCGAGGCGCAATCGACGAAGGGTTGATTTGAGCCCTTTGGGGACATTGGGAATGGCGCGCCACCGCCCGGAATAGCAACGCAGTTGCCCGGGCGTGCGGTCATGCTGAAAGCATGCCTCCGGCATGACCCGTCCCGGCGGTCAGGCGCATTGCCATCCTCGCGTGGTCGATCTGATCTTTCTCGGACTTGGCAGGCATAAAGCGCAACGTCCAGTCGTTGCAGCGCCTGCCCACGGTCCGGCGCACGCCCTCACGTCAGTCCGGTGATCAATGTCCGCTCCGTCCCGCAAAGCCCTCCTTGGTCCACTGTTCGGCCAGTTTGAGGCCAAGATCCTCAGCAGTAGCGTTCCACTCCGACCATCTGCATATCGGAATAGCGGTCCCCTGCGGCCCAGCCGGCGGGCAGGATCTGTTCGAGTTCCCAGAGGTCGTCTTCCGACAGGCCGATCTCTGCCGCATCGGCCCAATCGGCCAGGTGTTCCTTGGTGCGCGTGCCGGGGATCGGGATCAGATGATCACCCTGGTGCAGCACCCAGGCCAGCGCCAAGGCCGGGGCGGTGACGCCTTTTGTCTCGGCATAGGCGCGGAAGGCGTGGATATAGTCGAGATTTTCCGACCAGTTGGGCTCCATGAAACGCGGGTTCACCTTGCGGAAGTCCGCCGCATCGAAGCTGGCCGGATCGAGATCCGCAACCCCGAGCGCGCCACGTGCGACGGGGGAGAAGGGGATGAAGGCGATGCCCAATTCCTCGCAGGTCTGGATCACGCCGAGTTCCGGCTGCCGGGTCCAGAGCGAATATTCGTTCTGCACCGCCGTGACCGGCACCACCTTATGGGCGCGTTTGATCGTCGCGGGCGCCACTTCGGAAAGGCCCCAGGCGTCGATCAGCCCCTCTTCGATCAGCTTGCCCATGGTTTCGGCGACTTTCTCCACCGGCAATTCCTGTTGCCGGCGATGGATGTAATAAAGCTCGACCTTGTCGCGGTTCAGTTTGGTGAGCGAGCTCTCCAACTCGGCGCGGATGTAGTCCTCTTCATTGTTGAAGGCGCGCGGTGGCCCAGGGATGATGCCGACCTTGGTGGCAAGCGTCACTTGCGCCCCGGTTTCCTTGAGATACTGCCCGACGATGCGTTCGGACCGGCCCATGCCGTAGAGATTCGCGGTGTCCCAGAAATCGATCCCGGCGGCCTCGGCGGCGGCTAGGGTCTCGAGCGAGGTCTCATCATCGGCGGTGCCGAAGAACCCGGCAAAGCTCATGCAACCGAAGCCGATTGCGCCCACCATCGGGCCATGTGCGCCAAGCTGGCGTTTGGGCATGGACATGGATGTCCTCCTGTCTCGTCTTGAATGGATAAGGCCGCCCGGAAGGGGCGGCCCGTTTTAGTTAGTTTGCATGCGCAGAAAAATCCAGCCTCAGGCGAAGGCCGCTTCGAGCGCGATCTCGACCATGTCGCCAAAGCTCTTTTCGCGCTGGTCCGAAGGCAGGGCCTCATGGGTGATCAGGTGGTCCGAGACGGTCATCACACCCAGCGCGCGCACGCCGTGGCGGGCGGCGACCGTGTAAAGCTCGGCCGCTTCCATCTCGACGCCGAGGATGCCGTGGCGGATCATCACCTCATCGAGATCGGGACGCTCGGCATAGAACACGTCGGAGGAGTAGATATTGCCGACATGGACGCCGGTGTCCTTTTTGCGGGCCGAGGCGACGGCGGCCTCCAACAGGCCATAATCGGCGCAGGGCGCATAGTTGATTTCCTTGAAGAACCCGCCTGAGGGGGTGGTGCCCTGGGTCGTCGCGGTCATCGCGATCACCACGTCGCGCACCTTGATATTCTCCTGCATTGCGCCGCAGGAGCCGATGCGGATCAGCGTCTTGGCGCCATACTCGGAAATCAGCTCATTGGCATAGATCGACAGCGACGGCATGCCCATGCCGGAGCCGTGGATGGTGACGCGGTTGCCCTTATAGGTGCCGGTAAAGCCCAGCATGCCGCGCACCTCATTGACCAGAACGGCATCCTCGAGGAAATTTTCCGCCGCCCATTTGGCGCGATAGGGATCGCCGGGCATCAAAACGGTTTCGGCAATATCGCCGGGCTTGGCGCTGATATGGGGGGTGGGCATGTGCAAATCTCCGTGCCATCTGAAACGCCGACAGCCTATAGGCTGGGGCGCAAAGGGCAAGCGACCTCGCTGCGTAAATCAGTGCAGAATTTCAAACCCGCTGGTGACGTTTTCCATGGCGTGGCTGACCTGAACCTCGCGGACAGCGGCGGCGCCGGGGCCTTCCCACATGGCGCTCAACAACCGTTCCACCGGCTCTTCCGCCCCGCACAGCAGTGCGGCGACCGACCCGTCGACCTCGTTGCGGACCCAGCCGGTGATGCCTTCGCTGTCGGCAAAACTCTTGGTCCAGGCGCGATAGGCGACGCCCTGAACCTTCCCCAGAATCCGAACATGTCTGGCGATGCGTTTCATCCCCTAAAGGTAGCGCCCCGGAAGGATATTTCCAGTGTGCCGCCCTGTTCGCAGCTATTCAGCGGCCTGAGACGCCGGATCGACCAGCGCGACGATGTCGAACATGATGCGGTTCAGTTCGAAATCCTTGGGCGTGTAGACCCGGGCCACCCCCATCGCCAGGAGCGATGTCGCATCCTCTTCCGGGATGATGCCGCCGACCACGACCGGAATATGGCCGAGACCCGCGTCGCGCATCTGAGCCATGAGATCCTCGATCAGCGGGATATGCGAGCCAGACAGGATCGACAGGCCGACCACGTCGGCGCCATCCGCACGTGCCGCTTCGACAATCTCGCCGGGCGTCAGACGAATGCCCTCATAGGCGATCTCCATACCACAGTCGCGGGCCCGCGCGGCGATCTGTTCGGCGCCGTTCGAATGGCCGTCGAGGCCCGGCTTTCCGACGAGGAACTTGAGCTTGCGGCCCAGAGCGGTGGAGACACGCGCGACCTCTTCGCGAATTTCGTCCAAGCCCTCGGTGCGGTTCGACGGGTTCGCCGACACACCTGTCGGGCCGCGATACTGGCCGAAGGCGGCGCGCACAACGTCGCCCCATTCGCCGGTGGTGGCGCCGGCTTTCGCCGCCTTGATAGAGGCGGGCATGACATTGGTGCCGCTGGCCGCCGCTTCGCGCAGCTCCTTCAATGCCGCTTGCACCGCCGCCTCATCGCGGCTTTCACGCCAGGCGGAGAGACGGGCGACCTGATCGGCCTCGGCCTCCGGATCGGCTTTCATGATGCCGCCATCACCGGCGGTGAGCGGCGAAGGTTCGCCCGTGGTCCATTTGTTGACCCCGACCACCACCGTGTCGCCGGCCTCGATCTTGGCGATGCGCTCGGCATTGGCCTCCACCAGGCGCGATTTCATATATTCGATCGCATCGATGGCGCCGCCCATGCCGTCGAGCGTTTTCAGCTCTTCCAGCGCGCCGGCTTTCAGCGCCGCGACCTTGCCTTCGACCGCCGGGTTGTTGTCGAACAGGTCGCCATATTCCAACAGATCCGTCTCATAGGCGAAGATCTGTTGCATCCTGAGCGACCATTGCTGATCGAACGGGCGGGGCAGGCCAAGTGCCTCGTTCCAGGCCGGGAGCTGTACCGCGCGGGCGCGGGCGTTCTTGCTGAGCGTCACCGCCAGCATCTCGATCAGGATACGGTAGACGTTGTTTTCCGGCTGCTGTTCGGTGAGACCCAGCGAGTTGACCTGCACCCCGTAGCGGAAACGGCGGAATTTCGGGTCCTCGACGCCATAGCGCTCGCGAGTGATCTCATCCCAGAGCTCGACAAAAGCGCGCATCTTGCACATTTCGGTGACAAAGCGGATGCCGGCATTCACGAAGAACGAGATCCGCCCGACCATGGCCGGGAAGGCCTCGGCGGGGACTTTCTCTTTCAGGTCGTCCAGCACGGCGATGGCCGTGGCTAAGGCAAAGGCCAGTTCCTGTTCCGGTGTCGCGCCGGCTTCCTGCAGGTGGTAGGAACAGACGTTCATCGGGTTCCATTTCGGCAGGTGTTCGCGCGTGTAGGCGGCGACATCGGTGATCATCCGCAGCGACGGGCGCGGCGGGCAGACGTAAGTCCCGCGCGACAGGTATTCCTTGATGATGTCATTTTGCACCGTGCCCTGAAGCTTCGAGACATCGGCGCCCTGTTCCTCGGCCACGGCGATATAGAGCGCCAGCAACCACGGCGCGGTGGCGTTGATCGTCATCGAGGTGTTCATCTGTTCGAGCGGGATCTGGTCGAACAGCATGCGCATGTCGCCCAGATGCGCGACGGGCACACCGACCTTGCCGACCTCGCCCTTGGAGAGTTCGTGGTCGCTGTCATAGCCGGTTTGGGTCGGCAGGTCGAAGGCGACGGAAAGCCCGGTCTGGCCTTTCGAGAGGTTGGTGCGATAGAGCGCATTCGACGCTTTCGCGGTCGAGTGACCCGCATAGGTGCGGAACAACCACGGACGGTCCTTTTTCACCTCTTCTGTCATGCCGGTCATCGCAAACCTCCCATTCATGTCGTGCAAGAATATTACTCAGTCGATGTTATGCGTGGAATATTGTGCCAATGTCAATTCGCCGCAACGCGGCGGAGCAGGAAAATTTCACGTATTTGCATGGGGTGAAATTATATTTCCTGGAAGATTTCGATGTAATTCCCTTGTTTTATTGGGGTTTTACAAATTTTCTGCGTTTGCTCGGTTATAAAATTACAAAATTGATTGCGTTAGCATTGCATAATTACTTTGCGGGGCGTATCACCATGTCAGAGATCGTGCGATTCTGCGTTGCGGCGCAACTCTGGGAAAGCACGGGGCCCCCGGTCCGTAAACCATGTAGCGGTGGGGGGGGTCGCGACAGAATATGGAGGAGAGAGACATGGCGCTCGATACGAACCAGCCGGCCTACCAGGCCGAAGAGAAAGAGCTCTACGAGATCGGGGAAATCCCGCCGATGGGCTATGTGCCGCCGAAAATGTACGCCTGGGCGATCCGCCGCGAGCGTCACGGCGAGCCGGAAACATCCTTCAAGAACGAGGTGGTCGACACGCCCGCGCTCGACAGCCACGAGGTGCTCGTCCTGGTGATGGCCGCCGGGGTGAACTACAACGGCATCTGGGCCGGTCTCGGCGTGCCGATCTCGCCTTTTGACGGCCATGGCGCCGAATATCACATCGCCGGTTCCGATGCGTCCGGTATCGTCTGGGCCGTGGGCGACAAGGTGAAGAACTGGAAAGTCGGCGATGAGGTGGTGATCCACTGCAATCAGGACGATGGCGATGACGAGGAGTGCAACGGTGGCGACCCGATGTTCTCGCCCAGCCAGCGGATCTGGGGCTATGAGACCCCGGATGGCTCTTTTGCGCAGTTCACCCGGGTGCAGGCGCAGCAGCTCTTGCCGCGTCCGCAACATCTCACCTGGGAAGAGAGCGCCTGTTACACGCTGACGCTGGCGACCGCCTACCGGATGCTGTTCGGCCATCACCCGCATGAGCTGAAACCGGGTCAGAACGTTCTGGTCTGGGGCGCCTCGGGGGGCTTGGGCTCTTTCGCGATCCAGCTGATCAATGCGGCTGGCGGCAATGCCATCGGTGTGATCTCGGACGAGGACAAGCGCGAGTTTGTCATGGGGCTGGGCGCCAAGGGCGTGATCAACCGCAAGGATTTCAACTGCTGGGGCCAGCTGCCGACGGTGAACACGCCGGAATATAAGGAATGGTTCAACGAGACCCGCAAGTTCGGCAAGGCGATCTGGGAATTCACCGGCAAGGGCAACAATGTCGACATCGTCTTTGAGCACCCGGGCGAAGCGACCTTCCCGGTCTCCTCTTTCGTCTGCAAGAAGGGCGGTATGGTGGTGATCTGTGCCGGGACCTCCGGTTTCAACTGCACCTTCGATGTGCGCTATATCTGGATGCACCAGAAGCGTTTGCAGGGCTCGCATTTCGCGCATCTGAAACAGGCGGCCGCCGCGAACAAGCTGATGATCGAAAAGCGCATCGATCCTTGCATGTCCGAGGTCTTCCCCTGGGACGAGATCCCGGCCGCGCATATGAAAATGCTGAAGAATCAACATAAACCCGGCAATATGGCGGTGTTGGTTCAGGCGCCGAAAGAGGGGCTGCACACCCTGCAGGATGTGCTGGACGCCGGAAAATAAGGCATCTTGCTCTCGACGAGGGGATTTCTGATCGCCCCGCCCGGTTTGTCCCGGGCGGGGCTTTTTTCGTGACCGTTGCCTTTGTGCCATGATCGGGAATGGCGTTAACCTTTAGCATAACGCGATCCGCGCCGGCAGGCCCCCGGAAGGCCGGTGGCAAGTGCGTGAAAGTTAACGAGATATTTTATTTCAGGGGGTTACAGTTCCACACCTCGCTATTTTTGGGGAGGGTAAAAACGCGAATTTCAAAATGCGAAACTTATGTCTAATTTTGAAAATGTATCTACCAGAGCAGGGAAAAGAGGGTTTACATGCGCAACGATTGGATTCTTGATGTACTCACGGATCTGCGGACATTCGCGGAACAAAACGGGTTGAAAGCCAGCGCCGAACAACTTTCGGATGCCTGTCTTGTGGTCGCAGCAGAGCTGTCGAAAAAGGATTCGGAGGCGCTTTCGAACCGGGTGGGGGTACATGACGACGGAGTTGCAAAACTTTCTGGAGGACATCCAGCAAGTTGATGATTTCGCTGAATTTCAGGACGCGACCGTCAGGCTGCGCGATCTCCTGAAGGTTACTCATGTTGTTTATCATTGGGTAAACAGCGTGGGAGAGAGATTTGGCGCAGGCACCTATTCTTCGGAATGGGTCGATCGCTACCTCGAAAAAGATTACCTACGCATGGATCCGGTCATCTTTGGCTGTTTCCAAAGATTTACCCCCGTCAACTGGAAGCAACTCGACTGGTCGTCGAAAGCCGCGAAAGCGTTTTTCCGCGATGCGCTCGACTATGGGGTTGGCAATCAGGGCTGGACCATCCCCATTCGCGGACCCAATGGCCAGTTCGCGCTGTTTACCCTCAATGGCGATGTTTCGGATGCGGCCTGGGAGCGTGTGATCGCGCGCTACGAGCGGGATCTGATGGTGATCGCGCATGAGTTCAACAAGAAAGCTCTGGCTTTCGATTCCCATGAAGAGGGCCAAGCCTGTCCGTCCTTGTCGCCGCGGGAAGCCGCCGCGATTACGCATATTGCCAAAGGGTTGAGCCGGGGGCAGGCGGCGTCGGAAATGGGCATTTCCGAGCACACGCTGCGGGTCTATGTCGAATCGGCGCGCCACAAGCTTGGCGCGATGAACACGACTCACGCGGTGGCCCGGGCGCTTTCCATGGGCTTGATTATCGTCTGAAATTTCCCGGAAGCCGGCGTTTTTTCCTGTCGTATGTTAACTATGATTAATTTTTAGTCAAATGACGTAGCGTCAACTTCTGGCAAAGTGGCCCTGAATTCAATCAACGGGGGGTTGCTAGGATATGGTTAATAATTGGTGGATAGCGTCTCTCTCATCTGACAGAGATAGGAGCACTCCCCAATGCTACGCTATATTTACGCAAACGACCTTTATCAGTACCCCCTCTTGCGCGACACCATGTTCCAGGACCGCGCCGACCAGTTCAAACGCCGTCTCGGATGGGACGTGCATGTGAACGAGGCCGGCGAGGAGCGCGACGAATATGATGACATGAACCCGCTCTATGTGATCTGGGAAAAGCCCGATGGCACCCATGGCGGCTCGATGCGGTTCCTGCCCACCACTGGCGACACCATGGTGAACGACCACTTCCTGCATCTCACCGACGGGGTTCGGATCGAAAGCCCGTTCATCTGGGAATGCACACGTTTTTGCCTTGCCCCGGGGGCGGATCGTCAAGTGACCGCAGCTTTGACCCTTGGCGCGGGTGAGATCATGGAAGAGTTCCACCTCGAGCATTTCGTCGGTGTGTTCGATCCGCGCATGGAGCGGATCTACAGTCTCATGGGGCTGGTTCCCGATGTACTGGGCCGGACCGGCGAGGGGCGCGAGGCGATCGGGGTCGGGCTCTGGGACATGCACGAGGATGTTTTCGAACCGACGCTCGACCGTGCCGGGATCGACCGCGAGACCTCGAAGCGCTGGTTCCACGAGGCCTTCGAACATCGTCCGATTCCCGATCTGCGTGCGATCGCCTGATCGGATGCGCGTCAGCACTGGCGAAGCCTGTGGCGGCCCTGTAGGGTCGCCGCATGACAGAGACCGTGCTCAGATTTTCCGAAGATCAGGCCGAGGCCTATGATGCCATCGGCGCCATGCTGCTGCGCGTGGGGATCGATCTCGACGATGGTATTTTGACCCCTCTGGGCAGCGACAAGACCCAGCTCTGTGCGGTGATCGGCAAGGCCGGTTCCGGCAAGACGCTGCTTCTGGCCCAGCTTTACAAGGCGCTCGAGGAGATCGGGGTCGAGATCGTCTCGGGCGATTACGAAGGCAAGAAACGCAAGGATCGCCGCACGCTGGCCATTTTGGCTCCGACCAACAAGGCGGCTTCGGTGCTGCGCAACCGCGGCGTGCCGGCGACCACGATTCACCGTATCCTCTACACCCCGGTCTATGAACCGAATTACGAGAAAATCGCCGACTGGCTGGCCGGCAATGGCGACCGGCCCGATATCGAAGGTCTGGAGATCGAAGGGCTGACGGATGAGGCGCTCGATCGCGCCTATGGGTTCTACCAGAACAACAAATCCATCCCCGGGGCGCTGGCGGCGGCGGGGCTCAGAGGTTCGGATTTCATCACCGGCTGGAAACGGCGCGAGGACCCGCTCGACATCGGGTTCATCGATGAAAGCTCGATGCTCGACACCCGCCAGTTCGAGGACTTGCAGGAGATCTTTCCGACCCTCGTGCTGTTCGGCGACCCGGCGCAGCTGGCGCCAGTGAACCAATCCGGTTCCATGGTGTTCGAGGCCCTGCCGGAGGAAAAACAACATATCCTGCACCGGATTCACCGGCAGGAGGCGGACAGCCCGATCCTCGATCTCGCCCATGCGCTGGCGGACCCGCAATTGGGCTTCGAGCAATTCGAACGGATGATCGAGGAGGCGGCGCGCAAGGACGAGCGCGTGGTCTATGCCCAGCGGGTCGAAAGCGATCTGATGGCGCGCTCGCCCGTTCTCGTCTGGCGCAATGCCACGCGGATCCGGCTCATTCAGGCGTTTCGCAATGTCTTCGACGCGCCGGCGGATGCGCTTTTGCCCGGCGAACCGCTGATCTGCGACGGCATCGAGCTGCCGATGAAACATCGCAAGAAGCGGCTGGATCTTGAGGCGCGGGGCCTGATCAAGGGCGCGCAGGTGGTCTATCTCGGCCCGGGGCGCAAGCCGGGGTTCTCGCGGCTCCATGTCATGGGGGCGGAAGACCCGAATATCTCGGCGGCCTCGATCGTGAAGATCGAAATGCCGGACGAGGAAGAGCCGTTCATCCCCTATGCTGCCCGCATGGGCGCGGCCTTTCTGCACGGGGCTGCGGTGACCATTCACAAGGCGCAGGGTTCGCAATGGGATGATGTTCAGGTCTTTGCCCCGGATCTCTACGCCGCGGCGCGGGTCGGGCGGATGGAGGCGGGCATTCCGCTGTGGAAACGTCTGGCCTATGTGGCGATCACCCGGGCGCAAACCCGGCTCTTGTGGGTGACAAAGGCGCGTCTGGCGAAGCCTTCGGGGCCGCTGACGGTCGCCGATCTGACCGCCAAGACCGCGGCGCCCTTGACGCTCGAGGCCGAGACGGATCAGGCTCAGGGCGGTTTTTTCTAGGCAGAGTCGCCAGAGGGCTCAGCGTCGGATCAGCCGGAACAGGGCGGAGGCGCCCCAACCGGACAGCCCGGCCACCGCCAGCGCCAGAAGGCCATAGATCAGCGCGTTGTCATAGGCCAGCATGTAGAGCCAGCGTTCGATCCCGACCTTTTGCACATTGATCGATGTGCCGTAGCTGTCGATCACCTCGCCGCCGCGCAAAAGGAAGATCCGCGTGGTATAGGCGCCTTCGACGATATTGGCCGGAAGCGCGATGGCGGTGTCGAACAACGTGTCCTGTACCAGTGAAACCTCGCCCTCGCGGGTGCGATAGAGATCGTCCTTGTGGCGGATGCGGATCAGCGCATCCCGGGCGGGCGTGCCGCGCAGGCCCGGCAGGATTCGGTTGTCGGCGGTGATCTTCCACAGCGCATCGGTGAGACGCGGCAGGACGTCGTCGAGCGGGCGGGTCGTGGCGACCGTGTAGAAGGTCGGGGTATGGCCGATCACCTCGGCCTCGACATTGATCCAGATGCCGAAACGCCGGTCCTTGCGCCGGATGGTTTCGACCCGTTCGGGGCCGGCGACGGTGATGATCACGTCCAGCGGTTCGCCCTCGGGCGCCGGCTTGTCCCGTTTGATCGCGCCAAAGACGAGGATTTCCGAACCGTCGAAATTCGCGTTGACCGAGACCCGGGTCTGCGACAGCGCGGCGACCACCTGTTCGGCCTGGGCCGACAGTGGCAGGAGCAACAGGGCGATGAGGGCAAGCAAACGAGACATCAGGCCCCCAGCGAATAGAGGTCTTTGGGCGGGATCAACAGGTCGATCCCGAGCTTGAGACAGACCGCCAGCACCAGAAGCGCGAGAAGGATGCGCAGTTGTTCGGCCTTGAGCTTGAGCCCGATCTGAGTGCCGATCTGTGCCCCGATCACGCCGCCCACGAGCAACAGAAACGCCAGGAGCACATCCACCGTGTGGTTGGTGTAAGCGTGCAGCAGGGTGGTGAAGCCGGCGGTGAAAATGATCTGGAACAGCGAGGTGCCGATCACCACCTTGGTGGGCATGCCGAGGATATAGATCATCGCCGGCACCATGATGAACCCCCCGCCAACGCCCATCACCGCACCGAGCATGCCGACCATGACGCCGACCCCGATCGGCGGGATGGCGGAGATATAGAGCCCGGAGGCACGGAATTTCATCTTGAAGGGCAGGGTGTGGACCCAGAGATGTTTCTTGCGCTCAGGCCGACCGCCCGGGCGCCCCTTGGCACGTTTGATCGCGCGCAAGGATTCGATCAGCATGAGAAAACCGATGATGCCGAGAAACACCACGTAGCACAGGGTGACCAGCAGATCGACCTGACCCATGGCCTTGAGAATGTTGAAAATCTGGATGCCGATGGCGGAACCGACGAGACCGCCGGCCAAAAGCACGAGGCCCATTTTCAGATCGACCGTCTTGCGTTTGAAATGCGCCAGCACACCGGAGACCGAGGAGGCGACGATCTGATTGGCGGAGGTGGCCACGGCGACCGCCGGCGGGATGCCGACGAAGAACAGCAGAGGCGTGATCAGGAAACCGCCGCCGACGCCGAACATGCCGGAGAGCACCCCGACGATGCCGCCCAGCCCCAGAAGGGTGAAGGCATTCACCGAAACCTCTGCGATGGGAAGGAAAATCTGCATGTGCTGGCTCTCGCGGCGTCTTTTCTCAGGAATGCATTGATTTTCCTGTGCCGTCAAACACTGAGCCGCGTTGCAGAAAGAAAAAGCGGGCCCGAAGGCCCGCTTTCACAACATCTGAAATCTGGTTTCAGCGTTCCTTGACATAGGGCTGACCGCCGGCGCGCGGCGGGATCGCCTTGCCGACGAAGCCGGCGAGGATGATCACCGTCAGGATATAGGGTAGGGCCTGCATGAATTGCACCGGAATGGTGAAATCGCCCAGAGCAATCGACTGGTAACGATTGCCGATGGCTTCCAGCAGACCAAAGAGCAGGGTCGCCGAGAGCGCGTACCACGGCCGCCATTTGGCAAAGATCAGCGCGGCCAATGCGATATAGCCACGGCCGGCCGACATGTCCTTGACGAACCCCGCGGCCAGCGAGGCCAGATAGGTGCCGGCCAGGCCACAGAGCACACCGGCGATCACCAGCGCCATGTAGCGCAGCCGCACCACGGAGATGCCGGCGGTATCCACCGCACCGGGGTTTTCCCCCACGGCGCGCAGGCGCAGACCAAAGCGGGAGCGATAGAGCACCCACCAGGAGAGCGGCACGGCGGCCAGCGCCACATAGGTCAGCGCGGTGTGGCCGGAGATCAGTTCGTCATAGGCCGGGCCGATCACCGGGATTTTTGCCAGCGCATCCGAGAAGGGCAGGTTCCAGGGCTCGAACCGGCCATCGCCGGACAGCGACGGCGTGCGACCGCCCAGCTTGAACCAGCTCTGGCCGATCACGACGGTGAGACCGGCGGCCAGAAAGTTCAGCGCCACGCCGGAGATCAGCTGATCGCCCTTGAAGGTGATCGAGGCCAGGCCGTGCAGCATCGAAAAGGCCAGAGAGCCCGCGACCCCGGCCAGAAGCCCGACCCAGATCGACCCGGTGACCGCGGCCACGGCACCCGAGAGGAAGGCGGCGGCGAGCAGCTTGCCCTCGAGGCCGATGTCGACAACACCGGCACGTTCGGAAAACAGACCGGCGAGACAGGTCAAAAGCAGAGGCGTGGCCAGACGCACGGAACTGTCGAGAATCTGGATGATCGTGAGATAGTCCATCGATCAGGCCTCCTTTTTGCGGTTGAGCGCGACGAAGAGTTTTTCGAGGGGCATGCGCACCATGTTGTCGAGCGCGCCCGTGAACATGATCACCAGCGCCTGAATCACCACCACAAGCTCGCGCGGGATCGATTCCCAGAATGACAGCTCGGCGCCGCCCTGGTACAGGAACCCGAAAAGGATCGAGGCCAGAAGGATGCCGATCGGGTGATTGCGCCCCATCAGCGCCACGGCGATACCGATGAAACCGGCGCCTTCGACAGCGTTGTCGATCAGACGTTCGGCCTCGCCCATGACGTTGTTGATCGCCATAAGACCAGCCAGCGCGCCGGAGATCAGCATGGCGATGATGACGATACGCGCGGGCGCGATGCCGGCGTATTTCGCCGCGGTTTCCGACTGGCCATAGGCGCGGATCTCATAGCCGAGCCGGGTTTTCCAGATCAGAATCCAGAATGCGAAAGTGCAAAGCAGCGCCACGAAAAACGCCATGTTCGCCGGTGCGTTGGGCGAAAAATTGATGCCGATCGGGGCGAAGATCTCCGAGAAATTCGGCAGGTGCGCGCCTTCGGGAAAGCGTGCGCTTTCCGTGAGCATGGAGCCTTTGACCTTCAGGACCTTGGTCAGCAGGTAGCCCAGCAGCGCCGCGCCGATATAGTTGAACATGATCGTGGTGATCACGATATGGCTGCCGCGCTTGGCCTGAAGCCAAGCCGGGATAAAGGCCCAGCCGGCGCCAAACAGCGCGCCACCGATCATCGCCGCCGGCAGCGCCAGCGTCCAATGCGGCCACGGGATCGCGAGACAGACCAGCGTCACGCCCAAGCCCCCCAGCATCGCCTGACCTTCGCCGCCGATGTTGAACAGCCGCGCGTGATAGGCCACGGCCACGGCAAGCCCGGTGAAGATGAAATTGGTGGCGTAATAGAGCGTGTAGCTGATCCCGGAGGTCGAGCCGAACGCGCCCTGCACCATGGTCTTGATCGCCACCACCGGGTCCTTGCCGATGGCCCAGATCACCAGGCCGGAAAAGAAAAACGCCAGCAGGATGGAGATCAGCGGAATGAGGACGGCATCCGCCCATTTCGGCATCTTGTTCACTGTGCCTTCTCCCCATTGGTATTCGTATCGGTAATCCCGGCCATCATCAGGCCCAGTTCGCCCTCGTTGGTCTCGGCGGGCAGGCGTTCGCCCATGATCTGGCCGTCGAACATCACGACGATGCGGTCGGAGAGCGACAGGATCTCGTCGAGTTCCACGGAGACCAGGAGGATCGCCTTGCCCTCGTCTCTGAGCGCGACGATCTGTTGGTGGATGAACTCGATCGCCCCGATGTCGACGCCGCGGGTCGGCTGACCCACGAGCAGCAGGTCCGGGTTGCGTTCGATCTCACGCGCCAGCACGATTTTCTGCTGGTTGCCGCCGGAAAAGCTCTTCGCTTCGAGCTTCGGATTGGGCGGGCGGACATCGAATTTGTCCATGCTCGCCTGGGTCATCGCCTTGATGCCCGCATTGTCCATCAAAAGCGCGTTCTTTTGATATTCCGGGGCATGATGATAGCCGAACACCATGTTTTCCCAAGCCTGGAATTCGAGGATCAGCCCCTCGTCATGGCGGTCTTCCGGGACATGGGCGATGCCACGGGCGCGCCGGGTCTGGCCATTGGAATGTTTGCCGGAGAGATCGATCTCTTCGCCATTCATCCGCACCGTGCCGGTGCCGTTGACATAGCCGCCGAGCACCTCGAGCAGTTCGGTCTGACCATTGCCGGCAACGCCGCAAATGCCCAGGATCTCGCCTTCGCGCACCTCGAGGCTGATGCCCTTGAGCCGCTCGACGCCCTGTTCGTCGATCACCCGCAGGTTCTCGACCTCGACCACCGGTTTGCCCGGGGTGGCGGGTTTCTTGTCGACACGCAAAAGCACCTTGCGCCCGACCATCAGCTCCGCCAGTTGTTCGGGGGAGGTCTCATGGGTTTTCACCGTCGCGGTCATCTCGCCGCGTCGCATCACCGACACGGTATCGGTGATTTCCATGATCTCGCGCAGCTTGTGGGTGATCAGGATGATGGTCTTGCCCTGTTCCTTCAAGCCCTTGAGAATGCGAAACAAATGGTCCGCTTCCGCCGGCGTCAGCACGCCGGTGGGCTCATCGAGGATGAGGATGTCGGCCTGTCGATAGAGCGCCTTGAGAATCTCGACCCGCTGCTGGTGGCCCACGGAGAGATCTTCGATCAAGGCATCGGGATCGACAGACAATTCGTATTCGTCAGAGAGTTGCTTCAAAAGCTTTCGGGCTTTCGCGAGCGACGGCTTGAGCAATCCCCCGTCCTCGGCGCCGAGGATGACATTCTCGAGCACGGTGAAATTCTCCACCAGCTTGAAATGCTGGAACACCATACCGATGCCGGCGGAAATGGCCTCCTGACTGTCGGCGATATGGACCTCCTGACCATTGATCAGGATATGCCCCGCATCGGCCTTGTAAAAGCCGTAGAGGATCGACATCAGCGTGGATTTCCCCGCGCCGTTCTCACCGATGATGCCATGGATCGAGCCCTTGGCGACGGAGATGGAAATATCCTTGTTCGCCTGAACCGGGCCGAAAGCTTTGGAAATGCCCCGCAGTTCGATTGCCGGGGCGGCGGAAGCGGTGGGGGCGGCAGTTGCCTGCCGCCCCGTATCCGTCTGAACGCTCATGCGACGTCTGCCTCAGTAAGCCGGGCAGGATTCGTCGGACATGTAGTCATGCACCACGACCTCGCCGGAGATGATTTTCGCGGTGGCATCGTCCATCGCGGCCTTCATTTCCGGGGTGATCAGGGCGGCGTTATATTCGTCCATGGCGGCGCCGACGCCGTCATTGGCGAGACCCATGGCGAAGAAGCCGGTCTCGAGGTTCTCACCCTGCATGAAGGCGTCGTAGACGGCATTGTCCACGCGTTTGACCATGGAGGTCAGGACCGAGCCCGGCTGCAGGTAGTTCTGGTTGCTGTCCACACCGATGGAGAGGATGCCCTCGTCGGCTGCGGTCTGCAGCACGCCGAGACCGGTGCCGCCCGCCGCGGCGAAGACCACTTCGGAACCGTCAGCGATCTGGGCGCGGGTCAGCTCGCCGCCTTTCACCGGGTCGTTCCAGGCGGAGGGCGTGGTGCCGGTCATGTTGACGATGACCTTGCCTTCGGGTTTCACGGCCTTGAAGCCCTGGGCATAGCCACAGGCGAATTTCGAGATCAGCGGGATGTCCATGCCGCCGACGAAGGAGACCGTGTCGCCTTTTGCGGCGTAAGCGGCGGCGATACCGACGAGGTAGGAGCCTTCATGCTCGTTGAACACCACGGAGCGCACGTTCGGCGCATCCACGACCATGTCGATGATGGCGAATTTGGTATCCGGGAAATCCTTGGCGACGGTTTCAAGCGCGGTGGCAAAGGAGAAACCGGCCATCACGATCGGGTTGAAGCCGCTTTCGGCGAAACGACGCAGCGCCTGCTCACGCTGGGCATCGGACTGGAGCTCGACGTCGCGGTAGGAACCGCCGGTTTCCTTGGCCCAACGCTCGGCGCCGTTATAGGCGGCTTCGTTGAAGGATTTGTCGAATTTACCGCCAAGGTCGAAGATGATCGCCGGATCGGCCAGAGCGGCGCCGGAGGTCAGGGCAAGGGCGGCCGCTGCGCCGAGGAAAGTCGTCTTCAGGGTCATAATTGTCTCCCGTTTGGTACTGGTCTTGGGGTCGTCCCATATCCGCAGGGAAGCCAATCTTCCCTTCACGCCATGTCACAGACCCATGTGAGCGGAACATATGGTCCCGCCTTGGTCTGGATTAGGGCGCGTCCCTGTCGGAGGGTCAATACACATTTTACCAATTTTGACCATTTGGTCGCTCTTCGGCGCGGTTTGCGCCAAGCCAGCGTCCTATAACGTGGGGTCACGTATGTTTTATACGCTTTGTGAAGATCAGAGCGTCGATCTTTGATCTGTCCGGGCGAGTGTAATAGTGCTTCCGACGACCGGATTCGCTGTAGCCCTCTGCGCGATAAAGGGAAATTGCCACTGCGTTGTCTTCGGCGACCTCGAGAAAACTCTTGAGCGCGATGCGGCGATCCGCCTCTTTTTCATAGGCCCGCAACATGGCCCGACCAAAGCCGCGCCCGCGTGCCTCGGGCGCCACCGCCAGGGTCAGAAGCTCGCATTCATGCGGGACATAACGTCCCAATGCGAAAGAGGGGCCTTCCCCGGTGACGAGAAAGACCCCTTTCATGCTGAGCAGGCTGTCGAATTCCTGTGCCGACCATGGCCGCGGCGTTTCGAAACACGCGGCGTGGATCTCGGCCAGAAGTTGCGACGAGAGCGAGGGCATCCGTGTCCTTATATCTCTCAGGCGGCGACGGGGCGCACTTCGAGCACTTCCGGGATGTAGTGGCGCAGCAGGTTCTCGATGCCCATTTTCAGGGTCAGGGTCGAGGAGGGGCAGCCGGCGCAGGCGCCCTGCATATGCAGGTAGACGATGCCGCGATCGAAACCGTGGAAGGTGATGTCGCCACCGTCCTGGGCCACCGCCGGGCGCACCCGGGTGTCCAGAAGCTCCTTGATCTGCTGGATGATCTCGCTGTCGGGACCGTCATGATCGGCATGGCCGGAAGCGGGCGCCGCCGCCGTGCCTTCGAGCACCGGGTCGCCGGATTGGAAATGTTCCATGATCGCGCCCAAGATGGCGGGTTTGACATGGTCCCAATCGGTGTCGTCGTCCTTGGTCACGGTCACGAAATCCGCGCCGAAGAACACGCCGGCGACATTGCCCACCTTGTAGATGCGCGCGGCGAGCGGCGAGCCGGCGGCGGCCTCTGCCGTCGGAAAATCAGCGGTGCCGGTCTCCAGAACGGTCTGGCCGGGCAGGAATTTCAGGGTTGCCGGATTCGGCGTGGATTCGGTCTGAATGAACATGGCGCGTATTCCTTACTTCTCAGGTCGGATATGAGCGCTCGCGCGCAAAAAGTCAAGTTTTGGAACGGTTCTAAAGGGCGGGAGCCTCCCCGCTCAAAGGATCCGCTGTTCGAGATCTTCGGGCGCGACATTGGGCACATGCCAAAAGCTCACCGCCTCGGGCCCGATCTGGGCCAGCACGCGGGCCAGATCGCGATGGTTGCAGTGGCGCCAGAGCGCATAACCCGTCGCCTCGATCACGTTCAAAGGCGTGATATTATGGTGTTTGCGGACCGCCTGCACCTCGCGGATCATTTCCGAACGCGTGCCAAAGGGCAGGGGGACGGCATCGACGCGCCAGTTGTAGACCAGCATGGCGCGGAGCGTCGAGGGGATCGCATCGCCAAAGGCGATCACCTGTGGCGGGGTCAGGCGACGGCGGAACACCTGCAACACACCGTCCACCGCGGTGTAGGTCATGTTGTCGCTCTCGATCGCGTGGCCCATCCGGTCCTTTGCATCCTTCAGGAAAGAGGCGAACTCCTTCTTCGAGTGGCGATAGGTCCAGGGCATCGGCATCAGGTGATCGACTCCAGACGTTCCTTGGACATTTCACCGGGCACCAGTGTCATCGGGATCGGCAGGAAACCGGCCTGTTTCGTCATCGCCGAGACCAGCGGGCCGGGGCCGGATTTCTCTGTGCCGGCGCCGAGGACCAGCACGCCGATATGCGGGTCTTCCTGGACCTGGGCGAGGATCTCATGCACCGCTTCGCCTTCGCGGATGACCAGTTCGGGGTCGATGCCCTGGCGGTCGCGCATCCATTTGGCGAAGACCTCGTAATGCGCCACGATCCGTTCCCGGGTCTCTTCGCGCATGATGTCGGCGACGCCGATCCAGTGGTTGAACTCTTCCGGCGGGATGATCGACAGGATGGTGACCCCGCCGCCGGTGCTGGCCGCGCGCATGGCGGCAAAACGCATGGCGTTGAGACATTCGCGGCTGTCATCGAGGATGACGAGAAACTTGCGCATAGGGGCCTCTTAGCAGCGCATCTCTCCGGGGGATGCGGATCAAGCATGACCGAGCCGGGCGCCCGACGCAACCGTGGAGGCACCTTTGCCGACAGAACCGGGCGACGGAGCTGTCGCCATGAGAAACCCCCGGCTCGTGCAAAGCCGGGGGTCTGATCGGATCTGATCCGTCGGGGATAACGATCAGACTGCAGAGCCGGGCGTGTAAGGGCACGCCGATCAGCAGGGGACCGAGCTGATTCTGAGGTCTGCGCAAATTGGATAGGCGAGAAATGAAACCCTAATGTGACATTCTGAGCGCAGGGTCCGGTGCCGTCTCGCCGCTAACCTGATCGTGATTTGAATATGAGCCGCCATCCCGGTTTCTTGCGGTCAATGGCGCCTGTCGCATCTCGGCAGGCATATTCCAATGACCGCACAGGACACTCCCATGATGGAACTGAAAAGACGTCGTTTTCTGGCGCTGAGCCTGGCCGCCCCCTTTCTCGGGCAGGCCGCAAGCGCGCAGGAGATCGGGCTGACCCTGCCCGAAGAGCTGCAGGGCGAGAAAATTGCCCGGAACAATATCTCGAGCTTCCGCCGGATCGACTGGCGGGATCATTTCGATGCGCTGGGCCAGGGTCGGATCGTCGCCGATACGGTCAGCCGGGCGCTGCATTACTGGGATGCGGATGGCGGCTACAAGCTCTACCCGACCTCGGTGCCGATCTCGGACGAGCTGACCCGGCGCGGTTACACGGAAGTGATCAAGAAGGTGAAGAACCCGACCTGGACGCCGACGCCTTCGATGCGTGAACGCGACCCGAGCCTGCCGGTCACTGTGCCGGCCGGGCCGGAAAACCCGCTCGGCGTGCGCGCGCTGTATCTCTCCTGGCAGTATTACCGCATCCACGGCACCCATGACACGCGCAAGATCGGGCGGCGGTCGTCCGATGGCTGTATCGGCCTCTACAATGAGCAGATCGTCGATCTCTATGATCGGGTGGCCGTCGGCACGCAGGTCAAGCTGATCTGAACCGCATCTCAATTACGCAAAGCTCAGGCCTGGCAGGTGTTGCCGGGCCTTTTTGCTGTGTTGTGAAGGCAGATCTTCGGTCTAGGCGATCGGCAGATTGTGCAGCTTCAGGAAAGAGAGCTTGTCCCAGTAGCCGCGCTGAAACGCGATCTTGCCGTCCCGAATGGTGAAGAAACCGCAGCCGCGCAAGCCGTTCGGATCGCGCCACTCGAGCGCCACGACCTCGCCGGCGTCGTGAATGGCCTCGACGATACAGGTCATGTCTGCCGCGGCAAATTCTTTGGCGAACATCGCATGAATATTGGCGCGCCCGATGACCGGCTCGTTTGCGACTTGATGGTTGACCGCGTCGTCGTGATACAGCGCCGCCAAGGCATCCGCATCGCCACGGTTGAAAGCCTCGACCCAGGCGGAGACCAGATCTGTCGGGTGCATGCATACTCTCCTGCTGTCACGGGCCGACTGTCACAGGCCTGCTGTCATGAGCTGGCCGTCATCATGGGAACCAGAGGGGGCGTCGGCCGCCCCCTCCCTGCGTCTCAGCGGACGAAGACCATGTCGCCCCAGAGGGGGCGCGGGCATCTCGGGCGCGTTAGCGCACGAACCCCATGATATCGAAGGTTTTTGCCAGGATCGGTTGCGCGATCTCGTTGGCCTTCTCGGCGCCTTTTGCCATGATCCGGTCGATCTCCGCCGGGTCAGCCATCAGGCGTTTCATCTCGGTGGAGATCGGCGCGAGCTTGTCGACCGCCAGATCCGCCAGCGCCGGCTTGAATTTGCCCCAGCCTTCGCCACCGAATTCGGACAGCACAGCCTCCCCGGTCGTATCCGCCAGAGCGGCGTAGATATTGACGAGGTTGCGGGCTTCCGGGCGTTCGCTGAGACCGTCCATGGTCTCCGGCAGGACATCCGGGTCGGTGCGCGATTTCTTGAACTTCTTGGAGATCGTGTCGGCATCATCGGTCATGTTGATGCGTTCCATGTCGCTTTCACCCGACTTGGACATTTTCTTGGTGCCATCGCGCAGGTTCATCACCCGCATCGCAGGGCCCTCGATCACCGGCACGGTTTCCGGGAAGAAATCGACCTTGTAATCGTGGTTGAACTTGTTGGCGATGTCGCGGGTCAGCTCGACATGCTGTTTCTGATCCTCGCCCACGGGCACATGGGTGGCATGATACAGGAGAATGTCGGCGGCCATCAGGGACGGGTAGGCGTAAAGACCGAGAGAGACGTTCTCGGCATTCTTGCCGGCCTTGTCCTTGAACTGAGTCATCCGGTTCATCCAACCGACTCGGGCGACACAGTTGAACAGCCAGCCGAGTTCCGCATGGGCCGAAACGCGGGATTGGTTGAACAGGATCGACTTGTCGGGATCAATGCCCGCAGCAAGGTAACCGGCGGCGACTTCGCGGGTCGCGTGGCGCAGGTCCTCGGGGCTTTGCCAGACGGTGATCGCGTGCATATCCACCACGCAATAGATGGTTTCGAACTCACCGCCCTGCATTCCCACGAAGCGTTTGATCGCGCCGAGGTAATTGCCGAGGGTGAGCCCGCCCGAAGGCTTGATCCCCGAGAAGACGCGGGGGGTAAAGGCAGGCTTGTCCATCTGGAACTCCGTCACTGGATTATTAGGTGATGGTGGCTTACCTAGACGGGGCGGAAGCGTCAAGGAAACGCCCCGCGAAGGAGTAGAAAGGCCCGATAATGTCCGACGAACATCACGATTTCCGTCCTCAGTCGCCGTTTAATGCGCTGCCCCCCATGGTGATTGCCATTGCGCTGGTCCTTGGCGGGATCGAGATCCTGTTCCAATTGGGGACGCTCGGGCTGATCGGCGGACAACAGGCGGTGGGCTGGCGCATCGCGGCGATGGAGGATTACGGCTTCTTCGATACGGTGTTCGAGGCGATGCGGGCACAGGGCGTCTGGCCTCTGGAGCATGTGAGGCGCTTCTTCACCTATGCGTTCGTGCATTATTCGATCACCCATGCGCTGATGGTGATCGTGTTTATCCTGGCGCTGGGCAAGATGGTGGGCGAGACCTTCGGCAATTTTGCCGTGCTGGTGATCTTCATCCTCTCGACGCTCGCCGGCTCGTTGGCCTATGGGCTCATTCTCACTACCAATGTGCAGCTCCTGGGCGCCTACCCGGCGGCCTATGGCTTCATTGGCGCCTATACGTTCATCCTCTGGCTGGGTCTGGGCGCGATGCAGGAAAACCAGCTGCGGGCCTTTACCCTCATCGGCTTTCTGATGGGGTTGCAACTGGTCTTCGGCCTGCTGTTCGGCGGCTCGCCCGACTGGGTCGCCGATCTAGCAGGCTTTGCCATGGGCTTTGTCACCGCTGCGCTGATGGTGCCCGGTGCGATCGGACGCATTCGGGCGCGGTTGCAGCGGCGGTAAAGCCCTCAGCCGCCGCGCCGCACAGCCCCTTTCAGCTCGACCAGACGCACGGCGCCGAGCAGTTGCGCAAAGCTGAAATAGCCGGCGATGCCGATGGCCACGAGCATCAGCGTGCCGAGGCCCCGCGACAGATCGAATACCGGCGACAACAGGATCTCGCTGCCCCAGAGCAGCGCTCCCATCATAAGCGAGGCGGCGAGAATGCGTGGCGCGCGGCGGGTGAGACGGGCATCGGCATGGACCGCGTCGCCCATGCCGCTCTTGCCGAACCACAGAAGCGCGACCATGCCCCAGGCGGCGAGCGAGGTTGCCACGGCGGCGGCGAGATAGCCGATCACGAAAGACAGGCCAATGGCCACCACGGCATTGATCACCATGGCATAGAGCGCGAAGCGGAAGGGCGTGCGGGTGTCCTCACGGGCGAAATACAGCGGTTGCAGCACTTTCTGCATGACGAAAGCCGGCAGACCGAGACCGTAGATCGCCACGGCGGTGGCCGTCTTCCGGGCATCTTCCGGGGTAAAGGCGCCGCGCTGGAACAGGAAGGAAATCAGCGGTTCGGGAATGACAATGAGCGCCACGGCGGCAGGCACGGTCAGGAGCAGCGCGAATTCAAACGCCCGGTTATAGGCGTCGCGCGCGCCCTGGCCGTCATCGGCCTGAAGCCGGCGCGACAGGTCGGGCAGAAGCACGATGCCGATGGCAATGGCGACCACGCCCAGCGGCAGTTGATAGAGCCGGTCGGCGAGGTTCAGATATTGCAGCGCGCCGTCCTGGCTGAACGAGGCCACCTGGCGCCCGATCAGAAGGTTGATCTGTACCACGCCACCGGCGAGCGCCGCGGGACCGGCCAGCACCAGAAGGTGTTTCAGATCCGGTGTCAGCCGTGGCAGGCGCGGGCGCAGGGCAAAGCCCGCCTTGGCCGCCGCCCGCCAGACCACCGCAAGCTGGGCGATGCCGGCCACGGGCACGGCCCAGATCAGCGCGCGATCCACCGGCAGGCCGAGCTTGGCCGCACCGACCATGGCCAGAGAGAGAATGATATTCAAAAGCACTGGGGCGGCGGCCGCGGCGGCAAACCGCCCGGTGGCGTTCAACACGCCGGAGAACAGCGCGCCCAGCGAGATGAACAGCACATAGGGAAAGGCGATGCGACCGAAATCGACCGCCATGTCGAACCGTCCGTCGCCGATGAAGCCGGCGGCCATGGCCGAGACCAGCACCGGCATGAAGAGTGTCGCCAGAAGCGTCAGCGCAAAGAGCAGGGCGGCCAGCACCGACAAGGTGTCCTCGGCAAAGCGTTTGGCATCGCCCTCGGCCTCGAGCTTTTTCGAAAACAGCGGCACGAAGGCGACATTGAGCGTGCCCTCGGCAAAGAAACGCCGGAACATATTGGGCAGCGAGAAGGCGACGACAAAGGCTTCCGCCGCCGGGCCCGCGCCCAGGTAAGCGGCGATCAGCGCGTCGCGGACAAAGCCCAGAACCCGGCTCATCAGGGTCCAGCCCCCGACGGTGACGAAGCCCTTGATCAGGCGCGGGGGCTTCATCCCTCGTGGGCCCGTTTGGCGCCGGTGACGATGGCGTCGCGCAGCTTTTTCTCAAGCCCCTTGCGTTTCGAGAGCGCGTGCAGCTTCATCCCGAACATATCCTTCACATAGAAGACATCGACCACCTGCGCGCCATAGGTGGCGATCTGGGCGGTGACGATGGAAATATGGTTTTCGGCCAGAACCCGGGTGAGATCGTAGAGAAGCCCGGGCCGGTCGCGCGTGTCCACCTCGATGATGGTGAAAATCTCCGAACCTTCGTTGTCGAAGATGATCGAGGTCGGCACGTTGAACTTGCTCTCGCGCTTCTTGATCTTGTCGCGGGACTTGAGCGCCTCTCGGGCCATGACCTCGCCGCGCAGGATCTTGTCGATCATCTGGCGCAGACGCGGCAGGCGGGCGCTCTCATAGGGATTGCCGTCATTGTCCTGAATCCAGAACACCGCCGTGGCATAGCCATCCTTGGTGGTATAGGTGCGGGCATCGACGACATTGGCGCCGACCAAGGCCAGGGCACCGGCCAGCCGGGCAAAAATCCCGTGATGGTCGGTGAGCGCGAAACAGGCGCGTGTGGCATCGCGATCGGCATCGAGGTGCAGGTCGATCTTGATCTCGTCGTTCTTGATGTCTTTCAGAAGCTGGGCAAAAATCTCATGCGCGGCAAAGGGCAGCCCCTGCCAATAGGTGCCGTAGTGGCGCTGAAGCTCGACACGGCGCTCCGCCGGTTCCCAATCCGCAAGCCGGCTTCTGAGCTCTCTCTTGGCCTCGCCTTCGCGCGCGTCGCGGTTGATCTCCTCGAGCCCGTGTTCGAGTGCATAGGCGGTCTGGGAATGCAGATTGCGCAGCAACACCGCTTTCCAGTTGTTCCAGACATCGGGGCCGACCCCGCGGATGTCGCAGACCGTCAGCACGGTCAGGAGATCGAGCCTCTCGCGGGTCTTCACCGCTTTCGCGAAATCGCGCACCGTGCGCGGGTCGGAGATGTCGCGTTTCTGGGCGATATCCGACATCAGCAGGTGATAGCGCACCAGCCATTCCACCGTCTCGCATTCCGCCGGTTTGAGGCCGAGCCTTGGTGCCACCTTGCGCGCGATCTGGGCCCCGATCACCGAGTGATCCTCGTCGCGCCCCTTGCCGATATCGTGAAGCAGCATCGCGACATAGAGCACGCGGCGGTTCACCCCGCGCTCGAGAATGCTTTTCGACAGCGGCAGATCCTCGTTCAGCTCGCCGCGCTCGATCTGCGCCAGGTTCGAGATCACCTGGATCGTGTGTTCGTCCACGGTGTAGCTGTGATACATGTTGAATTGCATCATCGCCACGATGTGCTGGAATTCCGGGATGAAAGCGCCCAGCACGCCCAGCTCGTTCATCCGCCTGAGCGCGCGTTCCGGGTTGCCGTGTTTGAGCAGAAGATCGAGGAAGATCCGCTGCGCTTCCGGCGTGTTGCGCATGTCATTGTCGATCAGGTCGAGATTGGCCGAGATCAGCCGCATCACATCCGGGTGCAACAGATAGCCGGTGCGCAGCGCCTCTTCGAACACGCGCAGGAGATTGAGCTTGTCGGCGAGGAAGGCTTTGCGATCGTGCACATTCATCCGGTTGTGCACCAGCTCGTAATCGGTGCCGATCTTGCGCCGGCGCTTGAGCAGACGCTGCAGCCGCGGTTCCTGCTTCACGTGCTGGGCCTCGAGCGAGGTCAGGAAGATCCGGGTCAGCTCGCCGACGCGGGTGGCGTGACGGAAGAAATCCTGCATGAAATGCTCGACCGCGCGACGACCGCTGTGATCGATATAGCCGAGCTTTTCGGCCACCTCGACCTGCATGTCGAAGGTGAGCTGGTCCATCGGGCGATGCGCGATCAGATGCAGCGCGTTGCGCGCGGCGTGCAAAAACGTCTCGGCTTCCTCGAACTGGCGATATTCATCGGCGGTGAAAACCCCGGCTTTCACCAGATCGCGGGTGTCGCGCACCCCGTGGACGTATTTGGCGATCCAGAACAGCGTGTGCAGGTCTCTGAGCCCGCCTTTGCCTTCCTTGATATTGGGCTCAACGACATAGCGCTGACCGCCCTGTTTGCGGTGTCGCTCGGCGCGTTCCTCGAGCTTGGCTTCGATAAAGTCGCGGGCGGTGTTGTTGAACAATTCGTCGCGCAGCCGCATGTGCAATTCCGTCGCCAGCGGCCGGTTGCCGGCCAGGAACCTGAGCTCCAGCATCGC
Organism: Celeribacter neptunius; assembly: GCF_900113955.1. Lineage (GTDB taxonomy): Bacteria > Pseudomonadota > Alphaproteobacteria > Rhodobacterales > Rhodobacteraceae > Celeribacter > Celeribacter neptunius. The sequence goes on along the minus strand of NZ_FORH01000003.1, from coordinate 50,464 downwards.
GGTGCGGATGGTGTAATCCTCTTTGCCCAGGCGGATACAGTCTCGGATCGTGCGGGTGGAATGGCCGACCTTCAGATGCAGGTCCCAGAACATGTAGAGCATGCTCTCCACCACGCTCTCGATCCAGCCGGTAATCTTGTGCGGTGCGAGGAACAACAGATCGACATCGGAATGGGGCGACATCTCGCCCCGGCCATAGCCGCCGACGGCCAGAACCGCGATCCGCTCGCCCGTCGACGGGTTCGGGTTGGGATGCAGTCGGATCATCGCCGCATAGAGCACCGTTGTCACAAGACAATCCGTCAGCCAAGCATAGGCCCTGAGCGCCGGGCGGGCATTGCGCGGCGCTTCTGCCATGGCGGCGGCAATCGCCTCGCGCCCGTGCTGTTGCACCGCGTTGAGCACGCTCACCGTGGCTTTGCGCAAGGACGCGGCGTCTCCGGCCTCGGCCCAGGCGGCGTTGAGCCTGGCCTCAACCGAAGGAATGTCGAAAATCGCGCTTTCCGCGCAGATCAGCGTGCCCGGGGGCGAGGGGAGAAATGTGGCGAGTGCCGGATATTCAGTATCCGGCACCGGCGAAGGCTCTTGGGGCAGGGTCAATCTCGATTACCTGATTGTTCTGGATGGTTGCGACGGAGAGGCCGCGTTGGTTGGTGCCGTCCGCGCGCAGGCGGAAGATCCCGTTCACACCGACAAAGCCGGAGCCGCGGGTCAGACCCTGGGCGGTGAGCGCATTTTGATCGCCGGCGGCGACCAGCGCCCCGATGGCGGCGATCCCGTCATAGGCGAGCCCGGCCAGCGCATGCGGCGGCTGCCCGTATTGGGCGCTGTAATGGTTGGAGAAATTGGCGGTGAGCTGTTGGTCGGGAATGGCGAACCAGCTGTCTTGCAACCCCGGCAGGGACAGCGCCGAAGCGGGCACGTTCCAGCGTTGCAACCCGATGAACTGCGGGTCGGGCGACTTGATTCCGTTCTCAGGCAGCATCTGCGCCAGAAGCGGCATGGCGCCATCATTGCCGGAGGTGAAGAAGATCGCATCGGCCGAGGTGTTGCGCGCAGCGCTGGCGATCGGGCGAACGGCCTGTACCACGCCTTGCTGGCTCAGCTCGAAGCTTTGTTCGGCCACCAATGTTGCGCCCTGACGGGCCACGGCATTCTTGATCGCGGCGGCGCCGGCGTTTTCCGCCGCGCTGTCGCCATTGACCAGCATGATCCGAGGCTTGCCATGGGATTTGGCGTAGCTCACCAGACGGTTGGCGGTATTGTCGAAGGTCGGCCCGAGGATAAAGACATTGCCGCCCGCGACATCCGGGTTGTTGGAAAACGACAGCACGTTGATGCCGGCATTGGCCGCCGGAATGCCGGCGAGCTTGGCGGAGCCGCCGTAGACCGGGCCGAGGATGATCTTGGAGCCGTCCGCGACCGCCTGGCTCGCCGCCGCAGAGGCGCGTTCGGCCTGGCCCCCGGTCGGGTAGACCCGCAGGTCGATATTGACGCCCTGGAGATCGGCCATGGCCAGGCGCGCCGCGTTTTCCAGAGACTGGGCCAGTGCCAGATCGCCGGGTTCCGCCGATTCGTAGGGGACCAAGAGCGCCACCGGCACCGGCTTGTCGGTGTTGATCACCGGACCGCCGTTCACCGGGAAGGCCCCGGGTTCACAGGCGGCAAGGGCCAGAACAGACAGGCCCAGGGCCAGCTTGGCAGTGGATTTTTTGAGCGACTTGCGGGCGGCGCGCAGAACGGCGAACATAGGGAAACCTCACTCCTGACGGCAAACTCGAGACACGGGGGTCACAGGATTTCGTGGGCAGACTATGCGACACGTATCCAAGAGTAAACGCCGCAAAGATCAGAGATGACATTGATATATCAGACCAAGCCGCTTTCCGCCGGACTTCACTTTCTGGCCACGCCGATCGGCAATGCCCGCGATATCACGCTCAGGGCGCTGGATATTCTTGCCTCCGCCGATGTTCTGGCCGCCGAGGATACGCGCTCGCTGCGCAAGCTGATGGAAATCCATGGCGTGCCGCTCAATGGTCGCCATGTCATTGCCTATCACGATCACAATGGTGCGCAGGTGCGGCCAAGGCTCATCGCCCTGATGCAGGAGGGTAAATCGGTTGCCTATGCCTCCGAAGCCGGCACGCCTCTGGTAGCCGATCCCGGGTTCGTGCTGTGCCGCGAGGCTCTGGAACAGGGCATTCCGGTGACCTCGGCGCCGGGACCCTCGGCAATGATCGCGGCCCTGACGATTTCAGGCCTGCCATCGGATCGGTTTCTCTTTGCCGGGTTCCCGCCCAGCTCGCGCGGGGCGCGGCTGAAGTTTTTCAGTACATTCGCGCCTGTGCCGGCGACGCTCGGCTTCTATGAGAGCCCGAAACGTATTCATCGCACGCTCGAAGAGCTTTGCGACACGTTGGGCGAAAATCGCCCCGCCGCCATGTGTCGCGAGTTGACCAAACGGTTTGAAGAGGTGCGCAAGGGGACGCTCAGGGAGCTGGAAGAAAGCCTGCGCGATGCGCCGGTCAAGGGCGAGATCGTCCTACTGGTCGGCCGCGCCGAACAGGGGGAGGTCTCCGAGGCCGATCTCGATACGGATCTGGCCGAGGCGCTGGGCGCCATGTCCTTGAAGGATGCCGCCGTCGAGGTGGCGCTGAAACACGGGTTGAAGAAACGCGATGTCTATCAGCGCGCGCTGGCGCTTGCGGAAGAATTGAAAGCCGAGGGGGCGGAAGGTGACGGATGATCCCGCGCCTCATCGCCGTCAACGCGGCCAGCTGGCCGATGCTTTCGGGCGTATGGCGGAAGAGAGCGTGGCGCGCGACTATCAGGCGCGCGGTTTCACCCTGTTGGAGCAGCGCTGGCGCGGCGCCGGTGGCGAGATCGATCTGATCTTCGAGAAAGACGGCGAGCTGGTGTTTGTCGAGGTGAAAGCCTCGAAAACCCACGCCCGGGCGGCGCTGCTCCTCGGGCCGAAACAGATCGCCCGGCTCTCGGCCTCGGCCGAGGATTACATCGGGCACCTGCCGCGTGGGCTTTTGACGCCGATGCGGATCGATGTCGCGCTGGTCGATGGCGCGGGGCAGGTGGAAATCCTTGAGAACGCCCTGATGTAGAGGCGCCAGAGCCGACTTCATCCATCCGCGCACAAGACATTGCCATTGAACGGGCGGGGCTGCTGGTCCATCTATGGGGAAACATGTCTCGAGAGGACCCATCCCTTGAAAGTTGCCATTCAAATGGACCCGATCGGTCCGATCAATATCGACGCCGACAGCACCTTTCGCATCATGGAAGAGGCGCAAAAGCGCGGCCATGAGCTGTTCTACTACACGCCGGAGCATCTGGCCTTCCAGGAAGGCCGCGTCACCGCCCGCGGTTGGCCCGTCGAGGTGAAACGCGTCAAGGGCGATCACTACAGCCTCGGCGAAATGGTCGAGGTGGATCTCTCCGACTATGACGTGGTCTGGCTGCGTCAGGACCCGCCCTTTGACATGGGCTATATCACCACCACGCATCTGCTCGAGCGGCTGACGCCCGAAACTCTGGTGGTCAACGACCCGTTCTGGGTGCGCAATTACCCCGAGAAACTGCTGGTGCTGGATTTTCCGGAGCTGACGCCGCCGACCGCGATCGCCCGCGATCTCGAGACCATCAAGGCATTCAAGGACAAGCACGGCGACATCATCCTCAAACCGCTCTACGGCAATGGCGGCGCCGGCGTGTTCCGCCTGGACCCGAATGATCGCAACCTTTCGTCGCTGCACGAGCTGTTCACCTCCATGTCGACCGAGCCGATGATCGTGCAGAAATTCCTGCCCGACGTGTCGAATGGCGACAAACGGGTGATTCTCGTCGATGGCGAACCTGTCGGTGCGATCAACCGCGTGCCGCAGGCGGGTGAGACGCGGTCGAACATGCATGTCGGCGGGCGCCCGGAAAAGGTCGGCCTCTCTGAGCGCGATCTGGAGATCTGCGCGGCGATCGGCCCGCTTCTGAAAGAGAAAGGCCAGATTTTTGTCGGTATCGATGTGATCGGCGATTATCTCACCGAGATCAACGTCACCTCGCCCACCGGCATTCAGGAACTCGAGCGTTTCGATGGCACCAACACGGCCGAGCTGATCTGGCAGGCGATCGAAGCCAAGCGGGGCTGATCGGCAGGGTGGAGGAGCGCGGTCCATGAGCTTTCGCATGCGATTGTTCGCCGGGGCCCTGAGCCCCGTGGTGCGCGGCGCCTTCACCCATGCTCAGAACCCGGTGCCTCTGCGCGAAGGCATGGATCTCGCCGCGAAAGCCTCGCTCTTCGTGCCGCCGGGCACCGAGGTGAGGCGCGATGCGCTTGGTCTGCCGGGGATGTGGATCAGGCCACCCGGAGCGCGTCAGGATCGCGTCATCCTGTTCTTTCACGGCGGCGGCTATATCGCCGGTAGCCCACATACCCATAAACGTCTCGCCTGGCGTCTGGCGCAGCTCGCCGATCGGGCGGTGTTCCTGCCGGCTTACCGCCTCGCCCCGGAACATCCGGCGCCGGCGGCGTTCGAAGACGCTGCAACGATCTGGCGGGCGCTTCTGAGCTCCGGCTTTGCGCCCGAACAGGTGGTGATCGGCGGTGACAGCGCCGGTGGAGGCCTGACGCTTTCGCTTCTGGCGCAGCTCTGTGCCGAGGCCACGCCACCGGCCGGCGCCTTCGCCTGGTCGCCCTTTACCGATCTGACGCTTTCGAGCCCCTCGCATCACGACAATGCCGAGTGCGACCATTTCTTTCCGCCCGCCCGCGCCCGCGACCTGACCACGATGATCCTTGGCGATCTGTCGCCCGAGGACCCGCGGGTCTCGCCGCTTTTTGCCCGCTTTCCAAATTGCCCGCCGGTGCTGCTCCAGGCCTCCGAGAGCGAGCTCCTGCGCGATGATTCCGTCCGCATGGCCGAATATTTGCGCGCGGAGCGGGCGCAAGTGACGCTTCGCCTCACGGAGGGCGCGCCGCATGTCTGGCAGATGTTCGACGGGATCTTTCCGGAAGCCCGTCAGGCCATTCGCGAAACCGCCGAGTTCGTCAAAGCCGTTGCCGATTGAGGTCAGTTCAGTACGCCCGAGACCACCCGATAGCTGAGCGCTTCGGCGAGGTGCGGACGGGCGATTGCCTCTTCCTCCGCCAGATCCGCGATGGTGCGTGCGACCCGCAAGACCCGGTGATAGCCCCGTGCCGACAGGCCGAGCTTTTCCGCCGCCTTGGTGAGGAGCGCACGGCCTTCCGCATCCGGCGTGGCGATCTCGTCGAGGATCTGCCCCTCGATCTGGGCATTGGTTCGGAGCCCCGTGCCCTCATAGCGTTCCGCCTGTCGCGCCCGCGCCGCAGCCACCCGGGCGGCGACCGCGGCGGAGCTGTCGCCCGAAGGCGGCAGGTCGAGATCCTGAAACTGCACCGGCGGCATTTCGAGCCGCAGGTCGAAGCGATCCATCAAAGGTCCGGAGATGCGCCCGAGATAGTCCTCGCCGCATAGGGGCGCCTTGCTGCAGGCGCGTTCCGGGTCGGGCAGGTAACCGCATTTGCACGGGTTGGCGGCGGCGACCAGCATCACCCGCGCCGGATAGTGCATATGCGCATTGGCGCGGGCCACCATGATCTCGCCGGTCTCGATGGGCTGGCGCAGGGTCTCCAGCACCGGGCGGGGAAATTCCGGCAATTCATCTAGGAACAGCACGCCATTATGCGCCAGCGACACCTCGCCCGGCTGCGCGCCGCGCCCGCCACCGACGATGGCGGCCATGGAGGCGGTGTGATGCGGCTCGCGAAACGGCCTTTCGCGCGATATGCCCCCTTCGTCCAGCAACCCGGCGAGCGAATGGATGATCGAGGTCTCGAGCGCCTCTTGGGCCGACAGTGGCGGCAGGATCGTCGGCAGGCGCGCGGCCAGCATGGATTTGCCGGAGCCGGGCGTGCCGACCATGAACATGTGATGACCGCCGGCGGCGGCGATCTCCAGCGCACGTTTGGCGCGTTCCTGACCTTTGACGTCGCGCAGATCCTTGTGATGGTCGGGCCGGGTGACCTCGCCCGGCTCGGCTTCGCGCAAGGGACGGTCCCCGGTGAAATGATGCAGCAATTGCCCGAGGCTCTTGGCCGCAATCACCGGCGTCGCCCCGACCCAAGCGGCCTCCGATCCGCACCCCTCGGGGCAGGCCAGAACACAGTCCAGTTCGGCGGCGGTGAGCGCGGCGGGCAGGGCGCCGTTCACCGCCACCAGCGACCCGTCCAAGGCCAGTTCGCCGAGTGACAGGATGCCTTGTGCCGCCTCTTCCGGGATCAGCCCGGTGGCGGCGAGAATGGCAATGGCGATCGGCAGGTCGAAATGCGAACCGACTTTGGGCAGATCAGCGGGCGAAAGGTTGATCACCAGCTTTTTCGACGGCAGCGCGATTTGCATTGCCGCAAGCGCCGCGCGAACCCGTTCGCGTGCCTCGGTGACCGCCTTGTCCGGCAGGCCGACGATGGTGAAACTCGGCAGGCCCGGGGCGACGGCGCATTGCACCTCGATGGCACGCGCCTCCACCCCTTCGAAAGCGACGGAAAATGTCCGCGCGACCATGGCCAGTTCCCCCTCACGCCTTTGTCGTTCCATCATGCACAAAATGCACCGAATTTCACGCAAAAAGGGTGAGGGCATCCATTTGAACAACCTATGCGAGCTTTCTATGCGGGATCGGGCCAGTCTTGTGTCGGCAGGTCGAGCGCATAGGGGGCCGGGTCATAGCTGACCTTCAATCCTTCGGCGCGCCAGGCCTTGAAGGCCGGGTCCTTGAGATGTGTCGCGACATAGGCCTGGAGGCGTTGGGAAACCGGCAGGTCATACCCCGTGATCCGGGCCGCCACCGGGGCGTAGAAGGCATCTGCGGCGGTGAAGCGGCCGAACAGCCAGGGGCCCTCGCCGGAGAAGCGCTCAAAGGCGATGCCCAACACCAGCTCCAACCGGTCGAGATCGGCTTGGACCGCATCCGTTATCTCAAAGCCTTGATATTGATGCAGCAATTGCATCGCGCAGGCGCCGCGCAGCGCCGTGAACCCGGCATGCATTTCGGCGACCAGCCAGCGGGCGTAGATCCGGGCCTCTGCGTCCTCGGGCCAGATCCCGGCCTCGGGATGACGCTCGGCCAATGTCTCTGCCAAGGCGATGCTCTCGCCGATCACCCAGCCTTCGGGTGTGCGCACGGTTGGCACGAAACGCGCAGGGGTCAGCGGCTTCAGCTCTTCTTGCATGGTGCCAGCATAGAGTCCGAGCAAATGCTCGGTATAGGGGATGCCGAATTTCTCAAACAGAAGCCAGCCGCGCAGCGACCAGCTCGAAAAGCTTTTGTCGGCGATGAAAAGGTCGTAAGACATGGGGATCTCCAGATGGTTTGGCCCATCCTAATATGAATTATACCATCACAATAATTCATAATTGTATGATTTTTCATCAATATTTGTGATTTATTTGAGCGCAAGACCAAGGCCCGTCAAGCCCCTCGGGACAATCGATCACGGTGCAGGACAGCGGGTCGATCTGATGGCCGAGCGCCTCATGGGCAGAGCAGCGCAGCGCCTTTTGCAAGAGCGCGAGGATCACCCCCATATGCGCCACCACCACGGTTTCGCCTTTGAGTGCCGTGATGCCTGTATGCACCCGGGTGGAAAAGATGTTCCAGCTTTCGCCGCCGGGCGGCGCCGCCTCGCCGGGGGTTTCAAACACCTGACGTGCCAGTGCGCCGTGGGTCTCCGCAATCTCCGACCAGCTCTTGAGCTCCCAGTCGCCGAAATGCGTCTCGCGCAGCCGCGGATCATGCGGCAGGCGCGGGCGGCTGGCCTGCACCGCGCTGGCGGTCTCGATGGCCCGGCTCAGGTCCGAGGAGATCACTGGCACTTGCGGCAGCGCGGCCTCAAGCCGGGCGATTGCCGCCACATCGGAAAGATCGGCGGGCAGGTCGCTCCAGCCGACAAAGCTCTTGGCATGGGTCGGCCCGTGTCGGATCAGCCAGAGCCGGCTCACAGCAAACCCTCCGGCAAGACGCCCTTGAGCGCGAAGGGCAGGCCCGCCATCACCCCGATGACACAGGAGGCCTGTGTCGCCAGCTGCCGGTTGAGGGTCCCTTGGGCGATCCGGAAACGCCGCGACAGAGCATTGTCGGGCACGATGCCCATGCCGACCTCGTTTGACACGATCACAATCTGCGCCGGGGTGCGGCGCAGCGCATCGATCAGATTTTCGGTTTCAGCGTCAAGGTCGTGATCCGCCAAAAGATGGTTCGTCAGCCACATTGTGACGCAGTCGAACAGGAGAATCTGATCCGCTTTGGCCTCGGAAATCACCCGATCCGCGCTCAGAGGCTCCTCGATTGTGCACCAATCAGCCCCTCTTTCTGTGCGGTGGAGATCAACCTTTGTGCGCATTTCCGTATCGAGCACCTGGGCGCTGGCCAGATACACTTTGTTCAACGTGCTGTTAATGCACATGTTTTCTGCGATATTCGACTTTCCGGAAGAGGCTCCGCCTAGGACAAGTGTCATATTTGCGCACATGATCGTGAGATCCATTTCGGCCTGAATGAGGTAGGGTTTTCCTATCAGGAGTAGCCACCGCTCGCAAATGGCCAGACGCGGCACACGCATGACCTAAACGCCGTGAGTTGAAGCCAGAGCATACAAACCTTTAGGAGGTTCACATGGCACTCGATGTGACTGCATCGGACAACGCCCTGCCGCGGCGGGCGATGAAGGCAGAAATGCTGGACGCGGAAACGGAACAGGAATTGGCACGGGCCTGGCGCGATCATCGCGACGAGGCGGCGCTGCACAGGCTTGTCACAGCCTATATGCGGCTGGCAATTTCCACGGCGGCGAAATTCAAACGCTACGGTGCGCCGATGAACGACCTCATTCAGGAGGCCGGTCTCGGGCTGATGAAAGCCGCCGAGAAATTCGATCCGGATCGCGGCGTGCGGTTTTCCACCTATGCCGTCTGGTGGATCAAGGCCTCGGTGCAGGATTACGTGATGCGCAACTGGTCGCTGGTGCGCACCGGCTCCACCTCGGCGCAGAAATCGCTGTTCTTCAACATGCGCCGGGTTCAGGCGCGGCTGGAGCGCGAGGCCCAGGCGGAAGGCGCCAGCCTCGATCGTGATCAGCTGATGCAGATGGTCGCCATGGATCTCGGCGTGCCGCTTAGAGATGTCGAGATGATGGACGGGCGGCTGTCGGGCTCGGACTTTTCCCTCAATGCCCAGCAATCCGGCGACGAGGAAGGCCGCGAATGGATCGAGACGCTCGCCGACGAGGGTGAAACCACCGCCGAAATGGTCGGTGAGGCGCATGATCAGGCGCAGATCAAGGCTTGGCTGGATCAGGCGATGGATGAGCTTTCGGAACGTGAAAGGTTCATCCTGCGCGAACGCAAGCTCGCCGATGAGCCGCGCACCTTGGAGAGCCTCGGCGAGGAACTGTCGCTCTCCAAAGAACGGGTGCGGCAGTTGGAGGCTGGCGCTTTCGTGAAAATGCGCAAGACGCTCGAACGTCATGGCGAGGCGCTGACCGCGCTCTTTGCCTGAGCTTCAGGATCGCGGTCATGGGCGGACAAGCGGGTTCAGGCCCTTGAGTTTGCCCATGGCGCGCCCTACACCTTTGCGGACAGGTCATTCGACTTGGCGAAGGGGTGTGTAAAGGGGCGGAGCATGCTGAACGGAAAGACCATTCTTCTGATCATCGGCGGCGGGATCGCGGCGTTCAAATCGCTCGACCTGATGCGGCGGCTGCGCGACGAGGGCGTGCGTGTGGTGCCGGTTCTGACCACGGCTGCCGAGGAATTCGTCACGCCGCTGTCGGTCTCGGCGTTGGCCGCCGAAAAGGTCTATCGCGATCTTTTCGATCTCACCGATGAGGCGGAGATGGGCCATATCGAGCTGTCGCGCTCGGCCGATCTCGTCGTCGTCTCGCCGGCCACCGCCGACCTTCTGGCCAAGATGGCCAATGGGCTGGCGAATGATCTCGCTTCGACGCTTTTGCTCGCCACCGACACAAAGGTGCTGGTGGCGCCGGCGATGAATGTGCGGATGTGGGAACACCCGGCGACCCAGCGCAATGTCGCGACGCTCAAGGGCGACGGCGTGATGTTCGTCGGCCCGGAAGAGGGCGCGATGGCCTGCGGCGAATTCGGTCCCGGGCGCCTGTCCGAGACGCCCGATATCATCGGCGCGATCCGCAGCGCCCTGACCGAAGGGCCTTTGAAGGGCAAACATATCCTCGTCACCTCCGGCCCGACTCATGAACCCATCGATCCCGTGCGTTATATCGCCAACCGCTCCTCGGGGGCCCAAGGCACGGCGATTGCCGTGGCGCTGCGGGACCTCGGCGCCGAGGTGAGCTTTGTCACCGGTCCTGCCGATGTGCCGCCGCCCTCGGGGGTCAAGGTGATCCGGGTCGAGACCGCGCGTGAGATGAAGGACGCTGTCGAGGCCGCGCTGCCCGCCGAGGCTGCCGTCTTTGCCGCCGCCGTCGCGGATTGGCGGGTGGCGACGGAAAATGGCTCGAAAATCAAGAAGGTCAAAGGGGAGCTGCCGACATTGGAGTTCGCCGAGAACCCGGACATTCTCGCGGGAGTGAGCCAGATGGAGGCGGGGCGTCCGCGTCTCGTCGTGGGCTTTGCCGCCGAGACCGACGATGTGGTGGCCCATGCCACGGCGAAACGCAAACGCAAGGGCTGCGACTGGATCGTGGCCAATGATGTCTCTCCCGCCACCGGGATCATGGGCGGCAGCGAGAATGCCGTGGTGCTGATCACCGAACGTGGCGCCGACGACTGGCCGCGCATGGGCAAGGATGAGGTGGCGCGGCAACTGGCCTATCGCATCGCCGACCACCTGAATGGAACAGACACATCAAACGCGGGGCGCAGATGAGCATTTCGATCAAAATCCAATGGCTTGAGGGCGCGGACACATCGATCAAACTGCCGGCGCATGAGACCGAACACGCCGCCGGCGCCGATGTCCGGGCGAATTTCCCGCCGGAAGAGCGTGAGACGGGGCTGACACTCGAACCGGGCGAACGTGCGCTCATTCCCACCGGATTTGCCATGGAAATCCCGCCGGGCTACGAGGTGCAGGTACGGCCGCGCTCCGGTCTGGCACTGAAACACGGGATTTCCATGGTCAACACGCCCGGCACCATCGATGCCGATTATCGCGGGCCGATCGGCATCCTGTTGATCAACCACGGGCAGGACCCGTTCCAGATCAATCATGGCGAACGTATCGGCCAGCTCCTCGTCGCGCCGGTTCTGCAAGGCCTCTACACGGTGGCTGAAGACCTCAGCGACACCGCGCGCGGCACCGGCGGTTTTGGCTCCACCGGACAGGCATGAGCGCGCTGGCATGATAGGCTTTCTGATCATTGCTGCCGTGCTCTGGGGCATCGGCGCGCTGACCGGAGCTCCGGCGCGGGCGCGCTGGGCGATGATCGGGGTGCTCTATCTGGCCGTCATTCTGGCGCTCGCGGTGCTGCCCGATCCACATCCGCTGCGCATCACGCTGGGTGGTTCCCTTGGCGAATGGCTTCTGGTCGGGGGCGCGGCGCTGATCGTTGTTACCTATCGCTATGGGCTCGCCGCCCTGCGCAAACGCGCGCGGCCAGAGGTGACGGACGAGCAACCCGCCGGCACTTTCCGCGAGGCGGAACTCGAACGCTACATGCGGCATATCCTGCTGCGTGAGATCGGCGGGCCGGGGCAGAAGGCGTTGAAACAGGCGCGGGTGCTGGTGATCGGCGCCGGCGGGCTTGGCGCGCCGGTGCTCGAATATCTTGCCGCCTCGGGCGTCGGCACCATCGGGGTGATCGATCCGGATGTGGTCGAGGCCTCGAACCTGCAACGCCAGGTGATCCATACCGATGCCCGGCTTGGCATGCCCAAGGTGTTTTCGGCCAAGGAGGCGATGCTGGCGCAGAACCCGTTCATCGAGGTGAAGCCCTATCACCGCGCCTTTGACGAGAGCTGCGCTGAGCTTGTCTCGGAGTATGATCTGGTGCTCGACGGGTCGGACAATTTCGACACGCGCTATCTGGTCAACCGCGCCTGTGTCGCGGCGGGAAAGCCGCTGATCGCGGCGGCGATCACCCAATGGGAAGGTCAAATAAGCACATATAAATCCCATGAAAATGGCCCGTGTTATCAATGCGTGTTCCCTGAGCGTCCCGCCGACGGTATGGTTCCGACCTGCGCCGAGGCTGGTGTGGCCGCGCCGCTGCCGGGCGTCCTCGGCACGATGTTGGCGATGGAAGCGGTCAAGGAAATCACCGGCGCCGGGCAAGGGCTCATGGGGCGTCTGGTCATTCATGACGCGCTCTACGCGGAGACCCGGACGATCACGGTGAAAAAACGCGCCGAATGCCCGATCTGCGGCGGGAAATGACGCCTGCCCCCAGACCGCCCCTTTTCCTTCCGTGCTGCCCGACATAGCTTCTTCGTCAAAGGAGACGCTCATGACCAATGCTTACCTGTCCGACTGGGATACCGCTTTCAACCTTCCGCCCTTCGCGGAGCTGAAGGACGAGGATGTTCGCCCCGCCATCGATGCTGCGCTCGACGAGGGCCGTGCGGCGATCAAGGCGATCACGGACACCCCGGAAGCCCCGACATTCGCCAACACCATTGAGGCGCTGGAACTGGCCGATGCGACGCTGTCGAAAGTTCTGGGGGCGTTTTACGGCATGGCCGGGGCCGACACCAATGACGCGCGCGATGCGCTGATGCGCGAGCTCTCGCCGCTCTTGTCGGCATATTCGTCGGAAATCACCGCGAATTCCGCGCTGTTCGGGCGGATCGAGACGCTCTGGGAGGCGCGCGATACGCTGGGTCTGACGGAAGAACAGGCGCGCGTGCTGATGCTGACCCGTCGCTCCTTCGTGCGCTCGGGTGCCAAGCTCGAAGGCGCGGAAAAGGACCGGATGGCGGCGATCAAATCGCGTCTGGCGAGCCTTGGCACGGAATTCACCCAGAACCTTCTGGCCGATGAGCGCGAATGGTTCATGGAACTGTCGGAGGACGATCTTGAAGGCCTGCCGGATTTCGTTGTCGAGGCCGCACGTGCCGCCGGTGAGGAAAAGGGCGCGAAAGGCCCGGTCGTGACCCTGTCGCGTTCGTTGATCGTGCCGTTTCTGCAATTTTCCCCGCGCCGTGATCTGCGCGAAGTTGCGTTCAAGGCCTGGGCCGCCCGGGGAGAGAATGGCAACGACAATGACAATCGCGAGATTGCCGCCGAGATCCTCAAGCTGCGCGAGGAACGCGCCAAGCTTCTGGGGTACGCCAGTTTCGCCGCCTACAAGCTCGAAACCGAAATGGCCAAGACGCCCGAGGCGGTGCGCGATCTGTTGATGCGGGTCTGGGTCCCGGCGAAAGCGGCGGCCGAAAAGGATGCCGAGGTGCTGGCCGGGATGATGGCCGAGGACGGGATCAACGGCGATCTGGAGCCCTGGGACTGGCGGTATTACTCCGCGATCCGGCGCAAGGCCGAGCATGATCTCGATGAGGCGGAGCTGAAACCCTATTTGCAACTCGAACGGATGATCGAGGCGGTGTTCACCTGTGCCAACCGGCTGTTTGGCCTGGAGTTCACTCCGCTCGACATGACGGTCTATCACCCGGATGCCCGCGCCTGGAACGTGACCCGCGACGGCGAACATATCGCGGTGTTCATCGGCGATTATTTTGCCCGTGGCTCGAAACGTTCGGGCGCCTGGTGCACCGCCATGCGCAGCCAGAAAAAGCTTGCGGGTGACATTCGGCCCATCGTCTTGAACGTGTGTAACTTTGCCAAACCGCCGAAAAATGAACCGGCATTGCTGTCCTATGATGACGCACGCACGCTGTTCCACGAGTTTGGCCATGCCTTACACCAGATGCTTTCGGATGTGAGGCACGAGTCGATCTCCGGCACTTCCGTGGCGCGCGATTTCGTCGAACTGCCCTCGCAGCTCTATGAACACTGGCTGGAAGTGCCGGAAGTGCTTGAAGAATTCGCCACCCATGCCAAGACCGGTGAGGCGATGCCGAAAGAGATGCTCGAGCGGCTTTTGGCGGCCCAGACCTATGATCAGGGTTTTGCCACGGTGGAATATGTCGCCTCGGCGCTGGTCGATCTGGACTTCCACGATGGCGCGGCACCCGCCGATCCGATGGCGGCCCAGGCCGAGACGCTCGAACGTATCGGTCTGCCGCATGCGATCACCATGCGCCACGCCACGCCGCATTTTGCCCATGTGTTTTCCGGCGACGGCTACAGCTCCGGCTATTACAGCTACATGTGGTCCGAGGTGATGGACGCGGATGCTTTCGAAGCGTTTGAGGACAAGGGCGCCTTTGATGCGGCAACGGCCAAGAGCCTGCAGGACAACATCCTCTCCACCGGTGGCTCGAAAGACCCGGAAGAGCTTTACACGGCGTTCCGCGGACGGATGCCGGGGGTCGAAGCGCTGCTCAAGGGGCGCGGGCTTTTGGCCGCAGAGTAAAACGCGCGGGCGGGGCGTTAATCCGCCTCGCCCGCCACATCCTTGTGCACGATCACATCGGCATTGGGATAAGCATCGAGGATCTGACGTTTGAGCTGCGCGGAGATCGCATGGGCCTCGCGCAGGGTCTGATCGCCATCGACCTCGATATGGATATTCACGAAGGGTTTGGAACCCGCCATGCGGGTCTTCAGGTCGTGAAAGGCGAAAATGCCGGGCATGTTCTTCGCCATCTCTTCAATATCTTCGATCATTTCCTGCGGGGCAGCGCGGTCCATCAGCGCATCCCAGGCGGATTTGAAAATCCGAATCGCACCGACGATCAGGATCCCCGCCGCGCCGAGGGCGACAACACTGTCCAATTGGTGGAAGCCGAACAGCGAAGCGGCCAGGAGAGCCAGAATGGCCCCGATATTGGGAATCAGGTCGCCGACATAATGCAGGCTGTCGGCAGAGACCACTTTCGAACCGGTCTTGCGCGCCACATGACGTTGCCAGAGCACCAGCCCGGCGGTGAGCAGGATGGAAAACGCCATCACCGCGATGCCGATCCCTTCGGCGGTCACTTCCTGTGGGGTGGGGGACAGAAGGCGGCGCGCCGAGGTCACCGCAATCACCCCGCCGGAAATCAGGATGAACACGGCCTGCGCCAGCGCCGCGAGATCTTCGGCCGAGGTGTGGCCGAAGGTGTGATCGTCATCCGGCGGGCGCGAGGCATAGTAGATCGCCATCAAGCCACCTAGAGCGATGAGAAAATCCATGGCACTGTCCGCGAGAGAGGCGGCGATCGAGAGCGAGCCGGTGAGGCTCAGCGCCCAGATCTTGGCCAGCACCAAGAGGATCGCGACGGTGACAGAGGCCACACCCGCAGAGATGTTCAGACGGGTCTCATTCATGTTCGGGTCCTACTCATCTTCAGCTCAACAGCAGCTTGTCTTTGATCCGCGCCCAGGCGCGCGGCAGGAAGTTCGCTTTCGCGGGTTCCAGGCACTGCTGTTCCAGGAACCAGTGAAAATACCCCTCGTAATCGAAAGAGGCCATGGTCTCCGGCCCTGCTTCGATTGCGGCATGCAGCTCGGCAACGGTCCGGGGTGTCAATGTCGCCTGCCAATAATCGCTTTTGCCACAGGTGATCACCGGCTTTTTCTGCATCAGCGCCTCGAACCCGGCCGAGGAGTTCTGGGTGATCACCACGCGTGCGGCCTGGATCAGGTCGTGGATCGAGGCGTCCGTCAGTTTGACATTCGGATGGTTCTGGCAAATTTCGACAATGCGCCGGCGGCCCTTCTTGCTCTGCTCGGGATGCGGTTTGACATAGACCAGCGCCTCGCGGTCGAAAGTGGCGGCGGTGTCGATCATCTGTTCGGTGCTGAGATAATGCGAGCCGGGGGTGTCGGTCTCGGTGAGCTGGCACAGGATGGTGGCGGTGGCGATGCGCAGGGGGGCATCCAGCCGCGGTTCCTGACGCAGTTTCGAGATATTCTCGCGCAGCATGTAGCCGGTGACGCCGTTGAAGAAATACTCGGCCGCTTCGCGATCCGCGGTGTCGGGGCTATACTGGGGGCTGTACCGGGCGAAGCGCAGCGAGCTGTTGTAGCCGTGGCCCAGCTCGTCGAGATACCAGAACCCCCAGAGATAAGAGGGGAAGGCATGCAGAATGGTCGGCCCGTACATGGCCGGTCCGCCGACGATCAGGTGGAAATGATCCTCGGTCAGCAGCGCGCGTGAGGCGCGCGAATTGCCCTCGGCCAGAAACGGGGTGAGCCCGTTTTCCGCCAGATGCGGTGTGAGCTTGGTGAAGAAATCGTGCCGGCCCTCGGCGATGGCGTCATGCCAGTTGTCATAGCCGTGGATCACACAGGATTTCAGCCCGGGCGGGACGTTGCGGGCGGCCAGAGGCGATTTGATCTGCTCCATGGCCTTTCACTCCAGGATCTCGTCCGGGCGCACGCCCCAGAGACCGGATTTCAGCACCCAGCCCTTGTAGCCATCGGCCGAGACCTTGCACCAGCTGATGTCGCATTCCAGAAGCCGCAGAATGACGTTTTTCTCGGCCTGGGCCGTGAGGCGCGACTGCGGATCGGGGCGGGAGAACAGATCGATACTGTCGTCGATGACGAGCGCGGTGCGCACGCCGGAGATCAGTGAATAATGCAGCCATCCGGTGGCGCCCTCGACATCGCGCACGCGTCTCCAATGGCCGTATTCTGCAAAGACCTCGAGCGGGTAGCCATGTTCGACAAAGACCCAGTCGATCCGATGCGACAGCGAGGGCCCGCGCCGGACATTGGCCTTGTCGCTTTTCAGCGAGACGAAACGCGGCAAGGGCAGGTTGGTCACCGGACCACGGGTCGGCCCCGGTTTGGCTGTGGTCGCAGTCGTGGTCGTGGCCTCGGGTGCGGTTCCGGTCGCGGAGCCATCGGCGGAGGCAGGCTGAAGCGGGGCGGCGAGCATCAGGCACAGGGCCAAAAAGAGGGCGACGGGCAGGGCATGATGCGAATTTTGGCCCAAATCCTGGCCCAAATTCCGGCGCGAAATCCCGCGCGTAATCCGACAGCGGCCCAAACAGCGGCCCAGACATCGCCCCAGTCCGTGGATCAGCGTCATGGAGGTCAAATCCCGCCTGCTACTTCTCATCACCCAACCTGCTCTGCCGTCACTGATTTTTCGCTTTTCCTCGCGACCGCCGGTCACGCCGGATGTCGCGGAGGAGGCCGCGATACGGCGCGCCTCACGCCTTGGGTGTTTATCCTTTACGGCTTGCCGGGATGCAATCCAGTTTGCCAGTATGGGGGTGAAAAAGAAAGAGAGGGGGCGGCTATGGCGAAAACGCGTCTCAAGGTGGTGGTGACACGGGCCTTGCCGGAACAGGTTGAGACCCGGATGAAGGAGCTTTTCGATGTCGAGCTGAACATCGGCGACGGGAAGATGGACCGCGATGCCCTGATTGCCGCCATGCAGAGGGCCGAGGTTCTGGTGCCCTGTGTCACCGACCGGATCGATGCGGAAATGATCGGCCAGGCCGGTGAGCGGTTGAAGCTCATTGCCAATTATGGTGCCGGGGTCGATCATATCGATGTCGTCGCGGCCAAGGCCCGGGGCATTTATGTCAGCAACACCCCAGATGTGATGACCGAGGATACGGCGGATATGGTCATGGCGCTGATGCTGGCCGTGACAAGGCGTATCCCCGAAGGTCAGGCGGTGATGCAGGCCGGCACCTGGCAGGGCTGGGCGCCGACGGCCTTTCTCGGCCAGAGGCTCAACGGCAAGCGTCTCGGCATTCTCGGCATGGGCCGGGTCGGACAGGCGGTGGCGCGCCGGGCGCGGGCCTTTGGCCTGTCGGTGCATTATCACAATCGCCACCGCCTCCATGAAGAGATCGAAGAGGGGCTCGGGGCGACATGGTGGGACAGTCTGGATCAGATGCTGTCGCGCGTCGATATCCTGTCGATCAACTGCCCGCATACGCCGGCGACCTACCATCAGATCAACGCAAGGCGGCTGAAGCTGATGAAACCGACCTCGGTGATCGTCAACACGTCGCGCGGTGAGGTGATCGATGAGAATGCCCTGACCCGTGGTCTGCGGGCCGGCGAGATCGGCGGTGCCGGGCTCGATGTCTTCGAACATGGTCATCAGGTCAATCCGCGGCTGCGCGAGTTGCCGAATGTGGTGCTCCTGCCGCATATGGGCTCGGCCACGGTCGAGGCGCGGATCGAGATGGGCGAACGGGTGATGCTCAACATCTGCACCCTCTCCGACGGCTTGCCGCCGCCGGATATGGTGCTGCCCGAGATGGTGTGACCCGGGCGTTCGGGAGATCGGTGATCAGTCCCGCTGATCGCGAATGAACGTGCCGTTGTTGAGCTCTTCGAAGGCCTGCATCAGCTCTTCGCGGGTGTTCATCACGATCGGCCCGTGCCAGGCCACCGGCTCCTTGAGCGGCTGACCGGAGATCAACAGGAAGCGCACGCCATCGGGGCCGGAATTGACCACGATCTCATTGCCCGTGTCGAAATTCACCAGCGTGCGGTTGCCTGACATGTCGCGGATATTGACCTCTTCGCCATTCACCTCCTTTTCGACCCGCACGCCGTACGGGTTGGAGGCATCGCGGAAGGAGGCAGAGCCCGCGAAAATGTAAGCAAACGTATTGGCATAGGTGTCGACCGGCAGGGTCTTGCGCGTGTTGGGCGGCACCGAAATGTCCAGATACAGCGGATCGGCGGCGATCCCGTCGACCGGTCCGCGCTTGCCCCAGAAGGAGCCGGTGACGATTTTCACCTTGGTGCCATCGTCATCGATGATCTCGGGGATATCGCTGCCCTGAATGTCCTGATAGCGCGGTGCGGTCATTTTCAAGGACGACGGCAGGTTGGCCCAGAGCTGAAACCCGTGCATCTGGCCGGTGGCGTTGCCGCGCGGCATTTCCTGATGCAGGATGCCCGATCCGGCGGTCATCCATTGCACAGATCCGGCGCCCAAGACACCCTTGTTGCCGAGGCTGTCGCCATGCTCGACCTCGCCGTCCAGCACATAGGTGATGGTTTCGATGCCGCGATGCGGATGCCAGGGGAAGCCCTTTTCGAATTTCTTCGGATCGTCATTGCGGAAATCATCGAAGAGCAGGAAGGGATCGAATTCGCGCGGTTTGTGAAAGCCGAAAGCACGATAGAGATGCACACCAGCGCCCTCGAGTGTGTATTGACCCTCGGAGGTGGATTTGACTGGGCGAAAAGTCAGGATGAGACTCCTTGTATGAGTACTTGCCGCCATGATGCGGCAGGTCGCGCTGTGCGTAAATACTAGCAGGCGAACCGGATGTGTGCACCACCGCGCAATTGTTGCGGGGGATGAACATGTGCATCGGACAGGAGCCAGGTGACGAGAGGGCACGAAGGAGAGAGGATCACCCGGGGCATGGCCATCCCGTTCCGCAGTGCCATCGCGCAACGACGCGGCCGCCGGACAGCCCTTTTGTCCGTGATCAAGCCTCAAAAAAGAAGCGCCCCGTGGGGCGCTGTCTCTATTTCTTGTTCGAGCCGTAGACATTGTCCTGGGTCGGGAAGGCGCGGGATTTGACGTCCTCGGCATAGTCCGCAATCGCCTCTTCGATCGCCGCGCCGACCGCACCGAATTTCTTGACGAACTTCGGGACCCAGTCGTTCAGCCCCAGCATGTCTTCCATGACGAGGATCTGCCCGTCGCAGGTTTTCGAGGCGCCGATGCCGATGGTCGGCACATCGATCGCCTTGGTGATCCGATCCGCGAGCGGTTCCACCACGCCTTCGACCACCACGGCAAAGGCGCCGGCCTCGGCCACCGCCACTGCATCGTCGATATGGAATTGCCAGCTCTCTTCGTCGCGGCCCTGGGTCTTGAACCCGCCCATGATATTGGTGGACTGCGGCGTCAGGCCGATATGGGCCATCACCGGGATGCCACGCTCGGACAGGAATTTGATCGTCTCCGCCATGCGCGCGCCGCCTTCGAGCTTCACCGCCTGACATTGGGTTTCCTTCATGATCTTCGCGGCGTTGCGGAAGGCCTGAGACGGGCTTTCCTCATAGGACCCAAAGGGCATGTCGACCACAACCAGCGCGCGTTTCGTGCCGCGCACCACCGCCTTGCCGTGCATGATCATCAGATCGAGCGGCACGCCCACCGTGCTCTCCATCCCGTGCATCACCATGCCGAGACTGTCGCCCACCAGCAGGAAATCGCAGTATTTCTCGGCAATTGCCGCCGTGTGCGCGTGATAGGACGTGAGCGAGACGATCGGCTCGCCGCCCTTGCGCTCGCGGATCTGCGGGACCGTGATGCGGCGAATGGTTTCGGTTTGTGTGGACATGGGTTCCTCCTCACGGAATCAGGGCAGGGTGGGGGGCGGTTTCGATGCGACCCGGCGCTCAGGTCAGTTTTCAGGCCGGTTTTCAGGCCGGCTCAGCCACCCTTTGGTCAATCAATAGCACATCGCCGAAACGCGCGGCGAGCAGGATCACCACGGGACGGGTGATCTTGCCCTCCACGTCCTGCAGCGTCTCGGCATCGCGGACATCGACGCTCTCGATCCGGGCGCGTGGTTCGCGGGCGATGAAGTCGCGGATCTCCTGTTCGAGCTCCGGGGCGGAGCGCCCGTCGGAGAGCTCGTAATCGGCATAGGCCAGCGCTTTGTTCAGGATGAGCGCGGCCTGGCGGTCTTCTGGCGTGAGCCGCACATTGCGCGAGGACATGGCCAGACCGTCGAGCTCGCGCACGGTCGGCACACCGGTGATTTCGATCGGCATGTCGAGATCGCGGACCATGGTCTTGACGACCTGCAGCTGCTGGTAATCCTTTTCGCCAAAGAACGCCTTGTCGGCGCCGGTGATGTTGAACAGCTTGGTGACCACGGTGCAGACGCCCTTGAAATGGCCGGGGCGCAGCGCTCCCATCAGCACCTTGTCCAGCTCTTCGGTCAGAACCGTGGTCTGTTTTTGCGGATGATAGATCTCTTCGACCGAGGGACAGAAGACGGCATCCACACCCTCGGCCTCGAGCAGGGTAAAGTCACGGGCCTCGTCGCGCGGGTAGGCGTCGAGGTCGGCGGCCTCGCCGAATTGGGTGGGGTTGACGAAAATCGATACGATCACGCGGTCGCTCGCGGCCTTGGCCTGGCGCACCAGCGTCATATGCCCTTCGTGCAGGAACCCCATGGTCGGCACCAGCCCGACGGTTTCCCCTTTGGCCCGAAAGGCTTGGATCGTCTCGCGGATTTCTTGCTTTGTCCGGCAGATCTTCAAGTGATGTCCTCCTCACCCAAACGGGCCCATCCTGGCGGACAGTACAAAGGGATCGCCAGAGCGGCAAGCAGATCGCAGGGCGAGACAGTCCCGCCGGTTTCATGGAAACTCCCCGCAGGGTCCAAATTTTCGCCATGTTTTGTTGCAATTCTGGCGACGGTATTCGTCATCTTTTGGGAATTGTTCGGGGGAATTTACATGGGGACCTTTGGAAAAACGCTGAGTCTGATGGGATTTGCCATCGGGGTCGTGGTGTCGATCCTTGTCTACGCACAATATTCGCAGACCCAATCCGAAGTGATGTCGATCGTCTCGGACAGAATGCAGAGCATGCCGAGCACGGATTTCTATGTAGAGGGTCAGGAAGAACAGCCCCCGACGCTTTCCGTGGCCAAGGTGACCGCGCCGAAAAGCAGCTCAGGGGTGCGCCAGTTCGAGATCGAACATGTCGAAGCCCCGGCACAGACCGGCAGTGTCATTATTTATGACAATGGCGAGGGCGCCGGTTCCGATCCGGCAACCGAGGTCGAGGTGACCGTGGAGAAAACCCTGCCGGAGTCGGCGAGTTTCGGTGAGAAAATCACCTTCTATTTTGGTCGTGTCAGCGCCTGGCTCTTCGGTGAGCGCGAAGAGAAGGTCGAAATGTCTTGCCGGCCGAAAGCGGGCGGGGGCAAGGTCTGTACCGTGACCCGAAGCTAAGCCTGTCTGCCGATTGCCGGTGGCTGTCTGACACGAGTTTGTGCAATGTATTCTGATTCTGTATTTCGACATGTCTGTGCGGCGCTGGGGATCGCCATGGCGGTGTCCCTGGCCACACCGGGGCTGGCGCAGCGCGTTGGGGAACCGTTGCCGGGAGCCCAGAGCCGCAGCGAGGTCGATGTGCCGCATGAAGATCTGAATCCCCAGACAATCCCGGCGCCGGTCGTTGCGCCCGATCCGCCCTTGGAGCCGGTCGAGGCGCCCGAGGAGCGGGAAGGGGCTCTGGCCAAACTGGCCCGGATCATCCGGGTCTGGTTGTTCGGGCCGGAGCCGGAGATCGTACAGGAAATGCGCTGTTTCACCGACAAGTTTGGCGCAAAGACCTGCAAGCTGGTGGATGTGGCCAAAACCGACTGATCGCCGCTGATTGCCGGGTCGTCCTGTCTCGGCCACGAGCCGGGCGAGCATCCGGACTGACATCCGGGCCGGCATTCAGACCGACAAAACAATAGGCGCGCTGGCTCCCCGGCGCGCCTTTGTGTTTTCCGTCCTTGTCTTTCCGGTCGTGCCGGTCGGGCTCAGTCCTGAAGGGCCGCGTATTCATCCCAGCATTCGAGCGCCTTGCCGGCATACATCAGCACCGGTCCGCCGCCCATCTGCACGCACATGGCGAGCATTTCGGCGAGTTCCTCGCGGGTGCCGCCCTGTTTCATCAGGGCTTCGACGTGAAACCCGACGCAAGGGTCGCAGCGCACGCCGATGGCGATCGCCAGCGCGACGAATTCCTTGGTCTTGCCGTCGAGAAGATCGCCCTCCATCGCCGCTTTCGACATGGCGCCGAACCCTGCCGGAATGTTGCGATTGGCCTTGTTGAGGGCGCGAAGCGCATCGCGCATGCTTTCGTTCTTTTCCACCCAGGACATGGGGTCTCCTTGTTCGCTTGTTGCTTCGTTGGCGCTGTCTTTTGCACAGGCAGCATGACGCGACTTTGATCCGGGTCAAACATATTCGGGTGCTGATATGGCGCTTTTGCAGGTCCGCCATGCAGAGGCGTGACAGGCAAAGGGCCCGCGCGAGATGCACGGGCCCCGTTTGCTCGGTCGTGAGTTGCGGGTGCCGCTTACTGCGGGATCTCGCCGGTCAGACCTTCGATGTAGAAATTCATGCCGGCGAGCGTGCCATCGTCGGCGACTTCGCCTTCGGCGAGCCAGGCGGAACCGTCTTGTTTGTTGATCGGGCCGGTGAACGGGTGGTATTCGCCCGAGGCGATGGAGGCGGTCAGAGCCTCTGCACCTGCCTTGATCTCGGCGGGCACGGCGGAGGACACCTCGCCGATGCCGACCATGCCGGCGCCGATGCCGTCCCAGGTGTTGTCGGTTTCCCAGGTGCCGTCGATCACCGCCTGAACGCGTTCGATGTAATAGGGCGCCCATTCGTCAATAATGGACGAGATGCGCGGCATCGGGCCGAATTCGGCCATGTCGGCGGCTTGACCGAAGGTGTAGACATTGCCGGCCTTCTGCGCGGTGATCTGCGGTGCGGTCGAGTCGGTGTGCTGCAGCACCACGTCGATGCCCTGATCGATCATCGCCTGAGCGGCGTCGGCCTCTTTCGCCGGGTCGAACCAGGTGTTCAGCCAGACCACGGACATTTCCACATCCGGGTTCTCTTTCTTGGCGTGCAGGAAGGAGGAGTTGATGCCGCGGATCACTTCCGGGATCGGGAACGAGCCGATGTAGCCGATCTTGTTCGACTTGGTCATGTGACCGGCGAGGTAGCCCTCGACCGCACGGCCTTCATAGAAACGTGCGGAATAGACGCCGACGTTCGGCGCGGTCTTGTAGCCGGTGGCGTGCTCGAATTTCACATCCGGGAATTTGCCGGCGACGTTGATCGTCTGATCCATGTAGCCAAAGGAGGTGGTGAAGATGATATCGGCACCCGACAGGGCCATCTGGGTCATCACGCGTTCGGCGTCCGGGCCTTCCGGCACGCTTTCCTGCTCGACCAGTTCGACGGCATCGCCGAAATGCTCGGCCATCACCAGAGCGGCCTCGTGATGGTGCTGGGACCAGCCGCCGTCGTTGCGCGGACCGACATAGATGAAGCCGACCTTCACCGGGTCCTGGGCAAAGGACGGAAAGGCCGCGCCCAGAGCCAGTGCGGAAGCCGCAGCAGCGGTCAGCAGAGTTCTACGTTTCATGGAATATCTCCCCTGTTGATAGATAGGTTCTCGTGAGGATCACGAGCTGTGGAAAATCCGCCCCAGCATGGCAGGTGCGTTGGAGGCACCATGACGCCGTGCGGAAATGACGACAAGGACCAGAATGGTCGCAAGGAAAGGCGACATGGACAAAAGCTCCACCGGGACTTTTGCGCCCGCCGCCTGAAGGTTGAGTTGCAGCACCGTGATACCGCCGAAAAGGTAAGCGCCAATGAGCACGCGCCCCGCGCGCCAACTGGCGAAAACCACGATGGCCAGGGCGATCCAGCCGATGCCCGCCGTAATGCCATCCGTCCATTGCGGCACCCGCACGAGGCTGATGTAAGCCCCGCCAAGCCCCGCCATGGCGCCTCCGAACCCGATGGCGGCAAAGCGCACCGCCTTGACCTTGTAGCCAAGCGCATGGGCCGCGGTGTGGTTCTCGCCCACCGCGCGCAGTATCAGCCCGACACGGGTGAATTTCAGCACCGCCCAGATCGCCACCACCATGATCAGAGACAGGTAGACGATGGCATCGTGTTGAAAGATCACCGGCCCGATCACCGGGATGTTTTCCAGAAGCGGGATATTCATATCCGGCATGCGCGGCGGCGACATGCCCTGATAGTTCTGCCCCAGAAGCGAGGCCAGACCGGTGCCCAGCAAGGTGAGCGCCAGACCGGCCGGCACCTGGGTGGTCAGGAAAATCTGCGTGAGCAGGCCAAAGAGCATCGACAAAAGCGCCCCGCCCGCGGCGGCGGCGATGAAGCCCAGGGTCGGCGATTGCGTCTCGACCGCGGCGATGAAGCCGCAGACCGCGCCGAAAATCATCATCCCCTCGACGCCGAGATTCAGCACACCGGATTTTTCCACCACCATCTCGCCCAGAGCCGCCAGAAGGATCGGGGTCGAGGCGACCATCAGCGAGGCCAGCAGGATGACAGGATTGATACCACCGAAGTCCATCACGCGGCCTCCTTTTCACGTAGTCCGAGATAGAGCGGCAGGGCCAGCGACAGGCCGACGGTAAAACTCGCGGGCAGCACCAGCCACCATAGCCGAATGCCCTGACGTTTCGCGTCGAAATAGGACCAAATCCAGAAGGTTGCGATCGAAATCAGCACATCGGCGGAAAACCCGGCCGCGGCGCCGTTGACAAAGAGATCCGCGATGAAAGCGAGCGGGGAGAGCCCGTTCGCGGCAAACCAGCTGCCGAAAAACACCCAGGGGATCACAGTGCCGAGGAGTGCCAGGAGAAACCAGAAGCGGGAGCCGGGCATCACGCGGCCTCCTTCTTCACGATGATCACGCGGTAATTCACCACGATATCCATGGCCAGCAGGATCATCAGAAACATGCCCTGAAAGACCTGGATCGCCGAAGAGGGCAGGCCAAGCATGAATTGCGCCAGTTCGCCGCCGATGAAGGTCAGCGCCAGAAGCAGCCCTGCGAGCAGGATGCCGACCGGGTGCAGCCGCCCGAGAAAGGCGACGATGATCGCGGTAAAGCCATAGCCTGCACCGAAATCGATGGAGATCTGCCCCGCCGGTCCGGTGACTTCAAAGAGGCCCGCGAGCCCGGCGAGTGCCCCGGCCGAGCCGAGACAGAACACCACCAGAAGCTTGTCCTTCACGCCGGCAAAGCGCGCCGCTCGCGGGCTTTCGCCGGTCAGGCGGATCTGGAACCCGAGCATGTGTTTGTTGATCAGCACATAGGCGCCGACCACAGAGGCCAAGGCTGCGACGACACCCCAATGGGCGCCGGTGCCGGTGATCAGTTCCGGGTTCGACATGGCCGGGATCTGGCTCATGTTGCGCGAGCCGGGAAAGCCGTTGCCTTCGGGGTTGCGCAGGAACCCAAGCGCGGCGGAGGCGAGGATCTGCTCGGCCACGTACACCAGCATCAGCGAGACAAGGATCTCATTGGTGTTGAATTTCGTCTTCAAAAGCGCCGGGATCATCGCCCAGAGAAAGCCGCCAAGCGCGCCCGCGATCACCATCAGCGGGAAGATCCACCAGGCATCGAGCGGGTAGAGCGCCAGGCCCACCGAGGCGCCGGTGATGGCGCCGATGATATACTGACCTTCCGCGCCGATGTTCCAGATCCCGGCCTTGAAGCCGAGACTGAGGCCGATGGCAATCAGAATGAGCGGCGCGGCTTTCACCAGAAGCTGCGGTCGCGAATAAGACGCGAATTGCGCGTTGAACAGCGGGTCCCAGAAGATGGTGCGGATCGCGGCCACCGGGTCCTTGCCCATGGCGGCAAACAGCAGGCCGCCGAGGATCATGGTGATGATCACGGCGAGGATCGGTGTCGCCAATGTCCAGGCTTTCGAAGGTTCGGGGCGTTTGACGAATTTGATCATTGCGCCACCTCCATGTCATGGGCGCCGCCCATCATCAGACCGATCTCATCCACCGTGAGCCCTTTGGCCACACGCGGGGCCGTGAGCGTGCCCTCGTTCAGGGCGGCGAAATGGTCGGAGATTTCCATCAGCTCGTCGAGATCCTGCGAGATCACCAACACGCCCGCGCCCTTGGCCGCCAGGTCCAGAAGCGCCTGCCGGATCGCCGCCGCCGCCGAGGCGTCCACCCCCCAGGTCGGCTGGTTCACCACCAGCACTTTCGGGTCCTGAAGCACTTCGCGGCCGATGACGAATTTCTGCAGATTGCCGCCCGAGAGCGACCGCGCGGCCGAACCGGGGCCGGGGGTGCGCACATCGAAGGCTTCGATCACCTCCTCGGCGAAGGCTTCGGTCTTTTTCCAATTGAGGAAATTGTTTTTCGTGAGCTTCTTGCGGATCGTCGCAGTGAGCGCGGCATTCTCGGTCAGGCTCATATTGGGCGCTGCGGCATGGCCCAGACGCTCCTCGGGGGCGGCAAGAATGCCGATCCGACGACGCGCGTTGGGGCCGGTATGGCCGATGTTTTCGCCCATGAAGGTGACCGAGTGTTTCTCGGTTCTGGCCTCGCCCGAAAGGACGGACAAGAGCTCGTCCTGCCCGTTGCCGGCCACCCCGCCGATGCCCAGGATCTCGCCCGCGCGCAGGGTCAGCGAGACATCCTTGAGACGGGTGCCAAAGGGGGTCGCGGGGGCAAAGGTTAGCCCGTTGACCTCGAGAAGCACCGCGCCGGTCGAGCCGCCTTCGCGCGTCGGCACATGCAGCGTCTGGCCGACCATCATTTCCGCCATCTCGCGCGCCGTTGTGGCTTTCGGATCGCAGGTGCCGACAACCTTGCCGAGACGCAGGATCGTCGCTTCGTCGCAGAGCGCGCGGATTTCCTCGAGCTTGTGCGAGATATAGAGGATCGAGGTGCCTTCGGCCTGCAATTTCCGGAGGGTCTTGAACAGGATCTCCACCTCTTGCGGGGTGAGGACCGAGGTCGGCTCGTCCATGATCAAGAGTTTCGGGTCCTGCAACAGGCAGCGGATGATCTCGACACGCTGGCGTTCGCCCGCTGACAGATCTCCGACGATCCGGTCCGGATCGAGCGGCAGGCCGTAATTCTCCGAGACCTCGCGAATGCTCTTGGCCAGCTCGCGCATTTTCGGCGGGTTCTCCATGCCGAGGGCGACGTTTTCGGCGACATTCAGCGCCTCGAAGAGGGAGAAATGTTGAAAGACCATGGCAACGCCGGCGGCGCGGGCGGCTTGCGGGTTCTGCGGCGCGTAAGAGCCGCCGCGCAGTTCCATGACCCCCGCGTCGGGCTTTTCCAGCCCGTAGATCATCTTGACCAGCGTCGATTTGCCAGCGCCATTTTCGCCCAGAAGCGCATGCACCTCACCGGTGCCGATGGAAAAACTCACATCGTCATTGGCGCGCACGCCGGGATATTCGCGGGTCAGCCCCACGACTTTCAAAAGCTCCGTCACCCAGTTCGTTCCCCGTAAGATTCTGTGATCTTTCGCCCAGAGATTACTTGGGCTGCGACCCCGACCGCAATGGCTTGCGGATGTTTCCCAAGGTCAGGTTGCCCAATCGGACAGCAAATGCGCGCGATTTGGGCGTCGGTATGGCCGAGATCGCGCAGCCGGGACCGGAAACGTGCCCATTTCGTGCGCGATCCGATCAGCCCGGCAAAGGCGAACCCATGGGTGAGAACCCGGTGACAAAGTTCGAGATCGAGCGCATGGGAATAGGTCAGGATCAGGTGCTCGGCCTCTCGGGGCGCGTGGGGCAGCACCTGTTCCGGATGGGCGGCGACGAGTTGATCGACGCCTTCGGGGCAGATCTCGGGAAAGCGCGCCTGCGCGGTGTCGATCCAGGTGATGGCGAACTCCGGCAAGGGGGCCAAAGTGTTGACGATGGCGCGCCCGACATGGCCGGCGCCCCAGACCCAAAGCGGACGTGTGGCGCGGGTGATCGGTTCGACCATCCAGTCGCCATGCAGCTTTGGCGCGATGAGCCCCTGTGCGCGCGCCTCGGAGAGGGCTTTCTTGACCGAGAAAGGCATGTCGCCGGGCTTGTTTTGCGGACCGCGGGCAAAGATGTCCTCGGGAATGTGGTCCACGCTTTCAAACACTTCGGTCAAAAGCACCACCGCCCCGCCGCAGCATTGCCCCATGGCGGGCCCGAGCGGCAGGCGTTGCAGGCGCGGGGCGGAAAACGCCGCTTTCGCCGCCTCGAATTCCAACGTGCCGCCGCCAATGGTGCCGGATTGAGCAAACCCGCTTTCGGTTTGCCAGACGAGCATGGAGGCACCGACCTCGCGGGGCGCGGAGCCCTGCACCTCCGCCACGACCACGCGGGCGACGCGGCCATGTTTGGAGAGGGCGGCGTTCAGGGCCTCGCGATCAAAGCTCACGCCTTTGCCCTCGCAATCGCGGCGAG
Organism: Celeribacter neptunius; assembly: GCF_900113955.1. Classification (GTDB taxonomy): domain Bacteria; phylum Pseudomonadota; class Alphaproteobacteria; order Rhodobacterales; family Rhodobacteraceae; genus Celeribacter; species Celeribacter neptunius. The sequence goes on along the minus strand of NZ_FORH01000003.1, from coordinate 21,410 downwards.
GCATTCCTCGGGCGTGGCGGGGGCATTGAGCGCCGGATAGTTCGGTCCGCAAGATGCGCAGGCATCTGACAGAGCGAGGAAGGCGGAAATGCCGAGCATGAAGGGCGGCTCGCCGACGGCTTTCGAGCGATAGATCGTCTCTTCGCGGTTGCGCCCGTCCCAAAGATCGACGTTGAACACGTCGGGCGCGTCGGAGCAGGCCGGGATTTTATAGGTCGAGGGCGCATGGGTCTTGAGCATGCCCTTGTCGTCCCACACCAGTTCCTCGGTGGTGAGCCAGCCCGCACCCTGCACATAGCCGCCCTCGATCTGGCCCTTGTCGAGCGCCGGGTTCAGCGAGGCACCTGCGTCATGCAGGATATCGGCGCGCAGGATGCGGTTTTCGCCGGTCAATGTGTCGAGCGCCACCTCGGTGATCGCGATGCCGTGGGCGAAGTAGAAGAACGGCCGACCCTTGCCCTTGATCCGGTCCCATTCGATCTTCGGCGTTTTGTAGAACCCGGTCGAGGAGAGCGAGACGCGGTTCATATAGGCAAGGCTGATCAGCTCGTCGAACGCCATCTCATGGACACCAAAATGCACCTTGCCCTTGGACCATGTGACGTCGCTCTCGCCGAAGCGGTCGAGGATGAAGACCTCGAGCCGTGTGCGGATGCGGTCGCAGGCGTTCTTCACCGCCATACCGTTCAGATCCGAGCCCGAAGAGGCGGCGGTGGCCGAGGTATTGGGCACTTTCGCGGTGTCGGTGGCGGTGATCTTCACCTTGTCCATCGAGACGCCGAATTCCTGGGCCGCGACCTGCGCGACCTTCTGGAACAGGCCTTGCCCCATTTCCGTGCCGCCATGGTTCAGATGGATCGAGCCATCATTGTAGATATGAACCAGCGCGCCCGCCTGATTGAGATGGGTCAGCGTGAAGGAGATGCCGAATTTGACCGGCGAGACGCCGAGGCCCTTCTTGATGATTGGGCTTGCCGCGTTCCATTTTTCGATGGCCGTTTTGCGTGCGGCATAGTCGGAGGTTTTCAATAGCTCTTCGGTCATGCCGTGCAGGATGAAATCCTCGACCTCCTGACCGTAGGGGGTGAGCTTGCCGCGTGGGGTCATTCGCCCGCCCGCGTGCGCAGGATGCGGATCGAGATGTTCGACGCTGCCCAGCGACGTGGGCTCGCCCTCGAAGGACAGCACGTGATCCTCGGGCAGGCCCTCGCCCGCCGTGGGCACCACCATCTCGTCGTAATAGTTGAGTTTACGGACTTCGATCGGGTCTTTGCCCAAGCTATGCGCGATATGATCGAGCACGCGCTCGATGCCCAACACGCCCTGCGGCCCGCCGAAACCGCGATAGGCGGTGTTCGATTGCGTGTTCATCTTCAACCGGTGGCTTTCGATCCGGGCGTTCGGCAGGAAATAGGCATTGTCCGCGTGCAGCATCGCCCGGTCAGCCACTGGCAATGTCAGATCCATCGACCAGCCGGCGCGGGTGATTTGCAGGAAGTCGACGCCGAGAATTCGCCCGTCCTCGTCGAAGCCGCAGCTGTAGGAGATGCGGAAATCGTGACGCTTGCCGGTGATCACCATGTCATCGTCGCGGTCGTAGCGCATCTTGCAGGGCTTGCCGGTGTCGCGCGCGGCAATGGCACAGGCGATGGCGAGCCAGTTGCCCTGGCTCTCCTTGCCGCCAAACCCACCGCCCATGCGCCGGGTCTCGACCCGCACCGCATGCATCGGCACATGCAGCGCATGGGCCACCTTGTGCTGAATCTCGGAGGGGTGCTGGGTCGAAGAATGGACCAGCATGTCACCACCTTCCTGTGGCACACAGGCGGCGGCCTGCCCCTCGAGATAAAAGTGTTCCTGACCGCCGATCTCGATCGTGCCTTCGATCTTGTGCGGTGCTTCAGAGATGGCCTTTGCGGCATCGCCACAGCCGTAGATGCGTGGCCCATCTTCGAAACGGCTTTCGGCTTCCATCGCGGCGTCATAGTCGAGAAGCGCCGGCAGCTCCTTGTAGGAGATTTTGCCCAATTTGGCAGCCTTGCGCGCGGCCAGATGCGAGGTGGCGACGACGAGGAAGATCGGCTGGCCTATGAACTGCACCTCGCCGGAGGTGAGCAAGGGCTCATCGCCCAGCGAGGGCGAGCAATCCGGGACATGGCCGTCGAAATCCTCGGCGGTGTACACGCGCACCACACCGGGTGCGGCGCGCACGGCGGAGAGATCCATCGCCGTGATCTCGCCATGTGCCACGGTCGAGAGGCCAAAGGCCAGATGCAGCGTCCCGGCAGGAAGCGGGATGTCGTCGATATAGCGGGCCTGGCCCGTCACATGGAGCTTCGCCGCGTCATGGGGGAGTGGGGAGCCGACAGACATCACGCGCCCTCCTTCACATTGAGCACCGAGGTCGTGAGCCCCTGGCTTTCGGCGAAATAGCGTTTGAGCATGTTCTGCGCGGCGGTGAGCCGGTATCCGGCCGAGGCGCGCATGTCGCTCATCGGGGTGTAATCCTCTTTGAAGCCGGGCAGGGCGGCTTCGATCGTGTCCATCGTCCAGGGCTGGCCGATCAGCGCCCTCTCAACGGTTTTCGCCCGTGCGGGTGTCCCCGCCATGCCGCCAAAGGCGATGCGCGCGGCGGCGACCTGTCCGTCTTCGATCGTGATGTTGAAGGCGCCGCAGACCGCGGAAATGTCCTGATCGAACCGTTTCGACAGCTTGTAGACCTTCAGATCCGCAAGCCCGGCTTTGGGGACCATGACGCTCTCTACGAATTCGGACGCCTGCCGGTCCTGTTTGCCATAGGCGATGAAGAACTCCTCGAGCGGGATCACCCGTCGATCTTCCCCCTTGCGCAGTGTCAACGTGGCGCCTGCCGCGATCAGAGGCGGCGGGCTGTCGCCGATGGGGGACCCATTGGCAATATTGCCGCCCAAAGTGGCCGCGGCGCGCACCTGGGTCGAGGCAAAGCGGCGATACATTTCCGCCAGAGAGGCCGAATGCGGTTTGAACAGGGGGATCAGCTCGGCAATCGGCACCATGGCGCCAATCTCGAAGCCTGCGTCGCTCTCGGTGATGGTTTTCAGATCCGCGACGCCGCCCAGGAAAATCACGTCACCCAGATCACGAAGCTGTTTGGTGACCCAAAGCCCGACATCCGTGGCCCCGGCAATGAGGGTGGCCTCGGGTTTCAGCCCGTAGATCGCGGCCAGCTCGTCGCTGCTCTCGGGGCGTTCGACAATGCTGGGGGCGTCGAAGGGGGTGTGTTCCAGACCCTCGGGGACCGGCACCTCCGCAGCCTTTTCGGCGGCGCGCAGGATCGGCGCGTAGCCGGTACAGCGACAGAGGTTGCCGGCCAGAATATCCTCATGATTGGTGTCACCGCGGGCATGTGCCGTGGCCAGCGACATGACGATGCCAGGGGTGCAGAAGCCACATTGGCTGCCATGTTCCTCGATCATCGCGCTTTGCACAGGATGCAGCATGTCGCCTTTTGACAGGCCCTCGACCGTGGTCACCGATTTGCCATGGAGCTGCGGCAGGAACAGGATGCAGGCGTTGAGCGGTCGCTTGCCGCTCTCATCCTCGACCATCACCGTGCAGGCGCCACAATCGCCCTCGTTGCAACCCTCTTTCGTGCCCGTGAGCCCCTGGGTTTCGCGCAGATAATCCAGAAGAGTGCCCGTGGGTGTCGTCTCGGCGTGAACGATCTCGCCATTGAGCCGAAAAGTGATCTCCATCATGTCAGACCAGCCGCTTTCTTTTTGAAACCACGGGCCCGATGCGGCGGAAAGCCCGTGCAGATTAGGCTGAGAAAACCGGCTCGGGCGGTAATTTGCAAGGGATTCGGCGCGGAAATGCGCCGCCTTTTGCGTGGTTTTTGTACATTTGGTCAAAATATGGGCGCGGAGCTTCGGTCTGCGGCCATGGTGGACGGGCGACAAAGCTGCTGTGGAAAAGTGACGTTTTGCCCTTGGCGCTGCCTGCGTGCATGCGCTAGCTTGGCGCCGAAATGAGCAGTCCGACCTTTATCCATCTTCGCGTTCACACCGAATATTCGCTCCTCGAGGGGGCGATGCGGCTCAAGAAATTGTGCGGCATGGTCACCGATATGGATATGCCGGCGGTGGCGGTCACCGACACCAATAACCTGTTCTGTGCGCTCGAGTTTTCCGAATATTCCAAGGGCGCGGGGGTGCAGCCGATCATCGGCTGTCAGGTCTCGGTCGCCTATCATACGGCGGAGCCGGGTGAGAAGGAAAAAGCCCCCGCGCCGGTGGTGCTCCTGGCCCAGAATGAGACGGGCTATGAGCATCTGATGAAGCTCAACTCCTGTCTTTATGTGGATAAGCACGACGGCATCCCGAAGGTCACGGTGGAGGAGCTGGAGCGCTACTCCGGCGGGCTGATCTGTCTCACAGGCGGCGCGCTGGGCCCTATTGGCCAGATGATCACCGACAATCATCCGGCGCAGGCCCGCGCGCTTTTGGAGCGTTTCAAGGCGATCTATCCGAACCGGCTCTATGTCGAGCTGCAACGCCACCCGGGCGAAGACGGCGGCTATACCGAGGCCGAACGGCTGACCGAGCGGCCCTTCGTCGAATGGGCCTATGACCTTGGCCTGCCGCTGGTCGCGACCAACGATGTCTATTTTCCCAAGGCGGACATGTACGAGGCGCATGATGCGCTGATCTGTATTGCCGAGGGCGCCTATGTCGATCAGGTCGAGCCGCGCCGTCGCCTCACCCCGCAGCATTATTTCAAGAGCCCGGCGGAAATGGCGGCGCTGTTTGCCGACCTGCCAGAGGCGATCGAGAACACCGTCGAGATCGCGAAACGCTGCGCATTCAAGGCCTATAAACGCGCGCCGATCTTGCCGAAATTCGCCGATGACGAGGTCGAGGAATTGCGCAAACAGGCCTGGGAAGGTCTGGACAAGCGTCTTGCCGTGATCCAGCCCGCCGGCACGCGGGAGGAATATGAGGAACGGCTCAAGTTCGAGCTGGGCATCATCGAACAGATGGGGTTCCCGGGCTACTTCCTGATCGTGGCCGACTTCATCAAATGGTCGAAGGACAACAATATCCCGGTCGGGCCGGGGCGGGGGTCGGGGGCTGGCTCGCTGGTCGCCTATGTGCTGACCATCACCGACCTGGACCCTCTGCGCTACTCGCTGCTGTTCGAACGGTTTTTGAACCCGGAACGTGTGTCGATGCCCGACTTCGACATCGACTTCTGCATGGATCGCCGGGAAGAGACGATCCAATATGTGCAAAAGAAATACGGGCGCGACAAGGTCGGGCAAATCATCACCTTCGGTGCGCTTCTGTCGAAAGCTGCCGTGCGCGACATCGGCCGGGTGTTGCAAATGCCCTACGGTCAGGTGGACCGGCTTTCGAAACTCATTCCGGTCGAGGGCGTCAAGCCTGTCTCGATCAAACAGGCATTGGAAGACGAGCCGAAGCTCCGCGAAGAGGCCCGGAACGAAGAGGTGGTCGACCGGCTTCTGACCTATGGTCAGCAGGTCGAGGGGCTGTTGCGGAACGCTTCGACCCACGCCGCCGGTGTGGTGATCGCGGACCGTCCGACCGACGAGCTGGTGCCGCTCTATCAGGACCCGCGTTCCGACATGCCCGCCACCCAGTTCAACATGAAATGGGTGGAACAGGCCGGTCTGGTGAAATTCGACTTTCTCGGTCTCAAGACCCTGACCGTGATCCAGTCGGCGATGAACCTGATCTTCAAATCCGGACGGCCCTTGCATGTCGCCGCCGATGGCACGGAGCTCTATCAGCCGCCCGAAGGCGGGGAGAATGAGATCAACCTCATTCCCTTGGATGATGCGGCGACCTACAAGCTCTATTCGGACGCCAAGACCGTCGCGGTGTTCCAGGTTGAAAGCTCGGGCATGATGCAGGCGCTGCGGCAGATGAAGCCGACCTGTATCGAGGATGTCGTGGCGCTGGTGGCGCTCTATCGTCCGGGGCCCATGGAAAACATCCCGACCTATTGCGACGTGAAACACGGGCGCAAGGAATTGGAGTCGGTGCACCCGACCATCGATCACATCCTCGCCGAGACCCAGGGCATCATCGTCTATCAGGAACAGGTGATGCAGATCGCCCAGGTCATGGCGGGCTATTCGCTTGGTGGCGCCGACCTGTTGCGCCGCGCCATGGGCAAAAAGATCAAGGAGGCGATGGACGCCGAGCGCCCGAAATTCGAAGAGGGCGCGGCCAAGAACGGTGTCGACAAGAAGAAAGCCTCCGAGGTTTTCGACCTGTTGGAGAAATTCGCCAACTACGGCTTCAACAAATCCCACGCGGCGGCCTATGCGGTGGTGTCCTATCAGACCGGTTGGTTGAAGGCGAACCACCCGGTCGAGTTCATGGCCGGTGTGATGAATTGCGATATCCATCTCACAGACAAGCTGTCGATCTATGCCGAAGAGGTCAAACGCGGCCTCGAGATCGAGATCGTGCCGCCCTGCGTGAACCGCTCGCTCGCCACTTTCGACGTGGTCGATCAGAATCTGGTCTATGCGCTGGGCGCCTTGAAGAATGTCGGGGTCGAGGCGATGCAGCTCATCGTCAATGCCCGGCTCGAGGGCAGCGATGCGCCGGGTGGCAAGCCCTTCGTCACGCTCTACGATTTCGCTCGCCGGGTCGATCTCAAGAAGGTCGGCAAACGGCCCTTGGAGATGCTGGCGCGTGCCGGCGCCTTCGATCAGCTCGACAGCAACCGCCGCCGGGTCTTCGACAGTCTCGAGCAACTGGTGCAATATTCCGCCGCCATTCATGAACAGAAAGCCTCTAGCCAGGTGTCGCTCTTTGGGGACGCCGGCGAGGATCTGCCGGAGCCGCGCCTGTCGCCGGTGGGCGATTGGGTCGCTTCCGAGCGGCTGATGGAAGAGCAGAAAGCCATTGGTTTTTACCTTTCCGGCCACCCGCTCGACGATTACGCGGGCGCCTTGCGGCGCAAGAAGATCGCGACGCTCGCGGAAGCGCAGGAAAAGGCCGAGGCCGAAGGTGCGGCGCTGGTCAAGGTCGGTGTGCTGGTGTCAGGCTTCCGGCCGATGAAATCCGGCAAGGGCACGCGGTATTTCCGGATGAATATCTCGGACAGCACCGGGCAATTGGCGGGCATCGCCATGTTCCCGAGAAAAGGCGAATACGAGCCGACCTACGAGATTTTCGAGAAACACGACAAAGTGGTGATCTCGCTCGAGGGGCGGTTTGAGGACGGGCAGTTCGATCCGATGATCCGCTCGGTCGCGCCGATGGAAACGGTTGTGGCCGATGCGGGGGGCGCCGGGCTCAAGATCTATTGCGATGACGCGGGCGCGGTGACGCAGGTGAACGAGTTGCTGACCCGGGTGACGCAAGAGGCGAAACAGCCCCCGCGCGGTGCGGTGAGCTTTTGCCTCATGCCGCCGGACTACCCCAATGAGGTGGATATCGATATCCCGCAACCCTTTGTGATCACTCCGGAAATCAAAGGGGCGATCAAGTCCTTCGATGGCGTCGTCATGGTGGAGGACCTGTGATGAAGAAAACCTCCGCTCTGGCCGCATTGATCCTGCTGCCGGCCTGTCAGATGACCTTGCCAGAGGCGTTGCAGCCGGGAAAGGCCGCGCCTGCGGAGAGTTTCGCGGCGGAGACGGCCACTCAGGCCACAGAGGCCGAGGCCGGAGATGCCGCCGAGGCCGAATTGGCCGAAGCTTTCGTGGCGGCGGCACAAGCGGCCCAAGCGGAAGAGGCGGCAGAGAGCGCTCCGCCGAAGAAAGGTCTTTTCGCCTTCCTGAGCCCCAAGGCGGATCCCTCGCCTCTGAAAGACACAGGCATCGAAGTGGTCGAAGGGACCTCCTCCGAACATGCCATGACGGCACTGGCGCCCGAGGCGGCGGCGCGCGAGGTCGAGGTGGCGACTGCGGAGACCGCCCCGGAGGCAGGCATAGAGGCGGACACCGCCGAGGTGCATCAGGCCGGATTGGGTGGGTTGTTCGGTTTTCTGAAACCGAAAGCCAAAGAAAAAGCCAGGGAAGAGGTGCAGCTTGCGGCCCTGCCGGTCGAGGCAGATGAGGCTGACGCCGCGGCGGATTCCTTTGTTGTCCGGCCCGAAACCCATGGCGTGTCCCCCGAGGTCGCAGCAAAGCCCGAACCCGACGCTGCGCCGCAAACGCGTAAGCCGCTCTTCGGGTTCCTGAAAGCGGGGCCGGGCAAATCCGGCTCAGGCAAATCGGGTCCTGTGTCGACGGTGGCCCGCGGCGAGGTGTTGCCCTTTGGCGAGGTCGGGATTCTCTGTGATGCGAAGAAGCGCGACATGGGGACGGAGGTCGATCAGTTCCCGCATCAGGGGCGTGCGGCCTGGCAGCTCTACGACACCGCACCGGACAGCGCCGAGCCGCGCACGCAGTTCATCACCGGCTTTGCCGATGGCTGTGCCCGTCAGGTCACCGCCGCGCTGATCATGTTCGGCGAGGCCGGTCTGCACGAGGTGCTGCGCTATTCGGAGGGCAACGATGCGTCCTGGTCGGAGGCCGATGAACGCTACGAGAAGATCAAGCGCAAAGCCTGTGGTGTCGGCCGCAAGACCCGCTGCCCGGCGGAAAAACTCGGCGGGCTGGAAAGCCAGCTGGCCTTCGTCTCCGTCTATCCGCGTTTCGGCGCGGAACATGGCTGGCTCGAGCTGTTGCTGCATGACGGCGCGGTGATGAGCGAAGAGATCCGCTAGGGTCGCGTTGCCCGCTTTGGGGACATTGGTCCCCGCGCGGCGGTTTCGCCTTGCTCCGCGCCGAATGTCTCTTCGTTCGAATGGCAAAAAGGTTCCGCAAAGCTGCCGTTCCGGTGCGCTTGGTGTCACAATTTGCGGTGCAAATTATGACTTTACCAATGCGGCGGGCGCTGGTCGGCCAAGGGCAGCGAACCGTCGCTTTCCGATTGTCTGAGCGCCTCGGCCTCCATCAGCATGCCCAGACGCCGTTCCGCGAGTTCCAGCATGCGTTCCTGATCTGCGACGATGTCGGAGAGCTCCTCGACCGTCTTGGTGAGATAGGCGATCTGTTCCTCGAGCGCGGTGATGCGGTTTTCATCAGACATGTCTTGCCTCTCTCATGTGATCGGAAGCCCCCTATAGGCCGTCCTGTACGCAGATGTATAGGCCTTTGTCATGGGGATTTCACCGGCTTTGCCCGCCTGCCGCCTTGCTCACACGCCGCCTGTGCGATATGCCGCCCGCGACAGTCGTGCAAAAGGACCAGACATGGCCAAGCCCAAGAAAACCCCGCGCCCCAAGGCCGTCACGCCGAAGGGCTTTCGTGATTATTTCGGCACCGAGGTGACCGAGCGCAAAACCATGCTCGATCAGATCGCCGAAGTCTATCATCTTTACGGGTTCGAAGCGCTGGAAACCTCGGCCGTCGAGACGGTGGAAGCTTTGGGCAAATTCCTGCCCGATGTCGACCGTCCGAACGAGGGGGTCTTTGCCTGGCAGGAGGACGATTCCGATTGGGTGGCACTGCGCTATGACATGACCGCGCCTCTGGCCCGTGTCGCCGCACAGTACCGTCAGGACCTGCCCGCGCCCTATCGCCGTTTCGCCATGGGGCCGGTCTGGCGCAACGAGAAACCGGGCCCCGGAAGGTTCCGCCAGTTCTACCAATGCGACGCCGATACCGTCGGCGCGCCGTCTGTCGCCGCCGATGCGGAAATCTGTGCCATGTTGTCGGACACGCTCGAGGCCGTGGGGATCACGCGTGGCGATTACATCATTCGGGTGAACAACCGTAAAGTCCTCGATGGTGTGCTGGAGGCCGCGGGGCTGCCCGACACCGACGAGTTTGCCCATGTGCGTGGCATCGTCCTTCGGACCATCGACAAGCACGACAAGTTTGGGGATCAAGGCGTCATGGCGCTCCTGACCGAAGGCCGCAAGGACGAGAGCGGCGACTTCACCAAGGGTGCCGGGCTCGAGACCGCGCAGGTCGAGCTGATCCTCGGCTTCGTCAATGGCCGCCAGGACAGCAACGCCACCACGCTCGACCGTCTGGCTGAGCTGGTGGGTGAGGTCCAGACCGGTGTCGAAGGTGTCGATGAGTTGCGCCAGATCGCCGAGCTTTTGGAAGGTCAGGGCTACGGCCCCGACCGCATCGTCATCGATCCCGCCGTGGTGCGGGGCCTGGGCTATTACACCGGGCCGGTCTATGAGGCCGAGCTGACCTTTGAAGTCACCGATGAGAAGGGCCGCGTGCGCGAGTTCGGCTCCGTTGCCGGCGGCGGGCGCTATGACGATCTGGTCAAGCGCTTCACCGGGCAGGCGGTGCCGGCTACCGGCATGTCGATCGGTGTCGACCGGCTTCTGGCCGCGCTGCGTGCCACCGGTCGGATCGGGTCGAAAGCGCAAGGCCCCGTGGTGGTCACCGTGATGGACCGCGACCGCATGGGCGATTACATGGCGATGGTCACGGAACTGCGTCAGGCGGGCATCCGCGCCGAAGTGTATCTTGGCAATCCGAAGAATTTCGGCAACCAGCTCAAATATGCCGACAAGCGCGAGAGCCCGGTGGCGATCATTCAGGGCGGCGACGAGGCCGAGCGCGGCGTGGTGCAGATCAAGGACCTGATCCTGGGCACCAAACTGGCGGAGAGCGCCTCGGTCGAGGAGTGGAAAGACCGCCCGAACCAATATGAAGTGCCGCGCGGCGAGATGGTCGCGAAAGTGCGCGAGATCATCGAAAGCTATACGTGATGCCCCGTGTCGATATTGCCAAGGCGGATGTGAAGGCCGAGGCGGCCCGTCTGAAAGCCCGTTTCGAGGCGCAGGGCGCGCAGGCCATGGAGATGGATATTCTCCTGCCCGCCGAAGTGCTTCTGGACCTATATGGCGAGGACATTCGCGCCCGCGCCTATGTCACCCATGACCCGGAACAGGGCGAGATGATGCTGCGCCCGGACTTCACCGTGCCGATGGTGCAGGCGCATATGTCGGATGGTGCCGAACCGGCGCGCTACACCTACGCGGGCGAGGTGTTCCGCAAACAGGAAGACGTGCCGACACGGGCCAATGAATATATTCAGGTCGGCTTCGAGGTGTTCGACGGCTCGAGCCCGGCCGATGCCGATGCCGAGGTTTTTGCGGCCTTTGCCGAGGCGCTGTCGGACTATGATCTGCGCGCGTCGACCGGCGATATCGGTATCCTGATGGCCGCGGTGCGCGGGCTCAAGACCACCGAACGCCGCCGCAATGCGCTGCTGCGTCATATCTGGCGGCCGCGCCGGTTCCGGGCGCTGATGACCCGGTTTTCGGCCCGGGGCACAGAGCTTCGGCAACAGAATCTCGACCGTGTGAAGGCCAATCTGAAAGAGGCCGAAGCGCCCTTTATCGGGCTGCGCACCCAGACCGAGATCGACACAAGGATCAAAGCGCTCGAAGAAGACGCCGCCGAGCCGCCGATCTCGGATGGTGAGATCGCGCTGATGAACGACATTCTGTCGCTCAAGGAGACCCTGCCGAATGTGCTCTCGAACCTGCGCGATATCGCCGTCGATCTGCCGGAGATTTCCGAGGCTGTGAGCCTCTTGGGCCGCCGCACCGAGGCGCTCGCCAGCCGCGGTGTCGATGTCGATCACCTCGATTTCGAGGCCTCCTATGGCCGCACCTCGATGGAATATTACGACGGGTTCGTCTTTGGCTTCTACGCCGAGGGCCGGCCGGATCTGCCGCCGGTGGCGACCGGCGGGCGCTATGATGCGCTCACCTCGGTGTTGGGGCAGGGCCGCTCGATCCCGGCGGTCGGCGGGGTGATCCGTCCCGGGCTGATGCTGGCCCTGAACGCGACCGGGAAAGGAGAGGCGTGATGATCGTCAAACTTGGCGTGCCCTCCAAGGGCCGGTTGATGGAAAAGACCTTTGAATGGTTCGCGGAACGCGGCGTGATCCTGTCGCGCACCGGGGCCGAACGCGAATATTCCGGTGCGGTCGACGGCATCGACGGCGTCGAGCTGGTGCTCTTGTCGGCCTCCGAAATTCCGCGCGAACTCGCCGCCGGGCGCATTCACCTCGGTGTCACCGGCTCCGATCTGGTGCGCGACAAGCTCGCCAATTGGGACAGCAAGGTGATCGAACTGGCGCCGATGGGATTCGGCCATGCCGATCTGATCATCGCCGTGCCGAAGGCCTGGGTCGATGTCGACACATTGGACGATCTCGACGCCGCCGCCGCCGCTTTCCGCGCGCGCCACGGGTTCCGCCTGCGCATCGCCACCAAATATCACCATCTGGTGCGCGAGTTCCTGAAGGCCAATGGCGTGGCCGACTACCAACTGGTTGATAGTCAGGGCGCCACCGAAGGCACGGTGAAGAACCTCACCGCCGAGGCCGTGGCCGATATCACCTCGACCGGTGACACATTGCGCGCCAATCACCTCAAGGTGCTGAGCTGCGACCCGATCCATCGTTCGCAGGCCACCCTGTTCAAGAGCCGCACGGCGCATTGGACCGACGAGACCCGCGCCACGCTGGTGACATTGAAAGAGATGCTGGGTCTGGGGGATTGATCCTCGATCCGATCGGATGTCGCCTTTGTGGCGGTCCGCCTCGGGACGGCGCAAGGGTGGCAATGCGGACGGAGGGGACGTTTACAGTCTTGGCGCAAGCCGCACCTCGATGACGCGGGCGGTGGCGAGCCTGAGCTATGAGCTTCTTGGTTTACCCTAGCCAAATCCGAAAAAGTTCAACACATTGTGCTGTCCTGACAAAATCGCCGCCGCGCGGGACGCGTCAGCGATGTGCGGCGGCCTGCGGCCTTGATACCGCACGAGGTGCTAAGTTCTGAACGTCCGACATGGGCTCAAACCTGACGTTCTGGTCTTTATCAAGTGGCGCATTATACGCCTGTGCCTCAGATCACCCCGATCTCGGCCAGGGTCTGCGCCAGTTCCGGCGGCAGATCGGGTTCGCATTTGCGGCCCTTCGGCAGGTCGGCGGGGGCGTCTTCGGGTTTCAGGTAGCGCCAGCCCTGGAATGGCCGGCGTTGCGCATTGGCGGTGCGGATCAAAGGCTTGCCGAGCATGATGCGACAGCGCCGCACCCCGTCTTCACCGATAACCTCTTCCAAGCCTTCGATTTTTTGCCTGGCCTGTATGACGCCCTTGATCACCCAGTAAAGCGAGCCTCCATTCAGGAGTTTCTCTTCCTGTTTGGGCCACATCCGGGTGGTATGGCCGCGCGCCGCGCCGGGGGCCATCTCGACATAGCTCTCGAGCTGCTCGAATGAATCTACCCCAACACAAAGCTTCACAAGATGAATGTAGTCTGCCACACTAACCCCCTAGGTCTTGTGCTGAAGATAGTGAAATTTCCGCGATCTTCAAGATTGCCCTCCATGGCAGAGACCTGTAAACCGCAGCCCCTGACTGACACGCCAAACGAATCCGAGAGACGCCATGACACGCTTTGCTGCCCCGATCGCCGAACAAATCTGGGATATGAAATATCGCCTGAAAGACGGGGATGGGACGGCGCGAGATCTCTCCGTCGAGGACAGCTGGCGGCGCGTGGCGCGGTCCCTGGCCGAGGTCGAGAAGGATCAGGCCGCCTGGGAGGACAAGTTCTACCACGCGCTCGAGGATTTCAAATTCCTGCCCGCCGGCCGTATCCTCGCGGGCGCCGGGACCGGCCGTGCCGTGACCCTGTTCAACTGTTTCGTCATGGGCACGATTCCTGACAGCATGGCGGGGATCTTCGACATGCTGAAAGAGGCCGCGCTCACCATGCAACAGGGTGGCGGCATCGGGTATGACTTCTCGACGATTCGCCCGAAAGGCGCGGATGTCATGGGGGTGGCTGCGGATGCTTCCGGGCCGCTCAGCTTCATGGATGTCTGGGACGCCATGTGCCGCACCATCATGTCGGCGGGCTCGCGGCGCGGCGCGATGATGGCGACGATGCGCTGCGATCACCCGGATATCCTCAATTTCATCGAGGCGAAACAGGACGCGGCACGGCTGCGCATGTTCAACCTCTCGGTTCTTGTGACCGATGATTTCATGGAAGCGGTGAAGGCCGATGCCTCCTGGGAGCTGAAATTCGGCGGCAAGGTCTATCACACGCTCGAGGCCCGCGATCTTTGGAACAAGATCATGCGCGGCACCTATGATTATGCCGAGCCGGGCGTGATCTTCATCGATCGCATCAACAAGATGAACAATCTGAACTATTGCGAGACGATTGCCGCCACCAACCCGTGTGGGGAACAGCCTTTGCCGCCCTATGGCGCCTGTCTTCTGGGCTCGATCAACCTCGCGCGTCTGGTGAAAGACCCGTTCGGTAAAGACGCCGGGATGGATGAGGAGATGCTCTCCGATCTTGTCGCCACCGCGGTGCGGATGATGGACAATGTGGTCGATGCCTCGCGCTTCCCGCTCGAGCAACAGGCGCAGGAAGCCCAGGCCAAGCGCCGCATCGGCCTCGGTGTGACCGGGCTTGCCGATGCGCTGCTGATGGTGGGGCTGCGCTACGGCTCCGAGGAAGCCGCCGCGGCCACCGAGAAGTGGCTGAAGATGATCGCCCGTGCCTCCTATCTCGCATCGGCAGAGCTGGCCAAGGAAAAGGGTGCCTTCCCGCTGTTCGACGCCGACAAATACCTCGCCTCGGGTTCGCTCAAAGAGATGGATCAGGACGTGAAAGATGCGATTGCCAAAAACGGCATCCGCAACGCGCTTCTGACCTCGATCGCGCCGACCGGGACGATCTCGCTCTACGCCGGCAACGTGTCCTCCGGGATCGAGCCGGTCTTTGCCTATGCCTACACCCGCAAGGTGTTGCAGAAGGACGGCTCGCGCACCGAGGAAGAGGTCGTCGATTACGCGGTGAAAATGTACCGTGAGAAATTCGGCGAGAGTGCCGCGCTGCCGGAGCATTTCGTCAATGCCCAGACGCTCGCCCCTCTGGACCATGTGCGGATGCAGGCGGCGGCGCAGAAATGGGTCGACAGCTCGATCTCGAAAACCATCAACTGCCCGGAAGACATCGCCTTCGAAGACTTCAAAGAGGTCTATATGGAAGCCTGGGATTCGGGCTGCAAAGGCTGCACCACCTACCGGCCGAACGATGTCACCGGTTCCGTGCTCTCGGTCTCCGAGAGCTCCGAGAAGGCGCCGGAGAGTGATGAGGGTGCGGAAGTCGTCTATCTCTCCGAACCGCTCGACCGGCCGCAACAGCTCGAGGGCAACACCTATAAGGTCAAATGGCCGGATTCGGAGCACGCGCTCTATATCACCATCAATGACATTGTGGTCGGTGGCCATCGTCGCCCCTTCGAGATTTTCATCAACTCGAAGAACATGGAACATTTCGCCTGGACCGTGGCGCTCACGCGGATGATCTCGGCGGTGTTCCGGCGCGGCGGCGATGTGTCCTTCGTGGTCGAAGAACTCAAGGCGGTGTTCGACCCGCGCGGCGGCGCCTGGATGAAGGGCAAATATATCCCCTCCATTCTGGCGGCGATCGGCGGCGTGATCGAAACCCACCTGATCGAGACCGGCTTCATCGAAGGCGAGGGCATGGGGCTCAAGACCGACCCGCATGCGGATGTCGTGGCCATCGGTGAGAAGCCGCGCGGCAAGGCCTGCCCCTCCTGCGGCCAATACGACATGCGCATGGTCGAAGGCTGCATGACCTGCGCCTCCTGCGGCCACTCCAAATGCGGCTGATCTCGGCGGGGTTTTGTTTGTTGTTGTAGGACCCACTAAATCTTGTCCATTTCCGGGGTAATTTGTCCATTCCGGCACAGAATTAATGACCATCGGCTGCCATGCAGTCGGTGGTTTCTTTTTGAATTAATGAGTTACGATATTTGCCGTTTTTGAACGCTTCGGCGGCGTTCACCGATCAGCGTTCCGAGAATGCTTCCGTTGTTTTTGCCAGAGGTTTCAAGAGGTAGGCGAGCACGGTTTTTTCGCCGGATTTCAGTTCGAGCTGTGCCAGCATGCCTGGGCGGATATTCACGACGCCATCCGGGCCTTCGAGCGTGGTTGCATCGACTTTCACGAAGACTTCGTAATATGGCGGTGCTCCGGCGGGTTGCGTCGGATCCGTCAACGTATCCGCCCCGACATGAATGACCTCGCCGGTGAGCATTCCGTAGATAGAGAAATCGAATGCCGTCAGCTTGATGCTGGCTGGCATCCCGACATAGACAAAGCCGATGTCCCGCGGGTCGATTCTGCCCTCGATCCGCAATTCATGATCCAATGGGATGATCTCGACCAATGGATCACCCGGACCGACAACTCCACCGATCGTGGTCGCGACGACCTTATTTACGATCCCATGCACCGGCGAGCGAACGTCGGTGCGCGCGAGTTGATCCTCCCGGATTCGCATTTGTTCCTCGACCTGTCTCAGTTTGATCAGCGTATCGGAATATTCCTGGGCACGTTTGGTCTCAAACTCATTTCTGACGGTCGAAACCTTCCCCTCTGCGGCCACGGCTGCCTGTTCGGCTCGGATAAGATCGATCTCCGCGACGGCGTCTTTTTTGACCATGGCGCGCAAGATCTCCGCCTCTCTTCTCTTGAGGCTCGCTTCTGCCCCCAAGCTTTCGAGGGACGACAACAGATCTGTGCGGCGCACCCGAAAGAGCTCAATTTCGGATGCGGCATATTCCGGCGCCTGGTCCGCAAGTTCGGGAACAGGTATGAAGCTTTCGTTGTCCGCCGCTTCCGCTTGCAAACGTGCCACTTTCAGCATGAGGGAAAATCTTTGCCCCTCTAGCTCCCTGTAGGTGCTGAGAAACTGGGTTTCGCTCATTTTCGCGATGCGCTGCCCGTCGTCGACAATGCTGCCTTCGGCCACGAAAATGCCTTCTACAATGCCGCCTTCCAGATTCTGAACGGTTTGGGTCTTGGTTATCGGTACGACACGGCCTGTCCCGCGAACGACCTCGTCCAGCGGTGCGTAGGCGGCCCAGAGGAGGAAGGTGGCGATCGCGCTGATGATCAGGTAGATGACGCGCCGGTTCCGGCCGGAGCCTTGTTCGTTGGGCAAGAGTTGTGGAATCGACATCAGATGCTTTGCCCCGCTTTCGGCGTCAGCTGTTTCATCACTGTGTTGCGGTCGTCTTCGAGGGCAACTTGTCCATTTTGCATGACCGCAATCCTATCGACGATGGACAAGATGGAAGGCCTGTGGGTCGCAACAACAAGGGTGCGTCCTTCAAGCCAGGCCCCAAGCCGCTGCACGATCTGCTGTTCCAGTTTCTGATCAAGCGCAGAGGTCGGCTCGTCCAGCAAGACAAGAGCAGGGTCCTGCAGGAACAGCCTGGCAAGCCCCACGCTCTGCCGCTGGCCAATTGACAGCCCCTCTCCTCCGTCGAGAATTTCCAGGTCGAGCCCCCTGGGGTGGCGGCGGATGAATTCCCCCAATCCGCCGAAATCGAGCGCGGTGAGCAGTTTTTCGTCGTCGGCCGCAGCGCTGCGTATGGTCAGATTTTCGCGCAGCGTTCCCCGGAACAGGCGGACCTCCTGCGGAAGAAAACCCACGTTGCGGCGCAAATCGGCCGGGTCGATTTGTCTTATATCGATCCCGTCCAGGGTGATTTCACCCTGCGTGGTGTGATAGAGGCCCGAAAGAAGCTTCAGAAAGGTGGATTTCCCGGAACCGTTTTCGCCCAACAGCGCCAACCGGCATCCGGGCTGGACGTTCAGGGCGTTCACACTGATACTTTCGACATCTGCCCCGGGGTGAACGAAGGTTGCCTTGGATACGGAGATTGCGCCCTTGATCCGGGGCTGGCGAATGTAGGTGCGTTCGGGGTGGCGTTCTTGTTCGGAGGCCATGAGCTGTTCAAGGGCTTCCAGAGAAGCCTTCATATTCTGCCAGCGGCCCAGGACACCGGCGAGCTGGGTTACCGGCGCCAGTGTTCTTGTCGACAGGATACTGACGGCAACGATGGAGCCGACGGAAAATTCGCCTGCAAACACCATATATGCGCCGGCCACCACCGCGGCGATGTAGGTGGCTTGCTGAACGGCTGCGGCCCAAAATGTCAGGAAAGCGGACAGAACGCGCTGCTCGGTGGTTTTCACAGCATTCAGCCGAACGATTTCTTCCCAATTCTTCTGAAAACGGGCTTCCGAGCGCGTGGCCTTCACCGTCTCCAAGCCATAGGTGACTTCCGTCATCAGTCTTGACGCCGAGGACATTCCGCCCAAGGTTTCTTTTGACAGGACCGCCATGCGACGCTGGGCAAGAAGGCTCGGGATGATTGTCAGAAGTGCGCCGATGACGATGATCCACACCACTGGCCCGGCAATCCCGAAAATCACAAACAGGAAGACGAATACAAACGGGAGGTCTGCGACAACGCCGACGGTTGCCGTCGTGAAGAACTCGCGCACAGCGCCAAATTCGCGAACCATATGCACCAGCGCACCGGGAGACGCGGGCAACTTGTCCATCCGCATTCCCGTGATCTTGCTGAACAAGTCCTGAGTGATCTGCAGCTCTGCTTCCCGGCCAGTTTCGTCGATCAGGCGCGAGCGGGCTGTTCTGATGCTGGCTTCGAAGAAGATGGCAATCGCGGCACCTCCGACGAGAACCCAAAGCGTCGCTTCCGATTGCCCGGGAATGACGCGATCATAAACCTGCAGCGTGAAGAGAGAAACGGCGATAGCAATCAGATTGGCCACGAGGGACGCAAGCGTGATGTCGATAACCCGGGCTTTTCGGGCAAGAACTCTCCCCCAAAACCAGTGCCCCTTCATCGCTGGAACCGAGTGGCGTTCCTGAAGGAGTTCGACAGTTGGGAAAATCCGGCAGATGCGCCCGACGTAGAGCGTTTCGAACTCACTGGGTTCAATGGTCACCACCGAACGAGTCAGTGCATCGAGAATCTGATACCCATTGCCATTGGACCCGACGACAACGGCATACCGGTCATGTTTCATTTCCGCGCAATATGGAAATTTCGTCCTGGGAAGGCGTTTTTTTTCCCAATGCGCCGTATAGCCCAGACGCGCGAGGGCGCGATCGTGCATTTCGGCGCGCAGTTCGCCGCCGGATGCAGGCAGGCCTACCAGAAGGTCTTCTTCATCGACGGAGGCTTCGAATTGGGACAGGTAAAGAGCTGTGGCGGTTAGCAACCCTGCGGACCAATGATGATTGTCCGTTTGGGCAAGATGCAGGTGCTTATTCATCGCCTACCTCGTATTCGGCCAGGGTGCCCAGGATTGCTGCGGTTTGCAGGCAGTTGGCGACAATATTCGCACGGATATCGAGAAGCTGAATCCGCATGTCTGCGTCTTCGCGATACAAGTCGATGCCATCGGTGAGGGATAGCCGCCCCGCTGCGATCTGATCGTCGAAAAGCGCGAGCGTCTCCGCCTTGCTCGCCACAAGAGTCTGCAATTGCTGCTCGCTGTCCAAAAAACCCCTGAACTCCATGCGATGCTGATCGAGCTCTGTCGCAATATCTTCGTTGGCTTGCGCCAGCGCTCTTTTGCGGGCCTCGACATTTGCGTCGTAGGATTCGATCACTTTCCCTTGTCCCAACCCAAGCATGTTGGTCGTATCAAGCTGAATCCCGATCGAGGTGGCAGGGCTGCCCGCCGTTGTCATGGAGGCCCCTGCCTGCGCGACAATGCGCGGAAAACGCTTGCCGCGGATAAGCCGACTGTCCGTTTCGGCTTGTACGAGGGACACTGTCGCCATGGCCACCCGCGGTGCTGTCGTCTGAGGCAGGTCGCGACGGCACATTTTGCGGGCTGCGGACAAAGACAGGGCCGGCGCCGGCTGGTTTGCGGGCAAAAGCCGCGCGAGCTGCGACTGCGCCGCGCGCAGGTCGGTTTGGGCTCTGATGGTGTCCGCTTGCGCTTTTTGAAGCGCTGAAGTGATCAGGAGCGTTTCGCCTTTGCCCGCAACGCCGCCAGAGGTGCGGGCCTCAAGCCGTTGCTCCAGCTTCAACAGCAATTTCTCCAAGTCATGAAACATCGTGAGCTGTTGCGTCAGCCGAGCGGCATCGACTGCCGCCAAAAGGCCGTTCAGAACAGCGTCGTTGCGTTCCGACCACACTTCGATGCGTTTCGCCTCGATGTCGGAATCCGCCCGCTCCAGGCGCATTCGCGTCTGCCCGAAATCGTAGAGTGTCTGTTCGAGGGTAATCCCGATTGACGGATCATTGCTCGCCTCTGCTGAGCTCGAGTTCGCTACCGGTACGTTGACAGCGGGTACGAGCTTTGGAAAACGTTCGAATTCGGCTGCCCGCCGCGATGCCATGGCAGCTCGTTGTTCCTGGGCAACGGCCGATCTAATCAGCGCCGCCGCACTCAGTTCGTTTGCCAGTGCGGCAAGGGGGGACCCCTCTAGGAGAGGGGAATACTCAGTCCGTCGCCAAGGCCACGTCTCTTGGGGCACCTCCTGTTGCAGAGCAGTCTTGGCCTCGTGTGTTTCTTGTGCGGGGCGGATCTGGTCTGAAGAGCAACCGGACACAAGTCCAAGTGTTGCCATCCCGATCGCGGCGGCCAATGCAGGCCTGACTTTCTGCGTCATTCGTCACTGCTCTCTTCACGCTTCACGCTTCACTGGACCAAGTTGTCGATGAAATCGCGGCGTTTGCTCGTTTTTGTTGTTCCCACCTGTCAGAGAGGTCGCTCGGGAAGCTGTTCGCCTTATGATGCCCTCCCCGGCGCCAACCTTGGTTCCGGGGAGGGTTTTCGCTTCTTGCGGCGAACGGTATTCTGGTCATGCCGAGGCCCTCTGTACGTCCCCTTGCCCCTGCCGATTGAATGGTCTGTGACGAGGAAGGCCGGGAAAATCCGATGGATTACAAATCATCACCTCGGTCACTTATTTGGAAATAAGCGGGTGGATGCTTGGCCTGGGGCGGGGCCGTGCGGACATCCCGGATGGGGTCCGCTTGCTGAACTGTCAGCTCATTTAGAGTGTATTGCCTGATCTGATCAGTATTTAGGCAAATACATGCAAAAATTTACTCAAAAATATTCTAAAGTGTTTGCTTATTATCATTTGTATGTAATTGATTGATCCAAAGTTATAGGTGCGCTGCTCTATTCCTGCCTGTATCGCCAGTGGCGGGACTGAATAGCATCTCTCAAACCGATGGTGTTGGCCGTTGTGTCGGGCTCGTGACATGCATATTGAATATCAGCCGCGCTAAACAGGGGCTCAATATCATCGATTTAGGATGAAGATACCAAAGCACTACCAGCTTATTTTGCTATAAGCCTCCCCTCTGCCGAAACTAATCCCAATGAATTCTGCGCTGTGAATGCAGGCGAACCAATTTGGGAGTTTTGAGATGAGCGGACGTGAAGTTTTGAAAGTTGGCGCAAATCCTGAATACAAGTCCATTCAGGTGGAAGATGGTCAGGTTTTCCAGATCGACGCGAATGGTGTGGG
>NZ_FORH01000010.1 GCF_900113955.1 Celeribacter neptunius | reverse complement strand
GGCGCTCCGCAAAGTAGGCGTTGTCGAGGGCTTTCCATGCCTCGTCGATGACGATGATGGTGGGCTTGCGGTCCTCGATCACCCGCTCGACCCGGCGGAAGAGGTAGGACAGGACCGCCATGCGTTCCCGCTCGCTCTCGGAATCGAGGATGCCGGTGAGGTCAAAGCCCGCGACGTCTCCATCGATGCTGAAACTGTCCTCGGCATTGGCCCCGAAGATCCAGCCGTAGCGACCCTCGGCCGTCCATTCCTGCATACGCACGAAGAGATCGCCCTCGTCATCGGTCGAGACCAGCAGCGAGGCGAAATCCGACCAGTTCCGTAGACCCGCATGTCCTGCGCTGGCGTTCTGGCGCACGACTTCCTGCAGTCGGTTGGTCTGAACCGGGGTTAGCGGTCGATCGCGCCGCTCCAAGAGGCTCGCGAGCCAATCAGCAAGCCATGCCTGGCCCCGCACGTCGATCTCGGTCTGGAGCGGATTGAGGCCCGTGGGGCGCCCCGCCCGCACGGTCGAATAGCTGCCGCCGAGCGCGCGGACGGCCATCTCCATGCCCGCGCGATAGTCGAATACGAAGACCCGCGCACCTGCCCGCCGTGCCATGGTCATCAGGAAAGCCGCCAGGACGGATTTGCCGGAGCCGGGACGGCCGAGGATCAGCGTGTGGCCTCCCGTGGGCTCGCGATCCGGCGCGCCCTGTTCGTGGAAGTTGAAGCGAAAACCACTGCGCTCGGGTGTCGGAAAGAGCGTGATCGGCACGCCCCAGGGGACTTCCCGCCCTGTCTTTCCGAGCGGGGTGCGGTGGAAGGTAGCGAGATCGGCGAAGTTGTGGTTCGTGATTGCGGCCTTGCGGCTGCGCGCCCCTGTGTTCCCGGGATGCTGCGCCATGAAATGCGCCCGCGCCCCGAAGGCTTCCGAGATCAGGTTGATCCCGGAGGTGGCGGAGATGTTGCGGATTTCGGCCGCGATGTCGTCGAGGGCGGCCTGGGATCGCGCATAGACAGCTACGGTCATGTGGTGCTCGCCGAAGATCAGGCGTTTGGATTCCAGATCGTCCTGCGCGAGTTCCAGTTCCTGGGCGAGACTGACGGCTCCGTCATTGGCGGCCTGCATTAGCCGCAGCTGCCGCTTGATCCGGCCCGCCATAATGTTGGCGTTGATCGGCACAAAAGAGTGCGTGACCACCATGTCGACGGGCAGATTCAACTCGTCGAGCATCAGGCTATCGGTCTTGGCCGGGTAGTTCTTCACCGCAAAGATCGCCCCGAGCTTGTCGCCGACGGCACCGTCCGAGAGTGCGATGGTCGTGCCGCGGAAGGTGACGCGCGTATTGGCTACGTCCTCGGCGATCACACCGAGGCGCGACCGGGGGAAGAGCGGGTGCTCCTCGCCCGTGTTGAGTGAACCGAGGAAGCCCAGAAGCTCGCCGGTGCTTGCGGCCAGAAGGCGGGGCTTCAGCTCATCGAAGGAGGACAGCAGAAAGCCCACAACCTCGTCGAGCTTGCGCAAGCGGCGGGTGGTGTCGGCCGCATGTCGCGAGCGAGACGCCCCAAGTCCGAACGGCAAGCGGCTGCTCACCTCGGGGCGCTTCAGCACGGTCAGGGTCAGCGTCTTGTCGCGCAAGCCCGCGCGGCCGAGATGCGCGTGCCATCGTTTGTCGATGGCAGCAGCGAACCCCTCGCCCGGAATGGGCGGCAGGGTCACATCGACCGCTTTCGAGACCTTGTGCAGGTAGAATGAGAACTCGGTCCCGACCTGCGCCACGATGCCAGCCAGCAACCCTCCGATCCGGTCGAGATGCCCGTCCTCGCTCGTGATGCTGTTCACCCCCTCGAGCCGGATGCATTGCATCAGCTCGTTGCCGCGTGTCCGGATCGTTCGGTCGTTCACGAGGCTCACATAGGGCAGCATCATTGAGAGCCGCTTCTCGCCCTTGACCCATGCGGGTAGCGCGGTCAGCGGATCGATGGCGTTCTCAACCGCATCGGCAATTCCATCACGGGGCATAGCTGTCGCCTCCGTGCAGCTTGCGGTTCGTGGTCGGCGGGGTTTCCTGCAGGGTGATCACCAGGACATCGAGGAAATTCGGATCCCAGTCTGCGGCTTTCCAAAGCGCCGGCCAGGCCAGCCCCGCGAACACAGCCACCACCCAGCTCTGCACCCAGAGGAATAGAAGCGTCGAGCCGAAGAGCCAGACCATGGCGTACATGATCGGCAAGCCCATCAGCTTGGGTGGCCTGAGAAGACCGATGAACACGCGGGACTGGTCAGCCATGGATAGAGCTCAGGTGGTCCAGATGGCGGCGACGATGGTGGGTGCTGCGGCGATGCCCGCGATTGCAACCACGACCCAGAGCGCCTGACGAAAGTCGAGGATGCCAAAGAGCCAGGAAAGGAACACCCCGATCAGTGCGAGCGTGCCAATCACGATCCCCAAGGGACCGGTGATCGCATCGACAATTCCTTGAAGCAGGGTCTGTACCGGCGAGAGGTCGATGCTCTGTGCAAGCGCTGGACCCGCCAGCACGATAAGGGCCATCGCGCCGAGCGCGACGATCGAAGGTCTCGATGTCATGAAAGATCTCCTCTGAGCCGCTCAAACACGGCAGTCACACGGGCCACATGCCCTTGGGTTTCGCGAAAAGGGGGAATGCCGCCGTGGCGTGTGACCGCCTCCGGACCAGCGTTGTATGCCGCAAGGGCCAGAGAGCCCTCGCCGAACTGGTCGAGCATCATCAGCAGGTAGCGGGCTGATCCGTCGAGATTCTGCGCAATGTCATGTGGGTCCACGCCGAGGTCGCGGGCGGTATCCGGCATAAGCTGCCCGAGGCCTATAGCCCCGACAGGGCTACGTGCAGCCGGATTGTATGCGCTCTCGACTTCAATGTTGGCGCGGTAAAGGAGCGCCCAATCAGTGACGGAAAGCCCCGCGCGACGCAGCGCACCATGCCCGGCATACCGTAGAGCCGTGGTCTCGATCGCATGGAGGATTTCTGGGGTGGCGCCGGCGGCAGATCGGGCCGGGATCGCTGTCTCGACAGTGGCGCCAGGAACGCGAGGTTCTGCGAAGAGAAAAAGGCGCCCGTTTGCCTCTTGAGAAGTGGAAATCAATTGGCCGTCTGGGCCAACCGAAAAGATGAAACCGTCGGCCAGGGCCGGGGGCGCGGAACAAACGCCTGTACCCAAAGCAACGACGAGCGCAGTCGCGCGGTCAGCTGCCTTTGACCGGAGGCGCGGCGTGGCGTTCGCGGCCACCTTCTTCAAGTGGGATGCTAGCGGTCGTACAGCCCATGTCGGCCAGGAAACTGACAAGGCCAACGATGGTTTTGAAGTCGCGGAGCTTGAGGACGCTTCGGCTGGTGACGAGCATCTTATCGTCACGCCCATCAGTGGCGACGGCGCGGATGACCCACGAGCCGTACCAGCTGTTATGGCGCTTCTCTGCTCTCTCCTTGCAGACCACCTCAATGAGGTAGCCCTCGGCGAGCAAGCCGCGCAGTCCGTCTTCTGTAACCACATTCGGGGCTTCTTCTATCATGGCCTTCCCTTGGGTCCTTGTTCTGCCTGGGTGCAGTATCAGGCCCACGGGGTCGCAACACCGTGAGCGATACAAAACAACATTAATGATAGCAAGACAATAATAACGTGTTGACGAAGTTCGCCTTGCTCCGATAACGGTGATAGCCGACAGAATGATAATCTTAAAGGCGGCAAAGGAGTTTTGCCCTGCGGCTGTTTATTGCGCGCAACGCACCGTTGCTGTTCGCGTTCCTGCTTGGAAGCATGCCGATAGCCGCAGCAGCAGATTGCGTACCTCCCGAACGACCGTTCTTGCCTCAGTCGCAAGACGACATGCGTGCCTACGCCGATCTGATCAGAAGCGATTTCGAGGCCTACATTGCCGATGTGCAGGACTACTTCCGTTGTCTCGACGCCGAGCGCGCTCGCGCCTTTGTTGAGGCGAGGGAGGTCAGTGATGACTACGCTAGGTTCCTGAATGCTCTCGAGTAAGCGACTACGGGTTTGTGCCGCCAGTAGAAATCAACCGTTAGACCAACGCTCCGTCAGTCTCCAACGCAATGATGTTTTTCAAGCGGGCGATCATGTCGTCACCGCTTGCGACATCTACGCTCGCACATTCATTGATCGATTAGGATTTCAGAAGTTTTTTCAAACTTCTACGAAGAATGTATGAAAAATTTGCCCACACGTTTTGGTGACTTGCCGACATTTTGTTTCAGCAATACAGCTTCAAAAATGATGTACAGGATTCGGGCCGTTTTTGGG
The DNA here is from genome assembly GCF_900113955.1 of Celeribacter neptunius. GTDB lineage: Bacteria > Pseudomonadota > Alphaproteobacteria > Rhodobacterales > Rhodobacteraceae > Celeribacter > Celeribacter neptunius. Next base: position 137,248 of record NZ_FORH01000010.1, on the reverse strand, counting down.
ATACTCCAGATTGCCTCCATATTGGTGGCAGTGACCCTGATGCCGTCCAATGCATCAGCCATGGTTTCGTGCTCTGTTGAACAAGTCGCTCAGGAGTCTTCAAACGAGCGCCACCATCATGAAACGGACATTCCGGCTGCAGATATCGACCATGGAGCAGACCACTGTGCGTCACATATCTGCGTGGTCGGTGACTTCGTAGGTGCCGAAAGTTGCACAAAGCAGTCCGCTAATGTTTCCCTCCGGTCCTGGGATATTGCGTCCCTAGTCCGTTCGGCCACACCCGAAGGTTTGCGGCGCCCTCCTCGCGCCTGATGCACCTGTAGCCGCAGTTTGACTGCGACCATCTGCATCTGACATTTCGAGGAAATCTAAGTGAAAATTCTGCTTGCGGCATCCTTGCCGCTGTTCGGGGCCGCCTGCTCGGCGCTTCCTGAACTTGAAACCGTGCCAGCGCTTACGGCGGCGGTTACATCGCCTGTGGTCGCGTCTGCGCAACCCGGGCCTGTTGTTGCTTACGCGGGCTACTCGGTCGGAGAACCGGCCGAATGGCGGATGCTGAATGATGAACAACGGGAGGGTGGCGAATGAAACTGCCTCTTCTCATGGGGTCCATGTTGCTGGTGTCCGCCTGCGCCAGTCCTGCCGTTCTTGAGCGTGCAAAACCAGATCGCGCGGGCTTTGGCAGTGTCGAGACGGGTGCACGCCAGGCTCTAGGGGCCACACCGATCTGGAACCTGTCTGCCGCGGACCTTGAGGAAACGCGCAAGAGGGTTCACGCCATGGTGCATGGTAAGACCGTCAGCGCCGACACCGCAGTGCAGGTTGCCCTGATAAGCAGTCCCGCACTTCAAGCCAGCTTCGCTGAGCTAGGTCTGTCCTCAACTGACTTATGGGAAGTGGCTATGGGGCCGGTGCCCTCGATCGGTGTGTCAATCTCCGGGTTGGCTGGCGATGTCACTCGCACACTTGAGGCAACATTAATCAACTCCCTGCTCGACGTGGCAACATCCGCACCGCGGACCCAACTTGCGGAGATTCGCTTCAGACAATCCGAACTTGCTGCGCTCGCCGACACGATAGACTTGGCCGTTGAAACCCGCCGGGCCTGGATTGAGGCGGTTGGCGCTTTCGAAGCCGCTGCACTGATCGCTCAAACTCAGGGCACTGCCGAGGCAGCGTCCGAACTTGCTGTGCAACTGGGCCGTACCGGCGCGATGAGCAAGGCCGATCAAGCAAGGGAGCATGCCTTTACTGCTGAGCTTGCCGCCGAACGTGCAGCCGCCCAATTGGAGGCGCAATTGGCCAAAGAAAAACTGCTTCGGCTGATGGGGCTTTGGGGTAGCGACACCACTGTATTCGTGCCGGACTCGCTGCCCGCCTTGCCTGGTGGCCCGCGCGTTGCAGGAAATATCGAACAGCTGGCACTGGCAAACCGCGTAGACCTGGCATCTGGAAAGCTGGAACTCGAGGCGCTCGCGCTGGACTACCGTCTGACCGGGCAAACCCGTATGGTCTCGGACGTCCAGTTGGTGGCTGGTTTCGACCTGGAACGTGCAGCCGGAGAAACCGAGGCCAATCCAGCGCTTGCTCTAGATTTCGAGATCCCGCTCTACGACACCGGTCCGCTGGTGTCGAAGCGTGGCCGCATGGCCTATCTGCAGGCAGCGAACAGGCTGGCCCAGCAGGCCGTCGATGCGCGTTCGGACGCACGCATGGCCTATAGGGCCATCACCGGTCGCCATAGCATCGCGCGGCATTGGCGCGACTCTGTTTTGCCTCTGCGACGCCAGATCGATGACGAAGCGCTGCTGTCCTACAACGGCATGCTGACCTCGACCTTTGAATTGATCGCTGATGCCCAGGAGGGGCTCGCTTCGCGCCTCTCTGCCGCAGAAGCGAAACGTGACTACTGGCTTGCCGAAACAGACGCGACCGCGGCGATTTGGGGCGGGGCAATTACTCTGACCGGAGGTAGCGAAGAATGATGAACCGTCGTCAATTACTGGGCGCGGGATTGACCGCGAGCGCTGGAGCTGTGCTGGCGAACGCCGGGGCCGCGCAAACACGCTTTCGCGATCTGCCCGAGGCCGCCTTTACCGACAGCCCCTATACACAAGTTCCCCCAAGGCCTTCGGATCGGTTCGACTACAACCCCGTTGTAACACTGAACGGATGGTCTTTGCCGTATCGCATGAACGGAGATGTAAAGGAGTTCCACCTCGTTGCAGAGCCTGTTGAAAGGATTATGGCGGACGGGATGATTGCGCGGCTCTGGGGCTACAATGGCCAATCCACCGGACCCACAATCGAAGCGGTCGAAGGCGAGCGGGTGCGTATTTACGTAACCAACCGTCTTCCGGAACATACCAGCGTGCATTGGCACGGACTGATCCTGCCATCGGGAATGGATGGAGTTGGTGGTTTGTCGCATCCCGGCATCCCGCCGGGTAAGACCTTCGTCTACGAGTTCGACCTCATCAAGTCCGGCACCTTCATGTACCACCCGCATGCGGACGAGATGGTACAGATGGCCATGGGCATGATGGGGCTCTTCATCGTGCATCCGCGCGACCCGGCGTTCATGCCGGTGGACCGGGATTTCGCGTTCCTCCTTGGGGCCTATGACATCGACCCGGGGACCTACATCCCGCGCGTGGCCGAGATGACCAATTTCAACATGTGGACCTGGAACAGCCGGATCTTCCCGGACATCGATCCTCTGGTGGTCAACAAGGGGGACCGTGTCCGTGTGCGTTGTGGCAACCTGACGATGACCAACCACCCAATTCACATGCATGGCTATGACTTTCAGGTCACCTGTACTGACGGAGGCTGGGTGCCGGAAAGTGCCCGTTGGCCCGAGGTCTCGATCGACATTCCTGTAGGCGCCATGCGCGCCTACGAGTTCGACGCGATTCACGAAGGTGACTGGGCGATCCACTGCCACAAGTCGCACCACACCATGAATGCTATGGGCCACGACATCCCTACATTTATTGGCGCCGACAAGTCCCGCCTGACCCAAATGATCCGCCGCCAGCAGCCTGGCTACATGCCGATGGGCACGGCGGGTATGGCGGATATGGGCGAGATGTCGATGGAGATCCCCGAGAACACCGTGCCGATGATGACCGGATGGGGGCCGCATGGCCCATTGGAAATGGGTGGCATGTTTAGCGTGGTGAAGGTTCGCGAGGGCATCGACCGCGACGATTACAGCGATCCTGGCTGGTACGACAACCCGCCCGGAACACAGGCCTACGAATGGACGGGCGAGCTGCCCGAACATGCATACAACACCAGTCCGAAAACCGTGATCACGCCGCGCGGCGGCGTGCGGCAGGGCTGATGCCAGAGCACAGGAGAAACACGCTCATGAAAACTGCACTTTTGACATTGGGGCTGGCCCTGATTCCCGCCCTCGCAATTGCGGACGCCGGGCACGGCAACGGTCAAATGGCCATCGGCATGCCTGCGATGCATGGCCATGAACCCACGCGAACCATCGATGTGATAATGCGTGAGGACTACGACAAGGACGCACCGTTCGTCTTCGAACCCTCCTCGGAAATGACTTTTTCTGAGGGTGAAACCGTGCGCCTGCGCATCACGAACATGGGTGAGGAAACCCACGAGTTCGTGATGGATTCGATGGCACAAAACGCTGAACACAAAGAGCTGATGGCCAAGTTCCCTGAGATGGAACATGACGACCCTAACGCTGTGCGCCTTGAACCAGGTGAAGAGGCGGAGATCCTTTGGACTTTCAACAAGGCCGGCAACTTCGAATTCGCCTGCCTGCTGCCCGGCCACTATGAAGGCGGCATGCACGGCGCCCTTACTGTCAACTGATCTCAAATCAAAGGAAACCAATCATGACCAAATTTTTGACGCTCGCCGCTGCCCTTCTGATGACCGCTGGAACTGCAATTGCTGCTAGCGATAGTGCCATGTCCTCGGGCACGGTGACCAAGATCGATGCCAAGTGGAACAAGATTACTGTCGACCATGGCCCGCTGGAAAACCTCGACATGCCAGCAATGAAAATGGTCTTCGTTCTCGCCGATCCCGCGATGCTGGAAGGGCTGAGTGAAGGCGCACAGATCAACTTCGTTGCCGACCGTGTGAATGGCAAGCTGACTATTACAGAGCTGGTGCAGTAACTACAGGTCGCGCGCCCTGTCTCGCAGGGCGCGCGATTTCATTCGTCGTCGGAGATCATGAGAAAGTTGCGTCGTCTACGACAGAAAGATCCGCAAGAATTGGACAATCCGGTCGGTGATCGCCAGCACACTGGTGCACGAGAGACGAAAGAGTTTCTTTCATCGACATGAGTTTAGAGATCTTTTCATCAATCTGGCGCAGGTGCTCCTCTGCGACGGCCTTTACCTGCGCACTTTCTCGATTGTCATCGTTATAGAGCGCCAAAAGCGTACGGCAGTCTTCGATTGTAAATCCCAAGGCTCGCGCTCGTCCGATGAATGCCAGCTTATGAAAATCGATCTCTCTGAAGCTTCGATACCCGTTTGCAGCGCGCAAAGGTGTTACTAGACCGATATCCTCATAGTAGCGAATGGTCTTGGCCGGCACTCCTGACCGCTCGGCAACATCACCAATGTTCATTTCTGCCTCCTCTCACTCGGCCGGGACGGGGGCGAAGTCCTCCACCCGCCCAGACTCTTGGCGCTCGTCCATCGCCGGTCTTACGCGCCGCAGCCGCAAGGCGTTCGTCAAGACAAAGACCGAGCTAAGTGCCATCGCACCGGCAGCGACGACCGGTGACAGCAGCACGGCGAAACTCGGATAAAGCGCTCCGGCGGCCAAGGGTATCAAAGCCACATTGTAACCAAAGGCCCAACCAAGGTTCTGTTTGATGTTTCGCATGGTGTGTCGCGAGATCTCGAAAGCGTTCACAACGCCGCGAAGATCACCGGACATCAATACGACATCTGCGCTTTCGATCGCCACATCCGTGCCAGTGCCGATGGCGATGCCAACATCCGCGTGGGCGAGCGCGGGTGCATCGTTGATGCCATCGCCAACAAAGGCCAATGTGCCCTGCTGGCGCAGATTTTCCAGTGCCGCCACCTTGCCGTCGGGCAAGACCCCCGCGATCACGTGGTCGATACCAGTCTCTTCGGCAATTGCTTCTGCCGTTTCGCGTTTGTCGCCGGTAATCATTGCCACCTTCAAACCCAGACTGTGCAGTGCGGCAATCGCGGCTCGGCTCGAGGGTTTGACCGGATCGGCGACGCCAATCGCAGCCACCGCCTTGCCATTGATTGCGGCGAAGAGTGCGGTGCGACCTTGCCGTGCGAGCATAGTTTCAGCCTCTGCGAGTTCACCAAGATCGATCCCTTCGCGCTGCATCATTCGGTCAGCTCCGACAACAACCTCGGCCCCGTCAACGATGGCGCGCACGCCATACCCTGTAATCGAAGTAAACGCGCTCGGTTCCGACAGTCTGATGTTTTCCGCCTGCGCGCCGCGCACGATAGCTTCGGCGATCGGGTGTTCTGATCTGGCTTCGACCGATGCGACTGCCGCAAGAACGGTGCAGCGCTCGGCTCCTTCCGCCAGCACAAGGTCGGTCAGCGCGGGACGTCCGGCGGTGACGGTGCCGGTCTTGTCCAGAGCGACAACCTTGACGTCCCCCAATGCTTGCAGAGCATCCCCCTTGCGGAACAACACGCCCATTTCAGCAGCGCGACCGGTCCCGACCATGATCGACGTCGGCGTCGCCAGTCCCATCGCGCAGGGACAAGCAATGATGAGAACTGAGACACCCGCGACCAGCGCATAGGTGAGGGCGGGATCAGGGCCGAATATTAGCCAGACAAGGATCGTCAAGGCGGCGAGGGTCATCACAGCGGGGACGAACCAAAGCGTGATCCGATCCACCAACCCTTGAATGGGGAGCTTGGCGCCCTGCGCATCTTCGACCATGCGGATGATTTGGGACAACGTGGTATCCGCACCAACACGCGTTGCTTTATAGGTCAGACTGCCCGCGCCATTGACCGTACCGCCCGTGACAGGATCACCAGCCGACTTGCCGACCGGCACGGGTTCCCCGGTGATCATGCTTTCATCGACATGGCTTTCGCCGTCCACAACCTCACCGTCCACGGCGAGTCGTTCTCCGGGGCGCACAACAATCAGATCTCCGGTGCGCAAGGCATCGATCTCGACCTCGACCGCATCGCCGTCACGCAAAATACGCGCCGTACGAGCCTGTAGGCCGAGCAGCTTCTCGATTGCAGCCCCTGTTCGCCCTTTCGCTCGCGCTTCGAGCCAGCGCCCGATCAGGATCAGGACCACGATGACCGCGGCGGCCTCGAAGTAGACAGCGCGGACGGCCTCGGGCATCAGCGACGGGAAGAACGTTGCGACAACTGAATAAAGATAAGCTGCGCCTGTGCCGACGGCGACCAGACTGTTCATGTCTGGAGCACCTTTCAGCAAGGCCGGAAACCCTTTCAGATAGAACTGTCGGCCGGGCCCAATGAGCACAGCCGTTGTGAGGATGAACTGGATCAACCAGCTGGCCTGCTGTCCTATGGTATTGTTGATCGCCATATGCACGGCCGGGATCAGGTGCCCGCCCATTTCCATCAGGAAAACCGGCAAAGCGAGTGCTGCGGCCAGTGCCACCCGGCGTGCCAACCCGCGCGCTTCCTCTTCTTTTCGCGAAGTGCGATCCTGTGTTGCCGTGGCCTCGGCCACGCTGGCTGGATATCCGGCTTGCTCGGATGCACGGATGAGGGCCACAGGGTCGGTCATGCCCTCAAGATATGTGATGCGCGCATTTTCCGCCGCAAGATTAACGTTGACCTCCAACACGCCGGGAACCGAGGCAAGTGCCTTATCGACGCGCCCGACACAAGAAGCACATGACATGGACGCGATGTTCAGCGTCACGGATGCCGTTCGCGCTGGATACCCGAGATCTTTCAGGGCTTGGACCGCATCTTGCAGGTGGGACGAACCATCCACGCTGAAACGCGCAGTCTCGTTCGCGAGGTTCACCGAGACATCGGATATTCCCCTCAACGCGGCTAGGCCCCGATCCACGCGCCCTACGCATGAGGCGCAAGACATTCCTTCAATCGAGAGTGTCACTTTGGATTGATCTGTCATTTCAGTCTCCTGGAATCCCATTTGACACCCCAAATAGGAGTTCCAGTGACTGGAAGGTCAATACCCAATTTGAACTTTCCTGGCTTCGCTTTAAAAATCTACGGAGACCCTTGACCTTCCCCCCACTGGAAGCCCCATCTGCACTGAACAAGCTGTCACAGAGGAGACATCGACATGAAATTCAACGTTCCCGACATGAGTTGTGGTCATTGCACCAGTACGATCGAAAAGGCGATCAAGGCAGCTGACGCAAATGCGAGCGTATCTTGCGACATTCCGGCCCGCACGGTTTCTGTTGAAGGTGCACTGTCAACAGAACGGCTGACGGCCCTGCTTCGTGAAGCTGGGTACGAAAATACCGTGACTGCCTAATCTATGGGTCATCGCACCCGTCGTGACGGGTGCGATGACCTAGCGATTTCTAGCGACGGATTTGCCTGGTTTTCTGAGGTTCCGCAGATCATGAGCGCGAAGGCAACAGGATGAGAGCACTGCCTAGGAGGCAAAGAAGAATGCCTGCAATGTCCCAGCGGTCCGGTCGGCTCCCCTCCACTAGCCACATCCAGATCATGGACGCCGCTATGTAGACGCCCCCGTAAGCTGCATATGCCCGACCGGCCATTTCGCTTTCTGCGCGCGTCAAAAGCCATGCGAAGAGTGCCAAACTTACCAGACCTGGCCCGACCAAAAGCGGCGAACGATCGAGCCGCAACCATGCCCAGAAAGCAAAACATCCAGCGATCTCGGCAAAGGCAGCAATAAGATACCAAAGGTAAGTCATCTTCTCGCCGCCTCTTTCAGTGGTAGGCCGTGCCTAGGTCTTTTGGTCTGTAGGGGCTCCGACTCATTCGCCTGCATCATTGCTCATCGGGCGTGATGTCAGAACCCACCGCAGAGTGCTAGTTTGCCGACGCCCGCACGTTGTCGACCAGTTCCGTGAGCTTATCGCTTTCCACGAAGCCTGGAACCAGATTGTCGCCGATCACAAATGAAGGCGTGCCACTGAAGCCGAGCGACTGCGTCAACCGCATCGAGGTCGCGATATGCTCTTCAATTTCGGGGCGCTCCATGTCAGTTTGAAGGCGTTCGATGTCGAGACCGACCTCTTGTGCTATCCTGAGAACGCTTGCTTCTTCCGCCCGGCCGTTCATACCCATTAGGGCCCAGTGGAATGCCTCATACTTGCCTTGCAGCCGCGATGCGAGTGCAGCTTTGGTTGCAAACACGGATCCGTCCCCGAGAATTGGCCATTCGCGATAGACCAGACGCACATTGGGGTCAGCCTCCAGCAGTGCCAGAACTTCCGGCATAGCGCGGCGACAATATGGGCAGTTGTAATCGAAAAATTCGATAACGGTCACATCCCCATCGGGATTGCCGAGAACCGGTGCATTCGGGTCTTGCTCGAGCAATTGTCGCTGATCGCGCAAGACGGTTGCCTGCGCTTGTGCCTGGGCTTCGGCGTCCTGACGTTGAAGTATTTCGACTGCTTCCATGATGATTTGCGGATTCTCGCGGATAGCCTCATATACAAGTTCCTTGACCCGCGCTTCGTCCAGGTCTGCGGCCTGCACTGCCATTGGAAGTAAGGCAAATGACGATACGAGCATCAAATTTCTGAAAATCATGTCCATTATCCCTCTTGTTCTGCTGCTGTGCGTGCGGCCTGAGCATTGCGCTCTCGCTCTGGCCAGGTCGACTTAATGAAGCCGAGAATGTTCCAAATTTCCTGATCTGTGAGTTTGCCGGCGAAGCCCGGCATGCCACTGTCGAAATCTGAGCCCTGTTGTCGCATCAGTTCCGCCCCCCCGAGCTTGGTGTAGGAGAACAAAATCTGGTCACTATGGTGCCAGGTATGACCGTTGCGATCATGCGGCGGCGCGGGCAGGCGGCCATCTGAACCAGGGCTTCGCCAGTCTGGTTGCCCTTCGAGATTGGCGCCATGGCAGGACGCACAGTTTTCAGAATAGAGAGCTTGCCCCAGTTCGATATTGACGTCGTCAAACGGGGAAGAACCCTGGGAGGCATTGCCGCTGAACCACCAGGTTGCACCTAGCCCAATCAGGCCAATGGATGAAATTACCGCCAGGTAAGCTGATCTCATGCGACCTCCAGCCACGTCATCATGCCGGATGCCGCGTGCGAGAGCATGTGACAGTGAAACAGCCACTTTCCCGGATTGTCGGCAACGAAGGCGATCTCGCGAGTCTCGCCACCGAACATCAGCAAGGTATCCCGCAGGGGACCAACTTCACCGCCCTCCAGCACCTCCCGGAAATGCATCCCGTGCAAATGCATGGCGTGGGGGAAGGATGTATCGTTGTAGATCTCCACTCGCGCTGTTTCACCGCGTGACAGGCTAGCCAGTGGCTTCTCGGTCATGCCCACGGTACCATTGAAAGCCCAGAACTGGTTCGCGTCGACCAGTTGGCGGAACGTTTTTCGCTCACCCTCAAGTATGGCTGCGTCAAGGTTGCCCATTGCCCCGCCTTCCATGTTGAGCCTGATGCGTCTCGCCTGCTCCAGTCCCGGCACATCCATATTAGGGTTCGGTGGCAGAACTTGGGGGACATCCCGCACAGCGGAGGCCAAAGTGCCGGTCACGCGAAACTCGGTTTGGGCAAATCCCTGGCCGTCTTCAAGCCGCACCAGATGAGCACTTTCCCCTTCATCCGCAATGACGTCGACAAACAAATCCGCTCGTTGGCCCGGCCCAAGGATGATCGGTTCGCTGATCTCACTCGGCGTCACCAGTGGCATTCCGTCGAACGCCATCACCCACCCCTTTAGACCTGACAGGCCCAAAACAAAGATCCTGGCATTTGCCGCGTTGATCAACCGAAGCCGCATCCGCTCACCCTGGCTCACGTTGAGCGTAGAATTGAAGCTTCCGTTGGTGGCGACAAAGTTGCCACGTCGGCCTGCATGGCTACGATCATGAACGGCTTCAAAATCTGGGTCGAGTTGTGCGGTCTCCGGGTTGAGGAGCCAATCGTCAAGAATAAGGACTTCATCGCGATCAACATCCGGGGCTATCGGTTCTTCGACGATCAACGCTCCGTAGAGCCCACGAGCGACCTGTTCGACGGAGCGATTATGCGCGTGAAACCAAAAAGTTCCTGCATCTGGAACGGCAAAATCGTAGTCGAAGGTTTCGCCTGTGGGGATGGCATCTTGGGTGAGCCCGGCCACGCCGTCCATCGCATTTGATATCCGCACGCCATGCCAGTGCAGGGACGTCGCCTGCGGCAACTTGTTGACGAGCCGACGTTGAAGACGCGCGCCCTGCCGAACACGGATCACGGGGCCAGGAAACTTTCCGTCATAGCCCCAAATCTCCGTCTTGGGGTAGTCCGGAGGGGCGAGTTGTACGGCGCCACTTTGCGCTGTCATCACCTGAAATTCAGGGGTGGCTGCAGATCCGGCCTTGGGGAAGAAGCTCAACGCACTCATTGCCAACCCCGATTGAATGAATGCTCTTCTGGTGTGTGTCATTTCGTTCTCGTTTGTTGTGCGAGCCAGTTTTGGCTCACACATTGTCTCTATTGCAGTCACATGTCTTTATTAGCAGCGGCGCCCTCGCCCTGAGCGACCCGGTCGGCTCGAGGTTCGTCACCATCAAGCAAGTACACGGCCATCGCTTCCAGATCATCGGGGGACAAAAAGCGCGTATTGCCCTGCACGACCTCCACCATGCTGCCGCCGAAAGCGTCGCCTGACGGCGTCACGCCAGTACGCAACGCATAGGCGAGGTTGGAAACGGTCCAGCCGCGTTCCGCCAGAGAGTTCGGCGTGATCGAAGGCGCCTTGCTCCCCCCTGGCAATGCCTCATTTCCAGCAAAAACCGCGTCAAGCAGGCGCCCGCCTCCGATATTGCGTGGCGTGTGGCAAGCACCGCAATGTGCTGCACCTCGAACCAGCTCGCGACCGCGGTTCCATTGTGCGTTTTTCTCGTCAATGGGTTCCGTGGGTGGATCGTAGAGATAGGCCGCCCGCCATAGCTTCAGGCCCCATCTCTGATCGAAAGGAAACTTGACATCATGCTCAAGCGCTGCCTCGGCGACTGGTGGCACGGTCTGGAAAGCTGCCCAAAGGTCGGCAATGTCCTGATCCGTGAAATCCGCATAGAACGGATAGGAAAAAGCGGGATAATACGGCTCTCCGCTAGGACTAATGCCCTGGCGAACCGCCTTGGCGAACTGCTCAACCGTCCACCCCCCGATGCCGTTCTCTTTGTCTGTCGTCAGATTGGGCGGAAAAAACGTGCCAAAATCTGTCGCCAGCCCCGCGCCGCCTGCGAGTGCGGCGCCGCCAGCCTCTGAATTGGTGTGGCATGAAATGCACCCGGATACGCGAGCCAAATAGGCGCCGCGCTGGACATCACCCGTTTGCGTGATCGACGCGGGCACCTTGCCAATCGGCCAGATCACAAGGCCGCCGACCACAAGGGCGCAAAGCGCCCCTGCAGCAAAGACCAGTTTTTTCATCCGGCACATCTTTACTTCGCCTCGTAGCGGAATTTCGCGTGACATGCCGAACATGTCTGGGTCACCATGTTGAATGCCCCATCTGCGGGCATCGAGGCATAGTCCATCATCGGGCTTCCTGACGAAGTTCCCATCATGGACGAAGCTCCCATCATGCTTCCGGGGGATTGCGTGCCCATCATGGAGCCTGCATCCATTCCCGCACCTGACGCCATAAGCCCGTTGTCGGCGGCCTCGGCAAGACCTTCGCTAACCACCTTGAGCTGCTCTGCGAGCGCACTGAATTCTTCCCAATCCGACCAGATCTCGGACTTTGCTTCGGACGGTTTCCCAGCAGACCCTTCGGGAAACAATTCGGTCATGCCTTCGCTATGTTCGACAAAGACGCGTGCTCCCGTACGAACAGCTTCAGCATCATAGGTGATTTCACCACGCATCATCGGAGCCAGTTCTTTGACCGATTGCCCCATGGCCATCATGCCGTCCATGCGTTCTTTGACGACACCTTCCGCGCCACCATGTGCAAATGCAGCTGCGGCCATTGTCGTTCCAGCCAAGAGGCCGATCATCAGTTTGCTTTTCATCGTTCCGTATCCTGTATTTCCATGCTTGATAGATTTAATTTGATGAGGCGTGGTTGCCCCTAGGTCAGGATAGGTGTTTGGGAGGCGGGGTGTCCCTTAGGACATTCCGGTTAGAAAAGCTCTGATCTGGATGTTCGCGAGGCAATTGCGACAAGTTGGTCGAAGCTCTCGGAGCTGATAAAATGACAATTACCATATTTTTCGAGCAGTCCGGCCCCGGATCGCAATGCCCGGGGAGAAGATTATCTGCATCTTCCTCATGAGAGGTCTGATGTTTTTGCGCACTTCGTTCGGAAACTTTGGCAGCGACCGTTTCATGGCCAATTGCATCGAGAGATCCCGCCGGGAGGACGACAAATAACGCGATCGAGACCAACAGGAGAATCTGGATCGCGCTACGGAATATGTTCAGCCTGGCGACCAAAGTCAGTTGATCCCGTTCGCGCGCTGCAGTTCGCGCACGTATCCCGCAATCATCTTCACATCACCTTGGGTGAGGCCTTCAACGGGAGGCATATTGCCAAAATTCCAGTGATGAGATTGGACGCCGTTTTGCGCCGCATTCAGGAACGCGGCATCCGAATGGTGGTTCGGCTCGTAGATTTTGTGAACAAGCGGAGGAGCGACCCCATTCTGGCCTGCGGCATTTTCACCATGACAGCTGGCGCATTTTGCCTCGAACGCGCGTTGCCCCATTTGGGCTTGCGGAGAGAATTCAGCTGGAAGGAGTACATTGGCAATGGGCGCGCCCTGAGGTATGCCGCTCGTGTCCGGCGGAACCATTGAGTGTCCTTGAGCAGTCTGCGCCGGGGCCGGCTGCAACGCCTGCCAACCGACCGCTCCAAGGCCGAGCACGAAGAACCCGCCAACGAACCATCCCCAGAAATTCATAGTGTTTTACTCTCCTGCATGTGATCCGTTCAGATCAACTTAACCTGCGTCCCGACCGGCGTGCGGTCGAAGACCTCTTCTATATGTTCGTTGTAAAGGCCGATGCAGCCGTTTGATGATCTACGCCCGATTTTCCGCGTGTCTTGAGTTCCGTGGATCCTGTAGTATTGCCACGACAGATAGAGCGCACGCGTTCCCAAAGGATTGGAGGGATCTCCTCCAGGCACATAGGCTGGCCATTCCGGGTTGCGTTCACGCATTGAAGGGGTCGGCGCCCAACCTGGATTTTCCCGTTTCTCGACAACTTCTGTATACCCGCGCTTCGTCAATTCATCAGTCAAGGGAACAGAGGTCGGGTAAATCCGCATCTCTTCATCTTCTGTCCAGTGTTGGAGCACCTTTGTGACAGTATCCGAAATGATGATGCCCTTCCCGAGACGGTCAAAGTGATCACGCCAATTGTGGAGAACGAACGACGAGATATTGCGTCTTACCACACCAGCCTCTTCCGCCCGGAGAGTGTGGGGGGTCATCAAGAATGCGCCTGAAATTGCAATCAGGCTCCGCCTGTTCAAACTCGGTCTCTCTGCCATTTGTTCGTCCTTGGTTACTCAATTGGACGAGACAGGCATTGCTCAGATGGGGCTGAATCTCAACCGCAACAGGCCGCAAGATTTGTATCGAAGTGTATCCTTGACCTTCCAGCGGGAGATCAAGCTAAACAGGATACGTTGACCAAAATCAGAGGTGGATTCCATGCAAGAGGATAGCGAGTCAGGTGGCAATCGCCACGGAAAGTTGATGCACTGGGGCATGATGGCTTGCTGTGCTGTCATGCTTCTACCCATCGCAGCTTTCCTGATTGGCGGAGGCACCGTCGCAGGCCTTTGGGCAAACGCTACCGTCTTTGCGCCTCTGGTGCTCTGCGTTGGCGCCCATTTTGTGATGCACAAGATGATGGGGCGTTCATGCCATGGAAGCGACAAGCACAAGAAGACCGCCCCCCAGCCAGTGCTGATTGAAGATATGACCGACAGCGCCGTCCGGCGGTAAGTCGAAATGAGAACAAGAGCGCGGCTGGCGACTGTCTTCTTGGGAGCGATTTTCGTGAGCGCTTGTTCCGGCGGACCAGTCCTGTGCCCGACAAACCCGCCGCCAACTTTGTCGACAAAGTCACCAGAGCTGGAGCTGCCCAATGGATGTCGTCTGGCAGGGCCTATCTCCAACGGTGTGGGCCAGTTGGATTGTGTAAACGGCCGATCAGGCTTTGTTGCCACTCAAGTTCAAAGCCTGGAGATAGTGCGATGACCATCTGGCGCTCGCCAATCCGTCTTGCTTTCTGCGGTACCCTCGCTGCCGCAATGTTCTGGCTCTTGATCCCCTTTGCTGCAACGGCCGAGGTATCAGTCGCCCACAAGGTCACTGCGGTGGAAGCGCGGCTGATCTCCGCCGAGGATGCCGTTTCCGCCGAAGCTCAAACGCTCTCCGCCGGTCTGGATCTGAACCTTGCTGACGGATGGAAAACCTATTGGCGTTCGCCTGGCGAGGTTGGCATTCCGCCACAGATCGACTGGAGCGGGTCGACGAATGTCGCGGGCGTTGATTTCCTATGGCCTGCGCCCGAGCGGTTCACTGCCTTTGGCATCGAAAACTTCGGCTATCATGATGAGGTTGTCTTTCCACTTCAGATCACCCTGAAGGATCCTGGGGAACCTGTCGAACTCAGAGCAAACGTCAAGCTCTTGACCTGCTCAGCAGTTTGTGTCCCCCAGGATTTTGACTTGGCACTTTCGTTGCCTCAGGGGAACTCAATCGATCAAGTCTCGGCTAATCGTATCGGGGCATTTCTCGCACGCGTTCCGGCGGAAGGAGGAGCGGCAGGCGTGACCGCCGCCACATCCCATATAAACGATGATTTCACCCGCCTAACGATAGAAATAGCTGCCACGACTGCCTTCAAAACCCCGGACGTCTTTCCTGAAATTGGTGATGGCAACACGTTGGGGAAGCCCGACATTCGCCTTGGGGCAAGCGGGCGAACGCTTTGGGCTGAATTCCCAATTCTTGCCTACATGGCAGATACAGACGCGCCGCCACGGGTAACCGTGACGGACGGGCCGGATCACGCCCTCACCGTCACGCCAGATCGGGCAACAACCGCCCCAACTCCCCCTTTCAGTATTGATCGGGTGGTCCCCGGCATTGATCAAGTGATCTGGATCGCCATCATCGCTTTTCTTGGGGGCTTGATCCTGAACGCCATGCCTTGCGTGCTTCCTGTTCTGTCGATCAAGTTATCTTCTGCCCTGAAATCCGAAGGACGCGGCAATGCCCAAGTCAGGGCAGGCTTCTTGGCCGCCGCCGCCGGAGTCATGGTCTTTATGTGGGCACTCGCGGCTGTTCTCTTCGCATTGCAAAAGATTGGCGTTGCCGTCGGTTGGGGGCTCCAGTTCCAGAGCCCAACGTTCCTGGTTCTGATGCTCCTGATCCTTGGTCTGTTCACCGCAAACCTGTTTGGACTGTTCGAATTCTCTTTGCCTGCCGCCCTGACAACGCGGTTGATGAAAGCAGGAGGTACGGCCGGGTATGGAGCGGATTTTGCCACCGGATTTTTCGGGGCGGTCATGGCTACTCCCTGCTCCGCGCCGTTTCTTGGAACAGCTATCGCATTCGCACTTGCGGGGCGGGTGATAGACATCGCTGTCGTTTTCACCTTTCTCGGGTTAGGTCTGGCCAGCCCATATCTGTTGGTGGCCATCGTGCCGAACGTTGTTCGGTTCGTGCCCAAGCCCGGCCGCTGGATGATCGCCTTGAAAGCCGGCCTTGGCATCCTCCTGATGGGTACCGCGGCATGGCTGTTCTATGTCCTGCTCGGCGTTGCTGGATCGCGCGCGGCCCTAACAGTTGCATCTCTCGGTGCGGTTATGCTCTTCATAGCGGCATCGCCCTGGGTGCCAAGATCTCTTCGCTGGCCCTTTGGGCTGGCGCTGGCGGCACTCGCGGTCGCGGCCGCGCCATTCTTGGCAACACCCGCCGCACCCGATGCCCAAGCAGGAAAAATTGCCTGGGTCACATTTGACCGCGGCGATATTGCCCGTCGAGTATCACGCGGAGAGGTCGTTTTTGTCGGTGTAACCGCCGATTGGTGTTTGACCTGCAAAGCCAACAAGGCGCTCGTTCTTGAACGCGACCCGGTTCTTTCGGCATTGAACAGCTCTGGTGTCACGCCGATGCTGGCCGACTGGACCCGCCCAGATGACGCGATCACCCGTTTTTTGGAGACCAACAACCGTTACGGCATTCCATTCAACGCGGTTTATGGGCCGTCTGCTCCCGAAGGAATTATCCTATCTGAAATATTGTCGACTCAGGATGTTCTTGCTGCTCTGCACGCGGCGCGTCCGGGGGCCGCTCAAGCAACGCTCATCGAGGACGATGTGAAGGTTTCCAGATTTGGAAACACTTTGGAGCAAAGTGCCGACTGAGTAATTTCGCCTAAGCTGCGCATCAAGGACGCCGAGTCAGGCAGCATTTAACGCCCTGATTTAGATCAACCACACCATCTGGATAGCGTGTTATAATCACCTAGGAAGGACTCAAATCATGCGATCAAGGCCACATATCGATGTCAGAAGAGTGTCGCGTATTCGCGTCAGCTTCGTCCTGATATTGATCGGAGCCTTGTTTTTCGGTCTCATTGCCGATGGTTTGCATGCGCATGAGGGCGAGCCTGCCGGGTTAGAGACGCAGATTGTTCAGGTCACCGACGCAAATTCCTCCGTCCACGTTATTCTGGACGCGGATTGCGGAATTCATCCCGGTTGCGCCGCTGCTCTGATCCCTAACGGGCTTGTCAGCGCAGTAGTTTCGAACCGTAGCACGCGAATGGTAATGTCGTGGCGGCAATCGGCGTCTTTCGCCGATGACGAATTCATACACGTCCCCATTCTCTTCTGAGCATTCCAGTCAGCGAGGTAGCGAAGCGCCTCCCTTTCGGCTTTTACGCCAATCGTGACGCTTAGGTTTTTCGACAGGCTCGTAGTCTGGATGTCCGGATTCTACCTGACCGCGCTCCTCACTTCATTCGCTCCTATCAACCGTGGATCCGCCGGTTTTCTGCCCTCGCCACGGCCACCGCATGATCTCGACCAGATAAAGGTTCCAAAAATGAACATGTCGTCCCGCATCGCCTATACGCTCGCCACTTTGTTCGTGTCAGCACCAGCTTTGGCCGCTCCGCCTACGGTCTTCATTCCAGAGGGCAGCGCCAATTCAGTCCTGATGGTTCAGGCGGAGACTGGAAAAGTCCTGCGTCGGATCAATGATGTCGAGGCGGTCCACGGTCTCGCAGGCGCACCCGGCGTGCCGTATCTGGTCGCCGGCAGCTATTCGGAGATCCCGCGCGAGGATGTCGCGTCGCTAGAAAAGCCCTCCACCGTGTCTGCAGACGATCACGCCGCGCACCACGCACCAAAGGCCGCGCCAATGGGGCCACCGGATGCCGGGATCAGTCTTCTCTCGATTCTGGACGCAAAAAGTGGCGATATCCTCCGCCGGATAGAGGTGCCGGGTGCCGTACATCATACGGCAGTTTCCCCTGATGGACGCTTTGCCGTTGCGACCCATCCGGCAGGTGACGGAATATCGGTGATTGACTTGGCGACTTTCGGCATGACGGCATTTGTCCCGACTGGATCGATGCCGAACTATGCAGCGTTCGGAACTGATCCAAATCTCGTCTACGTCTCCAACACCGGTAACGGAACGATCAGCGAAGTAGATCTGTCGCGGGGTATCGTTCGTCGCAACTTCATTGCAGGTGACACCCCGGAACATATGGCGGTTTCGCCCGAAACTGATCGACTCTTTGTCGCAGACGCGGACGCAGGTCAGGTTCTGGAACTGTCTTTGAGTACCGGTGAAAAGCTGCGGACCTTCGAAATTGGCGGCGAGATTCATGGACTGGGGCTGTCAAATGATGGGGCAACTTTGTTCGTCGCGGGTAGGGGAGAGGACAAACTCGCCTCAGTTGCACTCGCTACCGGGGAAGTGCGCACAGCCACGCTTGCACCAGAACCCTACCACCTGACGGTAATTCCAGGCTCCGACATCCTTTATGTCTCAAGCCGTGCAGAGCCCGTGGTTTGGCTCATCGATACCAGCTCACTGCAAACGCGTGAAACAGTTTCTGTCGAAGGAGAAGGACATCAGATGGTGGCGCTTCCCTGAAGGGCTGCCGATGGGAATGAAAGGCACAGGATCATGGCACAGGACACTCGCCCAACACTTCGTTTTCTGGGAGCCGCCGGAACAGTAACCGGATCGCGCTATCTGATTGAAACCGGGGATCGCCGCATTCTAGTTGATTGTGGCTTGTTTCAAGGCTTCAAATCGCTGCGGGACCGCAACCGCAAGGCGTTTCCGGTACGCCCCACCACCATTGACACCGTACTTCTGACGCACGCGCATCTCGATCATTCAGGCTATCTGCCTGCGCTGATCCGCGGCGGGTATCGAGGGAAGGTGATGTGTACCGAAGCGACGGAGGAACTCTGCGGCCTGATCCTGCCGGACAGCGGCCATATCCAGGAAGAGGAGGCACGTTTTGCCAAAAGGCACCGATACTCCAAGCACAAGAACCCCAAGCCGCTCTACACGTTGAAAGATGCTCAGGCGGCGCTTGAGCATTTGCACAGAGTTCCCTTCAACAGCACAGTCGATGTTGGTGACGGAATATCCGCAGAGTTCATCCCGGCGGGCCATTTGCTCGGTGCGGCGCAGATCCGTATCAGACTGCCAGGAAGGACAATCCACTTCAGTGGCGACCTCGGCCGACAGAACGACGCACTGATGCGACCACCACAATCGTTCTCAGGTGCGGACGTGTTGGTTTGTGAATCCACCTATGGCAATCGCCATCACGCAGCCATCGACGCGGAGGAAGAGCTTCTGCCAATCCTGAAACGTGTTTTCGGGCGGGGCGGTACGGTTCTCATCCCCTCATTCGCGGTTGGGCGCGCGCAGGGGCTTATGTATCACATTGCACGCCTGCAAAACCGCGGCGAGATCCCATATGTGCCGGTTTATCTCAACTCGCCAATGGCGATCGACGCGACCGAAATCTACCACGGCCATCACGAAGAACATCACGTTGCCTGGGAGGATTGCCTTGCGATGTTCCAGATCGCCAAGCGGGTCACTTCGGTCGAGGAGTCGAAGAAGCTGAACACGCAGCATGGCCCGATGATCATCATTTCGGCGAGCGGCATGTTGACCGGCGGGCGGATCCTGCATCACCTCGCCAGCTTCGGCGGCGACCCGCGCAACGCAATCCTGCTGTCGGGCTTTCAGGCTGGCGGTACCCGCGGGGCGGCACTGGCCGCTGGCGCGGACAGTCTGCGCATGTTCGGTCGAGATTTCCCGATCAGGGCAGAGGTGATCCAGCTCGAAGCCTTTTCCGGACATGCCGATGCCGAAGAGTTGCTGGCCTGGATGCGCGCGTCGGATCGCGCGCCGCGCATGACCTATGTGACTCACGGCGAACCTTCTGCCTCGGACCGGCTGCGCTGGCGGATCGAACATGAACTCGGCTGGCCTGCCCGCGCCCCCGAACACCTCGAAACGATCCGGCTGGACAATCCAAAATGACAGAAATCGACAATACGCTCGCCCTGTCCCGCGCGGGGATCGACACTTACCGGCAACCCGTTGTCTTCATGCGCGAAGACTGCCACGTCTGCCGCGCCGAAGGCTTCGCAGCCCTGACCCGGATCGAGGTCACGCTCGGCGACAGGTCGGTGATTGCCACGCTGAACGTGTTGACCAATGGCGACTGGCTGCCCGACGACACTGCCGCCTTGTCGGAAGAAGCCTGGGCCGCCCTGAAGCCCCAACCGGGGGACCGGGCAAGTTTTACGCACCCGGAGCCACCGGACTCCGTCTCAGCGATCCGCGCCAAGGTCTATGGAGAAACCCTTGAGCAGCAAAGGTTCGACGCAATCATTCGTGACGTCCTCGATCATCGTCTCTCCGATCTCGATCTGGCAGCCTTCATCACCGCCTGCGCGGGCGACCGGCTTTCGATTGCGGAAACCATCGCACTGACCCGATCCATGCAGGCGGCGGGCGAAACGCTGGATTGGGGCGGCGCCGAGATCTACGACAAGCATTGCGTCGGGGGGCTTCCAGGAAACCGCACCACGCCGATCATCGTTTCGATCATCGCGGCGGCGGGGCTGATGATCCCCAAGACCTCTTCTCGCGCGATCACTTCCCCCGCAGGCACGGCCGACACGATGGAGGTCATGGCTCCCGTCTCGCTCGACATCCCCGCGTTGAGACGCGTCGTCGAGGCTGAGGGCGGGTGCATCGTTTGGGGGGGCAACCTCGCTCTCAGCCCTGCGGACGATGTTCTGATCCGGATTGAACGGCCACTCGATTTCGACAGCGACGGACAGCTGGTGGCGAGCGTCTTGTCGAAGAAGGCTGCGGTCGGTGCGAAGCGCGTGCTGATCGATGTGCCCGTCGGACCAACGGCCAAGGTCCGCTCGGCGGAAACCGCCGCTGCGCTGGCAGAGCGGCTCCGCGCCGTTGGCAAGGCCATCGGCCTGACGCTCTCGATCCATCAAAGCGACGGGACTGCACCTGTCGGACGCGGAATTGGACCCGCACTTGAAGCCCAAGATGTCCTTGCCGTGCTACGCCGCAACGAGAACTTCCCTGTCGACCTGCGCGACCGTGCACTCGACATCGCTGGAGCGCTGCTGGACCTTGTCCCCGAGACGGGCGGCGCGGGCGGGCGAAAGGTGGCCGCACAGCTGCTCGACAGCGGCGCTGCCGAGGCGAAGTTCATTGCGATTTGCGATGCACAAGGCGGTTTCACTGAGCCCGGTGAGGCGCGTTATCATGCGGTGATCACCTCCCGCACGGCGGGGCGCCTCATTGCGATTGACAATCGCCGCATCGCGCGCACAGCGAAACTCGCCGGCGCACCGCGGCAGCAGCTCGCAGGGCTGCGCCTTCTGGTCCAGATCGGTGACCATATCGAATTTGGCAAGCCGCTGTTCGAGATCCACGCCGAAACGCTGGGAGAACTGGAATACGCCCGCTCCTATGCCGAGGCGCAATTGGGACTTTGCACAATTGAGGAGGCAAACTGATGACCATTATCGCCCCCTTTCCCGGCATGGAGCCATTGGCGCGCAGAATGGCGGCGACATCCGGTGCCGAAATCCAGCCGGTGGACTTGCACCATTTTCCCGATGGTGAAACCCTCGTGAAGCTCGGCGGCGATCCTGCAGGACGCGAAATCGCCTTCCTCGCCACGTTGCGCGATCCTGATCGGCTGGCGTTGCCTCTGCGTTTCGCAGCTCTGACGGCGCGCGAACTTGGGGCCGCGCGTGTGGGGCTGGTCGCGCCCTATCTTGGCTACATGCGCCAGGACAAGCGGTTTCATCCACGCGAAGCTGTGAGCGCCCCGATCTTCGCGGGATTTCTTGATGAATGTTTCGACTGGGTGATGACCGCTGACCCCCATCTGCATCGCAACCCGAGCCTTTCAGCGCTGTTCCGCATTCCCGCATATCGTGTCGCCACAGCCCCTCTGCTGGCCGACTGGATTGCGGCGAACGTTCCAGAGGCCGTGCTCCTTGGGCCTGACAGCGAAAGCCAGCAATGGGTGGCTGAAGTCGCCAGGCTCGCCGGACGCCCCTACGAAGTGCTGACAAAACATCGCTCCGGGGATCGGCAGGTCGAGATCAGCCTGCCGGGCAGCGCCGTTTTCCGACAGGGGACACCCGTGATCCTCGATGATATCGCCTCGTCCGGACACACGCTGATCCGAACGCTCGAACAACTCGAGCAGGCCGGTGCCCGACCTGCGACTTGCGTAATTATCCACGCGGTTTTCGCACACGGCGCAGAGGAAGCAATCCGCCATGCCGGTGCCGCGCGGATCGTCAGTACCGATACGATTCCACACTCAACGAACGCAGTCTGCGTCGGCGAGCTGTTAGCGACAGAAATGAAAGTTGCTCAATGCGCCACTTGACCTTCCAGTTACTGGAAGAATTAGGTTTGAGGCAATGAGCTAGAAATACGGGAAAGGATCCCCGAATGAACAACCATCACGAACATGCCAACGGATCTGACGATCAAGTTCCTTCTGGCTACGCGGGCACGGTCTTCACTTGCCCGATGCACCCCGAGGTACGCCGCGCCGAACCGGGAGATTGCCCGAAATGCCAGATGCATCTGGTGCCGGAGGGCGAGCCCTCGCAACACCACGCCCATCATCAGCACACGGGCGACGCGGTGGAGCCAAACCACTTGGACTCGGTTCCCAACGACTACACTGGCCCGGTTTATACCTGTCCGATGCACCCTCAGGTGCGCCAGACGCATCCCGGGTCTTGTCCGATCTGCGGTATGGGGCTGGAACTGGAATCGGCCGCCATGGAAGCGGAAGGCCCGAACCCGGAGCTTGTGGACTTCAGCCGTCGTTTCTGGGTGGGGGCCATTTTGACCGTACCGCTCCTTGTGCTGACCATGGGCCCCTATCTTGGCCTGAGCGGGGTGCGCGAGATATTCGGTGAACGCGTCACCCTCTGGGTCGAACTCGCGCTCGGGACACCCGTTGTCTTTTGGTCCGGCTGGCCTTTCCTTGTTCGTGGCTGGAACTCGTTCCGGACAAGGAACCTCAATATGTTCAGTCTCATTGCCATGGGTGTAAGCGCCGCATGGCTGTTCAGCATCATCGCCGTCCTGGCACCGGGCATATTCCCCGATGGGTTCCGGGATGCCGAAGGGCATGTCGGCGTCTATTTCGAGGCGGCGGCTGTGATCGTCACGCTGGTCCTTGTGGGACAGGTGATGGAGCTGCGCGCTCGCGAAGGCACTGGCAAGGCGATCCGTGCTCTTCTGGATATGGCCGCCAAGACGGCACGTATTATCCGCGACGACGGAAGCGAGGAAGAGGTTCCATTGGAACAGGTCCAGGTCGGCGACCGACTACGTGTGCGACCCGGTGACAAGGTGCCGGTCGATGGTATGGTCGTCGAAGGCAGGTCCTCAGTTGACGAAAGCATGATCACGGGCGAGCCGGTACCGGTAGAAAAGGTCGGAGGAGACCCTGTAACGGGCGCCACGATCAACGGAACCGGCAGCCTGATCATGGAGGCGACGCGCGTCGGCGCCGACACGATGCTGAGCCAAATCGTCGAGATGGTGGCCAATGCGCAGCGGTCTCGCGCGCCGATCCAGAAATACGCCGACAAGGTCTCCGGATATTTCGTGCCTGCAGTTATTGGCATCGCCGTGCTGGCCTTCATTGGCTGGGCCATTTGGGGCCCGGTCCCGGCCCTTTCCTATGCTCTTATTGCGGCCGTTGCCGTTCTCATCATCGCTTGTCCCTGTGCCCTCGGCCTTGCGACACCGATGTCTATCATGACGGCGACGGGGCGCGGCGCGCAGGCGGGTGTCCTGATCAGGAATGCAGAGGCACTGGAACGGTTCGAGAAGGTCGATACCCTGATCGTCGACAAGACCGGCACGCTGACGGAAGGCAAGCCGAAACTTGTCGGCGTCTACCCTGAACCGGGTCACGATGAGGTAGAAGTGCTTCGGCTTGCCGCATCGCTGGAACGCGGCTCCGAGCATCCTCTCGCGGAAGCCATCGTACGCGGTGCTGAAGAGCGTGGCGTCGACCTGGCAAAAGCCGACGCCTTCGAGGCGGTCACCGGCAAGGGCGTCAAAGGCACGGTGGACGGGCGGGTAGTGGCGCTCGGCAACGTGAAACTCCTGACTGACCTCGGACTTGATGCAGCAGAGCTTCGGGACAAGGCGGATGCCCGTCGGGATAATGGCGAAACGGTTATGTTTGTCGTCGTCGAGAATGACGTTGCCGGTCTTGTCAGCGTCGCAGACCCGGTAAAGGCGACCACACCGGCCGCCCTGAAGGAACTGCACGCACTTGGGTTCCGTATTATCATGGCGACGGGAGACAATGAGCGTACCGCTAGGGCCGTCGCGTCCAGTCTAGGCATCGACGAGATCCGCGCCGATGTGATGCCGGAAGACAAAGCGAAGATCATCAAGGAACTTCAGGCCAAGGGGCACAAGGTTGCCATGGCCGGCGACGGTGTCAACGATGCACCTGCCCTGGCTCAGGCCGATGTCGGGATTGCCATGGGCACCGGCGCCGATGTGGCCATTGAGAGCGCAGGGTTCACGCTCGTCAAAGGGAACCTCGACGGTATCGTGCGTGCGCGCAAACTCGCCCGCGCGACCATGCGGAACATACGCCAGAACCTGTTCTTTGCTCTGATCTACAACACTGCGGGCGTGCCCGTCGCTGCGGGGATCTTGTTCCCATTCCTCGGGATCTTGATCAGTCCGATGTTTGCGGCCTTTGCCATGAGCGCTTCCTCAATCTCGGTCGTCCTAAACTCCCTTCGGCTACGGCGCGCGCAGATTTGAGGGGAAACAAGAACGATCGCGAGGTCCATCAGACCGTTCAATAAACAGTATTGGGTACAATCCATCGCCGGAGAAGGGGCAACAGCGTTCAGACAATCACCTGCAAACCAAGGAGACCAAAATGACCTACATTTCCAGACAGATGATCTTAGCCATTGCTGTGGTGTGGGGGCTGCCAGTCGGCGCCCAAGACAGCGGGCATATGACAGATAATGGGGCGATGAGTCAGATGATGAGCTCCGGACTGTTCCTGCCAAACATGGATGCAGCCAAGGGGCGTGCGCTGTTCGCCTCGAAAGGCTGTGTCGTTTGTCATTCTATCAACGGGGTCGGAGGCGAGGATGCCCCCGCCCTTGATGCAGCGTATATGGACCTGCCAATGAACCCGTTTGAATTTGCCGCCCGAATGTGGCGCGGCGCGCCGGCGATGGTCGCTGCCCAAGAGGATGAGCTCGGCGGGCAAATTGAATTCACAGGTCAGGAGCTTGCCGATATCATCGCGTTCGTTCACGATTCCGAAGAACAGAAGGCATTCTCTGCCGGCGACATCCCCGAAAAGATTGAAGAAATGATGCACCAAATGGGTGAGGAGGATCACGACTGAAGCGTCAGGGGATATCGCAGTAGAATAAGGCAATGCGTCGAAAGTTTCATTTGCGCCCTAAGATGCCGATCCTATGGCGGACCGCTTCTGCGCCAGCCAAAGTAATCCAAATCCCGCGGCTAACATCGGCAAGGAAAGGACTTGCCCCATCGTAAGCCCCCAGTCACCAAACTGCACAACATACCCAATCGGATTGTTCACGTCTGCGAATTGAGCGTCGGGCTGGCGAAACAACTCTACAAAACTTCTCGCAAAACCATATCCGGCCAGGAAGAGCCCGCAAATTGCCCCTGGTGTCCTAAGCCATCCGCGCCGCCACGCAAGGAATAGGAGAGCGAAGCCAAGCAACAGGCCTTCCAAAAGGGCTTCGTACAGTTGCGAAGGATGCCGTGCGCAAATGTCGGTTATTCCCGGGCATGATTGCGCTGCGTCACCGGGAAATATGACGGCCCAGGGCATGTCCGATGGGCGGCCCCATAGTTCATTGTTTATGAAATTTGCGATCCGGCCCAAGAACAAGCCCGGAGGCGTTGCCAGAGCGAGAAGGTCAGCCATGCTCAGGAGCGGCATACGCTGACGGATGCCATAAACAAGCGCGGCAATGGTTACTCCAGCAAACCCACCATGAAATGACATTCCCCCTTGCCAGACCTTCAGAATTTCTAACGGATTGGCAAGATAGAACCCGCGCTGATAGAACATCACGAACCCTAACCGCCCGCCAACGATCACCCCGATGATAATCCAGGTCAAAAGATCCTCAATTTGGCGCGGTGTTAGCGGGGCGCCCGATGCAGGCCACAGAGCGGCGCGTTTGACCGTGGCAACACAAATTCTCCAGCCGACGAGAAGGCCGATGATATAGGCCAACGCATACCAGCGGAGAGTCAACGTAAACGTGCCGATCTCAACCGAAAATATATCCGGCCCGATATTTGGGAACGGAAGTGCGGACAAAGGCATGGACATTCTTTCTAGTCATTCGGGTGAGGTCGGATCGTGCACATACGCCGTTCGTGCTCTCTCATGGTTTGTTCATCGCGAGTGAAGCTTCCGCGGGCTATTGGCCCGACTGGAGTTCTTCCAAGGACTGCAAAATGACACTTTGGCGCGGGTCTTCGGAGGAAACGGGCACCAATAGCTCTTTGGCTCGACTGTACGCGTTCAAGGCGAGGTCAGTTTCGCCGAGCACCCTGTAGGCCCTGCCAAGACGCATCCATCCATCGATATCGTCTGGTTCAGCCTCAAGGCGTGTTGCCAAACGTTCCACCATGGATCGGATAAATGCATCTCGATCGACATCATCCATCTGGCTGGCCGCTTCGACATCTGCAGCAGTGGGGCCGGGCGAATTGCCTGACATTACTGGAGCATAATCCGACAAACTGATAGGCGCTCGGCCTAGTGCCGCACCTATCCGGTTTGCTTCCGCGACAAATGTTTCCATCCAGGGTGCGAACCCATCCACTTCGTCCAATCGCGTGAGAAGACGATTGTAGGCCTGCTCATTCGCACCCGCTTGCGCAAGCCCGACAGCATCGTAAAAAGTTCCAGCAGGATTGGTCGGATCGAGCTCAAGTGCTCTTGCAATGGCCCGCTTCGCTTGGGGTGTCACGATCCCCTGTTCGGAAACGATGAGAGCTTCCGCATAGATCGAAAACACAGCAGAATCGGCATTCATGGATTGTGTTGCACGCTCGTAGGCCGATGCGGCATCCGAAGCGCGGCCCAATTTCATGAAGGTCTGTCCAAGGAGCATCCAGCCCTCCAAGGCTCCGCCTTCTGAATCCGCCTGCAACCGCTGCAATAGCTTCTGCGCCAACGCTTCGATTTCACGATTTTGCGCGACCTCTGCCTGGCGATCCTCGAAAGCGATGCTGGATAGGTTTGGCGCTCCAGCAAAACTGTAATACCCCGCCGCGAACAGCGGCACAAAGACCGCAGCAGCCATGAGTATGACCCTGCCGCCGCCGCTGGATTCCCCGGTGTTTTTTACTCTCCCCACGGAGAGAACCCGCCGCTTGATTTCCTGTCGCGCCGCATGCGCCTCTGCGACTGAAAGCAGGCCGCGTTCAGCATCCCGATCGACTTCAGACAACTGGTCCTTCAAAACTGCGAGAGTCCTGTCTTCGGCCGGACCTTGCACCAAGGCAGGCTTCCACGCCGAAGCCGCAACAATCCCTGAGGCAGTCAAGGCGAGGACTGCCATTGCAATCCATATCATCGGTGGTCCCCTTCGCTGGATGAAGTGAAAATGCGTGCGACCTCGGCCTCCTCGTCATCGCTCAGGTCTGCGATTTTTTTTCTTTTTCGAGAGCCCATCAGGATGCCGCCACCGATCCCCAGAGCCAAGAGCCCAAGGAGTGGGGGGGTAAACCAGAGAGCGTAGGTCTCGGGTTTAAACGGAGGCTTCAGTAGAACGTAGTCGCCGTATCTCGCTTGGATGAAAGCAATTGCATCTTCGTTCGTGTCACCCGCAACCAACCGTTCCCGGACCAAAAGTCGTAGGTCGCGCGCAACGCCGGCGTTCGAGCTGTCAATATCCTGATTTTGGCAAACTACGCAGCGAAGCTGCCTGGAAACCTCCCGTGCCCGAGCCTCGAGGATTGGATCGGAGAGGATTTCGTCGGGCTCAACAGCCTGCGCAGACATTGGCATGATGAGTGCCAACACAAGGAAGAAACTACGCATGTCAGCTCCTCTCCTCTAACACACCCGCTTGTCGGAGAGCTTGGCGAAAGGCTGATACAGCCTCTTCACCGACGATCGGGCCGACGTATCGGTAGAGCACCGTTCCATCGCCTCCGACAATGAATGTCTCGGGCACACCCGAAATCCCCCACTCGATCCCGGCACGACCTGACAGATCCGAGCCAATACGTTCGTACGGGTTCCCGAGATTTCGAAGCCAATTGACCGCGTCTGCGGGTTGATCCTTGTAGTTGATCCCGAACAAACGCACGCCATCGCGCTCAACCAAAGCGCTCAGAACCGCGTGTTCGGCACGACAGGGAACGCACCAGGAAGCGAAGACATTGACGACGACTGGCGTTGGGTTTCCGAGCAGGTTTTCCCGAGACAGTCCCTGTACATCAAGACCCGGCACCGGCCCGAGATTGAACGAGGGAGCTGGCTGAGAAATGAGAACCGAAGGAATCTCGCTTGGGTCACGATTGGGATTCAGGCCCCACAAGAAAAATCCGCCGACAATCACTGCCAGTACCAAGGGAATAATCGCTACAGCTCGTTTCATTGCTCACTCCGCTGCGACCGGTTTCGTGGATCGTGCCTTGGAGCTTTGGGGTGCCCCGACACGGAAGCGGCGATCGGACAAGGACAGACTGCCGCCTATGACAAGCATGGCCGCACCCAACCAAAGCAAGCCGACGAATGGCTCATAGAGAATACGCAGAGTCCAGGCACCGCTCTCTTCGGCTTTGTCCAGAGAGGGTTCCGTGATCGAAGCGTATAGGTCTCCCGCCAGGGTTGACCGTATCGCCGATTCTGTTGTCGTACTTTGTGCGACCGGATAGCTGCGCCGCTCAGGTTTGAGAGCCGTCACGAAAGAGCCGCCCCTTTCGACGCGCAGGGTTCCCTGATCCGCAATATAGTTCGGGCCACGAACGCGCTGCACACCTTCAAATGTGACATCAAATCCCGCAATGTTGACACTCGTGCCGGGCTCTACAAATGCGATCTCTTCAGATTTCCAAACCGAAGAGCCAATCATGCCGATCATCAAGACCGCAACTCCCGCATGAGCGAGCGTCATTCCATGCGCCGCGCGGGGCAAATTGCGGGCACGCCGGATGCTTTCCTGGAGCGGAACCTCGAACAAACGAACCCGCAGCGCCCATTCACGTAAGGAAGCAAAAAACAACCAAAGCGCGATGAGGATCGAAAGATATGCCAACACGGGCCCGCCTTTGGCGAAATACCAAATTGCGAGCGTTGCCAGCACCGCCAGCACCACCACGAAGCGGACACGTTGAAGCACTCCGACCAGATCGGCTCGTTTCCAGGACAAAAACGGCCCGAGACCCATGACAAAAACCAAGGGGAGCATCATTGGTACGAACGCGCCATTGAAGAACGGCGGACCGACGGAAATCTTGTCACCAGAAACGGCTTCGAGAAACAGCGGATAAAGCGTACCGAACAGAACCGTGCCAGTCGCTGTAGCCAGGATCAGGTTGTTTAGCAACAACCCTGCCTCTCGACTAATCGGCTTAAACAACCCGCCACCTTCCATCATTGGCGCCCGCCACGCATAGAGTGCAAGTGAGCCACCAATTGAAATCGCAAGCAGGCCAAGAATGTATAGGCCTCGCTCCGGATCCACGGCAAAAGCATGCACAGAGGTCAGCAAGCCAGACCGAACCACAAATGTGCCGAGGAGTGACAGCGAAAACGTCAAGATCGCGAGCAGGATTGTCCAGCTTTTGAACGCGTCACGCTTTTCAGTGACAATCGCCGAATGGAGAAGTGCTGTCCCGAGAAGCCAGGGCATAAAACTGACATTTTCAACCGGGTCCCAGAACCACCATCCACCCCAACCCAGTTCGTAATATGCCCACCACGATCCGAGAGCTATCCCCGCAGTCAGGCTGATCCACGCGGCCAGTGTCCAGGGTCGAACCCATCTTGCCCAGGCTGTGTCGATCCGTCCCTCGATCAAGGCTGCGGCTGCAAACGAAAAGACGATCGAGAAGCCGACATATCCAAAATACAGCAGCGGCGGGTGCATCGCGAGGCCGATATCCTGGAGCAGAGGATTGAGGTCAGCGCCATCAAGCGGCGGAGGAAAGACGCGCTCGAACGGATTGGATGTAAAGAGAAGGAAGGACAGAAACCCGACGCTGATCCATGCCTGCATTGCCAAAGTTCGCGCTCGAAGTGTTTCCGGTAGGTTTGAGCCGAAAGCAGCAACCGCAGCACCGAAGATGGTCAGAATGAAGACCCAGAGCAGCAACGATCCTTCATGACTTCCCCAAGTCGCCGCGACTTTGAAGATCATTGGTTTCAGCGAATGCGAATTGTTCGCGACGTTCAAAACAGTGAAATCAGAGACAACAAAAGCGCGCATCAAGGCGGCAAAGGCAAGTCCGACGAAGACGACCTGCCCAAAAGCAGTTGACCGGGCTGAACGCATCCAGAGAAGATTGCCCCGGGCCGCGCCGAAAAGAGGAATAGTCGATTGGACGATGGCCAACGCCAATGCGAGGGCCAGCACAAAATGGCCGAGTTCCGGGGTCATAGGAGCCTCATGATCTTTGGCAGTGGGATCGACTGGTGATCAGTTTCTCAGTCGTCTAAAGCGGCCTTGCGCTTGCGATACTCGTCTTCATCAATCTCACCGCGCGCGAAGCGATCCCTGAGAATGTCCTGAGCACTAGACCCGGAAACACGGTCCTTTTCGCTGAACCAGCGAACGGCGAAGAATATCAGCGCAATAATCACGCCCCAGAACACGATCATCATCAGCCCTCCCAGCATTCCAAATCCACCGCCCCACATGTGGCCGTAATAATCTCCGCCTGGGTCCGCCATGGCGGCCGTCGCGAACAGCGTGAATGCTGCGGTTGTGTTGGTAAGTCTAAGCATGTCGGTTTCCTTTTCTGTCATTTCATGTTTCAGCAACTGGCAATCGAATTGTCGCGATAAGCCCGCCGTCCGGGTGGTTCGCCAGACTGATCTCCCCACCCTGCGCGCGAAGAATGGACCTTGCGATCGACAGGCCCAGCCCATGCCCGCCGGTTTCCAGAGATCGGCTTTCTTCAAGCCTGAAGAATGGGTCAAATACGCGTTCCAATTCTGCGGTTGGAATCCCCGGCCCTCTGTCAGTGACGGAAATTTCTATTTCCCCATCGGCTGATATCCAGCCCAGCGTTGCGGACCCGCCGTAGCGCACCGCGTTCTCGATCACGTTTCGCAATGCCCGTCGAATGGCATTGGGGCGCAATCGAACCGTGACTTCGGGGCCGTCAGAGAGCACAAACGGTACGACCATATCCCCCCGCAGAGCTTCTAGGAACGATTGCAGGTCAACATCCTGCATTGGTTCGTTCCCTGAGAGACCTTTCGCGAAGGTAAGGGTTGCTTCCACCATCGACTGCATTTCTTCGACGGTTGCGACGAGACTCTCTCGGGTTTCGTCTTCCTCTACCATTTCTGAATGTACTCTCATTGCGGTAAGCGGAGATCGAAGATCATGTCCAAGGGCCGCCAGAACCCTCGTTCGGTCGGCAACGAACCGTGTCAGCCTGTCCTGCATGCGGTTGAAACCAGCGGTCAGCTCCCGAACCTCCTGGGGTCCCCGTTCTGGCAACGCGTCTATGTCTTCTCCACGCCCCAATCGTTCCGACGCCCCGGCCAATCGCCGCAGAGGGCCCAGCAGTCCGGTCATGACAAACCAGCTCACTGCGACCAACAGGGCCATTGCCGTCAGACCAAATGTCAGCATGGAATAAAGCGGCCACTGGATCGGCGGACGCTCAAAGCGCGTACTTACGTTCAACCACTGGCCACCGGCGATCGAAATTGAAAGGTTCATCTCGATAGCGGACAGTTCACCTCGCATCATGGCCAAGTGCATCTCGGTCATTTCGTGCGACAGGTTCGGTAGCGGCAGGATCGCGCCTTGGATCTGGTGAAGCTCTACACGAATGTCGCGACTGTAGCTGTCGTTCAGGAGTGCGCGGACGCGGGTTTCAACCAACCCGCCATCCGAATGGTCGCTATGTTGCACAAGCGGCTTCGTCCCGAGGTCAAAGCGAACAAGGGGCGAGTTCGCCGCGCGGATAATTGATGGGCGCAGGTCAGCGGGTGCCTCTTCAATCAAGCGCGCAACATTTGCCGCTCGTCCAGCTGCCTCAAACCCAAGAGCAGCCCGTATGGCGAGGCTTCGTTCATCGGCGAAGAGCCACAGGCTGACAAACTGTGCGATCCCCAACGCGATAATGATGAGAAGAACGAGTTGGATCCGGAGAGATCGTAGGAGCCGCCAGATCATTCGGACACCTCGACGTCGACCGACAGGCAGTAGCCGCCGCTTCTGATCGTCTTGATAATACGTGGACGGAGAATGTCGGGCTCGAGCTTTCGCCGAAGGCGCGAAATCTGGTTGTCAATTTTCCTGTCCAACGGACCAGCGGAAATGCCCTGAGAAAGATCTAGCAACTGATCGCGGCTCAACACCATCCGAGGGCGCTCCAGAAGGACCGTCAGCAGTTTGAATTCTGCGACCGTAAGAGCGGTCTCTTGTCCCGCGTCGTCGAGAAGCACCTGCCGGTCTACATCCAAGGTAAGGTGTGCAAAGCGGACTTTGCGGCCGCTCAGAGATCCGGTGAAGGCTTCTTTGTGCTCGCTTCTTCGCAGGACGGCTTTGATCCTCGCAAGGAGTTCGCGTGGATTAAACGGCTTGGGAAGATAATCGTCCGCACCGATCTCCAAACCGACAATACGGTCCGCATCTTCACCGAGCGCGGTCAACATGATGATCGGCAGTCGCCCTTCGCTTGACAGACGTTGGCAAACGGAAAGGCCATCCTCGCCAGGCATCATGATATCCAGGACCAGTAGGTCGAAGCTTCCGACAGCCAGCTTCGCGTCCATCTCCGCCGCATCCTTGGCAGCGGTTGCTCGCATGCCATTCTTTTCCAGATAGCGGGTTACACTTTTCCGGATCTGTTCATGGTCATCCACGACGAGAATATGTGGCGCGTGTTGCATGGGGCCCTTCTAAAGCATTGGAAATCAGACGGTCAGGTTCCTTTTTGTCGCCAATTGTATCAGCCCCTGTCCATTGCGACAGACGGATACAAATCCACGGGTGTACGTCCTTACATTCAAATGTTTGATGCCAAGTTGTATGAGGTCAAAAGAAGGAAAGGCTTCAAAATGTCCTACTCAACAAAAATTTCTACCGGTCTTCTGGTTGCCGTTCTCACAGCAGGTGCTGCGCTCGCCGATGACAGCCATCACCAAGCTGCGGGCGCTGAAAGCGTCTCTCCCAATGTACTTGCTCAACCGATGGCAGGGACGGGCGGGCCCGGAATGCTGATGGGTGGCGGCATGATGGATCCCAGTCAGATGGCCGAGCATCTTCAGATGATGCACGGCATGATGCGCATGATGATGCAAATGCATTCGGGCATGATGAGCGGAAACGGCAGCATCATGGGACCAAGCACAACCGGTCAAGGTATGTTCCCGATGATGGGGGGCAACATGATGTCAATGTTCGATATGGATGGAAACGGCGCAGTGTCTCCCGAAGAGGCGCATGAGGGCCTTCAGTCGATGCTGTCGGACTATGACGCCGACGGTAACGGCACGCTCTCGATTGACGAATTCGCGTCGCTTCACGCCAAGGCGATGCGCGAGACCATGGTCGATCGTTTCCAGATGCTCGATGCTGATGGCGACGGCCAGATTTCTCAAGGCGAAATAGTCGCCCCTGCCGACAACATGGCACAGGGTATGACAGCAAATCCCGGAATGATGACGGACCAAGACAACTGAACCCCGTCGTTCAGAATTTCCCCATTCAGGCAAGCCCGTCAACGGTTCGGCGCTTTGGGTTTGCCTGAACAAGATCGAGAGGGCTCAAAATGAGTTATACCTACAACAGACATCTGCCCAATACGGCGATTGATGATGCGGAGATGCGCCTGCGCGAAGCCCTGAAAGAAAAGGGATTTGGTGTACTGACCGAAATCGACGTCCAGGCAACAATGAAGAAAAAGATTGACCGCGACATGGATGGATACCGCATTCTGGGTGCGTGCAACCCTCATATGGCATGGGAGGCCATTGGGCTGGAGCCCCGTATAGGATCGATGCTGCCTTGCAACGTGATCTTGCGGACGGTCGAAAACGGCACTGAAATCAGCGCTGTTGATCCTGTGGCTTCGATGGCCGCTGTCGAGAATGAGAAGCTGCACGAAGTCGCCGCGCAGGTGCGCGATATGCTGCGATCTGCGGTTGACAACGCATAAACTAAACTGAGGAGGCAGACCATGCTGAGCCGCCGTCAAACTTTTGGCCTGTTCGCATCGAGCACCTTGCTTGCCTATTCGCCAGCTTGGGCTGACAACCATGACGTATGGGCGCTCGATACTCTCCATGATGCGCTGAAAAGCGATTTGGCAAGGCTTGTGGACATCCGCAGACCCGAGGAATGGCAAGATACCGGCGTCGCGGAGGGGGCGTGGCCAATCGACATGACCCATCCGCGGTTCGGGGAGCGCCTCTTCGCCGCCCGCGATCTTGCTGCGGGACGCCCGGTCGCCCTGATTTGTCGGACCGGCCATCGCTCAGGTCTCGTAATGAGCAAGTTGCGTGAAGCGAAAGCTGCCGGCTTTGTTGACGCCGTAGGCGGGATGCTTGGCGCCCCGGGGAGATCCGGCTGGATCGAGCAAGGTCTGCCGACAGTAACAAGAGAAGCCGCACTGGCCGCCCTCCCAAGTGAGCTAGCGTGAGACACAAGCTATACCATGACCAATCGTAGAGCCTTCATCGCCGGCTTGGCTGGCCTGCCGTTTGCCACAGGTCCGCTGGCGGCCATCGCACAGGAGAGTGTCAGGGCGTTGGCTATGCCACCATTGCTCGACGCAACCCGCGATCGGCATTTCCGTCTGACTGCCCAAAAGGGCAAGACCGATTTTACAGGACTGGGCGGCGGCGAAACCTGGGGGTTCAACCAATCCTTTTTGGGGCCTACACTACGTCTTCCCGCAGGAGCTTCGACGCAAGCACAGATCGACAATACGCTGTCAGAGAAAATCTCGGTGCACTGGCACGGTATGCTGATACCCGGCGAAGTTGACGGCGGCCCACACCAGACGATTGAACCGGGCACGACTTGGTCTCCCGAACTGGATCTGACACAACCACCCGCTACTCTTTGGTACCACTCGCACGTTCATGGCGACACCGGACGACAAGTTCAAAGGGGATTGGCCGGTGTGATCCACGTTGATGACGGTCGGGACGATGCTCGGGGTCTCCCGATCTCATACGGCGTCGATGATTTGACATTGGTTCTGCAAGACCGCCGGTTCGACCGGCAGGGCCGCATCGATTATGGCCTGTCTATGCCAGATCAGATGATGGGTTTCATGGGAAATGTCATTCTTGTTAACGGTCAGCTAGGCACCCAGGCTGTCGTCCCTCGCGGTATTGTCCGTTTGCGCTTGCTCAACGGCTCGAACGCGAGGATTTATCCCCTATCGTTTTCTGACCGTCGCGAGATGCACCTCATCGCGACGGACAGTGGCTATCTTAATCAACCTGTCGCAATTGAGTCCCTCGTGATCGCTCCCGGCGAACGATACGAAGTCCTCGTCGATTTTTCGGGAGGAGAGGCTGGCACGCTGGTATCCTCTGCAAATCCCAATCAGATGATGGGTGGGATGATGGGCGGCGCGAGCACTGCTGGGGGGAGCTTCGTAGTTCTACCCTTTGGTGTGGATGTGAGACTTCCTGCCCGCATTCTGGAAATACCCGCCGACTTGGGCGGCGTCCTGCCTGACAGTGAGGCCCGATCAGTCAATACACGTCAGATCACACTCGATATGCCAATGGGGATGGGCATGATGATGCGTAGGTCGAATGATCGGTTTGCGATCAATGGGCAGTCCTTCGACATGGGGAGGATAGACTTGTCTCTTTCGAAGGGGGCGACCGAGATTTGGCAAGTCTCCTCAAACATGATGATGCACCCGTTTCATGTTCATGGCGTGAGGTTTCAGGTGCTCGCCGAAAACGGAAAGAAACCAAGCATACAAAATTCTGGCTGGAAGGATACCGTGCTCGTAAATGGCCGTGTCGATATCCTGGTCAGCTTTGAGCAGACGGCAGATCGCGCCAATCCCTTCATGTATCACTGTCACATCCTTGAACACGAAGATGGAGGAATGATGGCGCAGTTCACGGTCACATGATCGTGCAAGCATGGGGATATGGTCGCCTGATTGGTTGTTTGGCGATAGCAACTGTTCTGTCTCTTGCAGTTTTCGGCCTTTTTTCGGGCACGGTTTCTCTGAGCAATCTTGGGGTCGCCTTTTCACAGGCTGAAGTGCAGCGCCATATTGAAAATGCCGGAGCCGTTGGCCCCCTCGCGGTTATTGCACTCATGGCCCTCGCGATTGTCGCAAGCCCCATACCGAGCGCACCAATCGCACTAGCCGCCGGGGCTGCATTTGGCCACTATCTCGGAGCCGCCTACGTAGCCATAGGCTCGGAGCTCGGTGCTACAATCGCATTTGTCATCGCGCGAAAACTCGGTCGAAGCACAGTTCGGCGTTTTTTGGGTAAATATTCAGAGTTCGGGCTGTTGGGGTCGCAAAAGGCTCTGATGTTATCAGTGTTTGCGTCCCGCCTGCTTCCATTCGTTTCTTTCGATGCAATCAGCTATGTTGCGGGCTTGAGCCAACTTCATCTATGGCGCTTCATGCTGGCAACTTTTGCCGGGATTTTGCCGGCGAGTTTTGTTCTTGCCCATTTTGGAGCTGTGGCCATGTCAGGGGATTGGGGAACGGCTGAATGGATCACGATAGGACTTGGGGTTGTGACAGCACTGCCTTTTGTCTTTTTGACCCTCAAAAATAGAAAGCAGATCGACGATGAATAGCGACTATAAAGCGGGCAGCATTTCTCTTTGGGATGCCGTCGCCATGGGGACTGGTGTCATGATTGGCGCCGGAATTCTGGCACTCACAGGCCAAATTGCGGAACTGGCCGGCCCTACCTTTCCACTTGTGTTCATCGTTGGAGCCATCGTTACAGCCTTCAGCGCTTACACTTACATAAGAATGTCCAATGCCTACCCGTCAGCTGGCGGAATTGGAATGATCCTGCAAAAGGCCTATGGACCAACC
Source organism: Celeribacter neptunius (assembly GCF_900113955.1). Taxonomy (GTDB): domain Bacteria; phylum Pseudomonadota; class Alphaproteobacteria; order Rhodobacterales; family Rhodobacteraceae; genus Celeribacter; species Celeribacter neptunius. The sequence continues at coordinate 100,182 of NZ_FORH01000010.1, read as the reverse complement.
GCCGTAGCCGCTGCAGCGGCTTTGCTTATGGCTCTGTCAATGGTCATTAACGAAAGCCTAGTCGCACGGACCTTCGCAAACTATTTGCTCCGTGGACTGGGCATTGCACCAGATGGCTTACTGGTTCCGGCAATAGGCGTTGCTCTCATTATCGCAGCCTATGTCGTCAACATCTCGGGCAACCGCTCTGTAGGCTGGATTTCCCAATTGCTCGCCGTACTGAAAGTTGGCGGTATCACTCTGTTTGGGATCTCTGCGCTTTGGGCCGGCGGGTTTACTTTTGGCACAACAGGAGATGGAACAGCTTCACAGGGTCTCAGTGGATTTGTTGGTGCCACAGCGTTGGCAATTCTGGCATTCAAAGGGTTCACGACAATCACCAACAGCGGCGCCGAGATAGTGGACCCACACCGCAACATCGGACGCGCGATCATCATTTCATTGGCGGTCTGCGTAGTGGTGTATCTCTTGGTAGCATTTGCGGTGGGAAGCAGCTTGCCGCTTGGCAAGATCGTCGAAGCAAAAGACTATGCGCTCGCGGAAGCGGCAGCACCGTCCCTTGGGGAAACGGGCTTCTATCTGACCGTCGCGCTCGCTTTGATCGCAACTGCATCAGGCGTGATTGCCAGCATCTTTGCGGTATCTCGTATGTTGGCAATGCTGACAGAGATGAAATTGATCCCGCACAGTCATTTTGGGATGTCAGGCGGAGTCCGCGACCATACACTGATCTACACAGTAGTGATTGCGAGCCTGCTGACCATTCTCTTCGACGTTAGCCGAATAGCTTCTATGGGGGCCTTCTTTTACCTTGTAATGGATATGGTTATTCACTGGGGAGTGTACCGAAACCTTAGGGCCGAGCTTTCTGCGCATGGATGGATCATGTTGACTGCAATCGGTCTCGACGCGATCGTGCTTGTCGTATTCGCTTCACTAAAGTGGCAGAGCGATCCAATGATTGTAGTGGTCGCATTCGCGATCATGGCTTGTGTATTGATCTTTGAGCATTGGTTTCTTCAGCGCACAAAAACCGAGCCACATCAACATGATCACAATGGGAATTGAGTGCTCGCGTGATGACCAGGTATCGAAGCAGTAATTCTTAGCGCTTCCAACATTCAAATTGGTCGGGTTTGAGCGATTTTGAGATCCACTTTGCCGATGTGTAGGACTACTTCCGTTGCCTCAATGCCGGGCGCCAACGCGCGTTTCACGAGGTCAGTGAAGACTATGGAAGACTGGTCGAGCCATTGAAATGAGGAAACGCAAGAGCTTAACCGCCGTCGAGACCCTCGTAGTAGACGAGCGCGGGCATGTTGCGGCGCTGGTGCACGATGCGCAGGATGACTGCCGCCCCATCCGCGGCATCTAGCCGCTTGTAGAAGATCACGTGACGTTGGCAGTTGACGGACCGCATCCCCGGAACGAAGAGACTCCTGTCCCGACCCCGGTCGGGATCCCCGGTGATCTGCTCGAAGGCGTTAACCAACTGGCGGTAATAGACGAGCCATTGATCCCTACCCCAAGTTTCGACGGTGTAGGCACGGATCTCTTCAAGGTCGGCCCTGGCCCGACCGGAAAGCCGAATAGTCATGTGGGTCAGCGATCAAACGCATCCGGTTCGAAGGCATGAGCATCGAACTCGGCGAAATCCCCATTTTCGGCCAGGGAGGCTGCTTCCTCTAGGTCGGCCTTGAGGGAATAGAACTGCCGGGCGCCATCCTTCTCCATCAGCATCCTTACGCCGGCGCGCACGACTTCGCTCAGATTGGCGTAGGCGCCGGACTCGATCTGCGCCTGCACATATTTCTGCATCGGTTCGGTCAGGTGGACGTTTGGCATCAGACTCTCCTATCCATGCTCAATCGTATCAGATACTGACATAGATATTCAAGCTCATGCTCGATCCCAACTTGGGCCCCAAATCGGCTCGCTGGCTGCTCCCGCCCTTCTGATCCCGGATTCCATGCGGAGAGCCGGGCCCGGCAGTTTCCCGATACAGCCCTTCCCGAGGCCACGAGCGCTGCGCCACGCGGTTTGGAGGGCTCATTCGATCTGTCCTTCCGTGACCACTTTCGCGGCCACATTGGAACACCCAATTTCCCCTTTGTAACAGACGTTTGTTTAGCAGCTAACGTGAAAGGGGTCCGCAATTTTGGCCACTTTCAAGACGCAGAAGCAGCCAGAACCGGCGTCAGATCTTGGAAGCGGTCAAGCGACACAAGCGAACAGTCGCAAGCAACCATCAATCAAATCTTCTTGCTATCATTAATGTTGTTTCGTATCGCTGCACCATTATAGATGGAGTCGGCATCATGAAGCACGTGATCCACAGCGTGGCAACAGCCACGGCACTAACCATATCCGGACTAATGGCCTCGTCAGGTCCGGCTCAAGCCTATCAGGTCGACTGTGCAATCCTCCTCTGCCTTGCGGGCGGCTGGCCTGCCTCCGCGCCCTGCGCGCATGCCAGAGCGGTCTTCATTCGGCGGATCACACCATGGCCGATCGAGCCGCCCTTACAAATCTGGCGGTGTCCGATGGGTGTGTCGTTCAACGATCCCAGCCCGATGTCGCCTATGGAACGCCTTAATGACACCACGTTCCGCGATCCGCCCGAACCGCAGGAATCGACTCCGATACCCCTTGTTCACGTCCAAGCAGATGAGCAAGCTGACATCGACATCTCAGGCGACGCCTTTGATTTCGTGCGCAGCATACGGGTCTATCACATCCAGTACCGCCAGCATGAAAACCGAGATGGCGACTGCAATCGCAGCGACTCGACGCGATTGGGGTCCTACGGCGTGCAGGGCGACTACCGATGGACAAGATCCACCGTGGGCCAGGTGCCAGCCGCATCCGGCCTGAGCATCCCGAATGGATGTGGCAGCTACTTCTACCGTTCCGTCTTCGTCGACTGGCGTGATCACGCCGGGAACTATGGTTCTGAAGAAGTTCGCTACTGACAAAATCTGCGCGCGGTTTTGCCGCGCGCGTCATCTCAACCCCGCACGTAAGGCTGTGCAAAACCCCCGAAAAGGAGACGACGCCAGACCGTGAAGCCTGACGCCGTGCTAGAAAACTCCGTGAACAAGAGTTTCCTAGCGCACCGCTAAAACACCTGCAACCAGCAAAGTTGTTTTGCTGGCAAGAATGTTGTTGTCTCACGACATGGCGTCGGTTCTCCAAGGAGACCTCGACCATGGAACCTACGACCGGCCTGATCCTGCGACGGATCACGCAGACAAATCTCTCTGTTGCAGCGCACAAGCTTGCTACCCTCATCCTCGATGCCATCGCCTGGAAGGATGGCTACAACGGTTTGTCGCGCGGAACGGCAGCCTTCACCCTCTCTGCCCTAGCGGAGAGGATGGGTGTTTCACGACAATATCTTTCGGTTCTTTTGAGCGAACTTGAGACGTCGGAGTTGCAGCTCGAGCGGGCGAAGCCGAATGGCAAGTTCGCGCCCTGGATCTTTCGGTTTTCCGCCTTCGACAAGGAGAGTGAACCCCATGATCTCGTGTCAGGTGAAGACGACACATCACTATCTAGAGATAATAATAACAAAACTATCTTCTCAGGGCTGATCGATATCACCGCGAGTTCGAACGTTTTTCAGACCAGTTGGGCAGAGCTCATCAAAGCGGCGAAGGCCACGTTGCCCTGCTGGAACATCGACACCCAGGTCATCTGGGATCGCTTCCTCGCCTTCAACCGATCCCGAGGCAACGGCAGGGTGCCGGCCGGCTTCCTGCTTGGCTTCATGCGCCGATGGCGAAATTCGTGGGGAACTCCAACTTGTCCCGCGGTCAAGCCGCCCGCGAGACCAATAACGGATCCCAAAGAGCGCGAATTGCTGAGACAGATGCAAGCCGCACCAACTGCGAACCGCCAGTTCCACGCGTCCGACTTGTGTCGCTTGATCGGACACGCTGCCTACGAAGCGCGGGTACTCGATGTGATCCGCAAGTTTGGGTGCCAGAGGTTTTCAGCAACTTTGGCGGTGCACGGACGGGCGGTGTTTGCTGGCGAGATTGCGCGGTGACTTTCACTCAGTTGGCCAATCAAGCTCGACTTCAGCCAGATTGTGGGCGCAATAGCCGGTGTGGTCGCGCAGTGAGTTCTTGAAGCACTGCATCGGCTTGAAGCCATGTGCCTTCCTATCCGAGGGGCCGAAGCCGGAAGGGATGGCCTGAATGTCGTATGAACGGCGGTTGCCTGAGAAAGGACTCCCGTCTCCCGCTACAAGCGGCGGTTCAGCGACCGGAGTTGATGATTGCCAGCCGAAGGGGCAATCCAGTTGGGGAGGTGAAGTCGCTGTGGGCGGCTTCGACGGCCACGTCAGCGCAGCCGCTTCTTCATGCGCTCGATCTGCTCGGGCGAGCCCTCGAAGCTGTAGCCTTCGCGGGTCTTCTTCATCCGCACGCCGGGACCGGCAGCCTTCTTGAGGCTGTCTTCAACGTGCTTCTCCATGCTGCGCGTCAGCTCACGCTGAAGCTGGGCGGCAGAGGCGATCTTGCGGCCATTGAACCGCATTTCGATGCGAGCCATCGCGTCGTTCCTTTTCTGTTAGCCCTTCGGAGGGAAGGGATCGTTGCCGTAGGTGTTACGCTCGCGGATGCGACCGTTCTCGCCGTGGATCAGCATCTCGCTGCCCTGGCGCATGGCGGATTCTCGCGCGGCCGCGATGGCCTCGCGCTGCGTGCCATGGACGGAAGACGCGCGGGAGTTGCCCGCCCCCTTCACTGCCCAACCGCCCTGATGCGGCACAACATGCTGATTTTTCTTAGACATTTTAAGCTCCATATGTCGATTTCGGTTGACGATTCTGCCAACCTTGTGTTTAAATATAGATTAGGAAATGGCGCTTATCAACCAAAACAACAACCGCCGGGAGAGGACCATGTTCGGACAAAGGCTCAGGCTTGCCCGCAAGCGGGCTGGCCTATCCATGCAAGCTCTCGCCGACCGCGTGACCCCAAGCGTGTCGGCGCAGGCCATCAGCAAATACGAAGCGGACAAGATGATGCCGTCCTCGTCGGTGTTGGTCGGCCTCGGAAAGGCGCTCGGCGTGTCGCTGGATTTTCTTGTCGGTGGCCAGGTCGAAGCTCTGGAAAGCGTCGAGTGGCGGAAGAACTCGACTGCCTCGGCGCAGGATCGCGCGATGGCGGAAGCCATCGTGATCGAGAAGCTCGAAGACTATCTCGCCATCGAGGACATCCTCGACCTGCATCCGGCTGAAGACCCGTTCGCCGCGCTGCGCGTGGACATGGTAGCCGATGAAGAGGCCATCGACGCCAAAGCGCGGGACGTGCGGCGCGAGTGGAAGCTCGGGATCGACCCCATCCCAAGCATGACCGCCCTGCTCGAAGACAAGGGGCTCAAGGTCATCGAGGCCGATCTACCTGAGCGCATCAACGGGCTGGCTTGTCATGTTGAGCGGGCGGAAGGTGCACCGACTGAGGTGATCGTCGTCTCGCGGCACACCAACGTCGAGCGCAAGCGCTTCAACCTCGCCCATGAGCTCGCGCATCGGATCATCATCGAGACCGGCAATGTCGCGCTGAAAAAGGAGCCGTCCATGCACCGCTTCGCGGGGGCGTTTCTTATCCCGCGCGAGCATCTGGAAGAGGAAGCTGGCCGGAACCGGCACGGCATGACCTGGATAGAGATCATGCGGCTCAAGCGCACCTACGGAGTCTCTGCCGCCGCGATGCTCGTGCGGCTCGGCCAAGTGGGCATTCTGTCGAAGAGCGCTGTGGAATATGCGTTCAAGACCTATGCGCGAAGCTGGCGGCGCGAAGAGCCGGAGCCTATCGGTCCCGGTGAGGGTTTCGCGGCCTTCGAGAAGCCGCAACGCTTCGAGCGCCTCGTTTGGCGCGCGCTCGGCGAGGAGTTGATTTCGCCTGTTCGCGCTGCCCAGATGCTCGGGCTCCCTTTGAGCGTTGTCGAACGTGACATCAGGGGGCCGCGTGACCAGTGACCTGTATCGTCGTCAATGATGCGTCCTGCCTGATCGACCTGAAGAAGGGAGAGTTGCTGCACGTCCTGCTGCGGCTGCCCTATCGGTTCATCGTGCCCCTGCCCATCCGTGAGGAGGAGCTCCTCGACTTCACGGCGCAGGAATGGCGGATGCTCGAAGATGGTGGCCTTGCCACCTATGATCTGCCGGGCGAAGAGGTCGCGCGGGTTTTCGCACTGAAGCGGGAACATAGCCGCTTGTCGGCCAACGACTGCTTCGCCCTCGTGACGACAACCTGCCAGGAGAACGGTATCCTCCTGACCGGCGACAACCTGCTGCGCAAGGTGGCCACCGCCCGCGCCGTGCGCGTTCATGGCGTACTCTGGATCATTGACGAACTGCACGCGGCCGGTGTCTGCGAGGTCGAGCTTCTCATCTCCGCGCTGCAGGTCTGGCGCGCGGATGATGCTGTCTTCCTGCCCGTGGCTGAGATCGACAAGCGGCTGCGCCGTCTCAGCGCATAGCTGCAGAGATTGCCGATCATCTCACCTTCTGGGCATAGGTCTATGGAGGACAGAAGTGCGTCAAGGAATTCGGAAATCCCATCAGCAGCATTCAGTTCGCGGTGCACCACATCCGATAGCGCCCTTGTCTCGTTACCTCACGGATTAGCCCTCGCGCTTCCATCCAAGCAAGGTTGCGCTGAACGGCAGTTCGACTGGCGCCTGTAATGGCCTCGGCCATTGGCGCAGAAACGAGTGGCCATTCCGTAAGTGTGGCGAGCAGCGCCGGAGGGGTCTTACCCGAGAGCGGCGACATTTCGGTTTCTGCCCGCACAAACCAAGACTCAATGTCATCTAGGTAACGCATCGCAGTCAGGCACGACGTCGCCATTCCCTCAAGCCAGCGAGCGAGGCGATCGACCGGCGGGCCACTAACACGGAGCCCCCCTGCCCCGCCCATGGCGAGCGGTGCGAAGATGGCGCCGCTTCCATCGCTGGCCGCGATCCTGGACGCGGTGACGGCGTGTCGCGTTGCCCTTAAATCTGAGACACGACGCGTTCGGGGATATTTTTTGCCCTTAATTATGAGATTCCACTGCCATCGCGCCTATGCTTTTCGCGCGCTGCCGGGCGATGTAATCGACCGCGGCAAGCAGACGTGGCTCCTTATCGAAGGCGCGCAATAGAGCAACCCTTGCATAGTCGTCGATGCCGGAGCTTGAGATGGCCGCTTTGACCAGTGGACGGGATTGGGCTGCATCAATTGCAGCAAGGCAAAACAGCCTTACTTCCAGCCTGTGGCCCTGAAGAGCGTGTAACGGATCTCCGCGGAAGGCCTTTAATGATATGGCAAAGGTGACCGCGCGCATTGCGCGCCGAAGTTGCTTGGAGCTGCGTAATCGCGCGGCGTATTCAAGCCGCGCGGCGCCGTTGCGCGCACGATTTATCAGCTTTTCGGGCATCTGTTCGCCACTGGCCTTGCCGAGCGTCGGTACAAGTCTCGTCCCACAAACCTGGCAGTCGAATGCCCAGGCTCGCCTCCAATGCTTGAGCGAAAGGCCCTCTCTGGAGCATTGCAGGCAATGCTGGAATGGTATCTGGGCCGTCAGCGAGGCTTCTCGTGTCGCCATTGCTGGGAAGGTCAAAGATCGCACAACATCTGGGTCAATCCGTGCGGCGTTGGCAATCTTCGCCGCCGCTGCCGCGTCGATGTTGAAGTCCAAGGACGTGCCATGAGTTGTATCGATTTCGATATGGGCCAGCAGTTCCGCATCATCACAGTAGTTGGCCGCCGCCAGCCGAGACAACCAACCTGACAACAACTCGTCTGGCAGCGGCGCGACAGTCTTGGGCAGCGGGTGCGGCTTCACACCCCGGACTTCTCGAGCCGCCGATGGGGGTTCGCATGGCGCGACCAAACCGGCGTCCATTTTACGATTGCGTCATCGGTGATGCATTCATCACCTGTTACAATGGCGTCGATGGAAAGATCCTTGATCAGGGCGAAAATGCGCGAGGTCACCCCACCGGTCAGTGCAAGTATCTGCTTGAGTGACTTGACCTTCAGGTTGGACTTCTTTTCCAGTGGCATGGCAGCAATAAGGGTCTGGATCATGTCCGAGAACTCGGCATCGTCGCGCCAGTTTGGCAAGTGATGTTCGTCCAGCCGTCGGGCAAGCTGGATATCACCACGGATGGCGTCGACGGCCTCGCTGACCCCAAGACAGACCAGTGACACCTCGAGCTCATTGCTGAGATAACGAAGAACATTGAGAAAGCGTCGCTGTTCGCGGTGGGTCCCGGCCAAGAGGTTGTGGACCTCGTCGATCATGATCATCCGCAGGCCAAGGTCGCGCAAAAGCGCAATAACACGGACTTCGAGGGAGGCCACATTTTGAGCGCGCGCGCCCAGTGCCGTGGCCGGTGCCCCGACGGACGCCAGGATGTGCAGATAGAACCGCCGTTCGTCGGGAGCTGGCGGTGCTTGTAACAGCAAGAGCGGCGTTCGCGTAATTCCCGATGCTGGGTCATATTCCGGTGCATATCTGCGCGACAGGTTGCGGGCGATCATCGTCTTGCCGATCCCAGACGCGCCATGCACAAGAAGGCCAGGCATACGGGTTTGCCTTGGCGCTTCGATCATACCCTGCAAACGGTCCAGAACTTGTTCGGCCCGCGGAAAGCCAATCCAGATATCCGATTGAATGAGGGCGATCCGACCGTCTTCCTCTGTTGTCCCTGCCCTCAATTCACCATCTCTCCACTTTGAACAATGGGCGCGATGTATCACCCGTGTCGATCGGGCGCAGCCTTTCGGTTTTCGAGACAGCCGAGTTGGTGCCCTCCAATGTCCCTTTTCTTTCACGGGATCGGCGTTCGGCCTTCGTTAGGCCCCGGCTTTCAAACTCGATCTGGCGTTGCTGTCGGATCAGCTCAGCCAGGACCAGCTCATTGGACCCGGATTTGCCAAGGGCACGGGCCTTCCTCATGGCTTCGCGATATTCCCAGAGCGGCACGGGCGGAATTTCCAAGTTTCTGTAACGCGCCTCAACATATCGGCCATCGTCCAATTCGACCCAGATCATTGAGATATCGCGAGGGTCGTAGCGAACGACCACCTTCCCATCCCCGCGCCCAATGTGGCCTGCAAGCGCATCCGACCAGTACCGTATCTGGAACAGATGGATGCCGTCACGCCTGACCTTGCGCAGTTCGCTCGGCAAGAAGCTCACCCGAAAGGCTTCCATCTCGAAGGGGATGTCGCCCATCATTTCCTCTGAGAGCACCTCCCATTTGGCGACGGGCGTACAGCCAAGACTTGAATGAATGCTGTTGTTGTAGCGGCAGATTTCCAGGGCAAACCAGCGATCAAATTCGCCTAAAGTCATCGCGGCCATGCCTTCGGCATCGTAGTCGCCCTTGGCCACGACCGAGGATTGCGTTGTTCCAGGCAACAGGTGCACGGCCCCCATCATCGTGCCGATCAATCGTTCGATGTGCCCTCCGAAATGAGGACTGCCTGGCGGCCGATAGACCAGATCGATCCCCCATTCCGCACATGCCGACCGAAAGGCATGCGACCGGAAATCGCGCCCGTTATCGACGTGGATGCTATGTGGTTTACCCTGCGCGGGCCAAGGAACATTGCACACCAATTCCGCCAGAAGTTCCGCCTTGGGGGCCACAGCCTGTGTCAGGCAAAGCGCCACCGACAGACGCGAAGGAGCCTCGAGAGAGGTGTAATATCCGGTCACCATCCGCGTTGCGACGTCGATCGCCAGCGTGACCCAAGGCCGCCCAATTGGTTGGCGTTCAAAACTGTCGACGAGAATGATGTCCGCAGGCGTATGGTCGATTTGCACGACCTCCAGTGGCCGGTTTGCCTTGTTGTCGCCTACGACCGGCGCAAATTTCTGGCGGGCCGCCTTTGCGCCTTCGCGTGCCTTGGCAATTGCGCGGGCGTCCATTGCATCCAGCCTGCGCTGAACCGTCCGACGCGTCGGCGGTTGCAAGCCCTCCTGCCAGCAAGCGCTGCGGATTTCTGTCACGACGCGCGACAAGCTCGAACGCTCCCGGCGCAAGAAATAGCGGCGAAGGTGCTCCTCGATTACCGCTTCGACTTTGCTGGATATTAACATCGTCCCGGTCGGGCGGCCCCGTTTCCGCGGAGCCAGAGCGCTGGTGCGCCCACCCTCTTCCGCCAACCGTTTTATCCAACGCCAGACCGTCGCCCTGCTGACACCAAGCTCCCAAACGGCGTCATTGATGCCACGTTCCAGGCTGCCAGTCCCATTGAGATATGCCTGAACAAGAGGGCGCAGCACCGCGGCCCTGCGCGCCTCTTCAGCACCAACGGCAACGGAGTCTTCGCCATCATCATTCATCGATATTTGCCGCAAATGTCTGTGAACCCTGTCTCAGGCTTAAGGGCAAAAATATCAGAATTAAAGGCAAAATCTCATATTTAAGGGCAAAGATCAGCCGTTGATTTCGTTGGATTTCCCATCTCACAATTAAGGGCTACGCGACATCTATCGACGCGGTGCAATGTCCGCAGTTCATGTCCGGCACGCTGAACCTGATCATCACGATCTCCTTCTTACTGCTGCCATCTAGGCCGTCCCCCTATGGGAAGGTCAATGCCCGAAAAAATTCCTCGATGCATCTGTTGACCTTCCAGCGAATGGAACCCTTATCTCTCGGAGGACCAGGATCAGGAGTCACCCATGTCGGATTCGCATACCCTTCGACTTTCCCTGCAGAACATGTCCTGCGCCTCTTGCGTCGGGCGGGTGGAGCGTGGGCTTTCCGGCCTGCCGGGCGTCAGCGACGTTCGAGTCAACCTCGCCAGCGAAACCGCTCAGGCGCAGATCGACGCGCCAGAGCGCATTTCGAACATCGTCGAAAAGCTGGAAGAGATTGGCTATCCGGCCCGTAAGCAGAGCACTCGCCTGAACGTGGCCTCCATGTCCTGCGCGTCCTGCGTCGGTCGGGTGGACAAGGCTTTGGCGGCGATGCCAGGCGTGCTGGCCGTGAACGTCAATCTGGCCTCGGAAACTGCGACGGTAACGTATCTCGAAGGCGCGGTTGCGGTTGCAGACCTGCTGAAGGCGGCGGGTGACGCAGGCTATCCCGCGACCTTGCCGCAGGACAGAGAGGCGGAAGACACGAGTGTCCGGAAGGATGAAGAGGCGCGGATGCTGGCCCGCAGGACCGCCCTGGCGGCGGCCCTCACCCTGCCGGTGTTTCTGCTGGAAATGGGCGCGCATCTGATCCCCGGCATGCATGGTCTGATCGGCGACACGATCGGCCATCGAGCAAGCTGGCTGATCCAGTTCGTCCTGACCACGGTGGTTCTGCTCTGGCCGGGGCGCAGCTTCTACACGCGCGGGTTTCCAGCCCTGCTCAAGCGTGCGCCGGACATGAACAGCCTTGTCGCGGTCGGCACTTCTGCCGCCTATCTCTATTCTCTCGTGGCGCTATTCGCGCCCGCGCTGCTGCCCGAACGGTCGCGTGCCGTCTATTTCGAGGCGGCGGCGGTCATCATCGTGCTAATCCTGCTGGGCCGGTGGCTGGAGGCGCGCGCCAAGGGCCGCACCGGCGCAGCGATCCAGAAGCTGCTGGGCCTTCAGGCCAAGACCGCCCGCGTGCTGGTGGACGGAGAGCCTGAGGACGTGGCCATCGAGCGCATCGCCGCGGGCGACATCCTGCTCGTGCGCCCCGGAGAGCGGATTGCCGTGGACGGTGAAGTGACCGAAGGCAGCGCCCGCGTCGATGAGAGCATGATCACCGGCGAGCCGGTGCCTGTCGCCAAGTTGGTGGGCGATCCCGTCACCGGCGGGACCGTCAACGGTTCCGGTGCCTTCCAGTTCCGTGCGACACGCGTGGGAGCGGATACGACGCTGGCGCAAATCATCCGCATGGTCGAAGAGGCGCAGAGCGCCAAGCTGCCGATCCAGGGGCTGGTCGACCGGATCACCCTGTTGTTCGTGCCGGCGGTCATGGCGCTGGCGCTGCTTACGGTTATCGTCTGGCTGCTGGTCGGCCCCTCGCCCGCCCTGTCCTATGCCCTCGTTGCGGGTGTATCCGTGCTGATCATCGCATGCCCTTGCGCGATGGGGCTGGCCACGCCGACCTCGATCATGGTCGGCACCGGCCGTGCCGCTGAAATGGGCGTGCTGTTCCGCAAGGGCGATGCGCTGCAACAGCTTTCGACAGTGGATGTGGTGGCGCTGGACAAGACCGGCACGGTGACCGAAGGGCGCCCCGAACTGACCGATCTGGTGCTGGCCGACGGCTTTGAACGGGCCGAGGTGCTGGCCCTGGTCGCGGCGGTCGAGGCGCAGTCGGAACACCCTATCGCCGAGGCCATTCTGCGGGCGGCGGAAGCCGAGACGGTCACTCGACACGACGCGCGGAACTTCACCTCCATCACGGGCCACGGTGTCCGGGCCGAGGTCGCAGGCCGCGACGTGCTGGTGGGGGCCGACCGTCTGATGACGCGCGAAGGGGTGGACATCGGCGCGTTGGCCGACGCCGAGCGCCGCCTGGCTGAACAGGGCCGCACCGCGCTTTATGCCGCCATCGACGGGCGGGTGGCCGCCGTCATCGCCGTGGCCGATCCGGTAAAGCCGTCCAGCGCGGCGGCCATCCGGGCGTTGCACGATCTGGGCCTGAAGGTCGCCATGATCACCGGCGACAAGCGAGAGACGGCAGAGGCCATCGGCCGCGAGACCGGCATCGACCATGTGATCGCGGGCGTGCTGCCCGATGGCAAGGTGGCGGCATTGGACGATCTGCGCGGCCCGAGCCAGCACATCGCCTTTGTAGGCGACGGCATCAACGATGCGCCCGCGCTTGCTCATGCGGACGTGGGCATCAGCATTGGCACCGGCACCGACGTCGCCATCGAATCCGCCGATGTGGTGCTAATGTCGGGCGATTTGCGCGGCGTGGTCAACGCGCTGGAAGTGTCGCGGCGTACGATGCGCAACATCAGCCAGAACCTGTTCTGGGCCTTCGGCTATAACGTGGCCCTCATTCCGGTGGCGGCGGGGCTGCTCTACCCGGTGTCGGGCCTGCTGCTGTCGCCGGTGCTGGCGGCTGGGGCAATGGCGCTCAGCTCGGTCTTCGTACTGACGAACGCGCTGCGCCTGCGCCGCGTCCGCCCGGCGATGCAGGAACAGGCGCAACCCGGCTCTGCCGCCAACCTGTCACCAGTCCCGGCTGAATAAGCTCAAGGAGGAAACTATCATGAACATCGGAGACGTGGCCGACATGTCCGGCCTTCCCGCGAAGACCATTCGCTACTACGAGGACATCGGGCTGGTCGAGCCGCTGCGCAGTGCCAACGGTTATCGCAGCTTTCGGCAGAGCGACGTCCACAAGCTGGCGTTTCTCGGCCGGGCGCGCGCCTTGGGCTTCACCATCGAGGACTGCCGGAGCCTGCTGAAACTCTATGCCGACACCGACCGCGCCAGCGCCGAGGTCAAGCAGATCGCCGAAGAACACCTCGACCGGATCGACCGGAAAATCGCAGAACTGACCGAGATGCGCGCGACGCTGTCGCACCTTGTCGATGCCTGCGCTGGCGATCACAGGCCTGATTGTCCGATTCTCGCAGATCTGGCTATGGAAGAGGATAAGACCCGGACCGCCAGGGCAGCGGATTAAGATATGTCCCGCAGCGGGCAGCGCCACCCATAAGGTGCGACTGGCTGCAGCTTTTTCGGAACATTCCAGCGCGGGAAAGTTGTTCTACCTCTATACTTCACGATTTCGAGAGAGGACAACTTCATGTCATATGGCCGCTTTTTCGCGATGATCGCGACATCTACCGTCGTCATGTTCGGTCTGATGTATCTCAATACCTACCTCTGGACGCATGTGTTCTGGTCGGAAACGCGGGTCTACATGGCTCTCCTGATGGGTGCCACCATGGCGATCATCATGCTGGGCTTCATGCTGTCGATGTATTCCAGCAAGACGGCTAACGCCGCCATCTTCATCGGTGCCGCTGTGGTCTTTGCCGCCTCGCTCTGGCTGGTCCGCAGCCAGGTGACGGTGGGCGACACCAGCTACATGCGGGCAATGATCCCGCACCACTCGATCGCGATCATGACCTCCAGCCGCGCCGATATCTCGGACCCGCGCGTGCGCAAGTTGGCGGATGAGATCATCTATGCGCAGGACAAGGAAATCGCCGAGATGCGTTATCTGGTGAACGATATCGACGCCAATGGTGACAGTCCGGCACAGTCAGAAAGCGGACCGGCGCAGATCGTGAGCCTTGACGAGGCGCTGTCCACGGCGGAGATCACCATTCTCGATCTTGAATTCCTGACCCGGGAGGACATCGCACAACTCTTCCCGGACGGCGCGGCGTGCACGTTCACCTACACCACCACAAGCAGGCCTGCGCTGGCGGTGGGCCGCATCGACGGTGGGAGTGTAGCTCTCGCCAAGATCAGCGGCGATCTGGTGCGGCTGGAGGCTGGCGACGCCGGAAGCACTTGGGGCAAGGAAGGCATGACAGTGGCGTTGAGCGCGCCGAGCGGAACCGGCACATTGGCCGCAAATAGTGGCGAAATGCAGGACGCCGATCTCGTTCTCGAACTTGGGCCCGGTCTGCGTGCAGGGTATCGCGGACATTACGGTTGCGGTGCCTGAACCAGAAACTGGAGGAAACACCATGCCGAAAGACGCATCGAAAACAGCCCAACTCTACCGGATGGTCATGCTGGATCACCTTTGCCCTTATGGTCTCAAGTCCAAAGACCTGCTCGAACGGGAAGGGTACGAGGTCGAGGATCACCACCTGACGACACGCGAGGAAACTGATGCTTTCATGGAAAATCACGGGGTCGAGACCACGCCGCAGACCTGGATCGGCGACAAGCGCATCGGCGGCTATGACGATCTGCGGGTCCATTTCGGCCTTGACGCACCGGAAAGCGAACGCTCGGACACCTCCTATCAACCGGTGATCGCGATCTTTGCCGTCGCGTTTTTGATGGCGCTCGGCTTGTCATGGTACAGCTTTGGAACCATCCTCAGCCTGCGCGCGCTGGAATGGTTCATCTCGATCTCGATGTGCTTGCTTGCAGTGCAGAAACTTCAGGATGTCGAAAGCTTTTCGACCATGTTCCTAAATTACGACCTGCTGGCGCACCGCTGGGTGCGCTACGGCTATCTCTATCCCTTCGGAGAGGCCTTCGCCGGTATCCTCATGGTCGCAGGGGCGCTCACCTGGCTGTCGGCACCCGTGGCCTTGTTCATCGGCACCGTCGGCGCGGTTTCGGTCTTCAAGGCGGTCTATATCGACAAGCGCGAGCTGAAATGCGCCTGCGTCGGGGGCGACAGCAAGGTGCCGCTCGGTTTTGTCTCGCTCACCGAGAACCTGATGATGATGGTCATGGGTATCTGGATGCCGATCCGGGTCTACCTGATCGGCTGACGGCACCGCGACCTCTACAGAGGCGCGGCGTGGATGACATTGATTGGCGGAGATAATCCCTACACTGCAGCCATCACACCTAGAGCTGGTTCGAGATTCGTCACCCGATCGTCGCGAGAAAGGGAAACGTCCCCAGCAGCCAATAGGCAAACCGTGACAATTGCCCGGTCATGATGGCAACTCCCATGATGATCATGGCAACACCCGCGCCCTTGTAGAGCCAGCGACCGGCTTTGCCGATCTGCCTTACCCGCGCGGCGATGGCGTCGGTGAAGAGCGCGGCCAGCAGGAAAGGCACCCCCAGTCCAGCGGAATAGATCGACAGCAGCCAGATGCCGTCCGACATGCCGCCGGAGGTCGAACTGAGCGTCAGGATTGCGCCGAGGATCGGACCGATGCAAGGTGTCCAGCCAAAGGCGAAGGCCAGTCCCAGCACGTAGGCCCCAAACGGGCGACCGCCGGGAATGTCGAGATTGAAACGGGTATCGCGCGAGAACGCATTGAGACGAAAGACACCCAGCATGACCAGTCCGAACAGAATGATGATCGCGCCGCCGAGATAGTTTAGCTCGGTGCGCCATGTCAGCAGCAGGGATCCGAGCGCGCTGGCCCGGGCCCCGAGGGCGACGAAGACCGTCGAAAAGCCCAGGACAAAGCAGGCACTCAACCCGAGCGCCCCGGCGCGCGCCCGCAAGCCGACCGACCGCGTCGTGCGCAAATCTGGTTGCCCTGCGATGTACGAGACGTAGCCAGGCACCAGTGGCAGGACACAGGGCGACAGGAACGAAATGGCACCCGCCAGGAAGGCCGCGAAGATGCCGATGCCGGAAATATCCATCATACATCACGATCGTTGTTGAAAGGCCGCCAGACCCACCAGAACGCGACCAGCGGTATCACGATCCATTGCAACACAGGTGACAGGCCCGCATCGAGGATCGGAATGATCGGCATCAGGTCCGAATAGGCCCAGGCCGCGCGGATCACGATGTTGAGCCATTCGCTGAACAGCGTGTATCCGAGCCCGAACACCACCGTCAGGACGGTCACAGACCGCCGCGTCGAGGCGACCAGGGGCCAGCCCCGGCCCGACAGCATGAGGGCAAGCATCAGCGCGCTCATGGCGATCAGGATATCGCCACCCGTGCAATGGACGGCTGCGAAGACAATCTCACCCCAAGTGCCCTCGTTCCAGATCGTGTAGAGCGGCATATGCGCGAACTCCCAGATCAAGTTGGCCGGGATGATCACCGCAAAATACCGACGCAGAGCTGTCAGGGAAACTCCGTCTGTCGAGGACAGCCTGACGCCAGTCGCGACGACACTCATTGAAACACACCTGTCAGCCGGTCCCACCAGTTGGGCTCCCGGCGTCGATGCTGGGCGTTGTTGATCAACTCGCTGACATAGAGGATCAGGTTCACGTTCTTGAAGTCCATGCCATGGAATTTTGCAGCGAACCGCCCGCCGATGTCCACGACATGGGTGACCGCTCCGTGCATCATCATGTCGCTGTCGGCGGTCATCGTGAACTCCAGCCCATATTCCCGCGCCAGAAGGCGCGTCGCGTCATTTGCCTGATCGGATCGTTTGGTCAGAATGACCCAGTTGCTCGGATCGAGCCCATGCCGGTCCGCGTAATCGCGCAGACGAGCCCGATGACATCATCATGCTCGGTCAGCGTTTCCTTGAACATTGGTCTTCTCCTTTTCACTTGCGTTGCCGTGACCGTAGAGATCGGCGTTCTGATGAGCGCGATCCTCATGCTCAAATTCGAGACTGGAATGGCTGATGCCGAACTCTTCCTTCAGCCGCTTCTTGATCGCGCTCTTGATCTCTTCGATCTTCGACCAGCCCTCGGCTGCCACGACGACATGGCAGTCGAGCGCAGCCTCGTGCTCTTGCATTTGCCAGAGATGGACGTAGTGGACGTCGGCGACGCCTTCGACTTTCCGCATCGCTTCGACGACGGCCTCGTTGTCGATGTCCGGCGGGCTCCCGAGCATCAGGGTTCGGATTGGGCCGCCTATTTCAGTGAAAGACAGATACAGGATGTAGATCGCGATGCCGATGGTGATGGCAGGATCGACCCAACGCATGTCGTAAAGGATGATCAGCGACCCACCGACGATAACCGCGACCGAAGCAAGCGCGTCCGACAGGTTATGCAGGAAAAGCGCGCGGATGTTCACGCTGCCCTTCTGCATCGAATAGGTCAGCATTGCGGTCAGCGTGTCGACCACAAGCGCAATTCCACCGAGAATGACGACGGTCCACCCCATGACTTCGGGTGGATCAATCATGCGCATGCCACCTTCGTAGATCAGATAGAAGCCGATCACGATGAGGGTGGTGTAGTTGATCAGGGCCGCCACGATTTCGACCCGGCCATAGCCGAAGGTCATGCGTTCATCGGCCGGGCGGCGCGCGATCTTGCGTGCGGCGAAGGCAATGACAAGCGAGGCCATATCGGAAAAGTTGTGCAGCGCATCGGCGATCAGTGCCAGACTGCCCGAGAATATGCCCCCGACGACTTGCGCAACGGTAAGTAGCCCGTTTGCCCAGATGGCGATGGCAACCCGCCGGTCCCCAGAATTCGGATCGATAGGCGCGTGCCCGTGGTCATGTGGCATTGGCAGGCTCCGCGTGCGCGTGTGTCGCGCGTCGGTCAGTCTTCAGGCGACCGCTGCGAAAACCACGTACGCGCGCATTCATCCAGTGGCGGATGATATGACGGTAAAGGGCACCACGCAGCCATCCAAAGGATTGCTCATGGGACAAATAGAAGGCGTCCGGCGTATCAAACACGCCGAAATCTTGCACGATGCCGGATTTCTGAATGTAGGTATCTTCTCCGTTCCAGGTGACGGGAGGCGCGCCAAGGCAATCCGTGCCCGCGCCATAACCGCAGAGACTGTCCGTGTCCGAGAAAGACGTTTGCAGGACTGTCAGGAAAGCGTCATCCAGGATGAAGCCTTCGAGGTTGAACCAAGCACCTTGATATTCGATCTCAACCCATGAGTGGAGAATTTCTTGCGGAGCAAGCGGATACACCAACTCTGGGACAACACCGCGCTGCAAGCCTTTGTGGATCGTAAACCCATGCAACCGGCAACGAATGCCAACACCACGCAGCAACGCCATCAAGAGCGTCCCTTTGGTATTGCACTGCCCGTAGCCGTCGGAAAGCACCTCGGAGGCGGGGATGTCGTCAGCTCGATTGTATCCGAACGCGATTTCATTCCGAACGAAATCATAGGCAGCTCCGATCCGATCGTATTCGGATAAGCCGCGCCAGCCGCGGGTCTCAATTAGATGCGCAAGAGGCGCGGCATCAAAATCCAGTAATTTGGTGGGTGCAAGTAGGGGGTCGGTCATCTGCAACGGAGTCGCTCCTCGAATCGTCTTGGAACAAGCCTAATTACTATAGTCACTATAGCTTCAACCCTTTCTTTCAGAAAGAATCTCCCGCAACTATTTGCCCGTATGAACTGCTTTGTGGTGTTCGCCGTGTGCGTCGCGCAGAATGTCGATACCTCCCCAGGCCGCGATCCCGGCGACAATCACGCCGACGACGAGGTCCGGCCAGTTGGTTCCCAGCCAGGCGACGAGGCCGCCAGCCAAGACGATTCCGAGGTTCGCGGCGAAATCGTTGTAACTGAAGGTGTTGGCCGCGCGGATGTTGACGTCCGGATCTTTGAGCTTAGCGAGCAGCCAGACGCAGACTGCGTTGATCGCCGCCGCAAACAGGGCCATGGCGATCATGATCGTCCCGAGCGGATCTGACCCGCCGATGTAGCGGCGCCATGCATCGTAGAGGATACCAGCGGCGAACAGGATCAGCAGCCCGCCGGAAACGTTCGCCGCCCCGCGTTTCCATTTGTCGGATCGGGACAAAGCGAAAAGGCTGATCGCGTAGACGAAGCTGTCGGAGAGGTTATCGAGCCCGTTGGCGATCAGGGCACTTGAGTCGCCGAAGGCGCCTGTTGCGAAAAAGGCCACGGCCAAACCGATATTGAGCGCCAGAACGATCCAAAGCGTCCGTCTCTCCATTGAATTTTGTCTAGCAGCCATTTTGTGGTTCCAGCCTGTGTTGTACGACACATTAACTTCTGCGGCTGATCTGCGTTCCAGCCGGAATGTTGGCTGAATTCCTTCAGGCCCCGATTTCCTCGTGCTCGGTCAGGCATTCCGAATGGTCCCGCAACACCTCAAGCACCTTGCAGTCTCCCGTCCGCCCGCCGCTGCATTCGTGAACCATGCGTTTCAGTTCCGTGCGCAGCGCCTTCAGGCGGGCCATGCGCTGCTCCACCTGTTTGAGCTGGCGACGCGCGATGGCATCTGCCTCGTCGCAGGGGCGGTTGGGATGGTCGCTGAGGTCGAGCAGCTCGCGGATCGCATCGAGCGAGAAACCGAGTTGCCGCGAATGGCGGATGAAGGACAGTCGGTCGAGCTGTGCATTGTCGTAGCGCCTCTGTCCGCCTTCGGTCCTGCCAGGTTCGGGCATGAGTCCGATCTGTTCGTAGTACCGGATGGTCTGCACTTTTGTGCCAGTCTTCTTTGACAGAGTACCGATCGTGAGCATTTTCGCCTCCATGAAAAAGATACAGTTTGTGTAGGTTTTGCCGTCGGAATAAACAAGTGTCGGATTCACAGACGCGTGAGTTCAAGCTATACCATGATTTCGTGCTTGAACCTCTAGCGGCTAGAGGATGTATCCGCACATGCAATAAGAATCAATAACAGGCGAACAGGATTGTCCCTTACATCGGCACAGAAGTTTCTTTGGGTTTTGGCAGGCGTGGCAGCGCTTGCCTTCGTATGGCTTTTGCTCTGGTCCGACTATCGTGCCGACCGCGCCCGAACCGACGCCGAACCGCCTTTTTTCGCTAAATTCGAACTGACGGACCACCAGGGTATGGTTCGAACCGAGGAGGACTTTGCGGGGCGCTGGATGCTGGTGTTTTTCGGCTTCACCAACTGTCCCGACGTCTGCCCGACGACCCTGTCAGAGGTCGCGGCGGTGATGGACGGTCTGGGCGACGATGCCGCCAAGGTCCAGCCGATTTTCATAACAATCGACCCCGAACGGGACACGCCCGCCGCACTCGCCGAATACGTCCCGCTGTTCGATGCGAGCATCATCGGGCTGACGGGCACGCCGGAACAAATCGCCGCCACATCCGAGACGTTTCCGATCTTCTTTGAACGCGTCGAAGAGGCTGCGGCGCCGGATGGTTACACGATGGGCCACACGTCGCATCTGTTCCTCTTCGATCCCGACGCGGGCTTTGCCGACTCCTGGCCCTACGGCACCCCGGCCGAAGAGATTCTCGCCGATCTGGAAGAGAGGATCTGATCGACATGAACCGCATATCCGGAGAAACAGCCCTCGGGCTGGCATGGATCATCGCGCTCGTCGCCTCGCTTGCCGTGCTTTTCATCGGCGAGGTGCTGGGGCAGACGCCCTGTGTGCTGTGCTGGTTCCAGCGCGCCTTCATGTTTCCCTTGGCCATTATCCTAGGGCTGGGCCTTTGGTGGCGGGACGGCCGTGTGGGGCGCTACGGCATCGCATTGGCGCTTGGCGGCGGCGCAATCGCCCTCTGGCACATGGGGCTGTACGTCGGTCTTGTTCCCGAACGCATCCAGCCCTGCACGGCCACCGGCCCCTCTTGCACCGATGACAACCAACTGGTCTTCGGCATCCCGATCCCGCTGATGGCCCTCGCCGCCTTCGCGCTGATCGGGGCGCTGTCGGCCCTTTCATTGAAGGACACACGAAAATGAACCGACGCGCCCTGATCCTGTCCGTTCTCGCCTTCGGCGTCGCCGGTTTCGGCGGAACCACCTGGTTTGCAACCCGCCCCGGCCCGGTGGCCGAAGCGGAGCCTGTTGCGCCGGAACTCGCGGACGCGATGATCCGCCCCTACTCGCCCATCCTCGGGCCTGCGGAAGCGCCCGTCACGATCGTCGAATTCTTCGATCCGGCCTGCGAGGCCTGTCGCGCCTTTCATCCCGTCGTGAAGGACATCATGGCCGAGCATGGGGATGCTGTCCGCGTCGTGATCCGCTACACGCCCTTCCACGGCGCGGCATCCGAGGAAGCGATCCGCGTGCTCGAGGCGGCACGCATGCAGGACGTTTACGTGCCGGTGCTTGAGGCCGTTCTGCGGGAACAGCCGAGATGGGCGTCGCACGGTGCCCCGGCGCCCGGCCTGATCCTTCAGATCGCCGCCACGGCCGGACTCGATGCCGAGGCCGCGCGCACGCAAATGATGGCGCCCGATGTCGTGGCGATCCTGAACCAGGATCGTGCCGACGTCGAGACCGTGGGAATTCGCCAGACGCCCACATTCTTCGTGAACGGCAAGCCGCTCGATCCATTCGGGGAGGCAGAATTGCGTCGTCTGGTGGCCGCCGAAGTCGCTGCCGCGCAAAGCTGAATACAAAGGGCAGGATCAGAACGATGAAAAAGTATATTTTGACCAGCACACTGGCGGCGCTTTTGACCCTTGGAGGGTTCTCAGCGCCCGCGCTGGCCGGACCCGAGGATGTTGTCGTCGAGAACGCGTGGTCCCGCGCCTCCATCGGGATGAACCGTCCCGGGGCCGCTTACATGACGATCCGCAACACTGGCGACGAGCCAGTGACGCTGATCGGCCTTACAACGCCGCTCGCGATGATGCCCGAAATTCACGAGACGAAGACAAATGCCGAAGGTGTGAGTTCCATGAACCCGGCGGGGGAGATCGCGATCGCCCCGGGCGAGAGCGTCGCGCTCGAACCGGGGGGCCTGCACGCAATGCTGATGCGGCTGCAAGAACTGATGACGGAAGGGGACACCTTTCCGCTGACCCTGCTTTTCGAAGACGGAGGCGAAGTGACGGTCGAGGTGCCGATCCTCGGAATCGCCGCGCGGGGGCCAGAGGACTGATGCGGCGACGGGCGATCCTGGGGTACGGGGCGGCTGGTGTCGGGGCGGTCGCCCTGATGCTCTTCGTCGGTTGGTGGCAGGTCGATGGACCCGGTGGACCTGAACCTGTCGGGCAGCGGCCTGTGGCCCTGACCGAGATGGATTTCCGTCTGACGGATCATGAGGGCAACGCGGTCGGGCCGGAAACCCTGATCGGTCGCCCGACGATGGCGTTCTTCGGCTTCACCTACTGTCCCGATGTCTGCCCGACCACGCTCTCGGACATTTCGGGATGGCTCGACGATCTGGGAAACGAGGCCGACGAGATGAACGTGGTTTTCATCACGGTCGATCCCGAGCGCGACACTGTCGAAACGATGGCCGAATATGTCGGCTACTTCCATCCTGCGCTCCGTGGCTGGACGGGGCCGGAAGAGCAGATCGCGCGCGTCGCGGACGGCTTCCGCGCCACCTACGAGCAAGTACCGACGGAGAGCGGCGATTACACGATGAACCACACCGCGAGCGTCTTCCTGTTCGCAGCCTCTGGGCGGTTCGTCACCATGATCGACTATCACGAAGCCAGAGAATTCGCGGTGCCGAAGATCCGTCGCGCGCTGGCAGAAGAAATGGAGGGGGCGACATGAGGCTCAGAACTTTGGCGGCGGGTGTCGCAATTGCGGGGACGGTTTCGGGAGCGGCTATCGCCATCTCTGATCTTTTGTCGAAAGAACCCGTGCCGCCGGAACTTGCCCAGGCAGGTAGCTGGATGCCCCAAGGTCCTGAAGCCCCTAGAAACGTTGACATCCTCGTGACGCTGCCCGCGACGGCATGGGCAGAGGATGCACCCGACCTCGGCTCCCTACCCCTTCTGCAGGTCGCGTTCGCCGACAGGCCGGTAAGCGCGATCGAGCCACCGCTGTCGACGTGGTCGCGCGACATTGCACCTGGCGAGACGCTCGATTTCTTGCTGTCCGAAGCTGGACTTGCGGCACCTGACAGAGCCGAAGTTGCCCTCGCGCTTGGCGCGGAATACGATCTGCGACGGCTGCGGCCGGGGCACTCGGTCACTGTTGCTTCGACCATGGACGGCAGCCCCCGCACCGTCGCACTTGCCGTCGAGGACGGGGTTCGGATCGAGGTGGTGTTCGGCGAGCGGTTGTCCACACAGGTCGTGACTCCGGATCCGGAGATCGTAACCCTTGCCGGCGAAGCGGTGATCGACAGCTCGATCTTCGCGGCACTCGAAGAAGCCGGCATACCCGCCCGTTTTTCCGTGGACCTTGCGCAGATGCTGGGTGGGACCGTGGATTTCCGCCGCGAGATGGCCGGCGGCGAAGCACTAAGGCTTCTCTGGCGTGAGGCGCGGGTCGGCGAGGACAGGATCGGACAGCCCGAACTCGCCTTCGCCGCACTGGAGATCGGCGGTTCGCTTTACGAGATCGTATGGCCGGACGACGGCAGCGGTCAGGCGACGATCTACGTCGATGGCGAGGTGCTGCGCGTCTTCGCACAGCCGGTCGAGGGTGCGCGCCTCAGCTCGGTGTTCGGACGCCGCACGCATCCGGTCTTTGGCAACGTCCGGATGCACACAGGCGTCGATTTCGCAGCGGCACGTGGGACACCGGTTCAATCGACGGCACCGGGGCGGGTTAGTTTCATTGGCTGGCGCGGTGGCTATGGCCGTGTGGTCGAAATCTCGCACGGCTCCGACACCATGACGCGCTACGCGCATCTGAGCGCCGTGCCGGAAGACCTGGCACAAGGCCAACGCGTTGCGGCGGGAGATGTGATCGGCCGCGTCGGCGCGACTGGCACGGCGACAGGTCCGAACCTGCACTACGAAGTCCTCGTGGATGGGCGCCCGACTGACCCCCTCACTGACGACCGGCTCGCCGAAGCAGCTGAGAGCGAAGCGGATGATACCGCCGCGCTCTCGCGTCTGGCCGAGGCGCGGGCGCTTCTGAATGAAAACCTCGGCAGCGAGATTGCCGAAACGACAACCGAAAGGCTCTGACCCATGAAACGCATGACCCAAGCTCTTGCCATCACGCTCGCCCTTTTCCCGGCGGCCCAGGCCCTCGCAGAGGCAACGGCGATCGACGTCCGCAAGACGAACGGTTGCGGCTGCTGCCTCTCGTGGATGAACCACCTCGAAGAGAACGGTTTTGTGCCGACCGGCCAGGACATGTTCGGTGGGTCGCTGGTTCGCTTCAAGCTCGACAACGGCGTGCCGCAGCGCATGGTCTCCTGCCACACCGCGCTCATTGACGGCTACGTGATCGAAGGCCATGTACCGGCCGCTGACATCCGCCGCCTTCTCGATGAGCGCCCGGACGCAGTCGGTCTCGCCGTGCCTGGGATGCCCTATGGCTCGCCCGGCATGGGGCCAGAAGACGACCGCGAGGCCTATGATGTCTTCCTCATCCGCGAGGACGGGTCGACGGAAGTCTTTTCGAGCTACGGCGAAGGATAACCTGGCCCGCCCATGGAAAACCTCTCTCCGATCATGCTCGGCTTCCTCGGAAGTCTGGCTGCCGGATCGCTCACGGCAGTCGGAGCAGTTCCCGTGTTGTTTGGACGCATCCCGTCGCGGGCCACACGCGATCTGTCGCTCGGCTTCGCTGCCGGTGTGATGCTCGCCGCTTCCTTCTTTTCGCTGATCATCCCGGCATTGGATGCGGCCGAGCCGATGTTCGAGAACGGCGCGATGCCTGCGGCCATCGTATGCGTCTCGATCCTCTTGGGCATGGGGGCTGTCGCGCTGATGAACGAAAAGCTGCCGCACGAGCATTTCAAGACGGGACGCGAAGGGCCCGAAGCGGCGTCTTTGCGGCGGGTCTGGCTTTTCATCATCGCGATCACGATCCACAACTTCCCCGAAGGCCTCGCGGTCGGGGTCGGCTTCGGATCCGGAGGTATGGAGGGCGGTTTGCCGCTTGCTGTCGGCATCGGGCTTCAGAATGCGCCCGAAGGATTGGCCGTCGCTGTATCTCTGCTGGGCGAGGGATATCCGAAGCTGCGCGCCTGGGGCATCGCGGCGCTGACGGGCATGGTCGAGCCGATTGGCGGCCTGCTCGGGGCCGGGATCATCACGCTGTCGGAACCGCTGCTGCCATGGGGACTGGCCTTTGCCGCGGGCGCAATGCTCTACGTCATCAGCCACGAAATCATCCCCGAAACCCATCGCAGCGGCCATCAGAACAGGGCGACGCTCGGTCTCGCAGTCGGGCTCGTTCTGATGCTGTTTCTCGATGTCTGGTTGGGATGAGGCAATGTCATCATACAAAGTATCTGCGATGATCGGCGTCTTTGCAGCGCTTGCTGCGTTCGCGATCGATCAGATCACCAAAGCCATTGTCGTTGCGAATGCCGTCACTTTAAGCGCCGGGATTTCCGTGTTTCCGGGATTCAACCTCGTCTTTTATCGTAATGACGGCGTGACTTTCGGGATGCTGGGCGGCGCTCCGTGGTGGAGCCTCATCGCTCTCGCTCTTGCCATCTGTGTTTGGCTGGGGGTTATGCTGTTTCGCGCCGAAAATGCGGTCGAAACACTTGCCTATGGCGCGATCATTGGCGGAGCCTTGGGCAATGTTATCGATCGTGTGCGGTATCGGGCTGTAACAGACTTTCTCGATTTCTACATTGGCACAACACATTGGCCTGCCTTCAACATGGCCGATATATTTGTTGTCAGTGGCGTGGGGCTCTTGCTCGCCGCGCCATGGATCAGCGCGCGGCGTTCGATCAAGTCGTGAAACCGAAAATTCTGAACCGCATCGCTCTGCGCCACCGTTTGCTTTCGCGGATGACGCTTGGTTTCGCCGCCGGGGCGCTGACCGTTCTGACTTTCCCGCCTTTCTCGCTTCTCCTGCTCGTTCCCGTTGCCTATTCCGCGTTCTTTGTCGGTCTTCGCGATCTCTCCCTAGGGCGTGCTTTCCTCGTCGGCTGGGCGTTTGGTCTTGGCCAGTTCGGTTTCGGGATTTCGTGGATTGCAGAGAGTTTCTACGTCGAGGCCGAGCGGTTCGGGGCGATGGCGATCCCGGCTGTCGCGGGATTGTCCGCAGGTCTCGCAATTTTCCCAGCCATTGCCGCAGCGCTCTTCGCCGAAATCGCGCGGCGCGGAGCCCTGGGTAGTCTCCTCGCCTGCCTCCTGTTCACGACCTCCTGGACCGCGACCGAGTGGTTGCGTGGTCACGTTCTGACAGGGTTTCCCTGGAACCTCGCCGGCTACGCACTTGCCGACTACGCCGCCCTTCGCCAGACCGCCGCCTGGGTCGGAAGCTATGGGTTAAGCTTTCTCAGCGTGTTCGTCGCGGCACTTCCCGGCGCGGCTGTCATGACGTCCGGGCGGCAACGATTGACCGTTTCGCTCATGGCGCTGGCCGGCATCGCGACGATGTGGGCTGTCGGTACGCTTCGCCTCCAGTCGGATGCACAACAGCCACCCGGTGTCGACCTGCGCATCGTCCAGGGCAACATTCCACAAGAGGAGAAATGGGCGCCCGAGAACCGCGAGGCGACCTTCGCGCGCTATGTTGAGCTTTCAACCCAGCCCGGCGATTTCGACGTTCTTCTTTGGCCGGAAACCGCCTTTCCGGGTTTCCTCGATGAGGATACGGAGGCGCGGGATCGCATTGCCGCAGCGCTACCAGACGGCAGCATGCTGCTCACCGGGGTGCCGGACCGTGTACCGAGCGAGGATGGCACCCGATATTTCAACACGGTCCAGGCTTTTGGCGAGACCGGCAGAATCCTGACCGGATACGCGAAACACCATCTCGTACCCTTCGGCGAATATGTGCCATTCCGTGGCTGGTTGCCCATCGAGCGACTCACGGCGGGTCTGGGCGATTTTACGCCCGGACCGGGCCCGCGAACGCTTGCGCTTCCGGGTGTGCCCCTGGTCGCCGTGGCGATCTGCTATGAGATCATCTTCCCAAGCCATGTGGTCGACGACCTGTTCAGGCCGGACTGGATTTTCAACGCGACAAACGACGCCTGGTTCGGCACCAGCATCGGACCCGAGCAGCATCTGGCTTCCGCACGGATGCGTGCCGTAGAGGAAGGCCTTCCTGTCATCCGAGCCGCGAATACGGGCATCTCCGCGGTCATCGACGCGAACGGTGACCTCGTCGCGCGGCTCGGCAACGGAGAAACCGGTGTAATAGATGCGGCTCTGCCCTCTGCTCATCCGTCAACGCTATATGCGCGCTTCGGCGACTGGGCGCTGCTGGCTCTCATCTTCACTACTTGGGCCGTGGGACTGGCTGCAGGTCTGGTCGGCACACACCGGTGCAACAAGAGAACACGAACGGAGAAAAAGTCATGCTGGTAATCG
Source organism: Celeribacter neptunius (assembly GCF_900113955.1). Classification (GTDB taxonomy): domain Bacteria; phylum Pseudomonadota; class Alphaproteobacteria; order Rhodobacterales; family Rhodobacteraceae; genus Celeribacter; species Celeribacter neptunius. Next base: position 72,501 of record NZ_FORH01000010.1, on the reverse strand, counting down.
CGGGCATTGTCGCGGGTGCGATCTGGGGTGGATATCTGGCGCGACGCCGAAAAGGAAACCGGCTGGATATCCTCCAGTATGCGGCGAGTTCGGCGATCGCCTTCGGTCTTCTCACCTATTTCGTTTCGGTGGTCCTCTTGCGCATCTTTGCATGAGAAGGGTTTCGAAACGGCACCGACGTGAGACGTCTTTTCAACATATTACTGTACGGGTTCTTGGCGATCTGTATCACGGCATCGGTTGGTTCCGGGTTGGTCTATTTTCTGCTGAGCGCATCCGTTCCCGACTACAACGAGGACTTCTCGGTAGCAGGCTTAGGTGGACCGGTCGATATTCTGCGAGATGCCTCGGCAATCCCGCACATTACCGCGAGTTCCGCCGCGGATGTCTATTTCGCGATCGGCTTCGTTCATGCGCAAGACCGACTCGGTCAGCTGTTAAGGGCAAGGCGAATGGCCGAAGCTTCTTGGCCATCCGATGAGACATTGTCCGTTGCGCCAGCGGTCTCAGACGCGCTCGAATCCTATGCCGCCGGCGTCAATGCGTGGCTCGAGCTGGTGTCGGCGGGAGGGCGCGGCAGAGGCTCGCCGGAACTGTTGATCGCAGACGAACGGTCGATCGATGCCTGGACACCTGGCGATAGCCTGAGGATTGCCCGGTCTTTTCTGAATGGCCTGCGACCGGAAAGCGCACGGAAAGGAACGCCGAGCTTATCAAGTGCAATTATACCGTCGGATCGACCAAAAGTGCTCGAACTATTTGCGACTGATCCGCAGCAGCGCCTCGATGCATGGGCGATAGACGGTGACCGAACCGCTGCCGGGACACCAATTCTCGCCGCCGATATCAGCGGTTCCCTGTCGCTGCCCTCGGAATGGTATCTCGCCGATCTTCAGTTTTCGACAGGGCCGGCCATAGGGGCCACGATGCCGGGCGTACCTTTCGTTATTGTCGGTCGCAATACGCGCGTCGCCTGGGCCTTCCGGTCATTTCCCGTGCCAGACGAGGAGGCACCAAGGGGGCCGTCACCCGTGCAGGCGGCAGGTTTCCTGACGATGCTGGAGCTGTTCACGCGTTCGGCCGACGCGACCGATGCCATCGGAGTTGCCGCAGACATGTTGCCGAAAGGCATGGAGGCATTGGCCATTGACCGAGAGACCGTTGCCCGATGGCCAAAAGAGGAAGCCGTACGAGCGTTGTCATTTCGCGACATTCGACTGGCGGAGCTTGAAGCGCGGCAATCGATCTTCTCGACTGAAGGCGCCATCGGTGTTCAAAGGGACACCGTAAGTACCGTGGCGCGAACCCTGCTGCCCCTGATGGCGAAGGAGCTTTGGTTCGTGCAGTCCAGAGACAGCATCGAAGGCACCGATGCGAACGACCTTCGTCGTGAACTACTGGACAGGCTTGCGTCGTGGAATGGCGACATGGATCGCTATTCACCGGAACCTCTGCTGTTCTGGACTTGGCTCCGGGCTTTGCAGCAGCGCATTTTGAAAGACGAATTTCCGGCAGCGCAGCAACTCTGGACCCGTCCGAACCCGAACTTTCTTTATGCGGTACTCAGCGATCGTCGCGGTAGCGCAATCTGGTGCGACATCCGCCTATCCTCACCTCGCGAGACATGCGAGGAGCAGGTTCGCGTGGCCCTGGATGATGCCCTTGGCTGGCTGGTCGATCGATATGGGCGCGATCCCTCGACGTGGACCTGGGGGGAGGAGCATAGATTGGACATGCAGTGGTCGCCGATCAGTTCACGTGGGTTGCTGACCAACCTGCTGTCCCTTCAAGCGCCGATTTCAGGCGATCCGTTTACGCAATTCTTGACATCATTTGGTGTTGAAGAAGACCGTCCATTCCTTGTGAGTGCCGGAAGCAATTTTCAGGCGGTCATGTCGATATCGGAAGCAGCGGGATCATACTACATCACGCCCGCCGGACAGTCGGGACATCCGCTATCTCGATTCTACGACAATCTCTTTCCCTCGTGGATACAAGGCGAATACCTCGCCATGTCGACCGATCTGTCACTGGCCCGTGGCGGCGCTTCCGGGATCTCGCGGCTCACACCGGCTACCTCCGACAACCCTCGGATGAGCGAGGGCCAGAGCGAATGATCACAAACTTCTTCTTCCTTTACGACCCTTTCGGCTATGTGCTGTCACCGGTGTCGCTCATTGTTGTCGGTCTTACAGTATGGCTGTTTTTGCGTGGGCTCAAAATACACGCTCGCTGTCTCGGAAGGGTTTCTGGTTGGCGTCGAACCGCCTTCTTTGTCGGCCTCGCGGCCGTCCTCGTCGCGACGAATGGGCCGCTCGCGCCATTGGGGCACAGTCTGTTTTCGGTACATCAGGTCGAGCATCTTCTTCTGCGACTGGTAGGACCGCTTCTTATCGCGGTTTCTCAGCCCTGGCTTGGCCTTCAAGCCGGATTGAAAAGGGAATGGCGCCGACGCCTTGCCGCGATTGGGCGTGCGCGCATCCCGCGATTCTTGGCGCTTCCTGCATCTGCCACCTCCTTGTTGATTGGTGCGCTTTTCGTCTGGCAGATCCCGATGATCTACGCCCTTACACAACGTATTGCGGCGATGGAAGCGCTGGCACATCTGTCTATGGTGCTTGCTGGGCTTTGGTACTTTGCTATGCTGTTCGATCTGCGTGATCCGCCTGAAGGAGCGCGGCGCGGCGCTCGGCTGATGTCAGGGTTCGTGGTGATCGTTTCCAACATCTTTCTGGGCTCCCTGACAACGCTCAAGGAGGTGCCCCTCTATGGATCAGAAATCATCGCAGCGAGCGGTGGTCGACTTCGCGCCCTGGCTGACGAGACAATCGGTGGCTACGTAATCTGGGTCCCGTCGTCGATGGTTCTCATCGCGGCAATCATTCTGGTGCTGAACGGCTGGAACGCGGCGGAGGAACGGCGCTGGACGTCCCGCTACGACCTGATGCGCCAATCGAATGCGGCGGCGCTCGAGTTTCCGGAAACCGCGGAGGAACTGCGTCTGAAAGTAGAGAAGCCGAACCGGGACATGGGCCGTACGCTCGCCCTTGGCGCATTCTCCATGTTCATGGTTGTCATGATTACCGTCGTGACCATCGTCTATGCCCTCGGATAGATTGAATTCGACATGAGACCAGACGCATTCTTCTCCGCTAGGGCCCGCCTGTTTCGCCACTGCCACGGCTGGACACATATTGTAGTGTCCTTACGCGTACCGGGTGCTTGCGCTGGCCCCCGGCGGCGAGCGTCACTTTAGCCGTGATCGCCATCGAAGTGATCAACGTGGCCCTGTGCCGACGATTTTCCTGATCTGACGGAAGATCATCTCCTCCCATCAGGCGTAGATGTCGATCGGTGTTCCGTCTTTCACCATTGCATAGATGTCCTCGATCTGCCGATCTGTGACCGCGATGCAGCCAGCTGTCCAGTCGCGGACATCCGTTGGGTCGATCCCTGGGCGTGGACCACCATGGATGAAGATGTCGCCGCCGGGGGAAAGGCCCTGCGCTTCAGCGAAGGCTATGTCGGCCTCATTCGGATAGGAGATGCCAACCGAAAGATGATACGTACTGTCGGGGTTGCGCTTATCGACTACGTAAGCGCCCTCAGGGGTCCGGCCGTCTCCCTCGAATTGCTTGTGACCCTCAGGAGCGAAACCCAGCCCGACCGGATAGGTTTGCAATACGCGATCGGCTCCGTCCAGAACAAGCAAACGCTGCCCCTTGTAAAGCCGAACACGGGTCACCTCGGGTCCGCCATAGCTGCGGAACTTGCTGGCACAGCCAGACAAAAACGCTGCCAACCCGCCCAACAGGACGGCGCGGCGGGGAAATCGGATGGTTTTCACTGCTCGATGCCTCTTTCGTGAGGTCTGATATGGACATTACGTTACCTTGCAAATGCTGCGTGATCAATGTCCGTGGGCAAGCGCGGCCTTTGCGATCTCTGGACCAACCTGCTCACCGCTGAATGCCTTGCGGGCCTACCGCAGCGCCTTGAGGGCGACCGGCAGGGAGGCCACGGCAAGCCTTAATCGAACAACTCGTGAAGCCAGGATTTGCGCCGATAGCCGTGCTTTCCGCGCCGGTAGCCGCGATCATCGTCGTAGCCGCGCGGCTCAGGCACCCGCTGAGGCGCCACATCGGGTGCCGAACGCTCGATGATCTTGTCCAGTTCGCCCCGGTCGAGCCAGACACCCCGGCAATCGGGACAGAAGTCGATCTCGATCCCCTGGCGGTCGGTCATGCTCAAGGGCACCTCGCAAACCGGACACATCATCCTGCCCTTCACGCTCATGTCTCGTCTCGGCTCCTTTCCGGGTTCTCCCAGTTCAATGACCATGTGCCAGCGCCCCTTTGGCCAAGCCTTCGCCAACCTGTTCACCGCCGGACGGCGGCGCCTTGGCCTCTTGGCTGTTAAGCAGGCGCAGGGCGTTGGCCACCACCAGCAATGACACTCCTACGTCGGCTGCAATAGCGCCCCACATCGATGCCAGTCCGAACGCGGTAGCGACAACGAAAACGCCCTTGGTCGCCAAGGAAATACCGATGTTCTGATGGATAATCGACATTGTCCGGCGCGAATGACCGATCAGCCAAGGCACCTTGCCGAGGTCGTCGGTCATCAGGGCAATATCCGCCGTCTCGATTGCCGCGTCCGAACCAACAGCGCCCATCGCGATGGCGTAATGCGCGCGCGCCATGGCGGGGGCGTCGTTCACCCCGTCGCCGATCATGGCCACCATGTCATGCGTTTCGACCAGTTCTTCGATGGCTGTCACCTTGTCTTCGGGCAAAAGCTCGGCACGGACCTCGTCGATGCCGACCTCGGCTGCAACGGCGCGCGCTGTCCGCTCGTTGTCGCCCGTCAACATGACGATGGTCTTCACGCCTTGCGCGTGGAGCTGTGCCACGATGCCCTTGGCGTCGGGGCGGATACGGTCGCGCAATTCCAGGATGCCGGTCACGCCGGTGTCGTCGCCCACGGCAACAAGGGTGCTGCCAGCCCCTTCGATGCGGTCGCGCAGATCCTTCGGAATGGCGTCGCCGAAACCCTTCTCCTCGGCAAACCGGTCGGACCCTAGCCAGATCGACCGGCCGTCTGTGCGTCCTTCAAGTCCCCTACCGGGAACGGTTCGGGTGTCTTCCGCGGCGGACACATTGATGCCGTCGGCTTCTGCCCGCGCGAGAATGGCACGCGCCAAGGGATGCGAGGAACGTGCCTCCAGCCCAGCGGCGAGGGTCATCAGATCTTGCGCCGATGCTTTGCCCAGCGGATGCACCGCCGCCACCTCGGGCTCGCCCATGGTGATCGTGCCGGTCTTGTCCATGGCCAATGCAGTGGTCTTGCCCGGTGCCTCAACATATGCACCGCCCTTGATCAGCACCCCCGCCCGCGCAGAGGCGGTGAGTGCAGCGACGATGGAGACCGGTGTCGAGATGACCAGAGCACACGGGCAGGCGATCACCAGCAGCACGAGTGCATTGTAGAACCAATAATCCCAGGCCCCACCGAAAATGAGCGGCGGCAACAGGGCAATTGCGATGGCGAGAGCCATGACGATAGGCGTGTAGATGCGGGCAAATTTCGCCACCCACTGCTCCACCGGCGCGCGGCGGGCATGGGCGTCGCCGACCATGCGGATAATCTTGGCCAACACGGTGTCCGAGGCGGCCTTCGTGGCGCGCACCGTCAGTGTGCCTTCGCCGTTGATCGTACCGGCATAGACATCGTCGCCCCGTTCCTTTGGGACCAGCGCACTCTCTCCGGTGATTGGCGCCTGATCGACGGCCCCTGCCCCATCGACAACCTCACCATCCAATGGGATGCGGTCTCCGCCGCGCACGACGAAACGTGCGTTGATAGCAACCGCGGAAGCCGGTACGTCCGCTTCCGAACCGTCATCATAAAGAATTCTTGCCGTCGGCGGCGCCAGGTCCAGCAGAGCTGAAACCGCATTCCTCGCACGCCCGACGCTCCAGCTTTCGAGGAAAAGCGAGAGCGAGAAGAAGAACGCAACCGTCGCCGCCTCGAAAAATTCGCCGAGGCCAATTGCACCCGCGACTGCGACTACCATGAGCAGGTTCATGTCGGGCGACAGCCGCCGTGCGGACGACCATGCCTTGGGCGCCACGAGCCAAACACCGAACAGGATCGCAACCGCGAATAGCCCTGCCTCGACCAGTGGCATCGGCGCTTCGCCGTGCCCTGCGAAGAGGCCGAGTGCCCCCCCCATGCCGGTCTCGATGATGTGCCACAGAAATCCCGCGGCCCAGAAGCCGCCACTGAGCGCCGTAAACAGCCGCTGGCGTGCAAGATGGGCCGCCTGGTCGACCGACGCGTTTTCGGCATCCCAGGGCTTGGCGGTCATGCCGGTGCTTGCGACCAGCTCTGCAATTTCGCCGTCCGATACACTCTTGGCGCTGTCGAGAATAGTCATCCGTCCATTGATCACGTCGAACGCGAGATGCTCGGCCCCGCCGATCTTCGGGCCGACCACCTTGTTCAGGATTGCTACCTCCTCGGCGCAATCGAGGCCGGACACCTGAAAACTGCGCCCGCCCGCTGGCGCGGGCGTCGTCGGAACGATGTCGCCGCACGTTCCGGCGCTCCCGCAGCAGCTGCCGCCGCTTGTCTGGGCATCTTCGGCGTGATCGTGGTCGTGACGATGGGTGTCGGACGGCATGAATGGACCTCTGGATTCGGGTGCTTTACCATGACATAGCCCCTACAGTAGCTAGAGCTTCAAGAGCAAAATACGGTGGTATTTCAGTTTGTTTTATTGCTAGAGGATGCGGCGACCGGCTCCATCACGCCTTGAGGCATGAACAGCCGCTGCAAAGAAAAACAGTCACGAAAGGAAGCTTGATGCGGGTTTTGATGCTGAAGCAAAAAATGATGGTTGCAGTGGTGCTGTCGCTTACGGCCGGATGCGCAGTCCAGCCGACTGGGCCAGGCGACGCGGCAGACCAGCGGGGCAACGTTCCCGAAGCCGTGATTGCAATGGCTGCCCCGGATCAGGATGTTGCAACCGCGCGCTTGGTGCCCGAGGACGGGTGCTACTGGTACGAACACAGCGGCCCCGTTGAAACGACCTTGCTGCCGCTGCGCACGGCGAACGGCAACCCTATCTGCGTCGCGCGGGAAGTGTGACGACGACCCGCACGTCACATCAATGCGCTGAGAGCTAATTACCTCATTCAACTTCTCGCGGTAACGCTGTCCTCAGCCGAATAAAGATGTGCTGTCGATCCGATCTCGACGTTCGGATAAAGCTCGTTGATGTGTGCCATAACCATCCGCACGCAACCCGAACTCGCACGACCGCCGATGCTTCTCGGATAGGGTGTGCCGTGTATCCGAAGATAGGTGTCGCGATCACCGACATAGAGATAGAGCGCCCGCGATCCCAAGGCGTTTTGAGGCCCGGGTTCCATCCCGTCGGCCCATCTTGCGTTTTCGGGATCCCGCTCGATCATATTCTGTGTCGGCGTCCAGTGCGGCCACCTGACCTTGCGCTTGATGTTATAAACACCTGGCTCGTAGAGGTTGCCCCGCGCGATCGCCACGCCGTAGCGCATCGCGGTTCCACCCTCCTCAATGTGGTAGAGATACCGCGCGACCGCATCGACATGGATGTCTCCCGGCACGAGGCCGTCCTTCGCGTCCACACGCTGAGGCAAGAAACGTGGGTGTAGTCCCCAAGGGTTTGACGTGGCCGGATCGAAGCCGGGCGGGCTGACTTGCGCGTCCCATTCAGCCTTCTGCGCCTCGGTGGGCCAGCTATCGGCAAACACAGGGTTGGCCACAGTCGCCGAAAAGAGCGCTGTTGTCGTTTGAATGAAGTGTCGTCTTGTCAGCATGTCGTACCCTTTCGGTTCCCACCGGCGATCAATGGCAAGAACGATATACATTCTCGTCGACTAGATAGGACTTCTAGTGGCTAGAGGTTCAAGGGCAAATTTTCGTGAACGCATGCACGCGACCCTGGTAGCACATGCTTGCCTTGCGGTCGGGTTAACGGCCAACCAGGTCAGGTCCGAATTAGCGTGGTAAAGCGGGAGTCGGGGGGCGGAGTAGGACAGATTTGCCGAATTGGTCCCCCGGTGGATCGGCTTTGGTCGAAAGATACTATCCTGACACCCTGTCGAACTTCACCCGCCCGTGTCATTGGCCGAAACTTCGGCTTGGAACTCACGTTGTCGCTCAGGCCAGGTGCTCTTGATGTAGACGAGGATCGCCTCGATCTCTGCGTCTGTCAGATCCTCTCCGAAGGCCGGCATGTCGCTCTCGTATCCCGGCACGACGGCACCGACCCCGCCTTTAGTGATCTGAAAAAGCATGCGGTCTGAATGGTGCCAGGTGTGGCCTGTGTCATCATGCGGCGGGGCCGGCATTCTTCCGGTGTCAAGACGACGACGCCAATCGGGCTGGCCTTCAAGGTTCGCACCATGGCAACTGGCGCAGTTGTCCGCATAAAGCTGTTGCCCTGCCGTGACCTCGGATGCAAGCACGGGCTCTCCCAAGAACGTCAGTCCCTCGACACGCGGGTCCACCGGTTCCGATTGGGCCAGCACCACAACGCCGGTGGTCGCGAGCGTGGACACTAGGGCAGCGAGGTGCACTGACCGCCTGACCGTACCCTTCGCCAGTCGGTTTTTCGGCCCCTTATTCATCGGCATAGATTGAGATTCCTTCCGGGCCAAAGGCGTAGGTCCTTAGCGTGCCTGACTTGACCGCAGCCATCCCGGGTGCATTCGCGGGCATTCCCGGCAAGGTGATACCCGTTATCGCCGGACGGGTTTCCAGCAGCCGCTCGATGATGTCGACGGGGACGAGACCGCTGACATAGTAGCCGTCGATTTCGGCCAAGTGGCAGCCGATGCCCTGGGCGGGCACACCGACTTCGACCGAGCGTTTGTCGAAGTCGCGGTCATCCACACGCGTTACGGTAAAGCCGTGTTCTTCGAGATAATCCCCATAGGCATCACAGCAGCCGCAGCCCGGATCGCGCCAGATGGTGATCTGCCTTTCGCTGCCCGTCAGACCGGGCGCCACATCGCCTGTCGCTTGCGCCCAAGCCGATGTGGTCAGGCCCACCATTCCGACAATGCCGCTGCCAATCAGACCAAGCGCGTTTCTTCTCTGCATCATTTTCTCCATCATAGTTCTCCTGTTTCGATCCAGGTTGCGCCGCCGTCACGGCTGAATTTCAAGATGCCGCCCAACAGGGCAGCGATGTAGGTCTCGTCTCTTGGATGAACCGCAACAGCGGTCGCAGCTTTGCTGGCCCGCTTTTGCCAGATGACTCCGCCGTCCTGCGATGCCCAGAGGCCCGAACGCAGAGCGGCATACATCACTTCCGGCGCCGAGGGGGCACTGGCCAGCGACAGGATCGGTTGACCGCCTGGCAATGGCGCTTCGGACGGTGGGGCTTCACCCGCAACCAATGCGTCCATCGCGTTGCCTGGCTGCACGTCCTGCCAGCGACAAAAGCAATCGGGCACCCGCGCAAGGCCAACCTCGGTGCCCGCATAGATCCAGATCCCGCCCATGCCGGTTTCAAGCTCGACCGAAGCCAGAGCAAGAGGTTCGCGCTCTGCGTCGTCGAGCCAGGGGCGGTCCATGGCGAGCGACCAGGTTGCGCCGGCGTCCTCGCTCTTCCACAATCCGTCGCCGCGAACCGAGGCATAGATCATGTCCGAGTTCCGCGAGGCGATGGCAACGGCATTGATCTCTCCGTCAGGCAGCCCAGCGTCGCTGACGCGCCACGAAGCGCCCCCATCTTCGGAAGTGCTGACACCGCCCACGGCGAGCCCCGCAACCACACGGCCGGGCCGGTCGCGATGGGTCGCCAGCGACAGCACGTTCCCCGGTGTCTCTGCCGCGGTCCAAGTCCGGCCGTCATCGTCACTGACGAACAGCCCTCCTCTCGCCAGCAGAATGGTATCGCCATCAAAGGCAAGTGCCGCTGGATCACCATCGCTCGCCGCGAGTGCGAACCCCGGCAACATCGAAGCGACGCCGATACTGAGTGCCGCGGTGAGTACCTTGCGCCGGTTTGGCCGACATCCAATCTCAATCGACTTCAATCTGCATGCTCCTCTGCTCATGCGACGCGGATCACGCCCATCATCCCGGCCGCCTGGTGCTCAAGGATGTGGCAATGGAACATCCAGTCTCCGGGATTGTCGGCGACCAGGGCGATTTCGACCTGCTCGCGCGGCGCGATCAGCACGGTGTCCTGCCATTCACGGAATTCGGTCGGCACGCCATCGCGGCTGATGACGCGGAAGGAGTGGCCGTGCAGGTGGATCGGATGGTCGAAGGCAGTGGCGTTCGTCATTTGGAGGATATGGCTCGCGTCGCGCTCCAATGTCAGGAAGGGATCGAGCATGTGCCCTTCGGCCGCGACGCCATTGACGAACCACATGCCGCCACCCACAACGCCACCCATCATTCCGCCCATCATGCTGCCGGACTGGCTCGGGCCCATCTGGCGCTCGACCATGGCGCCCATCATGCCCCCGGTGAACAGGATTTCGTGACGACGGGCTGCGTTCAGATCAGGTTCGATCAGTGGATTGGCTGGAAGGGCAATTTCCCATTCCGGCGGCGTGGCACGCAGGGGCGTTTCGTCAAAGACGACATCCAGCAGGTTAAATTCATTATCGCGATAGGCGCGGTCGACGATTTGAAGCGTGGTTCCCGGGTCGGCAGGGCAATCGAGCATTATGTCGGCACGCATCGCCGGGCCCAGAACCACGACACCGTCAGGCGCGGCGTGCGGGGTGATCGGCTGGCCGTCGAGCGCAATGATGCGCGCGGAAAGGTCGCCGAAGTCGAGCGCGAAGATGCGGGCGTTGGCGGCATTGATCAGCCGCAACCGGATGCGTTCGCCTTGCCGCACCACGAAGACATCGGGAACACGCCCATTTATCGTGACAGTATTGCCCAGACGGCCCGCATGGCTCATGTCCATGGCTGCGCCGAAGTCATCCGCAATCGCCGCGTCCCGCGTCAGCCGCCAGTCGTCAAGCAGCCAGGTGACATCGCGGTCGACCCGCGGCGGGTTGGATTCGTCGATGATGAGTGGTCCGGCCAGCCCACGTCCGACCTGCTCGAAACTGCGCTGGTGGGGGTGATACCAAAAGGTCCCGGCATCGATCGCGTCGAACTCGTAGGTGAAGGTTTCTCCGGGTGCGATCGGCTTCTGCGTCAGGTGTGGAACCCCGTCCATCGCGTTCGGCAGACGAAGTCCGTGCCAATGGACGGTGGTTTCCTCGTCCAGACCGTTTGTGACGACGATGCGCAGCCGATCGCCTTGCCGAACCCGTAGCTCCGGGCCGGGAACCTGACCGTTGAAGCCCCAAACGGGGGTTGCGGGATAAGGTTCTGGGACCAGCCTTGCCTGTCCCGGCGCGGGGCGCAGCGAAAAGCTGCGGATTTGCGGCTCGGCGCGCAGAGGCTTTCCGAAAGCCGCGGCGCCGAAACCCGCCAAGGATGTTGCAAGAAAAGATCGGCGACTGAAACGGGAACTGATTTGGTAGGACATGGATAAACACTCTCTGATTTCACTGTACGCCGCCAAAGCAATTGCTCAGCGACGTTCATGGCCCCGCGCAAACGCCCATTTGGGGGCGTCCGGCACGGAGAAACACACGAAGCGCAATCAAGCGCCGTGTGTCAGATCAGAGGTAGACTCGAGGAGGTTGTTTGGCCGGGGGGCCAGATATTCCGTGCGGAACGTCCATTGGCCGGATTTCATGGGCCGCGGCGGCAGCGATCGGGCTGGTGCCAGCCGGAATCGAAAGAAGAGCGGCCATTCCCGCGGCATTGCACACAAAATCACAGACGGAACCCATCTTACCGTCTTCCAAGCTGCCGCAGGCGTCGCAATCGTCCATCGCCATCATGCCGCTGTCCGTGGAGACCATTGACGAGGCCATGGCAATTGAGCCCGCAGACTGCGCGACCGCGCCGATGGCAAAAGCCACCAGCGAGAGAATGCAGATAAGGCGCGCCCAACGTCTCATGATCTTGATCTACTACCCGCGCGATCCGAATGCCAGCGGCACAAAATCACGTTTCTTGGAACATCCAAAGATTGGCTCGTTCAAATCCTCGGCCAACCGACTTGTTGCAGCGGCAACCACCTGCCTATGACCGCTGGGCAAACGCCGCGAACAGGGCAAGCGTGCGCTCGCTCACATGATGCTCGATCCCTTCGGCATCGCGTTCAGCCGTCTCGGGGTCTAGCCCGAGGCTCAGGAGAAAGCGCAAGACGATCTCGTGGCGGTGCCTGCATTCCTTGGCAAGCGCCCGGCCTTCCTCGGTCAGAAAGACCGAACGGTATTTCGCGCGAGTGATCAGGCCGTCCCGCGCCAGACGGCCAAGGGTTTTGGCGACCGTCGGCGCGGTCACGCCCATCCGGGCCGAAATATCGACCGGTCGGGCTTCGCCGTTCTCGTGGATCAACTCAGCGATCAATTCGACATAGTCTTCCGCCACCTCGCTGCGCCGCGCCTCGCGCACACCGATGAAGGCCTCGGCGCGGGATTCGACCGCACGTGCCTCTGCCTCGGTTGATTCAAGGTTCTCATCATCAATCATGCCGTCACCCTCGCACGATCAGGATTGACTCGTAAAGCCTGAGCGATGATTATTAGCCTATGCTAACTTTTTGCGCCGGGACTTTGGCCTGCGTGTCATCTGAAGGGACAACGTCCATGCCTGTCGATACCAGCAAGCGAGGGCGCGAGGTGTCGTCCGCCGTGGAGACATCGCTGCCCACAGCGCCACCTGGCGTCGTCACGGAGCCAGTTTCGGCGTCGCGACGCGCGTTGTTGGTCGGCGGTCTGGTGGCTGCCGGCGGAGCGGCCGTGGCCGCGAGCCGCGCGCAATCCCAGGCAACGCCCGACCCGATGGCGGGGCATGCTATGCCCGGCGGGGCGGTCGATCCGTATTCGGCCCATGACAGTGGCATGGCGCATGGTAACATGACGATGGTCGGCCAGGTCGACCACGCCCGGAACGGGTTCGACCCGACGGCCATGCTGACCGACTGGGAGACCGGTCGCACCGAAGTTCTGCCGGATGGGCGCACGTTGCGAACGTTCGAGGTGGACGCCATCGACATGGAAATCGAGATCGCTCCCGGCGTGTTCTTCCCCGCCTGGACGTTCGATGGCCGCGTTCCCGGCCCCGCCCTGCGAGCGAAGGAGGGCGAACGGCTACGGATCGTCTTTCGCAACCTTGGTTCACATCCCCATTCCATGCACTTTCACGGCATTCATTCAGCGCGCATGGACGGTGTTCAAGGCGCCGGGCTGATCGATCCGGGCGAGGAGTTCGTTTACGAATTCGATGCCAAGCCCTTCGGCTGCCACCTCTACCATTGCCATGCCCTGCCACTGAAACGGCACATGCACAAGGGCATGTACGGCCTTTTCGTGGTCGATCCGGATCCGGCGCGCCACCCCGAATTTGCGGCCGTTGCGGCGTCGCGTGTGCTGGGCAGCCCGGAAAACGCCGAATGGCAGGAACTGGCGATGGTGATGAACGGCTTTGACACCAATTTCGATGGTGAGAACGAGGTCTATGCCGTAAACACGGTCGGCCAAGCTTACATGAACGCGCCGATCCGGATCGACAAGTCGCGCCCGGTGCGCATCTACCTCATGAACGCGACCGAGTTCGATCCGATCAACTCGTTCCACCTGCATGGGAATTTCTTCGACTATTACGACACCGGCACCCAGCTCACGCCGACCCTGCGCACGGTCGATGTGATCATGCAGTGTCAGGCGCAGCGCGGCATCCTCGAGTTCAGCTTCGCCGATCACGAGGACGGGATGTATATGTTCCATGCGCACCAGGCCGAGTTCACCGAACTTGGCTGGATGGGCTTTTTCGACGTGCGAGAGGCCGGAGCATGACCGATCATATCCAACGCAGCCGCCCGCCAATGACCCGCCTGCTTCTCGTCCTCGTGCCGCTGGCCGTCATGCTGGGGGCTTTCGTGTGGATTGCCTCGCTCGATCCGCTGCGCGGCTTCAACAATGGCGCGCCCCCGGTCGAGGCGTTGACCGTCGAACGGACGATCCTCGATGGGTCGGGGATTTCGCTCAGTGTGCGCGCCGGCGGATCGGAAGCAATGGTGGTCGCGCAGGTCGCAGTGGACGACGCCTACTGGACCTTCACGCAGGAGCCCGCGGGGCCGATTGCCCGCGGCGAAGCGGTCTGGTTGCGAATTCCCTATCCGTGGGTTCTCGGCGAGGCCCATCGCGTCAACCTGCTGACCAACACGGGCGCGACCTTCGGGCATGAGATCGGGGTCGCCGTCTCGACGCCAAGCGCCACCTGGGGGCAACTCCGGCTGCAGGCAGTGATCGGAGCGATCGTCGGCCTATTGCCGGTTGCGCTTGGTCTCATGTTCTTTCCGGCGATGAAGGGCGTCGGGCGAAGCGGGATGAACTTTCTGCTCGCACTGACGGTTGGGTTGCTGGCCTTCCTGCTGATCGACATGACTGCGGAAGCGGTGGAGTTGTCCGGCGATGCGGCGGCGATATTCCAAGGTTCTGCCATGGTCTGGCTGGCGGCGCTTACAAGCTTTCTTCTATTGATGGCTATCGGGCGCTGGCGCGGCAATCCGGAAGGCATCGCGCTTGCGTTCTACATTGCCCTCGGGATCGGGCTTCACAACTTCGGCGAAGGGCTGGCAATCGGCGGCGCATTCGCCGCCGGGTCGGCGGGGCTTGGAACTTTCCTCGTCCTAGGCTTTGCCTTGCACAATGTCACCGAGGGCATAGGCATCGCCGCCCCGATGCTTCGTGCCCGGCCAACGCTTTGGACGTTTGCCGCTCTGACCCTGCTCGCCGGTGGCCCGGCCATCCTCGGAATGTGGGCGGGCAGCCTTGCCTATGCGCCGCAATGGTCGGCACTGGCACTCGCCGTCGGAGCGGGTGCGATCCTGCAAGTCATGGTCGAGGTCAGCGCCTACCTTGTACGTCAAAACGCCGACAGGCAGGCGGCGCTGATGTCACCAGCCGTACTGGTCGGGTTTCTGGGCGGCATCGCCTTCATGTACGCGACGGCGGCATTGATCAAGATCTGAGCGGTGATCGGCTGTTTCGGCTTCATGGGGCGGTCGCCCAGCTCTATAAACTGACCCCGTCTGTCCACGGGTAGATCGCAATTTTCGTGCCCCAGTTTTTGCGCCCAAGAGACTTATTCTTTCGTGATTTCGAAATAAAGAATTTGAGGCTAGAGCGACTAGAGGATCCCACAGATAGGTGAAAACACCGCAAATCCATCTGACTACTATTTCTGAGCCGCACGTCGAAATCGACTGTCTCATATTTTTGGTCTGTCACGATTCTGGTCCTCCGTTGAACTATCAACAAATGTTACGCACCAAAACGAGTGCTTCTTTAGAGGTGTTTCATGGCATCGCCCGCCACATGCGGAAACGCACCTGTTCGGTCACCTCGCGGATTAGACCTTGCGCTTCCATCCAAGCAAGGTTGCGCTGGACGGCGGCGCGGCTGGCACCGGTCAGGGTCTCGGCCATTGGAGCGGAGACGACGGGCCATTCGGTCAGCACCGCGCGCAATGCAGGTGGTGTCTTGCCAGAGAGCGGTGCCATCATGTTGTCCGCCCGCGCTGACCATGCCTGGATATCGTCGAGGTGCCGCATCGCGGTCAGGCATGCTGTTTCCATTCCCTCGAGCCAACGCTGCAAGCGCTCGGCAGGTGGGCCACTGGCGCGCAGCCCCCCTGCCCCGCGCATAGCCAGAGGCGCAAAGATGGCCCCCCCATTCAAATTCGGGCCTTCGCTCGCGGCAATGCGTGCGGCGGTAACCGCCGCTTCCATCCGGTCGTCCTGTTGCCCGAGGCCCGCAAGGTTCCAGAGGTGAAACCCCATGCAGGCGCGTGTAATCGAATGCAGGTGGGCGGCTTGCGCCATCAGGTCAAGCCAACCGACCGCGCGATCCGCAAAGGGCTCGGCTTCATTGGCCATGTTTTCAGGGTCACGGCGATCGAGGAAAGCGGATAAGTCCACCTCTGGACCGGGACCGCCTGTCAGACGGCGCACCGCCCATCCGACACGCGCGAGCGCTGCGGTGTCGTCCTGCACCCCGGACAAGCGCATGGATATCCAAAGCGCCAGCCGATCCGGGCCAATTCGGTCACCCACAAACCAGCTGAGGTCTGCCGCCTCGATCAGGGCGAGCCTGAGCCGCCAGCCTTCCGGGCCACGGTGCAGACGGTCATCCAGCGCGCCAATCCGGCTAGCCACACGGGCAAGACGGGCGGCATTACCTGCCTCTGCCTTCCGCCAATCGTCGAGGACTGCGGTTTCAGGCAGCTCTGCCCTCGGTCTGGGCGGCAGATAATCCGGCTCCACTTCTATTGGACCGGGCAGGAACCACAGGTCGTCCTCGGACGTCTCTTCAATCCCCTCCGCATCAACTAGAGGATCGTCCAATTTACTATACTGCGTAGGTACTTGAGGCTTCATATGTGCAAAATATGGCGCTTTTGCATTTTACCAAAGTGTTTTGTTAGGGTGCGCCTGCACACCCTATATAGCACGCGCGCGCGGTGGTCTGCGATATCTCTCTGATCGCGCTCAGCATATGAAAACCAAGGGGTTTTTGATTTGCAGCACCACAAAGAGCGCCCTTGCCTCTGTTTACAAACGGTCGTTTATTGGTGGTACATAAAATTGCAAACGGCCCAGTTTCATGCCGCTGATTGGCTATGCGCGCGTCTCCACCGAGGATCAGACCCCCCTGCCCCAGTCTGAGGCACTGCAGTCTGCGGGATGCGCCGAGATCTTTGAAGAGCACGCCTCGGGCGGCAATCGCGCGCGGCCCGTGCTTGCACGTGTGCTGGAGCGGATTGTCAAGGGCGACACGCTGGTCGTCGTGCGGATCGACCGGCTTGCGCGGTCTTTGTCGCACCTACTTGAGGTGATCGAAAGACTGGAAGGCAAGGGGGCGTTCTTCCGCTCGCTCCAGGACCCGATCGATACTGCCTCGCCCCAGGGCAAGTTCACGTTGCAGGTTCTGGGCGCTGCGGCTGAGTTCGAACGCGCTCTGATCCGCGAGCGTACCAAAGCCGGACTTGCCTCGGCACACTCAAAGGGCCGCGTAGGCGGCAACCCAGGTCTTCGCGCCAAGGACCCTGAAGCGCTGCGCAAGGTGCGGGTGGCTCGACAGGACGGCTACATGGAGCGCTTGAACGAGACAGCGCAGGATTGGGTGCCCCATGTGCGCCGCTTGCGCCCCGATATGGCTTGGGAAGACGTCCTCCGGATTATCAATGGCCCCCTGCCCCCAGATCGCCATTGGACCCAAAGCCGCCTGCTCCGCGCCGTGAAGGCATATGTGCGCGACGGCTTTCTGCCTGATGAAGTTCTTGGCCGCGCCGGACGACGCGAAACTGACGATCGCCTGCCTGCGATAGTCGCTGCGATCAAAGGTGCTGACCCCGAGATCACCTTGCAGGCAATCTGCGACCGACTGGAATCCATGCGTGAGCGCACCCCTCGCGGTCGTACCAGCTGGCAGCCTTCCTCAGTCAGAATGCTGCTGGAGCGGGCAGAGCGTCTCGGCCTTTTGTAGGCGCCAATGGTCGGCAAACCACTCTGTTCGCTCGGCCCAAATCTTCCAGAATCATCACCTCAATTGGACGAAAGCCACGTAAATATCCAACAAAGCCTTGGGGTTAGTTCGCGCGAGCAGAAAATATCTCGAAGGGTATCGGCTTCGCCAGAAACGGTCTTTATCGTTGTTAATCAATGCGTTATCTGTCGCAAGCCCCGCGCGACCAAATTGGTGCTGTGGATAACTTTTCCACTACATCTAGATTCTTCTTGCCGGACACAGATGTTCGTGGCATCTCCATTCTGACGGCAAAACGCGTCAGACGCGGCTTCGACCGTCAGAACGACAAAGAGCCTTAGCAAAGGCCATGAGAGGCGGCAGAACATGGATGATCGAAATACGGGCTACACGCAAGGTATAGGCTCTTCCGACATCGGAGCATTCGCAGACAGTCTTGCTGAGTCGCTTGACCGGCAGATGAAAGTTGCGTTCGAGCCAGAAGAACGCAAGTCCTTGCGCCGCTTCAGCTCGACCGAGGTCGCCGAGTTGCTGCGCGTTAGTACGTCGAACCTGCGCAACCGCCACAAAGATGGCAGCTTCCCAGAAGTTCACACTGACGGTCGCGGTCATAGGTTCTACACGGCCGAAGAAGTTGACGACCTCCGCAACATTTTGGCGCGGACAGGCAAAAATGCTGACGCGTACAGACCTGGCCGCCGAGACGGCGACCGTCTTCAGGTCATTTCGGTCGTGAATTTCAAAGGCGGTAGCTCGAAGACAACAGCGACGATCCATTTGGCACACAGGTATGCCCTGCGTGGCTACCGCGTGCTTGTGCTGGACCTCGACCCACAAGCCAGTTTGACGACATTTTTCGGCTACCGGCCTGAGCTCGAATTTGCCGAAGGCGGCACAATCTACGACGCATTGAGATACGATGATCAAGTTCCGCTCTCGGAGGTCATCCAGAAAACATACTTCCACAAGCTCGACATGGTCCCGGCTGGCTTGATGTTGTCCGAGTACGAAACCGAGACAGCGAATGCCCTTGCGCGTAGGGTTCAGCCGATTTTTGCAGAGCGTCTTGCTCTGGCGCTAGAGGAAGTCGACTCAGACTATGACATCGTGCTGATTGATTGCCCTCCGCAGTTGGGCTTCCTGACATTGACAGCATTGGCAGCGTCCACGGGCTTACTTGTGACGGTCGTCCCCGGCATGCTCGACATCGCTTCGATGAGCCAGTTCCTCAAACTCGCTTCGGAAACGGTCAAAGCCGTCGAAGAGGCGATTGGACGACATGTCACTTGGGACTTCGTAAAGTTCCTGATCACACGCTACGAGCCGTCGGACGGACCACAAACGCAAATGGCCGGGTACCTGCGTTCAATCCTTGCGGGCCAAGTCATGACTGAACCGATGCTGAAGTCGACAGCCATTTCTGACGCCGGCATGACTCAGCAAACCATCTATGAGGTAGACCCGAGCCAGCTCATTCGGAAGACCATTGATCGGGCTTTGACCAGCGTGAACAGCGTTGCCGATGAGCTGGAGCAGACAATCCAAATGGCATGGGGGCGTCGCTGATGGCTCGAAATATCTTCAACCAGCCACCGAAAGACGAGAAAGAGTCGGCAGCCTCCTCCCCTGCCCCGGTCAAATCCTCGAAGCTACCTGGCTCGGTTGGCGGATTGCGGGATTCTCTCCGGGAAATCACTGCCAACTCAATCCGAGATATCGAACCCGACCGGATCGATATGGATGGTCTCCGGGATCGCCTGATCCTGGAAGATAGTAGCATTGAAGATCTCGCCGAAAGCATTCGCAAGCATGGTCAGCAAGTGCCGATCATGGTTCGCCCCTCTGACCAACCGGATCGATACCGCATCATCTACGGGCGTCGTAGACTTGCAGCCATTCGAAGAGTTGGTGGAACCGTCAAAGCGATCGTTCGAACGCTCGATGATGATGCTTCTCTGATCGCGCAAGGTCAGGAAAACAACCTGCGGCTGGATCCGTCCTTCATTGAAAAATCTCTTTTTATCAAAGAGATGCAGGAGGCCGGTTACAAGCCTGGCGTCATTCAGGACGCCCTAGGCCTCACCCGGCAAGGTGTGTCGAACCATCGTGTAGTCATCGAGCAGCTGCCTGACGAACTTGTCCGGCTTATCGGCCCGGCTCATGGCGTAGGTCGACGCCAATGGGGTGATCTTGCTGCACTTTCAGAGAAGGTTCCGCTTGTCGACATTGCGCTTGAGACACTTGCCTCTCTGCCTGACACCACTCCAAGCACGGACAAGTTTCAAGCCGTCTATGTTGCTTGCTCCAGCAAGGCGCGTGGCGCAGCCAACCAAAGCGCCCGTGGCCAAACGACCGTGGTAAAGGACAATAGTGGTAGCCCTGTCGGCACACTTTCAGTCGATGGCAAGTCGATCGCTATCAAGATCACCCGCAAGGACAACCCGGAATTCGGCCAATGGCTCGAAGAGCGCGCGGAAACCACGCTGCGACAGCTTTTTGAACAATGGCAGAATGAGAGAGGCTCGGGGAGCTGATCCCCGGTCATAACCAAAAACACGAGCAGAGGAGAAAGGCGAAGACCGAAAAGAAAAGAGCCCCCCAAGGTTTCCCCCGGAGAGCCCTCATCATCTGATTTGCACCTGTGATGTAGCAATCTCCGACATGCCGGTCAAGAGTCACCGATTCGGTGGACGTCTTTTTGTTGCCTTTTCTCGCCAAAAACAGCGAGAAGAGCCGGGGAAGTTGTGGGCCGCAACGGTCGTCGTTCAACAAACATGGCATTCACAAAGCTTTCCGTTCAGACCTTTGGCGTCGGCAAGGGCACCCCCCCCACGACCACACCTGAAACCGACATCTGGGCAGTCTTCCGCGCGCTCAGAGATAGTCGCTGCCTGTTCGGTCTCCGTCCAGGACATGTTCAAACGCTCCAAGCGATGCTGAGCTTTCTCAAGCCTGGGCATGGCGACACAGTCTTCGCTTCCAACGACGAGATCTGCCGTCGAGTTGGCGGGATCGATGAACGAACCCTCCGTAGGCACATCGATCGCTTTGTTGAACTCGGTTTTATGAAGCGCCACGACAGCCCAAATCGCAAAAGATACCGAGTGAAGTCGTCCGAAGGTCAGTCCATTAGCTATGGCTTGTCGCTGGCTCCGTTGCTCGCGCGTGCCGGCGAACTACTTGCAACAGCCCAAGCGATGGAAAACGCTCGTCGGGATCGCGTGTTTTTGCGAAAGCAAATCCTAACCAAACTTGCGCAGATCGACGAAGCTGACCCCGAGAACGAACTCACTCATCAGGTACGCCGAGTTCTTCGGAGGAAGCTCTCGATCACGGAGTATCGTGCTTTGCTCGGCGAACTGGAAGCTCAATGCAAACAGATGTCCACCGCGGTGGACGCACCAGAAACAATGAAACTGCCCGCCAATGACGGGCAAACTGTCCGCCACCATTCTAAGTCTAAAAAAGAACAAAAAGATTTAGAAAGCGGGACCGACAGCGAAACACTTCCCCTGCAAACACTCACAACCGTTTGTGATCAAGCTACATCGTTCGCGACGAACTCACTTAGAAACTGGCACGATGTCGAAAGCCACGCCAGAACGCTCGCTCCAATGATGGGAATCCACGAAAGCACCTTCGAAAAGGCTGCTAGAAAGATAGGCTCTCAAAAAGCATCGTGCGCCATCTTCATAATTCTCCAGATGAGCAACCGCATCCGAGACTTCGGAGCGTATTTCCACAGCATCACGCTCGGTCGCAGAGAAACTGACTTCAACCCATCAGTGTTGTTGGAGAGGCTTTCTCGTTCTGGGGCAGCTACTGCGTGATGTCCACCGCGGTGGACATGTTGAGAGGTAGAGATGGGCTGTGAAAGGGTTGACGGGAAGTGAGATCGGGAGAGTGGCTTCCGGCGCCCGTCGTGGAGAATATCTGATGGCGAAATCTACCCAGAAAGTCACCCTGTCCCCGTCCCGGGATATCCCCTTCGACAAACTCGTTCTGAGCCAGTCCAACGTCCGGCGCATCAAGGCTGGCATCTCGGTTGAGGAACTGGCCGAAGACATCGCCCGCCGCGGGTTGCTGCAGAGCCTGAGCGTTCGGCCCGTTCTGGCGGATGATGGATCCGAGACCGGCAAGTTCGAAATCCCCGCTGGTGGTCGGCGCTTCCAGGCCCTGTCTATCCTCGTGAAGCAGAAGCGTCTGGCCAAGACGACGCCCATTCCCTGCATCGTACGGGATGCCACTTCCGCGATCCTCGCCGAAGACGACTCGCTCGCTGAGAACATGCAGCGCGCAGCCCTGCATCCGCTCGATCAGTTCCGCGCCTTCGTTGCTTTGCGGGAGAAGGGTCAAGGCGATGAAGAGATCGCGGCCGCTTTCTTCGTCACGCCGCAGGTGGTCAAACAGCGCCTGAAACTCGCCGCCGTGGCCCCTGCCCTGCTCGAGCTCTATGCCGAGGACGAGATGACGCTGGAGCAGCTGATGGCCTTTACGGTCAATCCGGATCACGAGCGCCAAGTTCAGGTCTGGGAGGCAATTCGTTCGTCCTGGAATAAAGAGCCCTATCAGATCCGGCGCATGTTGACAGAAACCTCGGTGCGGGCCTCTGACCGTCGTGCTGTCTTTGTCGGCGTCGAGGCGTACGAGACGGCTGGTGGCACCATGTTGCATGACCTCTTTCAGGGCGATGACGGCGGCTGGCTGGAAAACCCTGCCCTGCTCGATCGTCTGGTCAGCGAGAAGCTTCAGGCTGAAGCCGAAGCGATTGCGACCGAAGGTTGGAAATGGATCGAGGTCTCGCTCGACCTGCCCTATGGCTATAGCCACGGTTTGCGGCGGCTGAGCGGAGACCCGGCGCCGATGACAGATGACGAAGGCGCGGCCCATGCCAAGCTGCTTGCCGAGTACCGGGCGCTCGAGGAGGAATACGAGGGCCAGGATGAATTCCCCGAAGAGATCGACGCGCGTCTTGGCGAGTTGGAAGTCGCGATGGAGAAACTCGATGCCCGGCCGCTGATTTTCGACGCGGAGGAGATCGCACGGGCAGGGGCGTTTGTGACGCTTGACCGCTATGGCGAGCTTGCAGTTTATCGGGGCTTCGTGCGGCCTGAGGATGAGCCTCGGGAAGACGCCAATGTCCACAGCGGTGAACTGGCGGCAGACGGGCAGCGCGCTGAGCTTTCAGCGCCGAACAGCGTAGATGGTATCGGCAATGGCACGGTGATCACTGCTGCCGGTCAAGCCCTCGGCGCGAACGTGCCCGAAGACGAGGACGACGGTGCCTTGAAGCCCTTGCCTGAGCGGCTGGTCATGGAGCTGACGGCGCACCGGACATTGGCACTGCGCGAAGCTGTCGGTCGCTCCCCTGACGTCGCGTTGACGCTTCTGCTCCTGAGGCTCGTCAATGATACCTTCCGGACGTCCAGTTCGGTCGGCAGCTGCCTCGAGGTCTCGGTACGTCACGTCTACATGTCCGCGCAGGCGAGCGATCTGAAAGACAGCGTGGTGGCCAAGCTGGTGGACGATCGCCACGCGGAGTGGGAGGCCGAGTTGCCGCTCGGCGACGATGCCGCGCTCTGGGACTTCCTGACCTCCCTTGATCAAGGGAGCCGGCTGTCGCTGCTCGCGCATTGCCTCAGCTTCGGGATCAACGCGCTCCACGAGAAGGTGAACCCCTATGGTGCCGGTATCACCGCCAGCGGTTTGACCAAGCGGATGACTCAGTCCGACTTGGTTGCACAGGCGGTCGAACTCGACATGGTCGAGGCAGGTTGGGAGCCGACTGCCGATACCTACCTGAACCGCGTGCCCAAGGCCCGGATCCTCGAGGCCGTGCGCGAGGCGAAAGGGGAAGGCACTGCCCAACTCCTCGATCACCTGAAGAAGGGCGAGATGGCGACTGAAGCCGAGCGTCTGCTGAAAGACAGCGGCTGGTTGCCGGAGGTTCTTCGCCGTCACGATCCGGCGGTACTGGACGGTGCAGAAGGGCAGGGGGCGTCTGAACCCGTTTCCGACATCGACCAGACCGAGGATGTCGACCTTCCCGCCTTCCTCACCGCTGACCTGCCGGGTGATGATGCGTCGATGATGGCTGCGGAGTGATCTGAGTCATCCGAGGGCGGGAAAACCCGCCCTCAATCTCATAAATCTCAACAATATCAACTAGATGAATGAAAAATCACGCATTCAGGATGAGGAATCATGTCTGCAACGACCATTCTCGACACCGCGCCCCTGGGGGCGCTCATTCGCTACACCGACAACAGTCCGAAACCGCCCGCGCGGTTCACAAAGAAGCTCGCGGCCTGGGAGCGCTCGAACGGCGTCGGCCGTCTTGTCAAGAAGGAGCCACCGCGACCCTATCCGACCTGGACTGCGCCGGCGTCGTTCACGCTGCACGAGGGGAATTTCTCTTCGGACGGGGTCATTCTCGTGACGATCATGCGAACGCATTCGGCTGACAGCGCCTTGACCTTCGAGGTCGCTGAGGAACCACAGCCCGGGCAGGTTCGCGTCCTTTTGGATTTCGGCGGTTGCACGGAGCTGCTCCACCTGGCCGAGTCTGTCACGGCTGCCGAGCTCTGGATCGCCAAAGAAGGCTATCGCAATGCGCGGCTGGAGATTGTCGGCGAAGAAGGCGCTGCTAGGGCAGGGGGCGCGGAGCTTGCCGCCTGAGCCTACGTAGAACCCAAGGGGCCCGCCAAAGCGCGGGCCTCTCACCCATCACGACCCTGTCCCGCGAGATCGCGGGGCACCATAGGTTCCAATCCAACACGGAACTAGATCTGGTACCAAATGTCTGCCGGGAGGCTGGCAGCGATGACATCAGTGGAACATACGGCTCCAGTCAGCGGTCGCACCATCCCCCGCTCGCCATTCCCTTCCTTGCCCCGAATCCTGTCTTCGAGATCAACCCGCGAGGGGGCGGACTACGGGCGAACCCGTGCCGCCGGGTGGATTCGGACGAGCCGAACGCACCCGGTGATGTCAGCCAGTCTTCGGGCCTGCGAGGTCCTGTCGCGCGGGGGATGGTCCCCCGCCTCCAAGACAGGAGCCAAACAGATGTCCCGCAAAGATGCTCACGCCTTCGCCGCCTCCCTCGCCGCCACGCTCATGGTTTCGATCGTCGTCTTCCAGGCCGGGGATGGAACCTATGGCGCTGTCCCCGCCGATGAGATCGACGGCGACGAGGTCGTGATCGTCTCGGAATACGATCCTTTCGGGTGAGGCTTCGGCCTCACGTTTCAGACGGCTCGGGTTCGGAGCAAGGCTCCGATCCGGGCCTTTCGCCTGTCCACCGTTCCGGCTGACCGGCAAAATGAGCCGACGATGGTCGGCATGCCTTTGCATAAAAACGAGCTCGAGCGTCAGCCAATCTGGCTTTGCCCAGACATCAGCGGTCAATTGCAGTGCCATGAAGACCGCTTGAATATCGTCAGGGTTCGTCGGAAACTGCGTCGTATTTGGTTCAGGTCACGTCGCATGCTCTACAAATCATTGATTTCCTTATACGGTTCATCGCTTGCGGGTAGATCGGCTCCTGCTGACGACCTTGTTTGGCACTTTGCGCCGTCCGAAGATCTGAGGCGCTTTCGCGAGTATGCGCTCGATGCCCTGCAGCAAGCGAAAGTGTACCTGCTCGACCATATGGCTGCAGCCTATGCCGATACGCTTCATGACGCAGTCGCCAAGCAGGCTTCGGAAACCGGTCTTCCCGCAATGGCCATTCTGGGTGAGGTAAAGCTCCCTGCCGACGTTGTTTGGGTCGAATTCGACGATCGAGAGCTGGGTGTCGCGCGCTTTGAACGGGCTTCACCTGTAACGAGACATGACGACAAACCCGTAGGCACTGGTCTACGCGGCTATCTCATCGATGATCGTAACAAGGGCCACTTGCGCATCACGATGTTCCATCGCCGCGAGAATTCGCGGGTCGTCGATCCAATCTGCGCTTTGCTCGTGAAGCGAATTCCGACAGGCGAGTTGAACTACGACAACGTCGAAGTCGAGTTGAGCCGTTCCATGGTCGAATTCCGTGTGCGGAGCGGTGATACGATGGAAATGATCAACGGTCGGCGCACGGTGCACCAAGTTGAAACAGGCTACGACCTGTTCATCCCTTACGCGCTCTTTGCGATGCTGGTTTCCCCGGACTTGGGTGGCATCATTCCCACGGAAAACGAGACGTTCACAGCCAAGGATGCCAAGACCGCTCGAAAATTCGGGAAGTCCTGGATTCTAGGTGCGCAGAAATCCCATCTTACAATCCGCATTGGTCCGCAGGCCGCGGCTCACATGCAGGAGCGGCAGGCTCGCCTTGAGTTCGAGCGTCAGGTCCAGGACGGGCGAAGCGGCCCTGTTCGCCATTGGGTGAGCGAACATGAGCGGCGCTATCGCAGCGGTAAAGTTGTGTTGGTGAAGGGGCACCACAGAGGGCAATTGCCTGCGCCTAATCTGCCAACGCGTGTGATGGGGCCGAAACCCGAGGCAACGATTTTCGAGTTGGACGCAGTTGATCGGTCCGACCCAGACTGAACCCGGAGTTTGCCGCGCGGTCATGTCGTCAGCCGTCAATCTATCGCCGCCACATCGACGAACCCCCGTAGTTTTCGGCCGTGACCTGACCAGGTCGGCGCCAAGAGCTCAGGGAGCCGGAAATCCAACAATGTTGGCGCAAAGCGGTATCCGCTCTCCCCGATCAGCTCGGCCAGGAAGTGGCCCATACCATGGCGATGGCTTCCGCCTTCGCGCAACCTTTCGCCATCTGCCAATCCAAGACCGTGAAGAATGCCCCGGCGACTTCCTTCTGCATTTTCTGTCCGCGTTAAGCGACAACGTCCCGAGATCCCACTCAGCTAGTGGGTGCGGTCCGTGTCCTGAATATTCCGGTATCGATAGCCTGTCGCGGCAAGGCCCTGCATTTCCCAGCGGGGAAGGGCAGGGGGGCGAGAGCCGGTGATGGACACTTGCGCCGCTGGTGGGGAGTTGGGCTTTGGGTCAAACAGTCCCGATTGGCAAGGGGACATGGTCTAGCAAGGGCTCCCCGCATCTCTCTGTCTTCTGGGCCATCCCTTCGACTGACAATCCCCTAATCCCGTTCGGGCTCTCGCGCGCAACCCCGCGTCAGTCCGGGCCGTGTTGGCCGCCTTTGGCGTCCTGCCCGCTCCACCCCGGTCCTTTGGGGGTTTCCGGTGTCCATGCTGTCCACCGTGCACGCGTCACCCGACGGGCTTTTTCAGGGTCTTGTCGAAGGGACGGTCCCGAAGACAGGACACACAGGAGCTTATCATGCAGAACATCGTCATCCTCGCCGGCAACATCGGTCAGACCCCCGAAGTCCGCACCACCCAGAGCGGCACCAAGATCACCAACTTCAGCCTCGCCACCTCGCGCCCCCGCCTCTCGGAAGGCCGTGTGATGCGCGACGAGAACGGCTACCGGGTCATGGACACCGAATGGCACCGCATCACCTGCTTCAACGGTCTCGGCAAGACGGTCGCTGAGCATTGCGAAAAGGGCATGAAGGTCCTCGTCCACGGCCGCATCCACTACACCAAGTGGATCGACAGCATGGGGAACGACCGCTACGGCTGCGAGATCATTGCCGAGAAGGTCGACTTCCTGAGCCGCCCGAAGTCGGCCGAGAACGAAAACCCCGAACTGGTCGACCGCGACGATGAGATCCCGTTCTGAGGAACGGGGTCTCCCCCCCTCAGGCCCGGCGGGGAAACCCGCCGGGTTCGCTGCACTGCTACAATGTAGCTTCGAGCCCACTTTGGCCGATGATGCAATGCAGCTATCTGCCGAGCAGTGCACGCATTAACGGGTTCGTCATGGCAATGTCGGGCATGCTTTCCGGTCGGTATGGAATATTGAATTTGATCAGGTCGTCGGACTCGCGCGACGCTTCGACACCAATGCTCTCAGCCATGTCCTCTAAGATATCGCCGATTGCCTCGAAGGCATCCAAATTCTTCCATCTCCCAAACTCGTTCCAAAGCGCCTCCTGCATTTCAATCAAGCGTTCGTAGAACGGAGAAAACCACCCAAACTCAGCCTCATCGGTGAGAGCAGGCGGATGCGTTTCTGGGGTTTCCTGCGCTGCTGCAGCACCCACAAAGTAAGATGAATACTTCAGCAGATCGCCGAGCTTCCCATATACTTCCCCTACAATCTGCCCAACATCCCCGTGGGTCCGATATGCCTTAATCAGCTCACAGCATTGGCCCCTGGTATCGCCCAACACCTTGACCAAGGTTTCGAGGTAACCCTCTACGGGATCATCTCCAATGGAGCCGGCGATGCGGCATACAGCATACTCATCCCACGTTGCCAGAATAACCTGCCAGCGCATGTTATCTAGGATATTGCTGTGTGTTTTCTGAAGAAGAAACCCGGGGAACGACTTGTCAAATGCTGCTGTCACCTCCACATGCGCGCATTCGTGTGCAATTAGGTGAAGTGATTGCCAAAAGTATTCGGTTTCCTCCCCAGGTCCTTCTAGGATGCTGAGCGCGTAGTTCGCGTTAAGTACTAGATGCGTTTTGATCACACCGTCGCGAATTACCGTGGGCGCCATTGCAACACCGATGGCGACACCTTTGGTGGCGGTGAGTGTGTAGGTTGTCTCATATCCACGATCAAGATCAGCCAGTGCTTCGTCGTAGTCGAAGGCGACCGTCACGCCATCCAGGTTAGTTAGGTCGATGGATTGACTGATGACGCTGAGAACGGAATGCAACTTGTACATCGCCTCCTTGGCGTAGTCCTCGTCTGGAAACATTCTGGCGGAAAACTGAAGGTCGCTCGGAATCGTAATGCCTTGTGGCAGTTCGTCGGTCTTGCCCTCTTCATCCTGCAACTTGCTCACCTTTCACCCCCTAAGTCTGAGATTCCCACGCACATCTAGAGATGGACACATACTGCGCTGGAACAACCGAATCTGGGTAGGAAATTCGGCGATTGCGCAATCGCAGCGAGCGCCCGCTTCGTCCCGCATTGCCGCCGCTCGTGCCTCTTTTGAAGAGTGAGAGAAAGGCTGATTGCTTTCGCGACAGGTTAAAGGCTGGGAGAGTGGCTCCCGGCGCCTGTCGCGGAGGAATGCCGATGGGCGTTGTGGAAGTTCTGGATCCGGTACAGCCGACGCGGGCTGGTGGCTGGAAGGTGGATGTGAGCCGGGGTGAGCGGAACGGGCGGGTGTCGTCCGAATGGTTCAACCGGCCCGATGACGAGCGGTATCTGTCGCTCGACGATCTCTGGGCGAGCGTGAAGGGTCGCTCCGAGCGCAGCCGCAGCCGCGTGGTGCAGACAGCGGACATCCGCGTCGAGGCCGCGCGCGACAGCGCCGAGCGATTGCATCTGGTCCTGCCGAAGGCGCATGAGCCGGTCGTGCCTACCCATTGGGCGTTTGGCCAGCTTGCCAGCATTGTCGGCGCTCCGGCCTCCTACCTGCGGCAGCTGCCCGCGCCGCTGGCGGGGATCAACCTGCAGTACGGTCTGACAAACCACCGTGCCGAGCAGGTTAAGACCTTCGAGACTGAGGATGGCCGCACGGAACTGCGCGCCGTCACCGGTCCCGACTACGGCCGCATCCACGACTTCGAGCTTGTCGAGGCGGTGCAGCGCATCGCGGGCAATGGCACGAGCGATACGCGCTGGAAGGTGCCGGGTGTGCTGGATTGGTCGACCGGGGTCTACAACCCCGATGTCGAGATCAGCCGCGACACGACCACGCTCTACGCCTCGGACCGCGACGTCTTCCTGTTCCTCGTCGACGATCGCAATCCGATCGAGGCGGGCAAGCTGGCGGACGGCTCTCCCGACCTCTACTTTCGGGGGTTTTACTGCTGGAACTCCGAGGTTGGGGCGAAGACCCTCGGTATGGCGAGCTTTTACCTTCGGGCGGTGTGCCAGAACCGCAACCTTTGGGGCGTCGAGGATTTCCAGGAGATCAAAATCCGCCACTCGAAATACGCGGCCTCGCGCTTCGCCCATGAGGCGGCCCCGGCGCTGACGCGGTTTGCCAACTCCTCGCCGCAGGGGTTCGTGAATGGGATCAGGGCGGCACGGCAGCAAGTCGTGGCGCGCAGCGACGAGGACCGCGCGGATTTCCTGCGCAAGCGCGGCTTCTCGAAGGCCGAATCCGGCAAGATCATCGAGAAGGTGCTGATGGAGGAAGGCCGACCGCCGGAAAGCATCTTCGACTTCGTGCAGGGCATCACGCGGCTCGCGCGAGACAAGACCCAGCAGGATGCCCGCCTTGATATGGAAGGGCGCGCCAAGAAGCTCCTCGACCGGGTCGGCTGACGCGAAGCCCGGCACAGCGACCGCCTGCATCCGCGGCGGTCGCGTTTTCCTCTTCCACATGCACGCCACCGGCCCCGCCCCGAGAGGGAAGGGGCGTCGAGGTGGGTAACTCAGCGAGACCCCCATGACCCCCCAGGAAGAAACCGTCATCCTCGAGGCCCGAGACATCCTCGGCCGCTATCTCAGCCGAAACCCCGTCATCGACAGCTGGCAGGCGCTTCTTGACTATTGCGCGCTGACGGTGCGCGGGCCGATCGAGCGGTTCCACGTTCTCTATCTCGACCGCAAGAACTGCATCATCGCCGATGAGCTCTTGTCGATCGGCACGGTCGACCATGTCCCGGTCTATCCGCGCGAGGTGATCAAACGGGCTCTGATGCTGAACGCCAGCGCCCTGATCCTGATCCACAACCACCCGTCGGGAGATCCAACGCCGTCGGAGGCCGATCTCAGCATGACCAAGGAGATCCAGAAGGGTTGTCGCTATCTCGGCCTCACGCTGCACGACCACATCATCGTCGGCGCCGGGACGGAACTGAGCCTGCGGGCCCTGGGCAAGCTCTGACGCGCCTTTCGTACCCGCCGCCGTCGCCCCTTCGAGGAAGAGGGCGGCGGTTCGGTCTTTGACGGTTTGAAGCGGTGAGAGAGGCTTTCCGCACCGTCGGAGATATGCCCATGTTCGACCTTCCTTGCCAAACTCAGCCGGAAACGCAGAACACAAGTTTGCCGCCGAGCCTCCTGACCGATTTTAAAGATCAAGACTTGCCGTTTGCGCTCACGACGACTTGCCATACGCCCGGGGCTCTCATGTCCGGGCAGGCACACCCCATGGTACTGGAGCGGTTTGCCACGCTGGCCGAGGCCATGCAGGGGGCAATCGTTCACGCCGAAGATATCACACCTGAAGACGCTCCGCGCATCCTGGCAATCCTCGATCGGGAGGGCCGTCTCGTTCTGGCCGGAGCTACCTGTGATGGCGGGGTCGCATGGTGCCACCCGGTCTCGGATGCCGCCGAAGCCCGCGCCGTCGTGTCCGAGGCAAGCCAGACCCGCGCGCAGGCCATGCGGGCGGCCGAATGGCATGAACATGGCCTCGCGCGACGGCTGCGGCACCACGCCGACGTTCTCGATGCCCGTCTTGTCGATCCGCTCTGGCGTGTCTTCGCGTCTCGCGCCCTGCAGATCGCGGCGTGACGCCCGAGAGTCAGAGAAGGGCTGGGGAGGATGTGAGCCTAGGAGGACGAGAGAGAGCCTCGGGGTTCAGATCCATTCCCTCATTTCGGAGTTTCCAATGTCCAAGATCGAACCCACTCTGGCCGCGCCGATGGCGCCGTCCAGGATTGATTTCGCCGCCGTGCTGGCTCGGCAGTCCGAGCGTGACGCGCGGATCGCAGCTTTGCGTCCGGCCAACAAGGAGCGCCTCTTCGATGGCCTGACTGCCGCGGGCATCACCCATGTGACCGTGAGCTTTGACGGCTATGGCGATAGCGGCCAGGTTGAAAGCATCGAAGCCTACGCTGGCGACGCCGAAGTCACTTTCCCCAAGACCCAGATCGCCTATGCCGCATTGACCTGGGACGACCCCGAAGTCGAGATGCGGGCGCTTTCGCTCGAAGATGTCGTGGAGCAACTGGCGTACGACTTGCTGTCTGACACTCACGGCGGTTGGGAAAACAACGACGGGGCCTACGGCGAATTCTGCTTCGACGCGCGCGCTCGCTCCATTCACCTCGAGTTCAACGAGCGCTTCACCTCGTCCGAACTCTACACGCACGATTTCTGAGGGGGCGGCGATGGCACATCCCTACCACCACGCCCTGTCCTCGGTGAAGAAATGGGGCGGCACGGTCGAGGATTTCCTCGCCGTGCATTCCTGGTTCGACCAGAGCAAGGAGATCACAGCCGATTTTCGGCACCGGGCGCTGCGCCACCATGCCGAGGGCATCTTCATGGCCGAGACCATCTTTGGTCAGACCCTCACGCTCTCGACTGGGCGCATCATCCCTACCCGGTGGGTCGGCGAGCAGCATGTTAAGGAGGACCTCGGCTTCATCCCGAGCTTCGCCGATTGGGTGAAGGCCATTCGGCCTGAGCCTTGGATGGGTCGAACCGAACGGATCGAGGCACAGGTCGATCCGTATCTCGCTTCGCCCGTAGTCGAGGTCATGTGACATGACCGATCCCACTTATCGACGTCTTGGCTTGCCGCCGGCCGCTTCGCGACTGGCAGTGGTTCGCGCGGCGGTCCGGGCGCTACACCCCGACACGCGCGCTGTTTGCAGTCTCCGGCTGGCGCGCAAGCGCTTCTACCGGCAGATGCTCTGCGCTCATGCCGCACGACAGGCGGCGGGCGACACGTCGACCGGCTGATCGTTCCCAACTACCCCTTCATCCCAATCGATCGCCCGGCCTCCTGGCCGGGTCTTCCCCATTAAGGAGGTCCCCATGGCGGATTACTTCACCCATTTCTCATGCCTGATCGACGTCGGCAGCCCCGACAAGGCCGCCCGCGCGCTCGCACTGTTTCAGGAACTTCGCGCTGCGGATCAGGACGCTGACGACCCAGATGTCGCTGGCTTCGATCTCGTGCACCAGGATGCCCCCGAGGGCAGCAGCCTCTGGATCCATGACGACGAACACGGCGATGTCGAAGCCGTCATCCGCTTCGTCTTGCGGCTCGCCGAAGACCTCGACCTCACCGGCCTTTGGGGGTTCCAGTATGCTCTGACCTGCTCCCGGCCGCGGCTCGACGCCTTTGGCGGCGGTGCGCATGCCATCGATCTCGGCGCTCGTAAATCCATCGGCTGGTCCAGCACGCAAGAATGGTTGGTCGCGGCGCTGAACGGGGAGGACGCCGATGCCTGAGATCATCTGCGCCACTGTCTACCAGTTCCCCGAGCTCTCGGATGCGGCCAAAGAGAAGGCCCGATGCTGGTATCGCGACCTCGGGCCCCACGACGACTGGTGGGACGCGGTCTATGAAGATTTCGAGCGGGTCTGCGAAATCCTCGGCATCAGCCTGAAGACCACGCCCGTCCGCCTGATGGGCGGCGGGACGCGCCAAAAGCCATGCATCTGGTTCTCCGGGTTCTGGAGTCAGGGCGACGGGGCCTGTTTCGAAGGATACTGGTCCCACGCCAAGGGCGCGGCCGCGCGCATTCGGGACTACGCGCCCACGGACGCGACGTTGCACGGCATCGCCGACCGGCTGCAGGCCATCCAGCGGCGAAACTTCTACCAGCTCGCCGCCGAGGCCAGCCACCGTGGTCGCTACTACCATGAATGCACCATGTCGGTGGACATCACGCGGGACAGCGCGACCTGGCAGCCGCCGACTGAGGACGTGGAACAAGTCGTGACCGAGGCGCTGCGTGATCTGGCCCGCTGGCTCTACCGCCAGCTTGAAGCCGAATACGACCACCTCACCTCGGACCAGGCCATCGAGGAGGGTATCATCGTCAACGCGTATACGTTCACGGAAGGAGGGCGGCGGTTCGGGTGAGCTGATCTCGTTCCACGCTGACAAGCGGGGGCTAGTCTGTTGTCAGTCGGCAATGCTCACGGCTTCTGCCGCACGACCGTCATGACCCGGGAATATTGTTTGATCCAGATGGCCTTATCTGGGCTCAACCATTTGATCAGTTCCATGATCTGACTATACTCAGCGGTGATATTTCGATGAAGAATTGGTTCATGATGAAAGACGCGGTTGCGAAATTCACGGACATCGTCACAGCGCTTGTATAGTTGTGCATAGGAAACAGGCCCCGGCAGGTGAGGGAAGTCTCCATGCAGATTTGCCCAGAAGACGGGTTCGTGCCTTGGCAGCAGCATTTTCACCCAGAATCCAAAATTAAGCTCTGCGGTCATTCGCCCTGAGGTAACCGCGCCCGTTGTGACGAGCTTGTCGCGTGCTGTTTTTACTATGCGCTTGCCGTGGCTCTTGATCTGCAAGAGAAAGGCAGGGTCATCCCACCATTGCGGACCATAGAGCGCGATGAGGCGAACGACGATTATGTTCCTTAGACTGACCTCGGCTGCGCTCAGTACAGGGAAGAAAGCCTCACTGAGCTGAATGTTCCAGCCATAGAGGGCGAGAGCGCGATCTGGATTGTGACCAGCAGCAACGAGGTACTTCGTGAGGCGTTCTTGAGAAATTATATTTGTTACCAAGTACTTAATGCTCCGATCGACTGTTCGCACGACTTTCACACTGCGCTTGACAGTCGTGCGAAGATACCCATATATGAGAGCAATCGAAGGCAAAGTCAGGCCTTCAAACCCTTAGAAGCCCGCGACAGCCGTTACAGGTCCTCGCGGGTTTTCGCTTTTTATACATCTACTTACGGAAATCCAAGAAGATTTGGCGAGGCAAACTCTCAGCCCAATATGGTGCGGTGGCGCTTGGTCATCCCACTATTCTGCTTCTAGTCGACCTTCACCAGGAATAGCTTTTCCAAGCTCAGAGTTATGACGTGTGAAGATACCGCAGGCCTGTGACCCCGTTCGTCGGGGGGCGAGCGCCCCGTTCCTGTCACTTGTTCCCGTCGATCCACTTCGACATGAGCCCCTTGTCGCGGAAGCATTCGTCCGGTACGGCGCGCCTTTTGATCCGGGCGAGTTTCTCAGCGAAGGCCACCTGCTTGGACGTGGGCAGCTGGTCCATGTCCGATACCGGCTTCAGCTGGGCCTGAGCCTCGATCCAAGCGCTCAAAGAGCTGAACCTCCCAGGGCAGGAGCGTCCGGTTGCGCAGGGCGAGCGACCGCGCATAGGCAATCTGCTTGGGCGTTACGGGCAGGACGTGCTTGGTGCTTTCCATGGTGAAACCCCCTTTCTGGCTTGGCTCCAAAATAGAACATAACAAGAACAACATCAAGCTAAGCGTCGGGAACACTTTGGTGCGAGAGGGAGAGAGGGGCCGGGAAAGATCAGGTCCGAGGCTGCCCGAGAGAGGGTGTCCGGGCCTGATCCTGTCCTTCATTCCGGAGTTTCCCGATGACCCATCTTGCCCCCGTTGCGCAGGCGTCCTTGCCTGCGCCTATTGTCCCGTTGGCAGCAAATCCTGCCCCTGCGATCGTTGCTGTTGCCGAAGCGCTGCAGCCCGATCTGGCGCAAGGGCATCAGATCGACGCGCTGCGCCTGCGCCGCGAGATGGAACATGCCTTTGGCGGTTCCGATGCGACCGGTGCCTGGGACTGGAAGCTCGCCTATGAGGCGGGCGAGGTGGCGCTAATCCTCTTCCTGCGAAAGTTCGGTCGGGCGCTGCTCGCGCGTGCCGGCGCGCCTGCGGCGCTCTTGCCGATCCTCGCCAAGGTGGCAGGCCTCTTGCCCACGCACACCCGGCGGTCGGAAGAGATGGAGCGCTTTCAGCAATTCTCGACGCCGCTGCCCATGGGGCTCGCGGCTGTGGCGGCAGCACAGATCACGCCCCGTGATCTTGTCCTAGAGCCGTCTGCCGGGACCGGGCTCCTGGCGATCCTCGCCGAGATCGCCGGCGGCACTCTGGCTCTGAACGAGTTGGCGGACACCCGCGCCGACCTTCTTCGCTTGCTGTTCCCGGGCCGACCAGTCACGGGGTTTGATGCCGCGCAGATCGACGATCATCTCGATGCCTGCTCAAGCCCGAGCGTCATTCTGATGAACCCGCCCTTCTCGGCCCAAGCCAATGTCGATGGTCGGTCGACCGAGGCGACGGCCCGACATCTGCGCTCGGCCCTTGCGCGCTTAGTTCCCGGCGGACGGCTCGTCGCCATCACCGGAGCCGGTTTCGCGCCGGATGCGCCTGCCTGGGCCGAGACCTTCGGCCGTCTGACCGAGACCGCCCATCTCGTCTTCACCGGCGCGGTGTCGGGCGCGGCTTTCGCCAAGCACGGCACCAGCTTCGAGACGCGGATTTCTGTCTTTGACAAATGCCGCGGCGGTGAGCCGGGCGGCATCACCGCAGACCTGCGCCAACCCACATCCTCGGACGTGGCACATCTGATGTCCCGGGTCACTGCCGAGGTTCCGCCGCGCCTCGAACTGGATCTAGCTCCTGCTGCGGGGCAGGGCCATTCTTCCCCCTTTCCGGGAAATTCTCACCTCACCACCCGCAAACCCGTCCGCCGACCGCACGCGACCTCTGCAGCCAATCCGGCGAAGCCTGAAACCCAGACTGAGGCCGAGGACCTAAACTACGCACTCCGCGACGCCGCCGAGGACGAAGACGCCGCACGGCTGTCCGATGCGATCTACGAGACCTTCCGTCTGCAGGCTATCGACATCCCAGACGCCGCATCGCACCCGACCAAGCTTGTGCAATCGGCGGCCATGGCCTCTGTCGCACCGCCGAAACCCACGTACCGCCCCAAGCTGCCCCCGGCCGTCCTGCGCGACGGCCTGCTGTCCGACGCGCAGCTCGAGACCGTCATCTACGCGGGCGAGGCGCATGGCGCGCATCTCACTGGGTCTTGGACCGTCGATGAGACCGGAGACGTGGTCTCCGCTGCACCGGACGATGCCGCTGACGCCGTCCGCTTCCGCCGCGGCTTCTTCCTCGGCGATGGCACCGGGGCGGGAAAGGGCCGTCAGTCGGCCGGGATTCTGCTCGACAACTGGGCCCGAGGAAGACGCAAGGCGCTCTGGATCTCGAAGAGCGACAAGCTTCTGGAGGATGCGCAGCGCGACTGGTCGGCGCTTGGCCAGGAGCGGCTTCTGGTGACGCCGCTGTCGCGTTTCGCACAAGGGCGCGACATCCCTCTGACCGAGGGCATTCTCTTCACCACCTATGCGACGCTGCGCTCGGAAGAACGGGGGGCCAAGAAATCCCGCGTTGAACAGATCGTCGACTGGCTCGGGACGGATTTTGACGGGGTGATCATCTTCGACGAAAGCCATGCCATGGCCAATGCCGCCGGGGGCAAAGGCGAGCGGGGCGATACCATGGCATCGCAGCAGGGCAGGGCGGGTCTGCGCCTGCAGCACAAACTTCCGAATGCCCGCGTGGTCTATGTCTCGGCCACGGGCGCGACGACGGTCCACAACCTTGCCTATGCTCAGCGTCTCGGGCTCTGGGGCGGGGAGGATTTCCCCTTTCAGACCCGGTCGGAATTCGTGGAAGCCATTGAGGCTGGCGGGGTCGCGGCGATGGAGGTTCTGGCCCGCGACCTCCGGGCGCTCGGCCTCTACACAGCGCGGTCGCTTTCCTATGACGGTGTCGAATACGAGATGCTGGAACATGCTCTTAGCTCCGAGCAGCGCGGCATTTACGATGCCTATGCCGGGGCCTTCGCCATCATTCACAACAACCTGACCGCGGCGTTGGAGGCGGCGAACATTTCTGGCGCGGCCGACGGGCCGAGCGGGTCGGGCACGCTGAACCGCCAGGCGAAATCCGCTGCGCGGTCAGCCTTCGAGTCAGCCAAGCAGCGCTTCTTCGGCCATTTGCTCACCTCGATGAAGACCCCCATGCTTATCGCATCCATCGATGCAGATATGGCTGCGGGTCACGCGGCGGTCATCCAGATCGTCTCGACGGGTGAGGCACTGATGGAACGCCGCCTGTCGGAGATTCCGACCGAGGAGTGGAACGACATCCGGGTCGACATCACGCCCAGGGAATACGTTCTGGACTACCTCGCCCATTCCTTCCCGGTGCAGCTCTACGAGCCTTTCACCGACAGCGAGGGTAACCTCTCGTCGCGCCCCGTCACGCGCGACGGCCAACCGGTGGAGTGCCGCGAAGCCGTCCGCCGTCGTGACGCGCTGATCGAGAAACTGGCTTCGCTTCCGCCGGTGCCGGGTGCACTCGACCAGATCGTCCAGCGCTTCGGCACGGATCTCGTGGCCGAAGTCACGGGGCGCTCGCGGCGCATCGTGCGGAAGGGCGAAGGGCATTCGGCACGGCTCGTGGTGGAGAACCGGGCTGGAGCCGCGAACCTCGCGGAAACCCAAGCCTTCATGGATGACGAAAAGCGTATCCTGATCTTCTCGGATGCCGGCGGCACCGGGCGCAGCTATCACGCCGATCTCGCGGCGAAGAACCAGCGCCTGCGGGTCCACTACCTCCTGGAGCCCGGCTGGAAGGCAGACGCGGCGATTCAGGGCCTCGGGCGCACCAACCGCACCAATCAGGCGCAGCCGCCGCTCTTTCGGCCGGTCGCCACCGATGTGAAGGCGGAAAAGCGGTTCCTGTCGACCATTGCGCGACGTCTCGACACGCTTGGCGCTATAACGCGCGGCCAGCGCCAGACCGGCGGGCAAGGGCTGTTCCGGCCCGAAGACAACCTCGAGTCGCCCTACGCCCGCGACGCCCTGCGCCAGCTTTACCGCCGCATCTATCGCGGCGATCTGGCCGGATGTTCGCTCGGGGCTTTCGAGGATGCGACCGGGCTCAGCCTGACCGATGAAAACGGGCTGAAGGATGACCTGCCGCCGATCACGACCTTCCTCAATCGCCTGCTGGCGCTGACGATCGACATGCAGGCCGTGCTGTTCGCGGGTTTCGAAGAACTCCTCGATCAGCGAATTGAGGGCGCCATCGCCGCCGGGGTCTATGATCTCGGGCTCGAGACACTCCGTGCCGAGAGCTTCCGGGTGACCGACGTACAGGTCATCTACACCCATCCGGGCTCCGGCGCGGAAACCCAGCTGCTGACCATCGCGGAAAAGCGCCGCAACACGCCTACCGCGCTCGCGGATGCGCTGGACTGGCTCGATGACCCGAAGGCACGCTTGCTGGTCAACAGCCGCTCGGGTCGGGCTGCAGTGCAGGTGCCCGCCACCAGCCTGATGCTCGATGATGGCACCATCGAGCCGCGCCTGCGCCTGATCCGCCCGCTTGATGCCAGCACGGTCCCGGCCAAGGTCATGGAGGACACCCACTGGCTCGAGGCCGACCGCGCGGCCTTCACTGCGGCGTGGACTGCGGAACTGGCCGAGGTGCCGGAGTTTTCGGTCTCCACACTGCACATCGTGGCAGGTCTGCTGCTGCCGATCTGGAAGCAGCTCCCCCAGGATGAAACCCGCGTCTACCGCCTGCAGACCGATGACGGTCAGCGCATCATCGGTCGACGAGTCTCGCCTGCCTGGGTCGCGACCACGCTGGCCGCCGATGCGCCCAAGCTCTCGGCCGCGCAGGTCCATGCCCTCGTTCTGGAGGGAAAGACTGTGGTGCGCTTGGCCGAAGGGATGGAGTTGCACCGCTCCCGTGTCATGGGCGTGAACCGGATCGAACTCTCGGGCTTCTCGGAGGCCGCCAAGGATCGGCTCAAGGCCGATGGCTTCTTCTCGGAGATCATCAGCTGGAAGCTTCGGCTGTTTTGCCCGACCGACGCCGATGGCATCGAGATACTGGATCGTCTGCTTGCACGTTGTCCTGTCGCAAGGCTACATGATCGCGGAGGTTGTTGACCCATGTATTCCGAGACCGAAGACCTCGTGCGCGATCTGGCTGAAAATGCCGAAGGCGTCTGTCGTGCCTACCTTCCCGCCGGACGGCGGGAAGGATCCTACTGGATCGTCGGCGATCTGCAGAACAACCCCGGCCGGTCGCTCTTCGTGCGGTTGACGGGCCCTGCGTCGGGACCAGGGGCAGCGGGCAAGTTTACGGATGGGGCCACAGGCGAGCATGGCGATCTCTTGGACATCATCCGCGCCCGGATGGGGATCACGCGCTTCCCCGACCTTCTCGCCGAGGCCCGAGCGCATCTTGGCCGTCCGCAGCCGGTCGTCCCGGATAGGCAAGAGCCGAGGAAGGCCAAGGCGCTCGGTGGCACTCCTGCGGCGGCGGCGCGTTTGTTCGCTGCCTCGAACCCGATCACAGGCACGCTTGCTGAGACCTACCTCCGTTCCCGAGGCATCACCCAATTCGGGGCGAACGGCGCCTTACGCTTCCACCCGAAGTGCTGGCATCGGGAAGAGGGGCAGACCCGGAACATCCCCAGACCGGCGATGATCGCGGCGGTTACCGATGGGGCAGGGGCCGTTCAGGGCGTGCATCGCACCTGGTTGGCCGCTGACGGGCAGGGGAAGGCGGCAGTGAAGCCAGAGCGTCGGGCTATGGGTCACCTCCTCGGCAATGCTGTCAGGCTGACCCCGCAGGATGACATCCTCGTCATCGGCGAAGGCATCGAGACCATGCTGTCCCTGTCCGAGGCAATCCCAGGTCTGCCCGTCTGGGCGGCGCTCTCGTCGGGACACCTCGGGGCGGTTCTGCTGCCGGAGGGGCTCCAGCGCCTCTACATCGCCATCGATCGCGATCCGGCCGGGCATCGCGCGGCAGAGAAGTTGAGCGCCAGAGCCTCCGAGGTCGGGGTGCACGTGCGCGTGCTGGAGCCGCGGCTCGGGGATTTCAACGATGATCTTCGGGCAAACGGCAAGGACGCGCTGCGCCAGCATCTGGCGGGTCAGATCGGGCCAGAGGATCGGCATCGCCTGCCCAGCTGAGCTGCATCGCGCAGGGGGGGCTGGGAGTACGGGGAAGGGGGCTGCATCCCAGTCGTGGCTTTGGATCGTCGTCCTCACCCCATCCCGGGCCTTCCGCATCCACCCGTCACCCGAGCGGCCTTCAAGAGATGGGCAGGCCGTCAAAGCAGTTGCCCCTGCAAGGTCGGAAGGGAAGCTATTTCCGCCGGCGGCAAAGCCGCCTTTGCATCGCGAGACAAATAGCTTCCCTGCCGACCTCCTCCACGTTGTTCCGGCCCCGGTGAAGCCGGGGTGAAGGGGCAACCGCCCCGACGGCTCGGGTCTGCCCATGAAGGCCGCGCGGGATGACGCGCGGACGAGACAGGCCCGGAGGCAAGAAACCGATGACGATCCACACCCACGACGACGCGTATGAACCCGCCCATAGCGCATCCCAGACCGCCCATGCGCTCGACGAGCTCCAGCTCTACGGCTATCGCCCCTTTGACGGGCCCGATCCGCGCCCGATGCCCGATGGGCAGCGCCTCGCCGTCGCCGTCGCCGACATCTTCGACGCCCTCGTCGCGACCCTGGAAGACACCCGTATGGAACCCGACCTCGAAGAGGTGCTCTGGGGCCAGGTCAACCTCTTCCACCGCGCCACGGCCCGGATCGAGCGGACGCTCGATGAGAACGAGCAGGCGCAGCGCCGCCTCCAGCGCGAGCAGGACGGCTCCGAAGTGAAGTCCGTCGAACTCGAGCGCCTGACGGCCGAAGGCCTGACTCTCGTTGAACGGCGCAACTGCATGGACATGATGCGCGATCACGCCGCCACCGAGTTCGTCCATCACACGGGATCGACCTGGCGCCCCCGCACCGGATCAATCGTGAACCGCCAGCACATGACCGCCGCTCTGATCGACAGCCGCGATTTCCTGGCCGCCAAGCGCCGCGCCGAGACCGAAGTGATGCTGCCCGCTGGTCCCAAGGTCGCCCTCACCGGCGGGACCGATTTCAACGATCACCGCCTGATCTGGGGCAAGCTCGACCAGGTCCGGACCAAGTATCCCGACATGGTCCTCCTGCACGGTGGCAGCCCCAAAGGCGCAGAGCTCATCGCCGCCAAATGGGCCGAGGCTCGCAGCGTGACGCAGGTGGCCTTCAAGCCCGACTGGACCAAGCACGCCAAGGCAGCGCCCTTCAAGCGCAACGACGCGATGCTGGATGTGCTCCCGGTCGGGGTCCTCGTCTTCCCCGGAACCGGTATCCAGGAAAACCTCGCCGACAAGGCCAAGAAGCTCGGCATCCCGGTCATGAAGTTCGAGAAGGGGGCGTGAGCCCTCTCTTTCTTTTCGGGACAGAACAATGTGGAAACGTCGAAGAGCGCTTGATATTGTGGTCTGGAGAGAGGCGCCAACAACATGTTCGACACGTCGCAGCAAATGGAAGTGTTCCCGACAACGGTCGATCTCAAGCGGATCGACCCGTCTCTCAACATGCGGCGCTTCTATCGAATGAGCGTTCAGCCGGACCTGTTTGGCGGCGCATGCCTTGTGCGGGAATGGGGCCGTATCGGGCTTCGAGGGCAGATGCTAATCGAACAGCATGATGACGAGGGCAGGGCGGTCAACGCTCTGATGAAGCTGTCGGCGACGAAGAAGCGGCGGGGCTACAAATTATTGGGCGAAATTTGAAGAAGCGGCCCGATGCAGCCACTGACTTTGAACTCAAACGCTGCACGGTCATTTCCCAAGAGATGTATTGCTTTGAAGCGATACGCGAAAGGCTGTGAACGTGAAGCGCAAGCCGACCAAGCACGTGATCTAGAGCAGGAGCGGCAGGTGTACGAACGCATGCTTGGGAGACAGTCTGAGGCATCTCGTCAATACAGCGTGGGTAAATTTAAGTCAGCTTGAGCACTTGCTGGGTGAAGAAGCTATTGAAGTTGTGAATTTTTATCGCGCCATCATGTATTCGCTCTTCAGGACCAGCAAGGTCATGACCTCGTCGTCACCCACACGGAACGACTGCTCAGCAAGCTCATACCGATCGGCGCCCTCTGTATCGAACCAGGTGTCCGCGTCCATAAGAGACAGCGAGATGTCGTCCCGGGCTCCCTTGTGCAGGATATCGTGAGCGTTGCTCTGCGGGTCAAGTGTTCGACGCAGGAACCATCGCTCCCCGACGCTCTTCGATCTCTTGAACCAGTTGAGGCCGCCGCGGCTGTAAGAGGCCAGGAGGCTCGGCTCGAAATCCAGATCCACCAAGCGATACGCCATGGCCGTCTTGCTGACAGAAAAGGCGTCCGAAAGAAGACGGACGGTGCGCATATCGAATTTCTTGAAGTCATTCAGAGCGCTCTTGAGCATGAACTCCGGCATCAACAGCTCTGAGGCGAACCGGTTGGCGCCCTTCTCTCGGGACATTCCTCGTTCCCGCCCCTTGCTACCCCCGATATC
Source organism: Celeribacter neptunius (assembly GCF_900113955.1). Classification (GTDB taxonomy): domain Bacteria; phylum Pseudomonadota; class Alphaproteobacteria; order Rhodobacterales; family Rhodobacteraceae; genus Celeribacter; species Celeribacter neptunius. The sequence continues at coordinate 29,719 of NZ_FORH01000010.1, read as the reverse complement.
CTCTTTTGCACAAAACAGATGTTCTCCCCTGTGCCATTCCCAGTGCCCCAGTTCGTGTGCGAGGGAGAACCTCTGGCGCCGTAGATTTCCATGCGCGTCATTCACGGCGATTATCGCGCGGCCGACGTCAGCTCGACCATGGATGCAAGCCTCACATCCGTCCATTTCCCGGTAGTCAACCTTGGCACCTTGAAGCCAGGCAATGGCTTCAAGGTTGATGTCTTCCGGTCGCTTCAGGCGCAAAGCCTGGAGGATCTCCTCAGCACGACGCGGAGAATGAGTCATTCTTCATCGCCGTTTTTGTCAGGCCAAGCGTCATCGTCGAACAGGTCTTCCAAGTCCTTCTCGATCCCTTTTCTGTCTCTCTCCGACAGCTTCTTTCCATGACGAGCGGCCACCGTATCGGGCATGAAGTTGCCAGGCCTGTTCGCAGGCCTGCGTTGAGCCATGGAGACGACATTTTGGTCGCGCGTTGCACGATCTTGCTCAGCTGCGGCCTTGGCTTCCTTCATTGCCATTTCGGCGACCTCGTCTTTCGCGGTCTCCAGCCAAGCTCTCATGCGATCACCGAAAGCAGCAATGTCCTCCCCGGCCTCTTCAGCCTCTTTTCGAATATCCTCGTCTGAAGCGTTCGTGATAGCTTCGTCGATTTCCTCCGCCAGGCGATCTTGAAAGGTTTTCTTATCCTTCGCCATTGAGCATCTCTTTCATTTCCGGGTGTGCGTTGCGTGTCCTTTTGACCCGCTGCACCACCGTGTTGTATTCCCTTTCATTCCAGTCGAGGCCCGTCATGATCTCGGACTTCGATTGCCCTTCCTCCAGAGCCAGGAGGTATAGCTGTGAATCGTCATCACCCTCGAAGAGCGCCATGAAGCGGGCCATAAATTCTTTCTCGAAGAGCTGCCCTTCTTGGTTGCACGACGAGGCAATGTCCTTCGCGGCCTCCATGTCTTTGTCGGCGTTCTTGCGAAACCCGATCTTAGGCCGCTCCGATGCAATGCTCCGCATCACGCCGGAGAGAAAGTCCATAAGTGCAACACCTTTGGGCCATTGGCGTGTCCCGGTGATCTCACTTTTCATCACCCTCATGACGGCCTCTTGAAGGACCTCCTCCTCGTCGCCGACTCGGTTGTTCCGAATGCACCAGTTACGCGCCTTCTGAAGGAGCTTTCTGAGTGCGACATCATCGCGGAAGAGAAGGTCCAGTTCGTCAGTGAATTCCTTGAGGGTATTGAACTCTTGGGGTGTGTCTTTCGCCATGCCAATCGCCATCTTCGCTGCTCTTAATATACATATGCGCACGCAGCGACCTATCGCAGTCAAGAAAATTCAAAAAAATATTAAGGCTACGAACGCGAACACTCTTGTGCCGCGCATACACCATTGATGGCGCCTGCTGCGGGCGTCGAGCAGACAAGAAAAGGATTTGCTGCCATGACTACCGAACAGATGGAAATCGAAGATCTCCAGGCCGCCCTGAAGGCCGGCCGCAAGCCCCGCGACCACGGACCCTACAAGGTCAAAGTCGGCGACCACGACCTGAAGTTCACCGACGCCGTCATCGACGATCCGACGCCCACCGGCCGCCAGATCATCGAGGGGGCCGACTTCCGTAAGGCCGAGGAACACCTCGTGTTCCAGGTGCTGCGCAACGGTGAACTTGAAGAACTGCGCCTCGAGGAAACCACGGATCTGCGCCCTGGCCAGGTCGAGCGCTTCCTGGTCTTCCCGAGCGCGGAATCCTTCCGCTTCGACATCGATGGCAAACGCCTCGAGTGGGGCCACAAGGTCATCAGCGGGCGCGTGCTCAAGAAGCTGGCCGGGGTCGATCCCGCGAAGTTCGCCGTCTGGCAGGTGATCCCCGGCAAGGATGACATCCTGGTCGGCGACACCGATCTGATCTGCCTCGCGGATGCTGGCCTGGAGCACTTCTTCACCGGCGTGCCCCAGACCACGGAAGGGGGTGCGGCATGAGCCTCCTCCCCCGTCAGGATCGCCTCTACCTCGAGGGTCGCGGCATCACCGTTCGCGAGGTCATCGAAGGCGGAAAGAAGGGCGTGATCCTCACCGGGATCACGCTGCCGGAAGGCAAGTATCAGGTCGCCCAGGTGGATATCCTGATCCTGCTGCCGCCCTCGTATCCCGAGGTCGCCCCCGACATGTTCTACGCCGTGCCGCATCTGAAGCTCCTTGCCGGCCAGCGTGAGCCCCGCTGCACGCAGGCACGCCAGGCCTTTGATGGCCAGAACTGGCAGCGCTGGTCTCGCCATAACAACCAGTGGCGTCCCGGCACCGACGGCATCTGGACCATGCTGAAGCGGGTCGAAGAGGCCCTGGAGGTGGCGGCATGAAGCGCAGCGACATCACCCTCCACGCCCGTCACCGCGACAAGCTGCAGGCGCTGCTCGCGCACCCCCGTGGGCACGAGGGCGCCGCCTACATGCTGCTCGGCAAAAGCGAGATCGCGCAGGACCCCTGGGACCTCGAGCCGCGGACCCGTTACACCTCCTACGAGGTCATCGCGATCCCGCAGGAGGACCGCGTCGATGCCAGCGACAAGCACGTCACCTGGAATACCAACTCCTTCGCCCAGCTCTGTCGCCGGGCCAAGGAGGAAGGCCTGGTGCCGGCGATCGTTCATAGTCACCCGGGAGGCTTCGACGGTTTCTCGGACCAGGACGATCGCAACGAGCGCGACCTCTTCACCATGGCTCGGAACCGTAACGGCGAGGGGACACGCTTGGTGAGCGTCGTGCAAGTCGGTGACGGCCTCTACCGGGCACGGGTCTGGGAAGACGACATGGCACCCTTGCCCTGTCACCGCGTGACCGTCATCGGCATTCGGCTCGAGATCCAGTCGACCGACGTGCCGACCCCGTCGGAAGCCTTGGCCCGGCAGGCACTGGCCTTCGGGCCGGAGGTCAACGGACTCCTCAAACAGCTCTCCGTTGCCGTGGTCGGCTGCGGCGGCACCGGCAGCCCGGTGGTCCATCTCCTCGCTCGCCTCGGCGTGGGGCGCATCTTGGTCATCGACGATGACGTGGTCGAGCATTCCAACCTGAACCGCCTGTATGGCGCGACCCGAAAGGATGCCGAAAACGCGGTGCCCAAGGTCGACGTCATGGCGCGCGAGGTGACGATGATGGGCCTCGACGTCGAGATCCGGTCGATGAACGGCTGGGTGGATGCGCCGCATATCCGTGACGCGCTGAAATCCTGCGACGTCATCTTCGGATGCACGGACGATCACGCCGGGCGCCTCTACCTGAACCGCGTGGCGCACTTCTACCTGATCCCGGTCATCGATGTCGGGCTGGTCCTCATGCCCCGTGACGATGGTGAGCCCGGCCTCCTCGAGATGGCCGCGCGGGTCAGCGTGCTGTTTCCCACGTCGGCGTGCCACGGCTGCCGCGGCACAGTCGATCGCGTCAGGGCTCGCGAGGAGGACCTCCAGCGATCGGACCCCGCCGAATATGAACGGCAGAAGACCGAAGCCTACGTCCGCGGCGGAGGTAATCCCGCGCCGGCCGTCGTGACCTTCACCTCCGAGGCCGCCACCATGGCAGTGAACGAACTTCTTGCCGGTCTCGTCGACTTCCGCGGCGGCGGTGGATGGACATGGCAACGCTATCGCAAGCTCGACAAGGGTTTAGAGCGTTCGCAGGCGGCGCAGCCCCGGTCCGACTGCCCGGTCTGCGGCAGCGAGGAATACTGGGGTCTCGGCGACATCGATCCGTTCCTGGATCGCATCGGGTGAGCGGGATGATGATCGACATTCTGCGGAAGAGCCTCGAGCTCTTCCGCCTCATTCCACGAAGTGATCTGCTTGCCAGGGTAACACCCACACACCCGACGCCGGATCAGATCGTGCCGGGGGAGATGACCATCGTGCGCGATGGCGTCGACAAATGGGCCTGCTTCCACTGCCCTGGTGGGTGCGGCGAGACCATCAAACTGTCCCTCAGCAAGAACCGGAGGCCCAGGTGGACGGCCATGTCAGACTGGCTGAGGCGCCCGACCATCTCGCCGTCGGTCCGCCAGACGAACGAATGCCGGTGTCACTTCTGGATCCGGCAGGGGCGGATTGACTGGTGCAAGGACAGCGGCCCCGGGGCGGGATAACAGTCGAGCGTTCGGGTTGCGTTCGGGGCCCCCCCAGAGCCGGCGTGCCATGCTATTCCTGTCAGCAACATGGAGTGATCTGATGGAAACGATGGAACGAGACGCCGAGTATATCGCCAACCAGTGCAAGTATATCCGCAAGATGTTCTCTCTAACCCAGGAGAACCTTGCGGACACCTCCGGGTTGACGGTCCGCACGATCCAGAAGGTGGAAAGCGGACGGCACGTGCCCGAGGTGCAGACCTTGCGAAGCCTCGCGCGCGGCCTCGGGTTCGACATCAAGGTCTTCTCCAAGCCCACCCCCGAGGAGGAGAAGCGCCAGCAGGAAGAAATGGAGCGCGCGCTGAAAAAGACGGTGCTTGTGCCCACGTCCCCCATCAGGAAGCCCAACGACTTCTATTCCCGTAACCGCGAATGGCACGGGCTCCTGATCAACGCCGGCGCGGTGGAGGCCGGCAATGCCCTCGAACTGACTGCCGCGATTTCGGACTGGATGACCGATCTGGACGGGATCTGGGATATGAGCAGCGCCGGCCAGCGGCTTGAGTATTCGGCCGCGATCTCTGCGCTGTGTCTCGAGTTGGAGGGCCTCGGATATCTCATGCACTTCGGTCACTTCCGACAGCAGCACATGCACGACAAGGGGATGATCCTGGATATCGGGATGATCACCTTTCTTCCGAAGGCCGGCCACGACGGCGTCCGCTACGGCATCGTCACCCTGGAAGACCCGTGGGAGGTTCCAGAACAGGATCGCCCCAAGCTGTGATTTGTTCTCGACGGGCCTCTCTGTCTGGTCATGACCATCATCTGCACGTCTGTCGCAGGCCTGGCCATATCGGCCGGGCCTCTACTTTTCAGAGCTGACCGTCATGAGACGACAGGCGAGCTCACGGTCGCCCCATCGGGCCGCGAAGGCCTCGCTTGTCGAGAACCAGCCGCCATCGTCGCCCTGGCCGTGGTTGGCCCCCATACAGGAACACTGGCACTCATGGCCGATGGCGTTCATGCAGGCCGGAGCGCAGATCTCCTGCTCCCGGTAGGGTTGGATGACATAGATCAGGCCCCAGCGGCGAAGACAGCGGTTCACGAGGTCATTGAACCATGCCTTGGGACTCTCCCAGCATCCCAGTGCCGAGTTCCAGCTTGGCCGGATACGCCGGCCATTCCTGAGCCAGGCATAGTTGTCGTCCGCATAAGGAAGGCGGACCCTGACCCGTTCGCCCTTGCCGTCACGGCGAAGCGCGACAGGGATTGTCTTCTGGTTCCATGCCGCCTTCAGGCGGCCTTCGTCCTGTATCGTCATGCTCGTTGCAGCTCAAACAGGCTGAATCCGGGGAAGCATTCTCAATAAAGCGCTACTTGGAGCTATTTTACCGCGCTGGTTTTTTCAGATTCTTAGCTAGCCCGATTCAAATATCAATAGGGCAAAAAAATTACATAAAACGAATTATCGGATTTTTTATAAATTGTTGTTTTCATGCAATTTTTATTCACTCCAGTCGAGTTTCAACCAGTATCGCGTGTGCCTCCGCTCGCCGGTTCGAGCGAGCACGCCCTTCTCGACCAGATCCTGCAGATCGCGGGTCGCGGTCGCGCGTGAGGTTCCGGTGATCTTGAGGTAGTTGTCGGCGCTGAGGCCGCCTTTGAAACCGCCAGGGCCTTCCCGCAACATTCGAGCGATGGCCTTGGCCTGGCGTTCGTTCAAGTGGTCTCTGTGACGATCGTAGAAGTGTGCCTTGCTGATGAAGAAGCCGACGCGGTCGAGTGTTGCCTGTTGGGCTTTCAAGACAACTTCCGCGAACCAGACGAGCCAATCGGTCACATCGAGCGTTTTTTGATGCTGCTCGAGCTGGTCGTAGTATGCCTTGCGCTGCTTCTCGATGGTGAAGGCGAGCGAGATGAGGGTCGGCTGGCCAATATTCTGCGCCAGCGACTTTTCAGCGAGGGCGCGACCCAAGCGTCCGTTGCCGTCTTCGAATGGGTGGATGCTCTCGAAATAGAGGTGGCTTAGCCCTGCGCGCGTCAGCGCTGGAAGCGGCTCTGCTCCCCCCGGCCCGGTCTTGTTGTACCAATCCGCGTATCGCTCCATCTCAGGCATGACCCGCTCCGAGGGCGGCGCTTCGAAATGGATCGTGGGCCGGTCAAGGCGGCCGGAAACGATTTGCATCGCCTCGGCGTGTTGTCGGTAGGCCCCGATGGTTTCCAACCGACTGTCATGGGACAGGAGCATTCGATGCCAGCGGTACAGCGTCTCATGGGTCAGCGGCTCTGCAAAACTGGAATAGACGTCGACCATCATTTCCGCGACGCCCTGTTCGCGCGGTTTGGCAGGGTAGCTGTCCGGATCGAGGCCCAGATGGCGGCGCAACGAAGACTGGACACTGAGCCGGTCGAGGATTTCACCCTCGATGGCGCTCGTCTGCATTGCTTCCTCGCTGAGCAGTTCGATGCGGAGTTGCTCGCGCTCCGGCTGGCTGACATGATGGACCGCGCCGAGGATTTCTCCGGACGACAGCAGGAACGTCTGCTCAAACGGCTCCAGCGCGGAGGCGTCATACCGGAAATCCGGCCAATCAGGCAGCGTCCAGTTCCAAGCCATGAGTTATAGATATCCTTTCTATAACTCACAGATAGATCACTTTTGAGGCATAGAAGTCAACTCTATCGCTCAAAGGACCTGCGGGATGGGATGACCCACAAACCGACGCGAGGCCTTGAGCTAGGCCTTTTCAAGGTGCGTCAGATCTTGCTGACGCGGTCTGGGGGTCTTCGGATCGACTGGGTTCTGTTCCGTCGCTTGAATGAATGGTTCATAGCGAACGTCCGCCATGGCGCCGTCGAACCAGGCAGGCTGCACGTCGCCATTGTTCCATTGGTACAGGTAGCCAACCAGATTTTCAGATGTCTTGCAGAGGATGCGCATGATCGGTTCGCCAGTCAGGCGGGGCTTCGTGTTCATAATGCGTTCCTCCTAAATGGACCTCGTAACTCGTCACCACTGAGGTCTGAAAATCTATATGACGCTCAATAGCGCCACGTTTTCCGCAACTGCAAGGCGAGCTTCTGCCGTTGGGCGAAAATCCACCGGCGAAATGCAAGTTATCTTTTCAGATAGATCTCTTACGGTGTGTGCTGCTCATGCGGCGATGCAGCGCGAACGGCAATTTCTTCCAAGATTTTGTCGATCTCGCCCCATATGCGTGGTTCCACTTGGCCGCGGATCAGAGCCCATTTACTCAAGACGTCGAGGGGGTCGTGGTCCCGAAGGAGCATACCCAGGCTGGCCGCATCGACTGCCAGTGATGTCCGGGCCTGCCACTGCGTGTTTCGAGTGCGCCGCTCCTCAGCAATTGGCGCGAAGACCGGCGACAGTTGCCAGCCTTTGACTGCACGGCGCAGGGCGGCACGCACCACATGTGCCGGCTCAACACCACAAGTTTCCAGCGCTGCTTCCTGTCGTTCGAGTGCGTTGACCCTGATGTCGATCTTCCGGGTCGGGCTCAAAGCTCGTGCCGAAACGGGAGCTCTCAGGCTGGTATGCGGGTCAGAGCTTTCCGCGGTGACTTGGTGCGGCGCCACGGCACTTTTCGGCGCACGCTCTGACTCGTGCCGATCAGCGCCAACGTCAGCGACTGGGGTGCCTGTCTTTGTTGCTGTGACCTGTACCTCTTCCTCCTTCTCGGGAACCTCGCGGTCACCCTGTTGCAGGGTGGCGGCGTAGGCTGGGTCGGGCCTAGTGATGGTCGGGATCTTCTTGCGCAATCGACTGTCCTCACGCAGCAAGAATGTTGTTGAGAATGTCCGTCGCCTCCTCAAGCGCCTCGACGACATGACGTACATGTGGACGCATAAGGGGGTTCGGATCGGATTGCTTTTCCAGCGCCAAGGCGTGGAGAAGCCCCTTCTGATCCATCTCCTTGTAAGTGTTTCGTCGCATCATGACGGTCTCAATCACCGGAAAACGGGTGAGCGCTTCTTCAATCAGGGCGGCGTCAGCACGGGTCGTTTTCGGGTCGACCATGTTGAGGACGACGTGGTGGCGCGGAAGGCTGGAGGGGTCGTCAACACGGGATTTCAGTTTCTCAAACCAATCAGAAGTCTGCGCTCCGACATCGAAATCAGACGTCGACAGCATGACGGGCGTCACGATGTGGTCCGCAAGCACCGCAATGCCGTCTGACCATTCGGCACCGACCCCTGCGGTATCGATGAAGATGAAGTCTGCCGTGCCTGCCATGTAGACCTGATTGATCTGATCCTCGACACCCGCCACGCTTTCGACGGTGACCGAGCAGAGAAGCGGCGAACTCAGCCCACCGGTTTCCGCCCGAGCATGCCAGGCACCGAGTACTCTCGTGCTGTCCGTGTCGATCAACATCACTCTGCGTCCGGCGGCGATCGCGGCGCTGATCAAGGCGCGCGAAAGCGTCGTTTTTCCACTGCCCCCTTTCCGGGCCATCGCTGCGATCACCACAAGATTTTCGTTCGGCATTCTGATCCTCCGCAAAAATAGTGAATCGCAACGATAATACCCAAATGTCGCTAAACGCATGAGGCGGAGGGGTCAAGCAGAAGTCGGGATGCGACCCGCGTTTGGCATGCAGCGGGCGGCGTTGTGCGATGACCGTGCGACGTCTGCCGTGGCGCCATCAGCATTCGCCGCGGGGCATCACACACCCTCCAAGTGTCGGGATACGCTTGGCGATGCGCTTCGGACAGAATGCAGGTGACGGTTAGCGCGCTCCAGACGACGGGAGGCAGTCTCGCGTATGTCGTTCTGCGGGTGACGCGAGCCGGTTAGCACGCAGCAAAACCCGTCTTGCGGGGTGCAAGAGACGGGGCGCGAAAGACGCGATGCGCGATGCGGAGACCGCATCGCGTGGTGCAATGAGCGCGACGCGCGATCCATTTGACAAAGGACGGAAAATCGCCCCTGCAGGGCGATTTTCTACATTGAGTACAAGCCCGCCGACTCCACTTGCGTTGGGAGTCGGCGGGCTTGTACGAAGTTGGCAAGAAATAGGAACGTTAACTTCAAAATGCCCCGCCGCCGCAGACTGTCAGAGATCGAACGATCGACCATCGCCCAAGAGCGCCGGAACGGCGTCTCCGCGGCGGCATTGGCCGCGGGCTACGATGTCAGCCTGAAGACGATCTACAACGTGGTGAACCACCGGGATGAGCGTCAGACAGCGAACGGCAGCCGATCGCGGGTTGTGGGGATCCGGGTCTCGGACGACGACCTGCGCCGGTTCGACGCGGCGCTGTCGCGGCGCGGGATTGCGCACCGCTCGGATGCCATGCGCCGCCTGATGCTGGCGGCCGAAGGTGTTTTCCTGCCCGACGACGAGATGTGTGACGAGTTGCGCAACCTCGGCGCCGCTCTCAACCGGGTCGGCAACAACGTGAACCAGATCGCGCGACGTCTGAACGAGGCCAAGGTGCGGGGCGAGAGACTGTCCTACCCGGCCTCAAGTCACCGTGACGTCCGCGCCCTTGCGGGTCTGGTCTTCGATCTGGCCGACCAGGTCCAGGAGATGTCGCGTGCGCGGCGCAGCGTGCTGGACCTTGAGATCAGCTCTGCCCTAGCGGACCTCGCCGAGAGGGATGAGAATGGCGCGGAGTGACCGGGTCCGTGGCATCGACCCGGCGCTCTTTGACCGCGGCTGGAGCCGAGTTTCGGGATCTTGGCAGGGGCTTTCCAAGGGCGCGCAGATGGTTCGGGCCGCGCGCGGCTATTCGCCAGCGATCTTCAAGGCTATCTCGAAAGGGGGTTGCCACACCGGGGCGCAGCTACGGGCGCAGCTCACATATCTCACGACAAAGTCGACCCATATCCTCGACAGTCGCGGCACCCATGACGGGAAGAAGCAGCTCTCGGAAGCCGAGATCAACCGCGTGGCGCGGCGGTTCGAGAACCAGTGGAACGAGCGCTACAGCCCAAAGCTTGGCCATACGTCGCATCTGCTGATGGCATTCCCTGTTGGGACCAGTGGTGAAGAGGTGCGCGATATCACCCAGGCCGTCTGCGAGAAGTTCTTTCAAGGTGAGGGCTCGCAATTCGACTATATTGCTGCAATACACCAAGATCGCGCGCATCCACATGCGCATATCGTTCTGAACCGCCGCAGCAAGGATGGCGAAATGTTCTTTCTCGGGAAGGATCATCACTTCAACTACGACGCCTTTCGCGAGGCGATGGTCGAGGCGGCCCGGGTTCATGGGATCCGCCTTGAGGCGACGCGTCGTCTGGATCGCGGCGTCACGACCTACCGCGCCGAGATCGATGAAATCTACAAGGCTCGCGACGAAGGTCGTCCCCCAGTTGAGCGCCAGAGAACCGGCGCGGACCTGGGGGCCGCTCTGGAAACCGTCAGGCACAAGGCGTTGATCTACCGTGGGCTCGCGGCGGAGGCGTCACGTTCGAATTTCGACGACGTGGCCGAAGCGCTCGAGCGGGCCAGCACCATCCTTGCCAGTGGCGGTCAGATGCAAGCTGACGGAGCCATCTACATGTCCCAAGACGAAGCAGCGTTCGACACGCTGATCACCGAGTTTTCTCAGAACATTCGCCAGATCGAGGCGGCGATCGACAGGGCGCCGGCGGCCGAGAGGCCGGTGATCGAGCGCAAGCTGACCGACGTTCTGGCCTCGGTCGCGCATTTGAACCCGCTCGGGGATCGCTCCGCCGCCCTGGTCGATGCTCCGTCCCGGGACGGCATCTATGCAAGGCCAAACGCCAGTGAAGATCACCTCGCGCGTCTTGACGATGGAGAGGTGGCACCAAAGCTGGCCGAAGCGTTGCAAGGCACGGGCATCGATGCCGAGGCTGTGGCCGCGCGCCTGCGGGAGGGGGCAGGCAATGCCGCATTGGAGCGCCAGTGGCTGGCACAGGATCTGCAGGGGATTGCCAAAGCAAGCGACCTCGATCTGGAGAAATCTGCGGACCGGGAAGACGCGCTCGACCGGCTGGAAGCCGTGCATGTTCGGCTGGGCGATGTTTTGACCGATGTACGCGTCCTGCGCGCGCCAACCGAGGTCGACGAGGTGGATGACGCTGAGGCAGCGCTTGGTGAACGGTTGACGACACCTGGGAGTGATCTCGCGCAAGATGGGTCCGACATCTTTGCCCCATCGGAGCGGCAGGCGTTCAGAGCGCTGGTGGCGCAGTTCCGCCGGACGGATTTCGATCATCCGTTCTCCGACGACCCGTCCGTCCGGCGGGCAGGTGCCGTGGAGGTTGAAGAGGCCCGCGTCGCGTTCGACGCCTATGCGCAGAGATCTCCGCAGCATGCCGAATTGGCCTCGATGGCTTGGGAACAGATAACTGACAGTCGAATGCCGCCGCAATATGCGGTATCGGAGCAGGACCGCACGCTGCATGCTGGCGACATGGACCTCGCCTTGCGGGATCCTTCGGATCATCTCGGTCCGATCACGGAAGAGCTCCGCACCCTCGCCCGCTATCGCACGGAGATGCCGGATGATGAATTCGGGCAGGCCGTTAGGGGCGAAATCAATCACCTTCGTTCGATCGGTGCGTCGCGTGCCTATATCAGCGAGCGCAGTTTCGAGATTGAGGACCAGGCGCGACAAGACTACGCCGAGCGCCGGTATCTGGAAGAGACAGCGCCAACCGTCATGGCCTTTGTGCGAAACGCCGAAGGCGTGGCCCCGCTCTCCGAGGCAGAGCAGCAGGACATCGTCCAACAGGTCAACGACCGACTAGGCCCCGACGCAATCGACGCGCTGCGGGCCGGCAATGCAGAAGTTCTCGACAAGTTCACGGAGGATCCGCTGCGCCAGCTGGAGCTCGCCAGGACTTATCTTCAAAGCAGCGAGGTCACTGCGCACGGTCCGGCGATGGAGCGCGTTCTAGATGCATTGGCCGAAGAGCAGATCGAGGCGCAGCGCGCGCGCCACGCCGCGGCACATGGTGAGAAGGGGATCACCCATGGATAAAGGCAAGATCGCCATCGGAGTGTTGAGCCTCGTGCTGGTCGGCCTCGCCATGGGCTATGTCGTGGCGACTGGGTTTGTCATGTTCCGCTATGGGCTTTCACCCACGCGTTTCGACGTCACCCTGCTCGCCCGCGAATATCGGGGTCTGTCTCAGTCTGCGCCGAAGGACTTCCTCTGGGTGAACCTCATCCTCGGCGGCTTCGGCCTGGCATCGCTGATGCTGAGCGTCACGCTTCTGGGGGAAGCATTGACTCGCTTCGGGACGACGCATTGGCAGACTCGCAGCGAGATGAAGAGGAACGGTTTCTTTGCCAAGCCCGGCGGCGGCTTCCTTCTGGGCAAGCTCGGCTCCCCGAAAACCAAGCGCCCGTTCCTAGTCTCAAAAACCTTCCCCCACGCGCTGATCGTTGCGCCAACGGGCCGGGGCAAGGGCGTGGGTTTCGTGATCCCGAACCTGCTGACCTATAAGGGCTCGGCCGTGGTTCTCGACGTGAAAGGCGAGAACTTCCGCGAGACCTCGCGCTTCCGCGCCAGCATGGGCGACAAGGTGTTCCGCTTCGCGCCTACCGACTGGGACCGCCCGACCCACCGTTACAACCCGCTGGTCCGTATCGCAGCCATGACTAACCCCGATCGGCAGCAGATGGAGTTGAAGCTCACCGCCAAGCTCTTCCTGCAGACCGACAACGAAAAGCTGAGCGGCCTTCTTGCTGGCGGCATCGATCTCTTCGTGGCGGCCGGCCTTCTGGCCTTTGAACGTGGCGTGCCGACCATTGGCGAGATCTACCGCATCACCGCCTCGGGCGGCGACAAGCAGAAGGAGTATCTCAAACGTGCGCATGAGGTGAAGAACACCTCGGCCAAGCTGATCTTCGAGCGCATGGCCTCGACCAACAACGACACCCTGACCTCGTACCTATCGCTCCTGATGACCTCGGGTCTCGACACCTGGGACAACCGTGCCATCGACGCGGCCACCGCGACCTCGGATTTCTCCTTCCGGGACATCCGGCGGCGGCCACACGCGATCTATCTCGTTGTCGAGTCCGAGATGATCCGCCCGCTGGCCCCGCTGATCCGGCTGTTTTTCTCCGACCTAATCGCATCGCTCCAGGCGCAGGAGCCGGGGGACGACGAGCCTTGGCCGGTGATGATCATGCTCGACGAATTCGACCGGCTCGGGAAGATGCCAATCGTCGCCGAGAGCATCAAGACGCTGCGCTCCTTCGGCGGGAACCTCGCCATCGTCACCCAAACCATCCCGGCGCTGGACGAGATCTATGGTGAAAACACCCGCAGGTCGCTGCAGGGCGGCGCCGGCGTGAAACTCTACCTCACCCCCTCCGAGCAGAAGACCATCGAGGAGCTCAGCCAGGCTGTCGGCAAGACCACCAAACGCGTGGTGACCCGGTCGCGCGCCGTCGGGCGCAACCCGTTCGAGGGACGTAGCGTCTCTGAACGGACGGAGGACACGCCGCTCCTGACGGAAGACCAGGCCCGCCGCATGGACCTCGACGAGGTGATCCTTGTGATCGATGCGCAGATGCCGATCCGGGCTCGGCGGATCAAGTATTTCGAGGACCCGGCGCTGAAGGTTCTGCACGCCGGTCAATCGGGGAGTTTCCCGTATCCGGACGAGGACGGCCTGCGGCGGGATCGGCAGATGACCGAGACCCGCGAGACGGTGGAGAGGCTGAAGCAGGAACTGCAAGAGATGCGGGCGGCAAATGTCGCGCGGGACGTCGGCGCGAATGCGCCGAGCGCAAAGACGACTAATCCAGGGAGTTCAGGGAAAGCCCGCAGCCGAGCGGCTCGGGCTGCTGCGACAGGTGGTGGCCAGGGTCAGCTGTCACTTGATGTCGAGGGATTGGGGATCAGGGGTGCTAACCGGGCGGCGCTGGAATCCGCCGTTCAAACGACTAGGACGATAATTGCGGAGCATGGATGAGTTTCTCAACTGCGGACCTTCGCGCAAGGCGCGGCGAATAACGGCTCCGAGCCCACAACGACCGATGCTGTGCGGTAGATGAACGGCGGCTATTTGCAAACTGCCTATGGCACGTTATCCGATTGCGCGCCTATGTTGTCGCACGTGATCAACGAGCGCGCGCAGTTTCGGCGCCATGTTTCGCCGGTTCGGAAAGTACAGGTAGAACCCTGTGAACGGCGGCAGATAATCTTGTAGAAGAGACACAAGCTCGCCGCGCTCAAGATAAGGACGTAGCGTCTCTTCGGTCGCAAAAGTAATGCCTCCGCCAGCTATCGTCGTTCGGATCATCGTAAGCAGATCGTTGGTGGTGATCTGCGGATCGACTGCGACATCGAAGGCGCGACCGTTCTCTTCAAATTCCCATCTGTACGGCGCGACCCCGGGAGTGGGACGCCATCCGATGCAGCGGTGGTTGGCCAGATCACTGGGGTGCTGCGGCACGCCATGAATTTCGAGATAAGAGGGTGCCGCAACGACGGCCTCGCGCTGATCTCCGGTCAAGGAGACCGCGATCATATCTTGCTCGATCACCTCGCCCAACCTGACACCCGCATCAAAACCGGCGGCTACAATGTCAAACTCGTCATCTGTGACCGTGATGTCGATGGTGACCTCCGGACATGCTTCTGCAAAGGATGCGATCAAAGGTCCGGACAGAAACTGCTCGGCGATGGAGGTTGCCGCGATCCGTAGCAGACCGCGCGGGGCGGTGGTGCTCATCACCTCTTCCACTGCCGATTGCACATCCGCCAACGGCTGTATCAATGAATCGCGCAATTGTTCGCCCGCTTCGGTCAGGCGCACGCTGCGTGTGGTTCGGGTGACAAGCGCTATACCAAAATTATCTTCAAGCCGCCTGACTCCCTGACTGACGGCCGAGCGGGTGACGCCTAGCCGGTCGGCAGCCGCGCGGAAATTCGCCTCTTCGGCGACCGCCAGAAACAGGGTCAACAGGTTCAGATCAAATGCCATTGTCGCTTTCTGCTAACCAACGAGGTTAACAATGAGAGGATACCGACGACAATCAGCTGCGTCTACCTTCCGGTTGTGACTTGAAGACTTCAACCTGAAAGGAGCAATACATGGACAAGGTTATTTTGATCACGGGTGCATCCAGCGGCATTGGCGCTGCTCTTGCGCGAGAGATCGGTTCCACCGGGGCACGCCTTCTGCTCGGCGCACGTAGGCTGGACCGGATCGAGGCACTGGCCGCTGAAATCCGGGAAACCGGTGGGATCGCACACGCCGTGTCGCTCGATGTCACCGATCGCAAAGCCGTGACGGCATTTGCCGATGAAGCGGTCAACCGCTGGGGCCGCATCGACGTGCTCATCAACAATGCTGGGGTCATGCCACTTTCGCCGCTCGCCGCGGGCAAGTTCGACGAATGGGAGACCATGGTAGACGTCAACATAAAGGGCGTTCTGTGGGGCATTGGGGCCGTATTGCCGATGATGACTCGGCAACGCTCTGGCCAGATCATCAATCTCGGATCAATCGGTGGGTTCCGCGTTGTTCCAACGGCTGCCGTCTATAGCGCAACCAAGTTCGCGGTCCGGGCCCTTTCTGAGGGCTTGCGTCAGGAAAGCGACACGATCCGCGTGACCTGTGTGCAGCCCGGCGTTGTCGAATCCGAACTAGCCTCGACCATCACCGACCCGGAAACCGCCAAGGCGATGGCGCAGTGGCGACAAGTAGCACTTCAGCCTGCGGATATCGCCGTGGCCGTGAGGCATGTCATCGAAGCACCGGAGGGTGTCGACACAAGCGAGATTACCATCCGGCCGACAGCATCGGCCAACTGAAACCCTCTCATACCCAAAGGAAAAAACATGTTCAAACACAAGACTCAAAAACTGGCACTTGCTGCCTCCTCGATGATGGCAGCGGTCGTCCTTGCAACTGCCAGCCCGGTTCTGGCGCAGGGCAACGCCTGTCCAAAGGACGGCCCGGATGCGCCGCTGGCCCTCCATGCCGACTGGATCATGGACGGATGGGAGCGCCGCGAGGGCGACCCCGATTTTGTCTTCACGAACAAGATGGCACGCTACTACGATCTCGAAGACCCCGCTGGTGTGTTCTACGACAACTTCGCACCGGGCGAGACCCAACTTTTCCGCAATGGTGTCCGATATGGCGCCAACTGGGAAGACTTGCAAAATGCTGCGCGGTCTATTCGGCACGGTTTGACCGATGGTTACGAACAGATGGTCGATGACAACGTCGCTTCAACCACGCTGGGATTCGTCGGCTTGATCGACCGACTGGACGGTGAGGAGATCGCCTTTGATGGCCGCTCCCAGCTGGGGTGGAAATGCGACGGCGGCGCATGGAAAATCCGCCACGAGCTCAACTATGCTTGGGTCGTTGAACCCAAGGAGATCGCTTCTTTTCTGGAACAACCGAAGGCGAAATGATGGCTGAGGCAGACGCGACCCACCGCTATGTGGGCATGTGGATCACACAAGACGGCCGAATTCGGCATGAGCTTCTGGCAAACGGTCGTTACGTGGAAGCCCGTGGAACACGGGAGCGTGCCTATCTTGGCCGCTATGACATCACGGGTGACCACATTGAGTACTGGGACGACACCGGTTTCACGGCGGACGGCGATTTCATCGACGGCGTCCTGCATCACGCTGGCATGATCCTATATCGAAAGTAGTCTGTAAGGGTCGCACATGCCGCCAGATTGCAGGCAGGTGGGTGGGTTCTGAATCGCTCACCTGTCGCAATGTCACGTCAGTCGGATGGTTCCTCCTCTATGATGTCTAATGTGAGAACGGGCAGAATTCCACCCTAAGGTCCGCCCCGCCATTGAGGTCTATGTGGCGACTTCATTGGCAGAGCCCTGACTACCGGGTGCTGCACAGCATACAAAGGTCCGCCACGCACAGCGACTGGGGCTTCGATCAAAATTGGCTGTAAAGAATGAAACTTGGATTTCCGCTACTCTGCATGATCAACAACAATGCGACATTCTGTGAACCCGATTGTTGCGGCATTGCAGTATACGACTTTTCGCCGTTTAATAGTGCTTCATTTCTTTTGCGGTATACGGGGCGCATCGATCAAAGCGATCTGGACCTGATCAGAAATCAACTCTTGTCCTTGGATGCCAATTACGGATCGGCAGGAGCCAGTCGGATTAGATGCACGCTCGACGTAAATGAACCAGATTGTCTCCGGATATGACATCAGTGCCTTGGTACGCACCATAGATGCTGCGCTGAACAGAACATGCGAAATTGTCGCCGCAGAAGCACCGCAAACCGGTCCTCCAAACCAAGGCCGCCGGCGTCAGCTTTGTCTCGCGACTTTCGTGTCCGGGCGTTGTGTGGCGAAATGACACTCTAAGCCTTTGTTCGACTTAGCCGCCGTTCGTTCCTCACGCGGCGAAAGAGGGGAAAGCGCCCGTCTCAACGGATAATGCAGTCAAATCCAATGGCCGCTTGTACCAACTTACTGGATGACAAGAAATCACGTCTTTACTCACTTTCGCTGCTGATCCATGCAATATCGTCCCTGCGAAATGCCAAATTAACGCCTGAATACCAGCCCAAGTATCGGACTTTATGCATGGCACTGGAGGCGTATTAATATGCATACGCCTCCAGTGCGGAGGATCAGATTATGCCCCCGTTTGCGCGCAAGGTCTGGCCATTGACCCAAGCGGCATCTGGTCCTGCGAGAAACGCCACAACACTTGCGATATCCTGCGGTGTCCCGAGCCGTTCCAGGGGCGCCATTTTTGACATACGATCAACGACCTCTTGTGGCTTGCCGTCTAGGAAAAGCTGCGTTGCTGTTGGGCCAGGGGCGACTGTGTTTACAGTGATCGACCGCCCACGAAGTTCCTTGGCCATAATGCTTGTCATTGATTCAACGGCAGCTTTGGTCGCAGCGTAGACGCCGTAAGTCTCAAGTTTCAATCCGACGACGCTCGTCGATAAGTTAACGATTGCACCGCCATCACGAAGGCGATTTGCGGCTTCGCGCAACAGGTTGAACGTGCCTTTGAAATTGATTGCGACTTGAGTGTCAAAGAGAGCGTCATCGCTACCTGCAATAGGTGCTAACTTCATAATGCCCGCATTGTTGACTAGGATGTCGATTCCGCCAAAGGCAGCTTCAGCGGAGTCGAACATCCGTTTGACAGCGACCGCATCCGACACGTCGGCTTGAGCTGCGATGGCTTTACCGCCTGCTGTTTCGATCTTTTCAACAATTTGATGTGCGGCTGCTTCGCTTCCAGCATAGTTGACGATGACATTGAAACCATCCGCTGCAAACCTTTCGGCTATCGACGCGCCAATCCCACGTGAAGCACCAGTCACCAATGCTGTTCTGTTTTCGTTAGTAGCCATATTTTTTCCTTTCTCTGATCGGCCCTATGCCGACCTTTTAGGAACAATAGGCATTTCTATAGTTTGGATAATCCACTACAATCTGACATCACTATTCTTCTTGATCGGATAATAAATGGACCGTCTTGATGCCATGAACGTCTTCGTGCGAATTGTAGAAGTGCGAAGCTTTTCTAAAGTCGCAACTGATCTGGGGTTGCCAAGATCAACGGTCACAGATGCGATCAAAGCACTTGAGGCCCGATTGGGCGTGAGCCTGCTGCACCGTACTACAAGGGTCGTGCGCCCAACGCTGGATGGTGAAGCGTATTATCAACGCTGCCTGTCAATCCTATCCGAGATTGAAGATGCCGAAGACGCCTTTGCAAGAACTACGCCGAAAGGCTCGCTGCGTATCGAAACCCATGGTGTCCTAGCGCGGCATTTTCTGTTGCCTTCGCTGCCAGACTTCATGGCGCGTTTTCCTAACATTGAGATCCATATCGGAGAAGGGGATCGACTGGTTGATCTGGTCCGCGAAGGTATAGACTGCGCGATACGGGTGGGTGATCCGGTCGACAGCAACATGACCGGTCGCAAATTGACGGACCTTGAAGAGGTCACCTGTGCGGCCCCGACCTACCTTGAACGGTTCGGCACACCGCAAAACATTGACGCGCTCAAAGGCCACCAGATGATCGGATTCCGCTCTACCGCGACAGGGTCTATCTTGCCGCTCGAATTTGTTCAGAATGGTATCCTGCGCACGGTCTCACTCCCGACACCAATCACTGTAAGCGGCGCAGACACATTGGCACATTGCGCCCGGCTTGGCCTCGGCATTATCCAAAAACCACGCTATTCTGCTGCCGAAGATCTTGCCGCAGGGCGCTTGATCGAACTCCTCAGCGACACACCACCGGCCCCGTCCCCTGTTTCGATCTTTTATCCAAGCAACCGATACCTGTCGCCGCGCGTGCGCGTGTTCATTGACTGGGCCGTACAAGCATTTTCGCATCGATGACCAAGGGTGATCAGCATATCGAGACTCGGCAGTTTCTTTATGCGGATAACGTGCTGGCGAGGGTATGCTTACGCTTCAGCGGGTGTAGCCTGACATATCTCGATAAAGGCCCGCAGGGGTTTTGGTGCAAAGCGGCTCGGATAGTAGAGGTGTGGCCCCTCAATGTAGGGCCACCAACTCGGCAGCACGGGCAACAGCTTTCCACTTTCGAAATCATCCTCCAGCCAGTTGCGGAAGGTATATATGATTCCCATTCCCGCTTGCGCATATCGCAGGCCAGTGTTGAGCGCGCCTACGCTAAGGATAAGCGCGTTTTGGGGTTCCACTTTCACGGACTGTCCTTTGCATTGCAGTGTCCATGGAAGCAAAGGGCCCGCGTCCAGCCGGTAACGGATCGCGACGTGGGCGGTGAGGTCTTTGGGAACTTGCGGCACCCCGTGCGCATCAAGATAAGCTGGCGACGCGGCCATCGCCATTTGTTGCCTGCGCGGCCCGATCGGTATCGAGATCATGTCCTGCTCCAGCACGCTGCCGTAGCGAATGCCCGCATCACAGCCTGCCGCAACAATATCGACGAGATCGCTCTCTACCGTGATCTCAACCTCCACATCTGGATGCTGCGTCCGATATGCGGCAAGCAGAGGCGGCAATATATCCGGCATGACCGCCCCAGGCACGTTGAGGGTCAACCGCCCCTGTACCTGCCCTCCAAGCGTTGCAACGTCATGGCAGGCAGCATTCACTGCGGATAACAATGGACCCACACGATCCACCAAAAGTTGCCCCGCTTGCGTCAGGTGCAGACTGCGCGTTGTGCGGCGCAGCACGGGGGTGCCAAGTTGCGATTCTATCCGCGAGACCGTGGTGCTAACCTTTGAGGCTGCTATGCCGAGCCGCTGTGAAGCTGCGCGGAAGCCGCCCTCACGGACAACAGCCAGAAGAACGGCGAGATCATCAGCAGAAACATTGTTCTTCATTGAGAACAGTCCAATCTAATTTCCATACCTTATCCTATAAATGCAGAACAGTCATCTTGTCGATCATCACTACGTATTGCGCCACCTGGCGCGTTTCAGAAAATGGAGACTGACAATGCTCATCATTACAGGAGCCTCGGGAAAACTAGGCGGACTTGTGGTTGAGGCTCTGCAGCGCCTCGTGACAGCGGACCAAATCGGAGTCAGCGTACGTGACCCGGAAAAACTGGCCGATGTCGCTGCTCGTGGTGTACGCGTAAGGCGTGGGGATTACGAAGACGCTGACAGCCTGCGCCACGCGTGGGAAGGGGCCAGCCGAGTACTGCTGGTGTCCTCAAATGCAGCTTCCAGTGGAGGCGACCCGTTGCAACAGCACGAAACGGCGATTTCTGTGGCCAAGGAACTGGGTGTCGAACGGCTACTCTACACCAGCCAGGTGTCGGCCAATGAGCAGTCGCATTTCCCGCCTGGGCGCCATCATGCCGCAACGGAAACAATGTTGGCTGCATCAGGTCTGGCGTGGACGTCCATGCGGCACGGGTTCTATGCGGACAGCGCCATGAATATGAATGCGCAGGGATTTGCGAATGGCAATTTGGTGGGGCCGGCGGATGGCAAGGTGGCTTGGACGACCCATGAAGACTTGGCTCAAGCCGATGCGCTTCTGCTGGCTGGAAAAGAGACGTTCGAAGGCGTAACGCCCCCCCTCACCGGCAGCGTGGGGCTTGACCTTGCTGACCTCGCGCAGATGGCAAGCGGGGCGACTGGAAGGACAATCAAGCGCCAGATCGTCAGCGAAGAAGATATGATCGAAAACTTGGAGCGAGCCAACCTACCCGGAGCGGTCAAAAGCGTCATTCTGGGTTACTACCGCGCCGCACAGGCAGGGGAATTCGCAATAGTAGACCCTACGCTTGAGCGACTGCTGGGTCGAGAACCACGTCCGATGCAGGATGTTGTGAGACGACATCTGGGACGAGGATGAACAGGGACTGCCTCGGAAAGGCAACCGTTTCAGGGCAACACTCTGATACGGTTGCCGGATACGGTAATTAAAACTGGGTGGCAAACTGTCTGGGTGTGCCGCCCACGACACGTTTAAAGGCGGTATTGAAAGCATTCCCAGACTGATGCCCGACGCGCTCGGCAACCTCTGAAATCGTGTTGTTTGAGGTCATGAGTTGCTCGCTTGCTTTCGCCATGCGCAAGTTTGCCAGATAGTCCATTGGCGTTTCACCCAGTACGTCTTGGAAGCGCCGCGCGAATACGGACCGGGACATGCTTGCGTTTTCAGCGAGAGACTTGAGTGTCCATTTGCGCCTCATGTCTTCGTGGATAGCCGTCAACGTCAGAGAAAGTTGTGCATCCGCCAAAGCGGACATAGGCGCACATGCAGCGAATTCGCACTTTGTCCCGCATTGTGTGAGTTCATGCACAGTGCGGCGAAAGGCTGTTTTCTCCTTTCTACTCTCGCAAACGTTTTGCCCGTTCCGCCATCCTGACCACCTGCGCGCTCGCCGTCGCCGCGGCGCTCTTTACCGCAGCAGGAGCGTGTACAGTTCCACGTCCAATCGCCTCCCCCGTCGTGAGCGCCCCTATCCGCGCCCTGCCCTGGACACCAGATGTGTTAGCCAGCCCTCGCAGTACCCCTGCGGACCCGCTGACGATCGCCGGTGGCGCCGCCACCATTAGGTTTCCCGAGATGCCGCGAACGATCAGGGGTGTTGCTGCTACAAATCCTTTGGCCAGGAAAACCATGACGAAGAACGGCACGAGCGATCCGATGTTGGTTGCCGAGTTCGGATCACCGAGCTGGGCTAGCAGCGAATTCGCCATGCCGACGACGGTAGAGAACATTGCTGCGATTACGATGGGGTAGAAGGCATAGCTGACTGTCGTCGAGACCCATCTGTGGAAGAAATCCTTGGTTGCATCGAAGAGCGACAGCGCGATCATGATCGGTGCGAGGCCCAGCATCAGGGTCAGCATCATCTTGGCGAAGATGAGGACGATCCCGGTCATGAAGCCAAGGAGGCTGAGGAGCACCAGGCCGATCCCACCCAGGATCGCGCCTGTCATCCAGTTCAGGTTGCTGCCGATCGCGTTCAGATATGTCGCGAAGCGCTCGATCAGGTTGTCGAACTCTCCTGCGAAATGGGTTGCGCCTGCGCCACCCCCGCCAACGGACGACACCAGCGCGCCCGCCACATAGTCGAGGCCCCCGATCACAGCGTTGGATACCGCGTTGAAATTGGCCCAGTTGAAGGCGAAGAGGCCTATCAGTGTCAGCTTGATGAGATACCAGAAGAAGCTGGCCCCATCCATGCTGCGGAACTGGAATGCCATGTTGATGCAGACGCCAATCAGAGAGAGGGTAACCATCAGCAGGACGATCGTGCCGGTATTGCTTGCCACTGCCCCGAACTGGGACTCGGCCGCATCGACAAGGAACGCGTCTGCGGTTCCGACCATCCAGCTGACGACGCCCATTACCAGTTGCCCTGAGCTTCGCAGATTTCCTGAACTGCCAACCGTAGATCATTCCGCTGCCTTCTGATGTCCCGCTGCGCGGTTGTGTGTTCCGCAGCCGAGTCCAGAAGGTACTTTTCATCGAATTCCTCAGAGGCATCTTCCCAGGACGGGAAGCGGACATCGCAAGCACAGTTGCCTGTCTCGACAATCTGTTCCCATGCCCGAAGTTCATAAAGGTCCATCAACGTCAGCGCCTTGTAGGCTTCACGCGGATTGATTTCGTCCATCCAGGTCGGGCGCGCCGGACGATCGTTGCAGATCCGGTACTGTTGAGGCGACATATCGACCGTGAGATCGCTTGAGACCTGAGGCGAAGTCTGCGCCACAAGGGGGCCCGCCAAGGCGGCAAGCATGAGTGCGAGAATTGGTTTTCGCATCTGGGGTGTTCCTTTTTTACTCAGCGGCAACGGAGGGGCTCTTGTTGCCTCTGCCGTCGACCGTGTCGAGGTTCAAATCTGTGGTTTGACCCGGGAGGAAGAACTCGGTGATCCCGCGCGCGCCTTCATGGCGGCCTGCCTGAATGATCACGTCGATCGAGCCCTCAATGTAATCGATCATGTCGGCATAGGTCATCGGCACATCGGTTTTCAGGGCGGCGATGGCGAGGCGGCGAACAGCAAGTTGTGGGGTCTCGGCATGCAGCGTAGTCAGCGATCCACCGTGGCCGGTGTTGATTGCCTCGAGAAACGTCATCGCCTCGCGACCGCGGACTTCGCCTAGGACAATCCGGTCGGGTCGCATGCGAAGCGTTGAGGCCAAGAGCACATCGGCACTGCGGGCATCCGTGTCCCGGTCCGCGATCAACGTCACGGCATTGGGCTGCTCGGGGCGCAGCTCGGCCGCCTCCTCGATGGTGATGATCCGCTCTTCGGGCGGAATCAGCGAAAGGATCTTGCGCGCCGCAACCGTCTTGCCGGTCGACGTGCCACCCGAGACGATCATGTTGAGCTTGTTCTCGACGCAAAACCGCAGCGCGGCGCCGATGTCGCCGGATGTCACCACATCGCGCAGTGCGGCGTTACGTTCGCGGCGCAAGCCTTCGAGGCTGCGCTCCTTGCCATAGAGAAATCCGAGCCGGATCGCCTCTAGCGGCAGGGAGGAGAAAAACCGCAGTGATATCGAAAACCCGCCCTCGACTGCCGGCGGCTGGATCACCTGCGCGCGGATCGGGCGATCTCGATATAGGATCGAGACCGAGACGATAGGCTTCTTGGTGCTGAGTGTGGTCGAGGCGGCGGAGGCAATCTGGTTGCCGAGGTCCTTGATCTCGGTTGGGCTCAGCGGGCTGCCGAGACCTCGCATGAAGTGGTCGCCCTGGAATTCGCCCCAGACTTGTCCGTCGGGATTGATGCAGATCTCGATCGTGTCGTCGCGCAGGACCTCGGGGCCGAAACGGTCGAGCGACGCTTCCAGATAACTTGCAGCCATGTCAGAAAATCTCGAGGTCACGATCAACCATGACCGTGATCCGTGTACCCTGATCGACATGTATCACTGGCCGGATCGCCAGATAGTCCTGCATCACGCTTTGCGTGCTATCGCGCAGGTCGCTGCCGACATCACTCGCAACATCGGCCGCCGCCTCGCTGTCGATTTGACCCGCTGCAGCCGCAGGCAAGGCGCCGATCAAGGAGATCAGCGCGGCGGAGCCGAAGCGTTGCGCGAAACGGGTGTCGACAAACCCGGTGGTGCCAGTACGGCCGAGTTCGTCTCCACCGAAGGCGCTGATCTGCACGGTCTGATTATCGGGCAAGATGATCCGATCCCATGCCACCATGACGCGCGATTGGGCAAGTGCGACATCGGAGCGGTAGCGCCCGATCAGCCGCGCGCCGCGCGGGATCAGGATACGCGTTCCATCGAAAGAATGGACGTCTTCCGAGACGATGGCGCGGATCGCGCCGGGCAGTGTGCTGTCGAGGGCCGTCTCTGTCACAGCCTGAATCATGGTGCCTTGAACAACCGTGTTCGATGGGTTCGCGATCACTTCGGCACGTGTCACCTGTGCTGGTTGCGCGCCCGAACGAACAAAGGCTTCATCTGCATTCAGACGCGCGGCTTCCAGCGTATTCTCCCTATCCGCACCCGCGCCCATCCCGGAGAACGCGATCATAGGAGACGCGATGCGCTCTGCGCGGGCCTCAGCTTCGGCTGCGCGCCGCCTTTCGAGTTCGGCCAGCCGCAATTCTTCTTCACTTGGTCCCAATGAGCTCGGCTCTGGTGGTACAAGCCGTGCAAGCTCCAAGTCCATGCGGAGCTGATTCAATTCGCGATCCCGCTCGGTCAGTTGCCGCTCGAGGGCACGCTGCGCCTCGGCGGATGCTTCCTGTAAGGTGGCAATTTGCGCCGTCAGGTCGGCAATAGCCTGCTCCGCCCCGCTATCCGCGGCCTCGGCCGGTCTTGCGCGCAGTTCCTCGAGTTCCGCTCTCAATGTCGCAAGACTTTCCATCAGCGCGAGTTCCGACTCGCTCGGACCTGTGTCCGCAGGCGGGGCTTGGCTGGGCTCCGGGGCAGAAATCAGCGCCAGATCTCCGAATCCGGGGCCGCTGCTCTGGAACTCTTCCGGCGCGGCGGTCGCCATTGGCGCTTCTGCCGACGGCTGCAGGGCAGCCCATGCCAGACCGCCTGCTGCCGCGATGCCGACGACCCCAAGGATCGCGGCAAGCGGCGCAGGCCGCTTGCTTGCCTTCGCTTTGCCTGTCGAGCCTTCGAGAGCCGCGAGGCGCGCGGCGAGGTCTTCCGTACCTTCGGTCATGATGTGGCCTGTCCTGCGTCCTGGACGCAAACCACCTCTTCGCCAAGTCGAAGGACCCATTGTCGGTTGACGCCGGACACGCGGATGACGCCGTCACTCAAGGCTTGGCTGTTCACCGCGCGTTCCCTGCCGTTCGAATAACGGAAGATGGCGGGCACCGGCGCATTCCGTGCGAACCGGAAATACGTGAAGGTACCATCATCCCAGATGGCCGTCGGCGTGAACTCTTCTCGGGCGCTGACCGCATAGTTCGCATTCGGCGCATCGGCCGCAACCGCCCTGGTGGGTTGCACGCGGTTTTCAGGATAGCGGAACTGCACGACATAATGCGGCGTCTCCCGGGCTTCGACGACATGGAAGTAGTAGGAGCGGCGGTTGGTGTAGACGGTGATGTTGGTGGCGACGCCAGATGCTGTCGGCTTAATGGCGAAGGCACGGCCACCCGGGACACCGTCGAATTGAAACCCGACCGTATCGCCGGCGATGATCGAGCGGATGGTTTCACCCTCACCGAATTCGACCGTGGTGACGCGGGTTAGAGTCGTGACGACACGGTAAACTTGGCCTTCAGTCCAGGTCGCTACGCGCACGCGGTTGTCATGAGAACCTGGGCGGGGCGTGGTCTCGGCCAAGGCAGTCGATCCCGCGAACGTGAGAAAACTGGCGGCCAACAAGGTAAAGATTGGAGTGCTAGTCATTCGGAACGGTCCGATCGGATGGCATATTGGGTGACGGTGAAACCGAAAGGGTTTTGCCAGACATCGTCGATCGCGCGGGTCCGCTCGGGCCGGAATTCGAACATCAACGTGGCAGTGAACGATCCATCCTGTACCCCCTGCGGGCTTGTCAGGCGCTTTCTGAGCCGGACCTGGGCGCGGTTATCGCCAATAAGGGTGATCGATGCGATCTCAACGGCCATCTCGGCCGCAGCCCCGTATCGCGTCGGCGGATAGTTCTCCTGACCCGATGTCCACATCTCGCGCATGCTGGCCTCGGCCGACCCGGAAGACTGCGCCAGGACACGGCGGACACGAAGATCGTTGTCGAGCTGGTTGTAGGTTTCGCGGTCGAGAATGTAGCGGTAGATTTGCGCTTCGATCACGGCAGGGCGTTCGGCGAGCGACACGGTTTCAACCGTGGCATTGGGGAGCGCCATCCCGGTCGCGGGATCGTAGGGGACAACCACGGGAGGCGGCGTCTCGACCATCAGCGCGACAGCCGCAGCTGTCAAACAGCCGAATACACCAAAGCCTGCTCCAGAAAGGCCGATCATCCGCCAAAGCTGTTCCCGGCGCAGGGCACCGTAGACAAGTTCCTCTTCCACGAGTTCGCGCGCAGTCATCACCCCTGCCCTACTCATGGCTCAAGGTCCGGCAAGGTGAAGTCCATGTAGCGGCGTTCTTCGGCAACGGTGGCGGCGTCAACCACGCCTGCATTGCCTGCGCCTAGGGTTTGAATCGCTTCCAGCTCCCACATCCGGGTCATAGCGATGGCGAGTTCCGCCGTGACGCGGGTGTTGTGATCCATCGAGGCTTTGAGATCCTCCATGTCCGGGATCATCTCGACCAGACGTTCCACCCGTTCGAGAGACTGTTCCGCCTCTGCGTGGCTGTTCTGCGCCGCTGCCGACATCACAGCACCTGTGGTTGCCCGCGTGGCCACGCCTTCAGCGCCCGGATTGCCGCTGGTGGCGATTTCGCGGAGAGAATCCTCGTCGAACCCGGCACTTGCCAGCGCCTGTTCCATCTGCGTGCGCATGGGCCCGGCATTGGGCCCGATGAGAGCGCTCCAATCGCCCGCCTGGATGCCTCGGATCAGGCCGGGGATGTCTTCGAAGTTGGCCTCAAGCAAGGTGTCGAGGTCCCCGCCCATGGCAAGTCCGAGGATGCTGCGCGGCCCGGTGAGCGAGGCATACATCTCGTTCAGCTGATCGAGTTGGCTTTGCAGCATGTCCAGTTGCTCCAACGCATTGTCCAGAAGATCCGTCTGGATCCCGAAATCCTGCAGCATCTGTTGAAGCTGGCGGATTTCCTGAGCAATGTTCTGAGTGTCCACCGTGGGCACACCCTGTGCCGCGACAGGTCCGGTGACATTGAGGGTGAGCGCGAGAGCAATGCTACCGGCGAAAAGGGAACGGGGCAGGCGCAGGTTCAACGCAAATCCTCCTGACTGAAATCCATGAATTGCCGCTCGGCAGCCTGGGCCGCCGCCAAGGCGATCTGCTCGGCACTGAGTGGCTCGGTTCGGGCGGCCTTGATCCGGGTCCGGATTGCGACCAGCCGGGCCTGTTCGGCCCGGGCATAGGTGTTGAGCGCGATGGCCTCGTGGAGATCCTCGGTCTCGCCAATGCGGGTGATGATGTCCTGCACGCGCAGGGCGGCCGCGCGGACTGAGACCAGCGAGTAGTCGCCATAGACCCCTGCGCCGTGGGCCGAGAGGCTGAAACTCGCATTCGCCAGAAGGACCGGGTCGATGGTGCCGAGCGCATCGATGCCGCCCATGGCCGCGAGGTAGCTGTTGTACTGCTGCGGGATCACCACGACATAGTGCTGGGTTTCCGCGAAAGGCGGCACACCGCCATAATCCTGCACATTGCCAGGACCGGCGTTATAGGCGGCGAGCGCATGGATAATGTTGCCATCGAACATGTTCAGCATTTGTGCGAGGTATCGCGCACCGCCGGTGACCTGCAGATAGGGATCGTCGTAATAGGCCGGGTAGATCCCGAGATCGCCCGCGGTACCGGGCATGATCTGGGTAAGTCCGAAGGCCCCCACGGGTGAGCGTGCCCCGATCTGGAAACGACTTTCCTGCCAGATCAGCGCCTGCAAGAGACAGCGCCATTGCACGAGCGAAAGACCTGCGCGGCCGACCCCGGACAGACTATGGGTGTCGCGTGCTGCGCGGATGATCAGCTCCTCGATCCCCTCCCTGGCATCGCCGAACATCCGCGCTGCCGCTGGATTGGTGTCCTCGGGCGCATAAAGACTGGCGGCCGCGCTTTCGACGTCGTCGACCGCCCCCTGCCCCGCCTCGAGCCCCGCCACGGTTCCGGCCACGTCTCCAGCGCCAAGCGACATGGCATCCATCAGCCCTTCGAGGGAGGCGAGTTGCTGGCGCTCGATTTCGGCCAGTTCCTCCTCTCGGCTTAGCCGGACCTGCTGCAGTGCCAGGTCCCGATCGGTCTGCTCAAGGATGGCCTGCCGCTCTGCGAAGAGGCGCAGATCGAAGGTCGGCACGCCTTGGGCGACCGCTGGCCCCGCCGTGGGACCTGCCAGTGCAAAGCCGATCATCGAGAGAGGAAGCCAGGTCCGCATTGGCTCAGCCGCCCGCCCCCAAGAGGACGAAATCGCAGGCCGTGTCGCGGCGCGTGACCTCCGCCCCCATGGTCGAGATCGTGGCGGTGGCGGTTCCTGCCTGCGCAGGAGCCTCGCGAAAATTGAAGCAGTTGGCTTGCGGGGGGTTATGCTGCGCACAGGCTGTCAGGGTCAGGCCGAGCCCGAGCAGCACTACGCTGCGAATGATGGTACGGGTCATGTCACTCTCCAGAAATCAGGACGTTCGCGATAATCGGCGCCGACAAGCGCTTCGCCCTTCTCCATTCCGCCAAGGATGGTCACGAGCGGGCCGAGCGCGCTGAGATCGGCATCGATCACGACGGAACCACGGTCGTCGCGTACAAGCGCGAGCCGCGAGGCCGAGCCGACGCCCAGAAGCACGTCGAGCTCTTTCTCGGTCAGGCCGAGCATCGCGTAGTCAGCGGCGGAAGCACGAATGTTGGGCAAGAGCACCTGCGTCGGCACCGCTTCCACGATGGTCTTGCCGGTGCGCGTGCGCTCGAGCTGGCTGGCATATTGCGTCATCATCACGACGACGGCGTTCTGCTTGCGGGCGGTCACCAGCCAGTTGCTGAGGCGCTCCGCAAAGTAGGCGTTGTCGAGGGCTTTCCATGCCTCGTCGATGACGATGATGGTGGGCTTGCGGTCCTCGATCACCCGCTCGACCCGG
>NZ_FORH01000005.1 GCF_900113955.1 Celeribacter neptunius | reverse complement strand
ACAGACCCGCAAGCGGTTTTTTCAAAAAACATACCAGACCACCAAAGTTTTTTCCAAAACCCCTTATTTTATGGGCATTCACGACAAAACTTTCTGCGCAAACACCGACAAAAATTCCAAAATCGCAGGGAAAGAGCGTGAATCACCGCGCCAAAACCCGACTCGAAATCGCGATTCCGCACCCCAAGACAGACAAATCGCCAAAAAGAACCCCCGCGAAGATCAAAAATATCCCAAAAAGACAGCGCAACAGCCAGAAAAGCCACAGCCAGACAAGGCAAAGACAACGCGCAGCGACATGCAGGGCTTGGCGCATCTTGGCGGGGACCCGCCGGAAATAGCAAAGGGCGGGGTCTCCCCCGCCCTTTGCCACTTATCGCATCAGCCTCATCGCTTCGGCCTCATCACATTGGCGCTCAGCCAAGAGAGCGCCGGCGGTCAGGCGTAGCGCACGTCTTCGCCTTCGCTCTCAATCGGCTTCAGCGCTTCGATCGCATCATCCAGAGACACCGCCCCCAAAGCCTCGCCCTTGGCCGAGATCACCGGACAGGTGTGATCTGGCGCCTTGGTCAGATGCGGCAGCGCTTCTTCGATCGACATGCCGCCCCTGAGCGGTGCCCCCTCGCCCGTCGCGCCCTTGCGGGCAATCGAGCGCAGACGCACCACCTTGGCGCGGTTGATGTCCTTGATGAAGTCGGTGATGTAGGCATCGGCCGGCTTCATCAGGATATCCTGCGGATCGCCGGACTGGATGATCTCGCCATCGCGCAGGATCGCGATGGAATCGGCGATATTGAGCGCCTCATCGAGATCGTGGGTGATGAAGATGATGGTCTTGTGCAGCTCTTCCTGCAACTCGAGCAGGATCGACTGCATATCCGTGCGAATGAGCGGATCAAGCGCCGAGAAGGCTTCGTCCATCAAGAGGATATCCGCGTCCGTCGCCAGCGCCCGGGCCAGGCCCACGCGTTGCTGCTGACCGCCCGAGAGCTGCGAGGGATATTGATCCTCGAAACCTGCAAGACCGACCCGGTCGAGCCATTTGCGGGCCCGCTCGTCGGCCTCCCTGGCGGCGACGCCCTGGATCTCCAGACCGTACATGGCGTTCTCCAGCACCGTGCGATGCGGCAAGAGGCCGAATTTCTGGAACACCATGGACATCTTGAAGCGGCGCAGATCGCGCAGTTTCGTGGCATCCATCGCCAGCACATCCTCGCCATCGATCCAGATCTCACCCGAGGTGGGTTCGATCAGGCGGTTCAAATGGCGAATGAGCGTCGACTTGCCCGAGCCCGACAGGCCCATGATCACCTGAATTCCCTTGGCCGGGATATCCAGGTTGATGTTGTTGAGGCCCAGCGCATGGCCGTGCTGATCCATCAGATCGGGTTTCGACATGCCGTCTCGGACATGGCCCAGCGCCTTGCCCGGGTCATCGCCGAAAATCTTGTACAGATCGCGGATCGAGACTTTGACGTCAGGATTTATCTCAGTCATGTCCGCTCTCCCGATAGGCTTGCAGGCGTTTGCCGTAGGTCTGGCTGACCCGGTCGAAGATGATCGCGAGCGCGACAATCGCCAGACCGTTCATCAGGCCCAGCGCCAGATATTGGTTGGAAATGGCGCGCAACACCGGCGTGCCGAGCCCCTTGACGCCGATCATCGAGGCAATCACCACCATGGAGAGCGCCATCATGATCGTCTGGTTCACCCCGGCGAAGATATTCGGCAGCGCCAGCGGGATCTGAACCCCGAAGAGCTTTTCGCGCGGGCTGGCGCCAAAGGCATCAGCGGCCTCCATCACATCCTTGTCCACGAGACGAATGCCGAGGTTGGTCAGGCGCACGATCGGCGGCAGCGCATAGATGCACACGGCCAGCAGCCCCGGCACCTTGCCGATGCCAAGAAGCATCACCACCGGGATCAGATAGACGAATGACGGGATGGTCTGCATCACATCAAGGATCGGGGTGACGATCCTCTGCGCGATATTCGACCGCGCCATCAGGATGCCGATCGGAATGCCCACCGTGATACAGAGCGCCGTGGCGACCGAGATCATGGCGAGCGTCGCCATCGTGTCTTCCCACATGCCGAGATAGCCGATGGCCAGAAAGGCCAGGATCGTGCCCAGGGTGATTTTCCAGCTGCGCGCGCCCAGCCAGGCCAGAAGCGCCACCGCCCCGACGACCAGCGGCCAGGGCGCATTGGTCAAGAGATGTTCAAACCAGATGAGAAATTTGAGAAGCGGTTGGAAGAACGCTTCAAGTTCGTCGCCAAAGGCCCGCGAGAAGGCACGAAACCCTTCATCGATCATTTGGCGGAATTCCGACAGGTCTCGGCGACCCATCGACGGAAAGTCTATCAGCCAGTCCATAAAGATGTCCTTGTGCTATAATGAGGGCCACGCCATAGGCGCAGCCCCCTTTTCATGATGCTCAAGGCCACCCTTACAGAGCGTCTTTCACTTTTTCCGCGACATCGGCCGGCACCCAGGCGCCCCAGATGTCCTCACGCGTGGCGAGGAACTCATAGGCCGCATCTTCGCCGGTGGCCTGGTTTTCATTCATGTAAACCAGCATGGCGTTCATCGCGTCACCCGGGAAGACCCGCTTTTCGAGATAGCCCATGGTCACGGCGTTGTTCTTGGCGAAATCTGCGGTGACAATGGAATGCACCTCGGATTTGGTCCAGCTCGACGGCTGCGGATCGGCGCATTCGTCCACCGATTTCACCATGCAACCGTCCCAGTTGTCGGCCCCGCCCCATTCGGCTTCGAACGGCAGCATCTGCAGGTCGTATTTGCCGATGATCGCAGTCGGGGACCAATAGTAGCCGAACCACGGCTCATCGCGGTCTACGGCCTTGGCAATCGAGCCGTCGAGACCGGCGGCAGAGCCCGGGTCGACCAGCGTCCAGCCTTTTTCTTCCATCTCGAAGGCGCGGAACATATTGGCGTTCACCAGCTGGCAACCCCAACCCGCCGGACAGCCCATGAAGGCGCCCTTGCTTTCGTCCTCGACATAGGGGACCAGCTCCGGATGGGCGAGCATCTTCTCGACCGTATCGATCTCCGGGTGGTCTTCCTTGAATTTCTTCGTCACCCACCAGCCTTCGCCAAGCCCGGTGATCGGACCATCGATGGCGGAGACCAGACGGCCCTCGTCCATCGCCTTGAACAGCGGCTCACGCACCGCGTTGATCCAGAGCTCGGGCGCCAGATCCGGTTCGCCCTTTTCGTTCATCGAGGTAAAGGTCGGTGTGGTGTCGCCGGTGATGATATCCACATCACAGCCGTAGCCTTCTTCCAGGATGATCGCATCGACATTCGCGAGCAGCGAGGCCGAGGCCCAGTTCATCTCGGCAATCTTGACGCTGCCGCAGTCCTCGGCAAAGGCGCTTCCGGCCGCGCCTCCGAGCACCAGAACGCTGGCCGCAAATAGTTTCGTAGTGTTCATAAGGGGGACTCCCGCTTACTTCGTGTGTGTGTCTGCCGGTCAAGGTCTCTGTGCGACCTCTCGCTGACCGGTCACCACCCCGAATTGGGCGATTTCTCCGCGCTTGCCGTTCGCCGCCCTCGAAGGGCGCCTCAGTGCGCTCTTACACATGTGAAAACACAGGCTGAGGCACGATCCGGCGGAGCGTGGCCATAACCCATCATATTGCCTCCCGCGATGCAAGGAAGTTCCTGCCAAGCGCGACGAAGAACCACCCCACACCGAACTTACCCCACGTCACCCGAAGATGTGCCAACAGTTGCGCGCGCGAGCCCGTCCGACTATCTGTCATCTCAGCTTCAAGACATGACATCTATATAAGGACGGACCATGGCCGCTGACCGCACCCTTCAGGACGCCGCCGAGCGCGAGAAATCGAAACGCATCGGCGCGCTCAGAGAGCTCTGGCCCTTCATCCGTCCCTATAAACGCCTGATGCTCGCGGCCTTCGTCGCGCTGGTGGTCACCGCCTGTATCTCGCTGATCCTGCCGCTCGCGGTGCGCCGCGTGGTCGACGGGTTTCAGGGCGCAGGCGTCGTGCTTCTCGACAAGTATTTCGGTGCCGCCCTGATGATCGCGGCGGCCTTGGCCCTGGGCACCGGCATGCGCTATTACCTCGTCACCCGTCTGGGCGAACGCGTCGTCGCCGATATCCGCAAATCCGTGTTCGACCGAATGATCCGCATGTCGCCAGCCTTTTACGAACGCATCATGACCGGCGAAGTACTCTCAAGGATCACCACCGACACCACACTCATTCTCTCGGTGATCGGCTCCTCGATCTCGGTCGCGCTGCGCAATGCGCTGATCATGATCGGCGGGCTGGCCCTGATGCTTTTCACCTCGGCCAAGCTCACCGGGCTGGTGCTGTTGATCGTGCCGGTGGTCATTGTCCCGATCATCACGCTCGGGCGACGCCTGCGCAAACTGTCGCGCGAAAACCAGGAATGGATCGCCTCATCCTCGGGCTCTGCCTCCGAGGCGCTCTTGTCGGCGCAGACCGTTCAGGCCTTTACCGGCGAGGCGCAACAGGCCGAACAATTCGACGCGGTCACCGAGAAGAGCTTTGTCTCCGCCCACACACGGATCAAGACCCGCGCGGCGATGACGGTGATCGTGATCGCGCTGATTTTCTCCGGCGTGGTCGGCGTGTTGTGGATCGGTGCCCGCGATGTGCGCACCGAGGTCATGACCATCGGCGAGCTGGTGCAATTCGTGATCTACGCCATCATGGTGGCCGGCGCTGCCGGCGCGCTGTCGGAAATCTGGGGCGAATTGCAACGTGCCGCCGGCGCCACCGAACGTCTGGTCGAGCTTCTGCGTGCCGAAGACCCGGTCAAGGACCCCGCCAATCCGAAACCCTTCCCGGAACCGGCCAGAGGCGCGATCCGGTTCGACAATGTGCGCTTCTTCTACCCGTCGCGGCCCTCGGTGCCGGCGCTCGATGGCGTGTCTTTCGAGGTGCAGCCGGGCGAGACCGTGGCGCTTGTTGGACCCTCGGGCGCCGGAAAATCCACCATCATCCAGCTGTTGCAACGGTTCTACGATCCGCAGGAAGGTATGATTTCGGTCGATGGCATGGCGATTTCCGAGATGGCGCGCGGCGATTTCCGGCGTCATCTGGCGCTGGTGCCACAGGACCCGGTGATCTTCGCCGCCTCCGCCGCCGACAATATCCGCTTCGGCCGTCCCGAGGCCTCGATGGAGGAGGTGATTGCCGCCGCCAAGGCCGCCGCGGCCGATGAGTTCCTCACCAAACTGCCCGAAGGTTACGACTCCTATGTCGGGGAGCGAGGCATCATGCTCTCGGGTGGCCAGAAGCAACGCGTCGCCATCGCCCGCGCGATCCTGCGCGATGCGCCGATCCTGCTTCTGGACGAAGCCACCTCGGCGCTCGATTCCGAATCCGAACTGGCGGTGCAAAAGGCGGTCGAGGACATGGCCCGCACCCGTACCACGCTGATCGTCGCGCACCGGCTCGCCACGGTGAAAAAGGCCGACCGCATTCTGGTCTTCGAAGACGGCCAGATCGTCGCCACCGGCAGCCATGACGAGCTGGTCGCCCAGGACGGGCTCTATGCCCGCCTGGCACGCCTGCAGTTCAGCAATACCTGAGACGGCCGCGGCAAGGGGGCGGGGGGCACAGCTTTTCCCCTTTTCATTTCCGTCACGTCCCGCTGTTATGACAGGTGAAACGAGACCGTTACATAAGGAGACACGGGATGGGGCTGTTCAGCTTTGTGAAAGACGCGGGTAAAAAGGTCTTCGGCAAAAAGGCCGAGGAACCGAATGCCGATGACCTTCTGGCCGAGATCAAGGCCCTGGGGCTCGAGGCCGAAGGCGTCGAAGTCGCCGTGGAGGGCGACAAGGTGGTG
The DNA here is from genome assembly GCF_900113955.1 of Celeribacter neptunius. Lineage (GTDB taxonomy): Bacteria > Pseudomonadota > Alphaproteobacteria > Rhodobacterales > Rhodobacteraceae > Celeribacter > Celeribacter neptunius. The sequence continues at coordinate 331,405 of NZ_FORH01000005.1, read as the reverse complement.
CTGGGTGGCACCGTGGCCTCGCAGGAAGTGAAAGAGAAAATCATCATGGCCGCCGGCAATGTCGAAGGCATCGCCTCCGTTGAGGACACGCTCGAGGGCAACGATCCGGTGTTCCACGAGGTCAAGAAGGGCGACACGCTCTGGGCCATCGCCAAGGACGCGCTCGGCGACGGCAACCGCTACAACGAGATTTTCGAGGCCAACAAGCCGATGCTGTCGCATCCGGACAAGATCTACCCGGGCCAGATGCTGCGCATCCCGCAGAACTGAGACGCGCTGAAACATCCAGAACAAGAGGGCGCCCCGGCGATGGGGCGCCCTTTTTCGCTCAAATGCGGCCCTGTGATGCGTTGCCGATGGAGCTCCCCCCGGCAAGCGGCTAATCTTTTGCAAGAGCGAAATGGGAATCGGGCCGCGATACGTGGGTGCGAACGAGAAGAAACAGACCGAATTGGAAGAACGGATCGTCGAGCGGCTGCTTGTCGACCGTCAAGCGCCTGTCGATGTGCTGCGCGATGTGATGGCCGGACCGGATGCGCCGGACCCGCTCGAAGCGGTCTTCGCCCTGACCACGGTCGCCAGCGACATGAGCACCTGGCACGAGGAAGATCTGCGCGAACTCTCCGAACATTGTTTTCAGGATGCGGCGCTGTTCATCTGCGAGCTTTGGGCCGCGGGCTATGAGCTCAAGGCGCCGGAAGGCGTAAGGAGGGCGATGCCCTCCCCCGCCTCAGATCCGGATCAGAGCTTTTCCAGCACAACAGAGCCGACCGAGTAACCGGCGCCGAAAGAACAGATCAGCCCCAGATCGCCTGGCGCGAGCCCCTCGCCATGCTGGGCAAAGGCGATGATCGACCCGGCCGACGAGGTATTGGCGTAATCCTGAAGAATATTCGGCTGTTCTTCCGGTTTTGGTTCGCGACCCAAGACCTTCTTGCCGATATAATCGTTCATCGACTTGTTGGCCTGATGCAGCCAGAGACGCTTGAGCGCGGTCGGGTCCTGTCCCTCCTCTTCCATATGTCCGGCGATATGTTTCGCGACCAGCGGCAGCACCTCTTTGAACACCTTGCGGCCGTTCTGCATGAATTGCATGTCGCGGCGGTCGTCCATCTGGTCATGGGCGCGACGCAGGAAACCGTTGTTGTTGCGGATATTGTTGGAGAATTGCGTGGCGCAGCGGGTCGAGAGCACCTCGAATTGCGGGTTTTGTGCAATGTCTTTCGCCTCGAGCAGAACCGCGGTTGCCACGTCGCCGAAAATGAAATGACAATCGCGGTCGCGCCATTCGAGATGGCCTGAGGTGATCTCCGGGCACAAGACCAGCGCGCGTTTGATCGAACCGGCGCGGATCATGTCCGTCGCGGTCTGGATGCCGAAAGTGGCCGAGGAACAGGCGACATTCATGTCGAAGGCAAAGCCCCCTGCCCCCAGAAGATCCTGAATCTCCACCGCCATCGCCGGATAGGCGCGCTCCATATTGGAAGCGGCGCAAAGGATGAGATCGACATCGGCGGCGTCGACATCGGCCATGGCCAGCGCCTCTTGCGCCGCTTTCACGCCGATCTCGGCCATCATCGACGGCTCATCATCGGCGCGCGGCGCGTAGTGCGGGCACATACGGGTCGGGTCGAGAATGCCATCCTTTTCCATCACATAGCGGCGCTCGATGCCGGAGGCGGCAAAAATGAACTCCGAGGAGGAATGCGCCTTGGGCGCCACCGTCCCGGCCTCGATCTCGGCGGCATGCTCCGCGTTATACAGATCGACATAGGCGTTGAAGGACGCCACCAGCTCATCATTGGAAATCGAGTAAGGCGGGGTGAATACACCGGTGCCACTGATTACGACATTCTTCATCTCACCCATCCTTTTCTTGCATCCGCACTTGCGGCAGAGGTGGAGGCAACCTAATCCGGTCCCAGGCGCAGGTCCACAGCCCGCGAAGCGCGGGCACAGGTGCTGACGTGGCGTCGAAGCGGGAAAATTGTCCCGTGACGCTACGTTGCGCGCCCCCCGCATGACCTTGCGCGGGTCTGGCTTTGGCCGCATCATGACCGCCGAGGACGCGAGGAGGCCGGGCCCAACCGGTCCTTCGACATGGATTGGGAGGAAGACATGGCATCCGATTTCAGCTCGCTCGAGGCGCGCAACAGGATTGACGCGGAAATGCCGTGGGAGGACCGCGACCTCCCCGGTACGATCTATGCCCGGCTGACGCAGACCGCGCAGTCCTATCCGGACCGTCCGGCCTTTTCCTATCAGATCACCTCGGGCCCCAAGGACAAGGCGGAGACGCTGACCTGGCGGCAGACCCATGAGATGACCACCCAGGCGGCGAATATGTTCCGCGCTCTGGGCATCCATGAGACAGACGTGGTCGCCTATATCATGCCCAATGCCAACGAGACGGTGCTGGCCTTTCTCGGCGGCATGGTCGCGGGGATCGTCAACCCGATCAACCCGCTTCTGGAACCCGAACAGATCGCCGCCATCCTGCGCGAGACCAATGCGAAAGTCGTGGTGACGCTGAAAAGCTTCCCGAAAACCGATGTGGCGCAAAAGGTCGCCGAGGCGGTGCGCCACGCGCCCAATGTCAACACGGTGCTCGAGGTCGATCTGCTGCGCTACCTGACACCGCCCAAGAAATGGATCGTGCCGTTCATCCGGCCGAAAAACCCCACCGCTGTGGCGCATCACGCCGATCTTCTGGATTTCAACACGGAGCTGGCGAAATACCCGTCGGACCGGCTGACCTTCGAAGACAGCAAGGGCGACCGGGTCGCCGCCTATTTCCACACCGGCGGCACCACCGGCATGCCGAAAGTGGCACAGCACAAATATTCCGGCATGATCTATAACGGCTGGCTCGGCGCGCGTCTGCTCTTCTCCGAAGAGGACACTATCATGTGCCCGCTGCCGCTGTTTCACGTCTTTGCCTGTCAGGTGATCGTGATGAGCCAATTGGCCTCCGGTGCGCATGGCGTCTATCCGACACCCGCGGGCTATCGCGGCGAGGGCGTGTTCGACAATTTCTGGAAGCTCTGCGAGCGCTGGAAGATCTCTTTCATCATCACCGTGCCGACCGCCGTTTCGGTCCTCATGCAGCGCAAGGTGGATGCCGATATCTCCTCCGTCCGCATGGCATTTTCCGGCTCCGCGCCGCTGCCCGTCGAGCTTTACAAGCGCTTCGAGTCCGCCGCCGGCGTCGAGATCGTCGAGGGCTACGGGCTCACCGAGGCCACCTGTCTGGTCTCCGTCAACCCGGTCGGCGGGATCAAGAAAATCGGTTCGGTCGGCATTCCCTTCCCGCATACCGATGTCAAAATCCTGCGCGCGACCAAGGACGGGCCGGTGGAATGCGCCATCGACGAGGTCGGTGAGATCTGTATCGACAGCCCCGGCGTGTTCGAAGGGTCGACCTACACGGAGCAGGACAAGAACCACGACCTCTTCCATCACGACATCTATCTGCGCACCGGTGATCTGGGCCGGATCGACGAGGATGGCTATCTCTGGATCACCGGGCGCGCGAAAGACCTGATCATCCGCGGCGGTCACAATATCGACCCCGCCGAGATCGAAGAGGCCCTGGCCGGTCACGAGGCCGTCGCCATGGTCGGCGCCATCGGCCAGCCGGATGCGCATGCGGGCGAGATCCCCTGTGCCTATGTCGAGCTGGTTGAGGGCGCCAGTGTGAGCCCGGAAGATCTCATGGCCTATGCCAAGGTGCATATCCACGAGCGCGCCGCGATCCCGAAACATGTCGAGATCATGGACGAGCTGCCGAAAACCGCCGTCGGCAAGGTGTTCAAACCCGATCTGCGCAAACGCGCGATCGCCCGCATCTACAACGCCGCGCTCGAGAAAGAGGGGCTCACGGCGCGTGTGCTCGAAGTCATCGACGACAAGAGGCGTGGTCTCGTGGCCCGGGTCGACCCGCGCGCCAAGGCGGAGGCCGAGCAGATCGGCCATGTGCTCGGCCGCTTCACCAACCCGTGGGAATGGGTCGAATAACGCCCCGGACCCTTGCCAATCCCCTTGCCAATCGTTTTGAAACCCCGCCACTCCGGCGGGGTTTTTCATGCGAACACCCCCTGTGAAGACGTCGTGAGGCTCCGGCCTGCGCGCCCTGCCCAGCGCCTTCCCCGGACTTTTCCGGGCTTTCCCCAGCGTCCGGGTCATTAAGATTTAAAGAAAAGCCGACTCTCTTAACAGATCAGCAACTTTCGAATGCCACGTTTGTGCCTGAATTCGGGCCCAGCAAAGGAAACAGCCGCTTCGCGTCCGATGCATCAAATGCGCATATAAACGCGCTTGTGTTGGATCATGGCTGGTCTGGCCGCTGCGGCCTAGGATGCAGTTGGTTCAGGGAATGAAACCCCGGAATTGAGAGGATGGGACATGATTGTCGGATTGCTTTTCATCTCTACACTCGCCGCCGCACTGGCCACGGCCTTCGGGATTGCTCTGGGCATGCCCGTCTGGCTTGGGCTGATCACCTTTCCCGCCGTCGGCTCTGCCACATTGCTTGTGTCCGCCGCCGCGATCTACATCCTGCGCAGCCCGGCGTCGCCACCCGAGGCCAACGGCTCCGACATGTCCCGCGAGGACCATGTGACGGCCTGAGCCGTTGCACCCTCCAATAGATCAAACACCGCCAAGCCCCGCTCAGCGGGGCTTTTTCATGCCTGAAAGCTGCGCCAAACGAGTTGCACCAGATGAACTGCGCCAGGTGAGCTGCGCGCTTCGCCGGATCAGCCCCTCTGCTGGTCGAGATAACATTCCGCCATGGCTTTGGCGGTGCGGGCAAAGCTCGGATCGCGCGCATGTTGCGCCGCGACGATGGCGCCATCGAACAAGACCGCGATCGAGCGCGCGGTCTCGGTCACATCCGGGGCCTTCATTTCCATCGCCTGGGCTTTCAGCCAGGTCAGCAGATGCTGCTTGTGCAGATCGGCAGCCTTGCGCACTGCATCATTGCCGGTGTCGAATTCCGCCACCGCATTGATGAAGGGACAGCCGTAAAACCCGGGATCGGCAAACCAGTCCTCAAGAATATCGAAGACCGCGAGGATACGATTGCGTGCCGGGCCCTTGACCTCGGAAAGCCGACCAAAGAACCAGCCGCGCCAGGTTTCGCCCTCCGCCTCGAGCACCGCGGCGATCAGCTCTTCCTTCGATTTGAAGTGATGATAGAGCGTGGCTTTCGCCGTGCCCGCCCGGGTCAGGATCGTATCGATGCCGGTGGCCGCAAATCCGTGATTGCAGAACAGGTGCGAGGCCGCCGACATGATCTTGTCGCGGGCATTCTTCGGCGGGATCGCGGCAAAGCTCCAGCCCGATCCGTCCAGCGGGCAAAACTCCTGCACATTGTCTTCCATTGCTTGCACTCCCGCAGTCCTCATTCACGTCATCAATACCTTGGCCCGAGCCGCCCACGCCGTTCTTGCGGGGCGCCTTCACACCACTACGTCCGACCGGGTCAGGATCTATCCTCTCCAAAAGGAATCGACCTCCCCGTCGGGCTTCAGAATCTGAGTCACATATATATACCCAAAAAACAAGACCGTTCTGTCTATAGTTTTCGAGATGCAGATTCTCGGCGACAGGGCCCAGCTCAGGCCTGCCCGCGGCCCATCCAAAATCCGGATTCGCGGCAAATCTCACCGCCTTTCGCCCGGATACGGGCAGTCTACCTCAAATTTTGCTGAATATTTGGACGCAAATATAAGTTTTGTCATTTTGGACATTTGCCCATTGCCCGACCATTGACGGATCGCGCCCCATGTCGCTCGATAAGACAGAACGGTTTGTACAGTTCGATAATTTCAACCCGGAGCGAGAAGAGATGTCCGTGACCAGAATGAAAGATCAGACCCCTTCCCCGACGCCTCACAACGGCGCTGCGCCGCGGGTTCTCTCGGGGGCGCATGTGGCGGTGAAAGGGCTGAGCCATTCCTATCGCAAGGCCGATGGCCACGTGCTCGAAAACATCGATTTCGAGATCCATCAAGGCGAGGTTATCGCGCTTTTGGGCCGCTCGGGCTGTGGCAAATCCACGCTCCTGCATATGCTCGCCGGGTTGACCCACCCCTCCGAGGGCGAGGTGGTGATCAATGGCAATGTCATCGAACATCCGTCACCGAAATGGGTGATGATGTTTCAGGCGCCGTCGCTCTACCCGTGGATGAGCGTGGCGCAGAATGCCGGCCTCGGGCTGAAATTCACCCGCCGCAGCCATGAGATCGGCAAACGCGTGCCCGAGGTACTCGAACTCGTCGATCTCGCAGCTTTCGCCACCCGCAATGCCCAGGAGCTTTCCGGCGGCCAGCAACAACGCGTCGCTCTGGCCCGCTCGCTGGCGCCGCGGCCCGAGATGCTCCTGCTCGACGAACCGTTTTCCGCGCTCGACGCCTTTACCCGCCGCGCCTTGCAGCAGGACGTACGCAAGATCGCCAAGGATCTCGGCCTGACGCTGGTGATCGTCTCTCATGACGTCGGCGAAGCCGTGCGTATGGCCGATCGGGTGCTGGTGCTGCAAGCCAACCCGGGCCGGATCGCCGAGGATATCGAGATCCCCCTGTCCGACGAGGACCGCAGCGGCGGCAGCGAGGCTTTCAGCCGGGAACACGCCCGGTTGATGAGCATCTATTCCCGCGTCGCCGATCAGGACGACGCGCCGGTCGAAAACGATTTCACCCAGCTTTGACAGAACAAGAACCAACAGGGACCTGCCATGACTGACACTCACAAGAAGACCTGCGGCCACGGCCATCACGACCTCCACGCCAATCTTCATGGCGCTTGCTGTGGCGGCGAAACCGACTTTGATGCCGGGCGCCGCTCGACGCTCGATCTTCTCGCCAAGGGCGGTCTGGCCGCAATGCTGGGCGGATTGCCCTCGCTCCTGCCGCGCGCGGCGCAGGCCGCGGACGACGATGTGTTGCGCATCGGTTATCTGCCAATCACCGACGCCACGCCGCTGCTGGTCGCCCATGCCATGGGCTATTTCGAAGAAGAAGGCATCAAGGCCGAGAAACCGACCCTGATCCGCGGCTGGTCGCCGCTGATCGAAGGCTTCGCCGCCGGCAAGTTCAACCTCGTGCATTTCCTGAAACCGATCCCGGTCTGGATGCGCTACAGCAACAATTTCCCGGTCAAGGTCATGGCCTGGGCCCATACCAACGGCTCGGCGCTGGTGGTCGGACGTCACACCGATATCGAGAATTTCGCCGGTCTCGGCGGCAAACAGGTGGCGGTGCCCTTCTGGTATTCGATGCACAACATCGTGCTGCAATATGCGCTGCGCGCCAATGGCATCAAAGCCGTGATCAAACCGCAGGGCGAGCCGATCGCCGCCGATGAATGCAACCTTCAGGTTCTGCCGCCGCCGGAAATGCCCGCCGCCTTGGCCGCCAAGAAGATCGACGCCTATATCGTCGCCGAGCCGTTCAATGCGCTTGGCGAACTCAAGGCCGGCGCCCGGATGCTGCGTTTCACCGGCGACATCTGGAAAAACCACCCCTGCTGCGTCGTGTGCATGAACGAGGAAACCACGGCGGCGAAACCCGAGTGGACCCAGGGCGTGATGAACGCGGTTGTGCGCGCCTCGATCTATGCCTCGCAAAACAAGGAAGAAGTGGCGGAGCTCCTGTCCAAGGATGGTGCCGGCTACCTGCCCGCCCCGGCGCCCGTCGTGAAACGCGCCATGACGCTCTACGAGCAGGACGCGGAGTATATCGCGACCGGCGCAATCAAGAACCAGGCGGAATACAAGAACGGCCGGATCGATTTCCAGCCCTGGCCCTATCCGTCGGCAACCAAGCTCATCGTCGAGGCGATGAACGAAACGGTGGTTTCGGGCGAGACCACCTTCCTCGACGGGCTCGACCCGGAATTCGTGGCCAATGACCTCGTCGATTACGACTTCGTCAAATCAGCACTCGAGAAATACCCCGAATGGAAGGCCGATCCCTCGGTGGCCACTGGCGGTGACCCCTACACCCGTGAGGAGATCTTCAAACTATGAGCGATGCACCCCAGTTTTCCGGCCAGCTTTCGACCCGCGGGTCGGGCATGAGCTTTTCCCTGCCAAATCTGGGCCGGTTCCGCGGCCTGATGAACGCGGGCCTCGGCATCGCCCTGTTGCTGGCGGCATGGTGGGTCGGCGGCTGGGTCGTGCAAAACAGCGACGATCTCTATGCGTTTGCCGATTTCGCCCCGGCGCCGACACTCTCGCGGCTCTGGCAGATGATCGGTGACGGCGAGGTGATCGCCATGTCCGGGCCGTCGCTCGGCCGGGTCGGCATGGGGCTGGTCTATGCCATCGCCATCGGCGTGCCGGTGGGGATCATGATCGGTCGGATGAAACGTCTCAACGAGGTCACCAATGTGCCGTTCCAGTTCCTGCGGATGATCTCGCCGCTGTCCTGGATGCCGATCGCGGTCATGGCCTTTGACAGCTGGGACGGGGCGATCGTGTTTCTGATCTCCATGGCGGCGATCTGGCCGATCCTGTTCTCCACCGCCGGTGGCGTGCGCCGGATCGATCCCGCCTGGCTCAAGGTGGCGCGCAACCTTGGCGCCAACCCGCTGCACATGCTGTTCTCCGTGATCCTGCCGGCCATCGCCGTGGACATCCTCTCGGGCATTCGCCTCGCTCTTGGGGTGGCCTGGGTGGTCTTGGTGCCTGCCGAATATCTCGGCGTCACCTCCGGGCTTGGCTACGCGATCAACGATGCGCGGGACACGCTCGAATACGACCGGCTGGCCGCCACGGTGGTGGTGATCGGGGTGATCGGTTTCGCCCTCGACGCCCTCGCCGGCCAGCTCATCCGCAAATTCAACTGGGTGCGCTCAGACGGGCACTGAGGCCCTGCGCTCCCGAACCTCTCAACCCACCAGACGAAAGGAATTCTTATGTCTGACTCCGCAACCGCCCCGGCAACGGCCCTCACCGGCTGCCTTGCGCCGGACACCGACGGCCTGGACCCGATCTCGAAAGAGGGGCTCGAGGCGCTCATCGCCTCCGGCAAGGCCGATCCGAAAGCCGTCAAAACGCTGAAATGCAAAACCGTTGCCGAAGGCCGGTTCCGTCACGCCAACTACATCCGTGACCTGCAACCCTACATCGTGGACGAGCCGCCGGGGCTTCTGGGCGACGACACCGCGCCAAACCCGTCGGAGGCCTCGCTGGCCGCTCTGGGCTCCTGCGTCGCCGTCGGTCTGCACGCCAATGCCGTGGCCCGTGGCATCAAAGTTCAGAAGCTCGAGCTCGAGCTCGAAGGCGATCTGAACATCACCGCCGTCTGGGGCACGGGGGACGTGTCCGAAAAACCGGTGGGCTTCACCGATGTGCGCATCGTGGTCGACATGGAGGGCGACTGCCCGAAAGAAGAGATCGACGCGCTGGTGCAGCATGTCATCCAATGGTCGCCGGTGTTCAACACCTTCTCGCGCCCGGTGAACATGGTCGCAGAAACCAAATAAGCCCAAACACTCCCTTTTGGCGGGGCCGGCACTGCTACGCGCACGGTTTCGGCCCCGCCTTCCCCCACACACCAATTCAGGAGATATGAGATGAACGTCGCAACGTCGCTCACAGGTTTTGATTTCGACGAAATCGACCGAATTTCCCGCGAAGACCTCGCCGCCATCGTCAACAAGATCGATGACGAGCGGATCTACGCAGAAGACATCATGCGCGCATATGGCAAGGCGGGCGCTTATGGCACCCATGTCGGCGGTCTCGACGGCAATGTCGATCTGAGCTCTGCCGTGCTGTCCATGGCCCGCACCTCCGAGGAGTGCCTTTCGACCGGCTTCTGCGTCTGGTGTCAGGACACGCTGGCCTGGTATATTTCCTCCTCGGACAATGAGTTTCTAAAGACCGAGATCCTGCCCAAGGTCGTGAAAGGTGACGCGCTCGGCGGCACCGGCATGTCGAACCCGATGAAAGCCATGGGCGAGATCGAAAAGATGCGCCTCAAAGGCACCAAGGTCGAGGGCGGCTATACCGTCAAAGGCCTCCTGCCCTGGGTCTCCAACCTGGTGGACGACGGCTATTTCGGCACCATGTTCCATGTCGATGTCGAAGGCGAAGAGACCCCGAAACGCGTCATGGCGATTTTCCACGCCGGCTGGGAGGGGATCAAGCTCAAGCTCGACCACGAATTCGTCGCCATGGGCGGCACCGCGACCTGCAATGTGCAATGCCGTGACGTCTTCGTCCCCGATGAATATATCCTCGGCGATCCGGCGATGGATTTCGTCAAACGCATCCGCCCCGGCTTCACCATCCTGCAATGCGGCATGGCCGCTGGCATCATCAAGAATTGCATCGATCTGATCAAACAGGTCGAAGCGCCGCTGGGCCATGTGAACCAGTATCTCGACAAGCAGGCCTCCGATCTCGAAGCGGAATATGACGCGCTGGTCGGCGAGGTGCTCGAGCTTTGCAAAACGCCCTACGATCTGTCGGACGACTTCTACATCCGCGTGCTCAAGGCCCGTCTCGCCGGTGGCGAACTGGCGATGGAGGCCGCCCATTGGGCCCAGCTCCATATGGGGGCGCGCGGCTATGTCACCCATGGCGCCGCCCAGCGCCGCCTGCGCGAGGCCTATTTCGTCGGCATCGTGACCCCGGCGACCAAGCATCTCAAGATGCTGATCGCCCAGATGGAAAGCTGAATTTCCCCTCGGGGGAGAGATGCCTCTCCCCCGCAATAACCAAAAACTGACGACATGACTTGAAACGGAACCAACAAAGGGAGCCGAGTGATGGACTCTGCGCTGATTACGCCAACTGAATTGAAAACGCTCGCCGAGGCCGATCTGGCCGTCATCATCGACACGCGCGATCCGGAAAGCTTTGCCGCCGGGCATATTCCGGGCGCGGTGAACATGCATGACATCTTCACCTTCCTCGCCACGTCGGATGCCTCCGGCATGGCGGCGCTGAAGGAAAAATTCGCCGCCGAATTCGGTGCCGCCGGTCTCGACGGCGCAAAAACCGCGGTGATCTACGAGGCCGCAATGGACGGCGGTTTCGGCCAGTCCTGCCGTGGCTTCTACCTTTTGTCCTTCCTGGGCTATCCGAAGGTCAAAGTGCTGCACGGCGGCTATGCCGCTTGGGCCGCCGATGATTTCCCGGTCTCCACGGCTGCGGTCGCCCCGACACCCGCCAGCTTCGAAATCGATGCGGCCGCGGGCGCGATCATGATGGATGTCGAGGACATGAAGGCCGCGATCGAGGACCCCGCCGCCGTGATCCTCGACGTGCGCGACATCGACGAATGGATCGCCACTTCGTCCTCGCCCTATGGCGTCGACTTCTGCCCGCGCAAGGGCCGCATCCCCGGCGCCGTCTGGATCGAATGGTACCGGATGATGAAACCCTCCGCCCATGGCAAGATGATGAAATCCAAGGAAGAAGTGCTCGCCGAATGCGCCACGGTCGGGATCACCCCGGACACGCCGGTGAAGCTCTACTGCTTCAAGGGTGCGCGCGCCTCGAACACCTTCCTCGCGCTCAAGGAAGCCGGGATCAAGGATGTCGCGATCTATTTCGGCTCCTGGAACGAATGGTCGCGCGACATGTCGCTGCCGATCGAAGAAGGCCTGCCATTCGGCGCCTGAGCCTAGCCCTCACATACCAAGCATCTGAACATACGGAGAAATACAGATGACCACCCGTGCAGAACTCACCGAGAAAATCGTCGCGCACAAGACCTATCACGGCAAGAAATGGGTCGATGTCGCCGCCGCCGTCGGCCAGTCCAAGGAATGGACCACCGCAGCGCTTCTGGGCCAGCTCTCGCTGTCCAAGGAACAGATCGCTGCCGCCTCCGGTGCCTTGGATCTCGAATTTTCCGAAGAGGAAATCGCGCTCCTGATGACCCCGCCCTATCGTGGCTCGCTGCCGACCGCGGTCCCGACCGATCCGCTGATCTATCGGTTCTACGAGATCACCAATGTCTTCGGCTCGACCATCAAGGCGCTGATCGAAGAGGAATTCGGCGACGGCATCATGTCGGCGATCGATTTCACCATGGATATCGAGCGCAGCAAGGACCCGAAAGGCGACCGGGTGAAAGTCACGCTCGACGGCAAGTTCCTGCCCTACAAAATGTACTGATCCGGACGGGCGCGGGATCTTCTCGCGCCCTCATTCCATCTGCAAGACCGCCTGATGAGGTTCTCATGACACATATCGCCGTGATCGGCGCCGGCCAGGCCGGCTCCGCGCTTGCCGCCAAGCTTCGCGCCCTGGGCTTCGATGGCCAGCTGACGCTCATCGGGTCGGAACCCGTACCGCCCTATCAGCGCCCGCCGCTGTCGAAAAAATACATGTCGGGCGAGATGCAGCTCGACCGGCTCTTCCTGCGCCCGGAAAGCTTCTACGAAGAGCATCAGATCACGCTCCTGACCGGCACCCGGGTCATCGGCATCGCTCCCGACACGATGACGCTCGCCATGGAGAACGGGCCGGAGATCTCGGTCGATCAGATCGCGCTGACCACAGGCGCCGATCCGATCTGCCTGCCGCCTGCCATGGGCGGCGGCGCGCCTGGTATTTACACGATGCGCAGCCTCCGGGACGCCGATGCCATGGCGCATGAGTTCACTCCCGGCCGGCATGTGCTGATCGTGGGCGGTGGCTATATCGGGCTCGAAGCCGCCGCCGTGGCCGCCACCAAAGGCTTGCAGGTCACGCTGGTCGAGATGGCGCCGCGCATCCTCGCCCGTGTCGCCGCCGAGGAGACCTCCGACTGGGTGCGCGCACTGCATCGCGCACATGGCGTCGATATTCGCGAGGGCTGTGGCCTCGACAGCCTCACCAGGCCCAACCTGACCACGTTCAGCGCTGGGCTCAGCGACGGCAGCATGCTCGAGGTGGATTTCGTGATCTGTGGCATCGGCGTGCGCCCCGCTACGGCGCTGGCCGAGATGGCCGGGCTCGAGATCGACAACGGCATCAAGGTGGACGCATTCGGTCAGAGCTCGCGTCCGTTGATTTTTGCCGCCGGCGATTGCGCCTCTTTCCCGTGGAAAGGCACGCGCATCCGGCTCGAAAGCGTGCCCAACGCCATCGATCAGGCCGAGGCCACGGCGGCCAGCATGCTCGGTCAGGGCGCGCCCTATGTGGCCAGGCCGTGGTTCTGGTCGGATCAGTTCGACGTCAAGCTGCAGATCGCCGGGCTCAACAGCGGGTATGATCGCGTGATCACCCGCCCCGGCGAAAAGCCCGGCACCCAGAGCCATTGGTATTTCGCCGGCGACAGGCTTCTGGCGGTCGACGCGATGAACGATCCGCGCGCCTATATGATGAGCAAACGCCTCATCGAGGCCGGCAAATCGCCCAGAACCGATGCCGTCGCCGACCCGCAGGTGCCGCTCAAATCCCTGCCACTCGTCGAAGACGCTGCGGCCTGACACCCTTTGCAAGCCATCCCTCAGGACACCCCATGATCAAAGCCATTTTCACGGCGCCCGGCGGCACCACGATCGAAACCGACGCCCGCGACGGGCTCTCGCTGATGGAGGCCGCGCGTCTGGCCAATGTGCCCGGCATTCTCGCGGAATGCGGCGGCGCCTGCAGCTGCTCGACCTGCCATGTCTATGTCGATCGCGATTGGATCGGCAAATTGCCGGAAAAGGACGAGATGGAGACCGATCTGCTGGATTTCGCCGATGAGGTCGACGAGGCAACCTCGCGCCTGTCCTGCCAGATCAAGCTCAGCCCCGAGCTTGACGGCATCCGCGTTACCGTCCCCACCCGACAGGGCTAAACGACCAGGGCCGCAACGAAGGTCCGCAACGGTCAGCCCTTCTCAGCAACGCGCCGGCCTCAGCCGGCGCGGCTTTCTGTGCATCCGGACGCCGGCGCCGACGCGCCAGAAGAAACACAGCCACGCAGGAGCTGTGCCAGACATCATGGGTATTGGGGTGAAAATGGTGCTGCTGGAGGGCATTGAATGCCACAATATATAGAAATCAGCCTCTATCAAACATTATCGCAGCCTCTTGAATACTTTGTGTTTAGAGCCTTATATCCAATCAAGCCCCATCACCCGAAATCACGCCATACTACATCTAGTAGGGGGACCAAAGCGGGGACTGGGATATTGAGCCGCAAAGGTGGACCGGAATATGAGGACCAGAAATCGACTGAGCGCAAAGGGAGCCGCATCGCTAGGCGCGGGTAAGTTTGCCGATGGGGCGGGCCTGTGGCTTTACAAGCAAGAGCGTGAGCGCGGGAAATGGGTGTTCCGTGTCACTGTGCATGGAAAGCGCCGCGAAATGGGCCTTGGGGCCTTTCCTGACGTATCCCTTGCCGATGCCCGCAAGAAAGCCGATGACGCCCGCGCCATGGCGCAAGACGGGCTGGACCCAATCAAGGAACGCGAAAAGGCCAGACGCAAGGCAGAGCGCAACATGCACTTGCTCAATGACATTGCCTTGGATGCCTTCGAGGCACGCAAGGCCGAACTCAAGGGCGATGGAAAGGCGGGCCGCTGGTTTAGCCCTCTGGAAATCCACGTCCTTCCCCGCCTTGGCAAAATGCCCGTGGCCGAGATTGACCAGATTGATATTCGCGACACGCTGGCCCCGATCTGGCACGACAAGGCCCATACGGCAAAGAAGGCCCTAAACCGCCTAAGCCTGTGCCTGAAACATGCCGCCGCGCTGGGCCTTGAGGTTGATCTGCAAGCCCCGGAGAAAGCCCGCGCCCTTCTCGGCAAACAACGCCATGAGACAAAGAACATTCCCGCGATGCCATGGCCGGAGGTTCCTGCCTTTTACAAATCCCTGAATGACGGGACCGTAACGCACCTTGCCTTGCGGCTGCTCATTCTGACCGGATTGCGTTCTGCCGCGATCCGCTTTGCCCGTCTGGATGAAATCGAGGGTGATGTTTGGACCGTCCCCGCCGAGCGCGTCAAAGGCCGCGTGGGGGCAACTCAGCCTTTTCGGGTCCCTCTATCTGGTGAAGCCCTCGCCGTGATTGAACAAGCCAAGCGCCACGCCCGCGACGGGTTCCTGTTTCCGAGTGTGCGCAAGGGCGTCATCTCGGGCGCGACCATGAGCCGCCACATGGAACGGCTGGGCATGGAATACCGCCCACATGGGTTCCGGTCATCGTTTCGCGACTGGATTGCCGAATCCACGAACACGCCGCACGATGTGGCGGAGACCGCAATCGGGCATACCGTGGGCGGGGCTGTTGAACGCGCTTACAAGCGCACGGATTTTCTGGAACAACGCCGGGCGCTGCATGAGCGTTGGGCGGGATATTTGACCGCGAAGGCGGATAATGTGGTGAGGATTGGATAATTGTCAGATTCGTGGGGGACATGGGGCTATGGCGTAGGGCTTTCACAAGAGGACTTGTGGAGACTATCGGATAGTCTTTCGGTAATTGACGCAGCCATATTGATTACTGGCAACAACCCGGAAGAAAAATCGGCAGACTACGACGATTATGGCGATGCCATAGGCCAGTCACAGCGTCGAGACTATGCTGGCTATGAGGCCGTATTTAAGGCACTTCGAGCTGCAATACTCTCTAACAAGCTGAGAGCAGATGTGCGCCACTCAATGCGAGGCACTCGTTACGGTACAGATACCGATTACGATGGGGTTCCATATGAAATCGTCCAAATGCCCCATGAAGAACAATTGTCATACGAATATTTAATTGCGCGGCAAGAAACATCAGACAACGGACGGCACCCGCTAAATTACGGTGGCAAAACACGCTTAAATTTCAGTGTTGATGATATTCGTCAGGATAGATTTTTCTATATCCATAAAGAACCAAACTGGGAGCAAACACTTATTGCCGTGGACGACCTGAAAGACTGGCTATCAGAGCGCGGCATTCATCCCCCGTTCTTTTTCCCTCAAGGCAAATCCGAAGGCTTTCGGGACAAAAACCATCCGCGCTATGCGCCTAAATTGGCAACCGCTGTGGCGGCGTGGGAGGCAGTTACTACAGCCTCAGCAAACGCAAGTGTGAAACAAACACTTGCAACATGGATACAAAGCAACGGCGTAAAATACGGGCTAGGGGATGAAAAGGAGATTGTTTCTGCGACCGCCGCCGATGAAGTTGCCAAAATTGCAAACTGGAATCTAAAAGGTGGAGCTAACCCTACCGCAGTTAACGAGGACCTACCCAAAGACGAAAAGCGCGAACCCATAGAGAACTATAAATTTGGCTATCCCGAATATAAAAAGGATGATGATAGCGCCTATGACGAAGGGGGAGAAATACCCTTCTAGGCAAGTTGCCCAAACCCACCCCATAGTTATTAGCGCAATGTTATTAAAGATTTTTTTCCAAGATTTGATGACTTTTGTCTCCCACGCGCCATTAGAAACCCGGCGACATTCTCGGTAATCCAAGGATATATTTTCTTTACCTGCCCGCCTATTTGTTTGCGTTTCGTTCTCGCACTCTCTCAGCCAATGTTAAACCAAACACAGGCTGAGAAATGACCATCACCGACCCCCTCTTGAAAGCCCGCGAAGCCGCTGCGCTTCTCGGCATTTCCGAACCGACCTTCTGGCGTCACGTGGGCAAAGGCACCTTGCCGAAGCCCGTCAAGCTGGGCGCATCGTCTCGCTGGCCGCAGTCGGAACTTCTCGAAGTGATTGAAAAGGCAAAGGCAGACCGCAACGCCGCCTAACGAAACCGCCACCCTTGGGCATGAGGGCGGCGGCGGTATTCGTTTGCGGCTGTATGGATAGCCCAAACATAGCCCCCAGCGCCCCGGCTCGCAAGAATTGAGGCCGAGCAATGGCACAGAAGAAATGGGGACCACACCCCTACCAAATCACCGACAAGACCGGGGACCGCCGCACAGTCATCTTGAATGGCCGTGTGCGCTGGGCAATCGAGGAATTGCGCAAGGCGGGCCGCACCGGGCGCGAAGCCTTGGGGCCACGTTGGGCCGCGTATATCTTTGACGCAATCCACGTTCACGGCATTCCGATCCGCGACGAATGGGAAAAGCACGAAGGCGAACACCCCGGACGCCACAAGCGTTGGTGGCTTGATTGTGAAATCCACCCTGTCGCTCTGACGGAAGGAGGTGAAGCATGATCCACCCCGCCCGACTGACCGCGCATCGCATCGCCTATCTGGCGCATAAATGGGGCGTGACGCCCGACACCGCCGCCATGCTGGCCGCTCTGATTTTCGGGGAGGGCTGCGCATGACAGATGCAAAGACCATCACACACGCAAATGCCGCGTCCATCGTCTTGGGGAACTATTGGCGCGGCATTCACGGAACATATCGGGACAATATGAAGTGCTCCCGACTTTGTAGAAAAGCTTACCCTGCGTCAACATTTTTCCGGGATGCTCTCTCCAATTGCATCACGCCACTTTCAGACATGAAGGGGAGCTTGCAATGAGCGCGGATGCAAAGACCCTAACCGTTGCGTTGAATGGCGTCTGGCATGGCTCTTACGGGCTATGCCGCTGTCCGGCACATGGCGACCGTAACCCGTCCCTGAGCCTCAAAAACGGGAATGACGGGCGCTTGCTGGCGCATTGCCATACCGGGTGCAGCTTCACCGACATTCTGGATGCCTTGCGCGGCATGGGATTGATCGAAGGCAACGGAACCGTGCCACGCATGGACCCTGCCGAGATTGCCCGCCGCGAAGCCGAGGCCAAGGCCCAAGCCGAGAAGAAGGCCCGCCAAGCCTCCGCGCTCTGGAAAGAGGCCGTGCCGATCTGTGGCACCTTGGCCGAAACCTACCTCAGAGGGCGCGGCATTACCTGCGACTTGCCCGACACGCTGCGTTTTCACCCCGAAGCATGGCACCCGACCGCCAAGCGGTTTCCGGCGATGTTGGCGCGTGTGCATGGAGGGCAAGGTTTTGCTGTGCATCGCACCTATTTGGCAACAACAAAAGGCGGCTCAAAAAAAGCGAGTGTGACACCGGACAAAGCCATGCTGGGAGCCGTCAAAGGCGGCGCTGTGCGGCTTACTGAGGCACAGGGGCCGCTTGTGGCGGCAGAGGGCATAGAAACCGCCCTGAGCCTCGCCTGTGGCCTTCTGCGCACCCCTGCGACCATCTGGGCCGCTCTCAGCGCGTCCGGCATTCGAGGGTTGAGCCTTCCCGCCAAGCCGCACCGCCTGACCATCGCCACGGATAGCGACGACAACGGCGCGGGAAAAGCGGCGGGCCTCGCCCTTGCCGAACGCGCCACATCTCTTGGCTGGACTGTCTCGCTTTTGCCCGCGCCAGACGGGCGCGACTGGAACGATATTCTTTGCATGAAAGGGGCCGAAGCATGAACGCGCCCACAAACACACCCGTGACACCGATTCCTTTCAATGCCGAAGGGCCGCAGCCGCTCTTGCGTGAAATCCCGAAGGGGGAGCCGTATCCTGTTGAGGCTCTGGGGCCGCTCAGGGAGGCCGTGGAAGCCGTTGCCGACATTACCCAAGCCCCTGTGGGTCTGGCCGCGCAATCCGCGCTCTCTGTGGCGTCTCTGGCCGTGCAAGGGCTGGCCGATGTGGAAACCTTGGGCGGGGATGCCCCTTGCTCTCTGTTCTGCCTCACCATCGCAGAAAGCGGGGAGCGGAAAAGCACATGCGACCGCCTCTTGATGAAGGGTGTTCGGGACTTCGAGGCCGAGCAGGAAACCGAATATCGCGAAGAATATGAGGCTTTCGAGGTTGCCCATAAGATCTGGACCGAGAAGCGAAAGCGCCTGATTTCTGAGGCCGCCGGAGCAAAGCGGGAAAAGGCAACCGCCGCCGAAGCCGATTTGCGAGCGATGGGACCAGAGCCGCGCCCGCCGCTCTTTCCAAAACTGACCGCGATGGACCCGACCTTTGAAGGGCTGATGAAACTTTACGGTATCGGACGCCCTGCGCTGGGCCTGTTCTCGGATGAGGCGGGCGGATTTATCGGGGGCCACGCCATGAACTCTGACAACCGCCTGAAAACCATGGCGGGCCTGTCGAACCTGTGGAACGGGGAACCGATCGACCGCACCCGTGCCGGGGATGGAGCCAAGACCTATCGGGGCCGGAGGCTGGCCGCACACCTCATGGTGCAGCCTATCGCCGCCGCGCCCCTTCTTTCTGACCCGGAGGCACGGGGCCAAGGCTTTCTCGCACGCTTCCTGATGACCGAGCCGCCCAGCGCGATTGGCACACGATTGCGCCGGGACCACGCCCCGCACAGCCGATCTAAAGTAGAGGCATTTAGAAACTGCGCCTTGGACATTCTGGCGATGGATTTGCCGACCGATGCCCACCCGCAAGAACTGACACCGAAGCGGCTCACCCTCTCACCCGCAGCCCGTGAATTGCTATTCCGGTTTCACGATGCTGTAGAAGCCTCTCAGGGCCGTGGCGGGGAGTTTGAAACCGTCCGGGCCTATGCGAGCAAGTCAGTTGAACAAGCCGCTAGAATTGCAGGAGTATTCGCGCTTTGGGCGGACCCTCTGGCCGATCTGATAACGCCGGAGAACATGGCGCACGGGATTAGCCTGTCTCAATTCTATCTTGGGGAAGCCAAGCGCCTTTCGGATGCCGGAGCCATTACCGCAGACACCGCGAAAGCCGAGGAGCTGCGTCTCTGGCTTGTCGAGAAATGGACGCACAGCGAAATCATGCCGCGTGAGATTGTCCAATTCGGGCCGAACCCTCTGAGGGAAAGCAAGGCGGCAAGGGCAGCTCTGGCCGTTCTCGAAAAGCACGGCTGGCTTACCCGCCTTCCTGAAGGTGTCGAGGTGAGAGGAGCGACCCGCAAAGAAGCCTATCAAATCGTGAGGCCGCAGCATGTTCTTTGATGTGAAAGCCAATCTGGCAGAGGTTCTAAAACAAGAGGCTACCCCTGCTACACCCGCTACATCCGCTACACAGGGGACCAATGTAGCAAGTGTAGCGGATGTAGCAGGGGGACACCCTGAAATTCAGAAAACCGAAAGCCCGCCCCGCGCCGTTGTTTCCGCAGCCGATCCGCACGACACCGCCCAACCTGCACGGCTCTCTGTGGGAGGCTCACCCTGCACATGGACAGGCAAGGTTGTCTCACTTGAGGAATGGAAGCGCCTGACCGACTGGGAGCGCCACGGGCCAAACGGGCGGCACTGGAACGCGCTTTCTCGGAAATGGGAGTATCCCGCATGACCGGAACCGAACTCGCAGCAATCCGCAAGGCTGCTGGCCTTTCACAAACCGAACTCGCCCAGCGCGTCGGGATTGGTCGCCATGCTGTCAGCTATTGGGAGAACAAGCCGGATGTGGATTTACACGCTCATGCGGTGAGCCAAATGGCGCGGGTTCTGCCCCTGCCTGAGCCACCAAGCTATTCACGCGAAAGCGCGTCATGGGATGAAAGCTACGCCGAACGCTTGCGGGAGAGGGACCGCCAACACCGCGCCCGCCTCATGGCTCAATATGCCGCCGTAATGGAACGCGCCCGCGCAAGGGCCGAAGCCATGGCCGCAACGCGCCGTGTGACCTGTGGCGCAAAGACCCGCAAGGGGACGCCGTGCCGGATGAAATCAGAGCCGGGAAAACGCCGCTGCAAATTCCATGGCGGCAAAAGCACGGGGGCCAGAACGCCAGAGGGTATAGAGCGTATCAGAGAGGCACAGAGAAGGCGCTGGGCAAGGTGGCGGGCAGAGAGAGACGCCGAGCGCGACTGAGGCCCTTGCCGCAAAGAGGTTGATAAAACATGACATTGCCAAGCCTTGTGCGCGTCATGGGCTGTTAGGGCGTCTCTTGGAAAACAATGAAGATATTCAAGCTGCCCTGCCGCTTTGGAGCGCAATACCCGCGCGCGTGGGGAGAGGGGGGCTATCAAATCTCTGAAAGCCTGCCCTGAGAACTGGCGCTGTTCCGTGAATTTTTCATGCGGACGAAATCAAGACAGTTTTCTTGAGGCCACGGAGAGCGGGCAATGTTGCGCTTTCTCGGACCAATACGCGCCCGCGTGGGGATGGGCTGTTAGACTTGCCGCCAACCACCCTAAGATTACCCTAATGCGCTCGGCGGGCCTGATGGGCTGTTACTCTGGCTTATTCGGCGGCGTGGATTACGGGCGCAGCGGTAAGGCGCAACCCCATGGCGGACAGCACTTTGAGCACAGTGGAAAGCTCAGGGTTTCCCTTGTCGCTGAGGGCTTTGTATAGGCTTTCACGGGAAAGCCCTGCATCTTCTGCAATTTGCTTCATACCTTTTGCGCGTGCCACAACGCCCAGCGCGTCCGCGATGAAGGCAGAGTCGCCCGTTTCGAGAGCGTCAGAGAGGTAATCCGCAATAGCCTCGTCATTGTCGAGGTATTCGGCGGGGTCAAAGAGTGTGGTTTCAAGTGCCATTTCTAACCCTTCCATTCCTGCGCAAGTGCTTTTGCGTTCTCTATATCCGCTTGCTGGCGCTTTTTGGTTCCGCCACAGAGAAGCACAACAACAACCTTGCCGCGCTGGATGAAGTAAACACGGTATCCCGCGCCTTCATCTATGCGCATTTCACTAACGCCAGCCCCCACGGGCTTCACATCCCCCATGTTTCCAAAAGCCATACGGCGCACACGGGTGGCAATCTTCTGTTTGGCACGGGCATCTTTCAAACCCGTTAACCAGTCGTGAAACTCATTGGTTTGGCGAATTTCAATCATGCTGTCATGTAGCCTGTAGGATACACCATTTCAAGGGGAATGACACAGCATGAAGCCGCGCGATATGCCCCGCCCAGCGCGGGGTTTTCCATTTGCGCTTTCCTGAAGGCAGGAAAGAGAGGACAACCCAGCCTGTAAATCGCTGTATTAACAGAGCCAAGTGCAGGGTTTGCGCTGTCTCAAAGCGCCCAGACCCCCACCCCCTATTTTCTCAAAAGATATTGCACACGGAGGGGAGCGCGGTTTTCCAGATCGAAAAGCCCCGGAGACTGACCTACCCCCTACCTCTGCAACCCGTTCAATGCCACGTCACAGAAAAATTCGAGACTGCAAGCAAACGCCCAAAAGGGGACTAATAGGGGGACTGGCGCACAAGTCATCCGCATAAGCACATGATTTTTATGGATAATTTGATTTTAAGTGGTGCTGCTGGAGAGAATTGAACTCTCGACCTCTCCCTTACCAAGGGAGTGCTCTACCTCTGAGCTACAGCAGCGCCGCGGTGCGGTGGTGAGCGGTGTCACCGTCGCCGTGGGCGGCTAATTAGACGTGATCGCGGCGCGGTGCAAGCGCATTTTCGAGAAAAATTTCACCTCGGCCAAAGTTTCTTTCCCCGAGCCCTCCGCCCGTCATCTTTCCGTTGCCGCATAATCGCGTGAAACCCCAGCACGGCTTGGCTCCACGGCTGAACTCTCAGGCTGGACGCCAAGACTGGGCGCTAAGACTGGACTGGGCGCGGCGCTTTGGCTACACGGAGCTTTATGGACAACAAGACCGATCCCAACCGGAAATCTGCGAAACCCGCCCCCAAAAGCCGAGATGATCGGCTGAAAGCCGCGCTGAAGGCCAATCTTCAGCGTCGCAAGGCGCAGGCGCGCGCCCGCAGTGCTTCGGACAAGGGGGTCGCAGAGGACGAGTGAGGCGAGCATATGGATTCGATTCTGGTACGGGGCAACGGGCCTCTCAATGGCGACATCGAGATCGCGGGGGCCAAGAACGCCTGCCTGGCGCTGATGCCGGCGACGCTTCTGTCGGATGAACCGCTGACGCTGACCAATGCGCCGCGGCTCTCGGACATCAAGACGATGACCGCGCTTCTCGCCTCTCTGGGCGCCGAAGTCACCGCGCTGCAGGACGGCAAGGTGCAGGCCATGTCCTGCCATGGCGAGATCAACCCGGTGGCGGATTACGAGATCGTGCGCAAGATGCGCGCCTCGAATCTGGTGCTCGGCCCGCTTTTGGCGCGTCTCGGCCATGCGGTGGTGTCGCTGCCGGGCGGCTGCGCCATCGGCGCCCGCCCGATGGATCTGCACACCACCGCGCTCGAGGCCTTGGGCGCCGAGATCAGCCTCAAGGACGGCTACCTGCACGCCAAGGCCGCAGGTGGTCTCAAGGGCGCGGTGCACAAGATGCGCTTTCCTTCCGTGGGCGCGACCGAGAATTTCGTCATGGCGGCCTCGCTCGCCAAAGGCACATCCGTGCTGGAGAACGCCGCGCGCGAGCCGGAGATCGTCGATCTCTGCGACTGTCTCAACAAGATGGGCGCCCAGATCGAAGGCGCCGGCACCTCGCGGATCGAAATTCAGGGCGTCGACCGGCTGCATGGCGCCACCCACCCGGTGGTCACCGACCGGATCGAGCTTGGCACCTTCATGCTGGCGCCGGCGATCTGCGGCGGCGAGGTCACTTGTCTCGGGGGCAAGCTGTCGCTGGTCGAAAGCTTTGTCGCCAAGCTCGAAGAGGCCGGGATCTCGGTCGAGGAAAACGCCCGAGGCCTGACGGTGTCGCGCAAGGGCGACCGGGTGAAAGCGGTGGATGTAACCACCGAACCCTTCCCCGGCTTCCCCACCGATCTGCAGGCCCAGATGATGGCGCTTCTGTGCACCGCCGAGGGCACCTCCGTTCTGGAAGAGACCATTTTCGAGAACCGCTTCATGCATGCGCCGGAGCTCATTCGCATGGGCGCGGATATCGAGGTGCATGGTGGCCACGCCAAGGTCCACGGCGTCGAAAAGCTCAAGGGCGCACCGGTGATGGCGACCGATCTGCGCGCCTCGGTGTCGCTCATCCTCGCAGGTCTTGCCGCCGAGGGCGAAACCGTGGTGTCGCGGGTCTATCACCTCGACCGCGGCTATGAGTTCATCGAGAAGAAACTCTCCGGCATCGGCGCGCAAATCGAAAGGATCCAATCCTGATGGTGGAAGATGCAAAGTTCGAAGACGGCGGCGAACGCCCGGTCTATCTCAAAGCGCTCGACAGCGACGATCTGACCGTGATTTCGGCGCTCTGTCAGGATGCCGTGGTGCCGATGGGTGAAATATCCTATGACACGAGCCGGCGCCGCTTTGCGCTTCTGATCAACCGCTTCCGCTGGGAAGATGTCGAAGCCGCCGAACGCCGCCAGCGTCCGGTCGAACGGGTGCAGGCCGTGCTGGTGTTCGACGATGTGCTGGCGGCGCGCTCCTCGGGTGTGCCGGCGGACGACAAGGAGATGATCCTGTCGCTTCTCGCCCTCACGTTCACCCCCACGCAGGACGGCATGGGCCAGATCGAGATCACGCTCGCCGGCGACGGCGCGATCGCGCTCGAGGTCGAGACCTTGGATGCGACCCTGAAAGACGTCACCCGCCCCTATGTGGCGCCGTCGCATCACGTCCCGAGCCACGACGACTGACGAAGGCGCCCGAGGCCTCAGGCAATTTCCCGTTGCAAATTGCGCGGAGCGACTGGCGCTTGAGACCTGCGCTTAGCCGCGCTATGTCGGTCTCATCAAGGAGACCGACATGCCCCATTTCCTGTCCACCACGGATGCCGATTTCGAGACCCGCTTTGCTGCGCTTTTGACGATGAAGCGTGAGGACAGCCCGGATGTCGACGACGCGGTGGCCGCGATCATCGCGGATGTGCGCAACCGCGGCGACGCGGCGGTGCTGGAGCTGACGGCGAAGTTCGACCGGATGGAGCTCACCTCTGAGGCGCTGCGGTTCTCGGATGCCGAAATCGACGCACTCTGTGCCGAGGTGTCCAATGCGGACCGCGTCGCCCTCGAATTGGCCGCCGAGCGCATCCGCGCCTATCACGTGCGTCAGATGCCCGAGGACCAGATGTGGACCGATCCCGATGGCGCCACCCTCGGCTGGCGCTGGACGCCGGTGTCTGCCGCCGGGCTTTACGTGCCGGGCGGTCTCGCCTCCTACCCGTCCTCCGTGTTGATGAACGCCATTCCGGCCAAGGTCGCAGGTGTGCCACGTCTTGCCATCACCGTGCCGACCCCCGACGGCATCGCGAACCCGCTGGTCCTGATGGCGGCGCGGATCGCCGGCGTCGATGAGATCTACCGTGTCGGCGGGGCGCAGGCTGTGGCCGCGCTGGCCTATGGCACCGAGAGCATCGCCCCCGTCGACAAGATCACCGGCCCGGGCAATGCCTTTGTCGCCGCCGCCAAACGCCGGGTCTTCGGCAAGGTCGGCATCGACATGATTGCCGGCCCCTCCGAGATCCTTGTGATCGCCGACAAGCACAACGATCCGGACTGGATCGCCGTCGATCTGATGAGCCAGGCCGAACATGACGAGAGCGCGCAGTCGATTCTGATCACCGATGACGCCGCCTTTGGGCAGGCCGTGGCAGACGCCGTCGAAAAACGCCTCGAAACCCTCGAACGCCGCGCCATTGCCGGCAAGTCCTGGGAAGAGTTCGGCGTGGTGATCACCGCGCGCGATCTCGACGAAGCCGCCGCCCTGTCGGACCGTTTCGCCCCCGAGCACCTCGAGCTCTGCGTCACGGAGCCGGAGGCGCTCTCCGCCAAGGTGCAGCATGCCGGCGCGATTTTCATCGGCGCCTGGACACCCGAGGCGATCGGCGACTATGTCGGTGGGCCGAACCACGTCTTGCCCACCGCCCGCTCGGCGCGGTTTTCCTCGGGCTTGTCGGTTTTGGACTTCCTCAAACGCACGACCTTGGCCAAGATGTCTCCAGAGGCGCTCAAGGCCATCGGCCCGGCGGCGGAACGTCTGGCGAAATCCGAAAGCCTCGAAGCGCATGGTCTCTCCGTGCGTGCCCGGCTCGACCGGTTGAACGAGGCCACTGGCGAGGACATGTGATGAGCAAACTGGTTTCCGTCACCATCGACGAGAAGGGCCTCGCGCCACCGACGCCCGAGATCGAACAGGAGCGCAAGGTCGCGATCTTCGACCTGCTCGAAGACAACAGTTTCACCCTGCCCGCCCGCGATGACCGCGATGTTCCAAACGGACCATTCAAACTCGGCCTGGCGATCCGTGAGCGGCGTTTGGTATTCGATTTGTCTACGGAAAAGGATGAGAAGGCCGCCGAGTTTCACCTTTCGCTCGGGCCGTTCCGGCAGGTGGTGAAAGACTATTTCCAGATCTGCGAGAGCTATTTCGACGCGGTGAAGAAAATGCCGCCCAGCCAGATCGAAGCCATCGACATGGCCCGCCGCGGCATCCACAACGAGGGCGCACGGGTGCTGCAGGAACGGCTCGAAGGCAAGGCCGAGGTCGATATCGACACCGCGCGGCGCCTGTTCACCCTGATCTGCGTCTTGCACTGGGGGTGACGGGTTTGGCGACAGGTATCCCGCATTCGATCCTGTTCTGCTGCGACCATAACGCGGTGCGTTCGCCCATGGCGGAAGCGCTGATGAAGAAATTCTACCCCGGCCAGGTCTATGTCCAATCCGCCGGGGTGCATTCCGATCTCGATGTCGACGGGTTTGCCGTCGCCGTCTGTGACGAATTGGGCATCGAGCTGCACCGCCATCAGGCCCGTTCTTTCGACGATATGAAAGAATGGGGCGACGATATTTCCTCCTATGATCTGGTGATCGCGCTCTCACCCGCCTCACAGAGACAGGCCCTTGAGCTGACCCGCTATTACCATCTCGAGGTCGAATATTGGCCGATCATGGACCCCACGGGCATCGGCGAGAGCCGCGAGGCCAAGCTCGACGCCTATCGCCAGGCCCGCGATCAGATTATCGCCAAGATGCAGTCCCGCTTCGGCACCCCCAAAGACTAAGGATATCCCATGAGCCAGACCCGCGCGGAAACCCTCGCCCTGTTGAGCCGCTATTACGACGCTTTCGCCGAGCACGACCATCAGGCCATGCTCGATTGCCTCTCCGACAATGTCGAACACCGGATTAACCAGGGCCCCGTGGAGCATGGCAAGGCGGCTTTTACCGCCTTCATGCAGGCGATGGACACGGCTTATGAAGAGACCCTCACCGAGATGGTGCTCTTTGCCAATGACGCCGGCAGCCGCGCCGCCGCCGAGTTCCGCGTCCTGGGCAAATATCTCAAGACCGCCGAAGGCTATCCGGAAGCCCATGGCCAGCGCTACAACCTGCCGGCGGGCGCGTTTTTCGACATCAAGGACGGCAAGATCGCCCGCGTCTCGGTCTATTACAATGCCGAGGACTGGGTGGCACAGGTCTCGTGAGGCGGACCCGATGACACTCTCCTTCCGCACCCTGCGCGGGGCCGATGTCGAAAGCGCGCTCGACGATCTGGCAAATCTCCGGATCACCGTGTTCCGCGACTGGCCTTACCTCTACGATGGCGATCTCGAGTACGAGCGTCGCTATATGGCGAGCTACGCAGGCAATGAGAATGCCGTTCTGGTCGCGGCGTTCGACGCGGACAGGCTGGTCGGCGCCGCCACCGGATCGCCGCTCCTGGGCCACGCCGAGGATTTCGCCGAGGCCTTCTCGCATCACCACTGGCCGATGGAAGAGATTTTCTACTGCGCCGAATCCGTGCTTCTGCCCGCGTATCGTGGCCTGGGCGCGGGCCACGCGTTCTTCGACGCGCGCGAAGACCATGCCCGTCGGCTCGGGCTGACATATTCCGCCTTCTGTTCGGTGATCCGGCCCGAGGATCATCCGCTCCGCCCCGAGGGCGCACGCAGCCATGACCGGTTCTGGCGCGGCCGCGGCTATCACCCGCTCGCCGGCGTCATCGCCCGCTTCGGCTGGAAAGACGTGACCGAAGACAGCGCCTCTGAAAAAGAGTTGCAATTCTGGGGCAAACAATTGTGAGACTGATCGCCGCGACCTGGCAGCCGATCTGGCACGACACGCCCGAAGGTTGGCTCACCCGTTACCGCGAGGCTCTGACCGCGCTCGAAGCCGATCGCGACACGCTGATGGTTTTCCCCGAATATACCGCGCTTGAGGCCACGTTCTACGGCGAGGTCACGCGCGATGCCCCGCTTGATGCAAAAGCCTGGATGGCCCGCGGCGCGGATCATTTCGACGCCTATTGCGCGGGGATTCGCAGCCTCGTGCAAGACACCGGAGCGACCATCCTCGGCGGCTCGGGCTTTGCCCGCAAGGGCGACGCTTTCGTCAACCGTGCCCTGTTCTGCGCCCCCGAGGGGGAGGCCTGGCTCGAAAAGCAAATGCCGACGCCATATGAGCGCGCGCTCGACATGGTCGCTGGCGACGCGATGCCGGTGCTCGACACCCGCTTTGGCAAGGTTGCTGCGGTGATCTGTTACGACAGCGAATTCCCCTTGATCTCAAGGCGCTGCGCCGAGGCCGGGGCCGAGATCCTTCTGGTGCCGTCTTGCACCGACACGGAACAAGGCGCCAGCCGGGTCGAGATCGGTTGCCGCGCCCGGGCGCTTGAGGGCCAGATGATCGTCGCCATGGCGCCGCTCGTTGGCGAGGTGCCGCAATGCGAGGTGATCGATGTCAATCTCGGCCAGGCCCGCGTGTTCTGTCCGCCCGACGGCGCCGCGCCCGCGGACGGGACCCTGGCCCGCGGACCCCGCAACGCGCCCGGCTTCGCCATTGTCGATGACCTGAGCGAGTCGCTCGCCATGGCCAAGGCCAGCGTCGAAGTCAGCGTCTCCCGGCATTGGCCGGAGAGCGAAACCGATGCAAACCCGGGCGTTTTGCCGGTACTGTGTCTGAAATAACGCGAAATCCACCTTGAAAATCGGCCATTAAAGGCGCATTTACTAGCGCGCCCCGTACATCAGGCGGGTGAAACCAACTATGGAGTGACCATGGCCAAGGAAGAAATGCTCGAATTTCCCGGTGTCGTTAAGGAACTCCTGCCGAACGCGACATTCCTGGTCGAGCTGGAAAACGGCCATACGATCATCGCGCACACGGCAGGCAAGATGCGCAAGAACCGCATCCGCGTTCTCGCTGGCGACAAAGTGCAGGTCGAAATGACCCCCTACGATCTGACCAAAGGTCGGATCAACTACCGCTTCCGCTAAGAGCGCAAGCGACCCTATGAAACTGATCCTCGGTTCAGGCAGCCCGCGCCGGAAAGAGCTTCTGGCGCAGCTGGGCCTCACCCCCGACGAGATCCGATCTCCCGACATCAATGAGGACCCTTTGAAGGGCGAATTGCCCCGGCCCTATTGCGCGCGCATGGCGCGTGAAAAGGTGCTGGCGGTGCCGCGCGCCGAGGACGAGATCGTGCTCTGCGCCGACACCACGGTGGCCCTTGGCCGCCGTATCATGGGCAAACCCGCCGATGAAAAGGAATGCGCCGAATTTCTTTTGGCCATGTCCGGGCGTCGCCATAAGGTGATCACGGCTGTGGCCGTCGCCCATGGCACGCAGGTCTGGGAGCAGGATGTCGTCACCACGGTGAAGATGAAGCGGCTCTCGGATCTGGAAGTGAACAGCTACCTCGCCTCGGGCGATTGGCACGGCAAGGCCGGGGGCTATGGCATTCAGGGCCCGGCGGGCGCCTTTATCCCATGGATTCAGGGCAGCTACACCGCCGTGATGGGCCTGCCGGTGGCGGAAACCGCGAACCTGCTCTTGGCGGCGGGATATCCCGTGTACGGAGACGGGTCATGAAAGGCACACGATGAAAGGCACTGTCATTGCATTGGGCGAAGTTCAGGGCAAACGCGCTGCGGCGCTGATCCGCGACGGCCAGCTCGACGATCTTCTGGTGGATGCCCTTGATGACGCCCCCGCCGCCCCCGGTGCGATCTACCGCGCCAAGGGCGGGCGCAGCCTCAAGGGCATGGGCGGTGCGCTTCTCGATCTGCCGAATGGCGAGCAAGCCTATCTGCGTGGCAACAAGGGGCTCAAACCCGGTGCGCCGATGCTGGTGCAGGTCACCCATATTGCCGAGGATGGCAAGGCGGTGCCGGTGACCACGCGGCTCCTGTTCAAATCGAAATACGCCATCGTCACCCCGGACGCCCCGGGGCTGAACATTTCGCGCCAGATCAAGGAAGATGACGCACTCATCCGCCTGCACGATCTGGCGGAAGACGGCATGGAGGGCGCCGATGAAAGCCTGGGGCTGATCCTGCGCTCGGCCTGCGAAGGCGCGTCCGACGCGGATGTGGCCGACGATATCGCCGCCATGCGTGGCCTCGCCGAAGCGGTGCTCGCGGATGTGAACGGCGCGCCGGAATTGCTGGTCGACGGGCCCGATGCCCATGAGGCCGCCTGGCGTGACTGGGCTGATGCGGATCTCTTCGATGACAGCGAGGCGGCCTTCGACAATCACGGCGTTCATGAGCTGATCGATGCCGCGCTCGACAGTCGCGTTCTGCTCAAGGGCGCCGGCTCGGCCTTTATCGAACCCACCCGGGCCTTTGTCTCCGTCGATGTGAACACCGGCGGGGATTTCTCGCCTGCGGCCGGGCTCAAGGCCAATATCGCGCTCGCCCGCGACCTGCCGCGACAGCTGCGCCTGCGCGGGCTGGCCGGCCAGATCATTCTCGATCTTGCCCCGATGGCGAAAAAAGACCGGCGCCAGTTCGAACAGAGTCTCAAGGCCGCCTTCAAACCCGAGGGCCAGGACGTGGTTCTCGCCGGTTGGACACCCTTGGGCAATTTCGAGATCCAGAAAAAGCGCGTGCGCACGCCGATCTCCGATATTCTCTCGCCAGAGGTGCTCTGATGGCCTGTCCGATCTGCGGCAATGAGGCCGTGCAGAAATACCGTCCCTTCTGTTCCAAACGCTGTGCCGATATCGATCTGGCGAAATGGATGAACGGATCTTACGCCGTGCCGAGCGGCCGCGAAGAGGACCCGGAAGAGATCGCCGAGGCCTTTGAAGAGGCGATGCGCGAGCAGTTTGAAGCCGCTCCGAAAAAACCTCACTGAAGGGGCAATTTTCCTCTGGACACTCCCGCCCCCCCCGACTAGAAACCCGCTACCCGAACGAGATGTCGTTCAGCGAGAAATCGCTCCCGGTGCCCGGGTAGCTCAGGGGTAGAGCAGTGGATTGAAAATCCTCGTGTCGGTGGTTCGATTCCGCCCCCGGGCACCATTTAAACAACTGAAAAGTAAATGGATTTTAGTCATCTGATAAGCTCCTCTTGTCAGGGTTTGACGCTTTTTTCTGTGGGTTTGACACTTTTGCCTGCTTGGCACGTCGTTCGTATTCCTCTTCCCAGACCTGCATCGTCTTCCGGTTCTTACGGGCCAGCGCGGCATTCTTGGAATAATGCAACCCCATGACCTTCGAGTCCTGAGCCAGCAGATCGGAGATTTCACGTTCGTCCCTCCCGGCCTCCCTAAGCCATGTCGCCATTGTGTGCCGCAGCCCCTTCGGGGTTAGGCCAGGTGCGACTTTGCCATCCTTTTCAAGCTTTGTACGAAGTCGCTGCCAGGCGCTCGCGAAACCGTCGTAAGTCCATGGCGTACCTTTCGAGCTGGCGAGAAGCGTGGGCGCATCATGCGCAGGCACCCTTGCCAGTTCAGATATTAGGACGTTGCTGATCGGGATTGCCGCGCCGACATTGGTTTTATTGCGGCCTTTCCAAATCACGCCATCGCCCACCTGATCCTTGCGAAACTCCAAGGCATCGGTCGGATCCTGCCCGGTGCAAAAGATCGTAGCCAAAGAGGCTCTTAGCTGAGGTGAAGCTGCATCGAGGACGGTTTGCACCTCTGCGAATGCCCATGTCCTATATGCCTCTGGAGCGTCCTTTGGCCGGGGTTTTTTGATAACGTCTTCGGCGAAATTCTTCGATATCAATCCCTTTGGGATGCAAAATTTGAACACTTGGATGAGGAAGTTGCGCACACGGTTCGCCTTGTCCCAGCTGTACTTCCTCGCCAATTTGTCATGGATGGCAGCGAGCAACGGTGTATCTATGGATGAAACTGGTGTGTCTTTGATGGGCTCTAGTATTCCGGCACACATTCGATATTCACGTTTCGTCGCGCGTGAGCGCTCCAAAAAATGCTCTTCGGAAAAATACACTGACATGAGCCCTCCAAGAGTTCCGGGCTTTGGTTCCTGCTGTTTGAGGGCTTCTGCCACTGCCGAAATTCTGGCGCATTCAGAAAAGAACTCAGCCGACCCAATCGGAGTTTTTTTCAGGTCAATTTTCCGACCGGTTTGGCGATGATAACACCTCATCTGTCCATGCCTGTCAGAGAAGATTTTGAAGCCTTTCACGCGAACTAAAGTCATCAAAGTCGATCCAGGATGGCGTTTTGTGAAGCGTTATCAACATCAGCTTTCAAATTATCCAACCACTTGTCTAAGTCGATTCTGTCGTATTGTTTGTACTTCGGTGGCATCAATACGGGTCGCACAGGACAGAGTGTCTTAAAGTGCTTAACGGCAATGCCACAGTAATGAGCGGCTTCAGTCGCGTTCATCATACGCTTTTCGATCACGCTTATATTCAGGCTGGTTGTGCTCATCTAACGAGTCTCTCAAATCTAAAAGGGGCTTTGCCGGAGCTATAGGAGTGCGCAGGTTCGGTTCGTTGTTTTAGGATCCAGAGTTTTCCCGACCACTTGTCGCCAACGGTTCGATCATGTTTCGCTCGACGTATTCAGAGATCGCGCTACTGGGCAAAAGATAACTTGTACCGACACGTACATGGCGCAGATGACCCGAGCGAAGTAGGTTGCGGATGCGGCGTTCCGGCCAGCCACTAATTTTTGCGAGTTCTTTCGGGGAATACAGGTCTGGTGTGTTCATTTTGGGCCTCTGGTCTTGCCAACTTCGCCACGAATGTGGGAAGAATTAGTGCGCATAGGTACGGGAACGACTGTATTGGAACATACGTGTCAAAATCAACACGAAAATGAAACTATCGCTGAGCGCCTGCTCATAGTCAGGCGACGCGCGGGGCTTTCGCAGAGTGATTTTGCCAAAAGTGTAGACGTGATTCCTCGCTCGTACCGGAACTACGAAGCGGCTGTCCGTGACGTTCCGCTCGCACTCGCTATCAATGTCCATCGAAAGTTTGACGTGGACCTAAATTGGCTGCTCTTGGGCATGTCTCCATCGGTTACACTTCCGGCACCCGATGTGTACGAGAAGATCTTGTTGGCTATGGAAGGCTTCCAGAGAACAAGGGCAATCGAATTCTCACCTCATAAGAAGGCAAAGCTGATCAGCTTCTTGGTCGGGCAATTCGCAAGTGGTCGTGAGATGTCTGAAGCCGAAATTTTTGACTACCTCGAAACAACTGTGTGAAGAGAAATGGATAAAATCATTGTGTTGGAAAGAAATGTCATGATCCGCGTATTGCCGATACTGACAGCGCTACTTGTCCTTGGCGCAGCTTCCTATTTTGCAGCAATATTTACTGAATACGGTACCGTCCTCCAAGGCATATCTGCGATAGCCAGCCTGATCTCTATGTCAGTGCTTATCGGAGCTTCAGTCGCGTTGCTTATCCTTCAATTTGGCCTGCAACGTCTGCGCTATGGTCTCTAAAATACAAAAACTGGTGCTTCCCAAGTGATTACTGGCAATATCAAATCTCAAGTCGACCAAATCTGGAACGCCTTCTGGTCGGGCGGTGTCTCCAATCCGCTCTCTGTGATCGAACAGATCACCTACCTGCTCTTTATCAAGCGGCTCGACGAAATCCACACGCGGGAAGAGGCCAAGGCCAACATGCTGGGCACAGCGATGGAGCGGCGCATCTTCCCAGAGGGCACCTTCACCTACAAGGTCAGCGACGATCCGAAAGATGACGAAACCATCGAACGTCCTTACGACGATCTGCGTTGGCAACGGCTGATCAACTTTGAGAACCGCGAGAAGATGAAGCTGATGGATCAGCACGTCTTTCCCTTCATGCGGACGATGGCGGAGGAAGGAACAGCTTTCGCCACCCACATGAAAGACGCGCGTTTGGGTTTTTCTAGCCCGGCTCTCCTCGACAAAGTCATGCGGTTGCTCGACGGCATCCAGATGGACGACCGCGACACCAAGGGCGACGTCTACGAATACATGCTCGGCAAGATCGCCAGTGCCGGGCAAAACGGCCAGTTTCGCACCCCGCGCCACATCATCGAGCTGATGGTGCGCCTGATGGCCCCCACACCCAAGGACACGATCTGCGATCCTGCGGCGGGCACCTGCGGTTTCCTTGTCACGGCAGGGGAGTATCTGCGCGAAACACATTCTGAAATGCTGCGCAACCCCGAACAGCGCCAGCACTTCCATAACAACATGTTCCACGGGTTCGATTTTGACCCGACCATGCTGCGCATCGGGTCGATGAACATGGTTCTGCACGGGGTCGAAAATGCGGATGTCGCTTATCGTGATAGTCTGGCCGAAGAACATGGGGCCGACACGGGCGCTTACTCCCTGATCCTTGCCAACCCGCCCTTTGCCGGGTCGCTCGACTACGATGCGACGGCCAAGGACCTCCAGAAGGTCGTGAAGACCAAGAAGACGGAACTGCTGTTTCTTGCCCTCTTCCTGCGCCTCATGCGCACGGGTGGGCGCGCGGCGGTGGTCGTGCCGGACGGGGTGCTGTTTGGCTCTTCCAAGGCGCACAAGGACATCCGCCGGATCATCGTCGAAGAACAAAAACTCGACGCAATCATCAAGCTGCCCTCGGGCGTGTTCCGCCCCTATGCCGGGGTGTCCACCGCTATCATGATCTTCACCAAGACCGAAAGCGGCGGCACGGATAATGTCTGGTTCTACGACATGGAGGCCGACGGGCTGAGCCTTGATGACAAACGCACGGAGCTGTTGCCGACTGAGAAGCTGGGGCCGGTGCCTGCCGAGGCGCTGACAGAGGACGAACATGCCAAGAACAACCTACCGGACATTCTGGCCCGCTGGGGTGCGTTAGAGGCAGAGGCCGAGCGCCCCCACACTGCGCAAAGCTTCATGGTGTCTCTGGCGGATATTCAGGCCACGGGCACATGGGACCTATCGCTCAACCGCTACAAGGAAGTGGCCCATGAGGAGGTCGACCATCAACCCCCAAAAGAGATCATCGCCGAACTGCGCGCGATTGAGGCCGAAATTGCCGAAGGGCTGGACCGGTTGGAAGGGATGCTCGGATGAATTCGGAGTCTGTGGCGATTGGCGAAGTTTGTGAGTTGTTTACTGGAGGCACACCTGACAGGAAAAATGACGCGTTCTATGAGGGTGGGGACGTACCTTGGCTTGTGTCCGGCGATATTCACAACCCAGAGATTAAGTCGTGTGAGGGTCGGATAACGGATGCTGGCTTGCAAAGCTCTGCCGCAAAATACTTGCCCGAAGACTCTGTCTTGATTGCGCTTAACGGCCAAGGGAAGACGCGCGGAACGGTTGCTAGGCTCAAGATGAAAGCGACTTGCAATCAGTCTCTTGTGGCTATCCATCCAGTGGACTGCAAACGGCTAGATTCCAATTTTTTGTTTCGTAATCTTCAAGCACGCTACCAGGAAATTCGACACCTGACGGGTTCCCAAGGTAACGAGCGACGCGGACTCAACATGGGTCTGATCAAGGGCATCAAGATCCCCCTCCCGCCGTTGGAGGAGCAGAGGCGGATTGCGGGGATACTGGATCAGGCGGACGCGCTCCGCCGCCTCCGCACCCGCGCCCTCGACAAACTGAACACCTTCGGCCAGGCGATCTTTCATGAGATGTTTGGTGATGTGCGAAGTGAGCAAGCATCAAACGCATTGCTTGGCGATTGCGCTGATTTTTTCTCTGGGAACACTTTGCCCGAAGGAGAGGAATTTGTTGACCAGAAAGACGGCTACCTGATCCTCAAGGTCTCAGACCTTAACCGCCCAGGAAACGCCCGAGAAGTACACGAAGCGGCGTTGTGGAGCTCTGTTCCGGGTTCCAAAGCAGCAACGTGTCCGGCCGGTGCGATTGTGTTTCCAAAGCGGGGCGGAGCCATTGGTACAAACAAAAAACGCACCTTGATGCGTCCTGCCATTCTTGACCCAAACTTGATGGGAGTGCTGCCCAGATCAAACGTCATCAACACGGACTTTCTTGCTGGTTGGTTCTCATTGTTCACGCTGTCAGACATCGCTTCGGGGTCCTCCGTACCCCAGTTGAACAAGAAAGACCTTTCTCCACTCCGTTTGAGGGTGCCTGAGATGACCCTTCAGGAACAGTACGGCGTGCAACGTGAGAAGTTACAACACGTTTGGCAAAGAGCAAATGCTGACTTGGCAGCTCAAGAATTTCTGTTTGCCTCCCTTCAACATCGCGCTTTTCAGGGGGAACTCTGAGATGCGGGGCGAGATCATAGGTGTCTGGTCCGAAATGTGGCGGCAGGTTTGGAGCAAATTGGCCAAACATAACGATGCGCCAGAAGACCTGTTTTGCGAGCTTTACCGCGAACTCAACAAGTCTTTCGTCGTAAAGCTGGACCCGGCCACATCCCTTGCTGCGATTGTGGATGACAAGGACGAGGCCCGCATCGCCTTCCGCGACACCAAAGTAACCGCGTTGAACGGAGAGCTATCAGCCGTCGAATTTCTCGAGCGCGCCCACACAGTCATCGAAGACTTCGGCAGCGAGGCCCTGACCAACAGATATTTCCTGCTGATCCGCGATTTTCTCGACAAGTACAGCCTCCGCTATGACCTCCGCCGCCCCTTCAGCCTGCACCCGACCCTCCCCGGCGTGTTCGCCCGCCTGATGCGCGACTTACGGCATGTCACTTCTCAGGACGCAGCTCTTGCGGCGCTCATGCATGATTTCGAGGAATGCGTTCGCGATCTGAAAGGTGATCAGTCTCCGAGAAAGGTAAAACAGTGCATCTCCGCGCAGTTTAATCTTCTCGAGGCGCTGTTCAAACAACACCCTGATGTGGTTGCCTTCAACGCTACGGCTCGCCGCGAAGCTAATACCTTCGGCGCGATGTGTGATCGAACATCCGTTTGGCCGCACGAGCAGATCAAGGAATCTGCAAAAGGCATCTATCGCTTTGCCAATGACTATCCCGGCATCCGTCACGCAGGCACAGCCGCCAGCCAGTTGCGCGAGATTGAAATGCGCGATTTGGTCTCTGTGACCATCATGCTTGCTGGTTTCACACCCTATTTCACCGATGCCCTGGACGCCGGGCACGCCTATTCAGATTAATTCCAATATCGAGTTCGTTACCATGAAAGCTACCGATGCCAACCTCCTGAACTTCATCAACAGCGCGCCGCAGTTTGTCATTCCGATCTATCAGCGGACCTATTCCTGGACCGAGCGCGAGTGCCGCCAGTTGTGGGAGGACATCCGACGTGCGGGACGCAGTGGGCATATCCCGGTACATTTTCTTGGCTCGGTCGTTTATATCGAAGAGAGCCTGTCCAACACGTCCAGCCGCGCGCCGCTGCTTGTCATCGACGGCCAACAGCGCCTGACCTCGGTCACGCTGCTCCTCGCCGCGCTGTCGCGCAAGGTAGGCGACGATGAGCCGGTCGACGGCTTCTCGTTCAAGAAAATCCGCAACCGATACCTGATGGACCCGGACGAAAGCGGGGAACGTGCTTTCAAGCTGTTATTGTCCAAGACCGACCGCACGACGCTGAACGCGGTGGTGTCGGGCGATGACCTGCCCGAGCCGCATTCGATGCGTGTCGCCGAGAATTTCAAGATGTTCTCACGTTGGCTCGACCAGGACGATGCGGCTGTGTCGGAGGTTTGTTCTGGCCTTGCCAAGCTGATGATTGTGGACGTGGCGCTCAGCCGGGAACATGACAACCCTCAGCTGATTTTCGAAAGCATGAACTCGACGGGCAAGGAGCTGTCGCAGGCCGATCTGATCCGCAATTTCGTTTTGATGGGGTTGGAGCCGAAACTGCAAACGCGGCTCTATGAGCAATACTGGCGGCGCATGGAAGAAGGTTTTGGTCAGGCTGCCTATGCCTCGCACTTCGACGGTTTCATG
Organism: Celeribacter neptunius; assembly: GCF_900113955.1. Lineage (GTDB taxonomy): Bacteria > Pseudomonadota > Alphaproteobacteria > Rhodobacterales > Rhodobacteraceae > Celeribacter > Celeribacter neptunius. The sequence continues at coordinate 293,615 of NZ_FORH01000005.1, read as the reverse complement.
CGGAATTATCTGACGGTCGTGACCGGGTCGATCCCTAGGCTTGATGATGTCTACGATGCGTACAAGGCGTATTCCCAGGAACAAATTGGCGGTGGCCGTGAGGTGGAAGACCTCGTGCGGGAGGTCTGGGAATTCTCGCAGTACTACGGGGCGCTCGTACTGGGGCAAGAGAAAGATAAGGCCTTGGCGCTCGGCTTCAGGGATCTGCGAGAGCTGAAAGTTGATGTCGCCTACCCATTCCTTCTGGAGGTCTACAAAGACTATAAGACGGGCGCATTGAGCGCTGACGATTTCCTTGAAGTGGTCCGCTTGGTCGAGGCCTATGTCTTCCGTCGCGCGATCTGTTCCGTGCCCACGAACTCACTCAACAAGACTTTCGCAACGTTTGGCCGGGAGCTGAAAAAAGACCGCTACCTGGAAAGCGTCAAAGCACACCTGCTCAACATGAAGTCATATCGCCGGTTTCCGCGTGACGAAGAGTTCATTGCGCGCATTCAAGATCGCGACCTCTACAACTTCCGTAGCCGCACTTACTGGCTTCGGAAATTTGAGAACTTCGGAAGAAAAGAGCGCGTCGAGGTCGACGATTACACGATTGAGCACATCCTGCCGCAGAACGAGAACCTATCAACAGAATGGCAAGCCGCCCTTGGGGCTGACTGGGCTGCCGTGCAGGAGAAATGGCTTCACACGTTGGGGAACCTGACGCTTACCGGGTATAATTCCGAATACAGTGACAAGAGTTTCGCTGAGAAGCGCGACATGGCCGGCGGTTTCAAAGAAAGCCCGTTGCGGGTCAATAAAGGGTTGGGTGTGTTGGATACATGGAACGAAGCTGCGATCGAGTCGCGAGCCCAACAGCTTGCGCAGCAGGCTGCTGAAGTCTGGGCCGCACCTTCTCTGAGCGCCGAAATCCTGGCGACCTATCGCACCCCGACTGAAGAGGCCAACGGTTATACCATCGAAGATCATCCCCATCTAACATCAGGCAAGATGAGAGACCTCTTCGAGCAGTTTCGTCGCGAAGTGATGGCGCTGGACCCGAGTGTAAGCGAACAGTTCCTCAAGCTTTACGTGGCTTACAAGGCCGAAACAAATTTCGCGGATGTCGTGCCACAGGCCAAGGCGCTCAGGATTTCTATCAACATTGAACCTTATGAACTCAACGATCCGCGCGGGATGGCGGTCGATGTCACAGATGTAGGTCGATGGGGCAATGGAAATACCGAGGTCAAGCTAACGGACCACGAGGACCTACCATATGTTTTGGGGTTGGTGCGGCAAGCACTGGACCGTCAACTCGGAGCGGATGAGCCAGCATGACCCAATTCGTTTTCTTGACTGCCGATTTCCCCGACCTTCTAGCCCACGCGAAAAAGGCTGAGAGTGCGGCACTATCCGACCCACGAGGCGCATGCTTCTGGGCGCGGTTGACCTTGGAAACAGCGATAAAATGGATTTATCGCAACGACCCGTCGATGCGCTCGCCCTACCAGGACACTCTAGCGGCGTTGATTGCTGAGCCGTCGCTCGGCCAACTCACTGGCCCGGCTATCGTCACCAAAGCGCGATTTATCAAAGATCATGGCAACCGGGCGGCGCATGACAGCGGTAAGCCGATCAAGCCTCAGGACGCCGCCGCTGTTGTACGTGAGCTGTTCCATGTCTGCTATTGGATGGCGCGGACCTATGCAAAGGATGCGAAGCCAGACTCTTCGTTGCAGTTCGATGCCTCAAAGTTGGAAAAAACCCTGACGATTAGTGCCAGCACAGTTGCACAAATCCAGGCATTGAAAGAGAAGCACGACGCCCATGCCAAAGCGCTAAAGGACGCTGAAGCCGCCGCGTTCGCATCTGAGGAAGGTCGAAAGAGGCTCGAGGCTGAACTCGCGCAAGTGCGGGCTGAAATCAAAGAAATTCGCCAGGCCAACACTGCGGTACAAGATGACCACGACTACAATGAGGCCGCGACGCGCGATGCTTTCATTGATCTGCTGCTGAACGAGGCTGGGTGGCCGCTCGACCAGGACCGCGACCGGGAATTTCCGGTATCAGGCATGCCTAATGACAAAGGCGAAGGCCTTGTCGACTATGTGCTTTGGGGAAACGATGCCAAGCCACTCGCCTTGGTCGAAGCAAAACGAACCAAGAAGGACAGCCGGATAGGGCAGCAGCAAGCCAAGCTTTACGCCGATTGCCTTGAAGCGATGTATGGGCGCCGTCCGGTAATTTTCACGACGAACGGCTATGAACATTGGCTCTGGGACGACCAGATGTATCCTCCGCGTCGTGTATCGGGCTTCCTGAAGAGGGATGAACTCGTCCTGCTCCACCAACGTAGAGGCACCAGAAAATCGTTAGATGGGGTGTCCGTAGACCAGGGTATTGCTGGGCGCTTTTACCAGCAGCGAGCCATTCGCCGGGTAGGAGAGGCTTTTGAACGAGACCGGCAGCGGAAGGCCCTGCTTGTAATGGCGACTGGCAGCGGCAAGACGCGAACTGTCATTGCGCTGATCGACCAGCTCATGCGAGCGAATTGGGTGCGGCGTGTTCTCTTCCTCGCGGATCGCGTGGCCCTGGTGAAACAGGCGCATAATGCCTTCAAGACACACTTTCCGACGGCGGCAAGTGCAAACCTGCTGAAGAAGCATGACCCGGCCAGGAACGATCATTCTGGTGCTCGTATTTTTCTATCGACCTATCCCACGATGATGGGGCTGATCGACGACGTCAAAGGCGGTGAAAAGCAGTTTGGCCCCGGCCACTTTGACTTGATCGTGATCGACGAAGCGCACCGCTCTGTCTATCGGAAGTACCGTGCCATCTTCGACTATTTTGATGGACTCTTGGTCGGCCTCACGGCGACGCCGCGCGAAGAGATTGACCGTGACACATACTCACTCTTTGAGCTGGAACGCGGAATACCAACGGACAGTTATGACTTAGAGGATGCGGTTGCGGATGAATATCTCGTGCCGCCTAGGTCGATCTCGGTCCCTTTGAAGTTTCAACGCGACGGTATCGACTACGATAGCCTTTCTGACGAAGAAAAAGCCGAGTGGGACGCGATCGAGTGGGATGATGATGGCACGGTTCCAGATCGGGTGGAGTCGGCTGACTTGAACCGCTGGCTGTTCAACAAGGATACAGTGGACAAAGTCCTTGAGCATTTAATGACCAACGGCATTAAAGTCGCCGGAGGCGACAGACTTGGGAAGACCATCATTTTCGCTAAGAACAGCGATCATGCGAAGTTCATTGTCGAGCGCTTCGATGCCAATTACCCAAATTACATGGGTCAGTTTGCACGTCTCATCGACTATAGTGTCACCTATGCCCAATCGTTGATCGACGATTTCTCAGAAGCGGAGAAAGCCCCCCATATCGCGGTCTCCGTCGATATGTTGGACACAGGCATTGATGTGCCGGAGGTCGTGAATCTTGTCTTTTTCAAGATTGTTCGTTCTAAAACGAAGTTCTGGCAAATGGTTGGTAGAGGCACCCGAACTTGCGAGGATCTGTTCGGGCCAGGGCAAGACAAAGAAGAGTTCATCATCTTTGACTTCTGCCAAAACTTAGAGTTTTTCAATGAGAACCCCCAAATCACGGATGGCCCCGCAGCGCGACCAATCGGTGAACGCCTTTTTGTCTCGCGTGTCGACTTGGTAAACACCTTGGTCGAAAGCGGAAACGAGAGTTCATTGGCTGGCGATATCAAGGACCGTCTGCACCAAGAAGTTCTCGGGATGAACCTTGAGAACTTCATTGTGCGTCGAGTGCGCCGATCCGTCGAACGCTTTCAAAGGGCTGACGCATGGGACGTGCTTGACCTCGATGCACGTCTTGCCCTGACTGAGGAGGTTGCAGGGCTTCCCACAGCCTTCGAAGATGGCGGTCTGGCAGCAAAGCAGTTTGATCTTCTAGTGCTCAATGCTCAGTTGCTTCTGCTTCACGGCGACGCCGCCTTTGCCAACCTTCAGCGGCGGATTGTGTCATTTGCCTTCGCTTTGGAGGGCCTTTCCAACGTTCCGGCGGTCGCACAGGAGCTTGAGCTTGTGTTGGCAATCCAAACGGACGAGTTTTGGCAGGACATCACGCCTGAAATCCTCGAAGACATCCGTCGGCGTCTGCGAAACCTTGCTGAACTGATCCAGCCTAAAGAACGAAAGAATGTTATAACGGATTTCGAGGACAGTATTGGTGAAGCGACGACCATCGACATGCCCGAAGTTGGGAGTGGTGTGGATAAGGTACGGTTCAAGGCGAAAACGCGGAAGTTCATAGAGGCCCACTTAGACCACATAGCGATCCAGAAAATCAGGCGCGGTGAACAACTGACGCCTGCTGATCTTGAAGAACTAGAACGGATGCTGATTTCTGAAGGTGTTGCCGATCAGGAAATACTAGACGGGCTTCAGAACGAAGGCGGTCTGGGGGTATTCCTGCGCTCTCTGACTGGTCTAAGCCGATCTGCCGCAAAAGACGTATTCAGCAATTTCGCGGCAACCAACCAGCTTTCGGCAAATCAAACCGAGTTTATCGAGCTGATCATCAACAGTCTCTGTGAAAACGGTGTGGTCGATCCCAAAAGCTTCTATGAGAGCCCATATACTGATCTAGACGACATGGGCATTAATGGACTTTTTGATCCGACACAAACAGCTCAAATCGTCTCATTAGTTCGGAGCATCAATGAAACAGCTGCTGCTTGACCAGCTTCATAAAAGCATTCGCAGTGGTAGTATTTAAGGTTTGAAATGATGACTAAAATTGTTGTGCGACCGCCAAGTGGCAGGAGCATCCCAACATCGACAAAGCACACCTCTTCAGGCCAACGAGAAACGCTTGAGTCGATTCTGGCCAACTTGGGCGCTGCCTTGGGTATAGCTGAGATCGAAAAGGCGACCAGTGCGCGAGGCTCAGATTTCTATCGGCCCATGGGCACGACAACCTTTCAAAGCGCAACAAACACTATTCTGGAACTGTCCGAGAAGTTAGCCAACCGTAGCGGGTAGCTGCTTTTTACCGTGGTCTGAAATCCCAAAACAGTGCGTCTATTGATCGGTGTTTTCTGGCTTTACCAACTCAACATGGCTGACATCAAGCGCCTGAGCAAGTTCGTAGAGCGTGATCACGGTAGGGTTGCGCTTTCCTCGTTCCAGACCGCTCAGATACTGCTGGCTAAGGCCTGAACGCTCCTCAATCTGCTCCTGTGTCAGGCCTTTTTCCCGACGCAGGCGTGCAAAATTTCGACCGACCAGTTTGCGCATATCCATGCGCGCCAAGGTCGCGGTTTACATACTTTAATGTTATCAACTATAATATGTAATTGATTGATTTTCTCGTTTATAGAAAGGCCGCCACATGATCCTCAAACATCTACCCGTGAGCCTGATTGCTGCTCTAGTCACCTTACCAGCCCACGCAGAGGACTCACTGGCGGTCATGCCAGCGCCTGCCGAACGCCCGTATCCATACGAAATCCTCGGCCTGCAACCGGGCGATCCTCTGGACGATGTTCTGGCCGTTTACGCAGAACGCAGCGACGCTGCCCCAACAAGCGAGAGCGAAGTTCTGCGGGTGCAATCTCCGGATGGCTCTGTGTTCGAGTTTACCTATCAGCTTTTCACACGTATTGGGGATGTCGGCATCAATGGGCGGCTCGCCAAGGTCGCACAGGATCAGGTGACTGCCACGCTGTCGTCGGATGTCATGGAGCAACGCCCGATGGCGATCCATCGCAGCATTCGCCAGCCAAGCGAAGAGTTGCCGGAGCCGCTGGCGCTCAAGGCACAGATCGAAGAGACTTATGGTCCGCCTTCGCGCGTCGAGATCAATGGGCGCGAAATGGTTCTCTCTTACGCTTGGAGCACAGAGGGCTTTATCGCTGATCTTGATGCACTTGGTTCGATCACCCACGAGGAAACAACGTCCTCAGGTGGCAAGAGCATCACGGAATACGAACTTTGCGGCTCAGCCAGTCACTATCGCAACACCGTCGAATATCGCTTTGAGTATCCGCGCGACAAGCTCATCAAACCGGGCTGCCTCGCCACATTCACCGTCAGCTATCACGGCGATCCCGGCATGACCTCCATCGGCTTTTCACTGGTGGATTACGAACTTGGCCGTCAGCACATGGCAGAGCTGGATCGTCAGATCGTCGAAGCCCTAACCGGCAAGACAGTCGAAGCCTCAGATATGGACCTGTAGTCGTGGATGGCCAAATCTCTCCATCTGCGCTATGAAGCCCACATGATCACAGCACGCGCACATATCACCCTGATTTAGCGCCCGCGAAACGGCGGGCGGCTTCGAGCTGTTCGCCGATAGATGATCTGACATCACCGCAACACCTCCGACGCCGCCGCCATCAGGCTTGACGGAGACAAGGACATGACCAACTGGTATACGGCGGACACCCATTTCGGACATGACAAGGTCATCTCGCTTTGCGGGAGGCCCTTTCGCAATGCCGGTCACATGGACACGGTGATGATCGAGAACCTGTGGTCCAAGGTTCGTCCAGAGGATGACCTCTGGATCATTGGTGACTTTGCTTTTGGCCCCAAAGCCAAAGAGGCAAGCTATCTTGAAGCTATCTTCGGGCAGCTTCCGGGCGGGCGTAAGCACTTGGTGATCGGTAATCACGATCTGGAACCGACTTTGGCTTTGCCATGGGATAGCATTTCGCACCTGGCGGAGGTCAAGGATGGCTCCGACAACCTAGCGCATACTCTGTGCCATTACCCCATGATCACCTGGAACCGCGCCCGGCGTGGTGCTCTTCAAATCTTCGGGCACGTCCATGGGCAATGGAAAGGGTCGCGCAACAGCGTCAACGTGGGCGTCGATGTCTGGGACTTCATGCCAGTTCGCTTCGAAGATTTCGTCCGACGTGCCAAAACCCTTCCCGTGAACAAACACTGGATCGATGTCGAGCACAATGCGAGGGAGATCTGAAATGTTCCGGCCACATGTTAGTACAGCGATATGAGGGGGATCTTCGCTGTTCAATAGTTTGCAATGCGAAACGCCTTGGTGAACCAAAACCTGAACAGTATATTTTGCCATGCCAAGTATCTTGCGATAAGTAACACTTACATTTGTTCTAAGGTGATGTAGCGACGATATGAGCTCGAAATCTGTTACCCTGAAAGATGTTGCCGCAGCGGCAAACGTATCGCGGGCGACAGCTGCACGGGCGTTGAACGGGTATGGATATGTCGGGAAAGAAGCTGCGGAACGCGTGCGTGTGGCTGCTGGTAAGCTTGGCTATCGTGGTAACCGTATTGCGCAGGCACTTCGGCAAGGGGAGCTACCTCTGATTGCTTTCGTGCCTGGAGATATTTTAAACCCTTTCTTCAGCCAAATCGCTCATGACCTCGAAACAGAATTGAGAGCCTATCAGTCCAATCTGATTATTGCCTCCAATCAGGAGGATGTGGAACTCGAACAGCAGGTGCTGACCAATATTCTGGCACTTAATGTAAAAGGCATAATTGTTGCGCCAGCTAGCAATGAGAAAACTCCACAGCTGTCCAAACTGATCGAGGATAAATACCCACTCGTCGTGATCGACCGCGTTCCGGAAGGTCTGCTCTGCGACAATATCACCGTAAATAACCAGCAGGGTGCGGAGGAGGCCGTCGAGTTTCTGATCGAGCATGGGCATCGGCGTATCGCTGTCATCCACGATGATTCTCGCATCGCCTCAACGCGTGACCGCTTGGCCGGGTACCGGCTGGCCTTGAAGAATAGGTCGATCAGCTTTGATGAAACGCTTGTTGTCGAATCAAAATCGACTATTTCGCATGCAATTGATGCAACAATTAGACTTTTTCATCAGGAAAACAAACCAACTGCGATCTTCACAACTGATAGCTTGATGACCAAAGGCGCACTCCTTGCGCTGCGCACACTCGGCGTTAAAATTCCTCATGAAGTTTCGATCATTGGCTTTGATGACTTCGATATGGCAACCTTTTCAGATCCCCAAATTACTGTTTTATCCCAACCGGTTGATAAGATAGGTCCGCTTGCAATTAAGATGATTATGGAGCGCATTGCGGGCAGTCAGGCGCCCGTGAAATCCATTCAGTTTCCAACGCAGTTAATCGTCCGCGGATCCGTCTTGAACATTTAAAACGGCGTCGGAAGTTCCGTGGGTACCCCGCACATTTTAGTCTTGTCAGGTATTTTTTAATATGGCTTCATGGGTGTGAGATCGATCTCACTTCTTGCTCAAGGGGATATTCCCCTTTTCTTTTGGACGAAATGTGAGATCGATCCCACAAAAACACGTGCCGCGATATTTTCTGCGTTTCGCGGCAAAAAGGAGACAAAGAAGTGAATGTAAGTGTGGAAACCAAGAGCACTAAAATGCTGAATTTTGATCGCGACCGGTTTGTAAAAATTCAGGCAGGCGCTGCAGCGATTTCTGAAACAGCGCGTTCGATGATGAAAGAGTTCCTGGAAGACGGTGTTGAACGCATCTACTTCATGGGGACCGGGGGCGTGCAGCTTTTGACACAACCCGCCATCGATCTGGCAAAAAAGTACAGCAATTTTCCCGTTGAGGCCTGCTATCCAGCGCAGGTCGTTATTGATCCGCCGTACGGGCTTGATGAAAAGGCACTGGTGATCCTGCCGTCACTTTCCGGGACGACAAAGGAAAGTGTTGCACTTTTGGAATTTCTTAAATCGCGAGAAGTCAAAACCCTCAGCCTCACTGGGCATGCAAATACGCCTCTCGCAAAGCAGGCCGATAAAACCTACACGAATTTTGCCGAGGATGATACATCGTCTGAATCGTTCTATCTGCAGACGATGACGCTTGTTCTTGCGTTGCTAGCTGAGACGGGGGCAATTTCGAATTACGACGAGATCGTTGATGAATTCGCTAAACTCCCTGAGCTCCTAGCCGATGCGAAGGCAGCATATGAGGCCGAGGCCGCAAGGCTTGCCGATGAAATTCAGAATGAAAAATATCACATTTTCACAGGTGCGGGTTCTGTATGGCCAGAAGCCCATTATTACGGCATGTGCATTCTCGAAGAGATGCAGTGGATCAGGACGCGACCTGTTCATGGCGCAGATTTCTTCCATGGCACGCTAGAGTTGCTGGAACCCGGTGTAAGCCTCTTCCTGTTCAAAGGGGAGGACGAATTCCGACCTCTCGGCGACCGTGTCGAAGCCTTCGCAAAACGTTACACCGATAAGCTGCATGTTCTGGATGCGGCATCTGTGGATCTGCCGGGGATTTCTAACAGCATTCGAGCCATGATCTCGCCTGTCATCCTTGCAACCTTGCTGGAACGACTGAGCGCGCATCTGGAAGTGCTGCGAGACCATCCACTGACGACCCGTCGCTACTACAAACGCGTTGAATACTAAAAACTAAAAGCGTGTCACCAACAGGAAAAGGAGAAGAAAATGGAAGTGTTTTCAAAGACAACTGCTCTGGCGCTGATCTTCGGATGTGCATCGTTGCCTCCCATGGCAGCACAAGCCGAAATGGCTGATCCGAATGCAACCGTCGAATATTCTGGAGAGCTCAGCATTCTGACTAAGTTCGGAATGCAGCGCCTACAGCCCTATTTCATTGAAATGGCTAAGAAATACGAAGCGTTGCACCCTGATGTCAGCATCAGCTTGATTCAGGAAGATGACGACAGTGTTAAAGGGAAAACCAAAACGCTGGTGGCTTCGAATTCGCTTCCTGACATCTTCTTTTCCTGGACGGGGACTTGGGGCGGGAACTTCGTTCGGGGTGATCGGGCCGTAGACCTTAGCCCGGTCATTGGACCAGACACGGACTGGGGGAAGACATTTGCCCCGGCTGCGGTCAGCGCCTTTATGTATAACGACAAATACTACGGCATACCGCTCTATCTCGATGCCAAGTTCATGGGCTACAGCAAACCGATTTTTGATGAACTGGGCATTGATGTTCCGAAATCACATGCCGAACTCATTGAAGCCTGTAAAACCATTGATGCTGCAGGATACTTGCCTGTTTCTTTCGGCAACAAGGAGCCATGGGCTGGCTTGCATTATCTCGGTCAGCTTCTTGCTTACAACGTGCCCCAGACTGTTCTCGAGGCCGATTATGATCCGGCCACTGCAACATTCGACGACCCGGGCTATGTAGCTGCCCTTAACCAATTTCGTGAGTTTCAAGACGCCTGCACGATTGGTGCCGATGTAAACGCCATCTCCTACAAAACAGCGATCCAACAGTTCAGCGATGGTGTGTCGGCAATGTATTATCAGGAGATTATCGAGTTCGATTCCTCAGCAAAACCGACCACAAAATTGACGCCTGATGATTTCGGTTTCTTTGTTCTACCTCCTGCGGAAGATGCTGCAGGGGATCACATGGCACTGGAAGGTGCCCCCGAAGGATACATGATTTCCTCTGCATCGGAGAATATCCCGCTTGCCATCGATTTCATGAAATTCGTCACGAAACCGGAAAATGCACGAATCCTTTCTGCACCACCTTTTGGTCAACCGCCGGCAGTTCAAGGTGGAGCTGATTCCGAAAACATGAACCCGTCCGTGGTTGAAGGGCTCGATGATATTGCTGAAGCGTCCTACTTGATCCAGTGGCTGGACACGGTCAATCATCCTCGTGTGGCATCAGAATGGCTGTCCTCTTTTCAGGCATTCGTTGGTGGGACAAAATCGGCCGAAGACGTTGTGGCTGATGTTCGCACTACTGCCCATTCCATCCGGAACTAATTGGAATGGCTTGGTTGAATGTTCATGAGACGAGTGGGGCCAGCTATGCTGGCTCCACGCCTTACTCACGATACAAACATCTTGCCGCAATGATGCTTGAATGGCGGTGGGTGCTACCGGCATTCATTATCGTGGGTTGGTTCGTCTATTATCCGATTATCGAGAACTTTCGTGTCAGTACGACAATGCAGGACATCTTTACGGGTGAAGTCGAAAACGTCGGGCTTGAAAATTACACACGCCTTTTCTCGGATAAGGTTGTCTGGAGCGCGCTAAGGAATAACCTCCTGTATGCAATAATCTCCATTGTTTTTCAGGTCTTCGGCGCCTTCATCGTCGCGGCGATCATCGAGGATCTATCCTCCAGAAAAATGCGGAATTTTTGGCGTGCAGTTTATTTCGTTCCATCCGCGATATCTACGACCGTAACGGGGCTTCTGTTTTACTTCATCTATCAGCCCGATATTGGCCTGTTGGAAGAGGTCATGAAAATACTTGGCCTCGGGGCCTACGCAAAGGCGTGGTTGGGCGATGAAGATACCGCGATTTATGCGATCATCGGGATGAGCCAATGGCAAGGATTTGGCTACTCCGCCCTACTGTTTACCATCGCAATCCAAAAAATTCCAAAAGAACTCTATGACGCCGCCCGCATGGACGGCGCCGGGGCCCTACGTCAACTCTGGTCGATCACTCTACCGATGACCCGTGAGATGACTGGTATGATGATCATTGTCACGATCACCGGTGCATTTCAGGTGTTCAACGAGATCATGGTCATGACGGGCGGCGGTCCGAACAATTCCTCTCAGGTGCTTGGGACGTGGCTTTACGAGATGGGTTTTACACAAAATGACATGGGCTACGCTGCGGCAATCGGATCCTTGATCTTTGTTGTCACCACGATGTGTGGCCTTGCCCAGCTTTGGTACACAAAACGGAAAAGGGTGAACACATGAGCACTCAGAACATCATTCCGGAAGTCGCGCACAAACCGAAACCAAACCCTTGGGTCATTGTCGGACGGGGTGTTTTACAATCCTTTCTGGTTTTGTTGGGCATTGTCGTGCTCTACCCGCTCCTTTGGATGGCGTTAAGCGGCTTCAAAAGTAACACCGAAATTTTCAACAGTCCGTTTGCTCTGCCACAAAACTGGTCATTCAGTTCCTATGTTGACGCCTGGAATAATGGTGTCAGCCAGTTTGTCGTGTCGAGCCTCATCGTGACTGCGATGTCAATTGTCGCAACAGTGCTGATCAGTGCATGGACCGCTTTTGGCCTGACGCGAACCAAAATCCCAGGAAAGCCGCTTCTCGTGGGCTTTGTGTTGGGGGGGATGATGCTCAGCCCGACCGTGGCTCTGGTCCCATTGGTGCGCATGATGCAAAGCTTTGGGATTTATGACACGCACTGGGCTTTGATCCTGCTTTACACCGCGTTTCGCATCCCATTTACGACCTTCTTAATCCGGGCCTACATGCTTGATTTGCCCTATGATTTGGACGAGGCCGCCCGCATGGACGGGGCAACTGAGGGCCAGATTTTCCGAAAAATAATCCTGCCCTTGTGCCAACCGATCATAGTATCTTGCGTGATCCTGCATGTTCTATTTGCATGGAACGAATATCTCTTTGCTATGATTTTCACGAGTTCGGCAGACACCCAGACATTGCCTGTTGGTCTGACATCGCTGATGTCGAAACATGGGACAGATTTTGGACAGGTCTTTGCTGCGATGACCATCTCGGCACTGCCGATTGTGATCATTTTCTTCCTGACCCAACGCTACTTTATACGCGGGCTAACTGACGGGATGGGAAAATGAAGCATCGTTTATCTGATGTCCCGTTCTCGCGAATATTGGGTTCAAATTTCTCGTTCCAACATGCGCCTTTTGAACTCTTCGCGAAGGAAATGCACCGCAGTGGTATGACGCGCATAGAGCTCTGGGCCGTGGCACCGCATCTTCATGTTTCGACGGCGAACAAATACCGGATCAGACATCTTAAAAACTGTCTGAGGGAAAATGATTTGTCGGTGCATTGCCTGACGCCAGAACAGGTCATGTATCCCGTCAATATCGCGTCGAAAGATCCGGAGTTGCGTGCAAATAGTATCGACTATTTTTGCAAAGCAGCCGAATTCTGTGCTGAGCTCGGGGGAGAATATCTTTTTCTGACCTCAGGGCGCGGTTGCGAGACCGAAAACATTGAAGAGGCATGGTCCCGGTCCCTCGAAAGCCTGTCGCAGATTACAGAATTTGCCGCATCTCTTGGGCTGAAATCTCTGCTCGAGCCGCTACAGCGCTGTGAAAGCAATCTGGTCATATCTGCGGCGAGTGCTCTGCAAATGCTCAAGCAACTGTCGCGGGACGACATCGATGTTGTGCTTGATTTTGTGGCAATGGCGACGGCGGGGGATGACATTGCCACGTATATAGAACTGTTCGGAGATAGGTTGGCGCATGTCCATCTTGTTGACGGCAAGCCCTCTGGTCACCTCGCACTAGGCGATGGTGAACTCAATATCCCTCAATTTATGCATGAACTTACAGACGGAGGATACACAGGCACGTTTTCCTTTGAGCCCTTCGGCGACGGATCCTATGCGCTTGATCCCATTGCCACATGGCGCAGGAATCTGTCTGCGATTTCTCCGTGGATCAACATGGAAGAGAGTTTCCAATGAATTCCGATATATCTCATCGCGATCTGATCGCCGTTGGCGATAATTGCCTTGATGTTTACCTGACACAAAACCACATGACCGTGGGAGGTAACGCACTGAATGTAGCTGTAAACTGGCATTTGTCCGGCTTGTCCGCAAGTTATTTCGGGAAAATTGGTTCGGACCCGGAAGGCCAGATCGTGGCAAATGCGCTTGCCGAGGTTGGTCTTGATATCTCCTCCCTTGAAGTTGCACAGGGAAGCACGGCGGTCACTCTTTTAACGGATGAGGAAGGGGACCGGAGTTTCCTTCTCGAAGATTTGGGCGTGGGGGCAGAGTATATTCCGGCGCTTGCGCAATATGAGCGTTTGCTCGAAGCGGATTGGGTCCACCTCGGAACCAATAGCAGCCCGGAGCTGCTGAGGCGTTTGCGCCGGGACAACGTGGCTTTCAGCATCGATGTTTCGACACAGCATGATGCACTGGACTTGCAAGGTATCCCTTTGGTTTTCGCGGCAGGTTCCGAGAGACCGGATGTGACCCCAGAGGAGCTTTTGACGATATTCATCTTGAAGGGAGCCCAACAAGTCGTGGTGACCTGCGGCAATAAGGGCGCCTGGTTTCACGATGGGCGCAACATCCATCATTGTCCGGCAAAAAACATTCAGGTTGTGGACACCTGCGGTGCCGGAGACAGTTTTATCGCCGCCTTTCTCAAGGCCTATATCATTGAGCAAATTGCAGCGGAGGCAGCGCTTCGACAGGCGACAAACGCAGCGGCGATCACCTGCAGCTATCCTGGCGGCTTCCCACAGGAGATGGCCCCAATCCCGAGTTGGCTGATCGAAAAATACGCAGACATTATTGAAAAGGCGGAGATCTGAGATGAAGAAATACCGACTCGCGGCACCGGAAATTTGTGCTCCTGAGCAAAGATCTTTCTGGCTGCAAGATGCTGGTGGCTCTGTGGCGACACAAGCCCTTGTTGGCAACGAAGAGACGGATGTTGCGATCGTCGGAGGCGGTTTTTGCGGACTATGGACTGCATTGCGTCTGCGCGAAAGGGATCGCAATTTGAAGATCACGATCCTTGAAGCGGACTTCTGTGGCTCTGGCGCGTCCGGGAGGAATGGCGGACAGGTCCACAGTTGGTTTGCTGAGATCGATCTTCTGGAGAAACTCGTCGGTCCCGAAGAAGCACGTTCTTTGTGTAACGCGAGTGTTGATGCAATCGATGAACTGGCAGAGCTCCAAATGTCAGGACGTATCGATATGAAGCTGCGTCTCGACGGTTGGTACTGGACTGCAAGTTCGAAAGCGCAGGAGGGCGCATGGCAAAACGCCGAAGGGTTGTGTGCGGCGCAGGGCATCAAACCTTTCGAAACGTGTGATGCCGCGACTCTTCACAAAGAAACGGGGTCTTCTGCATCTTATCAAGGCATTGTGGAAAAACATGCTGGAACGGTTCAGCCGGCGTGTCTGGCGTTGGGGTTGCGCGATCTTGCCTTGTCTCAAGGGATTTCGATCCACGAAGCAAGTCCCGTCCTTTCACTGCTGCAAGGTGAAACGTGGCAGCTCTCATGCCCTCAAGGGCAGGTGCAAGCTAAGAAAGTTGTCATCTGCAACAACGCATGGGCCTCGGCGATCCCCGAATTGAGACGATATCTTTATGTTGTTGCCAGTCAGGTGATCGCGACAGAACCGGCGGCAGATATTCTGGACCGACTTGGGTGGAAGGATGGAAAAGCGATCTGCGATTCTCAGGCGAATGTCCTATATTATCAGCGAACCCAAGAGGGGCGCGTCATCTTCGGCCGCGGAAGCGGCGAAGTGGCGTACAAGGGGCTGATGGGCCCCGAATTCAATCAAAGCCCAAATCATGGAAGCGACAATAAGAAGGAATTGAGGCGCGTCTACCCAGAGCTTGCCAATCTCTCCGTGACACATGATTGGGCTGGACCGGTTGATTGCATGGTAGAGCATTTGCCGGTTTTCGGAGAAATGGAAGATGCCCCCGGACTTTTCTATGGCGTCGGGTTCAATGGTACGGGAATAGCTCAAACACCTGTTGCTGGCCACATCCTCGCAAGCCTAGTGCTTGGAGCCGATGACAAATGGAGCCGAAGTGGTCTTGTTGGATTAACCCGCCGAACAGCTCTGCCGCCGGAGCCTCTGCGCTATCTGGGCGCACGTGTTGTCCGACATGCAATCTGCAAGCGCAACGATCTGGAAATTCAAAACAAAAAGGTCGGCTGGATAAATCGAAAAATATCGGAACTCGCGCCGAGTGCGTGACCTGACGGTAAATCCAACAGAAGTGAGAAAAACATGGCTGAAATTAAACTAAGAAATATTCGAAAAAACTATGGCACAGTGGAAGTGTTACATGGTGTTGATCTCGACATCGAGTCCGGTGAGTTTGTTGTATTCGTTGGGCCATCAGGTTGTGGGAAATCGACGCTGCTTCGAACGATTGCAGGTTTGGAAGAGATTTCATCAGGTGAATTCCATCTTGACGGAAAACTGATGAACTACGTGAAGCCCGCTAATCGTGGAATTTCCATGGTTTTTCAGTCATATGCGCTCTACCCTCACATGTCCGTTTTCGATAATATGGCATTCGGATTGAAGATTGCCGGGGTTTCAAAAGATCAAATTCAGAAACGCATCGAGAAAGCTGCCGCGAGTTTGCATCTTACCCCTTTCCTTCAACGTCATCCGAAGGCTCTGTCTGGCGGCCAAAGGCAGCGGGTCGCGATCGGACGGGCCATTGTACGCAATCCGAAAGTCTTTCTGTTTGACGAACCTCTTTCAAACTTGGATGCAGCATTGCGCGTGGCCACTAGAATTGAAATCGCGAAATTGAAACAGTCTATGCCTGATACAACAATGATCTATGTAACACATGATCAGGTTGAAGCGATGACCCTTGCAGATCGTATTGTTGTCTTGAAAGACGGCAAAATCGAACAGGTGGGGACGCCTATTGAGCTGTATAGAGAGCCAGCGAGTCTTTTTGTGGCTCAGTTTATTGGTTCTCCAGCCATGAATCTCATACCAGCTCGCCTCACCAAAGCAGGTAATGAAACAGAGGTTTGTACCAAAGATGGCAATACCATACGCATTCCAGTGTCCTCAGGGGGGGAACTCATTGATTCATCTGTCATGCTAGGAGTTCGCCCAGAAGATGTCTGGCTAGCTGAAGCTGGCTCTGGCTTTTTGAAGGGGTGCATTTCCCTTATTGAGCAGCTGGGAGAGGTTCAATTAGTATATCTCGAAGGTACATTCTTTGACCAACCCCTGATTGCAAAATTGCCAGGGACTACGGAACTCGAAGTTGGCATGGAGATTGAACTGTCTGTAAAACCGGAACTTCTACATGTTTTCGATCAAAATGAAGCTCGTTTGAAACGGGCGGATTTTACCCAGCATTCCGAACCCGCTGTCTACGCATGATACCATGGCTGTAGTGTGGAGGGGCTTGTCAGAAGAAATTCGGCAAGTACAGGCAGAGACGTCTCATAACCATGGTCAATCCCTCGTTCATACTTAAAGACCGAGTACGGCTCTATAACGCAATAGTTTCATACCTTGATAGCTCTGTTGCGTTTCGCAGGCCCGCCGGAAACCCCACAATCGCTCGATACATGGCGTCTCGCTCATGTGGATTTTCCGGCTACCGTCGCACTTCCGGCCTCGCCTGACATCGCCTCCCCACAAGGCAGGGGAGGGCGTGGCCGAAAGTTGACAGTGAAGGAATATCCGCTTCACGACTTGTCATGCGAGCGGTCCGTATCCTTCGGCGCCTCCGTTTCCTGTGCCTGCGGCGTTTCCGCCTTCTCTGGCGCTTGGGCAAGCTCATCCAGAAATCCAGAATCTTCCATGTCTCGCACGGTGTCCTGGATTTGCGCCACGATCTGATCGATGAAGCTCTTTTCTGTGCTCATGGTCATGTCCTTTCGTTTGCTTAGAATTTCGGGTCATAAGAGAAGGGCGCGGATGCCGTGCCTCTCCGCTTAGGTTTGCTCTGCTTAACTTCGTTCCGCTGCGCAGATCGCCGGGTCAGCCAGCCTCCAACAGACGCCGCAATTCCGCCTGCTGCCGCTCCAAGACGGTCAAGCGTTTCTCCAAGTCGGTCGCGAAGCGATTGAATGCGTGATGCAAAGTCTCGAACTCGTTCGGCGAGGCGCTGGCGCTCTTCAAACCAGCCTCGAATGTCGTGTTCAGTCCTTCGACAGCGCGCAGCAATGCGGTCTCGAATGGCGTCAGTTGCGGGTGTGACATGGTCTACCTCGTGGTTGCGGTCTCGACGCAAACTTCGCCGCCGTTCAGGTTTGGGATCGGACAATCGGCCAGCGTGACGCCGCGCGGCAGGCTCAGCACCTGGCCAAGGCCGCCAGGGCCACGGCTCACCCTCGCCCTTTCGAGACCGAACAGTGCCAGCCCCGGCTTCGCCGTCGTGTTCTGTGGTTCGGGAAAGGTCAGCTGCACCGCCATCAAGAGCACCCAGAAGGTCAGCAAGACCCCGATCAGGTAGGTCGGCAGCATGGTTTTCCACGTCACAGTGCGCCATTCCTTCCGGCTGGCTTCCAGCTCGACTGTCGCCTGCCGTATCTTGCGGGCCTGTTCCTCGACCTGGGTGGCCGTCCGGTCGTGGATCAGCTCGCTCAGCTTTTCGAGGTCGTGCATATCGCGCATGATTTTTTGCTGCGCGG
The DNA here is from genome assembly GCF_900113955.1 of Celeribacter neptunius. Lineage (GTDB taxonomy): Bacteria > Pseudomonadota > Alphaproteobacteria > Rhodobacterales > Rhodobacteraceae > Celeribacter > Celeribacter neptunius. Next base: position 275,487 of record NZ_FORH01000005.1, on the reverse strand, counting down.
CGTTCAACGCTTGCGACAAACGCTGCTCGAAGTCGTTCAACATCTCCTGGGTTTGCGCTTCGGTCGTCTGGTTTTGTGTCTCGACCTTCGCTTGCAGGCTTTGCAGCAAAGTATTCATCTGCGGTCCAGTCTTCATGGAATATCCTGTCTTCAAGGCGGAATGTGTGCAGGCTGTCCGAGGTGCCAGTGACGCGCATGGTGATGCGGCTGTCACGCCTGCGGCGCTTGCCGCCTCGGGCCTCCTCCGCATCGGCCTTGCGGCGTTTCTCAAGCTGTTTGTCAGTCAGTGGTTTGAATTCGAGGCCGTCCAGTTCGGCGAGCGCGGCTCGGACATGGGCGTGGTTGCTGATCTCACCGGCTTCGATCCGCTGGATGATCAGCGTTTGGATCGTTTCCTTGATGCCCTGCCGGTCACCAAAATCGAACACCGGCTTCACCATGCGCTTACGGGAGGGGGCCTCCGGGCTGATCCAGCACGCGCGGGCATTCCAATAGTCTCGAAAGGCGTTGAAATATGCCTCAGACTTCGGGGGAGCCGGGTTGAACGAGCGGTTGCCGTAAAGTTCGACGCGCGGGATCAGGAAATGCAGCTCGACATTGCCCATATGCCGATGGCGCACCCAGAGGATATTCGCCTGATCCCTCTCCAACCCTGCAAAGGCGGCTTTCTCGAAATCAGCCATCACAGCCGCCTGATCCGCTTCGGAGGGATCATCCTCCGCATGGAAGGCCACGACACCGCTGGTATAGCGCCACTTCCGGGTGTTGCTGTCGATCAGGGCGCGTGTCAGATCCGGATCGCCTGACAGCACCTCTGGCAACACATCACGGCGAACGGTCTGGCCTGCGATGCGCTCGCGGTCTTCGGTATAGGCCGCGACCTCCTCGGCCAGCAGGTATTCCACTGCCGCACGCCCCGAGCCATCACCATGTGTAAAGAAGCGCACCATCATCGGGAATGCTCCGCGACGATCTCGGCAAGCTGTCGGTCCAGCGCCATCAAGAGCGTGCGCACCGCGATCAGGTCGATAGCGCGCCCCGCCTTGCGGTCTGTGTTGATGGCGCGAGCGATCTGGTTGAGATTGTTGCCCGCACGTCCGACGGCCGCCAGCAGCACGGGATCGACCTCCGGCGGTCGCGCCCGTCTCTGCGTTGGTGCATCCGACAGAAGATGGCGGGCGTAATCCGACAGGGATCGCTCCTGAGCGCGGGCTTTACGCAGCCACGCAGAACGCTCCTCCTCCGTGCAGCGCACCCGCAAAACCAGCTTCCGCACCACACGCGGTTTCGGCTCTCGCTTACTCATGCCAGCCACCTGACGCGCGCCGGGCTTGGGGTGAAGGGGAAAGGGCTTGCCCATTCCCTTCCAAGGTGCATGTCGCGTAGCTACATGCGTAACCTTGCTCTCTCTCAACAGGCATCGCGTTCTCCATATTTTGATGCTGCGAGCAACGTCCAATCGTCAGCTATCAGCCAGTTGCGCCAAGCAGCCCAATCATTTTTGTTGGTTGGGGGGAACTTGGCAGGCAGCCAATAGCCGCGCTCACCGTTTTCAATGACTTCGGGGAGTATTCGGTCGATCCAATCACCAAACATTCGTTCGGTGAATTTCTCCCATTGGCGGCAACCAAAGGACTGGCGAGCAACAAAAACGGTTTCCGTAGCACGGCCCTCGCGCGCCGAGCCGGATGGCCCTCCATCCGGTATATCCGGCTCAAGCGCGTTTTTTTGTTCTTTGGATTGTTCCTTCCTTATATTGGAAAGATCACCCATGCTCCCTTTGTCTGTCACGAATGACCCCTTTCTCTCTTCGGAAAGGCTCATCGGCGCACCCTTTTTCTTCGGACGAAACGGGATAATTTTTGCAGGAGCGCGAAGGTCGTATTCGGTATGATTGCCCGCGCCGCGTCCCTCAGTACGAAACAGCCAGCCCAACTCAACAAGCTGCTTCAAGCAACGTTTGATGGTAGCAAGCGACATACCAGCCAGGAACTCGTCTAACGTCTTCAGGGAGGGGTTCAATTGCCCTGTCTTGTCATTTGCAAACTGGACTGAGAGCGCGGAAGCAACAGCTTTTGTTGACGAGTTGAGTTCAGCGCATTGCAAAACGGCCTTCAGCCATTCGAAACGATTAAGCTTAGGCATGCGCACCTCCCCCGTTTGCGGTTCGGTCGTTTTTTTGATACATAGAGAAGGCAGATAGAATTGCATTACCGTTGAGGTGGGTGGCAGCCCCCTCAGCGGTTTTTCTTTGGGTGGGTAACCCCGAGGATAGGTTTGACAAATGGCGGCTAAGTCTTTGATGCTTGGTTGCCGGTTTGACAATCTCAACTGAGCTAAGCAGCTGAATATTATTATTTAGTTCTGGATTGAAAATCCTCGTGTCGGTGGTTCGATTCCGCCCCCGGGCACCATCCTTATTTTTTATTGTTACTTGTCAGCTACTTAGGTTGCGATTTTGTCCCACCGGGAACAACCGCCATCGAAAGTGGGACACTTTTGTCCGGCTTTTGTTCTCCTGAGAAACGGCGAAGCGCGCTTTCGGCACGGGTCTTTTGACTCGCTGCGCGGGTGTATCTGGTGACTTCCTTACTGGTGGTGTGGCCAGTGATTGCCATGATCTCCTGTTCCGTGCAGCCCAGTTCGGCCAGACGCGCGGCTGCCGCCTTTCGCAATCCGTGGACAGAGCAATTCGGAAGGCCCGCTTCGTCGCACCATTTGCGGAAGCGATTGCCAAACCCGTTGGACGTGAAAGGCCGATTGAAGGCGGTGACAAGGAACGTCAGATCGCCCGTAGGGGTGGCGTCGATAATCTTCTGCAATTCGGGGATGACGGGGATCTCCATGCGCACGGGCTTGTGATTTCGCCCCTTGTGCTGCGTGAAGGTCAACCACCCATCCCTGACGTGTTGCTTTCCAAGCGTGACCAAATCGGCGCGGCGCTGTCCCGTGTAGAGGGCCAAAGCCAAAGCGAGGCGCGCCGGGGTCCCTACCGGGTGGGCGTCTTCATATTTCTCGATTTCGCCCAGAGACCAAGAATGGAAGCCGTCCGGGTTGCCCTTCAGGTATTCGACCTTTTCAGCGGGGTTGTCGTCGTGGTGGTCATAGCGCAGCGCATAGCGGTAAAGCTGGCGCAAGGCTTTCACCATGCCGTTGGCCGCCTCGGGACGGTCTGCCATCTCATCGCGGCGCACGCGGATGTGACGCGGCAACAGAAGTGCGAACGGCTTGTCGCCATCGTTCTTGTGCTGGCAAAACCGTTCCAGAATGGAGCGCCGGACCTTTTGTGTCCGTGGGTCCAGTTCGGTGAACATGGCGCTTTTGTAGTATTGAACGCAGAGCCATTTGACGCTGCGCGGCACCACGCGCCCCGGCTTGGCGGTCGTGGTCTTTTTCTCTTTTTGTGGGTTCGCCGCACGGCGGTAATCGGCCAGAAATTCAGGCGACCCGACAGGCCCGCGCAAGCGGATCTTGCTGCCGTTGTGCCGGTAATAGAGCCGGACGTTGCCGTGCCGGTCGGTGTCTTCGACCACGTACTTCAAACGAAATTTCATCGAATCCTCGGGCATCTATTCATCCCACGGATTGTGGTCTGAGTCGTCACCACCGGGCAAGGCATCAAAAAAGCTGTCCAAAGCCCGCACATCCCAGACCCTTCGCCCGTCTATTTTCTTAGGCTTAGGCATCCTTCCGTCCGTGACCATCGCGTCAAATTTCGATGCGCCTACGCCGATATATTCCGCAGCCTCCACGCGCGACAGGCCACGCCGCGTGGGCGGCGGTAGCACAGTGCGCATATGGGGAGAGGCTGCGGGCATCACATCAATCTCAGAGCTGAATCAGCTTCACAGCCACAGAGCCCACCGACGCGCCTGCGGCTTCGGCCGCGGTCCCGAGTCGGGTGTTGTCGGTTGCCGTGATCGTCACCAGTTCCGCGCTGTCGTCCCAGTAGAGCGGTGCGCCAAGCTCAATGTCATCAGCGCCCACCTTAGAGAGCGTCCAGACGCCCGAGGTTTTCACGTCGAGGTCAGCGCCGGCCAAAGCATCGCCTTGCGCAATGCCCACGATATTGCCAGCGATCACGATGCCGCCGGAAAGCACATCAAACGGGGCAGGAATGGTGAGCGTGTCACCGGGTTGGATAAAATTGGTAGCCATTTTCAAAGCCCTTTCGAAGTTTGGAAGTGAATTGTCGAACTTGCGGGCTTGCTGAGCCTGCGGATTTCCGAGTCGATCGAGGCCAGGGCGGCGCGCATCTCGGAATCGGATTTGTAGGTGACTTCCTCGCCATTGGAGTCGCGCACGGTTCTCACACCTGAAAAACGAGCGTCTTGTAGGTCGTCACGCCATGTCTGAAGTTGAGCGAGCGTTGCCATCGTTATGCACCGGCACTGTGATAGACGCCGCGCCAATCGAGCCAGCCGCAGCCAAAATCAAGGAAGGCCCGGTATTTCAATCCCAACGTATCCCAAGCCTCAGCACGTTGAATTTGGACGCCTTGCGCACTGGCAAGATAGCCGTACTGGATCGACGGCACAGACGCCGGGTCGGCCGCAACAAACCAAGCGTTGCCTTCAATGCGAGGTTCGACAACGAGGGTCAGCTTGCCCGCGAAGGCGTTCACATCATCGGCAGTGGCGGCATAGATCGCAGCCAGCAATTTCTCAGCGGAGGTTTCGAGATCCGGCCCCACAACAAGATACTTGGGCTTCACTGCGATGATGGTTTTGCCATCGAGCCCCTTCACCGTCCGTAGGTGTTTGCGGGCGTCAGAAATCGCGGTTTCGGACAAGGCCACCGATACAGTGTTCGAACGGGAAGCATCAAACACCGGCGTGCCGTCAGACAGATCGGGATTGCCTGTGAAGAGTGCCACAAGTTCTTCCGCTTCGGTCTGCGCCGCAGCCTGCCCCATTGCAGAGGTCATATCGCCCAACAGGCCAAGATCATCGTCGATAATCAGCTTGCGGGAAACATTGATCGCGCGCCCAAAGGTGCTGAGCGCCATAGACTCGCCCGCTTCGGCTCGCGAGGTGTGTTTAAACTCGCCGTGTTCATTCATCTCTTCGAGGCGGCCCATTTCGCCCAAGCGGATTGCCGTCGACTCTTTGAAGTTCGAGAGGGTGCGCTTGCGGGCCAGAGCCTTGAGCGGCGACTCCGCAGCCTGATAAGCCTGAGCCGCCACTTTGCCCATCGCATTGGACACAAGAAGCGGAAAATCAGAGCTGCCGTTAGACCGTTGCAAAACGTCGTCCGCAGACATGCCGCGAATAGAAACGCCCGATCGGGTCAATGCGTCCTTGGCGTGATCGACAAGAGACATGCCGACAAACTCGCGGGAGGCTTCGGGCAGATCGCCGCCAGCCATGCGGAAAGCCAGCGCGTCGGCAGCGCGGGTTTGAATTTCGGCGGGGTTGGTATGATCGCGTGTAATGCGGATCTGAGGCGCGTTGCGTTTGAGCATCGCTTCACGGGCTGCTTCGCGAACTTCGGTGTCCGTTACAGCCTCTTCGGTGAGGTCTTCGCCCCAAGTGTCAGGCAGGCCGCAAGCGGTGCGCAGCGTATCAACCAACGCCATGCGGGTTTCGAGGTCAAAAGGCATATCATTCTCCATGCTTCTGTGAATAGTGGCGTTTTGATCGGCAGGAATTGGCGTCAAAGAGACTTCGCGCAGACGCCAGCGGATTGCCGTCTTGGTCCGTTGGCGGGTTTCAGGGTCGATGGTTTCGCGCCATTCGAGGACGGCATAGCCTGCGGAAACGTGCTTGAGCACATCGTCGCGAATGCGTTGCACAAGGGGCTCCACGTCATCGACGTTGGCGAGGCGCAGCGAGGCAAGAACCCTGTGGCCATCCACTTCCAAGCCATGCACACGCCCGACAGTCTCGCGCGCGGCGGGGCGGTGATCAGTCAAGAGCGGGAAATCGGCACCGGCTTCAATCTCAAGGCCGTTCGGGTCCAGCACTTCCAGAAATGGCCCCTTTGCATCCCGGCGTTGAACCGGCGTAGCGGTCGCAATGGTTGCGCGGAACGTGCGGGAGGCTTCGTCAAACGCGCCCTCGCGCGGCATGGCGCGATTGAACCGCTCACCCAAACTCCGATCGGGTCGCGTTGGGCTAATTTTGCTTGCGTTTGCAAGGTTTCCCGTCAGTCGTTTGTTCATGATTTGGATTCCATTTGTTCTTTCAGAGGCACGCTAAATTCCAAACCAAGGGTGGTTTCCCGCTCCCGGTCGGCTGCAATCTCGGCGTCCAACTGTTCGATCGAATAGCCCAGCTCTGCCACGGCCTGCCTTCTCGACATGAGCCCATTCTCAATGAGCGAGATTGTGGCAGAACTGTCCTTTTGTGGGTCAACCCAAGGCTGTTTTGGCGCGATCCACTCCACCTCAAAAAGCGCGTCATCGAGTTCAAGCCCGAGATCCAGCGCGGTCAGGGTCGCAACACGGTTCCAAACAGGATTCAGGAATTGCGGCACAAGCGTTTGCCACTGGTAACGCTCAATACGCTGCCTGTAGGCCACCATTGCGGCCCGCAGGCTAGAGTAATTTGCGTCCGACACGTTAGCGTTGACGAGATGCACAGGAACACCAACCCCGGCGGCAATGCGTCTGGATAGGTGCTGCAAGAAAGCCTCTGCCTGTTGAGTTTGCTGGGGCGCGATTGCGTCAACTTTCCAATTCCCGGCCATGCGGATCATTGCGCCCGGCTCAAGGGACTGCCCTTCTGTGAAAGGGTCTTCGGCTGTGATGTTGTTTTGATCGCTCAAGATCACAGAAAGCAGCGCCGCCACCTTCGATTGCGTCAAAAGCGCGTCTTCCAGCCCATCGAGTTCGGACAGGGTGAGCAACACAGGCGAAAGAGCCGACACGCCCCGGATTTGGCCCGGTCCTCGGGTCTCGAAAATATGCAGCATCTCGGAGGCAGCAACGCGGACAGGTGGCGCATAGGTGGCTTGAATGCCATCGGGGCGGCTTGGGTGCACATGAAAAGCAATGGCTTGGCTGTCGTCGCCCAGTTCCACGCCTGCGGCGATGGTGTCTGTTGTGAGATCAGCAAGTTGTTCGGGCGGCAGGTGCAAGAGCTTCCCGCCCTGCCACATCACAAAGGCTTCACCGTCGATCCGTTCGGCCCGCACGACTGCGGCTTGGATGCCCGCGAAATCTGAGCGGCCAGAGGCATCAGCCCGCTTCGCCCAGTTGCGAAAGCCTGTATCGAGTGCGGTACGAATTGCAGGGTCCGGGTGCTGGCTTGTGGGCATCAGCCCCGGCCCGACGGCGGAATCTGTCCAAGCGGCAATGGCTGCGGCTGCAAGGGCATTGTTCTCTGCGGAATATCGAGCCCGACTACGAATCATGGGGCCAGCCGCTACGGTTTCCGGGCCGTAGGCAGAAAAGCGCGATTGCCCAGCCTGAAACCGACGCGGGGAAGAGGTTGCAGCGTCATATGAGCGCGTTTGCGGCGCTTGTTCAGAGCGGCGGAAGAGGCGGGGCAGCTTCATGGGTTAATCTTCCTCGGGAATCAGATCGAGAAGCGGGCGGATCAGATCAGAGGCGGGAATGATCACCATTCCGCGCGGGATTTCGCTGTAAAGAAGATCCACAGCTGCGGAGGCTCTGCGGGACTCCTCCCACTTTTCCCACCGCACCCAAGGTGAGATGCGACGTTTCCCGTCTTGGGTGAGCGTGAAGCGAACACGAACGTCCCAGTTCTCACCAGCGCGCGTCCCCCGGATCAGCGTCCGAAGGCCATTCTCATAAAATGTGCCACCGTCAACTTTCGCGCTCGGAGGTGTGAGAATACCGGCTTTAGGGGGCTCATTGAGAGCATTGTTGAATGTTGCGAGTTCAGGACCCGTCAAGCCGCAGTCGCGTGCAGCCAAGAGCAAGCGCGCCCGTGCAAGTTCTTCTGCGGCATACTCGGCGGCGCTGGTGCGGCCTCGCCCAGGCTGTGCAGAAAAAAGAACCTTAACCGCTGGCCCCCGAAGGACGTTGTGGAGGGCATCGGCTTCCATTGCCTCATGGGCTGCAAGTTTGTTGGCGATCTCTGCGAGGCGCATGGTTGTCTCCTGTAATTTTCTCTCGAATAACACACTAGCACAAAGTTGTGCAACAAATATCTTGCACAGAGTTATGCAAGAGTGTTAGTAAGGTTCTATCGAAAGCTCAAATCGGCTATCTGCATCCTTCTCTGAGCCGACGATGATGGTGGAAAATTGCGACTGGGCGGCACGTTCGGCCAGTCGTACACACCCGAAACAGAGTTGGCGTATGAGGATTTCGGCCTCCTCGCACGCCCGGCCGGCCATCCTTTCTGAGAGTGGGGTGGTCGGCTATTTTGTTAAAGGAGGGTTCCGATGACAGACGAACCTAAGACATACGTTCTCTTGAAAGCTGCGGCAGAGCACCTGGGGTGCAGTCAGTCTGAATTAGGCAGACCCATTCGTCGCAAGCCTTGGCGACATGGCAAAATGCGGCAAGCCTTCATTCCCTATTCGAAGTATGTGGAAGCGTGCAGTGCCAGAGGGATTACGCCAGCGGCTCTAACGCGGCTGTACTGGGAGGACGGTCGATCCTATGCTGTCACCGATTGATTCATTGTTTTGAAGGGGATTTGTGAAGATGCAGGAATTCGAGAGAATACGAGAAATCGTACAGCAACCGGTGGAAACTCTAGACTTCAAATCGTCAAACAACGAATTGGAAATGCTTTGCGGCACCTTGTACGAAAAGTATGATGACGCGTTCGCACGCCTGAGCGATGACACCAAATGCGTCTCGGTTGAATATTTCTATGGCAAGCTCTTCACCATGAAAGATGCAGCACAGAAATACCTGAAATGCCGTTCTAACTTTGGAAATGATTGCGAGCGCTATTATCTCACCTTTGACGACTTCGCATACCAATCTGAGGGAATTCTCAGAGATTGCGTTTAAGCGCCGGAGAGCCAGCGACTCCGGATAACCCGTTCCTGTTTCTTCGGTGCGGCTGCGCTGGCAAGTTCTTCCGCCCGCAGATCAAGCCTTTGGTTGATCAGTGATCGAACTGCCAACGCGTAAACTGAAGCGTCCAGCGACTCCGCGCGTTTGCCTTTGATCCTTTCGAAGCGTGGTTGCGGCTTCCCGTGCGCGTATCTGAGAACCCGCTTTTCCGAAGCGAATTGCTCGAAAAATACAGGAGAAAGGTCCTCGGAAAAGCGGATTCCCTCTTTCCGGGCTACGCGGGTAAACAACTGCGATTTTGCAGCATCTACGCCACAAAGCCACAAGTGCTGGCCTCTCGTGCCGGACTTTTGCAGCAACGCGCGAGAGAACCCCGGAACACCTTTAATCGGCACGACACGCCGCGAAAACCGGGGTTTTGCGAACCCCATTACAGTTTCCAAATGGCCACCGTCCCCACTGTCGATTGCGCAAGCATCAACTCGAATTGTTCCGCCCTTGGGATGCGGCCAGCTTTCACGCAACAGGGAATCGAGGTCCTGCCAGACGGCTTCTCCATCAATAGGCCCCCAAAACACTCTGTGATCGAGGATAAGCCAATCTGTTTCCGTGTGGCCCATCAGAACCAGTTCGAGTCTATCGTCCTGACAATCTACGCCAAGAGTCAAAAACAAAAGTTCGGGCGGCAGGTTTTCTATACTGAACGATTCCCGACGCCCGAAGAGTTCGTGCTCGTCGAAATCCTCACCCTCTGTTTTCCAAGGCTCGCCCAATATGGTGTTGGTGAACACTTGCAGCGTCTCGGGGCTCTTTTTCGCTGTCAGAAACTCAGCGGCCAGATTGCTCCAGCGGGCGTTGTGGTGCGGGCTCACAAGGCAATTGATCTTGAAACCAGCGTGACCTTTTACCTCGGGCTTGGTTGCGCGCCAACGTCCATTTGCCACCATTTCGGGCTTGTGTCGTTCTTCGATCACGCAGCCGTTATTAGGGCACACCCAATGCGCGGACTCTGGATCGCCTTCGCGCCAGCGAATATCGGCCCATTTGATCTCGGAATACTCCCCGCAACTCGGGCATTTGCATTCAAACACCCGTTGATCGGATTCACTGTAGAGCCGGGTAATCGGGCCATAATCGAAGACAGGTGTTGAGCCTGCCAAGATTTTTCGGTCACGAAAGGTAAGTGTCCTCATCTCCGCTAACTTGATGGGATCGCCCTCTTGCGTGATCTCATAGCCATCGACCTCATCCATCGCGAGGAAGCGCGTTGTGTGGCGCCGCAGATTGCGAGGCGACTTGGCCGCTAGAAATTTGAGCGAGCCACCGGGGAACCGTCTCGCGAGCATCGTGGAGCGCCCATTCGCATCATCATCGGTCAGAAGGCCCCGCAGTTCGGGCGAGGCTTCAAACATAGATTCAAGTTCCACGCTGAAATCCCGCGCATCGTCGCTGGTGGGTTGTAGGGCAATGATCGGAGCGGGCGCGTTCGCCACGAAATGAGCCAGCGAGGCGGAAAGCCATTGCGTGTACCCAATGCGAGCGCCCTTGGCGATGGTGATGCGCTCAATCTCGGGATCTTCGAGGGCTTCGCACCAGCCGCGCTGGAACGGCCACAGCTTCATTTTCCCCGGCAAGGCCGATGCACTCGCGGGAATATAGACGTTGGACTCGATCCAGTCCGCAAGCGGCACGTTGGGTGACGGTAGTAGAGCTTTCAAGGCTTCGCGGCGAACCTGTTCAATCTGCATCGGCCAAGCCCTCCAAGGCGATTCTGATTTCCTGTTCCATTGTGGAAATGTCTGTCGCGGTGAGATGAGGCAGGCTGGCGCCGCAGCGGCTGGGAACGGCCAGGAGAGCGTTGCGCAGGTCTCGGAGCAAGCTGGCCCATTCTCGCACCACATCGGCGATCGGGACCACCTCTCCGCGCGCCTGCGAGGCTTTTAGTTCTGCAAGGTCAGCTTGCGCGGCTTTGAGCCTCGCCGCAGCGGCCTTCACTTCATCCGATTGCAAAGACGGGCGGCCAGCCCGTTCGGCGGCCTCTCGCAGCCGGGCGCAGTAGGCTGTCACGCTCGCGGCAACGTCATACCAGCCGCGCCGCGATCTAACGATTGCGCCATCCTGCGCCAGCGTGCGCACTCGGCTACCCGTTACCCCTAACAGGGTTGCCAACTCACCTTCGCGCATTTCAACCGGCAATCCTTGCTGCGAGGTTGCGGGCTCGTCGGAAGAGAGGAGTGCAGTTAAATCAGAGTGCATTTCTGACTCCCATCATTTGAAAATTTTGAATCGGCTAAAGAGTCGCGGTTCCGAGTCTCCGCGATGCACCGGCCCCTAAAGGGACCCAATGTGTGACCGAGTATATATGCCCAGCCTTTTGCCCGCTTGATCTGAGCGCGGCTGTGCACCCTTGCACCCTGTGCACCCACTTTTCCATACTTTTCATAGGCGAGCCCGAGACACCCAGTAGCACAGTCTCTGTTCTCTCCCGAAACTCTTAGGGTTTTTAGGGTGCACAGGGTGCACAGGGTGCACATTGCTATCAAAGCGTTGGTATTTAACAGTTTTCGTGTGCACCCTCTGAGAATTTCTAGGGTGCACAAGGCTGCACAGGGTGCACAGATCATGACGTGGGCCTCCTGTGTATTATCTGTTGCCCGTATTCAGGATGACGTTTGCGCCCTTCCTTGATCCATCCAAGCGAAGCAATGGCTCTGCCGATCTTGGTGAGTTCGGACTGAGGGGGCACACCTTTATTGCCAAGCATTTCGCGCCATACAGCCAGCCCGCACACTTCGTCCCTGTATGTCGGTTGCATCGGCGCTGCGTCCAAGTCGTCAAACCCGTCGCCAAGTGGCGTGTTGAGCCAGTGTTCGATTTGCCCGGCCAATACATCGCTCTCGCTCTCTTTGCGCCGAGATTTTTGAAGCCTGCGGGCGTGGCTCTCTGCATCACCGGTTAAATGGAGGGGTAACGGCCCTTCGGGTTGCTGCGTCCGCATCTGCTTATAAATGGCTACAGCTTCGGCCCAGATTGAAGGTATCTCTCTAGCAAGTTTCTCGGTGTCCGTCTGTTCGACCTGAGCCGGTATCGGCCAAAATCTGCGGTTCTCATCGTCGACCAAGTAATCACGATCATTCGTGGTGCCGATCATGACGAACTGTCGCGCCACCCGTTGACTTTTGCGCCCATACGCCTCTCGTGCTTTATCGTGTGTCCGTGAAATGGCAGCTTTAATCACGTTCACCTCGGCTTTGCGCAGCCCGGTGAGCTCTCCTAGCTCCAAAAGCCAGATACCTTGTGTTTGCTCTAGGACGTGCTTGTCTTCGGACCAGTCAATCTGTGGATCGCCGTACCAATCCGCCCTTGGACACAGCGTCTTCACAAAGGTCGATTTCCGAATACCTTGGGCACCTTCAATGATCGGGGCGAAATCGAACTTGTGGCCCGGTTCAAAAATCCTTGCTACAGCCGCGACAAGTAGCAGTCGGGCGGTGTCTCTGAAATAAGGCGTATCCGGGCAACCTAGGTAATCAATGAAGAGCGTTTCAGCCCGTCGCTGCCCGTCATGATGCAATGAGGAAAGCCAGTCGCGAACAGGGTGATGAGGGTGCTTTCTCGATAAAGCGGCAATTGCGTCATTGGCGTCTGATTTTGAAACGCTGTGCAATGGGCAGGAAGCGTACGTAATCCCAGCCTGTTCGATCCAGATTTTGATTTCAGTTTGATCGGCGTCTGTGACTTCACCGCGCAGCCATTCCTCATTCCGCAAAAATTCATTGAACTTTAGGCCCAGATTCCTCTCAGCGTTCACCTTGATCAGAAAGAACATGGTTGCCGAAAGGGAGGGCTTCATATTGCCATTGGCGAAAGTTGCAAGATTTAGTTTTTCGCCTGCCTCGAAGGCTGGGCTTTGCACTTGCAAATCGTCGAAGTCGTCTGCGGTGTAGAGCAGCGGGAAATCGGAAACAGGCTTGCGCATTCCGTCATTCCAGGCGCGGTCAAAGGTTGCCTCAAATTCACTCTCGGGCAGCCCGTTCGCAAAACAGGCTTCCAGTAGAAGCTCGCGCGTCTCTTCGCGATCAAGCATACCATGCGCACCAACCCCGCCCGCCCAGAGTACGGTCTCATTTAGAGTCGACTGGCGCGACCCTTCCGAAAGGGCGGCAAGGTCATCGGCCAGCATTGTGAGCCTGTCCGCAGCCCATTGGCACTGATCTGGGGAAGCTACTGTGAGAAGTTCAATTGTGGGCCGCTCAGGTTCCGGCTCAGGGATCAGTGATTCAGGAAAGGGTGGCAGCTCAGTCTCACCCAAAGGGGCGCCCATCTCGGCATATTGAGTTGAATCCTTGTATGAGCCAGGTGCGATGACAAACTGTCTGTTGTTTCGAATGTCCAAACCTTCGCCCAGCCGTCCCACTGTGCCTTTGAGTCCAGGCTGGTATTTAAAGAAGAGGTGCCAGCCACCGGAAGGCGATCGGCTGCGAACCGGCGTCATCTTGTCCAGATCAGCGAAGCCCAGCTCAGCAAGAGAGGCGACACCATCCTTTCCGTTCTTCATATCTACGTCGATCACGGTTAGCCCGTTAGCTTCACCGGTCAGAAGGCCCACGCGCGCATCAGGCCACATCGCCCACCAAGCACGGATCTGGTCGAGATCGCGTGTAGCCTTCTCTGGAAATCCCTTAACCGGTTTCCATGCTTCACCATCTCCCCAATTGCGGACAGGAAAGACAGAGAAGCCGCGCCTAGCGAGGTCTGCGGCTGCCATAAGATTGCTGGGCAGGTCGGAAAGCAGGCCTGTGAGGTTGCCTGTAGAGGGTTGATTCTTTGGGATATCGAGGGTATCTTTCATCACATCACGCCTATTTTGGACCCGCTAGGAATTGCCGTTCCTGCGGGTCTTTTCGTTTGAGGTTTTGAAAGGATGTGCTGGCAGCCTGTGCAGTCGGAATCCCACCCAAAATGGTGGGACAATTTTCCCGAAAAACCTAATGAAACTATGGGAAGATCAAGTGTCCCACTTTTCACTAAGTCTTTGTTTTAAGAAACTTTATGCACTCCGCCCCCGGGCACCATTTTATACCCCCTGAAATTCACCCCTCGCCTCTCTTTTGTGGGTTCACTCCGCTGGCTGTGGCTGCCATCCGCTGGTCCGGGTAGGTCCCCTGCCCCTTTGTCCGACGACATCCCAAAGAGAAAGCGGGCGCCGTTTCCGGGCGCCCGCGTGTTTGCTTCTGCAGTCAGATGAGCTCAGGCGAGATCGAAGCGATCTGCATTCATCACCTTGGTCCAGGCGGCGACGAAATCACCCACGAATTTCTCCGCATTGTCATCCTGCGCGTAGACCTCGGCATAGGCGCGCAGGATCGAGTTCGAGCCGAACACCAGATCGGTGCGCGTCGCGGTGTATTTCACCGCGCCGGTCTTGCGATCGGTGATCTCGTAGATCCCGCCCTTGGCCGGCACCCAGGTGTAGGCCATGTCGGTCAAGGTGACGAAGAAGTCGGTGGTCAACGCACCGGGCCTGTCGGTGAAGACGCCGTGTGTGCTGCCGCCGTAATTGGCGCCCAGCGCCCGCAGGCCGCCGACCAGGACGGTCATCTCATTGGCAGTGAGCCCCATGAGCTGGGCCCGATCCAAGAGCATCTCTTCCGGCGCCACCACATAGTCCTTCTTGAGCCAGTTGCGGAAGCCGTCCGCCAAGGGTTCGAGCACGTCGAAACTCTCGGCATCGGTCATCTCCGCTGTGGCGTCGCCCCGGCCCGGTGCAAAGGGCACGGGGATGTCGAAACCGGCGGATTTGATCGCCTGTTCGACGCCCAGGTTGCCCGCCAGCACGATCACGTCGGCAATCGAGGCACCGGTCTCTGCGGCAATCGGTTCGAGCACCGAGAGCACCTTGGCCAGACGGGCCGGTTCATTGCCTTCCCAATCCTTTTGCGGCGCCAGGCGGATACGGGCGCCATTGGCCCCGCCGCGCATGTCGGAGCCACGATAGGTGCGGGCCGAATCCCAGGCCGTGGCCACCATCTCGGCAACCGAGAGGCCGGCCGCGGCGATTTTCGCCTTCACCGCATCGACATCGTAGGCAGTCGAGCCCGCGGGCACCGGGTCCATCCAGATCAGATCTTCGGCGGGCACATCCGGGCCGATGTAGCGGACCTTCGGCCCCATGTCGCGGTGGGTCAGCTTGAACCAGGCGCGGGCGAAGGTCTCGGCGAAATAGTCGGGATCGGCGATGAACTTCTGACAGATCTCATTGTAGATCGGGTCGACCTTCATCGCCATATCGGCGTCGGTCATCATCGGGTTGTGACGCTTCGTCGGATCGGAAGCGTCGAGCGGCTTGTCCTCTTCCTTGATGTCGACCGGTTCCCATTGCCAGGCGCCGGCAGGAGATTTGCGCAGCTCCCAGTCGTGACCGAACAGCATGTCGAAGAAGCCCATGTCGAACTTCGTCGGTTCCGAGGTCCAGGCGCCTTCGAGACCGGAGGTCACGGCATTGGCGGCCTTGCCCATCTGGTTCGGGTTGGACCAGCCAAGCCCCTGCATTTCCGGGCCGGCGGCTTCCGGGTCGGCGCCCAGCACCGAGGCGTCGCCATTGCCGTGGGTCTTACCGACCGTGTGGCCACCGGCGGTAAGCGCCACGGTCTCTTCGTCATTCATCGCCATGCGGGCAAAGGTCTCGCGCACCTGCGCCGCCGTCTTCATCGGGTCGGGTTTGCCGTTCACCCCTTCCGGGTTCACGTAAATCAAGCCCATCTGCACGGCCGCCAGCGGGTTTTCCATCGAGGCCGGGTTTTCGACATCCTCATACCGCGCGTCGGACGGCGCCAGCCATTCCTTTTCCGCGCCCCAATAGGTGTCTTTCTCCGGCTGCCAGATGTCGGGACGACCAAAGCCGAAACCAAAGGTCTTCAGCCCCATGTTCTCATAGGCGATGGTGCCGGCCAGAGCCAGAAGATCGGCCCAGCTGACCTTGTTGCCGTATTTCTTCTTGATCGGCCACAACAGGCGCCGCGCCTTGTCGAGCGAGACGTTGTCGGGCCAGGAGTTCAGAGGTGCAAAGCGCTGGTTGCCGGTGCCGGCCCCGCCCCGCCCATCGGCCAGACGATATGAGCCCGCAGCATGCCAGGACATGCGGATCATCAGACCGCCGTAATGGCCCCAGTCGGCCGGCCACCAGTCTTGGCTGTCGGTCAGAAGCGCATGCATATCCGCCTTGAGCGCGTCGAAATCGAGGCTCTTGACCGCATCGGCATAGTTGAAATCCGGCCCCATCGGGTCGGTTTTCGTGTCATGCTGATGCAGGATGTCGAGATTGAGCGCATTCGGCCACCAATCCATGACCGAGGCCCCGGTCTCGGTATTGCCGCCATGCATGACCGGGCATTTGCCGGTTGTTTTTACATCGTTTCCGTCCATGAGATCCTCCGCTGAACAGGTCTTTCAAAATTGCGATCCGCTTATGGCGGACCGACCGGCGCCCGGGGGTGTCTCTGCCCCGGAACCAGGCTTCCCTGAAAGAGCTATCAGGCGGAGGTGATAATTATAAATTCTATTAATTACTGTATGTGATAATAAAAATTTATACCAAGCCGCGCCTTGCCCCGAAGGGGCAAATACCGCCCGCCCCCAATCCCGTGACCGATCCAGATGACCTAAGTGTTTCAGGAGGTCCGGATGATCCGGGTCCTATTGGGCGCATTCCATATGGCGCGATACATTGCCGGAGGCCGAGGACAGACAGGTCGGATCCGGCACATCGACCCCCACCGTCTCGAGATAATGTTCAATCGCCCCCAGAGCGATTTCGCCATGCAGGATCGGGCGCAGCTCCGCCAGCGGGTCTTCGGGGGTGCCGATCTTGCGCTTCAGCCGCTCGATCTCGGCCTGATCCCCAATCATCGCCGCCGCCGCCAGAAGCACGATCTCATATTCCGGCTGTTTCTGGCCCGCGTAATGGTGCCGCGCCATATCGACCAGACGGGCGTTCTTGTGGACCAGCCCGGAGACCATGAGCGGAAAATAGAGATAGGGCGCGGGATCGGCGCTCAGACGCACCGCCGTCTGCGCGGCCTCGCGCGCCTCGTTGAGCAGATCCGCCGACAGGTAGGCATAGGCCAGAACCCCGTGTGCGGTCGGGTTCGCCGGGTTCAGCTCGACAGCGGTTTGCAGGCTGCGGATCGCCTGCTCGGTTTCGCCACGCACATTGCGCATCGCTCCCAAGAGGATGAAGCTCGCATCCAGAGACGGGTAGAGATCTGCCAAAGTCTCGGCATAGCGCATCGCCTCATCTGCCGTGGACAGCATCTCCTTCGGCAAGCCGGAGACATCCATGAAATGGAATTCCGGCACGGAATGCATCATCAGCGTGCCCAAAGCCGCCTGCGCCGCAGGATCATCGTCGAATTCTCCCTCGAACCGCTCGAAACAACGATAGGCGGCTTCGAACTCCGCCGGGTCGTAATCCGTCAGAAAGACGTCGGTGAGCACGACGCAGCGAAACACACCGAGCCGTTCCTGATCCGGGCGACCGGGGCTCCGGGCAAACATTTCCTGATTGAGCGCGCTGAGGAGACCGCCCTGCGCGGTCAGGTTGCCGGTCACGATCTGCGAGATCTTACGCAGCGCGGCATCGTAATCGCCGTCCTGGTCATCGCGGGTGATCCGCGTTTTCATCAACACCGCACCGCTTGCGGCATCCGAGAACACAAGCGCCAGATCGACCGACCCTTCCAGACTCAGGATCGACCCGCGCAGCAGGTAATCGGCGCCGGCGGCCTCCTCTTTCAGATCGGCGGAAAGGATGTGCACCCGCGCCCGGCCGAACCGCTGGAAATCCCCGGCGATCTGCCGCGGAATACTTTTTTCGAACACGTCATTGGCCGGGTCCTTGGTCAGGTTGGTGAAAGGTGCGATCGCCACGATCGGATACCCGGACGGGGTCCGGGTCTGCGCGGTCTCCGGCACCGGCGACGATCGCATCCAGAACACGGTTGCGATCAGGGCAATCGCGGCGATCGACAGCAGGCCGAGCGCGGCAAACAGCGCGCGTCGAACCAGACGCCCTGTGGCCGGGCCCTTACCAGCCCCCTTGCCCGCCGGATCGTCTTCTCCGCTCGCAATCTGTGTCCCGGCCTCATCGGTCGCTCCACCAGCCTCCCCGGCCCCTCGATCGGTCGTCACCGCCGCCACCTCCAGAGCCGGCTCGGAGCCCTCCGGGGGCGCCACGGCCATCTGCTCCGTGGCGACGGCCTGTCCGGTTGCCCCCCCAGGACCGGTGAGCGAGAGCATATAGGAGCCGCGCGGCAGGGCGATCTGTGAGGACCGTTCGGGATGGGCGCTGTAAAAGCTCGCGATCGCCTCGCGCAGGCGCCGCATCCGCACCCGTACGATCGGGTCAACGGAAGGATCGAAACTCTCCGTACGCCCCAACAGATCCTGTGCAATCGAATATTCGCTGATCGCGTCGCCCCGCCCGGCCAGATCCTCATCCGCCAAATATTTCAGGAGCGAGCGATTGGCTTTGGAGCGTTGAAAGGCCGGACTTTCAAGAAGTGCTTCGACTTCTTGCTGCATCCTCGCAGTCCGTTCCGCGCCAATCAACATGGACGCCCCCCTCACGCATCAGTAATTGCTGACCTCGCGACTGTAACATGTTTCATTTGCAAAAAAAGAAGAGCGTGCAAAAACAGCAGCTCAGAGGCGGAAATCGCAATAAAATTGCGCAAATTTCGCACATAACGCTGAGATACCCTCACCTGTTACCAGATGTTACATGACCATGGCCGAACGTGTCGCGCGAAACATCGCGTGATACGGCGCCATGAAACCCTTTGTTTCTGCCCTTCGAAATTCCGGCTTGTAAACAGCAGGCAGAAAAGGAGCAGACCATGTCCATCTCATCTCGTCCCACGTCAGATTTCTCGCTCGCGCGAGATTCAAAGCGCTTTGATGTCGCGCGCCACATAATGCACCCCGCCACGACGCCTTCCAATGCGCCGCATGCCAGCGCACATCGCCCGCTTCCGCGGGACACCTCTTCCGACGGCAGTTTTGCCGATGCGGCGGAACATGAGGCAGAGACCGCGCCCGGCGCGACGGCCTCGAAAATGCGCAAACCCATATCGGAATACGATATCTTGTTGCTGAGCCGGGTTTCGCCGGAAGAAAGCCTTGCACGGCGCGCCGCAGAAGGGTTGAATCCGCGTATTGCAACCTGCACGGAGGAGCTCTGCGCCCATCTGGAAACCGAACGGTTCAAGCTTGTCGTGGTGGAATGCGAACAAGGGGACACCGACATGGTGCGTCTTGCGCTTGAAACCCATCGTCAACTGCCGTCTGATGACAGAACGGCCCTGATTGCCTTTGTCCCGACGCCGGAAGGAGGGCTGGACTTGCTGCGCTACACACCCGATGCCACCGCTTTCGCCTTTCTCGCTGCGCAGGAACATCAACTGCGGGCACATTTCCTGAAACTCCTCAACGCCTGAGCCTGCGGCTCGGGTTCACCCACGAATGTCTCCCCCAAGGATTTCTCACTCAAGGATTTCTCATGGCACACGACGGATCGGATCAAACGGGCCCCCGCGACAAAGCGCTCTCCGCCCTGCGGCACGGCCGGAAGCGGCGGGTCGAGATTGCCCTCCCTGCGGAGGTCTGTTCGCTGGCCTTCACCCGCGACATGCCGGTTCAACCGGTCCCCGGCAACATCCCGAGCGCGCCCTTTACGGAGGCCCGGAACGGCAAGACCGCAGGGCGCAAGATCCGCAGAACGCCACAGGCCGGAGAGAATCGGCAGACGCACCAGCCCCTGCCCGCGCTTTCGGCACAGGAACACAAGACGATCCAGAACCTGCTGGACGCCTGTACCGATCTTGAGCGTCAGGGGGAAAATCAGATGTCGCAATTGGTCGACCGGATCGGCATGACCATGATGCGCTCCTATCTCGACCGCGCCCGCGACGGCCGAGGCGCGCCCTCCAACGGGTAAACTCACGCGGATAGGCTCACACGGGTAAATTCACACAGGTCTCAGACATGAAAGCCCCGACCCGAGGCTGCGCAGGAAGGGACGATCCGCGCAGCCCCCTGGCCGGGGCTTTTCCTGTTTATCCTTTTCCTGTCTCGCCCTGTTTCCTGTCTCGCCCTATATTCGGCGCCCAGTGGTCCGCAGCCTGTGTTCGGCGGCCTCTGGCCCCGATCCGAGCAAAGGGGCGATCAGTTCGGGATCACCTCCTGGCGCGGGCGCGGTGTGCTGGCCGTTTCGGCGGGCAGCACCGGCGTCGTGATCTCGGGCATGCTGCCGGTGAGCGCGCCCAGAAAGGCCACGATCTGATCGGTATCTTCCTCCGAGAGCGCCTCGCCGAGCTGGCTTTCGGCCATGATCTTCACCGCCACATTCAGATCCCAGACCTTGCCGGAATGGAAATAGGGGGCGGTGAGAGCGATATTGCGCAGCGGCCCGGCACGGAAGACATATTCGTCATCCACGGTCGCGGTCACGGCAAACCGGCCCATATCGCCTTCCGGCAGGATGTCGGAGCCCGGTTTTTCGATCAGGCCGAAGGGATAATAGCCCTCTCCCCCGACATTGACGCCGGAATGACAGGCCACGCAGCCCTTGTCCATGAACAGCGCAAGCCCGGCCAGTTCGTCGGAGGACATCGCATTGTCATCGCCATTGAGCCAGGCGTCAAACGGCGCCGGCGTCAGCAAGGTGGCTTCGAAGGCTTCGATCGCCTTGGCCATATTGTCGAAGCTGACCGGGTCGCCCTCTTCCGGGAAGGCCGCGGTGAACCAGTCGACATATTGCCCCATGGAATTCAGCGTCGCGACGACATTCTCCGGCGTATTGGCCATCTCGACACCGGCCTGAATCGGCCCTTTGGCCTGGGCTTTCAGATCCGCGGCACGCCCGTCCCAGAACTGCGCCTCGTTGAACACTGCATTGAACACGGTCGGCGAGTTCCGCGGACCTTTCTGCCAGCCATGGCCGACCGAGGTTTCCATATTGTCATCCCCGCCGGTGGTCAGGTTGTGGCAAGAATAGCAGGAGAACACGCCGGAGGCCGACAGGCGCGGATCGAAGAACAACGCCTTGCCGAGGTCGATCTTCTCCTCGGTGATCGGATTGTCGGCCACGGCCGGAACCGTGGAAGGCAGCGGTCTGAAATACTCTAGCGCGGTCTCGCGCAGCTCGCTGGCCGAAGCCCCCACGCCCATGGCCCCGAGGCTCATGGCTGTCGCGCTGGTCAAAAATAGAAAGCGGGCAAATTTCATCTGTCTCTCCCTGGCATCGATGATGCTGTTGAAATGTCGCGCGCACCCCCGACCCTAGGACAGCACCGCGGACAGGCTATGATTTAGATCAATTCTAATTCTAAGCCTTTTCTTGATCAGCAGAGTCTTGCCAAGCCCCCGGCCAAACGCGTAAGCCCAAAGACAAACTTGTCCGACCGGGGCCGCACGCTTGTTCCTCTATCGCTTTCTCCTGACCTGTCTGAGCCCGCTCTTCGCGCTTGTCCTGCTGCGCCAGATCCTGCGCGGGCGCGAGCGCCTGTCGGATCTTGCACAACGGTTCGGCGCAGACCTTCTCAAACGCCCCCCCTCTGCTGCTCCGGTGCTCTGGGTGCACGGGGCCTCGAATGGCGAGTTGACGGCCGCCCGCGGCATGATCGAAGAGGCGCTCCGCCGTGCCCCCGGGATCGAAGTGCTGGTCACCGTCAACACCGTCTCGGCCCGGCGCATGGTGCGCAAATGGAAGCTGCCCCGGCTCACCGTGCGGCTGGCGCCGATGGATCTCCGCCCGGTGCTGACGCGTTTCATCGACACGATGCGGCCGGCGGTTCTGGTCTCGCTCGAGAACGAGATCTGGCCCAACCGGTTCACGCTTCTGGCCAAGCGCGGCATCCCGGTCGTCGTGGCCGGCGCACGGATGTCGGAAAAGACCGCTGGTCGCTGGGAAAAACTGAGCCCCCTCTTCGGCGGCGTGACCCGGCGCACGATCACGGCCATCAGCCATCTCGCGGCACAGGACATGGCCTCGGAACAGCGCCTGTTGCAGCTCGGCCTGCCCGCAGAGGTGCTGTTGCCGCGGATGAACCTTAAGAGCACCGTGGAGATCGATGAGACACCTTCGGCCGAGTTTGACGCGCTGGTGCCGCAGTTCGCGCGCGAGACGACCTGGCTTGCCGCCTCGACCCATGCCGGTGAAGAACGGCTGATCTGCGATGCCTTTCAGGCGCTGCGGCGGCAGAACCTCTCGGCCCGGTTGATCCTCGCTCCACGTCACCCGGCCCGGGCGGATTCCGTGATCACCGAACTGAAACAGGCCGGGCTCACCTTTGCCCAGCGTTCGAAGGGCGAGGCACCCGGCTCCGCGCCGGTCTATCTGGCCGACACGCTGGGCGAAATGGCACTGTGGTATCGTCTGGCCGGGATCTCCTTCATCGGTGGCTCGCTGGTCGAACGCGGAGGCCATACCCCCTATGAGCCGGTGCAATTCGACACCGCGATCCTGCACGGGCCGCATGTCTCCAACCACCATGCCGCCTATCGCGCCCTCGACGAGGCCGAAGCCGCGCGGCTGCTCACCGATGCCGACGGGCTGAGCGCCGCGGTCGCCGGGCTGATGGCCGATCCGAAAGCCGCTGCGGAAATGGCGCAACGCGCCCATGCCGCGCTGGCGCCGCTGCGCGAAGACCAGATGCGTCAGGAAGCCTTCTGGGCGGCGCTGGCGGATCTGCCGAAATTACAGGCGCTGGCCTGAGCCTTCGCGACCGGGATCAGTCCCTGAACGTCGAATTTTCTTTCCAGCTGTCACATAGCTTTGATACGGATCATTCAGTCTGATGCGATCATCGGGTTTGGGAGGAGCCGGAAATCGGTCGGACGCAGGAGGGTCAGGACACGTGTCATTGCTGAGAACCAGACAGCACCCGGTCAAACTCGGACCCGGCACCAAAACCGGTGTCCGGACGCAGTTCGGCGCGCTGGTCTGGCGCTGGCGCAAGGACAAGCTGCAAGTTCTCCTGATCAAATCGCGCCGCCGCAAACGCTGGATCATCCCCAAGGGCTGGCCGATGGACGGTCAGACGCCGGTTCAGGCTGCGGCCACCGAGGCCTGGGAAGAGGCCGGCATCAAAGGCCGTCCCGCCCCGATCTGCATCGGGCTCTATTCCTATCTGAAATATCCGCGCGACGGCGATCTGCCGATGCCCTGCGTCGTCGCGGTGTTTCCCCTGAAAGCCCGCTGGGTCTTTGACGAATACCCCGAAGCCGCCGAGCGCAAACGCAAATGGGTCTCCGCCAAGAAGGCCTCGAACATGGTCGATGAACCGGAACTAGCCCAGATCATCCGCCATTTCGACCCGCGGGCCTATCGTCTCTGACCCCATTCCGTGATTTGCAAAGGATTCCGAGCGAGGCTATGCTGTGCCTCTGCACATTTGGAACACCCTCTCGATGATCCGCTACATGCTCAAATGCTCCGAGGAGCACCAATTCGAAAGCTGGTTTCGCTCCGCCGAGGCCTTCGAGAGCCTCAAGGCCTCGGGCCAGGTAAGCTGTCCGGTCTGCGGCTCGTCCGAGGTGCAAAAGGCAATGATGGCGCCCCGCGTCAGCACCGCCCGCAACCGCGCCGAAGGCACGGGGGCATCCGTCGAACAGCAGCATCAACATGCCTCGGAACATCACGGGGCGCCCCAGCCGCCGGATCTTCCGAAACCCGAGCACGGTCTCCCGATGACCGCGCCGGTCCCCAGCGCCAAAGAGGTCGAACAGGCGGTGGCAAAGCTGCGCGCCGAGGTCGAGGCCAACTCGGATTACGTCGGCGTCGAATTTGCCAAGGAAGCGCGCAGGATCCACGAAGGCGAGACCCCCGCACGTTCGATCTATGGCGAGGCCAAGATCGACGAGGCCAAGGCCCTGCTGGAAGAGGGCGTACCGCTCCTGCCCCTGCCCTTCACACCGAAGCGGAAGATGAACTGAGCCAAATAAGCGCCACACACGTCCCACGGCTTCGCGCCTGTGGCTGATGTCAGGCGTTGAAGGCGGGGGTGCGTTGTTCGAAAGCCCCATCCGTTCGCGCACATCGGGGTTTCACAGACGGGCGCCCTGCCGCGCTTGACCTGCAGACCGCTTTCCCACGACCATGCGCACAAACATGTTCTCCGGGAGACCACATGATGCCCACAGCTCTGATCACCGGTGCCTCGCGTGGCATTGGCGCCGCCATGTCCGTTGCCTTGACGACCCGAGGCTATGAGGTGATCGGCACCTCGACCAGCGGAAGCGACACCCTCCATGCGCTCGATGTCAAAGATCCGGCGGCGATCAAGGAGCTGGCGGAGAAACTGTCCGACACGCCGATCGATCTGCTGATCTGCAATGCCGGACTTTATCTCGACAGGGGGCAGTCGCTCGAGAGCGATTATCCGGCAGACATGTGGGCCGAGGAACTCGCGGTCAATGTCACCGGCGTGTTCCTGACCATTCAGGCCTTTCTGCCGGCGCTCCGAGCCGCGCAAAATGCCAAGATTGCGATCATCTCCTCGCAAATGGCCTCGCATACCCGTGCCCCGGGTGGCAGCTATATCTACCGCGCCTCGAAAGCCGCCGCGCTCAATCTCGGGCGCAACCTCGCCACGGATCTGAAACCCGAGGGCATCGCCGTCGGCATCTACCACCCCGGCTGGGTCAGGACCGACATGGGCGGGAGCGCCGCCGATATCACGCCGGAACAGGCGGCAGGCGGGCTCTGCGACCGTTTCGAGGGGCTGTCGCCCGCCACCACCGGCTGTTTCGAGACCTGGGACGGAAAACCCCACGCCTATTGAGCGAAAAACACCGTCAAATCCCTTTGGAAAGCCCGCGCACCCTTGCGCTTTGGGCCCAAGCCTCTTAGGAAGCCGGAACCAATCTGTTGACGGGGGAACAGGGCAAAAGATGCCAATTCTCGTGATGAAATTCGGCGGCACATCCGTCGCCACGCTCGACCGCATCCGTCGCGCCGCCAAGCGCGTCGGCCGCGAGGTTGCCAATGGCTATGATGTGATCGTCATCGTCTCCGCCATGTCCGGCGAGACCAACAAGCTCGTGGGCTATGTCTCCGAGACCTCGCCGATGTATGACGCGCGCGAATATGACGCCGTTGTTTCGTCGGGCGAGAACGTGACGGCCGGGCTGATGGCGCTCACATTGCAGGAAATGGACGTGCCGGCGCGCAGCTGGCAGGGCTGGCAAGTGCCCTTGAAGACCAATTCCGCCCATGGCGCCGCCCGGATCGAAGAGATCCCGACCGACAATCTCATGACCAAATTCGGCGAAGGCATGAAAGTGGCCGTGGTCGCGGGTTTTCAGGGCATCAGCCATGAGGGCCGGATCACCACGCTGGGCCGCGGTGGCTCCGACACCACCGCCGTCGCCTTTGCCGCCGCTTTTGGCGCCGAGCGTTGCGACATCTACACCGATGTGGACGGGGTCTATACCACCGACCCGCGCGTCGAGAGCAAGGC
Organism: Celeribacter neptunius; assembly: GCF_900113955.1. GTDB lineage: Bacteria > Pseudomonadota > Alphaproteobacteria > Rhodobacterales > Rhodobacteraceae > Celeribacter > Celeribacter neptunius. Next base: position 250,026 of record NZ_FORH01000005.1, on the reverse strand, counting down.
CCGCAAGATGGAGAAAGTCTCCTTCGAGGAAATGCTCGAACTGGCCTCTCTGGGCGCCAAGGTGCTGCAGACCCGATCTGTGGAACTGGCCATGCGTTTCGGCGTGAAACTGCGCGTGCTTTCGTCTTTCGAGGAATATGACCCCAATGCCGGCACCCTGATCTGTGCCGAGGAGGAAATCGTGGAAAACAAACCTGTTTCGGGCATCGCCGCCTCCCGCGAAGAAGCCAAGATGACCCTGGTCTCGATCGCGGACCGTCCCGGCATCGCCGCCAGCATCTTTGGCCCTCTGGCCGAGGCCGGTGTCAATGTCGACATGATCATTCAGAACATCTCGGAAGAGGGTCGCACCGACATGACCTTCTCCTGTCCGGTGGATCAGGTGAACCGCGCCAAGGCGGCGCTCGAAGAGGCCAAGAGCGCAGGCAAGTTCAACTTTGAAGAGCTGATCTCCGACACCGATGTGGCGAAGATCTCGCTGGTCGGCATCGGCATGCGCTCGCAATCGGGTGTCGCCGCCAAGATGTTCCAGGTGCTCTCCGACGAGGGCATCAACATCAAGGTCATCGCCACCTCCGAAATCAAGATTTCCGTGCTGGTGGATCGCAAATACACCGAATTGGCCGTGCAGGCGCTGCATGACGCATTCGAGCTCGACAAAGCCTGATCGAGACAGCCGCCGGGCTCCGGCCCCGACAAATCTGCAAACCCCGGTCCTCGCGGATCGGGGTTTTCTTTTGCCCGGCCTCTTCGCATATCCGAGAGATGATTTAACGGAAGGAATTTGAACCATGATCCTCTGGCAGCGTTTCGAAGGCGGCGTTATATTTTTTGCGACATCGATCGCGCTGTGGCAGATCGGTCTGCCATTGCCGCTCTGGGCAGCGGCGCTGCTGTTCTTCACACCCGACCTGTCCTTTGCCGCCTATGGGGCCGGCCCGCGTGTCGGGGCCGTCGTCTACAACCTCCTGCATCTCTATGCCTTCGGAGCCTTGGTCGCCCTGATCGGCTGGCTCACCGCCGCGCCTGTCGCGCTCTGTCTCGGGCTGTTGTGGATTGCGCATGCCGGTTTCGACCGGGTGCTGGGATATGGGCTGAAGTCCTCGGAAGGCTTCGGCGTGACCCATTTGGGACGGATCGGGCGCAAGCCTGCCTGAGCCGCCTCAGCGGGTATCTTTCTGCACCTGCACAATCAAGCCACGGATTTTTCTGCACTTTTTCCACGCAAATATCGGCTCATGACACAGCCGATGGTTGATTTTCTCTGGGCAAACCCCACATCGGTGCTCTAAAGCGTTGCATAAGAGAAGACGCAAACAACGCCAGCAAGGCGCGTGATCAGGACCGGCGGGGACATGCCACAGCATTTGGAGAGCGAAAGCCGGAAGCTTCTGGGCCGGCTCAGGGACACTCTGGCCGAGGACAGTGCCGGCCAGACCCGTCTGGATCGCATCACCCATCTGATCGCCGACAGCATGCACACCGAAGTGTGCTCGATCTACCTGTTCCGCGACGAGGAAACCCTCGAGCTTTGCGCCACCGAAGGTCTCAAGTCAGAAGCCGTGCACCAGACTAGGATGCGGATCGGCGAAGGCCTCGTTGGCCGTGTGGCGCGCACCCGCTCCATGGTCAATACCGCCGATGCGCCCTCCGAGCGCGGTTTTCGCTACATGCCGGAAACCGGCGAAGAGATCTTTTCCAGCTTTCTGGGCCTGCCGATCCAGCGGCTGGGCGAGATCCTCGGCGTCCTGGTCGTGCAATCGAAAGAGGCCCGCGCCTTTACCGGTGACGAGGTCTATGCGCTCGAAGTGGTCGCCATGGTGCTGGCCGAGATGACCGAGCTGGGCGCTTTCGTCGGCGACGATGGCGGCATTCCGGCCCTGCATCAGCACCCGGTGATGTTCCGCGGCGCCACCGGTCAGGAGGGCGTCGCCGAGGGTCATGTCTACCTGCACGAGCCGCGCGTGGTGATCACCAACCCGGTGGCGGACGATCCGGAGGCCGAAACCGTCCGGCTGCGGGACGCGGTCGATCACCTGCGGATCTCGGTGGATGACATGCTGGCCAATGTCGAACCCTCCGAGAAAGACCAGCGCGAGGTTCTGGAAGCCTACCGGATGTTCGCCAATTCGCGCGGCTGGATGCGCCGGATGGAAGAGGATATCGCGAGCGGTCTCTCGGCCGAGGCGGCGGTGGAAAAGGAACAGGGCGCAGCGCGCTCGCGCCTCGCCACCGTGCCCGATCCCTATATGCGCGAGCGGCTGCACGATCTCGACGACCTGTCGAACCGGCTGCTGCGCATCCTCACCGGTCAGGGCAAGGAAACCGGCGCGGCGATGCCCGAGAATCCCATTCTTGTCGCCCGCAATATCGGTCCCGGCGAATTGTTGGACTATGGCAAGGATCTCAAGGGCATCGTGCTTGAACAAGGTTCGGTCGGCTCGCATGCCGCCGTGGTGGCGCGCGCCTGGGCGATCCCTCTGGTGATCCATGCCGAGGGCATCACCACCGAGGCGCTCAATGGCAATGCCATTCTGGTCGATGGCGATCAGGGGGTCGTGCATCTGCGCCCCGAGGACACGGTCGCCACGGCGTTTCGCGACAAGATCGCGATGCAGGCCGAGGCCCAGAAACGCTTTGCCGGTCTCGTCGGCCTGCCCGCGACGACGCAATGCGGCCGACGCATCGCCCTGCATATGAACGCCGGTCTGATGGCCGACCTGCCCTCGCTGGCCACCTCGGGCGCCGAGGGCGTCGGGCTGTTCCGCACCGAGCTGCAATTCCTCATTCGCAACAAGGTGCCGCGCCGGGGCGAGCTGGCCTCGCTCTATGCCCGGGTGATGGATGCGGCGCGCGGCAAGCGCGTGGTGTTCCGCACCCTCGACATCGGGTCCGACAAGGTGCTGCCCTATATGAAGCCGCAGGACGAACCGAACCCGGCGATGGGCTGGCGCGCGATCCGCGTCGGGCTCGACAAGCGCGGGGTGATGCGGATGCAGTTGCAGGCGCTCATCCGCGCCGCTGCGGGCCGTCCGCTGACCGTGATGTTCCCCTTCGTGGCCCAGTTCGACGAATTCCGCGAAGCCCGGGAGATGATCGAGGACGTGATGGAGAGCGAACGCAAGCTCGGCCATGTCGTGCCTTCCAAGCTGGAAGTCGGCGCCATGCTCGAGACCCCGTCACTGGCCTTTGCCCCCGACCTGTTTTTCGAGCAGACCGATTTCATCTCGATCGGCGGCAATGATCTCAAACAGTTCTTCTTTGCGGCCGACCGGGAAAACGAGCGCGTGCGCCGTCGCTACGACACGCTCAATTATTCCTTCCTGAGTTTCATCCGCCAGATCGTCACCCGCTGCGATCAATTCGACACGCCGGTGTCGTTTTGCGGCGAGGATGCCGGGCGCCCGCTCGAGGCCGTGGCGCTCGCGGCCATGGGGGTGCGAACCCTGTCGATGCGGCCCGCGTCGATCGGACCAGTCAAGGCATTGTTGCGGCGGCTGAATCTGGATGAGGTGGCCAAGGTCATCGACAGTGCGGCCAACGACGGCGCGCAATCGGTGCGCGGCGAACTGTCGACTTACCTTGCCAGCCAGGGCTACATTGCCTGATCGACGAGCCCGCTAGCGCTGCATTTCCTGACGCAGCATCTCTCTGAGCTGCTCGAAGCCGAGATCGCTGTCCTCGGCCATGCGCATCATCGCGAAACTGACATGGGCCATGTCCTGATAATAGGCGGTATAGGCGTAATTCGTCGCCGCCCCGGCAAAGGCCCCCAGAACCGGCACGGTCTGCGCCGCGAGTTTCTGACCGAGCACCACCGAGAGCCGTGGCGCCACCTTGGCGATGATCGAATTCAGCGTTGCCCCGGTGACCGTCGTCCGGGCGGCGAGAAAGCCGAGATCGGCGCCGTCATCGTCGGCCAGCGGCCCGGCAGCGGCAAAGACCTGGATACAGGCCTTGCGCACGTCTTCGCGTTCGGGATCGAAACCGTGATCTTCCGCGACGCTCTGAATGGCGTGCAAGAGCACGGTGGTGGTGACCGGCAGTTCCGCCAGCGCCGTGGGCAGCCCCCCTGCCCCACCGACCGCACCCAGCCCCGAGGTCACCGCCCGCGACAGCCATGTGCCGCCCCGGACCGTCCGGCGCCCGCGCGCCGCGCCGTCAAAGGCCAGTTCCAAAGCCGAGAGCGTCGCGCTCTCCAATTGCCCCCGCACCGGGCCGGGCAGCTTGCCGAACAAGCCGTCGGCGGTGCCGCCCACCATGTTCAAAAGCTGCATGCCGGGATGATTGGCGCGCTTGAGGCGCCGTGCCAGCGCCCGGATCGCCGCGGGCGTCGGGGCCTGAAGAATGGCATTGGTGCCATCCTCAAGAGGGGGCAAGGGTCTGGTCATGAGGCATATGTGGGGGCTTGAGGGTGATCGGACAAGGTGACGGATCTTCGGGACAGGGGGTGTGGGGGCGGTCCGGCGCACGCCCGGGCCACTTCGCGGCGCTTCCGGGCAAGTATGCGACGTTGCGGACGCGCCAGAGGGCTCTGAACCACCACATGCTCCACACCTCTCTCCATAGCTCCCCAGACGTAAAACGCCCTGACCGGGGGGGGTGGTCAGGGCGCGATATGATCACTCACATGTGGCACAAACAGCGTCCCTCTCCGGGGGACGTAGCGACACTTAGCTAAGGATCCTTTCGAAAGGGGTCATGCCCCTTCGAATTCGCAAAGCGCGTGGATTTCATATCCGAGCGCATCGAGCTTGGCGCGGCCACCCAGCTCCGGCAAGTCGATGATGAAGGCACAGCCGACAATCTCGCCGCCCAGACGCTCCACCAGCTTGATGCCCGCCTCCGCCGTGCCGCCGGTCGCCAGCAGGTCGTCGACCACGAGGATCTTTTCGCCCGGCTGGATCGCATCATCATGGATCTCGACCACCGCCTCGCCATATTCGAGCTGGTAATCCTCGGAGATCACCGCGCCCGGCAGCTTGCCCTTTTTGCGGATCGGCACGAAGCCAATGGACAGCTGATGCGCGATGGCGCCGCCGATGATGAAGCCACGGGCCTCGAGCCCCACCACCTTGTCGATGCGCTGCCCGACATAGGGATCGAGGAGCTGATCGATCGCCAGCCGCATGCCGCGCGGATCGGCAAATAACGTGGTGACATCGCGGAACATGATCCCCTCATGCGGGAAATCGACGATGGTGCGGATATAGTCTTTGACGGTTTTCATAGGTCTTTCCTTGAGGATTTTCCGGTCTCAGGCACGGCGCAGCGTGGCGGTCACGGCGCTCATGCCGAGAAGCGCGATACCACCCGCCCGCGTCATGTTGCGCAACACCCGCGGACGCTGGATGCGCTGGCGCATCCGATTGGCAAGGAGCGCATAGGCCAGGGCATTGAGGGTGGCGAGGGTGACGAAGGTTGAGATCAGCACAGTGAACTGAGGGGCGATGGGAGTGCCCGGCGTGATGAACTGTGGCACGAAGGCAATGAAGAAGCCGATGGATTTCGGGTTCAGCGCAGTGACGGCGGCGGCATGTGTGAAAACCTGTTTCGAGCTGACATGGCCCATCTGTTCGACAGTGCCGAGAGAGGCGTGGGGGGCGGATTTCAGCATCTTGACCCCGAGGTAGAAGAGATAGACGGCGCCGACCCACTTGAGTGCGGTGAACGCTGTGGCAGAGGCCATCACCAGCGCACCGAGCCCCAGAAGAGAGGCGGTCATGGCGATGAAATCGCCCAGGGCGACACCGAACGCTGTGGCGACGGCGACGCGTTTGCCTTGGGTCAGTGCGTAGGAAAGCACCAGGAGGATCGTCGGGCCGGGGATCATCAGCAAAGCGGTGGAGGCGGCGACAAAGGCCAGCCAAAGTTCGAAGGGCATCGGATTATCCTTTCAGAACACGACCCGCGACGGTCGAGAGCTTTTCGATCAGCGCCGCATCGCGTTTGTCGGGCGCGGTCATGATGGCGTATTCCAAGGCTCTGTCACAGCCATGTTCACAGGGGGCATAAGCGGCTTCCAACAGCCCGGGCAGCGCCGCGACCAGAGATTTCGCATGGGCCGTATTGGCCTTCAGCGTCGCGATGATATCGGTGATCTGCACCGCGCCGTGATCCGGGTGCCAGCTGTCGTAATCGGTGACCATGGCAATCGAGGCGTAACAAATCTCCGCCTCGCGGGCGAGTTTCGCCTCCGGCATATTGGTCATGCCGATAACATCGCAGCCCCAGCTTTCGCGATACATCTTGCTCTCGGCAATCGACGAGAATTGCGGGCCTTCCATGGCCAGATAGGTGCCGCCCTTATGCACGGTCACCCCGGTCTGACGCGCCGCCTCATAGGCCAGCCCCGAGAGCCGCTCGCAGACCGGGTGGGCGACCGAAACATGGGCGACGCAGCCGGTGCCGAAGAAACTCTTTTCGCGCGCAAAAGTCCGGTCGATGAACTGATCGACGATGACGAAATCCCCCGGGGCCATTTCCTCGCGGAAACTTCCGACGGCAGAGACGGAGACGAGATCGGTGACCCCCGTCTGTTTCATCGCATCGATATTGGCGCGGTAATTGACGGTCGAAGGCGACTGCACATGGCCGCGGCCGTGGCGCGGCAGAAAGACCATTTTGACGCCGTCGAGCGTCCCTGTGAGCAAAGCGTCCGACGGATCGCCCCAGGGCGTCGTCACCTCTTGCCATGTGGCATCTGCCAGCCCGTCGATCTCATAGACCCCCGATCCGCCCATCACGCCAATGACCCGCTGTTGTTCCGCCATGTTCTGCCTCATTCTCTGATTTGCCCGCGCCGACTTTGCGGCGCTGTGGCATGTGGTGCAAGGGGCAATACGCTGCGGCAGCGTCGCGGCCTGTTGCGTCATCGCAACTGACCTTTTTCTGATCATCTCCTTTCACCTTTCGCCATTTGGGCATTCAGGCTATGAGGGGCCAAACGCATTTCCTGACATCTGGGAGTTCCCCGTGATCCAATCCGCACTCGCGTCCTTCGCGAAGAACATGTCTATTTCGTCATCCTCCTCCTATCCGCTGACACCGAAGCAGGCAAAGACGGATCTTTTATCGGGGCTGACCGTGGCACTGGCGCTGGTGCCCGAGGCGGTGGCTTTCGCTTTCGTCGCAGGCGTCAACCCGCTGGTCGGTCTCTATGCCGCGTTCATCATGGGCTTGGTCACCGCTTTGATCGGCGGTCGTCCGGGGATGATTTCCGGCGCCACGGGCGCAATTGCCGTGGTACTGGTGAGCCTCGTCGCGGAACATGGCGTCGAATATCTCTTCGCCACCGTGGTGCTCATGGGCGTGTTGCAGATCCTCGCGGGGATTTTTCGCTTGGGCAAATTCATCCGGCTGGTGCCGCATCCGGTGATGCTCGGCTTCGTCAACGGCTTGGCGATCGTGATCTTTCTCGCTCAGATGACGCAGTTCAAAGTGCCGGGCGCCGATGGCACTCAGACCTGGATGGCCGGCGGCCAGCTTGTGATGATGCTGGGCCTCGTCGCACTCACCATGGTCGTGGTGCATTTCCTGCCCAAGGTGACCAATATCATCCCGGCACCCTTGGCCGGCATTCTGGTCACGGCGGGCGTGGTGCTGGCCTTTAATATCGATGTGCCTCGCGTCGGCGACATGGCGGCGATCAAGGGCGGCTTGCCGCAGTTCCATATCCCGATGGTGCCGATGTTCGAGAGCACGGATCAGTTCATGGCGGTGCTGACGATCATCTTCCCCTATGCGCTGATCGCGGCCTCTGTCGGCCTGATCGAGAGCCTTTTGACCCTCAACCTCGTGGGCGAGATCAAGGGCGAACGCGGTGGCGTCTCGCAGGAATGCATCGCCCAGGGCACGGCCAATGTGATCACCGGTTTCTTCGGTGGCATGGGCGGCTGCGCGATGATCGGCCAGTCGATGATCAACGTGAAATCCGGCGGCCGCACCCGTCTGGCGGGGATTTCTGCCGCGATCTTCCTTCTCCTGTTCATCGTCGTCGCCTCGCCGCTCATCGAACAGATCCCGCTCGCCGCGCTCGTTGGCGTGATGTTCATGGTGGTGATCGGCACCTTTGCCTGGAATTCGTTCAACGTCATGCGCAAGGTGCCGCGGGTCGATGCTTTCGTCATCGTGCTGGTGACCGTGGTGACCGTGTTCGAGGACTTGGCGGTGGCCGTGGTCGTCGGTGTGATCGTCTCGGCGCTGGCCTATGCCTGGCAGAACGCCTCGCGCATCCACGCGAAGAGCTACGAAAGCCCGGAAGGCGCCAAGGTCTATCAGGTGCAAGGCCCGCTGTTCTTCGGCTCGGCCGAAGGCTTTCTGGAACTCTTCGATCCGGCCAATGACCCGTCGATGGTGATCGTCGATTTCGCCGACAGCCGTGTCGCCGATCAGTCGGCTTTGAACGCGATCGAGAGCCTCGCCGCGAAATACGAGGCGCAGGGCAAGGAAATCCAGCTGCGTCATCTCAGCCACGACTGTCATGCGCTGTTGAAAAACGCCGGTCACCTGATGGTCGACAGTGACGATGACCCGGATTACCAGATCGCCACCGATTACGGCGTGCGCACCGGGGTGCTCGGCGCCGGGCATTGAGATCGCAAAAGTTGTATTTTGAAAAGAAAAGGGGCCTGAGCGGCCCCTTTTTGCTATGGTGAGAGCAGGAAACGGCAAGGAATTGCATGGTCATGATCACCGAGATCGAAGAGTTTTTCAACCTGGGATGCGGGCGTTGTAAGCGCTTCGCCACGCCCGAGTGCTCGGTGCAACTCTGGTTGTCGGGGCTTCTCGCGCTGCGTCGCATCTGTCGCGAGGCGGGGTTGGAGGAGCATGTGAAATGGGGACATCCTTGTTATATGCATGCCGGGCGCAACATTGCGCTCATCGGGGCGTTTCGAGGTAATTTCCGTCTGAGCTTCATGAATGCCGCGCTGCTCAAGGACCCGGAGAATGTCCTGCGCCGGCAAGGGGCGAACACGGCGCATCCGGATATGCTCTGTTTCGAAGAAGCCGGGAAGGTCGATGAGATGGCGCCGGTGATCCGGGCCTATCTGAAAGAGGCGATGTCCTATGCCGAACGGGGGATCAGACCCGACGCGACACCGCGCGAGGTCGCGCTTCCGGATGAGCTGATTGAGGCGCTCGACGCCGATCCGGAACTGGCCGAGGCCTTTTGGACCCTGACGCCGGGGCGCCGCAAAAGCTACGCGATCAATCTCAACGCAGCCAAGACATCAGCGACCCGCTGCGCACGGATAGCGAGGTTTCGCGATAAGATTCTCGCCGGCAAAGGCGCAACGGAGCGCTAGCTCCGTTTCATGGTCAGTCGTTCGGGCGGGTCAGTTCGAACACCTCGGTGACCTCGGCATAGTCGCGATAGCCCAGCCGGCTGAGCATGCGGGCATGAACCACGTCAAAGCGGCCGTCGATGATACAATCCGGGCGGATGTGAATGCCGACGACCTCGCCGAAAATGGCAAAATTCTCCTGACCCTCGAGTTTGACGATCTGGGTCATCCTGCATTCGAGAGAGGCCGGCGCATCTTCGACGCGGGAACAGGCGATTTCGCGACAGGGCGCACGCAGGGCACCGGAATGGGAAAATTCGTCCTCATGTCCGTCGAGCGCGGCGGAGGTCGCATTCATCACCGACACCAGATCCGCCCCCACCAGATTGACACAGAATTCCCGGGTCTCGCGAATATTGGAGAGGGAATCCTTGTCACCGACCGAGGCAAACATCACCTGTGGCGGCGTATAGGCGACGGCGTTGAAAAACGAATAGGGCGCCAGGTTTTCGTGACCGGAAGAGGAACGGCTGGAAATCCAGCCGATGGGACGCGGCGACACGATGGCGTTGAACGGGTTATGCGGCAGACCATGTCCGTCGCTCGGGCGATAATACATCTTCGGCTGTGTCCTCTACTTCGCGTTGCCCCTCATTTAGAGCCGTGATAGCAGAATTTCGAGCCAAAATCCGCATGGGGAACACTGCGGTGAGAAAGGGATGGGCGTGTATCAACTCGAGGTCGAAACAGCGGAGGATCTGTGGGAGGTCGAAGCCCTCTATGACACCTGTTTCGCACCGGGTCGGGAGCTTCTGTCCTCTTACCGTCTGCGCGACGGGGTGCCGAAGGTCGCGGATCTCTGCCTGATCGCCCGTGACGAGACCGGTGTGCTGGCCGCCGCGATCCGGTTCTGGCCGATTCGCATCGGTGCAGGCGAACATCGCGCCTTGCTTTTGGGTCCCATTGCCGTGCACCCGACCCGTCAGGGTGAGGGCCTGGGCGGCTTGTTGATGACCGAAGCCATGGCCGAGGCGGTGCGCCTGGGCTGGCAGCGGGTCATGTTGGTGGGCGATGCGCCCTATTACAGCCGGTTCGGCTTCGAGAAGCTCCCCCATGTGGAAATGCCGCCGCCCACCAACCCCGACCGGGTGCTGGGCGTGGCGTTGCGCCCGGGCGCCTGGGACGGGGTCGCAGGCCTCGTTCACAAGGACGATTGAGCCGGGGCTTCGCGCCCTCAGCCGCGCAACACCGCCCCCGGGTTCATGATGCCCTTGGGATCGAGCGCCGCCTTGATCGCCCGCATCGCCGAGAGTTTCGCCGGATCGCCATAGCGTTCGAGATCCTCGGCCTTGAGCCGCCCCACCCCGTGTTCGGCCGAAAACGACCCGTCATAGGCCGCCACCAGATCATGCACCACACGCTTCACCTCGGCGCGGATGTTTTCATAATCCGACCGATCCCGCCCTTTGGCCGGAAAGACATTGTAATGCAGGTTGCCGTCGCCCAGATGGCCAAAGGCATTGACCCGCACATCGCCCAGTTCGGCAAGCCGCGCGACCCCGTCCGGGATGAACTCCGCGATCCGTGAGAGCGGGATGGAGATATCATGCGACGAGATCGAGCCGACGCGTTTGTTGCCCTCGGGAATGCTTTCGCGCATGGCCCAGAAGTCCTGACGCTGCGTCTCGCTTTGCGCGATCACCCCGTCGGTGACCAGCCCGGCCTCGAAAGCGTGTTCGAAAAGGTGCGCCAGCATCTCGGCCGGGTCGGCCCCACCGGAGACACCGAGATCGATCAGCACGGACCACTCGGGCGGCACATCGAAAGGCTGGCGCAGATCCGGCATCTTCTCGGCCAGAAAGTCCAACCCGACGCCGGAGATCAGCTCAAAGGCGGAGATCCCCTCCCCCGCGATCCCCTGCGCCAGGTTCAGAAGCTGTAGCGCCGCCGCCGGCGAGGGGACCGCAAGCACCGCCGCCGCCTCCTGTTCCGGGCGCGGGTAGAGCCGCATCGCCGCCGCCGTGATCACCCCCAGGGTGCCCTCGGCACCGATCAGCAGGTTCCTGAGATCATAGCCGGTGTTGTCCTTGCGCAGACGTTTGAGCCCGTGGAAAATCTGCCCGTCCGGCAGCACCGCCTCGATGCCGAGGCACAGCTCGCGGGCATTGCCGTAGCGCAGCACGTTCAAACCGCCGGCATTGGTCGAAAGATTGCCGCCCAGCCGACAGGAGCCTTCGGCCCCGAGCGACAGCGGGAACAGCCGATCCGCCTCGACAGCGGCCTCCTGTACAGAGGCGAGAATGGCGCCGGCCTCGGCGACGATGACATTTTCCTCAGGGTAGACCCCGCGAATGCGCGTCATCCGTTCGAGCGAGAGCACCACGGGCGCCGGTCCCTCATAGGCCACCTGCCCGAGCACCAGCCCGGTGCCGCCGCCCAGGGGCACCACCCCCACGCCTGCCGCGTTGCAAAGCCGCAGGATGGTGGCGACCTCCTCCACCGTCCCGGGCCGGGCCACCGTCGCGGCCTGTCCGTGATGGCGGCCACGCGGGTCTTCCAATTCGCCTTCGCGCCGGGCGCGCAGCGTGACCGGCGGCAGGGCGGCCTCAAGTGTGGCAAGGAATTCGGGCGTGGCAGGTTGGGTCATCGGCGGCTCCTTTGGCCAAGATGTAGCCCATCCCCGCGCCGCTCCTCAATCGGAAAGCCACTCAGGCTCCAGAACCATGATCGTCGGTTGTCCCGGCAGGCGATCGAGCGAGACCAGAAGCTCGGCCCCCTGGGTTTCGACCACCGGGAACTCGTCTTCCATCTGCGTGAGAAAATCATCGAGCCCATAGCGCGAGAACCAATGCATCGGGATGATGATCGAGGAGCGGAAGCGCTCGACGATCCTGACCATGGTCGCGCGCGGCACGGTATAACCACCATCGACCGGCGCCATGACCACGTCGAGCCGTCCGATGGCGGCATATTGTTCCTCGGTCGGTTCATGATGCAGATGGCCGAGATGACCGATACAGAGCCCGCCCGCCTCGAAAATGAAGATCGAATTGCCATTGGGCTCGCGCCCGTCGCCCAGCCGGATATCGGTCGGCACGTTGCGGATGCGCATGGCACCAAGATCGAGATCGTGGCGGACACCTTCGCCGAAAGCCCCCCAGCCCTCGAGGATATGCGCGACATCACCATGCACATTGTTGGTGTAATGGCTGGTGTGCGCCTGATTCATCGTCACGACATCGGGGGACCAGAGGGTCTCGCCGATAAAGCCGTTGTAATCGGTGACAACGGAGACATCGCCAGCCTCGAGAGCGAACATCGCATGACCGATGAAATGGAGGCGTACAGTGTCCTTGGGCAGGGGCGCCCCGACCGAGGCCTTCCAGAGCCGCTCCGGCGGCTGGGCCTGCACCAGAGACCGGCAATGGCTGGGAATGCGCTCCGCCTCCTGCGCCAGAGCGCCCTCTGCACCACCCATGCCCGTCAAAACGCCCAAAAACCCGCTGAACACCATCGGTTTCATCGCCATATCTCCAAAATCTTCGGATCAAATCGCGATCAGGATAGGGGCGAATCCCCCATTCGCCGCATCACAGAACCGTGCGCCCGGGATCGGCCGTTGACCGCCCCGCATCTTGGGCGACCTGCTAAGGAGTGTCCTGGCAGCCAAAGCGCGCCCGACACGCTTGCCTTTTCGTCACGCCTGTCCGAGCCGAACCAGGCGTTCAGCACCGCACGAGCGAAGGTCCGGAGAGCGGACGGAGGGGACATTGGCCACTCTGTCGCTGAGCTGTGACCAGCCTGCCCGTGGGGTGGCGCTCAAACAATTGAGCGGAGCACTTTATGGCGCGAATACGTCCATGATTTGAGGTCTATGCGCGGAGGACAATGCGCCTCCCCGCCGAGACGGGCAGGCGCAGGCGCGGCGGCCCTCGGCCTTGTTCCGCGCCAAGTAGGTGAATGTCCCCAAAGGGCTCTTTCCTGCCCTTCGCCGCACAGAGCAAGAACGTCCCATCTTTGATCACATGAAATCTGGCTGCGGATCTGAGGACGCGGGTCAGGCGAGACCGATCGACGTCGGACCACGCCGGTCCGGATGCAACGCGGAATAGAGCACATGGTTGCGCCAGCGGCCGTTGATCTGCAGATAGGCCTGCGCCACGCCTTCGTATTTGAAGCCGGCCTTTTCGAGCGCGCCGCGCGAGGCGACGTTTTCAGGAAGGCAGGCCGCCTCGATCCGGCTGAGCCGCATATGGGTGAAGGCGTGATGCACCAGGGCGGCGATCGCCTCTTTCATATAGCCCTGACGGGCATAGCGCGCGCCGGTCCAATAGCCGATGGTGCCGGCCTGTGCCGGGCCGCGACGGATATTGTCCAGCGTGATCGCCCCGACCAGCTCACCGGTCTCCCGGTTGATCATGAAGGCCGGCAGGCCGGTATCGGCCTTGTAGGTCCGTTCGGCCCAGAGCACCCGGTTGGTGAAAGCCTTGCGCGTCAGGTGATCGCGCGACCAGGTCGGCTCCCAGGGTTGCAGGAACCCGCGGCTCTCGGCGCGCAGGCCCGACCAGGCACGGTAATCCGAATGCTGCGGCAGCCGCAGCGTCATCCGCTCCGTCTCGATCCTCACCTTCGGACGACGCAGGAGCATCAGGCGGCAAACCTCTCGCGCAGATGTTCCAGCTCGGGCGCGGCTTTCACCGGGCCGTAGAGCGCCATCGAGGCCTTGCCCATGCCGGTGTTCATCAGGAAATGACGCACATTCTCGAGCGTCACCGCATCGATCCGCTCGACCGTTTCCTCGAGCGGCGGAATGCGGTCCCAGATGCCGATCATGCGCGCGTTGCGCTCGGCCCGCGACGAGGGGCTTTCCAGGCCCATCAGCAGGCCCGCCTTGATCTGTGCCCGGGCCCGATCGACCTCTTCCACGGTCATCTCATCGGCGGCGCGTTTCAGCTCGTCGATGGTGACCTCGGCCAGTTCGGCCACCTGATCGCCGGAGGTGCCGGCATAGATCGTGGTCAGGCCGGTGTCGGAATAGGCGCTGGTCTGGGAATAGATCGTGTAGCAAAGCCCGCGTTTCTCGCGCAGCTCCTGGAACAATCGCGAAGACATGCCGCCGCCCAGAGCGGTGGTCGCGGTCTGGGCGATATAGATGTCCTCATCACGATAGCCCGGGCCTTCGAAGGCCAGAGTGAAATGCGCCTGTTCGAGTTTCTTGACCTTGCGAAACTCACCGCCCTCGAAACGCGCCGGATCGGCATGATCGCGGCCGTGCGGCTTGAGCCCGCCGAAAATTTCGGAGGCCTCGGCAACGATCCGATCGTGATCGATATTGCCGGCGGCCGACAGGATCATCCGTTCCGGGCTGTAATGCTCCTCGACAAAACCGGCGAGATCGTCGCGACCAAAGCCGCGCACCCGATCGGCCGGGCCGAGAATGGTGCGGCCAAGCGCCTGCTTCGGGAAGGTCGCCTCTTGCAGCCAGTCGAAAATCACGTCGTCGGGCGTATCCAATGCCTGGCCGATCTCGGACAGGATCACGCCGCGCTCAAGCTCGAGCTCCTGCGGATCGAAAATCGGATTGAGGACGATGTCGCCGATCACATCGAGCGCCAGCGACACATCGTCTTTCAGCACACGGGCATAATAGGCCGTGGTTTCCTTGGTCGTATAGGCATTGAGATAGCCACCGACATTCTCGAGCGCTTCGGCAATCTCCAGCGGGCTGCGCCGATGGGTGCCCTTGAACGCCATATGTTCCAGAAAATGCGCGATGCCATTCTGTTCGATGCGCTCGTGACGCCCGCCGGCCAGCACCCAGACACCGATCGACGCGCTCTGCATCGAGGGCTGCATCTCGGTGACGATACGAAAACCGTTGGGCAGGGTATGAATACGCGGGCTCAAGCGAGACGCTCCTTGATCAGGCTTTTCAGGCCTTCGAGATCGTTGGGCACGACGGTGAAGCGCTCGTCGCGCTCGAACAGATCGGCCATGTGCGGCGGAAGCTCCGGATGCACGCCACAGGCCGCTTCGACGGCGGCCGGGAATTTCGCCGGATGCGCGGTCGAAAGCGAGATCATCGGCACCTCCGTGAGGTTCTCTTCGCCGACCTTCACCGCCACCGCCGTGTGCGGGCAGAGCACCTCATTCGTGCGCGCGAACATGTCCTTGATCGTCGCCGTGGTTTCCTCTTCCGAGGCCCGGCCCGATTTGAACGTGTCACGCAGACGGTCCATTGCGCCTTGGGAAATGGCGAAAGAGCCTGCTTTCAGCTCGTCCATGAGCTGGGCAATCGCGGGACCTTCGCGGTCATAGACATCGAACAGCGCGCGTTCGAAATTGGAGCTGACCTGAATGTCCATCGACGGCGAGATCGAGGGGGTCACCCCCTCTTTCGTGTAGGCGCCCGTCACCATGGTGCGGTGCAGGATGTCGTTCTGGTTGGTGGCGATCACCAGATTCTCGATCGGAAGCCCCATGCGCTTGGCGATATAGCCCGCGAAAATGTCACCGAAATTGCCGGTGGGCACGGTGAAGGAGACCTTGCGATGTGGCGCCCCCAGCGAGACGGCGGAGGTGAAATAATAGACCACCTGTGCCAAGACCCGCGCCCAGTTGATCGAGTTCACGGCGGCGAGCTTCACGCCCTCGCGGAAATCATGATCGGCGAACATCTCTTTCAGAGCCGCCTGACAATCGTCGAAATCGCCCTCGACCGCCAGCGCATGCACATTGCTCTCGGGCGGCGTGGTCATCTGACGCCGTTGTACGTCGGAGACGCGGCCATGCGGGAACAGGATGAAGACATCGACATTCGACAGGCCTTTGAAGGCCTCGATGGCGGCCGAACCGGTGTCGCCGGAAGTGGCGCCGACGATGGTCACATGTTTGCCGGAGCGCGACAGCGCGGCCTGAAACAGCTGGCCGATCAGCTGCATGGCGAAATCCTTGAACGCCAGCGTCGGACCGTGGAACAATTCGAGCAGGAAATGATTGGGACCCAGCTGCACCAGCGGCGCGCGGGCGTCGTGTTTGAAGCCCTGATAGGCCTTGGCGATGATCTCCTCGAACTCCGCGTCGGTGAAGGTGTCGCCGATGAACGGCTTCATCACCGTGAATGCCACCTCTTCATAGGACAGCCCGGCCAGCGCCGCGATCTCTTCTTCGCTCATGGTCGGGATGGTCTCGGGCACATAGAGCCCGCCGTCAGAAGCGAGGCCGGTCAGCATGGCCTCTTCGAAATTCAGCACCGGCGCTTGGCCGCGGGTCGAAATATAGCGCATTATCTTCGCTCTGTGTCCGCTTTTACTCTGTTCGGGTCCAGATACGCCAAAGAAGGAACAGAGTCATCCCAAACCAGACAAGGCACAGCGAAAACCATGTGAGCGCATATTGCAGGTGATCGTTGGGAATGCCCTCTATACCGACGGGGATCGGATCGATGCCTTCCCCGGTGCTCTGCCGCGCGACGATCAGGACAGGTTCTGTGTGAAGCGCGGCGGCCATCGCCGGGATGTCACGCCCGAACCAGATGTTGCGGCCCAGATCCGGCGCCGGTGTTGAGCTGTTCATATCATCAGGCCAATGCAGATTGCCGACGATGGTGGCGGGGCCTTTGGCGCGCGGCGCGTCCTTTTCCATGTCGCGCACGAAACCGCGGTCCAGAAGCACCCGGCGCCCGTCCTCGGTCTCGAAGGGCGCGATGATCAAAAAGCCCGCACCGATCTGTTTGCGCGACACAAGAACGTGCAGTTCTTCGGCGCCAATCCTGCCCATCGCCGTCACCGGCAGGTATTTCATCGACGGGTCGATTTCGGCGGGGAGCGGCACCGGGGTGGCGGCGATTTTTGCCTCGATCTCCGACAGGATGCCCTGTTTCCACTCGAGCCGCGCGAGCTGCCATGTGCCGAGCCAGATCAGGATGGCGCAACCGGCAAGACCGATCACGATGGGGAAGATCATCCGTTTGAGCATTGTGCCTCCGCTCGCCATGAAAAAGGGCGCGACCCTGCGCGCCCTTCTATCCGGTCTTTCCTGTCGTGGGAATATCGCGGGAGCTTACTGGCCCCAGATATAGACCACGACGAAGAGGAAGAGCCACACCACGTCGACGAAGTGCCAGTACCAGGCGGCCGCTTCGAAGCCGATGTGATCGTCCGGGGTAAAGTCGCCCTTCATCGCGCGCACCAGACAGATGGTCAGGAAGATCGTGCCGATGATCACGTGGAACCCGTGGAAACCGGTCGCCATGAAGAAGGAGCCATAGAAGAAGTCGCCGCCGAACGTGTAGCCTTCGTGCACGAAGAGCTCGTAATATTCATAGGCTTGGAACACGGTGAAGAACGCGCCGAGACCGATGCCGATGGCGAGGCCGGCGACCAGATCCTTGCGGATATTGCCATGCACCAGCGCGTGGTGCGCCCAGGTCACTGCGGCGCCGGAGCACAGCAGGATCAGCGTATTGATCAGCGGCAGATGGAAGGCGTCGATCGGGATGATCTCCGGCTTCACATATTCCGTGCCCTGATAGGTCCACATCGGGTAGAGCGCGTTCTTGAAGAAGGCCCAGAACCAGGCGGCAAAGAACATGACTTCGGACATGATGAACATGATGAAGCCATAGCGCAGGCCGATCCGCACCACCGGGGTGTGATCGCCGACCTTGTTTTCCTTGATCGTATCGCCCCACCAGCTCCACATCACGTAGAGCACGCCGATCAGGCCGATCAGGAAGATGAAAGGCGTGCCGGAGGCTTCCGGCGACATCCAGTGCACCGCACCGAACAGCATGACAAAGGCCGAAGCGGCCCCCATCAGCGGCCAGGGCGACGGCTGAAGGATGTGGTAATCGTGGTTCTTTTCATGCGCCATTTTCGTGCGTCCCTCTCCCTAGGAGTGCCCGTTCGGGCTTAGTTTAAACTGCGATCCGAGGCGCTGCCGTCGTCCAGCGCGGCGTAATCCTCGGGCAATTCGGTTTCGTGAAACGTGTAAGACAGGGTGATGCGATGCACGTATTTGGCATCCCTGTCGGTGGTGATTTCCGGATCGACATAGAAGGTCACCGGCATCAGCACCCGCTCGCCGGGCTGCAGCACCTGTTCGGTGAAACAGAAACAGTCGATCTTGGTGAAGAACCCGCCGGCCTCGAAAGGCGCGACATTGTAGGAGGCGGTGCCCGCGATCACCCGGTCGGTGGGGTTATAGGCCTCGTAGAAGGCCAGCCCGGTCTCGCCGATCCGAAGCTCCATGACATTGGCCACCGGCTTGAAGATCCAGGGCATATCCGGGTCGGTATTGGCGTCGAAACGGATCTTGATCGTCTCGTCGAGAATGACATCCGAGCCTTCGCTGGCGACATCCGTGGTGCCGCCAAAGCCGGTGACGGCACAGAACCAGCTGTAGAACGGCACCGACGCCCAGGCCAGCCCGCCCATGACGGTGACCACCGTCACGAGTTGCAGCACGGTTTTCTGGGCACCCTTGATGGCCATTACTGCTGTGCCTCCCGGGCTGCGGCGGCGCGCGCCGGATCGAGCACGGTCACCTTGACCACGGTCAGGCTCAAAAGCAGCAGGACGAAAACGCCCAGCGCCAGCCCGAGCCCGACATTGCGGGACCGGCGCCGGTCATGAATGTCGTGAAGTTTGGTGATCGCCATCTCAGAACGGCCCTCCCACGCCATAGGCAAACAGCGCCTTGTCGGCCATCAGCGCCATGAAATGCAGGAACGTATAGGCCAGTGACAGTTTGAAAAACGCCCGTTCCGCCTTGTAATTGTCCGCCTCGGCCTGGGTCTCGTCGCGGCGCCAGAGCGTGATCGCGCCTTTGACGAACAGCGCGTTCATCACCACGGCCACCACGAGATAGGCCCAGCCCGCCAGCGGCGTGGCGAACATCGCGGCGGCAAAGCCCGCCAGCAGGAGCGTGTAGATCAGGATATGGTTGCGGGTCGCGCGCTTGCCGTGCGTCACGGTCAGCATCGGCACTTTCGCCTTGTCGTAATCCGCGTTCATGAACAGCGCCAGCGACCAGAAATGCGGCGGCGTCCACATGAAGATCAGCATGAACATCAGAACCGACGACAGCGTGATATCGCCGGTCACCGCGGCCCAGCCGATCATCGGCGGCAACGCGCCAGAGGCACCGCCGATCACGATATTCTGCGGCGTCGCGCGCTTGAGCCACATGGTATAAACCACGGCGTAGAAGAAGATGGTAAAGGCCAGAAGCGCCGCCGCGACCCAGTTGGTAGCGAGCCAGAGCATCACCACGGCAAAGCCCGAGAGCGTCAGCCCGATGCCGAGCGCCTCTTCGCGACTGACCTTGCCGGCCGGGATCGGCCGCGACTTGGTGCGTTTCATCACCATGTCGATGTCGCTGTCATACCACATGTTGAGCGCGCCCGAGGCGCCGCCGCCGATGGCGATACAGAGAATCGCGAAGAAGCCAAGGAACGGGTGAATGCCGCCCGGGGCGACGATCAGCCCGGCAAAGGCGGTGAACACGACGAGAGACATGACGCGCGGTTTCAACAGCGCGAAATAATCGCCGAAACCGGCGTCACGGCTGTCCTCCAAAATGATCGTCGCGTCAGTCATTCGCGTATCTTCCAGTCATAGGGCTTGCGCCCGTGGGTCTTCCGGTGGGTCGTCCGGTTGTGAGTGTGCCCCCCGTCGGGCATTTTTGCCTCTTTGGGGGGCGCTTTCGTGCGTGGTCTTACGTGGTCTTGCGTGCGTGGGTCTTAACGGATGAGCGGGGCGGTTGATCCGCCCTCGCCCGAAAACTCTTACTCGGCAGAGGCCAGTTTGATCAGGCTCGGCGCGGTGTCGTTGGAGGCGTAGAGCTCCTTAGCGGTCTCGAGCCAGGCGTCATACTCGTCCTGTTCCACCACCTGCACCGTGATCGGCATATAGGCGTGGTCCTTGCCGCAAAGCTCGGAACACTGGCCGAAGAAGGTGCCGGTTTTCTCGGCCTTGAACCAGAGCTCGGCCACGCGGCCCGGCACGGCGTCCTGTTTCACGCCAAAGGCCGGGATGGTCCAGCTGTGGATCACATCGGCACCGGTCACGCCCATGACGATGGTCTTGCCGACCGGCACGACGACCTTGGTGTCGGTGGCCAGCAGGAACTGATCCTCGCTGTACCCGGCTTTCACCAGCTTGGCGCGCATCGCATCGTTCAAAACGTAGTTCTTGCCGCCGGCGTCATAGTCCTCATCGGTCATGGTCGCCGGGTGGCCAATCAGATAGCTGTCGAAGGCGATGCCCTCGTCGACATATTCATAGCCCCAGAACCACTGATACCCGGTCACCTTGATATAGATGTCGCCTTCCGGGATTTCCTGTTGCTTGAACAGAACCGGCAGCGAGAAGGAGCCGATGACCACGAGGACCAGCAGCGGAACCAGTGTCCAGGCCACCTCGATCGGAGTGTGGTGGGTGAATTTCGCAGGCGTCTTGTTGGTCTTGGAATTGTACCGGACGATCACCCAGAGGATCAGGGCACAGACCAGGGCGACGATCACCGTGATGATCACCAGCACCATATGATCGAGGCCGTGAATGTCGCGGGCCAGTTCGGTCGCGGCCGGCTGAAAGCCCATCTTTCCGGACACCGGCGCGCCAAGAAGCTCGCCCTTATCCTGAGCCTGGGCTCCCGCCGAGGCGAATGTTGCGAAAACGGAGGCCGCAAGGGCAGCCCAGAGGGTATGTGTGCGCATTGTCTCTTCCCATCGTTGCAATCAGGCGTTTGCCAGCTGCCGCCCCGGTATTCCGGGTGCATTTTCATTGAGTCTTCCCTATCAAAAACCATATTAGGCGTGATGGGACAAGAATTCCCAACCGCATTGAGCGGTTTTTTTGATCTAGATCAAGCCCAAAGGGAGAAAATCTGTGTCTTCGCGACGTTTTGACCCATTTACAAATACGCTAGAGCTTGAAAATGCCCTCGCGACTCTACGTGGCGCCGTTCAGGGCGCCGATGACGGCGAACTGTTTTTGGAACGTCGCACCTCCGAAGGTCTGGTTTTGGACGACGGCCGGATTCGCACCGCCTCCTATGACGCCTCCGAAGGCTTCGGGCTGCGCGCCGTGCGCGGCGAGACCGCGGGCTTTGCCCATTCGACCGAGATTTCCGAACAGGCGATCCGGCGCGCCGCCGAGACCGCACGGCTCGCGGTCGGCGATGGCGGCGGCACCCTGGCCGAGCCGCCCCGTCCAACCAATGTGCATCTCTACACCGAGGACAACCCGCTCGAAGGCGCGGCCTTCGACGTCAAGATCGAGACGCTCAGAGAGATCGACGCCTATCTGCGCGATCTCGACTCGCGTGTCGTTCAGGTCACCGCCTCGCTCGCCGCCTCGCATCAGGAGGTCTATATCCTGCGTCCCGAGGGCGGGCTCGTGTCCGACATCCGGCCGATGGCGCGGCTGTCGATCTCGGTCATCGTCGAACAGAACGGTCGGCGCGAGAGCGGCAGCCATGGCGGCGGCGGGCGGTTCGGCCTCACCGGCCTCATCGCGCCGGACCATTGGCAAGGGGTGGCGCGCGAGGCGCTGCGCATTGCCGTGGTCAATCTCGATGCCGTGCCGGCGCCGGCGGGCGTCATGGATGTGGCGCTCGGACCGGGCTGGCCCGGGGTGTTGTTGCACGAGGCGGTGGGTCATGGGCTCGAAGGTGACTTCAACCGCAAGAAAACCTCCGCCTTCGCCGGGCTGATGGGCCAGCAGGTGGCCGCGAAAGGCGTCACCGTGCTGGACGATGGCACAATCCCCGACCGGCGCGGTTCGATCTCCATCGATGACGAGGGCACGCCCTCGGAAAAGACCACGCTGATCGAGGACGGTGTGCTCGTCGGCTATATGCAGGACCGGCAGAACGCCCGGCTCATGGGGGTTCCCCCCACCGGCAATGGCCGCCGCGAAAGCTACGCCCATGCGCCGATGCCGCGGATGACCAACACCTATATGCTGGGTGGCGATACCTCTCCCGACGAGATCATCGCCGATATGAAGGACGGCATCTATGCGGTCGGCTTCTCCGGCGGTCAGGTCGATATCACCAACGGTAAATTCGTCTTCAACTGCACCGAGGCTTATCGCGTGGAGAATGGCCAGATCGGCGCGCCGGTAAAAGGTGCCACCCTGATCGGCGACGGCGCCACGGCGATGAAACATATCCGTGCCATCGGCAATGACATGGCGCTCGACCCGGGGATCGGCAATTGCGGCAAACAAGGCCAATGGGTGCCGGTCGGCGTCGGTCAGCCAACCCTGTTGATCGGCGGGCTGACCGTTGGCGGCTCTGCCACCTGAACGTCGGAGCGACTTCTCTGCGACAGATGAATCAGGGGCGGAGACGCCCCCGATTCAGCGCCAAGTTGCATTGTGAAAAGGCCACAAACGGCGCGCGGTTAAACTTGATGACCGCAACAGCAGCGAATTCGGCCGAAAATTCAGTGTGGTTTTGGAAAAACTTACATCGAAAACGTATAAATTTGTATCTTTTCGGGCCTCAGTAACGGCTCATTAACCATTCTGGGCGAGAGTAAAGGGGCAAGAGACGGAGAGAGTTGATCCCTTGGAGTTCATCCCTTCCCACCACCCCCTCACCCCACCCCACCCCGTGGAAGTTCGGGCCGACTGGCTCCGCCTCTTGCGCTCTCGCCGTGTTGGCATCTCCACCTTTTACCGATTGTTGCGCGAGCACGGCACCGCTGCGGCCGCGCTCGAGGCCCTGCCCGCGATCGCCCGCAAGGCCGGTGTTTCCGGCTATCAGATCTGTCCCGAAAGCGTGGTCGAGGCCGAAATGGCCGCAGGCCGCAAACACGGTGCGACGCTGATCCTGCGCGGGGAGCCCGATTACCCGCCACTTCTCACTCTGATTGACGATGCGCCCCCCGCGATCTGGGTCAAGGGGGATCTGTCGCTGATCGAACGTCCGACCCTGGCGCTTGTGGGCGCCCGCAACGCCTCCTCGCTGGGCGCGCGCTTTGCCCGCAGCCTGACCCGCGATCTCGGAGCGGAAGGTTTTGCCATCGCCTCCGGCCTCGCCCGCGGCATCGATGCGGCGGTGCATGAGGCCGCGCTCGAGACCGGTACGCTCGCCGTGCTCGCCGGCGGGCTCGACATGATCTATCCGCAAGAGAATGAGGCGCTCTATCATGCGATCGCCGAACGGGGTCTGCTGATTTCCGAGCAACCTTTCGGCATGAAACCGATCGCGCGGCATTTCCCGATGCGCAACCGCATCATCTCAGGTCTGGCGCGGGCGACCATCGTCATCGAGGCGGCGGCGCGCTCCGGCTCGCTTCTGACCGCCGGCAATGCGCTCGATCAGGGGCGCGAGGTCATGGCCGTGCCGGGACACCCGTTCGATGCCCGCGCCTCCGGCTGCAATATCCTGCTCAGGGACGGGGCGACGCTCATTCGCGGCTCTCGCGATGTCCTGGACGTGCTGGCGGCCGCCTCGCCGCTGGCCCGCACCGCGTTGGAAGTCCCCGACGAGGCGATCGCCATTCCCGAGGCGGCGCCGGAGACCCGCAGCCTTGCCGATCATGCGGCCCTGCATCGCGAAATATTGTCGCGCCTTGCCGGCAGCCCGCTGCCCGAGGACGATCTCATTCGCGATCTCGGCGCACCTGCCGACCGGATCAGCTCGGAAATCCTGACACTCGAACTCGAAGGACGCATTGCCCGCAAACCCGGCGGCATGCTGTCCCTCGAATGAGCACCCCGCATCGAGAGGGCCGCTCAGTTGGGACAATAGTCCGCGAGGATCGCGGGGAATTCCCGGCAAAACGGCTGGGCGCCGAACCAGACGTCGGTCGCACCGATCGAATACTCGACAATGCCCCATTGATCGCCTTCGCGGATCATCAGCGCAATGAAATCGAGACCGCCGACCTCTTTGAAATACCATGGATCGTCACCGAGATCGCGGACCATCGGGGTGGTATCGATGTCGATCTCTCCGCCGCCGGGGCGCTGTGGCGAGACGATCGCGAAAGCGTGATCGGATGTCGCACGCAATTCATGCACGACGAATTCCACCGGTGCACCCAGATGCCATTCCACCAGCGGCCGCATGGCATTCATCAGCCGCGCCCGCTCCGCCGTGCCGCGCGCCGGCTCATGCCAATCCTGCGCCAGCACTGGCATCGGAAGCCCCAATACGCCCACCAGTGTCCCCACCAGTACACCCGCCGAAATCACCCTCCGAATTCTGGCCCACATGATGACCTCCTCCTGCCTCCGGCATCTGCCCGATCCTTGCTCACTCAGCGCCTCGAGACAACAATAATAGCGTTGACGCATTGACAATCCGGCCTTCGTCAGCCCATTTTCCGCCGCCATAAGACCCTGTTTCCAGAAATCCAAGGACCTTCCATGCCAGTTGTTGTTGTCGAATCCCCGGCCAAGGCCAAAACGATCAACAAGTATCTTGGCAAGGATTACACGGTCCTGGCGTCTTACGGCCATGTGCGCGACCTGCCGGCCAAGGACGGTTCGGTCGACCCGGACAACGAATTCGACATGACCTGGGAAGTGGGAACGGATTCGCGCAAACATGTCAAAGCCATCGCCGATGCGCTGAAAGACGACGATGAACTGATCCTCGCAACCGACCCCGATCGCGAAGGCGAAGCCATCTCGTGGCACCTGCAGGAGGCGCTGACCAAGCGCCGGGCGATCAAGAAATCGACCGCCGTGTCGCGCGTCACGTTCAACGCCATCACCAAGCCGGCCATTCTCGAGGCGATGAAACATCCGCGCCAGGTCGATGTGCCGCTGGTCGATGCCTATCTGGCGCGCCGGGCGCTCGACTATCTCGTGGGCTTCAACCTCTCGCCGGTTCTGTGGCGCAAACTGCCGGGCGCGCGTTCGGCCGGGCGTGTGCAATCGGTCTGCCTGCGGCTCATCGTCGAGCGCGAGCAGGAAATCGAGGCTTTCAACCCGCAGGAATACTGGTCGGTGCGGGCGATGCTCGAGACCCCGCGCGGTCAGAGCTTTGAGGCGCGTCTGACCCAGCTCTCCGGCAAGAAGCTCGACAAATTCGACCTGAAGGACCGGATGGCCGCCGAGATGGCGGTGCAGGCAGTCTCCTCGCGAGCGCTCAAGGTGGCGTCTGTCGAGGCGAAACCCGCCTCGCGCAACCCCTCTGCCCCGTTCATGACCTCGACCCTGCAACAGGAAGCCTCGCGCAAATTCGGCATGGGGGCACGTCAGACGATGAACGCGGCGCAGCGGCTCTATGAGGCCGGCCTCATCACCTATATGCGGACCGACGGCATCGACATGGCGCCGGAGGCAGTGACCCAGGCGCGTGACGCGATCAAATCCCGCTATGGCGACAGCTATGTGCCGTCGAGCCCGCGGATCTACAAGAACAAGGCCAAGAACGCCCAGGAGGCGCACGAATGTATCCGTCCGACGGATATGTTTGCCGCGCCGGACAAGGTGAACCTCTCCGAGGCCGATCAGCGCAAGCTCTATGACCTGATCTGGAAACGCACCATCGCCTGCCAGATGGAAGGCGCCAAGCTCGAGCGCACCACGGTCGATATCGCCTCCGACGACAGTGAAGTGGTGCTGCGCGCCACCGGTCAGGTCGTCGTCTTCGACGGGTTCATGGCGGTCTATACCGAGGGCCGCGACGATGTCGAAGAGGATGACGAGGGCCGCCTGCCGCAGATCATGCAGGGCGAGGCGCTGAAGAAGGTTGCGGGCGGGCTCAAGGCGCAGGCCGCCGAGAAGGAAGCCGTGCTGGGTGGCGAAGATGCCGTCCTGGGGCTTCAGCACCACACCAACCCGCCGCCGCGCTACACCGAGGCCACCCTCGTGAAACGCATGGAAGAGCTCGGCATCGGCCGTCCCTCGACCTATGCCTCCGTGCTCTCGACCATCGTCGAGCGCGAATATGTCCGCAAGGAACAGAACCGTCTGATCCCCGAGGACAAGGGCCGGATCGTCACGATCTTCCTGATGAATTTCTTCCGCAAATACGTGGGCTATGAATTCACCGCCAATCTCGAGGAAGAGCTCGACGAGATCTCGGCGGGCGATCTCGATTACAAGGCGGTTCTGGCGAAATTCTGGCGCGATTTCCATGCCGCGATTTCCGGGACCTCGGATCTGCGCATCTCGGAAGTCCTGGACAAGCTCGACGAGGCGCTCGCACCGACGCTCTACCCGCCGCGCGAAGACGGCTCCGATCCGCGGATCTGTCCGAAATGCGGCACCGGGCAATTGCACCTCAAGACCTCGCGCACCGGCGGTTTCGTCGGCTGCGGCAATTACCCGGAATGCACCTACACCCGGCCGATTGCCGGCGAAGGCGCCGAGGGGGACGAGCGGCTTTTGGGCGAGGATGCAGGCGATGAGATCTGGCTGAAATCCGGTCGCTTCGGCCCCTATGTGCAACGCGGTGAGCCGACGCCGGAGAACAAGAAACCGCCGCGCGCCTCCCTGCCGAAAGGCTGGTCGAAGGACGATATGGATCTCGAGAAGGCGCTGACGCTCCTGAGCCTGCCACGTGAAGTGGGCGAACATCCCGAGGGCGGCATGATCAAGGCCAATTTCGGGCGGTTCGGCCCCTATCTCATGCACCAGCTGCCCGACGAGGCAAAACCCGTCTATGCCAATCTCAAGGACCCCAACGATGTCTTTGAATGCGGCATGAACCGCGCGGTCGAGCTGATCACCGAGAAACGCAACAATCCGGGGCGCGGCCGGGCGGCTGCGGCGAAACCGCTCAAGGAATTGGGCGAACATCCGGAGGAAGGCGGCCCGATCCAGGTGCTCGACGGGCGCTATGGCCCCTATGTGAAATGGGCCAAGGTCAACGCCACCCTGCCGAAAGAGATCAAGCCCGAAGACGTGACCATGGAACAGGCGCTGGACCTCATCGCCGCCAAGGCCACGAAGGGCGGCAAGAAGAAGACCGCCGCCAAGAAGGCACCGGCAAAGAAGACCACGGCCAAGAAAGCGCCGGCGAAAAAGACAAGCGCAGCCAAGAAGACCGCGGCGGATTGATCCGAAGAGACATCGGCTTGAAATACGAAAGGGCGCCACAGCGGGCGCCCTTTTTCGTTTTGCTTCGCGTCAGAGCCGCTCGGCTCAGAGCCATTGGACGGTGTCAGGCGGATTCAAGAAAAGGCGCCTCGAGCACCCGTACCGGGAGAATCCGACCGCCCTCATTGCGGATCGCCCCGCCGACGGTGGCATCGAGATAGACAAGGGCGCCGCGTTTGACAACGAGGTTGCCGCCGACAACGCCCTGAAGCCGCAGCTCGACGCCTTCCTGCACGACCGCGTCCCGCGCGATCAGCCCGTCGTAGCTGCCGCTTTCGGAGAATACGCGATCCTCGTCCATCACTCGTCTCAGATTGATCATTTCAAATCTCCTCCCGCAAAAAGATTGTGCCTTTAGCCTACACGATTTCGGATCATTTTCGAAGTCACATCGTGGCGACAGCGTTTCACGAAAGTCACGGAAAACAATTTAAAGTTGCATTTTCGACCGCAAACTCTCCGCCCTAAAACCATGATTAACCCGGTATTAATAACATATTAGGCAGGGGTTCTTTTCGCCTCCGCGAGCGAACGAAATATCGCGCACGATCACAACTCAACTTAAAAGTGTAAACTCTGAATTGACGTTTCTCTGTCTCACAGCGCTTTTAAAGCCGTGAAATTTGATCGCCCCCAGCAGAGCCGCCGCCCCGGGCCAGATGCAGCGGGCCGATCTCGCGCGGTGAATCCGCTGCCGGAGAGTGGTGCGAGCGAGACCGAGGACCTTGCGCTCTCCATTCCGAAACGTGGTTTCGTCGGGACGTCGCCCCGGCGGACCGGCCCGCGACAGGGGCGCATTCCGGTGGCGCATTTTTGAGCAATAACGTGCCACAGACACGGCGGGACGCGTCGCAGGACATGCCGCGTTCCGTCGCGCAGCAAGAATCACCTGCCAGAGATTACCCGCGGAATCTCACTTGGCCGACATCTTCGCAGACCAACGGGCCCCGCTTGTCGCGAGGCCCGTTTCAGTCCAGATTCATGTCAGTTTCAGACCAGTTCAAGGCCAGTTTCAAACCGGTTCCGGGTTCTTCTTCGAAGCCGCTCCCGGCGCGGGAAGCTCCACAGGCTCCGGCGAGATCAGCAACTCATCAATCAGCGCCACCACGAGTTGCGTGCGGTTGCTGACCCCGGCTTTCTTGTAGATCGTGCTGTTTTGCGACTTCACCGTGCCCTGACTGGTGGAGCGCGCTTGGGCGATCTCGGCCACGGTGAGCCCTTTCGCGGTCAGAAGCGCGATGTCGCGCTCGGCCGCGCTGAGGCCCCATTGGTCGAACTGGGTCTGGATCATCGCGGAGAACTCGCCGCGTGCCGCGCTCAGCAACCGCTCGACCTCGCCATTGCGCGCCTGCACAAGACGATGGCCGCGCCAGATGAACAAACCGCCGATCACGAAACCGACGAGGACCGCCAGCTCCGTGATCTCATGCACGATCCAGGTCGATCGATAGAAACCGATGCCGAAGATCTCCCGCATCAGCTCATGCAGGAAGACGAGGGCGGAAACGAGGTAGAGCACGAGCCCCAGACGGATCAGATATCTCAGGGTCACGCGCTCTCCTTCCGTTGCAGGGTCTTCACAGGTTGTGACCGACCGGCTCAGTCATCGTCGCCGTCGTCGCCATCATCATCGCCGCCGTCATCACCATCGTCGCCGCTGTCGTCATCCCGATCATCATCGCGGTCATCGTCCCGATCATCGTCCCGGTCGTCGTCGCTGCTGTCGTCGTCGCTGCTGTCGTCATCGGAGGAATCATCATCCCTGTCATCGTCACGATCATCATAGCTGTCGTCATCGCTTTCGTCGTCATCATAGCCATCATCATAAGACGTGCCATCGGAGTATTCGGCCCCATCCCCGTCCTCATCGTCATTCTCTTCATAGCGGTCGCTGAGCACGTCACCGCGTTTGCCCAGAACGATGCTGCGTTCGCCCTGCGGGCCTTCGGCGTCGATGATCGTGTTGCCGAGCAGCGAACGACGGATATGGATTTCACGATAGCCTTCGCCGGCCAGCATCTCGATCACCTCGTCCTTGGTGACCTCTGCGGCGGCGGGCAGCGCCAGAACGGCCAACAGGCTCGCGGCTTTGAGTGTCTTGAATGTCATGTCTTGGCTCCTTGGGCATTGCGTTTCGCAGATGTGCGTCAGATGCCGGTAACCTGGGTTGCCAAATCTTAACAAAACATTCCCATTTGGATGAAACGGCCCCAATCCATCCAAAGTGGTAAGGCCTTTTTCGAGAAAATTGGGCGCAATCCCGCGTTGAAACCGCGTGTTGCAGTTTGCGACCCCCGAATGCCGGCCCGATTGCCCGTCAGAGTTCGCCCCGGCGCCGGCACCAGGCGCACATATTGTGCGCAATGCGAACAGGTTTCGTTGCACCGCAGCATTCCGTTGACAGCCACCGGCTGTTCCCGGTTAATCGTGCCAAAGAATTCGCGGAGGAGTGATATGAAGAAAGTATACGGATCGGCCAAGGAGGCGCTCGACGGGTTGCTCGAGGACGGCATGCTGATCGCGGCGGGCGGTTTTGGCCTGTGCGGCATCCCCGAGCTGTTGATCGACGCCATTGTCGAGAGCGGCGTCAAGGATCTGACGGTGGCATCCAACAATGCCGGCGTCGACGGGTTCGGTCTCGGCAAGCTGCTGGAAACCCGCCAGATCAGGAAAATGATGTCGTCCTACGTGGGCGAGAATGCCGAATTCATGCGGCAGTATCTCTCGGGCGAGCTGGAGCTTGAATTCAACCCGCAGGGCACGCTGGCCGAGCGCATGCGTGCCGGTGGTGCCGGCATCCCCGGCTTCTACACCAAGACCGGCGTCGGCACGGTGATCGCCGAGGGCAAGGACCACAAGGACTTCAACGGCGAGACCTATATCATGGAGGAAGGCATCTTTGCCGATATCTCCATCGTAAAGGCCTGGAAAGCCGATGCGACCGGCAATGCGGTGTTCCGCAAGACCGCGCGCAACTTCAACCCGCCGGCGGCGATGTGCGGCAAGATCTGCATCATGGAGGTCGAGGAAATCGTGCCCACCGGTTCGCTCGACCCGGATTGCATCCATCTGCCCGGCGTCTATGTGCACCGTGTGATCCAGGGTGAGCACGAAAAGCGCATCGAGCAGCGGACCACGCGCCCGCGCCCGGCCGCGTAAAGCGCCCTCGCGCATTGGGCTCGCCCTACGATCACCTGCCAAGCTCCGCCTTCTGGCGCAGCGGCGTTGCCGAACAGGATCCGGCAGCGATCGAGACGTTGTATGTCCCGAAATTTCCGGTCACGCCGGACATGCGGATCATGACGGCGGGCAGCTGTTTCGCCCAGCATGTGCATCGCAATCTCGCGGCGCGCGACTGGGCGGTGGTCGATACGGAACCCGCGCCCGCAGAGATGGCGATGGAGGATCGGGCCAGACATGGCTACGGGCTCTATTCGGCGCGTTACGGCAATGTCTACACGGTGCGGCAGATGTTGCAGCTCCTGCGCGAAGCCGCGGGAGAGGTGACACCCGCCGAGCCGGTCTGGCAGCGCGACGGGCGGTTCTTTGATGCGCAGCGGCCCAATATCGAACCGACGGGATTCGAAAGTGCCGAGGCGGTCATGGAGGCACGCAACTCGCATTTGCGGGCGGTGCGTGAGGCGATTGGCCAGGCGGAGGTTCTGGTCTTCACCCTCGGGCTGACCGAATGCTGGCAACATCGTGACAGCGGCACGGTCTACCCGACCGCGCCCGGGACTTTGGCTGGGACCTATGATCCGGACATATACATGTTCCGCAATTTCACCCTGCCGGAGGTCCGCGACGATCTGATCGCGCTGCGCGATCATGTCACCGCCTGCGCACCGGGGATCAAGATGGTGCTGACCGTCTCGCCGGTGCCGCTCACGGCGACCGCGACCGGAGGACATGTGCTTCCCGCCGCGGCCTATTCCAAGGCGGTGCTCAGGGGCGCTGCGGGCGAGATGGCCCAGCGGTTCGAGGATGTGGATTATGTCCCCTCGTTCGAGGTGATCACCAACCCGGCCGCCAAGGGCCGTTATTACAAGGCCAACCTGCGCTCGGTCACCGAGGAGGGCGTGGCCGCCGCGATGCGGATGTTCTTCGCAGCGCATGAGACAGACACCACCGAGGCTGCAGATCCTGCGGCCCGGATGACACATTGATTTGGAGATGATCGAGGCCGCGCCCCGCATATGCGCGGAGGCCTCGAGAAAAACGGAGGAAGATATGGCTTGGGATCGCAATCAGATGGCGGCACGCGCCGCCCAGGAACTTGAAGACGGCACCTATGTGAACCTCGGGATCGGCATCCCGACCTTGGTGCCGAATTTCATTCCCGAAGGCGTCACCGTGACGCTGCAATCGGAGAACGGCATGCTCGGCATGGGCCCGTTTCCCTATGAGGGCGACGAGGATGCGGATCTCATCAACGCCGGCAAACAGACCATCACCGAATTGCCCAACACGGCCTATTTCGACAGTTCCTTCAGCTTTGGCATGATCCGCGGCGGCAAGATCGCCATGGCGATCCTTGGCGCGATGGAAGTCGATGAGAAGGGCGATCTGGCGAACTGGATGATCCCCGGCAAGCTCGTCAAGGGCATGGGCGGCGCGATGGATCTCGTCGCCGGCGTCGGCCGTGTGGTGGTGGTGATGGATCACACCAACAAGCACGGAGACTCGAAGCTTTTGCACGAATGCACCCTGCCGTTGACCGGTCAGGGCGTGGTGGATCGGGTGATCACCAACCTCGGTGTGCTCGATGTGGTCGAGGGCGGTTTGAAGATCGTCGAACTGGCCGATGGCGTCACCGAAAACGAGCTCCGCGCCGCCACCGAGGCGACGATTGTGGGCTGAGCCTGACCCAAACCGATCAAACCGAAACGCGGCTCCCATCGGGGCCGCGTTTTTTCGTCCGGATCTGACCTTCCGCTTTTGGTGCCAATTGTCTCGAAAACCGAAACAGCATCATATTCTTGCCCAAATTGTTTTTTAACCCTTACGGCGAACAGATCGAGTCATGAGACGTCAGAGAGAATGATCACCGTGCCGTTTCAAACTGAGAACAGCAGACAGGACCTTTGCGATGGCCTGGAATAATCTCACCTATGCCGGCTGGGGGCGCGCCCGCAGCGCCAGTGGCAAGGTCGCCCGCCCGGAACGCCAGTCGGCGCTGAGCCGCGATGTGGCCACGACCCCTGCCCCCGCCTTCGGGCTTCGCCGCTCCTACGGCGATGTGGCCTTGAACGATGGCGGCACGGCCTATGATATGTCCCGGCTCGACCGGGTGCTGTCTTTTGACGCCGAGACCGGCGTGGTCGAGGTCGAGGCCGGGATGCCGGTCGGCGCGCTCGCGCGCAGCTTTGCCAAGCACGGCTGGCTGCCCGCGGTGATGCCCGGCACCGGATTTGCCACGGTCGGCGGTTCGATCGCCAATGACGTGCATGGCAAGAACCACCATACAGAGGGCACTTTCGGCCAGCATGTGACCGAGATCACCCTGTTGCAGGGCAATAGAGTCGAGATCATCACACCCGAGAGCGGGACGATCTGGCAGGCGACAATCGGCGGCCTCGGGCAGACCGGCGTGATCGCCAAGGCGAAATTGCAACTGATGCCCTGCCCCGGTGAACTGATGAAACTCAGGGAAACCCGCATTGCAAACCTTGATGCCTTTCTCAAGGCCTTCGACGACAGCGACGCGCCCTATGCGGTCGGCTGGATCGACGCCACGGCCACCGGCGACAGGCTCGGCCGTGGGATTTTCGAGGAAAGCGAACTGGTCGCGGGGCGAGATGCCGGCAAGGAACACAGCCGCGCCGTGCCGCTGAATGCCCCGGGCTGGGCGCTCTCCGCTCCGATCGTGCGGCTCTTCAACGAAGCCTATTACCGCCGCATCCCGGCACGCGGAAAGACCTCTGTCAAACCGATCTGGGATGTGCTCTTCCCACTCGATGCCATCCATGACTGGAACCGGCTCTACGGCAAGCGCGGTTTCAACCAGTTCCAATGCGTGATCCCGCCCGAGCGCGTCGACATGTTGCGCACCATGCTGGAGCGGATCGGCGCCTCGCATCTCGCCTCGCCTCTGGCGGTGTTGAAAAAGATGGGCGCGGCGCGCGGCGGCTACATGTCCTTCCCGATGGCGGGTTACACGCTGGCCGTGGACTTTCCCAATCGCGACGGCGCAACAGAGCTGATTTCGGACCTCACCGACATGACCCATGACGCCGGCGGCCGGATCTATTTCGCCAAGGATGGTGTGGCCGAGGCGGCGCAGGTCAAAGGCATGTATCCGGAGCAAGGGGACTGGGTCAAAGCCGCGGCCAAGGCCGATCCCGGAAACCTGTTTGAGACCGATCTGGTGCGCCGGCTCGAGCTGCGCGACATCGCGCATATGGCACAAGACGAGACGGGAGCCTGAGATGACACAGACATGGATCATTCTCGGCGCCACCTCGTCCATGGCCCGCGCCATGGCACGCCGGTTGGCGAAAGACGGCGCAAGACTGCTGCTCTGTGGCCGCGACATGGACGATCTTGCGGCCTCCGCCGTCGATTGTCTCGCGCGCGGGGCGGCGAGTGCCGAAGCGCTGCGCTTCGATGCCCGCGACCACGCCACATTCGCGCCGATCATCGACAAGGCGGCCTCTGAGGAGGGCGAAATCAACTGTGCGGTTTTCGTCGGCTCCATGCCGGACCAGGCGGAGATCGACGCCGACCCGGCGCTCCTCGACGGGGTGGTGCAGGACAGCTATATCGGCCCGGCCACCTTCCTCACCCTGCTGGCCCCGCATATCGAGAGCCGCGCCCGCGGCACCGTCGTGGGCGTCACCTCGGTCGCCGGGGATCGCGGTCGCATCGGCAATTACGTCTACGGATCTGCGAAGGCCGGCTTTGCCACCTATCTCTCCGGACTGCGCAACCGGCTCACCCGCGCGGGCGGCCATGTGGTCACCGTGAAACCGGGGTTTGTCGACACAGCGATGACCTGGGGGATCGAGGGCATGTTCCTCGTCGCCACACCGGATGCCGTGGCGAAAGACATCATGCGCGCCGTGGCGAAGAAGCGAAACGTGATCTACACACCCTTCTTCTGGCGCTACATCATGCTGATCATCCGGCATATCCCGGAGTTCATCTTCAAGAAAATGTCGATCTGAGGTGATTGGCGACGGCGACTTTGAGCCATGTCGGCATTGCCCCTTCAGCTTCAGCCGTGACAAGCCTGCCTGTAGGTTGGCGCTCTGACGACCGGACTGCGCAGTTTATGGTGCAAAAGACCTCCATGATCTGAGGGGCTTTGCATGATCAGAGTGCGCCAGCCTGCGGGGACAGGCAGGCGCAGGCGCGGCGGCTTCGCCTTGTTCTGCGCCCGAGAGTGGTTTGTTCCAAAGGCCGCGAGGTCCGTCAAGCCGCCTCAAGTCCTCACTTCTCCGCCCGCACCGCGTTGGTGGCAAAGACACAGCCGTCATAATAGAGTTCCGGCGGCGTGAGGCAGAGCCCGCGGGCGACCTGCCAGGCGGCCAGAACTTTCGGCACATAGGCGCGGGTCTCGGCATAGGGCGGCGGGCCGTCATTGCTGCGCACCGCGTTTTCACCGGCATTGTAACCGGCCAGGGCCAGCGCCAGATCGCCGTTGAACTGTTTGAGCAGCCAGTCGAGATAGGCGATGCCGCCTTTGATATTCTGCTCCGGCTCCGTGGCATCGACCCCGAAACGCTCGGCGGTGGCCGGAATGAGCTGCATCAGCCCCTGTGCCCCGGCCTTGCTCTCAGCCGTCGCCTCGCCCGAGGATTCCACCGCGATCACCGCCAGAGCCAAGGCCGGGCTGACCTGTGTGCCGACGGAATTCAACAGGATCGCCGTGCCGTAATGGTTGGCGATATCGGTCAGGTTCTGAAATGTCGGGCGGGGAATGGATTTGCCCTGCTCCAGATCCAACGCCGCGAGCGCAGCGGCAAAGCGGCTCGGCGCAGCGCCGGCCAGATCGTGCGGCACCGCCTCCCAGTACCAATCGAGCAAATCGACCGATACCGCCTCCGCCAGCGGGTCCGCATCGGACGCGTCTTTCGGCGGGACGGACACCGTTTTCTGCGCCGAGCGGATCTGAATGTCGATCAAACCTCCCGCGCCGCCGTCCGGCACACCGATTCTTTTCGTCCGCACCTCGGGCCAGGGGCGCGGATCTGCCGGCTCCTCCGCCCGCAGGCCGCCCGCAGGCCCCAGGGAAAAGCTCAGGCAGAGCGCCAAAGCCAAAACGCGCATCGCAACCCCTGCGCCATGGGCGCGACACCCCGGAACAGGCCGGACGGGAGAGACAGGAGGGATCAGAAACATGGTTAAGCTGCTCTTTAGCTCATTTTGTGACCGGCTTTGCCGTGTCGATTGCCGCCATTTTCGCAAAAATACCCGCTTTCTTCCAGTCACTTGATCCGTTTTCGAATAAATCGACTTTGAGTATTAACCGATTAAGTCGATCAAAAGCATTTTCTCCAAAAATAGTTAAAATTTTTTAAGACTTAAAATCAAACGGTTAACCGGCAATATCGTTCAAATTTTTGCATTTCCAAAATCGTACCAATGCTGCCCAACTCTTGCCCCAGTTCACAGGCCATATAGCCACATCGAAAGCGCGAGAGGGCGATACACGGTGAGGGAAACGCCGCGCTCTGACCGCCAAGACGTGGAAACTGAACCGATATATCTCCTTGGAGGGACCTCTGATGAAATTTTTCAAACTTGCTAACAAATTCTCCCGCGACGAAGACGGTGCCGTGACCGTTGACTGGGTTGTGCTCACCGCAGCCGTCGTCGGCCTCGGTATTGCCGTTCTGACCTCCGTCTCCGGTGGCGTCAAAACCCTCGGCGGGAAAATCTCTGACGACCTGGCTTCCCGCTCCGTCGTTTCCTACTAAGCCCTATTTCAGGAGAAATCTGATGAAATTCTTCAAACTTTCCAACAAATTCTCCCGCGACGAAGACGGTGCCGTGACCGTTGACTGGGTTGTGCTCACCGCTGCCGTCGTCGGCCTCGGTATCGCCGTTCTGACCTCCGTCTCCGGTGGCGTCAAAACCCTCGGCGGAAAAATCTCTGACGATCTGGCCTCCCGCTCCGTGGTTGCTTACTGAGCGAGCTCGGGTCACGGGCGATCTCAAATCGCCTAAGCCTTTCAAAACCGCGCTTCTGTCCGGAGGCGCGGTTTTCCTTTTGGCTCGTCTCAGCCCCAGCACCAGCCTTCGCGACGCCCAGTTGCACTCGAGGCGAAGCTGAGCGGCTTGCGGCGCCAGGACCACGAACAGATTCTCGCAAATGCGCGGTTTGTCGCGATACCGGCATAAATTCACATGTATGCCGGGGAAAGACCACCAAACCGCCGCATTTCAACGACAGATTGGCAAGGTGTTCGCAGAGGGGTGAGGCGCGAAGCGGCTTTGCAGACCCCGAAAGCAAGGGAACGGAACTATGCGTATCATTTTCGGATTGGTGCTCGTGATTGGTGTCGCTCTGGCCGGCTTTGCCGTCCATATGACCCGCGGGTATCTTTCAACTTATCAAGCCGAGCTGGACCGCGAAAAGTCCATGCGCGCAAACGCCATCCGCACCGAAGAGATCTTCATCGCGACCAAACAGATCGGCTATGGCCAGCCGATCCTGCCGGATATGGTCAAGAAGGTGCGCTGGCCGGTGGAAGCCATGCCAAAAGACGCCTTCCACAGCGAAGAAGAGATTTTCCCCGAAGGCCCCGAGACCCCGCGCGTGGCGCTTCGGAGCATCGAACCCATGGAACCCCTGATGGCGGTCAAGGTGAGCGATCCCGGCGAGGCCGCCG
Organism: Celeribacter neptunius; assembly: GCF_900113955.1. Lineage (GTDB taxonomy): Bacteria > Pseudomonadota > Alphaproteobacteria > Rhodobacterales > Rhodobacteraceae > Celeribacter > Celeribacter neptunius. The sequence goes on along the minus strand of NZ_FORH01000005.1, from coordinate 212,829 downwards.
GCGTGGCTTCTCTGCTGTCGAAAGGCATGCGTGCCTTTGCCATCCGCGTCGATGTCACCAGCGGCGTATCGGGGCTGTTGCGCCCGGGCGATCGCGTCGATGTCTACTGGTCGGGCCGCCTGCCCGGCTCGGGCGTGGAAGTCACCAAGCTCATTCAACCCGCAATGTCGCTGATCGCCGTCGACCAGACCTCGGACACGGAACGCCGGTCTTCCTTCATCGCCCGCACGGTGACCGTCGAGGCAACCCCGACCCAGGTGGCCGCGCTTGCGACGGCACGGAACTCCGGGCGTCTGTCGCTCGCCCTCGTTGGCCGCAACGATGACACCGTGGTCAGTGGGGTCGAGGTCGACAAACGCGCTTTCCTTGGCATCGAGGAGCAAACCGTGGCAATCGTTCCGAAGGAAGAGGTCTGCACCGTCCGGACCCGCAAGGGCGGTCAAATCATCGACACGCCGATCCCCTGCACCGACTGAGCCAGGATCGAGCCGCGCGCCCACACGTGCCCCCACACCGGGCGGCCACACTGGGCGACCCCGCAAAACATGAACAGGCGCACCTCCCGCGGGTGCGCCTTTTTCGTGTCGCAATCAAGGGCTTGCCGCTCTGCGCACCTCTCTCATGCCATCTGCGGCTGTGACTTATCCACATCATCAACACCGGCCAAGAGATTGATTCTTGCAAAAAAAGTAAATTTAACGCATCCTCTCTCCAAATGGGCCGAAAGAGCCCGGTTTTGAGGCGTGGTCGACAGAGGCAGGATCACATGAAAATGTTGAATATCGTCAAAGCGGCCCTGATCGGGGTCGCGGTAATGAGCGTAACCCCATACGGGGCCTATGCAGAGAAACTTCGTGTCATGACAGGGTCCCCGTCCGGGGTTCTGAACGTGCCGATGAACCGCGCCGTGGTGGTCGAGAGCGATGAGCCTTTCGCGGAAATCTCGGTTGCGAATGCGGATATCGCGGACATCTCCACCCTGTCGGATCGCTCGATCTATGTTCTGGGCCGGTCTCCGGGTCTGACCACGATGACGCTTCTGGCCCCCGATGGCTCGCTGATCACCAATGTCCAGGTTCAGGTCACTCCGGATGTCACCGAGTTCAAGGAACGCCTGCGGCAGATCATGCCGAATGAAAAGATCGAGGTGCGCACCGCCAATGACGGTATCGTGCTCTCCGGCGTGATTTCTTCGATCACCATGATGGAACGCGCGGTCGAGCTGGCCAATCGCTATGCTCCGGACCGGGTGTCCAACCTGCTGAACATCGGCGGCACCCAACAGGTGATGCTGAAAGTACGCTTTGCGGAAATGTCGCGCTCGGTGTCGAAGAACCTGTCGTCCTCGCTGGGGTTTGTGACCTCTGGTGGCACCAACTGGAGTGGCGGCGAAACCGGCACCTTCCTATCCGGCTCAAACTCCCCGACCGGTGCGATTACCACCCAAGATGGTGCGCTTGGCGCCCTGAAGCTCGGCGGCTCCATCGGCGGCACAGAACTCTCCATCCTGCTCGAAGCGATGGAACAAAAAGGCGTTGTCCGCACCCTGGCGGAACCGAATCTCACCGCCCTGTCCGGTCAGCAGGCGAAATTCCTCGCCGGTGGCGAATATCCGATCCCGGTTTCCGACAATGACGGCATCACCATCGAATACAAACCTTTCGGCGTCGAGTTGGAATTCGTGCCCCGTGTGGTCAATGGCGATCAGATCAATCTCGAGATGCGCGCCGCCGTGTCGGGCGTCGATTCCTCCGTCAACTATTCTCTGGACGGTTTCACCGTCAGCTCTTTCAAACGTCGCGAGACCTCGACCACCGTCGAGCTGCGCGATGGCCAGAGCTTTGCCGTCGCCGGCCTGTTGCAGGACGATTTCGAAGATCTCGTGGGCCAGGTGCCCTGGCTCGGAGATATCCCGGTGCTGGGCGCGCTGTTCCGCTCCACGGATTACAGCCGTCGGCAATCTGAGCTGGTGATCATCGTCACCCCGCATCTGGTCTCCCCGACCAACGGTCTGGCGCTCAGCCTGCCGACCGACCGGGTGAAAATCCCCACCGAGGCCGACCTGTTCCTGTTCGGCAAGACCTTTGGCGGCACCTCGGCGCCGAAATCCGGCGCCGCGGCGGAAGTCGCGAAACAGGATTTCTCCGGCTCCTATGGCTATGTGATGGAGTAAGACCATGCGCAGCACTCTGAAACTCACCCTCGCTGCCTCGGCACTTCTCGCCCTGGGCGCCTGTTCCGACCAAAAGGCCTTCTCGTCCTGGTATCAGGAAGCCGGCGGCTATCTCGACGGCGGCACCTTCGGCAATTCCACGATGAACAACACGCTGGTGCACACCGGTCAGCTGAACTACGTGATCGATCTGAACGAACGTTTCGCCTCTGCCGTGCCAGCGACGGTAAATTTCGAGTTCAACTCGGCCATTCTCGATGGCGTGGCCCGTGACGCGATCCGCAAACAGGCGCATTTCATGGCGCAATTCCCGGAAGTCCGCTTCCGCGTCTATGGCCATACCGATCTCGTCGGTTCCAACGCCTATAACAAATCGCTCGGTCTGCGCCGCGCCAAGGCCGTGGTCGCCGAACTGGCCCGCAACGGCATCTCGCGTTCGCGTCTCGAAGCCATGGTGTCTTATGGCGAGACCCAACCGCTGATCGTGACCCAGAACCCGGAACGCAAGAACCGCCGCACCGTGACCGAGGTCTCGGGCTTCGTGGAGAATTCGAAACTGGTGATGGACAGCCGTTACGCCGAAATCATTCACCGCGAATATATCGAAAGCGCCACAGCGGAATCGGCCCTGGTCAGATTCGGCGCGCGTGAAATCGGCAACTAAGGCCGCAGCCCGCACTGCGGCAGGGAGCATCGTCCCGATTTAGCGAATTATTACGCGATTTCGGCCCTATTGTTGCCCCACTTGCCCGGCACCTTACCCCCAATGGGAGCAGTATGTCCGACGAAAGAGTCGGTCACACGCGCCAGGGGAAAAAGGGCCGGGCAAGTGTTTTTAGTGCTTCAGGTCACTTTGTAAGCCTGGCGTTCGATGAAAAGGACGCTTTGAGCAATGACGAGTGAAGCTCAGTTGCAATCAGAACCGGCGCCGCTTGCGGCCTGTACGATCAGCCGGGATGTGCAGAATTTCGATCTCTTGATCGAGGATATGGAAACCGAACTGGGCGAAGCCTGGGGGGACCTGTCCTTTGACGATGCACGCCAGTTCTTTCGCCAACCGGAGAGCGGCGGGTTGAAATTCGTTGCCCTGGCGCTGGACCACGAGGACGAGGGTCTGTTGGCGATGATCGCCGACCTGATCAAATCAGCCAAGGTTCAGGGCATCAAGGTGATCCTGGTCGCCGATGAGATCTCCCCCATGGCGCTGCACCAGCTGTTGCAGATGGGCGCGGAGGATTTCATCCCCTACCCGTTGCCTGAAAACGCGCTGCACGACGCCATCGAACGGCTGGACCAGCCGAACAAAGCCCCGGCCGTCGACTTTCTCGACACCGCGACCACTCCCGCCCCGAAACAGGGGCGCAACGGCATCGTCCTGCCGGTTCAGGCGATCTCGGGGGGGGCAGGCGCCACCACCGTCGCGGTCAACCTCGCCTGGGAATTGGCAAATGTCGAGAAAAAGGGCCCGCAACCCCGGGTGCTGCTGGTGGACATGAACCTGCAATACGGCTCGGTCTCCACCTATCTCGACCTGCCCCGGCGCGAAGCGGTCTATGAGCTCTGGTCCTCCACCGAGATGATGGATGACGACGCGTTCAAGAGCGCCCTGATGAATTTCAACGACAAACTGTCGGTTCTGACCGCCCCGCCGGAAATCCTGCCTCTGGATTTCATCGAGCCGGCCGATGTCGAGCGGTTGCTGGAAAAGGCGCAGGCACATTTCGACTATGTCATCATCGATATGCCGACCACGCTGGTGGCCTGGACCGAAACCGTTCTGATGGCCGCCGAATTCTACTTTGCCCCGATTGAGCTCGATCTGCGCTCGGCCCAGAACATCCTGCGGCTGCGTACCGCGCTGCGGGCCGAGGATCTGCCCTTCGAGAAACTGCGTTTCCTCCTGAACCGCGCTCCGAAAGGCATGGATCTGGCGGCCAAGGCACGCACCAAGCGCATGGCGGAAAATCTCGAGATCGCCATCGATGTGCAATTCCCCGATGGCGGCCGGCCGGTGCGCGAGGCCTGCGACCAGGGCGTGCCCTTGGGCATCGAAGCCACGAAGAATCCGCTGCGCAAGGAAATCCAGAAACTCGCGGCCAGCATCCATTCACGCCAGACGGAACAACTCGAAGCGGCACAATAGGGCCGGAAACCGGGGAAGAGGTGAGGGAAAAACATAATGTTTTCAAGATACAAGAAATCTGACGCGCGCAAAGCCGATCCCGTCAGCGCGCCACAGGCCTCGCCCAGAGCCGCCACGACCGCGCAACCGCAGGCCACGGCTTCGGCCGCGCCGTCAGCGCCGCCGCCTCAGCCCAAGGCCAAGCTGGCCACGCCCGCCCCGAAAGCCGTGCGGCGGGAAGGCCGCGCCGCGCAGGCCGCGCCGATGGACAAGGAGCGCCGTCGCAAGGAGCGTCTCAGCGAGATCAAGGTCGAGATGCACAAGCGTCTGCTCGAGGACCTGAACCTGTCCGCCCTGGAGACCGCGCCGGAAAAGGAACTGCGCGCGGAGATCACCAATATCACCGCCGAATTCCTCGCCGAACAGGGCCAGGTCCTGAACCGCGACGAACGTATCGCGCTCAATCAGGATCTCTATGACGAGGTCCGCGGCCTCGGCCCGCTGGAGCCGCTTCTGAAAGACGAGAGCGTCAACGATATTCTGGTCAACGGACCGCAGCAGATCTTCATCGAGCGCGCCGGCAAGCTGGAGCTGTCGGACATCACCTTCAAGGATGAGAAACACCTGTTGCGGATCATCGACAAGATCGTGTCCGCCGTGGGCCGACGGGTCGATGAATCGAACCCCTATGTCGACGCCCGTCTCGCCGACGGGTCGCGTTTCAACGCCATGGTGCCCCCCGTCGCGGTGGATGGCTCTCTGGTGTCCATTCGTAAATTCAAGAAAGACAAGCTCGGGATCGACGATCTGGTGAAGTTCGGCGCCTTTACCGAGGAAATGGCCGCCTATCTCCAGGCCGCCGTCTCGACCCGGCTCAACGTGATCGTCTCGGGCGGGACCGGCTCCGGTAAGACCACGACGCTCAACGCCTTGTCGTCGTTCATCGACAATGACGAACGCATCCTCACCATCGAGGACACGGCGGAACTTCAGCTGCAACAGACCCATGTCGGTCGGATGGAAAGCCGCCCGGCCAACGTCGAGGGCAAGGGCGCGGTGACCCAGCGCGATTGTTTGCGCAACGCGCTGCGGATGCGCCCCGACCGCATCATCGTCGGTGAAACCCGCGGCGAAGAGGTGATCGACATGTTGCAGGCGATGAACACCGGTCACGACGGCTCGATGACCACGATCCACGCCAACTCGGCGCGCGATGGCGTGTCGCGTCTCGAGAACATGATCGCCATGGCCGGGATCGAAATGCCGCTGAAGGCCGTGCGCTCTCAGATCGCCTCGGCCGTGAACCTGATCGTCCAGGCCTCGCGTCTGCAGGACGGCTCGCGTCGCATGGTGTCGATCACCGAGGTGACCGGCATGGAGGGCGACGTGATCTCGATGCAGGAAGTCTTCCGCTTCCAGCGCACCGGCCTCACCCCCGACAACAAGATCATCGGTCATTTCACCGCCACCGGTGTGCGCAGCCATTTCTCGGAACGCTTCCGGATGTGGGGGTATGACCTGCCGCCGGCGCTGTTCGAACCGACCAACCCGCGCTGAGACAGGAGCATCATCTCATGATCATTTCCATGGAACCGATCATCTACGGCGCGATTTTCGTCGCCGTGTTGCTTCTGGTCGAAGGCATCTACCTGACCGTGTTCGGCAAGTCGATCTCGTTGAATTCGCGGGTGAACCGGCGGTATGAGCTGTTGGAAAAGGGTTCGGGCGACCGCGAAGAGGTGCTCAATCAGCTGCGCAAGGAGATGAGCCAGCACCTCAAATCGCGGCAGATCCCGCTCTATTCGATCCTGGCCGAGAAAGCCCAGAAGGCCAATATCGCCTTCTCTCCGGTACAGCTCCTGATGATCATGGCGCTGCTCGGGATGGTGGCCTTTGTCGGGCTGTCCATCGGCACCTCCGCCTCGGTGCCGATCCGAATCGCGGTGGCGGTCGCCATGGGGATCGGCGGGGTCTATGTCTGGATTCAGGGCAAGGCCAAGAAACGCCTCGCGCTGATCGAGGAACAATTGCCCGATGCGGTGGAACTCATGGTCCGAAGCCTGCGGGTCGGCCACCCGTTCTCCAACGCGCTGACCATCGTCGCAAAAGAGGTCCCCGATCCGCTGGGCACGGAAATGGGCGTGATCGCCGATGAAAGCGCCTATGGCCGCGATGTCGGCGAGGCTCTCAAAGACATGGCCGAGCGGCTCGACATGCAGGATTTGCGCTTCCTCGCCGTCGCCGTGTCGATCCAACAGCAATCGGGCGGCAACCTCGCCGAGGTGCTCGACGGTCTGGCCAAGGTGATCCGCTCCCGGTTCAAACTGTTCCGCCGGGTGAAAGCGATCACCGCCGAGGCGCAATGGTCCGGTAATTTCCTCTCGGGCTTCCCGCTTCTGGCGCTTTTGCTGATCTCGCTGATGAAGCCCGACTATTACGATTCCGTCAAAGACACCGCCGCTTTCATCCCCGCCTGCCTGGTGGTCGCCGGCTTTCTCACCGCGAATATCTTCGTGATGAAATCGCTCGTGAACATCAAGGTCTGAGCCGGAAAGGACGACAGATATGCAAGAGATCTTTTCCTCCATTCTCGGCGATCAGCTGGGTCCGTTCGGCCCGCTGATCGTGATCGGGACCCTCGGCGCGGTGCTGATCCTTGCCGCCCTGCCGGCATTGTTGAAGCGCAAGGCCGATCCGATGGAGCGGCTGCGCAAACAGACGCAGTCCAAGGGCGGAGGCAGATCCCCGGCGCGGCTGCGTCAGGAAAACAGCAAAAGCGGCGCCAAGCTGGAAAAATATTCGGCCTTTCTCGAACCCCAGAGCGAAGAAGAATATTCCGCCGCCCAGCTGAAAATGATCCAGGCCGGCTACCGGACCAAAAACGCCGTGCGCATGTTCCATTTTGCGCAATTCGCCCTGGGGCTCGGCGCGCTTGCGATCGGTCTGCTCTTGGCCTTGCTGAAATCCTCGCAACAGGAAATGACGCCGAAATCCCTGATCCTGACCGTGCTCCTGCCGGCCTGTATCGGCTATATGGCGCCAAAATACTGGATCACCCGCCGGATCGAGAGCCGCAAGGAAGAAATCACCAACGGCTTTCCGGACGCGCTCGATCTCATGCTAGTCTGCGTCGAGGCCGGGCAATCTCTCGATCAGGCCATCATTCGCGTCGCCAAGGAAATCCGCTCCGGCTTTCCGGCGCTGGCCGACGAGTTCGAAATCGTCTCCTTCGAGATCAAGGCCGGCAAGGACAAGACCGTGGTGCTCAAGGACATGGCCGAACGCTGTGGCGTGCCCGATGTCGCCTCTTTCGTCACCGTGCTGATCCAGTCGCAGCAATTCGGCACCTCGATTGCCGACGCGCTCCGGATCTATGCCGCCGAAATGCGGGACAAACGGGTGATGCGGGCGGAAGAGGCCGCAAACAAGTTGCCTACCAAGATGACCCTTGCCACAATGATGCTGACCGTGCCGCCGCTTCTGATCATCCTGATCGGTCCTTCGGTCTATGACATCTACGTGCTGCTCAGGGAGACGAAGTTCTAAACCGTCTGCCGCGGGGAGCCCCAGACCACAAGGGACACCATGTCTCATCCAGGATTGCGCCGGGGCCTGGGCCCCGCGCTGCTTCTCTCTCTTCTGGCCGCCTGTCAATCGGGCGGCCTCAAACCTTTGGCCGAGGACGGCGCCTATGCACCGCCCGGCATCGACACCCACGAGCGCTCGGTGGACGGGCTGATTGTCGGCCACCGGCTGATGGCCGCGGGCGAATTCGAGCTGGCGCTCAAGGCCTATTACCGCGCGGCGGCACAACAGGGCATGACGGTCGACACGCTTTCGGCCATCGGCTCGGCGAAGCTCAGGCTCGGACGTCTGGGTCAGGCCGAGCGCGATCTGCGGCAGGCGATCGAGCTCGATGACACCTTCGTCCCGGCCTGGAACAATCTCGGCGTGGTGCTGATGGAAACCGGCCAATACGGCGAGGCCGAACGGGTGTTCCGCACCGCCTTCGCATTGGACAGTGGCCAATCTGCCGAAATTCGCGACAATCTGCGCTTGGCACTCGCAAAACTCGAAAATCCCGCGTATATTGACGAAAACAAGAGCGATTTCACCTTGGTGCGCCGCGGAACCGGAGAGTATCTCCTGCTGTCGCGCTGAAACGGTCAAAGACCCGGAGCAAAGACCCGAAAACGGGCGAGCGCTCGGAAACGAACCGTCAAAGAGGTGTGTAGAGTGAGGCAAGACGGGGCAAAGAGGCGCAAAGCCCGACGCCCCGAGCAGATATGAGGCGACAGGCACCATGACCACCATTTCCGTGCGCAACATTCATGTGATCACCCTGCTGTTGGCGGGCACCGTCGGCCTTTCGGCCTGTCAAAAGCCCTTTGGCGGCGATGTGCGCCGGGCCGACACCTCGGTCAATGCGATCGATGGCACCGGGCTCTCGGACATCATGCTCAACGCCGCCGATCCCAGGGAATCCGTCTCCTATTTCTCCCGGGCCGTCGGTGAGAAACCCGAACGCACCGATCTCAAACGTGGCCTGGCGAAATCGCTCATTCGCGCCGGGGAGCCTGATGCTGCGGTCGCCGCCTGGAAGACAGTGGTGGCGCAAGAGGATTCCAGCCTGGATGACAAGGTGGATTATGCCGACGCGCTGATCCGCACCGGCGACTGGAAAACGGCCGAACAGGTGCTCGATTCCGTGCCGCCGACCCATGAGACCTACAAGCGCTACCGGCTCGAGGCCATGGTCGCCGACAGCAATCAGGAATGGAAGAACGCCGACAGCTACTATCAGACTGCCGTCGGCCTCACCACCCGCCCTTCCGGCGTCTTGAACAACTGGGGCTATTCGAAACTGACCCGCGGCGAATATGCCGAGGCTGAAAAGCTCTTTGCCCAGGCGATCACCTACGATCCGTCGCTGTTCACCGCCAAGAACAACCTCATTCTGGCGCGCGGTGCGCAGGGAAAATACGACCTGCCGGTGATGGAAGTGACCCAGACCGAACGGGCGCAGCTTTTGTACACGCTCGGTCTGGCGGCGGTGAAAGCCGGCGATGTGAGCATCGGCAAAGGCCTGATCAAGGAAGCGATCGACGCCCATCCGCAGCATTTCGAAGCCGCCGTGCGCAGCCTGCGCGCTCTGGAAGCCAACGTGTCGAACGGCTGATTTTCCGATGCTCGCCCTGCCCGCTCAGGCCGCGATCTGGTTTCTCGGCCCCGTCGCGCTGGTGTCCTTCCTCGCCGCGTTCAATGATCTTAAGCGGATGAAACTGCCCAATCCGGTGGTTCTGCTGCTTGCTGCGATCTACCTGGTGATGGGGCCGTTTCTGTTGCCCTTCGCGCAATATCTCTGGGGCTTTGCGCATGCGTTCGTGATGTATTTCGTCGGCATGTTCGCCTTTGCCTATCTCGGCGTCGGCGCTGGCGATGGCAAATTCGCCGCCGCCATGTCGATGTTCATTCCCTTTGCCGATCTGGGCGCGGTCCTGACGCTCTTTTCCGCCTTCCTGCTCGGAGCCTTTCTGGCCCATCGGGCGCTCCGGGCCCTGCCCCTTATCCGTCGGGCAACGCCGGATTGGATCTCCTGGGAGGCCAGGAAATTCCCCATGGGTCTGGCGCTTGCCGGCACCATGGTCAGCTATCTCGGACTGGCCGCGGCCTTTTGAGCCATCCCTCCAATGAGCCCCCCTCTCCGAGCGCGGCCGGGCAAGACCGCGATCACTCGCGGATGATCGGATAGACCAGCATCATCGGATCTCTGAGCGGCGGGCGCAGTTTCAGCCCCGCCATCTCCAGAGCCGCCAATGCATTGCGCTCGATCTCGGTGTCCAGCGGGCAGGTCGGCACGATGATGGCATCGGCATGTTCGATCCCCGGCGTGCCCGAGTAATACCAGGGCGCACCGCCCTCGAGCGGCTCGAAGCCGCCGAGAATCCACACCGCCGAGGCGATATCGGCCATGAAGAACTGACTCTCCGGCGGGAAGTTGAACGGCGGTTCCTTCAACCGGTCCGCCATGTAGCGATGCAGCGCCAGATCACCGGCCTGCAGGCTGCAGCGCGGCAGGGTCTCGCCCAGAAATGTGACCGGTTCAAACCGTTCATCCTCGATCACATAGGGTTTCAACCCCTCGTAGCGATCCGCCAATGCCGTGCGTCCGAGCACCATGCCGCTGCGTTGCGACATGACGAAAAGATCCCCGAGCTCCGGCACCTCCGCGAATTGCGGCACATAGTCCTCGGTCTCGAGCGCCATATGCCGAAACGGGCTGGTGACGATATTTTGCAGAGACGGCACGATCAGGGCAAAGGCCACCAGCGCCAGCGCCGCGATGGCGTTGCGGGCATCGGCGTTGAACAACACCCGCGCGCCACGATCCGGGCGCTGCGTCATCAGGAGAACGCACAGCAGAAACAGCCATTTCGGATCATTGCCGAAATTCTGATAGGTGACATAGACAAAGCCCGGCGCCAGCAGGAAAAGCAACAGGCCGAGACGCTCGGCGCGGGCCTGGCGCAACACGATGACCGAGAACACGAGGGTGAGCGTGGCGACCAGAAAGCGCGGCGCGTTGAGAACCTTCAAGAGCGGCAGCCCCGGTGCCGCCCGGGTCTCGGAGCGGGTCACGCTCAGCAGATCCCCGACATAGGCGGGCAGGAAGTCGATGCCATAGATCCCGATCATCGCCAGCGCGACGAGCAGCCCCGCAAGCACCCCGGCGGAGAGGCTGCGCCAGGCGCCACGGGTGGCAAATCCAAACGCCACGGGAAGCACGAAACCCACGAAATAAGTGGGTTTGCTCAGCGCCAGCAGCGCCAGCATCACACCCGCGATGATCCCGTCGAGCCGGGGCGCCGCACGCTCCGGCACCGGCGGCAGGACTGCCAGCAGGATCGCGACATAGGCGGCGGCCCAGGCCCAGCGGTTGTAATACATCGACACGGAGATCGCGGTGATCGCCTCGCCATGGACCAGCGCCAGGATCATCGCCACGCTCACCGCCCCATAGGCCCAGGCCCCGAGCCCGGTGAGCCGTGAGGTGCCGACCCGCCAGATCGGCAGGGCAAAACACAGCGCGACGAGGATCTGCCCCGCGATGAAGGCTTCGCCGATGCCGAGCCCCAGCTTGCTCATCGCAACGATCGGCAGAAAGGCGAAAATCCCGATCGGGGTCGAGAAATCGAGATGCGGCAGCTGGCCCTGCACCATACGCAGAATGATCTCGACCATATGCGCGGCGTCGCCCTCGTGGCGGTCGATGTAAAGCCCGCCCCTGGCAAGCCCCAGACCGCCGAACAACAGGATCAAAACCAAAAGAAATCCGGCATACCTGCCCAATGAAATCTTATTCATACTGCCCGCCTCGAAATTTTCCGAAAGCCTAGGATCAAACAGTCCTGATTGCAAAGGCGGCGCGGAGAAATTTGTCGAATTTCTTGGCTTTGACCACAAGCCTCCATAGACTTGCCGCAAACTGGCCTTAACCACGGATCAAACGACCGGCGGGAGGCGCAGAGCCGCCCGCAGCCGGCGCGGACCAACACGCCTGTACACGCATGGAAAAGAGCAGAGCCACATGACCCTGGACAGCACCCCGAATGTGATCGCCCCCGTCACCCCCCGTCACGCCGAAGACACCGGGCTGTCCCCCGTGATGATGCGCGACATCGTGTTGAAGACCATGTTCCGCACCAATCTCGAACAGGTCTCGCGGCTGTCAGAGGTGCTGGCCATTCCGGTTTCCGTCACCCAGGATCTGATCGACCGGGCCCGTGAACAGGGGCTCATCGAAGCCACCGGCACGCTGCACGCGGGCGCCGGTTCCGAGATGGGGTTCCGCCTCTCCGACAGCGGCAAATCCCGCGCCCTCGATGCGCTCAGCCAATCGGAATATTACGGCGCCATGCCGGTGCCGCTCGAGATCTATGCCGAACAGGTGAAACGCCAATCCGTGCGCAATATGAAAGTGACCCGTGATGCGCTCCTCGGCGCGATGGGACATCTCATCCTGCCGCCGGATCTTCTCGATCAGCTCGGACCGGCGGTGGGCGCCGGGCGTTCGATCCTGATGTACGGCCCGCCGGGCAACGGCAAATCCTCGATCTCCAACGGCATCCGCGATGCGCTTGGCGATCTGATCTATGTGCCGCGCGCGGTCGAATACAACGGCTCGGTGATCACGGTCTACGACCCGCTGATGCATGTGAAACGCGAGGATGTCGAGGATGACGCCATGGCGCTCAGAAAGACCGCCAACCGGTTCGATCGTCGCTATGTGCGTTGCGAACGCCCCTCGGTGGTGACCGGCGGTGAGCTATCGCTCGACATGCTCGATCTGGTCTATAACCCCACCGCGCGCACCTATCAGGCGCCGTTGCAGCTCAAATCCACCGGCGGGATCTTCATCGTCGACGACCTTGGCCGTCAGGAAGAGCCGCCGCAGAAACTCGTCAACCGCTGGATCGTGCCGCTGGAAGAGAGCAAGGATATTCTCGCGCTCCAGTCCGGTGAGAAATTCGAAGTGCCGTTCGATACGCTGGTGATCTTCTCCACCAACTTCCATCCGAACAAGATCTTCGATACCGCCGCGCTGCGCCGGATCTTCTACAAGATCAAGATCGACGGCCCGGATCAGGAGGGCTTCCTGAAAATCTTCGCCATGGTGGCGCGCAAGAAGAAGATGCCGCTCGATGAGGCCTCGCTGGTCTATCTGTTGAAAGAGAAATACCCGACCATCGACAATGTCTACGCCAATTATCAGCCGGTCTTCCTGATCGATCAGATCATCTCGATCTGCGAATTCGAGGGCATCCCCTATCAGATGACCCCGGATCTCATCGATCGGGCCTGGGCCAACATGTTCGTCGAGGAAAGCGAATTCGCGCATTGACGCGATGCCCCGAATGAGGGGCTTTCCAAAGCTTCGCGCACCCGGCATCCTCCCGATCAAAAGGGAGGACTATCATGCACAATACCGAACAGGCCAAGATGGGGCTGACCACGATTGGACTGGCAGGCGTCGGCCGGATGGGTCGCGGCATGCTCGCCAATATGCTCAAAGCCGGGATCGAGGTCGCCGGGTTCGACATTCGCCCGGAAAGCGATTTTCCCGGTCTGCCGGTCACCTCGGATGCGGATCGCTTTGCCGAGCGGCTCGAGACGCTTTTCACCGTGGTGCGCGATGCCGATCAGACCGACGAGGTGCTTTTCGGCACGCAGGGCTTTGTCACCCGCGCCAAAAAGCTCAAGACCGTGGTGATCTGTTCGACGCTGTCGCCCAATTACGTGCGCGAACTGCGGGCGCGGGTGCCGGATCATATCGCGCTCGTCGATGCGCCGATGTCCGGCGCCCAGGTCGGCGCCCGCGAAGCGACACTGGCCTTCATGATCGGTGGTGCGGAGACGGATGTCGCCGCCCTCATACCGATGTTTCAGGCCATGGGCACGAATATCCACCATATGGGCGGGTTTGGCGACGGCATGCAGAGCAAGGTCTTGAACAACCTGCTCTGTTCCTCGCATACCGCCATGGCGCGGCTGGTACTTGATTGGGCCGACAAGACCGGGGTCGACCGGCAGAAGCTTCTGAACCTGATCGAAACCGCCACCGGTCAGAACTGGTTCACCTCGCGCTTCGACCAGATCGAGTTCTCCCGCCACGGGTTCGAACCGGACAACACCATCGGCATTCTGGTGAAGGATGTCACCTGTGCTCTGGATGCCGCGCCCGAAGGCGCCGATACATCTCTGCCGGAAGTGGTGCGCGAGGCGATGCGAGACCTCAAGCCGATTGCATAAATCACACGAAAAAGGCCCCTGTGCTGCACGCGGGGCCTTTTGACATGTAGGTTTCCAACATGCGCCGATTTAAGGTTTCAGGCGGTCAGCCCCTCGGGTTCCGCCAGCCCATGCACCCGGCAACAGGCGGTGAGCGTATTGGCCAACAGACAGGCGATGGTCATCGGCCCGACCCCACCCGGCACCGGGGTGATCGCGCCGGCGACGTCTTTTGCGGCCTCGAAATCGACATCCCCCACCAGCCGGGTCTTGACGCTGCCATCTTCATGGCTGCCCTTCTCCGGCGCCGGGATGCGGTTGATGCCGACGTCGATCACGCTGGCCCCCGGTTTGATCCAGTCGCCCTGCACGAAATGCGCGCGCCCGACGGCGGCCACGACGATATCGGCACGTTTCACCACCTCGGGCAGATCCTTGGTCCGGCTATGCGCCACGGTGACCGTGCAACTGTCGCCCAGAAGAAGCTGTGCCATCGGCTTGCCGACAATATTGGAGCGCCCGATCACCACGGCGTTGAGCCCGGACAGGCTGCCATGGTGATCGCGCAGCATCATCAGGCAGCCCAGCGGTGTACAGGGCACCATGGCCTTTTGCCCGGTGCCCAAAAGCCCGACATTGGAGATATGGAACCCGTCGACATCCTTGGCCGGATTGATCGCATTGATCACCAGCGCCTCGTCGAGATGCGCCGGAAGCGGCAATTGCACAAGGATGCCATGCACATCCTTGTCGGCATTGAGCCTCTCGATGAGGGCCAGAAGGTCTTCTTCGGAGGTTTCCGCCGGCAGCTTGTGCTCATAGGAGTTCATCCCGACCTCGACGGTCTGTTTGCCCTTGGAGCGCACGTAGACCTCGGAGGCCGGATCGTCGCCGACCAGCACCACGGCGAGGCCGGGTGTGATGCCCTGTGCCTCCTTGAGCCGCGCCACATGGGTTGCCACCTTGCCGCGTACGGTCGCGGCGAAGGCCTTGCCATCGATCAGGGTTGCCGTCATGTCCGTCTCCACTTCCCAGCCTATCCTATGCGTCGCGCCCGAGCACCCGGTCCTCGCGGGCAATCATCTCTTCGATCATCAGGGCCCACATCTGGCGGGCCAGAACCGGTTCGAAACCTTTGTCTTTCGCCTCGGCCTCGACCTTGTCGAGAACATCGAGCACCCGGGCTTCGATCCGCGCCGGCAGACCTTCGCCGGGTTTCAGCTCGGCGGCGCGGTCGATATGCGCCTGGCGCAGCGACAGAAGCGCGATGAGCTCGCGGTCGAGCGCGTCGATCTGCAGCCTGAGATCGGCCATGGTGGTGATGTCGGCTGGCGGTTTGAGCGTCATGCGAGTCCCCTTTGCGGCGGCTTTAACATGCGGTCGCGCCCGGGAAAAGCTCCGGCTTTGCTCCTCAGGTTTTCCTCAGGGTCAGGAAAAGCCGTTTGAACGGGAACCAGACGCCGCCGCCCTCCTCCAAAGGATAGGCCTCACCCAGCGCAGCATCATAGGCGGCGAGATACTCTGCCTCGCGCCCCTCGGCCTCGAAATGCGCGAGATAGGGCCGCAGATAAGTCGACCGGGTGAACTGGCGCACCGGATGGCCTTCGGCTGCGGGTGGCAGGTTCTGCATATACTCCGTCATCCAGACCCGGACCTCTCCCAGAGGCGCCAGCAGCGCGGCATAGGTGCGAGGCGCGCGCACATGAGGTTTGGCCCTGGTCTCCGGGAAGGCCTTGGGCGCGAGATCATGCGCCACCTGACGCGCCAGCGCATGCGAGGGGGCATCGTGCTGATACGGCACCTGCGTGGCGAGCCAACCGCCGGGAACAAGCCTCTCGATCAGCCGCGGCAGCAAGGTCTTGTGATCCGGCAGCCAGTTGAGCGCGGCATTGGTGAAGAGAAGCGCATTTCCTTCTCCGAGATCATGGCGGGCGATATCACCGCCCTGCACCTCAGTGTAAAGCGACAGCGCACGGGCCTTGGCCCGCATCGCCTCGGACTGTTCCACCCCGATCAGGACCCGCTCGGGAAAGCGCGCCCGGAGCAGCGGGGCCACCGCCCCTGCCCCGCAACCGAGGTCGCGGATCTCGCCTTGGGGCAGCTCCCCGACCGCGTTCAGCAGGTCCAGAGCCGGCCGCAGGCGCAGATCGGTGAAACGCGCATATTGCTCCGGGTTCCAATCGCTCATGCCGGCTCCTCCCTGTGGCACGTCAAAGAAAAACCGCGCCGGTGAGGGCGCGGTTTCATGTTTCTGCCGATCAGGCCGACGGTTCCGGGTTCAGCCCGCCGTCCGATTTGGGCTTTTTCTTGGTCTTCGGAATGGCCGTGACCGAGGCGCTCTCATCCTTGCCGGAGGCACCGCCGTCGCCATCCTCGCCCGGATGCGGCGGTTCGCCCTTGATCACCCGCATGATCTCTTCGCCGGTCAGGGTCTCGTATTCCAACAGCCCCTGGGCCAGACGATCGAATTCCTCGGCATTCTCGGAAATGATCCGGTAAGCCTCGGCATAGCCTTCGTCGATGAAGCGTTTGACCTCTTCCTCGATCAGCTCCTTGGTATGGGCCGAGACCGAGAAACCGGCAGTGTTGCCCGAATAGCCCTCAGCAGCTTCCGCGTAGTCGATATTGCCGACCTTGTCGGACATGCCGTAGCGCATGACCATGGCGCGCGCCAACTGGCTGGCCTGCTGGATGTCGCCGACCGGGCCGGAGGAGACTTCGTCCTCGCCATATTTGAAGATCTCGGCCGCCTTGCCCGCCATGGTCATGGCGATGCGTTGACGGGCCTCGTCCTTGAACATCTGCAGCTTGTCCATCTCCGGCAGGCTCATCACCATGCCCAGAGCACCTCCGCGCGGAATGATCGTGGCCTTATAGACCGGATCGCATTTCGGCAGCTTGAGCCCGACGATGGCATGCCCCGCCTCGTGATAGGCGGTCTTTTCCTTTTGCTCGTCGGTCAGGACCATGGACCGGCGTTCCGCGCCCATCATCACCTTGTCCTTGGCCTGTTCGAAATCGTCCATCGTCACCTGACGACGCCCGATCCGGGCGGCCATCAGCGCAGCCTCGTTGACGAGGTTCGCCAGATCGGCGCCGGAGAAACCTGGTGTGCCGCGGGCGATCACGCGCAGATCGACATTCGGGCCGAGCGGCACCTTGCGGGCGTGGACGTTGAGGATTTTCTCGCGGCCCTTGATATCCGGATTCGGCACGGTGACCTGACGGTCGAAGCGGCCCGGACGCAGAAGCGCGGGGTCCAACACGTCACGGCGGTTGGTCGCGGCAACGATGATGATGCCCTCATTGGCCTCGAACCCGTCCATCTCGACCAGAAGCTGGTTGAGCGTCTGTTCACGTTCGTCATTGCCACCACCGTAGCCGGCGCCACGGGCGCGGCCGACGGCGTCGATCTCGTCGATGAACAGAATACAGGGCGCATTTTTTTTCGCCTGTTCGAACATGTCGCGCACGCGGCTCGCACCGACACCGACGAACATTTCGACGAAATCAGAACCGGAAATGGTGAAGAAGGGCACGCCCGCCTCGCCCGCAATGGCGCGGGCCAGGAGCGTCTTACCGGTGCCCGGAGGGCCGACCAGCAGAGCGCCTTTCGGGATCTTACCGCCCAGCGCGGAGAATTTCTGCGGGTTGCGCAGGAACTCGACGATCTCTTCGAGCTCTTCCTTGGCCTCGTCGATGCCGGCGACATCGTCAAAGGTCACGCGACCCTGTTTCTCGGTCAGGAGTTTCGCCCGCGACTTGCCAAAGCCCATGGCCCCGCCTTTGCCGCCGCCCTGCATCCGGTTCATGAAATAGATCCAGACCCCGATGATCAGGAAGATCGGCAGGAAGGAAATGATGAACGGCATGATGCCGCTCTGTTCCTGCGGCTTGCCCTCAACCGTCACGTTCTTCGCCAGAAGCTCGGAGACGAGCGCGTTGTCGCCCGGGTTGATCGTATATTTACGGCGATTGTCGGCGCCGGTGAAATAGACTTTCTCCCCGTCGATGTCGACCGAGGTGACGGTGCCGTCATCCACCTGCGACATGAACTGGGAATAGGGGACGACTTCCGACGACATCGTGTTCTGATTGCCGCCCAGCACCTGAAACAGCGCCAGAACCAGCATCAGAAGCACGAGCCAGAAGGCGAGATTACGTGCATTGCCCAAGGGGGGTTCTCCTCGAAATAATCATGCCCACGCATGGGAACGCGAGCTTTCCCTCTAAAATAGGCATGAACGGGCTAAGTTCAATGCGATAAAAGCGCCGTAAAGAAACCACCTTTCGGATGGATCAACCGCGCGCTTGCCCCGCCCATGCCCGCGAGCGGCGCAGAGATCAGGGTGTTTCCGTCAAACACAGCGGGCGAGGCGGCGAGCGTTTCGCGGGACGGCGCATCCTTGTCGCGCTCGCCCAGTTGCAACAGCCCGTCTTCGCCCAGAGCGCGAATGACAAAATCTTTATTCTCAACACCTTCAACGATCCAGCGCCGGTCCCAGAGACTGCCCACCGTGGCCGTGACACCGGCAACGGCGGCATGTTCACGGGTCAGACGAAACGTATCCTTTCCGCCCAGAAGCCGCACCCCGTGCAGCGTCGCATCGCGGCCGCGCATCATTGCCGAGAGAAATTCCTGCAGCTTCATGCCGCGCGGACCGTAATCGGCCGAGGCAATCCACCGCAGGGCCTGGGCGACAAGCCGCCTGTTCACCTCGGGCGCCGCCTCGGTGAAGCGCCGACGATCGATGACCAGATCACCACCATCCTCGCGCACGCATTCGAGCGCATGATCATGCGTGGCGAAATCCAGCGCCGAGCGCACCTGGCTCAGGTGATCCATCACCCGCCCCACCACATGCACGTCGATGCCGAGTTTCGACAGTTCCTCCATGGCGCGGCGCGCCTTGACGCGCTCGAAGGCCTCATCGTCATTCGACGGGTCGTCGATCCAGGGTTCGCGCAGCTCGCGCAGATATTGCCGGAGCTCGAAACGCTCCTGCATCAACAACGGCCGCACCCAGGTGATACCATCGGAGACCCGACGCCGCTGCATGCCGGTGAGCCCGTCGATGCCGGAGGTCCGCGCCAGGCGCATGAAGAAGGTCTCCGCCTGATCGTCGGCGGTATGCGCCAAGGCGATGGTCGAAATCTCCCGCACCTTGGCCCAATCGGCCATCAGCCGGTAGCGCGCGCGTCGGGCGGCATCCTGAAGATTGCCCTCGCCCTTGTAGCCGGTCCAATTGAGCGTGGTGTGTTTGACCTTCAGCCTCTGCGCCACCTCTGCGGCGAACCTGGCCTCCTGTGCCGCTTCCGGCCGCAGCCCGTGATTCACCGTCACCGCCTCGAGCCGGACCTTTTCCTCGGCCGCCCATTCCGCCATCAGGTGCAAAAGCGCGATACTGTCGCCACCGCCGGAGACCGCCACGGCCAGATGGTCGGGCTTGTCAAAGGCAAAGGCGGTCGCCACGAAATGGCGCAGCATGGCGTGGCTGGCGAGTTTTTCATCCATGGGCGCGGCGCCTTTCTCGGGCATACATCTCAGGCAAACGGATCAGGGACAGTTTAGCTTCTGGGCCTCGATCACGGACTGCGCAGCCGCCTCGGAGCCCGGGAAACGCGCGCCCACTTCGCCGAACATGACACAGGCCTTGTCGCTCTGCCCCAGCTCCCCCAGAGAGCCCGCCAGTTTCAACAGCGCATCCGGGGCCCGGTCGCCTTCGGGGCTGCCGGAGAAACTGTCGAGATAGGCCCGGGCCGCATCCGCGGTCTGGCCCATCGCGTGCAACGCTTCGCCGCGCATGAAATGCGCCTCGCCGGTGAGATAGCCGCCGGTGTAGGTCTGGGCGAATGTGGCAAAGGCCGTGGCCGCCTGTTGATAATCGCCGGCCTCATAGAGCACCTTGGCCGCATCGAAATCGCCCTGTTCGGTCATGGCGAATTCGCCATCGCCTTCCAGCGGCACATCCGTCGCCGGCCCCGTCACCACCAGATCGGTGGCGCCCATGTCACCGCCGATCGGCTTCAAAGGCGGCAGGTTGCCGATGTCACAGCCTTCTTCCAATTCGCAGAGCCGGAAATTCAGGTCGTCGAGCTGGTTGGTGCCGTCCTTCACCACCCGGTCGACGCGGAACTCGAGATTTTCGATCTTTGCCGTCAGCTTGGCGAGCGCCGCCTCCAGGAGATCGACCCGCTCCAGCGTGCCGGTGCCGGCAAATTGCGTGTTCGGCGCGCCGGTGGTCGAGAGCTCCTGCTTGAGCTTGCCCAACTCGACCGAAAGCACCGCGGCCTGTTGCCGGATATCCGCGAGCGTCTCGGCGTCCTGTGCAAAGGCGGCACCGGAGCCCAAGATCAGGGAAAGGGCCAGCACAGAGCCCCGGATCATCGCTTTCATCGCTGGTCTCCCCTTCGCCTCTTACATGCCGGCGCCGGCGGCCAGCACGGTCACGGCACGGCGGTTCTGACTATAGCAGCTCTCGTCGGAACAGATCGCGATCGGGCGTTCCTTGCCATAGGGAATGGTCTTGAGCCGCGACGGGTTCACCCCCTGGCTGATCAGATATTCCTGCACCGAGGCGGCACGACGGGCCGAGAGCGCGAAGTTGTAGTCGCGCGTGCCCTGCTCATCCGCGTGGCCTTCGATGATCGCGGTATAGGCCGAATTGTCCAGAAGCCAGCTCGCCTGACCGGCAAGAATGGTGCGTGCCTCATCCGAGAGCGTGCTCTGATCCACGGCAAAGAGCACGCGGTCCCCCACGGTCTGGTTGAAATAGGCAACCGAGGTCGGATCGGAAGCCGATCCGGCCACCATCGCGTCGGCGCCGGTCGCGCCCGCGCCGGCTCCCGCGCCGAAACGGCCCGGGTTGGTACAGGCCGAGAGGCCCAGAGCCGCGACCAGAAGAAGCGCGCGGGAGGCGGAAGAGGTGATGAATTTCGACATTGAGAAGGTCCTTTACGGAAGCTCGATACTGCTCAGGCTTGATTTGGTTAACCGGACTATAGCATCCTCCCCGCGGCTTGGGGAGGTGCCCTTCGTTGATTTCGCGGCGCTATTTCAACAGCGGCGACCAGGCCGGATCGGAAGCGCCGGCATTGGTCGGCACGCGTTTGAGATTGCGACCGGTGATGTCCACCGTGTAGAGCGCGCTCTCACCGCCTGCGCCCTGGCTTTCGCGGGCGAACATGATCACCCGGCCATTCGGCGACCAGCTCGGGCCCTCGTCCAGGAAAGACGCGGTCAACAGCCGCTCTTCCGAACCATCGGTGCGCATCACGCCAATGTGGAAGCGGCCCTGGTTCTGCTTGGTGAAGGCGATGAGATCGCCGCGCGGCGACCAGACCGGCGTGCCGTAGCGGCCCATGCCGCTGGAAATCCGGCGCGCCTCACCGCCCGACGCGGGCATGATATAGAGCTGCTGGGTGCCGGACCGGTCGGATTCAAAGACGATCTGAGAGCCATCGGGAGAGAAGGACGGTGCGGTCTCGATCGCCGGCGTGTTGGTCAGGCGCGTGATCTGTCCGGAGCCGATCTCCATGCGGTAGAGATCGGTATTGGTGCCGGTCGCCATCGAATAGACGATGGCCTGGCCATCGGGCGAGAACCGCGGCGCAAAGGTCACGGCCTCGGCCGGCACCGGCAGACGACGGCGCGTCACCGTGCCGACGTCGAGCATCATGATCTGCGGCGTGCCGCTCTCATAGGAGGTGTAGAGCACCCGGTCGCCGGTGGGCGAAAACCGCGGCGCGAAGACGATGAAATTGTCGTCGGTCAGATATTGCAGCCCGGCGCCATCGTAATCCATCACCGCGAGGCGTTTCTTGCGGTCATTCTTCGGCCCGGTCTCGGAGACAAAGACCACACGGCTGTCGAAATAGCCGCCTTCACCGGTGATCCGGCTATAGACCACATCGGAAACCTTATGGGCGATCCGGCGCCAGCTTGCGGTCGAGCCGCCAAGTTGCAGCCCCGAGCCCAAAGGCGCCTCGGCATAGACGTCGAACACGCGGAATTTCACCGCCAGATTGCCCGAAGCATCGAGCCCCACGGCGCCGGTCACCAGACCCTGGGCATTGATCGCTTTCCAATCGGCATATTGCACCGGAGTGGTGAAATTCGCCACTTTGGAAATATGCGCCGAGGGCGGGATTTCCCGGAACAGCCCGGTGCCCACGAGATCGGCGGCGATCACATCGGAGATCTGTTTGGCGAACTCTTCCGCCTGTGGCGTCTCGGCGATGAAATCCGGGATCGCCAGAGGCAGGGGTTCGATCACGCCGCGGGTGATGTCGAGTTTCAGGGGGCCCGGGTCCTGCGCCAATGCGGGCACCGCCACTCCAAGAGAGAGCGCGGTCGCACAGGCACAGACCAGAGAACGGACCAAAGCAGTCGGGCGTGTCATTTGAACCTCATTTGTTCAGGATCGAACGTCATTTCGATATTGCGCCAATGGGCGAATTTTTCCACCGGCAATGGGAAGCCGCGGGCGCCGCAGCGGATAATCGCCCGCCGGGCCACGGCAAAGGCCTGATCGGCGGCGGTTTGCGAGCCGCCATCGAAGGACAAAAGCTTGATCGAGCCGTTTTGCGGCGTGCCATCTTCGTTCATCGCGACACCGACCGTGATCGTGGTGCGCATCGCCTCCGACGACATGGCGCCGACGTTCCAGCATTGCGACACCGCAACCCGCATGCCTTCGCGCTCGCCACGGGTGAGCGGCGGGCCGGCGGGGCGTTCGGGGGCCGCGGGTTTGGCAGCGGTTTCGGCGGCCAGAGCGGCAGCCGCAGCGGCAGCGGCTTCGGCCACGGCGTCGGAACTCTCCGGTTGCGGCTCGGGCTTGGCCTCCGCCGCCTGTTGCGCCGCGCGCTCGGCCTCGCGCTGCTGCTCGGCCAGAGCGGCGAGATTGGCCGGTCGCGCCTTCGGGCGCGGCGAAGAGGACAGGCCCGACGGCTTCTCGGCCTCGGTCACGATCTCGGTCGTGGTCTCTTCCGGGGCGGATTGTTCCACTTCCTCTTGCACCACCTCGGGGGTCTCGGCCTCCGGATTGGCGGCCTCCACGGGCGCGTCGGAAATCTCCGGCTGCGGCTCCGGCGTGTTGACCACCTGATCGGCGATGCGCGGCACCGGGCGCGGTGTCGGCGGTGTGTCGGCCACATCCGGCAACTGGGCGCCCGGATCTTCGAGCGAGATTTCCGGATCGACCTGCGGTTCCGGCGGGGTGGGATCGAGTGCAACCGGCGGGATCAGCGTGGCCGGGGTCTCGGGCTGCGGTTCGGCGGCCTCTGCGGGCGGCGCTTCGGGCGTGACCGTTTCCGGCGCAGCCTCTTCGACCGGACGCAGCACCGGCGCCGTGTCGCTCTCCGGGGCCTGCAGGGTCGGAGCCTCATCAAAGGTCTCCGGCGCGGTGCTTTGGTTCACCATGGCGTTGAACTCGGCCTCCGAGATCAGCGCAACCTCCTGTACAGCCTCTTCGCGCGGCTTTTGCGGATGCAAGAACAGCCCCCCGAAGAGCATATAGGCGATCAGCGCCAGATGGCCGCCACCAGAGATATATTGGCCCGCGTTCACGCTGCCTGCCCTCAGTTCCCGGAGCCGTCGAGACGCGGCCCGCCCTGTTCGGTCACCAGACCGATCTTGCGAAACCCGCCGGCATTGAGCGCGCCCATGACCTCGGCCACCTTGGCATAGGGCACGGCGCCATCGGCGCGCAGGAAGATCTTGTCATCCTGACGTTCCTCGGCGATGGCGCGAAGCTTCGCGACCAGATCCTCTTCCGGCGTCTCGTTCGACATCAACAGCACCTGCCCCTCGGCGGTGAGCGTGATGGTCAAGGGTTCCTGTTCTTCCTGCGGCAGCGCGGTCGCGGCGGTTTCCGGCAGTTCGACCGGCACGCCGACGGTCATCATCGGCGCCGCCACCATGAAGATGATCAGCAGCACCAGCATCACGTCGACGAAAGGCGTGACGTTGATCTCGCTCATCGCGGCAGGGCGACGGCGGCGACCTCTGCGCCCCCCGCCCCCTGATTTCTGTGCAACTCCCGCGCCCATGTCAGCTGTCCAATTCGCGCGAGAGAATGGTGGCGAACTCGTCGGCGAAAGCCTCGTAGCCGCCAAGGATGCGATCACTGTCGGCGTTGAGCTTGTTGTAGAAAATCACCGCCGGGATCGCGGCGAGAAGACCAAGCGCGGTGGCCAGCAGCGCCTCGGCGATGCCCGGCGCCACAACCGCGAGGTTGGTCGATTGCGCTATGGCGATGTCTTCGAACGCGGTCTTGATGCCCCAGACGGTGCCAAAGAGGCCAATGAACGGCCCGGTCGAGCCGACGGTGGCGAGGAAGGAAAGTCCCGAGGTCATCTCTTCGCTTTCCTTGGCAATGGCCACGTCCATCGAGCGGTCGATCCGCGATTGCGCGCCGGCAATGAGCCCGCCATCGGCCTTGTGCGAACGCCGCCATTCGGTCATGCCGGCGGCAAAGACCCGCTCCGGCGCGCTCATCGCGCTGCCCTGGATCTGATCGTAAAGCTCGTCCAAAGGCTCGCCGGACCAAAAGGCCTGATCGAACACCGCAGCTTCGGCGCGGGCCTTTTTATAGGCGATGAATTTCTGGATGATGATCGACCATGACCAGAACGAGGCCACGATCAAGAGGATCATCACGATTTTCACAATGAAGGTTGCGCGCATGAAAAGCGCCAGCAAGGAGAAATCGATCTCCTGCGCCATCGCAAGGGTTGTCTGGTCCATGAACCTGCTCTTTTAATCGCCTGTCGGCCGCATCTACACGGCTCTATCATTACGCAGGATTCTATCGCATCGGCAGCCCACACGCCAACACGAACATGTGAAAGACACGCGAATTTTTCCGGTTTTCGGCGATTTCGGGGCGGCTCAGTGCAGATTTCGGCGGAGAACCGCCGGAAGACGCGCCGGATGACCGGTCGCGGTGAGGGCGACAAGGGTGACTTGCGAGGTGAAAAGCAGCTCTTCCCCGCGTTTGACCACCTGAGCGAGCACGATCCGGGCACCGGTCATCGCCTCGAGCGCGGTCTCGACGGTGAGATCGTCGTCGAACTTCGCGGGGCTGAGGTAATCCGCCTCGACCCGGCGCACGGCGAAAACCACGCCCTCTTCTTCCTTCAGCTTCACCTGATCGACGCCGAGATCGCGCACCCATTCGGTGCGCGCGCGTTCGATGAACTTGAGGTAATTGGCGTAATAGACGATGCCCGCGAGATCGGTGTCCTCGTAATAGACATGAACGGGAAATCTGTGGGTCATCTGCGCTCGCCTTTTGCTTCGGGCCGGTTTGCGCCAAGCCTATTTGCTCAACGGATAGCTCGCAAGCACCTCATATTGCGCGCCTTCCTGGGTCAGCAGGGATTCGACCATCTGACAGGCCTCGGGCCGGAACCCCGGCCATTGAAACCCGCCCTGAAGGGTGAGAAAGCGTTCCAGTTCATCGCGCTCGAAAGGCGCGAGACGGTTGAACCGGCGGAGCGTCACATGCGGGCGAAACCGTTCGTGCGGCAGGGTGATGCCAACCCGTTGAACCGCCTGCCGCACCTTGCGCCGCAGCTCTGTGAGCGCCTCATGCGCGGTGACAGAGGCAAAGAGCAGACGCGGTTTCGCGCCCCCGAACAGGTCCAGGCCTTCAATCGCGATCTCCGGTTGTGGCAGGGTCATGGCGCTCAGCGCCTCATGCAGTTCCGCCAGAACCTCTTCGGGTTGATCGTCGAGAAAGGCCAGCGTGACATGCATATTTTCCGCCGGCACCGCGCGGCCCAAGCGCAGGCCACTCGCCAGATCTTCGAACCGGTCACTCAGGTCTTCCGGCAGGGGAATGCCGACAAAGGCGCGCATCTCACCCCGCAATGACCCGGGCATAGAGCCTGAGCGCATGGGAGGCGTCGCGGGCCGCGGCGGGCAACATCGGGTCATAGGCGGCCCGCAGCACATTCGCCACATCCGGGCGCACCACCGTGCCCTCGGCAGTCTCTGCCAAGGGGCTGTCTTGGGTGAATTCGACGTCCGACCACAGAAGCATCGCCTGCACCGCCTGACTCAATGCGATCACCTCGGCGGGCACATTATCCATGGCCCCGCCCATGCGCACAAAGGTAAAGCACGCCTTGATCGCGCCCTGATCGTCGAACCGGAAGGCCCGATATTGATGCGCATTACGCTCCTGTAGCTTGGCGACC
This sequence comes from Celeribacter neptunius, assembly GCF_900113955.1. Lineage (GTDB taxonomy): Bacteria > Pseudomonadota > Alphaproteobacteria > Rhodobacterales > Rhodobacteraceae > Celeribacter > Celeribacter neptunius. The sequence continues at coordinate 186,541 of NZ_FORH01000005.1, read as the reverse complement.
TTGGCCTCCAGATCGGGGATCAGATCGCCCATATGCGGCACGTCCAGAAGCTCCGCCCAGTCGGACAGGAAGAACACCATCAGGTTGGTGCCCAGTTCCGGGTCCATTTCCTCGATCCGGTGTCCGGCGATGGCGACACAGGCCTCGATCGCCGATTTCACCGTCACCAGCGTCTCGTCCTCGACACCGAACACGACGGGCGCGATCGGGCGCCCCCAGCGGGCAAAGACATAGTCGCCATTCGAGCGGGTAAAAAACTCTTCGATGTGTTCCGGTGTGATCTCGCTCATGTCGCCCTCTCGCGTCCTCGTCACCTTTGCCCGCCCTTTTGCAACGCAACGCCTTGCGCGGCAACCCCCGCTCCGCGTAGCTTGGCCGCAAAGACACATGAGGCGCATCATGAGCAAGACGATTTACATCCTGAACGGCCCCAACCTGAACCTTCTGGGAAAACGCCAGCCGGAGATCTACGGCGCCGACACGCTCGAAGATGTCGAGGCGCTCTGTGCGACCGAGGCCTCCGCGCAGGATCTCGACATCGTTTTCGCGCAGTCGAACCATGAGGGCGAGATCATCGATCTGATCCACGAAGCGCGCGACAAAGCCGCTGGGATCGTCATCAACCCAGCGGCCTATACCCACACGTCTGTGGCCATTCTCGATGCGCTCAACACATTCGAAGGCCCGGTGATCGAGGTGCATATCTCACAGGTCCACAAACGCGAAGCCTTCCGCCACCATTCCTATGTCTCCATGCGCGCGGATGCGGTCATGGCCGGCTGTGGCGTCAATGGCTACAAGCTGGCCGTCGCGCAGATGGGGCATCTGCTGGGGTGACTACTCGTCCTGCGCCTCATACATGCGGATGAATGCTTGGATCACGTCATTGTCCTCGCTAGCCATAAGCAACATCGGTTGCTGTATATTACCATTCTTTCGCTGAACCGCCGCTGATACCCGATCACCATCCTTGTGGAGCATGAGAACGCCACGAAGCTCGTCGCAAGCGTCAGCTTTGCAGCCCTCCGCAACCAACCAGTCGCCGTCCCAAAAGAAGAGGCTGGCCTGCTCGAACAGTCCGCGCAGCTCCAGCAGCCCGACGGGACCAACGCGTTTCAAGAACCATGCCTCCCACGCCGGATCGTCGACCAAACGCTTTGGATGCATCCCCTCCCATTGGGTCACTTGGGTAAAGCCCAGTGATTTCAACGGCGCCTGCGCCTCATGGACCTCATGCCCTTCGAGCCAGTAGCGCACATCCCCGCTCTGCCCCAGATCGGTCGCAGGAGAGATGACCTCGATCCCCCGCTCCGTCCTAAAAGCCTGCGCATCGTCGTGGCATGTCCCGAATGGTTCCGACACCCAAAGGGGGTCGGCCCCGGCATCGAGATAGACCCACATCTTTGGACAGGCCGTCCCGCCCGAAGCCAAGAGGATCAGCAACAAATCCTCGTCCTGTGCGGCAATGTCGAGATGATCCACGGCAAGCGGCAAAGCCACCGCCTCATCGGCAATCCAAAGTGCATTCGTCTCAAGGGGCCCAAGCGGCAAAATCTCGGCCACGCCCGCCGAGGTCTCCACCCGGTCCGCCGCAAGAGCACCAAACGAAAGGGCGCTCAAAACGAACGACAAACAGAAGCGCCAAACAGGCACACGCCTCATAGATACTTGCCCCATTTGCGCGCAAAAGCCTCTGCCAAATCAACGCCTTCTGTCTCCGCCAAAACGGCCAGAAACCCCAAAAGGTCCGCCAGTTCGTCCTCAAAATCGCGCCGCAAGGCCTCCGGGTCGCCAGCCGCGCCCCGCGCGCGTCCGTGGAGTTTGAGATAGGCCGACGCCACTTCCCCCATCTCCTCGGTCATCTTGCCGATCAGCATAAGCCCGTCCCGGGTGAGATCGAAAGTCTCGACATAGATGTCATTCACGACCTTCGCCTGCCGCTGCAACTCTGTCAGCTCCATCGCGATCTCATCTCCTGCCCTCTACTTTCCGAACAGATCGCTTTGATCCGGCGCTTTCGGCGCCTCCAGGCCGAGATGTTTCCAGCTCTTCTGGGTCAGCATCCGACCACGCGGGGTGCGCTGAATCAGACCTTGCTGCAACAGATAGGGCTCGATCACATCCTCGATGGCGTCGCGGCTCTCGGAGAGCGCCGCCGCCAGCGTCTCCACCCCGACCGGTCCACCACCGTAATTCTCGGCGATCATGCTCAAATACCGCCGATCTGCGCCGTCGAGGCCCAACAGGTCGACGCCCAGACGAGTGAGCGCACCATCGGCCAGCGGCTTGGTGATCCGCCCGTCGCCCTCGACCACGGCGAAATCGACCACGCGGCGCAGGAGACGCCCGGCGATCCTTGGCGTGCCACGGGCGCGTTTGGCGATCTCATGCGCCCCGTCGGGATCGGCGGGCACCCCCAAGAGGCGCGCACCCCGGGTGACGATCTCGTGCAACTCTTCGGTGGTGTAGAACTGGAGCCGCGTCGGGATGCCGAAACGGTCGCGCAAGGGCGTGGTCAACAGCCCCAGACGCGTGGTCGCGCCGACCAATGTGAACGGCTGCAACTCGATCCGCACCGTGCGCGCGGCGGGGCCTTCACCGATCACCAGATCGAGCTCGAAATCCTCCATCGCCGGGTAGAGCACCTCTTCGACCACCGGGTTCATCCGGTGAATCTCGTCGATGAACAACACGTCGCGGGCCTCGAGATTGGTCAGGATCGCCGCCAGATCGCCGGCTTTCGCCAGAACCGGTCCCGAGGTCATCTTGAAATTCACGCCCAACTCACGCGCCATGATCTGCGCCAGCGTGGTTTTACCGAGCCCCGGCGGGCCGTGGAACAGCACGTGATCCATCGCCTCTTCGCGCATCTTGGCGCTCTCGATGAAGACCCGCAGGTTGGCGCGGGCCTCGTGCTGGCCGATGAATTCCTCGAGCGCCTGCGGTCGCAACGCGCGGTCGGCATCGGCGCGCTCATCTTCCGGGCGACGGTCCGGGCGCAGGGTCGGATCGGGGCTTTCCATTCACTTACCCTTTCGGTGCCAGAAGGCGCAGCGCGGCCTTGATCAGCGCGGAGGTGTCGGCCTCGGGCGCCTCTTGTGCGGCTTGTGCCACGGCCTGCGCCGCATCGGAGGGAGAATAGCCGAGGTTCTGAAGCGCGGACAGGGCTTCGGCCTCGGCACTTGCATTCGCCTTCGGAGCAGCTTTCTTTGGCGAAGATTTCGCGGTGGGTGCAGCGCTTTCGATCACCTCACCCGTCTCCGGCGCTTCCAAAGTCTTTGACAGCGATCCGCCCATGGACATCACCGTGGGCGCCTTGTCCTTCAGCTCGTTGACCACGCGCTGCGCAATCTTCGGCCCGACGCCCGGCGCGGCCTTGACCGCGGTCCAGTCGCCCAGCGCGATCGCCCGCCCCGTGGCTTCCGGCCCGAGCGTGCCCAGGATCGCCATAGCGGCTTTCGAACCGATGCCCTGCACCGAGATCAACAGGCGATACCATTCCTTTTCCAGGCGTGAGGTGAAGCCGAAGAGCTGCAGGTTGGTCTCCTGCACCAGCATATCGGTGTAGAGCGCCACCGGCGCCCCCTGCCCCGGAAGCGCCATGCGGGTGCGTTCGGAGATATAGACGATATAGCCGACCCCGCGCACATCGATCATCACGTGATCCGTGCCGATATAGTCGATGACACCGGTGAGCTTTCCAATCATAGGCGTTTCCCGATCATGAGGCGGCTTTCCTGATCGCATCCTGCAAACGGCTTGCGGATTGCGCGTGGTAAGAATGGGTGATGGCGATGGCCAGCGCGTCGACCGCGTCCGGGCCTTCGAGCCTGGCGCCCGGCAATTGCAGCTTGATCATATGCTCGACCTGTTGCTTGGCGGCGTGCCCAACCCCGACGACGGTCTTTTTCACCGCATTGGGGGCATATTCCCCGATCGGCAGCCCGGCACGGGCGGGCACCAAAAGCGCGACGGAGCGCGCCTGACCGAGTTTCAGCGTCGCCACGGCGTCCTTGTTGACGAAAGTCTGCTCAACCGCGGCGCAATCGGGGGCGTAGGTTTTGACAATCTCGGTCAGCTGATCGAACAGCGACAACAGCCGGGTGGCCAGATCATCGGAGGAGGCCGAGCGGCAAATGCCATTGGCCACATGGCTGATCCGCGGCCCGGCGACATCGATGATGCCCCAGCCCATATTGCGCAGCCCCGGGTCGATCCCCATCACACGCATGCTCTCACCTGCTCGTTTATTCGTTGCAACCGAGTTAGCACGAAACGAGAACATTTGCCAAGCGGAGGTTTCATGCCATCGTGGCCCCGATCGCAATTCGCCCCGGCCGCGGCCACGGCGCGGGCCAAACCAAAGAAAAACCCGCACCGGCGAGGCGGTACGGGTTTCGACGTGGACGGGTCCGGGCGGCCTAGAGGGAAAAGGCCATTCTCACGGAGCCCAAAATTTCCGACAACTCACTTCAGGAGCATCTTCCCCTGCGTGGCAAGCCAGACGGTCAGACCATCGGCATGCATGAGCCAGCCACCAGCGCGTTCGATCGCCGTCCCTTCGGACAGGGTTGCGACCCGGGCGTTGTAGGTGCCTGCGCCGATCGAGGCAAAGAGCATTGCCTTGAACAGCAAGACCCCAACGAGGGCCACGATCACGAGATGCAGCGGACGCCGCATGCCACGCCGACGCGGACGGGCAATGATCAGGCCATCCTGGTTCACCGAATACACGGCACCATGAGACAAGGCGCGACGCCGCGCTTCGATCTTGGTCAGCCTTTTTTCCAATTGCTGCGAGCCGGCATATGCCATGGCAGCCTCCTTGTACGCCGGCCCCCACCGACCATGACAAGATTGCGGCAAAATGTGGCGCAAATGTGGCAAACAAGGCATTTTTGGGTGTTTTCAGGCTTCCCGCGCCATAGTCAGCGTCGTCCAGTCAACAATCTCTTGGCGGTCAACGAGATTGAACCCGTTGCGTGTATAAACCTCGACAACCTCATCGGCCTGCGGATTGAGAATCCCCGAGAGAATCACATACCCACCGGGCTTCACATGCGCCGCCATGTCGGGGGCGAGCGCCACCAACGGCCCCTTGAGGATATTGGCAAAGACCAGATCGAACGGCGCCACTTCGGCCAGCACAGGATGGTTGAAGCCCGCCGCTTCGAGACAGTTCACCTGCCCGGTCAGACCATTGGCATCGACATTCGATTGCGCCACCTCGACCGCCACCTCGTCGATGTCGGAAGCATAGACCAGCTGATCGGTGAATTTCGCCGCCGCCATCGCCAGCACCGCGGTGCCACAGCCGATATCGGCCACCTTGTCAAAAGAGAGCCCGTCGCCCAGCAACCGGTCGAGCGCCTTGAGACAGCCCAGAGTGGTCCCGTGATGACCGGTGCCAAAGGCCATCGCCGCCTCGATCAACAGACCGATCTTGTCAGAGGGCAGCTTGTCCGCGTCATGCGAACCATAGACAAAGAACCGCCCGGCCTCGACCGGCGCCAAGTCGCGACGCACCTTGGCAACCCAATCGGTCTCCGGCAGTTCGGAAATGACGAAATCCGGCGCGTCATGCGCCTTCGACAGAAGCGCCAGCGCGATCTCGTCGGGGGCTTCGGTGAAATAGGCGCCGACTTCCCAGAGCCCGGAGCCGTCTTCGATCTCGAAAACACCCACGCCCGTCGGTTCGGGCTCGAGAAATTCAAGCGCCTCGCCAATGGCCTCGGCGGGGGCCTTGCCCCGGGTCTTGGTGAAAGCAGTAAATGTGGGCATGGCGGCGCTCCTGATAGGTTTGTCCCCGCTTACCCCTCCGGCGCGATTTACTCAAGCACAGGCTCGCAGGAGACAGACCGAAGCAGTCAAAGGCAAAGGGCGCCCAAGAGCGCCCTTTCAAACCCCATATCATGACAATGATCCTGCCTGTGCTTTACGGCGCGTCGGATTCGCCGCCGAGTTTCGCGAAAGGCTCGACCTGATCGGTCCATTTGACCTTGGCGCCCATGACCAGACCTATGGGACAGGACACTCCCGTGCCGCCGATGCCGCAATAGCCCGCAGGATTCTTCGCCAGATATTGCTGATGATAAGCTTCCGCGAAATAGAAGGCGCCGGCCGGCAGGATCTCCGTGGTCACGGCACCAAAGCCTGCGTCCTGCAACAGGAAGTCATAGCCCGCGAGACAGGCCTCGGCGGCCTCGTGCTGGGCCTCGTCCATGTAATAGATGCCGGAGCGGTATTGCGTGCCCTGATCGTTGCCCTGGCGCATGCCCTGGGTCGGGTCATGATTTTCCCAGAACAGCTTGAGCAGCTCCTTGTAGCTGACCTTCGCCGGGTCGAACACCACGCGCACCACCTCATTATGTCCGGTCTTGCCGGTGCAGACCTCTTCATAGGTCGGATTGGGGGTGTAGCCGCCGCTGTAGCCCACGGCCGTGTTCACCACGCCCGGCACCTGCCAGAAAATCCGCTCCACACCCCAGAAACACCCCATGCCAAAGATCGCCTCGTCGCAGCCCTCGGGCACCTCCGCCTCGAGCGGCACATGCAACACGAAATGCTCCGCCGCCGTCTCGATCGGTTCGGCGCGTCCGGGCAAGGCCTCATCCGGGCGGGGCATGGTCAGTTTCTTGGTCAGGCTCATGGTCAGTGCTCCGAACATCCGCAACTCTCCTCCAGATCGCGTTTCACACGCAATATAGGACAGATTGTCGCAATCTCCAAACTTGCTCTTTACAGTCGACGCGCGGGATCAATCCGCCCGTTCACTCCGCCGGGGTCGCGCTGCGCGCCAGCGGCAGGAGCCGCCATTCATTGCCCTTTTCCGGATGGCGCGGGATCAGCGCGGCAAGCGCAAGCGACGCCATCGCCATCCCCGCCGCCAGGGCAAAGACCCCGCCCGGCGACACCACCCAGAGATAGCCCAGAAGCGCCGGCAGAAACACCGCGGCGATATGGTTGATGGTAAAGGCCACGGCAGCGGTCGGCGCGATATCCTCGGGGTCCGCGATCTTCTGGAAATAGGTCTTGAGCGCAAAGGCCAGCCCGAACAGCATGTGGTCGATCACATAGAGGCCAGCGGCGATCACCACGCCCCAGCCCAACCAATAGATCCCGCCATAGGCCAGGAACACCAGTGTCAGACCGACATATTCGAGCATCAGAACAAAGCGTTCACCCTTACGGTGCACCACTTTGCCCATGAAGGGCGCAATCACCATATTGGCCACATAGTTGATCAGGAACAGCGCCGTCACCTGATGCACCTGGAACCCGAATTTCTCGACCATCATGAAGGCCGCGAAGACGACAAAGATCTGGCGCCGCGCCCCGGACATGAATTGCAGCGCATAATAGAGGCCATACCGACGTTTCAGAATGATCTTCTTGACCTGCGGGTTGGGCGCCTCGAATTGCGGATAGGCCATCAACGCAAAACCGGCGACCACCGCGGTGAACCCGCCGGAGATCACATAGACCAGCGCATAGGAGAGATCGAATGTCTTCCAGGTCAGCACCAGCACGCCATAGGCGATGAGCGAGGCGGCAGAGCCCGCCGCCATCAGCCGCCCGATGACGATCGGCGCACGGTCCTTGGACAGCCATTGCAGCTGCAGCGACTGGTTGACCGTCTCGAAATAGTGAAAGCCGATGGAGGACAGCATGGTCACGGTCAGAATACCGCCCAGAGACGGGAAAAACGCCGTCACCGCGGTCGCCACGCCCAAAAGCAGAAGCGACACCACGCCCAGAACCTGCTCGCGGATCACCATGATCAGAGCGATCACCCCGATGGCGAGAAAGCCGGGGATCTCCCGGATCGTGTGCAGCCAACCGATCTCGACGCCGGTGAAGCCCGCCACCTCGATGACGAAATTGTTCAACAGCGCGTTCCAGGTGGCAAAGGCCACCGGCATGGCGAAAGCCATCAGGAACAAAAGCGACTCGGGCCTGCGCCAACGCGGCAGGTGCGAGACCTCGGCGAGAGGGGTGGGTGCATGTCTCATAATTCGCCTTTAGGTGAGAAAAACGATATTGAATAGCCGGAATTCCCGCACAGCCGCTGCGCGGAGGACACGACGGGCTGGACCGCACGCCCGGCGCCTTCGGCTTGTTCCGGGCAAAATGGCGCTTGGTGCAAACGTCCTCTCCGTTCGCGAAGCCATCCTCAGAGCATTGCTTCATCTTTCGCGAACACCTGCGAACACATTCTGCCATTCGCACCTGTGTGATTCAGATCAAGGCAAAATGCCGATCCTCTTCTAGACTTGCTCAAATTTTGCGCGCGAAAGGAACATGGCCCATGGATATTCTGGCCCTTGTGGAACGTATCGGCGAAAGCCCGGCGGCTGCTCTGTTCGGCCTGATCACCGGGCTTATTTTTGGCGTCTCGGCGCAACGCTCGCAATTCTGCCTGCGTGCCGCGACGGTGGAATTTGCCCGGGGCAAGCTCGGCCCCAAGGTCGCGGTCTGGTTCCTGACGCTCTCGACCGGCATCGTCTGGGTGCAGGCGGCGCAGATGCTCGGCTTCTTTCGCGGCGCCGACAGCCGGGTGATGGCGGTGCCGGGAAGCTGGTCCGGTGCGATCATCGGCGGCACATTGTTCGGCATCGGCATGGTGCTCTCGCGCGGCTGTTCCGGCCGGCTTCTGGTCTTGGCCTCCACCGGCAACCTGCGCTCCGTCGTCTCCGGGCTGATCTTTGCCGTCACCGCCCAGATGAGCTTGCATGGGCTGCTTTCGCCACTGCGGGACCGGCTCGCGTCGCTCTCGATCACCGGCTCCGAGAACGTCAACCTGTTGCACGCGCTGCATCTGCCCGATGGCACCGGCCTGGCGCTCGGGCTGATGTTTGCCGCCCTGGCGCTTTATCTCGCCGCCAAGAACCAGATCGGGCCGAAGACCTGGATTTTCGCCTCGGGCGTCGGGTTTTCGGTCGCGGTCGGCTGGGTGCTGACCTGGCAATTGGCACAGATGGCCTTTGATCCGGTGCCGGTGACCTCGGTGACCTTCTCCGGGCCGTCGGCCAATACGCTGATGTATTTCCTGGACCGCAATGCCATTCTCGAATTCGACGTGGGTCTTGTGCCGGGCGTCGTGCTCGGTGCTTTCGCCGCCTCGATGATCAATGGCGAGTTCCGCTGGCAGAGCTTCGACTCGGTGCCGGTGATGCGGCGCTCGATGATCGGTGCGGTGCTGATGGGCTTCGGCGCCATGCTCGCCGGCGGCTGCGCCATCGGCAATGGCGTCACCAACAGCTCGGTCTTTGCCGCCACCGCCTGGCTTGCGCTGTTCTGCATGTGGATGGGGGCGATCGTCACCACGTTGATCGTCGACCGTCAGGCCGATCCGGCGCTGGCCTGCTGAGCCTGAGCCGGACTGTTCTCAGGGCGCGCCCCACTACCAGAACGATTGCGGGTCGATATCGATCTGTAGCCGCACGTTATTGGGCAGCTTGACCTGTCGCACCCAATCCGAGAGCGCCACTTGCAGCGGCGCGCCTTTTTCCGCCTTGACCAGGAGCCTTATGCGATGCCGCCCGCGCACCCGGGCAATCGGCGCCGGGGCCGGGCCGAAAAGTTGTGCGCCGACGCGTTGCAAGGGCATGGCACTCCGCGCCAGATGATTGGCGACATCCGAGACCACCGCGAGGTCCGGCCCAGAGAGGATGATCCCGGCCATGCGGCCATAGGGCGGCACACCGGCCATTTTCCGCTCCGCCGCCTCGGCGCGCCAGAAGCCCTCCTCGTCGCCCGCAAGAATGGCGCGAATGACCGGATGTTCCGGCTGATAGGTCTGCAACAGCGCGATGCCCTTTTTCTCGGACCGCCCGGCCCGTCCCGCCACCTGTCGCATCAGCTGAAAGGTCCGCTCGGCGGCCCGCAGGTCCGAACCTTGCAGGCCGAGATCGGCGTCGATCACGCCCACGAGAGTGAGGTTCGGAAAATTATGCCCCTTGGCCACCAGCTGCGTGCCGATGATGATATCGGTGTCGCCCTCGGCGATCAGCCGGATCTGTTCCTTCAACGCCCGCGCCGAGGCAAAAAGGTCAGACGACAGCACGGCGCATTTCGCCTCCGGGAAGCGCTCCGCCACCTCTTCGGCCAGACGCTCCACCCCCGGCCCCACCGGCGCCAGACGCCCCTCGACACCGCAGGAGGGACAGGCCTCCGGCATCGGTTTGGTTTCCCCGCATTGATGGCACATCAGGCGCTTGAGGAACCGATGCTCGACCATCCGCGCGTCGCAATGATCGCAGGCGATCTGGAACCCGCAGGCCCGACAGATGGTGACCGGGGCATAGCCACGCCGGTTGAGGAACAACAGGCTCTGCTCGCCCTTCTGCATCCGCATCCGCACCGCATTGGCGAGGCGCTCCGAGATGAACTGCGTCGCCGGCAGCTTGTCCACCCGCATGTCGAGCGCCTGCATGTCGGGCATCACCGCCGGGCCATAGCGGCTCTCCAGATCGAGACGTTTGTATTTCCCCGCCTCGACATTGGCCCAGGTCTCCAGAGAGGGTGTGGCCGAGGCCAGCACCACCGCGGCGGAACACAAGGACGCACGCAGCACCGCCATGTCGCGGGCATTGTACATCACCCCGTCTTCCTGCTTGTAGGAGCCATCGTGTTCCTCATCGACGACGATCAGCCCAAGGTTCTGAAACGGCAGGTAGAGCGCGGACCGCGCGCCGATCACCACCTGCGCACCGCCCTGGCCCACCATTTTCCAGACCCGGCGCCGCTCGGTCATGGTCACGCCGGAATGCCATTCGGCCGGGCGTGCCCCGAACCGGTCCTCGAACCGGGTCAAGAACTCCGAGGTCAGCGCGATCTCCGGCAGAAGCACCAGCGCCTGACGACCATGTTTGAGACATTCCGCGACCGCCTCGAGATAGACCTCGGTCTTGCCGGAGCCGGTCACGCCCTTGAGAAGCGTGGTGGAATAGGCCTGCGCTGCCACCGCAGCCCGCAGCGCCTGCGCGGCCTCGCCCTGCGCCTCGGTCAGCTCCTTGCCCGGAGCGTCGGCATCCAACCGGCGATAGGGCAGATCGCGCGGCGTGTCCTCCTCGACAATCGCGCCCGAGGGTAAAAGGCCCTTGATGACCGAAGGCGTGACATCGGCGGCATCGGCGAGCTCTTTGAGGGTAAAGGACAGACCGCCGTAATCGTCCAGCGTGTCGAGCACGCGTTTGCGCGCCTCGGTCTCGCGCGGCGGGAGGCCGGTGCCGCGCCGATAGATCTTGCGCATCCCCGGCGGGTTCATCAGCCCCGGCGCGCGGGTGGCCAATCGCAGCATGGCGGGCATTGGCGTGAGCGTATAGGCGGCGACCTTTTCCAGAAAGCTCCGCATCTCGTCGCGCATCGGCGCCACGTCCAGCACGGCGGAAATGCGGCGCGCCTTCGACAGGTCAAACCCACCGAGGCCCGCCCCCCAGACACAGCCCAGGACCTTGCGCGGACCGAGCGGCACCTCGACAAAGGCGCCGCGTTCGACCCCGCCCTCGGGCGCCTTGTAATCGAGCGTCCGGTCCAGCGGCTCGGCGGTCAAGACGGTGACCAATGCGCCTTCGGGGTAGAAATCTGCCTCATCCATGCGGATGTGATAGGGATTTTCGTGCGCGCAAGCCAGCGCTTTCCAGTTCTCATTCAAAGCCCCTGTCACTGCCCCCTTTCTATGCGCGCTAACATGGATTAAAAGGCCCACGAACGCAGGCGAAAGGAGACGCGCCCATGAAATTCTTTGTCGATACTGCCGATGTTGCGGCGATCCGCGAACTCAACGATCTTGGCTTTGTGGATGGGGTCACCACCAACCCGTCGCTGATCAAGAAATCCGGTCGTGACATTCTCGAAGTCACCAAGGAAATCTGTGACATCGTCGAGGGTCCGGTCTCCGCCGAGGTGATCGCGCTCGACTATGACAGCATGGTCACCGAGGGCCGCAAACTGGCCACCATCGCCGACAATGTCGTCATCAAGCTGCCGCTGACCCTCGACGGGCTCAAGGCCTGCAAGACGCTGTCGGGCGAAGGTCACAAGATCAACGTCACGCTGTGTTTCTCGGTCAATCAGGCCATCCTGGCGGCAAAAGCCGGCGCGAGCTTCATCTCGCCCTTCATCGGTCGTCTCGACGACATCAACCTCGACGGGGTCGACCTGATCGAGGACATCCGCACCGTCTATGACAATTACGGGTTTGAGACCGAGATCCTCGCCGCCTCGATCCGTACGGTGAACCACATCACCGAATGCGCCAAGATCGGCGCCGACGTGATCACCGCGCCGGCCAATGTGATCAAGGCCATGGCCAATCACGTGCTGACCGACAAGGGTCTGGCACAATTCGTGAAAGACGCCGAGGACGCCGGGATCAAGATCGTCTGATCGCCCCGGATCATATTCTCTGCAACACTTGAAAAATGCCTTCGTTCCGAAGGCATTTTTTATGGAAATTTTAGGTCCAGCTGTTGCAACATGGCGGTGACAAAGAGGCGCTCCTGTCCGAAACGACCCGGGCGGCCCGATAATTTTAACGCGGCGAGAAACCGACCGCGGCAAGAGCAATGAGCAGGTATTTCGATATGGACAAATACGCGTATTCCGAAAAGATCAATGTCCACGGGATCGACGTCCCCTTCGTCAGCGGCATCATCACGCCGAAGATCGAACGCCCGATGCGCAAAGGCCATTATGAAGCCGGCGAGGTCGGGTTCATGCGCGACATCCTGCGCCCCGGCGACCGTCTTCTGGAGCTCGGGGCGGGTGTCGGTGTCGTTTCCTCCGCCGCCGCCAGCATCGACGGTGTGGACGCGGTGCTCTCGATCGAGGCCGACCCCACCTTGTTGCCGATGATCCGTGAGACATGGCGCCTCAACGGAATTGAGAATGCCGAGCTGCGCAACGGCGTGGCCATGGCCGAGAGCGATGCCAAAGATGCCCAAGAGGTGAACTTCTATGTCCGGCAGGATTTCTGGGCCAGCTCGATGGAGCCGGATTCACGCGCCTATGAACGGGTCGAGAAAGTGCCTGCCGCCGGGGTCGAGACCCTGTTGAAAGAGTTTCGGCCGACGGTCCTGTCCTGTGACATCGAAGGCGCCGAGCTCGGGCTTCTGGACGGCGCCGATCTCTCCGGCATCCGCCATATCATCATGGAGATTCATCCGAAGGTCTACGGGCCGGAGGGCGTGCGCAGAATCGTCGACATGCTCGGCGCCAAGGGGTTTCTGCCATCGCCCGAGGCGACCACCTCCGGCTCCGTCAAACGCTTTGACCGGGTTGAGGTGGATGGGCGGATGACCGAGGAACAGGGCATCCCCCAGCGGGTCTACAAGAGCTGGCCGGTCGAGACCCCGCGCATTCTCATCGTCACCTGCATGAAGAACGAAGGCCCGTTCATCCTCGAATGGCTGGCCTGGCACCGTGCGGTTGGCGTCACCGATTTCCTGATTTTCACCAATGACTGCACCGATGGCTCGGACAAGATGCTGGACCGGCTCGACGATATGGGGCTGGTGCGCCACATGCCGAACCCGGCGCTCGCCTCGGGCAGCGCGAATTTCCAGCCGCAGGCGCTGCGGTATCTGCATTACACCCGGCAAATGCGCGAGGCCGATTACATCATCTCGATGGATGTGGACGAATTCATCAACATTCATGTCGGCGAGGGCAAGCTGACCGACCTGTTCGAGGCCACGGGCGAATTCGACGTTCTGTCGATGTCGGAAATGAACCACGGCTCGAACGACAGGCTCGCCTATGAGCGCGACTGGGTCACGGCGCTGTATCCGGGCCACGAAAGCCCGTCGCCGGGATGGCGCAAGGCCCGCAGAGGAGTCAAAAGCATCACCCGGCTCAGCCCGCGGGTGCAGGCGATCCGCAACCACCGGCCCGACATCTCTCCGGATCTGGGCGAGGTGAAATGGCTGGACGGCTCGGGCCGCGCCCGCAATGAATTCATGGCAGAGGCCGAGGACAATGGCTGGGACAGCCGCGACAGCTACGATCTGGTGACCCTGGACCATTTCCCGCTGCGCTCTCTGGAATGCTATCTGGTCAAAATGCATCGCGGCGACGTGGTGGTGGCCAATAAGAGCGTCTCCAACCGCTATTGGCGCACCCGCAACAAGGCCGAACATCACACCTCGGACCTCACCCGCTTCCGGCCGCAGGCACAGGCGGAATATGACCGCCTGTTGCAGGATGACATATTGGCGAAATGTCATGACGACAGCTGTGCCGCCCATGAGGCCCGGATCAAGTCGCTCGAAGGCGTGCCGGCGTTCGAGCAGCGCAAGATGTGGATTTTCTCGGAGGCCTGGAAGGGCGAGATCCCCGAGCCCTACCGCAGCCGGGTTGCAGAGCAGTAGACCGCCCGCGAGGCCAAAGCGGCGCAGAAGGACGCGGCGACAAGCGACGCCGAAGACTGACCAGGCCCGCCCGGAGCGGTTTCGACCGGCGACCGGGCGCAGGATCGGAACAGAGACCGGGCAAGGCGCCCGGCGAGAAACCCGGCGCCCACGGACCTCAGACCACAGGCCGCCTTCCGCACCGTCTCCTTGCGGAAGGCGCAGCGCGCCCTCGGTTCCGGCGCATGGGGCGCATGGCAAGAGGCTTGAAACGACGCCCCCATCCGGGCATAACTTGAGCAACGACCGGACAACCGGCGCATCGAGCAAGTGAACGAGGCAGCATGAGTACCCAACTCCCCCGGGCCATATCCCCTATGGCCGAAGAACTCCGTGAAAAGATCATTTCCGACCCGGATATGGTGCTCGACGATCTCGACGTGATGCGGGCGCTGATCGCCGCCAATGAGAAAGGCGCAGGCTCGAATGTGGTCGATCTGCGCGGTCTGGCGATGGAACGGCTCGAGGAACGGCTGGACCGGCTCGAGGACACCCATCGCGGCGTCATTGCCGCCGCCTATGAGAACCTCGCCGGCACCAATCTGATCCACCGCGCCGTGTTGCAATTGCTGGAGCCCAGGGATTTCACCGGCTTTCTCACCCTGCTCTCCGGCGAGATCGTGCAATCCCTGCGGGTCGATGCGGTGCGGCTGATGCTGGAAACCCGGATCGAGAGTCAGGAACCGGCGATCAAGCAGTTCGAAAATGTTCTGGTCACCGCCGAGCCGGGCTTCATCGACCAGTATATCACCTATGGCCGCAACATCCCGGTGCGCCAGATCACGCTCCGGCAGGTCGCCCCCGCCACCGACATGGTCTATGGCGAAGAGGGCGAGTTCATCCGTTCGGAAGCGCTGATGAAACTCGATCTCGGCGAGGCACGCCTGCCCGGGCTGCTGATTTTCGGCTCCGAGGACCCGCATATGTTCCGCGCCTCGCAGGGCACGGATCTGTTGAAATTCTTCTCCGATGCTTTCGAGCGGATGATGCGCCGCTGGCTCGGATGAGCCGCGGCTCCGATCCCGTCACCACATTGGCCCTCTCGCCCGGGATGCGCGATCGGCTGGCGCAATGGCTCACCCATGAGCGCGCGCTGAAATCCGCTTCCGAACACACGATCACCGCCTATGCGCGCGATGTCTCGGGCTGGCTGGCCTTTCTGGCGCAACATGAGGGCGGCGGCTTCGGCCCGGCCCATATCGCGACGCTGAGGATCACCGATATGCGGGCCTGGATGGCGCATGAGCGGGCGCGTGGCGTGGCGCCCCGCTCGCTGGCGCGGTCCCTGTCGGCGGTGAAAAGTTTCACCCGCTGGCTCTCCGAGCGCGACGGGTTCGATGCCACCGCGATCCTCTCCACCCGCTCGCCGAAATTCCAGAAGAAACTGCCGCGGCCTCTGGCGCCCGAGGCGGCGCGCGGCATGCTCGCCACGGTCGAGCTGCAAAGCGAAGAGCCCTGGGTGGCGGCCCGCGACGTCGCCGTGGTGACGCTGCTCTACGGCTGCGGGCTGCGGATTTCCGAGGCGCTGTCGCTCACCGGCGCGGAGGCACCGCTGGGCGAGGTGCTCCGGATCGTCGGCAAGGGCAACAAGGAGCGGATCGTGCCGGTGCTGCCCGCGGCAAGGCGCGCCGTGGCCGACTATGTCGCGCTCTGCCCCCATGAGCTGGCGCCCGAGACGCCGCTGTTTCGCGGCAAGCGCGGCGGCGCGCTCAATCCGCGGATGATCTCCAAGGTCACCGAAGCCGCACGCATGCAGCTCGGCCTGCCCGCCTCGGTCACGCCGCACGCCATGCGCCACAGCTTTGCCACCCATCTGTTGACTGCCGGTGGCGATCTGCGGGCGATTCAGGAGCTTCTGGGGCATGCCTCCCTGACCACGACACAGGCCTATACCGCGGTGGACAGCGCCCATCTGCTCAAGATCTACGAGGCCGCGCATCCGCGGGCAAAGCGCACTTAAATCAACGGTTTTGCCAGAGAACTCACCATTTGTTCACTTCTGCCCGGTTACATTCGGCGGGAGCGAGACGGAATGGGACAATGACATGTCGGACAATGAGCACGGGCCAGAGACCTCTGCGGCGGGACCAACCGATGGACCCGGATCGTCCCCCATCGGTCCCCGCGAAGTCGCGACAATCACCCGCATCACCCAGGAAGATTTCCTCGCCCAGCTGGCACAGGCCCTCGCCCTTTACGATCAGGACGGTGACGGCGATCTGAGCGAAGAAGAATGGAAATGGGTGGAAGATGCCTTCAAGGATGCCGGCTAATCACGCCCGTCCGCGCAATTCCTTATAATCTTAATAAAATATTAGACAGAAACGCCGCCCGCCGCGCCTCTCGACGCGGTGGGTCTTAACGTTTCTCAACCTTTTCGCGCCAGCCTGTCCTCGCGTTCGCTCAGACATCCAGAAAGGACTACGCTATGAACGTTTCAATGACAGGCGCGCTGTCGGCCTATGACAGCATCGCGGCGCAAATGCCGCCCCCTCCGCCCCCGCCCCCGGGTGGTTCGGATGACGACAAATCCTCGTCGCGCTTTTCCATCGATACGCTGCTCAGCACGCTCGACAGCGATTCCAGCGGCGGGCTCTCCATGGACGAGCTCAGCGACAGTGCGTTGTCCAATTTCATCAATGAGGACAACTGGGCCGATATCGACAGCGACGGCGATGGCGCGCTCTCGGCAAGCGAGCTGCGGACCCGACGCGACGCCATGGTGGAAGCCGGCGCCGGTCTGGCGGCTCTCACGCAGATGGCCACTCCCTCGGCCGCCGACCCGATGGCGATGTTCGAAAGCCTGATCGACCAGCTTTCCCCATCCGGCACGGAGAATGACACCTCCAACCGATATGCCGAAGATCTCTATTCGGCGATGGGTTCAATCTTGAATTCACGTGCGGTCTGATCCCCCCAGACCGTCCATTTCCACGCCACTTCCTCGTGGCTCGGGCGGACGCCTTGGCCCGATATCCCAAAGACCCTGCGGCAGGGGCTCGAAAGACTCTCTGCCGTTTTGCCGCCCCTTCCTTTCGCGCAAGATGCGCGACGGACGATTTCCTTCGGGAATAAATGTCGGCACGGCGCGGCTATCCCTTGCCTGACGGCGCAAAGACAGGCATTGCAGACCGATGTCACAGCTCCAGTTCAAAGCCTATTTCGTTCATCTGTTCACCGCGCTCGGGGCGGCCTGCGCCATGCTCGCCGCTTTTTCCGCCGCCGAGGGCGATTGGCACAGGATGTTCCTGTGGATACTCGCCTCGATCATCATCGATGGCATCGACGGCCCGCTGGCCCGGCGCTTTGACGTGCGCACCCATGCCCCGCGGATCGATGGGGTGATCCTCGATCTGGTGATCGATTTCATCACCTGGGTGTTCATTCCGGTGTTTGCCCTGTTCCAATCCGGGCTGATGACCGGTTGGACCGGCTGGGTCGCAGCCCTTTTGATCACCCCGGTCTCGGCGCTCTATTTCGCCGACACGCGAATGAAGACCGATGACGGCTCCTTCGAAGGATTCCCCGGCGCCTGGTCGATGGTCATTCTGGTATTTTTCGCCCTCACCCCGCCGGTCTGGCTGATGCTGGCGGTGATCGTGGTCCTGACACCGGCGATGTTCCTGCCCTTGCGGTTCATCCATCCGATGCGCACCAAGCGCTGGCAGATCGTGACCCTGCCGGTGACGCTGGTCTGGATTTTCTGCGCCGCTGCGACGCTTTTGCGGCTGGAAACGGCTCTGACACAATGGGGACTGGGGCTGAGCTCGGCCTATCTTCTGACCATCGGCATGGTGCAGCAGCTGTTTCCGGCGAGACGGTGACCCGCGAAGGTCCGGTTTGCGGACTTTCCTGCCATTTGAACGAAGCGGTGTTCGGCGCGGAACAAGGTCGAAGGCCGCCGCGCCTGCGCCTGCCCGTCCCGGCGGGCTGGCGCATTGTCATCCGCGCGCAGACCCCAGATTATCGATGTATTTTGCACCATAAAATGACCCGCTCAGCCGTTTGAGCGCCACCCCACGGGCAGGCTTGTCACGGCTTGAGCAGAAGGGCAATGTCCCCAAAGGGCTCACACCCACCTTTCCCCCCAAACCTCAGCAACAAAAAGGGCGCCCGAAAGCGCCCTTTTCTTCATTCTGTCAAACAGCTGATCAGCCCAGCGCCTCGTCGCAGCGGCCACAGACGCCATCATGGCCATGCGTGCCGACATCGGGGAGGATCTTCCAGCAGCGCTGGCATTTCTCGCCCTCGGCCTTCTCGAACACCACGCCGATCCCATCGACCTCACCTTCGAGGCGGAAGGCCTCGTTGGGGGCCGGGTCGCCGGTCAGCGTGATGCCGGAGGTGATGCAGAGATCATCGAAATTGACGGTCTTGAGCGCCGCCAGGATCTCGGCATCACCGACATGCACCACCGGCGCGGCTTCGAGCGAGGCCCCGATCACCTTGTCGCGGCGTTGCACTTCGAGCGCGGCGGTGACCACACGGCGCGCCTTGCGGATACCGGCCCATTTCGCGGCAAGATCGCCATCGAGCCAGCCCGGGGTCGGTGCCGGGAAATCGATGAGATGCACGGAGCTCTGCGCGCCCGGGAAGCGCTCCAGCCAGACCTCTTCCATGGTGAAGGTGAGGATCGGCGCCAGCCAGGTGGTCAGACGATGGAACAGGATGTCCAGCACGGTGCGCGCGGCACGGCGGCGCATGGTGTCGCCATCGCAATAGAGCGCATCCTTGCGGATGTCGAAATAGAAGGCCGACAGATCCACGGTGGCAAAGTTGAACACCGCCTGCCAGACGCCGGAGAAATCGAAGGTCTCGTAGCCCTCGCGCACCACGGTGTCGAGCTCCGCCAGACGATGCAGCACCCAGCGCTCCAGCTCCGGCATATCGGCGCAATCGACACGATCGGCTTCGGTGAAGTCGGCAAGCGAGCCCAACATGAAACGCATGGTGTTGCGCAACCGGCGATAGCTGTCAGCGGTGCCTTTGAGGATTTCCGCCCCGATCCGCTGGTCGGCGGTGTAATCCGTCTGTGCCACCCAGAGCCGCAGGATATCGGCGCCGTATTGTTTGACGATCTGCTCCGGCAGGATGGTGTTGCCCAGGGATTTGGACATTTTCATGCCCTTCTCGTCGAGCGTAAACCCATGGGTCACAACGTTCTTATAGGGCGCACGGCCTTTGGTGCCGCAGGCCT
This sequence comes from Celeribacter neptunius, assembly GCF_900113955.1. Classification (GTDB taxonomy): domain Bacteria; phylum Pseudomonadota; class Alphaproteobacteria; order Rhodobacterales; family Rhodobacteraceae; genus Celeribacter; species Celeribacter neptunius. Next base: position 166,933 of record NZ_FORH01000005.1, on the reverse strand, counting down.
GCAACAGCGAGCTGTGGAACCAGCCACGGTGCTGGTCGGTGCCTTCGAGATAGACATCGGCGATGCCATCGGGCGTGCCGTCTTCGCGGTCGCGCAGCACAAACGCATGGGTCGAGCCGCTGTCGAACCAGACATCGAGCACGTCATAGACCTGATCGTATTCGCTCGGATCGACGATGCCCTCCAGAACGCGCTCCTTGAACCCGTCCTCGTACCAGATATCGGCGCCCTTCTCTTCGAAGGCCTCCGCGATGCGGGCATTGACCTCATCGTTGCGCAGCAGGAAACCATCCTCGGTCGGCAGCAACCCCTTCTTGGTGAAACAGGTCAGCGGCACGCCCCAGGCGCGTTGACGCGAGAGCACCCAGTCCGGGCGGTTCTCGATCATCGAGTACAAACGGTTGCGGCCGGTCTGCGGCGTCCATTTCACCAGCTGGTCGATGGAGTTCAATGCGCGCTCGCGGATCGTGTCGCCATAGGTGCCCATGCCATCGTCGAGTTTCTTGTCGACGGCGGCAAACCATTGCGGCGTGTTGCGGAAGATCACCGGCGCTTTCGAACGCCAGGAATGCGGGTAGCTGTGCTTGATCTTGCCACGCGCCATGAGCCCGCCAACCTCGGTGAGTTTGGCGATCACGGTGGCGTTGGCATCGCCCTCCCAATCGCCTTTCTTCGGCTTTTCGCGCAGGATGCGCTTGCCGCCGAAAAACGGCAGATCGGCACGGAAGGAGCCGTCGTCCATGACGTTGTAGGTGATGACCTGCTCGAGCATGCCGAGATCGCGGTAAAGTTCGAACTCTTCCATCCCGTGCGACGGCGCACAGTGGACAAAGCCCGTGCCCTCGTCATCGGTCACGAAAGGTGCGGCACGGAAGTCGCGCAGCCCGTCCCATTCGCCATTGCCGCCCTCAGCCCCCGCCAGCGGGTGCAGAAGCGACAGGCCCTCGAATTCGGAGGTCGGCACATCGCGGACGCGGGTCCACTGATCCTCGGCAAGGCGCGCCTTGGCAAAGCACTGCGCGGCAAGCTTGTCGGCCAGAAGGTATTTCTCGCCAACCTTGAGCCAGCACTCGTCCGGCGTGCCCGTCACCTCATAGAGGCCGTAATTATAGTCGGCACCATAGACGACCGCCTTGTTCGACGGGATGGTCCAGGGCGTGGTCGTCCAGATCACGACATAGGCGCCCTGAAGATCCGCACCCTCATTGGCGACCGCGAATTTCACCCAGATGGTCGGGCTTTCCTTGTCGTGATATTCGACCTCCGCCTCGGCCAGCGCGGTCTCTTCGACCGGCGACCACATCACGGGTTTGGAGCCCTGATAGAGCGTGCCGTTCATCAGGAATTTCATGAATTCCTCGGCGATCACCCGCTCGGCGTGGAAATTCATGGTGAGGTAAGGATCATCCCAGGTGCCATAGACGCCGAGGCGTTTGAATTCCTCGCGCTGGATACCCACCCATTCCTCGGCAAAGGCGCGGCATTCCTGACGGAAGTCCACGACCGGAACCTCGTCCTTGTTCTGGCCTTTTTCGCGGTATTTCTCTTCGATCTTCCATTCGATCGGCAGACCGTGACAGTCCCAGCCCGGCACGTAACGCGCGTCGAACCCCATCATCTGATGCGAGCGCGTGATGATATCCTTGATCGTCTTGTTCAGAGCATGACCGATATGCAGGTGACCGTTGGCGTAGGGCGGGCCATCGTGCAGCACGAAAGACGGGCGCCCCTCGGCCTTGCCCTTTTCCCGCAGCCGTTCATAAACGCCGATCTCCTCCCAGCGCTCCAGCCAGGCAGGCTCGCGCTTGGGCAGGCCCGCGCGCATCGGGAATTCGGTTTTCGGCAGGTTCAGTGTGTCTTTGTAATCGGGTGTGGTCGTCTCGGAACACATGTCGGATCGGTCCTTGGGAGGGAGGGTGTCAGGTTCGAATTCGGCGCGGGTCTCCATACGCCTTGTCCCGGCGGCTCGTATCTTAGAGCGCCGGGCTGATAATTCGAATAATGATCGCCACGAATGTCATAAGCGCCTTATAGGAGCGCAAACCGCGTTGAGCAAGCACACATACATGGCGCTCTCGCCCCTTACCGCGCTCTGGGCAGCTGCGTGATTGCCGCATTGCAGCTTCGTCCTATCTGACGCAGGATCGCGCCCGCGCAACCCGAGAGGCCCCGATGACTGACAGCCACCCCGACACCCGCTCCGCCCTGCCGCCGAAATTCGAGATCTCGCATGAGGAGATGGACCGGGTTCTCAAACGCTTCTACGCCGGCGTGCGCCAACATCCGGAGCTTGCCCCGGTGTTCGGCGCCCATGTCGAGGACTGGCCGGCGCATGAGGAAAAGATCGGCCGGTTCTGGCGCAACGCGATCCTGCACGAACGCAATTACGACGGCTTCCCGCAACGCGTGCACCTGATGGCGCCGGAGGTGAAGGAGCATCATTTTGCCCTCTGGCTCGCCCTGTTCGACGAGACCGTGCAGGCCGAGCTCGACCCGGAGACCGCCGCAAAATGGTCCGCCATCGCGCACCGCATCGGCCGCGCCTTTCGCATGGGCATCGTCAGCCGAGATCAGCCAAAAGACGCGCCGCCAAAGCTGTTTTGAGACATCGGGCAATGACGCGAAGACAGGGCAAGCCCCTCAGAATTGCCATCACGGGCGCCGGGATCGGCGGGCTCACCGCCGCCGCGTTGCTGTCCGATCAGGGCCATGAGGTCACGCTCTTCGACCAGTTCGACAGGCCGCGCCCGGTCGGGTCGGGGCTGGTGATTCAACCGGTGGGGCGGCGGGTTCTCGACGCCATCGGCGCCGGAGAGATGGCGCGCGCCCATGGTCAGAAAATTCAGCGTATGCTCGGGCGCGACGCCTTCAGCGGGCGCCGCGTGCTCGATGTCAGCTATGGCAAGAGCTATGGCTTGGCGATCCATCGCGGGGCACTTTTCAACAGCCTGCTCGACGCGGTGCAGCGCCGCCATGTGCCGGTGTGTCCGGATCACAAGGTGACAGGGCACATGATGACGGATCGCGCGGGCACGCGGCTTGTCTTTGCCGATCGCAGCCTCTCTGCAACCTTTGATCTGATCGTCGATGCCAGCGGGGCACACTCCACGCTGAGCCCGCTCAAGGCACGCCCCCTGCCCTATGGGGCCATCTGGACCACCGTCGATTGGCCGGACACGGGCCTGCCGCAGACGGAGCTGTCGCAGCGCTATCGCCGGGCCGACCGGATGATCGGCATCATCCCGATCGGCACCCTGCCCGGAGAAAACCGGCCAAAGGCCGCGCTGTTCTGGTCTCTGCCGCGGAACGGCTACGACAGCTGGCGTAGTGCCGGTCTCGCGGCTTGGAAAGACGACGCACTGTCGCTCTGGCCAGCGCTCGTGCCCTTTCTCGATCAGATCACCGACCCCGATCAGATGATCATGGCGCGCTATTCCCATGGCACGCTGCGCCGCCCCTATGGCGCGGGCATCGTCCATATCGGCGACGCGGCGCACCGGGCCTCGCCGCAATTGGGACAGGGCGCCAATATGGCGCTGCTGGATGCCTGGGCCCTAGCGCAGGCGTTGCGGCACTTTCCGCTCGAGAAAGCCCTGCCGGCCTATGCTCGGGCGCGACGCGCCCATGTCTTTGCCTACCAATGGATGTCGGCGGCTTTCACGCCGCAATACCAATCGGACAGCCGCATCCTGCCCGTCGTCCGGGATCGCATCCTGTTTCCGCTCTCGATCCTCCCACCCGCGAAACAGCTCCTGACCCTGCTGGTGAAAGGCACGCTCCTGCCACCGCTGGGCTATCTCACGCCGACAGGGTAAGGCGCCGTCTCACTCCCCCCGATCGAACAACCCGGTCAGCGCCCGCTTCACCGTGCCGGACACGGACGGTTTCTTGGCCTTCATGAACGGCAGCGGGCGGCAGACTTCGATGGCGGCCACGCCGACGCGGGCGGTCAGCGCTCCGTTGACGACACCCTCGCCAAAGCGGCGCGAGACTTTCGCCATGACGCCGCCGCCAGCCATGGTGCCAATCAGATCGTCGCCGACGGCAACGGCGCCAGTGGCCACGAGATGGGTTAAAACCGACCGCGTCACCCGCCAGCTGCCCAGCGTCCCCGACCGCCCGCCGTAGATCTCGGCGATCCGCCGGATCATCCGCAGGTTGGCGGTCAGCGCGGTGAAGACATCGGCCAGCGCCAGCGGCACCAGCGCGGTCACCGTGGCGACCTGACGTGCGGCGGCCTCGACCTCGCGCCTTGCGGCGGCATCCAGAGGCACGAGCAACTCGGTCTCCGCCAGCCCCAACAGCCCGTCGGCGTCGAAAACCTCGCCCTGACGCTCCTTGAACCGCTCCTTGCCCCAATTGAGCTCATCGCGATGCCCATAGACCGACAGAAGCTTGCCGGTCACATCCTTGGCCGCGCTCAGATCGGCGGCGGCAATCGCCTCGCCTGCCGTCTTTTGCAGCGTGTCGATGCGTTTGAGCCGGGCGAAGGCGGAGAGCTCCTTGAGCGCAATCGCGGCCAAAACAAAGAGGAACGCACCGGTGAGGCCCAGCGCGGCATAGCCCAGCACGGTATTGCGGGCGATCAGCCCGGCGATGAAATCATAGGCCGCCAGCGTCAGCCCGAAGGTGAAGAGCGCCGCGAAGAGACGCCAGAACCACCGGCCCAGCGCCGAGGGCCTGCGGGCGGCCAGTACGGCAACCCGTTCCATCGCCGCAGGTCGCGTGAGCGGCGCCAGATCCGGCACCGGGTCGGCCATGGACGGGTTCACCGTCTCATCCGCTTCCAACTCGATCAAAACCGGGCCGCGTTTCCCCTCTGGCGTGTCAGTCATAGCTTGTCTCCGATCAGGAACTCGGCGGCGCGGTCGAGGCGGATATGCGGCGGGCCTTCGCCGGGGCGCAGGGTGAGCTTCGCGGGGCGGAATTTCATCACCTCGTAAGACCCGTCGAGCCATTTATCCGCACCCTTGCGGGCGGGCGAGAGGATATGCGACGGATCTTCGGGTAGCTCACCCGGATAAAACGCCGCCTGTTTGCCGGTCTCGGTGGTGCCGCGCACCACATCGAGGCTCTGGCCCTCGTGCTCCATCGTCTCCTCCACCGTGGCGCGGAGCGCCGCCAGTGACATGGCCATGGTCGAAGCACCGGCGAAATCGGCCCGGTCGCGGGCCTCGCGTAGCATCGCCTCCATGATCGCAGTCAGGCGCGGGTGCTGACTGTGATGAATGTGATCGGCCTTGGTGGCGGCAAAGAGGATCTTTTCGACCTTGTGCTGGCCCAAAAGCGACATGATCCGCCCGACGCGGCCGGGACGGAAGGCGGCAAGGATATCGGCCATGGTGCGCCGCAGATCCTCGACCGCTTTCGGCCCGGCGTGGATCGCGCCCAAGGCGTCGACCAGCACGATCTGGCGATCAATGCGCGAGAAATGATCGCGAAAGAACGGCTTGACCACCTCGCGCTTGTAGGCCTCGAACCGGCGCTCGAATTCGCGATGCAGCGAGCCGCGCGGCGCCTCGCCCGCGGGCAGAGGTGCGAAGGTCAGGACGGGAGAGCCGTCGAGTTCCCCGGGCAACAGAAACCGCCCCGGCGTGCAATCGGAATAACCGTTGGCCCGGGCCGATTGCAGATAGGCGGTAAAGCTCTGGGACAGCGTTTTCGCGACGGGCTCTGCATGCTTTTCGGTCGCATCGACGGCGGCGAGCGCCTCGAGAAAGGACGCGCCTTCGGAACGCGCCCCGGCCGCCTCGAGCGCCTCTGCCGACCACTCGGCATAGCTTTTTTCCATCAGCCCGAGATCGAGAAGCCATTCGCCGGGATAGTCCACAATGTCGAGATGCACGGTGCGCAACCCGGTGAGCCCGCCCAAGAGCCCGGCGGGGCGGATCTTGAACGACAGGCGCAGCTCGGAGACGGCGCGGGTACTCTCGGGCCAGTGCGGCTCCGGCCCGCTCAGCGCCGAGAGATGGCTCTCATAGTCGAAGCGCGGCACGGTATCGTCGGGTTGCGGTTGCAGATAGGCCGCCGTGATCGCCGTGCCCGGCCCGAATTGCGGCATCCGGCCCCGGTCCAGCAGATTGGCAACCAAAGAGGTGATGAACACCGTCTTGCCGGCGCGCGACAGCCCCGTCACGCCCAATCGGATCACTGGCTCGAACAGCGCCTCGTGCACGCCATCCTGCACCGTCTCGACGCCGCGGAAAATCCGGTCTGCAATATCGTTCAGGATCAAGCCTGTCGCCTCTCTCGATGTTTATGGCATCAACATAAGCATGGACAGACGCACATGTAAGGGAGAAACACTGGACGACTTCCCCGCAGCGCGCTAAAGCGCCCCCATGCCCAGATACGCCCTCAAGATCGAATATCACGGCGCACCCTTTGCCGGCTGGCAGCGCCAGAAAGAGCATCCTTCGGTTCAGCAGGCCGTCGAGGAGGCCCTGCGCAAATTGGAACCCGATTGTCCCGGGATCGGCGCCGCCGGGCGCACCGATGCGGGGGTGCATGCCACGGGCCAGGTGGCGCATTGCGACATGGCCAAGGATTGGGACCCGTTCCGGCTCTCTGAAGCGCTGAACCATCATCTGAAGCCCAACCCGGTGGCGATTCTCGAAGCCGCCCGCGTGGATGACGACTGGCACGCGCGGTTTTCGGCCCGTGAGCGGCGCTACATGTTTCGGCTGATCTCGCGCCGCGCACCTTTGGTGCACGAGGCGGGGCTGGCTTGGCGGGTCAATCATGAGCTGGACGTCGAAGCGATGCAGGCAGGCGCAGATCGGCTCATTGGCCTGCACGATTTCACCACGTTTCGCTCGACCATGTGTCAGGCCGACAGCCCTGTGAAGACGCTCGATGAGGCCCGGGTCGAGGTCGCGGACATCCCCTACGGTCAGGAATTCCGGTTCTATTTCCGGGCGCGGAGCTTCCTGCACAATCAGGTGCGCAGCTTCGTCGGCACGCTGGAACGCGTCGGCTCCGGCGCCTGGACGCCCGAAGACGTCACCGAGGCGCTCGAAGCGAGGGACCGTGCCGCCTGTGGCCCGGTCTGCCCGCCCGAGGGGTTGTATCTTGTCGGGGTGGGCTATCCGGACGACCCGTTCACAAGTTAACGCAAGGTCAAGACCGACTTCCCAAAGCCGCCCGATACCTGCCCCATTTCAGCCCGATTTGCCTGTCAGCGATATCCTCGTAGACACGGGAGCATTGCCATGGATCTTTCTGCCATCACTTTCGACCAGCTGGCATTGGCCGTCATGGCCACCATCGCGATCCGCGAAGTCATGATCGTCGCACTCCCCGATCGCATCGCCGGCCCCGGCGGCTGGCTGATCGATACCGCTCTGGGCGATCAGGTTTCCTGAGCCACAGCTGCCAAACCGACATTGGCCAGACAGCGAGTCTCTCCGGATGAGCGCATCTGAAACATGCGTTTCAGAGGGCCAAATCACAGGGCATAAATCCGAAACCGTTTCGACTGCCGCATAATTGTGCAGAATACAAACGTCACGCCCCCGTCCCATGGGTATTTGCACATCGAAAGTGCAATTCCCCCCTTTCCCTCCATTGAACCTCACTCTCCGGTCTGCTCTACCGAAAGAAAAGATTAACGGAAGGGGACGCCCGATGGCCAAACCGTCTTCTCAATTCAAGTCCAGACTCTGCGCGCTGATCGGACAGATTTACCCGAATCTGGACGCGACTGCATTGAGCCAACAGATCATCGACGCGTTCTGGCCCGAGGGCCATGGACAGCGCGCCCGCGCCCGCGCGCCCGGCCACAACCTGTGGAACGAGACCGACACGCTGGTCATCACCTATGGCAACTCGCTGGTCGACGGGCAGCATAAGCCGCTCGATCTGTTGCGTGATTTCCTCAATCGTTACCTGCGCGGCACGGTACACGGGGTGCATATCCTGCCCTTCTTCCCATTCACCTCGGACGACGGGTTTGCCGTCACCGATTACCGGGCGGTGAACAGCCAGCTGGGCGACTGGGCCGATATTCAGCGCATCGGCAGCGAATTCCGGCTGATGTCGGATCTGGTCCTGAACCATGTGTCCTCAATGTCGACCTGGTTCTCGGAATATCGTCAGGGCCACGAGCCCTATGACAAGTTCTTTGTCGAAGCCACGCCCGAAGACGACCTGAGCCAGGTGGTGCGCCCGCGCACCTCGCCGCTTCTGCGCGAGGTCAATACCGCCAACGGCCCGAAACATGTCTGGTGCACCTTCAGCCACGATCAGATCGACGTGGATTTCAAGAATCCCGAGGTGCTCCTCGAATTTTTGCGCATCATGCGGCTGCATATGGACAACGGCGTGCGGATCATCCGCCTGGATGCCGTGGCCTTCGTCTGGAAGGAACTCGGCACCTCCTGCATCCACCTGCCCCAGACCCATGCCATCGTCCGGCTGATGCGGCTCCTGTGCGATTATGCCGAGGAGCGCGTGGTGCTCCTGACCGAGACCAATGTGCCCAATGCCGAAAACCTGAGCTATTTCGGCAACCGCAACGAAGCGCACATGATCTACAATTTCTCGCTGCCGCCGCTGTTGTTGCACGCGCTCTTGTCGGGCACCTCGACCTATCTCAACAAATGGGTCATGCGCATGCCGCCGGCGCAGCTGGGCTGCGCCTATCTCAATTTCTCCGCCTCGCATGACGGCATCGGCGTGCGCGGCGCCGAAGGGCTTCTGGAGCCCGAGGAACTGGGGCAAGTGATCAAATGCGTGCGCGATTTCGGCGGGCTGGTGTCGATGCGGGCGCTGCCGGACGGCTCCGAGAAACCCTATGAGCTCAACATCACCTATTTCGACGCGCTCAAGGGCACGATCGACGGCGGTGAGGATGACTGGCAGATCGATCGGTTCATCTGCTCCCAGACCATCGTCATGTCGCTCGAAGGCGTACCCGCCTTCTACATCCATTCGCTTCTGGCCACCCACAACGATCATGCGGGGGTCGAGAAGACCGGCGTCAACCGCGCGATCAACCGCCACCGCTGGGATTACCCGGAACTGCGCGCGCTCCTGGACGATCCGGAGAGCCAGAACGCACAGGTCCTGTCCGAGATGAAACGCCGGATCGGCATCCGCACGGCGCAAAAGGCCTTTCACCCGAATGCGACGCAGTTCACCATGCAGCTGGGCGATCAGATGTTCGGCATCTGGCGCCAGTCGCCAGCCCGCGATCAGTCGATCTTCTCGCTGCACAATCTCACCGCCGAAACCGTCGAGGTGCCGCATATCGCGATCAACCTGATCGATGGCGAGGTCTGGTACGACCTGCTGACCGGCGAGCAAATCGATCTCTCGACACCCAATATCACCTTCGCCCCCTATCAGAGCCGCTGGATTTCCAACCGGGCGTGAGGGGAGAGGCGGCGAGACGACGGGCCAGATGTCTGCTTTGCGGACGAAGCTGATGTTCGAACCAAGAGCAACGAAGGGCGTGCGCTGGCCCGTGGGGGAGCGCGTCAACAGATGTGGTCTTTGCTTTATCCCGACCAAATCCGTGAAAGTTCAATCTGCTAAGCGCGGGGGCCAAATGCGCTCGCCCGCCGGGACGGGCCAGCGCACGCCCGGGCCACTTCGTGGCTGTTCCGGGCGGGTGCGCAAAGTTCAAATGTCCCCAAAGGGCTCCATCCCCCTCACCCCGCCAACCGCATCACCCCGATGCCGGCGACAATGAGCGTCGCGGCGAGCACCCGCATCAGATTCAACGCTTCGCCATGCAGCACGATCCCGGCGATGAACGCCCCGACCGCGCCGATCCCGACCCAGACCATGTAAGAGGTCCCCAGCGGCAGGCTTTTCATCGCCACGGCCAGGAGGCCGAAGGAGGCGAGCATGGTGACGACCGTCACCACGCTCGGCCAGAATTGGGTGAAGCCCTGCGAGGATTTCATCGCCGTGGCCCAGACCACTTCCAACAGCCCCGCGATGGTGAGCAAGATCCAGGCCATGGCCGCTCCTCTGATCAGTCCGGGAAAATCCCCGGCGAGGTCTCCGCCCCATCGTCGAATTGCGACAGGTAGTCGACGATATATTTCTGGTTGACCGCAAAGCCCTTGTACTCCGCCAGATCGGGGTCGATGTCGCGCAGCACCCGGTGCAGGCGGCGCCCCCATTTCGGCTGGGACGCGATGTCTTCCAGATTGGCGAGATAACAGCGGATCGGAAAGGCCAGCGCGTTAGAGCGCGGCAGCCGCCAGAAGGTCTGCAGCTCCACCCGCAGAAACTGCTTCTTGCCGACATTTTCCGGCGTCACCGTGCGCTTTTCCGGGCCCCATTTGTGATAGTTCTCGGGCGAGGTGTCGAGCCGCGGGTTCACCGTCATGGTCCAGTTCAGCCGACGATAGCTCTGGTCCTGCCCCACCGCGAGCAAGAATTTCAGCGCCTTGTCGAACACGCCCATCTTGCGGGCCTTCGGCACCGGCGCGTGCCATTCGAAGAAATTCATCCCGACATCGAAATCCAAGGACCAGTCGGCCTGCGAGGTGATCATGCCGGCGTCGAGCCAGAGATTGCCCTCGCGCTCGTGCAGGAGCGCAAAGTCCCCCTGTGCCTGACGGGTGATATATTCCATCGGGCCGCAAGGCAGCGTGGTCGGATCGAGGAAGGTGAAGCGTTTCTCGATGCCCAGCGGCTTGTTGACCCAATGCCAGTCATTGCCATCGCGGGTGAGCTTGAACAGCTCGGGATAATCGCGCGCCTTCGACACCATGATCAGCTCCAAGAGATCCCAGCCCGCCAGCTCCATATGCGGCAGCGACTGACAGCGCATCGGGTCCCCGGCCAGGGTGATCTCGCGATCCTTCATCTCGGCCACGTAATGTTCGTCGACATCGAAGGCGAACTCAAATGGCGATCCTTTCGGACCGCCCGGATGTTGCTCGATGTTCACCGAGTACATGTAGCTGTCCTGATCGAAAGGAAACGGGAAGCGTTTCACCGCCGCCGGCGAATTGAAATAGCTGTAATCGCCGCGAAAGGTCTCATCGTTGAATTGCATCGTCATCTGGTCTTCTCCTCAGAGATCAAGCTCAAGGCGCGTGCCTTTGAAACGGGACATGCAGGGCATGATGTCTTGCTGCGCCGCGCGTTCACCCTCGGACAGCCAATGGTCATTGTGCAGGATGCGACCGTCGCAGGCGGTGACCTTGGTGTGACAGCGGCCACAGGCGCCACCGCGACAGGAAGAATCGATCTCGACCTTGGCCGCTTCCAAAGCTTCCAAGAGGCTCTGATCGGCCTTCACGGTCACGGTCTGACCGGTGGAGGCGATCACCACCTCGAAAGGCTCGCCCGGCGGCGGCGCGGTGAAGGCTTCGGAATGCACCGCCGTCTTCGGCCAGCCCAGACGCGCGGTCTGATCGGCCACGGCCGTGATCAACCCGTCGGGACCGCAGGTATAGACATGGGTGCCCATCGGCTGGCCGTCGAGAATGGCGCCAAGATCCATGCGCGCGCCCTCTTCCGAGATATGCACATGGATATGCGCCGCCTCCTGCAACAGTTTCAACCCCGCCGCCTCTTCGCGCGAGCGCGCCGCGTAATGCAGCTCGAACGGTTTCTGCTCCATCTCGAGCTGTTTCAATTGCGACAGGAACGGCGTGATGCCGATGCCGCCACCGATCAGCACATGTTTCTTTGCGCGCAGATCAAGCTGGAACAGGTTCGAGGGCAGGGACACGGTGATGTCGTCGCCCTCGGCCACTTTCGTGTGCATGTAGAGCGAGCCGCCGCGACCCCGGTCCTCGCGCCGCACGGCAATCTCATAGCCGGTGCCGTCATAGGGATCGGAGATCAGCGAATAGGAATTGCGACGGATCGCATCCTCTTCGGGCATGTCCACGGTGATATGCGCGCCCCCGGAAAACACCGGCAGAGAGGCGCCTTTCGGGTCCTCGAAACGGAAGCGTTTGACGAGCGGTGAAAGCTGTTCGACCTCGGTCACTTTCAGAGCGAGTTTCATGCGCGGATCTCCACGGTTTCGGGCACGACACCCGGGGTTTCCGCGTCGACACAGACGCCCTGGAACACGCCCAGCCGGCGCGAAAAGTGATCGCGGACGAACAGTGTCAGCCCGCAATGCGAACAGGTGAAGGGATCGGTGGTCACGTCCTCGGTGATGCCCTTGCAATGCACGCATTGCATGCGCCGCGCGATCGAGCCGCGATGTTCCATCTGGATCGCCTCGAGCGGCATGCCGGCGGTCGTCGCCAAGGCCGAGACATGGCCCATCAGCCCTTCGGAGCCGGCGAGGTAAAGCTGCGTGCCCATTTTGGCACTGTCGAGAAGCTGGCTCACCAGCGGCGTCGCGGCCTCAAAGTCCGGCGCCTCATGCAGCGCCTTCGGGCCGAGATCAGTTAGTCTTGCCGCCATGTCCGGCGCTTTCGCGACCAGGATGACATGGGCATGATCCATGACAGAGGCATCGGCCGTGGCAAGATCGATGAGCGCCGCAGCGCCGGCCGCATCGGCGACCATGATCGCGGGCGCGGCCCCTTGCGAGGAGAGCCCGGCATAGGTCGGCCGGCTATCGATGGAGGGGGAAAATTCAGTGTTGGGCATTGTGAGGTCCCGTCGGTCTTCCTGTTGGTCTCAGGAGGCGGGCACCGAATTGCCCCCGCCTCGTAAGTCTTTGTGCGTTCGTATTTTTATCAGCCCTTGGCGGTGCGACGCTTCTTGTCGACGTCGTAGAAGGGCATCGGATGCGCAATTGCCTTGATCTCGCCATCGGGGTTCTTGACCGTGAGCTCCACACCTTCGACGGCGCACTCGACCGGCATACGCGCGATGCCGACATTGTGCTCATTGAGGGGCGAATACATGCCGACGGTCACGACACCGACCTCTTTGCCGTCTTTCAGCAAAGGCGCACCTTCGGCGGCGGGTTCGGTGCCTTCGAGTTTCACACCGTAAATTTTGAAGCGCTCTTTGCCCTTCAGACGGTAATGCTCTTCGGCGCCGCGGAACCCGGTCTTGCCCGGCGAGACGGTAAAGTCGAGACCCAGCTCCCACAGCGTGTCGCCGGCGGCCTCGTCCTTGAACGGGTACATTTCCGAATTGTCATAGGGGAAGAACAGCAGATAGCTCTCGGCCCGCAGCCAATCGAGCGTGGTGAAGCGCGTCGGGATGATGCCCATCGCTTCGCCCTCGGCGACAATCGTGTCCCAGATCTCCACCGCGTCCTGACGACGGCAGAAGATCTCGTAGCCGCGCTCGCCGGTGTAACCGGTACGCGAGATCATCACCGGCTTGCCAAAGAGCGTGGTCTGGAGATGGCTGAAATAGACCACGTCGCGGATGCCCGGCACGTGCTTCTCGAGATAATCGACGGCCAGCGGCCCTTGCAGCGAGATGTCATGCAGCTCGTCGTCGAAGATCACCGCGACATTGCGCCCGGCGGCGTATTTGGTCAGTTGCTCATGGCCCGCGCCGGACCCGTGCACCACCATGAAATTCTGCGGCCCGAGCCGGTAGATCACGCAGTCATCGACGAACTTGCCGGCATCATTGAGCATGGTGGCATAGGTCGAACGACCGGGTTTCAGTTTTTCGATATTGCGGGTCGTGGCCTTGTCGATCACATATTGCGCGTGCGGGCCGACGACATAGACTTTCTTCAGGCCCGAGACATCCATGACGCCCGCTTTCGTGCGGATCGCCAGGTACTCTTCCGTCTGATCCTTGTCATAGCTCCAGGCGGTGCCCATGCCGCTCCAGTCTTCGAGAGCGGAGCCCAGGGCGCGGTGCCGGTCCGCCAGTGCGGAAAATCTCCATGAGGTGATCATTATTCTGTCCTTCGGGTCGTGTATTGAATTTGGGGATTTTCGGGGTGACCCGGCAACGGGAAGCGCCGCCGGGCCAGAGGAAGGGCGTGAAACCCTGTCTCTTTGAACCAGTTTCGGTTCTTATTTTTTCTCTGTCGCCTTGTAGGCGTGTTCCTCGTGGCGCCAGCCAAACACGATCGCGATCACGACCATGGCCAGCACGAGAAGGAGCCAGAGACCTTCGACGGAGCCGTAGCCAGCGTAGATGGCGCCGGTGATGCCGTCCCAGGAGGTTGCGTCAAACGGAGCTTCCATTGGATTATCCTTTCCTTGTCAGAGGGATCACTCGGCCGGGCTGACCGACGGGTGAAGCGCTTCGGGATAGGCTTCGGCAGGCACTTTGACCTTGTCGAGACCGAGCAGTTCGGCTTCTTCGGGCACCCGGAGCTGGCCGGTCACCTTCAGGATGAAGGAGATGACATAGCCCGGAACGAAGCCCAGAAGCCCCATGGTGACGGCGCCGACGAGCTGACCCATAAACGAGGTCTCGATCACGTCTTCCCCGAACATCGCCGGGTAGCCCTGGGCCGCGATACCGACCGCCAGGAGGCCCCACATGCCGAGAAAGCCGTGCACTGCAAAGGCGCCAACCGCATCGTCGATGCCGCGTTTCTCGATGAAGGAGGCGACGAAGGGCATCATGCAGGCGCCGATGAAACCGATGGCAAAGGCCATGGGCGGATACCACAGGTCGAGACCGGCAGCGGCCGAGATGATCCCGCCGAGAGCACCGGACATCATCCAGAACGGATCGCGAGTGACCATCCAGGCCCCGATGATGCCGCCGGCAAAGCCCATCAGCGTGTTGAAAGTCATGCCGGAAATGGTCATCGGCGTGCCGTAGATCGTCGCTTCGATCTCGGTGCCCCAGGACCAGGCTTCGCCCGGAACGATGACACACCCCATCAGGAAGCCCCAGAACCCGGCGATGATCAGCATGAGACCAATCAGCGTCATCGGCATGGAGTGACCCGGGATGTTGTTGGCGGAGCCATCGGCGTTGAATTTGCCGATGCGCGGCCCGAGGTTGATCAGAACACCCAGCGAGAAGAAGCCCGCGATCATGTGCACGACGCCAGCCGCACCGAAATCATGATAGCCGAACTTGGTCACCAGCCAGCCATCCGCATGCCAGCCCCAGGCGGCCGCGAGGATCCAGACGAAAGCGCCCAGTGCGATGGCCAGAACGACAAAGCCGGTCAGCTTGATGCGTTCGATCACCCCGCCAGAGAGGATCGAGGCGGTGGTGGCGGCAAACAGCACGAAAGCCCCCCAGAACACGCCGGAGGCGCGGTCATCGAGGTTCGGGCCCATGTACTGGCTCCACGGCAGGGCCACGTCATTGGCATAGGCCAGACCGGAAATGCCCATGGCACCTTCGGAAAGCGTGAGGCCCGTCGGGAAGGCCCAGTAGATCCACCAGCCGACAAAATAAAAGAACGGAACGATCATCGCGAAGGCGAGAATGTTCTTGATACCGGAGGCCAGCGCGTTCTTCGACCGCGATGCGCCCATTTCATATGCGAGGAACCCGGCATGGATCAGCACCATGAGCGGGATCGTCAGAAAGTAGAAAGTCTCGGAAAACGTACCGTTTGTCGCGGCATGATTTCCCTGTAGCTCCGCAACCGCGGCAGCCAAGGATGCAAGATCCTGTTCCAAGTCGTTCTCCCTGTCCTGAAGTTGACTTTTCGATTCAAAGCCAGCGGTCCATTTTTGGTTCGGACCAATTGTGCGAACTGGCTCACTCAGTCCCTTTATCAAGGCGAACAAATCACCATGGGTCAAACTTTTTTCCTGACAGGAATTAATCCGGCGGCGACGCGCGCCGTTTTTTAGGTCAAAGACCCGCGGGATTTTCCAGGAAAGCTGAATTTATGGGCGCAGGGAGAATCTTTTCAGAGAAAATTGGTCTGTTTCGCCCCAAGGACCTCTCCGCCGCCGCGCGCAGGCAAGCCGGATTTTCATGGAGATTCGGCAGGATTTATGGACCGTTCGGTCAGAAAATCGCGCCGAAAATCTCACCGACAGACCAGAACAGAACCAATTTGGATTGGTTGGGCCAATCACGACATTCGGCCCTTGTCATGAGCCACCAGACACAGGCGGTCACGGCCATCATTCCGCTCCGGCGCGGCCTCCGCCGAAAACAGCGCGTCAGACCTCGGTCCCGCTGCGTCAGTCTTCCTGAAGCAACAGGCGCTGATCCTCGATCAGGGCGAGCTTCATGAATTCCGAGGCCTCTTCGATGTCCCGCGCCGCGATCGCATTGAACAGACCGTTATAACCGCGCTGATAGATCTCGATCCGGGCCGGGGTCATGTGCCGCCGATACATGGCGCTGCGAAAGGCCTGGCGCCGGGCGTCGAGCACCAGATTGTAACAAGCCACCAAAAGCGGATTGCCGGTGCCCTCGGCAATCAAACGGTGGAATTCTTCCTCGAGCCGCATAAAGGCGCTGGCATCGGCCTGCACCCCCTCCATTCTGGAGAGCACGGTGGAAAGCGCTTCGATCTGCCGCGGCGACATGTTGACGATCGCAAGACGCACCATTTCGGGTTCCAGAATGCCGCGCATCACCTGCAATTGCAGCGGCCCGGTCTCGGAGGCCACGGGCGAAAGCGCCGCGCCATTGCCATCGGGATTATAGGTGACAAAGGACCCGGCACCGGCGCGCCGACGGATCATGCCGCGGGTCTCGAGCTGATCCAGAGCCTCGCGCACCGTGTTGCGCGCCACACCCAGTTCCTGCGCCAGCTGCCGCTCCGAGGGCAGGCGCTCTTCGGTGGCATATTCCTGGGTCACGATCCGCGTCGACAGCGTTTCGATCACATATTTCACGGTCGCCCCCGGCAGGGAGCTCTGGCCGGGTTGAGTTGAGGAAAGTGGGGAATTGGGCACGAAGTCAGTCCTTGGGATTCGCCCCTATTAGACCAATTCCGAAGGATTGGTCCAGAGCCCGCGCTTTGGAACCGAAACCGGAAACGAAAAGAGGCGCGGGAAAACCGCGCCTCTGATCGGGTTTGCGATGTCGGGTTGGATCTTTGCCCGGGTCTCGCACGCTATGCGGGCGCGGCCCCTGCCCGGCCCTCGCAAGGGGGCTCGGGTCTTCCCTACCCGGCCCTCGCAGGCGTGCTCGGGCGTTCGGCGCTTCCATCGCTCCACTGGAGCGATGGATCGGCCCATATGGGCCGACCGCTCCTCACCCCATCCGTTCCGACGAATAGCTCCCCGGCGAGGCCTGGAACACCACGGTCTTGTTGCCGTTGAGGAACACACGGTGGTTGGCATGAGCATGGATCGCGCGGGCCAGAACCTGGCTTTCCACGTCACGGCCGAGGCTGACGTAATCATCCGGGCTCTGCGCATGGGTGATCCGCACCGTGTCCTGTTCGATGATCGGGCCCTCGTCGAGATCCGCAGTCACGTAGTGAGAGGTCGCCCCGATCAGCTTCACGCCACGCGCATAGGCCTGTTTGTACGGGTTCGCGCCCTTGAACGACGGCAGGAAAGAGTGGTGAATGTTGATGATCCGGCCGGACATCTTGGTGCACATCTCGTCGGAAAGGATCTGCATGTAACGCGCCAGAACGATCAGCTCGGCCTCGGAATCCTCGACCACTTTCATGATCGCGGCTTCGGCCTCCGGCTTGTTCTCCTTGGTCACCTTGATGCAGTGGAACGGGATGTCGCTGTTCACCACGACCTTCTGATAATCCATGTGGTTGGAGATCACCGCGACGATTTCGACCGGCAGGGCGCCGATGCGCACACGGTACAGCAGATCGTTCAGACAGTGGCCGAAACGGCTGACCATGATCACCACTTTCATCTTCACGCTCTCGTCGTGGAAGGCAAACGTCATGCCGAACTCTTCGGCGATCGGGGCGAATTCCTTTTCCAGCGCGTCCTGCGCCTTGCCCTCTTCCGAGGTGAAGCTCACGCGCATGAAGAACTGACCGGTTTCAGTGTCGTCGAATTGCGAGCTGTCGGTGATGTTACAGCCATGATCGGCGAGATAGGTGGCGATGGCGGCGACGATCCCGCGCGTCGTTGCGCAGGCCACGGTGAGACAATATTTCGTCATGTTTACTCTCCAGACGAGAAGCGCTCCCCTGATCGCGCTCCCCGGGTGTTGGTTTGTCTATTGGTTGTTGATTTGGATTTTTATCGTTGGGTCGGGCCTGAGATCCTATAAGGGCCCTATGCGTATTTAGGCTGTGAGCCCTTCGGGCTCGGGAAGATCATTGGCGCGACAGGCCGCCGTCACCGTATTGGCGAGAAGACAGGCGATGGTCATCGGACCGACGCCGCCCGGCACCGGGGTGATCGCACCTGCGACCGCGGCGGCGCTGTCAAACTCGACATCGCCCACCAGTTTCATTTTCACCGAACCGTCGTCCCTGAGACCCTTTTCCGGCGCCTCGACACGGTTGATGCCCACGTCGATCACGGTCGCTCCTGGTTTGACCCAGTCGCCCTTGATCATTTCCGGGCGTCCGACCGCGGCAACGAGAATATCGGCGGTGCGGCACAGCGCTTCGATCTCTTTCGTGCGACTGTGCGCGATGGTCACGGTGCAGCTGTCGCGCAGCAAAAGCTGGGCCATCGGCTTACCCACAATATTGGAGCGCCCGACCACCACGGCATTGAGACCGGAGAGGCTGCCCAGATGATCGCGCAGCATCATCAGGCACCCGAGCGGCGTACACGGCACCATCGATTTCTGACCGGTCCCCAAAAGCCCGACGTTGGAAATATGGAACCCGTCCACATCCTTGGCCGGATCGATGGAATTGATCACCAGATCGCTGTCGAGATGATCCGGCAGCGGCAGCTGCACGAGGATGCCATGCACCTCCGGATCGGCATTCAAACGCTCGATCAGCGCCAGAAGATCCTCTTCCGAGGTCTCCGCCGACAGCTTGTGCTCATAGGAATTCATCCCGCATTCGACGGTCTGTTTGCCCTTGTTGCGCACGTAGACCTGGCTGGCCGGGTCTTCGCCCACCAGCACCACGGCCAGGCCGGGGGTGATCCCGTGCACCTCTTTCAAACGTGCCACATGGGCGGCGACCTTTTCCCGGACGGTGGCGGCGAATGCCTTGCCGTCGATGATCTGTGCAGTCATGTTTCAGTCTCCCAGTCAGTCTTCGAGGCGCTCAGGCCTCAAGGCGGCGGGCGGCCACGCTCAACGCATGCCACAGCGATCCCGCCAATGTGCGCATTCCGATCACCGCCAACCGGTCTTCGGCCCGGCGGATCAGGAAAACAGTCATATGTTCAAGCCCGGTACGCGTCACCTGCCCCGGCCCGAAAGCTTTCGGATCGAGATTGACCAGCTTGGCCATCAGCGCCTCGAGCGGTCCCGCGCCGTTTGCCGAAGCAATCTCGAAAGCGACGAACCCGTCGGTCTGCTCGGTCACCGAACAGTCTGGTGCCTCGGATTTCAGCATCGCGGCGAAATCCACCTCACCCTTGCCCTGAGCCTCGATCATCCATTGATCGCGCCCGGTCCAGAAAGCGCCGTACGCCCCCATGGCGGTGGCCTTGCCGACGCCGGGCAGCGGCAGACCAAAGACCTGCGGCGCCTCCTGGCCCTTTTCGGCACTCTTGCGCAGGCTCAGCGAGGCCAGGCCAAGCCCGGCATTCTCCGAAAGGCTCAGCGCGCCGAAACTTTCGGACCGTGCCACGGTGCCGCCAAGGGCGGTGATAGGTGTGAGATCAGTCACAGCATTAGTCGCATAATCAATCACGGAGACGTCCTCCTTCGGGATCGACGAAATGGGCGGAGACCACTTCGGCCATGAGCGTTTTACCTTCGAGCGGGTTGGCGGCGGTGATCTGTTCGCCGATCCGCGTATCGCCCTCCTCGAGGTAACCCAAGGCGATATAGCTCTTGAGATGCGGCGAGTAGCAGGACGAGGTGACCCAGCCCTGATCCGTGCCGGTCTCCTGCGCCGTGCCGCGGGTGAAAAGATGCGATCCGGCCATGATCTGTTGCTGCCCGTCGATCGGTTTCAACCCGACCAGACGGCGCTTGTCCTCGGCGAGACCGCCGCGGCGCGACATCACCGCACCGACACTGTCCTTCTTCATTGAGACCATCTTGCCCAGACCCAGCATCTGCGCCGTAGTCTGACCGTTGAGCTCGGCCCCCGCCGCATGGCCTTTCTCGATCCGCAGCACGCCCAGCGCCTCGGTCCCGTAAGGCGTCACGCCGAGATCCGCACCCTCTTGCATCAGCCGCTCCATCAGCGCCTGACCGTAACGGGCGGGCACAGCCACCTCATAGGCCAATTCACCCGAAAACGAGATCCGGAACAGCCGGGCGCGGAGCCCGCCACAGATCGTCAGCGCGGCACAGCCCATGAAGGGGAAGCCTTCGTTCGAGATGTCGAACTCATCGACGATCCGCGACAGAAGCTCGCGCGATTTCGGCCCCGCCACGGCGATCTGCGCCCAGGCGTCGGTGGTCGAAATCAGCTGCACATCGAGCTCCGGCCAGACGCATTGATGGAAGAATTCCATCTGGCGATAGACCAGCCCGGCATTGGCGGTGGTCGTCGTGACCACATAGTGATCCTCGAAAAGCCGCGCACAGGTGCCGTCGTCATAGAGATGCCCGTCCTCGCGCAGCATCAGACCGTAGCGGACCTTACCAACCGCAAGCGTGCCCATCATATTGGCATAGACCCGGTTGAGGAATTCACCGGCATCGGCGCCCTGCACATCGACCTTGCCAAGCGTGGTCACGTCACAGATCCCGACGCCCGCACGCACGGCAAGAACCTCACGGTCCACCGCCTGCCGCCAATGGGTCTCACCCTGGCGCGGGAAATATTGCGCCCGCATCCACTGGCCGACCTCGACGAATTCGGCACCGAGTTTCTCGGCCCAGTGATGGGTCGGTGTCAGACGGCTCGGGCGGAAATTGTTGCCCGTATCACCGCCGCCCAGAACGGAAAGCGACACACCGGTGTAGGGCGGCCGGAAAATCGTGGTGCCCGTTTCGGGAATGCTCTTGCCGGTCAGCTCGGCCATCACGGCCAATGCCGAAATGTTCGAGGTCTTGCCCTGATCCGTGGCCATGCCGAGCGTGGTCCAGCGTTTCAGATGTTCGACCGGCTTCATGTTCTCCTTATGCGCCAGAGCGATATCCTTGACCGTGACGTCATTCTGGAAATCCACCCAGGCTCGTTTGTCACCCGGCACATGCCAGAAGGCGGCCTGGTCCGAGGCGGCATTCTCGGCTTTCGGCAGCGCGATCTCGGAGGCGGTGACATCGATCTCGGAGAGCGCTTCGATCGCCGCGCGCATGCCGTCGGCCAGCGCCTCCGCCGTGCCGCCCTTGCCCGCCGCAGCGCCCGCCGGGATCAGCCCTTTCGGACCATCGGCGGAGGGCACGAAGGCCAGAAGCCTGTCATCCCAGACCGGGCGCCCGCGATGATGCGAGGCCAGATGCACATTGGGGTTCCAGCCGCCGGCCACGCCCAGCGCGCCGACATTGTGCCATTCCGAGGTGCCATTGCGGGTGATCTCGATCGAGGTGAGGCCCAGACGCCCCTTGGTGCCTGTCACGGTGGCACCGGCAAAGAGCTTGTAATCGCCCAAGGCTTCCGCCCCGGCCCGGGCATCGATCACGCCCAGCACATTCGCGCCCTTGGCGATCAGGTCCATCGCCGTGCGGTGGCCATCGTCGCCATTGGTGAAGATCGCGATCGCATCGCCGTCGCGTTTCACCGGGCTGGCGGCCCAGCGATTGGCATAGGCGCGCATGGCCCCGGCCATCATCACGCCCGGACGATCATTATCGGCAAAGGGGATATGCCGCTCGGTCGCGCCCGCCGCCAGAACCGCGCGTTTCGCGGTAATCCGCCAGAGCGTCTGACGCACCTTCGCGCCCGGCTCTTTCAAATGATCGGCAACGCGTTCGACCGCACCGAAAATGCCATGATCATAGACCCCGAACACCGTGGTGCGGGTCATGATGCGGACATTGGGCAGGCTCTCCAACTCGGCTTTCACGGAGGCGATCCACGCCGCGGCCTCGGCCTCGTCGAGCGTATCGCTCTCCATCGTCAGCCGCCCGCCAAGGGAGAAATCCTCATCGGCGAGGATGACCTCGGCCCCTGCCCGACCGGCGGTCAGCGCCGCCGCGAGACCGGCCGCACCGGCGCCCACGATCAACAGATCGCAATGCAGGAAACCTTTGTCATACTGATCCGGGTCCGGCAGCATCGACAGGCTGCCAAGCCCCGCCGCCTTGCGGATCGCGGGCTCGTAGAGCTTTTCCCAGAACGCCTTCGGCCACATGAAGGTCTTGTAATAGAAGCCCGCCGCGAAAAACGGCGACATCAGGTCATTGACCGCCAGAAGGTCGCGATTGAGCGGCCCCATGTGGTTTTGCGAGCGCGCGGAAAGCCCGTCATAGAGCTCGGCCATGGTGGCCCGCGTGTTCGGCTCCTGACGAGCGCCGGTGCGCAGCTCGACCATGGCGTTGGGCTCTTCGGAACCTGCCGCCACAACGCCGCGTGGACGGTGGTATTTGAAGCTGCGGCCCATCAGCTGGACGCCATTGGCCAGCAGCGCCGAGGCGAGCGTATCGCCTTCGAAACCTCTGTAGGACTTGCCGTTGAAGGTGAAATTCAGTGGCTTGGAGCGGTCGATCAGACCACCAGAAAGACGGGTCATTGCGCAGCTCCCAGTTTCACATCGGATGCCAGCTCGGCGCCGAGAATTTCATGCGTGGTGGTGTCGCGGGTGACGACGAGCCAGGAGCGGTCGCCCTGTTCGTGGAACCACAACTCGCGATGCACACCCGCCGGGTTGTCGCGCAGAAAGACGTACTCGCAGAACGCCGCTTCGGCATTCTCCGCCGCCGGATCGGGGCGGTGCATCAGATTGGCATCGCCGAGATAGGTGAATTCCTGACTGTCGCGCAGTCCGAGAAGGGGATGAGGGATCAACATTTTCTCTACCTCAGTGCAGGTTCGGTTGGGCGCCAACGCCCTTTTCATCGATGACATGACCACGGTTGAACCGGTCGAACCGGTAACCGGTTGCGGTCTCATGCGGGCGGTCGGTGGCGAGCAAATGCGCAAAGGCATAGCCGGAGGCCGGCGTCGCCTTGAACCCGCCGTAGCACCAGCCACCGTTGAAATAGAGCCCGTCGATATCGGTCTTGTCGATGATCGGCGAGCCATCCATCGACATGTCCATGATGCCGCCCCAGCTGCGCAACAGCCGCGCCCGGCCGATCATCGGCATCAGTGCCATACCGCCTTCGAGCACATCCTCGACCACCGGCAGGTTGCCGCGTTGGGCATAGGAATTATAGCCGTCGAGATCGCCACCGAACACCAGCCCGCCCTTGTCGGATTGGCTGACATAGAAATGCCCGGCGCCAAAGGTGATGACACCCGGGATGGTCGGCTTGAGCCCCTCGGAAACGAAGGCCTGCAGCACATGGCTTTCCATCGGCAGGCGCATCCCCGCCTTTTGCATGACGCGGGAAGAGGACCCCGCCACCGAGACCCCGACCTTTTTCGCACCGATGAAGCCGCGCGAGGTCTCAACGCCCAGCACCTTGCCATTCTCGATCTTGAAGCCGGTGACTTCGCAATTCTGGATGATGTCGACACCGCGCTGATCGGCGCCGCGGGCATAGCCCCAGACCACGCCATCGTGGCGCGCCGTGCCGGCGCGCGGCTGCATCAACCCGCCCTTGATCGGGAAGCGCGCGTTGTCATAGTTGAGAAACGGCACCATCTCCTTTAGCTCGTCACGGCCCAGAAGCCGCGCATCGGCGCCCGCCAGGAGCATCGCATTGCCGCGCCGGCGATAGGCGTCGCGCTGACCGTCGGTGTGAATGAGGTTGATGATGCCGCGCTGGCTGACCATCGAGTTGAAATTGGTTTCCTGCTCGAGATTTTCCCAGAGCTTCATCGAGAATTCGTAGAACGGCTCGTTGCCCGGAAGCAGGTAATTGGAGCGAATGATCGTGGTGTTGCGACCGATATTGCCGGAGCCGAGCCAGCCCTTTTCCAGCACCGCCACCTTGAGCTCGCCAAATGTCTTGGCGAGGTAAAAGGCGGTGGCCAGACCGTGCCCGCCGCCGCCGACAATCACGATGTCATAGGCGGGTTTCGGCTCCGGGTTGCGCCACAGCGGCTGCCAGCCCTTATGCCCGGTGAGGGCCTCTTTCACGACTTTGAAACCAGAGAATTTCATGCATTGCGCTCCTTCGTCTCAAAATGTTGTAACGGCGATTTTCACCCTGTTCTTTCATATTCAGGACGTATATTTTTCAATACAGGACGCAAATGAGGAAAATACCCGATGCGGAGAATCGCCTTTCTGCTGATCGACGATTTCGCGCTGCTCTCGACGGCCGCCGCGCTCGAGCCCTTGCGCGCCGCCAATGTCTTTGCCCCCGAGATGCCCTATGACGTGACCCTGCTGTCGCACAGCGGCACGACATCCACCGCCTCTCTCGGCGCCCGGTTCGACGGGCGGTTTTACCGCGATGCCCTGCCGCTTTACGACATGATCTTCGTGGTTGCGGGCGGCAATCCGGCACGCATCACCGACCCGGCGCTGTTCTCCTGGCTCAGACAGGCGGACCGCAATGGCTGCGCCCTCGGCGGCATCTCCGGCGGCGCGGTCATTCTCGCCCGAGCCGGGCTGTTGCAGGACCGGCGTTTCACCGTGCACTGGCACCATTACGATGATTTCGAACGCCTGCCCGGCCCCTGGCTGCTGGAGCGCAAACTCTTCGTCATCGACCGCGACCGCTACACCTGCGCCGGCGGTTCCGCGCCCCTCGACATGATGCATGCGATCATCGCCCGCGATCACGGCACACGGTTTGCCGGGCGGATCTCGGACTGGTTCATCCAGACCGAGGTGCGTGGCGCCGAAGCGCCGCAGCGGACGTCGCTGCATTCCCGCTATGGCGCCCTGCCGCGCGCGGTCGAGGCCGCGCTGGAGCTGATGGAAAGCCATATCGCCGATCCCTTGGATCAGGACCAAATCGCCACGCTTTCGGGCCTCTCGACCCGGCAATTACAACGCCAGTTCCGCGAGGGGCTGGGCCATTCGGTGATGGAGGAATACCGCCGCATCCGCCTCGAGACCGGCAAGGACCTGATCAGTTCGACCCGGCTCTCACTCGCGGAAATCGCCCAGATGACCGGGTTTTCCTCACAGGCGCATTTCTCCGACGCGTTCCGCAAGACCCACGGCATCGCGCCCTCCGAGCTGCGCAAAAAACGGGCCCGGCGCGAACCGGACCCGTCTGGGACAGCGAAAGCCTGACGGCTTCCACAGGGAAATCCAAACCTCAGATGTCGAGCGTGTTGTCTTTTTCCCAACGCGAGAAATGCGACACAAACGCGTTCCACTCCTGATGCTTCATCTTGATGTAGGAGGCGGAGAAATCATTGCCCAGCATCGCCTTCAACTCCGGATCGGCGTCATAGGCGCGGATCGCATCGAGCATATTGAGCGGCAGTTTCGGCGCGCCTTCGATCTTGTGGCCTTCGGCATACATGTCGATGTCATAGCGCGGCCCCGGATCGGCCTTGGAGGAAATCCCCGAAAGCCCGGCCGCGATGATCACGGCCTGCAACAGATAGGGGTTCACCGCCCCGTCCGGCAGGCGCAGCTCGAACCGGCCCGGGCCGGGCACGCGCACCATGTGGGTGCGGTTGTTGCCGGTCCAGGTCACGGTGTTCGGCGCCCAGGTCGCGCCCGACATGGTGCGCGGCGCGTTGATGCGTTTGTAGCTGTTCACCGTCGGGTTGGTGATCGCGGCCAGGGCTTCGGCATGTTTCATGATGCCGCCGAGGAAATAGCCGCCCTGTTCCGACAGGCCCACTTCGCCGATCTGGCCCGCCGCCTTGCCGGCGAAGGCGTTGGTCTTGCCCTCGAGATCCCAGACCGAAATATGCGCGTGACAGCCGTTGCCGGTCAGCCCCTCGATCGGTTTCGGCATGAAGGTGGCGCGGAAACCGTGCTGTTCGGCGACCGATTTCACCATGAACTTGAAGAAGCTGTGGCGATCCGCGGTGATCAGGGCGTCGTCGAAATCCCAGTTCATCTCGAACTGGCCGTTGGCGTCCTCGTGGTCGTTCTGATACGGGCCCCAGCCAAGCTCCAGCATGTAATCGCAGATTTGCGCGATCACGTCATAGCGGCGCATCACCGCCTGCTGGTCGTAGCAGGGCTTTTCCGCCGTATCGAACGGGTCGGAGATCTGATCGCCCTCGGGGGTCAAAAGGAAGAATTCCGCCTCGATCCCGGTCTTGACGCGGAGCCCGGCCTCGGCGGCTTCCTTCACCAGTTTCTTCAAGACGTTGCGCGGCGCCTGTTCGACCGGCTCGCCTTCCATCACGCAATCGGCGGGCACCCAGGCCACCTCGGGTTTCCACGGCAGCTGGATCGCCGCGTCCGCATCCGGCACCGCGAGCATGTCGGGGTGCGCTGGCGTCAGGTCGAGCCATGTGGCAAAACCGGCAAAGCCCGCCCCGTCCTCTTCCATATCCGCGATCGCCTGCGCCGGCACCAGTTTGGCGCGCTGACCGCCGAACAGGTCGGTGTAGGAGATCATGAAATATTTGACGCCTGTTTCCGCGGCGAATTTAGCAAGTTTGCTCATTTTCCTATTCCCTGTTGGTGAATGAGGGGCCAGAGGCCCCTCAAATATGTGCGTTTTTGAGATCAGAAGCCCGGCTTGCCCGGGTACCAGTTGGTCCCCGCAAGCGGAACTTGTGCCATGGCAGCGGCCTCCATGGTCAGCGCACAGAGATCTTCCGGCTCAAGGTTGTGGACATGGTTGTGACCACAGGCGCGTGCGAGCGTCTGGCATTCCAGCGTCAGCACATTGAGGTAGTTGCGCAGCTTGCGGCCCGCCACTTCCGGATCGAGGCGCTTCATCAGCTCCACATCCTGGGTGGTGATGCCCGCCGGGTCGCGGCCCTCATGCCAGTCGTCATAGGCGCCCGTGGTGGTGCCGAGTTTGTTGTACTCGGATTCCCATTTCGGGTCATTGTCGCCCAGAGCAACCAGAGCGGCGGTGCCGATGGCCACTGCGTCGGCGCCAAGCGCCAGAGCTTTCGCCACATCGGCGCCGGTGCGGATACCGCCGGAGACGATGAGCTGCACTTCGCGGTGCAGGCCCAGATCCTGAAGCGCCTGAACGGCGGGGCGGATACAGGCCAGCGTCGGCTGACCGACATGTTCGATGAACACGTCCTGGGTTGCCGCCGTGCCGCCCTGCATCCCGTCGAGGACGATCACATCGGCGCCCGCCTTACAGGCCAGAGCGACGTCATAGTAAGGCCGCGCGCCGCCAACCTTGATGTAGATCGGCTTTTCCCAATTGGTGATTTCGCGGATCTCGAGGATCTTGATCTCGAGATCATCCGGGCCGGTCCAGTCCGGGTGACGACAGGCGGAGCGTTGGTCGATGCCCACCGGCAGGTCGCGCATGCCGGCGACGCGTTCGGTGATCTTCTGACCCAGCAGCATGCCGCCACCGCCCGGTTTCGCGCCCTGACCCACCACGATCTCGATGGCATCGGCACGGCGCAGGTCGTCCGGGTTCATACCGTAGCGCGACGGCAGGTATTGGTAGACCAGTTTTTCGGAATGGCCGCGCTCTTCCTCGGTCATACCGCCGTCACCGGTGGTGGTCGAGGTCCCCGCCATGGAGGCGCCGCGACCCAGAGCCTCTTTGGCGTGGCCCGAAAGCGCGCCAAAGGACATGCCGGCGATGGTCACCGGGATTTTCAGCTCGATCGGCTTTTTCGCGAACCGCGTGCCGAGGGTGACCGAGGTGTCGCATTTCTCGCGATAACCTTCGAGCGGGTAGCGCGACATCGAGGCGCCGAGGAACAGCAGGTCGTCGAAATGCGGCACGCGGCGTTTCGCGCCCCCGCCCCGGATGTCGTAGATGCCGGTGTCGGCAGCACGACGGATTTCCGAGTTGATCGAGTTGGAGAAGGTCCAGCTCTGGCGCGGCTCAGTCATAGGTGTCTTGTCCATATCGCGCTCCTCAGTATTCGTCGGCGTGATCGATGTTGAAATTATAGAGCTTGCGGGCCGAGCCGTAGCGCTTGAACTCTTCCGGCTTGGCGTCGGCGCCGGCTTTCTCGAGCAGCTCCTTGAGGATCTCGAGATGCTCCGGACGCATCTCTTTCTCGATGCAGTCGGCGCCCAGCGATTTCACATTGCCGCGCACGAACAGACGCGCTTCATAGAGCGAGTCGCCCAGCGCATCGCCGGCATCGCCCAAGACAACGAGATTGCCCTTTTGCGCCATGAAGGCGGACATGTGGCCGATGTTGCCATGGACGACGATATCGATGCCTTTCATCGAAATGCCGCAGCGCGAGGAGGCATTGCCCTTGATGTTCAAAAGTCCGCCATGACCGGTCGCGCCGGCATATTGGCTGGCGTCGCCTTCGATGGTGACGACACCGGACATCATGTTTTCGGCAACACCCGGACCGGCAGAGCCTTCGACCGTCACCGTGGCTTCCTTGTTCATGCCGGCGCAATAGTAGCCGGTGGACCCTTTCACCACGACATTGAGCGGGCCATCGAGACCACAGGCCATGGCGTGGCTGCCGCGGGCATTGGTGATGACATATTGCTCGTTTGCCTTGGATTTGGCGGCGGCTTGCAGCGTCGAGTTCACCTCGCGCAGCTCGGTGGTCGCCATATCAAGCGTGGTGGCCATATCTTTCGCCATATCTCAGCGCTCCCAGAAATAAACAGTTGCGGGTTCCGGCTCCCAGACACGCGCGGTCTCGATGCCGGGCAGATCGGCAAAGGCGCGGTATTCGGAGGCGAAAGCGACGTAATCCTCGGTCTCGGCCATCACGGCCGGCTTGCAGGCGATCGGGTCGCGCACCACGCCGAACCCGTTCTTGGTGCCGGTGACAAAGGTGAAGAACCCGTCGAGATCCTCGAGCGTGCCTTCGAGCGCTTCGCCAAGCGATGCCCCTTCGGCAATGCGCGAGGAAATATAGGCCGCGCCCACTTCCGTGTCGTTCTCGGACCGGGTGAAGACGCCCTTTTTCGCGAGCTTGCGACGCATCTGGTTGTGATTCGACAACGAGCCGTTGTGCACCAGGCACTGGTCATCGGCGGTGGAGAACGGGTGAGCGCCCATGGTGGTCACGGCCGACTCGGTCGCCATGCGGGTGTGCCCGATGCCATGGGAGCCGCCCATCGCGCGCAGACCGAAACGGGCCGCGACGTCCTTCGGCAGGCCGACCTCTTTGTAGATTTCCATCGAGGCGCCGGAGCCCATGATCCGCAGACCCTTTTCCTCAAGGAAAGCGATGGCCTCGGCCTCTTTCGCCTCGGGCAGGGTCAGAACCGCATGGGTATCGACAACCTTGATCTCCACCGGCGCGTCGATCGCGGCACAGACGGCAGCGTCGAGATCCGCGAAGGCCTCGGCCGGCGTGTCGGATTGCACGGTGATTTTCACAGAGCCTTCGGCCTCGTCACCATAGATCGCGATCCCGGCACTGTCCGGGCCACGGTCGGTCATGGTGATGAGCATATCCGTCAGCAGATCGCCCAGCTGCGGGCGCATTTCGTCCTTTTTCAGGAACAGGCCTACGATGCCACACATAGGTTCCTCCATTCGGGGTTGATCTCGGCGATTCCGTCGCCGCTCACCCCTCACTACCGGGAAACCTATTTTCCCTTCAAGAAAGTTTTTATCCCCTTTGGAAAAATACCTCACTCACAGGAAATCTGATTAATTTGCAGTCAAAACCGACCCGCATCGGATGGATTTGCCCATAAATTCATCAAAAGTGAATCCAGCCCCTCTTGTCGAGCGGCGCGGACTGCTCAGCGCGCCTGCGGATAGGTGATCACCGACAGGTATTTCGCCGGCAGTTCGACAATTTCCTCCGGCCCGTGCGGCGCATCGGAATCGAAGAGAAGCGAATCCCCCGGCTCCAGCAGATAGGTCTGATCGCCATGGCGGTAATTCACCGTGCCCTCGAGCATGTACAAAAGCTCGATCCCCTCGTGCTGAAACGCCGGGAACCGGTGCGAGGCGTCATCCAATGTGATCAGATAGGGTTCGACCACCACGCCCGAGTTGTTCGAGCCGATATGGCCCAGAAGATTATACTGATGCCCGGCCCGGGTGCCGGCGCGTTCGATCTCGACCCCTTCGCCAGCTTTCACATGCATGCAGCCGCGCTCTTCCTCATAGCCGGAAAACAGCTGCACCAGCGGCACCCGCAGCGCATGCGCCAGGACCGAGATGGTGTTGAGCGAGGGCGAGATCACCCCGTTCTCGATTTTCGAGAGCATGCCGACCGACAGCCCGGTCTGCGCCGCCAGATCGGCACCGGTAAGGCGCTGGCGCTTGCGCAGCTCGCGCACCTGTCGCCCGATCGCCACTTCGAGATTCTTTTCCCGCTGTTCCTTCACCGCATGCGGGTTCTGCCGCAGCGCCTCTTCATTGGCTTTCAAATCCATCTCTCCTGTCGTCACCGTCTTATTCATCCGTCTCTATAACTCCCGTGTTCCTGCGACCTCAGCCCCGGGCCAGCGCGCGCGCCCAATCGGCCTTGCCGCGCTGATGCCAGAGCTGACCCAGAGCGCCAAGCTCCTGCATCAACCGGCCGCCATGTGTCTCAAGCCAGGCCAGCACCGACCCGAATTCCTGGATCTGCGCCTTGCCGTCGCGGATCGCCACCACCGGCCAATCGCCAACCAGCGCATTGTCGATACCGTAGACCTCGGTGCCCCACCACGAGGCCAGACCGAACGCATGCGGCATCTTGCGGCCGCGTTTGAGCGCCACGAGGACGGAGGCGGTCGCGAGACTGTCCGCGGTCTCCACCGCCTCATGCCAGAGATCAAGGATCGACGCATATTCCCAGCTTACCGCGGTCCAATGCTCCGGATAGCGCTCATTATAAGTGTCGAAGAACGCCTTGGGCCGGCGAAAGAAAAACGCCGTTTCGGCTAGGTCCGCATCGTCGAAATCCGGGAATTGAAAGGTGAACCGCTCCATAAAGTCTGGCGAGGTCCGCGCGATCATCCGGGGATAATGGTCACAGGTACAGGCGAGGATCTCGCCCTGAAACCCCATCTCATAGGCGGCAACGGTCAGCTCCTCGATCATCGCCGGTGCCGAGGAGCACCAGCAGAGGATATCCGGCGCGCTCTCGAGCATCTCCGCCACGATCCGCCGGGCATCCCCCGCCTCCGGATCATAGAGCACCTCTTGCACCACCTCGCGCCCGGCGACATCGAAAGCCGCCCGGTAGGTGGCCAGTGACGGCAGGCCCAGAAGGTCGGTCTGGGAACAGAGCGCCACGCGCCTCGCCTCCGGGCGCTGCCGGGTCAGCCAGTCGACCCCGGTAACATTGAAAAACGGATGCACCTCCGCCGGCGCGATCAGATAGGGCGCATCGGGTGAAAGATCCGAGGGCAGAAGCGTCGCGGTCAGGATACGGCGGCTCATCAGATAGGGCAGCGCCAGCGCCATGTCGCTGCCGCCCAATGTCAGCACCAGCCGCACCCGCTGGGTCTCGACCATCTGGCGCGCCGCCTCGAGTGTCGCCTCGGCGCCGCCGGCGCAATCGGTGACCGAGAGCTCCACCAGATGCCGCCGCCCGCCAACCATCATACCGCCATGGGCATTGATCCAGTCGACCCAGATCTGACAGCCCTCGACCCCCGGTCGGCCCCAGGGCTCTTCCGGCCCAGACAAGGGCACCAATGCGCCAATGCGAATGGGCGCCCGGTCCTGCACGCTCAACCGCGGCAGCGATCCCGCGACGGCCAGCCTTTGCGCCAAGGAGTCTGTGCTCATTTTTTAACCTCACGCCCAATATTGGGACAAAACCATCTCCTGTTCGGTGAATCTCATATTCCTCTAAAGAAAATTCGTTGACCACCAGAAAATTTTTGGACCATACCGGAGCAAATCAAAAGGAACCAATTACAAATATTGGTCCATACCAGAACGCAACGCACAGACTGATCTGAAAACGGATCACACGAAAACACCAACAACCAACGGGAGTTCCATCCATGACCAAACGAGTCGCCGTCATCGGCGCGGGCCCTTCCGGCCTCGCCCAGCTTCGCGCCTTCCAATCCGCCGCCGCCCAGGGCGCCGAGATCCCGGAAGTCGTCTGCTTCGAGAAACAGTCGAACTGGGGCGGGCTGTGGAATTACACTTGGCGCACCGGCGTCGATGAGAATGGCGAGCCCGTACATGGCTCGATGTATCGTTACCTCTGGTCCAACGGTCCGAAAGAGGGGCTGGAGTTTGCCGACTATTCCTTTGAGGAACATTTCGGCAAACAGATCGCCTCCTACCCGCCGCGCGCCGTGCTCTTCGACTATATCGAGGGCCGGGTAAAAAAGGCCGACGTGCGCAAATGGATCCGTTTCTCTTCGG
Organism: Celeribacter neptunius; assembly: GCF_900113955.1. Classification (GTDB taxonomy): domain Bacteria; phylum Pseudomonadota; class Alphaproteobacteria; order Rhodobacterales; family Rhodobacteraceae; genus Celeribacter; species Celeribacter neptunius. Next base: position 134,635 of record NZ_FORH01000005.1, on the reverse strand, counting down.
TGATCCGCTGGGTCGAATATGACGCCGAGAAGGGCGATTTCGAAATCACCGTACACGACATGGAAAAGGACACGGTCTACAAGGAACGCTTTGACAATGTGATCATCGCCTCCGGTCACTTCTCCTCGCCCAACGTACCGGAATATCCAGGATTTGCGCAGTTCAACGGCCGCATCGTTCACGCCCATGATTTCCGCGACGCCCGCGAGTTCGAAGGCAAGGATGTGCTGGTGATGGGCTCGTCCTACTCCGCCGAGGACATCGGCTCGCAATGCTGGAAATACGGTGCCAAATCGATCACCAGCTGCTACCGCTCCGCCCCCATGGGTTTCAACTGGCCCGACAACTGGGAAGAAAAACCGGCGCTCGAACGTGTCGAGGGCAAGACCGTGTATTTCAAGGACGGCACCACCAAGGATGTCGATGCGATCATCCTGTGCACCGGCTACAAGCACTATTTCCCCTTCCTGCCCGACGATCTGCGGCTCAAGACCGCCAACCGTCTGGCGACCGCCGATCTCTACAAGGGCGTGGTCTATACCCCCAATCCGAAACTCTTCTATCTCGGCATGCAGGACCAGTGGTTCACCTTCAACATGTTCGACGCCCAGGCCTGGTATGTGCGTGACATCATCCTCGGCCGGATCGAGGTTCCGACCAACAAGGCCGTGCTCGATGCCGATGTCGCCGAGCGCGTCGCCCGCGAAGAGGCCGATGACGATGTGAAATACGCGATCAAATATCAGGCCGAGTACGTCAAGGAACTGGTGGCCGAGACCGATTACCCGTCGTTTGACATCGACGGCGCCTGCGAGGCCTTCTTCGAATGGAAGAAACACAAGGCCAAGGACATCATGGCTTTCCGCAACAATTGCTACAAATCGGTGATCACCGGCACCATGGCCCCCGTGCATCACACACCGTGGAAAGACGCGCTGGACGACAGCATGGAAGCCTATTTGCAGAACTGATCCCTGACGAGTACGCCCGGCGCCAAGAGGCCGGGCGTGCCTCTTCTCCCCTGATCCGGGGGACTTTGTGTGCCCCCGGATTTTTTTCTTCTTCAGCGATGGAGTTTCCAGTGATCCTAGATCCTTCTGGCCTGCCTTTCCGATCCGGCGCCCCTCTGGCGTCCCAGCCGCGGCGCGCCGGCGCCTATCGGCTCGCCCCCAACGAGGAACGTCATACCGTGCAAGGCGGCGGGGCAGCGCTTCTGGAGCTGAAACCGGGCGACCGGATCACCGTGACCAACACCGAAGGCGGTCAGCGTTGCGAAATGCTGGCCGCGCATCTCGACGGGCGTGTCGACGCGGGCGTGCTCGGCTGGTCCGCCGACAGCCCGGGCGAGGGCCTGCGCGCCACATTGGACAGCACGCTGCCGGGCATGGCGCGGCTGCGCCTCGGCCTCGCCAAACGCGGCATCGCGCTTGCCGGTGCCAAGGTCATCGGCCTGTTCTCCGGCACGAGCGCGGCGGGCGAAGGCGTGAGTTTCACCGCACAGGCGGCGGGCTGGGTCCTTGTCACCGCACCCGCGCCCGAGCCGGATTTCGAGGCGCAGACCACCGCCACGCCGCTCACCGTGCTGATCACCCGCGCCGAGGCCCGTCTCGCAGGGGCCTTCGCCCTGCCCGACCCGCTCGCCGATCCGCTGCAGGAGATCCGCGTCGCCTCGGCGACGGCGCAGGCCTACCGGGTCAGGAAGGGTGAATTCATCCAGATCATGGATGTCGATGGCCGCCAATGCACCGATTTCCAGTGCTTCGATGCACGCAAGGTGGACAAGGGCATTTTCCACCCGCTCGACGTCACCACCACCCGCACGATCCAGGGCCACGCCTATCCGATGCCGGGTCTGCACGCGAAGTACTTCGATCATGACCTGACGCCTTTGGTCGAGGTCGTCCAAGACACCTGCGGTCGCCACGACGCTTTTGGTCTCGCCTGTAATGCCAAATATTACGACGACATCGGCTATCCCGGTCACGTCAATTGTTCCGACAATTTCAACGCGGTGCTCGACCCTTACGGCATTCCCGCCCGCCCCGGCTGGATGGCGGCGAATTTCTTTTTCAACACCGCGATCGACGAACATGGCGTGATGCTGGCCGATGAGCCGTGGTCGCGGCCCGGCGACTATGTGCTCCTGCGCGCTTTGACCGATCTCATCTGCGTGTCCTCATCCTGTCCCGATGACACCTCCGCCGCCAATGGCTGGCACCTCACCGACATCCATCTGCGCACCTACGGCGCCGAGGAACGTTTCTCCCGCGCCACCGCCTGGCGCCCGACCCCTGACGAGGATCCGATCATGACGCGTGAAAGCGGTTTTTACGATTCCTTTGCCACGATGACCCGCGACTTTGCCGATTATAACGGGTTCTGGCTGCCGAACTCTTTCCCGGAATGCGATCCCGTGGAAAGCTACTGGGCCTGTCGCGAGGGCGTGGTGGTCATGGACCTCTCGGCGCTGCGCAAATTCGAGGTCACCGGCCCCGATGCCGAAGCGTTGATGAACTGGGTCCTGACCCGCAATGTCGAAAAACTCGCCATTGGTCAGGTGGTCTATTCCGCCATGTGTTACCCGCACGGCGGCATGATCGACGACGGCACCCTGTTCCGTCTGGGCGAGCATAATTTCCGCTGGATCGGTGGCTCGGACGAGGGCGGCGTCTGGATGCGCGAAGAGGCCAGGCGCCTTGGCCTCAACGTCATGATCCGCTCCTCCACCGATCAGATGCACAACCTCGCCGTCCAGGGGCCGAAGTCGCGTGATTTGATCAATGATCTGTTTTGGACTGCACCGCATCATCCCGATTTGATGGAGATGGGATGGTTCCGCTTCACCCCCGCGCGTCTCGGCGATCACGAGGGCATCCCCGTGGTGATCTCGCGCACCGGCTACACCGGCGAGCTGGGCTATGAGATTTTCTGTCATCCGAAACATGGCGCGGAGATTTTCAAAGCGGTCTGGGAGGCAGGTCAGAAGGTCGGCATGAAACCCATGGGCCTCGCCGCTCTGGATCTGGTGCGCATCGAAGCCGGGCTGGTGTTCGCAGGCTATGATTTCTCCGATCAAACCGATCCGTTCGAGGCCGGCGTCGGCTTCACCGTACCGCTGAAATCCAAGACCGCCGATTTCGTCGGTCGTGACGCTCTGCTGCGCCGTAAGGAAACGCCATCGCGCAAATTCGTGGGCCTTGAGATCGACGGTCAGAATGCCGTGGCGCACGGCGATTGCATCCGCATCGGGCGCGCGCAGGTGGGCGAGATCTGCTCCGCCATGCGGTCTCCCCGCACCGGTCAGTGGATCGCCCTCGCCCGCGTCGACGTGGCGCATGCAGAGCTTGGCACAGCGGTCGAGGTCGGCCAACTCGACGGGCATCTGAAACGCTATTCCGCCCGCGTCGCCCCCTTCCCGCATTACGATCCGAAAAAGGAACGCCCGCGTTCCTGAGCGCGGAACATCTCCCCAAGACAAAAGGCCCGCTGGATCGCAGCGGGCCTTTTCATATTTGATTTTGATAATTTAGAGCGTTTTTCCGGCTTCAATGACCAGATCATTGAGCCCCTCGCCGCCCTTCCCAAGATAGGCCTTGAGCTGCGTGAGCATGCGCGGCTCCCAGAAATCCTTGAGATGGGCGGCCACGCCGGCGGCCTGATCGCCCCCCGGCTGGGTGGCAAAAAACGCCGCGATCTGATTGGCCATCAGCACCATTTTCGCATCGGTCATGCGCAATCTTCCTTCTCATCCGTATAGGCCACCACCGCCTCGCGGCGCAGCACCATCAAGGTCATTCCGGTCTCCCGCGCCAGCTCCACCGCCGCGCGGGTCGGGCTGGAGAGCGCGAACAGGCCGGAGATCCCGGCCCGGGCGCATTTCTGCACCAGATCGACGGAGAGCCGCGAGGTGATGATCACCGCGCCGCCGCTCACATCCGTTCCGCTCAGCGCCCCGATCAACTTGTCGAGCGCGTTGTGCCGCCCGACGTCTTCGCGCAGCGCGATCAGCCCGTCCTTGGTAAAGAACCCGGCGGCATGCATCGCACCGACCTGATCGCGGCGCTTCTGCCCAGCGTTCAACGCCTCCAAGGCCGAGCGCGCGTCCCCCTCGAGCCCCACCGCCATCGGCGCCACCCTGCCCGGAAAGGCCGTGGCCTGCTCAAGGCTTTCGATGCCGCACAACCCGCAGCCCATCGGCCCGACCGAGGCGCGTCTGCGCGCGTCCATCATTGTCGACCGCGCCTCCGGAATGCGGCCCCGGACCTCATAGCCATGCGCATGCTTGATCGCGGAGATTTCCGTGACTTCAGACGGATCGTCGATGAGTCCTTCCGATACCGCAAACCCCACCAAAAACTCCGAAAGATCAAATGGCGACGCCATCATCACCGCCGCGGTCGAGCCGTTATAGACCAGCGCGACGGGGGCTTCTTCCGGCAGGGCGTCGATCACCGCTGTCATTCGGCGGCCTCGATCCGGCGCGATTGCTCGGCCTGTGCGGCGTAGTCTTTCTGCCATTCCGACGGCCCGTTCGAGGGCGAGACCTGCACCGCCGTCACCTTGTATTCCGGGCAGTTGGTCGCCCAGTCGGAGTAATCCGTGGTGATCACATTGGCCTGGGTATCCGGGTGGTGGAAGGTGGTGTAGACCACGCCGGGGCTGACCCGATCGGTGATCTTGGCGCGCAGCGAGGTTTCGCCGGAGCGCGACGCGAGCCGCACCCAATCGCCATCGCGAAGCCCACGGTTTTCGGCGTCATGCGGGTGGATTTCCAACACATCCTGATCGTGCCAGACGGAGTTCTCCGTCCGCCGGGTCTGTGCCCCGACATTATACTGACTGAGGATGCGTCCCGTGGTGAGCAGGAGCGGGAAACGCGGGCCGGAGCGCTCATCGGTGGCGATATATTCGGTGACGATAAAGCGGCCCTTGCCGCGCACGAATCCGTCGACATGCATGAGTGGCGTGCCCTCGGGCTGCGCCTCGTTGCAAGGCCATTGCACGGAGCCTTTCTCTTCGAGAAGCGCGTAATCGACACCGGCGAAAGACGGCGTGGTGGCGGCGATCTCCGCCATCACCTCGGCCGGGTGAGTGTAGGACCAGGGCTTGCCGCCGGTCTCTTTCAACACCGCATTGGCGAGCATCTGGGTGACTTGCCAATCTTCGTAGCCATTCTTCGGCGCCATCACCTTGCGGACCCGGTTGATCCGGCGCTCGGCATTGGTGAACGTGCCTTCTTTTTCCAGAAAGCTCGAACCCGGCAGGAAAACATGTGCGTAATTTGCCGTCTCGTTCAGGAAGAGATCATGCACGATGACGCATTCCATGGCGGCGAGGCCGGCGGCCACATGTTTGGTGTCCGGGTCGGATTGCAGGATGTCTTCGCCCTGACAATAGAGCCCTTTGAAGGTGCCATCGACGGCGGCATCGAGCATATTGGGAATGCGCAGCCCCGGTTCCGGGTCGATCTCCACACCCCAGGTGTCTTCGAAAATCTTGCGCACTTCCGGCAGTTTCACATGGCGATAGCCCGGCAGTTCGTGCGGGAAAGAGCCCATGTCGCAGGAGCCCTGCACGTTGTTCTGACCGCGCAGCGGGTTCACGCCAACGCCTTCGCGGCCGATGTTGCCGGTCATCATCGCAAGATTGGCGATGGCCATGACCGTGGTCGAGCCTTGCGAATGTTCGGTCACACCGAGACCGTAATAGATCGCGCCGTTGCCACCCTGCGCATAGGCGCGCGCGGCCTCGCGCAGTGTGGCTGCGGGAACACCGGTGAGCGCTTCGGTGGCTTCCGGTGCATGGCGCTCATCCGAGATGAAGGACTTGTAATCTTCCCAGGCATCGAGATCGCAGCGCTCTGCGATAAAGGTCTGGTCATAGAGCCCCTCGGACACGATCACATGCGCCAGCGCCGAGACCACGGCGACATTGGTGCCGGGTTTGAGCGGCAGGTGATGCGCCTCCCCCAGATGCGGGGTTTCCAAGAGATCGATGCGACGCGGGTCGACCACGATCAGCTTGGCGCCTTCGCGCAAACGTTTGCGCAGGCGCGAGGCAAACACCGGATGCCCGTCCGTCGGGTTGGCGCCGATCACCACCACGACGTCGGATTTTTCGACCGAGTCGAAATCCTGTGTCCCGGCCGAGGTGCCAAAGGTCTGGCCCAAGCCGTAACCGGTCGGCGAATGGCACACGCGCGCACAGGTGTCGGTGTTGTTGTTGCCAAACACCGCACGGGTGAGTTTCTGGACGAGGAAGGTTTCCTCATTGGTGCAACGCGACGAGGTGATCACGCCGATGCTCTTCTGACCGTATTTCTCCCGAAGGCCCACGAGTTTCTTGGCGGCGAAAGACAGCGCCTCGTCCCAGGAGACCTCGCGCCATGGCTGATCGACGCTGTCGCGCACCATCGGGCTCAAAATACGATCCTTATGCGTGGCGTATCCATAGGCAAATCTGCCTTTGACACAGGAATGACCGCGGTTCGCCTTGCCGTGTTTATAGGGCACCATGCGGACCAGTTGATCGCCCTGCATCTCCGCCTTGAAGCTACAGCCGACGCCGCAATAGGCGCAGGTGGTCACCACCGAACGGTCCGGCGTGCCCATCTCGATCACCGATTTTTCTTGCAGCGTCGCGGTCGGGCAGGCCTGAACACAGGCGCCACAGGACACACAATCGGAGGCGAGGAAATTCTCCGCGCCAACGGCGACCCGGCTGTCGAAGCCGCGGCCCTCGATGGTCAGGGCAAAGGTCCCCTGCACCTCTTCGCAGGCCCGCACACAACGGTTGCAGACGATGCATTTCGACGGATCATAGGTGAAATACGGGTTGCTGTCGTCTTTCGGCAGCCATTCCGCATTGACCTCGCCCGAGGTGTTCCGCGCCTCGAAATGGTTCGCCAAGGGCGCGTTTTTCGGCGCCTCATAGCGCACATCGCGCAGGCCCACGGCGCCCGCCATATCCTGCAATTCGCAATCGCCATTGGCGGCACAGGTCAGACAATCAAGCGGGTGATCGGAGATATAGAGCTCCATCACGCCCTTGCGCAGCTTGCGCAGCTTGTCGGTCTGGGTGTGGACCTTCATGCCCTTATGCACCGGCGTGGTGCAGGAAGCGGGCGTGCCGCGCCGCCCTTCGATTTCGACGGCACAAAGACGGCAGGAGCCGAAAGCCTCGAGATTGTCGCTGGCGCAGAGCTTCGGCACCTGAATGCCCAGCTCGGAAGCCGCCCGCATCACCGAGGTGCCCTCGGGCACGGTGACCTCCACCCCGTCGATGGTCAGCGTCACCGGTTTGCCGGATTTCGCCGGCGTGCCCCGGTCGATATCGTCCTGAATGCCGGTCCCGTTTTCCCAGGGAATGATAAAGTCTTTCATTCTGCGGCCTCCTTCTGAGAGGTGAAATCTTCGGGGAAATGACGCAGCGCGGACATGACCGGGTAAGGCGTGAAGCCGCCCAGCGCGCAGAGCGAGCCATCCACCATGGTTTCGCAAAGATCGGTCAGAAGCGGGATGGCGCTCTCGTCGCCTTCCTTGATCCGGTCGATGGTCTCAACGCCGCGCACCGCGCCGATGCGGCAGGGGGTGCATTTGCCACAGCTCTCGACGGCACAGAATTCCATCGCGAACCGTGCCATGGACAGCATATCCGCCGTGTCGTCGAACACGACGATGCCGGCATGGCCGATGAGCGCCTTTTGCCCGTCGAATTCCTCATAGCCAAAGGGTGTGTCGAATTGATCCGGGTGCAGATAGGCGCCCAGCGGCCCGCCGACCTGCACCGCCTTGACGGGCCGACCGGAGGCGGTGCCGCCGGCGATGTCATTGACCAATTCCCCCAGCGACATACCGAACGCGGTTTCGAACAGCCCGCCGAATTTCACGTTGCCGGCGATCTGGATCGGCATGGTGCCTTTCGAGCGGCCGAGACCGAAATTGGCATAATGCTCCGCGCCCTTGGCGAAGATCACCGGCACGGTGGCCAGAGAGATCACGTTGTTCACCACGGTCGGACGGCCCAGGAACCCCTCGAGCGCCGGAAGCGGCGGCTTGGCGCGGACCACGCCGCGTTTGCCTTCGAGCGAGTTCAGAAGCGAGGTCTCCTCGCCGCAGACATAAGCGCCGGCCCCCACGCGCACTTCCATATCGAACGCACGCCCGGAGCCCAGAACATCGGCGCCAAGCACGCCCGCGCCGCGCGCGATCTCGATCGCCCGGCGCATCACCGCCACGGCATCCGGATATTCCGAGCGGGTGTAGACATAGCCCTTCGTGGCGCCACAGCCCAATCCCGCAATCGCCATACCTTCGATCAGGGTGAAAGGATCACCCTCCATGATCATCCGGTCGGCGAATGTGCCGCTGTCGCCCTCGTCGGCGTTGCAGACGATGTATTTCTGCGGCGCTTTCGCCAGTCGCACCGTGTCCCATTTGATCCCCGTGGGGAAACCCGCACCGCCACGGCCCCGCAGGCCGGAGAGTTTCACCTCATCGATGATCGCGTCTTGCGGCATGGCGATGGCGCGTCTCAAACCCGCGAGACCGCCATGCACCTCATAATCCGCCAGCGACAGCGGGTCGATGAGACCGCAGCGTCCAAAGGTCAGACGGGTCTGACGGGCAAAGAACGGCATATCCTCGACCTTGCCCAGCGCCTCGATCTTGCCATCGAGGAGCGCCGGAACGTCGTCCTCGGAGATCGGGCCATAGGCCAGACGCTCCCCGTCCATGTCGATCTCAACCAGGGGCTCGAGCCAGATCATGCCGCGCGTGCCGTTGCGCACGATCTCGGCCTCAAGCCCGCGCATTTCCACCTCGGCGCGGATTGCCTCCGCCACCTCGTCCGCCCCCAGCGCCTTGGCCGCGGAATCCATGGGAACGTAAATCTTCATGCCGAGACCTCCGCGCCGGTGGCTCTGACCCCGACCGATTTCAGCGCCTTGTTCAGACGGCTTTCATCCAGGCGCCCGATCAGGGTCTCATCCACCATCGCGGCAGGCGCACAGGCGCACATGCCGAGGCAATAGACCGGCTCGACGGTGAGCGCGCCGTCGGGCGTGGTGCCGTGCCAGTCGAGGCCGAGTTTCGCCAGAAGGTGTTCCGCCATCGCCGTGCCTCCGACCGATTGACAGGCCTCGGCCCGACAGATTTTCAGAACATGCCGCCCATGCGGCCTGTCCTTGAAATCATGGTAGAAAGACAGCACGCCCTTGAGCTCCGCTGCGGTGATTTTCAGCGCCTTGCACAGAGGCGCATGCGCCTCTGCCGGAACATAGCCGAATTCATCTTGCAAAGCGTGGAGCATCGGCAAAAGCGGGCCTTCGAGATGCGCATGGGCAGAGATGATCCCGGCGATTGTCTCTGTGGTGGCCCCGGCATCTGCGGGCTGGGTTGGCGTCATGGCTGACCTCTCCGAATACGATCGTATACTTGAAACCCATGAGATCATGCCAGATATCGCGAAATCAATATCGAAAATCCGTCAATCGATAGGATTTAACTATCAATCGATGTTCAGGATCAGAGCGCCGACATGCGTCCGGCCTCGGCCAGCAAAGCGGCGAGCACCGGCGTATTGGGATCGCGGTGCGGCGCGATCAACCCGACGCGATGGCCGACCTCGCCACCCTCGAGCGGGATGAGTTCGAGCGGCTTGCCCTCGGTCAGAAACCGCGCGATGCCTTCGGGCAGGACGGTGATCCAGCCGCCGCTCTCGACATGGGCGATCAGCACCACGGTGGAATTCGATTCGACGCCGACCCGCGGCAGCACACCCACCGCGTTGAGATTGCGGTCGATGATCCGGCGGTTCTGCATGTCCGGCGACAGGAGGCAGAGCGGCTGCTCGGCCAGATCGCTCCAATGCAGGCGCGCACGCCCGGAGAGCGCATTGCCCGGCGCGGCGACCACCATATAGCGCTCCTCGTAGAGCGGCACGGTGCTCACCCGCCCCAGCGGCTCATTGTCGAGATAGGTCAGCCCGGCGTCGGCCTCGAGATCGTCGAGCATCGTGAGAATCTGCATCGAGGGGCGTGACAGGATGGTCATCTGTACATTCGGATGCGCCTGGGTGAACGCGGTCGAAAGCGTCGCCGCCCAGGTCAGCGCCGTAGGGATCGCCGCCAATCGCAATTGCCCGGACAGCCCGTGCTTGGTCGCCCGCATCTCGTCGCGCAATTGCCGGCTGTCGGCGGTGATCTTGCGCGCCCAGGTCAGCGCGCGCTGCCCTTCCGGCGTCAATCCGCCGAAGCGCGACCCGCGAAAGATCAGCTGTACGCCCAATTGATCCTCGAGCTGTTTGATTCCCGTGGAAAGACTGGGCTGGGTGATGCCGAGCGACTGGGCGGCACGGCCGAAATGGCCCTCCTTGGCCACGGCAATGAACATTTCGAGCTTGCTCAGCATCCCAGTTTTCCGATCAATATCCAATCTCACGATAGGAATATCATATCGACCGTGGACAAGCCACGCCCCCTCTTGGCGCCGCCTCTCCCGGAGGCTAAGACAGGTCTTCCGACAGGAGGACATGAGTTGAGCACCGTAACCGATCCGCAGACATCCGCCCGCATCGCCCGTATCATCGCCACCGATATCGCCGCCAAGGACGCGCAGGTGACGGCGGCCATCGCGCTTCTGGACGAGGGCGCCACCGTGCCTTTCGTGGCGCGCTACCGCAAGGAGGTCACCGGGGGGCTGGACGACACGCAGCTGCGCCTCCTGAACGATCGGCTGTCCTATCTGCGCGAGCTGGAAGCCCGGCGCCTGAGCATCCTGAAATCCATCGAGGATCAGGGCAAGCTCACCGACGATCTCAAGCGCGCCATCGCCGGGGCCGAGAGCAAATCGACGCTCGAGGACATCTACCTGCCCTACAAGCCGAAACGCCGCACCAAGGCGATGATCGCCCGCGAGAACGGGCTCGATGCGCTTTTGGACGCGATCAAATCGGACCGCTCTGCCGTACCGGAAAGCCTCGCCGAGGGTTTCATCACCGAAGCCGTGCCGACGGTGAAAGACGCCCTGAACGGTGCCCGCGACATCGCCACCGAGGAGCTGTCGGAAAATGCCGAGCTTCTGGGCAAGCTGCGCGATTTCATGCGGCGCGAGGCCTATGTCACGGCCAAGGTGATCGCCGGCAAGGAACAGGAAGGCGCGAAATTCTCCGACTATTTCGACCATTCCGAAAAATGGTCCGATATCGCCTCGCACCGGGCCCTGGCGATCCTGCGTGCCGCCAAGGAAGAGATCGTGACCATGGAAATCGCGCCGGAGCCCGAGACGGGCGCCGACCGCGCCATCGCAATGGTTGCCGCCACTTTGGAAGCCGGCACTGATCAACCGGGGGACGTGTGGCTGCGTACCGTGGCGCGTTGGGCCTGGCGGGTGAAATTCGCGATTTCGCTGCATATCGATCTCTTGGGCGAGTTGCGCCAGCGCGCCCATGAGGATGCGATCACGGTGTTTTCGCGCAACTTGAAGGATCTGCTTTTGGCGGCGCCTGCGGGGGCCAAGGCGACGCTGGGGCTCGACCCGGGCATTCGCACCGGCGTGAAGGCCGCCGTGGTCGATGCCACCGGCAAACTGTTGGAGGTCGCAACGCTCTATCCGTTCCAGCCGAAAATGGACGTGCGCGGCGCCGAGGCCAAGATCATCGATCTGATCACCCGTCATGGTGTCTCGCTCGTGGCCATCGGCAATGGCACGGCGAGCCGCGAGACCGAGAAGCTCGTCGGCGAGACGCTGAAGCTCCTGCCACCCTCCGTGAAAGCGCCGACCAAAGTGGTGGTCTCGGAAGCCGGCGCCTCGGTCTATTCCGCCTCAGAACTGGCCGCCTCGGAATTCCCCGATCTCGACGTCTCTCTGCGCGGCGCCGTCTCCATCGCGCGACGTTTGCAGGACCCGCTGGCCGAGCTGGTGAAGATCACGCCCGAAAGCATTGGCGTCGGGCAATATCAGCATGACGTCGACCAACGCCGCCTGTCGCAGGCGCTCGAAGCCGTGGTCGAGGATGCGGTGAACGCCGTCGGCGTCGACCTGAACATGGCCTCCGCGCCGCTTCTGGCGCAGGTTGCAGGTCTCGGGCCGTCCTTGGCGCAATCGATCGTGCTGCACCGGGATATCCACGGTGCGTTTCCCTCGCGCAAGGCGCTGCTCAAGGTCTCGGGTCTCGGCCCGAAAGCCTTCGAGCAATGCGCCGGCTTCCTGCGCATCCGGGATGGCGAAGACCCGCTCGACGCCTCTTCCGTGCACCCGGAAGCCTATGATGTGGCGCGCAAGATCGTCTCCGCCTGCGGCCGCGACATTCGCGACATCATGGGCAGCCCGGCGGCGCTCAAGGGGTTGCACGCAGAGCAATTCGTCTCCGGCGACTTCGGCCTGCCCACGGTGCGCGATATTTTCACCGAATTGGAAAAACCCGGTCGCGACCCCCGGCCCGAATTCAAGACCGCCACCTTCACCGACGGGGTCGAGGACATCAAGGATCTCAAGCCCGGCATGCGGCTCGAGGGCACGGTGACCAACGTGGCCGCCTTCGGGGCGTTTGTCGACATCGGCGTGCATCAGGACGGGCTGGTCCATGTCAGCCAACTGGCCGACCGTTTCGTAAAAGACCCGCATGAGGTGGTGAAAGCCGGCGATGTGGTCACGGTGAGCGTCACCGAGGTCGATATCCCGCGCAAACGCATCGGGCTGTCGATGCGCAAGGATGGCGGCAAATCGCAGGACCGCGCCCCCCGCAATGACGGCGGAAACCGCGGCAAGCCGCAGGGTAAGTTCCAGGGCAAAGCTCAAGGGGCCGCTCAGGGCAAATTCCAGAACAAACCACGGAGCAATACCCGCCCCGGCAACGGTGGCGGTCGAGACAACAGCCAGGGCGCCCTCGGCGCCGCGCTCCTGGATGCGATGAAGAAGAAACGCTGAGCCCGCGCCGCTTTTAACGCAAACACGCATCCCGAACGCCCGCCAGAGCTTGACTCTCGCGGGCGTTTCGCTTTTGTGGGCGCGTTCAAGTTCCGGCTTCAGCGCCGGATGAAAAGGGAACACGGAATGACCGATCGGCGCACGCCGAAAGATCAAAGCCGTGGCTGCCCCCGCAACTGTGAACGGCGAGCGAGGCCAAATGACCACTGGGGAGACGCCCCGGGAAGGTTGGCCAAAGCTTTGACCCGTGAGCCAGGAGACCTGCTTGGATGTTCACCCTTTTCGGACGCGGGGCGCGTTGCGAAAGCGGCACGATCCGCAGCGGTGACGCTCTCACTGTCTGCGGAGTTCCCTCCTCAGATGCGACCCGTCTCACGGGGGACCGGCCCGACCGCCTTCCCCGTCGCATAAGGACCAGACCCATGCGTGCTTGCAGCACCCTGACCATTTTGCGGCTCTCCACCGCCGCGCTCGCCCTTTCTCCCCTCGCCGCCACGCCGGGCCTTGCCCAGAGCTTCGAGGACACGCCGTTTCTCTTGGACGAAATCGTCGTCTCCGGCAGCCTCACCCCGGTGGCCAAGAGCAAGACCGGCGCGACTGTGGAGGTCGTCGATGAGGAGGCGCTCGAAACGCCGAGTAAACCGGTGTCGCAAATCCTCGACAGCCTGCCGGGCATCAGCCTGACCAAGAACGGCGGCGCCGGCGCCTCGACCAACCTGCATATTCGCGGCCTTGGTGCCGAATATGTCGGCGTGCGGATCAACGGCATCGACGTTTCCGATCCGTCCAAAACCCAGAGCCAGTTCGATTTCGGCGGGCTGATGGGCTTTGGCATTTCCTCGCTCGAAGTGCTCAAAGGCTCGCAATCCGCGCTCTACGGCTCCGAAGCCATGGCCGGTCTGATCGACATCCGTACCGATAGCCCTGTCACCCCGGGCTACAACACCACGGTGCAGCTCGAGGCTGGCAGCTACGGCACCTATGCCGCAGGCCTCTCCACCGTGATGGAAAGCGACACCGGCAAGGTCTCTTTCAGCCTGTCGCATCTGAGCACCGACGGCTTCTCGTCGCGTGCCAGCGACACTGAGGACGACGGGTTCGAGGAAACCACCCTCACCTTCGGAGTCGAGCAAGACCTGAGCGATAGTGTGACTTTGGGCCTTTCGGGTCTCTACACCACCTCGGACAGCGAGTACGATCTCTCCACCACGGACAGCTCCGGCGAGACCGCCCGCGATCAAAAGGGGCTGCGCGCCTTTGCCCGGGTACAGGGCGATCTGATCACCCATGAGCTTTCCGCCTCGCTTTTCGACACCGAGCGCAGCTATCCCGGCGGCTATACCGAGGACTTCTCCGGCAAACGTCGTGAGCTCGCCTATCTCGGTTCCGCCGATCTCTCCGCCGCCTCGACGCTGACCTTCGGCCTCGAATATACCGAAGAAGAATTCAACATCGACGGGCTAAGCGAGAAAGATCACAACTTTGCCGCTAAGGGGGAATGGCTTCGGTCCCTCGACGGCTTCGATACCTCCGTCGCCCTGCGCTATGACGACCATTCCGATTTCGGAGACCATCTCTCGGTGCGTGTCGCCAACGCCATTACGCTCGCACCCGACTGGACCCTTCGGACAGTGTTCGGCACCGGTTTCCGCGCGCCCTCGCTTTACGAACGCTACAGCGCTTCAGGCAATCCGGATCTGAAAGAAGAAACCAGCCGCAGCGCCGAGATCGGTCTCGAGCGCAGCTTCGGCGGCAGCGACTTTGCCAAGGCGACGCTGTTTTACACCGAAATCGACGATCGGATCGACTATGTATCCGGAGCCACCGGATGCGCCAGCCCTTGGGGCTGCTACGCTCAGGTCGACGGCACCACTGTCTCCAAGGGTCTCGAACTATCCGGTCAATATACGCTTTCCGAACGGGTCACACTCACCGGCAACTACACTTATACCGCGGCCGAAACGGCAGGTGAGCGTGCCGAGCGCATCCCGCGTCACGATCTGGTCCTCGGACTGGACGCTCTTGTCACCGATCGTCTGAGCGGTCGCTTCGAGGTGCAACATGTCGCGGACGTGCTCCCGAGCGCCTATGCGCCCGCAGACAACAAGGTCGGTGATTATACCCTCGTCAACGCCGGGTTCAGCTATGAGTTCAATGACGCGACGTCCCTGACCCTGCGGATCGACAACCTCACGGATGAGGATTACGAGACCGCCGGTGGCTACAACACCCCCGGACGTTCGGCCTATATCGGCCTCAAGGCCTCGTTCTAAATGCGCCTGAGCGCGATCATACCATTCGCCGCTGCCCTTTCCGGGGCGGCGGCTTTTGCCGGGCCGGTGCCTGAAACGACCCCGCCCCAACGTGTGGTCTCGATCAATCTCTGCACCGATCAACTGGCGATGATGCTGGCCGCCCCCGGGCAACTCCTCTCCATTACGGCGATGGCAAGCGACCCGCGTGCCTCGGTGATGGCGGAAGACGCCACCGCCTATCCGAGCAACAACGGGCTGGCCGAAGAAATTTATCTCCTGGACCCCGATCTGGTTCTGGCCGGACAGTTTACCGCGCGGGCCACCGTGTCGATGATGCGGCGCCTCGGCATCGAGGTCATCGAATTCGCCCCGGCCCGCTCTTTGAGCGATGTCTCCGCCAATATGCGCAAGATGGGCGAAGCCCTGGGACGCGAGGCACAGGGCCGGCAGATGGCCGAGGATTTTGCCCGACGCTTGTCCGACATAAATCCGACGCAAATCCGACCGCAGGATCAACCGCAGAATGAACCAGAGCCCGCCCGCCCCACAGCCGCGACCTATGCCGTCAACGGCTATAGCACCGGCGCCGAGAGCCTGTCGGGCGAGATCATCGATGCGGCCGGGTTTCACACGCTCGCCACCGAGCTTGGCCTGCCCTATGGTGGCTTCCTGCCGCTCGAGGCGCTGATCATGGCCGATCCCGATCTGGTGATTTCCGGCTCCGACTATCCCGGTCAGGCCCGGGCCGAAGAGGTGCTCTCTCATCCCGCGCTGACCGAGCTTACCGGCGGCCATATGGCGATGCAGGATCGCGACTGGATCTGTGGCCTGCCCTCGGTTCTGGGCGCGATCGAAAGGCTCAGCGACGAGCGCGCGCGCCTGGAGGTACCGCAATGACGTACAAGCTGCTGCTTTCTTTGCTCGGCCTCACGGTCGTGGCTCTGTTCACCGCCTCGCTACTGATCGGCGTGGCGGATCAGCCGGTTGGCGCCTCGCTCAGCGCGCTCTTTGGCGGTGGCGAAGGCCCGTTGCCGATGGTGATGCGCGAGATCCGTCTGCCGCGCGCCATTCTCGGGATCATGGTCGGTGTGAGCCTCGGGCTCTCCGGCGCGGCGATGCAGGGATTTCTGCGCAACCCGCTGGCCGAGCCGGGCGTGATCGGCATTTCCGCCTCCGCCGCTTTGGGGGCGGTGCTGGCCTTGCAAACCGGCTTTGCCACCACATTCGCCCTCGCCCTGCCACTCTCCGCCCTGATCGGCGCCGGGGGCTGCGTCGCGCTGATCCTGCTCCTGGCAGGGCGTGGAGGCGGCACGCTCACGCTCATTCTCGCCGGCATCGCCGTCTCGGCTCTGGCCTCGGCGCTGACCGCGCTGGTGCTGAACCTGTCGCCCAATCCTTTCGCCGCCAATGAGATCATTTTCTGGATGATGGGCTCGCTGGCGGATCGCTCCTTTACCCATGTCTGGACCGCCCTGCCGGTGATGGCCATGGGCTGGGTCCTCTTGTCGCTCACCGGGCGCGGGCTCGACCGGCTGACACTGGGCGAAGAGGCCGCCGCCTCGATGGGCACCGATGTCAAACGCCTGCGGCTGATGCTGGTGATCGGCGTCTCGGCCGCCGTGGGCGCCGCCACCGCCGTGGTCGGCGCGGTGGGCTTCGTCGGTCTCGTGGTGCCGCATCTTCTGCGCCCGCTGGTGGGCGCGCGTCCCGCCCGGTTGCTCTTTGCCTCAGCACTTGGCGGCGCAGCTCTGGTGCTCGCCGCCGATATCGCCGTGCGGCTGGTCCTGCCCGGGCGAGATCTGAAACTCGGCGTCTTGATGGCGCTCATCGGGGCACCGGTGTTTTTCCACCTGATCTGGCGGATGCGGGGGCGGACATGAGCCTTTTGTCACTCAGAGACCTCAGCGTCACACGGGGCGGCCGCAAGACGCTCGATCATGCCACGCTCGACATCGCCCCGGGCGAGTTCGTCGGCCTCATTGGTCCCAATGGTGCCGGCAAATCGACGCTTCTGCGCGCAGCGCTCGGGTTGATCGAAGCCGAAGGCGAGAGCAACCTTGCCAAGCTCACGCCCGCTGCCCGGGCCAAAGCCGCCGCCTGGCTGCCACAGGCGCGCGAGATCGCCTGGCCGATCCCGGTCGCCGATCTGGTGGCCCTGGCGCAGGACGGCGATACCGAAGCACCACAGGTCAAAGCCGCGCTCAAACGCATGGATATGGCGGGCTTCGCCACCCGCCCCGCCACCTCGCTCTCGGGCGGTGAACAGGCCCGCGTGCTGATCGCCCGGGCGCTGGCGCAGGACACGCCGCTTCTCATGGCCGACGAACCAGTGGCCGGGCTTGACCCGGCGCATCAGATCGGTTCGATGCAGACTTTCGCGGAACTCGCCGCCGAGGGGCATGGTGTCATCGCCTCGCTGCATGATCTCGGGCTGGCCGCCCGTCATTGCACCCGGCTCATCGTGATCTCGCACGGTCGCATCGTCGCCGATGGCACGCCGCGCGAAGTACTGACCGAAGAGCTTCTGGCCGAGGTCTTTGCCATTCGGTGTCACTTGACCGAGACCGCCGACGGGGTGATCGTGCAGCCTCTCGAACAGATCAGGTAACAGCTTCAACAAAGCCACGCTCTCCGCATGACCGCTCCGCTTCTCTCCGTTACACTGGCCAGACCCTGGCTCGTCGCCGAACTCGGCGCGCCGCAGCGCGTGCTGAGCTTCGCGCCCTATCGCCCGGGCTTTGTCACCACGTCCCGCATTGTCTGGCGCGAGCTCAGGAATGCCGATCTGCCACCGGATCTGTCGATCGAGGATTTCACCCGCCGCGACATGACCGAGGCCGGGTATCAGGACGCCGTGGGGCTTTTGACCTCGCGCGATATCGGCAAGTTTCAACGCACGGAAGTCGAGATCGAGGGCAGCCGTGTCGCCTGTGTCGCCACCGTGGGGCTGGGCAATGCCGAACGCATCGGCACAAGGACCGAGCGGGACTGGGGCGTCGAGCAATATGGCACGATCAATATCGGCGTGCAGATCGCCGATGGTCTGACCGAAACGGCACAAATTGAGGCGCTCACGATTGCGGCCGAAGCCCGCACTGCGGCGGTGATGGAGGCGGGGCTGCATCTCAGGGGGGCGCCGGTGACCGGCACCGGCACCGACTGTATCGCCATCGCGTCCCCCGCGGGCGACGGCGCTTATGCCGGGCTGCATACCGCTCTGGGCGAGGCCATCGGGCGTGCCGTCTATCAGGCGGTCGCGCAAGGGGCGGCGCAATGGGTGTCCGAGAACCCGATGATGATGCAGAAGATCTTTCGACCGGACCGGGAGTTGGGACAGAATGGCTGAGGTGACGATCCTTGATGGCGGGCTGGGCCGGGAATTGATCCGCTTCGGCGCGGAGCTGCGACAGCCGGAATGGTCGGCGCTGGCGCTGCTCGAACATCCCGATGCCGTGCGACAGGCGCATGAGGCATTCTTTCGCGCCGGCGCCGAGATCGCCACCACCAACAGCTATGCGGTGGTGCCGTTTCACATCGGCGAAGACCGGTTTGCCTCGGACGGGTTGCGGCTTGCCGATCTCGCCGGGCGGCTGGCGCGGGAGGCCGCAGAGAACACCGGAACCACCGGCGGCGGGCGCGTCGCCGGCTGCTTGCCCCCGGCCTGTGGCTCCTATCGACCGGACGCTTTCGACCCGAAAAAGGCGCGCGACATCCTCGCCACGCTGGTCGACGGGCTCACGCCGCATGTCGATTTCTGGCTGGCCGAGACCATGAGCAGTCTTGAGGAAGCCCGCATCACCGCCAAAGCCACGACAGGAACCGGCAAGCCACTGTGGATCTCCTACAGCCTGCGCGACGATGTGGCGGATCGCGATCCGGTGCTGCTGCGTTCGGGCGAGGCCGTGTCCGACGCGACGGCGCTGGCGGTGGAGCTCGGCGCCGAAGCGCTGTTGTTCAACTGCTCCATGCCGGAGGTGATGGAAGCGGCGGTGCTCGAGGCGCGGAACACACTGACCGAACGCAGCAGCACGATCCCGATCGGCGTCTATGCCAATGCCTTCACCGCCCGTGGCGAGGCCGGCGCCGCCAATGAGACACTGGCCGGGACACGCGATGATCTCAGCCCCGAGAGCTATCCCGATTGGACGGATCGCTGGGTGACGGCGGGCGCCACGCTGATCGGTGGCTGTTGCGGCATCGGTGCCAGTCATATCGCGGCACTGAAAGCGCATTACGCCGCGCGAAGCAGCTAAGCGCCCCCCTTGCCCCCTCACCCCCCTCAGATCGAAGACAGGCCCGCATTCCGGTTCAGCAGGAATTGCGAAAAGATCGGACCGCTCGCCGCGCCGATGGCACGGGCGTTTTCACCGACCCCGCCGGCGACGATCTTTGGCGCGATGAGGCCGCGCTTGTCCTGGGTCACGAGATAGCGTTCGACCCGTTCGACCAGTTCGGCACGCACCTCCGCCGGGAAGGCCCCGTCGATCAGGATGGCTTCGAAATCGATCACCGAACAGATCGACAGCGCCGCCTTCGCCAGTTCCTGCGCGGTCTCGCCGATCCAGGGCTCGACATAGCGCGACAGCCCGCTCCAATCCTGCGGCTGTCGCCAGAGCACCGAGGCATCGAGCCCGGCCTCGACCAGACGCCGCTCCAGAAGATGGATCGAGGCAACATCGATCAATTGCCGGCTTTCGCCCAGAGGCCCGGTGCTCGGCATCGACCCCAGCGCCCCGGCGTTGCCCTGATTGCCCTCGAACACCGTGTCGTTGAGCACCACGCCACCGCCGACGAAAGAGCCGATATAGAAATAGGCGTAATCGCCGAAGTCCCGCCGCGGACCATAGAGATGTTCGGCCCGGCAGGCGGCCGTGGCGTCATTGACCACAAAGACCGGAAGATCGGAAAACGCGGCCACCGCTTCGGGAATATCGAGGCCGCGCCAGGCATCGAACGCACCTTTCGGGGCGCCCACGAGCGCATGCCATTTCCACAGCTCGAAGGGCAGTCCAATGCCGATGCCGCAAACCCGCTCGCGCAGCTCCGGCGCGATCTTTTGCAACAGCTCCTCCATCCCCTGCTCGAGAAAGGCGAAGAGCGCATCGGGCAGCGGATAGGCATAGGCGGTATTGACCTGCGCGCGCACCGCGCCGGCAAAATCCAAAAGCAGGAGATTGGCACTGCGCCGGCCGATCTTGAGCCCGAAGGACAAAAGCCCGTCGGGGTTCAGCTCCATAGGGATCGAGGGTTTGCCGACCTTGCCGCGCATCGGTTCGCCCCGGCGCAACAACCCGTCGCTCTCGAGCTTGCGCAGGATCACCGATACGGTCTGCGGCGACAGACCGACGAGACGCGCCAGATCGCTGCCGGGCATCGCGCCGTGGCGCTGGATCATCGAAAGCAGAAGACGTTCGTTATAGTCGCGAACCCCGGTCTGGTTCACGCCGCCTGTCCCGCCTTTTCTCAAGCCTCCATCCATATGCACAGCAATACTTGCCTCCTCCGCATAAGAAAAGATGCCACGCGCCCTATTAATAAATCAAGTTTATTTATTAATTGACAGGCGGCATGGAATCGGGCCTTTCTAAGGCATCCCGATGCGGGGGAAGCGCATTGGGCGTGAGCGGGTTGGAGGACCCGGCTGACGAGTAATTACCCTTGGGAGGACCTTATGAAAAAACTTCTGACCACATCCGCTCTGGCCCTGGCCGTCACCGCCGGTGCCGCCGCGGCTGAGGACATCACCGCCTGCCTGATCACCAAAACCGACACCAACCCGTTTTTCGTGAAAATGCGCGAAGGCGCCGCGGCGAAAGCCGAGGAGCTGGGCGTGACACTGAAATCCTTTGCCGGCCGGATCGATGGCGACCATGAAACCCAGGTCGCGGCGATCGAGACCTGCATCGCCGATGGCGCCAAGGGCATCCTGCTCACCCCGTCGGACACCTCCTCGATCGTCAGCTCCGTGCAAAAGGCGCGTGACGCGGGCCTCGTGGTGATCGCGCTCGACACGCCGCTCGACCCGATCGAGGCCGCCGATGCGACCTTTGCCACCGACAATTTCCTCGCTGGCGAGTTGATCGGCCAATGGGCCGCCGCCAAGCTCGGCGATGAGGCCGCCAATGCCAAGATCGCCATGCTCGATCTGGCGGTGAGCCAGCCCACCGTCGGCGTGCTGCGCGATCAGGGCTTCCTGCAGGGCTTCGGCATCGATCTCGGCGATCCGAACAAATGGGGCGACGAGACCGACCCGCGCATCGTCGGCAATGACGTCACCGCCGGCAACGAAGAAGGCGGCCGCAAGGCGATGGAGAACCTCTTGGCCACCGATCCGATGATCAACGTGGTCTACACCATCAACGAACCCGCCGCCGCCGGGGCCTATGAGGCGCTCAAGGCTTTCGGTCGTGAAGATGACGTGCTGATCGTCTCGGTTGACGGCGGCTGCCCCGGCGTGGCCAATATCAAGGACGGCGTGATCGGCGCCACCAGCCAGCAATACCCGCTGCTGATGGCCTCGAAAGGCATCGAAGCGATCGTGGATTGGGCCAAGAACGGCACCAAACCGGCGCTGACCCCGGGCAAGGATTTCTTCGACACCGGCGTGGCGCTGGTGACCGATGAGCCGGTCGAGGGTGTCGAGAGCATCGACACCGATGAGGGCACCAACCTCTGCTGGGGGTAAGGCGCCGCCAGTTTCAATGACATCGAGGGGCGAGCGCAAGCGCGCCCCTCTCCTCTCAACTCTGGCCACCTGTCCGGCCGGCAAGTTCGAGACGGAAGCGGAGGAGCACCATGTCTCAGACACAACATTTCGAAACCAGCGCCGCGGGAAGCCCCGACAAGGTCGCCGAGTTCGACTACAAGGCCTCATTCGGCAAGCGCATTCAAAACGCCCTGCACGACACGCCCTCGCTCGTGCCGATGGTCGTTCTGTTCGTATCGATCGCGATTTTCGGGCTTTTGCTCGGGGCGAAGTTCTTTTCGCCCTTTGCGCTGACGCTGATCCTGCAACAGGTCGCCATCGTCGGCATCGTCGGCGCGGCGCAATCGCTGGTCATTCTGACCGCCGGGATCGATCTCTCGGTCGGCGCGATCATGGTGCTCAGTTCGGTGGTGATGGGGCAATTCACCTTCCGCTACGGCCTACCGGTGGAATTTTCCATTCTCTGCGGTCTCGGCGTCGGCACGCTGGTCGGTTTCGTCAATGGCTGGCTCGTCGCCTTCATCAAACTGCCCCCCTTCATCGTGACGCTCGGCATGTGGCAGATCGCGCTTGCGATCAATTTCCTCTATTCCGCCAACGAGACCATCCGCAGCCAGGAGATCGACGAGGTGGCGCCGCTGCTGCATTTCTTCGGCGAGACGGTCAAAATCGGCGGTGCGGTCTTTACCTTCGGCGCGATTTTCATGGTGCTGCTGGTGTTGCTGCTGGCCTATGTGCTCCGTCAGACCGCCTGGGGCCGCCATGTCTATGCCGTGGGCGATGACCCGGAAGCCGCAGAGCTGTCGGGCGTCAATGTCAAACGCATGCTGATCTCGGTCTATATGCTCTCGGGGCTGATCTGCGGCTTTGCCGGCTGGGCGATGATCGGTCGCATCGGCTCCGTCTCGCCGACCTCGGGCCAGCTCTCCAACATCGAAAGCATCACCGCCGTGGTGATCGGCGGCATCTCGCTCTTTGGCGGGCGCGGCTCGATCATGGGCATGCTGTTTGGCGCGCTGATCGTCGGTGTCTTCACCCTCGGACTGCGGCTCTTGGGTGCGGATGCGCAATGGACCTACCTGCTGATCGGCGTGCTGATCATCGGCGCGGTCGCGGTGGACCAATGGATCAGAAAGGTATCGGGCTGATGGAACCTATTCTCAAAGGACGCAATCTGGTCAAACGCTTCGGCCGTGTGACCGCGCTGGACAATTGCGATTTCGACCTGATGCCGGGTGAGATCCTCGCCGTCATCGGTGACAATGGCGCCGGCAAATCCACCCTGATCAAGGCCGTCTCCGGGGCATTGATCCCCGACGAGGGCGAGATTTTCCTCGAGGGCGAACAGGTGAAGTTCCAATCGCCGATCGACGCCCGCGAAGAAGGCATCGAAACGGTCTATCAGACCCTCGCCATGTCGCCCGCGCTGTCGATCGCCGACAATATGTTCATGGGGCGCGAGATCCGCAAACCGGGCTGGCGCGGCAAATATCTTCGTCAGCTCGACCGCAAGGCGATGGAGACCATGTCGCGTGACAAGCTCAACGAATTGGGGCTGATGACGATCCAGAACATCAACCAGGCGGTGGAGACGCTTTCGGGCGGCCAGCGCCAGGGCGTCGCCGTGGCCCGTGCCGCTGCCTTCGGTTCCAAGGTGATCATCCTGGATGAGCCGACCGCGGCACTTGGCGTCAAGGAAAGCCGCAAGGTGCTCGAACTGATCCTCGACGTGAAATCGCGGGGCATTCCGATCATCCTGATCAGCCACAACATGCCGCATGTCTTCGAGGTCGCCGACCGCATCCATGTGCACCGTCTCGGCAAAAGGCTTTGCGTGATCGATCCGAAGGATTACACCATGTCGGACGCCGTGGCCTTCATGACCGGGGCAAAGGAACCACCGGCAGAGGCGGCATGAGACACGATAGTTTGCACGACGGTTTGATCGAGCAGATCAGCGCCGCTCCGAAAACGGGGCGGCGCAAACTCATCGCCCTGGCCGGCGCCCCGGCGAGCGGCAAATCCACATTGGCGGAAGATCTAGCCCAAGCGCTCCGCAGCCGTGGCGAGCGTTGCGAGGTGGTGCCGATGGACGGGTTCCATCTCGACAATCGCGTGCTCACCGCGAAGGGCCTCTTGCCCCGAAAAGGCGCACCGGAAACCTTCGATGTCGGCGGATTTCTCGCCCTCGTACCGCGGCTCCGTCACGAGGCGGAAATCTACATCCCGATCTTCGAGCGCGCCCGCGATATTGCCATCGCCGGGGCGGTCCTGATCGACGAGAGCTGTGATACGCTGATCCTCGAGGGCAATTATCTCCTGTTCGACCAACCACGGTGGCGCGATCTGGCGCCGCTCTGGGACCTGTCGATCCGGCTCGACGTACCGGAGGAGACACTGCGCGACAGGCTGATCCAGCGCTGGCTCGATCACGGTCTCACGCCCGAGGATGCGAAGACACGCGCCGAGGGCAATGACCTTCGAAACGCGCAGGCGATCGCCGCGCATCCCCTGCCCGCCGATGTGACCCTCCGTTCCTGACACCTTGCCCGCACGCCGCGGGTCAGTGCCCCGCCCCGCCTGCCCCGGCCCGCGGCGGACGCATGGCGAGCGCCAGGACGGCCAGCCCGGCAAACAGCGCGGTGATCAGGGTGAACACATCGATGAAGGACATCACGGTGGCCTGTTGCGCCACCCGACCGGCCAGCTGGGCCAGCGCCCCGGTCTTGCCATCGACCCCTTGCGCCTGAAGGTTCGCGGCCATCATGTCGAGCTGGCGCAGCGCTTCCGGATTGGACCATGTGAGCGCCTCGTTGAGCCGCGCCGTATGGAGTGCGCTGCGATCCGTGAGCTGCGTGTTGATCATCGCGAGTCCCACCGCCCCGCCAAGGTTGCGCATCAGGTTATACAGGCCAGAGGCGCTTTTCATCTTCTCGGGCGGCAGCGTGCCCAGCGCGAGATTGTTGATCGGCACCATGCAGATCATCAGCGACAGACCGCGCAGGATCTGCGGCACCAGAAGTTCCTGGAAATCCCACTCCGCCGTCATGCCTGTGAGCATCCAGGACGAGGTGCCGAAACCGAAGAACCCGATCAGGAGCATCAGCCGCAAATCGATCTTCGAGGACAGGACCCCGGCCAGCGGTGCCGCGACAAACATCGCAAGCCCGGAGACGAACACCGTCTCGCCGATCATCAGACTGTCGTAGCCCCGGATGGCGGAGAGATAGAGCGGGTAGAGATAGGTCATGCCATAGAGCCCTATCCCCATGACGAAGCTGAAGATCGATCCGACCGCGAAATTCACATTGCTGAAGGCCGAAAAATCGACCACCGGATTGCTGCGCGAGAAGGCGCGCCAGAAGGTGACGATCCCGCCCACGACCATCACCACGAACATCACCGCGACGATCTCGTCGGCGAACCAGTCATTGCCCGGCCCCTCCTCGAGCACATATTCCATCGCGCCGAGGAAACAGGCCAGCGCACCAAGCCCGATCCAGTCGAACCGGTCGAAGAGCTTCCAGTCCGGCTTGTCGAAATCGACCAGCGCCAGAACGCCGATGGTCACCGCGATCCCTGCGGGCACATTGACCAGGAACAGCCAATGCCAGCTCATCGCATGGCTGAGATAGCCGCCGACGGTCGGCCCGACGGTGGGCGCCAGCGTGGCGATGAGACCGATGATCGGCGAGACGATATTGCGCTTCGAGGCCGGAAAGATGGTGAAGGCCGCGGCAAAGACCGAAGGGATCATGCCGCCGCCGAGAAAGCCCTGTACCGCGCGCCACAGGATCATCTCATTGATCGAGCTGGAGGTGGCGCAAAGAAAGGAGGCGATGGTGAACCCCGCGGCCGAGGCGGCAAAGAGATACCGCGTCGACATCATCCGCCCCAACAGGCCGGAAAGCGGGATCATGATCACCTCGGCGATCAGGTAAGAGGTCTGGACCCAGCTGATTTCATCCGCCGACGCCCCCAGCCCGGCCTGAATCTCCGCCAGCGAGGCCGAGACGATCTGAATGTCCAGAATCGCCATGAACATGCCGAAGACCATGACCATGAAGGCCGCGACCCGACGCGGGGTCAGCTCCGGCTCCTGCGATGCGGGCGCAGGCGTGCTCATTTCAGCGCCTGTGCCACCGCCGTGCCGGCCGGTGCCGTGCGCTGATCGATCTCGACCACCACCGAAAGCCCTGCGCGCAGGCCCGGGGTATCCGCCGGCAATTCGATCCGCACCGGAACGCGCTGCACGATCTTGGTGAAATTGCCCGTGGCATTGTCCGCCGGCAAGAGCGAGAAGACAGACCCGGTGGCCGGCGAGACCGAGACGACACGGCCCTCGACTTCATGGCCATCGAGCGCGTCGATGCTCACCATCGCGATCTCGCCCGGGGTGATCCCGGCCAATTGGGTTTCCTTGAAATTCGCTTCGACATAGAGGCCGCGATCGGGCACCACGGCCGCTAAACGGGCCCCGACGCTCACCAGCTCGCCGGATTCGATGGCGATATTGGCGACCGTGCCGTCGAACGGTGCGCGCAGCACCGTGTGATCGAGATCGAGCTGCGCCTGATCGATATCGAGCTGCAGCGCCTGACGGCTGGTTTCGGTCTCGGCCCGCTGGGCTTTCAGCACCTCGACCTGGGCCTGAGCGCCGGCGATTGCGGCACGCGCGGCGGCCTGATTGGCCTCGGCGGTGTCCAGCGCCTTGTTGGCGTCATCGAGCGCGGCTTGTGAGGTGACCTTGCGATCCGCCAGCCCCTGTACCCGCGCCTGCGTCGTCCTGGCGGTGCGCAGCGCGGCTTCGGCGGCGACCTGTTGCGCCTGAGCCTGGGTCACGCCGGCCTCGGCAGCGATGATTTCCGCATCGATCCGCGCCAGGGTGCGCGCGAGCGTCGGCAGTTTCGCCTGTGCCTGTTGCAGCGCGATCCGATAATCCCCATCCTCGAGCCGCACCAGCACATCGCCCTTGAGCACATGCTGGTTCGCCTCGACCGGGATCTCCGCCACATAGCCCTGCAGTTTCGAGGAAACGAGCGACAGATCGGCCTGCACATAGGCATCATCGGTCTCGACCATGAACCGGCCGTTGGTCCACCACTCATAACCGGCAGAGCCACCCGCCAGAAGCGCCAGCAGCGCGATACCGCCGAAAATACGTTTCTTGCGGCCGGCAGGTTTCGGCGCCTCGGCCGCGGGCGCTGTGGTCGCCTCCGGCGTTTCAGCCGGTTCGGAAGAGGGGGTGTCGGTGGCGTCGATGCGATCGTGGCGAGTCATGGGCAACCTTTCGGACAGCGGCGTAAATTTTCGGATAACTGCAGAGAACAGCGAGGTAGAAACGGATCGAACCACCTGGTTCGACACCAGATAGGCGGAGCCCTGAATAAAATCAAGACTTCATCGAACCGCTTGGTTCGATTATAGATGCACATATGACCATTCAGACTCACACAGAGCTGGCCGAAACACAGGCCGAAACACAGGCGCAAAAACGCCGTCACGCGGCCGGCCAGGACCCGGAAAAACGCGGTCAGATCCTCAACGGCGCCTGGAAGGCTTTCGTCGATCAGGGATTTGATGCGGCCACGATGAACAGCATCTGCAAGACTGCAGGGGTCTCGAAAGGCACGCTCTATGTCTATTTCGAGAACAAGGAAGACCTGTTCGTCGCGCTGGTCGAGGAAAAGCGCAAAACCTTCTTCAACGGCATTTCCGAACAACTCGCCAGCGCCGGCACGCTCGAAGAGCGGCTTCTGGCCTATGCCAACGGGCTGGCGACCCAGCTCACCTCCGAGGACGTGATCCATGCCCAGCGCATCGTGATCAGCGTCGTCGAACGCATGCCGGATCTGGGCAAGCGGTTCTACGACACCGGCGCCCGGCATTTCCTCGGCTGCCTGCAGGAGTTTCTGCGCGGCGAGATCGAGGCCGGCAATCTCGTGATTGAAGATCTCGAACTGGCGGCGACGCAATTCGTCGAACTGTCCACCGCCGGGATCTGGCGCGCCCGCATGTTCGGTCGCCGTCACGACGTACCGGCGGCCCAGGAGACCACGGCAATCGCCCGAGAGGCCGTTCGCATGTTCATGACCCGCTACGGGGCCTGACCACCGCGTCCTGGCCATGTTCCGGCCACGTCCTGGCGGAGCCCCGGCCAGATCCGCACGGGATCTCTGGCCCCTCGACAACACAGCGACCAAAACCAGCCGTCAAAAATACTTTACAAAAATAATCATCTAATATATCGACTCGTTGCAAAGCAGCGAGCGCCCCTCTGGTAGCCAGCGAAAATCATCGCACAGCTTCTCCTTGGGGATCTTATGAACACGCGCACTCAGCTTCTGGCGGGGGCGGCCTTCGTGGCCGTTCTGCCGACATCTCTTCTCGCACAAGACCTGCTTTTGGGCACCATCGAACTGGGCGAAAGCCTGCGGGGGCTTCAGACCGACACCGCCACCTCCGAAACCATTCTGAGCCAGGATGAGCTCGACGCCCGCCAGGCCGCCACATTTGCCGAATTGATGGACACGATCCCCGGGGTCACCGTCTCCAACGGCGCCACGCCGCAGGGCTCGACGCTCAATATCCGCGGTCTCGGCTCGGATGCCGGCACCTACGGTTCGAACACCAAGGTGTCGGTCGTGGTCGATGGCGTCGCCAAGGGCCAGGAAGAACTCTACCGCCAGGGTGGCACCCTGACCATGGAGCCGGAGCTGTTCAAAGAGGTGAAAGTGATCCGGGGTCCGGGCGAAAGCTTTCGCTTCTCCTCCGGCGCCATCGGCGGCACGGTCGAAGCCGTGACCAAGGATGCGGCGGATTTTCTCGAAGACGGCGACACATTCGCGCTGCGTCAAAAACTGTCCTACCAGAACAATGGCGAAAGCGGCGCGAGTTCGACCATTCTCGCCTGGGCGCCGGATGACCGGCTCGATGTCATTGCCTTCTACGGCTATCGCGACGCCGGGGAGTATGAGACCGGCGACGGCGTCACCGAGGCCGATACCGGGTACAAGCTCTCCTCGGCCATGCTGAAGGCGAGCTATCAGGCCACGTCCGATTTGAAATTCACCGCCTCCGTCTCGCAGACCAAGGATCAGCTCCGGGATGTCAGCTATGATTTCTTCGGCTCCCTGTTCGATGTCCGTGTGGATGCGGATGTCGAGGACACCACCGCCTATCTGGCGATGCAGTATGCGCCGCTCGGCAATGATCTGATCAACAGCACGGTGAAGCTGGTCTATTCGGACGAGCTGATTTCGAACCTCTCCGGCACCACCTCTTCGACCATTTACAACGCCGACAACCGCACCGAGCGTCTGGCGCTGATCGCCGAGAACGAGGCCTATTTCACCACGGGCGCGGTGGATCACACCCTGCTGACCGGGATCGAGATCGGCCGGCGCGAACGCAGCTCGATCTCCGACACCGGCGAGAATGCCGGCTCCACCCCGGGCGGCACCGATGACTATATCGCCGCCTATGTCACCGATGAGATGCGCTTCGGCGCGCTCACCCTGACGCCACAGCTGCGCTATGAAAGCCAGACCATCACCGGCGAGAACAACGGGCTTGCGACCGATGGCACCGATTACAAGGCCGACGACTGGGCCGGGGCGCTGGCAGCGCGGTATGAGATCACGCCCGAGTTCGCCATCTTCGGCACCATGGCCTATAATACCAACCTGCCGATCATCGATGACCTGACCAACGCGACCAAGATCGAGACCACGGAAAAGGCCGTGACGCTCGAGGCGGGCCTGTCCTTTGACCGGATGGATGCCTTTGCCGCCGAAGACCGGTTGCAGGCCAAGCTCACCGCGTTCAACACCCGGGTCTGGAACAACACCACCTATACGAATTACAATTCGGGTGCGGACCAGCATATCGAGCTCGACGGGGTCGAAGTCGAACTGTCCTATGCACATTCGGCCTTCTACGCCGATTTCAACGCCGCGCGCATTCGCGGCAACTGGGGCGACGGCAGCTGGTTCAACAATGCCCCCGCGGATTCGGCGCGGCTGAGCCTGGGCAAACGCTTCCTGCAGGATCAGCTCGATCTCTCGATCGAAGCCCGCCACGACTGGTCGACCGACCGCAACGTGCAATTCGACAGCAGCAGCAGCAAGTCCGACAGCTTCACCGTCTACACGCTCTCGGCCGCCTATACGCCGGACAGCGGCGTGCTCAAGGGCACGGAGTTCCGCGCCTCGGTCGAGAATGTCTTTGACGAGACCTACCAGCCCTACCTGTCCTCGCGCACCGCGCCGGGGCGGAGCCTCACCCTTTCTCTTGCCAAGGTCTTTTGACCTCTGGCCGGCGGTCTGCGGGGTCTTCCTTCGTGCCTCGCAGACCCTCTGCCTTCAACACACAGCTTCATTTCAAAGGAAACGCCATGAACAAGCCCCTCTCCGCCGCCGAGATCCGCGCCGCCAAATCCGCCAACACCGACAAGCGCGACCGCGATCTTGCCGCCGCGCTCGGGATCTCCGAAGCCGAGCTGATCGCCGCCCATATCGGCGGCACCGACGGCATGAAGGTCACCCGTATCGCCTATCACCCGGATGAGGTCATGCCCCGGCTCACGTCTCTGGGCGAGGTGATGTCGCTCACCCGCAACGCCTCTTGCGTGCATGAGCGCGTCGGCACGTTCGAAGAATATAAATCCGGTCAGCACGCCTCGATGGTGCTGGGCAAGGAAATCGACACGCGGATCTTCCCGAAACACTGGGCCTTCGGTTTCGCCATCGAAAACGAGACCGCGAAAGGCCTGCGCCGGACCCTGCAATTCTTCGATCAGGCCGGCGATGCGCTGCAAAAGATCTTCCTGCGCGAAACCTCGAACCATGAGGCCTGGAAACCGCTGGTGGAGGTTCTGACCCTCGAGGATCAGAGCCCGGAGCTCGCGGTCGAAGAGCGCCAGCCCACCGAGGGTGCCAAGATCAACGCGGACAAGCGCGAGATCCTCATCGACGAGTGGCAGAAGATGACCGACACACATCAGTTCAATCGACTGGCCGCCAAGCTCGGCATGAACCGATTGGGCGCCTATCGCCTTGCCGGGGCGCCCTTCGTGCGCCGGATCGATCCGGCCGCGGTTGAGACATTTCTCAACGTGACCTCCGAGGCAGGCCAGAAAGTCGTCCTTTTCGTCGGCAATCGCGGCAACATCCAGATCCACTGGGGCACGCTCGACAATATCAAACCCATGGGGCCGTGGCTCAATGTGCTGGACCCGCGTTTCAACCTGCATCTGCGCGGCGATCATCTGGCCGAGGTCTATGTCGTCGAGAAACCGACGAAACGCGGCCCGGCGATCTCGCTCGAGGCTTTCGATGCCGAAGGCGGGCTGATCTTCCAATGTTTCGGCCAACGTAAGAGCGAAGCCGACGATCTGGCGCAATGGCATGGCATTCTCGCCGATCTGCCGGAGCTTGTGCAATGACGCGTCATCTGTTCAGAAACGCGCTCGCAGGTGCGGCGATGCTCCTGCCGCTCTCGGCCCAGGCCGGGAGCTCCGCCCAAGCGACGACGACGGCGACAATGACGGCCACGGCCATCGTCTCTGTCGGCGGGCCGGTGACGGAAACCATTTTCGCTCTGGGCGAAGGCGATCGCGTGGTCGCCCGCGATTCCACCTCGCTCTTCCCGCCCGAGGTCACCGCCCTGCCCGATATCGGCTATATGCGTCAGCTCTCTGCCGAAGCGGTGCTCTCGACCGGTCCGGATCTGATCGTCACCCGCGACACCGCCGGCCCGCCCGAAGTGCTCGACCAGCTGCGCGCCGCCGCCGTACCCATGGTCGAGACCCACGACGGGTTCAACGCCGAAGCCGTGCTCGACAGCGTCCACAAGATCGGCGCGGCCCTGGGCGTTCCGGAGAAATCCGACGCCTTGGCCGTCGGAATCGAGGCCGATTTCAAGACCCTTGCCGAACAGGTCCGCACCGGCACCGCGCCGCGCGTCATGTTCATCCTGTCCAATCAGGGCGGGCGATTGAATGTCGCGGGTCGCGGCACCGGCGCCCATGGCATTCTCGAACTGGCCGGGGCCGAAAACGTCTTTGCCAGCGACTACCAAGGCTACAAGATCGCCTCGGATGAGGCGATCATCGCCGCGGCACCCGATATCATCCTGATGATGGAACCGACCGGCGAGGAGGAACACGACGCGCGGCGCGCCGACACGCTCGCCCTGCCCGCCATTGCACAGACACCGGCCGGCGAAAACGGCGCCTTCGTACTCGTGCCGCCCGCCGCCCTCGGTTTTGGTCCGCGCACGGCCAAGCTCGCGCTGGCTCTGCGCGCCGATCTTCTGACCGCGCTCGGGGACTGACATGGTCGAGCTGACACAGGAGCGGTCGCACTCGGTGCAGATCGGCGCCGGCGACCGCCGCGCCAAGGCGGCACGCCTGCGTGTCGTGCTGATCGTGGCGCTCATCCTTGCAATGCTGCTGGGGCTCGGTTGGGGCGCGGCGGGCGACACGGATGTGCCGCGCGCTCTGGCCGCCGGGCTGGGGCTGAGCGAGGCCTCGCTGCGCGACATGACCATCGTCTGGGATATCCGCATGCCGCGGGTTCTGACGGCCACGCTCGTCGGTGCTGCGCTGGCCGTTTCCGGCGCGGTGATGCAGGGGCTGTTTCGCAACCCGCTGGCCGATCCCGGTCTCGTCGGCGTCTCCGCCGGAGCGGGGTTCGGCGCGGTGGCGGCGATCGTGCTGGGGGGCTTGCTGCCCGCCGCATTGGCCGCCCTTGCCGGCCCCTATCTGGTGCCGTTTGCGGCCTTTCTCGGCGGCTGGGCTTCGACGCTCATTCTCTATCGCATCGCCACCCGTGGAGGTCAGACCTCGGTCGCGACCATGCTGCTGGCCGGGATTGCCCTGGGCGCGCTCACCGGCGCGCTCACCGGCTTCATCGTCTACAAGGCCGATGACAACCAGCTCCGCGATCTGACCTTCTGGGGCATGGGCTCGGTCGCCGGCGCCACATGGGCCAAGATCATGGTCGCCGGGCCGATCATCCTCGCCGCGCTTCTGTGCGCGCCGTTCCTGGCCCGCAGTCTCGACGCGCTGGCGCTTGGCGAACCGGTGGCCCGCCACATGGGGATCGACACCCAACGGATGAAGCGGATCGCCATTGTCGCGGTCGCCGCCTCGGTCGGCGCCTCGGTGGCGATCACCGGCGGCATCGGTTTCGTCGGCATCGTCGTGCCGCATCTGCTGCGGCTCCTACAAGGGCCGGAACACCGCAATCTCTTGCCCAATGCCGCGCTCCTGGGGGCGGTGGTGCTGTTGCTCGCCGATATGGTCTCGCGCATCGCCGTGGCCCCGGCAGAGCTGCCCATCGGCATCGTCACCGCCTGTCTCGGTGGTCCGTTCTTCTTGTGGATCCTGTTGAAAAACCGCGCGCTTCTGGAGGGGGACCGATGATCCACTGCCATGACATTTCGGTGCGGCTCGGGGGGCGCAAGGTGCTCGACCGGGTCAGTTTTTCCGCCCGCGCCGGGGCGCTCACCGCCATCGTCGGCCCCAATGGCTCCGGCAAGACCACGCTGCTGCGCACGCTCACCGGCGAACAGCACTATGCTGGCGAGATCCTTTTCGACGGGTCTCATCTGAAACGCTTCTCTCCGCTCGATCTCGCCGAGCGCCGGGCGGTGTTGCCGCAATCCGGATCTCTGGCCTTTCCCTTCACCGTGCTCGAACTGGTGCGTCTGGGTCTGAGTGCCGGGGTGGCCACCGGGCGCGCCGACACTACCGCCCTGCCGTCTCAGGCACTGGCGCGCGTTGGGCTGGCGGGTTACGAGGGCCGGCTGGTCCAGGAGCTTTCGGGTGGCGAGCGTCAGAGGGCGCAATTGGCCCGGGTGCTGGTGCAGATCTGGGAGCCGATCCTGGACGGACATCCGCGCTGGCTGTTTCTCGATGAACCGGTCTCGGCGCTCGATATCGGCCATCAGTTGCAGATCATGCAGCTGGCGCGCGACTATGCCGAGGCCGGCGGCGGCGTCATCGCGGTGATGCATGATCTCAACCTGACCTCGATGTTCGCCGATCACGTCACCCTTCTGGGCGAAGGCCGGGTCCGCGCCTCGGGCACGCCGGAGGAGGTGCTGACCGATCACGCGCTCTCGAGTTGCTATGGCTGTCCGTTGCGCACCAATACGCCGCCCGCCTCGGGCCGTCCCTGGATCCTGCCGCAGGCCAGCACCTTGACCAGCCCCCCCGTCGGGGCCTCGTGAACGGCCATGCCCCATCCGGTTCCCCCAGATTTCCCCAACCTCTCGTATCTCAGGAGATTTGCCATGCATCGCCTCTTCGGCCTCGGGATCGCCATGATCTCGGCGCAGGGCCTCGCCGCCGACAGCAGCCCCGCCGCGCTGCGCTTTGAGCTCAATGCCATCGAACAGGTGGAAACCGGCTGTCGTCTGAGCTTCGTCGCCGAGAACGGCCTGTCCGCCGATATCGGCGGGCTGGTGCTGGAAACCGTGTTCTTCGACCCGGATGATCGGGTCACGCTGATGACCATGCTCGACTTCGGGGCGCTGCCGCACGGGCGGTCGCGGGTGCGCCAATTTGCGCTGGCCGGGCAGGCGTGTTCCGGGATCGGGCAGATCCTGTTCAACGGTGTCGAAAGCTGCGACGGCGCCGGGATCACCCCCGACAGCTGCGAGGCCGCACTCACCGTGTCGAGCCGGACCGAGATCGGGGTGGCACGATGATCGGACAGCTGAGAGAAACCCTCACCCGCATCGCCGATCTCGGCGGGCCAGTGGTGCTGATCCTGATCGCCGTGTCGGTGCTGACCAGCACCGTCGTGCTTTACAAGCTCTGGCAATTCGCCCGGGCCCGGGTCGGGCATCATCAGGCGCTCGGCGCCGCTCTGGACGCCTGGGACCGGGGCGATGTCGCCGCCGCGAAAACCCATCTGTCGCAATCGCGGAGCTACCTGCGCGATGTGCTGAGCCTCGCCATGAACGGACAGGAGGACGGCGCCCGGCTCGAAGCCGAGGCGGAAACCCGCTTTGCCAGATTGGAAAGCGGCTTTCGCCTGTTGGACAGCGTCGCGCAAATGGCGCCGCTTCTGGGGCTGTTCGGCACGGTTCTCGGCATGATTTCGGCGTTTCAATCCCTGCAGGAGGCGGGCGCCCAGGTCGATCCCTCGATCCTCGCCGGAGGCATCTGGGTGGCGCTTCTGACCACGGCCGTCGGCCTCGCCGTCGCCATGCCGACCTCCTTGATCCTGAGCTGGTTCGAGGCAAGGATGGAGCGCGAGAGGGTCTTTGCCGAACGGGCCGTTCACACGGTGCTGTCGCCCGCCGGAGCCAGCGCCAATGCGTAAGCCCCGCCGCCGCAGACGCCTGTCGATGACCTCGCTGATCGATGTCATCTTCCTGCTTCTGCTGTTCTTCATGCTGACATCGACATTTTCGCGTTTCTCCGAGGTGGAACTCGCCGCCAGCGGCCCCGGTGCCGCGCCAACAGAGGCGCAGACCCCGCCGATCTTTGTCCAGCTCAGCCCGGAGCAGATCACCCTCAACGCCAGAGAAACGACGCTCGAGACTCTGCCGATCCGGTTGCGCGCCGATCGGGCGACGGATGAAACGGTCACGGTCATCCTTGCGCTCAAGGGCGCCGTGACGGCGCAGCGCCTGACCGATCTTCTGGTCACCCTGCGCGGCATCGACGGGGTCAGACCGGTCATTTTGGGGGCAACATGAGACGCAAGAGCCGCGACAAACCGGAGCCGACCATTGCCCTGATCAATGTGGTCTTCCTGATGCTGGTATTCTTTCTCGTCGCCGGCACGATCGCCCAACCGCTCGACAAGGATCTGAGCCTGGTGCGCACTGCCGATCTTGACCCCTTGGCGCCGCCGGATGCCTTGGTCGTCGCCCCGGACGGAACGCTGAGCTATCGCGGCGAAGCTCTGGACACGGTCAGCGCCTATCTCGCCCGCATTAGGCCGCAAGAGGCAGAGACCCTGCGGATCGTTCCGGATCGCGATCTGCCGGCCGCGCGTTTGATCGAGATCGGTGCAGAGCTGCAAGCGGGTGGCGCCCAACGGGTGATGATCGTGACGCAGCGGGGAACAGAAGGGAACATGCCATGATTGCCTCGTCCCGCCTTGTGAAAATCGGCGCCGGCCTGCTTGCCATCTGCGCCCATGGTGCGTTCGGGCTGGCCGTGGTCTCCGCGCCGCCGCCGGTCAGGATGGAGGGGCAGACCGGAGCGCTGGACGCCCGGCTCGGGACCTCCTTTGCCGATATGGTGGCGGGCAGCCTGTCGCCGCAAGCGCCAACCGACACCGCGCTGAAGCCGCTCACCCCCGCGGCGACAGAGCCCATGACCGCGGAGCCGCCGGAAACCGCCGCGCTTACGCCGGTGGAGGCTTCGCTCCCGCCCGAACATGCCAAGATGCCGACGGCGCCAGCGGTCGTCCCCCATGCGCACCCGACTGTCACACCCGTCTCGGCGCAGGAGGTGGCCCCCGAACCCGCCCCCCGGCACGACAGCGCCGCACCATCCTCCAAGATCACACCGGTGACCCGTCCCGCGCCCCCGGAAAGCCCCGCGAAACCGGCCGAAAAAAACCGGCCGAAACCAAAAGCCGCGCCGCCCCCTGCGGGCAATGCAGAGACCACGGCGCGGGCCGGTCAGGTCACCGGGCATGCTGCGGCGAAAGCCAGCTCAACGGGATCGGGTGGGGCCAAGAAAACCACCGGCAACGCGGCGGTGTCGAATTACCCGGGACAGGTGATGCGCCGGTTGTCACGCGTGTCGCGACCGCGTGTCTCGGCGAGGGGCGCGGCGCTCGTGTCCTTCAGGCTTGCGAGCAGCGGCGCGCTGGCCGGGTTGTCGATTGCCCGCAGCTCCGGCTCTGCCGAGCTGGACCGCGCCGCGCTCGACGTCGTTCAGCGCGCCGCGCCTTTCCCGCCGCCCCCGGCAGGGGCGAGACGGGCGTTTTCGGTCGAGATCAAGGGCCGGTGAACAGGCCGGTGAACAGGCGAGTGAACGGACCTGCGAGCGGGCGGTGGTCGCCCCTCTTCCCTCGCGTGGCGAAAAGCTTGGGCTCAGAGCGCCGCTTTGAAAGCGGTGGAGAGTTTCTCCACCAGCTCGCCGATCTGCGCCTCTTCGAGGATGAAGGGCGGGGCGAGCAACACGTGATCGCCGTGCTGACCATCAATGGTGCCGCCCATCGGGTAACAGATCAGCCCGGCCTCGAAAGCCGCTTTCTTGACCTTGGCCGCCTTGCCTTCCGACGGGTCGAAGGGCGTCTTGGTCGCGCGATCCGCGACGATTTCGAGCCCGCGGAACATGCCGCGACCGCGGATATCGCCGATATGCGGATGTTGGCCGAAGGCCTCATGCAGCGCAGCGTCGAGCTTTTCGCCCATCTCGGCGGCGCGGGCGACCAGCCCGTCCTCGGTCAGACGCGAGAGCACCGCACCGGCGGCAGCGCAAGCGGTCGGATGGGCATTGTACGTGTGACCATGCTGGAAGAAACCAGAGCCATGCTCGAACGCGTCATGGATTGTCTTACTGCAAAGAGTCGCGCCGATCGGCTGATAGCCGGCACCGAGCCCTTTGGCGATTGTGATGATATCCGGTGCGATGCCGTCCTGTTCGCAGGCAAAGAGCGTGCCGGTGCGGCCCATGCCACACATCACCTCGTCGAGGATCAACAAGATGCCGTGGCGGTCGCAGATCTCGCGGATGCGTTTGAAATAGCCGGGCACGGCGGGCACCGCGCCCAGGGTCGCACCGACCACCGGTTCGGCGACAAATGCGATCACCGTTTCGGGGCCGACACGTTGCAGCTCCGTCTCAAGCTCGTCGGCGACACGTCCCCCATAGGCCTCGAGGCTCTCGCCCTCCATCTGGCCGCGATAGGCATAGCAGGGCGCGATATGGCTGGTCTCGATCAGCAGCGGTGCGAATTTGGCCTGACGCCAGGCATTGCCGCCGGTCGCGAGCGCGCCGAGCGTATTGCCGTGATAGCTCTGACGCCGGGCAATGAAACGCCTGCGCTGCGGCTGGCCGATTTCGACGAAATACTGCCGCGCCATTTTCAAGGCCGTTTCCACCGCTTCGGAGCCGCCGGAGACGAAATAGGCGCGATCGATCCCCTCGGGCGCCAATTCGATCAAGCGATCCGCCAGCGCTTCCGCCGGGTCAGACGAGAAGAAACCGGAATGGGCAAAGGCGATGCGATCGAGCTGCGCCTTGATCGCATCGATCACTTTCGCATCGGAATGGCCGAGGCAGGACACTGCCGCGCCGCCCGAGCCGTCGAGATAGCTTTTGCCCGAGGCATCGAAAATATAGGCGCCCTCGCCACGCACCGCGCGGGGCGGCGTCGCCCGCGACGAGCGGTGGAAAACATGGGAGGGGGTGAGTGCGGGACTGGTCATGCGAATCTCCGGAAACGGCGCGTGTCTGCGTTTCATTGTTGAAACATATGTTTCACATGTTGACAAGATATGAAACACCTGAAACGCTGAGTCTCAGTCACGCCACAACACCGGGGATTCTCTTGCAGCGAGGTTTCGAACACAGGCTTGCCGCGAAATACGGCGAGTTGAGCACCCGCTTGCAACAGGCCGGCGACTATCTTGCCGCCAATCCGCTGGACACGGCGACGCGCTCGCTGCGCTCTGTCGCCGACGAAAGCGGCATTGCGCCCGCCACCTTCAGCCGACTGGCCCGCGCGCTCGAATTCGAGGATTTCGAAGAGCTGCGCGAAGCCATGCGCAAACAGCTGGGCCGCCGGGTCTCGAGCTTTGCCGAGCGCGCCGATGACCTGCGTCAGAGCCAGGCCGAAGAATCGCATGTGTTTCTGAAGACCGCCCGCAACAGCGCCGTCGCCAATATCGATCAGCTGATCGCGGACAGCGAGCCGGAACGGTTGGAACAGACCGCGAAACGCCTGTCCGAAGCGCGCAATGTCGTGCTTCTGGGCGCGCTGGGGTCCACCGGGATTGCCGAATATGCCGGATATATGGGCAATTTCCTGGGCCCGAACTGGAAACAGGCCGGGCGGATGGGCGCTTCGATCGGATCGGCGATCTGCGATCTCGACGCCCAGGATGCGCTCATCGTCATCACCAAAGCACCGCACGCCACGGTGTCGATCCGCGCCGCCGAGGAGGCCCGCAAACAGGGCGTCTACGTGGTGGTGATCGCCTCGAGCCACACCTGCCCGGCGCTCAAGGGGGCCAACAGTGGCTTTATCGTCCCCTCCGAGGGACCGAATTTCTTTTCATCCTATGTTGCGACGGTGTTCCTGTTGGAAACGCTGATCGCCATGGTCGCCCGGATCTCCAGCCCGGAAACCTCTGAACGTATCGCGGAAATCGAACGTCAGAGCCACGTTCTGGGGGAGGTTATCGGGTAAAAACCGGGGAAAATTCCCCTAACCTTCGTACCTTGGGTACGATCAACTTTTCTGAAGACAAACTCAACGGGAGAAAGAGACATGTCGAAACAGATGAAACTGGGCTTTGCCACGCTTGCGGCGGGTGCGATGCTTGCGAGCGCGGCGGTGGCCGAGGAATTCGTGACCATCGGCACCGGCGGTGTGACCGGCGTCTATTACCCGACCGGCGGCGCGATCTGTCGCCTGGTCAACAAGAACCGCAAGGAAACCGGCGTGCGCTGCTCTGTCGAATCCACCGGCGGCTCGGTCTACAACGTCAACACGATCAAGGAAGGCGAGCTGGAATTCGGCGTCGCCCAGTCCGACATCCAGTACAACGCCTATAACGGCGTCGTG
Organism: Celeribacter neptunius; assembly: GCF_900113955.1. Taxonomy (GTDB): domain Bacteria; phylum Pseudomonadota; class Alphaproteobacteria; order Rhodobacterales; family Rhodobacteraceae; genus Celeribacter; species Celeribacter neptunius. The sequence continues at coordinate 94,977 of NZ_FORH01000005.1, read as the reverse complement.
CAGTTCGAAGGCGAGCCGTTCGAAGGTCTGCGCTCGGTGTTCTCCGTCCACCCGGAACCCTTCACCGTCGTGGCCCGCGCCGATGCCGGCGTGAAAACCTTTGAAGATCTCAAAGGCAAACGCATGAACATCGGTAACCCGGGTTCCGGTCAGCGCGCCACCATGGAAGTGGTGATGGACAAGCTCGGCTGGACCACCGATGACTTCGCTCTGGCGACCGAGTTGAAGCCCGCGGAACAATCCGCAGCCCTGTGCGACAACCAGATCGACGCCATGGTCTACACTGTGGGTCACCCGTCGGGCTCCATCCAGGAGGCCACCACCGCCTGTGATTCCGTGCTCGTGGAAGTGTCCGGCCCGGCGATCGACGAACTCGTCGCCGACAATCCCTACTACCGCACCGCCACCATCCCGGGCGGCATGTATCGCGGCAATGACGAAGACGTGAAAACCTTCGGCGTCGGCGCCACGATCGTGACCTCGGCCGATGTCTCCGAAGATGCGGTCTACGCCGTGGTCTCCGCCGTGTTCGAGAATTTCGACGACTTCAAGGGCCTGCACCCGGCCTTCGCCAATCTGAAGCCGGAAGAGATGATCAAGGACGGTCTCTCCGCCCCGCTGCACCCGGGTGCAATCAAATACTACAAAGAAAAAGGTTGGATGGAATAATCCACCGACCCTATCGTCAACATACGATAGACCCGGAGGGCGGCGCGCCCGCCCTCCGGCCTGAATTACAATAATCATTCAACAGGAAAATTGGCTGACCGCTCAGGCAGAGGCGTGCAGCCGGGACAGGGGGCCATATGTCCGAACGCGAAAATCGCGCATTGAACGAAGAGGAACTCCAGGAACTCGTTGCCGCATCCGACAGTGGCGGACGCACGGTTCCCGGCGCAATTGGCACATTCATCGCCGCCGTTGCGCTGATATGGTCGGTATTTCAGGTGCTGCTGGCCTCGCCCGTCGCGCCCTATATCCTGCCCGGAGATCTGATCAACAACTCGCGGCAGATCCATCTGGCTTTCGCCATCTTCCTGTCGGCCATGGCCTATCCGCTCTACAAGAGCGCGCCGAAAAACCGCGTGCCATGGTATGACTGGGTGCTGGCGATCGGCGGCGCCGTGCTCGCTATGTACGGCTATATTTTCTACGAGAAAATCGTCGGCAACGGCGGTCTGGCCGATGCCTCGGATGCGCTCTTTGCTCTGGCCGGCCTGACATTCCTGTTCATCGCCGCCTATCGGACCCTTGGCCCGGTGATGGTGGCTTTGGCCATCATCTTCCTGCTCTATGTCTTCTTCGGCTCCTCCGAAGCGGTGCCGGATCAGATCCGCTGGGCCGGTGCCTCGCTGCGCAAGGCCATGTCGCATATGTGGGTCACCTCCGAGGGCGTGTTCGGCATCGCTCTGGGCGTGTCGACCAAATTCGTCTTCCTCTTCGTGCTGTTCGGTGCGCTGCTCGATAAGGCCGGCGCTGGCAACTATTTCATCAAGATGGCCTTCGGTGCCCTGGGCAGCCTGCGCGGCGGCCCGGCAAAAGCCGCCGTGGTCGGCTCTGCCGCCACCGGGCTCATTTCCGGCTCGTCGATCGCCAACGTGGTCACCACCGGCACCTTCACCATCCCCTTGATGAAACGCGTCGGCTTCACCGCCGAAAAGGCCGGCTCGGTCGAGGTGGCCTCTTCGGTCAACGGTCAGATCATGCCGCCGGTGATGGGCGCCGCCGCCTTTCTGATGGTAGAATATGTCGGCATTTCCTATTTCGAAGTGATCACCCACGCCTTCGTGCCGGCGATCATTTCCTATATCGCGCTGGTCTATATCGTTCACCTGGAAGCGGTGAAGAACAACATGCCGACATTGGGCGACAAGACCGTCTCGCTCGGGCGCACCGTCGGTGGCATGTTCCTGTTCTTCGCCGGTTTCGCCTTGCTCTGCTATGCCACGCAATTCCCGGTGCGTGCGATTGTCTCACTGGTGCCCGAAGGCTCCGGCTGGGTGCTCGCCGTGTTGCTGGGTGCCGTCTATGTCGCGCTGGTGAAGCTCGCCGCCTCGGTCGAGGAGCTCGAAGCCGACGACCCGAATGCCGAGATCGTCGAACTGCCGGATATCTCGAAAATCTGGAAAGCCGGGCTCTACTACCTGATGCCGATCATCGTTCTGGTCTATTTCCTGATGATCGAACGCAAGTCTCCCGGTCTCTCGGCCTTCTGGGCGACCTTCCTTCTGTTCTTCATCCTGATCACGCAAAAGACGCTCAAGGCGTTCTTCCGCGGCGAAGCCAATGCGATCTCGCAGCTCCGTGACGGTTTCATCGATCTCGTCAACGGCATGATCGACGGCGCCCGCAACATGATCGGTATCGGCCTCGCCACCGCCACCGCGGGCATCATCGTCGGCACCGTCTCTCTGACCGGCATCGGCCAGGTGATGGCGGATTTCGTCGAATTCCTCTCCGGCGGCAACCTGATGCTGATGCTGTTCTTCGTGGCGGTCCTGTCGCTGATCCTCGGGATGGGCCTGCCGACCACGGCGAACTACATTGTCGTCTCCTCGCTCATGGTCTCCGTGGTCGTGGAGCTTGGGGCGCAATCGGGCCTCGTGGTGCCGCTCATCGCCGTGCATCTTTTCGTGTTCTACTTCGGTATCATGGCGGATGTGACGCCCCCGGTGGGGCTGGCGAGTTTCGCCGCGGCGGCGGTGTCGGGCGGCGATGCGATCCGCACCGGCTTCACCGCCTTCTTCTACAGCCTGCGCACGGTCGCCCTGCCCTTCGTGTTCATCTTCAACACAGACCTGCTGCTGATCGATGTGACCTGGTATCAGGGTGTGATCGTCTTCATCATCGCCACGGTCGGTATTCTGGTCTTCACCGCGGCCACAATGGGATTCTACATCACCAAGTCGAAGATCTGGGAAACCGTGGCGCTGCTGCTCGTGGCCTTTGCGCTGTTCCGCCCGGGCTTCTTCATGGATCAGATCCAGCATCCCTATCACCTGACGCCGCCGGCCGAATTCGAAACCGCGCTGACGGAGGCCCCTGCGGGGTCGCAGCTTCGGGTGGTGATCTCGGGGCCGGATTTCGACACGCTGGAGATCAAGGATCTCACCGTCGTGCTCGATGTGGCCGAGGGCGATCTTCAGACCCGTCTCGATGCGCTCGGGCTCATGCTGATGCCCGAGGGCGACAAGATGATCCTCGAGGAGCCGATGTTCGGCACGGCGCTCTCCGACAAGCTGGCGAGCTTCGATTTCTACGGCGATGAGCCGGTCGAGATCACCCTGGTTCAGGCGCCGAGCGATCAGCTTCCGAAAGAGCTGATCTTCATCCCGGCGCTCTTGCTTCTGGGCCTCGTCACTGTCCTGCAATCCCGCCGTGCGGCCGCCAGAAAAGGAGTTCCGGCATGACTATTGAAACCATCCTCTGTGCCATTGACGTGAACCGCGCAGCAGACGAGGCGAAAGTCCTGCAACGGGCCTACCGCCTTGCCGAGCTCGAAGGCGCCCAGCTCGATGTCATTTCGGTCATTCCGGATTATGGCATGAGCGTCGTCGGCGGCTTCTTCAAGGAAGGCCATACCGATGACGCGCTCAAACACGCCAAGACCCTGATGAAGGAAATCGTCGCCAAGGCGCTCGGCGCCGAGGCCAATGACAAGGTCCGCCATATCGTCGGCGTCGGCACCGCCTATCACGAGATCCTCGAGGTTGCGGAAAAGGACGGGGCCGATCTGATCGTGCTTGGCGCCCATCGCCCGGACCTCAAGGATTATCTCCTGGGTCCGAACGCCGCCCGCGTGGTGCGCCACTCCAACGCCTCGGTCTATGTCGTGCGCTGAGGGGCAACCGATCTGAAAAGACAGGCAGGCGGGGCGCAGAGCTGCACCCCGCCTCTTTTTTGTCTTGCGCATGTTTTGTTTGCACACGGGCCTGGCAATCTTTTGACCGGCGCGGGCGTCCCCTCCCCCGTCAAAATATCTCATGAATTTGAAGGGCTCAGCGCAATCTTGCTTTACGAAAAAGAATCTTCATGATTGAGATATATTATGAGGAATGACCCGAACGAATATGGTGCCGCGCGGCGGTTGGGAGCCGCGATGTTGCGTTTCATGCAGCAGATCGAGGCGGTCTATGAACACAGCGCACATTCGAGCGGCATACACCCGACCGACTTCCGCACGATATGTCTTTTGGGGGAGGCCGAGAGAGCCATGAGCCCGAAAGAGATCGGCCAAGCGCTCGGGCTGACATCGGGGGCCGTCTCCGCCCTGATCCTGCGGCTGGACGCGGAAAAGCTGATTTCCCGGATGCCGAATCCAAGGGACCGACGCGGCGTCCTGATCTCGCTGAACACGGCAAATGCTGCGCCTTATTTACAGGACTATTACGCCCTGCACGCGCATTACACGGAGCTCACGGAGGACTTCACCCCTGCCGAGCTGGAGGTGGTGACGCGCTATCTGGAAAAAGTGCGCCGGGTGACCACCAGACACCTCACCCTCGCAACCTCAGAGCGCCCCGGGGCGCTCGAAAAGCTCACGGCAACAAAATGAAAAGAACATTCATCGACATTGCCCAAGAGGCCACAGGCAGACGCGCCGCAGGGCCGCGCAGTGCCTTTCAGACATGGGGATTTCAATGAAACGACAATCGAAATGGCTGGTGCTCGGAGCCGCGATCCTGGCGCTGGCCGGCTGGGCCGCCTTCGGGCGTCTTTCGACAAACGTGCTTCCTGCGGGCATCATTCAGGCCAATGGCCGGCTCGAAGCCGTGGACATCGATATCGCGGCCAAAACCGGCGGTCGGCTCGACGAGGTGTTTTTCTCCGAGGGTGATTTCGTCACATCAGGCGATGTGCTGGCGCAGATGGACACCACCGAACTCGAGGCCCTGCGAGCCGAAGCAAAGGCACAACAGCGCCGGGCAGAGATTTCGGTGAAAACCGCGACAAGCCTGGTGGCGCAAAGACAGGCGGAATTTGCCGCCGCCGAGGCGAATGTCGCCCTGCAACAGGCGGATCTGGATGCCGCCACGGCGCGCCTGGAACGCTCCCGGCAACTGGCGCAGAGCAACACCGTCTCACAACAGACCCTCGACGACGACCGCGCGGCGGTACGCCGGGCCCGGGCCGCGCTTGCGTCGGCGCAGGCCTCACAGGCCGCGGCAAAAGTCGCCATCGGGACCTCAGAGGCGATGATCATCGACGCCGAGGCGGCGGTCGAGGCGGCGCAGGCGTCGGTCTCCCGGATCGCGGCGCAAATCGCCGACGCCACGCTCACCGCACCGCGCGACGGCCGGGTGCAGTACCGCGTCGCCGAACCGGGCGAAGTGCTGGGCTCGGGCGGGCGGGTGATCAATATGATCGACGTCTCGAGCGTCTATATGAATTTCTTTCTTCCGACCGAAGAGGCCGGGCGCATCGGCATCGGCACGGAGGTGCGGCTGGTGATGGATGCCGCGCCGGGCATCGCGATACCGGCCAGTATCTCCTTCGTCTCGGGGGTGGCACAATTCACCCCGCGCACGGTGGAAACCGAACAGGAGCGGCTGAAACTGACCTTTCGCGTGCGCGCCCGGATCGATCCGGAGCTGTTGCAGAACTATATCACCCAGGTGAAGACCGGCCTGCCCGGGATGGCCTATGTCCGGCTCGATCCGCAAGCCGAATGGCCTGAGTTTCTGCAACAGACCCTGGCCGAATGACCCCCGGCGCCGCCCTCGCCTCTGCCGTCGCGGAGATACGCGACATCAGCCTGTCGTACCGCAAGGTGAAGGCGCTTGACCGCGTCTCCGCCGAGATCCCCGCGGGCTGCATGGTCGGGCTGATCGGACCGGACGGGGTGGGCAAATCCAGCCTTCTGGCGCTGATCTCCGGCGCGCGAAAGATGCAGGAGGGCACGCTTCGGGTTCTGGGCGGCGATATGCGTTCCGCCCGCCACCGCCAGGATGCCTGCCCGCGCATCGCCTATATGCCGCAAGGTTTGGGGAAAAACCTGTATGAGACGCTGTCGGTCTTCGAGAATGTCGATTTCTTCGGGCGGCTGTTCGATCAGGACCGCGCCGAGCGCGAGGCCCGGATTTCCGAGCTTTTGACGGCCACCGGTCTGGCGCCGTTTCGCGATCGTCCGGCGGGCAAGCTCTCGGGCGGGATGAAACAGAAGCTCGGCCTGTGCTGCGCGCTGATCCACGACCCGGACCTGTTGATCCTCGACGAACCGACCACCGGCGTCGACCCGCTGTCGCGGCGCCAGTTCTGGGACCTGATCGACCGCATCCGCACCGGGCGCCCCGGCATGAGCGTGGTGGTGGCGACCGCCTATATGGAAGAGGCGGCACGGTTCGACTGGCTGATCGCGATGAATGCCGGTCGGGTGCTCGACACCGGTGCGCCCGCGGAGCTCATGGCCTGCACGGACACCACGACGCTCGACGCGGCCTTTATCGCGCTTTTGCCCGCCGAGGAACGTGCCGCGCATATGGAGGTGGTGATCCCGCCGATCCCCGAGGCGACCGGCGATTACGCCATCGAAGCCGAAGGGCTGACCAAGCGTTTTGGCGATTTCACCGCCGTAGACCGGGTCAGTTTCCGCATCCCCAAGGGCGAGATCTTCGGTTTTCTCGGATCCAATGGCTGCGGCAAGACCACGACGATGAAAATGCTCACCGGGCTTCTGGAAGCGACGGAGGGCGCGGCCAGGCTGTTCGGCAAGGAAATCGATCCCGGCGATCTCGATGTGCGGCGGCGGGTCGGCTACATGAGCCAGGCGTTTTCGCTCTATTCCGAGTTGACCGTGGCGCAGAACCTCGACCTGCATGCCCGGCTGTTCAGCCTACCGCCCGAGGAGATCCCCGCCCGCATAGACGAGATGATCGCGCGGTTCGATCTCGCCGATGTGCGGAACGTCCGCCCCGACGCCCTGCCCCTGGGGCTGCGGCAACGCCTGTCGCTGGCGGTGGCCATGATCCATGCGCCGGACATCCTGATCCTCGACGAGCCGACCTCCGGCGTCGATCCGGTGGCGCGCGATGCCTTCTGGCAGATTTTGGCAGATCTGTCGCGCAACGACGGGGTGACGATCTTTGTCTCGACCCATTTCATGAACGAGGCGATGATGTGCGACCGCATCTCGCTGATGCATGCGGGGCAGGTGCTGGTCTCCGACCGCCCGGCACAGATCGTCGCAGATTCCGGAACCGAGACGTTGGAAGAGGCCTTTGTCCAGCATCTCGAAGAGGCCACGGGCGAGCGTGCCGCGGAGGAGCTGCCCGAGACCGTCGCCGTGCCAGAGCCGGACAGGACCGCCGCGCGCCCCGCCACCTTCGGCCTGCGCCGGATGCTAAGCTACGCGATGCGCGAGACGATGGAGCTGCGCCGTGATCCGATCCGCGCCATACTTGCCGTGTTCGGCTCGCTGCTTTTGATGCTGGTGATCGGCTATGGCATCAACATGGACGTCGAGGATTTGCGCTTTGCCGTGCTGGATTCCGATCAGTCCACGGTGAGCCGCGATTACATCGATCAGATTTCAGGCTCGCGCTATTTCATCGAACAGCCCCCGATCACCGGTTACGACGATATGGACCAACGCATGCGGGCAGGCCGGCTCGATCTGGCGCTGGAAATCCCGCCCGACTTCGGGCGCGACCTGTCGCGAGGCCGCGATGTCGAGGTTGGCGGCTGGATCGACGGCTCGAACCCGACGCGGGCAGAAACCGCGATGGGCTATGTCCAGGGCATGCATCAAAACTGGCTGATCTCCGGCATGCGCGAGGCCTACGGTCCCGCAGCGGTGGCGGGCGATTTCGGGCTCGAGCTGCGCTATCGCTACAACCCCGACATCAAGAGCATCGTTGCCATGGTGCCGGCAGTGATCCCGATCCTGCTCCTGCTCATTCCCGCCATGCTTTCCGCCCTGTCGGTGGTCCGCGAACGGGAGCTGGGCTCGATCACCAATTTCTACGTCACCCCGGTGACCCGGCTGGAATTCCTTCTGGGCAAACAACTGCCCTATACGGTGCTGGCCATTGTCAATCTGGTCCTGCTCACGCTCATGGCGATCGTCCTGTTCCGGGTGCCGTTCACCGGCGATTTTCTGTTCTACACCCTGGCGGGTGTGCTCTATGTGGCCACGGCCACCGCCATGGGGCTTGTGATCTCCGCCTTTGTCAAAAGTCAGCTCGCGGCGGTTTTTGCCACAGCACTCGGGACGATCCTGCCGGCCATCCAGTTTTCCGGCATGATCACGCCCGTCTCCTCGCTGAATGGCCTCAGCGCGCTGGTGTCGCGGACCTATCCCACGACGCATTTCATGGCGATCTCGCGCGGCGCCTTTTCCAAGGGGCTGGGGTTTGCCGAACTGTCCTCCGCGCTCTGGCCGCTGGCGCTGGCGATCCCGGTGCTGATCGGTCTCGGCGCGCTCTTGATGCGCAAACAGGAGACGTGAGATGGATCTGAGCAATATCTTTCATCTCGGCATCAAGGAAATACGCGGTCTGCTGCGCGATCCGATCATGATGTTCCTGATCCTGTTCTCTTTCTCCGTACAGATCACCGCCTCGGCGAACTCGGCGATGGAAACGCTGAACCATGCGCCCATCGCCATCGTCGACGAGGATCAGTCACCTCTGAGCCTGCGCATCGAACAGGCGTTTCAGCCACCGTTCTTCAGCGCGCCGCGCCGGATCGGCTGGACCGAGATGGACCGGCGCATGGACGAAGGGCTCGACACGTTCGCGCTCGACATCCCGCCGGATTTCCAGGCCGATCTTCTGGCCGGAAAACGCCCCGAGATCCAGCTCAACGTCGATGCGACGCAAATGGCCCAGGCCTTTTCCGGCGCGGGCTATGTCCAGAGCATCGTCTCAGAGGAAGTTTCGGAATTCCTCGAGGGCACACGCACGGACCCGCGCCCACCGGCCGATCTGCAACTGCGGGCCCGGTTCAATCCGGAACTGAACGCCGGCTGGTTTCAGGCGGTGATGGGGATTGCGAACAGCGTGACCCTGCTGGCGCTGATCCTCGCCGGCGCCGCACTCATCCGCGAGCGCGAACACGGCACGATCGAGCACCTTCTGGTCATGCCGGTGACCCCGCTCGAGATCATGATCAGCAAGCTCTGGTCGACCTCTCTCGTGGTGCTTCTGGGCACCCTGTTTGCGCTCGAGGTGATGTGTCGCGGCGTTCTGGGCATCCCTCTTCAGGGCTCGCTTGCACTGTTCATGCTGGGCACGGCGCTGCATCTTTTCGCCACGGCCTCTCTGGGGATTTTTCTCGCGACCTTCGCCCGTTCGATGCCGCAGTTCGGCATCATGATGATCCTCGTGCTCCTGCCCTTGCAGGTGCTCTCCGGCGCCCAGACCCCGCGCGAGTCGATGCCCGAGCTGGTGCAGAACATCATGTCGATCGCGCCCAACACCCATCATGTGATCCTGTCGCAATCGGTGCTGTTTCGCGGTGCCGGTCTGGATATCGTCTGGCCGCAGTTGCTGTGGCTGAGCGGTATCGCGGTGGTCTTTTTCACCGTCTCCCTGCGCTCCTTCCGGCGTTTTCTACGGTAGACGCCCCGCCCCACCCCCGGTCTCGGAGCATCGGAAAAGAGCCCGCCAGAACCCCGGGCCGACACGTCAACGGCGGTTTTACGCGCGATCTGGCTTCGGAGCGGATAGGCCCGATTGACCCGCGAGCAGGTTACCAACGCGCCTTGCATCGGTTTGCGCCACAGGAACGGGATCGGACAGTCTCCCGTCCGACATGACGGCGATTTTATCGGACATCTCGAAGATTTCATCGAGATCCTCACTGATCAAAAGGACGGCCGCCCCCCTGTTCCTGCAGTCCATGATCTTGCTGCGGATATCGGCGACCGATGCAAAATCCAGGCCGAAACACGGGTTGGACACGATCAGGATATCCACATCGCCGGACAGTTCACGTGCCAGCACGCTGCGCTGGACATTGCCCCCGGACAGGGTCTCGATCGGCGCATCCGGTGAGCTGGTCTGCACATTGAACTGTCGGATCAGCTCGGCCCCCCTGCGTCGGATGCCCGCCGGCGAGATCAGGCCGAAGCGCCTGGCAACAGGAGGTTTATCAAAGCTGCGGAAGGCGATATTCTCGGCCACGGACATCCGCGGCACCACGGCATTGCGCAGCGGTTCCTCGGGCAGGCCGAAGACCTTGAACCGGTCGAAGTTGCGCCGTGTCGGCTCGAAAACGGCACCATTGACCCGCAGCTCGCCGCGCGCCACCGGGCGCTGCCCGGACAAAAGCTCCACCAGCGCACTCTGACCATTGCCCGAGACCCCGGCAATGCCGAGGATCTCACCGGAGCGCACGTTGAAGGACAGATCCGAGACCAGCGCCCGCCCCTCCTCGTCGCGCGCCGAGATGCCACGCAGCTCGAGCTCCGGCCCCTCCGGCACGGTCGGTTCACGGATCGCGGGCGGGCGCACCCCGGCATCGCCGATCATCATCGCGCTGAGCTCGGCAACATTGGCGTTCCGGGCATCACCCGAGCCTGCGAACTTGCCGCGCCGGAGCACTGTGAAACTGTCGCAAAATGCCGTCACTTCGCGGAATTTATGCGAGATCATCAGCACAGAGACCTCGCCGCGACGGGCCATCTCGCCCAGCACGCCCAAGACCTCATCGGCCTCCGCCGGGGTCAGCACCGAGGTCGGTTCATCGAGAATGAGAAAACGCTGATCGAGATAGAGGAGCTTGAGGATTTCGAGCTTCTGCTTTTCGCCGGCCGAGAGCGTCGCCACCTGCGCGTCCAACCGCACCCGAAACGGCATGGTCTCCATGAAGGTCTCAAGCTGTGCCCGTTCGGCGGCCCAGTCGATCACCATCGGCGTGTCCGGGCGCGAGATCACCAGATTCTCCGCTGCGGTAAGACAGGGCACGAGGGTGAAATGCTGATAGACCATGCCGATGCCCAGCGCATGGGCCTCGCGCGGGCTCTGGATCTGCGCCTCCTTGCCGGAGAACAGCAGCTGGCCCTTGTCGGCCTGATAAAATCCCATGATGCATTTCACCAGCGTGGATTTCCCGGCACCGTTCTCGCCCAGAAGCGCATGGAACGAGCCCGCGTCCACCTTGAGCGTGACATCGTCGAGCGCCTTGTTGCCGCCGAAACTCTTGCTCACATGCAGCGCCTCGAGCGCCGGGGCGCGGGGCTTTGTGTTTGCTTTGATCATGCTTTGCCCCTCATTTCACGGCCCTCATTTCACGATCGACAATTCGCCGGGCGCCTCATGGGCGGCCTTTTGCGAGCGCGCCGAGAGCACCATGATGACGAGCGTCAGGATATAGGGCGCGGCGTTGAAGAAATAATAGCCCTTGCTGAAGCCGATGGATTGCAGCGCCGGGCCGAGCGCGCCGCTGGCCCCGAACAGAAGCGCCGCCCAGACACAACGGATCGGGTTCCAACGGGCAAAGATCACCAGCGCCACCGCCATCAGCCCCTGACCGGAGGACAGGCTCTCGCTCCAGCTGCCGGGATAGTAGAGCGACAGGAAGGCGCCGCCGATACCGGCGAAAAACCCGCCCGCCGAGGTGGCGAGAAGCCGGACCCGGTCGACCGACACGCCCATGGCACGGGCCGAGGCGGCGCTGTCGCCGGTCATCCGGATGATCAGCCCCCAACGGGTGTTTTTCAGCATCCACCACAGGAGCACGGCCAGCCCCAGGCCGACGAAGAACAGCGGATTGACCTTCAGCGCCTGCTGCACCTGCGGGTTCGACGACCATGCCCCCAGCGCGATCGCATCGAGTCGCGGGGCCGTCGGCTGAATGAAGGGTTTGCCGAAGAAAAACGCCAGCCCGGTGCCGAGGTTCATGAAGGCGATGCCGACCGCGATGTCATTCACCTTCGGCAATTTGCAGATCCAGCCATGACCGGCGCTCAGCACCATGCCCGCAAGCCCCGCCGCCAGCACGCCGAGCCATGGGCTGCCGGTGGAATACGACGTGGCATAGGCGATCATCGCGCCCAGAACGAGATTGCCCTCGAGCCCGAGATTGATCCGGCCGGATTTCTCGGTCAGCGTTTCACCCAATGCAACCAGCAGGAAGGGGGTCGAGACCCGGATCGCGCCCCCGAGCATCGCCATCAGCACCATGAAGATCGCATCGCTCATGTCCGGTCCCCCGCTTGTTCCGTCGAGAGAAAGGGCAGACGGCCATAGAGCGTCTCGCTCACCAAGAGCGTGACGAAAATGATCCCTTGCAGCACCAGCATCGTGGCGTCGGGCATGTCCATGCGCCGCTGGATCAGCCCGCCCGACGCGCCCAGCGCGCCAAAGAGCAGCGCCACCGGCACCACGGCCAGCGGGTTCTGCCGCGCCAGAAAGGCCACGAGAATGCCGGTGAACCCGTATTGCGCGGCGAGCGAGGCATTGGCCTGTCCGTGCACGGCGGTGACTTCGAAGAACCCGGCCAGCCCGGCACAGGCCCCTGCGATGGCACAGCTCGCCACCGCCAGCTTGCCGACGGCCAGACCCTGGGCCTGCGCGGCGCGCAGATTGCCTCCGGCGATCCTTGCGGCGAAGCCAAAGGTGGTCCGTTCCATCAAGACCCACAGAAGCACAGCGATGATCACCCCGGCGGCGAGCCCCCAATGCACCGAGGTGCCCGGCATGTCGCCAATGCGCCAGTCGGGTCCCAGCGGCATGGTCGAGGCCTTGTTGGTCGAACCGGGATCGCGGAACACGCCCTCGACCAGAAAATTCATGATCGCCACGGCGATATAGGTCAGAAGCAGCGAGGAAATGGTTTCATTGACGCCCCGGTAGTGACGCAGCCAGCCGGCGATGCCCATCCAGACCCCGCCCACCGCCATGGCCGCGAGCGCCATGATCGGCAGGCCGAGCCAGACCGGCCAGCCTGCCAGCACCATCGGGATGGCAACCAGTGCCGAGGCGAGACCGCCCAGCACCAACGCCCCTTCGGCGCCCAGAAGCGTCATGCCGATCCGCGCCGGCACGGCAAAGGCCAGACCGGTGAGGATCAGCGGTGCCGCCCGTTGCAACGTGTTCTGGAACGAAAAGCTCGACGCCACACCGCCGGTCCAGACCAGAGCGAAGAAGCGGATCGGGTCCTTGCCCAGCAGCGTCAGAAACAACGAAAAGATCAGCGCCGAGGCGAGCAGAGCCGCCAGCGGGATCACGGAGGCCTCGATCAGGGCCGCGCTGCGCGGATCGAGGCGCAGCTTGCGACGCGCGGGGAGGTCAGATGTGGCGGAAGAGAGCGACATGAAGGCAGATACGGTCCAATACGAAAGTCAAAGCCGCCAGGGCCCGAAACCCCTGGCCGGCCAACAGCGGCGCCGGGCCGGCCCGATCGACCGCCCCGGCGAAGCGATCATGTGGTCGAGCCGATGACACCGTCGAGCAGGTAATTCATCTTTTCGAGCTCCGGCGCGTAATTGTCCATCTCGCCTTCGATGACAAGCTTGCCGGTGTTGTCCTTCAGCGGGCCGACATAGATCGGCTTGCCGCCCTTGAGCGCCTCGATCGCCGCGCCCGCCGCCGTGATCGCCTCCGGCGTGGCGCCGGCGCCAAAGGGCGTGTTCATCACCATGTCGTTGTGATAGCCGCCGGCGATCAGGTTCGGCACGGTTTCGCCGCTCATCAGCGCCTCGGCATAGATCTTGTAGGTCGTCGACCATTTGCTCTCCGCCCCGGTGATGAACCCGTTGGGCGCCAGCGCGCGTTGATCGGCATTGTGGCCACAGCTTTTGACGCCGCGCGCCTCGGCGGTCTCGATCACCACTTTCGGACTGTCGACATGACACGAGATCACATCGCAATCGGCATCAATGAGCGCATTGGTGGCCTCGGCCTCGCGCACCGGCATCGACCAGGAGCCGGTGAAGATCACCTGCACCGTGGCATTGGGATTGACGCTGCGCGCGCCCAGAAGGAAGGAGTTGCAGTTCGACAGCACGGTCTGAACCGGTTTGGCGGCGATGAAACCGAGCTTGCCCGAGGCGCTCGAAAGACCCGCGGCGACACCGTTCACGTAATGCGCCTGATTGAGATAGCTGAAATAGCTGCCGGCGTTTTTCGGGTCGGTGTCCGGGTTCCAAAGCGGCGCGCAATGGCGCAGCTGCACCTCCGGGTATTTCGCCGCAACGTCGAGCACGAAAGGATTGTAATAGCCAAAAGACGTCGCAAGGATCAGGTTGGCCCCGTCAAGATTGATCATCGACTCCATCGACTTGGCGACGGCGTCGGTCTCTGGCACATTCTCCTCTTCGACCACGCTCACCCCCGGCACTTCGCGCAGGATATCCATCGCCGCCGCGTGAGATTGGTTCCAGCCGAAATCATCGCGCGGGCCGACATAGATGGCGCCGATGGTGATGCCGTCCTGGGCCCGCGCCGCACCGAGCGGCAGGGCAGAGGCGGCAAGGGCCGCAGCACCGCTTTTCAAAAGACTGCGGCGGGAAAGGGATGTCATGGTCATGGGTGTCTCCGTCTGTTGGCTGCCGGATTTCGGCATATTATGATTTTGTCGGTTGCGGGTCACGCGTTGGCGATCCCGTTGGCTGTGACACGCGCGAGCCGGTCGCGCGCATCTCTGTCTCTCCTCCCAGGGCTCTCCTCCCTTGCAGACCGGCGGCCCGATGGCAGCCCGGCCTAGCTCGCCTTCGCAGCGAGAATCTTGTCTTTCAGCTCTTTCAGGAACCAGATGCTTTCGAACTGTTCGGGCAGCACAAGGTCCCAGTTCACCCCGCCCGGCTGCGGCCCCTTCGGCCGGGTCTCGATCGCCTCCTCTTCGGTGACGATCCAGTTCAGCAGCGAGTCATGTTCCATCACCGGCAGGCGCGCGTCCTCGACCACCATCGAGGAATGCACCGTGGTCACGATTGGGGTCCCGGCATCGATCTTTCCAAGATCGCGGAACAGGCCCAGTTCGAGATCGGCAAAGCCGCCGCCCTTGCCGGTGCGGCCGCCGGCGCGGGTCACGGCGACACAGCCACAGACCGCCAGATCGATCTCGGGCAGATCCTCGAAAGAGAGTTTCGGCCCGACCTGCACCGCCCCCACCGAGGTTGCCGCCAGTTCGAATTGCACGCCCTGGCGTTCGAGTTCTTTCGGGTCGAGCAGCACCCAAGGCAGATCCCCCGTGCCGAATTCCGGCACCGGCATCAGCACGGTCTTACCGTCGTAGAGCGCGCGCAGCCGCACCGGAATCTGCGGTGGATCGGGGTTGCATTTCACCACCTGCGCCGCGGACCAGATCCCGAGCTGCGACAGCCGCTTGGCCGCGACATCGGCGCCGACCCAATTCGAGATCCGGCTCCAGACCGGGCCGACATTCATGCCACTGTCCTCCAGCGCCTGCCAGATCTCCTGGCGCAGCCGATCCTTGTCGGCATTGCGCCCGGCCCAGCGGCCGGATTTCTCGGCCTCTGTTGCCACCAGCGTCGATTGCATCGTGGAATGTGTCATTCTGCGTCCTGCTGCTTTCTGTCCGGCGCACGCTCATGGCGGCGCCCGTGTTTATTTCGCGTATGCAGAAAGACTAGAATCCCGCCGCCGCGTCCGGGAGTCGGCGAAGCGGTAAATACTCTATATCGTTTTCGATATAGTCCCGGCCGAAACTATATGGATTTCAATTCACGGGCCACGGCCATCACCTGTTGCCGCAGCCAGGTATTGCGGGCATCGGCCTGAGCGCGTTCGTGCCAGAGCAGGTAGAAATCCAGACTGCCGCATTCCGCCGGAGCCGGCCGGCTCGACAGCGGCAGGATCGAGCTCTGATATCGGGCGAAATTGGCGCTGCTGGTAAAGACCAGCTGGCCTTTCATCAACATATGCGGGATCAGGTTGAACTCCGGCAGCATCACCCGGATATCGCGTTTGAGGCCGGCCTCTGCCAAGTGACTGTCGATCGGCCCGGGGTCGGCTTTCGAGCGCGCCACCGGCGCCAGATGATCGGCGGCGAGATAGTCTTGAAGCGTGATCCTTTCCTGCCCGGCGAACGGATGTTCCGGACCGAAGAGACAGACCACCTCCTCGCTGAGCAGCCGCGCGGTCTTCAGATGCTGCGGCGCCCCGGGCCAATTGCTGATCACCACATCGAGCTCGTCGCGCTCGAGCGCGCCGGCGTAATCAAAGGCCTGATCAACCGCGCGGACAACCACGCGCACCCCGGGGGCCGCGGACTGCAGCCGGGCAATCAGGGACGGCAGGATGATCGCCTCCATGCAATCGGCAGAGGCGATGCGAAACTCGCCGGTCGCGGTCGTCGGATCGAATTGCGCAGGGGGGCCGACGATCGCATCAACCCCTTTGAGCACATCGCGCAACGGCGCGATCATCTGTTCGCCGCGGACCGTGAGAACCAGTTTCGCGCCGCTGCGCACGAGGATCGGATCGCCGGTTGCCTCGCGCAGGCGTTTCAGCACCAGGCTGACATAGGGTTGGTTCAGATCGAGCGCCTCGGCGGTCCGCGTCACGCTGCGTTCCTCGAGCAGGTGCAACAGGACATGAAACTCACGGGTGGTCAGAGGCTTGCCGCCATTCATCTGGATCTCCTCGCGCCAGACAGGCCATCAAATTCGGTGTCGCCCTGTCTTCGACACGCGCCGGATCGCGTGTCAACTCCGCAGCCGTGAGCGCCGACCGCAATCGATGCGGCGGACCATCATTTCCCAATTGCTCATCAGGACCCCGCGCATTCGCACAGAATTGTATCGCAATTTGATTTCCGCTCAGCTCTCTCATATCAGGCCGCCGACGGACCCAGATGATCTGTCGTCGGATCGTCGCAAACCGGAGAAAATATCGCTGGGCGCAGGTGAATTTCTATGGAGCCGTCTCCAACAGGAAGCTCCCCAGATCGGTTCAGATTCCCGGTTGCCGGTCTCCCTCAACCTAGATATTCAAGTGATGTGATGCTTCACATTAACTCGTGGGGAGATATGTCGCTCAACTTATCTCAGGCGCGTTTCATTCAGTTCTGTCGCCGACAAAGCGGCGATTTGATACGCGAAGCTGACTATAGTTTTCTCACCTGCGGAGGCGGAGCATATGCATAACTTTAATGATCTCAAAGTTTTTTTGATCAATCTGGACTCCAGTGATCAGCGTTATCAGTCCGCCAAAGAGCAATTGGATGCAGCGCATATTCCATTTGAACGCCTTTCCGCGTTCGACGGAAGGCAGGCAGATCCTCTGAGTTTTCCCGAATATGACGAACGCAAAGCTCGCGCCTGGTTTGGGCGAAAATTGTCAGGTGGCGAGTTGGGCTGTTATTTCAGCCACATCAATGCGGCAAAGCGTTTCCTCGCCTCAAGCGCCCCTTATGGACTGAGCCTGGAAGATGATCTTTTGCTCAAGCCCGACGCCGGTCCGACACTGTTGCACCTACTCGAGCATTTCGAGGCCGGACATGAACCGGGATGGCACATGGTCAACCTCGGACGTCCCGTGAAACGTTTCGGCAGCCAGGTTGCAGAGTTTGTCTCCGGGGCTGAAACCCGGGTCCTGTGCCGCGCGCATTACTTTCCCGATACGACGACGGCCATTCTTTGGTCGCGTGAAGGCGCCACCCGGTTTCTGGAAACGGCGCATCACATCTACATGCCGATCGATCATTTCCTGCGTCGCTGGAATTGCGAGACCGATGCGGGATATGGTTTCATCGAACCGCCGATCACCACAACAGGGACCGATAGCGATATTGCGCGCTCGAAAGTGGGACAAGACACATCGCGGGCGCAGTTCTATCATTTCCGCAAACATCGCCGGCTCTGGGCCGACAAACGCGCCGCCAAGAGAAATCTTGCGTCCTATAGGCATTAGGCCGTAACAAGCCTCAGCCAAAGCAGCCCGGATTTGTCGGGCAGCAAACACGACAAAACGACGCCCATAACGCTAATCCGCAGGCGCAGAGGCCGCGCTGTCATCATGCGATGCAACCGCCGACTTTTGGTATGGAATACCCAAGTCGTCCAGTATCTCTACAAGATGTAACAAACTGCTTTGATAGAGGGCTTCGACCTCCGGCGTCTGATCATGAGGCGTGCGCAAAACTTTGTTCAGCGCTTCCGAAAGCGCATCAATGTCGCCAGCAGGCGCAAAATCGATCAGCTCTTCAAGCTCGGGAAATTCACCCTGATTGACCACATCTTCCGAAACCACACGTGCACCAAAGGACAGGCACTCAGAAACCCGCGTGGTTTCAAGTATCGCCCTTTGAGATCGATGAATATTCAAAACAACTTTGGCTCGCGCCAGCTTGTCTTTTAGAGCCTGCCCGAAGAGGTCGGTTACAACTTCGATATCGTGCGTCTTTTTCAGCTCGTCCAAGATTTTACTGCGATAGGGGGTCATCGCACCGTAAAACAATATACCCTCTCGATCGGCATATGTGTCGCCCTGAGGCATAGGTGCAATCGGGTAAAAAAATATGCGCTTGATCAGAAGCTCGCCTGGCGACAACCAAACACAATCCAAATTGCGCAAAAACTCTATATTCTCTCGCGAGTAATCGATAACCGCCAAAGACTCGTTTAAGCCGGCCAAATAGAGGGGGGTAAAGTAATGTGTTTGCTCTTTTTGCTCCACCTGAAAGGCAATCCGCTGTGACGCTGGAGGGAGAGTCTCATGATGAAACAAGGAAAAAACAATGTAGAGAGCAGTTGGATCATGTGCATCTGCGCTATAGTTCGCCACTGTCCTGCAAACCACCCCCAATTGTGTCAATTGCGCCGCCAGCAACTGCGCGATGAAAGATGTTTGCGGAGGCGTTACAATCACAATCTCTGAGAAATTGGAAAAATCTACAGACGCGTTTTCGGCGTATTGCTGATATCTCTTACCAACAGGCTTTGGCAAAGCGCGCTCAAAACTACGGCGAAACCCAGGAAAGGCATAGAGGAGCTTAATCCCCGATTTCAGCTGCATTTCTTGCGTTAGAAAATTCCGCACAAAATAGCCCCTAGGCGGGCCTGCTTTCTTAAAAAAAATCCGGCAAAGAATAGGTGTTTTGCGTGACATGCTACGATCCGACAATATCAATCTCATAAGCACCTAACTTGGAACCAAAGCTCTTACAAGCCGAGGTACATGCTCGCTACCCAAAAGCCGCAATGATGGCGCAGATGATCAGCTCCGTGCTCGCGCCCAGATCAGCGCTTAACACGACGACCATAACCATCACCGAGCACCTACATTCTAACCTCGACGGGCTCACACCCTGGGAATATCATCAATGGTCAAAAGAGGACAAAAACCTGAACAGCGCGAGCTTATAAACGTGAAATCCAAGGGGCAGGCCAGACACTATCTAAATGCCTCCATAAACCTCTTGATGTAACTCGTCGTATTGGTCAGGTATCTTCAGAAGTGAAACCGCCAAAACGAAAATCTGTTAGGGCATAAATAGCATCGCCCAAAGACACTCTAGGAGTTTATTGATGCCCCAAACACTATTGCTTACAAATCATCTTTTCCAATGGAGCGGTAGCGAAACTATTATTATTGAACTTGCAGAGGCGCTGACAAAACGAGGCCATAAAGTTACCATTTTTGCAAATGAAGTCAGTGATTTGATTGTCTCCCCATTGAAAGATACCGGCATCAGCATTGCAACCAAAAGCAACGATATAGCAATCGCAGACTTCGACATTGTCTATTGCCAACATCAAATACTTTCACAGTTCGCAGACCAGCTAATAAGCCTAGAAGCAAAACAGGAGTTGCCGAAAGTTATTTACGCCCATCTGTCACCGTTCTTTCCATTAGAAAAGCCTGGCCCAGTGGTGGAGCCGAGGTTTGCTGACGTCATCTTGTGCAATAGCGAAGAAACCATTAACTCCCTGAAAGAACTAGGAATATCGGACGCAAGAGTGCGGATTTTTCCTAATCCGGCACCTGACGAATTCTACAAGGAGCCTGTAACAGGAAATCCCCCAAGAAAGATTCTTGCGATTTCCAATCATTTTCCAAACGAAGTAATTCGCGCTCTAGACAAGCTAGAAGCCAACGGCTTTCAAGTAACAAGACGCGGCATAGAGTATAAAAATCAAAGAGTTACTCCGAACGAAGTCATCGAGAATGACCTGATCCTCTCAATTGGGAAATCGGTTCAATACGCCATTGCCGCAGGCCGCCCGCCTTATGTATACGATTATTTTGGTGGACCAGGATGGTTGAATTCCGAAAATTTCAAAAATGCCGCAAAGTTCAATTTTTCCGGGAGATGTTGCGGTAGGAAGGTAAATGCCGAAACGATTTTCGACGAAATAGTAAATGGTTATACTGATGCAGTTGCAGAGCTCAAAAGCTTTTCAAATGCCCGCGAGAGTTTTCGGCTTGAGAATTATCTAAACGAATACTTTGAAGATGACCGCAAATTCCTTACTGCTCCGAAGTCGACAATAGGTGAGAGAAAAGTTTTCGACGATAACGCCTGCCTAAGAGAACAGGCTATGGCGCAAAGTTTACCCGTCCTACCTCGAAGCGCAGCTCACGTTGACGTCGACCATGTAATGATCGACTTTTTTTCACGGAATAGGTGTGCCTACATACTGCTATGGCTATCTTCACGTATTGGAAAGCGCGAACATCGAGGGCCCTTACGAATGACTTACCGCATCGCTCGCAAACGGCGGAAAAGCTGACCTGCCACTGAACTTTCATCCATTCGCGACCGGAGTTCGGCAGTTGCTTACGCCATTTGGCGCGGGATCGGCATGGGCTCAGTGTTTCGAGCTGTGCCGAGTGACGAGCCTCGCTCCAGACTCGCGGACTTCGTTTCCACAACAGAGGTTCCGTCTGGTTGTCATGTCAACGCCGGCTATATTTGGGACGTAGAGAAGAATGTCATCCTACCGAGCAACGAGTTTCATACCATATGCGGCACTTCCTTACTTGTTTCTGTCGATTTCATGCGAGGGCGCGGTCCGGTCATGAACGGCCAGGACGAGGCATTCATCTCGGATCTCGGAAGCCATATAACTGTTGTTCATCGCGCAGTCCGCGAAGATTTGCCCTTTCGCCCGATCCCCTTTGCTGGTGCCGTCTATCGGATGGGAAGCACAAACTCCGATAGTAAATTCGGGGCCGCATCGACATCAGGCTCGCAGGTCCCCCCCCCGAAAAAAGAACGAAAATTGAAACTGTTTGAACGCCGCATACGACATGCCCAAAAGGACCTATTTGCTCGACTTGCTCTCGAAAAATCTCAAAGGGACATTCCATATCAGAAATTCCAAACGGAATTTCTCGGTCAAAATTCAATACCCGAAATCGAAATGATATGTGACAGCCAAAATCGATTGCCACTGAGATTTCCCAATGGCCCTGTCGCAGATTTTCCGCACGACAATTGACGGAAAAATATGCGACCTGCGATTGCTCCTTCGAGGCGTCCTTAAATTTGTAGACGCTTTGCTTGGTTATTTTGGAAACAAAGAAAAATGCAGGGCGCCATCGGACACAGGGGCAAGGCCGCTTTCGAGGCGATCTGTCATGGTGAAGGCGGCCATTCGGCGCTGACGCCCCTGTTCACCAATGCCCTGCATCTCGCGGCGGACTTCATCACCCGGCGCAGGGCGCGGTCTGCGCCATCATCCAATCCCGCGCGGGTTCCGGCAGTCGCGGCAACAGGCGCGCCCGGACTTGCGCATGATAGTCATCGAGCCAGCCGCGCTCCTGATCCGTCAATGCCCCCACATCGAACAGCGCAAGCGGGATCGGCGCCATGGTCAGCGGCGCGAAACGGCAGAACCCCGGAGTGTCCGGATCGGCGATCACCTCGACCTGATTTTCGATTCTGAGACCGAACTGCCCTTCGAGATAATAGCCCGGCTCGATCGTCATGATATGACCGGGCAAAAGCGGATAGGGATTGGCCCGTTTGCCGAAGCGGTGCGGATGCTCATGCACCAGAAGATTATGCCCCACGCCATGGCCGGTGCCGTGGTCGTAATCCAACCCCATCTGCCACAGAGGCGCGCGGGCCAACGCATCGAGATGATGCGGAAAGCTGCCTTCCGGGAACCGCGCCGAGGACAGGACGATGAAGCCCTTGAGCACCGCCGTGGCGATCCGCCGGATGTCCTCGGACACAGGCGCAAAGGCTATGGTCCGGGTGGCATCCGTGGTGCCGTTGACATACTGTCCGCCGCTGTCGAGCAGGTAGAGCGCGTCCGGCGTGATCGGGACATTCTCCGCCCGTTTCGGCGCATAATGGCACATGGCGGCGTTCGACCCGGCGGCAGAAATCGAGTTGAAACTGGCCTCCAGAAACCCGTCCTGCTGGCGGCGCAGCCGGAGGATCTCATCCGCCGCCTCGCATTCCGTCACCGGATCTCCCGCCTCAAACTGCGCGGGCACAGCCTTGGCCAGCCAGGTCATGAAGGCGGTCCAGGCCACACCGTCTTTCACATGTGCGTCGCGATAGCCGGCAAGTTCCACCGCATTCTTCGCCGCCTTCAGAGCTGTGACAGGATCGTCCCGCCGAACTGCCGTGCCCCCTGCACCGGCAATTGCGGCCTCGACCGCCTGCGGCGCGAAATTGGGATCGTGGCCGAGGATCTTGCCCTTGGCGATCTGCGCAAGACGCGCAAGAAACCGCTCGGGCGGCGTGATCTCGATATCGGGATCAGGGGTCACCTGCCCCAATGTCAGTTTTTCCTCAGAAATGGCCCAAACCATCGGGCCCTCGACCGGCAGGATCGCGAAGGACAGCGGCACCGGATGCATCGGAATATCGCGCCCTCGTGTGTTGGTCAGCCAGGCGATGTCATCGGGTCTCGTCACCACCCAACCCGCAAGCCCCTGTTCGCGCAAATGCTGCCGCACACGCGCGCGTTTATGCGCCCCGCTTTCCCCGGCCACATCGTTCGGCATCTGCCGCAGCGCCCCCTTGGGCGCGGCGGGGCGGTCCGGCCAGATGTCTGAGAAGGGATCGGCAGCGAGCGCAACAAGCCCATGCCCTGCGGGCGCAATCGCGTCTGCCAAGTCCTGAACCTGCAACACGGTCCAGAGCATCGGGTCGTACCCGACCTGCAGGGGCTCAGAGAAGCTGCGCAAAACGGCCTCGGGCGGAGCATCGTGCAAATGCGCGATCTGCCACAACGTGGGATCGACTTGCCGGGCGGCCTGCACCTGATAACGACCATCGACGAAAAGGATCGCCCGCTCCGCCGTCACCAGAGCGCGCCCGAGAGACCCGGAAAACCCGCTGAGCCACGCCAAGCAACGGTCGCGCTCCGGGCAATCCTCGCTTTGATGGGCATCGGCGGAGGTGACGAGACAGGCGGAAAGGCCGTGATCCGTCATCCAGCCGCGCAGGGCGGCGAGTCTGTTGGCGGGGGTCATTGCAAACCTCTTTGCACCATGTCGAACAGGCGCTGAAGCACGCGCGGATCGCGGCGCAGCCCGTCGTGTTCATATTCATTGGTGACCCAGGCGCGCAGGTTGCCAACCCGATCCGCCGTGTCCAGAGACAACCCGGCATCGACATACATGTCGTCGTAATAGACGACCGCCGCCACCGGCACCTCATTGTCCCGCAACCGCGCCAGATCGTAGAATGGCGCATCGAACCGGCGCCGGGCCAGCGCATCCGTAGCGTCCCGGAACGGGCGCAGGGTGCGGATGTCCTCGAACATCCAGGGGAACATCATTTCGCCGGTGAACATCAGAGGTCTCTGGTCGGTGGCGAACTCCGGATGCGCCTCCCGCGCCCGCTGCGCCGCCCAGTCTGAGACATTGCCGCTTTGGGCATAGATCGTCTCCTGCAGGGCGGCGAACAGCGGATTGGAGGCAAAGCCCGTGCGGGTCATGACCTCAAACAGGAACGTGTCGCTGAGGACACCCTCCGCAGTGAAAGCCTCGTCCAGCAGCCAATGCAGGTTTTCGAAACAGGGCGCCATGCCGAAATCCATGCCAAGCGTCTGGAACCGCTCGACGCTCAGCCGGTCGCCATCGGGCAGCCGGACATCCTCTTGCGTCAGAAGATCGGCAATGCGGGCGACGGTTTCGACATCCTGCGGGTAACGGGCGTAGAAGGTCTCCGTCTTGGCCTTCACCCGCGGGAAGGTGCGGGCGTAGACATCATCGGCATGGGCTTCGAGCCCCGGCAAGCCGCCGGTCACGTAACAGGCCTCCAAAGCCTCGGGCGCAAAGGACAGGTAGGTGAGCGTCAGGAAGCCACCGTAGCTCTGGCCCAGCGTGGACCATTTGCGCCCGCCGAAAAGGGTTTTGCGCAGATGTTCGGCATCGCGAATGATGCTGTCGGCGCGAAAACAGGCGAGGAAATCCGCGCCTTTTTCCGCCTCCGAAAACTGCGCCATATGACGCCCCTCAACCGGCGACGAGCGCCCGGTGCCACGCTGATCCATCAGGATCACCCGGAACTGTTTGAGCGCCACGTCGAGCCAGGGCGGCGTGCCGTCCTGGGGCCGGTTGGACTTGCCGCCGGGGCCGCCCTGCAGAAACAGAAGACAGGGCAGGTCCTCATGCTTGCGCATCGGATCGACGACCTCACGGGCGAACAAGGTGATGGCCTCGCCCTCGGGCTGCGACCAATCGAGCGGCACGGCAAGGCTGTGATCCGTGAGGACCAGACCGGGGATGGAATAAGACAAAGACGACATGGGGACCTCAGCGTGTACGTGGATCGAGCGCCGCGTAGAGCAGGTCGACCAGAATGTTGGAAATGACGATGAACAGCCCGCCCAAAAGGACGACACCGATGATGATCGGGCGGTCCTGATTGCGCACGGCCTGGACGGCCATGGAGCCGACGCCTTGCAGCCCGTAGACCTGTTCGATGACGATCACACCGCCGAGCATGACGGCAATATCGGCGCCCAATTGCGTGACCAGAGCGGTCAGGGTCGCGCGCATGCCGTGTTTGTAGATCACGCGGCGCTCGCTCAGCCCCTTGGCGCGGGCGGTGCGAATGTAATCCTCGCCCAGCACGGACAAAAGCTGGCCACGGGTCAGCCTCGCATAGATCGCCGCCGTCACCAGCGCCAGCGTCAGCCACGGCAGGGTCAAATGCCAGGCCCATTTCAACGGATCGTCGAGCAAAGGCGCATAGCCGCCGGGCGGGAACAGCACGACGCCATTTTTACGTGGCAGGAAATACAGCGTGTAAAGCGCCAGCATGCCCAGAACGAAGGTCGGAAAACTCAGCCCGATCAGGATGAACACCTGCCCCAACCGATCGCGCAGCCCGCCGGCAAACCGCGCCGACATGATGCCGATCGGAATGCCGATGGCGAGCCAGACCACGACACCGCCCAAGACCAGGGATACGGTGACCGGAATGCGCCGCACGATCAGGTCCACGACAGGCTGTTGGTTGCGATAGGAGAAGCCGAGATCGCCCCGCAGCGCATCGCCCAGAAACGACGCATATTGCACCAGAATGGGCCGGTCGAGGCCAAGATTCTCTCGGATTTGCGCAAGCTGCTGCGCAGTGGCCTTTTCGCCCGCGATCATCCGCGCGGGATCGCCCGGCGCGACGTAGAACAGCAGGAAGACGAAGGCGCTGAGCGTGAAGAGCACCAGAACCCCGAAAGACAGGCGGCGGGTCAGAAAGGCGATCATTGCGCGGTCTCCTTGCGAGTTGTAGAGCGATTTTTGCGGGATTTGCGGCGGCGGACGATCTTGCGCCCTTTCGGGTCCAAAGCATCGCGCAGCCCGTCCCCCAGAATGTTGAACGCCAGCGTGGTGAACAACAGGGCAAAGCCCGGAAACACCACCAGCCACCAGGCCACGAGGTAGATCGAATTGGCCCCCGCATCGGCCAGCATCCCGCCCCAGCTCGGCGTCGGCGGCACGATGCCAAGACCCAGAAAAGACAGCGTCGCTTCAAAGACGATGGAGGACGGGATCATCATTGTTGTGTAGACGATGATCGGCACCGCCAGATTGGGCAACACATCGCGGATCAGGATCGACAGGTTCGACGCCCCCATCGAGCGGCTGGCCTGAATGAATTCACGCTTGGCAATCGAGGCGCTTTCGGCACGGATCACCCGGCCGATGGTGGTCCAGCTGAAAAACACGATCACCGAGACCGACAGGCTCAGAGACGGGCCGAAGACAGACACCAGTGCCAGCGCGCACAAGAGGAACGGCACGCTCATCACCAGATCCATGATCCGGCCCAGAACCGTGTCGACCCAGCCGCCGAAGAACCCCGCACACATGCCGATGGTGACGCCAATCGTCGCCGCCGCGAGCGAGGCCAAAACGCCCACCGCCAGAGAAATCCGCGCGCCGTAAGCCAGACGCACGAAGACATCGCGGCCAAGCTGATCGGTGCCCATCAGGAAGGTTCCATTGGGGCCCACGGGCAGGCCCATCGCCGTCATACCGGTCTCGCGATATTGCTCAATCGCGCTATGACCGGTCCAGATCTCGGTCAGCGGGGCAAAAATGGCGAAGAGGCTCAGCAGCACGATAAAGGCGAAGGCGATCAGCGTCGCCGGATCGCGCAGCAAGCGCCGCATGGTGAGGGCAAAGGCGCCGCGCTGGACGATCTCAGGCTGGACGCTCTCCGGTTGAACAATCTCTGGGGCATCTGCATGGCTCATACCAAAGCCTCCTGTGTCATAAAGGGCGTTTCCGCAATCAGGCTGCGCGTGTCCACTCCGGTCAGAGCGGGCGGATGATGGGTGGCCCCCAAAAGCTCGCGGGTGAACGGATGTTCGGGCGCGCCGAACAGCTTCTCGGCGCTGGCGCTTTCGACGATCTGGCCTTTGTCCATCACCGCGATCCGGTCGCAGATGTGACGCACCACCGAGAGATCATGGCTGATGAACAGATAGGTCAGGCCCAGATCGCGCTGCAGCGCCTGCAAGAGGTTCAGAATCTGCGCCTGGATCGAGACATCGAGCGCCGAGACCGGTTCATCGAGGATGATCAGCGCGGGTTCCAAAGCCAGCGCGCGGGCGATGCCGATCCTTTGCCGCTGACCACCGGAGAACTCGGAGGGGAAACGGTTGAAATGTTCGGGATTCAGCCCGACGATTTCCATCAGCTCCTGCACCCGCGCCTTGCGCGTGGCCGCCGTGCCGATGTCATGGATGCGCAGCGGGTCACTGATGATCGCACCGACGCGGCGGCGCGGATTGAGCGAGCCGAAAGGGTCCTGGAACACCATCTGCACCCGCCGTCGCATCGCGCGCCAACGCGCGGCGGTAAGGCTGGCGATGGGTTCGCCCTGAATTTTCACCTCGCCGTCGGTCGGCACCGCCAGACCGGCCAAGACACGGGCGAGCGTGGACTTGCCACAGCCGGATTCGCCCACCAATCCCAGCGTCTCGCCCTTGCGCACGGTCAGGTCCACGCCGTTCAAAACCTGGTTCTCAACCGCGCGGCCAAAGCCCTTTTTCGTGCGGTAGGTGAGCGACAGGCCAGAGGCCTCGACCACATAGCGCCCAGATTTTCGCGACGCGGGGGGGCTGGTGGCCAGTTCTGACACAGGCGCTGCCTCAGGCAGGCTCGCCGTGAAATGGCACAGCGCCTCGGTGGCGTCACTATAGCGACGCAGCGGTGGGGGCGACATGTGGCAAAGATCGGTCGCCTGCGCACAGCGCGGCGCGAAAACACATCCACGCGGGCGCGCCAACAGGCTCGGCGGCTTGCCGGCAATCGGGATCAACGCACGGCCATCGCTGTCGGCCGCGGGAGAAGAGCGCAACAGGCCCAGCGTGTAGGGATGCGTCGGCATGGCAAACAGCGCCCCGGTCGCGCCGATCTCGAGCCGCGTGCCGGCATACATCACCATCACATGATCGGCGACCGAGGACAAAAGCCCGAGATCATGGGTAATCATGATCACGGTCGTCCCGAAACTGCGGCGCATCTCGTCGAGCAGCTCGACGATCTGGGCCTGCACCGTCACATCGAGCGCCGTGGTCGGTTCGTCGGCAATGATCAGCGGCGGCCGCAGGATCAGTGCCATGGCGATCATCACACGCTGCCGCATGCCGCCGGAAAATTCGTGAGGATAGGCCTCGTATCGTTTGTCCGCCTCCGCAATGCCGACCCGTTCGAGCATCTCGACAACGCGCCGTCTCGCTTCGGTTTTGTCCACCTTTTCATGTGCATGAATCATTTCGGCGATCTGCGACCCGATGGTGTAGAACGGATGCAGGCTGGAAAGCGGGTCCTGAAAGATCATTCCGATCTGTGCACCGCGCAGGGCACGTCGCTCGGCCTCGCTCATCGTCAGCATGTCGTGGCCGTCGAACAGCACTTCGCCCTCGATCTCGGCCCCGGGCAAAAGCCCCGCGATGGCCTGCATCAGGACGCTTTTGCCCGAACCGGACTCGCCCGCGATGCCGAAAAGCTCGCCTTCTTCGACGGAAAAGGAAACCGAATTGGCGGCATGGACCACCCCGTCTTCGGTTGGGATACGGATGGTGACGTTGCGCGCTTCTATCAGTGCCATTTCAGGTCCATTCGGTGGTTCCGCGGCCGGTGACCCTGCGAAACTCTGTTGTTGGTTTTGAAAGTCAGACGGGATTGCAGCCGGGGGACACCGGCTGCAATCCGTGGTTCAAGCCAGAGCGACCGACTGTCAGCGGTTCAGCCAGACATTGGTCCAATCGCCCTGCCCGCCCAACGCATAGGGTTGGAAATTCTCGACCGCAGGGCCGCGGTAGAGCACGACCTGTTCGGAGTAATAGGGCACCACCGGCGCATCGGCCATCACCAGCTCATCGACCTCGGCCCAGAGACGCGCCGCCTCTTCGGGCGTGGTGGCGTTGATCGCCTGCTTGGCGACCTCATTGGCCTCCGGGTTGTTGTAGTCGGTGTAGTTGTAGGTCTGATGGCGACCGTCAAAGGTGAACTGCGGCTGGAAGACCGAGCGAGCAGCACCACCGACCCAATCCGGCGCCCAACCGACCGGCGCGATGTCCCACGCCCCCTCTTCGGTGTTGCGCGGGTTGGTCATGAATTTGGAATAGTAATCCGAGGCCGTCACCGGTGTCAGTTCCAGCGTGATCCCGGCCTCCGCCATGGCGGCCTGAATGGTCTGGGCGATCTCCGGTTGGTTGTTCTGATTGCGATAGGGCATCTTGAGCGTGATCCCGTCCGGATAGCCCGCCTCGGCCAGAAGTGCGCGGGCCTTCTCGGGATCACCGGCATCCCCTTCGGACGGGTAGAGATCGAAGTCGTGATAGCCCAGAACGCCGGCGCCGAAGATGCCGCTTTGCGGTTGCGCAATGGCAGGCCCGCCCATCTGTTGCACCAGCGCCGCCTTGTCGATGGCGTAGTTCAGCGCCTGACGCACGCGCAGGTCTTGCAAGGCGCCATCATTGTTGTCGGACACGGTGTTGATGAACAAGAACGCGGTGCGCCCGGCCGACATGGTCATCACTTTTTCATCCGCCGTCATCGTCAAAAGCGACAGGATCGCCGGCGGGATGGTGATGTCATAGACCATATCCGCGTCGCCGGCCTGAAGCTGTTGGATCGCCGCATCCGGCTGAATGCCAAAGGTGATCTCGATCGTGTCGACATTGGCGGCGCGCAGCGGATCGGCCTCGGCACTCCAGGCCGGGTTGCGCGCAAGCGTCAGCGAGGCGTCAGGGACATAATCCACCGGCGTGTAAGGCCCAGAAGCGATGAAGTTTTCGCGATACTCCGGCCCATCCGGCATATAATCAAGCACTTCGATCGGTGCGGGGGCAGAGGTCGGCAGGGACACCATGTAGATGAAATCGCCCGCCGTCTCGGACAGGGTGATTTCGACCGTCAGATCGTCCGGCTGGGTGATCCCCGCGATGTCGTTGTCTTCGATATAGGCCTTCATCGCCTCGACGGTCGGCTCAACCTCGGCGAAACCGTCGCAGAACGTGTCCATCCCGTCGATCAGCGACACGAAATAGGTCAGCATGGCGGAGCCCAGCGCCGGGTTGCACATGCGTTTCATGCCGCGTTCGAAATCGGCGGAGGTGATCTGGCGCGCGCCACCCGGCGTATTCCACATCGCACCATCGCGCAGATGGAACGTGTAGGTCAGACCGCCATTGGTGGGCTGTGGCACCTCGGTGGCGAGATCGCCCACCGGGCGGATGCGCTCTTCTTCGTCGGTGGAGGCGTGATAGCTGATCAGCGTGCGTTGCGTGGCGCGCAGAAAATTGTTGGTGGTCACCAGCGCCGCGCTCGTCGGGTCGAAGTGATCGAGATCCGCAGTGCCGACAATCTTGAGTGTCCCACCCGTTTGCGCGTCCTGGGCCAGCGCGCCCCCGGCCAGTGCCAGTGTCATGGCCGTGCAGACCGCCGTGTTTCGGAATGCGCGTTGCGAGAACTGTATCCGTTTCATGTGACTTCCCTGTTTGTTCATTCTGTCGCCACGCTAGCAACACCGCCGCTCGCAATCCAGAATAAAATACTATTTGTATTTTAAATGTAGATTAAAAAATTTCGGCGCGTATTTTTTAACATCTGCGCAACCTGCGGGCAGGAAAAAGAAAACGCCCTGACCTGCGAAAAACAGATCAGGGCGTGGAAAGTCGCAGTTACGCGAGGTCCTGCGGCAGAACACCCGCCGGAATGTTCTGATAACAGACCGGGCGGAGGAAACGGCGAATCGCCATCGTCCCCACAGAGGTGGCTCCGAAATTGGTCGAGGCCGGGTAAGGCCCGCCATGCACCATACTGTCGCAGACCTCGACGCCGGTCGGGAAACCGTTGGCCATGACCCGGCCCGCCTTGCGTTCGAGAATGGGCATGAGTTGGCCCGCCAGCGCCATATCGGCCTCATCCATATGCAGGGTGGCGGTGAGCTGCCCCTCAAAGGATTTCGCCACCTCGATCATTTGCGCCATGTCTTTCACGGTGACAATCAGACCGAGCGGGCCAAAGACCTCTTCCGACAGGGTTTCATTCGCCAGCCAATCTTCGGCCTTCACTTTGAACAGGAAGGGCTTCGCCTCGCGGCGATCACACATCTGGGTCAAAAGCTCCTGCACGCCCAGCTGGGTTTTGATCTTGTCACCACCTTTGACATAGGCACTGGCAATCCCTTCGGTGAGCATGACCTGCGCCCCGGTGGCGGTGAGCGCCGCGAGCGCGGCCTTGGTAAAGGCCTCTTCCTCAGCGCCCTCAATCGCCACCACGATCCCCGGATTGGTGCAGAACTGCCCTGCCCCCATCGCCAGAGATCCGGCCCAGCCTTTGCCAAGCTCCTCGCCCCGTGCGGAAAGCGCCTCGGGCAATAGGAACATCGGGTTGACCGAGCCCAGCTCGCCAAAGAACGGGATCGGATTGACCCGCTTGGCACAAAGATCGAACAGCGCGCGGCCACCGGCGAGAGAGCCGGTGAACCCGACCGCGTTGATCAGCGGATGCTGGACCAAAGCGCCGCCGACCTCATGCGCGCCGCCATGCACCATGGAGAACACGCCCGCCGGCAGGCCGCATGTTTCAATCGCCGTCTTGAAGGCTTCGGCGACGATCTCGGAGGTCGCGGGATGCGCCTCGTGGCCTTTGACCACAACCGGACAGCCTGCCGCCAGGGCAGAGGCCGTGTCCCCGCCCGCGACCGAGAAGGCCAGCGGAAAGTTCGAGGCGCCGAAGACCGCGACCGGTCCGATCGGGCGCTGCATCAGCCGCAGGTCGGGGCGCGGCAGAGGGGCACGATCCAGCAGGGCTTCGTCATGGCGCCGGTCCAGATAGTCCCCCTTGCGGATGTGATCGGCGAAAAGTTTGAGCTGACCGGTGGTCCGCCCGCGTTCGCCGACAAGACGCGCTTCGGGCAGACCACTCTCG
Source organism: Celeribacter neptunius (assembly GCF_900113955.1). GTDB lineage: Bacteria > Pseudomonadota > Alphaproteobacteria > Rhodobacterales > Rhodobacteraceae > Celeribacter > Celeribacter neptunius. The sequence goes on along the minus strand of NZ_FORH01000005.1, from coordinate 63,208 downwards.
GCCATGGCCGTAGGGGTGATCAGATCGGCGCGCGCCTCGATTTCGGCGGCGACGGTCTCCAGAAACACCGCGCGCTCTTCCCGCGTCGTGTAACCATAGGTCCAGAACGCGTCTTCGGCGGCTTGCACGGCTTTGTCGATCAGCGCGGGCGTGCCCTTGGAAAAGCTCTGCCCCTCGCCCGTCACCGGCGTGGACATGAAAGTGTCCTCCCCCGCGACCCAGTCGCCTGCAATCAGATGTTTCCCATGCGGGGTGAATGTCATGTCGTATCCTTTCAGAATCTCAGAACAGCCGACGCCGCGCACGACACCTCAGACCACGGCAAACCCGTGTGCGTAGGGGTCGCGGTCGTCGATGAAGATGGTGTTGAACCCGGTTTGACGCGCCCATCCGCCGATCGAGGGGATGATCGCGTCGCGCTCTCCGTCCTTGGTCCCGACCTTGACCGCCGCCTCGACCCGGCCTTTGAACAGGCTGCCGATGATGCTTTCGTGGATGAACTCATCGCCCGGCTTGAGCCGGCCTTTGGCGGCCCATTGCGCCATGCGCGCGGATGTGCCGGTGCCGCAAGGCGAGCGGTCGATGGCCTTGTCGCCATAGAACACCGCATTGCGGGCCGTTGCACCATCGACCGTCGGGGCGCCGGTCCACATGATATGCGACAGCCCGTTGATCTCGGGCTTTTCGGGATGCACGAAATCGTATTTCTCGTTGAGCGCCCGGCGCAGCGCCCGGCTCATCTCGATCAATTCGCCCGCCGTGTAATCGGCCATGTCGTTAAAACAGGCCTGCGGTTCGACGATGGCGTAGAAATTGCCGCCGTAGGACACATCCACCGTGACCTCGCCCAGCGCGTCGATCTCGGCGGTCATCCCTTCGGCATAGAGGAACGCGGGCACATTGGTGAGCCGCACCTCTTCGACAAAGCGGCCTTCCTGGCGATAATCGATGGCCACCGGCCCGGCGGGCGTATCGAGCATGAGCTTGCCCGGCTCTTTCGGGGTCACCAGCCCGTTCTCGATCGCCATGGTCACCGTGCCGATCGTGCCGTGACCGCACATCGGCAGGCAACCGGAGGTCTCGATGAACAGCACAGCGACATCGCAATCCTCGCGCGTCGGCGGGTAGAGGATCGAGCCGGACATCATGTCATGGCCGCGCGGTTCGAACATCAGCCCGGTGCGGATCCAGTCGAATTCGCGCAGGAAATGCGCGCGCTTCTCGATCATGTCCGCGCCTTCGAGACGCGGGCCACCGCCCGCCACGAGACGCACGGGATTGCCACAGGTGTGGCCGTCGATACAGGTAAACGTGTGATTGGTCATGCGCGATATCCGGCAAATCTGGTGGGACGAAACGGGGTGAGATCGAGAGGCGGTGTGCGCCCGGCGATCAGATCAGCGACCACCCGGGCGGTTCCCGCAGATTGCGTGAGCCCCAGGTGGCCATGGCCAAAGGCGAACACCACGGAAGAGGTGTCGGGATGTGCGCCGATGACAGGGAGGGAGTCGGGCATGGAGGGGCGGAACCCCATCCATTGTGTGCCGCCTTCGGTGTCGAGTGTCGGCAGGAAGCGTTTGGCCTTGGTCAAAAGCGCCCCGGCGCGGGCCATGCGCGGCGGCAGGCGCATCCCGCCCAGTTCGACCGCACCGCCGACCCGTACGCCTTCGCCGATTTTCGTGACGACAAAGCCATGGTCGGAGAAGGTCAGATGGGTTTTCAGATCAAACGCGCCCGCCGGCAGCGTCGTGTTATAGCCGCGCTCGGTTTCGAGCGGCAATTTGAGACCAAGAGATTTCAGAAGCGGATTGCCATAGGCACCCGCGGCCAGAACCACCTTATCGAACCGCTCCGCGCCTTCCGCAGAATGCACGATTGCGCCCTGGTCCACCGGTTCGATCCGGGTGACCTCGCGGCGGGCGAAACTGGCGCCCAGACGCTGCGCCTCTTCGGCGATGCGACGGGTCCAGAGCGCCGGATCGGTGACGTTTTTCCAGTCGGGCGTGAAGCCGGCATGGGTGAAGCGCGGGTCGATCCCGGGTTGGATCTCGGCAATCGCCTCCGCGCCTGTCAGAAACTCGAATTTCACCCCTGCGCGCTTGCGCTCATCCCAGCCCTTTTGGCTGGCTTGAAACGCGGTCTCGCCTTCGTAGAGCTGCATCTGGCCCTCGGGGCGGATGAGATCGGCGAGCTGCAGATCGGCAACCAGCGCATCGAGCGCTGCTTGCGAGAGGCGCATCATCTCGGACTGCGCCTTGAGCGCTGCGGCATAGCGGTCACGCCAGCTCGCACGCCAGTAGCGGATCAGCCAGGGCGCGATGTTCAACGCATAGGCGGGCGGAATTGAGAGCGGCCCGAGCGGGTCGAGCAGCCATTTCGGCGCTTTCTTCATGATCCCGGGCGTGGCCAGCGGAATGACATCGGCAAAGGCAAAGGCGCCGGCGTTGCCGCTTGAGGCCCCCGCAACCACGCCTTCGCGGTCCAGAAGCGTCACATCATGGCCGTCACGCGACAGGGCAAACGCGGCACTGACGCCGATAATTCCCGCTCCGATGACACAAACCTGCATGAAAACCGCCCTTTCCCAATCTCGGCCACAAGACGCTAACATTCTGCATTTGTTTTGTCGACAATAAAAATTTTATAAAGGGGATGGCGCCGTATTCCCAGTTTATGCAAACTTGTTCCACACCGAGCCAAGGATCTGTTCCGCCATGACCAAACCCAAAGAAAAAAAATCCGAGCACCCGCCGTTGAAGCGCGGGTCCGGGGTGACCCATGTTTACGAGACCCTTCGCAACGAGATCATCGAGTTGAAACTCACCCCCGGCTGCTGGATGAGGGCCGCCGTATCCTGCGGCTCTATTATTCGTCCTTCAATGACAAGCTGCCGGAACAATATGTCACCGAACATGAGGACATGATCCGCGCCATCGTCGACCGTGACGTGGCCCGCGCCGATGAACTGGCCCGCGCCCATGCCGACCAGATCGTGCGCCAGATTCAGTCTTATATCGCAGCCGACACGCGCCCGAATGCGCTCCTGGCGCTCTGACCCCATAACAGAACATCCACTATTGCGCTTTCAAGAGCGGCCCGGTGAGGCCGCTCTTTTCTGTTCACGAGAAACCTTCGAAACCCTCTGGTTTTACGCCGTTTTTGGGCCAATTTGCTTTTTTGAATTTTATTTGTCGACAAAAAGTCGGCTCAATGGTATTTCAAAATTCGACAAGGTTGGACTCACCGTCGGCAGGCCGCCGTGCAGGCAGTCCAGCACCGCATCGCAAGACACTGGCAGACGGTCCCGGCACAGGCGGCATGGGGCACGCACCTGCTACGAACACTTTGAAAGGACCGCAAATGAGCGACACGATCTTTACCGGCTGCATCCCCGCGCTGATGACCCCCTGCACCGAGGCCCGAGAGCCCGATTACGCCGCGCTGGCCCGGAAGGGGCAAGAATTAATCGCGGCGGGCATGTCGGCGGTGGTCTATTGCGGATCGATGGGCGATTGGCCGCTCTTGACCGACGCGCAGCGGATGAAGGGCGTCGAGGCTCTGATCGAGGCCGGCGTGCCCGTGATCGTCGGCACCGGCGCAATCAACACGCAATCCGCCGTCACCCATGCCGCCCATGCCGCCAAGGTCGGTGCAAAAGGTCTGATGGTGATCCCGCGCGTCCTGTCGCGCGGCTCCTCCCCGGCGGCCCAGAAGGCGCATTTTTCCGCCATCCTGGAGGCCGCGAAAGACCTTCCGGCGGTGATTTACAACAGCCCCTATTACGGTTTCGCCACCCGTGCCGATCTGTTCTTCGAACTGCGCACCGCCTATCCGAACCTGATCGGCTTCAAGGAATTCGGCGGCGCCAAGGATCTGACCTATGCGGCCGAGAATATCACCTCCGGCAATGACGATCTGACCCTGATGGTCGGTGTCGATACCCAGGTCTGCCATGGCTTCATCGATTGCGGCGCGACCGGTGCCATCACCGGCATCGGCAATGCCCTGCCCAAAGAGGTGCTGCACCTCGTGGCGCTCAGCGAGAAGGCCGCCACAGGCGATGTCGAGGCCCGCAAGAAGGCAAAGGAACTGGAACAGGCGCTGATGGTGCTCTCCACCTTCGATGAGGGCCCCGATCTCGTGCTGTATTACAAGCGCCTCATGGTCCTGACCGGCGACGCGGAATACGCGCTGCATTTCAACGAGACCGACGTGCTGTCGCCGGCGCAGAAAGCCCATGTGGACGGCCAGTACGCCCTCTTCCGGGCTTGGTACGACGCCTGGAAATAATCTCCGGTCATGCCAGCAAAAAAGGCGGGCGCTTCGAGCGCGCCGCCTTTTTTCGTTAGAACATGCGATTGACTGAGAATGCCGGCGCGCGGCCTTCGGGTCAGCCGTGATGACGGTCGAGGAAGCGCTCGAGAAATTCCAGAAGCTGCCGGGCCGCGAAACTCTGATGCCGGGTGAGGGAATGGCTCAGATCCAGAAGCGTCTCGATCCGGCTCTGCGGGGTAAAGGGCCGCATCACCAGATCGCCATTGTCGATCTCGCGCTGCACCGTCATCTGCGGCAGGATCAACACCGCGGACCCGCGCCGGGCCAGATCCTTTTGCAACTCCAGAGACGAGGTGGTGAAGGCCGCCTCGGACGGCTCGTAGCCCTGCGCGCGCAGCCGGGCGTCGAACTGGCGGCGCACTCCGAAACTGCGGTTCGGCAGCGCCAGACGGCACCCGACGAGATCGGAGATGGACAGCTCTTCGCGTGCCGCCAGAGGATGCTCGGGTGACAGGATCGGTTCGTGTCGCACCGGCATGCGAAACCGAATGACCACCCTGGCGTCGACCGGCGCGAACATGGTCACCGCCAGATCGGTCTGACCGGTGGCCACCGCATCCAGCGCCGCCTGCGCGGAAGACACCACCACCTCGATCGAGATCTGCGGATGCAGACCGGAGAATTCGGAAATCGCCGGAGCGAGGATCGAACTGATCGCGGCGCCGTTGACATGGACCGAGACATGGCCGCGGCGCAGGCCTTTCAACTCGTCGATCATCTGCCGCGTCATCGACAGCTCGCGCGCCACATTGTGCGACCGGGCCACGACCACTTCACCCGCCGCCGTCAACCGCACCCCGCGTGGCGTGCGTTCGACCAGCGGCGTTCCGAAAGCGTGTTCGAGCTTGTCGAGCTGCCGGGTCACCGCTGTGGGGGACATGCCGCTGAGCTCGGCCGTCTGGCGGATCGAGCCAGAGCGCGCGAGCTCCTGAATCAATTCAATCGTTGCCAAATCCATGGGCGCCCCGCTGAGTGCAACGATTTTCGCAGCACAGTGACTTTGCATTTTTGGTTTTCAAGACACTCGATCTGCTCTTTCATCTGAAGTCAAGATGTGACGAAGATCACAAAGAGATACGCAAACAGGGAACCGACATGTTTTTCACTCTCCGGGCCACATTCCAGACCTTTACCCGCTCCGCCTCTGCCGCCGCGCTGCTTGCCGCTGGTGCGCTTGCCCCCCATGCCGCGCTGGCCGCCGGATCGGTCAGCTTCATCCAGGCGGTGGAACCCGCCGGCCTCGACCCGACCGAAGGCTCCCCCGTGGCTGCCGGTCAGGTGACCTGGCAGAACGTCTTCGAGGGGCTGGTCACCATCGATCGCGACGGTGTGCTGCAACCGCAGCTGGCCACCGGCTGGGACATCTCGGAAGACGGGTTGAGCTATACATTCGCTCTGCGGCCGGGGGTGAGTTTCCACAACGGTGCGGCCTTCGACAGCGCCGTGGCCAAGTTCAGCCTGGAGCGCATTCTCGCGGAAGACTCCACCAACGGCCAGAAGGCCCTCTATTCGGTGATCGACAGTGTCGAGGCCCCCGATCCGGCAACATTGGTGCTGCATCTGTCGCACCCGGCCTCGGATCTGCTCTATTGGCTGGGCTTTCCGGCGGCGGTGATGGTGGAACCGGGATCGGCCGAGAGCAACGGCCGCACCCCGGTCGGCACCGGGCCGTTCAAACTCGACGAATGGCGTCAGGGCGACCGGGTGATCATGAGCGCTTTCGACGGCTACTGGGGCGGGGCACCGGCGCTCGACACTCTGACCGCGCGTTTCATTGCCGATCCGCAGGCCCAGGTCGCCGCGCTGCGCTCGGGTCAGGTCGACGGCATCGCCGAATTCGGCGCGCCGGAGCTTTTCGAACAATTCACCTCGGACAAGGGGTTCACCACCCATGTCGGCACCGGCGAAATGGAAGTCGTGGCGGGCATGAACAATGCAAAGCCGCCCTTCGATGACGTGCGGGTCCGCCGCGCATTGATGATGGCGGTGGATCGCGCGCTTCTGGTTGAGGCGGTCAAATCCGGTTTCGGCACACCGATCGGATCGCATTTTTCGCCGGCCAGCCCGTTTTACGAGGATCTCACCGATGCTTTCCCTTATGACCCCGAGGCCGCCAAGGCGCTCTTGGCCGAGGCGGGCTATGCCGATGGGTTCGAATTTACCTTCAAAGTGCCCACCCGCACCTATGCCCAGCGCTCCGCCGAGGTGCTTCAGGCCTATTTCGCGCAGATCGACGTGACCGCGAAGATCGAAAGCTCGGATTTCCCGGCGGCCTGGATTCAGGACGTGTTCAAGGACACCAATTACGACATGACCATCATCGGCCATGCCGAACCGCTGGACATCAATATCTACGCCCGCCACCCCTATTACTTCAATTACGAGAACCCCGAATTCGACGCGACCATCGCCGAGATCGCCGAGGCGGCGACGCCCGAGGCCCGGGCCGAAGGCTATCGCGCGGCGCAGGAGCTTCTGGCCCAGGATGTCCCGGCGCTGTTTCTCTATTCCGAACCGAAACTCGGGATCTGGAAATCCGGCCTCACCGGGGTCTGGGAAAACGGTCCGGTGCCCGCCAATGACATGACCGACGCGCACTGGGTCGAGTGAGCCCGCGCGGGATGGGTGGCGCGACGATTGAACACGCCGCCGCTCTCCCCTTCGCCTCCGCCCCCCGCATCGCAACAGAGATAGGAACAGGCCTCCTCGTAGGTCGAGAAATGCCATGCCCGCATTGAAGAAACTGTCCCGGCAGATCGGCGGCCTTGTGATCACGCTATGGATCGCATCGCTGGTGATCTTCCTGCTGATCGAGGCCGCCCCCGGCGATGCCGCCTCGATCATGCTGGGCACCAACGCCGCGCCCGACACGGTCGCCGCGCTGCGCAGCGAACTCGGCCTCGACCGGCCGCTCCTGTGGCGCTACGCGGGCTGGCTCGGCGGTGTGCTCTCCGGCGATCTTGGCACGTCCTACACCTATGGCGTGCCGGTGGCCGGGCTGATCGCCGACCGGCTGGCGGTGACCGTGCCGCTGACGCTGATCGCGACCCTGCTGTCGATCCTGATCTCGCTGCCGCTCGGCGTCTGGGCCGCCAATCGTCCGAACGGGCCGGTGGACACGCTCGCCTCGCTGTTTTCGCAGGTGGGCATCGCGGTGCCGAATTTCTGGATCGGTCTCTTGCTCATCCTCGGCGTGGCGCTCGGGCTCGGCTGGCTCACCCCCGGCGGCTTTCCCGGCTGGCAGGCCGGGATCGGAGCTGCGTTCGAGGCGCTGATCCTGCCCTCAATCGCTTTGGCCGTGCCGCAATCGGCGGTGCTGACCCGGGTCACCCGCGCCGCGGTGATCGAAGTGACGAATGAGGATTTCGTCCGCACCGCCCGCGCCAAGGGCCTGAGCCGCGGTCGCGCGCTCTGGCGTCACACCGTGCCCAATGCGCTCCTGCCCGTCGTCACCATGCTCGGGCTGCAGATCCCCTTCCTGATCTCGGGCGCGGTGCTGGTCGAGAATGTGTTCACCCTGCCCGGCATCGGGACGCTGGCCTATCAGGCGCTGTCGCAGCGCGACCTGATCGTGGTGCAGAATGTGGTGCTCATGTTCACCCTGATCGTGATGGTGGTGAATCTCATTGTCGACGCGCTCTATACCGTGCTCGACCCAAGGCTGAGGGGGCGGGTATGAAAAGATTTCCCATCTCCCTGATCCTCGGTGGCCTGATCACAGGCGCGCTCATCGGCGCGGCGCTTCTGAGCCGGGTCTGGACCCCCGCCGATCCGACCGCGATGAATATCCTCAACCGGCTCAAGGGGCCCGGCGAAGCCGGGCTTCTGGGCGCCGATCAGATCGGCCGCGATGTCTTTTCGATCATCATGGCCGGGGCCTGGACCTCTCTGGGCATCGCCATGACTGCAACCCTCTTGGGTGGCGCCATCGGCACGCTGATCGGGGTGTCCGCCGCCGCGAAAGGCGGGGTGTTCGAACGCCTCGCCATGGCGATCAACGGCGTGCTGTTTTCCTTTCCGCCGATCCTCTCGGCGATCCTGCTGGGGGCGTTGATGGGGCCCGGGGCGCTGACCTCCATCACCGCCATCGGCGTGTTCATGATCCCGGTCTTCGCCCGGGTGAGCCGTGGCGCGGCGCTTCAGATCTGGTCGCGCGATTTCGTCCAGGCGGCACGGATGGCGGGCAAGGGCCCGGCGCTGATCACCCTGCAACATATCCTGCCCAATATTTCGGCCCAGATCATCGTGCAGCTGGCGATCCAGACGGGCCTTGGCATCCTCTCCGAAGCCGGGCTCAGCTTTCTCGGCATGGGGGTCGCCCCGCCGACGCCGAGCTGGGGCCGGATGCTGGCCGATGCCCAGACCTTTCTCTCTTCGGCGCCCCATCTCGTGCTCGCCCCGGGGCTTGCCATCGCACTCGCCGTGCTCGGGCTGAACCTCCTGGGGGACGGGCTGCGCGATCTCACCGACCCGAGACGGAGGCAGGCGTCATGATGCTGTCCATCGAGAACCTGCGCGTGTCTTTTGCGCGCGAACATGGCGATCCGGTCGAGGTGGTGCATGGCATCAATGTGACTCTGGACAAGGGCGAGACCCTCGGCATCGTCGGCGAAAGCGGCTCGGGCAAGTCCGTGCTGTCGCTGGCCACCATGGGATTACTGCCCCGCACCGCGACCGCCAGCGGCAAGATCCTGCTCGACGGTGAGGATATCCTGAGCATGTCCGAGCGCCAGCTCTGTCGGGTGCGCGGCCGCAAGATCGGCATGATCTTTCAGGAGCCGATGACCGCGCTCAACCCGTCGATGCGGGTCGGCGCGCAGATCGCCGAAGGGCTGCGCCTGAGCCAGGGCCTGTCGCGCCGCGCCGCCCGCGCCGAGGCGCTGCGGCTTCTGGACATGGTGAAAATTCCCCGCGCCGCGGATCGGATCGACAGTTTCCCACACGAAATGTCCGGCGGTCAGCGGCAACGCGTCGGCATCGCCATCGCGCTCGCCTTGAAGCCCGAACTGTTGATCGCCGATGAGCCGACCACCGCGCTCGACGTGACGGTGCAGGCCGAGGTGCTCGACATTCTCGACGAGCTGGTCAGCGAGCTGGGGATCTCATTGATCCTGATTTCGCACGATCTGGGCGTCATCGCGCGCATCACCGACCGCACCCTGGTGATGTACCGCGGCGACGAGATGGAGCAGGGCGAGACCGAACAGGTGCTGCGCCGCCCGGCGCACGCCTATACGCGCAAACTGATTTCTGCCTTGCCGAACCGGGTGCGCAGCGCGCTGGAGACCCCCGATGGCTGAAATCCTCAAGGTCCAAAACCTGTCGCGCCACTACACGCTGAACGGCACCACCATAAAGGCGCTGGACGAGGTGACACTCGGCCTCGAAGAGGGGCGCATTCTCGGTGTGGTCGGCGAAAGCGGGTCCGGCAAGTCGACACTCGCCAAGCTGGTCATGGCACTCGACCGGCCCACCTCGGGCGAGGTACGTCTGGACGGGGACAACCTGTTCGATCTGTCTCCACGCCAGTTACGCGCCGCACGGCGCAATTTCCAGATGGTGTTTCAGGATCCCTACAGCTCGCTCGATCCGCGTCAGACCGTGGAAAAGATCATCGCAGAACCGCTGCATCTCGACCCCGACGCCCCAAAAGGGCGCGCGCGACGCGACAGGGTCGGTGAGCTGCTCGAGGATGTGGGCCTGTCAGCCGCCGATGTCAGCCGCTACCCGCATGAATTCTCCGGCGGCCAGCGCCAGCGCATCGCCATCGCCCGCGCCCTGATCACCAAGCCCCGGCTGCTGGTGGCGGACGAGGCCACCTCGGCGCTCGATCTGACGGTGCAGAAACAGATCCTCGAGCTGATCCTGAAACTGCGCGCCGAGCATGGCATCAGCGTGCTGTTCATCACCCACAATATCGGCGTGGTCGATGAGATTTGCGACGAGGTGGCGGTGATGCAACACGGCCGGCTGGTCGAAACCGGCCCGGCCCGTGCCGTTCTGGACAGCCCGGACAAGGCCTACACCCGCCAACTTCTCGCGGCCGAACCGACCCTCGAGGTCATCGGTCGCAAGGCCCGCCGCACCGCGACGCGCTGATCACGATATCTTCGAAAGGTTCCTCCCATGTCTGAAATCCTGGATGCTTCCGCCCGCGAGACGCTGACCGCGTTTGCCACCAAAACGCTGTCGCCGGTCGAGTATATGCAGGCGCTGATCTCCCGGATCGAGGCCAGCGAACCCCAGATCGGCGCGCTCTATGCTTTCGAGCCGGAGCGTTCCTTGGACGAGGCCAAAGCCGCCGAAGCCCGCTACATGGCAGGCAGGCCAAAGGGGCCGCTCGACGGCATGCCGGTGACGATCAAGGAGCTGATCGCGGTCAAGGGTGAACCGGTGCCGATGGGCACGGCCGCCATCGACCCGGTACCGGCGGCGGCGGATGCGCCGATCACCGCCCGGCTGCGCGAAGATGGCGCGATCATGTTCGCCAAGACCACCTGCCCCGATTACGGCATGCTGTCTTCCGGCCTGTCGAGCTTTCACCAGCTCGCCCGCAACCCCTGGAAACTGTCGGAAAATCCCGGCGGCTCCTCGGCGGGGGCGGCCTCTGCCGGGGCGGCGGGCTATGGCCCGTTGCACATCGGCACCGATATTGGCGGATCGGTGCGGCTGCCGGCGGGCTGGACCGGGCTGTTCGGCTTCAAACCCTCGCTCGGGCGCATCCCGATCGATCCCTATTACACCGGACGGTGCGCCGGGCCGATGACGCCACGGGTCGAGGATGCGGCGCTGCTGATGCCGACGCTCACCCGCCCCGATTGGCGCGACGCGACCGCCCTGCCCTATCGGCCGATCGACTGGGAGATGCCCGCCGCCGATGTGCGCGGTCTGAAAATCGGTCTGATGCTGGACGCGGGCTGTGGTCTCGAGGCCGAGCCGGAGGTGGTTTCCGCGGTGCAGGCCGCGGCCGCGACCTTTGCCGAACATGGCGCCGAGATCGTGCCGCTCGCCCCGGTGCTGAGCCGCGAGATGCTCGACGGGCTCGACATCGCCTGGCGGGCGCGGTTCTGGGGCATGATGGAGGGGCTCTCGCCGGCAAAGCGCGACCTGATCCTGCCCTATATTCTCGACTGGGCCGAGGCCGGTGCAAGCGCCTCGCCGGTGGCCGTGGCACAGGGGGTCGATCAGACCTTTGCCATGCGCAAGACCACCGCCGAAGCCTTTCAACAGGTCGATGTCATCCTTTCGCCGGTCAATCCGACGGTCAGCTACCCGGCCGACTGGGCCTCGCCGACCAACGATCCGGCGCGGCCTTTCGAACATATCGCCTTCACCGTGCCCTGGAACATGGGCGAACAACCGGCCTGTTCGATCAACTGCGGCTTTTCGGCGAGCGGCATGCCGATCGGGCTGCAGATCGTCGCCCCGCGCTTCGAGGATGCGCAAGTGTTCGCTTTGGCCAGGGCCTTTGAGCTCTGGCGCGGTCCGATTGCCAACTGGCCGCGTCTCGACCCTGTGATCGCCGCGGCCTGACCCGATCCGGATCCCCTGACCTTACGGCCAGGGGTACTCCGCAACGGCGATCCCCATCTCGGTCAGCTCATCGACGACGAGACGGCGATAAGCCACCACGTCGGGCACCTCGATGGCGCGGCGGCGGGAGACCTCTTCCTCGGAGAAATACGCGGCACTCTCGCCGCCCTCGGCCTCGCCCCAGACATCAAGCACGTAGTTCATCACCTCGGCGATCTCACGATTGTTCAAGGACGCCCCGACCACGCCGGGCACGTGCATCATATAGGTGCGGCCCATCTCGGTACCGGCGATATGGCCGACGCTGCCCGGAAAGGCGGGAATGCCCCCCTCCGGCGTGCCGCCGCCTTCGAACCCGTGACAACCGGCACAGCGCAGGATGTAATTCGTATGCGCCGTGCGGCTTGGCTGATCCGCCGCCGCGAGCGCGGCGGGCAGAAGTGCGAGCGCGAAGCTCAGAGGTTTCAGCATGGTCCTTCCTTTCATCCTCGGGCTCAATCCAAAGCCGGGCTCAGTCCACAGCCGGTCGCATCGCCCGCAGATCGGCATGGCTCGGACGGGTCGCGCGTGCCGTGTCCAGAAGCTCCTGGCTCATCGCGCTTTCGGTCTCGCCAAGGGCCTGAAGCACCCAGGTGCCGATCTCAATGAGCTCTTCATCCGTGGTGCTGGCGACCGGCGGCATGATCAGGCCGATATACATCTGGCCCTGAATCTCAAGTTTGCCGGCCATCCCCGAAATCATCACCCCGGCCAGATAATCGGGCGCGGCCTCCCCAAGCGCCTGCCAGAACACGGGGCGGTTGAGCGGCGGGGCCAGACCCGGATTGCCGATGCCGCCCGTGTTATGACAAGCGGCGCAATGGATCTCGAACAGCTCTTCCGGGGTCTCGGCAGAAACCGCAACGACCGGGAGGGTGAGAAGGGCCATGGCAAACGCCACAGCCCCTTTGCGTGTCAAAGTCAGGCGCAATTCCGGTTACTCCGCAAGGCCCACGACCACGGAAACCGTGCAGTGATAGCCCTTGTCGGTGTTCGCCATGCACCAGTTGATGTCGTTGTAGAGCCCCATGCGATAGCCCGGGCGTTCGCCTTCGGAGGTGTAGCAGAAAGTCGCGGAGGCCACCGAGGGTTTGCCGCAGCAATCGTTATAGGCGACGAGGTAATCCTTGCCGTCATCCGGGTTGGAACAGGTGCCGACCCAGGACACCGACGAGGCGGACGAACCCGGAGGGCATTGCGTCAGCGAGCCACCGGAGGTCGAGCACAGGTTGCCGTCCAGCGCACAGTGGCGCCAATAGGAACATTCGTCCTCCGGCAATTCGGAGGCGTGGGCACGACGATCAAAGGGCAGGATCGGGGTCGCCACGGCAGCGCCGAGAACCGAAGCCCCGGCCTTTGCCATGAAGCTGCGGCGCCCGAGGCTGCGCGCGGCGGTGCGGGCACCGGTTTCGACGCGTTTGTCGAGAGTCTTGAGAAGTGTGTCGATCAGTCTGGTCATAATCAGATCCTTTCGGAGGAAAATTGAGTGGCGCCCATCTGTTGGGCGACCGCAGCCTGGTATGAGGGAATGCCGGTCTCGGAGGCGGTGAACAGGCTTTCGAGCTGTTCGCGGGAGTTCACGAGCCCTTTGGCGCGCACCTTGCCATCCGCTCCGATGAGCACGGCAAAGGGCAGTTTTGCGACCTTGAAGGTCATGCCGAGATCGGAAGAGAGCGCATAGGGGAAGGATGTGAGGTCTTCCGCCTCGATGAGCCGCCGATGCGCTGCTTCGCGCCCGTCGGAGGCCAGCGCGACATCGAGCCAGCCCTTTTCATCGTCCCGGATCGATTTGATCGCGGGCAAAAGCGCCTTACAGATCGGACAGGTGGTGGAGAGGAAGAACACGAGCTGTGCCCGCCCTTCCGGTCCGCCCAGAGCAAACTCCGGCCCGTTGAGATTGGGCAAGGCCATCTGCGGCACGGTCTCGCCGATGTCCGGCCCGCTGTCAGAGATCATCGCGCCCACCGGGGAGACCCGTTCGAACAGGATGCCGATCTGGCGGGCCAGCGCGAAGATGATCGCGATCTGCACCAGCACGACGACCCAAAGCGCGATGTTGGAAAAGATGAGTATGTTCATATTGTTCTGTCCTCTTTCATCCGACCTGACGTCATCCGGCCCGACGGATGTGGGGGAGATGGGAGGCGAGCTTTTCGGCCACGCCGTAGATCGCGAAAAGCGTGATCCCGGCGGTGATCGCCATGAGCGCACCCGCAGTGCCGACCGGCCCGGTGGCGATCATCGCGACAGTCAGCGCCATGACGGTCAGAACGGCATTGCGCCCGAGGGTCAGCCCGGAGACGATCTGCGGCGCGCCTCCGCAGCCGCAGTCGATCTCCCTCTGCCCCCGAAGCAAAGCCGCCGCCATCAGCCCGCCATAGCCCGCAAACAGTCCCGCCGCCATCAGCCCGCCAACCGGGCGGGTGATGGGCACGAGGAGTGCGAGGACGGTGAGGGTCTCGACCCCCATCAACCCGCGCACGATCGTGGGCACCATATGGCGCGGCACAAGCCCGTAGCCCTGCGCAAACCCCACCGTCTCATAGAAGGCCTGTCCCTTGTGCCAGGCCGCGCGCGCCAAGACGAGCACGAGAAAGCTCGTCAGGCTTACCGAGGTGAGCTGCGACAGGTCTCCCATCAGCGATCCAGCTCCATGATGGTCGGCCAGCCGGCGATGTCGAACTCTTCCGTCATCTCGAGAAAGACCTCGTCGCCCATCTCGACGGAGTAGAGATAGACCGCGCCTTCCTCATTCGCGCCGTAGAGCATCGGCTCTTCGGTCTGGGTCACGGCCAGCCCGTTTTCGTGATGCGCCTCGGCGCGCCCCACGACGGTCTTGCTCGCCATATCCACGGCCCAGATCTGTTCGGCGCCATTCTTGTGGGACCCATCATAGGCGCCGGAATGCATCAACACGAAAGCGGTGTTGGTCGGGGCGTTATAGGCAATCAGCTCGGAGCCCGACGGCGCCCATTTGCCCAGCACGCCTTCGGTCAAGGCGATGGTCTCGCTCAGCACCGGCACATCGCCGCTGTCATCGACGACATAGAGATTGCCATTGTAGGACACGTAAACGAGGGTCTCGCCGATCCGCACGCCATTGGTAAAGAGCGCGTCGTCGTCGACATCAAAGATCTTTTCCGACTTGCCCGGATCTCCGAATGTGCCATCGGCGGCGTAAGCGTAGGTCTGGAATGTGCCGTCACCGCAGATCGTGGTAAATTTCATCCCCGAGGTGGAGGGGAAGATGCCCCAGCAGCCGGGGGTGGGCACCTCGGCAATGGCTTCACCGGCGGCGATATCGATCACCGACACGGAGGTCGCCGGCGTGGCGTTCTGGGCCAGCGCATAGGCCTCGTCCGAAGACAGCGCGAGCAAAGCAGGCTGGCTTTCCACATGGGCCATTTTCACGCCGAATTCGAATTCGCTTTTGACCTTGAGCGTGTCGACGTCCCAGCTGTGGAAGACGTTGGTGATCGGGCCGTAGGTATAGCGCTCGAAATAGACCGAGGTGGTGTAGAGCGTCTTGCCATCAGCGGAAAGCACCATCTGTGCGGTGGTGCCCGGCCCCATATTGCCCTTCATCGCGAAGTCTTCGGCGCCCAGCACGTTGACCGAAGACGGGCCTTTCCAGGCCTGGTCGAGCACGAAAAGGTTCGGGCCTTCGTCGATCGTTTCCTTGACGGTGAGGGTTTCGGGTTCAATGGCGTCTTGTGCGAAAGCCGGTCCGGTCAGCGCAGCAAGCGCCACGAAAGCGGCGGTTGTGGATTTCATCATCTGTCTCCTGGTGATGGTCTCAGCACCAGAATAAGAGCCGTTTTTCAGTCCGCGCTATCCGCCTCCGGCCGAAAAATTGGCCCATAAAATATGCAGCGCGTGAATCTTACCGTTTCTCGCCCCGCCATGCTTGTCTTTCCCCGGAACGCCTCGCTCAGAATAAGAAAATCAAAACATTTCGGATAGTTACAATGCGCACAGACGGCATGACACGCAACCGCGTGAAAGAGGCCCGGTTCGACAGTTTCGTCGATCAGGAACGCGGCCTTGACGGTTGGCATCAACTTTACCGGCAATTGTCACCGGGGGCATTCGAGGGTCATATCACAGCTCTGGAATGGGGGGATATCACGCTCTATCGCGAGACCGTGAATCAACGGATGGAAAACATCTATCGCGTTCCCGACGGCTATCTCTGCGTCGGGTTTTCGCTCGGAAAACCGCTCACCATGGCCGGGCTCCCCAATGCCATCGGCACGGGCACCGGCATGATCCATGTCGCCGGCGAAGATTATCACATCTTCACCGACAGCCATGCCGATTACATCATGCTGACCCTGCCACAGGACAGCTTGCCCGAGGATATCGCCTGTGGCACCCGTCCGGTGCCAAAGGAGGCGGGCCAGGGCATTGCGGATTGGATGCTGACCCTGATGGAAAGCGCACGCCTGGGCATCGCGCAACAGGCCGTTCTCGACCTCGCCCCGGATCTGTTGCTCGACCGGATCTCGCTCTGGGCGCGCGGGGCGGCGCGGCAAACAGCGCACAAACTGCCCCGCAACCTGATGGCGGATATTCTCGAAGCCTGCGACACCCTGCCCTTCGACAAGCTGAGCGTGAGCCATCTGGCGACCCATCTCGATCGCGATCGCGCGCAATTACGCACCGCCTGTCTGGAGCGCACGGGGATGTCACTCGACAACATGCTCAAGGGACGCCGGCTAAGCGAAGTACATCGTCGTCTGCGCTTCTCCGACGCCCGGACCACCCGGGTCTCCGATGTCAGCATGGAATTCGGCTATTATCATTGGGGACGTTTCGCCCAGAACTATCGCACCATGTTCAACGAACGCCCCTCGGAAACCCTGCGCCGCACACCACCGCGACAACATTGAGCCTCCCCCCGCTCCGCTATGCTCTGGTTGGCGAGGCTACTCACACGCTCCGATATTGAGATGGTGATTGTTTCGGTCGCCGCCCCGAACCCGGCCGCCCTGCTTAAGTTTGCAGGTTGCCGGTCTGTGTCATCCCGGAGGCCATATAGCCACCATCCACCGTCAAGACCTCGCCATTGACGTAAGACGCGGCAGGGCTTGCGAGATAGGCCACGGCCTCTGCGATATCCTCGGGCTGCCCGCGCCGGCGGGTGGGAACCATCTCAAGAACGCGTTGCCATGTTTCCTCGCTATAAGCGGCCATCGTCATAGGGGTCTCGATCACCCCCGGCGCGATGGCGTTGGTGGTGATGCCACGCGCGCCGAGTTCCAGCGCAAACTGCCGGGTCAGACCGAGAATGGCGGCTTTCGAGGTGCCGTAGGCGGTGCGTCCGACACCGGCACGCAGGCCGGAGATCGAGGCGATATTGATGATCCGCCCATAGCCGCGCGCGGCCATGCCGCGGGCGATGTGCTGGCTCACCCGAAAGGTGCCGGTGACATTGACGTCGATCACCTTGCTCCAGGTCTCGGGGGCGAAGTCCAGCAGCGGTTCGACAAGAATAAGCCCGGCGCTGTTCACGAGAATGTCGATGGGACCAAGCTCGTTTTCGGCCTCAGCAACCGCATCGAACAGGGCGGCGGCCTCCGCGACATCGAGGGCGAGCGCAATCGCTGTGCCGCCCTGTGCGGTGATCTCGCGGGCAGCGTCTTCGGCGGCCTCAAGGCGCAGATCCGTGACGGCCACACGGGCCCCCAACGCGGCCAGCCGCAGGGCACTGGCGCGCCCGATCCCTGAACCGCCGCCGGTGATGAAGGCGGTGCCGTAATCCGTTCGTTGTGTCATGGGAAATTCCTTGGTCATCTTATCGGGCCATCATCGTGTCGGGCAGCCAGGTGATGATGGAGGGGAAGGCGAACAGAAGGACGATGGTCACCATCTCGATCGCCACGAACCAAAGGGCTCCGCGGAACACGTCCGGCAGGGGCGTGTCGCGATCAATGCCCGCGATCACGAAGCAATTGAGGCCGACGGGCGGGGTGATCAGCCCGATCTCGCACATTTTCACGCAGAGGATGCCGAACCAGATCGGATCGAAACCGAGCCCGGAGACGGTCGGAAATACGATCGGAAGCGTGATCACCATCATCGAGAAAGCGTCGAGGAACATGCCCAGCGGGATGTAGAGCAGCAAGAGCACGGCGACGATCAGATGGGGCGGAATGCCGCTTTCGGTGATGGCGCCGGCAATCATCTGCGGCACTTGCACCAGGGTCAGGAAAAAGCTGAAAATCCCCGCGCCGATCATGGTGAAGAGGATCATCACCGTGGTGGTGGCGGTCGAACGGAAGCTCGCGGACAGCGCGTGGCTCAGACGCCCGCGCGCCGATGTCGCGAAGACCAGCATCAGCAGGGCGGCGAGCGCACCGATGGCACCGGCTTCGGTCGGGGTGACGAGGCCGAGGTAAATCCCGCCCAGCACTATCACGAACAGGACGAGCACCTGCCAGGCCTGCGTCGTCGAGGACAGCCGCTCTCCCCAGGAGGCCCGGGGCGCGCGGGTGGAGTGGTGCTGGACCCGGTGGCCGATGAGGGCAACGCCGATCATGAAGGCCACCGTGGTGATCAGACCGGGCACGAAGCCCGCGATCAGCATCTTGCCGGCCGAGACTTCGGTCAGGGCGGCATAGAAGATCAGCAGGACAGAGGGCGGGATCAGCACGCCCAGCACACCTCCGGCGGCCACGGCGCCGGCCGCGAGACGCGGATCGTAGCCCTTTTCCTTCATCTCCGGGATGGCGACCGCCCCCACCGTGGCCGCTGTCGCCACCGAGGACCCCGAGGTCGCGGCAAAGCCCGCAGAGGTCAGGATGCTCGCCATCGCCAACCCGCCCGGCAGGTGCCCGACCCATTTGTTGGCGACATGGAACAGACGCTTTCCGACCTGCGCATGATGGGCGAAAGCCCCCATGAGGATGAACAGCGGGATGACCGTAAGTGCGTAGCTGGCGGTATGGCTGAAGGAAAAGGATTTCAGCCGCGCAAGAAGGAAGGCCAGGTTTTCCACCATGACGATGCCGACGGCGCCGGAAAGGGCCAGCGCGGCGAAAACCGGCGTGCCCAGAGCCATGAGGAAAAAGATCAGCCCGACGGCGAGCAGGGTGATGAGTGTCACATCCATTGTCGATGTCCTGTGAAGTGCAATGTCGCGGTCCCGGCGGCATGCGCCGGGACCTTTCTGGGCGCGTGGCTCAGTGCAGGGGGGTGTCCCCCGCATCGGGGGACGCGGCGTCGAGAGGCGGCAGCGCGATCTGCTTGAGCGCGATACGCAGGCTGTGCAGGGCGGCTTGCAGCGCGGCAAACCAGAGCCCTGCGGCCACCCCGATCTTGGCCCACCAGATCGGCACCTGGAAATAGCCCCAGCGGAATTCCCTGATCGAAAACGAATAGACCGCCTCCTGTGTTGATGGCCAGGCCAGCATCAGGAACGTCAGCGCGGCGAAGCCCCACGCCAGTGCGGTACAGCCGCGCGAAAACGGCCCGGGCAACGCATCGGTCATCATGGTGACGCGGATGTGGCCGTCATCGAGCAGGGTCGCACCCAGCCCCATGAAGACCACCATCACCATGGACATTTCCGTCATTTCGAACAGACCCGGCACGGCGCGCCCGAAGGCGGCGCGGGCCACCACATCCAGGGTGATGGCCAGCATCATGAAGGCGAGGAACCCCAGCGCCAGCCATGATGTGATCCGGGCGATCCCGTCGAACAGGCGGTTCAGCCACGCCAGCATCGGCTTACAGGCCTGCCGCGATTTCGACCGGACGTTTCATCGTCCCGGTGCCCGCGTGACGCGCAATCGCCTCTTCGACGACCGCCTGCATGGCCGCCCCGTCGATGCCGTTGGGCTTGGCCACGGTGTCGATCCACTTGTTGACCTGCGCGGGCTGCACGATCGACTTGGTCCGGGCCTTTTCCGCGTCGGAGAGCGACGAGAGCACCACGCCCTCGGCCTGCGCCTTCTGCACATATTCGGCCAGCACCCCGTTGTAGATCTCGGCGAATTTTCCGGCGTAGAGCTCATCGGCCAGATCGGTGCAGATCTGCTGATGTTCGGCCGGCAGGCCCTCCCAGACACGGCGGTTCATGATCGTGACGGCGGGGGCGTGCGGGCCATCGCCGATGTCGTAGAAATTCGGCGCGATCTCATGCAGCTTATAGGCGACGGCGGTGACGAAATCGAAGCCGTAGACGCCATCGAGAACCCCGCGTTCGAGCGCCTGATAGACCTCGCCCGCCGCCATCGGCACGGCAATGCCGCCGAGGCTTTCGATCACATCGGTGGCGACGCCGTAACCGCGGATCTTCTTGCCCTTGATGTCCTCGAGCGAGGTGATCGGATCGCGCATCACCAGAGGCGCGTAATTCCAGTTGGTCCAGTAGAGCACCTTGCTGCGGTGACGCTCTTCCCATTCCTGGCGCAGCGGCGCGAAATTCTCGTAGACATCTCGGCACACAAGCTGCAGTTCATCGGCGCGCTCCATGCGGAAATACCATTCAAGACCACGGGTGACCGGCAGTTCCGCCTGATAATAGCCCGGCGCGATCAGGGTCATTTCGCTGGTGCCGTCGCGCACCGCGCCCAAATGTTCGCCGACCTTGTTGAGGCTGCCGGCCCAGTAGTATTTGACGCCGATCTCGCCATTGCTGCGATTAGCCAGTTCCTCGAGGAACCAGCGGTCGACCCAAGACGGTCCCGCCGTTTCGCTCACATAGCTGTCGAATTTCAGTGAGGTCGCGGCATGGGCAAGACCGGGCAGGCCCGAGATCAGCCCCGCGCCTGCGAATGCCCCTGTGGATTTCAGAAAGTCACGTCTTTTCATGGTTGTCTCCTCCGTTGGTGCCGGGCTCCTCCTGCCCGGAGATGTTTTGACTTATGCCGGTGTCGGCTCATTCCCCGTGCGGGACCTGAGCTCGGTTTTCAGGACCTTGCCGTAGCTGTTCTTCGGCAGCTCCCGGACGACCGCGTAGCGTTTCGGGCGTTTGAAGGCGGCGATCTGCTGGCGACACCAGCTGTCGAGTTCGGGCACGCTGGCGCTCTTGCCGGGTTCGAACACGACATAGGCCACGACCTGTTCGCCCCAATCCGGCTCCGGCTCGCCAATGACGGCGATCTCGAACACCGCCGGATGGGCCAGAAGCGCCTCTTCGACCTCGCGCGGATAGATGTTGGTGCCACCGGAAATGATCACATCCTTGGAGCGGTCGGTGAGATAGAGAAAGCCATCCTCATCGAGATGACCGAGATCACCGGTGTGCAGCCAGCCGCCCGCGAGTGCCGCGGCGCTGGCGGTTGGATTCTGCCAGTAGCCGGTCATCACCGTCGGGCCCTGAACACAGATTTCTCCGGTATGACCGGCGGGCAGAGGCTCTCCGTTGGCTCCAAGCACGGCCAGTGTCACCGCGCCCTGTGCGATGCCCACGGAGGCGCGCCGGGCCTGCCAGCGCGGATGGCTCTGATCGGCGACCAGATCGCGCGGCAGCACCGAGATGGTCATCGGTGTTTCGCCCTGGCCGTAGATCTGCACGAACCGCGGGCCGAAACAGGCGAGCGCCTCGTCGATGTCATGGGCATACATCGGCCCGCCGCCATAGATGATCGTGCGGATGCCGTCGCCGGCATATCCCTGCAGCTTTGCGGCGGCGATCAGGCGCTTGACCATGGTCGGGGCAGCAAAGAACACCAGATTGCCACGGGTCTCGGCAAGCGCGATGATCTCGGCGCAGTCGAACCCATGCGAGGCGGGAATGAGATGCGCGCCCCCCGCCCGGATCTGTGCAAACATGTAGAGCCCCGCGCCATGGGACATCGGCGCGGCGTAGAGCATGTGGTCCTCCGCCCGCGCCGCGTCGACATCGAGCGCATAGCACAGCGTCATCTGCCGCAGGTTGTCATGACTGAGCATGACCCCTTTTGGCGTCCCGGTGGTGCCGGAGGTGTAGAACAGCCAGGCCAGTTCCTGTGCCTCGACCGCTTTGGGCGGCGTGATTTTGTTCAGATCGGGAACCGGGGTCGAGAGCACCGCCTCAGCGATATCCTCCTGTTCCGCGAAAACACGCCCGCTCTCCGTCAAGGCCAGCGCCGCCCCTGAATCACGGATGATCCACTCGGCTTCACGGGCATGCAATTTGCAATTGACCGGAACAACGACGGCCCCGAGCCACCAGCAGGCATGCAGCACCTCGATATATTCCGGGGCATTCTTGGCAAAGATCGCGACCCGATCTCCGCGACGAATGCCATGTTCGTCACTCAGCCAGGCGGCCCGGTTGCAGATCGCCTGCAAGAGTTCGGAATAGCTCTGGCGCAGGGTGTCTCCGTGATAGAGCGCCGGGCGGACGGGCCAGGACAAGGCGGTCTGATACAGCCAATTTGCGATATTCATTGTCTTCACAATCCCCGGATCATCTTCAGGCACGATCGGCTTGCAAAATCGTCGCGTAATTGGCGACGGCCGCGCCCCCCATGTTGAAGGCGAGCCCCCATTCCGCACCCGGTTGCTGGATGTCTCCCGCACGTCCGGTCAATTGCCGGAAGCCCAGCGCATGCATCGACACGCCGGTGGCACCGACCGGATGGCCTTTGGCCTTCAGGCCGCCAGACAGGTTCACCGGGGTGCGCCCGCCCGCATAGACCGTGCCCGCGTCGAGGGCCTGCACCCCCTGTCCCTTCGGGGCGAGCCCCATCGCTTCGTAAATCAGGAGCTCCGCCGGGGTGAAACAGTCATGAACCTCTGCGAAATCCAGATCCCCGACGGTGATCCCGGCGGCCTCATAGGCCGCACGAATGGCGCGCTCCGGCCCTTCGAAGGCAACGAAATCGCGGCGGCTCATCGGCAGAAAGTCGGACACATGTTCAGCGGCGGCAATCCGCACGCGGGCAGAGGCATCCTCGGCATGCGCGTCAGACGCACTCAAAACGATCGCGGCGGCGCCATCCGTGACCAGAGAGCAATCGCTCAAGCGCAAAGGCGGCGCGATCAGCGGGTTTCTCTCGCTCACCTCGCGACAGAACTCATACGTCAGCGGCTTGTGCATATGCGCCAGCGGGTTTTTCATCGCGTTCTCATGGTTCTTCGCCGCAATGCGCGCCATCGTGTCCAGCGGATCGCCATAGCGCGCCGCATATTGTTCCGCCGCAATGGCGAAGACTTGCGGAAAACTCAGGGCCGCTTCTACCGCATCATTCTGATACCCCGCGCCGGCCAGAGCGGTGGTGACATCTTCCGTGGAGCGATGGGTCATCTTTTCTGCGCCAACAACAAGGACGTTGCGCGCCCGGCCCGCCCGAATGGCGTTCAGCCCGGCATGGATCGCAGCCGCGCCGGACGCGCAGGCGTTTTCGCATCGCGCGGCAGGGGTAAAGCGAAGATCGGGATGCGCCTGAAGGATCAGCGAGGAAGCAAACCCGTCGGGGACAAGCCCGGAATTGAAATTCCCGAGAAAAACGGCGTCGATCTCAGCCGGCGGAATCTGTGCTTCCTCAAGCGCGTCACGCGCCGCCTCAACAATCAGCGTTTCGAGCGTCGCATCAAGGCGGCCAAACCGGGTGTGGCCGGAGCCTGTGATATAAATTTCGTGGGTCATGTCACGTCCTCCCGCAACAAGGGTGATGCAAAAAACACATGGCAGCCATCCGTGGAACTACGTATAAATCTACGTATGCCCTACGTAGATGCAGATGCAGCAAAAGGAAAATCCCATGGATTATGACCGGATATCTGAGACGGACCTCGACCTGACGGGGTTCATGGATGCTCCGATCGGCCTCATGGTCCTTTCGAATCGAACGATTCAGCGTGTGAACACGGAGATGGAGCGCATTTTCGGCTGGACCCGCGACGAGCTCGAAGGGCAATCGATCCGCATTCTCTATCCCTCCAGCGTCGATTACGAAAAGACGGGCACCCGCTGGCGGCGCTGGCTGGACGGTCGTCCGCGCTACACGGACGAACGCTTCATGCAGTGCCGCAGCGGCGAGATCATCTGGACCCGAGCGTCAGGCCGGACGTTGACCCCGACCGATCCCTTTCGGCTGATGGTCTGGACGTTCGAGCATCTGGAAAACCGCCCACCGAATTCCGCCACGCTGACGCCCAGAGAGCGTGAGGTCGCCCGACATATCGTGAATGGCTTCACCAGCAAGGAAACCGGCCTGGCGATGGGCATTTCCCCCCGCACCGTGGAAGTTCATCGCAGTTCGGTGATGAAGAAGCTGGGGGTGCAGAATGCGGCGGAACTCGTTGCGAAGATGATTGTTCAGAACTGACGGGTGAGATTCAGCGGGATGCACGTGTCGCGGCCATTCGCGATCGTTCTGCGGCCTCTGATCCGTCAATGAAGGCCGGGAACGGGCCAAAAGCGACAGCGGGCAATTGGGATGGCCCCCTGTCATGCGGGGCGCGTAGAAAAGTCTTCTTCGAGAAAAGCCTTCATCGATATTCGTGAAATCGGACACTCTTCTTTGCCAGGAGCTGCGCCCATCCCCCAGCAAAGAGGTTTCGGGATGAAGTCTTATACTTTAGTCTTTTAGTTTGTTATTGGGGCTGTTATCAGCATCAGGAACCTTTCACGCTGCAAGCCGTCGCCAGTAGCAATCAACCTGAACGAGAGATTTGCTATGTTTGGAGCTGTTTTCAAAGGCGTAGCCCTGTCTGCCTGCCTGTCCACCGCCGCGATGGCGACCGAGTTGACCACGTTTTCCGGCCCTGTTTCCATCGCTGAGCCCCCGAAGACGGTGATCAGCTATGATCTCGGTGTGCTCGACACCCTGACCGCGCTCGGTGTCGATGTCGCAGGGATCACGGATCCGCTCCTCGTGCCGGCGCTCGGCGGGCTCGATGACGGCAGCCGGGTCAAAATCGGCACTCTGTTCGAGCCCGACTTCGAACAGGTCTTTGCGCTCAAACCCGATCTCATCATCGCCGGGCCGCGCAGTCGCGCACAGATCGATGCCCTGGCGAAAATCGCTCCGACCGTCGATCTCAGCCCGTTCTCCGAAGACATCGAGGAAGTCGTGCTGACCCAGACCCGCGAATTGGGCGCCTTGTTCGGCAAGGAGGCGAAAGCCGCCGAGCTGACCGACCATCTGAGCCGCTCTCTCGACGAGCTGCGCGGATTGACCAATGGCGCGGGAAAGGGGCTGATCGTCATGACCAACGGGCCGAAACTCTCGGTCTTTGGCCCCGGATCGCGCTTTGGCTGGGTTCATGCCACGCTGGGCGTGGAACCGCTGATCGCGGATGTCGAGGCCCAGACCCATGGCGAGGCGATCAGCTTCGAGTTCCTGCATGAGGCCAATCCCGACTGGCTGATCATCTTTGATCGCACGCGCGCCACGCGAGGTGACGGGCCGACCGCCGACGAGACCCTCGACAATGAGCTGGTGGCCCGGACCACGGCGATGCAAAAGGGGCAGGTGATCTATGTCCACCCGGCCGATTTCTACATCGCCACCACTGGTGTGCGGTCGCTGCAGGATACGGTCGATCAGTTCATCGACGCCTTCAGGGCCGCACAGTAAAGCCGGCCGACCATGCGCGTGCTGTCGCTCCATATGATCCTCGCCCTGCTTTGCCTCTTGGTCATGGCGGGGCTGAGCCTGTTCATAGGGGTCGCGGATCTCGATCTCGGGGCGGTGCTGCGCGGGGACGGCGGCGATGACGCGCTGATCCTTCTGGTCAGCCGCATTCCGCGCACGGTTGCGATCATCCTGACCGGGGTTTCGATGGCGATCTCGGGGCTCATCTTTCAGATGCTCACCCGCAATAAATTCGTCGAACCCTCGACGACAGGTACCGCGGAAAGCGCCGGTCTCGGCCTGTTGATCGCGGTGTTCTTTTTCCCGGCCGCGCCGCTGTTGGCGAAAATGGCGCTGGCCGCGGGCTGTGCCATTGCCGGCACCCTGTTGTTCCTGCGCATTCTCGACCGCTTGCCGCCGCATGAGCCACTCTTGGTGCCGCTGGTCGGGCTGATGCTCGGCGGGGTGATCGGCGCCGTGGCGACGTTTTTCGCCTATCAGGCGGATCTGCTGCAATATCTCGGCATCTGGACCACCGGCGAATTTTCCGGCGTACTGCGCGGCCGCTATGAAATCCTCTGGCTCACCGGGGCACTGGCGCTGGCGGGCTATCTCTATGCCGATCAGTTTTCCATCCTGGGCATCGGCCGTGATGCCGCAATCACCCTGGGGCTGAATTTCCGCGCCGTGATGTGGCTCGGCTTGCTGATCGTCTCGGTCACCACGGCGCTGGTCGTGGTCACGGTCGGAGCGATCCCGTTTCTCGGGTTGATCGTGCCCAATATCGTCAGCCGGATCATGGGCGACAACCTGCGCGCGGCCGTGCCCTGGGCGGCGAGCCTCGGCGCGGGTCTGCTGCTGTTTTGCGACATCATCGGACGGGTCATCCGCCAACCCTATGAGATCCCGATCGGCACGATCTTCGGCGTACTGGGCTCGGCGGTCTTCCTCTATCTGCTGCTGGGACGCAAAAGCCATGCCGTCTGAGACCAGCCTCTCTTCTCCCCTGCCGCGATTGCGCCTCTCCGGTGAAAGTCGGACCTTGCTGATCCTCGCGGCTTTGGCCCTGCTCGCCATTCTGCTGTTTCTCACCCTCGGCGTGCCCCGGGGGGCGTGGGAATTTGCCCTGAGCTTTCGCGCGGGCAAGCTCGCGGGGCTCATCCTCGTGGCGTTTGCCATCGCCTGTGCGACGCAGCTGTTCCATGTGGCCACCCGCAACCGCATCCTGACCCCGGCGATCATGGGCTTTGACGCGCTCTATCTGATGATCCAGACCAGCTTGGTCTATGTGCTGGGGGCCATGGCCACGCTGGATCTCGACCCGATGGTGAAATACGGCGTAGAGGTGATCGTCATGATGGGGTTTTCCACCGGGCTGTTCCTCTGGCTTTTCGCCGCGAAAGCGCGCGACCTGCATCTTCTGGTTCTGGTCGGGATTATCTTTGGCACGTTGTTTCGCAGCCTCTCCGGTTTCATTTCCCGGATGATCGATCCGAATGATTTCGTCGTCGTCCAGGGCGCGATGTTCGCAAGGTTCAACGCGGTGGAAATCGATCTTCTGACCGTCGCCGCGGGGCTCACCGCGCTCACCCTGCCGCTTTTGTGGCATATGCGGCACCAATTCGATGTGCTGGCGCTGGGGCGCGACGTGGCGATCGGGCTGGGGCTGCGCTACCGGCCGGTGATGTTCGTGACCTTTGCGATGATCGGGCTTCTGGTCTCTGTCTCGACCGCCTTGGTCGGGCCGGTCACCTTCTTTGGCCTGCTGGTCACCCATCTCGCCTACCACCTGCTGCCCGGCGCGCGATTCGCCCCGACGCTCGCCGCCGGTACACTCATCGCCATCGTGACCCTCGTCGGCGGACAGGCGATTTATGAACATGTGCTGGGGCTGCAGGGCACGCTCTCGGTGATCATCGATACGCTCGGCGGCATCACCTTTCTCTATCTGCTTCTCAAAGGGGCCAGACGATGATCGAGATCTGCAATGTCAGCCATGAAATCCAGGGGGCGAAGATCCTCTCGGGGATCGATCTGCGCCTGCCGAAGGGCGGCATCACCGCGCTGATCGGCCCCAATGGTGCGGGCAAGTCCACGCTGCTGTCGCTGATCGCCCGGCTGGAAAAGCTACAGGGCGGCACGATCCGGGTCGATGGTGCGGATGTCAGCCAGACCGCCACCGCTGAGCTGGCGCGCAAACTGTCGATCCTGCGGCAGGACACACAGGTCGCGGCCCGGCTCACCGTTGCGGATCTCGTCGGCTTTGGCCGCTACCCGCATCACAAGGGCCGCCCCGGCCCGGAAGATCACGCCCAGGTGGAACAAGCGCTTGCAACCATGGCGCTGACGGGGCTGCGCGACCGGTTTCTCGATGCGTTGTCCGGCGGCCAGAGGCAACGCGCCTTTGTGGCCATGGTGCTGGCGCAGGATACCGATTACGTGCTGCTCGACGAGCCATTGAACAATCTCGACATGAAACATGCGCGCGAGATGATGCAACAGCTGCGTCGGGCCGCCCATGAGCTGGGCAAGAGCTTTGTCGTGGTGATCCATGATATCAATTTCGCCGCCGCCTACGCCGATCATATCGTCGCGCTGAAAGACGGTGCCGTGCAGGCCCAGGGCCGCCCGGACGAGATTGTCACCCGCGCCAGCCTGCGCGAGATCTTTGATCTCGACATCGAGGTCGAGACGGTCGCAGGACATCCTTTTGCCTTGCATCAGATCACCCCGTCCTCGCACCGCTGAACAGCACCGGCGGCGCAGGCAATGCCGGAACGACAGACCTCTCTGGTCGAAAAGCGAAACCTGACGCGATCATCGGCTGACCGGCCTCACGGCCCCCGCCGATGGCGGAGGGCAGCAGACAGTTCTTCGGTCTCACTCGGCCTCTTCGGCGCCGCCGGCACCTCTTTTGACCGAGCCCATTGCTGAGACAAACCCGTCCAGACTCGGCGCCACGTGGCATGTTTGCCGGCTTGGCTGGTCAGGTAGATTGAATTGCGGTCTGCGCGAGTGCCACCCGGCTGGACAAGACCGTGGCCGAGTGTAACAAGCATGCGGCCAAAAGCGAGGAGCCCGAGTAAGACAAAGGGTCGACCACCTGCAACCGTTCTCTCGGGGCCCCTCAACACAAACCGGAGCCCTGTGTCGCGCCGCTTGCCAAGGGGGCACTCTACGCGGTCCGTGTTTACCTACCTCGGCGACCTGGGCACCTATGCCGGTTTGAAAACGAACGCATACGCGCAGGTGCTTTGTGACGAGGGCGAGCCGATCAAGGACCTCAAATCCGCCAGGAGCGATGCGGTCTCGAACATTGGGAGGCAACGCCCCGGGCGGTGAGATCACCCTGCGGTCCGCGCTGACCTTCGGCTATATCGTGGCCCGCCACAGGGCAGCCCCGAACAGCCAATGCACGAAGAGACCCGCCATCGCGGCTCCGACAAAGACCAAACAGCCCCGGTGCATCCCGCCTGCGCCGAAGCCATTTCTTAGTCTTTGAGCGCTGTCAGAAGCCGTAGGCCCGCGCGCGTCCTGGCACAAGCGCCAGCTGAACCGGCTGCCCCACCTGCGGCGGCGTCAGATCCGCGCTGCGCCGGATCGCAATCTTCATACCGTCGCCCAGATCGACGTCGCACCGCATATGGTCGCCGTGGAAGATGAGTTCGACGACACGCCCCTCGATCACGTCGCAGCCCTCGGCAGAGATCACATCCTCGAGGAATGACACATGTTCGGACCGGACAAAGACCTGCGCCCTGTCCCCGGCAACCGCGTCGAAACACAGGGTGGCTCGGGTGCGCCCGGACGTTCCGAGCCGGATCATCCCCTCGGTCCCTGCGACGCTTTCGACGATGCCCTCGACACGGTTGTTGTTGCCGACGAAACCGGCGACGAATGCCGAAGCCGGTGCGTCGTAGAGCGCCTTGGGACTGTCGAGCTGTGCGATCCGGCCCCTGTCGAAAACGGCCACGCGGTCGGACATCGTCATGGCTTCGTCCTGATCATGCGTCACGTAGATCACCGTCAGCCCAAGTTCGCGCTGAAGGTGCACCAGTTCGATCTGCATGTCTTCGCGCAACCGACGATCCAGCGCGCCCAAGGGTTCGTCCATCAGGATAAGCCGAGGCTCAAAGACCAGCGCACGGGCGATCGCAACGCGCTGTTGCTGCCCACCCGACAGATCCGACGGATAGCGGTCGCGCAGCGCCGTCAACTGTACCCTCTCGAGCGCCCGGTCGACCTTGGCCGCAAGCTCCTCGCGGCCAAGACGACGCACCGTGAGAGGGAAAGCCACGTTGCGCTCGACGGACATGTTCGGAAACAGGGCGTAGTTCTGAAAGACCATGCCGAAACCGCGCTGCTGCGGGGTCTCGCGGGTGATGTCGCGTCCGGCATAGAGCAGCCGGCCCGATGACGGGGTCTCGAAACCCGCAACCATCATCAGCGTTGTCGTCTTGCCACTTCCCGAAGGGCCGAGGAGACTGAGGAATTCGCCCTCCCTCAGTGACACGGAGATGTCGCGCGCGGCGAAATGGTGACCGTCATAGGATTTCGAGAGAGTCTGAAGATCGAGCAGGGGAGGATTGTCGGACATGTTTCTTTCCTGATTGGCCATCGGCCCGCGCATCAGCGCGTTTTCTTTCTGCTGAGAAGGTGCATGGTCATGGTGAAGGCCAGCGACAGAACGATGAGGATGGTCGCCGCCACCGCCATGACCGGGCTGTCGCCGTCCTTGATCCCCGAGAACAGACGCAGCGGCAGGGTGCGCTGCTCGGGACCGGCGAGGAAACTCGAGATCACGACCTCATCCAGCGACAGGGCAAAGACGAAGAAGCTGCCCGAAAGCACACCGTTGAAGATCACCGGGAAGGTGACCAGACGGAAGGTCGTGAACCGCGAGGCACCGAGGCTCCAGGCGGCGCGGCTGAGCTGTTCGTCATATCCTTCGAGGACGGCCGAAACCGTCAGCACGATCAGCGGGGTTCCGATCGCCGTATGGGCAATGATGAGGCCGAGATAGCTCCCGGCGAGACCAAGCGGGGCGTAGGTCAGAAAGGCACTGACCGCGAAGACCACCGTCGGCGTGATCAGCGGCATGGCAAAGACCACCCGCATGATATTGGCCCCGCGCCGCGACAGCCGCTTCAGCCCGAGGGCGGCCATCGTGCCCAGCGTCGCGGCCAGCACGGTCGCGGCACTGGCCACGATCAGCGAATTGCCAAGGGACATCAGCCACGACGGCGAAGAGGCGAAACCGCGCCACCATTCGAGCGAGGCCTTGGCAAAGGGCAGGTCCAGAAACCGCGTCGGGCTAAAGGACAACAGCACAATCAGCACGACCGGCAACAGCAGGTAGACAAGGATCAGCAGACAGAAGGCCCCGATCAGGGACCGGCCAAACGTGACGGTCTTCATGACTTTCGCCCCCGTGTCAGAGCAATCCCGTAGAGCGCGAAAAGCACCATGGTCGTCAGCATCAGCCAGAACGACAGGGCGGCCGCCATCGACCAGTTGCTGGTGCGTGTGGTGAACAAGGCGATGAAGGACGCCATCATCTGGTCATCGGTCCCGCCCAGGATCAGGGGCAGCACGTAATTGCCCAGAGACAGCGCGAAGATCAGCATCCCCGAGGCCGCGATCAGCGGCAGAGTGTGCGGGAAATAGACGCGAATGAAAGCCTCGACATTCGAGGCGCCCAAGGAGCGGGCCGCCCGCATGTAGGAGGCCGGTATGTTCTGCATCCCCGAATACATCGGCAGGATGGCCACCGGCATCAGAAGCTGCACGAAACCGATATAGACCGCCGTGCGCGTGAAGAGCAGCGTCCCCGGATCGAGCCCGAGCGCCCCGGTCGCGGCGTAGAACCCGCCACCCTGTTTCAGAAAGGCGAACCAGGCAAAGGAATTGACCAGCGTCGAGGTCCAGAAGGGCAGGAGCACAAGCAGGAAGAGCGCCTCTCGCAGGCGGGCATTGCGCATCGTCGCCATGAAATAGGCGACCGGATAGCCCAACAGCACGGCAAGCGCCGCCGTGACACCGCTGACGGTGAGCGAGCGGAGGAGGATGCCGCGATAGATGGCGCGTTCGGGCTCCACCGAGGTGAGACCGCTCTCCGTGATCTCCAGATCGATGGCCCGCAACAGGAACTGGGCGGTAAAGGGTTTCGAGGAGGCGCGGATCGCAGTCCAGACCTCGGGGGCTTGCCAGGCGTCATCCACAGCCAAAATGGCCTCGCGCGCCTCGGCGGCGGGGACTTCGGGCGCCCGGCGCAGGGCGCGGGCCGTGCGGGACATGACGGTGCGAAAACCGCTCACCTCCTGGGCCAGGCGCGACGACGCGCGTGAGATATCTGCGG
Organism: Celeribacter neptunius; assembly: GCF_900113955.1. Taxonomy (GTDB): domain Bacteria; phylum Pseudomonadota; class Alphaproteobacteria; order Rhodobacterales; family Rhodobacteraceae; genus Celeribacter; species Celeribacter neptunius. The sequence goes on along the minus strand of NZ_FORH01000005.1, from coordinate 31,429 downwards.
CCCCTGCCTGCCCCAGGTCGGTGTAGAGCGCCAGGAAGACATCGTCCGGCGGCATCTCCGCGCCGTCCCACTCCGCGAGGGCTGTGACGGTGCCCGGCAGCGCCGCCTGGACGTCCCGGTCGAGCACCGAGCGCGACAGAAGCGTGGCGACCGGCAGGAAAAAGGCCAGAAGCAGAAACACCAGCAACGGCGCGCACAGAAGCGCCGGAGCCAGGTAATGCCGAAGGCCGGCGGACCGAAATCCGCCGACATCCGCAGGGACCGAAGCCTCGGTCATTGCGACGCCCATTGTTCGAAGCGCTCGGTCAGCATCTCGACATGGTCGACCCAGAATTCGGTATCGGTCGCGATGGCATTCTCGATATTCTCAACCGCGCTCGGCAGATCCTTGGCGCGCTCGGCGTCCACAAGATCCAACGCTTTGGAGTTGGCGGGGCCGTAGTCCTGGCTCGCCACGAAATTCGCCTGAACCTCAGGGCGGGCCCAGACCGACAGGAACTCCTGCGCGACATCCTGCGGTGCCGTGGCCGCAACGACCCAGTAATCGAACTGATAGAAGCTTTCGTCCCACATCAGGCCAAGGTTGATCCCGTCCTGCCGCGATTTCAGAAAGTCAGGGCTGTAGATGGCGCTCAGCACGGTATCGCCCGAGGCCAGCGTCTGGATCGGCTGCGTCCCGCCTTCCCAGAAGATCAGCTCGTCCTTGATCGTGTCGAGCTTGGCAAAGGCACGGTCGACCCCCTCGTCGGTGGCGAGCACGTCGTAGATCTCGTCCGCAGGCACCCCGTCGCCAAGCAGGGCGATCTCCAGGGCGTATTTGGGACCGCGGCGCAGCGATCGTTTGCCGGGGAAGGTCTCAAGGTCGAAGAAATCGGCCCAGCTGTCCGGCGCCTCGCTGACGTTGTCGCCGTTCCAGCCCAGACCGATGCTCCACAGGATGCTGCCGACACCGCAGTCCTTCACGGCCTCGGGGATAAAATCACCGGCGACACCGAGGCCTTCCCAGTCGATTTCGGCCAACAGGCCGTCGGCACAGCCAAGCGCCTGTTCCTCGGCTTCGACTTCGATGATGTCCCAGCCGGACACGCCACTTTCCAGCCGTGCGCGCAGGTTGCCGTAGCCGCCCTGCCAGGTGTCGAGCACGACATCCACGCCGAATTCTTCGGCAAAGGGATCGTAGACGGAGGCCTTGAGGCCAGCCTGGAAGTCACCGCCCCAGTCCACAATCGTCACCGTGTCGGCGGCATGCGCCGAGGCCGTCATCAGAAGCGCCGCGAAAGCCGCGGAGGTCATTTTTCTCATTTTTTGTCTCCTTGTTGGTGTTTCGCCGTCTTGTGCGTGCGGCTTTAGTAATCGGTTGTGGAAAGCGCCCTGATCTGAGGAAGAACACGATCGTAGGAGCGGCGCAGACGTTCGACCAGAGCAATCAGGTCGCCCTCTTCCACGATCAGAGGCGGGCAAAGCACGACAGCATCGTGCACCGCCCGGACGACGGTTTTTTCCGTCTCATAAATGTCCCGGGCCCAGAGCGCACCCGCTTTGTCCGCAAAGCTGCGACGCGGATCGCCCTCGGGGGCCAGTTCCACCGCCCCGAGCAATCCGACACCCCGGACCTCGCCGACGTGCTCGGCGCCTGTGAATGCCTCGCGCAGTGCAGCGTGGAACACCTCGGCCTTCCTTGCGACACCGGCAACGATGTCGCGTTCGTCGTAGATGCGGATGGCCTCGTTGGCGACGGCGGCGCAGACCGGATTGCCGGAATGGGTGAACCCGTGCGAGAACCCGCCGCTGCGCGAAGTCTCGGTGGCAATCACGCTGTAGATCTCGTCGGTCATCAGCGTCGCCGAGATCGGAAGATATCCACCGGACAGCTGTTTGCCGCAGACCAGAATGTCAGGTTCGATGCCGCAGAGTTCGGACCCCCAATAGGTCCCGGTCCGGCCAAAGCCGCAGATGATCTCATCGGCGATCAACAGGATATCGTGCTTTTTCAGGACCGGAACGATCTTGTCGAAATACGACGCGGGCGGCACGATCACGCCCCCTGCCCCCATGATCGGTTCGGCGATGAAGGCCGCGATGGTGTCGGGTCCCTCGCGCTGGATCATCTGCTCCAGCTCGTCCGCCAGCCGCGTCGCGAAGGCCTCCTCGGTTTCGCCGGGCTTGGCGTGGCGCCAATGGTGCGGGCTGCCGGTGTGAAGGATCGGCCCGAGCGGCAGGTCGAACCCGCTGTGCATGTTGGGCAGACCGCAGAGCGACGCGGCCAAGGCCGTCGATCCGTGATAGGCATCCCAACGGGCGATGATCTTTTTCTTCTGCGGGCGTCCCAGAACGTTGTTATACTGCCAGACCGCCTTGACCGCGGTCTCGTTGGCCTCGGAGCCCGAGGTCGAAAACCCGACATGAGCCAGCTGCCCCGGTGCACGCGCGATCAGCGCCTCGGCCAGTTCGCGCACCTGCTCGTGCGAGGATGACATGAAGATGTGATAGAACGGCAGCGACTGCAGCTGCCGGGTTGCCGCGTCCGCGAGGCGTTTTTCGGAGAAGCCGAGCGAGACGGACCAAAGGCCAGACATGGCCTCGAAATACCGTTCGCCATCATCCCCGATCACGTAGAGCCCATCGCCTTTCGCGAAGGTCCGGATCGGTGCAGGGGCCGTCTGTGAGAGGTTGGTAAAGGGATGAAGAATGCTGTCGGATGCTGTCGTCATTGAAGGAAGTCCTGTTAGGTTTCGCCTAAACTACGGGCAACGCCTCCCCCCGAACTATCCGATTTGCGCACGGTCTCGGCCCTGAGCTTGCCATTTTGCAATGCCAGCGATCAGATGGGACAGACCTTGGAACCATGACGAGACGCAGAAGAGTGCCCGAGATGCAGCTTGAACCCGTTCACCTGATTGCCGAAGAACTGAGCGGACAGGAACGTCTGCTCGACCAATGGGACCAGCAATACCAGCAGATGTCTGCGGGCCGGTTCCGCGGGGAACTGTGTCAGCTGGATCTGGGGTCCATCCGGCTGGCCCGCGAACGCATGAATGTCGCCGTAGATCAACAGGCGACGCCCCCGAAGGACTGGGTCGCCGTCTCGATCCCGATCAACGGCTGTCGGCTCTTGCGGTGCAACATCGACAATGGCGTCGCCCGCGGGTCCGGCTTGCATCAGGTCATGACCGAGGGCGGACGCTATCGGGCGATCTCGGACCAGAACTCGGACATCATGGTGGTCATGATCTGCCGCGACTTCTTTGAAACGGCGCTGAACAGTTACCGACTTCCCGACGGGAACATCCGGCAGGTTTTCATGGACATCTCGGACCGGATCGCGACCAATCTGTCGCATCTTCTGAGCGCGCAGCACGGCAAGCCGATCGCCGATGCCGACGGCATGGCCCGGCATGTCCTCGACCAGCTGGCCAATGGCCGGATCATCACCCCGTCGCAGGCCGAACGCAGTCGGCAATGGCGCATCGACCGGCAGACCATCGTGCGCAAGGCCTGCGAGGCGGCCGAAGCAACGGGGCTGGAAAGCGCCGATCTGGCACTGATGTGCGACGCGACCGGGGTCAGCCTCAGGCTGATCCAGGTCTCGTTCCGCGAAGTTCTCGGGATCTCTCCCGGCCGCTGGCTGCGCCTGCAACGTCTGAACCTCGCGCGCCGCCGCCTCTGCATGGACGGCGAGGACAATATCACGAGGATCGCGCTCGATCTGAACTTCTTCCACCTCGGACGGTTCTCGCAGGAATACCGCCAGCTGTTCCTCGAAACTCCCAGCCAGACGCTGCGCCGAACCCGCGGAACCGCGTGACACCCGGCGCAGCACAAAGTCTGACGCCAGCGCCAATGGCGCAGTTTAGGTTGATTTGATAGGAGAGGGTTTCCGGCTCATCGCCCCCCAAGGAGTGAAGATAAGACAGAAATCCGGAACCACGCAGAGCCCCGGCGCGAGGATTGTTGAGGGCATCCGCCGTGGGCTGCCCTGTGTCGTGGAGATCACATGGCTTTTTGCGCGCCACTTGCTTCCGGAGTGTTTCCACTTTGCGTGGCCCCTCGAACGTAGCCTCCACGTAGCACCGGCTCGCAGGCGTAGAAACGCGGAAAGCGCCCCTTTTGGCGCCATTTCATTGATATTATTTCATAGTACATTAGCTGCGGGAGCGCACAGCCGCTGTCACCGACCTCAACCGAGTTGCTGCGCTTGAGGCCGACCGAACTCAGGCAGAGCGAGTTCCATTGCCGCGCCAAACACAAACGCCTCAAATGGGCAGGAAGAGGTTCAAAGCCCTATTTCGCTGCAGCTACACGAATGGCCGCGATCAGACACGAAAGCAAAATCAGTCGTTTCCGCCCTTGACGAAAACGTATGGAAGGCGGTCATTCCCTTAGGGGCGAAGCCCAAGAACGCTGTGATCGATCTAGAGTTGGCGGTGTCCATCATAAAGAGGCCAATTCCTGGTAGGACCTAGAGAGCCGTTCTAGCTTATCAACACCTCCGCCAAGGAATCAGCAAGTCTTGCGGCGATGGTCAAAAGGTTTTGAATCCTCAACTCTCCCACACGTAATTGGGGCAACCGAGTTGGGTTGATATGCGCTCGGCGGCCTCAGAAACGGCCCGTATCTGCATAGGATCAGGCGGAGTTTCGATATACTGCGTCAGACTGACGATTGCGATCGTCGCAACCGCGGTCCGGTCTGCATCGAAAATCGGGCAAGACAACGCATTCAGTCCCAGCATGGCTTCGTTTGGTGCAGTCGCCCAACGTTGATCGCGAACCGTGTTGATATGCGCCCAGAATTCATCTCGGTTCGTGATGGTGAACTGCGTGGCAGCCGGCAACTTTGAGGGGATCAATGCCGCGCGGTCCTTGTCAGACATTGCCGCCAGCGCGACTTTGCCTTGTGCTGAATTTGTGAATCCCAGCAACGAACCGGGCCGGACACCCACTTCGATCTGCATGTTGCCGGCCAGCGTGTTGAGGATACGGATGCCGTCTTGTTCGACCCGTCCAAGGCTAACAGCATGCCCGGTAGCATCCCGAAGCGCACGCATGTGTGGCAGGGCCACGGATGACAGGTCAGCCGATCCTGACGCAGCCTTTCCCAGAGCGATCAGCCGTGCGCCGATTCGGTAGCGTTCGGTTTCTTCGGATTGCGAAATGTAACCTAGGGACACCAGTGTGCGCAGATGCCGGTGAATCCGGCTTTTGGTGGTTCCCAGCGCCGTCGCCAGCGCGGTCACACCAATGTCGGCGTCTTTATCCGCAAGTGTTTCAAGTATTTGCAACGCCATCGCAACACTTTGGATCACATCTGCTTTGTCATCATGCCCCGATTTCAAATCGCCATGCTCCTTGCTCATTGTCCGCAACAGTCCGCTTAGAACACATCAGAATGCAATGCTTGACAACGCGGATCGTCGGTATTTATGTTCCATTACAAGAAACATCGTATCGCATAGCGAGACAAAATCAAGAGAAAGAGACGCAAACGTCGGCCATCTTTCAGGTTTTTCACGCGGCCCTTTTTGCCGCCTGCAATAAGGATTGATCCATGTACGACAAATCCGATCCGCGCGCGTCTTTGGCGCCCAAGGCTTCGGCCGGCACAATTGCCCAGACGGGATTGGTTGCGGAACAACAGGAAGGGTATTTCTACGCCTCAGCCCCACTGATTTCAGACGCGACAGGCATGACATGGATGCATCGCGGTCATAACTTCCTTGTGGCCTATACTGAGGCCCAGCCGGGCGCGATGTTCGAGCGCGTTGCGCAAGCGGATGAATATGCGGTGTTGCTGCCTCAGGCTGGTGCCGTGATAACATGGGGTGGCACACACGAAGACGTCCCCGGCAACAGTCTTGCCTTTGTGCCGCCCGGTGACAGCACAGTGACACTGCCCGGGGGCGGTGTTCTGGTGCGGCTTTTTTCCACGCAAAACACTGATCTGGCCGAGGCCTGCGGCAACGCACGCGCTTATGATGCGCCCCGCCCCCATATCCCGCCGTTTCAACCGTGGCCTGAACCCACAAGTGGTTGGAAAATCCGCGCCTACAGTCTGGATGTGCCGTCTGAAGAAGGCCGCTTCGGCCGCATCTTTCGATGCACCACGCTGATGATCAATGTGCTCGAACCCTTTGATGGCCCCCGCGACCCTTCCAAGATGTCGCCACATCATCACGATGATTTCGAGCAGGGATCTTTGGCACTGAACGGCGAGTTCACCCATTATCTGCGCTGGCCCTGGACCAGCGATATGGCCGATTGGCGCGAGGATATGGCGATTGAGATGGCCTCGCCCTCGATGCTGGTGATCCCGCCGCCGGTCATCCACACCACGCGCGCGACGGCGCCCGCCAGCAATGAGCTGGTCGATATTTTCAGCCCTCCGCGCATGGATTTCTCAATGAAACCGGGCTGGGTGCTGAATGCCGAAGACTACCCTATGCCCGAGGATCAGCCTGCAGGACGAGACGAACGCAGCTGAGCGCATCTCAGCGCGGGAATAGGAAAACACGATCACTTGGGAGGAGAAACCGATGATCACGAGAAGGACTCTTTTGCGCACAGGCACGGCCGCCTTTGTGGGCGCCTTGGCGTCACCACATGTGGCCCGGGCTGCGGGTAAATCCATGAAAATCGCCCATAGCGCCAACGAGGTACACCCAGGGCACAAACTCGCCACCAGCTTTGCCGAGTCTCTCGAAGACCTGATGCCGGGCGCTTTCAACATCAACATTTTCCCCAACCGACAGCTGGGCAGTGACAAGCAACTGTTAGAGGGCACTGTTGCGGGCACAATGGATGTGACTGCCGTGTCTGGCGTGCTGATCCCGTTGGTGACCGGACGCCAGGCAATGAACGCGTGGCAATTACCATTTCTTGTCCGGGATTATGATCACTTTGGCGAACTGGCCTTGGGTGAGGTTGGCCTCAAAATTCAGGAAGATCTGCGTGACGCTGGGCTGATCAGCCTGGCCACCGCGGATACCGGTCAGCGTCACTTTCTGTCGGTCAAGGATCCGGTGACCTCGTTGGAGGATCTGTCTGGTCTGAAAACCCGAATAGTGCCCGTGGCGCTGCATAAACAGATCTGGGAGACGCTGGGCACCGCCCCGGTCGGTCTGCCTTACGGAGAAATTTACGGTGCGCTGGAAACCGGTGTTCTGGACGCTGTTGAAATCAACGTTTCCTCGATGCTGGGCGAGAACCTGTGGGAAGTCGGCAAGAACTTCACTCTGACGGGACATTATCCTTGGCACATGACCACGATCATGTCGGATCGCTACTGGAATTCCCTGAGCAACGAAGAAAAAGCCGTCGTGACCGAAGCCGGACGCCGGTCCGTTTCGGCAACTCTGGACTACGCCAAAACCCAAGACGCCGAGGGGCGTGAGACGCTCAAGGCCAAAGGCGTCGACGTGTTGGAACTTGCCGATCTGGACGTCATGCGCGCCAAGGTGGCGGGCATGACCTCGGAATGGGCGGCAAAGGATCCACTGATCGCCGAATTGGTCGCCGCCGCCGGATAATCGGTTGGCAAAGCAAACAGTGTCTCGCGCGGCTGATGCTGATGTCGCGCAGAGATACATTTTGAAAGGCAAGCTATGACGACTGCTTCCCACCCGAAACCTCCACTTATCATACGCGGCTACTTGCAGACCGTGCGCGTTTTGGCGGGCCTGTGCATGGCGTTGATCGTGGGCATCATGATCGCGCAGGTCTTTGCCCGCTACGTGGTCGGCGATTCCCTGATCTGGGCAGAAGAATTGTGTCGCTACTTATTGATATGGCTGACATTTCTCGTTTTGGGGCTGGCCTATTCGCGTGGAGAGTTCGTCGCGCTGGATTTCGTGCCCACGCTGTTGTCGCCGCGTTGGAAATGGGTGCTCAGCGCAGTGATGGCGGTGCCAATTCTGTTCTTTCTGGGGCTGATGGCGTGGAATGGATATGACTATGCTGCCCGTTTTGATCGCCAGACGATCCCGGCGTTGGATTTTATCTGGGAGTCGTTGACCGGTGCCCCATTGGGCCTATCGATACGCTGGGTTTATGTGTCGGTCACAGTCGGGCTGTCTCTCATGGCTCTGCATGTGATCGCCGATCTGATCGTCCGATTTAGACCGGAATTCCTGAACAACTTTGACCCCAAAGACGCGGCACCGGCCCCGTCAGGAGACCTAAGCTGATGGGCAGTTTTTTCCTCGTTTTTGCCGGGCTATTAGCCAGCGGCATTCCCATCGCCCTTGCTCTTGGTATCGGCGGAACGGTTTACCTGTACCTGTCCGGCAATGGCATGATGGCACTGCTGCTGCCGCAACGGATGATTGCCGGGATCGACCAGTTCGTACTGCTGACCATCCCGCTGTTCCTTCTGGCCGGAACGCTGATGAACGTAGGTGGGGTGACCGATCGCATCGTCAATTTCGCACGCGCCATGGTCGGACACCGGCGCGGAGGGATGTCGTCAGTGTCGATCCTGTCTTCGGGCTTTTTTGCCGGGATTTCTGGCAGCGCCACGGCCGAGGCCTCGGCGCTGGGAACCATCCTTATCCCGACAATGTCGAAACAAGGCATGCCCCCGGCCTATGCGGCGGCGCTGATTGCCGTGAGCTCGGTCATGGGGCCGATTATCCCGCCTTCCATCACCATGATCATTTACGGAGTGCTTTCCGGAGCGTCCATCGGGCAACTTTTTCTGGCCGGTGTGGTGCCGGGAATTGGCATCGCCGTGGGGCTGCTGACCTATGCCAGCTGGCGCGCCCGCCGCGATGGCTTTCCGGTGACGGACAAGATGACGCTGGCAGACCGGCTGACGGCCACACGCCGCACCTTTCCCGCGCTGGTCCTGCCGCTGATCATTCTGGTGGGGATCAAGGCCGGTATCTTTACCCCGACCGAAGCCGCCGCCGTCGCCGTCGCCTATGCACTGGTCATCGGGTTCATCTACAAGGACCTGACGGTCGAGCGCGTCTGGAACGCGCTGATTGCCACAGCACTTGTGTCGGCCTCAATCCTGTTCATCACCTCAATGGCGAGCATCGTGTCCTTTGTCTTTACTCTTGAGCAGGTCCCGACCCTGATCGCGGAAGCAATGCTCCAGATCACCGAGAACCCATGGCTGATCCTGCTATTTCTGAACATTTTCCTTCTGATGCTGGGCATGTTTCTCGAACCGATCTCGATCCTGATCCTGACCATGCCGATCCTGCTGAAAATGCAGGCCCTGATTGGCATGGACCCTGTGCAGTTCGGCACAGTTGTGGTGCTGAACGTGGTGATCGGCATGGCCACGCCACCGGTGGGCATATTGCTCTTTATCGCCTCAGCCATTTCGGGCGAACCGGTTACCCGTGTGATCCGCGAGGCGCTCCCCCTTGTAGGGATCTGTCTGGCCGTGCTGGCCCTGATTGCTCTGGTGCCGCAGCTCACCCTCTTCATTCCCCGCGCCGTGTTCTGAGAGCCGATATGACCAAACCCAAAATCATCATCACCTGCGCTGTCACCGGCGGCATTCACACCCCGTCCATGTCCCCGCATCTGCCAATCACCGCAGAAGAGATCGCCACCGCCGCGCTCGAAGCGCGCGAAGCCGGCGCCGCGATTGTCCATCTTCATGCCCGCAACCCCAAAACCGGACGCCCGGACCAATCGCCCGAACGGTTCGAACCGTTTCTGAAAGTGATCAAACAACGCTCGGACGTGGTGATCAACATCACCACTGGTGGTTCCCCCCAGATGAGCGTGCAAGAGCGCTTGCGCCCCGCCGCAACCTTCCAGCCCGAAATCGCATCCCTGAACATGGGCACGATGAATTTCGGCTTTTACCCCATTCTCGACAAGATGAAGGACTTCAAATTCGACTGGGAAGAAGACTACATCGAAGGGTCGCGGTCGCGAATTTTTCATAACAGTTTTGCCGAGATCGAACATGTTCTTAAGACCTGCTCGGCCAGCGGCACACGGTTCGAGGTGGAATGCTATGACATCGGCCATCTTTATACGCTGCATCATTTTGTCGGGCGGGGCCTGATCGAACCGCCGTTCTTTGTGCAAAGCGTCTTTGGCATTCTGGGCGGGATCGGCGCTCATCCCGAAGACGTCGCCCATATGCGCCGCACGGCGGATCGGCTGTTTGGCCAGGATTATCATTGGTCGGTTCTGGGGGCGGGGCGCCACCAGATGTCCGTCGCCATGCAATCTCTGATCCTGGGCGGGAACATGCGTGTTGGTCTGGAGGATTCACTCTTTGCCAAACGTGGGGAACTGGCTGTCAGCAATGCCCAGCAGGTGACCATGGCACGTGAACTGGCCGAAAGCCTTGGCTTTGAGATTGCCACCCCGGACGAAGCCCGCGCCATGCTGAACCTCAAAGGTGCCGATCGAGTGGAGTTCTAGGCTATGGGGAGCAAGCGCAACATTCTGATTGTCGTGGCCCATCCTGCGCCGGGCTCTTTCAACCATGCCCTGGCCGGTGCCATGGCCGAAGGGCTGCGCGGGGCCGGGCATCAGGTGACGATTTCCGATCTGGCCGCGGAGGGGTTTCGCGCCGATATTGGCCGCCATGACATGCAGGGCATGGCCGACCCGGATCAGTTTCACATTCAGGCCGAACAGGCCCATGCGGCGCGCCAGAATAGCTATGCTGCCGATATCGCCCGGGAGCAGGCGCGCGTGGCCGAGGCCGACAATCTGATCCTGCAATTCCCTTTGTGGTGGGGTGGCGCGCCAGCCCTGATGAAAGGCTGGATCGACCGGGTGCTGAGCTATGGTTTCGCCTATGTCGATGGGCGACGCTTTGACACCGGGGTGTTCAAGGGCCGCCGCGCCATGATCAGCGTCACCACAGGTGGCACGCCCGCGCGGTTCTCGGACACGGGCGTCTATGGCCCGATCGGGCCGTTGTTGACGCCTATCCGCAAACATGCGCTGGAATATATGGGATTCGACGTGGCCTCCCCCGTTGTCAGCTACGGTGTCCCGCGCACGGATGAGACAGCGCGCGCGGCCTATCTGGACGCCGCCACCACAGCCGCGTTGGCTCTTGCCGCCCAGCCCGTTCAGCGTACCGACGATTGGCGCACAGCGCTGGACACCGTGCCCGACCGGGCATGGGCCCGCAAAGGCGGTCCCCGTGACACACCATTTCAAACAGCAACAGGATCGGAAGGCCCTCATGAGTAACATCGAAAACATCGTGACCGAACAGGCCTCAAGGATTGCCGATATCTTGACCGGCGCGGTCGACCCGCATGTGCATTCCGGCCCCTCGATCGCACCGCGCGCGGTGGATCATCTGGAACTGGCGCAGATCTACTCGGATAGCGGATTTTCTGCCATGGTGACCAAAGATCATGACTATTCCGGCGTGATCTGCGCGCAGATGCTGCAGGATCACTATCCCGATCTGAAGACAAAGGTTTACTCGGGCATCGTGCTCAACAATGTTGTGGGCGGGATCAATCCTTATGCGGTCGAACACACCGCAGCCATGGATGGAAGGATCGTCTGGCTGCCGACGCTGGCCGCAGAAAACCATCTGGAATGGGAAAAGACCTCCGGCTGGGTTCATCCGGCCTCGACCCAGAAAATACGCCCGGCCACCGCGGTCCCCCTGTTTGATGATGGTAGGCTGCGACCCGAGGTGCTGGACCTGCTGGATGTCATGGCCGCCACCGGAATGGCACTGGCCAGCGGTCATATTCATGTGTCGGAAACCAAAATCATCTTTGCCGAGGCCCGTAAGCGCGGTGTCGAGCGACTGATTTTCACACACCCCGAGGACATCGTCGGCGCCTCTATGGCGGACACCAAAGAAATCGCCGATATGGGGGCTTATGTGGAACACTCGCTGGCCTTTTTCGTCGAAGGCTCGAAGTTCAGAAACCGAACCGATGAAGAGCTGCGTGAGCATATCGACCTGGTCGGGGCCGAGCGCACAATCCTGTGCTCCGATCTGGGGCAGGTCGGCACGTTGACGCCGCTTGAGGGGTTCCAGAACGGTATCGCCGCTTGTATCGGGCTTGGCTATTCCGACGCGCAAATTCACCAGATGGTCGCCGGAAATGCCGCCGATGTCATCGGCCTAACAGGCTAAAGAGCGGAGCAGAGAATGGCACAAGACCTCAGAGCACGGATCAAGGCCAAAGAGCTGTTGATCGGCACGTTCATCAAGACCCCCGCCCCCCAAAACGTCGAAATCCTGGGGCAGGCCGGACTGGATTTCGCTGTCGTTGATCAAGAGCACGCGCCGATCGGCATAGAACAGATGGACAGGATGGCCCTGGCCTCGCGCGCGGCGGGATTGCCGTTGTTGTCGCGCCGTTGGGGCGCGACGCGGGACTGGATCGCTCCGCTTCTGGATCTGGGGATGGCCGGGGTGATGGTCCCACATGTGATGGACGGCGCGGATGCCGAAACTGTGTGCGATGCAGTACGATTTGCGCGCGGCAAGCGCGGGCTTTCACCGTCCCCCCGTGCCGGAAACTACGGTGGCATGGGGGGGCCTGAGTATCGAGAGGTTTGCGATGCTTCAGGTGTGGTCATGGTGCAGATCGAAGACGCCAGCGCGCTGGATCATCTGGACGAGATCTCCGCGATCGAAGACGTCGACATGATGTTTGTCGGTCCCGCCGATCTGTCTCAGTCGATGCAAGTCGGCTATCCCTCGCCGGAACTGGACGATGCGATCATGCGTATCGTGGCGGCCGGTCAGAAGGCGGACACACCTATTGGCCTCTTCGTCGGAAATGCACGTCAGATCCCGGATTGGCATGCCAGGGGCGTGACACTTTTCGTGTGCGGTTCAGACCAGTCCATGCTTAGAAGCGCCGCGACCCGTCTGGCAGCAATCGAGCGCAGCTGAAACGCACTCAAATTCAGATGAAACATGCGCGTTCCTGGCTTGGTGCCAGGCGGCGGCCGTGCAACATCCCACCGCATGGCGCGGCTTAACGGTGTTTCGCGGCTGCACCACCGTTCGGTGACAGCTCCAGGGCGCCAGACGGACATCTGAACGCACCGAACGCAACAAGCTGTTTTGCGTGGCGCGTAGACTTCGCTGCAATCATTAAGATAATAAAAATCGACAATGCTGAGGTACCAGATAGGAATTCACATGCCTCTTGGAGATGAACAATGATCAATCCTCAAAACCTGAGCACAGAGTTTCTCCGGGCTCACGAGACCGGATCTCGTTTCATCCCGAAGGAGCGCGCCTTGTCGCGCAGCGACATTCTCGACATTCAGTCAGAGGTCATGGCGCCCCTGGGCGATGTCGCCGGGTTCAAGGTGGGACGTCAGCCCGACGGTCCGCCGATCCTCGCTCCGATCCCCGCGCGTTACCGCGTGGCAAACCATGGCAGCCGCGCCGTTCGGGACCGGCTCGGGATCGAGCTGGAAGTCGGATTCGAACTTCTGCGACCCCTGCCCGGCGGCGACCTGCCGGAAGATATCCAAAACTATTTCCGACCCTGCGTCGTGCTGGAACTCGTCGGCACCCGGATCGAAGGCGTCCTGGCGGAGGACCCCGATTACAAATTCGCGGATTTCCAGATCAATGCCGGGCTGGTCAAAGGCAACGATCTGCCCGGTTGGGACGGGTCGGATTTTGGCACATTGAACGCCCGGCTTCTGGCAAACGGCGCCCCGGTGCTTGATGGCGAGACCACGGTGCCGGGCGGCTCCGCACTGGCCAATCTCGCCCTTCTGGTGGCGCATCTCGGCACGCATTGCGGCGGCTTACAAGTCGGACAGGTCGTCATCACCGGCTCGATCTGTGGCCTGCCCTATTTCGGGCCGGGTACGGAGATCGAGGGCGAAATCGAGGGGCTCGGTCGCGTCACGCTCAGCCTGACGTGAAGGCAAACTCCGGCCAGCGGAATGGTGCCACCATGGGCTCGACCAGATCGAGCAACCGCCGCTCGGCGCCTGCCGGGCCGATGAGTTGCATGCCAATCGGCAGCCCCTGTTCCCGGGACGCCGGGAAGGCCACGGCAGGAAGCCCTGCCGCATTCACCCAGCCGGTATAGACCGCATGGCCGCGCGGCCCGACCATATGTCCGTCGATCACCGGCGGATGGCTCTCGCCGGCGGCCCAGGGCTGCGCGGCCGAACTCGGCATCAGGATAGCGTCATAGCCCCAGAGATCGATGGCGGCATGGCGCAGCGCATAGATCGCATCGAGAATGGCATAGAGCTCCGTGGCCGAGACCTCCGCCCCGCGCGCGGCCATGTCGCGGTATTTCGGCGCGGCCGTTCGGGCAACCTCCGGGTCGTCGCGAAAATATCGCGCCAGACCGATCTCCGCGATCCTGGTCCAGCCGGCATTGAGGGCGGAGAGGTCGTAGGGCAGCGGAGCTTCCTCTACCTCATGCCCTTCGACCCGCAAGGCCCGCACGGTCTGTGCGAAAGCCGCGCGGATCTCCGGATCGCAAGGCGCCTCCTCCAGGGTCGCGATGGCGAGGATGCGTGCAGGCTTCTGGGAGTGCCCTGCGCAGCTCCGACCGGTCAACGCGGCGTCGAGCAACCGCAAGTCGCGGATCGAGCGCGCGATGGGACCCACGACTTCGAAGTCGAGAAGCACCTGCGCCAGCCCGCCGCCGCGCGGCACATGGCCGATGCCGGGCTTGAGGCCGACCAACCCGGTGTAACCGGACGGGCGACGGATCGAACCGCCGCCATCGGTACCAAGTCCTGCAGGCGCAAGCCCGGTGGCGATCGCCACGACCACACCGCCGGAAGAGCCGCCCGGAGTCAGGGCCGGATCGAACGGGTTGCGCGTCACCCCAAAGGTGAGATTGTCGGTATAACCCTCGACCGCGAATTCGGGCGTATTGCCCTTTCCGATCACCAAGGCGCCCCTGTCCCGCAGTGCCGCGACCGGGCGCTCATCATGGGCCGCAACACGTTTCGCCAAGGTCGCATTGCCCCAGGCGGCGGGCAGTCCGGCACTGACGAGATTGTCCTTGAAAATGAGCGGCAGACCGTCGAGCGGCCCCGCGGGTGCGCCGAGCGCCCAGCGCTTCGTGGCCGCCTCCGCTTCGGCGCGCAGGGTGTCCGAGAGCGCCGAATAGGCATTCAACACCGGATCAAGAGCCGCGATCCGCGCCAACAGGACCTCGACAAGCGCGCTTGGGTTGCTCTCGCCGCTCGCGAACCGATCGAGGAGCGCGGTGCAATCGGCCTGCCAGATCATCGCATGACGCTTTCCGGCAGCCATGTCGCGATCCCCGGCACGGCGATCAGCAACAGGGTGAAAAGCAACATCAGAACTGCATAGGGCACCGCGCCGCGCACCACATCGGAAAACGGACCGCCATCGGTGCGCACGCCCTGCACCACGTAAAGGTTCATCCCGACCGGCGGGGTGATCATCCCCAGCTCGCTCATCAACACGACGAAGATGCCAAACCAGACCGGATCGATCCCGGCGGCCATGATGATCGGCACGACGATCGGAATTGTCAGCACCTGCATCGACAGCACGTCCATGAACATGCCCAAGACGACATAAAAGACCATCAGCGCCAGCAAGAGCCCCGTGGGGCCAAGCCCGAGGCCCGCCACCCAGTTGGAAATCACCCCGGTGATGCCGCCAAGCGCCAGCGTGACATTGAGGGTGAAGGCCGCCGCGATGATCAGCAGGATCATCCCCGTGGTCTTGGCGGTCTGGCGAAAGCAAGTGTCGAGAAAGGCAAAGCTCAACCGCCCTTCGCGCCAGACGAAAACCAGCGCCACGATGACGGCCAGCGCCGCGCTCTCGGTCGGGGTGGCGATGCCGAGATAGATCGAGCCCATGACGATGGCAAAGACCACCGCCGCAGGCACGAGATGGATGAGCGCGCGCAGCCGATCACCGAGCGGCAGTTTCACTTCGACCTTGGAGGCGTCGGGCAGGCCTTTGGACCGGCGATAAAGGCTCTCAATAATGACGAAAGCCATGAACAGCAGGGTGAGCAGGATGCCCGGCAAGATTCCCGCCATGAACAGCTGCCCGACCGAAACAGAGGCGAGTGAGCCATAGATCAACAGGTTCACCGAGGGTGGAATCAGGATGCCGAGCGTGCCTCCGGCGGCCAGAGAGCCCAGCGAGCGCGCCGGCGCATAGCCACGCTCGCCCAGCGCCGGCAGGGCCACGGTGCCCACGGTCGCCGCCGTCGCCACCGAGGAGCCGGAGGTCGCGGCAAACAGCGAGCAGGCGCCGATATTGGTGTGCAACAGCCCGCCCGGCAGCCGCCCGAGCCACAGCGCCAGCGCACCATACATGCGATCCGCCAGCCCCGAGCGCAGCAACAGCTCGCCCAGAAGGATGAACAGCGGGATCGCGGTCAGCACGTTCTCGTTGGAAACGCCCCAGAGCACCGGCCCCATGGATTTGAGCAACACCGGCCCGTAGAGGATCATGCCCCCCAGAACGCCCAGCGCGACCATGACCACGGCCACCGGAAGCCCGATGAGCAGCAACCCCATCATCACGGTGAAACCGACAAGAATATCGACAATGCTCATGGCTCTGCCCTTTATGCTCAGCGGCCCGAGAGCTGGTCGAGTTCCTCGGCCAGTTCCTCTTCCGCGGTTTTGGGATTGAATGCGTGGATCACCTCATGGATGCGCCCGGCCAGCACAAGGCGCAGTGCGCGCAGCGACAGCCAGAAGGAACAGAGCGCGAAAAGCGCCAACCCGGCATACCAGGCCGCCTGCGGGTAGATCAGCGGCGTGCGCCAGGGTGTCGCGGCGGTAGATTTATAGGCGATTGTGTCCTCGATCACGAACCAGCCGACATAGAGGAAAAACAGCCCGAGCAGGCCCAGGGACAGGACCGCAGCGAAATCGATCCAGGCCTGAAGCCGCAACGGGAACCGCTGATGCACCACATCGATCCGGACATGCGCCCGGTCGATGAGCGCCACCACGAAAGCCGCTGACGCCCCGAAAGCGAGGACATAGCCGCCCAGCTCATCGGCGCCCTGAAGCGAGGTGTTGAACAGTTTGCGCAGGAGCGTCTCGAGCGCCACGAAGCCCGACAAGAAAAGCAAAGCCACGCCGAAAAGGCGCGAAATCCACTGGGCGATCCGGTCCATCTGTCTCTCCTGTCCGGCTGGGAAAGCCGCGCCCGGTTCGAACGGGCGCGGCGGGTTTTCTCGCAATCAGAAATCGTAAGCGGTGCCAACGGTTTCGAGCCAGGAGGCGGAACAGCCTTCGTCCACCGCGTCACAGGCCTCTTTCCACGCCGGGAAGGAGACCTCGGTCACGGCGGTCCCGATCAGGGTGACATCGGCCTTGGACGGTTCAACCAGCGTCAGATCGTATTTCGTACCGGTCTCACAGGTATCGCCACCGGTGTTGCAGGACACGGCATCGACAAACAGCTCCTCGGAATAGGACCAGATATCCGCCGACAACTTGTCGAAGGCGGCCTGAAGCTTGTCCTGATCTTCCGGCGACAGCTTGTTCCAGGTGTCGAGATTGATGCCATAGCCGTTCATCGCCAGCTGGAAAGCGATCGGCATCATGTATTTGCTGACTTCCGGCCAGCCGGCGGAATTGGCCGAGGACGGGCCTGTGATGGCACAGTCGACAACGCCACGCGCCAGGGATTGCTGCACTTCCGGGAAGGAGATCGGCACCGGCGTGCCGCCGACGAGCGAAACAAAATTCGCGAGGTTCTGGTCATAGACCCGCACCTTCAGCCCCTTGAGATCAGCGAGCGAGGCAATCTCCGGCTCACAGAACAGCACCTGTGGACCAAAAGGCCAGACGCCCAACAGTTTTGTATTGAATTTCTCCTGCAGCGCCGCATCGACAACCGGGGCGAATTTCTCGGCGGTGGCGGCGCCGGTGGCGTAATCCGGGTTCAGACCGACGAGGTCGAGCCCCAGAATGGTCGGCTCATCGCGCGAGACCTGAGACAGGCGCAGCGAGATGATGTCGAACAAGCCGTCCTTGAGAATGCGGAGCTGTTCGGTGTCCTTGATCCCGGTGACATCGACCGGCTGATAATCGGCGGAAAAATCAAGCCCGGTTTCGGCGGCGAAATTCTCGAAAAACGGCTGTTCGATGTTCTTCTGGATCAGTCCGGTGGCCACGGGTTGCCCCATGACGCGCAGGCTCTCGGCACTGGCCGCACCGCTCAGGAGCGTCGCTGCGGCCAGGGCCGCGGTGATGGTTTTGGTGACAGTCATAGTCAATCCTCTCTGTTGGGGTCAGGCTCTGATCGGCCCTTTGGGTGTGAAGGTTCTGGATTAGGGAAGGTCGGAAAACCGCTGAAACACGGAGCCCCAGCCGGTCACGCGCGCGGGATCGAGCCCCATTTCACGCATGCAATGTGCCGCCGTGACGGCAATGGAATCGAGCACGGGAATGCCCGTTTCCGCTTCGATCCGTTGCGCCACGGGGGCGCCACGGAAATTGGTACAGACGATGGCGATGGCGTCGGGCTTTGCGGCAGCCACCTGTTCGATCATCGCGCCCACCTGTTCGGGCGGATAGGTCGCGAAGGAATAATTGCCCTTGTCCTCGAGCCGCGCCTCGGCAACGGTCTCGACCCCCTGCGCCGCGTAATTGGCGATGATCCGGGTCTGTATCTCACCGATGTAGGGCGTGACGAGGCCGAGACGCTTGACCTGCATGCCTTTGAAGATCCGATCATAGGCCAGCATCGTCGAGGTGGCGGGCACGCCGGTGACGTGTTCGATCTCGGCACAGAGCGCGCGGTCCTTGTCGAGCCCGAGCCAGGAGGCCGAGGTGCCGTTCCAGGCGATGAGACGCGGATGTGCCTCGGCCAGACGCTCGGCTGCCTCCAGAATCGGCGCATTCTGAAACTGGGTCTGCGAGGCTTCCGACATGGAGATTTCCACCACCCGGAACCGTCCGAAATGCGCCGAGGCCTCATCGCCGAAAGGCGCGAACATCGCCGCCGTATAGGGTTCGAGCGCAGTGTTCGACGAGGGCGTCAACATGCCGACGCGGGCGCCATCGATCAGGGGGGCGGTCACAGAGAAGCTCATAGCAGGACCTCGGGGGCGCTGCGCGCGATATGGGCGCCTGTCGGCACACCCGACACATCGCCCTCGTGCATCACCGTCTCTCCGCGCAGGATGGTACGTACCGGCCAGCCGGTGACAGTGAAGCCTTCCCAGGGCGTATAATCCGAGCCGTGATGCAGATCGTCCTGACGGATCTCCCGGGTCATCTCCGGGTCCCAGAGCACGATATCGGCGTCCATCCCGACCATGATCGCGCCTTTGGTCTTGAGACCGTAAAGCCGCGCGTGATTGGTTGCGGTGATCGCCGCGAAACGTTCGAGCGAGATCCGTCCCTTGCTCACCCCTTCGGAGAACAGGATCGGCAGACGGGTTTCGACCCCGGGAATGCCGTTCGGGATGTTGCGAAAGCTCGTGCGCGCGCCCGGTGCATCCTTGCCCGCCGGATCTGCGAAACGGAACGGGCAATGGTCCGACGAGAACAGTTCGAAATCGCCATTGCAGATGCCGGACCAGATCGCCTCCCAATCGGAGGCTGCCCGCGGCGGCGGCGAACAGACGTATTTCGCCCCTTCGAACCCGGCGCGGTCGAGATCCGCCGCCGTCAGGGTGATGTATTGCGGGCAGGTCTCGGCAAAGACCTTGGCGCCACGTGCCCGGCTGCGCCGGATTTCCTCGAGGCTCTCACCATTCGACACATGGACGATGGTCAGCGGCACATCGGCGATCTCGGCCAGGGTGATGGCACGATGGGTGGCCTCGCGTTCGACCGGCACAGGGCGCGTCCGGGCGTGAAACAGCGGGTCTGTCTGGCCCTCGCGCTCCGCCTTGTCGCGGAGGAATTCGATCGCATCTTCGTTCTCGGCATGCACCATCACCAGAGCGCCCTGCTCTTTCGCCACGGACATCACCTCGAGGATTTCGCGATCCGAAAGCGCCAGCCCCTGATAGGTCATGAAGACCTTGAAGCTCGTATGCCCCGCCGCGATCAGCGCGGGCAGATCCTGACCCAGCGTGACCGGATCGGTCGCCTTGACGATCAGGTGAAAGGACACATCGCAATGGCAGTTGCCCGCCGCCTTGGCATGATATTCCGCCACCGCCACGCGCAGGCTCTGGCCGTCTTCCGGCAAGCAGAACGGCAGCACAGTGGTATTGCCCCCGGCCACCGCCGCCCGAGTGGCGGAGCCGAAATCATCGGCCATCTCGATGCCCGGCCCCGAGGGCTGGGAAATATGCACATGGCTGTCGATGCCGCCCGGCATAGCGATGAGCCCCTCGGCCTCGATGATCTCGGTGGCTTCGCCGAGCGACAGGCCGAGCGCCGCGATGCGCCCGCCGGAAATGCCGATTTCGCAGCGCGCCACACCGGCAGGGGTCACCACGCGCGCGCCCCGGATGATCGTGTCGAAACACACTGGGCTCATTGCACAGTCTCCGTGGCGATGATCTCCGCCAGCGCCGGCGACAATCCGACTGAGGATTTCGCAGCGGGTTTGCAAGTCCGTCCGGCAAATTGCACCTGAAGCGAAGCAAGCGTCATCGCCTGTGCTACGGCGGCCGAAATCGGGTCGATGACGATCGCCGGAACGTCGTCCGCGATCTCTGGCGCCAGCCCGGCGAGCGGCGCGCCGCCCAGAATGACCACATCGGCCCCGTCTTCGCGCACCGCCTGATTGGCCAGATCGACCAGATCGCCACGCAAGTCGGTAACAACCCGCGTGACATCCACCGCACGCGTCTCTGGCGTGCAAACCCCGGTGAAGCGAGAGGCCAGTCCGGTGTCCTCGACGCAATCGGAATACCAGGGCGTCATCAAGGGCGAAAAGGTCACGACCGAGAAGCGCTCGCCCAGCATGGCGGCGGTCATCACCGCAGCTTCGGCCATGCCGACGACCGGCAGATCGAACAACTCGCGCGCGCCAGCCAACCCGGGATCGCCAAAGGCCGCGATCACCACCGCATCGATGCCGTCAAGGTTCTCAGCGATCATCTCGAGCGCGATGCCGCCCGCGATCTGCGCCTCGGCGCGCGAGGCGATATAGGGGAAACCGCGTTGGGCGGTCAGCGGCACGATCTCGGCCCGACTGCCGGCGATCTTGCGGGCGATGGCGGCCATCTTGTCGGTCATCGCAACCGTCATGTTCGGGTTCACAAGGAGAAGACGCATACGGGTTTCTTTCTGTCTCTTTCGCTCTTCTGGCCCGGAACAGATCCGCACCAGAAAAATGGAATGCCATTTTAGATGGCGCAGAGACAGGCGGTCTTTCGAGGCTATTTCTCGAAATATTCGGAATAATTTATGTCATATCCAAAAAACAGGCAGAATTATCGCGCTCGCGCCGCTTTCATAAGCGTCACAAAAACCAAAATGGCATTCCATTTTTTCAAAAGGACAGCGACGCCTCACCCAATCTCTGTGCTCTGGCGTGCAATCCCGGCGGGACGCGCCGGCGCGAATCGCAAGAATGAAGGTCGGATGCGTGTTTAGGCTGGTTCGGACTCGGCGAGCACATCCGCAAGCGTTGCGCCGGTATGCAAAAGATGGGCGCGCCAGATCTGCGCCACCGCCCCGGTATCCCCCTGACGCAGCGCCGCCATCAACGCCTCGTGTTCGGACACCGCTTCGGTCAAACGCTCGGGTCGCATGATGGCGAGGAACCTGCCCCGCCGCGCCCGTGCCATCAGCCGTTTATGGGTCTCGATCACGATCGGATTGCCGCAATGCGCGATGATGAAATCGTGGATTTCCGAATTGGTATCGAAATAATCCGTGTGGCTGCCGATCTTGTGAAAGACCATCATCCGGTCATGCAGCTCTTCGAGTGTTTCGAGCCGGGCCGGAGTGAGCGCTTCGGCGAACCGCTCCGCCGCCAGGCTTTCCAGCACGGCGATGACATCGAAGATCTCGCGCGCCTCTTCCGGCCCGAATTGCAGAACCTGCGCCCCCTTGTTGCGGGAAATGCCGATCAACCCGTCTGCATCGAGCAGCTTGATCGCCTCGCGCACCGGCGTGCGCGACACCGCGAGCTCGGCGGAGATCTTGCGCTCCACCAGACGCGCGCCTGGAGGATAGCTGCCCTTGACGATCCGGTCGCGCAGCACATCGGCGACCCATTGCGCAATCGCGGTGGGTTCGCTCGGTGCTGTATCCTCGATCTGTGGCCCGGTTTCGTCGGTCATCATCTGCTCATCGCTCAATTTGGCATAGCATTTCCCATAGCCGAACCGAGGGCAATAGAAAGATGACGGCTTGCAAGGGCGCACTCAGTGCTGCGCCATCGCCGCCTCGACCTCGGCGAGCATCGCCTGCATGGCTTCGGACAGATCCTGCGCCAGCATGCCGGCAACCCGGGGCAGAACCCGTTGCGCGCTGATCGCGATGCTGATGCTTTGCGGCACGATCTTCTGGCCTTTCACCGGCAGGGCCACCAAACGCCCGTCGAGCAGCTCCGGCGCCACATCGAGCACGGAGGTCAGCGCGACATGCCGCCCTGCCACCACCAGATGTTTCAGAAGCTGTAGCGAATTGGTCACCACCGGCGGCGGGCCTTCGGAAAAGATCCAGCTGTGCCGCGCCTCGAGCATGCGCCGGATCGCCAAAGCCCGGCTCTGCACCACAATGGCATGGCTGTTCACCTCGCTCAACGTCACCTCGCGCCTCGCCGCCAGCGGATGATCCGGGGCCGCGACGCAATGCAGCGGCAGCGGCGTGCTCCAGATCACATGGATATCGCGCTGCGGCCGCAGGTTGAAGGCGATCGCAATGTCTGAACGCCCTTCGGTCAGCGCCGTTACCGCATCATCCGGCGTTGCGACATCGACATCGACCCGGACGCGCGGATAGCGGTCGGAAATCCGGGTCAGGAAATCCGGCACGATGCCGTTCATCAAACTGTCCATCGCGACCAGACGAAAATGGCCGACATCGAGCCCCTGCATCTGCTTCACATCGGACCAAATCCGGTTCTCATCGGCCTGCCAGCGACGCGACAGGAGCACCATCATCTCGCCGACCGGGGTCAGCGTCATGCCCGTGGTGATCCGATCGAAAAGCTGCACGCCAAGGCGATCCTCCAGCAGCTTGATCTGTCGATCGATGGCCGAAGCGGCGATGCCAATGGCCCGCGATGCGGCCTGAATCGAGCCATGTTCGGCCACGGCCTCGACATACTGCAATCCGCGCGGCACCAGATGAAGCGACATTATGCATCCTAATAATTAGTACGATCAATTGCCCACAATATCATGGATTGGAATGGAGAGTTACGCCTAACTTTACTCAACAGCAAAAGAGACCAACGCATATGACACAGACGAGTTCCGCCTTTCTGACAGAGATGAACGCCGCGCCACGCGACGCTGCCCTGCGGATGATCGCGCCGATGGCCGAGCGTTCGGACTGGGTCGCCGAAGCGGTCGTGGATCAACGCCCCTTCGCGGATGACATGACACTGGCCTTGGCTCTGGTCGAGGCGCTGCTCGCCGCTCCCGCCCCCCGCCGCACCGCGATGTTTCGTGCCCACCCTGAGCTGGCCGGGCGTGAAGCCATCGAAGGCTCGATGACCGAAGCCTCAACCGGGGAACAGGGCCGTCTGGGCCTGTTGTCGCTCGATCCCCGCAGCCATGCCCGGCTCTCCCGGCTTAATGCCACCTATCGGAGCCGCTTCGGCTATCCGTTCATCATTGCGCTGCACCGCGTGCCGGATCTCGACACGCTGTTTGCCCGTTTCGAGGCCCGGCTCCATGCCGATCCGGTCGAAGAACATGTCACCACCCTGGCGGAGATCGCCTCGGTCATCCGCGCCCGCACGATCCAAGTTTTTGCGTCCAATTCCCTCCCTCTCGAAACACAAAACATCTGACACACTGGAGTAACTCATGAAACGCTTCCTCCCCCTCCTCGCCACTTCCGTGCTCGCCCTCTCCGCCGTCACGGCAGAGGCCAAGGAAACCATCCGCGTCGCCGGCAATTTCGCGACCGAACATTCCTCCTCGCTCGCCATGGTGAAATTCGAAGAAGAGCTCGAACGCCTCTCCGGCGGTGAGATCGACGTTGACATCTTCCCGGCGCAGCAGCTCGGCGGTGCGGCGGAAAACGTGCAGGCGGTCAAGATCGGCGCCATCGAGTTGATGTGGGTCGGCACCGCCTATCTCACCCGCACCGTGCCCGAGCTCGAAGCCATCGGCTTGCCGTTCCAGTTCGGCAGCCGCGAAGAGGCCTTTGCCATTGTCGACGGTCCCGTGGGCGCGGCGCTCGATACCAAACTGGCCGATGAGGGCATGACCTCGATGGGCTATATGGAGTTGGGCTTTCGCCAGCTCACCAATAACACCCGCCCGATCGAGAGCGTCGAGGACATCGCCGGGCTGAAAATCCGCCTGCAGCCGAACGAGACCCATCTCGCCACCTTCCGCGCTCTGGGCGCCAACCCGGTGGCGATGGACGTCAAAGAGCTCTATTCCGCGCTCGAACAGGGCGTGATCGACGGTCAGGAAAACCCTTTCGCGATCATCAATGTCGCGGGCTATGCCGAGGTGCAAAAATACGTCTCCAACACCGGTCATTTCTTTGATTTCATCTCGGTGATCAGCAACAAGAAATGGTTCGATGGGCTCGACGCCGACACCCAGGCGATGGTGAACGAGGCCATGGCGACCGCGATCGCCTATCAGCGCGAGCTGGCCGCTGAGCAAGACGCCGCCGGCTTGTCACAGCTTGAAGCCAAGGGCATGACCTATACCGAGGTCTCGCCGGAACTGGCCAAGGCCCTGCGCAGCCAGACCGCTGGTGTCGCCGCCGAAACCAAGGCCCGCCTCGACCCGGCGCTGGTGGAGCTGCTCGACGCAGAGACCGCCAAGCTCGGCATGTAAGCCTATGCCGGCTGATCGGCTCCTGACCGCGATCCTGACGCGTGCCGACAAGGGCACGCGTCTCATCGTCATGCTCGGCGCCGCGACGATGATCATTGTCGTCTCGGCCCAGGTGGTGATGCGCTACGTGTTCAACGGCTCTTTCGACTGGGCTGATGAAGTCTCGCGGATCGCCTTTGTCTGGACCACCTTTCTGGCCATCCCTCTGGGTGTTCGCGACGGCAGCCATGTCGGGATCACGCTCCTTGTCGACAGGCTTCCGGTCAGGACGCGCGACCTCATCGCCCGGCTGATGAACCTACTGGCCGCTGCAATGATGCTGGTCGTGTTCTGGACCTCGATCGAGGTCGCCGCCGCCACATGGTCCGAACGCCTCGGCGCGATCAATATGACTTCAAGCGTCTTCTTTATTCCCGTCATCCTCGCATCCGCGCATTCAGCGTTGCACTTGCTACAGAGCGCGCTGAAGCCGGTGCCCCGACATCCAATCGAGGCCGTGTCATGAGTCTCTTTGTTATCATCACCTTTCTCGTCCTCGCCTTTTTCGGAATGCCTCTGGCTTTTTCCCTCGGGGTTTCCGCGCTGGCGGGGCTTTGGATGTCGGGGTTTGACCTGGCGGTCCTGCCGCCGCGGCTGATGAATTCGGTCAACTCTTTTCCGCTCATGTCGATCCCGCTGTTCATGGTCGCGGGCGAGTTGATGCTCAAGGGCGGGATCATGGACCGGCTCATCGGCTTCGCCAACGCTTTCATCGGTCGCGTGCGCGGCGGGTTGGCACAGGTTGCGATCATCTCCGGCGCGGGTCTTGCCTCGGTCTCCGGCGCCGCAGTGGCGGATGCTTCCGCCCTGTCCTCGACCCTCGTGCCCTCGCTGAAAAAGCAATACGGGCTCGGGTTTTCGACCGGCATCGTTGCCGCCGCCGCCAATCTCGGCCCGATCATCCCGCCCTCTGGTGCGATGATCGTCTATGCCTTCATGGCCGGTTCCAGCGTCTCGGTCGGCGGCATGTTCATGGCCGGTGTCGTGCCCGGTCTGATCCTGTTCGCCGCCCTCATGGCCCTGTGCTGGTTCATCGCCTGGAAACGCGATTATCCGCTCGCCGGCACCGAATTTTCCATCGCCAATGTGCTGCGCGAAACCCGCCGCTCGCTTCTGGTCTTCCTGATGCCGGTGGTGGTCATCGGCGGCATCGTGATCGGCGCCTTCACCCCGACCGAAGGCGCCGCCATCGGCGTCTGTTATGCACTGTTCCTGGGCTTTTTCGTAACCCGGAAACTGAGGCTTTCAGACCTGCCCGAGGCGCTATTGACCGCGGCGAAGACCTCGGCGCTGGTCGGGGCGATGATCGCCTTTGCCTCGACCGTCACCTTTCTGTTCACCATCGACATGCTGCCGATGAAACTCGCCGCATTGATGCAGGACATCACAGACAGCCCGTTGCTGTTTCTCTGCCTGATCTCGCTGATGCTTCTGGTGGTCGGCATGTTCCTCGAATCCAATGCCGCCTACATCATGCTGGTGCCGCTGTTTCATCCGATCGCCCTGCAATACGGCATCGACCCGCTGCATTTCGGCTTCATCTTCGTGCTGAACCTGGTGATCGGTATGCTGACCCCGCCGGTCGGTGTAGTGCTTTTCGTCGTCACCGGCATCACCGGAGTCAGGATGGGCGAGTTGGTGCGCGAGAGCTGGCCGTTCATCGCCGCAATGTACGCCGTGTTGCTGCTGTGCATGCTGGTGCCCGGTGTCGTCACCTGGCTGCCCGAGAGGCTTGGCTACTAGGGAAGCAAAAGGGGCGCGTGATTTCGGTCGCGGTGACGCCAGAAAATCCAGACGGTCTTTTGGGCAGTTGCGCGCATCAGCCTCAGCGCTCAACTGAAAGACTGCAATGAGCGATCGCCCCCCTAAAAAATGGCGGGCCCCTACGGCGACAAGTCCGCCATGATCACCCGGGCAATTCCGGCACTGTAGGAGATCTACGGCGAGAACACCCGTCGACCGCCGCGGAACTGCCCAGGCGTTACCTCCTACCAGTTGATGCGCAGACCTGCGGTTGCAGAGAACCCGTTATTTGTCCCGTCGGGCCCGTCCAATGCGGTTCGGTATGAGGCTTCCCCATAGAACATCGTATTCTCGTCCGAGGCGAAGGAGGTGCCAATGCCAACTTCTCCCCAATTCCGCGCCGTCCCCTCGTTCAGATCGAGGCCGGCAACCTGTACGGTACTCCCCTCGGAAAAATCATGCAGGAGATTGCCAATCGCATAGAGCTTCGCGTGGCCACCTGCCGCATCGTCTGAGCGTTCGTATTCATAGGCGAGGCCGAGGCGACCGGTGAGGCCGGAACTGGACCCGAGATCAATCGCGTTACCCTGGCTGTCGGTGAAGGCCGCGCCCCCGACATACCCCTGGCTCATTTGCGCCTGCGGCACCAAAGCCCGGCTCTGATCCAAGGCGAAGCGGTACCCGGTTTCAATGCTGGCGGCATAGGCATTCGCCCTTTCGCCCGTCGCAAGCACCCCGACCGAGGAGGAGGAGAAGTCGCTGCTGATCCATGACACTTGCCCCTGAAGGTCAGCATAGAGGCCATCATTCCCATACCAGGTTGCCGTTGCCCCTATCCCATAGTTACTGGAGCTGACCTTGCCGGCACCGGACGCCATGGACACGCTGGCGTTTTGAGTGCCGTACTGTGCCGTCACCCCGATGACCCACTGGCCGGTTTCACTGGGCTCCAGACGCTCATCCCAGCCAGCCTGCAGGCCCCAGCGATGGTCGGAGATGTTGCTGCCGGAGTTGGTGGCCATGTCGCTGCTGTCGCCATAGAACCGGATCCAGCTCCCTGATGCCGTATCTGATCCGGTCAGTTCGCGTTCCCCCACACGCTGTTCCAGCGTCGGCAAGCGATTGAAACCCGCCAGGATCAACGGCGCCGCCTCATACATCGCGCCAATGCTGTTCAGAGACCCGGCCAACACGAAGGTCCCCGGCTGATAGATCAGGTCGTAATCATAAGCACCGACCGTCAGCGGTCCGCCGGCCAGCACGAAGTCGCCCTCCGCCGTTGCGCCAGTGACATCGACCAGAACCACATCATTGCCCGAGATTGGCCCGCTCGTCACATCATTGACCATAATGGTCGTCGTTCCACCTGTCACATCCCCGTCAATCACCAACGCATCGCCAGTGCCAGAGGCAAGGTCGGCATCGAACAGCAATTGCCCATCGCCGGAATAATCGCCACTGATCGTCAGCACATCGCCAGTCACACCGTCATAAGTCGTGATCGTACCGCTATTGAGAACGGTGCCATTGATATTGTAAACGCCTGCGCCCGCACCGGTGCCGGTAAATTGAGAGGTGCCATCAATCTGCAGATTGCCATTGAGCGTCAGCGCGTCGAGTGCCTCAAGCTCCGAGCCATTGGTCAGGAATACGCCAGAGCCTGTGGCGCCATCAATGCCAACGTCCCAGAGACCATCGGAGATGGTCAGTGCCGTCGCATCGAGATTGGCCACCTCCCAGTTGACGATATAGGTGCCATTGGCGCTCACTGTCAGGCCGTTCAGGTTCAGCGTGTCGCTGTAACCATCGCTCGTATACGCGTCATCGCCACCATCGAGCATTTGTGTACCGTCATACTCAGAGGCCGAGACCGTAACCGTATCGGAGCCGTAAGTCGGGAACCAATCTAGCCCATCGTACCAGTCGCCATCGCCGTAAACGCCAATACCGATCGTACCGCCTGACCAGTTGATCACGTCATCTCCATCATATCCCTTGATCCGCCTTCCCACCGAGCCGCTATAGATGTTGATCGTGTCCCGGTCCTGATCGCCCGAGATTTCCCAAGCCACATGCCCACCGTCCAGGGTGAATACATCATCAACGCCCGTGCCAAAATTCTCGAGGTCTCCGAGAAAAACATTGGAGCCCACTGAACCGGCCACGAGTGTAAAGTTGTCGGAGCCGCCGCCGAAACGGAGATCACCAGCCAGCGTCACATTGGTGAGGTCGAGGATCTGGCTTTCATCACCATTCCCCCAGACGACGCGATTGATCACCGTGCCACTGAGCAGATTGATCGTGTCGACACCGTCCCCTCCGGAGATGTTCCCCACTGTCACCATGCCATCGAGCGTGATGGTATCATTGCCGGTAAAGCCACTGACATTGGCTCCCCCTGGATCATTGGCCGCATCGCAAAGTATTATGTCATCCCCAGCAGTGCCCGCGTTGGAAGGGCTGCACGCCGCCCATGCCGCCCCCGCTCCGCCAGTGATCTCGGAGGGCAAAAGTACAGGCGCGACGGAAAGACCCGCGGCCAGCGCCAGCGCGGAAACGGTAGGCGCGCTGAAAAGCCGTGGAAAGACGACCGACGGCCTCACAAGGGCTGGCGCACAGCTTGCCACCTCACCCTTGTATTTGGTCATCCGTCCGCCGGATAAGATATGGCTGCAAAACATCACTGCGGTGCCATTTTCTGAAAATTCAATTGCACTCATCATTCTACCTTTGTGTTGTTGGTCGCGCTGCCAATCACAGCGCAAGCTCTCACCTGTCATCTGCCTCCAGGAGCAAAGAAAATGCTCCCCACGCCAGTGCCGCGGCTATCACCCCGCAACTCGTCGATGCTCACGGACAACTTCCGTGAGCACAGTTTTCATATCGAACGGAACTTTGGGTTTGCCGGCTCGGCCAGCCACGATGCGCTCCGCGTTCGTCAGAAGCGCGTCGAAGGTGTTTCGGGCCGCCCTGCTGTCGCGCCAGACACCAATCTCAAGACTTCCCGAACGGCCCGTCGAAAACCGAACGGGCAGCGCAAAATGAAGGGTGTCATAGGATTTTATCAGACCAGAATTCGCATGCATTTGCAGGAGTTCGGCGGCATCGCCATTTTGGATAGCCAAGCGCTCTTCCCGAGATGCCTGCTCTGACACCGCATATTGAGAAAGATGTTGGTCTATCTCGTGCGAGAGACACGCTATCAACGCTGCGAGCCCAAGATCGCTATCGATCAGAAGAGCGGCATTGTCAGCGGTATAGGATACGTGCGTGCTTTCGGCGATGCGGAAGTCTCCATGATCGAGCAGCAAACCCACTGCGGCATACATGCCTTTGCAGCCTTTGATGGCGGACAAAAACGGTCCATATTCATTCGCTTCTTTGTAAGCGACGTGGGCGTTCGTGAATGGGTTGCTGGCATTCTCCGTGAGCTCATACTCATTGGTTCCGTGTACCTGCCTGACCCATCCGACTCGAACCAAGGTCTGAAGCGCCCGCCAAATGCTGACACGCGGTATCGCCAGAAGCACGTCGAGTTCCGCAAGAGAAAGCGGCCCTGCGGCCGCAACCGCATGGGCCGTTTGCAGAATACGATCACCAAAATTTGGGCTATTGTCTGCACGCCTTGCTCTGGAGGCCTCAACTCCACTCAACCTACTGTTAACATTCATTATACTTTACCTTCACATCACCGCAGAGGACAGACCACCAGCCCCAGCACCTAGCATTCCGCTTCATATTTGATTTTCTGGTTTTCTGATTTTGAAGCAGATCGTAATAATCTCCGCTGCGCATCCCGCCCATTCCGCGTGGCGGAATGGGGATCTGAAAGCACGACGACCAGCCATCCGCGCCCCCGGATGGTCCAAGGCACCCGCGTGGCCGTGCGAACGGCTGTTGGCACGACCGATCAGGGCAACCGGTGAGGGAATGAGCTGCAGGAGCACCGAGAGATGAACCGCGCCATCTCGCCGTCGCCAAGGCCACGTCTCTTGGGGCACCTCCTGTTTCAGAACAGTCTTGGCCTCGTGTGCTTCTTGTGGCGAACGGTATTCTGGTCATGCCGAGGCCCTCTGTACGTCCCCTTGCCCTCGCCGATTAAATGATCTGTGACGAGGAAGGCCGGGAAAATCCGATGGATTACAATCATCACCAGCGTCACTTATTGGGAAATAAGCGGGGGAATGCTTGGCCTGGAGAGAGCCGTGCGGACCTATGATGCCCAGTTTCTGAAGACAGCCACACTGGAAGAGTTCGGGCATCGCATCTGAGCTAGGGCCATCCGAACTCCGCTTTGATGTGCCCCCACTGAAGTGGTCCGCGGCTATGCTTGGAAAACAGAGGATGCACGATGCGAAACAAGCGATCTAAGCCAGAGGAAATTGTCACGCAGCTACGGCAAGTTGAGGTGCTTGTCGGACAGGGAATGGCGCTGGCTCCGCCCCCTCTGCATCCGTCCCCCCCAAACGCAGAAAGCCGCCCTATGGGCGGCTATATCGTTGATATTATATGGGTATTTAGTTGTTCGACCTTGGTTGCGGGAGTAGGATTTGAACCTACGACCTTCAGGTTATGAGCCTGACGAGCTACCGGGCTGCTCCATCCCGCGCCAGGGTCGACTATATTTGATTTCATCGATTGAGAGATTATTGGCTCTTTATTAGGTTTGGCGGTGACCTACTCTCCCACGTCTTGAGACGCAGTACCATTGGCGCGAACGTGCTTAACGGCCGAGTTCGGGAAGGGATCGGGTGTTTCACTGTTGCTGTGACCACCAAACCGAATAAAGAGCCAAGT
>NZ_FORH01000014.1 GCF_900113955.1 Celeribacter neptunius | reverse complement strand
CGCTCACCGCTTCGGTGAAGCTCACCGTCACCGGGATCGGCGAGGTGTTGGTCGGCCCGCTCACGCTCGAGGCGAGCGAGGTGCTCGGCCCGGACTGGTCATAGACGATGCTGAATTGCGTCGCGGCGGTGTTGCCGTTGCCGGCCGCGTCCTGGGCCACGCCGCCGGCGATGTCCACCGTCACCGTGCCGTCGCCCGAGGGGGTCAGATCGAAGCTGTAGCTGCTGCCCGATCCGGCGAAATTCGACACCGTGGCGCCCGAGACCGTCAGGTCCGCCGCGGTGAAACCGCTCACCGCTTCGGTGAAGCTCACCGTCACCGGGATCGGCGAGGTGTTGGTCGGCCCACTCACGCTCGAGGCGAGCGAGGTGCTCGGACTGGTGCGATCAACCGTGACACTGCTGCCATTCGTGGTGGAGGTCACCGTGGTGCCGGTATTGCCCGCGTCGTCTTTGTAGCCCGATATGGAGAACGTCGCTGCGCCTTGGGGGCTCGAAGACGTCACAGTGACGCTCGCCGACCAAGACGTTCCCGACCCGGCAACGCTTGCCGTCTGCCCGATAAGCGTCACACTGGGCGCCGTTCCCAGGCTCTCGCTGAAGGTCATCTGGAGCGTAACTGTATCTCCGACCTTGGCCATGCTGGTGGTGGTGTTGTTCGACTGGATCGTCACCGAGCTCGCCTGAGGCGCGGTCGTGTCGGTCGGGACGGGGACGCAGTCGGGATCGAGCGCAGCGGCGTCGAAGGAGGTTGAGCCGAGAATGGTATTGCTGGTTGAAAAGGTCGCCCCAAGCGCGAGATCCGGCGTCCGGTCGAGCTCGTCCACCAGCCGCACGGTGAAGTTGCCGCTCACGGTGGGCCGTTGGTTCACGCTGAAGAAAGCGCCTCCAACGACGGCCTGGCTGGTCACGAAGCCCTGAGCGTATCGACCGATGACAACATTCGCCGCATCCGTCACGTAGAATATATCGACGTCCTGATCTTGCGTGGAGCTGTCGGGGAAGGTGATCGTCTCGTCCACGGAGGGGAATTCCGAAGCGCTGGCGTTCATGTTGAGGCTAAAGGTGTCCGAACTTCCGTTCAGGCCACATTGACCGTCCGTCACCAGGCTCACACCGGACAGTGTTGCGGCGTGGGTCGCAAGACCGCTGGCGAAGAAAATGACAAGGCTCGCGCATAAAATGGCAAGCGTGGCGGACAAAGATTTCGGCATATTATTTCCCCGGACTGGTACTATATCTTCAGTGTTTTCGGTGCCTGCGGCGTTGTCTTAAGGCTCAAAAAATCGCAGCGAGAAATGCTCCCGATGCCGTGGTCTGTCGCATTGCAATGCACTGACAGAACTTTTGCTCAATCTGCCAGCGAATGGGTATCCAGCTTCAAATGGAATTCCGCTTCCGACGAGGAAGACCACATTGTCTATACTTGTTCGTATCTTGAGTACAAAGTCTTCATTGATCAAGTTTCACCCTAAAAATGAGGTAAAAAAGTCTTTGGCATCCAAATCAGCAACCTCTGGTCGATAGTGCTGGGCATGATTTCGTGATCTAGGTGTCGATCCTATAGCCCCCGAAATAAGCGCCTGCGCTCGGTTTTCCGCAAAGCATCATTGCCTGGGGAAAGAATGACACTTTTACCGCTTTCGTTATCATCGTTGCGTCCGCTTTGGGCCGCGAACCAAGAGGCTCAAGACCACCTCCAAGCCCTTATCAGTTTTCGAGGCTCCGATGCTCCTGATCAAACTTCCCCCCACCGCTCGGAGCCCGCGAAGAACCAGCACCTCCGGTCAGGCGCGCACCGCGCAGCGCCCGCTTTGTTAGCCAGACGGGCTGATTTGACGCTCCCGGCCCAAACCGGTCATTCGATAGCGGCTCAAATGCTGCTGACGGCCCGCTCGAATCAGGTGTCCGTCGTGTATGCCGTATGCCAATGTCATTCAGAGCCAGAGACGCGAATACCTGCGTCGCACCTTCGGCCTTCGCTCCCGATGAAACAATGTCGTCTGCGAGGGATGCGGGTCACGCCGGTGCGGGCGCGACCCGGGGTCTGTCGTCAGCCCGCCTTCGCCAGGGCGACGGCATCGGGGCCTGCGGGGTAATGCAAGCTATCATCGGCATCGGTCGCGGCACGCCAGACCGCCTCGGCCACATCGCTTTCTCGTGTCACCATCTCGGGCGTGGCAAAGGCCTCGAAAATCGGTGCGGCATAGCCAGTGTAGCTCTCCGGGATCAGATCCTCGATGCGGAACTGGCTGTTCTCGGCAAAGCGCGTCGTCGGGCCATAGCCCGGCTCGACCAGCCGCGCCTTTACCCCGAAATACCCGAGCTCATGTGCCAGCGAGCCGGTGAAGCCCTGGATCGCCTGTTTGCTCGCCGTATAGAGCGCTGCCAGCGGCATCGGAGCGAGCGTGGTGCTCGAGGTGACGTTGACGATCACCCCCGAGCGGCGGGCACGCATCTGCGGGATCACCGCCTGGGTCATCGCGATCGTGCCGAATGTGTTGGTCTCGAAAATCTTGCGGACCAGCGGCATCGGCGTCGCCTCGACGGCACCCACGAGACCGATCCCGGCATTGTTGACCAGAACGTCGATCGGGCCGGCAGCCTCGATCACCCTGGCGATACTGTTAGGATCGGTGATGTCGAGCGGCAAAA
This sequence comes from Celeribacter neptunius, assembly GCF_900113955.1. GTDB lineage: Bacteria > Pseudomonadota > Alphaproteobacteria > Rhodobacterales > Rhodobacteraceae > Celeribacter > Celeribacter neptunius. The sequence goes on along the minus strand of NZ_FORH01000014.1, from coordinate 18,073 downwards.
CCCGGATGCGCTCGGAGGCGGGCAGGGGGCTGGCCTGTGGGTTGCGCATCGTGGCGATCACGTTCCAGCCCTGGGCGTGGAAGTGTCGTGCGGTTTCAAGCCCGTAGCCGGACGAGCTGCCTGTGATGAGAATGGTCTTCATGTCGGTCTCCTGTGAAATCTGTTGACCTCCGGGAGATAGCAGGTGAAAACAGAACTATCTTCGATGAATAATCCTTATAAAGTTTGAGATAGTCCGAATGAGCCCAGCAAAACCCGTCACAACATCCGATCCGCTTGCTCAGGTGATCGCGCTTTTGCGCCCCCGCGCCGTCTTCTCGAAAGGCATCAGCGGCGCCGGGCGTTGGGCGGTGCGCTATACGGCCTTCGGCCAGCCGGGGTTTTGCGCCGTGACCGAAGGAAGCTGTCGCCTCGCCGTTGATGGTGAGACGCCGGTGGTTCTGGAGGCCGGGGATTTCGTGCTGCTGCCAGCCACACCGGCCTTCACCATGTCCGGTTTCGAACCGGCACCGCCGGTCCTGATCGACTCCGGGCAAGCCGCGCGCCAGCAAGCAGACCAGCAGGGAGGCCAGAAAGCAGACGCGCAAGGAGAGGTGCGGTATGGCCGGCGCGACAGGCCTGCGGATGTCCGCCAGTTCGGCGGCTATTTCACCTTCGCCTCCCCCGACGCCGCGCTACTGGTGTCGCTGCTGCCACGCATGATCCACATCCGTGGCGTGCAGAGACTGGAGGATCTGGTGCGCATGCTCGGCGAGGAGGCGGCGCAGGAGAAGGCCGGGCGAAGCCTCATTCTGGCGCGGCTGGTGGAAATCCTGTTGATCGAAGCCCTGCGGTCTGTGCCCGCGGAGGCGGCGCAACCGGGGCTGCTGCGTGGGCTGGCCGATGCCCGGATCGCGGTCGCGCTGCGGCACATGCATGGCGATACGCAACGCGCCTGGACCGTTGAGGGGCTCGCTCAGGCGGCGGGAATGTCCCGATCCACCTTTTTCGAACGTTTCGCCCGCATCGTCGGCATGCGACCGATGGCATATCTTCAGACCTGGCGCATGGCCGTCGCCAAGGATCTCCTCTCTGCCGGTACGCTCCCTCTCGACGAGGTGGCGCAGCGGGTCGGATATGCCTCTGCCAGCACATTTAGCACCGCCTTCAGCCGCCATGTCGGCATGCCGCCGGGCCGATACATGCGGCGCACAGGGATCGCCTCCCCCGCAACAGCGGAATATTTCGCCGGCCATTGATGTGAGGGCCGAGGAAAAGGAGGAGTTGGCATGAGGTCACGAACCAGGCCGGTTTCCGTCTTTCTCTACCTATGTTGAGCTTGGCCCTTTGCGGTCTTTCCCTCCATTTCCATTTCCATTTCCATTTCCATTTGCGATGTGAGGCTGGCTCACCCAGAGCTCGGAAAATGCGGCGCGCAAGATGTGCGAATGAACAAATCATCGCCCCCTAAATCACAACGTCAGGTTCCCGGCGTCATGCGATCAGGGCGGCAGGGTGCCCGCGCAGCTGACAGATGCGATCGGCGAGCCTTTCGGCCTCCGCCCGGACATGGGTGACAAAGAGCGTGGCCGGGCGGGTCTCGGCGATCAGCTCTTCGGTCAGGCTCAGCATCGCGTCGCTGAGGTCCGCATCGAGCGAGACAAAGGGTTCGTCCATGATCAGCATCTCCGGCTGCCCGACAAAGGCCCGGGCCAGGGCCAGCCGCCGCTGTTGTCCCAGAGACAGGGTTCGGGGATAGGCCGTTTCGCGACCCTGCAGCCCGACGCGGTGCAAGATCACCCGGGCCTCATCTTCGCTTACATCGGGGTGGATCAGCCGCAGGTTGTCCAGCACGCTGCGCCAGGGCAGGAGCGTGGGTTCCTGAAACACCATGGCCATTCTGTCCGGACGGGTCACGGTGCCGTGAAACGCCGGGTCCAGCCCGGCGACGATGCGCAGCAGGGTGGATTTGCCGATGCCGGAGGGGCCGAGCAGCGCCACGGTCTCGCCCCGTGCCACGCTGAAACGGATCTCCTGCAACACCCTGACTGCGCCAAAGCTTTTGCTGCGGATGTCCACCCGGATCACCGGTTTGCGGGACAGCCCCGCCGGTCCGGGGCGCTCGGGGGTATCGGCCATGGCAAGATCCCGCATCATTTCACATCCGCGAACAACCCGTCGGGCAAGGTATCCGCCCGGGCGACGAGATCCGGCCCCACGAGAGCCGCGCCGCCGAGATCGGCCATCAGCGCCAGCAGCTTGCCCGCCGCCACGCCATCGACCGGCCCGCGCGCCGGCACGCCAGCGATCCAATCGGTCTTCAATTGCGCGAATTGCGCGTCGCTTTTGGCGTTCATCATCGGGCGCACCGCCTGCCAGGCGGCATCGCTCTCGGAGAGCATCGCCTTGGCCTCGCGGCTCGCCTCATAGAAACCCTGCGCCAGATCGGGATGGGCGGCGAGGAAATCGCCTTTGAAATAATAGCCCAGAAGCGGCACGTCCGGGTCGAGCCCCAACGCCGTGGCGGCACTCTCGACGGACAGAAGCTCGCGCATGCCGGCGGCTTTCATCTTGGCGAGAAAATGCCAGAAGTTGATGACCCCGGCGGTGTCTCCCGAGAGGCCGGATTTGAAGATCAGCGGCGGTGCCCCGAACACCTGTTCGGTCTCGGCCTTCAGATCCATGCCGTATTGCTGTTGCGCATAGGCGCGCAGGATCAGCCAGCTCTTGTCGAGCGGCCCGCCGGCGATGCCGATCTTTCCGCCCTTCAGATCGGCCAGGCTTTGCGCCTGTGACCCTTTCGGCACAACGATGCCGCCGACCGCCTTGGAATAGGGAATCACCACGTAATCCTGACCCGCCGCCCGTTCGCGCGCGACCCAGATCCAATCCGCCACGGCCATATCCGCTTCATCGCCGGCCACCGCGATGCGGGTGGCGCCATTGTCGGCATAGGGCTGCAACTCGAGCTTGAAACCGTGTTTTTCGTCCAAGCCGTTGTCGATGATGGTCTGCAATTCCCAATTGACCGTGCCGATCTTGAGCGTCGCCGCGCGGATGACCGGGGTCTCGGCCAGGGCCGCCCCGGCAAATGCGGCGAAGGCCGTAACATATGCGAGCAGTTTCAATCTTTCTCTCCCCTCGTCTTTCCGTGTCTTTCCAAGTCTTTCGGCTGTCTTCCGGCGTCTCGGTGCGGCGGTTATTCCGCCCTGCGCCCGGTCTCGTTCAGGTCCTTGTCGAGCGTGATGTCGAACTGTCTGCCGCCTTCGCAGATCACGTCGTCGAGATCGTAGCCCTCGTCTTCGACCTCGATATCGTCGGGGTCCATCTGGCACTGCATCTCGGCCAGAAGCGCTTCGATCCGGGCGACGGTCTCGCTGTCGATCTCGGCCTCGGCGAAAGCGGGGCTGGCCAGCAGCATGGCGAGGGCAATCAGTTTCTTCATGGGTCTTCCTCCCGGGGGGATTGTCATTGAATGTTGAAGGTGATGCGCTGGCTGTCACCCGTGCTGCCCGCGATGCGCAGCACATGGCTGCCCGGTTTGATGGCGATAAAGGACAGTTCGGCCGTGCCTGCCTTGTCGAATTCGAGCGAGTCGATCGCCATGGGGCGCACTTCGATCTTGTTGATGACGATCTCGTTCATCCAGATCGCGCGAAAGAAGTCGGCCCCTTCGATGCCCAGTTCGGCAGAACCGTCGGCGGTGATTTCCAGCTTGTAATAGGCGCCCGATTGCAGGGTCACCTGACCCGTGTCGTGCAGCGCCTGTCCCGAGGCCAGCGTCAGTGCGATGGTCTCGCCGCGGTTGCACTTGGCCAGAAGCCCGGCAAAACCCAATTCGTCGCACAGGGGCGCCGCCATGACAGCTGCGGGCAAGGCGCCGGTCAGAGGCGCGGCCAGCGATCCGGCCAAAAGAATTGCTGTGGTGAAAGTCTTCATCAGTTCCTCCTCAAATCTACGTGCTCAGTTTTGTTGAATGGCCACGCCCCAGGGCTGTTCGCCGACCTGGATCGATTTGATGGCCTTTTCCTTGGCCACGTCGATGACGGTGACGTCGTTGGAATTGCCATTGGTGGTCAGCAGGTATTTGCCGTCGCCGGTGAACGCCATCTGCCACACGCGCTGGCCGGTGATGATGTAGTCGAGCACGTCGAGGCTTTCGCCATCGATCACCGCCACCCGGTTGGCCGGCCCCAGGGCGACAAAGATGCGTGATCCGTCTTCGGTCACCTTGATGCCCACCGGCTGCAGCCACTCCGGCAGGACTCCCGGCACGTCAAAGCCGATTTTTGCAACCACCTCCGGCGTGCCGTTCTCTGCCATCTCGATCACGCTGACCGTGCCGCCGATCTCGGCACTGACGAACAGCCGTTCGCCATCCGAGGTAAAGGTCGCATAGCGCGGGCGTTGATCGACCAGCACGTTATGCTTGATCTGGAAATCCCCGGTGGAAATGAAATGCGCCATATTGGTGGTTTCCGAGGTGTTCACCACCCAGGCCATATCCGGCGAGATTGCCATGCCCTCGGGTTCCACACCGACCGGCACTTCTTCGAGGATGGCGTGGCTCTCGGTGTCGGTCACCGTGACGATATTGTCGTCCTCATTGGCGATATAGAGCGGGTTGCCTGAGGGGTGGATCACGAAAAGCTCGGGGTCGGGGCCGGAGGGCAGGGTGTAGAGTTCCTCATAGGTCTCCGTGTCGAAGACCCGCACCGTGTCATCATCGGAGGCACAGACATAGAGCAGGGCGCCGTCCGGCGACAACAGGATGCCGCGCGGCCGGTTGCCGCCGGAAAATTCATTGATCACCTGCCAGCTTTCCGTGTCGATGACGGTGATCGTATTGCCCCGCTCATTGGAGACGAATGCCTTTTCGGCAAAAGCCCCCATGGCGCAGCAAGACAGGCAAAACGCCCAGACAAGCGATTTCATTGCGATCCTCCCTGAAATGCGGTGCAGTTTGATTCGGGGCGGTCGAGCCCCAGAGTGTCGAGTGCCGTGACCTGATGCAGGAACCCGTCCTGCGGGCTGACGCTGACGGTGATCCGCCCGTCATAGAGCAGGATCGGCTGGCGCAGCTGACCGTTCCAGTTGCGAAACGTCACCTTCTGGCCCTTGAAGGCGGCCAGTTCGAACGCATCGGAAAGAATATAGGTTTCGATCACCTCCGGGTCGGTGCTGGCGCTGCGGGTGACCGCCTCGCCCAGCACCCGCAGCGCCAGCCAGACATTGTAATCCTCCTCCTGAATCACCCGCCGGGTCAGTTTCTCGAACCGGGTCTGAAGCTGTGTCGCGCCCCAGGCCTCATGTGCCCCGTGCATGGTCACCGGGCGCAGGCCGGCGCTGCCCATCACCGGCCGGGGGTCCCATTGGTGATAGGGCAGGTACGCGGCGAAATAGTCGCTGGCATCGGCGGCGATCACCACATCATGCGCTTTCGCGCCCTGCATGAAGACCGGCAATTGCCGCTGCACCAGAACATGGCCGGAATCCGTGCGTCTGGCGCCGCCGCGGTCGACGAACACCCGCTCCTCGGTGATCTTCGCGCCGAATTTGCGGGCCGCGCGGCGATAGGCCTCGGCCAGCGATTGATCGGTCAGGTTCGAGCCGGCGACCAGCATCCACTCGGGCCAGTTCTTCCAGATTGCGAATTGCGCCACCGCGTCGGCCTTCATCGCATCCGAGGGCGCGATATGCAGCAGGTTGCCCCGGCATTCTGTGTCGCGCAGCGCCGTATCGGAGGCGCGGGCATTGAACACCAGTGCTCCGGCCGCGGCGGCCCGGTCGCTCAAGGCCAGAAGCTCCGGCCCGCGCGCGTCGACCACGACGAAGCGCACCCCCTGTTGCAACAGCGCCTCGAGCGCGGCCTCTGCGGTCTCCGGTGTGGCGGAGCGGGTCACCGTCTCATAGCTGTGGCCGAGGAACTGCCCGGTGGTGGCATTGTCTTCATCGGCCAGAATAGCCCCGGCAAAGCCGAGGTCCCCGGGCCGCAGATCATAGCGCGAGATCGGCAGCAAACTGGGGTAATCGACCCGCAGCACCCCGGCCAGCACATCGAGCGCCGCAGCGGGTGTTGTCAGTGCCAGGGACAACGCCAGAGACAGTGTCCAGGACATTGCCATGGACAGGGCAACCGGCAGAGCTGTCGCCAGAAATCGCGGCATGTTTTCCTCCCTTTTGCGGGCGGGTCTCTCTCGCCCGCCTTGCGCAATATCGACCCTCCGAGGAACCGAACCCTTCGCCAACCGATACTTTTGGGTCGGTTGTGGGCAAAGGCCAGCGGGGCCACCATTTCAGGCATCTCTTATTTTCTAAGAAGGGAGCAATGCTGTTACGCGCACTCATCCTGATGCTGATCTGGGCCTCTCCTGCCATGGCGCAGGCCAAGGGGCAGCTCGAGGTGCAGAAAAGCGTGGCCTTTTTCGGGCTGACCTTTCTCGACACATCGCTTCAGGGCAGCACATACGGTTCCGATCCGGCGGAACGCGCGCGGGTCATCATGTTGGAGGACATGGTGCGCGCCCGCTTTGCCGATGCCGGCTATGAGCTGGTGGATCTGGCCCCCGTGGCCGTGGAACTCGACAGGATCGTCAATCCTGCCAAATGCTATGGCTGCGACAGCCGCATGACGACAAAGCTCGGGGCCGATTACGCGCTGGTGGGCGAGATCCAGAAAGTGTCGAACCTGATCCTGTCGATGAACCTGCAACTGCGTGACAGCACCACCGGAAAGATCGTCCAGGCCCGCGCCGTCGATATCCGTTCCAACACGGATGAAAGCTGGCGACGTGGCATGGCGTACATCCTTCGAAACACGTTCTTCAGAGAGGAGGAAGAATGAAACGACGCAGATTTATCCAGTCCTGTGCCACGCTGGCGCTGGTGCCGGGGGTGATCCCGATCGGGGCCTCGGCCCATGGCGCCACGCGGCAAAAAGTCACCCTGACGGCGGAGCTTGCCGCCGACCCGGCAAAGGTCTGGGCCGCCATCGGCAATTTTCAGGACATGAGCTGGCATCCGGCGGTGGTCTCGAGCACCGGTCAGGGCGGCAATGAGATCGACGCCACGCGCATGCTCTATCTCAGCGATCAGGGCGAGGACGGCCCGAAGATCGACGAGATCCTGTATAAATACGACACGGAAAAGATGAAATATTCCTACCGCATTCAGGCGGTGGAGGTCTCGGTCCTGCCGGTCACCAACTACTCGTCGCACCTGTCGGTGGCGCCGCGCGAGGGTGGTGGCTCGGTGGTGAGCTGGAAAGGCGCCTTCTACCGCGGCTATCCGAACAACGAGCCGCCGGAAAATCTCAATGACGAGGCGGCGATTGCCGCGGTCAGCGCGGTCTATCAGCTCGGGCTGGACGCTTTGGTCGAGCGGTTCGGTGCGCCGGCGTCGTAACCTCTGGCTCGGCCGGGCCGTGGCTCTAGCCCTGACCCTCGCGGCCTTGCCGGCGGCGGGGGATCTGGCCTTTGTCACCTGTCAGAGCGGCAATGCCGTCTCCGTGCTCGATCTTGCGACCGGGCAGGAGCGGGCGCGCTGGCAGGTACCCGGCGAACCTGCGGGGGTGGCGGTCTCGCCCGCGGGGGCGGTTTTCACCGTCTCGCCCGAGAGCAAGGAGATCCGTCGCTACCGGGCGGATGGGGGCTTGCAGGCCGCGGTGACGCTCGACGGCGGGCCATTGGGGATCGCTTATGATCCTCTGCGCGACCGGCTGTTCGTCGGAGATTTCTTCAACGGGCGGATCTGGGTGCTGCGCGGCGCGACTTTGACGCAGTTGGCCGAGCTGACCACCGGGGCGGCGCCGTCCGGTCTGGTGCTGTCCCCGGATGGGGCGGTCTTGGCCGTGGCCGAACGCGATGCCGATCGCGTTACCCTGTTTGACACGGAGACGCTGGAGACACGGGCGCAGATTCCCGTCGGCACCCGGCCTTTCGGACTGAATTTCGCTCCCGACGGGCGGCTCTTCGTGGCCAATGTCGGCAGTGACGATGTGAGCGTGATCGACCCGGTCAGCGGTGTGGTTCAGGCAACCCTGCCGGTGGGCGATCGACCCTATGGCCTGGCCTTCGCCGCCGGGCGGGGCTTTGTCACCAATCAATATGACGACACGGTCAGCGTGATCGCGCTGGCCGATCTGTCCCCCGTCACCACGCTCGATGTCGGCGAATATCCCGACGGGATCAATGCCACGTCCGACGGGCACATCGTTGTCACCAACTGGTTCGATGACAGCCTCAGCGTGATCGACGCAGAAAGGCTGGAGGTCGTGGCGACACTGGACACCGCCGAAGGCCCGCGCGGCTTTGGCCATTTCATTCTGCCAGGAGATAGTCCGGGAGGAGACGAGTGATGAGATTTTCTTCGAACTTGGCGGGGCTTGGTCTTGCCTTTCTGCTCGCCGCCTTGCCGGCCCTTGCCGGTGAGGCAGGAGAAGCCTGGGACAATATCCGGTTTCAGCTCTATGGCGAGCGACCGATGTTGAGCGGCAAGGGGGTGATTACGCTCGAGGTACCCTACCGAACCGACAATGACGCGCGCACCGAGGTGACCGTGCGCAGCGCCGCTCCGGCAGGCACCCAGATCGCCAAGCTGACGCTGGTGCTCGATGAGAACCCGATGCCGGTCTCCGCCGTCTTTGCCCTGCACCAGCCACAGACGCGGTTTTCCTTTGGGGCGACGCTCAGGGTCAATGGCCCGACGCCGATCCATGTGGTGGCGGAAATGCGCGACGGGCGGCTGTTCATGATCGAGGATTTCGTCAAGACCAGTGGTCAGGGCGCCTGTGCCGCGCCGCCGGGGACCGATCCGGACATGGCGCTGGTCACGCTGGGGGATATGCTCCTCTCGGTGACGGAGGCCGATCCGGCAGAGCGGCTGACCGCATTGGGCGCGCCGCAGAAGCAGCTCGACGTGGATATCTCGCACCCGTCGCATTCCGGCATGCAGATGGATCAGATCACCCTGTTGTTCATCCCGATGCGCTATGTCGAGGATGTCGAGATCGCCGTCGACGGCGGCGATTATGTCGATATGACCGGCAGCATTTCGCTTTCTGAGAACCCACGGATCAACCTGTCGATTCCGGGCCGGGCACGGGGCGTGGATGTGACGATGACAGACACCGATGGCACGATCAGCACCGCGCATACGGAGGTTGCCGGGTTCTGAAATGAACCGTCGCGAGGCTTGCCGCTCCGGCGGGACGGGGCGCGGGCTGATGCGCCGGGATCGGGGCGGGACAGGACGGACAGTGCGCCTGTCGGCGGAATGGGGGGCTTTTGTTAAATTACTGAATTTGCGTATCTATTTGTCATTTTTCGCAGGTTTTGAGAGTGGAGGATCTCTCGGGGAACTACACCATTGCGTGAATTGGCAGTCATGAGTTACGCTTCTTACGGGAGGAAAATCTATGAGAGAAACGCGCGACGCCCCGTCGACGGGCGCGATCCGATCCGTCGTGATCGTGGACGATCATCCGCTCTACAGCGATGCGCTGGCCGCAGCGCTGCAGCTTCTGTACCCCGCCTGTCATATCGAAAAAGCACAGACACTGGGGGCGGCCCTGACGCTCGTGCAAGGCGGGCTGGTCCCCGATCTTGTCATGTTCGATCTGAAACTGCCGGATGTTTTCGGCATTTCCGGTTTCCAGAAATTGCGGGCGGCTCTGCCCGATGTTCCGATCCTGGTGATTTCCTCGCTGACCTCGGCACAGGTGGTTCAGGCGCTGATGGAGGAAGGCGCCTCGGGGTTCCTGCCGAAGGATGCTTCGGCGCAATTGCTGCGACAGGCGTTGCAGGACATCGCGACCGGCGGGAAATATGTGCATTGGGGCTATCAATCGGCGGCAAGCCCGGGGGCGGAAGAGGGCTGTTTCGAAGACAGCCATCCGCGGCTGGCGGAGCTGACGCCACAGCAGAAACGCATCATGAAGCTGATTTGCGCCGGCAAGCCGAACAAGCAGATCGCCTATGAACTGTCCCTGGCCGAAGCCACGGTCAAGGCGCATATCACCGCACTGTTGCGGCGTCTTGGCGTTCAGAACCGGACCCAGGCCGCCGTGCTCGTCGAAGGCTCGCAACCGGCGACGGTGATCGGGGCGGGCGAGGCGGATGCGCAGGCATTCCTGAGCCACTGAGCATGTTGCATCAGGGTCCCGAAACGGTTGATCGTCAGGCGCCGCGCTTCGTGACGATTTCCGTGTCGCGCCAGACCGAAGCGCGAGCAGCCGTGGACGAGGCCTTGCGCGGCATCGACGTGGCGGACAGTTGTTTTTTGCTGGCTTTCGTGCCGGACGGGCTGTCGCTCGACGATGTGGCGCGGGCGCTTGCCGAGGGCGGCGACGGCATTCCGGTGTTCGGGTGCAGCACCGCGGGGACGATCACGTCCCTGGGCTATGAGACCGAGGCGCTTTTGCTGCTGGCGTTCCCGCGCGAACATTTCCGCTGTGCCTCGATGCTCATTTCGCCGCTCAACCCGCTGTCGATGGAACGCATCGCGGCCGATGTGCGCAACCATGCGACGCGGTTCCGGCGCACGGCGGGGCGCAATCGGCTGGCGTTGATTTTTGCCGACGGCATGTCGAAACAGGAGGATTTGCTGGTCGCGACGCTGGAGGCGGCACTGGGCGAAGTGCCGATTTTCGGTGGTTCGGCGGGGGACAGCCTGGCGTTCAAGGAAACCTTCGTGCTGCAAAACGGCCAGTGTCACAGCAATGCTGCGCTTTTGCTGTTGCTGGAAACCGACCTGGAGTTCAGCGGTCTGGGGTTCGACCATTTCCTGCCGACCGAGGAGCAGCTGGTGGTCACCGAGGCCCTGCCCGAGGAGCGGCTGGTGCGGGAAATCAACGGTGTCCCCGCAGCGCTGGAATATGCGCGTCTGGTCGGCTGTCCGGTGGAGCATTTGTCGCCGGAGATCTTTGCCGAAAATCCGATGCTGGTACGTCAGAAGGCCAATTATCACGTGCGGGCGATCCATGAGGCCTCCGCCGATCACACCCTGTCCTTTCTCGGGGCGATCGATGACGGGCTGATCCTGACGCTGGGCCGGGGCAAGGCGATCATCGAAACGCTGGAGGCCGGTCTGACGGTGCGGAACCCGCGCGGGGCAGAGCCCGATTTCGTGCTGGGGTTCGACTGTGTGCTGCGCAAGCTGGAGATCGAGCAAAAGCAACTTTCGGCCGAGGTCAGCGAGATTTTCAGCCGCCATCGCGTGTTCGGCTTCAACACCTATGGCGAGCAGCATTGCGGCGTGCATGTGAACCAGACCTTCGTTGGTGTGGCGTTTTTCGAACCGGAGCGGAGGGAGATCTCGTGATCGATCCCGATGAACCGCTCGCCGAACAGGTCAGCCGGCAGGCCAAGATCATCGATGCGCTGATGCGCCGGGCCAATCGCCAGCACGAGGTCGGGTCTTCGGCTTACGGCGCATTTCAATCGGCGATCACCCTGCAGGCCCAGGTCTGGGCCAAGACCCGCGATCTGGAACGCACCACCTCGGAGCTGCGCAATGCCCGGGTCGATACCGAACGCATGCGCAAGAACCTCGCCGATGCGCTGGCGGCGATGGACGGCGGGGTCGCTCTGTTCACCAATGGCCAGCTGGAAATGGGCAACGACATTTTCCAGACGCTCCTGCCCGATATTTCCGATCGCTTGTCGCCGGGTGTCTCGACCGAGGCCTGTTTTGTCGCCATGGCCGAGAGCCGCCATCTGGTCTCGGTCGAGGGCAGCTTTGGTGCTGCCCTGGCGCAGGCCCGGCGCAGCCGGGTCGGGTCCTCGGTGGTCTCGCTGGTGATCGAACTGACCGGCGACCGCTGGTATCAGATCAACCTGCAGCGCACGAGCGTCGAGAACCTTGTGTTGCTGTTGACGGAAATCACCACCATCGTGCGGAGCAATCGTTCGGAAAGGGAACATCTGATCGACCGGCAGGCGGATTACCTGCAAGCGGTGTTCGAAAACATGAGCGCTGGCGTCTGTACCTTTTCGCCGGACGGTGCGGTGACAATGTTCAACGCCCAGTTCCGGCAATTGCTGGGCCTACCCTATACGACCCTGCAGCAGGGCGCGGATCTGCAACGGCTTCTGGATTTCATCGCGGACAGCGGGCTGATCTCCGGGTCAGCCCGGTTCGAAGCGCGCCGGTTGATGGAACAGCCCCACCGGCGGCTGCGGCTCGCGACGGGGCGGATGCTGGACCTGCACGCGCATCGGCTGCCCGATCGCGGGATCCTGCTCGAACTCAAGGATGTGACGCTGGAAAGTCGCACGACGGAGATGTTGGAAAACCGCGTGGCGGAACGGACGGCGGAGCTGACCCGCGCGAACACGCGGCTGACCGAGGAATATGAAGAGAAGGCACGGGTCGAAGAGGAGCTGCGTCTGGCCAAGGAACGCGCCGAGGCGGCGGTGTCGTCGAAAACCCGGTTCCTGGCGGCGGCGAGCCACGATCTTTTGCAGCCGATCAACGCCGCCAAGCTGTTGATCGCGACGCTTCAGGACAATGTGGCCGAGACCCGTTTCGCGCCGACCGTGGAACGGTTGGAAGGCTCGTTTTCCTCGATCGAACAGCTGTTGCATTCGCTGCTGGATATTTCCCGTCTCGAAGGCACGGACGAGGTCCTCACCCCGTCCGACATCTGTCTCGGCACCCTGATGCGCAGTGTCTGGGAGGATCAGCAGGTCCTGGCACAGCGCAAAGGCGTGCGGCTCGACATGGTGCCCAGCATGGTCTTCGTGCGTTCCGATCCGGTCTATCTGTTGCGCTCGATTCAGAATCTCGTGGTGAATGCGATCCAATACACCGAACCGGGCGGGCGGGTGCTGGCCGGATGCCGGCCTCATGGCAATCGCATCGAGCTTCAGGTCTGGGACACCGGCATCGGCATCAGCCGCAAGGATCAGACGCGGATTTTCGAGGAATTCACCCGCGCCGGAAATGTGCCGCTGGGCTCCGGTGTCGGGCTCGGCCTCTCGGTGGTGGAACGCACCTGCCGTCATTTGGGTCATAAGGTTCAGGTGCGCTCGAAACCCGGTGTCGGCTCGGTCTTCTCCATCGAGATGGAGCGGGTCGAGGGGCGCCCGGCGAGCGCCCAGGAGGGCTGCAACGAGACGCCCAGCGTCGAATATGACATGGATTACATCGTTCTGATCATCGAGAACGACCCGGATGTGCTCTTTGCCACCACCAGCAAACTGGAACAATGGGGGGCGAGCGTCTTGCCGGCGCGGTCGATTGCCGAGGCGCTGAATTTCATCCGCGACATGGGCATGCCCCCGGATATCATCCTGGCGGATTATCAGCTGGATGCGGGGGAGACCGGTGATCTTGCGATCGCGGCGGTGCGGCAGAAATCGGGGGCGCATGTCCCCGCGATCATGATCACGGCGGATCGCAGTACCGAGCTGTTGCGCCTGGGCGCGGAACAGGGGTTTTCGGTGCTGACCAAACCGGTGCAGCTGTCGCGGCTCCGCCCTTTGATCGAATGGAAAATGCGCCGGCAGACGGGGGCGCCGTGACGCAGGGCGCGGGGGGAATACCGACATAAGTCTGCCATGACAGGGCCGGGCAGGAGGATAGGCTGGGGACGGGAGGACGAACTCATGCGCAAGATCTTGACACTTTCGGCGGCGCTGTCGGCGACACTGGCCTGTTTCGCCGTGACGATGCCGGGTCCCGTGGCCGCGGCGAATGCCGAAGCCCCGGTGCCGACCTATGACCTGTTGTTTCGCCAGGGCACGCTGGACAGAATCGGTCCGGATGCGGTGCTGCATTACAGGCGGGTCGTGACCAATCACGCCAAACCCGAAGCGGCCACACGCGATACCGGCGAGATCGCGCTGTCTTTTGCCGAGGGCGAGACGCGGATGGCGAGGCTGCAATTTCTGCAGGACGAGAAACATCGCAGCCTGGGCCGCTTTCCGGCCAGCGTCGGCAACCCGATGATCATGGTGTTTTACGAATCCGTGATCCGCGACATGGCGGAAACCGCGGGCGGTTCGCCATATTATATCCGCAACCGGGTGAAAGAGGCGCTGGTCCGTCCGGCCGAAATCGAGACCGGGCAGGCCAGGTTCGGCACCCGGATGATCGATACCCGTACGGTCACCCTGCGTCCCTTTGCCGAGGACCCCAACCGCGACCGCATGCAGGGGTTCGGCGATCTCGAATTGCGCGTCACCATGTCCGAGGAGGTGCCGGGCTGGTATCTGACACTGGTGGCCGAGGCGCCGGATGCAACGGGCGCGCCGGATGGCTACCTCTCGGAGCTGCGGTTCGACATGCTCGACAGCGATGTCCCCGACGGGGAGGCCGGACAATGATCCGTGCGGCGGTGCTTGTGGCGGCCGGCCTGTCTTCGGTCTCGCTGCTCGCATGCGGCGGCCCCGCCCGGGCCCAGAGCCTGGCCGACCGGCTCAATGATTATCCGACCGAGGCCCGGGCCGATTACGTTTTCGCCTGTATGGCGGCCAACGGGCAGGATCGGAACATGCTGAGCAAATGCGCCTGTTCGATCGATGAAATCGCCGCGATCCTACCCTATGAGAAATATGTGGAGGCGGAGACCGTGCTCTCCATGCGCCGGGTCGGTGGCGAACGCATGGCGATTTTCAACAGCGCGGTCGCGGCCAACCATCTGGTGATGGATCTGCGCCGGGCGCAGGCCGAGGCCGAGGTCGTCTGTTTCTTCTGAGCCGGGCACAGGCTGGGCACGGGCCGGTCTTGGACCCGCCCGGCCAGTTCGGGGCAGCCTGTGTCGGACCGCCGTCAGTCCGAGGCCTTCGGGAACTCGGTCTCGAACAGATTGCCATCGGTGTCATGCCCCTTGACCGTCAGGCTCGGCGCGCCGTTTTCCGTGTAGCTGAAGCGGAAACTGGGATTGGCACTGATCGAGATACCGCCCTCCATGGCAAACAGCATCTCATCGCCCTGCCAGACTTCCAGATGGTCGATGAAATGGGCCGGGATGAACAGCTGGGTGATCTGATCGCGCTGCAGTCCGGAATAATTCGGGTGACGGATCTGGATCTCGGCCTCGCGACGCAGGCCAGAGGGGCTTTCGGACTGCTGTAAACGCGTCTGTCCCAAGCCGGCCAAAGCCTCTTCCGGGTCTTGCCCCGCAGGCGCCGAACAGCCGCCCGAGGCCTTGACGAAACGCCCGTCCATCCGCAGTCCGAAAGCGGTTCCGGCAATCGTCCGGACATTGCTGTATTGATCCACCCGGACCCGGAAGGTGAGATCGAGCGGCGACATGGCCGGGGAGAACCGGAACTCGGCGGCCACCGGCGCGGGGTTTTCGTCGATTACCACCGTGGCCGACTGGATCGCCTGCGATGCATCGAGTTGGCGAATATGGATCGGCACTGCGGCGGCATCTTCGGCGCGGTAGGGCGCCTCCATGGTGAACAATCCGTCCGCCGGCAAAACGGCAACCGGCCCGAGGATGTCGTCGCGGAGCGATTGCCAGGTCGGGCTGTCGGTGAGCGGGTTCGAGCGATCCGGGGCCACATCTTTGGCCATATCTTTGGGTGCGTCTTGGGTCGATGCGGGTGTCGCGCCGGTGACGGCGGCGAGCCCAAGCCCGAGTGCAAACCCCGCGGCGGCAAGAGATCTCTGGACCATGCGCCTCCTCCTTGCATGGAATATGCCACTCATTGTGCCATAGCTCGGAGCGCGCCGATACCGCGCCGAAGGTCTGTATGGCCTGTGTTTTCGCGGCCGTCGGGGGGGCTTGTGATCGGGTGGGAGAGGCGGGAGGGGGCAGGCAATTTTGCCCCAACCGCGGAGCATTTTTGAGCCAACTCGGAGCTTCGACACCATATACTCGAAGGTCTGCTTTGCGGGACTTTTCTGCCATTCGAACGAAGTGCAACCGCCCGGAACAGCCACGAAGTGGCCCGGGCGTGCGCCGGACCGTCCCGGCGGTCAGGCGCATTTGTCATCCCCGCGCGACAGATTGATCTTTATCGGGTTTGGCTGACATAAAGCGCAGACCACGAAGAACAGATGCGCCTGCCCACGGTCCGGCGCACGCCCTTAACTCCCAATGTCCGCCTTGGGCTCGCTCCCGCCGTTCTCGGCGATCCAGGCGAAGATCCGGCTTTCAATTTTGGCTCCGCTTATAGTGTGCGAGGGTCAAAGTCTTCTGACCTTCCACATCGAAGCGGCAAAGCTCTCAACGGGCCGAGCGGCCAGAGGCTTGCCGTCCGGGGTCAGCCGCCGCCTTGTCCGGCCTCGTGCAGCATTTGCGCCAGCGCGTAGAGGCGTTTCTCCAGAAGCGTCGGGGTCTCGCAGAGATAGGTGATGGTCTTCTGCCGGTCGGTGAAAATCCGTTGATCCCAGTCGAGCTGTTCTTCCAGCGCGTCGACGCGGTCGAAATCCGGGGTTTCCTGCGCCATTTGCGCATCCATCTCGCCGCGGGCCGTCTCGATCCGCTCGGAAAGGCTGATCTGGGAAAGAGAGAATTTGCCGATTCCCTTGATGATCTTCGTGCGACGTGTGGCCAGCGTGTCGAAGACCCGGGAAAACACGGCTTGCATCAGCGCCATGTCATGGCCGTGGCTGGCGGAGAACTCTGCCACCGCCGCCCGTGCCGCCTCGAGATCGACCCGCCGCAAAGCCAGAAATTCCGCCAGATCCGTCACCGCCTGTTGCCGCTCTGTCGAGAATTCGGCCTCGGTGAGCGGTTCGGGCCACATCAGCCCGGGGGACAGCCGATCCACCTTGCGTTGCACACAAGGCCATGTGGGATCGGCAAAATCATTGGCGGCCAGAGGCCCGGCAACCCCGGCACTGGCGGCCAGCAACGCGGCGCTCAGCAGGAGCCTTTGCAGATAGGACATGTGATTTCCTCCCGTCGTGACTATAGGGCAGGCTGAGCGATGCGGCCATCTCTGGGAATACCCACCATTGGCTGTATTGTTCCGTGTGCGAGCCTGCCCTCATACTTCCTTCCAATCGCTGAAAAGCGTGAAGGCCGGAGTTCCGGTCTGAAGTTTTGGGAGGAAAATTTGATGCGTACACGCGCCGCCGTTGCCCTTGAGGCCGGGAAGCCGCTCGAGATTATGGAAGTCGAGCTCGAAGGTCCTAAGAAGGGCGAAGTTCTGATCGAGGTGAAGGCCACCGGGCTCTGTCACACCGACGAATTCACCCGCTCGGGCGCCGATCCGGAGGGGATCTTTCCCTGTATCCTCGGTCATGAGGGCGCCGGTGTGGTGCTCGAGGTGGGCGAAGGCGTGACCACGCTGAAACCCGGCGATCACGTGATCCCGCTCTATACGCCCGAGTGCCGCGAATGCCCGTCCTGCCTGTCGGGCAAGACCAACCTCTGCACCGCCATTCGCAACACCCAGGGCCAGGGCCTGATGCCCGATGGCACCACGCGGTTCTCGATGCTCGATGGCACGCCGATCTACCATTACATGGGCTGCTCGACCTTCGCCAACCACACGGTGATGCCGGAGATTGCCCTGGCGAAAGTCCGCGAGGACGCGCCGTTCGACAAGATCTGCTACATCGGTTGCGGCGTGACCACCGGCATCGGCGCGGTGATCAACACCGCCGGTGTCGAGATCGGCGCGACGGCGGCCGTCTTCGGTCTCGGTGGCATCGGGCTGAACGTGATTCAAGGCCTGCGCATGGCCGGGGCCGACATGATCATCGGTGTCGATCTGAACGATGACAAAGAGGAAATGGCCCGCAAATTCGGCCTGACCCATTTCATCAACCCGACGAAGATCGACGGCACCGTGGTCGAGGAGATCGTCAACCTGACCAAGCGTGGCGCCGATCAGATCGGCGGCGTGGATTACAGCTTTGATGCCACCGGCAACGTCAAGGTGATGCGCGATGCGCTCGAATGCAGCCACCGCGGCTGGGGCGTTTCCGTCGTGATCGGCGTGGCACCTTCGGGGGCCGAGATCTCGACCCGTCCGTTCCAGCTGGTGACCGGCCGGGTCTGGAAAGGCACGGCGTTTGGCGGCGCCAAGGGCCGCACCGATGTGCCGAAATTCGTCGAATGGTACATGGACGGCAAGATCGAGATCGACCCGATGATCACCCACAAGCTCACCCTCGACGAGATCAACCA
>NZ_FORH01000002.1 GCF_900113955.1 Celeribacter neptunius | reverse complement strand
TATAGCCGCCCATAGGGCGGCTTTCTGCGTTTCTGGACCAGCGCCCCAAAATCCCCCCTGGAAGCATGTGGAGCGTGCTCAACGGTTGTGAAGTCTGAAGTGGTCCCAGTTTTCCGGACAGCTTGGCAGCGTTTCTAAGGTGTATCCGGTTTTAGTTTTACTTCGTTGCCCTTCGGGTCATGCGGCCAATTTCTGTTCTCGACCGTGCCAATATGCCTCCCTCGGCGTTCGATGCTCAAGGGAGGAGTGGGGGATTTGCAGCGATAAGGGAGGCCAGTTGACCTTGGTCCTCAGGCCCATGACTGACATGGTTTTGTCCTCGCGGAACCTGTTGTGGAAAGGCCTATCCGCCCTTTACCCGCTGCATGAGGTAAATCTCGTTCGATGGTGCGAGGGGGCGGTGCCGCCCGCCGTTGATGATTTCTCCATCAACGGCGACCGAAATGCCGGCCTCGAAAATCGGACCGAGACCCGGATAGACCGCGACCAGCGCATCGAGCATTTTGCCGATGCTGCTGGCCTCCACTGTGACGACCTCGAGCCCCCCTGTAAACCGGCGCAGGCCGGCCCACAGATGAACGGTGAGTTCGCTCATTCTTGCGACGCCTTCAGAGCGGCGAGAACTTTGGTCGGGGTCATCGGCAGATGTGACATCCGAAGGCCTGTTGCGCCTTGAATGGCATTTGCAATCGCGGGCAGCGGTGGCGTGATCCCCGTTTCCCCCACGCCGCGCACGCCGAAGGGGTGGCCCGGATTGGGAACCTCCACGATCATCGTGTCGATCATCGGCAGGTCAGAGGCCACGGGCATGCGGTAATCGAGGAAGATGGGGTTCTGCAGACGACCATCCTTGCCGTAGACATATTCCTCATTGAGCGCCCAGCCGATGCCCTGAACGGCACCGCCCTGATACTGGCCCTCCACATAGGACGGGTGGATCGCCCGGCCTGCATCCTGCACCACGAGGTAGCGCAGAATTTTGGTGAGGCCGGTTTCGGGATCCACCTCGACGTCCACAACGTGACAGCCAAAGCTGGCCCCAACCCCATCGGGCACGGATTCATGGTGGCCAGAGATCGGACCGCCCGTCGCCCCCATGTTTTTCGCGATGTCCTTGATGCTCATCGGAGGATAGTTTCCCGCGTTTGGTCCGGCGGGCTGCGCGGCACCTTCGACCCATTCAACGGCGTCTTCGTCAATGCCCCATTCGTTCGCGGCGCGACGGCACATCTCCTTGATCGCGGCGCGGGCGGCGATGGTGGCGGCCTTGCCGGTGGCGAAGGTGGCGCGGCTCCCGTGGGTCGGTTCGTTGACGCCAAGCGCCCCGGTTTCCACCACGTTCACGCGCACATCTTCGTAGGCGATCCCAAGCGTTTCCGCGACCATCAAGGCAATCGAAGCACGGCTGCCGCCAATATCCGGCGTTCCGACGGACACCTGAGCGGTGCCATCCTCGGAGATCGCCATGGACACGGACGTTTCGCCGTTGTGGTTGAACCAATAGCCAGAGGCCACGCCGCGTCCCTGATTGGGGCCGAGCGGAACAGCGAGGTTCGGGTGTTTTGCGGTCGCTTCCAGAACCTCGACGAGACCGATGGAACCGAAGGTTGGACCATAGCTGGCCTGATCACCCTCGCGCACGGCGTTTTTGAGACGCACCTCCATCGGATCGAGATCCAGTTTGCGGCACATCTCGTCGATCAGGCTCTCGACCGCGAAGGCCCCCATCGGAGACCCCGGAGCACGGTAGGCGGCGCATTTCGGGCGGTTGGCGAGCACGTCGTAGCCAATGTGTTCGACATTCTCGATCTTGTAGGGCGCAAGGCTGCAATAGAGCGCCATGTCCACGGGCGCACCAGGGAAGGCCCCCCCCTGCATCCGGAATTCGGCACGGGCGGCGGTCAGTTTGCCGTCCTTGGTCATGCCGATTTTCACGTCCATAGAGGCGGAGGCCGTCGGTCCGGTGGCACGCAGCACTTCGGACCGGCTCATGACGATTTTGACGGGACGCCCGCCGGCCTTCTGCGACAGCGCAAGGGACAGCGGCTCCATAAAGATCGTTGTTTTGCCACCAAACCCGCCGCCAATCTCGGACGGGGTCACGCGAAGCTGCGCAGCGTTGAGGCCCAACACGGCCGAGCACATCTGCCGGATGAACCACTGCCCCTGCGTGCAGACCCACATCTCGCCCTTGCCATCGGCACCCAGCTGGCCGAGGCAGGCATGGGGTTCGATATAGCCTTGGTGGGTGGCTTCGGTCTTAAAGCTGCGCTCCATGACGAGATCAGCGTCTTTGAAGCCAGCCTCCATATCCCCGCGCCCAAATTCGAAGTACTTGACGACATTTGGCGGCATGCCCTCGGGAACGCTGGCGTCGGCGGCCCCTTCGCGAATGACCGGCGCATCGGGTTTGATGGCGTCATCCACATCCGTCACATGCGGGAGAACCTCATAGTCCACCTTGATGAGCCGAACGGCCTCCTGCGCGATCAGGCTTGAGGTCGCGGCGACGGCGGCAATGGCGTGGCCATCGTAGAGTGCTTTCTCGCCCGCCATCGTGTTTTCCTGAAGATTCCACTCCTCGCCCGTGAGGCCGGTCGGGAAATCCGCGCGGGTCACAACGGCTTTGACACCGGAGAGGGCTTCTGCCTTGGACGTGTCAATTTTGAGGATTTTGGCATGGGCGTGCGGGCTGCGGAGCACGGCGCCCCAAAGCATCCCCGGGGCCGTGATATCCGCGCCGTAACGCGCGCGACCCGTGACTTTGTCCAAACCGTCGGGGCGATTGGGGCGGGTGCCGACGAGACGGAATTCTTTGATGTCATCTTTGGGCATCAGGCGGCTCCTCTCATCTCAGACGCGGCGTCCATGACGGCCCGAATAATTTTGTCGTAGCCGGTGCAGCGGCACAGATTGCCCGCCAGCCAATACCGGACCTCCGTCTCCGTCGGGTCTGGGTTCTTCTCCAAGAGCGCCTTGGCTGCGACGAGAATACCAGGCGTGCAGAACCCACATTGCAGAGCGGCGTGTTCGACGAATTTGCGCTGAAGCGGGTGGAGCTCTTCGCCGTTTGCCATCCCTTCGATGGTCTCGATCCGCTTGCCCTGCGCCTCGACGCCGAGCATCAGGCAGGAGCTGATCAGCACCCCGTCCACCGTGACCGAACAGGCGCCGCAATCGCCGGTCCCGCAGCCTTCCTTGGATCCGGTCAGCCCGAGGTGATCACGCAGGCAATCGAGAAGCGTTTCCCGCGGGTCCGCGAGGAATTCGACCTCGTCGCCGTTTACGACGGTCGTGACATGGATCTTGCTCATTGGGCCTCTCCTTTTGCGCGACCATAGGCGATTTTCGCGACCCGCTTGGCGAGCACACCTGCCACCTCGGTTCTGAACTCTGCAGTGCCGCGTTTGTCGTCAATCGGATTGCAGGCGGCTCTCACGGCAGCGACCAGCGCGTCAATCGCGGCGTCATCGAGCGTGCTTCCGATCAGCGCAGCCGCCGCATCAGGCACAAGCCGCACGGTCGGCGCGACCGCCCCCACCGCGACGCGGGCCTCTGAGATTGTGTCACCGTCAACGCGCAGGCTGATCGCGCATCCCGCGACGGCAATGTCCATTTCCGTGCGCGGCGTGAATCGCTGATAGGCATCGCCCGCATGTTCGCCGCGCGGCGGGATCAGGATGCCGGAAATCACGTCCCCGGGCTGGAGCGTCGTCTTCCCCGGACCTGCGGGAATGTCCTCGACGGGAACGGTGCGCACGCCCGTCAAGCCCGTGATTTCCACAGACGCCTGAGCAGCGACCAAACCCGGTACGCTGTCAGCGGCGGGGGACCCGTTGCAAAGATTGCCGACGAGCGTTGCGCGGCCCTGAACCTGCGTCGATCCGACCAGTTCCATGCCTTCGACGACACCGGGCCAGTCGGCGATGAGTTCCGCGTGATCCCCGAGGCGGGCACCGGACACGGCAATGCCGATCCGCCAGCCGCCATCGGGCGTGCGGGTGATGCCCTGTGTGCCCGGAATGAGTTTCAGATCGATCAGGGTATCCGGCAAAACTGTGCCTGAGCGCATCTGGACGAGCACGTCTGTTCCACCCGCGAGAAAGCGGGTCAAACCCGTCGCTTCTGCCGCGAGTTTAGAGGCGTCCTCAAAGGATGATGGGGTGTGAAAATCCACTGGGGTCCTCTCGGTCATTCGAATGATGTCTATGTCGATAGTGTTAGAACGTAGCAGTGTTTGTCAAACCGCGCTGCGTGCAATCGGGGTACAGCATTTCCGCGAAGACCCGGCCCAGTTTGTCAGTTGAACTCGGGCTTTGTCCACGCGGGCATTGATGGTTGTGAGGTCGTTTCGGCCCGCAATGCTTGAGGCGCCCCTAGATTTGTAGACGCTTTGCCCCCTAACTTTGAGGCAAGGAGGCCGACATGGGGACAAGCAATTACAGCGCCGAGTTCAAGCGTGACGCGGTGCATTAGATCACGGTGCGCGGGTATCCGGTTCGGGAGGTTTCCCGACGTTTGGGTGTCAGCATGCATTCTCTGTACAAGTGGAAGAAGCAGTTTGGCGATCCGTTGCCAAAGAAGCCCAGCGTGGATCATGAAGCTGAGAACCGTCGGTTGAAGCGTGAACTGGCCAGAGTAACCGAGGAGCGCGATATTCTAAAAAAGGCAACGGTGTACTTCGCGCGAGGGGCCCAATGAAGTACGCCTTCATCCGGGCACATCGCGGAGAGTTCGGCGTCCGGGCCATGTGCCGGGTGCTGCGGGTCCATTTCTCCGGCTTCTACGCATGGCTTAAAGAACCGTTAAGTCACCGTGCGCAGCAGGATGCGCGCCAGACCGAGCTGATCCGACAGGCCTGGGCCGACAGCGGCAAGGTGTATGGCTATCGCAAGTTGACGGACGATCTGCGCGACCAGGGCGAGCAAATATCCGAGAACCGGGTTGCCCGGCTGTCATCGCTGGCCGGAATCGCGGCCCAGGTGGGCTACAGACGTCGGCCAGGTTGTTACGGCGGAAAGCCAGCCATCGTGGTCGAGAATAGGCTGGGACAGCAGTTCAAGGTCGCCGCACAGGATCAAGTCTGGGTGACGGATATCACCTACATCAAGACCCACGAAGGATGGATGTACCTGTGCGTCGTCATCGACCTGTTCTCACGTCGTGTCGTGGGCTGGTCCGCCCAATCCCGAATGACCACCGATCTCGCCTTGCTGGCACTGCTGATGGCCGTATGGCGGCGAAAGCCCGGCAACCGGGTCACGGTGCATTCAGACCAGGGCTCCCAGTTCACCAGCCGCGAATGGCAAATGTTCCTGCGCCAGCACAACCTCGAAGCCAACATGAGCCGACGCGGGAACTGCCATGACAACGCGGTCGCCGAAAGCTTCTTCCAACTGCTGAAACGGGAGCGGATAAGGCGCAGAACCTATCCGACACGCGACGATGCAAGGCGTGACGTGTTCGAATACATTGAGCTCTTCTACAACCCGAAGCGCAAGCACACGAACAACGGCATGCTATCGCCCATTGACTTCGAAACCAGACAGCTCAAACTGAAACAGGCAGGTGTCTAGGAAACTAGGGGCACCTCAAGGGAGCGCAAAAGGCTTGGCAGGATAAATAATAAAGCGAGATATTCTTTGGTGGTAGGCATAGAGACACCTGATGTCGAGCTAGATCTCTACACTCCAATTGCAACCCAAGTAGCGTTGCCAGTCGATGCTGGAACAATTGTAATCCAGACCTGATCCAGAGATCCGTTTGACGGCATCAAAAACTTCCATGTTCAAGTAGAATGTCGCGTGCCGAGGTAATCCCCCCATTTTTAATGGGGCCCAGCCGTAGAAATCACGCGGCTGCTTTCAGTTTCATGGCGGGCGTCATGCCGCCGATGGCCATGTTGGGTCGCTCATTGTTATAAGTCCAGAGCCATTCGGTCGCCTTGAGCTACTCCCCAATGTTTGGACAGGTTTTGGCGTAAGTTAAGCTACTCTCTGCTCCTGCTGATCGGGTTGGGTTTCATCTTTTCTCAGCCAATAGACCCACGGCTGGCGGCTGTCCGCCATGGGCGCTGTGAGGGCGTTTGTGGTTGTAGAACTCGACCCATTTGGCGATCCCTGCGCGGGCATCTGATCCGGTTTCCCAAGCGTACAGATATACGCATTCGTATTTCAGTGAACGCCAGAGCCGCTCCACGAAGATGTTGTCCAAGAAGCGCCCCTTGCCATCCATGGAGATACGCACACCGGATCGGCGTAATCGATCTGTCCAGACAAATGACGTGAACTGGCTGCCCTGGTCAGTGTTCATGACCTCAGGTGGGCCGAACCTGGCGATTGCCTCGTTCAGCGCATCGACGCAGAACTCAGCTTCCAGCGTGTTCGAGATGCGCCAGGCCAGCACTTTGCGGGTGTGCCAATCCATGATCGCCACCAGATACAGGAACCCGCGCCGCATTGGCAGATAGGTGATGTCTGCGCACCAGACCTGATTGGGTCGCATCACGCGCAATCCCTTCAACAGATAGGGATAGATTTTGTGGCCCTTCGCAGGCCTGCTGGTGCTGGGCTTCTGGTAAATCGGCATCAAACCCATCAGCCGCATGAGACGCCTGATCCGCTTTTCATTGACCAAATGGCCGTCATTACGAAGATGCCAGGTCATTTGGTGAACACCAAAGAACGGCGTTTCCAAGAACTGCTCGTCGATCTGACGCATCAACATCAGGTTCATCGCCGTCTCGCCTTTGGGCTGGTAGTAAAATGACGACCGCGAGATCGATCGCTTCCTCGACATGGATGGAATGCGTGAGGCTCTACGCCCGTTCTACAGCTCCCTTGGGCGTCCCTCGATCGACCCGGAGCTGATCATCCGCATGCTGGTCATCGGCTATGTCATCCGCCCATTTGAGACGTTTGTGTGTGGCGCAGAGAAGGGGCTGGATCACCTGAGTTGGGCTGAATTCAAACATAGCACCTTGGTTGGGGTAGGTTACGTCGGCTGCGTGCTCCCGCAATCAAGGCCGAACAACTAAATACCCATATAATATCAACGATATAGCCGCCCATAGGGCGGCTTTCTGCGTTTCTAAATCCCCGCTGGAAGCAAGTGGAGCAGGGCATGCACAATGTATTCGGCGTGTCACTGACCTGCCGTGGGGGTTATCCTCCAGATGCGATTTGAGATCGGGCGAAGCTGATGCGCTCCCCGAGTAAAGCGTCAGAAAATCTGACGACGTCTCAAGTGTGACTTGTGAGTGATCCGCGTCATTTCCGACGGTGGTCCCGAGACAACAGATCTCTATCGGAACGGGCCTTGACCAATCCATGTCGGACTTGCTTGCCGCGCCACAGATTTCTGCTCAATCAGAAGACATGCCACGGCCCCAGAGCCCGTGCGTGCCGCTATGCCAGGGGCTTCTTCTTGCGCACGTAGAGTTCCAGCCGATGATGTACGATCTCGTAGCCCATCGCCTCGGCGATCTCGGCTTGCAGGCGCTCGATCGGCTCATTGGAGAATTCGATCACCTCGTTGGTCTCGACATCGATCATATGGTCGTGGTGCTGGGTCTCGCTATGTTCATATCTTGCCGACGCGCCTTCGAACTGATGGCGCAGAATCACGCCCTGGTTCTCAAGCTCGGTCAGGGTGCGATAGACGGTGGATAGCGAGATACCCGGGACCTTCTCCTCCGCTCGGCGCTGCAGGTCGACGGCGTCCGGATGATCGTCGGCCTCAGCCAGAACAGACAGGAGCGCCGCCCGCTGACGGGTTATACGCACACCGGCCCTGCGCAAAGCGGCGGTCAGTTTTTCGGTTCGGCGATCAATCTCGGTCATTGGGTGTTTCTTGCGCATTTTTGTCGTCAGACGCAAGAGTCAGTTGCAAGTCATTCGCATGTCGCTTGACAGATGCAAATCATTCCTAGATGCATTTAGGCAACGAGGAGGAGATTCCCATGTTCAAGAGACGTAACATTCTCGCTCTGGGCCTCGGTCTGGGTCTCGCCGGGCTGGCCGGGTCGCTCGCCGCGCAGGAGCGGCTGAAAGTGGTGACAACCTTCACGGTGATTGCCGACATGGCACAGAATGTCGCCGGGGAGGCGGCAGAGGTGGTGTCGATCACCAAGCCGGGCGCCGAGATCCATGGCTACGCCCCGACGCCGCGCGATCTGGTCAAGGCGCAAGGCGCCGACCTGATCCTGTGGAACGGGTTGAATCTGGAGCGCTGGTTCGAGCAGTTCTTTTCCAACCTGCGCGATGTGCCTGCCGCGACCGTCTCCGAGGGCATCGTTCCGATTGCCATCGCCGGCGGGGAGTATGAGGGCAAACCCAATCCGCATGGCTGGATGGCGCTCGATTCCGCCGAGATCTATATCGACAATATCCGGGACGCGTTGAGCGAGGCCGATCCGGACAATGCCGGGATCTACGCCGCCAATGCCGCCCGCTACAAACAGCAGATGGCCGATGTCATTGGCCCGCTGCGCGAGGCCGCCCGCAGCTTGCCCGAAAGCCGCCGCTGGCTGGTCACCTCCGAAGGGGCGTTTTCCTATCTGGCGCGGGATTTCGGGTTGAAGGAGGCCTATCTCTGGCCGATCAACGCCGATGCCCAGGGCACGCCGCAACAGGTGCGCGGGGTCATCGACACGGTGCGTGCCCATGAAATCCCGGCCGTCTTTTCGGAATCCACCGTCTCCGACAAACCCGCCAGACAAGTCGCGCGCGAGACCGGGGCGCGTTACGGCGGGGTGCTCTATGTCGACAGCCTTTCCGAGGCCGGCGGCCCTGTGCCGAGCTATCTCGAACTGTTGCGCGTCACATCGGAGACCATCGTGGAGGGGCTTCAGCCATGAGTGATGGTATCCGGGCCTCTGGCATCACCGTTACCTATCGCAACGGCCATACCGCTCTGCGGAACGCGAGTTTCGCCATTCCCTGCGGCACGATTGCCGCGCTGGTCGGCGTGAACGGTGCCGGAAAATCGACACTGTTCAAGGCACTGATGGGCTTTGTCCCGGTCGCAAGCGGGCAGATCGAGATCCTTGGCGAACCGGTCCGCGCGATGATGAAGAAACAGGCCGTCGCCTATGTGCCACAGGCCGAGGAGGTCGACTGGAGCTTCCCCGTTCTGGTCGAAGACGTGGTGATGATGGGGCGGTACGGCCATATGGGATTTCTGCGCCGCCCCCGTGCCGCCGATAATGCGGCCGTCACCTCAGCATTGGAACGGGTCAATATGACCGAGTTCCGCCAGCGACAGATCGGCGAGCTGTCCGGCGGGCAGAAAAAGCGCGTCTTCCTCGCCCGCGCTCTGGCACAAGACGCGCAAGTCATCCTGTTGGACGAGCCTTTCACCGGCGTTGACGTCAAGACCGAAGAACAGATCATCGCGCTCCTGCGAGATCTGCGTGCCGAAGGCCGCGTGATGCTGGTGGCCACGCATAATCTCGGCTCCGTGCCGGAATTTTGCGACCAGGTGGTTCTGGTCAAGGGGACGGTGCTGGCCTATGGCCCGACCGAAAAGGTTTTCACCCCGGATCTGCTGCGCGAGGCCTTTGGCGGTGTGCTGCGGCACTTCCTGCTCGAAGGCCAGCGGCTGCATGACGATGAGGACCCGCGCAGGCTCGAAGTCTTCTCCGACGATGAACGCCCGCTTGTGGTCTATGACGACAGGACCCGTACCGTGAAGGGGCGCACATGAGCTGGCTCGAACCTTTCCAGTACGGCTACATGACCAATGCGATCTGGGTCTCGGCCCTGGTCGGCGCGGTCTGTGCCTTCCTCTCCGCCTATCTGATGCTCAAGGGCTGGTCGCTGATCGGCGATGCGCTGTCGCATTCCGTCGTGCCCGGCGTGGCCGGGGCCTATATGCTCGGCCTGCCTTTCGCCATCGGCGCCTTTCTGTCGGGCGGGCTGGCCGCATTGGCCATGCTCTTTCTGCGGCAGCGATCCGGGCTCAAGGAAGACGTGGTGATCGGGTTGATCTTCACCGCCTTTTTCGGCCTGGGTCTGTTCATGGTCTCCCTC
The DNA here is from genome assembly GCF_900113955.1 of Celeribacter neptunius. Taxonomy (GTDB): domain Bacteria; phylum Pseudomonadota; class Alphaproteobacteria; order Rhodobacterales; family Rhodobacteraceae; genus Celeribacter; species Celeribacter neptunius. Next base: position 546,558 of record NZ_FORH01000002.1, on the reverse strand, counting down.
AATCCGATGGCCGTCTCGATCCAGACGATCATCATGGGCAATATCCTCGCGATCACACCAAGCGATACCCTGCAACTTGTCCTCATCGGAGGCGTGTCGCTCGCTGTGCTGCTGGCGAAATGGCGCGATCTTCTGGCCGTGTTCTTCGACGAGGCCCATGCCCGTTCGATCGGATTGAACGTCACCGCGCTGCGGTTGATTTTTTTCACCCTGCTCTCCGCCTCGACCGTGGCGGCGATGCAGACGGTGGGCGCCTTTCTGGTGATCGCACTGGTGGTGACCCCCGGTGCCACGGCCTATCTTCTGACCGACCGTTTTCCGCGCCTCCTGGCGCTCTCCGTCGCGATCGGCTCGCTCACGTCGGCACTGGGCGCCTATCTGAGCTATTTCCTCGACGGCGCCACGGGCGGCGTCATCGTCTGCCTGCAAACCGGATTGTTTCTCGTGGCGCTCGTGTGCGCCCCGAAACATGGCATGCTGGCGTCCCGCGCCCGCGCAAAGGCCGCTCTGAAGGAGGCATCATGATGGCCGCTTTGATCTCCGATCTTCTTATGCCGCTGCAATTTCCCTTCATGCAGAACGCGCTGCTGATCGTGTTGCTGATTGCCCCGGCCGCCGCCATGCTCAGCACCTTTCTGGTGCTCAAGGGCTGGTCGCTGATGGGCGATGCCACGAGCCACGCGGTGCTGCCCGGCGTCGTTCTGGCCTATGTTGCAGGCATCCCGCTGATCATCGGGGCTTTCCTCGCCGGGCTGGTCTGTGCGCTTGGAACGGGGTTCATCAAGGACCATTCCCGGATCAAACAGGACACGGTCATGGGCGTGGTGTTCTCCGGCATGTTCGGGTTGGGCATCGTGATCTACACCCAGATCGAAACCGCCTTGCATCTCGATCATATTCTGTTCGGCAATATGCTCGGGGTCGGGGCGGATGATCTCTGGACCGCCGGTCTGATCTCCGGAGCCGTTGCCCTCATCCTCGGGATCAAATGGCGTGATTTCCTCGCCCAGAGTTTCGACCCGGTACAGGCCCGGATGATCGGCTTGCGGGTCAGCTGGCTGCATTACGGGCTGCTGGCGATCCTCTCGGCCACGATCGTGGCGATGCTGTCTTCGGTCGGGATCATCCTGTCGGTGGCCTATCTGATCGCTCCGGGGGCAATTGCCTTTCTGCTCACCCGGCGCTTTGCTGCGATGATGATCACGGCCATTGTCGTGGCGCTGGCGTCCGGGGGAACCGGTGTCTACCTGTCGTTCTGGATCGATGCTGCCCCGGCCCCGACCATTGTCCTGATCCTGACCGGCCTCTTTCTCGTTGCGCTTGGCCTGCGGCAGATGAAAACACGCCATGCCAGCCGGATCGGCTGACCTCTGCACCCGTGCTTTGGTTGTGTTCCGACTGCCTTGTCTGTTTGCGTGAAGATGCGCGGGCAGATCCAGCCGCCTCCGAGAGAGCCATGCAGAAGGGCCCGATCCGGGCATTTGCCAAATATGAAGCATCAGAAGATCAATGTTGCCTTGGCCCGTGGCCGGGACTGGCGGATTGATCATGAGGATCGGAAACCTGCGTCGAGATCACGTTGGGCGACTGTGATCTGTCTGTGATGAAAATTGCGGGCATCTGCTGTCCGCAGGCGAGATATGCACTTGACGACATCGCCAAAGCCACGTTTATCTGAAGGCCTGTTTGGTGCCCATCATGCGCGATGCGCAGGGCTCAATCGGGAACGGGGAAGGATGTCGCAAATCGCAGCACCCGAAGCCCCGGCCGCCCCCGCGACTGTATGCGGTGAGCGCGCTCCGACAACCACTGGAGAGCCCTGTCGGGATCTCTGGGAAGGGGGAGTGGCGCTTTGACCCGCGAGCCAGGAAACCGGCCATCAGCCACATCAACCGCCGTCGGGTGTGACGGCAAGGAGTACGCGATATGCATATTGAACCTGGCATCGTCACGGGTGCCAAAATCGTCTTGAGCTATGCCACTGCGGCAGGTGCAGGCCTCTATACCCTCAAAACAGCCGTCGACACGATACGTCAGCAAGGGCTTGTCTCCCTGGTCGGGCGGGCGCTCATCGCCACCGCCGCCGTCTTCGTTTTCTTTCAGGTGCTGCCGCACCATCCGGTCGGGGTCTCGGAGGTGCATTTGATCCTCGGCTCAACCCTGTTCCTGATCCTTGGCGCGGCGCCTGCGGCCATCGGTCTGGCGCTTGGGCTGCTGGCGCAGGGGGTGTTCTTCGCCCCGTTCGATCTGCCGCAATACGGGATGAATGTGACAACGCTTCTGGTGCCGCTCTTCGGGCTGCAAATGCTGGCCAAACGCCTGATCGCGCCGGGCACCGCCTATGTCGATCTGAAATATTCGCAAGCGCTGGCGCTCTCGACCGCCTATCAGGGCGGGATCGTGCTGTGGGTGACCTTCTGGGCGATTTACGGTCAGGGCGTGGCCGAGGTGAGCCAGGTGCTGACCTTTGGCGCCGCCTATATGACGGTGATCCTGATCGAACCGCTTCTGGATCTGGCCGTTCTGGCGCTGGCGAAACGCGCGAAATCCCTGCAGGGCAGCGGTTTTGTCACGCCACGCCTTTATGCCTGACCTGATCCGTCAGAGACCACACGGCAGGGGGCTTCGGCCCCCTGTTTCGAGAGGACCACAATGATCGACCTGAACCTGATCGGCATCGGCACCGGCGATCCCGATCACGTCACGCAACAGGCCATCGCGGCGATGAATGCCGCCGATCTGATCCTGATCCCGCTGAAAGGCCCGGAAAAGACCGAACTGGCCGAGTTGCGCCGTTGCCTTCTGGCACAGCATCTGAACAATCCGACCACGCGTGTTGTCGAGTTTGACCTGCCCGAACGCGATGCCGACGGCGCGCCCTATGATCAACGCGTGTCGGACTGGCATGATGCGATTGCACAGGCTTGGAAAACGGCGATCACCGAGGCTTTGGGCACAGAGGCCGACGCGAACGTGGCGCTTTTGATCTGGGGCGATCCGATGCTTTATGACAGCAGTCTGCGCATCGCCGAGCGGCTCGGTCACCGGATGCAGATCACGCCGCGTGTCATTCCCGGCATCACCGCGATACAGGCCCTTTGCGCGGCGCACGCCATTCCGCTCAACGGCGTCGGCGCCCCCGTCACTCTCACCACCGGACGGCAATTGCGCAACCACGGCTGGCCAGACGGGGTGCAAACCGTTGTTGTCATGCTCGATGGCGACTGCGCCTTTCGCGCGCTCGACCCGGCGGGGATCGAGATCTGGTGGGGCGGTTGCGTGGCGATGCCTCAGGAGCGCCTCGTCGCCGGAACTCTGGCCGAGGTGGCCGAAAAAATCGTCACCATACGCGCCGCGCTGCGCGCCGAGCTGGGCTGGGTGATGGACATCTACCTCATGCGCCGAACCGCGTGATCCGGCGCTTTCAGGTCCGGCATCACCGGGTCGCCTCGGCGATCAGGTGGAAAAACGTCCCCGTAACCTGCCCGCCATCGGGCATCACGCGGATCGAACCAGTCTCAGGCACCGCCGTGCCATTCGGATCGACCACCCGCGCCAGAGGGGCGTCGGGTTGCTTGAGGATGCCCGCATAGTGAAACTCATGCCCGCGCAGCGCGTGACCCTCGGCAAACCCCGGCATCCCTGCCATTAGCTCCGCGCGACGATAGCCCAGATGCATCTTGCGCTTGGCAAAGCTGGTCTCCAGTCCCAGAAGACCCAGCATCTCGTGGCGATGCCCCTCAGCGTCCACGATCCCGGCGCCGAGAGCCATATAGCCCCCGCATTCCCCATGCATGGGGCGGGTTTGGGCAAACCGCCGCACTCCCTCCATGAATGTGCGATTGCCGGAAAGCCGCCCGGCGTGAAGCTCGGGATAGCCCCCCGGCAACCAACAGATGTCGGCATGCGGGTCCGGCGCCTCGTCGGCCAGTGGCGAAAACGGCAAGATGCTCGCCCCGGCGGTGCGCCAGGCCTCGATCAAATGCGGATAGACAAAGGAAAACGCCGCGTCCCGCGCCAAGGCAATGCGCTGACCGGGCGGTGGCGCGGGCGTATAGGGGGCAAAAGGGATCTCTTTCGCCCCTGCACAGGCCATCAGCGCGTCGAGATCGCAATGCTCAGCCACGATCTCGCCAGCGTGGTTGAGCAGCCGCTGCAGATCTCCGGTTTCCTGCGCCTGCACCAGACCCAGATGCCGGGACGGCAGTTCGATCCCGGCGGTGCGCGGCAAGACGCCCAGAACCGGAAGTGCAATGCTTTCGAACCCACGCCGCACCAGCTGCTCGTGCCGGGGCGAGGCGATTTTGTTCAAAACGACGCCCGCGACCGTGACATCGGCGCGGAACTGCGCGAGCCCCAACGCGACCGCTGCCGCCGTCTGCGCCTGTCCCGAGGCATCGATCACCAGGATCACCGGCCAGCCCATCAACGCGGCGATATCGGCGCTGGCTCCGATGCCGGTTTCGCCCGGCACGGCCACGCCATCAAAGAGCCCCATCGAGCCCTCGGTCACGAAAAGATCGGCAGGGAGATCGGTGGGCCGGTCCGCAAGGGTGGCGATCTGCGCCGGAGACATCGCCCAGGCATCGAGATTGACCGAACTGCGCCCCGCCGCCGCCGTGTGAAACGCCGGATCGATGTAATCGGGACCGCATTTCAGCGGCTGCACCCGCACGCCGCGCGCACGCAACGCTGCCAGGAGTCCCAGCATCAGTGTCGTTTTCCCAGTGCCTGACGAAGCGGCGGCAATCACCAGACCCGGCGTCATGCCGCACCGCCTTTTGCCGTCTCGGGAAAGCGCGGGTTGGTGCCCACGGGGCGATAACGCCGGTCGTAATCCCGCGCATAAAGCCGGCTTTCGGCAAAGTCTTCGGCCCCGATCGAGCGGCCCACAAGGATCAGCGCGGTGCGCTCCATCTCCGCCCCGATGGCGGTTTTCAGGCTGCCCAGCCTGGCACGCGCCACGCGCTCATCCGGCCAGCTCGCGCGCCAGACCACCGCGACCGGACAGTCCGCGCCGTAATGCGGCGTCAGCTCTGCGATCACCTTGTCGAGCACATGCACCGACAGGTGAATGGCCAGAACTGCGCCTGTTTTTGCGAAATTCTCAAGCGTCTCCCCCGGCGGCATCGCCGTCGCCCGCCCCGAGGTCCGGGTCAGCACCACGGATTGCACCACGCCGGGCAGGGTCAGCTCGGCACAAAGCGTGGCGGCGGCGGCGGCAAAGCTCGGCACGCCGGGGGTGACGTCATAGGGGATGTCCAGCGCGCGCAGGCGGCGCAGCTGTTCGCCCATCGCCGACCAGACGGACAGATCGCCGGAATGCAGCCGGGCGATATCGTGGCCTGCGGCATGGGTCGCGGCGATTTCAGCCATGATTTCGTCGAGGCTCAGAGGCGCCGTGTTGATGACTCGCGCCCGCTCCGGGCAATGGGCCAGCAAGGCCTCCGGCACGAGGCTTCCGGCATAAAGACACACCGGACAGGCCGCGATCAGGTCGCGCCCGCGGAGCGTGATCAAATCTGCTGCCCCCGGTCCTGCACCGATAAAATGAACCGTCATCTTCCGTCTCCTTCTGCGACAGCGATGGTGACGCCGCCGATGATCTTGCGTTTTTCCAAAAGCCGCGCGTTGGGGCCAGCCACCACGAGTGCGGCCGCTTCGGCCACCGATCCGGTGCCATGAGCATTGAGGGAGGCCTGTGACATCGTCGGCGTAGCAATGCCCGCGACATCAGCGCCTCGCACATCGCATCCCAAAATCTGCGCCAGAGCCGCGGCTTTCGAGCGCGCGGTCGCGACATGGTCGACCGCCCCGACCGAAGCGAGTGCCGCGCGTAAGGCCGCAGGGGGGGCGCTGCGTTGAAAGCCCATGCCGGCCACTCTCATCGCGTCACACTCCATTGCACCACGGGACGCGCCGCCGACCAGCCGCGCATCCGCCCCAGGCCTTCGGCCCGCGATAGGTCTATGCGCATCAGCGATCCCCCGTGACGGGCGTGGAGCCCGGCCAAAATCGCCTCGGTCTCGAGCGTCACCGCATTGGCCACGATCCGCGTCCCTCCGGGCAGATGCGCCCAAAGCCAGTCATAGAGCGCCTCTGTGCTGCCACCGCCGATGAACACGGCCTCGGGGGAGGGCAAATCGCCCAGCACCTCGGGCGCACGACCTTCGATGGCGCGGATTTGACGCGTCAGGCCGAAGGCCTCGATATTGCTCTGAATATTGGCGATGCGATCGGGGCGCGGCTCAATTGTAATGGCCCGCCCCCCGGCAAGTCCCCACTCGACCGAGATCGATCCCGATCCGCCGCCGATGTCCCACAAAAGCGCCCCCGGACGCGGCGCCAGTGTGGCGAGCGTCAGCGCCCGGATCGGAGATTTGGTGATCTGGCCGTCATGCGTAAACCGGTCCTCTGGCAAGCCCGGCACATGCGGCAGACCCGCATTGCGCGACAAGTCCGCCCCATCCAGCGCGACCGCCACGGGGGCAGTCATGCTGGTCAGATCGAAGCTCTCCGCCCGCCTCATGCGAACCCGCTGATGCGGCCCGCCCATGCGTTCGAGCACATGCATCTGCACGGTGCCGAAACCCTCCGCCACCAGCCAGTCGGCCAGAGCGCGCGGTGTATCTGCGTCCCTGAGGGTCGCGATGACTTTCGCACCCGGATGGAGCGCGCGACGCAGCGCGCCAAACCCCGCGGCATGAAGCCCCAGCGCGGTGACCTCCTCGATCCGCCATCCGAGCCGTGCGCAGGCCAGCGAAACGATCCCTGCCACCGGAAAGGCACACCATTCCCCCGGCGACAGATGCGCAGCGAGGGACCCGCCCGCGCCGAACCAGAACGGATCGCCCGAGGCCAGAACGACCACCTTTTGTCCACGACAGGCCAGAACCGGCGCAAGGTCGAAGGGCACTGGCCAAGCCTGTCCCCGCGTGCCCGCACCCGCCAGTTCCAGATGACGCGCCCCGCCAAAGATGACCTCGGCCTCCTCCAAGGCGGCACGGCTTGCATTCGGCAAGCCGTTCAGGCCATCTTCGCCCAAACCGACGATGCTCAACCACGGATCAGCCATGACGCGTCTCCTTTTGCTGGGCGGCACCACCGAAGCCAGCCGACTGGCCCGACATCTGGCGGATCGCGGGATCGACGCGGTGTTTTCCTATGCCGGGCGTACGGCCCGCCCGGTGCCCCAACCCCTGCCGACCCGGACCGGCGGCTTTGGTGGCGTCGACGGGCTCATCGATTATCTCGCGCGTGAGGGCATCAGCCATGTGATCGACGCCACCCATCCCTTCGCTGCCGGAATGAGCCGGAATGCGATCCTCGCTTGCGCGCGCGCCAAGGTGCCTCTGTTGGGTTATGAGCGGAAGCCGTGGCAGGCCCAAGACGGTGACCGTTGGACCCATGTGCCCGATATGGACGCCGCCTGTTGCAGCCTGCCCGAACACGACGCGCGGGTGTTTCTGGCGATTGGCAAGCAACAGCTCGCCGGGTTTGCGGCGAAGCCCCGGAACCATTATCTCCTGCGCCTTGTCGACCCGCCGGAGGGCGTGTTGCCGCTGCCCGAGACCGAGGTTGTTATCGCGCGCGGCCCTTTTGATGCAGAGGGCGATCTGGACCTTATGCGTAGGCATCGGATCACCCATGTCGTGGCGAAAAATGCTGGCGGGGCGGGTGCTGAGGCCAAGCTGATCGCGGCCCGCAGGCTTGGTCTGCCCGTGATCATGGTGGACCGTCCGGTGCTGCCCCCGCGCGAGCTCTGTGACAGTCTCGGCGGGGTGGTGGAGTGGCTGGAACGGCATCACGCCGTCCCCGCCGCTACAGTGCCGCGTGGCGTGTAGATCCAGCGCCCAACCCGCCGCGTGCTCGTATTGCCGACCAGAACCACCGTGCGCATATCGGCCATCTCCGGGCGTGCTTCCGACAAAGGCACCACGGTGATCTTCTCCTCGGGCGTCGACACGGCACGAGCAAACAGGACGATCCGCCCAGCCTCGCATTCCTCACGCAGAATATCGAGCACGCGGGCGAATTGATGCGGCCGCGATTTCGAACGCGGATTGTAAAAGGCCATCGCAAAATCACCCCGCGCGGCATGGCGCAGACGGCGCTCGATCAGATCGAAGGGCTTGAGATTGTCACTCAGGTTGATTGCACAGAAATCATGGCCAAGCGGGGCGCCGGCACGGGCGGCCGCGGCAAGCATGGCGGTGATGCCGGGCAGGATGCGGATGTCCGTGTCGGCAAACTCCGGCGCGGTCTCCAGCCGTTCGAACAGGGCAGACGCCATGGCAAAAACCCCCGGATCACCCGAGGAGACGATCACCACGCGTCGCCCCTCTGCCGCCATCTCAAGCGCCTGCAAAGCGCGATCAAGCTCGACGCGGTTGTCGCTGGCGTGCAGGGCCAGGCCTTCGCGCGGGGGCACGCGGGCGACATAGGGGATATAGCCCACGATATCGGTGGCCTCTTCCAGAGCAGCGCGCACCTCTGGCGTCACCAAATCCTCCGCTCCAGGCCCAAGTCCCGCAACCGTCACCCAACCGCTCATTGTGCTGCCTCCACCCTGGGTTGAATCGTGGGCGGAACCGCCTCGGGCCGACGTCCGTGACCATGCACCAAAACGATCGCAAAATAGGGGCAATCGGTGGCCTCGGTCTCGGCCAGCCGCACAATCCGTTCGCCAGGCATGGTGCCACGCTCGACAAGCCAAGCCGCCTCAAGCCGTCCGGCGCGAGCCAGCGCGCGCTTGACCTTCGGCAGGTTGCGCCCGGTCTTCATCACCACCAGCGCGTCAGAGGTGGCCATGCGCGCGATCATCTCCGCCTCGTCCATCGTGCCCATCAACACGGTCAGAACGTCATCGCCCCATGTGATCGGCGTGTCGGTCGCAGTCCAGCAACCCGTCATGCCGGTGATGCCGGGGATGACCTCGATCTCCACCCGGTCGCGCAGCCGTGTGTAGAGATGCATGAAAGAGCCGTAAAAAAACGGGTCACCTTCGCAGAGCACGACAATGTCGGTGGCGCGCGCGAGATCCGCGAGACGCGCCGCCCAATCATCGTAGAAAGCGGACAAAAGCGCGTTGTACTCGGGGCTGTTGAACGGAATCTCGGTGGTGATCGGATATTCCATCGCCAGTTCGATGGCCCGCTCAGAGAGCATCCCCTCGACGATCTGACGCGCCTGGCCTTTGCGGCCTTTCTTGCGGAAATAGGCGACATGACCCGCCCCCCGCACCGCGCGTTCGGCACGGCGCGACATCAGATCGGGGTCGCCGGGGCCGAGGCCCGCACAAATGATCCGTCCCATGGTTTACTCCTTTCGCGAGGCGAGCGCATTGACCGCCGCAACAGTGATGGCCGATCCGCCCAGTCGCCCCTCAACGATCAGTGCGGGCACCGGGGCAGCGGCCATGAGCGCCGCTTTCGATTCCGCAGCGCCGATGAACCCGACCGGACAGCCGATGATCGCCGCGGGGCGGGGGCATGCAGGATCTTCAAGCATGTTCAAAAGATGAAACAGCGCGGTCGGCGCATTGCCGATCGCCACCACCGCGCCTTTGAGATGCGGGCGCCACAGCTCCAGCGCCGCTGCCGAGCGGGTGTTGCCCATCGCCTTGGCCAGCCCCGGCACAGCGGGGTCCTGCAAGGTGCAGATCACGGCATTCTCCGCAGGTAGGCGGGTACGCGTGATGCCTTCGGACACCATGCGCGCATCGCAGAGGATCGGCGCGCCCGCCTCAAGGGCCGCACGCGCCGTGAGGACCATGTTGGGGGTAAGGCGCATGTCGCGTTCCAGCCCGACAAGGCCCGAAGCATGGATCATCCGCACGGCGACGATCTCTTCCTCGGGGGTGAACCGGGCCAGATCGGCCTCACGGCGGATCGTGGCAAAGGACTGTTCGTAAATCTTCGCACCATCCGTTTCGTAGGTGTAGGGCATCAGAAAAGCTCCGAAAGAGAGGTGAGATCAGAAGCGGATATGCCGGATCTTTCGGGCCGGTCCGCGGCGCGGCCCTTCCGGATGAGATCGAGCCCCCCAGAGGTCGCCACAAATGTCAGATCGGCGGGCAGGGGCCAGGCACAGCCCTTGGCGCACCCCGAGACATGTAGGGTTTTGTGCCGGGGCACCTGTGGCGCAAGCCGGCGGGCGAGATCGCGGGTCGGACCATGCGCCTGAAGACAGCCGGGCGCGCCTGTGCAGGCATGGACACGCAAAAGCGGATCGGCCGGATCGGTGATCAGCCCGTCAAGCCTGGGCCGTTCAGTCAGCCCTTCGATCAAAACCATGCGCCAGGGCGTCACCCGGATCGGACCGAGCATGGCTAGGGCGTTCAACCTGTCCGCATCCATCTGGCCGAAAGCAAACCCAATCAACGCGCCGTGCGGCGTCCTCCCCGGTTCCGGGCGCGGGAGCGCGGGCGCAGGCGCAATCCGGGGTGTCAACATGCCTTCGGGGCGCGCGCCCTCTGCGATCAACTGCGCCATACGCCCCCGTCCATCGGTGACGCCACCGGCCTCGAGAAACCATGTCGCGAGTGCAATCGCGGCTTCTGCGGCCTCATCCTCGCGCACCGGTGCACCGAGATCACAGCCCGCGGCACGCAAAATTCGTTGGCCGTCCGCCGACCGTTCGAACCGGATGTCTGCCTGAATATCCGACATGACCGGGGCCGCGCCGCAATCGAGGATGAACCCGAATTTTCCCGGGAGCTCGGGCGCATCGTTCAGCCTGCGCGGCAGCTCCTCGGCCAGACGATAGGTTGTGGCATCTGCAAAAGGCGTGACGATGATGTTGCGCCGGGTTTCCGAGGCGACATTGGCGTCGATCAAGTCCAGCGCAGTGAGTGCCGTGATCAGGGGCGTGTGGGTCTCCGGTGTGACGCCGCGCAGTTGCACATTGGCCCGCCCCGACAGATCAATCAGTCCATTGCCATAGCGCCGCGCTGCCTTGGCGATCCCCATGGCCTGCGCCTGAGTCAATCGCCCGGACGGCGGGCGCACCCGCACCACCAAACCGTCTCCGGAGGCCATCGGACGCAGCGCGCCGGGACACCAGCCTTGGACCTTGAAACTCATGTGTCCTCCTCCAGCGACACCGCGATGGAGTTGCGCCGCGTTTGCCAAAGCCCCGCCTCGGACAGCCGTGCGAAAAGATCGCGCATGGCCTGAAGCGCGGCGGGGTTTTCACGCTGCAAAAACGCCACCACATCTTCGCGCCCCAGAGTGGCCGCGTGGTAAAGGTCAAACAGATGCGCGGGGACGACCTGTGCCAGATGCGCGAAGGCGGCGAGATGATCGAGCGTGGCCGCAATCTCCGCGCCCCCCCGAAATCCATGCCGCATCATGCCCTCGACCCAGATCGGATTGGCGGCGCGGGCCCGCACAGTGCGGGCGATCTCTTCGGTCAGGCTGCGCGCGCGGGGGCGGTCGGGCCGGGTCGCATCCAGATGATAAAGTACAGGCGCCTGCGCCCCGAGCTGCGCCAGAGCCGCGGCAAACCCGGCCTCATGAGCGGCATAATCCGACGCCAGAAGCACATCGCTTTCCGGCAGGTCCTGCGCATGCACGAAACTGTCGGCGTTCCGCAGACGGGTTTCGAGCGCGGCCCGGTCGGGCTGCATCTCACCACTTTGAGACATCGCATAGGAGGACGCCGCCAGCCACGCCTCACCGGCCATGGCGCGGGCCTCCGGCGTGAACTCACCGAAGGCTGCTCCCATCCCGACACCATAGTGCCCCGGTTTCGGGGCAAACACCCGCGCGATCCGCGCCAGATAGGGGTTGTCGGCCGCATCCTCGCTGCGGCGCGCCAGAGCCTCGGCACCGGCTTCAAACAGCTGCGCCAGACCCGGAAAGATATCGCGAAACAGGCCCGAGACCCGCAAGGTCACGTCGATCCGGGGGCGGTCCAATAGGGCGAGCGGCAGAACCTCGACGCCGGACACCCGTGCCGCACCCTCGTCCCAAACGGGTTTCAGCCCGGCCAGATGCAGCGCCATGGCGAACTCTTCGCCGCCCGTGCGCATCGTGGCCGAGCCCCAGAGATCGACGACAAGCCCCTTGGGCCAGTCGCCTTGGTCCTGCAAATGCTTGCGCAACAGCTCTTCGGCCAGTTTCACCCCCTGCGCATAGGCGGCGCGGGTCGGCACGGCGCGCGGGTCGACCGCGAACAGATTGCGCCCGGTGGGCAAGACATCCGTCCGCCCCCGTGCCGGGCTGCCGGACGGCCCCGGCGCGACACGGCGGCCAGACAGCGCAGCGCTGAGGCCCGCACGCTCCTCTGCGCCGCAATCCCCGGTGCCATAGATGTGCAACCCGTCGCCGAACTGGCTTTCCTTGATGTCGCAGACAAAGCGATCAATCCGGGTAAGCACTTCTGCGGCATTGGCCTTTTGCGGAATGCCGAGATCTTCGGCCACACCGCTGGCCTGTGCCTCAAGCTGAATATCGGCGATCAGACGATCGCGCCGCGCCGGGTCCAGACCGTCGGCGGTGGAATATTCGTCGAGCAACTGTTCCAGATGGCGCAGGCCCGCAGGCACCTCCGCCGCCCGCATCGGCGGTGGCAGATGGCCAAGGGTGACGGCGCCGATCCGTCGCTTGGCCTGCGCCGCCTCGCCGGGGTCGTTGACGATAAAGGGATAGATCACGGGCATCGACCCCAACAGCGCCTCGGGCCAACAGGTCTCACTCAGGGCCACGGCTTTCCCCGGCAGCCATTCGAGCGTGCCATGCGCGCCCATGTGAACGAGCGCATGACGCCCCTGCGTGCGCAGCCAGAGATAGAAGGCGACATAGGCATGGCGCGGGATGCGGTCGAGGTCGTGATAACTGTCGTCACGGTCTTCAGGAGCACCCCGTTCCGGTTGCAGCGCGATCAGGATATGGCCGCGTTCGAGGGCGGCGAAATGAAAGGTGTCTGTTTCGACATCGGGGTCGTTTTCCGGCGTCCCCCATGCGGCGAACAGGTCCTGCCGGAGCTGGAGCGGCAGCTGCGCAAGGGCCTTGCGATAGGCGCTCAGAGGCCAGGACAGCCGGGCGGTCTCGAGCGCTTGCGGTCCCGGTCCCGCACCGACCTGATAGCCCTCGCTCTGCAACTGTTCCAAAAGGACCTCCGTCGAGGCCAGCGCATCGAGCCCCACGGCATGGGCCATTTGCCACGGACGTCCGGGATAGGTCGAAAGCACCACGGTCAACTGGCGCTCCTGTGCCGGGGTCTCGGCCAGACGATACCAGTTTTCGATCCGGTCCAGCGCCGTCTCGATCCGGTCTGGATCGGCGCGATGAACAAAGCGGGCATATTCGAGATCGGGATCACGCGGCGCGGGAGATTTGAAGGAAATCACCCCCGCGTGCAGGCGTCCGTCCACCTCCGGCAAGACCACATGCATCGCCAGATCAGCGGGTGAAAGGCCACGCTCGGCCCCCGCCCAGTCCTTGCGCCGCGCGGTCGAGAGCGCCACCTGAAACACCGGGCCGTCAAAGCCGTCGAACGGGGTCTGCCCATCGGGTCCTTGCGCCGAAAAGGCAGTGGCATTGACAACAAATGCGGGGCTGCGCGTGCCGAGGGAAGAGGTCAACCAATCGCCCAATCCCGGTGCTTTGAGCGACGGCGCATAGACCCCGTATGCCGCAAATCCCCGTGCGCGCAGGCCGGTGATCAACGCATCAATCGGCGCGGTATCGGCGGAGGTCAGATAGGAGCGATAGAAGCTCACCAACGCAAGAGGGCCGTGCTCACCAAGGTTCGAAACCGGCCCCTGATCTGGACAGTAAACCCCATGCGCCGGGACTTGGGTCTCGCCCGCAACGGGGGCGACCGCAAACCCCGAGGCCTGCGCCAGTTCCGCCAAAGCGGCCTCGGCCGCGATCGCGCCGCCCGCCTCACACAGGTCTTTGAGCCGTTGCAAAACCGCCAAGGGCACGGTCGAAAGCGCGTCCAGCCGGGGATCATCACGCCCATCGGCGGGCAGGATGGCCAGCGCGATCCCCTGCCGCCGTGCGAGATCCTGAAGACTGGCGAGACCATAGGGCCAATAGGCCTCGCCGCCGATCAGCCGCACGAGAATGCCCTTGGCCCGCGAGAGCGTGTTTTCGACATAGGTGTCGACCGACACCGGATGGCGCAGATTGACCAGATTGGCGAGCCGAAGCGTCGGCAAGCCGCCCTCTGCCCGCCGTGCCCGCCGCCACCCCGCCGCGAAAGCCCCAAGATCACTGTCGGAAAACGACAGCACCACCAGATCCGCAGGGCGCTGCCCGAGATCGGTCGGCACCTCGGTTTCCTCAAGGCCGTGGCTTTCGCGGAAGGTGACGTGCATCAGGCGGGCACCCCGAGCAGCTCGGCGCGGATCGCGTCTTCGTTCACATCGTCATGTTCGCCGATCACCACCAGGGCCGAGCGTCGCGGATCGGCGCCCCAGGGACGGTCGAACTGATGCCGAACGCGGTCACCCACGGCCTGAATCAACAGCCGCATCGGCTTGCCGGTGACCGCGATATGGCCTTTGACGCGCAGGATGTTCTGGTCGCGCGCGAGGCGTTCAATCGCGGCAATCAATGGGACGGGATCGTCAATCTCCGGCAGCTCGATCACCACCGTATCGAAATCGTCATGCTCGTGATCATCCGCCCCGTCATGATGCGAAGGGCGCGCGGCGAGATCGTCCTCGGCGGCGGCGTTCAGCCCCAAAACGATCCGGGGATCGATCACGCCTTCGGTCAGCGGCAGGATCGGCAGTTTGCGCGGCAGCTCGGCCTCGATCACCGTGCGCGCCGCCGCAAGACCTGTCGTACCCGCCAGATCGGCCTTGGACAGCAGCACCAGATCGGCGCAGGAAATCTGATCTTCGAACACCTCGGAGAGCGGGGTTTCATGATCAAGGCTGTCATCGGCCAGACGCTGCGCATCGACGGCAGCCACATCGGGGGCGAAGCGCCCGGCGGCGACGGCCTCGGCATCGGCCAATGCAATCACCCCGTCCACGGTGATTTTCGAGCGGATCGCGGGCCAGTCGAAGGCCTTGAGCAGCGGTTTCGGCAGCGCCAGCCCGGAGGTTTCGATCAGAATGTGATCGGGCTTTTGCGGCCGCGCCATCAGTGCCTCGATCGTGGGAATGAACTCATCCGCCACGGTGCAGCACAGACAGCCATTTGCCAGTTCGACGATGTTCTCGTCGGGGCAATTCTCGTCAGCGCATTGCCGCAGGATCTCACCATCGACCCCCACGGTGCCGAATTCATTGACCAGCACGGCCAGCTTGCGCCCGCCTGCGTTGGCCATCAGATGGCGGATCAGCGAGGTTTTGCCAGCGCCCAGAAAACCGGTGATCACGGTGACGGGGATTTTGGCCAAATCAGAATGAAGATCGGACATGGGATTACTCCTGCTCGGATGTCGGGAAAGGGGGGATGCGCGCGAGGCTTTGCTTGCGAAAGATCACCGGCCGGTCGCGCCAGGGCACGAGGCCGTTGTCGGTGACGGCATAGGCGGCGGCACCGGCGAGAATGTCGGGGGCGTCCTCGGCGGTCATCCGGCCGTAGACATAGGACCATTTGCCCGGCTCACTGAGCGCCACCGCGCAACCGTTGGAACAGGCGGACAGACAGGAAACCTCGCGGATTTCCACATCGTCCGAGGCACCATGATCGTGCAGCGCGCGCAACAAATGCGTCCCCGGCCGCGTGTCGTCCGCGGGATCGGCATCGTCGCGTTTGCAGGTGATGCAAACAGATAAAATCGTTGGCATTTCGCCCGTTCCTCTTGCCAGGGGCTTCGGGAGAAACGCGCCAGTGGACAGGGAACAAAGGTCAAGACAGCGACCGGCCCTCTCCTCCCGGTCGCGAAACACCCCGTTCGCCGGTCATCAACAACATTGGCAGGTCTCCCGGCTTGCGGATTTCGAACACGTCTCTCGCGTTCTGCGGCTGCTTCGCCTTCCCAGCTCGAAAGCCAGTGGCCTGAAGCACCCTTTCCGGTCACGGTCGCGGGGGCGGCTGCGCTTGGGTCAACGTCCTGACGGACAAAGGCCCTGTCGCATTCCCTTTTCACCTGCCGAAACGGCAGGAACCAATGCCCCCTCTGATTGAGCGAGCCGCTTCCTTTTGTCAAGCCATGGAGTAGGTGGCCGCCCCGACGGCATCGTCGGAAACCGGCGCGTTCGCATGGCCGAGACCCGAGCCACGGTTGATCGCGCCCCGTCCCAGGGAACCATCTTCCCGATCGGCCAAAGGCCGGTCATGCATGAACAATCAGGCCAGATCACTCAAGTGGGGCTGACCAGGGCCGAGCGTCGCATGACACAGGCCAGAAACTGTCCCGGGGCAGGGGGGGGCCAAGCTGTTCAGAGCAGCTAAGGATGCTCGACACTCGGGCTGCTGTTCATCGGAGCCACGCTCCTCAAGCGCTTTGACGCCGTACGATGGCACTATCAAGCTGTGTGACCATCGGCACATGCTCGCCGTCCAGCTGACGCGTTAACAATTCGGCGACTTTGGATCCTATCGCTTCGGCGGGTTGCGCGATCGTCGTCAACGACGGGTTGACGAAGGCACCAACCGCCGAGCCGTCGAACCCGACCACGCAGACATCTTCTGGCACACGAAGCCCCGATGTGGTCAATTTTGCAATAAATGAAAGAGCCGCATCGTCAGAACAACACATGACTGCGGTCGGGCGTTGCGCAAAATCGAGAAACATATCTGCAGCGTCCACACCGATTTGAAAGCCTTCTTGGTAGGGGCGCAAGCCTTGGGACTTTCGGAGTGAACCGGCTGGCAAATCTGCTTGAGCGATCCCCTGTCTAATCCCGTCCAACCTCACTCTTTCATGGTACATGCCTTGCGGACCGGCCACATAGAAAAACTGTCGGTGCCCTTGCTGAGCCAGAAGTTCGGTCATTTTCCCCATGACCTCGCTTTCATTGGTAATGACACTGGGAATGCCATGATGGCTCAGATCATGGAGCGCAGAGATAATGGGCAATCCTGTTTGCGTCAGGCTTTTTTGAGATGTTTGCGGAATTCCGGATGAAATGATGATCGCCCCGTCAACAGAGCCGTTCGACGCGAGGTTGACGATATGGGCCTCCGAGCTCTCGTCTCGATCTAGGTTGGCAATCAGAATATTGTAACCATGCGCCGCAAGAAAGCGGTCTATTCCCGCAAGAACAAGCGGGATCACCTGCGATGCGCCATGAAACAACTGGCCGGGCAGAACAATCATGATTGCTCCCGTGCGCCCTTTCCGCAGACTGCGCGCTGCGGCGTTGGGTGTATAGCCCAGAGTTTGCGCCGCTTCGAGAATGCGCTTGCGGGTCTTTTCATTGACGCGTCCGGGATTGGCCAGCGCGCGGCTCACGGTCGATACGGCAACACCAGCCGCGTCGGCGACCTGTTTCATGCTTGCTTGCCCCGTCGCCACGTCGGTCTTTTTTATCGCCATGAGTATCTCTCAATCGTGTCAGGCACTGTTTGCACAATAATATGGCAATCGTTTGCCATAATGTCGAGATTGGCAATCGATTGCCAAAAAGTTGTTTTCACGACGGCGATTCTGCAATACGAAAACTTTAATGGCAATCGTTTGCCAAAACGACACAACGCACACTCAGGACAAGGTAGATATGGTGCAGCCAAAGCTGAACTTCGGGGTTGATCTCGTCACCTTCCATCATCCGAAATTTTGGGGGGTCGAGGATTACGAGGGTATCACGCAAAAGGCAGAAGCCACGCCCGGGCTGTTTTGGGACACGATCCTGGACGCCGTGGCGGAGGCCGGCATTAAAGGGATCGAGTTGACCTTTGCACCTTTCGACTGGGAAGGTGCCGTAAATGCCTATGGAACGGCCGAAGCCTTTTCGGAAGCAATGACCTCGCGCGATTTGACGCTGTGCAGCGGCTTTTTTGTCGATCTGGCGAATTTTGCACCTGGCGATGACGAGACAGGCCTGACGGATCGCGCCGTGTCTTACGCCAAATTTCTGAGGGCAGGCGGGGCAGATATCATGGTGACCGGCTTGCCGATGCGGCAAACGCCGGCTCTGTCGGCCACGCAGCCCTATGATCTGGAAGCCGCACAGGCGCTGGCCGGGCTGGTGCATCGGATTGCCAAGGCCGTGGCCGAATGCGGGGTTCGGTTGGCGCTTCACACCGAGGCGCATTCCGTGTTCGCCGCCGCTCGCGATGTCGATCTGATGATGCTGCTGACCGATCCCGCCGATGTTCATATGTGCCCGGATACGGCGCACCTGATCCTCATGGGCGGAGACCCGATCCAGATCGTGGATCGTCATCATGAGCGCATGATCATCGCGCACTGGAAAGACGCCATCGGCCCGATGCCCGCAGACACGCCGATCGACGCCGATATTCACGACCGTCATAGACCGTATTTTTGCGGCTTTGGACTGGGGCGTGTGGACTGGCCCGCCTGGATGCGCCTGCTGAACACACGCGGCTATCAAGGCTGGGCCATCCTCGAACTCGACGCCGCACCGGATCCCGTCGGCGATCTGAAACGTGGCCTCACCTTCGTTCGGCAAGCTCTTTTGCCGATCACCTCATAACAAGACCAACATTCCAACCGAACAAAGACCAACAGGAGACACGACATGACATATTCTCCCCTGCTGCTGGCCGGCGCGGCCAGCCTGGCGCTCACCGCGCCCTTGAAGGCGCAGGATCTGACCGCCGAGGTCTTTTCCTCCTGGACCTCCGGCGGCGAGCTGAAAGCCTTGGATGCTATCAAGTCCGAATTCGAAGCTCGTGGCGGCACTTGGGAAAACGCCTCGGTTGCGGGTTTTGAGAATGCCAATGCGGCTTTCCAGAACCGGATCATGGCAGGCGATCCGCCGGCTGTGAAACAATTGATCGTCGGTCAGGACCCGCTCGAATTCATCGAAGCCGGTCTGATGACGCCGGTCACCGATGTCGCCGAAGCCGGCCACTGGGCAGATGTGATCCCGGCCTCGATTCTGGAGAGCATCACCTATGACGGTGAAATTTACCTCACGCCGGTCGGGATCCACGGCGAAAGCTGGATGTTCTATTCCATGCCCGCCTTCGAGAAGGCTGGCATCGACGGCGAACCGGAAAGCTGGGACGAATTCTTTGCCGATATGGATGCGCTGAAAGCTGCGGGGATCACCCCGATCGCATGGGGTGGCCAGTCCTGGCAGGAGGCCAAGGTGTTCAACATGGTCCTGCTCACGCAGGTCGGGCTTGACGGGTTCATGAAAATCTTCGTCGACAAGGATGCCGATGTCCTCTCGTCCGAGGGGGTGAAATCCACGCTCGAAATTGTCGCGAAAATGCGTGGCTATGTCGATGAAGGCGCACCGGGCCGTAACTGGAACGATGCCACGGCTATGGTGATCGAAGGCACCGCCGGGGTTCAGTTCATGGGGGACTGGGCGAAGGGCGAATTTACCAACGCCGGCTTGACCCCGGAGGTCGATTTCGGCTGTGCAATGGCCCCCTCGACCCCCGGCATGATCTACATCGGCGATGCTTTCGGTTATCCGAAACTGGAAGGCGCCGAAGCCGCTCAGAAACTGATGGCGGAAGTGGTGATGGACCCGAAAGTTCAGGTCGAATTCTCGCTCAACAAAGGCTCCATGCCGATCCGCACCGATGTTGACAAGAGCCAGTTTGATGTCTGTACGCAAAAAGGTCTGGCCATGCTCGAAGCTGGCACCATCGTGCCGGAGCACGCCATCACGATCACGCCGGAACAGGTTGGTCTGTTGACCGATTTCGTTGGCGAGTTCTTCAATACACCAGATGCGGACATTGACGAGGCGATGGAGCAATTCGCCGAGGTGTTCGAATAAGTTACCTCCCCTGCGGGGCCGCCTCTCCCCTGTGCGGCCCCGTATTTTGGAGATTTTCATGGCCAGACGACAAAAGAAATCCTTCATGCCCGCCCTTGCGATCCTGCCGACATGGCTGACGGTCGTGGTGGTCTATATCGGGGCGATGGTCTGGACACTGAACCTGTCCTTCACCAAGTCGAAATTGTTCCCCTCGGGCGCGTATGTCGGCTTCGATCAATACGAACGCCTGCTTGGCTCCTCGAAATGGATCAAGGCGGTCTCGAACCTCGCCACGTTCGGCGTGCTTTACGTTCTGGGCTGTCTCGTCATCGGCTTTTGCCTCGCGGCGGCCCTTGACCGCAAAGTGCGGTTCGAAAACGCCTTTCGCACTTTGTTTCTTTATCCCTATGCCATGTCCTTCGTGGTCACTGGCCTTGTCTGGCAATGGCTGATGAACCCGGTTCTGGGCGTGCAGGCGACCATGCAGGGGCTCGGTTGGGAGAGTTTCTCCTTCGATCTTCTGACCTCGCGCGACTATGCGATCTACGGTGTTGTCATTGCCGGTCTCTGGCAGGGCTCAGGTCTTGTCATGGTGATGATGCTTGCGGGCATGCGCGGGATCGATGTTGAACAATGGCGTGCCGCCCGGGTCGATGGCATTCCGGCCTGGCGTGTCTATGTCTCGATCATCCTGCCGCAACTCGGGCCGCCTCTGGCCGCGGTGGCCACGCTGCTCACCATGGGGGTGATCAAGACGTATGACCTTGTGATCGCCATCACCAACGGCGGGCCGGGAACGGCCACCGAGGTGCCCGCGAAGTTCATCATGGACAACCTGTTCCAGCGTCAGAACCTCGGGCTCGCCACCGCCGCCGCCATCATGCTCTTGATGAGCGTGGTGATCATCGTCGCGCCCTTCCGCTACGCAAGCTACATCCGCGCCAAGCGCAAGGCAGGTGTTCTGTGACCCGTTCAGCCGAGATCAATCCCCGCGGCGCCAAGCCGACCCGGATCACCGCCGGGCGTATCGGGCTCTATGCCTTTCTCATCTCGGCCGCGCTGTTCTTTACCGTGCCGCTCTACGTGATGATCGTCACCTCGCTCAAAACCATGCCGGAAATCCGCGCGGCGCGCATTTTCGCGCTGCCCGATCATCTCGATTTCTCCGCCTGGAAGGTCGCCTGGGCCGGGGCCTGTGCCGGGGCCGAATGTGCCGGCATCCGTGCCGGGTTCCTGAACTCCGTGCTGATCACCTTGCCCTCCGTTGTCATCTCCGTCCTGTTCGGGGCGATCAACGGGTATGCTTTGTCTTTCTGGCGCCCGCGCGGCGGCAATCTGATGTTCGGCCTGCTGATGGCGGGGGCGCTGGTGCCTTATCAGGTGTTTCTCTACCCGCTGGTGCGCGGCTTCGCGGCGCTTGGGCTTTACAATTCGCTCATCGGGATCGTCATCGTTCATGTGCTCTTTGGTCTGCCCTTGGTGACGCTGTTGTTCCGCAACTATTTCGTCACCATCCCCGAAGAACTGTTCAAAGCATCCCGTCTCGACGGGGCCGGGTTCTGGCGGATCTTCCTTGAGATCATGCTGCCGATGTCGGTGCCCATGCTGGTCGTCGCCGCAATGATGCAATTCACCGGCATCTGGAACGACTTTCTTTTGGGGCTGGTGTTCGCGGGGCGCGACAACCTGCCGATGACGGTGCAGCTCAACAACATCGTCAACACCACCACGGGCGAGCGCCTCTACAACGTCAATATGGCCGCCACGATCCTCACCGCTCTGGTCCCGCTCGCCATCTATTTCTTCTCCGGCCGCTGGTTTGTCCGCGGCATCGCCGCCGGCGCCGTCAAAGGATAATCGCATGCAAACCGCTGTCTCCATCAAGGATCTCAAGGTCAGCTACGGCCCGACCGTCGTGCTTCAGAACCTCAATCTCGACATTCGTCCGCGTGAGTTTCTTGTGCTCTTGGGCAGTTCCGGCTGCGGGAAATCCACGCTGCTGAACGCGATTGCGGGTCTCAACGATGTGAGTGATGGAGAGATCTGGATCGAGGGCAAAAACGTCACCTGGGCCGAGCCCAAGGATCGCGGCATAGGCATGGTGTTCCAGTCCTATGCGCTTTACCCGCGCATGACGGTGCGCAAGAACCTCGCTTTTGGCTTGCGGGTGGCGGGGCTGCCATCCGACGAGGTCAACACACGTGTCGCGCGGGCCGCCGATATGCTGCATCTCACGCCGCTCCTGGATCGCAAGCCTGCCGAACTCTCCGGTGGTCAGCGTCAGAGGGTGGCGATCGGGCGCGCTTTGGTGCGTGAAGTCGATGTGTTCCTCTTCGACGAACCCCTGTCGAACCTCGACGCGAAGCTGCGCAATGAGCTTCGGGTGGAGATCAAGAAGCTGCATCAGGACCTCGGCAACACGATGATCTATGTGACCCACGATCAGGTGGAGGCCATGACACTGGCCGACCGGATCGCGATCATGAAGGACGGGGTGATCCAGCAACTTGCGCCGCCGTCCGAGATTTACCACCGCCCTGCGAACCTGTTCGTCGCGGGCTTTATCGGTGCGCCGTCGATGAATTTTATCGAGGGGCGGGTCATCAAAACCGACGCAGGCTTTGACTTTGAAACCGGCGACACGCGCTTCTCGCTCGACGGCTATCACGGCGCCCCTGTCGAAGGCCCTGCCACTCTGGGGTTCCGTCCCGAGCATCTGTGCCTTGAGGGCATTTCCGGGCCCGAATTGAACGGCACGGTGGCGGTCGTGGAACCCATGGGCGCCGACACCGTGGTCTGGTTCGACTGGCACAAACAGAATTTCTCGTTGCGCCTGATGGGGGACAGCGGTTTTACCCCCGGCGCGGCCATCCAGGTTGGCATCGACCTCAGCAAAGCTTCCCTTTTCGGTGCCGACGGCACTGCTCTTTGAATTGCAGGGCCTTGATCGGCCCTATGGAGACTCTTATGACGCAAACTCGCTATGATGCGATTGTAATCGGCTCCGGGCCGACGGGCTCATTTGCCGTGAAGGAATTGACCGAAAAAGGGCTGAAGGTCCTTTTGCTGGAGGCCGGGCGTGAGGTTGGCCCCGAAGCGTTCGACCCGGCCCGAAAAAAGCCGCCGCAAAGCGATATCAACATCTGGGAACGGGCACGGGCGACCCTCAAGGGGCAACCGGTGCAGGCCCGCGCTGCGTTCTTTTCCGAAAAGCTCGCGCATCTCTTCGTCAATGACCGCAAGAATCCCTACAGCTCGGACAAGGACGCACCGTTTCTGTGGATCCGGGGTAAACAATCCGGGGGGCGTATTCATACTTTCGGGCGGGTGTTGCTGCGCTGGACCGATGACGATTTCAAACTGAAAAGCCGGACCGGGCAGGGGGCGGATTGGCCAATTTCCTATGACGATCTCAAAAGTTTCTACGCCGAGATCGAAACCTTCATGAAACTCTACGGCCAAGAGGACAATGTGCCGACCCTGCCGGATGGAGTCTATGCCCATGAGGCGCATCTGAACCCGGCCGAGACAATCTTCAAGGCCGACGTCGAAGCCAAATGGCCGGATCGCCGGATCACCACATGGCGCTACATCGCACCGGAACCGGAACGTACGCCCTCGCCCATTCGGGCCGCGCAGGCAACGGGCAACCTGACGGTGCGCTATAACAGCATTGTGCGCAAGATCGTCACGGATGCCGGAGCTGGGCGCGCGACAGGGGTCGAGGTTCTCGATGCCAAGACCGGAGCTGTCGAAACCGTTGCGGCATCCTCTGTGGTGCTCTGCGCCTCCGCCATCGAAACCGTGCGCTTGATGCTGATGTCCGCCCAGGCGGGACATCCGGAGGGCTTGGGCAATTCGTCGGGGGCGTTGGGCCGCTATTTCATGGATCAACTCCCCTGCCTAGCAGTCGGGGCCTATGAAAAATCCCAGGGCTGGTCCGTCGATCAGGCCGCCCCCGAAGATCCGTTTTACCCGCCCTCGGGCGGCATGTTCCTGCCGCGCGCCTTTACGCCGGAGGGAGAGGCCTCCACGCTGTTCGACTATCAGATGTCGGTGGGGCGTATGCCTGTGCCGGACGACACGCCCGCGCGGTTCTCGGCCTTTGGCTTTGGCCAGATGATGCCGGATGTTCAGAACCGGATCACGCTTGCACCGCACAAAAAGGATGCCTGGGGCCTGCCGGTGCCGCATCTGCGCTGCAAACTCTCCGAGGCGGACAAGGCGACACTCCGCGATCAGGTCGACACACTGGTCGATCTGGCAGAACACACCGGGATTGATCTCGAATTCATCGGCTCTCCGCTGGGCCTGCGCGAAATGGGGCGCGGGGCCTATCCGGATGTCGATCCGTTCAGCCGCTTCATGTTCCGCACATGGTTCAAACGCACGATGATCATGGGGGCTGCCATTCATGAAACCGGCGGTGCGCGCATGGGCGAAGACCGGGCAACCTCTGTTGTCGACCCGCTCAACCGCCTGTGGGATGCGCCGAACGTCGTGGTCGCGGATGCCTCGAGTTTCTGCACCAGCGGCGTCGCGGGCACCACGTTGACCTCGATGGCCCTTTGCGTGCGTGCCTGTCGTGCTTTGGCGGAAGATCTGGGTGCGGGGCGGCTCTGAGAAAGAGAGGCAGAGATGAAAACCATCAAGGGACCAGCGCTTTTTCTGGCGCAATTCGTCGGCGATCAGGCCCCGTTCAATTCGTGGGAAGAAATCACCCGATGGGCAGCAGGCTGTGGCTATATCGGGGTGCAGGTGCCCTCTGGCGAACCCTCTCTCATCGATCTGGACAAGGCGGCGACAAGCAAGACCTATTGCGACGACTGGCGTGGGCAGGCGGAAGAGAACGGCGTGCGCGTCACGGAACTGTCGTCGCATATTCAGGGGCAGCTTGTGGCCGTGCACCCGGCCTATGATCCCGCTTTCGACGGCTTCGCGCCTGCTGCACTGCGTGGCAACCCGAAAGCGCGTCAGATATGGGCGGTGGATCAGGTCAAAAAGACCCTGAGCGCCTCGGCCAATCTCGGGCTCACCGCGATGGCGAGCTTTTCTGGCGCTTTGGCATGGCCCTACCTCTACCCGTGGCCGCAGCGTCCGAGGGGGCTTGTCGAGGCGGCATTTGACGAATTGGCGGCGCGCTGGCGGCCTATCCTCGATCACGCCGAGGACTGCGGGGTGGATATCTGTTACGAGATTCACCCCGGCGAAGATCTGCATGATGGCGTGAGCTACGAGATGTTCCTCGATCGGGTCGATCATCATCCCCGTGCCTGTATGCTCTATGACCCGTCGCACTACGTGCTGCAATGCCTCGATTATCTCGACAACCTCGACATTTACCGCGACCGTATCCGCATGTTCCACGTCAAGGATGCCGAGTTCAATCCGACCGGACGTCAGGGCGTGTATGGCGGGTTTCAGCCTTGGCCGGACCGTGCAGGCCGTTTCCGCAGCCCGGGCGACGGGCAGGTGGATTTCAAGGCCGTGTTCTCCAAACTCACGGCCAATGATTTCGATGGCTGGGCCGTGGTGGAATGGGAATGCTGCCTCAAACATCCCGAGGATGGTGCCCGCGAAGGGGCTGAGTTCGTGCGCGACCATATCATTCGCGTCACGGAGCGCGCCTTTGACGATTTCGCGGCCTCCGGCGCGGATGACGCAGCCAACCGCAAGATGCTGGGGATTTCGCAATGACAAAAATCCGGCTGGGCATGGTTGGCGGCGGCAAGGACGCCTTTATCGGCGCGGTGCATCGCTATGCCGCGCGGCTTGATGGGGAGTTCGAACTGGTCGCGGGGGCGCTGTCCTCGACACCTAAGAAAGCGCGGGACAGCGGTCTGGCACTGGGGCTTGATCCCACGCGGTGCTACGGCTCTTTCGATGAGATGGCAGAGCGTGAGGCCGCGCGGGCAGACGGGATCGAGGCGGTGGCCATCGTGACGCCGAACCATGTACATGGCGTGGCGGCGGCGGCCTTTCTGAGACGTGGCATCCACGTAATTTGCGACAAGCCGCTGACGGCCACGATGGAACAGGCACAGGAGCTGGCTCAGGTCGCAGACGACAGCGATGCGCTTTTCATCCTCACCCACAATTACACCGGCTATCCGATGATCCGTCAGGCCCGCGAGATGATCGCCCGTGGCGATCTCGGCAAAATCCGCGTGGTGCAGGTCGCGTATGCACAGGACTGGCTGGCTGATGATACGGGTGGCAAACAGGCCGACTGGCGCACCGATCCGGCACGGGCGGGGCTTGGCGGCGCCGTGGGTGACATCGGTAGCCATGCGCACAACCTTGCCTGTTTCGTGTCCGGGCTCAGGGTCGACAGCCTCGCTGCCGATTTACAAAGTTTCGTGCCGGGGCGCGCGGTCGATGACAATGCACATGTGATGTTGCGGTTTGAGGGCGGCGCCAGAGGAATGCTCTGGTGTTCTCAGGTCGCCGTGGGCAATGAAAATGCCCTGAGCCTCAAGGTCTACGGTGAAACCGGCGGGCTGGAATGGGCGCAAGAGGCGCCGAACGTGCTTTGGTTTACGCCTTTTGGTGCGCCAAAACAGCTTTTGACCCGATCTGGCGCAGGGGCGAGCGCCTCCGCCAATGCCGTAAGCCGCACGCCCGGCGGCCATCCCGAAGGCTATCTCGAAGCCTTCGCCAATATCTACACCGAGGCGGCCGTAGCAATACGGGCCGCGCAAAAGAAGCGTCAGATTTCAACGGTTCTCCCCGGCATGTCCGAGGGCCTCGCAGGCATGCAATTCATTGAGGTCTGCGTACGGTCATCCCTGAACGATGCAGCATGGACGAGGTTGGAGTATTGAGGTGACCGTCTTGGTCGAGAAATGAGAACTGCACAGAAATTTACCTCCGCTTCCGCTGTTGGGATGTTCCCGATCAGCTCGCTGGCAAGGTGAGACCGACGCCGCCGCCTCGCAGCCGGATCAGCTCTTCTCCTGCATGTTCCGCCGGAAAAGCCTCGTCGACATGATCCTACATGACCTCAGCAAAGGTCGGCTTTGTTGAAGGGGGCGAAGGGCGCTTGGGTGCCGCGCGACACCCAAGCGCCATTTGTAGACGAGCGATTTCGAAACGCGGCATTCTTTTGTGATGTCCTCGGTCGTCAGTTCGCCACTTTAATCTTTGCCCGAACAAATCGACTGAAGCCGGGCAGCCGGGCAGGGCGGCCACCGGCGTAGACGCTGGGATGATTTTCGGGCGGTGCGGGGCTTGTCCCCGTCAGCCCGCTTCTCTCTCGGCCCGCGCCGCGATGAACCGTGCGATCATCAGATCGAGATGCGCCCCGCCACCGTTCTTGAATATGGTGATCTCCTCCGCCTTTTGCCGGCCGCAAGCGGGGCTCTTGATGAGATCGTAAAGGTCGCCTCTGACCGCCTCGGCGGTGATCACGCCCGCTGCAATCGGGATTTTCAACTCGCCGATATGATCAATCGTCGTGTCCCGGCTGTCGACATAGAGGGAGCCGGTGGAGATCAGCGCATCATCCGCTTCGCGCATGTCGGCCTTGAAGGCGCCGATGAGGTCGACATGGGTCCCGGGCCTGACCCAATCCGCCTTCAGGATCGGGTCGCGGGCCATCGTCGCGGTCGAGATGATATCCGCCCGCGCCGCGGCAGCGGGGAGATCCGGTTCGGCCAGGACCTCGATCCCGTCGAGGTCGAATTCCTGTGCCAGGGCGTCGGCTTGCGCGGCACGGCGCGACCAGATGCCGATGCGTCTGAGCGAGGGCATAACGGCGCTATAGGCACGGATCAGGCTGCGGGCCACGGTGCCTGCCCCGACGATCAACAGGCTCTGGCTGTCGGGACGGGCCAGCAGGGTGGCGCCCAAGACGGAATCCGCAGCGGTCTTGAACTCAGTCACGAGACGGCTCTCGATAATCGCCTGGAGCTGGCCGTGTTCGGGTTCGAAGACGAACATCGCCCCTTGCACGCTCGGCAAGCCGGCCTGCGGGTTCCGGCCAAAGACGGTGACCGATTTCAGACCGTATCCGAGCCCTTCGATATAGGCCGCACGGCTCAGCAATGTGCCCTCCGGTGGCCCGAGAAATAGGTCGCCCACCTCGGCCTTCGGCAAGAGATGGCCAGCCCTCAGGGTTTCGACGGCCTCAGGCCATGTCAGGCGGGAGATTACATCGTCATAGGTGATCATCTGCGGGGTCATGTTCGATTTCCTATATCGCGTCGAGCCAAGGGGCGGTTGAGGAGACAGTGTCGATTTCGGTCTGGTCTCCGGTCAGGCGCGCGGCGAGAAGCTCGGCGCAGCCGGCGGCCATGGTCCAGCCAAGCTGACCGTGACCGGCATTGATCCAGAGGTTGTCGATTTTCCGGACCCGTCCCAGATAGGGCGGGCCTGCGGGTGTACTGGGCCGAAGCCCGGTCCAGAATTCTGCCCGGTCGAGATCGACGGCATCGCCGAATGTGCCGGCGACATAGTCCTGCAGCAGCTTTCTGCGCGCCTCGGGCAGGGAGGTGTCGTGCCCCGCAAATTCCGCGAGGGCGGTGACGCGCAACCGGCCGCCGTAGCTGGCGACGGCCATCAGCGCGGTTTCATCGATGAAGGGCAGGTGCGGAATGCGGGTGTCATCCAGGATCTTCCAGGTGCCCGAATAGCCTTTGACCGGGTAGATCTTTGGCCGGACCCCGAGGCTGCGGCTGAGCGTCGGGGTGTCAACCCCGGTTGCCAGCACCACGGCCTCGGCCTGAACCGGCCCCTGATCCGTCAGCACCGTATCGAGACGGGCGCCGTGTCGTTCGAACCCCGTCACGTTGACACCAAAGCGGAACGACACACCCGGCCTCTCGGCGAGCGCGGCGGCCACGCGCCGGGTGAAGGCGTGACAGTCGCCCACGGAATCCAGCGGGCTGAACAGGCCGCCGGCCAAGTGCATCGGCAACTGCGCCAAGGCCGGGTCCTTGCCACTCAGGGCCTCGGGGGGCAGCGCCTTCATGGCACGATCTTCTCCATGACCGTCCATCCCATGACTGCCATCTTTGCCAAGCGAAGCGGAATGGGCGGCGAACTGGGCCTGGTTTTGAAACAGGTACAGACCACCGTCGTGACGCAGCTCGGAGGGCAGGTCGAGATCGGCCTCGATCCGCTTTGTCAGCGCGCGGCTGTAACGGCTGAGCCTTTGCAGCTTGGCCGAATTGGCCGCATGGGCCCGGGCGCTGCAATTGCGGAGAAATTCCGCGCCCCATCGCCAGAGAGCGATATCCATCAGCCGTGTGATCGCGACGCCGGGCTCGCGCCCCGCAAGGGCCCGCAGGATCGATCCGCGCGCCGCGGGGCCGGCCCAGGCCTTGGCATGACCGACGGCGAGGATGCCGGCATTGGCGCGGCTGCACAGCTCGGCGGGGGCGGGCGCGCGGTCGATCACGGTCACGGAGCGGCCTCGTTTCGCCAGAGAATAGGCGGTCAGAACGCCGACGACCCCGGCGCCAATGACGACCACAGGCGGTTTCCCGGCCATCACCTGACCTCCTGCGAGTCGCAGATCCAGAGGACACGGGCCGGCGTGTCTCCCCCGACCGAGATCACGGCATGTCCCAGCCGGCTGTCAAAGGCCAGGCTGTCGCCCGCGTCCAGCAGGCGGGGCTTGTATTGCTCGATCCAGACTTCGACGCGGCCGCTCTGGACAACGATCTGCTCTTGCCCCGCGTGGGACTGAAGCGCGCCGAATTCGGCCATCGAGCGACAGAGAATATCCGCCCGGAACACCAGAAACGGTTTGGCCAGAATCTCGTCGCACAGCAGCTCAAAGCGATAATGCGGGGTTTCGACGATCCGACCCGCTCCGGCGCGCGTTGCGCTGGTCCAGCCGCTCAGCGCCACCCGGTCGCCATAGCCGATCAGATCACGGATGCCGATTTCAAAGCCTTCGCAGATTTTTGAAATGACATCATAGGTCGGAGACAGAAGACCGTTCTCGATCCGTGACAGGGTCGCCGCCGAAACCGAACAACGCGCTGCGGAGGCGGTCAGGGACATCCCGCGCGCCTGACGCAGAGCTTTCAGGTTGCGGCCGATATCCTCGGCGGGGTGCGCCTTCGGGATGCTGGCGCCGGTCGGTATCAGGTCGTTCTTGCGCATGACAGGCCTCTCTACATGTCTCCCCTTTTTTGCGTATTAGCATTCAATTTGCATATACGCAAAATTTTTCAGGACAGTCATGCAGGGCGGGGCTGGCCGGAGACCTTGCCATGCGGGCGAAGAGGGCCATGTCCCCTCGGTGCTTTGGGGCCGCGTTCATCGCAGCGCCGTCACGCCCGCGCGGGGGCGAGAGGCCGCTTCACTCCACGATTTCGATGCGAACCGGAAAGTCTCCGTCCTTGAGCAAGGCTGAAATCGACCCGTCAAAACGGCCCAGACGGACAAGCCCGCGTGAGCTCTGGAAGGGTTTGTAAAAGATCGCGAGATTGCCCCAGGGCGCGTAGAGAGTGATATCTCCCGTCTCCGGCTTGTAGCTCGCCGGTGCGCCCGTGGTGTCGAGCTTGCGCGGCAGATCTGCGATTTTTTCGGTCCCGTGATAATCCGAGAGGGTCAGCTCGAGAGGCAACATCGCGGCGAAGTCCCGTGCCGCGGGGCTGTCGTCAAGCGTTGCGAAGAGGCGCTCCGAGCCGAGAATGAATTGGATTTCCGTCATGGTGCTTCCTTTTCGAAACGTGTTGCCGCTCTCTTCAGCCGTGGCCGGCAGAGATAGGCCGAGCGAGCAGATGATGGCATGCCCCCAGATGAGAAATTTGCGCCGGTCCATTCAGTCGCTCCGATAAAATTCTGCAAAGATTCCGACAAGATACTGTCGGGTCGCGCAAGGCGGGTCCTGTGATCCGCCTCGCATGATTGGCATCACGCCTGCGTCATGTCGATAACATAGCGGTAGCGCGCCTCTTTGTTGACGACCTTTTGACAGGCCGCGCCGATCTGCTCCGGTGCGATCATTTCATAGCTGGCGGCAATCCCGTGATGTGCGGCGAAATCGATCACCGCCTGGGTTTCGGCGATCCCGCCGGTCATCGATCCGGCAAGGCTTTGCCGTCCGAAGCCCATCATCATGCCATGCGCGCCTTCGACCGGAAACAGCGCCCCGACATTGACCAGGGTCTTGTCGAGTTTGAGCAGGTTGAGGAAGGGTTGCATCGGATAAGCGACCGGCACGGTGGAGAGCATCAGATCGAAACTGCCCCTCTGGCGGCGCATGGCGTCTTCGTCGGACCAGAGATAGGCCTCGGCCGCACCGAAGGTTTTCGCGTCTTCGAGCTTGTCCTCGGAGGTGGTGAAAACCACGACTTCGGCGCCTTTTGCGGCGGCGAGCTTTACTGCGAGGCGGCCGAGGCCGCCCATGCCGATCACGCCATAGCGCTGACCCGGCCGCAGATCCCAATGGTTGATCGGCGAAAACGTGGTGATGCCGGCGCACAGAAGCGGCGCGAACCCGGCGAGATCGACCCCCGGCGGGATGCGCAGGGCAAAGTCTTCCTTGACGACAATCTTTCTGGAATAGCCGCCATAGGTCACGCCGCCCGAGAGCTTGTCGGCGGAATTATAGGTGAAGGTCGTGCCGTTCAGGCAGTTCTGTTCGCGATCGGCAAGACAATTGGCACAGGTGCCACAGCTGTCGACCATGGTGCCGACACCGGCGTAATCGCCTTCGCGGAATTTGGTCACCTCCGAGCCGACCCCGGTGACGCGTCCGACCATCTCATGCCCCGGCACCAGCGGAAACTGCGGCATGCCCCAGTCGCCCTTGTAGGTGTGAATGTCGGAATGGCAGATCGAGCTGTACAAGATTTCGACCACCATATCTTTCGGCCCGGCCGCACGGCGGGGGATCGTGTGCGGCGCGAAAGAGCCGCTCGTGTCGAAGGCGGCCCAGGATTGCACCCGGCTTTCCGCAAGGGCAGAGGGGGCATCTTGCGCATGGGCCGCGCCGGACAGGGCGGGAATGGTCAGGGGGGCCGCGAGGGCGGCGGCCCCGGCGGTCAGGAAGCCGCGACGGCTCTCTCCCTCACGCGTCAGGTGTTGGGCAGATCTTTCATTGCATGCTTGGCACATGGCATCCTCTCTCTCGAAACGGGGTTCAGAAACGCATGACACCAAGATGGGGCAAATCTGGTGCGCGATAATCGGTGTTCCGTTCAAGCCATTCATGAGGCGCGGTCATGAATGGTCCGCGGGCGGGGGCGGTTCTTGCCATCTCCGGCGATGGCTCCGTCACAGAGGCCTGCCCCGCAGATGGGCGTCTCCGCACAACCCGATCTCCGCATAATCCGTCGACTTTATGAGGCAGGCACATATATATGAGGAAATCCGTTTGATCCTCACCTCCCAATCCCCGGCCTCCCTCATGATACGCGAGAATATTAACGACCTGATCGCCTTTGCCGCCGTCGCCGAAGAGCGGAGTTTCACCAGGGCGGCGGCGCGGCTGAACGTGTCACAATCGGCGCTGAGCCATACGATCAAGGGGCTGGAACAACGGCTCGGTCTGCGGCTTCTGACGCGCACGACTCGCACGGTCGCCCCGACGTTCGAGGGCGAGGATCTGCTTGCCACGCTGACCCCCTGTTTCGAAAAGATCGAGAACCGGCTTCAGGCGCTCAATGATGCGCAGGACGAGCCGACGGGCACGGTGCGGATCGTGGGGGTGGAATATGCGATCGAGACCATTCTCTGGCCGAAACTGTCGCCGATCCTGAAAAAATACCCTTCCGTCAATATCGAGTTCGTCATGGATTATGGCTACACGGACCTGGCCGCCTCGCAATGCGACGCCGGGGTGCGTTATGGCGATCAGGTCAGCGAGGGGATGATCGCCATGCGGATCGGTCCGGACGAGCGCATGGTCTGCGTCGGTGCGGCCGCGTATTTCGACGTGGCGGGCGTGCCGCAAACGCCGCAGGAACTCTCCGAGCATCGCTGTATCAACCTGCGTCTGGCCACTCACGGTGCGCTCTATGTCTGGGAATTCGAGGACAAGGACGGCCAGGAGATCAATGTGAAGGTCAAAGGTCAGGCCTGTTTCAATACCATCAACCCGGTGATGCGTGCGGCGATCGACGGGCATGGGCTGGCGCTCATTCCCGAACGGCTCGCCAAACCGCATCTCGACAGCGGCGCGCTTCAGATATGTCTCGGGGATTATTCTCCGTATTTCCCGGGGTTTCACCTCTACTATCCCAGCCGCCAACGCCCGTCTTCGGCCTTCAGCCTGGTGTTGGAGGTCCTGCGCGAGCGGGCGTGAAAAACTGCTCTAAAAGCATTGATGAAAATGGCTCATGATTGGGGTGATGCAGAGCGGCATTAACCGCAGGCCGATCCGC
This sequence comes from Celeribacter neptunius, assembly GCF_900113955.1. Lineage (GTDB taxonomy): Bacteria > Pseudomonadota > Alphaproteobacteria > Rhodobacterales > Rhodobacteraceae > Celeribacter > Celeribacter neptunius. The sequence continues at coordinate 513,393 of NZ_FORH01000002.1, read as the reverse complement.
CCCATATGTGTGGAAACCCAACAGGAGTTCCCCATGACGTTCCCGAAAAAGCCCCTGAAAAAGCCGCTGAAAAAGACCCCGATCGCCGCCTCCGCCTTTGCCCTCATGACCAGCGCCGCTTTGGCGCAGGATGTGCGCGACACCGTGCCGTCTTCCGTCGCTCAAGTCACCCCGGCGCTTGAGGCCTACACCAGCGAGACCCTCCTCGGCTCCGAGTGGCAAAGCGAGGCGATGTCCGTGCGCGACCGCGCGCTTGTCACCTTTGCAGCCCTCATGACCCGTCACGAGACCGAAAACCTTGAAAGCTACGTGGCCCTGGCCCTGGACGCCGGTGTGACGCCCGCTGAGCTTTCCGAAACGATCACCCATCTCGCTTTCTACACCGGGCTTGGCAACGCCACCGCCGCCGCTGACGCCGCCGCGCCCGTGTTCAAATCCCGCGGCATCACGCCCGAGAGCCTGCCGGGCGCAGAGGTCGAGCTGCTGCCGCTGAACCAGGAGGCCGAGGACGCGCGCGAAGAGCTCGTCAGCGGGCTTTACAGCGATGTCAGCATCGGCGTGGTGGACAACACCCGCGAGCTGCTGTTCCGCGATCTGTGGTTGCGCCCCGATCTCGCGCCGCGTGACCGCAGCCTTGTCACCGTGGCCGCTCTCATCGCCGCCGGTCAGCCGGAACAAATGACATTTCACCTGAACCGTGCGATGGACAACGGGCTGACACGGGACGAAGCCGGCGCCATGCTGTCGCATCTCGCATTCTATGCGGGCTGGCCGAAAGTCTTCTCGGCGCTGCCGGTTGCCAAGCAAGTGTTCGAGAGCCGGGCAGAATAAGAGGGTGGCGCAGGGCACGCCCGTGATCGAAAGGAAAGGCGCATGAAAATCGGCATCTTGGGATCGGGCCTGATGGGCGGCAAGCTGGGCCGCCTCTGGGCCGCCTGCGGTCACGAGGTCTGTTTCTCCTATGCCCGCAGCACGGCCAAGCTCGAAGCTCTGGCGCGCGAGGCAGGGGCGTCCTGCGGCACGGTTGCCGAGACGGTGGCGGGCGCAGAGGTGCTGCTTCTGGCCGTGCATTGGTCGCGGGTGACGGATGTGCTTGACCAGGCTGGGGATCTCGCCGGAAAGCTCGTGCTGAACTGCTGTGTGCCGCTCAACGAGAGCGACACGGAGCTTGTGGTGGGGACAACCTCGTCGGGGGCCGAGGAGCTGGCAACGATGCGGCCCGGGGCACGTTGGGTGTCCTGTTTCAACACCACCCCTTCGGAGAGTTTCCGGCCGGTCTTTGCCCGAAAGGGCCAGAGGCCCGCGCCACAGGTGCTCACCTATGGCGATGATGCACAGGCCAAGGCGGTCGCCGGCGAGCTGATCCGTGACATCGGGTTCGAGCCGCTGGACACCGGTGGGCTGCGCAACGCCCGCTTTGTCGAACCTTTCGCCATGGCCACTGTGGAACTGGCCTATGTCCAGCCCGGCGGCGCCGCACTGACCTACCGGTTCGAAAAATTGGACGGCTGAAACACGTGCGCGGGAAAGCCTCGTACCTATGTACCTATGTATCTATAAGGCCTCGTGGTTGTCAGGCGCCCAAATCCCCCGATCCGAGCGCTCATTCATGATCTCTGATCATGAGTGCCATCTATTTTGCCCCGATTATCATAGCTCGCCGATGCGGCTAGAGTGTCGGCATGAAAATATCACCTATCGGCTGCTCCACAGGCGACCCGCAGCGTGCGGTGCGCTTGGGATGCGGCCCCGTTCCGCAGCGCGGAGCGGCCAAACGGAAGACAGAAAGGAAGATCCGATGATCCTTCAAGACAGCTACACCCTTTCCAACGGTGTCGAAATTCCGAAACTCGGCCTCGGCACCTGGATGATCGACGATGACAAGGTGGCCGATGCCGTCAAAGCCGCAGTCAAGCTTGGCTATCGCCATATCGACACCGCCCAGGCCTATGGCAATGAGCGTGGTGTCGGCGAAGGCATCCGCGACTGCGGCATCGCGCGCGACGAGCTCTTCGTCACCACGAAACTCGACGCCGGCATCAAATCCTACGACGAGGCCAAGGCCGCGATCGATGGCTCGCTCGCGTTGATGGGGCTCGACTATGTCGACCTGATGATCATTCACAGCCCGCAACCCTGGCAGGATTTCGCAGGGGAAGATCGGTTTTTCGAAGGCAACCGAGCGGCCTGGAAAGCGCTCGAAGAGGCCTATGAGGCCGGCAAGCTGCGCGCCATCGGCGTGTCGAATTTCCAAAAGGAAGATCTCGACAACCTGATCGACAATGGCACGGTCAAGCCGATGATCAACCAGATCCTCGCCCATATCAGCAACACGCCCTTCGCGCTGATCGAATACACCGAAAGCCAGGGCATTCTGGTTGAGGCCTATTCCCCGGTCGGTCACGGTGAGCTGTTCAAGAATGCGGACGTCGCCGCGATGGCCGAGAAATATGGCGTCAGCATCCCGCAGCTCGGTATTCGCTATTGCCTGCAGCTGGGGCTTCTGCCGCTGCCGAAGACCGGCAACCCGGCCCATATGGAAAACAACGCCGCAGTGGATTTCGAGATTTCCGCCGACGACATGGAAACCCTCAAATCCATGGAGAAGATCAAGGATTACGGCGAGTACAGCTTCTTCCCGGTCTACGGCGGCAAGATGTAACGCTTGGACCGGTCTTGCCGCAGATGAGCGGCAAGGCCATGGTTCCGCGTCTGCCTTGCTCCCCCCGGTCCTGCGGGTCGGGGGCGTGGGCGCCCCGTGGTGCGACGGGGGGCAGGACGCAGGACCCGGCCGCGTGGCTGACAGGCGTCCGGAGGCCCGCCATCACGACGAAAAGAATATAAACGGCAGGTGTTTATGGTCGTTGTCATTCGAATGGCGGCGCCTAAGATGCCGTCATGTCAGAGCCTTTCAGAATCACATTCGTTTCGCGGAAATGGCCCCCGGCCATGGGCGGGATGGAAACCTATTCCGAAAAGCTGAGTGACCGCTTGCGGGCCTATGGCGAGGTTGAGGTGATCGCGCTGCCCGGGCATGCCGACGGCAGCACGCCGGGGGCCTGGGAGCTTCTGCGCTTTGGTGCGAAAACCGCCTTTTCCCTGCTGTCGAGCGCGCATCCGGCCCCCGTCACCCATGTCGCGGATATGGCAAGCTGGCCGCTCGCCCTGGCGGCCCGGTTGAGAAAGCCCTCGGCGCGGCGCGTCTTGTCGGCGCATGGGACGGATGTGTCCTTTGCCGCGCGGGACGGCCTCCTGGGCAAGCTTTATCGTCTCTATCTGAAGCTTGGTGCCAGGCTGCTCGGGCCGGTTACCGTGATCGCCAATTCCGGGGCCACGGCCAGAGCGGCCGAAGCCCTGGGGTTTCGGGACACGGTCATCGTGCCCCTGGCCGCAGAGATCGCCTCGCAAATGGACGGTTCCGCAGCGGCGCCCAATCAGACAATCCTGTTCTCGGGCCGGCTGATCCCACTCAAAGGCTTCCGCTGGTTTGCCGAGAATGTACTGCCGCGATTGCCCGAAACCATGGAGGTCGAGGTGGCCGGCACCATTTGGGACGCCGGGGAAGGCGCGGCGCTCGAGACGCCGCGCGTGCGCTTTCTCGGCCGTCTCGAGCAGGCCGTGCTGCATCGCCATATGGCCGCTGCAATGTGCGTCATCATTCCGAATGTCGATCAGGGCAACGGGTCTTTCGAAGGCTTCGGTCTCGTGGCGGTGGAGACGGCTGTCGCCGGCGGTGTCGTCGTGGCCGCCGGGCATGGTGGCCTAAAGGACGCGGTCAAGGACGGGGAAACGGGGTTTCTGCTCGCTCCGGGGCAGGCCGATCAATGGGTTGCCAAGATCGAGGAGATTGCGGCCTGGTCGCCGGAGAGGCGGGCCGAATTTATCGAGAAGGCGCGCCATGTCGCGTCCAGCTATTACAATTGGGACCGTGTCGCCCGCGATACTGCCCGCCATTATATTGGTGAGACCGCTGAAACCTGAGGGCCGCATATATACCGTGGGTCGGCTGAAGACAGCCTTGAAACAACCCGCGGTTCGCCGGGCCTTCGGGGCTGTCGGGCTGGCGGTCCTGACCATCGGTGCGATCTGGGCCGTGGCCAGCCTGGATCTGACATGGTCCAGCCTGTCGCCGGTGCATCTCGCCGTGAACTTTCTGGTCCTGACACCGGCATTGCTGATTGTTGCGGCCCTGACCTTCAGGATCACCATCTCTGCGGTCGGGCGCAGGATCTCGAATGCTCGGGCCCTGCAGACGGTCGCGACCGCGAATGTCGCCGAGCTCCTGCCCATCCCCGGTGGGGCGCTCGTGCGTGGCGCGGCCCTCATCGAGAGCGGTGCGGGGGTTGGCGAGGCAACGCGTCTGGTCCTTCTGACGGCGGTGCTCACGCTGAGCCTAACGGTGACGATCTCTGCCGCGGCGCTTTGGGTGCTGGACGGCGCAATCTGGCTCTGGATCGCGGGCGGAGGCTTTGTCGCCATTTGCGGCGTCCTGTGGCTCCTGTCGAGATCCGCCGCGCCAAGATATCTGATGGCTATGGTGGCGGTCCGGCTCCTCAGCCTGATCGTGACCATGCTCAGGTTGAGCATGGCGTTTGGCGCGCTCGGAGCCAAGATCGGCTGGGTCGAGGCGGCGCTCTATGCGGTGGCTCCGACGCTTGGCGCTGCCGTCGGCATCGTACCTGCGGGTCTTGGCGTGAACGAGGCGATCGCCGCCGGTCTCGCGACGCTGATCCAGGCCTCACCGGGCACGGTCTTTCTGGCCGTGGCGATCAACCGGGCCCTCGATCTCGCAGTTGGCGCCGGGCTCGTTCTGCTCACGACATATTGGCAGCGGCGGAGATGAGCGAAAAGCGAGGGATCATTGTCGTGCCGGTGCGCCGTTTTTCGGCGTTATGCCCGGCCGCGTGAGTTGCGACGCTGCCTGAGGGGAAGGACCGGGATCAATTCCGCCGGCTCGGAATGGCCCGCTATGGCAAGGGTCGCGCCCCCCGCACAGCAGGCCTGAACGAAAGGCCCGGGTCCTTGCCGCCGGCCACGCCTTGTTTCAGAACGGCAGCTGCCAGAACCCCGCGTAGAGGGCGCGCTGGGGCAGGGCGCCGGGCCGTTGTGGCGCCGTGGTGTCCCAGATCAGCGTTACCTTGCCGCCGGCGGGGCCAGTGAGCATCACCGGCCCGGTGAGCTCCACGGTGTCTTCCGGCTGCACCGTTTCTCCCGCCAGGCGCACGGGAGTGTCCGCAATCACCCGGTAGCGGCCATGCACCGGCAGGTCGAGCTCATGCGCGCTCTCTCCCAGTGTCACGGTTTGGCCGGCGAGCCAGATCGCCCCGGAGTAATGCACATAGCTCTGTCGCAACACGCTCTGATCCGGCGGCAGGAGCGACAATGCGCTGTCCGTGATCTCCGGTGCCGTCATCGCCTGATCCAAGGTCCAGCGATTGGTAAGCAGGAGCGGCGGCTGGGTCTCTGCAATGAGATCCGCCATCACCGGCTGGCCTGCTGCGCGATATTTCAGGATGCCCCAGGTCGACATGAAGAAGCTCTGGCGTGGGAAGCTGGCGACCATGGCATTCTGGTCGATATAGGGCACCGGCTCTGGGAACAGGCGATGGATCTCGGCCAAAGTCGCCCGTTGCGTCTCGGCGCTTTCCGAGGCGGCGGCAATGGCCTGCACGCTGCCGCTGGCCAGCATCAGGGCCATGAGCGCCCCGAGCGCCGGGCCGGAGCCGAGCCGGGCGGCGCCCACCGCGGCGGCGATCATCAGCGGCGGGGTGATGAAAGGGAAGAAATAGGGAAAGGCATTGCGGTAGAAGACGATCGACAGGATCAGTGGCGCGGCAAAGGCCAGGAGCAGCCATCCCAACCGGGCCCCGGCGCGGCTCACGCCGAACCAGGCGAGCGCGAGCGTGCCGGAACTGAGCAAGGCCCAAAGCAGCGCGTCCCGCCCGCGCGGAAACAGCCCGCTTTGAAGAAGCGTCGTATGCAGCGCGCCCTGCGCATTGCTCATCGCGGTCTTGTCGGCGGGGGCCTCGATCCCGGCGGAATGCAGGGCAAAAAGCGCCGCAGCGATCGCCAGCCCGAGCAGCCAGGCCGTGAGGATGCGCAGCGGCAGGCCGGGCTCCCGCCAGCGCCAGATCAGCACCGCAAGATAGGCCGGAAAATAGAGGACGGCCTTGATCGTCACCAGCAGGGCAAAAGCGCTCAGCACGGCGACGGCGAGGATCTGCCCCACCGACAGGCGTGCCGTGAACAGGATGGCGAGCGCCGCCATCAGCCCCGCGGCCGCGATCGGGTCGGCACGAAAGCTTGTGCCATGGGCGAGGGTGAAACCGGAACTCAGGAAAGCGACGAGCGCGATCCAGGCGGCGCGCCGATCGGCCAGAGCGGTGGCCATGCGGAAGATGGACAGACAGGTGACGGCCAGCAGGCCGGTCATCACCAGCCGGGCGATCACGATCTGTCCCATTTCATGGCCGGGTATAGTGGCGAGCCAGCCAAAGGCATGGACGTAAACCGTCTGCAAGGGCCGGTCGAGCCGACCGTCGAGAAAGGCATGCACGTGGCTCAGGAAATAGAATTCGTCCCAGTTGACATTGCGTCCCCAGCTCAGGAAGAGCAGGACGGCAAAGCCGAGAAATACGGCGTATCGGGCGGTGGCAGTCGCGGACAGCCAGGCGAAAACGGAGGCCCCGCCCGGGGCGCGGTCTGCGACATCACTACGAAACATCGGCGATCTTTCTGGTTTTCATCGGCAGCACCTCGGCCGCGGCCGGACGCTCGGCCCGCAACAGGTCGCGTGCCCGGATATCCTCGAGCAGGCTGCGGTTCGCGGCGATCATGTCAGCCAGGATGCCGACGGCGAACAGCACGGTGGCCATCGCCATCAGCGCTGCGGCGAGGACCAGCGACTGGACATGCCCGCTGCCGTTGCCGACGAGGTAATAGACCAGGAACCGGGCGATCGCGATCACCGCGGGGATGGCAAAGATCGCTGCCAGAGAAAAGAAGAAGCGAATGGGCGCGTAGATCACGAAGACCCGCAGGATCGTCTTGGCCGAGCGCATGACATATTCGCGGATGCCCTTGAACAGGCGCGAGGGCCGCGTCACCTCGTTCACCCGCACCGGCACGGAGGTCATGGGAATGCGTTTGCGCCCGGCCTGAATGATGGTTTCGAGCGTATAGGTATAGGTGTTGATGACACAAAGACGCGCCGCCGCGTCGCGGGCATAGGCCCGAAAGCCCGAGGGGGCATCGGGGATATCGGTTTCGCTCGCCTGACGCACCACCCAGCTGCCGAGCCGTTGCAGCGCTTTCTTGAGCGGCGAGAAGCTCTCGATCTCGGTGATCGGTCGCGCCCCGACGACGATCTGGGCACGGCGCTCGAGGATCGGCGAGATCAGCGCCGGGATGTCATCGGCACAATATTGATTGTCGGCATCGGTGTTGACGATGATATCGGCTCCGAGCGCCAGAGCCTCTTCGATGCCGGCGGAAAAGGCCCGGGCCAGCCCGACATTCGACGGCATGCGCAGAATATGATCGGCGCCGGCCCCGCGCGCCACCTCGACGGTGCGGTCGGTGGACCCGTCATCGATCACCAGGATTTCGACCCGTTCGATACCGGGGACGTCGCGCGGAATGGCGCGGATCGCTTCGGCGATTGTTTCTTCTTCGTTCAAAGCCGGGATTTGTACAATAAGTTTCACGGGGCGTGTCATGAGCAACCTTAAGCGACCTTAACCATATTAATGGCTTTGGTTTTGTCTTCAATTCGAGGCGAAAATGCGGCAATCGCGGGGAATGTTTCCGAATTGTGGATCAATTCCCCCTGGTCTCACGGAACTGTCCGTGGAAGGCGCGGGTCTTGGCCGAGGGCGGCATCAGAGGTCGCGGCGAGAGGCTGCTCCCCCGGATTTCCGCGATGAGACGATTGATTCCCCGGCTGAAATGCGGTTTTGCTCGGGGGAGAAACAGCCGAAAGCATTGATCCTTGAAAAATCGCAGCTTCGCCGTGATCGGCCTTGGCACCTTTGGCAGCACCGTCGCCAGTGAGCTGGCACGGTTCGGAAATCCCGTTCTGGGCATCGACACGGATGAACGCAATGTCACCCGTCTGGCCGATGTGCTCACCGAGGCGGTGATCGCCGATGGCAAGGATGAGGCGGCGCTGAAAGAGGCCGGGGTCGGCAATTACGATGTGGCGGTGATCGCCATCGGCGAGGATCTCGAGGCCAATATCCTCTGTACCATGCATGTCAAAATGTTGGGCGTTGAAACCATCTGGGTCAAGGCGCTGAACAAGACCCATCACCGCATTCTGAGCAAGCTCGGTGCCGACCGGGTGATCCTGCCGGAACAGGAGATCGGGCAACATATCGGCCAGATGCTGCACAATCCGCTGATCCGCGACTATGTCAGCCTCGGCAATGGCTATCACGTGGTCGATCTGAAAGTGCCGGCGCTTCTCGACGGTGTGTCGATCAAGGAGATGAGCCTGGCCGAGACCTACGAACTGCGGGCGCTGGGCGCGATGCGCGAGAGCCAGTTCCTGTCCTGCGAAAATGGCGAGCTTCGCCTCAAGGAGGGCGACAAGCTGTTGCTTCTGGGCAAGCGGCCCGATCTGCGGCGTTACGGGGATGATCTCCGGGCGAGGCAGTGACGGTGCTGCTCAGGGCCTCGAAACGCAATGTCTCGCATCTGCCGCCACCTCTGGTGCTGGTGCTGATCTATGCCGGGCTGATCCTCATGGGCATTCTCGCCCTGAAACTGCCCTGGGCCACGACCGCGCCGATCACCTGGTCGGATGCCGCCTTCACCGCCACCTCTGCCGTCACTGTCACAGGGTTGGCGGTTGTCGATACCGGCGCGGGGTTTACCTTTTTCGGCCAGCTCATCCTCACCCTGTTGATTCAATTGGGTGGCTTGGGGCTGATGAGCTTTGCCGTGCTGATCTTGTCGATGCTGGGTCTGCCCGTGGGCTTTACCCATCACCTCTACCTGCGCGAGGATCTCAATCAGACCTCGGCCACGGATCTCTTGAAACTGACGCGGATGATCTTGCGCGTCGTCCTGCTGTTCGAACTGATTGGCGCCGTCCTTCTGGCGCTGGTGTTCGTGCCGGAATTCGGATGGGGGCAGGGGATCTGGGATGCGATCTTCCATTCCGTCTCGGCTTTCAACAATGCCGGTTTCGCGCTGTTTCCCGACAGTCTGAGCCGCTGGGTCGGCGATCCGCTGATCAATCTCACCATTCCGCTGCTGTTCATCTTGGGCGGTATCGGGTTCACCGTCGCCTCCGATGTCTGGCGGCATAAGACATGGCGGCGGTTTTCCCTGCATACCAAGCTGATGCTTCTGGGCACGGCGCTGCTGCTGATCCTGCCGACACTGGCCTTCGCGGCGATGGAATGGGGCAATCCGGCGACTCTGGGGCCGCTTCACTGGCCGGCCAAGCTCTGGGCCAGCTGGTTTCAGGCCGCCTCGACCCGCACCGCAGGCTTCAACACCATCGATCTCGCCGGGCTCAACGATGCCACCACGCTGATGCTGATGGTGCTGATGGTGATCGGGGCGGGGTCGACCTCGACCGGCGGCGGCATCAAGGTCACCACCTTCATCGTGCTCCTGCTGGCCACCATCGCGTTTTTCCGTCGGCATCAGAATATCGATGTCTTCGGGCGCCGGCTCGGCACCGATCAGGTGATGAAAGTGCTGGCGCTGACCATGGTCAGCCTGTTTCTGATCCTTCTCTCGCTCTTCGCCATGCTCTTGTTCCACGAGGGCGCATTCCTCGATCTGGCCTTCGAGACGGTTTCGGCCTTTGCGACGGTCGGCACGTCGCGCGGCGTCACCGGCGATTTCGACACGGTGGGGCGGATCGTCGTCATGTTCATCATGTTCGTCGGTCGGGTCGGCCCGCTGACGCTGGGTTTCCTGCTCGCCACGCGCCGCACCAAGCGGATTTCCTACCCGGCGGGCACGGTTTATCTGGGCTGATCTATCTGGGGGATCTGTCTGGCTGATAGCGGCTCAGGCAGAGGTGCGACTTGGCACCTTCTCCTCAAGTAGGCTCAAATCCAGCGCCGGCATGATCTTCTCGGCCATGGAGAAATCCTCACACCCGGTATAGGCGGACGGGGTCACCACCACGCGCAGCCCGGCGGCCTGGGCCGAGAAAACGCCATTGCGGCTGTCCTCGAAAGCGAGGCACTCATGCGCCGGCAGGCTTAGCCGCATCAGCGCGAGGGTAAAGACATCGGGTGCGGGTTTCTTGCGGTCCACCTCGTCGCCGGCGGCGATCACGTCGAACACCTCCTCGGCGTGTCTGCCCCAACAGGCCTGAGCGAGCGCGTCGACATTGGGCCGGTTGGTGGTGGTGGCCACCGCGAGCTTGAGGCCCTTGGCCCGCGCCGCGGCGATCAGCTCGGCCACGCCGGGGCGGAGCGCGATCTCGCCACGGGCGATGATCTCGGCATAGCGCGCGGTCTTCACCTTGTGCAGCGCCGCGATTTCGGCGTCGGAGGGCCGGCTGAGGCCAAGATGCGCGCGATAGGCTTTCATCCGCTCCTTGCCGCCGGTGGTTTTCAACAGCCAGGCGTAATCGTCGCGGGACCAACTCCAGTCGAGACCGGCCTCGGCAAAGGTCTCGTTGAACGCTTGCCGATGCACCTCTTCGGTCTCGGCCAGCGTGCCATCCACGTCGAAAATCAGGGCTTTGAGCGTCATCCGGTGCTTTCCAATATCTGTGTCACATGCTCGGGCAGGGTGGCGAAATCGGAGAAGATCGCCGCCGCGCCAAGGCTCTCGGCGGGCGCTTTGCGATAGCCCTCGGTGTAGAGCAGGAAGGGGGTATTTGCGTTTTTCGCGGCTGCCGCGTCGATCTCGCTGTCGCCGACAAAGAGCGCGGGGCCGTCTCCCAGGCGTTTGAACCCCTCGTGCAGCATCAGCGGGTCGGGCTTGTGCGTGGCACAGCTGTCGCCGCCCAAGATCACCTCGAAGAAGGAGGTCATGTTCAGATGCTCCAAGACGGCGCGGGCCGGGCTTTCGGGTTTGTTGGTGGCGACACCGAGCCGATGCCCGGCGGCTTTCAGCGCGGTGAGCGCCTCGATCGCGCCGGGGTAGGGCACGGTCAGCTCCACCGCCGTCTCGTAGAGCGCCAGAAAATCTTTGTGCAGCCGCGGTTCCTCGGAGGTCTTGATGCTTCGCGCTGCGCACATGCGGGTGACAAAGACCTTGGCGCCATTGCCGACAAAGCCGCGTGCCTCATCGAGGCTGATCGGGTCCTTGTCCTCGCGCGCGAGAAGCGTGTTGGCCATGGCGTGAATGTCGGGGGCGCTGTCGATCAGCGTCCCGTCGAGATCAAAGAGAATGCGGGTCATCTGGCTGGACATCTGACTGGGCATTTGAGTGGGCATGGGGGGAGAAATCCTTCAAGCGGCTGCGCTGGCCCCGGTGGCCGCGCTTCGGATCGCCGCGATATTCTCGCCATAGACCTCCGCTTTGTCCACCGAACCGCCACGGAACACGGCAGAGCCCGCGACCAGCACATCGGCACCGGCTTCGACCACCAGCGGCGCGGTCGAGGGATCGACGCCGCCGTCAATTTCGATATGCACCGGACGGTCGCCGATCATCGCGCTCAGCTTGCGGATCTTGTCGGTCATGTCGATGAACTTCTGCCCGCCGAACCCGGGGTTCACGGTCATCACACAGATCAGATCGGTGAGATCCAACAGATGCTCGACCGCTTCTGCCGGCGTGCCCGGGTTGAGCGCCAGACCGGCTTTCATGCCGGCGCCGCGAATGGCCTGCAGCGTGCGGTGGCTGTGCGGTCCGGCCTCGAGATGCGCCGTCAGGATGTCGGCACCGGCCTCGGCATAGGCGTCGATATAGGCATCGACCGGTGAGATCATCAGATGCACATCCATCACAGTTTTCACATGCGGACGAAAGGCTTTCACCGCGGGCGGGCCAAAGGTCAGGTTCGGCACGAAATGCCCGTCCATGACATCGACATGGACCCAATCGGCGCCCTGGGCCTCGATGGCCTGAATTTCGCGACCGAAATCGGCAAAGTCGGCCGAGAGGATCGAAGGGGCGATTTTGACGGTACGATCAAGCATGAGAAGCTCCTGTGATCTTCTGAGGATAAGCGCGCGGTGCGACGGGAGCGCCGCACCGCACTGGGAGAAGAGGGTTTAGGCCTCGGATCAGGCTGCGGAATTGATCCTGAGCGCTTCGCGCCAGCCAGGATAGAGCTTGTCGGCATCGCCCGGGAAGCTCTCGAAAGCGCGGGCGAATTCCTTGTGCTCCTTGGCGAACTCGACCGGGTCGGCGCCCTGTTTCCAGCAGGTCTCGGCCTGACGCAGCGAGATCGCGCCCGCCGCCGCGCCGTCGATATGGCCGAAAGAGCCACCGCCGGCGGTCATCACCAGATTGGAATGGCCGAGATTCTCGAAGAACCCGGGCATGCGAAGCGCGTTCATGCCGCCCGAAATGATCGGCGTGGTCGGCGCCATGCCGTGCCATTCCTGATGGTAATAGGGCCCGTCGGCGCTGTCCTCGGTGATCATATAGGCGATGTTGCGGTCGCTGTTCTCGCCCTCCATCTTGCCAAAGCCCATGGTGCCGACATGGATGCCGGAGGCGCCCTGAAGACGCGCCATTTTCGACAGCACAAAGGCCGTATAGCCGCGTTTCGCCTGCGGGCTGGTGACGGCCCCGTGCCCGGCACGGTGGTAATGCAGGTATTGGCGCGGGAAGGCGCGGCGCGCGGTGGTGATCGCCGCCGGACCGGTGACATAGCCATCGACCAGAAAGGCAACGTGATCGGCATTCTCGCCGAAGGTCTCGAGGATAAACTCGGCGCGGGCCAGCATCTCGTAATGATCGTCGGCGGTGATATTGGCGGAAAAGAGCTTGGCCTGACCGGTCTCGTCCTGTGCGCGTTTCATCGCGTCGGCGACCAGCGGGATGGTCTCGCGCAGCGGCGAGAACACCTGATTGCCCTGCGGCTCATCGTTCTTGATGAAATCGCCGCCGAGCCAGAAATCATAGCAGGCATCGGCAAAGGGCTGCGGCCGCAACCCGAGTTTCGGCTTGATGATCGTGCCGACGACGAAGCCGCCATCGACATGCGGACGGTCCAGCACGCGCCACATGTCGGCGATGGTGGTCGACGGCCCGTCGAACAGCCGCAGATAGGCCGGGGGCACGTAGAAATCATGCATCTTGGCATATTCCACATCGCCCATGCCCTGGTTGTTGCCGATGGTGAGCGTCAGGAAAGAACAAAGCATCGCCCGGCCGTCGATGATATTGCGATCGAAGAGATCGACCGGGTAGGCGATTTTCATCAGCTCTTTGGCGGGATCGATCTCATAGACCAGCGCATCGACGCCACGGGTGAAATCGTCGGTGGTCGAGACCTCGACATTGGTGCCGGTGGAGCTTTCGGCGGCGAAATGCGCGGCGGTGGCGAGATAATCGCCAAAGCCCTCTTTCGGTTTCATGTGATAGGCCACGAGCACGTGACCACCGCCTGCGATCAGGTCTTCTTCCTTCAGATCAAGGCGGGCGTAGCGGTTTGACTGGTCCATTTTGAAATCCTCCGGTTGGGGGTCATTATTCGGCGGCAAGCGTTTGCGCGATTTGCGGGTCAAGCGCGCCGCTTGCGTAGCGCTTGGCCATGTCATCCATGGAAATGGCGGTGATCTTTCCGGCCTGTCCGGCGGTGCCGAAGCGTTCGAACCGGTCGCGGCAGAGCGCTTCCAACTCGTCCATCGCCGGGATCATGAATTTGCGCGGGTCGAATTCGGCGGGCTTGTCCTTGGCGACCTTGCGGAACTGCCCGGTCATCGCCATGCGGCAATCGGTGTCGATATTGACCTTGCGCACGCCCATCCTGATGCCCTTTTCGATCTCCTCGACCGGCACGCCATAGGTCTGGGGCATGTCGCCGCCATTGGCGTTGATCAGGTCCTGGAGATATTGCGGCACCGAGGAGGAGCCGTGCATGACGAGATGCGTGTTCGGCAGTTTCTCGTGAATGGCCGCGATGGTCGCCATCGAGAGGATGTCGCCATCGGGTTTGCGGGTGAACTTGTAGGCGCCGTGCGAAGTGCCGCAGGCGATGGCCAGCGCGTCGCATTTGGTGCGCGAGACGAAATCCACCGCCTCATCCGGGTCGGTCAGGAGCTGGTCGTGGCTGAGCTTGCCCTCGGCGCCGGAGCCGTCCTCGGCCGCAGCCTCCCCCGTCTCCAGGGAGCCAAGGACACCGAGCTCCCCTTCGACGGAGGCACCAACCGCGTGCGCGGCCCTTGTCACGCGGGCGGTGATCTCGACATTGTAATCGTAGCTGGCGGGGGTCTTCATATCCTCCTCGAGCGAACCGTCCATCATCACCGAGGTGAAACCGTGACGGATGGCCGAGAGGCAGGTGGCGTCATTGTTGCCATGGTCCTGATGCATCACCACCGGGATCTGCGGATACATTTCCGAGAGCGCCTCGACCATATGGCGCAGCATGATGTCGCCGGCATAGGAACGTGCACCGCGCGAGGCCTGAAGGATCACCGGCGCGTCACAGCGCTCAGCCGCGCGCAGGATCGCCAGACCCTGTTCCATGTTGTTGATGTTGAAGGCCGGCACGCCATAGCCCTGTTCGGCGGCGTGATCGAGCAATTGTCTGAGGGTGATGAGAGCCATTGGTCTTCCTCCGAAATGAGTTGTCAGATGAGCGCGCCCATGGCGACGGCGGTGTCGGCCATGCGATTGGAAAAGCCCCATTCATTGTCGTACCAGCTCAGGATGCGGACCATCCGGCCCTCCATCACCTTGGTCTGGTCCATATGGAACACGGAGCTGTGCGGATCGTGGTTGAAATCGATCGAGACATTGGCCCGCTCGGTATAGCCGAGGATGCCCGAGAGCGGCCCGTCTGCGGCGTTGCGAATGGCGTCGTTGATCTCTTCCACGGTGGTGTCGCGGCTGGCCTCGAACACCAGATCGACGACCGAGACATTCGGGGTCGGCACGCGGATCGCGACACCGTCGAGCCGGCCATTGAGTTCCGGCAGCACCAGCCCCACGGCTTTCGCAGCCCCGGTCGAGGTCGGGATCATCGACTGCGCGGCGGCCCGGGCCCGGTAGAGATCCGAATGCATCGTGTCGAGCGTCGGTTGATCGCCGGTGTAGCTGTGGATCGTGGTCATGAAACCTTTCGCAATCCCCACCGCGTCATTGAGCGTCTTGGCCACCGGCGACAGGCAATTCGTGGTGCAGGACGCGTTGGAGACCACCAGATGATCGCTTTGCAGCTCGCGGTGGTTGACGCCGAAGACCACGGTCTTGTCGGCGCCACTCGCAGGCGCAGAGACCAACACCCGCTTGGAACCGTTCTCGAGATGCAGCGCCGCCTTGTCGCGGGCGGTGAAAATCCCGGTGCATTCCAGCGCGATGTCGACGCCCTGCCAGGGCAGGTTGGCGGGATCGCGTTCGGCGGTGACTTCGATCGGACCGTTGCCGATGTCGATCGCGTTGCCCTTGACCTTGACCTCTTGCGGGAACCGGCCATGGACGGAGTCGAATTGCAGCAGATGGGCATTGGTCTCGACCGGGCCGAGATCGTTGATCGCGACCACTTCGATGTCGTTGCGACCGGATTCCGCGATGGCGCGCAGCACGTTGCGGCCGATCCGTCCGAACCCGTTGATGGCGACTTTGGTGCTCATGGTTGTTTCCCTTAATTCTGGTCAGAGATCTGACGTTTGGCCGAGGCGACAACGGCCTCAGGCGTGATGTTGAAATGGCGGTAAAGCTCGGGGGCGGGGGCAGAGGCGCCAAAGCCGGTCATGCCGACGAAGCCGTCGGAGCGCTCCAGAAAGACGCACCAGCCCTGACGCACCGCGGCTTCGATTCCGACGCGCGGGGCACAGCCGCGGATGGCGGCGCGATACTCCGGGTCCTGCTGGGCGAAAAGCTCGAAACTGGGTGCGGAGATCACCGCGGCGCGGATGCCCTCGGAGGCCAGCATTTTCGAGGCTTCCATCGCGATCTCGACCTCGGAGCCGGTGCCGATGAGCGTCACGTCGCGCCCGCCTTCGGGCTCATAGATCACATAGGCACCCTTGGCCGTGAGGTTCTGATCGGTGTGGCGGGTGCGCAGGCAGGGCAGGTTCTGGCGCGACAGGACGAGAAGGGTAGGCGTGCCCGCCGAGGTGGCGGCGATCTGCCAGGCCTCGGCGGTCTCCACCGCATCCATCGGGCGGATCACTGTGAGATTTGGCATGGCACGCAGAGAGGCCACGGTTTCCACCGGCTGATGCGTCGGCCCGTCTTCGCCAAGACCGATCGAGTCATGGGTCATGACATAGGTGACGGGCACGTTCATCAGCGCCGAAAGCCGGATCGCCGGGCGGCAATAATCTGCGAAAGCCAGAAATGTACCGCCATAGGGGATCAGCCCGCGATGAAGCGCGATGCCGTTCATCGCCGCCGCCATACCATGTTCGCGAATGCCGTAATGGATGTAATCGCCGGAATAATCGTCACGGCTCACCGGACGCATGGCGGAGGTCTTGGTGTTGTTCGAGCCGGTGAGATCGGCGGAGCCGCCGGCCATGTTCGGCAATGTGCCATTGACCACTTCCAGAGCCATCTCAGAGGCTTTGCGGGTCGCCACCTTGGGCAGATCCGCGCTCAGCTTGTGCTTATAGGCTGTCATCGCGGCGTTGAGCGCCACCGCGTCGGGGGCGGCATGGGCGATATCAAAGGCCTCGGCCTTGGCATGTACCGCCTTGCGTTTGCGCCAGGCGGTCTGAGCCTCGGCGCCGCGCTGGGCGATCTGGCGCCAGGCGTCGCGCACCTCTCCAGGGACTTCGAAAGGCGCGTGCGGCCAGTTCAGTGCCTCACGGGTGGCGGCAATTTCATCCGCGCCCAAAGGTGCGCCATGGACCTTGTGGCTGCCGGCCTTGTTCGGCGCGCCCTTGCCGATCACCGTGCGGCAAGCGATCATCGACGGGCGCTTGTCGGCGCGCGCGGCCTCGATCGCCTTGGCGATGGCGTCAGTGTCGTGGCCGTCGATCGCCTGCACATGCCAGCCCGCCGCCTCGAAGCGTTTGCCCTGATCCATCGAGGTCGAGAGATCGGTGGCGCCGTCGATGGTGATGCGGTTGTCATCCCAGAACAAAATGAGCCGCCCGAGCCCCATATGACCCGCCATGTCGATGGCTTCGTGGCTGATGCCCTCCATCAGGCAGCCGTCGCCCGCCAGCACATAGGTGTAGTGATCGACGAGATCATCCCCGAAGCGCGCGTTCAGCATCCGTTCGGCCAGCGCCATGCCGACCGAGGTGGCCACACCTTGCCCCAGAGGGCCGGTGGTGGTCTCGATGCCCATCGCGTGGCCATATTCCGGGTGACCGGCGGTACGCGAGCCCATCTGGCGGAAATTCCGGAGCTGATCGGCGTCCATGTCCTCATAGCCCAGCAGGTGATGGATGGCATAGACCAGCATCGAACCATGACCCGCCGACATCACGAACCGGTCGCGGTCCGGCCAATCGGGATTTTTCGGGTCAAGGGTGAGAAAGCGGTTGAACAGCACGGTGGCGACATCGGCCAATCCCATCGGCGCGCCGGGATGGCCGGAATTGGCGGCCTCGATCGCATCCATCGAGAGCACCCGGATGGCATTGGCCATCACGGTTTCATCGACTTGGGTTTGGGGCTTCTCTTGGGTTTGAATATTCATGACAGTCTCCTCGGAGAGCGTTCGCAAAATGGGGTGAAACGGGGGCTCAGACGCGCTTGGAGTCGGTGACCAGACGCAGGATCATCGGCGTGAAGATCAGCTGCATCGCCAGATCCATCTTGCCGCCGGGGATCACCAGAGAATTGGCCCGGGTCATCCAGCTGCCTTCGATCATCGACATCAGGTACGGGAAATCGATGCCGCGCGGGTTCTTGAACCGGATCACCACGAGGCTCTCATCGGCGGTGGGAATCCAACGGGCGATGAACGGGTTCGAGGTGTCCACGACGGGCACGCGCTGGAAATTGATGTCGGTCTCGGAGAATTGCGGGCAGATGCAATGCACATAGGCATGCATGCGGCGCAGGATCGTGTCGGTCACCGCCTCGGGCGTATAGCCGCGCTGCGAGCTGTCGCGATGGATCTTCTGAATCCATTCGAGATTGATCACCGGCACCACGCCGATCTTGAGATCCGCCTGGGCCGCGATATCGACCGTGTCATTCACCACGGCGCCATGCAGCCCCTCGTAGAACAAGAGATCCGAGCCGTCGGCGAAGGGCGCCCAGTCGGTGAACTTGCCCGGCGGCGTATCGTGAAGTGCCGCTTCCTTGTCATCGTGGATATAATGGCGGGTCTCGCCGCCGCCGGTCTCGCCATAGGTGCGGAACACGTCTTCGAGCTTCTCCAACTCATTGGCTTCATAAGAGAAATGGCTGAAAGTCTCGTCGCCCGCCGCCTTGCGATTGTCGAGCTCGGCCTTCATTTCCATCCGGTCGTAGCGGTGAAACGCGTCGCCTTCGATGGAGACGGTGGAAATCCCCTCACGACGGAAAATCTGATCGAAAGTGGATTTGACCGTGGAGGTGCCGGCGCCGGAAGAACCGGTGACGGAGATGATCGGGTGTTTCTTGGACATGGGGGCTCTCTCTCTGATCTCAGGGGGCGCAATGTCGTTATGCGTGGGGCGCTCTGCGAGGCGCAGAACATGGCGATGGGTGCGTGGGCAGTTTGGTGCCGGGCTGTCTGTCGCAGCCCGTTGTTTTAAGCGTGGATCTCAGGCACGGATCTCAGGCGCGGAAGAGACCGCGATTGCCGAACAGGGCAGAGACCTCGTTCTGTGGCAGATCGTGATAGGTGGCGACGCGTTCGACCTTGTCCGATGTGCCAAAGACGAAGGGCACGCGGGTATGCAGCTGATCGGGCACGCAGCTCAGGATCCGCTTGGTGCCGGTCGTGGCCTTGCCTCCCGCCTGTTCGACGAGAAAGGCAATCGGCGCGCATTCATAGACCAGCCTGAGCCGACCGTTCTGATAGCCGTCACGGCTGTCGGACGGGTAGAGAAAGATCCCGCCGCGCGACATGATCCGATGCGTTTCGGCCACCAGAGAGGCGACCCAGCGCATGTTGAAATTGCGGCCGCGCGGGCCTTCGACACCGGCGATGCAATCGTCGATATAGGCGCGCACCGGGCTCGCCCAATGCCGGTAATTCGAGGCGTTGATGGCAAATTCGCTGGCGGTCGAGGGGATCGAGGGCGGCTTCGGCGCCTCCTCGAACATGCCGCTGTCGCGGTTGAGGATGAAATGGCGCACGCCATCGCCGAACGTGGCGACCAGAATGGTCTGCGGCCCGTAGATGAAATAGCCGGAGGCCAGAAGATGCGTGCCGTCGCGCAGAAAGGTCTCTTCGCCCTGATCGAGCGCCGGCTGGATGCCAAAGATCGTCCCGATCGAGACATTCACATCGATGTTCGATGAGCCGTCCAGCGGGTCGATGGCCAGGGCCAGCGTGCCCTGCGTGTCGATCTCGACCACCTCGTCCTGTTCCTCGGACGCGTACCAGCGCACACCGGTGCCCTTGAGCGCCTCGGCGAAGAGCTCATCGGCCATCACGTCGAGCGCCTTTTGCGTGTCGCCATCGGTGTTGGAGCCGACCTCGGCGCCGAGCTTGCCACCCAGGGCATCGCCCAGGGGGCCGAGGGCGATGATCCGGCTGAGCTGCGCCCCGACATCGCAGAGCGCGATAAGCGCCGGGCGCAGGGCCTCGGGGATCTCACCATGGGAATTGTCTGTCTGTAGCGGCATTGGCGAGGCCTCCCTTCCTCATCAATCTCCGCCTCAACATTCCGTAAACGAACCTATAAAAAAATTTAAAAAACTAACCAGTAGTGTAAAATAAATTTATGAAACGACTCGATCAGCTCTCACTGCGGCAATTGCGCGCACTGCAAACCGTGGCCCAGACCGGCAATATTTCCGTTGCCGCCGAACAGCTCGGGCTGACCGGGCCGGCTGTTCATAGCCAATTGAAAACGCTTGAGGAAATCATTGGTTCTCCGCTCATCGTGCGACAGGGAAGGGCGCGCAACAGCGTCACGCCGCAGGGCGAGGTTCTGCTCGAAGCCTATGACGAGCTGCGCGCCGCTCTGGAGCGTGCGATCACCAATATCAATGCGCTCAATCACGGCCATTCCGGCTCTGTCGTGCTGGGTGTCGTCTCTACCGGCAAGTATTTTGCCCCGAGAATCGTCGCCCTGTGCCAACGGGAATTCCCGGGCATCGAGATCTCGCTGAGCATCGCGAACCGGCGCGACACCGTGGCCTCGCTCAAACGCGGCGCGCTCGATCTCTGCATCATGGGGCGGCCGCCGCGGGACCCGCTGACCCATGAGATCGCACTGGGTGAACATCCGCATATCGTGATTGCCGCGGCTGATCATCCTTTGGCGAGGGTGCCGCATGTGCCGCGCGAGGCGCTGTTGAGCGAGCGATGGGTGATGCGCGAAGAAGGCTCGGGGACACGCATTTTGGCGGCGCGGTTCCTCGATGAGATCGGTCTTGGCCATACCGCGCCGACATTGGAAATGGACAGCAACGAGACGATCAAGCAGGCGGTGTTGAGCGGCTTGGGGCTGGCGATGATTTCGGCCCATACGGTGGCCGAGGAACTGGCCTCGGGGCGTCTGGTGGCGCTCAAGGTCGAGGGCTCGCCGATCTATCGGCAATGGTATCTGCTCTCGGGGCAGGACCGGCCCTTGTCCCCGGCGGCCGAAAAAGTGCGCGACTGGATCGTCGGCCACACCGGGGATTATTTCCCGAAGCTCGATATCTGAGAGACAGATGCGGGTTCGGGTTCAGCCCACCAGGTGATCGATCAGGGCGCGCAGCCGACGCGGCTGATCACCGGTCTGGGGCAGGTGCCCGAGCCCACGGCCACGGCCATTGTGGCGGGCGGGCCGGTTTCCCCGGAGCTCTTGCCCGCGGTTGAACTGGCTTGTCGTGTGTTGTTTCTGGCGCTGGCGCTGTTGACCGCGCTGTCGGCGCTTTTTATCGGCCGGCGGCTTGCGCAGCGGTGACAAAAAAGGACGAGAGCGGCAGAGATGCTCTCGTCCATCTTGGGAAGCCTTCAGATCAAACGCACTTCGATCAGAACGGGTAGTGCTGGCCCGGGTCCTCGATGGTGATCCAGCGCAGGTCGGTGAATTCCGCGATCCCGGATTTGCCGCCGAACCGGCCATAGCCGGAGGCTTTCACCCCGCCAAAGGGCATTTGCGGTTCGTCCGAGACGGTTGGGCCGTTGATATGGCAAATGCCGCTCTGGATGCGGTTGGCAACGTCGAGCGCCGTGGTGATGTCCTGCGAGAACAGCGCCGCAGACAGCCCGTATTCGGTGTCATTGGCCACGTTCACGGCCTCGTCGGTGTCCTTGACGCGGATGATGGACTTGACCGGACCAAAGCTTTCCTCAGCATAGATGCGCATCTCGGAGGTCACGCCATCGAGAAGCGTCGCCGAATGGATCGCACCGTTGCGGGTGCCGCCGACGACGAGTTTGGCGCCCTTGCCCGTGGCGTCGGAAATGAGCGCATCCATTTTCTGCGCCGCATCTTCGGTCACGAGCGCGCCGAGCACGACCTTCTCGCGCGGATTGCCATAAGGCAGGCTGGCGGCGCGTGCCGCGAGTTTCTCGACGAAAGCGTCCGCGACCGCCTCGACCACGATGATCCGTTCGGTCGACATGCAGATCTGACCCTGGTTCATGAAAGCGCCGAAAATGGCCGCGTTCACCGCGCCGTCCAGATCGGCATCGGCAAGCACGATGAACGGTGCCTTGCCGCCCAGCTCCAGCAGCGCGGGTTTCAGGTTCTCGCCGGCCAGACGACCGATGATGCGCCCGACCGCGGTGGAACCGGTGAAATTCACATGCCGCACTTCCGGCGCCTCGATCAGGGCTTTCACCACATCGGCGGCATCTTCGGGCGCGTTGGAGATCACGTTGATCGCGCCCGCGGGCAGGCCGGCCTCGGTGAGACATTCGCCGATCAACCGGTGTACGCGCGGGCAAAGCTCGGAAGATTTCAGCACCACGGTGTTGCCACAGGCCAGCGCCATCGCCACCGCCCGCGTGCCGAGGATCACCGG
This sequence comes from Celeribacter neptunius, assembly GCF_900113955.1. Taxonomy (GTDB): domain Bacteria; phylum Pseudomonadota; class Alphaproteobacteria; order Rhodobacterales; family Rhodobacteraceae; genus Celeribacter; species Celeribacter neptunius. Next base: position 491,217 of record NZ_FORH01000002.1, on the reverse strand, counting down.
CGCGTTCCAGGGCGCAATACCGAGACAGACACCACGCGGCTTGGCCACGGCCATCGCCAGCGTGCCGGGCTTGTTCGAGGGAATGACCTCGCCGCCGATCTGGCTGGTCATCGCCCCCGCCTCGCGCAGCATGCCGGCGGCGAGATGGACGTTGAACCCGGCCCAGACCTCCGTCGCCCCGGTCTCGGTGACCATGGCTTCGACGAACTCCCCGGCGCGCGCCTCCATGATGTCGCCGGCCTTGACCAGAACCGCCCGGCGGGCGTCCGGCCCGGTGGCCGACCATTCGGCAAAGGCCGTTTGCGCGCAGGCCACGGCCTTGAGCGCATCCGTGACCGAGGCGGCAGCGGCCTCGGTCGCCAGATCACCCGTCACCGGGTCCATGCGGCGATAGCTGCGGGCGCCTTCGGCTGCGACATCCGTGCCGCCGATCAACAAATCCAGACTCATGTTTTCCTCCTCATTGCACTCTCTCTCCGTGGCCGGGGGCAGACGACCGCGCCGGGTCCACGGAAGTCATAGCTATGCCAAGGATCTGTCAGGTCCAGCGGTTTTCAAGCGCAAAAGCGATATGGCCGGTTTGGAGCGGGTTCGGGAAGTCTTCGCGGGGCTCGGTGCGCGGTGCGCGGGACGGCCGGGATGGCCTGTGGTCTGGTCGCCTAGCAGTCTGAGGGGCTAAAAGAATGCAGCGATTTTAAGGCGGAAGAATCGGTCTTTGCGGGGAGAATGTCTACAATTCTATCTATTCATCATGAAAACCTGATCGAAGGATCAGGTTTTACACGCAGAGCGCGAAATTTCCGGGGGCATGCTGGTCGAACAGCTAGGTAGGCCCTGAGGTAAGAAAGTATTAACCTTCAAAGGTAGAGAGTCCTATCTCTCATGCACAGAGTGCGGAGGGGATTTTCAGGGGTAAATAGGTAAGTTCGAAGAACTCGAAACGGGTCCAAGCCGCAAGAGGGCGGGCTCTCTAGTCATGTTCTGACGATACCCATGGGGGGGTATCGCGACACCGGTCCCATGACCGCGTGCCAAGGGACAGGGTAGGGGAGGACCTAGAGATGACGACAAGATTTGACTTTGGTTTCAAGGACAAGATCGGTTGGGTCCCCTCACGGGATCACGTTCTGGTGGCAGGTGGCGCAGGGTTCCTGGGCTCGAACCTGTGTCGGAGATTGCTTGAGGGCGGGGCCTATGTGACCTGTCTCGACAATCTGGAAACCGGGCGCATGTCCAATATCGAAAGGCTTCTGCGCCATCCGCGCTTCATGTTCATGCAACATGATATCGTCAAGCCAATTCGCATTTCGCAACCAGTGACGCAGATTTACAATCTGGCTTGCCCGGCCTCGCCGCCGAAATATCAGATCGATCCGATCAAGACCTTTGCGACCAATGTCGAGGGTGCGATGAACCTGCTCAATCTGGCGCGCGACAAGGGCGCACGGATTCTGCAAAGCTCGACCTCCGAGGTCTATGGCGACCCGGACCGCCCGGAGCAGCGCGAAGACTATCGCGGCAATGTCAACACGGTCGGTCCGCGGTCCTGCTATGACGAGGGCAAACGCGCCGCCGAGACCCTGTTCTATGAATATAATCACCAATATGGCGTTGATGTGCGGATCGCCCGGATCTTCAACACTTATGGGCCGAACATGGACCCCGATGACGGGCGGGTGGTGTCGAACTTTGTCGTTCAGGCATTGTCCGGCAAGCCGCTCACGATCTATGGCGACGGGCTGCAGACCCGGTCGTTCTGCTACATGAGCGATATGATCGACGGGCTGATGGCGCTGATGAATACCGAAGATGTGCCCGAAGGCCAGGCACCGATCACCATGCCGGTGAACCTCGGCAATCCCGGCGAATTCACCATGCTGGAACTGGCCGAGCTGGTGCGCGACATCACCGGTACGCATCTGCCGCTGACCTTCCGGCCTTTGCCGAAGGACGATCCGTTGCAACGGCGCCCGGATATTTCGCGGGCCAAGGCGGTTCTGGGATGGGAGCCGAAAATGCCGCTGCGTCAGGGGCTTTTGCCGACGATTTCCTATTTCCGCAGAGAATTGCAGCGCATGCCGCAGCATGAACCGGAAATGAGGATGCCTTATCTGGCCGCGGAGGAAGGAGTGCGGGTATGACACTCTCTCAACATCATCTGCCAAAACGGATTCTGGTGACCGGCGGCGCTGGCTATATCGGCTCGCATTTCTGCAAGGCGCTGGCGCAGGAGGGGATCGAACCCGTGGTGATCGACAACCTGTCGCGCGGGCATAAAGACGCGGTGAAATGGGGACCATTGGAAGTCGCCGACCTGCGTGACCGCGAGGCGGTGATGCGGGTTCTGACCCGGCATGAAATCGAGGCGGTGGTGCATTTCGCGGCGCTGGCCTATGTCGGCGAAAGCATGGTCCGGCCGCAGCTCTATTACGACAATAATCTCGGCGGTATGAGCGTGTTGATGAGCGCCTTGGCAGCCACGGGGGTGAACAAGATCGTGTTTTCCTCGACCTGCGCCACCTATGGCATTCCCGATCATCTGCCGATCACCGAGGAGACGCCGCAGAACCCGATCAACCCTTACGGGCGGACCAAGCTGGTCAGCGAATGGATGCTCCGCGATGCCGCGGCCGCATCCGATCTGCGCTATGCGGCGCTCAGGTATTTCAATGCCGCCGGCGCCGACAGCGAGGCCGAGATCGGCGAACGGCATCTGCCCGAGACGCATCTGATCCCGCTGGCGCTGATGGCGGCTTTCGGTTCCGCCCCGCCGCTCAAACTGTTCGGCACGGATTACGACACGCCCGACGGCACCTGCATCCGCGATTATATCCATGTCGAGGATCTGGCCCGCGCGCATCTCCTGGCCCTGAGTCATCTCGAGAGCGGCGGCGACAGCCTCGCGGTGAACCTGGGCACCGGGACTGGCGCCTCCGTGCGCGAAGTGATCGATGCGGTGACAGCGGTCAGTGGCCGCTCCGTGCCCTATGAACTCGCGCCGCGGCGCGAAGGCGATCCGGCGGCTCTGGTGGCCGATCCGACACGGGCGTTTGAAATTCTGGGCTTCCGGGCGCGTCTGCGCGATCTCAACCGGATGGTCGAGGATGCCATGCCCTGGTTTCAGGTCGAAACCGAGAGGGTTTGAAGACGGGAGGGGGGAATGAAACAAGCTTTGACACATAATGGTTATCTTGCCCCGATGCTCAGCCCTCGGCAGCGCCGGACCTATGGTGTCATCGCCGCACTGTGGGGCCTCTCCGCGCTGTTCTTCTGGGGCTGGTGGCTGCGTCCGGATCACGTGATCGGCCTTGCCCCCTATCTCACCGTGACGCTGGTTCTGGCCTGGATCTGGGGCATGCAGCTCTATTTCGTGGTGATCTTCTTCATGGCGCAGCGCTCTGCGGCGCCCGATCCGGTCTCCGGACAATGGCGGGTGGCGATGATCACCACCAAGACCCCCTCCGAGCCGTTTTCGGTGGTGCGCAAGACGCTCGAGGCGATGCTGGCCCAGGATGTGGCGCATGACACTTGGCTGGCCGACGAGGACCCGAGCGAGGCGACCCGGGACTGGTGCGCCGCCCATGGCGTGAAATTGTCCACGCGCAAGGGCTGTGATCTCTATCATCAGAGCGAATGGCCACGCCGGACGCGCTGCAAAGAGGGCAATCTGGCCTATTTCTATGATCATTGGGGCTATCGCGATTACGACATCGTCAGCCAGCTCGATTCCGATCACGTGCCGCATGCCGGCTATCTCAGAGAGATGCTGCGCCCCTTTGCCGACCCGGATGTGGGCTATGTCTCCGCACCGTCGATCTGTGCCGCCAACGCCGATGAAAGCTGGGCCGCGCGCACGCGCCTCTATGCCGAAGCGGCGTTTCACGGCGTGTTCCAGACCGGCTATGCCGGGGCGCTGACGCCGATGTGCATCGGCTCGCATTACGCTGTGCGGACCTCTGCCTTGAAAGCGGCCGGGGGGCTTGGTCCGGAACTGGCCGAGGATCATTCGACCACCATGCTTCTGGCCGCCGCCGGGTATAAGGGCGTGCATGCGGTGGACGCGATCGCCGTGGGCGACGGTCCGGCGAGCCTGCCCGATCTGGTGACCCAGGAATTCCAATGGTCGCGCTCGCTGATGACGCTCTTGCTGCGCTATACGCCCGACTATCTCGGCAAGCTGCCGCCGCGGCTGAAATTCCTCTTCCTGCTGGCGCAGAGCTGGTATGCTTTCTTCGCGATTTCCATGGCGGTGCTGTATTTCGTGCCGATCACCGCGCTTCTGTTCGATCAACGCTTTGCCGATGTGCATTATCCGGCCTTCCTCGGCCATGTCCTGCCGATGGTCGTGATCATGATCCTGTTTGCCTATCGGATGAAAGGCGATGGGTTCTTCAGGCCGCTCGACGCCAAGGTTCTGGCCTGGGAAAAAGCGCTCTTCGTGCTGATCCAATGGCCCTGGGTCCTGTGGGGCTGCCTGATGGCGGTGCGGGATCGGGTCATGGGCGGTTTCGTCGATTTCCGCATCACGCCCAAGGGCGAAGCGGCCAGTCGCGCGCTGCCGGCCAAGATTGTCGCGCTCTATGGCGCCCTGGCCGTGGGATCTATTCTGCCGGTCTTGACACAGGGCAATGTCGTCGAGACGCAAGGCTTCTATATTTTAGCTCTGATCAACGGCTTCGCCTACACGGCGCTTCTGGGGCTGATCGTGATCCGGCATTTGCGCGACGCGTGGCGTGCCGGTGCGCTGCACCAGATCTGGCGGCAGGTCCCGGGATATCTCACCGGGTTCACCGCGGTGATGGCGCTGGGGCTCTGGGCAACAAGCCTGCATTGGGACGAAGGTCTCTATGCGCTCAGCATCAATTCGGGGCCGTTGCAGGTCACGAAGGTGGAATATGTGGTTTCCGGTGCCGGTATGGGGCAACCGGGAGAGGTCCGGGTGAGTTTCGAGCCAAAATGGCGCGAGTAACATACCGGGCAAATGAAAGGAGGCGTGTGATGACGCTTAAGAGGATGAAAGGGACCACGGGGGTCGCGATTGCACTCGCCTTGGTCGCATCTCTGGCACAGGCCGCCCCTCCGGGAACATTGCCATTCGGGGTCTATGACCCTGACGGGGATTTTTCCGCCGATGGGCAGGTTGTGATCGAACATCTGTTCCTGCCGTGGGAGGACGTATACCTGCCATCGCTGAACGATGCGGACCGCTATGCCAAGGAACGCGGGCGCTCGCTTCTGGTGACGCTCGAACCCTGGACCTGGTCGCGCAGCGAGCGCAACACTGCGCAATATCTGCGCCGCGGGATCGAGGACGGGCGCTATGACGCCAACATGATCGCGGTCTGCGATGTGTTGCGGACATTGGACAGCCCGGTGACCCTGCGCTTTGCCCATGAAATGGACGACAGTTCCGGTCAGTTCATCTGGTCTGGCTGGGAGCCGGAGACCTATATCTCCGCCTATCGCCACATGATCGACGTGTGCCGGGCGCATGCGCCCAATATCAACGTCATGTGGTCGCCCTTGGGCGATGAAGGGATGGAAGACTACTACCCGGGCGACGACTATGCCGATCTGGTCGGGCTGACGGTCTTTGGGCTGCAGGCCTGGGATCAGGCGAAATACGGTCATGACCGCACCTTCGAAGAGATCTTCGCACCGCGCTATGAACGGGCAGCGAGCTTTGGCAAACCGGTCGTGGTCGCCGAGCTTGGCTATGTCGGTGATCAGGATTACGTCGACATGTGGAATAACGCCGTGCGTCAGGAGGTGGCGGATTATCCGAGCCTCGTGGGCGTGGCCTATTTCAACCAGATCGAGGTCTATCCGTGGCCAGAGGGCTTTGGCGCCCCGGATTGGAGGGTCAAAAACCAAGTGTTGAAATGAAGCGTTCAGCCGAGACCCAGAGCGACGGATCTTGGCGGAGCGCAGGGCAATATACGAAGGTTGCACGCGCGTCGCCAGATCCGAAACCTCAGGGCCGAAGCGCGAGGTTTCGGAAGAGAGCTCCTTGGCTTCAGGTCAATTTGCCGTGGTGACGGGCAAACGCCCCGTGGCCTGAAGCCATCCGGAGAGGGACCCGGCGATTTTCCGCCACCCGCCGGGCCCCTTTGAATAACAAAAGTAACAGACTGATAATGCGCAGGTATTTATGCCTGCGCTTTTTTTTATGGGGATTTCACGGAGCTGACCCTCCCGTTCCACAGGAAGGCCACAGTTGACCTGTAGAAGAAAATTTAAGAGTTCAGGAGTAAGAAAGTCCGGTGACAGGCGTTGCATGAGAGCGGTTCGCAAGAGATCGCGCCGCCCTGTCTCGAACGGCTCGACCTGAGCTGAAGGTCCCGGGAGGGGGCGCTTCTGGCGAAAATAAAACGAGAGGCTGAGTATAAATGACCCATATTTCTGTTTCGACGACCCGCCGTGCTGCGCGGGCCCTGGGATCTGCTGTCGCCCTTGCCGCGAGTGTCACGCTGAGCGCGGCCCTGAGCACATCGATGGCCCTGGCCGAGACCCCCGCCGCCGTGGCGCCGCAAGATGTGCCGGTGTTGCAGCTCGCTCCCAAGACCGTTGCGGGCAAGGGTGCGATGCGCTTCGACTGGTCGCAAAAAGGCAACCAAGCCGTCTCCCCGGACGTGCAGGTGGCCGATAGCCGCCGTCCGCTCGGCAATGGCAGCTGGGTCTGTTCCCCGGCGGGTTTCGGCAAGAAGTCGCGCTGCTACGCGCGCTGAGCGCTCCGTCTGCATCGGGCTGAACGAGTAGGGTCGTGAGGCTTTCGTTCGCTCACAGGCTTCGGTCCGATTGCGGTGAACGGGACCTGCGAACACCACGCGAATATCACGCTGCAAAGGCGTGACTGAAACCGGCTCAGGCTTCTGAACTGACCCTGTCCCGCATCTCGGTGTAGCGCATCGCCGCTTCGGTGCGGTTGCGCACTTTCAGCTTGGCGATGACATTGTGCATGTGCAGCTTGACCGTATGTTCCGACAGCGACAGCTCGTCGGCGATCTGCTTGTTCTGCAAGCCGTCGGCAACCATGGAGAGCACCTGGGTTTCCCGCCGGGTCAAGGGGCCGAAGTCATGCAGCATCTCCAGCGGCGTCACGGTGATGGCAGAGGCGCTCTGCATCTCGGTGAACATGGGCAGTTTTGACAGAAGATCGGTCAACAGCTCGACGGGGAAATAGGTGCCGTGGTTGAGCTGTAACCGCAGGATGTCGAGCCAGACCTCCATCGGCTGCGACATCGGCAAGAGGCCGGAGAAATTCTGCAGCTTGTCGTGATCGCGCAGGAGCTTCATCGCCGCGTCGCGGTTGAGCGTCACCGCATTGATGTCGGAATAGGCGATGACGATGGCCGGGCGCGGGTGGCCGGCGTCGATGAAGCTTTGCTGTACCTCCCGGATCAGGGCAAAGGGATCGCTGACATGGTCGAAATTCCGGCTGTGCAGCACGATAAGCCAGAGCCGCTGGGACAGGCCTGCGGCAAAGGCTTTCAGATCCGAGATCTGCGACAGGCGCAGGGCATCGACATTGTCGATCTCGGATTGAACGGCGCGCAGAAACGCATCCGAAAAGCTACGCATCGAGCCAACAAAAACCACCAACCCCTCGCGGCGCGGTGACGGTATTCTATTCCCCATGTCCTTCTACAAGATGCTTTCGAGATCGAAAGCATCCCCCCCCTTTTTTTGCGCGCTGTGCCAGACCGTGCCACACCACAGGTGGCTGGTCTCTCACCCCGTCGCTCTTTCCGGTGGTACCAACCGTTGAGCGCGGGGCTTTGGTCTTGCCCCAGCAAAATGCAAGCGGTTCGTGAGATATCCGAACCATCCTATTCTAACATAGTTTGCGGCTGTTGTGGAAAATATATGAATGTATGCGATATATGTTAGCGACATCACCGCCGCCGCCGATGCTCTGTGTCGCCGGTGTTGCTACCAGTGTGGCTGCCGGTGTTGCGGGCTGTCGTTGTGGTGCCGTCGTGGGCGCAGTGCCTTGAAACGGGATCGTTGAAGGGCGGCGCCCGTGACCCCGTCAGGGCAGCTCAGCTTGGGTTTTGAAACACGAAGCGGCGGTCGAGGTGAAACTTCACCACATAGCCGATCGCAAGCCCCAATATGGCGCCGGCCTCGCGCGCCAGATCGGTTCGCCAGATCAGCCAGCTCGCGGTTTCCATGCCCCAGAAAATCGCCGTGGTGACGAGCCCCATCGCCGTGTAGAGGCTGAATTTCTTGCCATGCGCCCGGGCGCCCCTCTCCATGTCGAAAAAGATCCAGCGCTTGTCGAGAATGTATTTCACCACCAGCCCGACACCGGTGCCGAAAAACAGCGCCGCCAGAAGACCTGTCGCCTCCGGCCAGATGGCCAGCACCAGCCGCTGGGTGCCGAGATTGGCAAGTGTCGCCAGCACCGCGAAACCGCCGTAACGCAGCACCAATTGCGTCGTGGTGAGGCGGCGGTGCCCCTGAGCGAGCGCGCTCATAGGGTGGCGCCCGCCACGCCAAGCGCCAGGATCAGGGCAAAGCAGATCAGGCTGACGCGGTCCTTGGCGGCATAGAGCACCGGATCGTCGTTCATCTGGCCGCGATGTGTGACCATCACTATGCGCGACAGCCAGAACAGCACCACCATGCAGGCCCCCCAGAGATACCCGGGCGCGGAATAGAGCACGGCGATTTCCGGCGATTTCAGATAGAGCGCCATCACCAGAACCGAGACATAGCCCGAGGACAGCGCCATCATCGCCACTATCGGCACATCATTGACATGATAGCCGCGACCATGGGCCTTGAGCTTGCCGGAGTTGAGACTGTCGACCAGCTCGGCCTGGCGTTTCACCGCCGCCAGCGAGAAGAAGAAGAAGATCGAAAAGGCCAGGAGCCAGACCGAGATCGGAATGCCGGTGCCGGCCGCGCCGGCCAAAATGCGGATGGTGTACAGTGCAGCCAGCGCAAAGATGTCCATCACCAGCTGGCGCTTGAGATAGAGCGAATAGGCGGTGGTGAGGATGTAATAGGCAATCAGCACCTGCAGGAACAGCCCGCCCAGCAGCACTGCCGGGATCAGCCCGGCACAGAGCAGGGCGATGGCCATCACCGTGCCGCGCGCAATCGGGATCGTGCCGGCGGCAAACGGACGACGCCGTTTGCGCGGATGCGCCCGGTCCCCCTTCAGATCGAGCAGATCATTGAGCACATAGACCGACGAGGCGATCAGGCTGAAGGCGACGAAAGAGATCAGTGACAGGAAAAACGCCGGCAGGCTCAGCTCATGCGCCGTCAGCATCGGCAGGAAGATCAGCAGGTTCTTGAGCCATTGATGCGGTCGGATCGCCTTGAAATAGGGCTGAGGGTCGCGTTTGCTGGTCCCGAGATGTTCGATCTCGCCCTTGCAGGTAACCCGGGCGCGCAGGGCCGGTTTGGCATTCACGGTGATCGCGCCGTCGGCCACCGCCCAGACTGCCAGATCCGCCGCATGATCCCCGACATAGGTGAACCCGCCCTTGTCCCCGCCATAGCGCGCCACGAGCATCTCGGCCTTGTGGGCGCCTTTCAGGTTCGATTGCCCGTCCGAGCCGATCACATCGTCGAAAAGGCCGAGATGGGTGGCAATCGCATCGGCGAGGCTCTGATCCGTGGCGGTCACCAGCGCGGTACGTCCACCGGCGGCGCGCCAGTCTGTCAGCCTGGCGATCACCGCCTCGTTATAGGGCAGGGTGGTGACATCGACGGACGAGCGTTCCGCCAGCAGCCGTTTGAGTGCGGCCTTGCCATGGCTCAGCGCGGCGGCGGCGCGAAACGGGGTCTTCCAGTCATGGGCAAGGCTCGACCAGAAGGTCTCATAGAGCATATCGGAGTTCAGGAGCGTACCGTCCAGATCGACGACGAGGGTCTGAGGGGTTTGTTCCAAAACGCTTTTCCGAATGACAACCAGAGTTGCGGCAGAGACTGCCGGGCGGGCCGGGAGGTGTCAAGGCGCCGCGCGCGGCTCTGCCGTCAGAAATCCTGTCGGAAATCCCCTTAAAAATCTCCCGGCGCACATTGCAGGCAGACCAGCCCTTCGGCGCGCCAGGCGTCGACGACGGAGCTGCGGTCATCGATGATCAGCCAGGGGGTGAGCCCGTCGGCTTTCATCTCCGCCAGAGCACGGCGCTTGACATCCGGGTCGCTGGCCTCGTCCTGATCCTCGGGGCGCAGATAGATGCCGTCAAAGGGCAGATCGTGTTTCTCGAGCCAGGCAATCGTATGTTCGGCCCAACCGCGCGGACGCCCGGAACAGATCACGATGGTCTCGCCACTGTCCTTCAGGCGCCGCATCAGCCGGGCGATCGGCGCGATCAGCGGCGCATCGGCCATGGCGAGATGAAAGGCGTCCCATTGCTTTTCGATCCCATGCACGAGATGGCCGAGGCGGTCGGCGTCGAACTCTGCCAGAGTGCCATCGACGTCGAAGACCACACAGGGTCTCGGGAGAGCGGGGCTGGGATGGGTCATAGTTGTTTCTCCTTGAAGCCCTGTCCGGTTTTTTTGAACAGGATCGGTCGGGCATTGGCCGGGCGGTTGCCGACGTCGCCACTGGTCCAGAGCACGCGGGCGGCGCGGATCACCCCGGAATGGCAGATCAGAACCGGCAGGGCGCCATCACCGGTCGCGCAGATTTCGGCAATCGTTCGGGACACGCGGGCCAGCATGTCGGGCCAGCTTTCGCCGGCTTCGGGCGTGTCTTCCCGCCTCGGCTGTTCGCTCAGCGGGCGGGTTTCAAACACGCCCCAGTGCCGTTCGCGCAACCCGTCATGGAGCGTGAAGGCGTGACCCGGGAAGGCCAGTCCGCATGTTTCACGCGCCCGCGACAACGGGCTGGAATGAAGCGCGATCCGCTCCGGCCAAACCCGCTGGTGCAGGGCGCGGGCTTGCTGTCGGCCCAGCCCGGTGAGCGCCACATCCGTGTGCCCGGCGATGATGCCACGGGCATTGGCCGTGGTCTCGCCGTGGCGGATCAGGCAGAAGCTCTTGGCCGGGATCGCGGTCATAGCCGCACCGGATCATGCAGGAAAATCTCCACGCCGAGATCTTCGATCAGGTAATCCTCCGGCTGGGCGCAGAAGGCAGGGGCAAAGCGTTTGGCCCCGAGACGTTCGAGCATCCTGACCTGATCGCGCAGCGGCGGGTGCACGTTCCAGCGTTGGAAATAGCCGCCGGGAACAGAGCAGATGCCGCGCGCATGCGCCGTCATATGGCCGGTGAACACGACATGCGCGTCGCGCCCCAGCCGGCCGCTTTCGTTCCAGGCCCGGACATAGCCCCAGGCGGCGCCGCCATCGGCATTGGGCGTGTCGCAGATCAGGAACCGCGCCTGATCCATCGGGCCGCGGGCCAGCAAGGGGGTAATTTCCTGCACATCGGGGCTGAGCCCCGGGCTGGCGAGCGCCGCGCTCAGGGCGGCGCGGCATTCGGGATCGAGCATGACGCTCTCCACGCCGTAGCGCCGGATCAGGTGCAGCGCCATTTCGCCGGCGCGCCCCGAGGGCGGCACCGGCAGGAGCACCTGGCCGTGCAGCCCGTCGAGCAGGCGGTCCAAGGCCGCGAAACGCTCCGACTGCGGCACGTCGTCGAGATGGTAGGAACAATCGAGAATGGCGGTGGCGGCGGGCGGAGGCATGTCGAAGGGGAACCAATCCGATTCCTCGGACCAGTCGCCCGAGTAGAACAGCCCCTCGCCGAGATCGAAATGCATCCAGACCCCGCCCATGGCATGGCCATTTCGCCCGGTGGTCAGGCGCACACCATCGATCACACTCTCCCCCTGTTCGGGCAGGAGGTGCACTTGCGCGGCGGGGGGCAGCGCCTTGGCGGTCTGCGCCGTGGCATAGATCGGCAGACCGGCCTCCACCGCGTGCGAGGCGCCGCCGATATGGTCGATATGGTCATGGGTGATGAACACCGCCTCGGCGCCCTTGAGCCAGTCGGGGTTGAAATGCGCATTGGCCTCGGGGCCGAAGCCGCAATCCAATAGCCAGATCCGGTCACCGAGATCGAGCCGCATGCAGGCCGGGCCCTTGTCGCCGATGCCGGAGAGAAGTCTTACGCTTTCCATTTTCAATCCTCGCGAAAGGCCCAGGGTGTGGTGATGGTGAGGCCGAGCTGGGCGCCGATGTCGAATTTCGCGCGCGTCTCCGCCAGGAGCCGCGTGCCGCATTCGGCCACGGTCTCCAACAGATACCGCCCGCCGAGATAGGTGACCCGCGTGACCTTGGCGCGCAGATCCCCGGTCTCGGTGATCGAGAGGTTCTCGGGGCGCAGGCAGACATGGCTGACCGAAGGCGCATTGTTGCCGCTTTGCACCGCAATCCGTGCCCCCAGAACATGGGCGTGAAGCGCGCTTTCGTCCCGCTCGATCCCCTGAACCGGCACCACGGTGCCGCGCCCGACGAATTCCGCCACGAAACGGTTGTGCGGGCGTTCGTAGAGGGTCTGCGGCGTGTCGAATTGCTGGATGCGGCCCTGATCCATCACCGCGATCCGGTCGGCCATGGCCATCGCCTCGGCCTGATCATGGGTGACATAGACCATGGTGGCGCCGGTGCGCTTGTGAAAATCGGTGAACACCTCCTGCATCGAGGCTCTGAGGGCGACGTCGAGATTGGCCAGCGGCTCATCGAGCAAGACCGCATCGGGGTGGGACACCAGGCAACGGGCCAGCGCCACGCGCTGTCTCTGTCCGCCCGAGAGATCCGAGGGCATGCGATCGGCATAGGGGGCAAGACCGGTGGCGGCGAGCGCGGCCTCGGTTCCGGCGGCGATCTCGGGCTTGGTCAGCTTGCGGATTTCCAGCGGGTACGACACGTTGCGGCGCACCGTCATATGCGGCCAGAGCGCGTAGCTCTGGAACACGAAGCCGATGTTGCGCTCTTCCGGCGGCACCATCTTGCCGGTCCGGGCATTGGCCATGTCGCGCGCGCCGATGCGGATCTGGCCCGTGCTCGGCATGTCGAACCCGGCCAGAAGCCGCAGAAGCGTGGTCTTGCCACAGCCCGAGGGGCCGAGCAGGGCGATGAATTCGCCATCCTCGAACCGGGTGGTGATGTCCGCGAGCGCGGGCGTGCCTGCGAATGTCTTGCCGACAGAGGACAGGTTTATGTCTGCCATGGAACGACTCCTTTCGGGAAGCGACGGGCGAAGATCTGGATCAGCCCCATCAGCGCCATGACGACGAGCACGATGGTCATGGCAAGCGCGCTGGCCATGGCGGTTTCGCCGCTGTCGTCGAGGTTGAAGATCACCACGCCCAAGGTTTCGGTGCCCGAGGACCACAGAAGCGCCGAGACCGTCAGCTCGTTGAAGGCGGTGAGAAAGACGAGGATGGCCCCGGCGGCGGCGGCAGGGGCCGAAAGCGGCAGGATCACATCGCGCAGACGCTGGGTGAGGCCGGCCCCGACCGATTGCGCCGCCTCGGCCATCGCCGGGTCGAGCTGTTTCAGGCTGGCTTGCACGGGGCGGAACATCACCGCGAAGAACCGTGCCAGATAGGCCAGGAAGATGATCCAGATCGTGCCGTAGAGCGTCGCCTCGGTGAAGGGCAGCTTGATCAGCAGGAGGATCATCGCGATCGACAGCACGACGCCCGGGAGCGCATAGGGCAGGTCGAGCAGGCTGTCGAACAGGCGCGACAGCCGGGTCGGATGCCGCTCCATCAGCCAGGCCAGCGGCAGGCAGATCAGCATCAGGGTGAGCGCGGCACCGCTCGCGAGGCCAAAGGAATTGACGAAAGCGCGGGTGGTGGCGGGCTGTCGGAACAGCACCTCCTGCCAGGCGGCCAGCGTCACCGTGTCGAGCCGCAGCGGTACGCCGTAAGCGGGCACCAGCGAGGTGGCGATCAGCCCGAACAGCGGCAGCACGAGGATGGCAAAGACCACGGCCCAGAGCAAGATTTCCACCGGCAGACGCGCCGCGCCCAGTGGGATCGCCAGCGGGCGCGAGGTGGAGCCGACGAGATAGACTCTCTGCCGGGATTGAAAGAAGCGTTGGATCAGGATGCCGATCACCGCGACCGCGCCGATCAGCATGGCCAGGACCGACACTTCGGCCAGCACGGTCGTGCCCATGCCGGCGAGTTTCTGATAGACCAGCGTCGGCAGGGTCACATAGCCCGCCGGAATGCCGAGCATGGCGGGAATGCCGAAATTGCCCAAGGCGGTGACAAAGGTGATGGCGGTGCCGGCGGCGAGGCTCGGCAGGGTCAGCGGCATCACCACCTGCCACCAGGTGCGCAGGCCGCGGGCGCCGCTGATCCGCGCCGCCTCGACCACCTCCTGCGGGATCGCCCGCAGTCCGGCCCGCAGGGTCAGGAAGTTGATCGACATATGCTGAAGCCCGAGCAGCAGGATGATGCCCTCGGCCGAATAGAGCGGCTGTGGCGCGCCCAGCGGCGGCGCGATCCCGAGGGTTTTCAACAGCACCGAAGACGGCCCCATGATCTGGGTCCAGGACAGCGCGGTGATCTGCGGCGGGATCATCATCGGGATCATCAGGCAGAACACCAGCGCCGGTTTGGCGCGCAGATCGGTGAGGGCCACGAGAAAGGCGAAGCCCGCGCCAAGAAGGAGCGACACCAATGTGCCGGCCCCGGCGGTGATCAGCGAATGTTTGAGCGCGCTCAGGGTGGCGGGCTGCGCCAGCACCGTGTCGAAGAGTGCCAGGCTCGGTGCGCCGTCCTGCGTCACCCCTTCGACGAAAAGGCGCAGCACGGGGGCGAGCGTCAGCCCGATCGCGATGACGAGAATGGCAGAGAGCAGCCGGGTCTCGGACCGGCTGCCCCCGTTTCGCAAGGCTTGGTGCATTATTCGGCGCCGAAGAGCTCTGCGAATTTCTCTTTGTTGGCCTCGGCGTTTTTCAGCGCCTCGGCCGGGTCGAAAGCCATCAGCTTGATGTCTTCACGTGCCGGGAAACCGGCGGGCACGCCCATGCCGTCGCGCGCCGGGATATAGCCCATGTCGAGCACCAGATCCTGGCCCTGCTGGCTCAGCACGAAGTCGACGAACTTCTGCGCGCCTTCGATATTTTTCGCCGTGGACAGGATCGCCACCGGTTCGGTCACATAGGAGACACCTTCCTCGGGGAAGACGAAATCGACCGGCGAACCGTCGGCCTTGTTGCGGATGGCGAGGTAGTCGACGACCATGCCATAGGGTTTCTCGCCGGAGGCGACGGCCTTGAACGTGCCGCCATTGCCGCCCTGGGCGCGGGCTTCGTTGCCGGCCAGCTTGCCGTAATAATCCCAGCCAAGATCCTTGTCGCCGGTCAGCGTGGCGAGATGGATCAGCGCCGCGCCGGAATAGAGCGGCGAGGGCATGGCCACCTGACCCTTGAGCGCATCCTCCGAGAGATCGGTCCAGGAGGTCGGGGCGGTTTCAATGCCGGTGTTGTAGACGATGCCGGTGGTGATCAGCTTGGTGGAATAGTAATAGCCTTCGGCCGAGTAGAGCGCGGCGTTGTAATGCGCGGCTTCCGGCGACTGATAGGCGCTCAGGAGGCCATCCTGTGCCATGCCTTCGAGCGTGACGGTGTCGGCGATGAGTAGCACGTCGGGCTGCGGGTTGCCGGCTTCGATTTCGGCGCGCAGGCGGGCCATCAGCTTGGTCGTGCCATCGCGCACCCAATCCACCTCGGTGCCCGGGTTGGCGGCCATGAACGCATCCACGGTCTTCTGCGCATCGGCGTTGGGCTGAGAGGTGTAAAGCGTGATCGTATCGGCCATGGCGGTCGAGGCCATAAGCGCAAAGGCGGTCGAGGTGAGGAAGGTCTTCATCGGGAACTCCTGGGAATTTGCTTTCGTTCGAAAGTTTTCACGGGGGATTTATTCTCGGTTCACGCAAAGGTTTTGTGACAAAACTGTAACTTTTTTAATGATATTGCGCCAAAAAACGATCCGGCCTAACCTTGGATGAAACCTGTGGTTGTTTTCGAAGGAAAGTCATGAGGCGGTTGGATCTGGCAGAGCGGCGCGACCGCATCATTTCGCTCCTGTCGGAAAGCGGCGACCTTTCCGCGGCAGAGCTGTCCGAGCGCCTGTCCGTGTCGGTTCAGACCATCCGGACGGATTTGCGCGATCTCGATGAGGCCGGGCTGGTGCAGCGCCGCAATGGCGCGGCGCGGTTGCGGCAGCAGAGCGAGAATATCGGCTATCTGCCGCGGGAGAGCATCTCGAGACAGGAAAAGCAGCGGATCGCTCTGGCGGTGAAAAACCTGATCCCCGATGGGGCGCGTGTGGCGCTGGGCACCGGCACCACGGTCGAACATTGCGCCCGTCTCCTGGCGTCCCGCGAAAACCTGTTCGTCGCGAGCAACAGCATCCATGCGGTCTGTGCGCTGCAACATGCTCCCGGCGCCGTGGTCGAGATGGCCGGCGGCAGCGTCCGGATGCGCGATCTGGATCTGATCGGCATGGCCTCTTTCGAATTCTTTTCGAGATATCGCGTCGATTACGCGGTGTTCAGCTGTGGCGGGCTCTCTGCATCCGGCGCGGTGCTCGATTACAATTCCGACGAGATCGCGGCGCGCAAGGCCATCGCCGGCTGTGCCAGAACGCGGATCCTGGTCGCGGATACCGAAAAGCTCGGGCTCGATCTGGCCTGTCAGCACGGGCAGCTCTGGGAGTATGAGGTGATCGTCACCGGGGCGGACCTGTCCGAGGATCTGGCCCGGAGATGCGCGCAGGAGGGCTGCAAGCTCATCCGGGTCTAGCCGCACCCGGTGCGTCTGGCGCACAAGGCGCACAAGGCATACCCGGCGCGATCAATAGCCTTTCTGCCGATCGACGCGCCAGAGCAGCTCTTGCCCGGCGGTCAGCCGCGCGAGGTTCTGCGCGACATTGCGTGCCGCGGTCTCGGCGCCGGTGCGTCCGGCCACATGCGGGGTGATCAGGCAATTGGGCAGGTCCCAACAAGGATCAGCCTTGGGCAGGGGTTCGGTCTCGAACACATCGATCACCGCATTGCCGAGCTGACCGGTTTCGAGCGCTTCGGCGAGATCGGTGAAATTGCACTGCGGCCCGCGCCCGGCATGCACGAGGCTGGCGCCGGGCTTCATTCGTGCGAACAAGGGTTTCGAGAGAATGCCGCGGGTCGCCTCGGTCAGGGGCAGCAGGCAGACGACGATATCGGCCTCTGCCAGGAGCGCCGTCAGCCCCGCTTCACCGCTGCGGCAGGTCATGCCCTCGATCTCATGCGCGCTGCGCGCCCAGCCGGAGGTCTCGAACCCGGCTGCGACGAGTTTCGCGGCGGCGGCCCGCCCGGTCTGGCCCAGCCCCAATACCGTGACGCGGGTCTCCGCGATGGTGCGCCCCGGCGCGGGCTGCCAAAGTCGTTGGCGCTGTTGCTCGCCATAGCGCGGAAAGTCTCGCAAACCGACGAGACAGGCGGCGAGCACATAATCCGCCACCCGTTCGGTGTTCAGCGGATCGACCATTTTCACCAGCGCGATATGCGCGGGCAGGGCGGTGAACTGATCGACCCCCGCACTCACCGAGAACACCACTTCGAGATTGGGCAGCGCGACCCAATCCTCGAGCGGCTGCCAGGTGAAGAGATAGCGGATCTCTTCGGGATCATAAGCCTCTCCCGGCTTGACGATCCGGAGCCCCGGCTGCGCCACTCCGAGGATCTCGTCAAAGGCTGCGAGCCGCTCGGGATCGGTGACATTCATCAGGAGCGTCATGGGGGCCTCTCTGTGCCGTGTCTCAACGCTGGGTGACGCCGAGGGTCGGGGTGATCTTGCTGCCATCGGAGAATCGATGCAGCCGGAACGGTGTCGGATCGACGCAAGGCGCGCGCCCGGTGATCAGATCGGCGGCCAGAAGCCCCGCGCCGGTGCCGAGCCCGAACCCGTGCCCGGAGAACCCGGTGGCAACGAACAACCCGTCGATGCCGTTTTTCACCCCCTTGGTCTCGGAAATCACCGGAATGATGTCCGGCATGACATCGATATAGCCGGCCCAGCGCTGGGCCACCTTGGCGCCCTTGAAGGGCGCGTAATCGCGTTTCACCAGGTCGAGCACCTTGTCGATCCTCGGCCTGTCCGGTTCGGGATCGAGGATGCGGCTTTTCTCGAACGGTGTGACATCCTTGGCGGTCCAGCGGCGCGGTGTGCGCAGCGCGTCGAAGAACGCTGGTCCCAGACCCAGAGAGATGTTGCGCCATTCGTTTTTCAAGGTCGGCAGGAAGGCACGGAACAGCCGGAAACTGTCCGGGGTGAGCTGATAGCGGCTCGGCGCCGCCGAGGCGATGTTATAGCCGCCATCGAGCCGTTTGCGCAGGGCAAAGCCCGGCGATTTGAGCGTCTGTTCCTGGCCGTCGGCCACCGGTTCGGTGCGCATCACCGTGCCCTTGGTCCTGAGCTGGGGCAGTTCGATCCCGAGATTGCCCAAAAACAGCCGCGACCAGACCCCGCCGGCGACCAGCACGGCGGAGCATTTGATCGGGCCTTTCTCGGTGACCGCGCCGGTGACCTTGCCGTCCGCCGTCTCGAGCGTGCGCACGGCGCAATATTGATGCACGGAGCCGCCCCGCGCCTGCACCGCACGGGCGATCGCGGGGGCGGCCTTCTGCGGTTCGGCGCGGCCGTCATGCGGGTTGTGGAGCGCGCCCTTGATGTCGAGCGAAAATCCGGGAAACGCCTCGCGCACTTCGTTCGCGTTCAAAATACGCGCCGGGATCTGATATTTCTGCAGCTCCTCGGCCGCCTCACCTTCGCTGGCCAGAACCTTGTCGTCGGTGACCGTGTAGGTCACCCCGCATTGCCGGTAGCCGGTCTCATCGCCGATGCGGTCGTTCATCGCCTTCCACAGACGCACGGATTCGACCATCAGCGGCATTTCCCGCGGGTCGCGATGGGTCAGGCGCACCCAGCCCCAGTTGCGGCTCGACTGTTCGGCGCCGATTTCGCCTTTCTCGCAGAGGGCGACGGTCTTGCCGCGCTCCACGAGTTCAAGCGCGGTACAGACCCCGGCGATGCCGCCGCCGATGATGACGACATCGACCTCGGCGGGCAGGGTGGCGTTGCTCTCGACCGGATCAAGTTGCGGTCCCGGCATGGTGTTTCTCCTAGATGTGGGCGTCTCTGGCGCCCCGTTGAATGCTTATGCGTGTGGTGGCAGGGGCGCGCGCTGGCGCAGGGCGCGCAGCCCGTCGCGGAGCCGGTATCCCCGGAGTGCGGCCTGTGGTGCGATCCGCATGTAGTGTGGTTGCCGGCTCAAGGGTTCGAGCCTGAGATCCAGATCGGCCTCCGGCACACCCATGGCCCAGTCCGACAGGATGCCGCCGATCATCGAGCCGGTGGGCACGCCGCGCCCCGACAGCCCGGTCATCGCCACCACCCCGGGGGCGAGGCCGTAAAGCCGCGGCACGGTGCGGCGCTGCATGTCCAGCTCGCCATACCAGAAGAACTCCCATCTGAGCTCCTCGCGCAGATCGGGATGCAGCCATTTCAGCCGGTCCGAGAGCACCTTGCGGGTATAGGCGGGATCGCGGCCGCGCGCGCCCATCGGGAACATCGAGGCGACGATGCGGTTTTCACGGTTGTATTTGTAGACATAGATGTCGCCGCGCCCGTCCTGAATCGTCGTGCGCTTGGGCAGGACCACGGCTTGCGAGGCAGGCGACAGGGGTTGGGTCGCGGCGACGAACACCCGCATGATACGGAAGGTCTGGTCGAGCCTGGGCCAGCCCGCGACGGTATAGGCGCCGGTGGTGTAGATCACCTTTTCCGCGCGCACCGATCCGCGCTGGGTCTTGACCACCCAGGCCTGATCTTCGCGGTCGCAGCCGGTCACGCCGGAGCCGGTGTAGATCTGCCCGCCCTCGGACAGGACGGCGCGACCGAGGCCACGGGCATAGGCCAGGGCGTTCAGCCCGCCGGCCTCCTCGTGCATCCAGCCGCCATAGAAGCGCGCCGAGCCGGTGACCTCGCGCACTTCGTCACGGTCAAGCAGCCGGGTGCGGGCGCCCACGGCGTTGTAGCTCTCGACTTGTCGCTCGAGCGTCTTGAGATGCGATGGGAAGAGCGCGCCCTGGACATAGCCATTCTGTTCCCATTCGCAATCGATGCCATAGCGGGCGATCATCTCGCTCACCTTGTCATTGGCGCGGGTCTGGCGATGGATCAGCCGTTCGGCCCAGGGCGCACCAAGCACCTTGTGGAGCTCGGGCAGGCTGTAATGGGTAAAGGTCGGCGTGCAATGCCCGGCATTGCGGCCGGAGCCACCAAAGCCGATCTCTTCGCGCTCCAGCACCACCACCGAGACGCCCTGACGCGCCAGCTCGAGCGCCGTGGTCAGCCCGGAATAGCCGGCGCCGACGATACAGACATCGGCCGTGACCTCGCCCAGAAGCGGCCGGGTCTGCGGCGCTTCGGGCGCGGTGGCATACCAGAGCGTGTCTTTGAATGGGGAAAACTTCGGAGCCATCTCTGTCTCCCGCTCACTGGCCGTGGCTGCGGCTGTCGAAGGCGTCGCGCAGCCCGTCGCCGATGAAATTGAACCCGGTCACCGCGATGGTGATCGCCACGCCGGGTACGATGGCGAGCCAGGGCGCCGATTGCAGATATTGCTGCGCGCCGTTGAGCATATTGCCCCAGCTCGGCAGCGGCGGCTGAATGCCGTAGCCGAGGAATGAGATATAGGCTTCGAGCAGGATCGCGCGGGCCACGGTGAGTGTGGCGGCGACGATGATTGGGCCGATCGCGTTGGGCAAGAGCTCGCGGAACATGATCCAGCGGTTGGAAAGCCCGAGCATATGTGCCGCCTGCACGAAATCCTGATTGCGCAGGGATTTGACCTCTGCCTCGACGATCCGCGCCACTTCCATCCAGCTGGTGGCCGAGATGATCAGGGCGATCATCACCGGACCGGGCTGGATGAAGGCCGCCAGCGCCAGAAGCAGAAAGACCGAGGGGAAGGAGAGAAACGCATCGACCACGCGCATCAGCACGGCGGCGACCTTGCCGCCGTAATAGCCGGAGACCACCCCCACCACCGAGCCGATGGTGGTGGCGATCAACATCACGGCAAAGCCGACGGCCATGGAAATTTGCCCGGCATGGAACAGGCGCGCGGCGATGTCGCGGCCCAGCGGATCGGTGCCAAAGATATGCCCGCCGGTGCCGGGCGGCGAAAACCGCGCCAGCAGGTCGATATAGAGCTCGTCATAGGGCAGGAGCATCGGGCCGATGAAACAGGCCGCGGTGAGCGTGAGCACCATGATCAACCCGATGAGGGCGAGGCGGTGGCTCAGAAAACGGCGCAGGGCACGGGATTTGATCCGGGGGCTGCGGGCGGGCGGTGTGGTTGTGACAGCAGTCATGGCTGGGCCTTTCTAGATCACTCGAGGCGGATGCGCGGATCGATCAGCGCGACGATGAGATCGGCGGCGAGATTGCCGACCAGGACGAGCATGGCCGAGGCCATCAGAAGCCCCATGACCACCGGGTAATCGGAATAGCCGAGACTATCGAGAAACAGCCGCCCCATGCCGGGCCAGGTGAACACGGTCTCGGTGACCAGTGCGCCGCCCAGCACCATCGGCAATTGCAGACCGGCCAGGGTGATCATCGGTACGAGCGAGTTGCCGACGATATGTTTCATCACCACCCGGCGCCGCGGCAGGCCCTTGGCCTTGGCGGTGCGGATGAAATCCTGATTGATCACATTGAGGGTGGAGGTGCGCATATAGCGGCTCCAGATCGCCACATCGACCAGCGCCAGAACGGCGGCGGGCAGGATCAGGTGGCGCAGGTAATCGAGTACGGAGCCATCGCCCACCGTGTACATATTGCCCGCCGGCAACCAGCCGAGATTGAGCGAGAACAGGTAGATGGCGATGAGGCCGAACCAGAAGGTCGGGATCGACAGCGCCACCATCGCCAGCACGGTCATCGTGTAATCGAAGGTGGAGCCGCGCCGCAGGGCGCTGAAAATGCCGATCGAGCTGCCCAGAGAGACCGAGAGCGTGGTCGCCGTGCCCATCAGGAGCAGCGTTGCGAAAAGATGGCTGCCGATCACATGCAGCACCGATTGCCCGTCCCGGTAAGAGGTGCCCCAGTCGCCCATGACGAGATGGGTGATCCAGTCGAAATATTGCACCACCACCGGGCGGTCGAGCCCCATCTGTGCG
Organism: Celeribacter neptunius; assembly: GCF_900113955.1. Lineage (GTDB taxonomy): Bacteria > Pseudomonadota > Alphaproteobacteria > Rhodobacterales > Rhodobacteraceae > Celeribacter > Celeribacter neptunius. The sequence continues at coordinate 469,057 of NZ_FORH01000002.1, read as the reverse complement.
GCGATCTTGTCGATCTGTTCCTGAGTCATGCCGGGGCTGAGCGCGAATTGCGACAGCGGCCCGCCGGGGGCCAGCGTCAGCACCGCAAAGCCGATGAAGGAAACGATCAGCAGGAGGATGAGACTCTGGCCGAAGCGGGACAGAAGATAGCGCAGCATGGCGGGCGTCCTTTTCGTGTGGCGTGCGATGACAGCGGGGTGTGGCTTAGGTGGCCAGCCGAAGGGAGGCGGCTGGCCGAGGCGCGCGGGGGAAGGGGAGCCCGCGCGCAAGGGACCCATGTGGACCGGGATGGGTCTGGTGCGGATCAGGGTCTGATCAGGTGCGGGCCCAGTCGCGCACGTTCCAGGTGTCGATGCGGTTGTTGACGTTGGGCGCCGGACCCGTCACATCGTCTTTCCAGCCCTTGATCACCGCATATTGGAACAGCGGCAGGAAGGGCAGGTCCTCGCGCATCACCGCCTGCATTTCCTCATAGATCGCCTTGCGTTCCTCGGGCACGAAATTGGCCGCGCCCTTGGTGAGCAATTCGTCGACCTTAGGGTTCTGATAGGCGAATGTGTTCTGCCCCGAACCACCGCGGGCCGGCGACATGGTGGACATGAAGTAATCCGAGGTGTCCGGATCGGCGCCGGCCAGGGTGTTGAGCCCGACCATCACCGAGTCGAACTCGGAATTCATCCAATAGTCGCCCCACATGACGGCGGGCGGGAAGTTCTTGATCTCCATCTCGACGCCGATCATGGCGAAGGTCTGTTGAATGAACTGCTGGGCCTGTTCACGCAGGTGGTTGCCTGCCGTGGTGGAGTTGGAAAAGGCCAGGCGCACGCCGTCTTTGGCGCGGATACCGTCGGCACCTTTGGCCCAGCCCGCCTCGTCCAAAAGCGCATTGGCCGCCTCGATGTTGAACTCATGCTTGGGCAGGCTCTGATTATAGTAATAGGATTGCTGTGGCATATAGGTCTCGGTCGGGGTCGGCACGCCGTAATAGAGCGCGTCGATGATCGAGGTCTTGTCGATCGCCATGTAAAGCGCCTGACGCACCGCGAGATCGGCGAATTGCGGCCGCATCATGTTGAGCCCGATCGACTCAAAGGTGGCCCGACCCGTCACTTTCACCACCTTGCCGTCGAGGGTCTCCGCCTCGGCGAGATGATCCGGGGTGATATATTGCAAGCCGATGACGTCGATGTCGCCGGATTTGAACTGGGTGTACATGACGTTGAGATCGGGCACGTATTTGATGATCAGCGTCTCGAGGAAAGGCCCGTCCATGTGATAGTCGGCATTGGCCTCGAACTCGATGTGATCGCCGGCCATGCGATTTTTGAACTTGAACGGACCGGTGCCGATCGGCGCGGTGTTGAGCACGGTTTCGTTCTTGTCGGCGACGCCGTCGAACACATGTTTCGGCACGATATAGGTCGAGGCGAGAATCGCCGCCATCGGCGCAAAAGGCTCGCTCATCTCCCAGCTCAGCTCTGTGTCCGAAATCACGGTGATGTTCTGCATCAGCTTGTAACCGGTGGACCGGAAGGAGCGGAACTCCGGATCGACGGTGAGTTCGAGCGAGAATTTCACATCCTCGGCGGTGAAGGGCGTGCCGTCGTGCCAGGTGACGCCGTCTTTCAGCTTGAGGTGCCATTTCAACCCGTCGGCGGAAATCCCGCCATTGGCGACCGTGGGCACTTCGGCGGCCAGAATCGGAAAGAATTCGCCCGCCGGGTCGAAATCGAACAGCGGATCGTAGACGGCATAATAGAGCCCCTCATCCACCTCGATATGCGGCATCAAGGGGTTGAACACGGTGGGTTCCTGCGAAAACGCCAGAACCAGTTGGCCCGACGCGTCGGCATTGGCGGCAAAGGCGCGATCGCGACCGATGGCCATCGGTCCCATGAGCCCGGCGGCTCCGGCAGCGCCGGCGGCCCCCATCATCATCAAAGCCTGGCGGCGATTGGGATGTGCGAAATCTGTCTTCTTATCGTCAGTCATTTTCAGTTCCCTGTTGTGTCGCAAGTTGGAGGAGGAGCAGCACGCGCTTGCGTTTCGCGTACCGCCATTTGCGGCGCCCGAGGGGAGGGCGCGGACGCATCAGAACCCGCTGATGATCTCGATTTTCGAACCATCGCTGAAACGGGTGAAGCGGAAGGGGCTCGGGTCGACGAGCGGCGCGCGCCCGGCGACCAGATCGGCCGCGAGACGGCCCGCCGCCGGCCCGATGCCAAAGCCGTGCCCGGAAAACCCGGTGGCAATGTAGAAGCCGGGGATTTGCTCCACCGGCGAGATCACCGGGATCGCATCCGGGGTCACATCGATCGCCCCGGCCCAGCGCTGGGCGATCTCGGCTTTCTCGAATGCGGGGAAGGCTTTGCGCAGATTGTCCAGGGCCTTGTCCTGCAGCGAGAAAGCCGGTTTCGGATCGAGCACGCGGTTGTATTCGAACGGGCTCGCCTCATCGAGACGCCATTTGTTGGGCAGGCGCGCCTCGTCATAGAACCGCCCGCCAAAGCGCAGCATCAGCGATTTCCATTCCGCGCCCAGAGCCGGGAGGAACTCACGCATATAGCGGAAACTGTCGGGTACGATGTCGACGATGTTGCGGAACCCGTCGGCGATCGTATAGCCGCCGTCCTGACGTTTGCGGATCGAGAAACCTTCCGACCAGATCGCGTGTTCCGGCCCGCCTTCGAGCGGCTTGGTGCGAATGACCGAATTCTTCACCTTGAGCTGCGGCAGGCGCAGCCCGGTGTTGCGGGCAAACAGGCTCGACCAGGCGCCGCCCGCGAGCAGCACCTGTTCACAGGCGATCTCGCCGCGTTCCGTGACCACGCCGGAGACCTTGCCGCCCGAGGTCTCGATGCCGCGCACGGCACATTCGGTGAGGATATGCGCGCCCCGCTCGCGCGCCGCTTCGGCCAGTGCCGGCGCGGCCTTTTGCGGCTCGGCGCGACCGTCCTCGGCCGTATAGAGCGCGCCTTTGATCTCCATCTTCGAGCCCGGCGTCATCTCGTGGAACTCTTCCGGGGAGAGCATCCGGCTGTCGAACTGATAGTCCTTCAGGTGCTCGAGCCAGCGTTCGTGCTCCGCGTATTCGCGGTCCGAAGCACAGGCAAAGGCGATGCCGGCGCGTTTGTAGCCCAGGTCCCTCCCGGTACGCTCCGCCAGGCCCGGCCAGATCCGCAGCGCTTCGGCCATCAGCGGAATCTCGCGCGGGTCGCGCCGGGTGATCCGCACCCAGCCCCAGTTGCGGCTCGATTGCTCGTGGCCGATGCCGCCTTTCTCGCACAGCGCGACGCTTAGCCCCTGATCGGCCAGCTCGAGTGCCGCCGATGTGCCGATGATGCCGCCGCCGATGATCACTACATCGACTTTCTTCGGCAGGTCCAGATCGCCATGGACGGGGACAACAAAGGGGCCGGGCATGTCAGAAGCTCTCCTCGAGTTGGCAATTGACGCAGAATTCCGCGGTGCTCGCCTCATTGGGCAGCTCGATCAGCATTTCGATCACCCTGGCGAGGTCCTTAGGATCGGTCATTGCCGTGGCGGCACGGTCGGTCAGTGCCATGGCCATGTCGGTGGCGACAAAGCCGGGGCAGACGGCGGTGGCGCGGATACCTGCCTCGAACCCCGTGTGGCGCAGCGCATGCGCCAGACCGACGGCGGCGAATTTCGAAACGGAATAGGCGCCGGAGCGAGCGGATTTGATCCGCTTGCCCGACAGCGAGCCGAGGATGATCACCCGGCCCTTGCCGGAGGCGCCGAGCGCGTCCCAACAGGCGGCGGCGAGACGGCGCGGGCCCTGGACGTTGATCTCCAAGAGCTGGGCCATTTCATCGTCTTCGATTTCGATGACGGTTTTCGGGATCATGATGCCGGCATTGGCGACGAGCGCATCAATGCGGTCAAAACGGGCCATGGCCCCGGCGGCCCAGATCGTCGCACTCTCGGGATCAGCGGCGTCATAGGGAGCGAGGTGAATGCGCTCTTCGGCGCCGGCGATGCCTTTGGCCCAGTCGGGAAAGGCGGGATTGCGCATCCCCAGAGAGAGCGACCATCCGGCCTCGAACAGGCGCTGGGCGGTGGCGGCACCGATGCCTCGGTTGGCACCGGAAATCAGGGCGATACGCGTCTCGGTCATTCGAGTTTCTTTCTCATGTTCAGATAGGTGCGTTTGAGGATGCGCATGAATTGCACGCGGTCCTCGGGGGCGATGAAGTCGAAGAATTCCTCTTCCTGGGCACGGATGATCTCGCGCACCTCTTCGGCGAGCGCGTGGCCCTTGTCGGTGATGTGAAGCGCCTGGGCGCGCTGATCTTCGGCATCGGCCTCGCGGCGGATGTCGCCGGCCTTGACGAGATTGTCGAGGATGCGGCCGGTGGCCGGGCGGTCGCGCATCAGCACCTCGGCGATCTGCGACGGGCGGATGCCCGGGTAGTCATCGACCAGCAAAAGCGCGGTGATCTTGCCCTTGCCCTTGGCGACATCGAGATGCGCGGTGCGGCGGTCGAGATCCCGCGACACCACCGAATCGAGCGAGCGGATATACCAGCTGAACGCGCCATCGAGCACGTCGATATGCAGGCCGGCGAGGGTGATCGGCTGATCTTCCTCGGGCCTGTCTGAGCCGGTGTTCTGCGCTGTGCTGGCGGTCATCGGAGTGCGGTTCTTCATTGTCATCTTTCCTTCATGGTTCGGGGCGCATCACCGTGGCGCAAGATTTAAGTTGTGAAACACAACTAAGAAGTTGTGAAAAACAACTACTGCCTGTTTTTCATTCATTCGCGATGTGGGAAATGCGGGCAATGGCCACAGGTTGCGCAAAATCCGGGCAAAAAGAAGGGGCCGCCGAAGCCGCCCCTGCCATGTCTAGATGTCATGAGAGCGCGCCTAGGCCGCGGAAGCACCGGGAATCGCCGCGATCAGAGAGCGGGTATATTCGTGCTGTGGGGTCTGGAAAATCTGTGACGGCGGGCCGTATTCGACCATCTTGCCACGATGCATGACGATGATCTCATCGCTGATCTGGCTCGCCACCCGCAGGTCATGGGTGATGAAGACCATGGCCAGCTTGCGCTCGCGCCGGATCTTGTCGAGCAATTCGAGCACCTGGGCCTGAATCGAAACATCGAGGGCGGAGACCGCCTCATCGGCGACGATCACCTCCGGATCGAACATCAGCGCCCGGGCGATGCCGACCCTTTGCCGCTGGCCGCCGGAGAATTCATGCGGGTAGCGGTCAAAGGCCGAAGGGTCCAACCCGACCAGTTCCAGAAGCTCCTCGGCGCGTTTGCGGGCATCCTCGCGGGTCAGGAGACTATGGGCGATCGGCCCGACGGTCAGCGCCTGACCGATGGTGAAACGCGGGTTGAGCGAGGCATAGGGGTCTTGAAAGATCATCTGGATGCGGGGGCGGAGCGGGCGGAAATTTTCCTCGTCGAGCGCCAGCGTGTTTTCGCCCTGAAACCGGATCTCGCCACTGTCAGCGGGGATCAGTTTCATCAGCACCTTGCCCATGGAGGATTTGCCGGAGCCGCTCTCGCCGACGATGCCGATGGTCTCGCCCTTGTGCAGGGTGAAGCTGATGTCATCCACCGCTTTCACCTCGCGCATACGGCCGAGAAAGCCGCTGCGGGTGCGATAGGTCTTGTGCAGGTTCTCTACCTTCAGGGCGACGGGCCGGGTTTCGGCACGGGCGCGATCCACCTCGCGCATGGTGGGCACGGCGGCAATCAGCTTTTGCGTATAGGGATGCGCGGGGGCGTCGAGCACCTGTCGCGCCGGGCCCTGTTCCACCAGATGGCCTTTTTCCATCACGATCACCCGATCGGCGATCTCGGCCACCACGCCGAAATCATGGGTGATGAACATGACGCTCATGCCCTTGCGCTGCTGGATGCGGGCGATCAGATCGAGGATCTGCGCCTGTGTCGTCACGTCGAGCGCGGTGGTCGGCTCGTCGGCGATCAGGATGTCCGGGTCGAGCGCCAGTGCCATGGCGATCATCACCCGCTGTCTCTGGCCGCCCGACAGACGGAACGGGTATTGATGCTGGATCAGCAGCGGATCGGGCAGGCCGACCTCGGTCAGCATCTCGACGACCTTCTCGGTGCGGCTTTCCTTGGTGCCGATATTGTGCGTGTCGAGCACTTCGCGGATCTGATCGCCGATACTCATCAGCGGATTGAGCGCCGAAAGCGGGTCCTGAAATATGATCGAGACGGCGCGGCCACGCAGCTTGCGCAGCTCGCTTTCGGGCAGATCGAGCAGGGAGCGGCCCTGAAATTCGATGCTGCCCCGCGCGATGGTCATGACATCGGGCAAAAGCCCCATGACGGTATTGGCGGTGACCGATTTGCCGGAGCCGCTCTCGCCGATGATACAGAGGATTTCGCCGGGCATCAGATCGAAGCTGATATCCTGCACCGCATAGGGGCGGTCGTGATTGCCGGGCAGGGCGACGGAAAGATCGCGCACCGATAGGACGGGCGTGGTCGAGACGGGCGTGGCGCCCGTTGTGCTGTCAGTCATAAGTTTTCTCATTGTTTGTCATTATTATGCCGCTTCAGGAAGCGGGGCCGGGCGATGAGAGGCAATGCGCGAGCGGCGATCTCCGGCGGCAGGACCCTGTCTGGCGCAAGATTGAGCGCTGCTCCGTGAAGAATGCACGGATTCTACGCGGAATCGCTGCAAGCCGGGGGGGAGTAGAATTGGGGCGAACAGGGGAACTGTGCGAGACCGTTCGCGCAAGCAGGACGAAACAGGCGCAGGCCACAGCGATCTCACCGTCTCGATAAGACGGAAAAACACCGTCGCGATACTGGGGATATGGGATATGGAGGATAGTGGAGGCGAGTACCGGAATCGAACCGGTGTACACGGATTTGCAATCCGCTGCGTCACCACTCCGCCAACTCGCCGCCGATGTGGTATTGCAGGCGTTTAGATGACTCGCGCGGGAAGCGCAAGGGCTTCTGCCACGCATTCACGTTTTGGTTTTCCCGTTCTCGCCCGCGTTTCTGTCGCGCTTGGGTGTTGACCCCCGGAGGGGACGGCATGTCATGCCCGACCGCGCCCCACGGATGGGCATTATCCTGTCTCAGATGCGCTTGGGGCGTCATCATAAGTGGCCCCCTCGGTGATGTCCCGGCGAACGAAGGCCCTCTTTGAGTTGCGGCTTCGACAGGTCGCGGAGGGAGCGTCGTTTCCGCTATCATCGTGGGCGAAAAGTTGCCTGCCAGCGCGCTTCCGTGCGGCGACAAATTAGCGATACGCTTGCCTTTTCTTTCCAGTTTAGCTGTGTTTTCTGTCCCGTCACACTTTCGCCCACCACTCCAGGGACACGCACACGCGTTTCATCCTTCATTTTTTCAAGACATGGCTGCAAGTTGTTTTCGTTTAGTCCAAGCCAAGTAAAAATTTCTGATCCCACCTGTTCTGTGCCTGACATGAAGTCGTGGAAATCAATCGGCATGACACTCGGGTTGTTGTGGTTTTTGATCAGAACTTCCGTGGCAGTTTTCCATCGGTGACACGCCGCGCCCCAAGTTCCGGAATCTTGTATGAATGTTCGTGTTGCAACCTTCCAAGACAGCATGCAGCTGAAGGGTTCTCTGTGGGTGATTAAAAAGCGAGCGTTTTTAAAAAGATTTCGGATCCGGTCCATATGCTCAATATGGGTTGGTGTTTTCTCCAGAATAAAAGGAGCTTTTCCGTCAAGGCGCTGAAACCTCTCCATAACTTCAGTATCTGAGAGTGGGCGTGTAAAGATGCCGCTTTCGTAGGTGGGTTTTCCCACCGATGTGCCCATTGCGTCGGCATCCGCAAGCAATACCTCTGGAGAATTCATCAGCATTCTTGTTAGGGCTGTCGTCCCCGAACGCGGAGGGCCCATAATGAAAATGTATCTACTTTCTAACATGTTAGGTAACTCCCTCAGAGATCCGATCAATGAATGCGGATAGGATATTTGTCCGCCATGTCTTACGTGAAAATACGCGCATATGCCAAACGTAATGCTGGCGGCAAGATGCGGGGCCAAAAATCTGTGCGAGAACGCATTTTTGTTTGCTGGAAAATGTGCGGCTTACTGAAGCTTGGGGGCTCGGTTTGATATGAGTTGCCCAGTTTGAATGTTGCCCAGAGCCAACCGGGGTCTGCATGGCAGGGCCGGGTCCACATGTGCCTGATGGCGTGTCATATTTTCTTGTGAGGCTGTTGCTGCGCGCAATTGCGCGGCGCGGTCAATATTTCCCTGCTCTTGCGTAGGTTTCCGGATTTTGCAGATGCATTGACATGTTGCCCATGGCGAAGGCTTGTGGCAAAACACCCGGGAACACCCTTGAACGAAAGAGTTCAGCACATGCCCGATTTCACCCAGCTCCGCACCACCATGGTTGACACGCAGGTTCGTCCTTCCGATGTGACCAAATTCCCGATCATCGAGGCCATGCTCACCGTCCCGCGCGAGAATTTCGTGCCGGATGCGAAACGCGCAGGCGCCTATGTCGGCGAACATGTCGAGCTGGGCAACGGCCGCGTGGTGCTCGACCCGCGGGTTCTGGCGAAAATGCTCGATGCGGTGAATATCCAGGATGACGAGCTGGTGCTCGATCTGGGCTGTGGCCTTGGCTACTCCTCCGCGGTAATGGCGCGGATGGCGCAGACCGTGATCGCGGTCGAGGAAGACGAGGCGCTGGCCAAGGAGGCCGCCGCCGCGCTGTCCGCTGCCGAAGCCGACAATGTGGTGATCGAGACCGGTGTGATCGCCAAAGGCGCGCCGCAGCACGGTCCCTATGATGTCGTGATCCTGCAAGGGGGTGTTGAAGAAATGCCCGAGGGTATTCTGTCACAAGTGAAGGAAAATGGTCGCATCTGTGCTATTTTCCTCGACGGAGCCCTTGGCATTGTGCGTATTGGGTACAAGATTGACGGTGAGATTTCCTGGCGCATGGCGTTCAACGCCACGGCGCCCGTGCTGCCGGGGTTTGAAAAACGCGCGGAATTCGCGCTCTGATGCAGAACGCGCGATAGGCCGGGACGGCCCCGGCGTTCGAAGATAACAAAGGGGCATGAGGCCAATGAGCAAGAGCAAAAAAATCAACCGAACCCTTCTCGCCGGTGTTGCGGCGCTGGGGATGATGGCGGGGCCGCTGGGCGCCTGGGCGGAAACGCTCGGCGATGCGCTGGCCTCGGCCTACAAGAATTCGGGTCTTCTGGAACAGAACCGCGCCACGCTGCGCGCCGCCGACGAAGGTGTCGCCTCGGCGCTGTCGGCTTTGCGTCCGAGCCTGAGTTACAACTACTCGCTCGGGACCGAAAACTCGCCGCAAACGGGGAACACCTGGAGCGACTGGTCGGATACGCTCAGCTTCATTGCTTCGATGGATATCTACACTTTCGGGCGCAACAAGCTGTCCGTCGATGTGCAAAAAGAGGTGGTTCTGGCCACCCGTGCCGGGTTGGTGAATGTCGAGCAGACGGTTCTCGCCAGCGCCGTCGACGCCTATCAGGGCGTGCGCGAGGCCCAGGCTCTGGTCAACCTGCGCGACAGTGCCGTACGTCTGAACCAGCAGAACCTGCGTGCCGCTCAGGACCGGTTCGAAGTTGGCGAGATCACCCGCACCGAAGTGGCGCAATATGAGGCGCAGCTGGCCTCGGTCCGGGCTGCTCTGGCCTCTGCCCGTGGCACGCTCTCGGCGGCCCGCGAGACCTACAAGGTCGCGATTGGCCATTATCCGAATTCGCTGTCGAGCCCGCCCAATATCACCCTGCCGGCGAAGTCGCTGGAATCGGCGGTGACCATCGCCAAGCGGTCTCACCCGGGGATCATCGGTCTGCAGCATCAGGCGGCGGCTCAGGATCTGGCAGTCGAGATCGCTGAACGCAACATGCTGCCCACCGTCTCAGGTACGGTGCAGGAACAATTCGGTGACGCGTTCGACACCGGCACCGACGGCACCAGCTTCGGGCTGAGTGTCTCCGGACCGATCTATGCCGGCGGTTCGATTTCCTCGGCCGTGCGCGAAACCATCGCCAATCGCGATGCCGCCCGTGCCGAGCTGTTGCAAACCACCCGTGAGGTGGAGCAGGGCGTGCGCACCAACTGGGCGATGCTCTCGGTCTATGCTGCGTCCGAGCAGGCCTCGAACGCCTATGTGCAGGCACAGCGCGTTGCCTATAACGGCGTGAAGGAAGAGGCCGATCTCGGTGCCTCCACCACGCTCGACGTGCTGAGTGCCGAACAGGATCTTCTCGATGCGCAGGTCTCCGCCATTCAGGCCCGGATCGCCCGCGAGACGCAATCCTATTCCGTGCTGCAATCGCTGGGCATGCTGACGGTCGAGAGCCTGAAGCTCAACGTGCCGGTTTACGATCCGGCGGCCTATTACGACGCGGTGAAAAACGCGCCGACCCGGTATGTCAGCCCGCAGGGCGAAAAACTCGACCGGGTGCTCGAAGGCCTGTTGAAGAAATAAGCGACCGCTTACAGGATTGAGGAAGCCCCGCGCAGATTGCGCGGGGTTTTCGTTTTGGCGGGCTCTTTGATATGAGCCTGTATACGCGCTGAAATTCCAGACGAATCTCAGGCTGCGCGCGAGAGCTGAAATCGAAAGCCACAAACAGCTTATTGTGTGCAAAGGCGAAGCTGGCTACCATCAGAGGTAGTGTGAGGGAGTCGGTATGTCTGATCCGATGACAAATATTGATACGGACGATGTGCTTGCCTCGATCCGCAGGCTCGTTGCCGAGACTCATGGTCAGACCGACCCGGGGCACGCTGCGGCAATGCGCCAGGCGCGTCGGGAACAGACTCCCGCCGAAAATCGCTCCATGCCCCGCCCCGATGTGCTCGCCCTGTTGCAAGAGGCGATGACCGGGTCGAAAGAGATCACCCCCGAAACCACTCCTGAACAAGCCTCCGATATGGCCCAGCAGCACAGCGTTCAAGTGGAAGCTCTGGGGCAGGAGAAGGACGCGCCGGCCGAGGCGCTGGTCCTGACACCGAATTTCCGTGTGGTCCAGCCGGGCTCTCCGAAGCGCGATGGGCCCGAGCGCGACGGCCCTGCCGAAGCTGCCGCATCTCAGGCGAAGCCGGGGCGCGCGACAGCCGAGCCGGAGCGGGCCATGCCGCTGGTCCTGTCGCCGGAACTGGTCGTGCATCTGCCAGAGACGGACCTGGCGGAGACCGGAGCCGGCAGCGCACCGGCTGCTGAGACGCCGGCGGAGACACCGTTCGAGCTTGGCGCCGAGCTGCGGGCCGACGGGCCGCAAGAGGTTGCCGCCGCGCCAACGGATGGCTGGAACCCGGAGCTCGATGACACGCCTGCCGAAGAGGCGGCGGCCCATGCCGCGCGGCTGACGCTGGAACAGCGGATCGCCGAGTTGGAAGCGGCGGTTGGAGCGCAGGGCATGACAGATTGGGAGCCCGACGGGTCCGAGGATCTCGAGGCCGAGATCCCGCGCGCAATGCCACGCGCCTTTACCGAAACCGGAGCGCGGGTGCTCCATTTCCGCACCCGGGACGAGAGTGAGGCCGCGATGACCCAGGATGCCGATGACAGCGCTGGTGACAGAAAGGATCACATCGACGATGCCGAGGTGATCGAGGAGATTCCGGCACAGGCGGCCGAGCCCGCGACAGAGCAGTCAGATGCGCTCGGGGCCGTGGCCGTTGACGATCCTGCCTCCGAGACGGATGAGATCCCGGGGGCCGAAGAGATTGCCGACGCGGAACTGGCTGATCTGGAAGAACAGGCCTTCTCGGAAGCGTATAGCGAGACGGTCGAGGATCTCGGTGCCGAGGCCGAAGTGGCGCATGATCCCGACCCCAGTCTCGAGGAAGAGCTGGCGCTGGCCGGCTATGCCGACGAGGACATCATGGACGAGGACGCGCTGCGCGATCTGGTGGCGCAGGTGATCCGTGAGGAATTGCAGGGCGAGCTGGGCGAGCGCATCACCCGCAATCTCCGCCGTCTGGTGCGCCGCGAAGTGCAGCGCGCGCTCACCCTGCGCGAGTTCGAATAAGGTCATTGATTGTCCGTTTTGCGGGTGGAGGGGACATTGGCCTCTCTGTCGCTGAGCCGTGACCAGCCCGCCGGGACGGGCAGGCGCAGGCGCGGCGGTCTTCGGCCTTGTCCCGCGCCCAGAAGGCCAATGTCCCCCAAAGGGCTCAAACCGTTCCCGCCAGCTCATAGAGCCGGTCGAGATCGAGATGCGCCTCGATATGATCTGCCAGCGCGTCCAGCGTGGCCTCGACCGTGCTGTCAAAATTCATCCCCGTCCCGACGGCCCCGAAGCGGTTGAGATAGGCCTGGCGAAACGCGTCCGAGGCGAACAGCCCATGCAGGTAGCAGCCCATGACGCGGCCCGTCTCCGAGGCGGCGCCCTCGGGCCGGCCCTGAACCTCGAGCCAGGCCCGTGCCGTATCCGGCCCCTCGCTGCGGCCGATATGGATCTCGTAGGCGGTGAGTGAGGCCTCGGAAGCGAGATCTCTCGCGGTGACATTGGCGAGCCGTTTTTCCGGCGTCATCACCGTGTCAATCTCGAGAAGCCCCAGACCCTCATGCCGTCCGGCGGCGCCCTCGATCCCCTCCGGGTCCGCAATGCTGCGCCCGAGCATCTGATAGCCGCCGCAAATCCCCAGCACATGACCGCCGCGCCGCACATGCGCCATGAGATCGATGTCCCAGCCCTGCGTCCGGAAAAAGGCGAGATCGGCAATGGTGGATTTCGTACCGGGGATCAGCACGAGATCGGCGTCACCGGGCAGGGGCGTGCCCGGGGGCACCATCTCGACCGAGACTTCCGGTTCGGCGGCCAACGGGTCGAGATCGTCGAAATTGGCGATGCGCGAGAGCATCGGCACGGCCACCTTGATCCGCCCGTCACCTTTGGAGCGGATTTCGACCGCGTCTTCGGCGGGCAGGAGATGCGCGTCCCGGAACCACGGCAAAGTGCCGAGATCGGCCCAGCCGGTGCGCGTGGCGATCTCGCGGGTGCCCTCGGCAAAGAGCCGGACATCGCCCCGGAACTTGTTGACGAGAAAGGCTTTGATCCGGTCGCGATCCGCCGCGTCGAGCACCGTATGGGTGCCGACGATCTGGGCGATGACACCGCCACGGTCGATATCGCCCGCCAGAACCACCGGGATGTTCGCGGCCTCGGCAAAGCCCATATTGGCAATGTCGCCGGCGCGCAGATTGGTTTCCGCCGGGCTGCCGGCGCCCTCGATCACCACCAGATCGGCGGTTTCGGCAAGACGATGAAAGCTCTCCAGAACTTTCGGCAGCAGGTTGGGCTTTTCGCGCCCGTAGTCAAAGGCCCTGAGCGTGCCGACGCGATGGCCTTGCACCACCACCTGCGCGCCGGTATCGCTTTCGGGTTTCAGCAGAACCGGGTTCATATCGGTATGAGGCGCACGGTGGCAGGCACGGGCCTGAAGCGCCTGTGCCCGACCGATCTCGCCGCCATCCTCGGTGACGGCGGCATTGTTCGACATGTTCTGGGGCTTGAAGGGTGCGACCCTGAGACCGCGCCGGGCGAAGGCACGACAGATGCCGGCGACCAGCATGGATTTCCCGACATTGGAACCGGTGCCCTGAATCATGATCGCCTTGGTCATCTGCCTCTCCTTTGCCCTTTGACTATGTCACGGGCACGGGAGAGGGAAGGGGGATCAGGCCTCGCTCAGTCTTCGCTCAGTCTTCCCCCGGGCCACGGCGGCGGATGTCCTCGTAAGGCGTGCCATCGAGGTGATGGTAGAAATTCGCGCTGGCCGTATCGGCCATCAGGTCAAGCCCGGGATAGAAGGCACGTTCGCCGTCCTTGCGCGAGCCGACTTCGAGCACCACGACATCGCTCTCGGTGTCGTTGCGCAGGCAATGGCCGATCTCTTCACCGGCCTTGAACCCGGCGCAGTCACCGGGAGCGAGCCGCTCTTCGCTGTCGCCGTAGACCAGTGTCGGATGGCCAGCCAGGATATAGACGAATTCATCCTCTTTCTCATGCCAATGCGGCAGGGCAGAGGCGCAGCCGGGCGGCAATGTGGTCATGTTGACCCCGAATTGCGTCAGCCCCGCCTGATCGCCGAGGGCGCGTTTCACCCGGTCGCGGGTGCCCGTGTGATGCGGCGGCGGATAAAGCGTACCGGTCTTCGCGGGGATGGCGGAGATGTCGATCTTTTTCGTCCTACTCGTCATGGCCGGGGTCCTTGCTCCTGTGTGCGTTGACCACAGCATGCCCAAAAACGAAAAGACGCGCCAGCGAGCAGCATGGCGCGTCTTGTTCAATAATCGGCAACGGGGGTTACGCGGCTTCGGCAGCCTCTTGTGCGTGACGGCGTTCGCTTTCCTCGCGCGACAGCGCCACAGAGGTGCGGATGCCTTTGGAAACGAATTCCATCAGACCGGAGACGACGCGCTCACACGGGTCGATCCCGGCACAGGACAGAACTTCACGACCATCGCGGGAGCGTGCCCAGCGTGCGATCTGTTCCGGACCATTGCCATATTTTTTGTCATCGGCGATCGCATCATCGAGCGCAGCCAACACAACAGCCGCAAACAGCTTGCGGGCGCGTGTTCCTTGCTCATAGTTGAATGCGGTGCCGTCCACGAACTCAGCCATGGGTCTTCCTTATATTATTGCTCTTGTCTTTCTGGCGTGCGGCGCTTTATGGCACCTTTGTGACGATTCGGATACAGCGCAAATGCATAGCACTTATGCGTTTCGCGAATGCCTTTCGGCGCTAACATCTGCCTCGTCTCCAATCGGGTGCCTGCCCTCAGTTGTGTGCCCCGCCGTCCCCGGTGCTGATCGGGGCGGTGTCGAGCGCCTTGCCAGTTTGCGACTGTCCAGATATAGGGTGCGCTGATCTTTCTTCAACCAATCGCCACGGTTTAGTGACATGCCCAAAATCAACGGTAACGAAATCCGCCCCGGCAACGTGCTGGAACATGACGGGGGCCTTTGGGCCGCTGTGAAAGTCGACCATGTGAAACCCGGTAAAGGCGGTGCCTTTGCTCAGGTCGAACTCAAGAACTTGCGTGACGGGCGCAAGCTCAACGAACGGTTCCGCTCCGCCGACAAGGTCGAGCGCGTGCGTCTCGAACAAAAGGACATGCAGTTTCTCTATGAGAGCGACGGCCTTTTGAACATCATGGACACCGAGACCTATGATCAGGTCACGATCCCGGCCGACATTCTGGGCGAGCGTCGCCCCTTCCTGCAGGATGGCATGACCATCGTCGTCGAATTCTACGAGGAAGAGGCGCTCAACGCGACCCTGCCGCAGAAAGTGACCTGCAAGATCGTCGAGACCGAGCCGGTCGTCAAAGGCCAGACCGCCGCGAACTCGTTCAAGCCGGCGATCCTCGACAATGGCGTGCGCGTCATGGTGCCGCCTTTCGTGGGCACCGACGAGGAGATCGTCGTCAACACCGAGACCATGGAATATTCGGAACGCGCCTGAGGCGCGACGGCGTATTCGGAATGCGTCCGCGTCCGCGTGCTCTGACCGGACCATAATTTGTGCAAAGGCGGCCCCTCGGGTCGCCTTTTCTCGTTCCGGAGGAGGGGGCGTGGCGCCAGATCAAGGTAAATATCCGGAAGCTCGGGAACACTCGACTCATCTGAGATGAGGAGGATGTCATGACCGCAATCACCGAAGCCACTCACAAATTGACCTACACGCTGACCGCGATCGATGAGGACACCGGTCGCGGCCTGCGCGCCCGGATCGACAGCGATACCGAGATCACCATATTGCTCGCCGACGATGATGAAGAGGTGGCGCGTGTCATCATCGGCCCCGACAAGGTGCCGGAGCTGACCATACTCGACCCGACCCTGCGCACCCCCGAAGATGCCGGGAAATGCCTTTTGGAATGCGCACGCGGTTGCAAGGGCAATACGCTCTGTGTCGCCGGATGCGCGCTGGAATGCGCCACCATCATTATTTGAAGATGCGCGTCAGGCGATGAGCGCGTCCGAGAGACAGCGCTCCACCATCCCGCGATAGCCGGCGCCGAACAGCCTGAGATGCACCAGTGCCGGAAATAGCTGATAGAGGCCCATCCGGCTTTGCCATCCCGTGGCAGGGGCGCCATAGCCGTCCCAAAACGCCGGTGCCGGTGTGCCGAAGAGATGCAGCATCGCCAGATCGACCTCGCCATCACCGTGGTAACAGGCCAGGTCGATGAAATAGCCGCCCGAACTGTCACCTGGCGCGCTGGAAAAATGCAGGTTTCCAGACCAGAGGTCGCCGTGCAAAAGCCCGGTGGCGCGGGCCGGCAAAAGATCGGGCAGGCGGGTGCAGAGCTGTTCGATCTGTGATGCGAGATCGGGAAAGGTCCTGGCGAAGGGCAGGAGCCGTCGCTCGGCCCAGAACAGGGGCCAGTCGGAGGTGGGGCGATTGTCGAGCCGGACCGCGCCAAAGGCGTAATCCTCGGTCCAACCCGATGCGGCGCCCTCCAGATCGTGCATCTGACGGAGCGCCCGGCCCAGGGCGCGCCAGCCCTCGGGCGTGGCCGGGGCCTCTGGCAGGTCTTGCATGATCAGGAGCGTGTCGGTTGCCTGCAGGACGCGAGGTACGGGGGCGCCCGCCGCGGCCAGAGCTTCGAGCATGCGGGCCTCGATGCCCACCTGCGGGCCGGACTTGGCAACGAGCGTTCCGTCAGCGGTTTCAAGACGAAAGACCTCAGAGAGATCCCCGCCCTGCAGCCGGGTCAGGCGCCGTATGTCCAGTCCGAGTTCCTGGAGTCGGGTCGTGAGATCCATGCCTCTCTCAGTCTTTTCGGTCGCGGGTCTCAGCCAGAGCGCAGCCCGAGGATTTTGCGGGCTTGCGTTGGTGTGGCGATTGGCCGGCCATAGCGTTGGGCGGCATTGACGGCCAGCTCTACAAGCGCGGCGTTGGACGGCGCGAGCGTCGATTTATCGAGCCGGATATTGTCCTCGAGCCCGGTGCGCAGATGCCCGCCCGCCGCCGCCGCCCAGTCATTTAATTCGAGCTGATGCCGACCGATGCCGGCCGCACACCAGGGCGTATCCTCGCCAAACAGGTGCTTCACCGTCTCGACATAGAAATCGAAGACGCGCTTGTCGGCGGGCATGGCGTTTTTCACCCCCATGACGAATTGCACATAGGGCCGCGCGCCGATCTCTCCGGCGTCGACCATCTGTTTCGCCTTGTAGATATGCGAGAGATCAAAGGCCTCAATCTCCGGCTTCACGCCATAGGTCTTCATCTCCGAGGCCAGCCAGTCGACGAGATCCGGCGGGTTCTCATAGACCCGGGTCGGGAAATTGTTCGAGCCGACCGACAGGGACGCCATCGGCGGGCGCAGCGTCAGCATGCCGCCACGCGCCTTGCCGGCGCCGGAGCGGCCACCGGTGGAGAGCTGGACGATCATCCCCGGGCAATGGGTCTGAATGCCCTCCATCAGCCGCGAGAAACGCACCACGTCCGAGGTCGGCTTGCCCT
This sequence comes from Celeribacter neptunius, assembly GCF_900113955.1. Classification (GTDB taxonomy): domain Bacteria; phylum Pseudomonadota; class Alphaproteobacteria; order Rhodobacterales; family Rhodobacteraceae; genus Celeribacter; species Celeribacter neptunius. The sequence continues at coordinate 451,578 of NZ_FORH01000002.1, read as the reverse complement.
CGTCGTCGCGCACATGGCAATGCGCGATCGAGGCGCCGGCCTCATAGGCCGCATGCGTGCTCTCAACCTGTTCGGCGATGCTGATCGGCACGGCGGGGTTGTCGGCCTTGGTCGGCAGCGAGCCGGTAATGGCCACACAAATGATACAAGGGGTTTTCTCAGTCATCGGCCATCCTCCGTTGCCTTGCTCGCGCGCGCCTGGCCTTTTGTTCCCGCATGTGCCTCACATGCATGTGCAATGTTAACCAATTCGCCCGGGCATCATGCCCGGACAGAAGAAGTTTGCAAAGACAAGAGTTTCGGGCGGGTTAAGGCGACCTCTATCTCGATGGGATAGGAGCGGGACTGTTGCTTCAAACCGTGATTTTCGCGGCCCCGGCGCTGAGCGGACCGGTGGCGCGATCAAAGCGCAGATAGGCGATGGCCTGGCCGCCCGATTGGGTGAACAGCGTGCCGGCGGTCTTGTCGGTCTCGGTTTTGATCTCCGTGCCCACGGGGGCGGCGCCCTCGATCGACACGGTTCTGAGCCCCTTGCGCAGCTCGGTCTTGTGATGCATCCGCGCGGTGACCTCCTGGCCGACATAGCAGCCTTTCTTGAAATCCACACCATTGAGCCGGGGGAATCCGGCCTCGAGGATGAATGTGTCTGGGGTCAGTTCGATGCCGAATTCGGGAATGCATTCGGCGACCCGGATCGCGTCCCAGTCGACCTCTTCCGAAGGCCGTCCGTCATAGGCGCGCCAGCCCATCTTGGGCGCCCGCGGATCGGCAAAGGCGCCCTCGGGCGCCGCCGGTCCCGGACCGCGCGACACGTGTCGCTCCGTCGGTGTCAGCGTCACTTTCGAGCGCAGCTTGTACATGGTGAGGCGTTTCAGGAGCGCCTCCGCCTCGCTGGCGGGCACGTCCATGAGGATCACATCCCCCTCGGGGATCAGGAAGAAATCGACGATGAACTTGCCCTGCGGCGTCAGCAGCGCGGCATAGAGTGCCCCCGTCTCGAGCCTCTTCACATCATTGGTGATCAGCCCTTGCAGGAAGTGCATCCGGTCTTCGCCTGATATTTCGATCACAGTGCGTGCGGTCTCGGTCATAGGTCTCTTTCCCCTTTTGGCCCCCTTCATATAGGAAGGGGGAAAGACTTGAGAAGCTGCAACCTTGCCGGACCCCCTATGCGCGCGCCGATTTCCGTCATCATCCCGACCCTGAATGTCACGCCGAAGCTGCGCGACACCTTGCTTTCCCTGATGGAAGGGCTCGACGCCGGGCTGGTGCGCGAGCTGATCCTTTCCGATGGCGGCTCCTCCGACGGGGTCGAGAAGATGGCCGATTTCGTCGGTGCCGAACTGGTGATCGGTGAGGCGGGCCGCGGCGGCCAGCTCAAACGCGGTGCCGAGGCGGCCGAGGGCGATTGGCTGATGTTTCTCCATGCCGACACCTGGCTGCCCGAGGGCTGGGCGGAAGAAACCGTGCAGCATCTGGCGAAAGCCTATGACAAGGCGATGGTCTATTCGCTGTCATTTCACGACGCAGAAGGACTCGGGCCGCGTGTCACCGCCGGCTGGGCCAATCTTCGGACAAAATGGTTTGGCCTTCCCTATGGCGATCAGGCCCTGCTGATCTCGCGCGAGCTTTACGACGAGATCGGCGGTTTCTCCGAGCTGCCGCTGATGGAAGATGTGGAGATCGCCGGGCGGCTCAAGGGTCGGATCAAACTCAGTCCTTTGCGCGTCCGAACAGACCCATCACGTTACCAAACATCCGGCTGGTGGCGGCAAGGAGCCCGGAACCTTTTCCGTCTTCTCCGGTATCGCCTTGGCGCGGACCCGATACGGCTCGCCCGGCGCTACCGTCACTGACGGTCTTGCCCTCGGAATATTGCAGCCGGTAGAGATCGGCATAGAGCCCGCCCCGCGCCAGCAATTCGTCGTGAGTGCCCTCATCGACCACCCGGCCCTTGTCCATCACCACGATCTTGTCGGCATTGCGGATGGTTGAAAGCCGGTGTGCGATCACCAGAGAGGTGCGGCCTTCGGACAGCTTCTCGAGCGCCTCCTGCACGATCTTCTCACTCTGTGCATCGAGCGCCGAGGTGGCCTCGTCGAGCAAAAGCACCGGCCGGTCGCGCAGCACCGCGCGGGCAATGGCGACGCGTTGGCGCTGACCGCCCGAAAGTCCCGAGCCGCGCGGCCCCACCGGCGTGTCGAGCCCGTGATCGAGCTTCAACGCGAATTCGCTGACATGGGCAGCATCGAGCGCCTTTTTCAGTTTCGCCTCATCGGCCTCGGCCCCCATCACCACATTGTCGCGCAGGCTTTCATCGAACAAAAGCGCGTCTTGCGACACCACGGAATACAGCCCGCGCAATTGCACGAGATCCATCTTGGTCGTCGGCACACCACCGATGGTGATCTGACCGTTCACCGGGTCGGCCAGCCGGGTCATCAGGTGAAACAGCGTCGATTTGCCGGCCCCCGAGGCGCCGACCAGCGCCGTGGTCTTGCCGGCTTCGGCGGTGAATGTCGTGCCGCGCAACACCGGCGCATCGGCATAGGCAAAGGCGACATTCTCGAACCGGATATCGGCGCGATCGGCGGTGACGGGCAGGGCGGCGGGCTTCTTAGGTGTGGTGATGCTCGGACGCTCGTCGAAAATCGCATGCAGCCGCTCAAGCGAGGCGCGTGCCGCCTGCCAGGCGCCGGAGACATTGCCGAGGCGACGCAGAGGTTCGAAGACCAGCGCCATGGCGGTGAAAAACGACATGAATTCACCAACGGTCTTGGTGCCGTCGATGATCTGCTGCCCGCCATAGAGCAGCACACCGAAAAAACCCAACCCTGCGACGATATCCATCAGCGCCGGAATGCCGGCCTGACCTGCGACGGATTTGATCTGGGCGTGAACCATACCGGACATTTCATCCTGAAACCGCCCGGCCTCACGGCGTTCCGTGCCGGCGAGCTTGATCGTGGTGGCGCCGTGGAAAATCTCGTCCAGCCGGGTGGAGACCCGGGCCGAGGCTTCGCGGGCGCTGCGCGAGGTGCGGCGCACGAGGTTTTGCAACACGGTGATCGGCAGGGCCAGAAGCGGCGCACCCGCCACAGCGATCAGCGTCCAGCGCCAATCGACCGAGATGGCCACGGCCAGAAGCGACAGAAGTGAAATGACATCGCGAGCGGCCACCGAAAGCACGGTGGCCCAGACATTGGCGGCGGCGCCGCTGTCGCCGCGGGTGCGTTCGATCAGCGTGCCCGGCGGGTTGTCCTGAAAGAACCGCCCGTCGAGTGTCAGCATATGGCGCACCAGATCGCCTTGCAGCGCGGCGGAGACCAGCTGACCCACGCGCGCCATGATCACGCGCTGCCCGAAAGAGGCCAGCGCGCGCAGGGAAAACACGCCGAACACCGCCAGTGCCACCCAGAGCACGGCATCGGATTGTCCGGCGACGAGCACCTTGTCGAACATCGGTTTGATCAGATAGGACAGCGCGCCGAGCATCGCCCCTTCGAGCGACATCAGGATCAGCGCCAGGATGACAAAGCCGAGATGGTGGCGCAGGTAATCGCGCCAGAGCCAGCGGATCAGATCGCGCGAGCCTTTCTCGGGCGCCGAGATCTGCGACCGGACACCGGGTTTGGGCTCTCGGGCCGGGCTTTTCTGAGGCGTGTCGGATGTCATGGGAAAGACCGGAGTGTTTTGAACTGTCTGGCTTTTCGAATGTCGTAATCGTGTTCGAACCAGTCGCGGATCGGGATCGGGCCGCGCGCCGCCACGTCTTGTTCGTAAAGCCGCAGGATATGGTCGAGAATGCCGGTTTTGGTGCTCTTGAGATGCATGAAACGCCAGGACAGCATTTTCTTGGCCTCTTTGATCGTCGCGCCCTCACAGTGCAGAAGATAGAGCGCCGAGGCAAGACCGGCCCGGTCGGCGCCGGATTTGCAATGGATGAGAAACGGCTTTTCCAGAGACGCCAGAAGATCGATCAGCGCGACATAATCCTTGCCCGCCAAGGCGCCGCGGGCGGCCGCCTTGTTGGTGGTGATCAGGGTGATGCCATGCGCATCACAGGCCTGTTGTTCCAGCAGGTTGAAGGACACGTCCTTGTCGCCTCTGAGCGACAGGATGGTCTTGATCCCCATCCTTGCATAGCGGGCGATGCGCCTGGGCGAGGGCTGGTTCGAGCGCCAGACACCGGGGGCGATCTCATGGAGATTGGTCCAGAGCCCGCGCAGGAAGGCGTGATCGAACAGGTGGAAATGCCACATCGCCAGGTGCCGCGTGCGCGGGGTCGAGACATCGTTGCCGAACTGGCCGACCTCGGCGCGTTCAAGCTTCTTGAACCCTTTTTTCAGCGACTTGAACATACGTGCCCATTCCCAATGAAGATCGCGCCTCTTTATCGCCCTTTGCGCCATGGGGCAAGCGAGGGTCGGGAGGCGTCGGTCGGGCGGCGCAAACAGGGGGGGCTTCGGTGCGGCCACGCCATTGCATCGCCGCAGACCCGATGTGACTTTGGGAACAATTGACGCCGCGATGCTGCGGCGTTACCGCTTGGGCCTCCCAAGTTCTCGAGGTTCAGATGACACTTGCCAACGGTCGCCATTATCTTGCCATTCCCGGCCCTTCCGTGATTCCCGATCCCGTGTTGCAGGCGATGCATCGCCCGGCGCCGAACATCTACACCGGCGAGCTGGTCGATCTGACCCAGAGCCTGATCCCGGATCTCAAGACGATCGCCGGGACCGAGAGCAATGTGGCGCTCTATATCACCAATGGTCACGGGCTCTGGGAAGCGTCGCTGACCAACATGATTTCCCGTGGCGACAAGGTGCTCGTCTGCCTGACCGGCAATTTCGGCCATGGTTGGGCCGATGTCGCCCGCCGCCTTGGCGCCGATGTCGAGACGATCGAATTTGGCAAACAGGCCCCGGTCGACCCGGCGCAGCTGGAAGCAGCCCTCAAGGCCGATACAGACCACAAGATCAAGGCCGTGATGTCCGTGCATGTCGATACCGCGACCTCGGTGCGCAATGACATTGCCGCCATGCGCAAGGCGATCGACGCCGCCGGGCACCCGGCGGTTTTCGCGGTCGATTGCATCGCCTCCCTGGGCTGTGATCGGTTCGAAATGGACAATTGGGGCGTCGATGTGATGATCGCCGCCTCGCAAAAGGGCCTGATGACCCCGCCGGGCATGGGCTTTGTCTGGTTCACGGAAAAGGCCCGTCAGCTCGGCATGGGCAACGATCTGCGCACGCCCTACTGGGATTGGGAAACCCGCGCCAAGCCGGTGCATCTCTATGAATATTTCGACGGTACGCCGCCGACCCATCACCTCTATGGGCTGCGTCAGGCGGTCGATATGATCCTCGAGGAAGGGCTGGAAAATGTCTGGGCCCGGCACGAGACCCTGGCGCGCGCCTATTGGGCGGCGGTGCAGACCTGGGGGCAGGGCGGCAATCTGCGCTTCAATATCGCCGAGCCGGAATACCGGTCCCATGCGGTGACCACGCTGAACCTCGGCGGACCGGATGGCACGCGGTTGCGCAACTGGATGACCGAGCATCTCGGCATCACCCTGGGCATTTCGCTCGGTTTCGGTGAGATCGGTTCGGCGGAGGCGGATGGCTATTTCCGCATCGGCCATATGGGGCATATCAACGCCCATATGGTGCTGGGCATCATCGGCGCGATGGAGACCGCTTTTACCGCTCTGGACATCCCGCATGGTTCCGGCGCCTCGCGCGCGGCGGCTTCGCTGCTGGCCAGCCGGGTCTGAAACGCAGTATCCGCAGCTGAAATCAAACGCCCCCGGTGCGGAGCCGGGGGCGTTTTTATATCCGCTTTGCGGGACGGAACAGACGTCTGAACGAAGTGGACCTGGCGCGGAACAAGGCGAAGCCGCCGCGCCTGCGCCGGACCGTCCCGGCGGTCAGGCGCATTGCCATCCTCGCGCAACGATCTGATCTTTCTCGGATTGGGCTGGCATAAAGTGCAACGTCCAAAAGTTGCAGCGCCTGCCCAAGGTCCGGCGCACGCCCTCGTGACCAAATGTCCCCAAAGGGGCTCAGAGCCGGCCTGCGAACAGCTGCCCTTACGCCAGATCGGCCAGCGCCAGCGGCAGGCGTTCGGCGAAAATCTCCAGCTCTTCGGGCAGGCCGACGGAAACCCGGATACAGCGATCCAGCGGCGCCACGCCGGGCATGCGGACAAAGATGCCATGGCTGTCCAAAGCCGTCACCAGCGCCCGCGCATAGTCTCCGTCACGGCCACAGTCCATGGTGACGAAGTTGCTGGCCGAGGGCAGGGGCACGAACCCGTTCGATTGCGCGATTTGTGCAAGCCTGTTGCGACCCTCCGCGACCCGTTCGAGCGTCTGCGCCAGATAGGTCTGATCAGCGAGCGCCGCCAGAGCACCGGCCTGCGCCCCCCGGTTGACACCGAAATGATTGCGGATTTTGTCGAAGCTCTGCGCCACGCTGCGATGCGCGATACCATAGCCGACGCGGGCGCCAGCCATGCCGTAGGCCTTTGAAAAGGTGCGAAAACGGATGACACGCCTATCAGATGTGTCGAGCTCTGGGCGGCTGCGCGCCGGGGCGAATTCCGTATAGGCCTCGTCCAGTACCATCAGGCAACCTTCGGGCACGGCCTCGATCATCGCCTCTACGGTCTCGGCGGAATGCACAGATCCCATGGGATTGTTCGGATTGGACAAGTAAACGAGTTTGGCACCGACCTCTTGCGCCTTGGCGATGAGCGCCTCGGGGTCCTCAAAATTGCCCTTGTAAGGCACGGTATGGAGCACGCCGCCGAAGCCCGCCACATGGTAATTGAAAGTCGGATAGGACCCCGCCGAGGTGACCACCGCCTCACCGGGGTTCACATAGAGCCGCACCAGATTGCCCAACAGCCCGTCGATGCCTTCGCCGACGGTGATCTCTTCCGGGGCGATGCCATGATGGGCGGCCAGCGCCAGCCGCAGATCGCGATTCTCCGGTTCGCCATATTTCCAGACGCCCGCGAGGGCTGCCTGCATCGCGGCAAGGGCCTTGGGCGAGGGGCCGAAAGAGAGCTCATTGGCGCCAAGCCGGGCGTCGAAGGCGGCTCCGCGCAGCTCTTCCATCCGCTCGGGCGCAACGAAAGGCACGGTGGCGGGGAGCGATTGGGCAAGCGGGGTCTGGCGCGGATCATTCTGTGTCATGGCGTTTTCCTGCCGCAAGTTGCGCGCGTGCGCAAGCGCCGCTGCGTCACGGCTGACCGGATGGAGCGGGACTGCTAGCGTTGCGGCAACAGGAGGAGTTCCCATGTCAGAGACCGTCACGCTCGAGATCAAAGATCATATCGCCCATTTGACCCTCAACCGGCCGGAAAAGATGAACGCGGTCACCGAGGAGCTGATCGCCGATCTGCTCGCCGGGGTGGCGGAAATCAAGGCCTCCAGCGCGCGCGTGGTGCTGCTCGCCGGTGCAGGCAAGGCGTTTTGCGCCGGGCTCGATACGGCGAATTTCCAACGCTTCCTCTCCGAGGATCTCGACAAGCTGGTGATGGAGCGGACCCATGGCGACGGCAATGCGTTTCAGGCCTTTAGCCTGGCGCTTCATGATCTGCCGATTCCGGTGATTGCCGCGATTCAAGGTCCGTGTTTCGGCGCCGGGATGCAATTGGCGATCGCGGCCGATATCCGGGTGGCGGGGCCAGAGGCGCAGTTTTCGATCATGGAGATGAAATGGGGGCTCGTGCCGGATATGGGCGGGATGGTGCTTTTCCCACGGGTGCTGCGCTCTGACGTGCTGCGGCTTCTGACCTTCACCAATGAGGTGCTGCCTGCGGAGCGGGCGCTGGGCTTCGGGCTGGTGACCGAGCTGGCCGGCGAGGCACATGCGCGGGCGCTGCAGATCGCAGAGGCGATTGCGGGCAAGAGCCCCTCGGCGATGCAGGCGGCGAAACGGCTCATCGGCACGGCAGAAAGCAGTCACGACCGCGCCCATATCCTGATGGAGGAAAGCCGGGAGCAACGGGCGCTCATTGGCAGCAATCACCAGATGGAAAGCGTCATGGCGCAGATGCAGAAGCGGGCGGCGGTCTACGAATAAGGGAGGTGCGGCCCGGCGTTGCCGCCGCGCAAGAGCTGGGCAATCAAAACGTGGACCGGATCAAGTTTTTCGATCGATGATCGTTCTATTCTTGATCCGGTCCACGGGCAGCGGTTTCCCTGACATCAGGAACGGCCTCAGGGAGACTGGGCCTGTCAGGGGAATGGTTCATAAATCGGTTACCCCAAGAGGCTTGGGATTTCCCCCCCACTCCGCTGCGGACCGCTTTGGGGCGTTTCGGTCCTTCAGCCGCAATGTCAGCCCGTAGAGGCCGAAACTGAGAAAGCAAAGTTGCGTGATCGCCGACGCCAGATTGAAGTCGACACTCAGGCTGACCAGTATGAAGAGCGCGCCCACGATCTTGCTCAGGGAATAGGCCAGCCCTTTGCTCTCAATCCAGTGCATCTGAAGCGCGGCAAACCCGCCGACATAGATGACACTGCCCACGACACCGATTGCCCGACACAGGAGCGGCATATCAAAAACATAGAAACTCATTAAAACAGGCTCCAACACCGAACAAACAGTGTCCCGATCCTAGGGCAGGCCTGGCGATGTCACATTCCCCAGATGGGGTAGAGCCGCGAAAAAAAATCGGCCAATCACCGATTTTCTTTAGGTTTTTACATGATCTCCCGTGATTTTCAGCACCGCAAAACCGCCCGGCCGCATCAGGGCGCGGACGGGGGCGTGTCAGAGTGATGACCGGGCATCGCCCGCTGATCAGGCCAGCCGATCGAGCAGCTCGAGCGCCTTTTGCCAATGACGAAAGAACACGAAGCGTCCGCCATCCTCACAGAGGTGAAGCGTGACCTCCGGATAGTCTCGCATATGTTCTGCCAGCATCTCGGGCGGGACTTCGGTATCCTCGCGGCCCTGAATGATCTGAACCGGCACATGCCGCACCAGCGCCTGCAGATCCGCGCGCCAGTCCCGCGTCATCTGTTCGATCGTGGTGCGGGTGAAGATATCGGCGGCATTGTGTTCTTTCGAAAGCGTGTAATGCGTGCCCTCGAACAGCGCTTCGCGGGTTTCAGGATCATCGAGGAGCGCCAGATCGCCGGGGGCATCGGCGAAGATATTGTGCATGAACGCGTCCTTGCCGGCCCTGAGCGCGAGGGCAAACCCGGCCTTGACCAGAAAGGGCAGAAGCCGCGGCGTGTTGCGCGCGGTGGCGAGGATCATCCGGTGCCATTTGTCCATGCAGCGGATCTGCTTGGCCTCGGTGATCGGAAAGATCGCGGCACAGCTGATGAGGCCGGTGATGCGCTCGGGAAACAGCGCCGCAAAGCGCGCCACCATCATCAGATCGACCCCCATGGTCAGATGCGGGCAGGGCGGCAGCGCCAGATGGTCCATCAGATCGGCGATATCGCGGGCGTAGTGATCGGACAGGAGGCCGCGCAGGGGCGGCATGTCGGAGCTGCCATAGCCACCGCGCAGGGGCAGGATCACCCGCAGCCCGAGCGTCCGGGCCCGGGCCTCGGCGGTGGGCGACCAGCGGGTGAACCCATAGTCCATTGGCCAGACCACCACCGGCCGTCCCTCCGGCGCGCCGAAGTCACGATAGCTCATCCGCCGCCCGTCGCGCAGGGTGAGGCGGTGCCACTGCACCTGCTGGAGCGGGGCGCCGGTGCCGATGCGATTGCGGCGCGCGGTCGGCCCGGTGGCCATATGCATCATCATCAAAACGATGCGGATCAACTCGGCTTGCGAGCGGGTGTCGGTCTTGCCAAGAATGGTTTTGACCTGGGTGCGAATGGTGTCGACCGAGCGGCCGCGGGCCTTGGCGATTTCCTGAATATTCTCGGAGTTGATCAACCGGCGGATCACTTCGGTCTCGGTCGGGGTGAGGCCAAAGGCCGAGGCGAGCACGGTCTCGAACCCCTCGGGCCAGATCAGATCCGAGGACAGGATCAGCACCACCCGCCCGGCCTTGGGCAGCTGTTCGACATGCAGTTGCAACAGCACCGGGCGGGGCCGATCGTGATGCTGCAATTCCAGCAGGGACTCATTGGCATCGGCGATGGCGTCGCCCGGTAGGAGGCGTTTCTTGATCAGCGCCAGAAGCGCGGCGCGGGTGGTCTCCGGCAAACGCGCGCGGCTGAGCGGCGCGCCCGGCGCGATGCCAAACAGCTGTTCGGCTGGCCCGTTGACCGCCAGAACCTCGAGCCGGGCGTTGACCAGGAGTGCGGTGGATTGCGAAAACCGGCCCATCAGCGTCGCGACCTCATCGGTGGTCTTCTGCGGGTGCCCGCGGTCCAGAATCTCTTCGGCGCGGATGAAATGGGTCAGCAACAGATGTTCGGGCAGCGCCGGCTCCGCGGCCATGGGCGTGTTCTCCCGATCCATATGCGGCAAAAGCCGGGCGTAGCACTCGGGAGAGAGCGCGACGTCATAGATCGCGGACAGGATATCGTCCGGAGGAGGCATACGGGTCTCGTTCACAATGCGCCTCGAGAGAACAGCTTTGGTCAGGGTGCGTTGGCCAAAAGGGTCGCTCGACAAAACGCCTCAGGGAAGCATTTTTTGATCGCATGGGAAAACCTGTCGGATTTTCCCCGTAAAAAAGTAGGGTATCCCACACCTCACCCGCGTGGCTTTGCCACAAAACTAATCACGGCGGAGCGGGCTGACCCGTTTTGGTTGTGCGGCACGGTGCTGTCTGATCGCGACCTGAACGGAGGCCGATCGTGGGGGAGCCGGGTCTCAGGCCAAGGTGGCAAGGACTGTCAAGGCGACAATTTCCCCGAGCTGTTGTGTCGCGCCCAGAACATCGCCGGTCTGACCGCCGATCTTTACCTGTGCAATCCGGGAGGTGATGAAGCCCGTAAGGGTCACCGCCGAGGCCGCGACCACGGTGGGCACGAAACCGACCAGAAGCCAGCTCAGGAAAAACGCCAGAACCCCGCCGAGGCTCGCCGCATCGCGCGGCGGCCGTCCGGTCTTCACCGACAGCCCGTCTGAGCGCGCCGGCGGCATCAGTGCCATGAGATAGGCCATGGGCGCGCGCGACAGCACGGCGGCGGCGATCACCGCGGTGACGATCAGATCCTCATGTGCCAGCGTCGTGAGCGCCGTCGCCCGCAGGATCAGCGACAGGCCAAGCGCGATCACCCCGTAGGAGCCGATCCGGCTGTCGCGCATGATCTCGAGCCGTCGCACCTTGTCGAACCCGCCCCAGAACCCGTCGGCGCAGTCTGCCAGCCCGTCCTCATGCAGTGCGCCGGTGACGATCACCGCCGCGGCGAGGGTGAAGCCTGCGATCAGCGCGGCCCCGAGACCGAGCCAGCCGGCGATTGTTGCCACCGCGCCGGCCACCAACCCGACCGCGACACCGGCCAGTGGAAAGGCCCAGGCGGCCTCCGCCGTGCGTGTGAAGCCGGCCCGGACCGGAATACGGGTCAGGAGCGCCAGAGCGGTGGCGATATCTGCGGAGTGCGGGGTGAAACGGCGGCGCATCGCGGCCTCCTGTTGTCCGTCCGGGTTTTCGCCTGTTCCTAGGCGCAGGACCGGGATAAAACCCCGAGGACACAAATACAATGAGGGAGCGGTGGCGATGGCTTTTTCCGACATGAACGGGTTTGCAGAGATGTTGAAAGCGGCGCCGGGGCCAGATGCGGCGGCGCGCGCGGGCGCAGAGGCGCGCAATGCGCAATTGACCAAACCGGCAGGCTCGCTCGGACGTCTCGAAGAGATTGCCATCTGGTATGCCGCCTGGCGTGGCGAGGCCCGCCCTCGCATCAGCCATCCGCAGGTGGCGATCTTTGCCGGCAACCACGGTGTGACCGCACGTGGTGTCTCGGCCTTTCCGGCCGAGGTGACGGTGCAGATGGTGGCGAATTTCGAACATGGTGGTGCGGCGATCAATCAGCTCGCCCGCAACGCAGGGGCCGAGATGTCGGTGCATGCGCTCGACCTTGACCGCCCGACCGCAGATTTCACCGAAAGCCCGGCGATGAGCGAGGCGGACTGCGTGGCCGCGCTCAAGTCCGGCTGGGACGCGGTGAACGCGGAGACGGATCTGCTGGTCGTCGGCGAAATGGGCATCGGCAATACCACTTCGGCGGCGGCGATTGCCCATGCGCTCTATGGCGGTTCGGCTGCCGATTGGGTCGGGCGCGGCACCGGCGTCGACGATGCCGGTCTGAAGATCAAGGAAGAGGTCTGCGCCGCGGGCGTCGCGCGCCATGGCGGCAAGGCACCGCTCGAGATCCTCGCATCCCTGGGCGGGCGCGAAGTCGCGGCCATGGCCGGGGCCATCGCCCGGGCGCGGCATCTGCGCATTCCGGTCATTCTCGACGGGTTCATCTGCTGTGCCGCCGCCGCCACTCTGGAGAAGGCCGTGCCCGGTGCGCTCGATCACTGTCTTGCCGGACATGCCTCCGCCGAGGCCGCCCACGGTGCGCTGCTTGGGGCACTGGGCAAGGAGCCGCTGGTGTCGATGGGGCTGCGTCTGGGCGAAGGCTCCGGCGCCGGGTTGGTGATCCCGCTGGTCAAAGGCGCGGTGGCCTGCCTGTCGGGCATGGCAACCTTCGCCGAAGCCGGCGTGTCCGACGGTTGAGACCGGGGGAAAGCGGGCAGGCGCGCGGCTCAGGCCGCGTCGCCCTTTTGCCGTTTGCGTTCCAGCTCGGTGACCAGAGCCGCCTCGAATTCCTTGTCGAGCGCTTGTGAGCGCGCGACATAGGCGCGGTTTTCCGACACCGGAACCTTCGGGTCCCACAATTCGGCCAGCGTTCGCATGGCGACCCGGTCATGCTGATAATAGGCCTGTTCGGTGACCGAGGCGTCATATTCGGAAAAGCCCATCTGCTCGAGAACATAGCGCCCGGCGCGCAGCGAGCTGTCGAACATTTCGCGGACGATCTTGTCGGCGCCGGCATTGTAGAGCTCATAGACATGGATGCGGTCGCGGGCGCGCACGATGATGAAGAGATCGGGCCGGAGTTGCCGGGCGTATTTCACCAGCCGTGTTGCCGCTGCCGGATCGTCCAGGGCGACCACCAGAATGCGTGCGGTTTCGATCCCGGCGGCATGCAGAAGCTCGGGCCGGGTCGGGTCGCCGAAGAAACCCTTGAAACCGAATTTGCGCATCAGCTGGATGGTTTTCAGATCGTGGTCGAGAACCGTGGTGCGAAAACCCGAGGCCTGTACCAGCCGGTTGACCACCTGACCGAACCGCCCGATCCCGGCGATGATGATCGCCTGCTGATCGTCGATGTCGTCATGCGGTGTCTCGTCCAGGCGCTCCGATAGCTTGGCGCGGAGATAGTCCTGCAGCATGAAGAACAGCGGAGTGAACAGTAGCGACAGGGCGATGACCAGAAGCACGCGTTCGCCGAGATAGGGCGTCAGCACGCCTTGTTGCAGCGAGAACGTCGTGAGCACCATGCCGAATTCCCCGGCCTGGGCCAAGGAGAGGGCAAACAGCCATTGTCCGCGTTTGCGCAGTTTGAACAGCCGTCCGATGGCAAAGAGGATCAGCCCCTTGGTGATCATCAGGGCAATGGTGAGCGCAATGATCGTCACCGGGTCGCGGAACAGCACGGTGAAATTGATCCCGGCGCCGACGGCGATGAAAAACAGCCCCAGAAGCAGCCCCTTGAAGGGCTCGATCGAGCTTTCCAACTCATGCCGGAATTCCGAGTTGGCCAGCACCACGCCGGCCAGAAACGTGCCAAGCGCCGGCGACAGGCCCACCGCATTCATCAAAAGCGCGATGCCGATCACGATCAGAAGCGCCACGGCGGTGTAAATCTCGCGCAGGTTGGCGGCGTGGATATAGCGAAACAGCGGTCGGGTGAGGAACACCCCGGCGAGGATGATCGCGGCGACCGCGCCGAGTGTGACGAGGGTGACGCCCCAGCCCGGCAGGCCGGCGACCAGCGAGGCGCCATGCGCGCCCTCTTTCGCCAGATCGGAGGCCCGGCTGATCGATCCGTCGGGATTGATCGACAGTCGCGAACTGGTCGCCAGAAGCGGCATCAGCGCCAGCATCGGGATGACGGCAATGTCCTGGGTCAGCAGCACCGAAAACGCCGCGCGGCCGCCGCCGGTATGGATGAGATGTTTTTCCGACAGGGTCTGCAACACCACGGCGGTCGAGGAAAGGGACAGAATCATGCCGAGCGCCAGCCCTTCCTGCCAACTGAGCCCGGCGGCCGTGGCCGCCCCGGTGATCGCCGCCCCGGTCAGAAGGATTTGCAACCCGCCCATGCCCAGAAGCTTGTGCCGCATCTCCCAGAGCCCGCGCGGATCGAGCTCCAGCCCGATCAGGAACAGCATCATCACCACGCCGAACTCGGCGAAATGTAACAGATTGGCGCTGTCCGAGGAATGCACCAGCCCGAGCAGCGGTCCGATCACCATGCCGGCCAGAAGATAGCCGAGAACCGAGCCAAGCCCGAGCCGCCGCGCCAGGGGGACGGCCACGACGATCGCCAACAGATAGATGAGGGCCTGGGCCAAGAGGCCTTGCATATGTCTCTCCTTCGCTCAGCGGTGGCGGCTTGCGGCCGCGATCAGGAACGGGCTCCTCCGCCGAAGGCGGAACCTGCGTCATTTCAAGATGGTAAAGGGATCTCCGGCGTGAACAAGAGAGGAGCGGTGTTTTCCGGAGCCTTGGCACATGTTTTGTGCCTTGCCCGGTCGCAGGGCGGGCCGGGCGGAAGACCGCGGGCGGTTCAGCCTTCGATTTCGAGGGTGATGGCGCGGCCGCGTTTGAGATAGGTGAGCGTGTCGGAGCCGATCGATTGCACCCGGCCGCCGTCGAGCTGATCGCCGACCTTCACCTTGGCGAACCGGCCGGAGGGCAGGCGGACGAGTGCCCGGCGATCAGAGTTCGATCCGTAAACACCCATCAGGTTGAGCCTGCGCAGGTTGATCACATTCTGGCTGGTCGCGGCTTGCGCAACATTGGCTGGGGCGTTTCTCGGCAACGCGGTTTCCGGCACCCGTGCGGTGACCTGAGTCGCGGCCGATGTCCGGGTCGTGCCGGCATCGGCGGCGGCGGCCGCAGCCGCTTCGGCCGCGCGGGCGGCGGCGGCGAGCTTTTCGATATTGGCGGGACGCGGTGTCGGCCGCAGAGAGACCATGACCACCGGTGCGGTGCGCGCCGCTTCGTTTTCGCCGGCGTAACGGGCTTCCTCCTCGGCCAGTTCCTGAGCCGAGGCCGGGCGCGGCAGTGGCCGGAACGCCGCCAGCTCGGCCCGGGTCATGCCCCCGAGATTGGCCTTTTCATTGCTCTCGATCAGCCCGTCGGGGCGCAGGTTCGGCCGGAACCCGGCGAGCGCCAGCCGGGTCGGATCGTTTTCATCCACGGCGGCGGGGGCAAGCGCGGCTTCCACCGCGGCATTCACCGAAGAGCCGGGCCGGGCCGCCGGGGTCACCGAGGGGCGGCCGGCATAGACCACCGTGCCGTCCGGGGTCAGCGTGCCCTCGGGCGTGGCGCGCACGAAGCCGTCCTCGTCATAGTCATAGCGCGTCCCCGGTGGGGCCGGCGGCAGGGCGGCGCGCGGGGTACTGTCGCCCAGATGGCGAGCCGGATCGGGCAGGGCGCCGGCATCCTGCGAGGCGATGACCGGATCGATCGAGGCGCTGTAGAGTGCGTTGAGATCGTCTTCGACGCTCTCGCCCGTGCCGTTTTCCGGCGCCAGAGGCCAGATGCCGGTGGCGGCATAGGTCGCCTCGAGCGCCTCGCGATCGATCTCCGGCTGATCGTTGAGATTGCCGGGGGGCGCCGGCACGGCGGTTTGCGCCACGAGCTCAGGCGTGGGCTCGGCCTCAGGTTCCAGCCCCGTTTCCTGCGCCTGAACCATGTCTTCTTCCGCGGCGAGATCGGCCTCGGCCAGGTCGTCCGCGGCCTCCTCGGCGGTGCTCACCTCTGTCGGGGCTTCGGCCTCTGCGATCTCGGTGGCGATTTCGGTGCTCGGCGCAGAGGAGGCCGCGGTCGCGTCCGTGACGCGTTGCGCGCTTTCGGGAGCGGCGCCGGAGCTGGTCTCCGGTGCCGTTTCGGGGCTGCGCCCGAGCAGGAGGCCGGCCAGAAGCAACACGAGGATCAAGCCACCGGTCAGGACCAGCCCGAGATAGCGCGGCTTGCCCGTTCCGCCGCGGGCCCGGCGGCGGGCGCCGAAAATGGTCAGGGCTTCGGCCTCGTCGCGGGTGTTCTCCACCCGGTCGAGCCCGGCGGCACGATCCGAGAGGGGCTGAATTTCTTCACCTGCGGTCGGCAGGGCGGCAGATGCCAGATCGACCGGATCGCTGGTCGCCTTGGCGGATGCCGGTCCCGCCTCCGGAGGCATTTGAGGGGCAGTCAGCCTGGGCAGCCGGGCGCGTTTCGCAGTGGCGGGCTTTGCGATTTCTGCTTTTGCGGTTTCGGGCTTTGCTGTTGCGGGCGCCGCCGCCTCGGCGGCTGTCTCGGGGGCCGGCTTGTCGCGTTTCGAGCCGCTGCGGGCAGAGAGAGATTTCAACGCTCCGAGGGCGCGGCTGCCCTTCCCCGGTTTCGATGTCCCCAGTTTCGATGCTTCCTGCTGCGCGACGCGTTTCGCGGCCACCGGTGCGGTGGGCATCGGCGGCGGTTCTGGCAGAGGATCTGCGCGCAGCCGCGGGGCTTTCGGTTTCGGCGCCTCTTCGGTCTCGGGCAGGAGCGGTACATCGCCGGCGGTGACGGCGGCATGCGGGTGCTCGACCGCATCGGAGGTGGTCTTCTGATCCGCACCCGTTTGGATCGGCGTTTCGGCGCGGTCTTCTGCCTGGTCTTCCGCCTGCGGGGCCTGAGCGGCTTCGGCGGCCGAGGCGTTGGAAAGAAGGACCCGGGAAGGGCGGTCTTTCAGGCGCGATTCCGAAGGGGTCTCCGTGTCAGTGTCAGTGTCAGTGTCAGTGTCGGAGCGCGTCGCGACCGCACGCCGGGAGGAAAACCCGGAGGCCTGCGCCGTGGCGGGGTCCTCCGCCTCCATCTCCGGTTCGGCCGGCGTTTCGGAAGCGGTCTCGCCGGTCTCTTCTGAGACCTTTTCCGTGATCTCCTCGGCGACCTCTGCCGCAGTCTCTGCGGTTTCTGCCGGGGACTTCGCTTTCGTCTTCGTCGGTGCCGGCTGATCCGCGAGGATTTCGGGGGACGGGGCTTTTGCGGTCTCCGCATCGAGGCTCTCTTCGACGGCGGGTGCGAGCGTCTCCGGTTGAGACCCCGCTGCGGTTTCCATCGTGTCGGGGACCGGGACCGGCTCCGGGCTCGCCGGGGGCTCCGCTGCGACCGGTTCCGGCGGCAGGGGCCGTTGCGGCAGGATCTGCAGCGCCTCGGTGTCGGGGTCGATTTTCGTGCCGGCACCGATCAGCCGGTCGGCGGCCTTGGCGCGGCCGAAAAACGGCTCGCCGGTAAAGCTTCCGGCCTCCGGAAGCGCCACGAGAGAGACCGGGTTGAACCGGTGTTCCGTGGCAAAACTTTCCGCTTCCTCAAGGGTTTCGCGGGCAATCACCGCGACCTGCAAGGTCGCGCCGTCGCTGCTGCTGTCCCAGATCAGCTCATCGAGCGTGTAGGGGGTCGCCCCCTCCAGATCGCTGCGAATGGCGGCGTCACGCCCGGCCGGTCCGGGATCGGGCAGGCTGCGATAGAGGATCTGGCTGTTCGGAATGACCAGTTTCGTGGCCAGCCCGGCGGTCGAGACCGAGGTGGCGCGCTCTCTGAGCTGTGCCAGCGCGTCGCTCATATCGGGCGCGTCCAAAGCCACTTCGCCCATGACATGCCATCCCGCAGAGGCGCGATGCAAAAGCGTGATCCCGTCATGGCTCAGGTTCAGGGCGAAATTCGGTTTCATTTCCGTGTGCTGGCTTGGTCTGCTCGTCTTGGTCGGGCCACCCTAACGCAGCTTTCGGGGTGTGCAAAGTGAAACCCTCGCCACCGACCCGTGGCACGCTGTCCGGGTGGCGAAACCTTGCCGGTTTTTGGCGCTTGCGCGCTTCGGCGCTGGCTCAACGCATCCACAACCCGGCCTTTTTGATCCTGTTGCGGATCATCTTTTCGCGCCGGGGCAGGTGATCGCGATCGAACATGTCGCGAATGCGCTGACCTTTCGGCTGATAGACCAGCCTCTTGATCGGGTCGTATTTCTTCAGCACCTTCTTGATCCAATTCGGCGCGGCGACCTCGCGCAGCACCTCGACCACGCGGTCCCCCTCGCGTGCGAACAAGAGCGGAAAAGTGCGGTAGTGGCAGGAGATCTCGCCATCGAGCGTGTCTTCCGGAAGGGTGCGCCGGGCGCCGCCAAAGGAATGGATCACCAGCGGCAGGGCAACCTGATCGAGCCAGGGATCAAAGGTCTGAAGCGCAGCCGCCTCTGGCGGGTTGTCGCGGATCTCGAGCGCATACTCCAGGAACCGCTGACCGAATTTGCGCGGGCATTCAAAGAAGAAGAACCCGGCGTTGAAATAGAGATAGCGTTTCCAGTATTCGTCCGGCTGCGACAGATCGAGCGTGCTCTCGAAATCGAGGCCGAACCGATCGTAGAGCGATTTCCAGATCTCGGCATAGCCCGGACCGTAAAGCTCGATCTCCGGCCATGTACCCTCGACCTTGAGCGAGGCGCAGGGTCTGGAGAAATCGAAGGGCACTTTCGAGAGCGGCCCGGTGATCAGCGTGTCGCTGTCGAAAAACACGAAAGGCTCGCCCTCGGGCAGGGCCAGAAGGGCTTCGATCTTGTTGCCATAGGGGTAGCTCTGGCCGAAATGCCGGCTCTCAAACGGCAGGATCTCGGCCCCCAGACGTTTGAAGGCCGCCAGCAGATCCGCCTGTTTCATCCGCGGGTCGCCGTGCCATTTCGGGCCCGGCTGCGGTTCGGCGATAAACAGCCGGCCTTTGAAATCCGGGTCCTTGGCGCGCAATGAGGCGGCGAAGAGCAGCGCCTCATACATCAGGCGCCCGTCCTGTCCGATGATGAGAATGTTGAATGGGACAGGATTTTCGGGCTTACTGGTCATACGGAGGGCCAACTCTGTTGGTTTGGGAATACGGGTGTCACGCGGAACATTTGCCCCGACTATAGGGCTGTTCATCTTCGACCAAAAGACGTGAATTCCCGTGCAGTTAAAAGGATTTTTTTATGGGACGAGTAAAATCCAGCCGGCGCTCATACCTCTTGGGGCTTGTCGCGCTCTCAGCTCTGGCCATGCCGGCATCCGCGGAAAATTTCACCACGGCGGCGGAGGTCAAGCCGATCCTCACCGCGACCAAGCCGCAATGGGTCGCGGTGCGCCTCTATGACGGCAAGGATCTTTTGTATTTCACCAATCTCCTGAGCTGGCGTTGCGGCCTCTCGGGTATTCAATATGCGGTGAATGGCGGCGAGATGACGGTGTTCGAGCCCGAGCCCTGTTACGAGAACACGGCGACCCCCAATGCGCTCAAGGCCGAGAGCCTCGATGCGATTCTGGTCAGCTTCCCGCCCGAGACGGTGCGGACCATCGATGTCAGTGTGACCTTCGATGATGGTTCCACCGAGGCGGCGCATTACGAGCGCAAGGCGGTGGAGATCCAGTGATCGCCGTGCCGGGCGCGGCTTTCAGCGTAACACCTCGGCCAGGAAATCCACCATGGCGCGCCAGCTGCGCGCGGTGGCCTTGACGTCAAAGCCGAAGCCGGGCTGCGCCCCGGGTTTCGCCGCCGGGTTGGTGAACGCGTGGCCGGTGTGACCATAGGCGTGGAGTTGCCAGCGTGCGCCGCGCTCGGTCATCTCCTGACCGAAGGCCAGAACACTTTCGGGGCGGGCCAGCGGATCGTCCCAGCCATGCAGCGCCAGCACCTCGGCGGGGATTTTCACATCCGGGGCGGTCTCGGCCCGGTCGAGAATGCCGTGAAAGGACACGACGCCTTTGATGTCGACGCCCTGGCGCGCCAGATCCAACACGGCCTTGCCACCGAAACAATAGCCGATCCCGGCAATGAGATCTTCATTGACCAGTTCCTGCGTCGCGAGTGCCTTGAACGCGGCTTCCATCCGCGCGGCCAATGTGGCGCGATCCTTGTCGAGCCTGTCCTTGGCGGCATGAGCCTCGGCCGGATCATCGGTGGTCCAGCCCTGGCCATAATAGTCCACGGCAAAGCCGACATAGCCCAGGGCGGCGAGTTCCTGCGCGCGCTGTTCCTCGAACATCTTGCGGCCGCTGAAGGCATGGGCGACCAGCACGCCGGGGCGGGGACCATCGAGGGCATCGTCCCAATGCAGGCTGCCGATGAATGGGCCGCCCGTATCGCCATTGAGGCCGTCGTAACGGATTTCCTTGCGTTGCAATGCCATGGCGTTCTCCCTTGATCGTTTGCGCATAGTCTGGGGCAATCGCGGGGAGTTGCAAGGGCTGAAACGAGAGCGCTCTCTGTCCGCCTGCTGCCTATGTCATCATGAGGGAGAAGTGGTGGGCGACCCTGGAATCGAACCAGGCATGAGTCTCCTCGGCGGAGTTACAGTCCGCTGCCGCACCTTGCAGCCCGTCGCCCACTTTCCTGATTTTATTCAGGAATTTGACATTTCCCAATTCACCTAAAGGCTTACCCTAGGTTGCTTAGAATTGGCTGAATACTGTAAGGGTAAAACGCCAGTCAACCCTTACACTACCCTTACAACTTCTTCGGCGATCGTATTGGGTGAAGTTTGGTGGCGTTTGATCTGATAGCGGTAGCGATACGCTGCCACTTGGGGCACTCATAGCAGGGCGATACAGGCAACCTGAGCGGTTGTGCCAAGGCCCGAGCGCGTTTGCTTTTTTCTAAAGAGCCAAAGGCAAGAAGGATGCGATGCTTCGGAGGTAGGCTCGTCCACAAATTTAAGCATTCAAAAAGTTGTTGTGTGCGCTTGTTGATTTTCGGCCCAAACCGGACCTTGCTGGTGTCGTCAAGTGCTACGCCGCAGCTTTCCTAAAGCAGCCACTGACACCAGTTCACCTGAGACATCTTTTTTGCGATCCGTACACACATGTAGCCTAGGTCTCCTGGAGGGGCTATTGATACATCTCCTCAGAAATAACTGCATCTCACAATATTCCCACTTTCATAGGCACACTTTTTAAGCGAACGTTCGGAGAGTTTAAAAAAGGTATTTCCATGTGGTCCGACAACGAAACTGACATCGATTATTTGAACCATTCTGAAGTCGCCGAAATGATCTGCGACATGATCTCAGATGATACGTTGCTACCATTATCCGTTGGGGTTTACGGCGGATGGGGTGTTGGAAAGTCCAGCATCTTACAGTTGGTAAACAAACGTCTTACCGACGATGGGAATACAATCGTAATCGAGTTCGACGCATGGTTGTACCAAGGTTTTGATGAAGCAAAATCGGCCTTAATGACCGTTATTTCTCAAGCCCTGATAACGGAAGCGCCCGAAGACCTGAAAGAGAAAGCAAAAGGGCTTTTCCGACGAGTGAACAAACTCAGACTCCTAGGTCTTGGCGCAGAAGCAGGGATGGCTGCTCTCGGTTTGCCCACGTTCGGTTTTGTGTCAAAGGCTATTGAATCTGGCGGTGATGCAATTGCCGGCAAAGGAGACGCGGAGGATTTAATAGCCATTCAGGATGGCGTAGATACGGCAACCGGGAAGTTGAAAGGACTGATTGATCCCAAAGAGGTTCAATCTCCGCCAGAAGAAATCGCCGCATTTAAGGCAGAGTTTTCGGCTCTGTTGGAAGGCCTAGATAAACGTTTGGTTGTCTTTGTAGATAACCTTGACCGCTGCCTTCCGAAAACTGCAATCGAAAACCTCGAGGCAATGCGACTGTTCCTTTCCCTCCCGAACACCGCATTCGTCGTTGCCGCAGATGTAGATATGGTTCGTCACGCTGTCGCCACCCATTTTTCGGGAGTCTCGAAGAAGCATGTCGAAGACTATCTGGATAAACTGGTCCAATTCCCCGTGGCTGTTCCGAGGCTTGGCCTACAAGAAGTGCAAGCTTTCCTTTGTATGTTGGTCTTATCTCGCTCCTCGGCTGTGAATGCAGCAGCTTTGGAAAGTGCCCGCACTTACTTGCTGGAGACAATTCAAAACTCTTGGTCAGAAAGCGGACGGTTCTCGCTGGATGAACTGTCTAAGATAGTTTCTGCGAACGCAGATCTGAAAACGCAGCTCGAAAACGTCCTGCGAATAGCACCAACGCTTGCTCAATCAAAAGCGGTCTTAGGGAACCCTCGGATAATTAAGAGGATGATGAACACCGTTCGTATGCGTCATGGTCTTGCTAAAAGACGAAAGATGAACTTGGACGAGGCTGTGATCGCAAAAATTTCGCTGTTCGAAAGGTGTACAAGCGACCGAGCTTTCGGTGATCTGCTAAAGATGGTGAATGCTTCTCCGAAAGGAAAGGTCAAGAAACTTTCATCAACCGACTTGGAAAAGATTGGAACATCCACAACTGGATTTCCTGAGAGTTGGCATGACCACAAAGAATTTATCGCCGAGTGGGGACAGTTATCTCCAGAGCTTTCAAAAGTAGACTTGCGCGCGGCAGTTTACTTGGCACGGGAAACTTTACCCCTTCAAATTACGAATGCGACCCTTTCCCCAGAAACGATCAAGGCAATTGCAGCGCTTCTCCAGATTTCCACCCGAGTATCTAAGGCTGCGGGGACTGCAATAGATACAATACCGTTGGACGAAAGGTCGGCGGCGATGAGTGAGCTAATCAATACACTGCGCCAAGACGGTGATTGGTCTCGCAAGCGGGCAGATGTCAACGGCGCTGTCATTCTTGCAACCAAGCACCCGGAAACAAAAGATGATCTGTTGCGCTTCCTATCAAGTGTTCAACAGCCTGCGGCATGGCTCAGAAGCCTGATCGAGACATTGCAGAAAGGAGGTTAATGATGGGAACTTCTGCATCTTCCAAAGGCGGTCGTGGCCGCAATCCATTGGTTCCTGACTGGGCAGACGATCAACCTGGAGCTCCAATTCCTCCATCTGATCCCAACCGATACCGATCCTTTCGAAAAAGCTTTGGTGACTATGTTTCTGGTGGCGGCGGAAAAGCCCCTCTTCAGAAATCTTTAGGTAAATTCGCACGGCAAGCTTCGGGAGGAGCTGCTGTTGGCCCGAGACGTCTTGGTCAAGTTATTACAGCAGGTGGCGCATTCGGGGAAACCCTGAAAGCAATTGCCGATGGCAACGACGTCACAGGACTTGATCCCGATCGCTACACAGGCAAAACAGTAGATCAATTTGCCCAAGCTATCGCTGAACACGTAAGTGGGGATAGTCCGGACGCCGACGCCATCAACGTGGCAGTTCAGGAAGCTATTGAACATGTGCTTGATTTTGATGCCAACTTTGACCCGAACTCGCTAACCGACGATAACATTACACAAATCATGATTGAATACCTCGCCCAGTCGATATTTCAGATAATTGTCAATGAAGCGGGAAATTCGTGGAACCGATCTGATGATGTGGTGACGACCGCCAAATGTGAGACTGAGATTTTGGACCTGACAAGAGAGCATGTTGAGCAGTCATTTGCATCACAAGTGCAGCAAGCGGGCATCAAACTTGGCTCAGATGCAGTCGAAAGATACATGCGCACAGCAGCTCGACATGTTTGGCAAACTTGGGAGCGCTTTGATGACTAAGTGCATTCTTCACTTTCAAACCGAAGAAATCTCGCCAACTGTGACCATTGCGGACAACTCCCGCATAGTCAGGCTATATGGAACTTGCCACAACATTGATAAGGCAGGCTACATTGGCAAAACCCTACCTGACAGGGTCGAACGTTTGGGGGCACCGACCAGCACTACCGCGTTCGATTTTCTCACGATTTCGATGGCGGTCACTGCTGCAGATACTTTCTTCCGCAGAGAAGATGTTTCTGACAATGGTTGGGCGCGAGATTTCGATCTACATGTTCCTGTTGTGCAGCCAGACAAATGGACAGCGGCAAGACCGTTGCTACAGAGAATCCTGAACTTCCTGACAGGCGATCACTGGCAGTTTACGTTTCTACAGAATGGCCCTCCCAAACCAAACGCCATTGGTGGCCGACTTAGAAAAAAGTCAAATTTGCTGAGCGTTGATAGTGTTTGTTTGTACTCGGGCGGTTTGGACAGTTGGCTCGGCGCAAAAAATCTGATTGCAAACGGAAACAACCCCATCCTAGTCAGTCACTCTTATCCTCAAGACTCGCAACGACAGAACTATCTGTATGATCGCTTGGGGCAACCACTTCAGCGGTTTGCTTTCAACGCAAGCCCAAGGCAATCTGGCAGTTCAAACGACACAACAATGCGAGGCAGAAGCTTCAATTTTCTGGCAATGGCGGCCGTATGTGCGGATGCTGTGGCCGAGCTCAACGGGCTAGGTAATGTACCTTTATACATACCGGAAAATGGCTTTATTGCTTTGAATGCACCTTTAACACCACGACGGATAGGGTCGCATAGTACTCGTACAGCCCATCCAAACTATTTGTCGCAGATGCAAGAGTTGTTTTCACGCGTCGGCATCAAAGCGATTATCGAAAACCCTTTCTGGACCATGACCAAAGGCGAAATGATGGTCGCCGCATCTCTAAGCGCGAGTGATCAGCGATACGCCAGCCAAACCGTGTCCTGTGGTAAGTGGAAACGAAAGAGTGAGCAATGTGGTCGCTGTATACCTTGTCTCATCCGAAGGGCTTCTTTCCTCAAAGCGGGTATTGCCGACAACACACCGTATACCTATTCAATACCGCAAAACTTCGCTGAGTATGATGGCACTAAGAAAGACGACCTGATGGCAGTGGTAAGGGCTGCCCAACCAAAGTCAAAGAAACAACGTCTAAAAAATGCACTGAAATCCGGCCCTCTTCCAATCGATGTCGCCGAGCGAGACCAATGGCTCGCCGTCTACGAGCGCGGTCTTAAGGAACTCGGTGATTTTCTCAAAAGCCAAGGCATCTAGTGTGATACTGTGATCGATTTTCATTGCCACCTCGATTTGATGGAAGACCGGACCAGTACCATTCAGGAACTGGAGGCTGCACAAGTTTACGTGTTATCAGTGACGACCATTCCTAAGGCGTATCCGAAGACATCCCGGTTGGTGAAAAAGGATAGTCGAATTAGAACCGCTCTCGGCTATCACCCACAGCTTGTTGGTGAACGACCCAACGAGATGCCGCTGTTTGAAAGATTACTTCGGGAAACCCGATATGTCGGTGAAGTCGGCTTAGACGGGGGGAAAGAGTTTGTTGGTTCGAAAGAAGCTCAGGCCAAGGTTTTCGCTGAGATTCTTTCATTATGCCGAACTGAAAGAACCAAAATCATCTCCATTCACAGTCGCCATGCTGCGGATGCAGTGCTTGATAAAATTGAAGAGCATCCTGGTTGTGGTATTCCAGTTCTACATTGGTTCACGGGAAGCCGTGCTGAACTGGAGCGAGCGATCAAACTTGGATGCTGGTTCTCAGTGGGTGCGCCAATGCTGCGAAGTGCGAAAGGTAAAGCTGCCGTATCTTTGATGCCAAGAGAGCGTATCTTGACTGAAACCGATGCACCGTTTGCAAGCAACGATGTACTTTCATCATTGAGCAAGGCAACTCGTGGACTTTCGAACGTTTGGCGCATGGATACCGCAGAGACAAAAAATACCTTGAAATCAAATCTGGCAAGATTGGTCGGCTAAACAAAGCCGCAAGCTACCATTGGAAGAACGTAAAAATAGTGTTGGTGCGTGTTTGGTGATTGGCTGCTTTTGGTCATGCATGTTGACCCTGTTGTATGCGCAGCGAATGGCAGCTTCCCGCCCATCGTTCCATTCCGCAACGCAGTAGTAGTTAGCCATCCCTTCGGGGTTTCATGCTTCCAAACAAATTCGTCCATCAAGGCGTTCTGTCTATGGGGCGAATTCTGCAGTCGTTGTCAGAGAGGGCGACGCAATAGCTTTCTGCCACGCCCCCTCGGATTGCTCTCCCTCGATTGCTGTTAGGACATATTGGTAACCCGATAAACAGACCTCTCAGAGATACCCAGTGCCTCTGCGATAGCTCGCTTGGTCATGCCCTCTGAGAGCATCCTGTGGACCTGTGGAGCCATGCGCTGGGCGGTGGGGGCTCGCCCTTTGTACTTCCCCTCCCTCTGGGCTTTCGCGATCCCTTCTTTCTGACGCTCCAGCATCATCTCGCGTTCAAACTGCGCCACAGAGGCCAAGACGTTTAGCATGAGCTTGCCTGTGGCGTTGGATGTGTCCAATCCGAGATCGAGAATGCGAAGTCCGACCTTCTTGGCCTCCAAGGTCTCTACGATCTCTCCGAGGTGTCTCACGGAGCGGGCCAAACGATCCAATTTGGTGACAATGAGGCTGTCGTCTTCTCGAAGGTACTCCAGAGCCTCAGAGAGGCCCGTACGGCGGCCTACAGAGCTTGTTTGTTCCTCCCATACCCTTTCGCACCCGATGGCCATCAGTGACTCTCTCTGAGCCTCCAAGCCTGCGATCTGTTCCAATGTCGATGTGCGTGCGTAGCCGATGAGCATAGCTGCCCTCCTAATCTGCCAATGATGTCTATGAGTTTGCGGCAGTGGGTCTGCCAAAAGGCGGAGACCACTCCATAGTCCGGCTATCGCACCATGCGCTGGGCATGACACAGGACCAAGGTCTATTGGCAGAGATGTAAGGCCAAGAGATCACGGAGTTTTTTTGGCATTCAAAGGGGGGCGGGGGTGTTTGAAAGGCACTTCAAAAAAGATGGGGTTTATTATTATGTATTATTGAGTTTTGATTGAATTTTTGCTGGCCAAAGAGGTGAGCTTTCTAACTATGAACCAAAGGGCACTTTCATGTGGCGCACATATCTGCCTTTGGTCGAGCGTTAGCTTATATCCCCTAAACCGACATAATAGAGTGGACTACCAAGCCTTTGCGTCTGTGATCGAGCATATCCAGAGAAGTCAAATCACTCAGTGTCGAGGTCTTGGAAACGGTCCATGCTTTGATGTCTTGGCTTAGACCGAGTCTAAAGGAGATCGGGGTGTAATTGCCTTTGAGTATATGAATTTTAGATGTTCATGATTGGGGTAGAACATCGTTGGTTTCGAAGGAAGATGGTTCCATAGACCGACACACCTTTAGCTCGGTCTATGGTGGTTCAAGCACAATGAGCATCTCTCGCAGGTTCGCACAAGGTTACTCAGCGTTATTACATATGGTGAAGACGCTTTGCTCTTAAACGGAGGCTTGAACGCCTTTGATCCAGGTCTTGTAGCTTATTCCGAAACGTTCACTGCAATGAGCACTTACAAGTTGAGAGATGGTTCGATGTGCGGCAGGGCATTTGCGCCAGAACAGATTTGGCTCTTCTCGGTTGGCACGTAGCAACTTGGGCATTCCAAGGATTGTTCGTACCTTGGGTATGTTATTAGCTGCACAGTCGAGAAGCGTGTCTAGAAATGCGGAGCGGTCCGATGGGGGCATCGTGTAGTACATCTCAGCCCATCGAAGGGCCTTATCGAAAATTTCTACATTTTCTCGCCACTTTTGATGACTATTTGTGGAATTGATTGGTGATTTCTCCCGAATTTCTCTTTGGCTCGATAGTTTTCTGCACTTTGGAGTGCAAAATTTTTGATTGCGACGCGTTGTGACAAACGACCCTCGGCAATACGGGCATGTTTTCCGATTTTTGGACAATGAATTGGTCTCCGACTGAGTGAGAAAAAAGCCCCGGAGCGAGTGCGCCGAGGCCATGATTGCTTTGATCAGTTACCGGGTCTGCTGACTCGCCCACTCTCGATAAGCTCTTCTCATCATGGTTGGATGTGGCGTGTAGTAGTCGCAAAGGTGGGATATGCGGAGGGCTTCGAGTAGCTCGTCTTTATGGTCACGATGCAACCGATAGATATATGCTGCGTCACTACGAAAATTGGGCGGGATCGCCGCGATTTGAGGATGATTTTTCTGCAGGCTCCAACCCTCAAGTTTCGTTGAGGTGTAGTCTTCGCCGTGTGCGGTCATAAAGCTTCCCAAAACCAAGGTTTCAGTGCTGGTGTAGGGATAGGACTTATTGCCGTTGCCGATTTTTTTTACGGCTTGATCGATGTCCATTTTGGGGCTCCATATAATGAAGGGCCGCCTTCGAAGCTGACGAAGACGGCGGGTTGGTTTTTGGCGCGAATACCTAAGTTCTGGGGGTCTTCGGGCCGAGCTCATTTGAGGGGAAACAACCAATGTGTGAGCATAGCGAATGGTTGGTCCCTTCTTTAGCGAACCATTATCGTTACATTTTTAGCCTCGCGGACGAGGGGAGAGCCAAGGGGGGGGGGCATCATCCTATGAGATTTCGTTGGTTAGAATCTCTGGGTCTCAAGGCGACGCTGTGGTAATTTTTGGTCGTACTCGAGCCTCTCTTCATGGTGTATGCGCTTGGAAATGGTTGCGAACGGATAGGAGCCTAGCAACTCTCCTCCCTGCTCGTTGTAGAGCGAGGTAAAGGTAGACTTGATGATCTCACTGAGGTCACCGTGTTTGGCGTAAACGGACAGACCTATGTCTTCGCTATTGGAATGGCCCACGACCAAATTTCTGGCTTCTTTGGGAACAGACGCGTTGATAAGGGCGGAGATGGCTGCTCGTCGGAACGAATGCATGTCCCATTCGTTGCAGGTGGGAAATTTCTTGCGAGCACTTTCGAGGGCTTTGCCGATATAGTGTGTAAGGGAGCGATCATACCCTCCCCGCTGAATTCTAGGGAATAGGACGTCACAATTTTCCTTGCAGGATGGCACAGCTTCCTGCGAGCGCCTCACAGCCTCTCGGATGAGCTCACAGTCGCTTTCCCCTACGAGCATGACAACCCGGTTACCCGCTTCGGTCTTCGCATCCCTGATATTCAGCCGGATGTGATCCTTGTGGTCCACAATGTCTTTCAAGTGAAGCTTTGCGATTTCTCCAAGTCTGCATCCGGTGGTCCAAAGTAGCCGCACAGTCGCGAACATTTCGAATTGATACTTCAGGCGAGAATTCGTGGCGATATATCTGAGAAGGTCTTCTGCCTCATCGCGGGTAACGGGGCGGAGGGTTTTGCGCCTTGGGTCGGCTTTCTTCTTTTGACCTGCCATGCGCCTAAGCAAAGAAGAAAATGGGTTCTTCATATCGCTATCTACGAGCCCCCAATGCTCAAGGACACGCCAATACGATGCTAGACAGATTTGATGGGTGGCAAGGGTTCGGTGCGATAGAGAAGTACCCGTACGCTGCGAGGGTGTGGTCCTAAGGTGATCAATGTATTCTAGCGCCATTGCCCGATTGATCTTGGTTACCTCGGTGTTCTCAGAGAACTTTTCGAAGCGTTCTAGGATGCGCTGATAGCGGTGGCGTGTCGCTTGTTTGAGGCCGTCACTCTCCGCGAGCCATTTGTGTGCCGTTGCCTTCACAGTGTGATTGGCTTGGAGCCGTTTGGGTTGCGCTGGGCGAAGCTCATGTTTCCCAAAGAGGGAGGCCTTTATTTCTCTCTGGACTTCTGGGCTTTTCTCAAGGGCTTCGCTCAGTTCAGATGTTCCGAGAGAACGAACGATTTCCTTCTTACCGACGAGCTGTTGCAATTCCTTTGGCACGGAAAACCGCAGAGCATAGGTGTTGCCGCGTTTGAAGATGCCTTTGGGAAGCGTTGTACGGGCCATATTTTCTCATCTCCCTTACATTGGAGTGAGTAAGCCCTTGATTTTATTGAGAAGTGGTGGGCGACCCTGGAATCGAACCAGGCATGAGTCTCCTCGGCGGAGTTACAGTCCGCTGCCGCACCTTGCAGCCCGTCGCCCACTTTCCGCGATTGTCGTGTCATTGACACGTCCGTTTCGCGTTGTGTGGGCGGTGGATACATTTGAGCGCCGGGGGCGTCAACAGGAAAATTGCTTGTCCTTCGAGATTGCCTGCGCCAAGAAGGGTCAGCCTTTCAATCCGGGACATCTGAGCCATGAAAAAACCCAAATGGGTCGTCGAAAAAGAGCAAGCCAAACGCAAAGCCGCGCAGGAGACCGTGTGGCTCTTTGGTCTGCATGCAGTGCGCGATGCGCTCAGAAACCCGGCACGCGAGAAGCTGCGGCTTCTGGTGACCAAGAATGCCCAGGCGAAACTGGCTGAGGATATCGCCGCTGCGGGCATGGCGTTCGAAGAGATCGATCCGCGCAAATTCCATGATCCGCGCAATCACGGCGTGCCGGTCGATCCGGCCTCGGTGCATCAGGGCGCGCTTCTGGAAGTGAAGCCCCTGAAATGGGGCTCTGTGGAAGAGGTCTGTCTGGCGGCGGGCGAGGGGGCGCCCACGGTGGTGGTGCTCGATCAGGTCACCGATCCGCATAATGTCGGCGCCATTCTGCGCTCCGCCGAGGTGTTCGGCGCCGAGGCGGTGATCGCCACCGCGCGTCACGCGGCCCCCGAGACCGGGGCGCTGGCCAAGACCGCCTCGGGCGCGCTCGAACGCCAGCCCTACCTGCGGGTGCGCAACCTTGCCGACACGATCGTTCAGCTGCAAGGGCTGGGCTTCACCTGTCTCGGGCTCGATGGCGAGGCCGAGGACACGATCGACACCGCGATGGCGGCGCTCGCCGGTCGCCCGGTGGCGCTGGTCATGGGCGCCGAGGGGCCGGGCTTGCGGCAAAAGACCAAGGAGACGGTCGACAAGCTGGTGAAAATCGAGTTCGCCCGCGATTTCGGCTCGCTCAACGTCTCGAATGCCGCCGCCGTCGCCCTATATGCAGCGTCGAGGCGCTGAGCCTCTCGCGCAGCGCAGCTTCGGCGCAGGTTCACCCTCCGTTCACATTTTCCTGACCGCCCCTTTCAATCCGGCAGGGCGCACCTATCTATGATTGTGAGACGCGCAGTTTGGAACACGCGCGTTGCTCTCACTGTCCCTCGTTCCAAAACTTTGCCCGGGCTTTTTGCCCGGGCTTTTTTCTGGCCGCCCGATCTGTCCGTCAGCGACCGGCGCAGGGGCGGGCGGGGCCGTGCCGCAGAGCGGCGAAACAGGCGCGTTACAATGAATTTCGTATGAAATTCATCGCGAAAGCCGGTGAATCGCGCTATGGTTTGGCCATGCAACATGTAGATCATCTCTCCGACGCCGATATCATCCGCATCCTTCAGGACACCAAGGTGATTGCCCTCGTGGGCGCCTCGCCACGCCCCGAACGCCCGTCGCATCAGGTCGGGCAATTCATGGCCGCGCGTGGCGTCAAGGTGATCGGGGTCAACCCCGGTCAGGCGGGCAGGGAGCTCTTTGGTCAGACCTGTGTCGCCAGGCTCTCCGACATCACCGAGCCGGTCGATATGGTCGATATCTTTCGCCGCGCCGATGAGATCGAACATGTGGTCGACGAGGCGCTGCATGCCTTGAAAGGCCTCAAATACGTCTGGATGCAGCTCGATATCGTCAACGAGAAAGCCGCCGCGCTGGCCCGTGCCCAGGGCGCAGAAGTGGTGATGGACCGCTGCCCGGCGATCGAGATCCCAAGGTTGGGGCTTTGAGGCGGCGCTTGCAGTAAATGGCGGGTTTGAGGCCCTTGGAGACGTTGGCGTTCTTGGCGCGGAACAAGGCGAAGCCGCCGCGCCTGCGCCTGCCTGTCCTCGCAGGCTGGCGCATTGTCACCCGCGCGCAAGAGATTGAACTTCCACGGGTTTGGCAGAGATAAAGCGTAGACCTCTTAGATCGAAGCGCCATCCTACAGGCAGGCTTGTCACGGCTCAGCACCAAGAAGGCCAGCGTTCCCTTCGTCCCGGAAAGCGGCCATTTGCCTGCGGCCTCAGCCGCGCGACGCCTTCTCCGCAATCCCCGACAGGCCCTGACGCCGGGCCAGCTCATTAAGCACATCATCCAATGCCACATCGCGCGCGGCCAACATGACCAGCATGTGATAGAGCACATCGGCGGCCTCATAGGTGAGGTTGTCGCGGTCGTTCTTCACCGCCGCGATGATCGCCTCGACCGCTTCTTCACCGAATTTCTCGGCGCATTTCTCCGGGCCTTTGGCCAGAAGCTTCGCGGTCCAGCTGCTTTCCGGATCGGCGTCTTTGCGGGACAGGATCACCTGTTCGAGTTCGTGCAAAACGGACATGGGCGGCTCCTCAGTTTAGACGCATTAATTTAGGCGCATGGGGATGCCTTTGGAGGCCATGTATTCCTTGGCCTCCTGAATGGTGTAATCCCCGAAATGGAAAATGGAGGCGGCGAGAACCGCGCTGGCGTGGCCTTTGGTGACACCTTCGACGAGATGGTCAAGATTGCCGACCCCGCCGGAGGCGATGACCGGGATGTTCACCGCATCGGCAATCGTGCGCGTCATCTCGAGATTGAAGCCCGCGCGCGTGCCATCGCGATCCATCGAGGTCAGAAGGATCTCGCCCGCGCCCTTCTTCTCGATCAGCCTGGCGAATTCGACGGCATCGATCGGATGGCCTTCGGCATCGAGCGCAGCCTTGCGCCCGCCATGGGTGAAGATCGCCCATTTCACCGGTGTGCCGTCCTCGTCCCATTCGATGGTTTTGGCATCGATGGCACAGACGATGCATTGACTGCCAAAGTGATCGGCGGCGCGTGCGATCACGTCCGGGTCGGCCACGGCGGCGGAATTGAAGGAGACCTTATCGGCCCCCGCCAGCAGGAGATTGCGCACATCCTCGGTCGTGCGCACGCCGCCGCCGATGGTCAGCGGCATGAAACATTGCTCGGCGGTCCGCGTCGCCAGATCATACATCGTGCCGCGGTTCTCATGCGTTGCATGGATGTCCAGAAAACACAGCTCGTCGGCGCCGGCGGCATCATAGGCGCGTGCGCTCTCGACCGGGTCGCCCGCGTCAATGAGATCGACGAAGTTGACGCCTTTCACCACGCGGCCATCGGCCACGTCGAGGCAGGGGATGATGCGGGTCTTGAGCATGGGCGCGCCTTTTGGTTGGCCTCGGGGAACAGCGACTTATTGCGACTTACTGCGCCCGCGCGGCTGATGCAACATCAGGAGGTGCCGCGACGGGCCAACCAGAGGCGCAGGACGCCGGCAATCAGGGCGAGCGGGCTCAGAAGAAGCGTGACAAACACCGGTGCGAAACCGAAATAGAGCGCCACGCCCCATTCCTTCCCGGCGATTTTGCACGACAGCGGTTCGAACATATCATTGACCAGACCGCAGCCTGTGAGGAGGCTTAACAGCCCCGAGATCAGAGCCGTCACGATGGGCAAGGCCCAGAGGAAGAGAAAGATCGAAAGCGCGCGTTTCACGAGGCGCGCGCGATCCGGCGCATGGCGTCACGGGTGATCAGCCGGTGAAACGGCATGACCAGCATGAGATAGGCCCGCCCCAGCACATTGTTGCGATGTACCCATGTGGCCATATGCACCCGCCCCGCGTCCTGGCGCAGGCAGATCCGGAAATTCAGATGCCGGTCATCCGTGCCGAGGATCAGCTCGTCTGCCCCTTCATACTCCACCGGAAAAATCGCGCCGTCGCCCGTATCGGTGCTTTCCGTTTTCAGGCCAAGTGGTTTCACAAGTGTGTTGCGCAGGCGCAAAAGCGCATCGGCCCAGCCGGGCATGGTGAGGCCGATGTCGGCCGCTTCGCGCGGGGAAAGCAGGCTCTCCACCGCATAACCATCGATGAAATCGCCGTCGGAGACCTTGCCCCAGAGCCGGGATTGTTGGGGAAGCGGCGTGTGGGAAACCTGTGCCATCGAAAAACCTGTGCGCTATGTTAACTCTCTTCACTTAGAGACAGTCGGGCGACAAAGGGAAGGGCAAAGATGTCGCAGGGTCAGCTTTTGCGACGACGCAACCGGGCGCGCAGCATGAGGGTCAGCATCACGACCGACAAGAGCCCGGCCAGGGGCAGGGTGAACAGCATGAGCCAGCCGGAGAGAAATGCGGTGCCAAGTGTGGTGCCCCAATCATGGCCGTTCACGACACAGGGATAGATGCCGGCCTCGTCGAGCCGGCAGCCGTGCCGCGCGGCAAACCCGTCGGCCCAGAACACCGCAACCATCGGCGAGAGGCAGAGCGCGATACCGAGGGAGAGGAGGGCGTACCAGCGCCGTCTCACCCTTTCATCACCTTGAGCGCCTCTTTCAGGTCAATCGCACCGTCATAGAGTGCCCGGCCGGAAATGGCGCCATTCAAAGGCGCGCCACAGCCTTTGAGATTCTCGAGGTCTTTGATCGAGGAGACGCCGCCGGAGGCGATCACCGGGATTGACACGGCATTGGCGAGTGCTGCGGTTTCTTCCACGTTCGGCCCCTGCATCGCGCCATCGCGGTTGATGTCGGTGTAGATGATCGCCGAAACACCTGCGTCTTCAAAGGACTTCGCCAGATCGGTGGCGTTCACATTGGTCTCTTCGGCCCAGCCCTTGGTCGCGACCATGCCTTTGCGCGCATCAATGCCGACGGCGACATGGCCCGGAAAGGCACGCGCCGCCTCGCGCACCAGATCGGGGTTCTCCACCGCCACGGTGCCGAGGATCACGCGCTCGAGCCCTTTCGAGAGCCACATCTCGATCGTTGCCATGTCGCGAATGCCGCCGCCCAGCTGCGCCGGCACCTTGCATTGTTTGAGGATTTCCTCGACCGGGGTGGCGTTGACCGGCTCACCGGCAAAGGCGCCGTTCAGGTCCACCAGATGCAGCCATTCACAGCCCGCTTCGACGAATTCCAATGCCTGCGCCGCCGGGTTCTCGTTGAACACGGTCGCCTTTTCCATCTCGCCTTTGTAGAGGCGCACGGCATGGCCGTCTTTCAGGTCGATGGCGGGATAGAGGATCATGGCGCTCGGGCTCCTGTCGTGAAGTCAATGCGCTCCCTTTGGCATGATTATGGGGCAAATGCAAAACCCGCTTTGGTGAAAAGTGCCGTTGCGTTAAACTTGCCTCAAATCGGGGCTTGGCCTCAGGATGTGCCCATTCAGGGAGGAACTGGAATGAAGAAACTCGCTTTGGCCGCTATGACGGCCCTGACCATGGCCGCGCCGGCCTTTGCCGCCGATCCGGTGATCGGGACCTGGAAGACCCAGGTTGACGATGGCCATTATGCTCATATCAAGATCGCCGCCTGTGGCGCGCAGATCTGTGGCACGATCGCCAAGGCCTTCGACGCCAATGGTCCGGTGCAATCTGAAAATGTCGGCAAGCCGATCGTCTGGGACATGGTGCCCCAGGGCGGAGGCTCCTACAAACAGGGCAAGATCTGGCAGCCCTCGACCGGCAAGGTCTACAATTCGAAGATGAGTCTGACGGGCAATAGCCTGAAGGTTTCCGGCTGTGTCGGACCGATCTGCAAGGGGCAGACCTGGACCCGGTTGCAGTAAGCACGCGCGTAGCCGTTTGAAGAGATGCAAAAGGGGCCTCGTGGGCCCCTTTGTCCTGTTGCGAATTTTTAAGGGCTTAGGGCGCCCAGCCGAGAAAGTTGGAAATGATCCTGAGACCGGCGCTCTGGCTCTTTTCCGGGTGGAACTGGCAGCCGATCATGTTGTCGCGGGCGACGATGGCGGTGACCTCCTCGCCATAGTCGACATAGGCGAGACGATGCGCCGGCTCTGCGACCTTGAAATGGTAGGAATGTACGAAATAGGCATGATCACCCGTCTGGATGCCGTCGAGCACCGGGTGATTGTTCGAAACGTACAAGTTATTCCAGCCCATATGCGGCACTTTCAGGGCCGGATCGGCGGGGGTGATCTTGACCACCTCGCCGGGAATCCAGTCGAATCCCATGGTTTCTTCATACTCGAGCCCACGCGTCGCCATCATCTGCATGCCGATGCAGATCCCCATGAAGGGACGGCCCTTCCGGGTCACCGCTTCGGAGATTGCGTCGAACAGTCCGGTGTAGTCGAACAGCTGTTTCTTGCAGGCCGGGAAAGCGCCGTCGCCCGGCAACACGATACGATCGGCCTTGGCCACCACGTCGGGTTCCGAAGTCACCACGATGGTGCCGGAGCCGCGCTCGCGCGCCATGCGTTCAAAGGCCTTGTGGGCCGAGTGGAGATTGCCGCTGTCGTAATCGACGAGTGCTGTCAGCATGTCTTTGGTCTTTCATCGACCGGGCAAGTGCCGGTCCGAGGTGGGGCGTTGCGGGGCGTCTGCCCGCAACGTAATTCTTACGCTGAAGTGTTTACAGCGCGCCCTTGGTCGAGGGCAGGCTGTCGGCCATGCGCGGATCGATCTCGACCGCCATGCGCAGGGCACGTGCCACCGATTTGAACGCCGCTTCGGCGATATGGTGGGAATTGATCCCGTGCACCTTATCGACATGCAGCGTGATACCGCCGTGGGTCGAGAGCGCCTGAAAGAACTCGCGCACCAGCTCGGTGTCGAACGTGCCGATCTTGGCGGTCGGAAACTCGACATTCCAGACCAGGAAGGGCCGCGCCGAGAGATCGAGCGCGCATGCCACCTGGGTGTCATCCATGGCCAGGGAAAAATGCCCGTAGCGATAGATGCCCTTCTTGTCGCCCACCGCCTTGACCAGAGCCTGACCCAGTGCGATGCCGGTGTCCTCGACCGTGTGGTGATCGTCGATATGGGTGTCGCCCTCGGCCCGGATCACCATGTCGATCAGCGAATGGCGGGACAGTTGATCGAGCATGTGGTCAAAGAAACCCACGCCCGTCTGGTTGTCATATGTGCCGGTGCCGTCGAGATTGATCTCGACCGTGATCTTGGTCTCCGCCGTGTTGCGGGTGATGCTGGCTTTGCGCATGGCGATCCCTCTTTGGTTCGCGTCGGTTATACGCATGCCGGGCCAGCTTTGCCAATGGGGCTGGGCAGGGTGCCGGCCCCGGCCGCGGATGATTTCTCGCGCGATAGATGTGCGATGGGTGATTGTGTGAGCGGTTGTGCAAAAAATAAGAGGGGCAACGGGTGATTGTTCGAATTGTTAATAGTTCGTTAACACTTTCTTAAGGAATCCTCCTCACCCTCTCGCCATTCCCTGTGAGCGGTGTATCCCATGCGCGTTTTGGTGTGGCACGAAGATATCGAAACCTCGACCAAATGGCAGACCGCTTTCGGCTGCCGGTCGCATTATGTCCGCCGCAGCCGGAGCTCCGACGGGGCGATCCGCAGATTGCGGGAGGAAAGATTCGACGTTCTGATCTTTGATCTGCTCGTCGGCTCGGAAAGCGGTCTTGGCGTGGCGCTGATGGCCGAGTTCCATCAGCCGCATATCGTGACCATGCTGGTCAGCAGCCGCGAGCCGGATATTCACAGCGACATGTTCGCACGGCTTTCGAGCTTGCGCTGTGTGCTTGGGTGTCAGACGCCGGCGGATGATCTCGTGGCCATCGCGGAAGGGTTCGTCGAAAACCCGGGCGAGGATTGCAGACAGGCGAGCGAGATCCTGCCGCAGATCTGTGAGACCTGTCATATCCGCGCGGCCTGTCAGCAAGGCGAACGCTTGCCGCTGTTCCGTCATCGCGAGGCTGTGGTCGCGCCGGAGAAGCTGGCCTCGGTGGCAGGGCGCTCCCATAAATGAGCGCGGGCCAGAAGAGGCGAAATCGAGGGCACAAGATCGGGGCACAAGCTCAGGGGCGCAAGATCAGATAGAGAGCCTCTTTCCCGCTCTCTTCGACATCCCAGCCGACCAGATGCAGATTGCCATTCGGCCCGATGGCCATTCTTTCGAGACCATGATCGCGGCGGACATATTGTGAGCGGACGGCGCCCTCGCGGCTGAGCGTGACCACCGCCGTATAGGGCGTGCCCGTTTCCTCGCGCATCAGCACGGCGAACCCGCCCTGTGGCAGGGCCATCACGTCGCGGACCTCCAGCCCGTCCGAGGCTCGGCTGTCATTGCGGGCAAGGACAAGCCGGGTGCTCGGCGCATCGGGTTTGCCGACATCGAGGAAAACGTCGAAATGTTCGGGCAGGGGCTGGCCGCGCGTGCCGCTGAATTGCCCGGCATAGAGCGAATAGTCGCCGCCGCTATCATATTCGAGCGCCACCGCCTCGAACCGGCCGACATCCTTGCCATCCACTGTGCCGCGCCAACCGGAGAACGTGCCAGCGGGCATGAGATCGGCAAGATCGAGATCGATCGTGTCCATCGTGTCGATGCTGAAATCGCCATCCTTGTAGCCGACAGTGCGAGTGATGAATTTTGCCGCGGGCGGATCGCCCCAGAAGGCGGCATCGCTATAGCCGGCGGAGACGGTCGGGCCATAGCCTTCCGGCAATTCCGCGGTGTTGATGGTCCACCGCCCGGCGCCACCGTTCGACTGGGTCTGTGTGGCATCGCCCACGGCGGACAGGGCGACGATAAAGGGCAGGTCGATCGGCGGGCTGCTGTCCGGGTCCCGATCGAGATATTCCCCCCAGAGCATGCCGAAATTGCCGGCGCGGTCGGCGCTGAGAATGCGGAAATTCTCGAGCCGGAGATCGCCGATCCGGGAGGTCCGGGTGACATCCTCGAGATCGTCGGTGGCGGTATAGATGCGGCTCGAGTCGCGCGCGCCGTTGCTGAAGGCAAAAAGCGTGCTGCGCGAAGCGTCGAACAGGTCGTAGAGCGCGAACCCGTCGCTGACCGGCCCCGAAGAGGAGTATTCGCCCTGGATCGTATGGCTGCTATCGAAGCTGAAGGCATAGCCGTCGCCATAGCGCGCGCCGACGATGAGAACGGAGCCGTCGGGGGCGATGTCGATATCGAAGAACCGCGTGGCGCCATCGCGGCTCATGCGGGTGAGGCTTTCCATTTCGGGAGCGTCCATCCAGGCATAGTCCTGCGGTCGCGGGAAGCTGACCACAGGCAGGGAGCTTGTCGTGCCGCCTGCATTGGTGCCGGAGCCGGACTGGGGCGTGGAGCTGACACTGCCCGAGTCGAAAAACTTGTCGAGAAAGCCGGGGAAGGCCGCCTGAATCACGATGATCGCGACAATCGGCAGGACGTAATAGCCGTAGCTTCCCAGGACGCGACCGAAGGTGATCTTCTTGCGGTCAGGGTTCGGGCGCGCTTTCGAGGTAGCCGAGCTGGACGCGGCGTTTGCGCGCGGCGGCTCGGTCTTGGCGCGCTTGGTCCTCTTGGCGCTTTTGGCGGCAGGGCGACGGGGGCTGGCTTGCGCGGAAGGCGCCGGTTCCGGGTCCCGTTCCGGGTCCCGTTCCGGCTTTTGCCCTGGCTCTCGCTGTGTTTCCTGCTGCGGCTCTCTTCGCACTTCCTGTTCCCGGGGCCGGGGCGTCTCCGTGCGCGTTCCCGTGTCGGTTTCGGGCGTGGCGCTCCCGGCTTCGGCAGGCTCGAAAGTCTCGATCACCAGGATCATCTGCCGTCGGTCGAGGATGGCATCCTTGGGCGGGGCCTGAATCACCCGTCCGGTCTCACCGGCCTTGATCCCGATCCGCTTGCCCTGCGCGGTCTCGGCGATCAGGACCCGATCCTCGGCCTTGACCTCCTGTCCCGTGGTGATCAGGCAGTCCTTGATCCGGATGGGGTAGAGCGCCGCCGATTTCGGCGACATGATGGTTTTGAAAGCCATGAAAGAATCCGCGCGTTTTGTCCGGTCGCAGTTTTCGGTCTCTGTGCCGTAACGTCAAGTCTCAAGCCCTTGAGAGCGCTTGGAAATCGCTTTTTGGGTTAAGCGGGGTGCAATGCACGTCCGAGGAAGGCGCATCCGAGGGCGGCGGGTGGGCATGCGTCGAGATGCGAAACGGCGTGGTGTCCAGAGGGGGCAAGGCGACGCGGTCTGCGCGGCTGTCAGAGTCGTCGAAAGCCCGGTGCCGCCCGGTCTTTGTTGTCGAAAGGTCTCTTTCGAAAAGCCTCTGTGGAGAGAAATTGGAGCGGGCGAGGCGATTCGAACGCCCGACCCTAACCTTGGCAAGGTTATGCTCTACCCCTGAGCTACGCCCGCTCGCGTCCAGCCTGTCCGTCGGCTCGGTTACGTGACCGGGGGTACGGTCATGAGGTATGTTACCCGATCCTCTTTGCCCGAAGGCTGGGAGGAAATTGGAGCGGGCGAGGCGATTCGAACGCCCGACCCTAACCTTGGCAAGGTTATGCTCTACCCCTGAGCTACGCCCGCTTCCTTGGGTGAGGCGTGAGATATGAAATCATCGGCGGGGCTGCAAGGGAAAAATGCGATCCGGCCCGGATTTTTTCTCAGGCCATGCGGGATCGCCTGAAAAACAACGGTCAACCTGTCGCAGTGAAATTACCTATTTCTGAAATATATCTTTGATGTGGATTAAGGACGGCGCGGGCGCGAGGCGCTTTGATCCGATCCCGAGATCCCTCGTTTTCACGCCCTATCGGCGTCAAAGGAAAAGTCCCATGAGCCAGAGCTCCACTCATATCATGATCCTCGGCAGCGGTTTCGGTGCACTCACCGCCGTGCGCGAGATCCGCAAAGCCAGGATGAACGCCAAGATCACCGTGATCTCGCCGAACAATCATCTGACCTATCTGCCCAGCCTGATCTGGATGCCCGCGGGGATTCGAACGGCCGCCGACATCGATGTCGACCTGTCGAAATTCTTCGCCCGCGAACAGGTCACCTGGCACGAGGGCCGGGTGGTCAATGTCCGCGACGAAGGCCGGGTGGTTGATGTCGAGGGAGAGAGTGGCACGGAGGCGCTGAGCAACGATGTGCTGATCATCGCCACCGGCGGGCGCTATCTCAAGAAACTGCCGGGGCTCGCCGAACATGCGATCATTCCTTGCGAAGGGGCCGCCAAAGGCCAGCTGATCCACGATCGCATCCGGGACATGGAGGGCGGCACGATTGCCCTGGGCTTCGGCACCAACCCGAAAGAGACGCAGGCGGTGCGCGGCGGGCCGATGTTCGAGTTCCTCTTCGGCATCGACACGCTGCTCCGACAGCAGGGGCGGCGTGACAAATTCAAACTGGTGTTCTTCAACGGGGCCGAGCGTCCCGGTCAGCGGCTCGGGCCGAAAGCGGTGGACGGGCTGTTGAAAGAGATGCGCAAGCGCGACGTGTCCATCCACATCGGCGCCAAACCGATCCGCATCGAAGCCGACAAGGTGGTGACCGAGCGCGAGGAAATCCCCGCCGATCTGGTGCTCTTCATGTCCGGGCTCACAGGGCCTTTGTGGCTCGACAACACCGAGCTGCCGCGCAGCCCGGGCGGGTTCATCCAGGCGGATGCGCAATGCCGCGTGGTCGGCTGGCCCAAGACCTATGTCGTGGGCGATACCGGCTCCTATCCCGGCCCCGACTGGCTCGCCAAACAGGCGCATCAGGCGGATCTTCAGG
The DNA here is from genome assembly GCF_900113955.1 of Celeribacter neptunius. Classification (GTDB taxonomy): domain Bacteria; phylum Pseudomonadota; class Alphaproteobacteria; order Rhodobacterales; family Rhodobacteraceae; genus Celeribacter; species Celeribacter neptunius. Next base: position 410,306 of record NZ_FORH01000002.1, on the reverse strand, counting down.
CCGAGGCGGCGGTGGCCAATATCCGCGACGAGCTTGCAGGCAAGGCGCCCAGCCATGAGTTCAAGGCCGAGCTGGTGTGCATCGTCGATTCGGTGAACAAGGGCATCCTCGTGTTCCGCAACCACAGGATCTCGCTGACCCTGCCGAATTGCCGGCTGTTCCACTGGATGAAACGGGCTTTCGAGCGGCATTACCTGCGTGAATACCGGCGTTGAGGGCGGCGCCGGGACAGGGGGGGACGAAAAGGGGCGCCTGCAAGCGCCCCTTTTTGTCATCTTCGGATTTGAGACTTGTCGGGTCAGCGTCTCAGAAGATCGCCATGCCGATATTGCCGAGGGAGAGTACGAGGAGCAGGCCGAAGGTCGACAGGATGCCGTATTTGCGGCCCCATTCCTTGTCGCTGCCCTGCATGCCGTAGGCATGCAACCCGCGCGAGATCAGCAAGGTGAGCCCCATCACATGGGTGAGCAGGGCGGGGGCGCCCTGGGCCTCGAACGCGGCGATCAGGATCAGGGTGATGGGCGCATATTCGGCGAAATTGCCATGGGCGCGGATGCGGCGGTTGAGCGTGTCATCGCCACCATCGCCCAGGCCCTGGCCGATATTGAGGCGCTGTTTGATCACGTAGATCGAGAGATAGAGATACATCAGGCCGGCCAGCCCGGCGTAGAAGGCAGTCAATGTCAGGGTCATGGGATATGCGTCTTTGTTGTTGGCGTCTTGTTGGCATCGTGTCGGTCTTGCGCCGGCCCGGGGTCAGATCGGGTAAGTGCGGAGGGTGCAAGATCCCCAAGATCTAATCATAACGTATTCAGATATAAGTGTTTGATCCCCCGCGCGGATGCACAGGTGCTGCGCGTCAGGCCCGATGCGACCGGTTGCCGCGCCTGTCCTGGCTGTGCTCCGGGGAATGCTCAGCCCCGCTGCGGGTAGTGGATGGTATTGTGGAACCGGGCCGGGATGCGGCCCGGGTTGCGGTAGCTGTGCGGCTGGTCGGCCCTGAAACGCAGCGCGTCGCCGCTGTGATATCGGCTCCATTCGCCGTCGAGCTCGATCTCCACCACGCCTTCGGTGACGAAAATATCCTCGACCACGCCCGCGTCATGCGGATGCGACACATGGGTCTGTCCCGGTTTCAGGTGGATCAGGAAGGTTTCCGAGCCAAAGGCCGGATCGAAGGCGAAGAGCGTGTCAAAACTGATGCTCTCGCCGAAATTCACAGGTCGGGCAGGGCGTGTCGGTGCGCCGGTCGAGGTGGCGGGAGGTTGGGTCGGCTCCGTCAGCCCCTCGATGAAGGCCGAGAGTGGCAGGTGAAAGCCTTTCGCCAGTTTCCACAGGGTGATCAGCGTCGGGGAGGATTCGCCACGTTCGATCTGTCCCAGCATGGCCTTGCTCACCCCAGTCAGCTCGGCGGCCTGTGCGAGGCTCAGCCCGGCCTTGCCGCGGATCGCCTTGAGCGGGATCGTGGGCGTCGCGCCGCCCTCACCGGAGCTGTCATTGGGGCCGTCTCTGCCATCGGTGTTGACCATGAGGAGATCCTGTTCAGCATGTCGAAAATCGGGCTTGTGCGTTATAACGTCCATGCGCTATAGCGGCTTTGAGCGTTATAACGCACGTATGCGCCGGGGTTCAAACCCAAACCTGCGCCCAATGCGTCGCAGTTCTTTATTTATGGGGATCGCATCATGTCCGGACTGAAACTTTCGCATCTCGTCTCCGGCAGCATCGCTGTGCTTCTGGGCTATACCAGCAGCGTTGCGATCATCTTTCAGGCCATCGACGTGCTGGGCGTGCCGCAGGCCGTGGCCAACAGCTGGATGCTGGCGCTGGGGCTTGGCATGGGGCTGTCGACCCTCATTCTGACACTGCGCTTCAAAATGCCGATCCTGACGGCCTGGTCGACGCCGGGCGCGGCGCTTCTGGTGCTGAGCCTCGACGGCGTCTCGGCCCCCGAGGCGATCGGGGCGTTTCTGGTCTGTGGCGCGCTTTTGACGCTCACCGGGGTGACCGGCTGGTTCGAACGCATCGCCCATCTGATCCCCGACGCCATTGGCAACGCCATGTTGGCGGGCATCCTGTTCCGCTTCGGGCTGGGGGTGTTTTCCTCGATGGAGGAGAACCTGCCGCTCGTGGCGCTGATGTGTGCCACCTATCTTGCCGGGCGGCGGTTCTTCGCGCGGTTTGCGATCCCGTCGGTGCTCGCGGTCGGCATCCTCTATTGTGCTGCGACTGGCGCCTTCGCCACGGGCGCGCCGTTCACCTTCGAACTGGCCAGGCCGGTCTTCACCATGCCCGAATTCACCCTGTCGGCGCTCATCGGCATCGCGCTGCCGCTCTATATCGTCACCATGTCCTCGCAGAACATGCCCGGGGTGGTGACGCTCAAATCCGCAGGTTATCAGCCGCCGGTCTCGAGCGCGATCACGGTGACCGGGCTGACCACGCTGATCCTCGCGCCTTTCGGCGGCTATGCCTTCAACCTCGCGGCGATCACTGCGGCGATCTGTGCCGGGCCGGAAGCCGATGAGAACCCGGCGACGCGTTGGAAGGCGGCCGCCGTCACCGGCGTGCTCTATTGTGTCACCGGGCTTCTGGGCGCGGCGGTGATCGCGCTGTTCCTGATCGCGCCCAAGGCGCTCGTCGTGACCATCGCCGGTCTGGCGCTGTTGAACACCATCGCCGGGGGGCTGAGCGCGGCGCTCCACGATCCGAAGGACCGCGATGCCGCGCTCGTCACCTTCATGACCACCGTGTCAGGGCTGAGCTTCATGAGCATCGGCGCCCCGGTCTGGGCGCTCTTGTTCGGCGGGCTGACGTCTCTGGTGCTCACGCCACGGAAGACGGGGTAAGGACGACAGTCCGGAATGAGCCCTTACCAGACATTTGAACGTCGTGCCTCCCGTGAGGAATCAAGGCCGCAGGCCGCCGCACATCGCTGACGCGTCCCGCGCGGCGGCGATTTTGTCAGGACAGCACAATGTGTTGAACTTTTTCGAATTTTGCTGAGATAAAGTGAGAGGCACGCGGGGTAGGCTCGCCACCGCCCGCGTCATCGACGTGCGGCTTGCGCCGAATACTCAAACGTCCGCTCCATCCCGCAATACTGACAAAGAAACGACACTGACAAAGAAACGACCGGCTCAACCGATATGGCTGCCAATAAAAAGCCCCGCCTGAGCGGGGCTTTCGTGTTTTCCAGTCCGGTCACCGGTCGGTTACTCGAACTCGACCAGCAGGTCCTTGGCGTCGATTTGGGCGCCCGGGGCGATATGCACCGCCTTGACCGTGCCGTCCTGATCCGAGGTGATCGAGGTCTCCATCTTCATCGCTTCGATGGTCAGGAGCACATCGCCCTTTTTCACCGCCTGACCGGCTGCGACCACCACGGTGGCGACCACGCCGGGCATTGGTGCGCCGATGTGTTTCGGGTTGCCGGCATCCGCCTTGACGTTGGCGACGACGGAGGAGGCGGCCGAGCGGTCTTTGATGCGCACGGTGCGCGGCTGACCATTAAGCTCGAAGAACAGCTTCACCTCACCCGCCTCGTTCGGTTCGGAAATCGCCTGACAGCGGATCTCCAGCGTCACACCGGGATCGATCGTGGCGGAGAGCTCCTCGCCCTCCTGCATGCCGTAGAAAAAGTTCTTGGTCGGCAGCGTCCGCACCGGGCCGTATTGCTCGTGCCGCTCCATGTAATCGGAGAAGACCTTCGGATACATCAGGTAGCCGTTGAGATCCTCGTCATCGATCATGTCGCAATCGAACTTGGCACAGAGCTCGGCGCGGGTCGCCTCGAGATCGACCGGCTCGAGATGTTTGCCCGGGCGTTCCAGATTGGGTTTCTCCTTGCCCAGCACTTTCTTGACGATCGTGTCGGGGAAACCGCCCGGCGGCTGGCCGAGGTTGCCGCGCATCATGTCGATCACCGAATCCGGGAAGCTGACATCGACCTTCGGATCTTCGACCTCGGCACGGCTGAGGCCTTGCGACACCATCATCAGCGCCATGTCGCCGACCACCTTGGAGGAAGGCGTCACCTTGACGATATCGCCGAACATCATGTTCACATCGGCATAGGCCTGGGCCACCTCGTGCCAGCGCTCTTCGAGCCCGAGCGAGCGCGCCTGTGCCTTCAGGTTGGTGAATTGACCACCCGGCATCTCATGCAGATAGACTTCGGAGGCCGGGGCCTGCAGGCTCGATTCAAAGGCGGCATATTGCGCCCGCACCGCTTCCCAGTAATTCGACATCTCGCGGATTGCGCTCACGTCGAGCCCGGTATTGCGGTCGTTGAACCTGAGTGCCTCGACGATGGAGCCCAGCGTCGGCTGAGAGGTGTTGCCCGAAAGCGCATCCATCGCCGCATCCACCGCGTCGACCCCGGCCTCGGCCGCGGCCAGAACGGTCGCGATCGCCGCGCCCGAGGTGTCATGGGTGTGGAAATGGATCGGCAACCCGACCTCTTCTTTGAGCGCCTTGACCAGCATGCCGGCCTGCGTCGGTTTCAACAGGCCCGCCATGTCCTTGAGGCCAAGGACATGGGCGCCGGCGGCCTCGAGCTCTTTCGCCATTTTGACGTAATAGTCGAGCGTGTATTTCGGACGCGTCGGGTCCAGGAGATCGCCGGTGTAGCAGATCGTGCCTTCGCAGACCTTGCCGCTCTCGATCACCGCATCCATGGCGACGCGCATGTTCTCGACCCAGTTGAGACTGTCGAAGACGCGGAACACGTCGACGCCGGTTTCGGCCGCCTGTTTCACGAAGCTCTGGACCACATTGTCCGGATAATTGGTGTAGCCGACGCCGTTCGAGGCGCGCAGCAGCATTTGCGTCATGATGTTGGGCATGCGCTCGCGAATGTCGCGCAGGCGCTGCCAGGGGCATTCCTGCAGGAAGCGATACGCCACATCGAAAGTGGCGCCGCCCCAGCATTCGACCGAGAACAGGCCGGGCAGGTTATGCGCGTAAGAGGCCGCGGCATTGACCATGTCGATGGAGCGCATCCGGGTCGCCAGAAGCGACTGGTGCCCGTCGCGCATCGTCGTGTCGGTGATCAGGAGTTTTTCCTGGTCGAGCATCCAGTCGGCCACCGCCTTGGCGCCTTGCTCTTCCAGGAGCTGACGCGTGCCCATGGCAGGGGTCTCCCCGCGCAGTTTCGGCGCAATCGCCCGGGGCGCATCCGCCTTGGGCTTGGCGCGTCCGATGGTCTCCGGATGGCCGTTTACCGAGATGTCGCCGAGATAGGTCAGAAGCTTGGTCGCCCGGTCGCGGCGCGGTTTGAAATCAAACAGTTCCGGCGTCGTGTCGATGAATTTCGTGGTGTATTCATTGGACAGGAAGGTCGGGTGTTTCAGCAGGTTCTCGACGAAGGCAATATTGGTCTGAACCCCGCGGATACGGAATTCGCGAAGCGCCCGGTCCATGCGTTTGATCGCCGCCTCGGGCGTGCGCGCCCAGGCGGTCACTTTCGTGAGCAGCGAGTCATAGTAGCGTGTGATCACCGCGCCGGAATAGGCCGTGCCGCCGTCGAGGCGGATGCCCATGCCGGTCGCCGAACGATAGGTGGTGATCCGGCCATAATCCGGGATGAAGTTGTTCGACGGGTCTTCGGTGGTGACGCGGGTCTGCAGCGCATGGCCGTCGAGCTTCACATCATATTGCGAGGCCACACCGGTGGCTTCGACCAGCGCCTTGCCCTCGGCAATCAGGATCTGGGCGCGCACAATGTCGATGCCGGTGACTTCCTCGGTCACCGTGTGCTCGACCTGCACCCGCGGGTTCACCTCGATGAAGTAGAATTTGCCGGTCTCCATATCCATCAGGAATTCGACCGTGCCGGCGCATTCGTAATTCACGAATTCACAGATCCGCTTGCCCAGGGAACACAGCTCCTCGCGCTGGGCCGAGGACAGGAAGGGGGCAGGGGCGCGTTCGACCACTTTCTGGTTGCGGCGCTGTACCGAACAGTCGCGCTCGTAGAGGTGGTAGATATTGCCATGGCTGTCGCCGAGGATCTGCACCTCGACGTGACGCGCCTTGGTGATCATCTTCTCAAGATAGCCCTCGCCATTGCCAAAGGCGGCCTCGGCTTCGCGCCGGCCTTCCTTGACCTTTTCCTCGAGCTCCTCGGCATTCATGATCGGACGCATGCCGCGCCCGCCGCCGCCCCAGGAGGCTTTCAGCATCAGCGGGAAGCCGATTTCGGCGGCTTCCTTGCGGATCGCGTCGAAATCGTCGCCCAGAACCTCGGTCGCGGGAATGACCGGCACGCCGGCCTCGATCGCCACCTTGCGGGCCGAGGCCTTGTCGCCCAATTGCCGCATGGTCTTGGCCTTCGGGCCGATAAAGGTGATACCGGCTGCGGTGCAGGCGTCGACGAAGTCAGGGTTCTCGGACAACAGCCCGTAGCCCGGATGGATCGCATCGGCGCCCGACAGTTTCGCGACCCGGATGATCTCCTCGATCGACAGATAGGCGGCCACCGGGCCCATGCCTTCGCCGATCTTATAGGCCTCATCCGCTTTGAAACGGTGCAAAGAGAGCTTATCCTCTTCGGCATAGATCGCGACGGTCCGTTTCCCCAGTTCGTTCGCCGCGCGCATGACGCGGATCGCGATCTCCCCCCGGTTGGCGATCAGGACTTTCTTGAAGTCGGCCATGGCACAAGTTCCCCTTACCTTGCTGCTTTTTTCATCAGGTTAGGGATTTCTGCGGTGCAGTAAATCCCCAAAACCCCGGAATATCGTTTCGGCAAGCGACCGCGCGGAGGATTTCGGCGGGAGCCGCTGTTTTGGCGGGACAATTTGCAAATTTGCACCCAAAACTCATGATTTTAGCAAATCAATTTTTGACGTGCGGATCGGTTTGCAAAACGTGCTGTGGGGGGAATCACCTGTGTCGTCTCGGCGATTAAGCTGTGGTCCGTGCTCAACTTTCGCGCGAACGCAGTGGAATTTCCCGCAGGAAGAAAGAGAGCATCAGCCCGGCCAGCGCCAGCCCCGCGGCGATCCAGTAGATCGGGTGCAGCGCGGTGGAAATCGTCTCGGCGATCAGCGCCTTGGTGTCTTCGGGCAGGGTGGCGAGGATCTGCGGCCCGAGCTCCGCGACATTGGAGAGCCCCTCGACATGCGCTTCTCCCATCAGCCGAGCCATGCGGGCGGCAAACAATGCGCCGAACAGCGCCACGGCAATCGAGGCCCCGACCTGTCGGAACATCAGCCCGGCCGCGGTCGCAGTGCCGATCTGATGCCGCTCCACGGCGTTTTGCACGGCGGTGGTAACCACCGGGAAGATACAGCCCATGCCGGCGCCCATGCCCGCGAGCGACAGCCAGATCTGCCAGGACGGCATTTCGGGCGACAGGCGGCTCAGGGACAGAAGCGACACGGAGGCCAGCGACAGCCCGATCATCGGCAGGACCCGGTAGCGTCCGGTCCGGCCCATATATTGCCCGGCGATTGTCGAGGACAGGAGGATGCCGAAGGTCATCGGGATGAGCTGGAGACCCGATTGCGTCGCGCTGGCGCCCTTGGCCAGTTGCAGGAACATCGGGATGAAGGTCAGCGTGCCGAACATCAGCGCGCCGGAAATGAAGGAAATCACCGTGGTGACGGCAAAGATGTTCATCTTGAACAGGGTGATCGGCAGGATCGGCTCGGAGGCCTTGCCCTCGATCCGCACGAAGCTGACCAGAGCCATCACGAACAGGGCCATCAGCCCGAGCCCGATCGGGTCGGTGAGGCCGAATTCCTTGCCGCCCAAAGCGGTCAGAAGCACCAGCGACGACAGCGTCAGGCTCAGGGTCAGCGCACCGGGGTAGTCGATCTTGTGCTGGGTGCGGACACCGCGCGGTTTGAAGCCGAAGACAAAGCCCGAGAGCGCCAGCGCGCCGACCGGCAGGTTGATGAAGAAGATCCAGTGCCAGGACAGCGCATCGACGAACCAGCCGCCCAAGAGCGGTCCGGCCACCGAGGAAAGGCCAAAGACCCCGGCAAAGACGCCCTGGATCTTGCCACGTTCTTTCGGCGGGATCACATCGCCGATGATCGACAGCGCCAGGACGAACAACCCGCCGCCGCCAAGCCCCTGCAGCGCCCGGGCCATGATCAGAAATCCCATCGAGCCGGAAAGACCGCAAAGCACCGAGCCGAAGAGGAACAGCGTGACCGAGACGATCACCACATTGCGTCGGCCATAGAGATCGCCGAGCTTGCCATAGAGCGGCGCCACCACGGTGGAGGCGAGAATATAGGCGGTGACCACCCAGGACAGGTGCTCGAGCCCGCCGAGATCGGCGACGATGGTCGGAAGCGCGGTGGAGACGATGGTTTGATCGAGCGAGGCCAAAAGCAAAAGTACCGCGACAGAGGCGATCACCAGACGGACGGAACCATGTTCCTTATGGGGATGCGCTTCTGTATCGGCGCGGTCCGGTGCTGGGGCTGAAGTGGCGCTGGCCGGGGTGGAGGGAGACATTTGTGACATGGAAATACGGAAACTCCTGAGGCCCTGGTCTGGGCGCGGTCCTGGTTCTGGCCGGCTCGCAATGGGGCGTTTGAGCCGGAGGTAGCGCTAAACCCACATATATGTCAATAGCACATAAATGTTAGTATCACATAATTGACATTCGCACATTTACATGAGACATCCGGCATATGAATTCGCATGACCGTTCCAAACCTGTCTCCGACGCCGCCTCTGACGCGGATACCCGGCCTGTGACCAAGGCGTCGCATGATCCGCGGGTCCACGCGGGCGTGCCGGATTTCCTTGTCGGCGAAGGCTTTTCCGCCGAGGCGGTCGAGGCGCTTCTGGCGCTGGATCTCACTATGTTCCAATGGCGCCGCATGGCCGAGAAGGGCGAATTCAAGGGCAAGGTGCTCGCCGGCATGTCCGAGACGCTCGAGCCCGCAATCCTGCAGGGCTTGCTGTCGGTGGCACAAATCTCGGCCGGGATCGGGCGAGGCCGTCCGGAGGCGCCGACCATCGGTATGGTGGCCGAGGTCATGGCGGTCGATCCTTCGCGCGCCTCGCGCATCGTTTCCGAACTGGTGACGCGTGGCTATGTCGCCCGGCAGGCGGTGCAGGAGGACGCGCGCAAATCCGTGCTGGTGATCACCCCCAAGGCCAGGGACTTCCTCGGGGCCTTCACCCTGTCGAAATGGCGGCTGATGGCGCAGATCTTCGACGGTTGGTCGGGCGAGGATATTGCAGATTTCTCCCGCTTGTTTGCACGCTATGTCTCGGGCGCGCTGGCCACCGTGTCGGAGCCGGGCAAGGCGGAGTAGTCCGAGGGGCGGAGAGAGCCATTTGGGGAGGTTTGAACGTAGCGCACCCGCCCGGAACAGCAACGCAGTTGCCCGGGCGTGCGGCCATGCTGAAAGCATGCCTCTGGCTTGACCCGTCTCGGCGGGCTGGCGCAAGCGCTCCGATTGCTCAACGTCCGAATGGCAGGAAAGTCCCGCAGGGCGGACAGGCTGCCCCAGAGGACGCGAATGGCGGGGGCGAGGGCCCGAGACGTTGATCGGCTTGGTGCCGGGCGCAGTTGGGCGGACGCCCGTAGTCCGAGGGTTTTCGAGACTGCGTGAGGCCATTTTGATGCGAGAACAATTGCAGAACGTGCTTTCCCTCGCTGCGTCACTTCTGTATCCTGCCCCCATGAGCAGTTTCAATGAAGATGACGCCTTCGAGGCGGCCGCCGCGCCGCAGTCCCTTTCCCTGTCGCAACTGGCGATGCAGGGGGCGCGGGAATCCGCGCTGGGCGCACCGGACACCTCCTATCTCGACAGCCTGAACCCGGCGCAGCGCGAAGCGGTCGAAACCCTCGATGGGCCGGTCCTGATGCTCGCCGGCGCGGGCACGGGCAAGACCAAGGCGCTCACCGCCCGTATCGCGCATCTGCTCAATACCGGCCGGGCACGCCCGAACGAGATCCTTGCCGTGACCTTCACCAACAAGGCCGCGCGCGAGATGAAGGACCGTGTGGCCGCGCTCATGGGTCATCAGATCGAGGGCATGCCCTGGCTCGGGACCTTTCACTCGGTCTGTGTCAAGCTGCTGCGGCGTCATGCCGAACTGGTGGATCTGAAATCGAATTTCACCATTCTCGACACGGATGACCAGATCCGGCTGTTGAAACAGCTGATCAATGCCGCCGGCATCGACGAGAAGCGCTGGCCAGCGCGGCAATTGGCCGGGATGATCGACAGCTGGAAGAACCGGGCGCTGACCCCGGGCCATGTGTCGGCGGGCGAGGGGGCCGAGTTCAACGGGCTGGGGGTCAAGCTCTACGCCCAATATCAGGAGCGGTTGAAGACGCTCAACGCCGTCGATTTCGGCGATCTGCTGCTCCACATGGTGACGATTTTCCAGAAACACGGCGATCTGCTGGAACAGTATCAGCGCTGGTTCAAATACATCCTGGTGGACGAGTATCAGGACACCAACGTGGCGCAATACCTGTGGTTGCGGCTGCTGGCCGGTGGGCACAAAAATATCTGCTGTGTTGGCGATGACGATCAGTCGATCTACGGCTGGCGCGGGGCGGAAGTGGGCAATATCCTGCGGTTCGAACGTGATTTTCCGGGCGCGAAGGTTGTCCGTCTGGAACAGAATTACCGCTCTACACCGCATATTCTCGCCGCCGCCTCCTCGGTGATCGCGGGCAATAAGGACCGTCTCGGCAAGGATCTCTGGACCGCCGAGACCGAGGGCGAAAAGGTGCGCCTCGTCGGCCATTGGGATGGCGAAGAGGAAGCGCGCTGGGTCGGTGAGGAAATCGAGGCGATGCATGGCGGCACACGGGCCCGGCTTCGGCAATATTCCCTTGATGACATGGCGATTCTGGTGCGGGCCTCGCATCAGATGCGGGCTTTCGAGGATCGGTTCCTGTCGATCAGCCTGCCGTATCGGGTGATCGGCGGGCCACGGTTCTACGAGCGGATGGAGATCCGCGATGCCATGGCCTATTTCCGCGTGGTCTGTCAGCCGGATGACGATCTGGCATTCGAGCGCATCATCAACACGCCGAAACGCGGCGTCGGCGACAAGGCACTGCAGGACATTCAGGTCGCGGCGCGCTCCAACGGGGTGAATCTCGTCGAGGGCGCGCGGATCGCGGTGGCGGACGGGCTTTTGAAGGGCAAGGCCAAGTCCGGCGTGGCGCAGTTGCTCGCCGATCTCGACCGCTGGACCTCGCTGAACGTGCAGCAGATCCGCTATGGCGTCGAGGATGAGGACGCGCTCGTCGAAGATGTCGCCTATGATCCTGCCGAGATCGGTCATATCGAGCTGGCGGAGCGGATCCTCGACGAATCCGGCTACACCACGATGTGGCAGAATGACAAAAACCCGGAGGCGCCGGGGCGTTTGGAGAACCTCAAGGAATTGGTCAAGGCGCTGGAACAGTTCGAAAACCTCGCGGGTTTTCTGGAGCATGTCGCGCTGATCATGGACAATGACAGCGGCAATGACGGCGAGAAGGTCACCATCATGACGCTGCATGGCGCCAAGGGGCTCGAATTTCCCGTGGTCTTCCTGCCGGGCTGGGAAGAGGGGCTGTTCCCCTCGCAGCGCTCGATGGATGAGAGCGGCGTCAAGGGGCTCGAGGAAGAGCGGCGGCTGGCCTATGTCGGCATCACCCGCGCCGAGGAGCTTTGCACGATTTCCTTTGCCGCCAATCGCCGGGTCTATGGCCAGTGGCAATCGCAACTCGCGTCGCGTTTCATCGATGAGCTGTCGCCCGAGGATGTCGATGTCACCGCGCCGTCGGGACTGGGCGGGCAGGCCGGTCATATGGCGGGGCACATGGCCGGACATGGGGCTGGGCGCTACGGCGGGTCCATGACGATGGCGGAGAGCCCGTCGACCTTCGAACGCCGGGCCGCCAAGGCCGATGTCTACAATTCGCCGGGCTGGAAACGCATGCAGGAGCGTGCGCAGCGCAATGCTTCGCCGAAACCGCCGATCACCATCAATGCCAAGGCGACCAGCAGCTTCACCATCGGCGACCGGGTGTTTCACAAGAAATTCGGCTATGGCGAGGTGATGGAGATCGAGGGCGACAAGCTCTCCATCGAGTTCGATCATTCGGGCACGAAGAAGCTTGTGGCGGGCTTCGTGATGCCGGCGGATCAGGCCGGTGATGTGCCGTTCTGAAGGACGGTCTGAAGGAGGTCGCGTTGTACCGAGAGAGAGCGCCGCGAAATAAATAATCCCATATTTGGCCATATTTGGAGGGTGTTAACCACTCCGGCCTAAGGTGCGGGAAACCTCACCTGGGATCATTTTCGAATGACCATTACGATCAACGCTCTCGATAGCCAATTTGCGGCATCGACCGGCTCGAATGTGAATTCGGGACCCGGCACGTCGACCTTTGACTATCCGCCGGCGTCGACCTCGGGCCTCGTGATCGAATCGCAACCAGGCGACGACAGCCCTTATATCTTTTCCCCCGGTGACACCTATACGCTGAGCTTTACCGGTCAGGGCGGCGACACGATCCAGAACGCCACCGTGGTGCGCTCCGACTATATCGATTATGGCGGTGATACGGGCTATGCCGTGGTGTTCGAGGGGCTGGACAGCAACGGCGATCTGACTCAAATCGTCTGGACCCCGGAATTCGATCTCGAGAGCTGGTACTGGAACAATTTCAGTGGTGGCGAGCCGCCGCAGTTCTACAACAGCGATCAGGATGCCTCGACCACCTATCAGGCGGTCTGTTTCGAGGCCTCGATGCCGATCGAAACGCCCGAGGGCGCGCGTGCCGCCGGTGAGATCCGCCCCGGTGACCGGGTGATGACGCTCGATCACGGGGCGCAGGAGGTGACATGGTGCGCCGCTCGGCGGGTGCGCGGCTGGGGGCGGCATGCGCCGGTGGTCTTCGCGCCCGGCAGCCTCGGCAATGACGCGCCTTTGGTGCTCAGCCAACAGCATCGCCTGCTCTTCGAGATACCCGAAGAGATGGCGGACACATATGGGCCGCAGGTGCTGATCCCGGCCGTGGCTTTCGTCGATGGACACGCGGTGCGGCTGCGCCCCCGGGACTGGATCTCCTATGTGCATCTGCTGCTCGCCGAGCATGATATGGTGTTCAGCCAGGGCGTGGCCTGCGAAAGCCTCTATCTCGGCCAGGTGGCCCGCGATGTTTTGGCCCCGCTGGCGCGCGAGAGCGCTTACGGTGCCGAGGCGGGGTCGCTCGAATGTTTTCTGTCGCTGTTTTCCGACACAAAGGCACAGGAACCGGCGCGGCCGCTTCTGTCGCCGCGCGAGGGGCAGCGGCTGTTGCATCGGGTGGCGGGGGTCCCCGAGAGAAAGCCCGCGATGTTCCTGAGGCGGGGTCGCAAACATGCGCGGCCTTATCATCTCGATCCCGGTAAATATCTCGATGCGCCGGGGCTCAAGGGCCTGCCGGCCTTTGTCTCCTTGATCGACACAGGGGCCTGAGAACACGGCTCAGGCGGTGTTGCGACCGTCGTGTTCCGGGGGCGGGAGAGCGCCCGGTCACACCTGCCGTCGCGCCTCAGCTTCGCCCGCCCTCGAGTCGCATGAACAGATGGGTGAACGTGGCCGCGCCCAGCACCGGAATGAGCAGATTGACCAGTGGGACGGACAAGGGCACCGCCATCAGCGCACCGGCCAGCCAGATCTGTGGCATATGGCGTTTGCGTGCAGCTTTCGCCCCCTCGCGCCCCAGACGTCGCATGGCCACCATCTGGAAATATTCGCGGCCGAGCAAAAAGCCATTCAACCCCCAGAAGATCACCGGGGCCGCGGGCGAGAGGATCAGGTAGATCACCAGGGCGACGAGGTTGGCGGCGACAATGACGCCGAGAAACCCGAGCGAATCCATGACGATATCCATCAATGACTGGCGCGGCACCTCGGGCAGTCCGGGGTAATGCCGGTCCTCGACCGCTTCCGCGACCTCTTCGAGGAAGATGCCGGTAAAGGCCGAGGCCACCGGCACCATCAGGAACACGGAGAGTCCGATCATCAGGAAAAACGAGCCGATCGAGAGCGCGTTGTCGACCCAGGTGATCTGACCGATCAGCGGCAGGGTGAACGTGTCGGGGACAAAGACCCCGATCACCCAGACGAAAACGAGATAGATCGCCACGAGAAGCGCGACCGTGAGCCCGAGCCCTTTCAGCAGCACCGATTGAAAGCGCTTGTCGCCCAATTGACCGATGGCCTTGGCAAAATCACCGAACATCAGGCGTTCACCCATGTCACGATCTCGCCGAGATCCGGGCGCGGCCGCTCCGGCGGGGCAATCGTCTCCGTGCCGATATGGATCAGCCCGGCGATGCTCTCATGTGCTGCGAGACCGAGCCCCTGTTCGCAAAACGCGCGCTCGTGCGACACCCAGCCGGAGAGCCAGTTGGCGCCCCAGCCGGCGGCCAGCGCTGCGTTCAGAAGCGACAGGCAGACCGCACCGGTGGAATAGAGCTGTTCGATCTGCGGCACTTTTTCGCTCTCCTTGGGCGAGAACACCACCGCCACCGCGAGCCCCGAGTCGAGATACTGGCGCTTGACCTTCTCGATCTTCTCTGGTGCTTCGCCGAGCGTTTCGCCCAGCGGTGCCACGAGATCCGCCAGCCGGGTCAGGGCCGGCTTTTGCAACACGATGAAGCGCCAAGGCTCGAGCTTGCCGTGATCCGGTGTTCGGGCCGCGGCGGTCAGGATCGGCAGCAGCGCTGCCCGGTCAGGGTAGGGGGCGCTGAGCGTCTTGGCGGGGCGGGACCGGCGGGTCAGCAGGAAATCGAGAGCGGCTTGGTTCAGATCGGGCATGTCGGGCCTTTGTCCTGTGCGTTTCCTTCCATGTCGTCCTTTTGCTGGGCAAATTCAACCGTCTCGCTATAAGGAGGGCATGGATAAGGACGAATTGAAAGCCGCGCTCGAGGCCGCCATCGAAGGCGATCACCTCGCCGTGCGGGTGACGCCGAAAGCCTCACGCAACGCGATCAGGATCGAGGACGGGCAGGTGCGGGTCTATGTCACCACCGTGCCGGAGGCCGGCAAGGCGACGAAAGATGTGGTGAAACTGCTGGCAAAAGCCATGGGCCGTCCGAAATCCGCGCTCACGCTGGTGCGCGGCGAAACCTCGCGCGACAAGGTCTTTCGCGTCGGGTGAACGCCGCTGAGCCTAATCCTCGTCGTCCAGCGGGGTCAGCCGATAGGCGCCTTCGGGCAGATCAAGCGCCGCGCCGAGATCGCGCAGCTGTTGCAGCGAAAAGGTGATTTTATGCACCCGGTCGGTGCGCGGATCGTGCTGTTCGACGGTCACGCATTCGGCAAAGGCGGAAATGATCACGTCTTCCAGGAGGGGAGCTTCCCCCTCATCCACAAGAGTCACCACGGTGGCGTCGAAATCGTGTTCGATGGTAAACATGGGACGATGCTGCACCTGCGGAGCGGCAAAAGCAAGCCGCCAGATACGGGCGCTCGGACATGTGACTGGAATAGTCTCTGCGAAGGCCCTATTTTGGCAGGGCAGGCCCTGACAGGAGATCGCCAATTGCGCCGACATGCCGTTGTTTTTCTGACCCTTGCCGGGCTGCTCTCTGCCTGTGTCGAAACCACTTCCACGGTGCGCCCAACCCCGGCGCCGGTCGCTCCGGCCAGCGCCCCCGTGTCGCGTGCCTCGGGCAAACATGTCACTGTGAGAGATTTCGCCGCGGTCGTGGCTCGGGTCGAACCGGTGGCCGAGCGGACCTGTCGCCAACAGCTGCCGGGCGCCAATTGCGATTTCAAGATCGTGGTCGAAAGTGACCCGAAGGCGCCAGCCAATGCCTGGCAGATGATCGATGACACTGGCCGGCCTGTGCTGACCTTTACCGTTGCGCTGATCGCGGATGTCGAGAATGTCGATGAGCTCGCCTTTGTCATGGGGCATGAGGCGGCGCATCACATCGCCGGCCATCTCGAGCGCACCCAGCAAACCGCGCTGACCGGCGCGCTGTTGGGCGGGGTGCTGGTGGCGGCGATGGGCGGCGATGCCTCGGCGGTCGACGCGGCGCAGGATTTTGGCGCCACTGTCGGCGCACGCACCTATTCGAAAAACTATGAGCTCGAGGCCGACCAGCTCGGCACGGTGATCGCCTATCGCGCTGGCTACAATCCGGTGCGCGGCGCGGCCTATTTCACCCGTATCGCCGACCCCGGCGATCGTTTCCTGGGCTCGCACCCGCCCAATGCGCAGCGGATCGAAACGGTGCGGCGGACCATGGCAACGCTTTGACGGCAAGGGCGTGTTTGCCCCTCCCTGTCTGTCCTCGTTTCTGCTCCCTGCCTGAGGGCTCTGTGGTTTCCCCGAAATCTTGCCCCGAGCATGTCTCTGAGCACGCCGCCTTCGCGGGCCGAAGAGACCGGCCGGAGATGCCAGAAGATCCCATCTGTGCGGTGAACTGATGGCCTGCCGCGGGTCATCCGCCGTTCCGGCGGTTTGGCACGGGGTCGTTTGCAGGATGTTTGTTTGCGTGAAGTTCTGTCCGATGCTCAAGCGGGACCTTGCGGGGCCTCATGCGCTGCCGAGCGGTTTCCGGCTCAGTTGTCCCGGAAGGCATCGTCCCCTCCCAAATAAAAAAGACGCCCGCACCCAGGGAGGAGGAGGGGGTGCGAGCGTCTCATTGTCGGGTCCGAAGGGAGGAAGAGACCCGTATCAGAAAAGAAATGCGGCGGTGTCAGGGAGGAGGAAGACACCGCCGCCTTCAGTCACGGCCTCCCAGGGAGGAGGAGAGGAAGACCGCATTTCGAGGGGCCCAGACAAAGGGAAGAGCCCCGGTATTGGTGCGGCGATGCAGGGAGGAGGACGCATCGCCGCTCTGGTCTTCAGGGCCCAAGGGAGGAGGAAGGGACCCCGAATTCCGGTATCTGTAGCGGCAACACCAGGGAGGAGGACGGTGTTGCCGCTGGTATCAGGGCCTCAGGGAGGAGGAGGAGGCCGTGATGTCTATTCTTTACTGGCCGTAAGCGGCCTCATACGCGATGGCTTTGATCGACGCGCGGGACAGGCCGAGATCAGCGAGATCGCGATCGCTCAGGCCGGAAAGTTCCAGCGTGGTTTCCCGGTACACCCGGTAGCGCGCAACGCGCTCGGCCAGGGATTTGAACAGGCCGCCGAAGGAAGCGGATGCCGGGGCGGCACTTTGGATGTCGTTTGCGTAAGCCATCTGACTTTTTAACCTTAGTATGCGTTCGGACCGGGGTCCGCGTGTCGAGCCGTGCCTTGATCCTTCGGGCGTCTGCCGCATCCCGTTTCGGGCGTACCACCTAGTGGCGGTCAAAGGTGCAAGCCTTGGCTGCTGTTGTTGAAACTAATATTGGGGAATTGCTGCGATTGCACAATCCTCCCTGTCAGCATTGCCGCTATGCAGAAAATGCATGTGTCTTACTGACCTATTTTCAAGATTTTGTGTGTGATCCCGTTGCGCCCCCCGCCGGATATGGGGCCGATATGCGATTGCGGAGTGGAAAAAGGTCAGGAATCCCCCTATTTCGAAGGCCATACCGCGATGTGAAGGCCTGTGAACAGGCCGGTGAAAAGGGGAACCTATGTCCGCAACACATGACACTATTATGAAGGCTCTGAGCGCCGTGATCCTGCCGAATGGCCAGTCTTTGGTCGATGCGGACCTGGTTCGGGCGTTGCGAATTGGCAACGGCGAGGTCAGTTTCGTGCTCGAAGCCCCCGATTCCGTCCTGGCGCAGAGCCTCGGTCCGGTCGAGGAAAAGGCCCGGACGATTCTTCTGGCGCTCGAGGGCGTCAGCAAGGTTTCCATCGTGACCACCGCCCATGGGCCAGCTGGCTCCACCCCGAAACCCGCCGCGGCGGGGGGCGAGCCGCCTTCCTTGAAGATCGGCCGTCATCCGACGCCGCAACAGGGCAAGCAGGGCGTGCCGGGGGTGAAACACATTATTGCCATCGCATCCGGCAAGGGCGGCGTGGGCAAATCCACCGTCTCGGCCAACCTTGCCGTGGCGCTGGCGAAACAGGGCCGCAAGGTCGGGCTTCTTGACGCCGATATCTACGGGCCGAGCCAGCCGCGGATGATGGGCGTGAACAAGCGGCCCGCTTCGCCGGACGGTCAGACCATCGAACCGTTGCACGCCCATGGGGTCACATTGATGTCGATCGGCTTGATGATCCCGGATGGCGAGGCCGTGGTCTGGCGCGGGCCGATGCTGATGGGCGCGATGCAGCAGATGCTCGGGCAGGTGGCCTGGGGCGAGCTCGACGTGCTGCTGATCGACATGCCGCCGGGCACCGGCGATGTGCAGCTCACACTCGGGCAAAAGACCGAGCTGACCGGTGCGCTGGTGGTCTCGACGCCGCAGGACGTGGCGTTGATCGATGCGCGCCGCGGCATTTCCATGTTCGAAAAGCTGAACGTGCCGGTGCTGGGCCTGATCGAGAATATGTCGACCTATACCTGTCCGAATTGCGGCCATGAGGCGCATATTTTCGGTCATGGCGGCGTCGCCGATGAGGCCAAGAAAATGGATGTGCCGCTGCTGGCGCAGCTTCCCCTGGCGCTCGAAGCCCGGATTGCCGGTGACGAGGGCACGCCGATCGCTGCCACCGACAGCCCGCTCGCCGCGCCCTATGCCAATCTGGCGCGATCGCTGGTCATGCTCGGGGTCGCCTGAGCCGGCGGGGCGTGACGCCCCGACCGGTATGCGGCCGGTGATGCAGGTTGAAACGCGCGTCCGGGAGGGCGCGCGTTTTGCGTGAAATCTCAAGAATTTGCAGAATCTTTACGCTCTCATTATCGTGAAGACTGTGAAAGGCATCTTGCCATTGCGTTTCAACTCTCTCGCTTGGCCCTGAGCCATCTTCAGGGCGCAGCGTTTTCGTGAAAGGAAACCGACGGGCCGGCAAGCCCGCGTATACATTCCCCGAAAGGACGATATGTTTAAGAAAATCGTGGTCCCTGTGGACCTCGCACATAAGGACAACCTGTCCAGCGCACTTGAGACGGCGGCAGATCTCGCTCTGCATTACAAGGCCGCCGTTGTCTATGTCGGCGTCACCGCCGCCACCCCCGGATCTCTGGGGCATAATCCACAAGAATATGCGAAACATCTGGCCGAGTTTGCTCTGGGTCAGAGCAAGCTGCACGGGTTCGAAGCCGAAACCCGCGCCGTCGTCAGTCATGATCCGGCCGTCGATCTCGAAAAATCACTGTCCAAGGTGATTGCCGAGTGTGGCGCCGATCTGGTGGTCATGGCCACCCATGTTCCCAATGTTGCGGATCATTTCTGGCCGTCTCATGGCGGCAAGCTGGCAACCCATACCGACGCATCCGTCTTTCTCGTGCGCGGCTGAGCCGCCGCAACCGTGGCCGATGTTCCACCCCTCTCGGGGCGGGATTTCCGCGCGGTTCGAGATGACATCCAATTTTTGAGGAGTATTCCCATGAGTGACGACGGCATTCCCGCCCCGGAGGGCGACGCCGCCCTGATCGACACAGAGTATGAGATCGGTCAGGACAATATCACCACAACGGTCGGGCCTTTCGGGCTCGATATCCATAACCCGGTCTTTCTGGTCTCCGGCCTCTCGATCGTGATCTTCGTGCTGGCGACGCTGGCGTTTCAGGAACAGGCCGGTGCGCTCTTTACCGACCTGCGCAACTGGCTGACCGCAACCTTCGACTGGTTCTTCCTGCTGGCCGGCAATATCTTCGTGATCTTCTGCCTGTTCCTGATCGTTTCGCCCTATGGCAAGGTGCGGATCGGCGGCCAGGAAGCGAGCCCGGACTATTCTTATAGCGGCTGGTTCGCGATGCTGTTCGCCGCCGGCATGGGCATCGGTCTGATGTTCTACGGCGTGTCCGAGCCGATCTCGCATTTCTCGTCCTCTTTCGCCGAGAACGCCGGTGCGCCCGAAAGCTGGGCGCCGCTGGCCGGTGCGCCGGGCGATGCAGAGGCCGCACGCCATCTCGGCATGGCGGCAACGATTTTCCACTGGGCGCTGCACCCTTGGGCGATCTATGCCGTGGTGGCGCTCTCGCTGGCGCTGTTCTCCTTCAACAAGGGGTTGCCGCTCACGGTGCGCTCGGTGTTCTACCCGATTTTCGGCGAGCGCGTCTGGGGCTGGCCCGGCCATATCATCGATATCATGGCGGTGTTCGCGACGCTTTTCGGCCTGGCGACCTCGTTGGGCTTCGGGGCGGAGCAGGCCAATGCCGGGCTCAACCACCTGTTCGGTGTGCCGGTCAACGATGTCTCCAAGGTGCTGCTGATTGCGCTGATCACAGGGTTTGCCCTGCTCTCCGTGGTGGCGGGCTTGGATGCCGGGGTGAAACGCCTGTCCGAGATCAACATGGCGCTCGCCGCGCTCCTGCTGATCTTCGTGATCATCGTTGGCCCGACCATGGCGATCCTGACCGGGTTCTTCACCAATCTGAAAGCCTATGTGGTCGAGCTGCCGGCCCTGTCCAATCCCTTCGGGCGTGCGGATGACAATTTCCGTCAGGGCTGGACCGCCTTCTATTGGGCCTGGTGGATTTCCTGGTCGCCGTTCGTCGGCATGTTCATCGCCCGGGTCTCCCGCGGTCGCACCGTGCGCGAATTCCTTGTGGCCGTGCTGATCGTGCCGATGCTCGTGTCTGTGCTGTGGATGACCGCCTTTGGCGGCACGGCGATCAGCCAGATCGTCAATGACGGCTACACGGCGGTGACCGATGCCGCGCTCGAGCTCAAGCTCTTTGCCATGCTCGAGGCGCTGCCGCTGAAATCCATCACCTCGCTGATCGCGATCGTTCTGGTCGTGGTGTTCTTCGTCACCTCGTCCGACTCCGGGTCGCTGGTGATCGACACGATCACCGCAGGCGGCAAGGTCGACGCCCCGGTGCCGCAACGCGTGTTCTGGGCCAGTTTCGAAGGGCTCGTTGCCATCGCGCTGCTGCTGGGCGGTGGCCTCGGGGCGTTGCAGGCGATGGCGGTTTCGACCGGCTTTCCCTTTACCATCGTGCTGCTTCTGGCCTGCTATGCCACATGGCAGGGCCTGCGCAGCGAGCCGAAATGACCGCCGGGGTCTCACCTCTGGATGAGGATGACGACCTGGCTGGAAAAGCGAACGAGAAAAGGGGCCTTCGGGCCCCTTTTTTCATGCCGGGCCGATTTCATGCCGGGCCGATTTTTTGCCGGGCCGGGGCGGGTGAACCGGGGCCGGGAGGCGGGCTGGGATTTCATGGCACAGGTGACGCGGCCGTGACTGGACACCATGGAAGGGAGCCTTATGGGACTTCATGGGAAATCTGGGAATTCATGGGTAAGGCGGGCCTCGCGCCGCAGGATATCCTCACGAACGAATCACGAGTCTGTGGATAACTCGGTGGATTTGTGGATTTCTTCCACACCTGTGGAAATTTTTTTGGTTAATGAGGGGCGGGCTTTGCTCTCGTACATTTGGTTACATTTTATATATCGCGTCTATATGTGGTGATTAAGGTCAAAATTTTTCAGAAATACCTTAATAATTCGAGCTATCTCAGCGCTCCGAAATAGCCTGTGGAGAATAAATCCATTGATTACCATGAAATCCCATGGCAATTTGTTTCCATCCGGTGAGATGGAGATGAGCGGCGCATCAAAGACCGCGAACAAAGACCTTAGTCAGGTTCATACAGGCACCCACACTCACCAGAACAAAGAGATCCGGCGCGCGAGCGAGCAGACATCCCCCCAGGTGGCGCGCGCAGTCCGGACAGCCCGTAACATCGGGACGAGAGCGGCGGATTGAGCAGTGGCAGCAGCTCGATCCGCCGTTTCGCTTAAAAAGGCCTCGCAGTTTGTGAACAGGCGGCGGGGCAGGGACAGTAAAGGAGCCGCCACTTGGTTGGCATGTTCATCGGCGAACACACCTTCAAGGTGGACGGAAAGGGACGCGTGTCGATCCCTGCCGATTTTCGTCGTGAACTCGAGCTTGGCGATCCTCTGGCCGCGGAAACCGGTCGTCCCCGCATGGTCATCGTCTATGGCCACGACAAACAGAAACAGTTGATCGTCCATACCTATGAGGGCTACCGGGCGCTTGCCGCTGACATCGCGCGCCTGCCGCGCGGCTCGGAAAAGCGCAAGATCATGGAGCGCATGATCCTCAACCGTGCCCGCCCGACCGAGGTCGACAATGATGGCCGTTTGGTCCTGCCGCAGCCGTTGCGCGACAAGATCGATCTCGACGGCGTGGCCTATTTCGCCGGCATGGGCGAAACCTTCGAGATCTGGAAGCCGGAGACCCATGAGGCGGTCGATGCGGCGATCTCCGACAAGTGGCTGGAAGAGCAGGGCGAGGATTTCGATCCCCTGAGCCTTCTGGATGATCTGGAGGTCTGAGATGGCCTCGGATGTCGATAAACCTCACATTCCGGTCCTGCTGAACCCGCTGTTGCGCGAATGCGCGCCGATCACCGGCCGCTGGCTCGACGGGACCTTCGGGGCGGGTGGCTATACCAAAGGATTGATCGCCGAAGGCGCGGATCACGTCACCGGCGTCGATCGCGACCCGCTGGCGCATCAGATGGCCGAAGCCTGGATCAACGAGCCGCCCTATGCCGGCAAGATCGATCTGGTGCTGGGCACATTCTCGCGTCTGGACGAATACGCCTCCGATCTCGACGGGGTCGTGCTCGATCTCGGCGTCTCCTCGATGCAGCTCGATCAGGCCGAACGTGGCTTTTCCTTCATGAAAGACGGTCCTCTGGACATGCGCATGTCGCAGGACGGCATGTCGGCGGCGGATTTCATCAATACGGCGGATGAGGCCGAAATCGCCGATGTGCTGTTTCATTATGGTGAAGAGCGCCAGTCGCGCAAAATCGCCCGCGCCATCGTCAAGGATCGGGTGGAGAAGGCACCGTTCACCACCACGCTGCAATTGGCGGGGCTGGTCGAGCGGCTCTTGCCGCGCAAGAAACCGGGCCAGAGCCATCCGGCGACCCGCACCTTTCAGGCTATCCGCATCGCGGTGAACGACGAGTTTGGCGAGCTGATCAAGGGGCTCGAGGCCGCCGAGCGGGCGCTCAGGCCGGGCGGGCAACTGGCGGTGGTGAGTTTTCACTCGCTAGAGGACCGGGTGGTGAAGCGCTTCTTCCAGGAAAGGGCCTCGACGGGCGGTGGCGGCTCGCGCTATGCTCCCGAACAAGAGGTGAAAACACCCGGTTTCGAGCAGCTCTCCAAGGCGATCGGTCCCGATGAGGACGAATTGGAGGCGAACCCGCGGGCGCGGTCTGCGCGGCTTCGGGTCGGCAGACGCACCACGGCGGAGGCGCTCCCCGTGGATCGTGCGGCGATGCGACTGCCGAAACCTGTATTGAGGCGAGAGTAAAGATGCGTGGGTTCTATATGATCGTGGCCAGTCTGGTGGTGATGGCGCTTGGCGTCTGGGCCTATCAGGAAAACTATGCCACCCAGGCGGTGCTGAAAGATGTCAGCCAGATACAACGCGAGATCGGCCATCAGCGCGAGGAGCTGGCGGTTCTCAAGGCCGAATGGGCCTATCTGAACCGGCCCGACCGGCTCCGGGAGCTGGCCGAGATCAATTTCGACCGGCTTGGCCTGCTGCCGTTTCAGCCGGAGCAATATGGCCGGGTCGATCAGGTGGCTTTTCCGGTCGAGGATGATCTGTTGTCGCAGCTGACCGATGTCACCGGTGTGGTCGGCACACAGGAGGCCGGGCAGCCATGACGATGCGCACCCCGCTCCGGCCGCTGGCCCGTATTCTGGAAGCCCGGCAGAAGGGCGAGAACCCCGACGCCATCGAACGCGAAAACCTGCGTCTGCGTCACGAGGAAATGCGCGATCGCTCCCGGCTCAGAGCCGAGGGGCGGCTCTTGGTTCTGGGGTTGTGTTTCGTCTCCGCCTTCGTGCTCGTTGGCGCCCGCATGGGGCAGGTCTCCGCCACCGTGCCCGAGGAACCCCGTGCCGAAGCTTCGTCGACGCCGATCCTGGCGCAGCGTGCCGATATCGTTGACCGCAACGGGCGCATTCTGGCCACCAACCGGGTGACCAATTCGCTCTATGCCCAGCCACAGGAGATGATCGATCCGGTGCATGCCGCCGACGAGCTGGTGCGCATCTTCCCCGATCTCGATCACGACCGTCTGATCCGGGATTTCACCGGCACGCGCAAATTCCTCTGGATCAAGAGGAAAATTGCCCCGGAGCAACAGCAGGCCGTGCATGACATCGGCGAACCGGGGCTGTTGTTCGGGCCGCGCGAAGAGCGGCTCTACCCGAATGGCAAGCTGGCCGCGCATATTCTGGGCGGGACAAAGTTTGGTCGCGAAGGTGTGATGAGCGCCGAAATCGTCGGTCAGTCCGGCATCGAGAAGGCCCGCGACGACTATCTGCGCGATCCTGCCAATGGCGACAAGCCGCTGCAGCTCTCGCTCGATCTCACCGTGCAAACCACGGTACGCGAAGTGCTCTATGGCGGCATGCGCATGTTGGATGCGCGCGGTGCCGCCGCAGTGATGATGGATGTCGACACCGGCGAGATCATTTCCATGGTCTCGCTGCCGGATTTCGATCCGAACTCGCGCCCCGGCGCCTTTACCGGCAAGGACCCGGCTGACAATCCGCGGTTCAACCGGGCGGTGCAGGGGGTCTATGAGCTCGGCTCGACCTTCAAGATCTTTGCCGCGGCTCAGGCGATGGAGCTGGGGATCGCGACACCCTCGACCCTCATTCCGGCCACCCCGCCGTTCCGCTGGGGCAAATACACGATCGGCGAATTCGAAGGTCATAATTACGGGCCACAGCTCAGCCTGTCCGGGATGATCGTCAAATCCTCGAACGTGGCGACGGCGCATATCGCCCAGCAGATCGGCGTGGAACGGCAACAGAGCTTCTTGAAATCTCTGGGCTTTTTCGAGCCGACCCCGGTCGAGCTCTCGGAGGCCCGGTCGGCCCGTCCGCTTTTGCCGGAACATTGGTCGGAGCTTTCGACGCTGACCATCGGTTTCGGTCACGGCCTCTCCGCCTCGCCCTTGCACCTCGCCACCGCCTATTCGTCGCTGTTGAACGGCGGCACGCGGGTCGAACCGACGCTGATCAGACATCGGGGCACCCAGCCGAAAGGCGAGCGCATCGTCAGCGAAGCGGTCTCTGCGGCGGCGCGCAAGATGTTGCGCGAGGTGGTCTCCGATCCCGCGGGCACCGCCTCCTTCGCCGAGGTTCCGGGCTACAATATCGGCGGCAAGACCGGCACGGCCGACAAGCCGAAACCCACCGGCGGCTATTATGATGACAAGACGATCAACACCTTTGCCGCGGTCTTCCCGGCCAATGATCCGAAATACGTGCTGATCGTGACGCTCGACGAGGCGGTGGAGACCACCGGGGCGCGACCGCGCCGCACCGCCGGCTGGACCGCCGTGCCGGTGGCCGCCGAGGTGATCCGTCGCACCGCGCCGCTGCTCGGTCTCAGACCCGCGATTGAAACTCCCTCTCAAGCTGCGATAAAACTGAGCTCGAACGAGTAAGCAAATCACCGAAAGAAGGCGCGGGCATGTTGAAATCTCTATCGGAGCTGGGATTGACCGCGCAGGGCGGGCGCGATGAGCAGATCACGGGGCTTTCCGTCGACAGTCGCCTGACCGAGAGCGGTCATCTCTTTGCTGCCCTGCCGGGTGCGCGCCTGCACGGGGCGGAATTCGTCCGCAAGGCGCTCGAGCTCGGGGCAAAGGCGGTTCTGACCGACCGCGAAGGCGTAAAGATTGCCGCCGAGGCCCTCGCCGAATACGATCCGGCTCTGGTGATCGCCGAAGACCCGCGTCAGGCACTGGCCTACACGGCGGCGCTGTTTTTCGGCGCGCAACCCGATGTCATGGTCGCCGTCACCGGCACCAACGGCAAGACCTCGGTCGCCACGTTTACGCGTCAGGTCTGGCAGCTTCTGGGCGCCAAGGCGATCAATATCGGCACCACCGGGGTCGAGGGCGACTGGCAGGCGCCGAGCCCGCATACCACGCCGGAGCCGATCACCCTGCATCGCATGCTCTCCGAGGCCGCGAAATCCGGGGTCAGCCATGGCGCGATGGAAGCCAGCTCGCACGGGCTGGCGCAACGCCGTCTCGACGGGGTGCGACTTTCTGCGGCCGCGTTCACCAATTTCACCCAGGACCATCTCGATTATCACGCCACGTTCGAGGCCTATTTCGCCGCCAAGGCGGGGCTGTTCACCCGGGTTCTGCCCGAGGATGGCGTGGCGGTGATCAATATCGACGATGCCAAGGGCATGGAACTCGAAGGGCTCTGCGCCGAGCGGGGCATGGATGTGATGTGCGTCGGTCGGTCCGATGCCGCCGATCTGCGCATCGTCGGACAGCGCTTTGACGCCACGGGTCAGGATCTGCGCATCGATTTCGTCGGCAATATCTATCAGCTCCGGCTCGATCTCATCGGCGGGTTTCAGGCCGAGAACGTGATGTCTGCCGCAGGACTCGTCATGGCCTGCGGTGCCGATCCCGAGGAAGTCTTCTCCTGCCTGCCCGAGCTTACGGGCGTGCGTGGCCGGATGCAGCACGCGGCGACGCGTGACAATGGGGCCACGGTGTTCGTGGATTATGCCCATACGCCCGATGCGGTGGCCACCGCGATTGCGGCGTTGCGCCCGCATGTCATGGGCCGGATCATTGCCATCGTCGGCGCCGGCGGGGATCGCGACACCACCAAACGCCCACTGATGGGGCAGGCCGCCGCCGAGCATGCCGACCTGGTGATCGTCACCGATGACAATCCGCGCTCCGAAGATCCGGGCGCGATCCGGGCCGAAGTTCTGGCCGGTGCGCCCGAGGCGATGGAAGTCGGCGACCGCGCCGAGGCGATCCTCAGAGGTGTCGATGCGTTGCAGGCGGGCGACGCGCTGTTGATCTGTGGCAAGGGCCATGAGAGCGGTCAGGTGATTGGTGACAACACCTATCCGTTCGACGATGTGGAACAGGCCTCTCTGGCGGTCGCTGCACTGGATGGCGCGCTGTGACTGTCCTTTGGAGCGCGCAAGACGCGGCACAGGCTACGGGTGGTCGCGCAACGCAGGATTTCGAGATCACCGGCGTTTCCATCGACACGCGGAGCATTCAGCCGGGTGATCTGTTCGTTGCCCTGAAAGATGTCCGCGACGGTCATGATTTCGTGGCGCAGGCGCTGGAGAAAGGCGCCGCCGCTGCGCTGGTGTCGCATATTCCCGAAGGTGTCGCCGAAGATGCGCCGCTGCTGATCGTCGACGAGGTGCTGCCGGCACTCGGGCGTTTGGGCGCCGCCGCCCGGGCCCGGGTCAAAGGCAAGATCATCGGTGTCACCGGTTCGGTCGGCAAGACCTCGACCAAGGAGATGTTGCGCGCGATCCTCTCGGGGCAGGGCAAATGTCATGCCGCCGAAGCCAGTTATAACAACCATTGGGGCGTGCCGCTGACGCTCGCCCGCATGCCCGCCGACACGGATTTTGCGGTGATCGAGATCGGCATGAGCAACCCGGGCGAGATCGCACCGCTGGCGCGGCTCGCGCGGCCGCATGTGGCGATGATCACCACCGTCGCCCCGGCGCATATGGCGGCCTTTGAAAGCCTCGAAGGCATCGCCCGCGAGAAAGCCGCCATCTTTGACGGGCTCGAGCCCGGCGGCGTGGCGGTGATCAATGGCGATCTCGAGGTGATCGACATTCTGAGCCGGGCCTGGTCCGGTGAAACCATCCGTTTCGGCGAGGATGCGCTCTGCGCGGCGCGGCTGATGTCGGTCGAACTGGACGATGGCACCACGCGCGGCACGGCCACGGTCGATACAGACCATCTCGATTTCGCGCTTTCCACCGCGGGGCGGCATTTTGCCACCAATGCGGTCGGCTGTCTTGCCGTCGCCCATGCCCTGGGCGCGGATCTCGAGAAAGCCGCTGCGGATCTGGCGCTCTGGCAGCCGCCGGCGGGCCGTGGTGCCCGCGAGAGCCTCAGCCTGCCGGGGGGCGGGACGATCGAGCTGATCGATGACGCGTTCAATGCCAACCCGACCTCGATGGGCGCGGCGCTCGAAGTGCTGGCCAAGGCCCAGCCGGGCGTGTCCGGTCGACGCATCGCCATCCTCGGCGATATGCTCGAGCTGGGGGAACAGGAAGAGGCCATCCACGTCGGGCTCGCGGCGCTGCCGTGGTTTGCCGCCCTGGATGCGGTGCATTGTGTCGGTCCGCTGATGCGCGGGCTCCATGAGGTCCTGCCGGACGCCCGGCGCGGGCAATGGTTCGAAACCGCCCAGACCGCGCGCGACGCGCTGACGGGTCTCGTCGGCCCCGGCGATGTCGTCCTGATCAAAGGCTCGAAAGGCTCGAAAGTCAGCCTTCTGGTTGACGCGCTGCGCAAATTGGGACAAGGCCAGCCGGAAGAAATGAAAGGGTGAGTTGAGCACATGTTGTATTGGATTTCGGGCCTCTCGGACGGGGGCGACCTGTTCAACCTGTTTCGCTATATCACCATGCGCTCGGGCGGGGCGTTTTTCACCGCGCTGATTTTCGCGATGATCTTTGGGCGTCCGCTGATCGACATGTTGCGCCGCCGTCAGGGCAAGGGCCAACCGATCCGCGACGATGGTCCGGAGACGCATTTCGCCAAGGCCGGCACGCCGACCATGGGCGGGTTGCTCATTCTCACCGCGCTTCTGGTCTCGACGCTTCTCTGGGCGCGGCTCGACAACCCCTATGTCTGGATCGTGATGTTCGTGACCTTTGGCTATGGTCTCATCGGTTTTGCCGACGATTATGCCAAGGTCTCGAAATCGAATACAAAAGGCGTGTCGAGCCGGGTGCGTCTCGCGCTTGGCTTCGTGATCGCTTTCATCGCCTCTCTCTGGGCCTCGATGGTGCATCCCGATGAGCTGTCCTATACGCTCGCCCTGCCGGTGTTCAAGGATGTGCTGTTCAACATGTCCTTCTTCTTCATCCCTTTTGCGATGATTGTCATCGTCGGCGCGGCCAATGCGGTGAACCTCACCGACGGGCTCGATGGTCTGGCGATCATGCCGGTGATGATCGCCTCCGGCACGCTGGGCGCCATTGCCTATGTCGTCGGTCGGGTCGACTTTACCGAATATCTCGGCCTGCATTACGTGCCGGGGACCGGCGAAATCCTTGTGTTCACCGCCGCGCTCATTGGCGGTGGCCTCGGCTTTCTGTGGTACAATGCCCCGCCGGCGGCCGTCTTCATGGGCGACACCGGCTCGCTCGCTCTGGGCGGCTCGCTGGGCGCCATCGCCGTGGCCACCAAACACGAGATCGTGCTTGCCATCGTCGGCGGGCTCTTCGTGGTCGAAGCGCTCTCGGTGATCATCCAGGTGGCCTATTTCAAGCGCACCGGCAAGCGCGTCTTCCTGATGGCGCCGATCCATCACCATTACGAGAAAAAGGGCTGGTCGGAACCGACCATCGTGATCCGCTTCTGGATCATCTCGCTGGTGCTGGCGCTCATTGGTCTGGCGACGCTGAAACTGCGGTAAACTCGGTTTTTCGCG
The DNA here is from genome assembly GCF_900113955.1 of Celeribacter neptunius. GTDB lineage: Bacteria > Pseudomonadota > Alphaproteobacteria > Rhodobacterales > Rhodobacteraceae > Celeribacter > Celeribacter neptunius. The sequence continues at coordinate 380,801 of NZ_FORH01000002.1, read as the reverse complement.
CAGCGCGAACACGAACGTTCTGAAATCCTCACGAATCTGTTAACGTTGCGTTAACTTGACGGCGCGTCCCCTCTGGGCGCGCTGCGGTTCGTATATGTCAGTGGGGAATTTCTATGTCGCTCAAATTGCATGCTACGGCGCTCGCCACCATTTTCGGATTGGCCGCCGCGCCAATCTAGGCGTCGACTTTTGGTATCGATATCGTGTTCACAGGCGGACTCAGCGCCTCGCAGCAGGCGGTGTTTTCCGGTGCCGAAAGCTTCTGGGAAAGCATGATCCTCGATTATGCCTATGACAATCCCAATGTCGACGGCCTGACCATTGAGGCCAGTGGCACCCCGATCGATTACCCGGGCGGCATCCTGGGCCAGGCGGGCTGGACCGACGGCTGGTATGGTGGCACCTACGGCAGCGCGGATTGGGCTTATGCCACCGCCGGGATCATGCAGTTCGACACCTATGATCTCGATGTCATGGAGGCCAACGGCACGCTGTTCGACGTGGTCGTTCATGAAATGGCGCATGTGCTGGGGTTTGGCACGCTTTGGAATTTCACCGGGGATTATGTCAATGGCTCCGGCCAGTACACGGGTGCCAGCGCTCTGGCCGCCTATCAGTCGGAATGCGATGCCAGCGCCACTTTCGTGCCCGTCGAACTCAACGGCGGGGCAGGGACCGCGGATGCGCATTGGTCCGAGAGCTGGGCCTGTGGCTCTGACGCGCTGATGACGGGATGGCTCGGCTATCAGACCCATGTGACCTATACCACGGTCGCCTCCTTTGCCGATCTCGGCTATATCGTCGCCGACCACCTGCCGTCCGTGCCGCTGCCGGGCGGTCTGCCCATGCTGTTGGGCGGTGTCGCTGGTCTTGGCATCCTGCGTCGTCGCAACACCCGGGCACAGGCAGGGCTTCGCAAATCGGCCGCATGATCCGCAAAACTTGCGTCGCGCTGCTGGCCTTGGCGCTCGGGCTTGGCGCTCAGGGGGCTCTGGGCGCAGGGGCTCAAAGCTCCGATCCCGCCCTGTGTCCGTATCGCGACGGTGGTGTCCTTTTCTACGACATCACCGGCGGGCCGCTGCGCGAGTTGCCGCTGATGCAGATCCGGGCCACCGGGGAGGTGATCTATCGCGCCATGGGCGACGAGCAGAGCGCAACCCCGGTGCTGAAGCAGGCGGAGATCCCGCGGCAAGAGGCGGAAACCCTCCTGCGCGAGGGTGCCGACGTGCTCGCAGGCGCTCTGACCGAGATGCCTTTGCCGCCCGCCACCGGTGTGGCCGATACCGCGATCAGCCATATGGCCCTGCGCTTTCCTGACTGTGATATGTCCCTCTCTGTCTCCGGCCTGGCGTTCCGCGCGGCCAGGGACAAGGACAACGCGCTGCTGCAGGCCCTGCGCGCCTATGAGCTGCGCCTTCTCGCCCTGATGAACGCGCTGCGGAGCTGACATCCGGCCTCTGGTCATTCTCCGGGCCGCAGGACATAGTGCGTCGCAAGCGAAACCGTTTGGGAAAAAGAGGGCCGCCATGATTCCAGTCTTTGGCTACGAAGGGCGCAAAGTCGCCGTGCTTGGGCTCGGGCGCTCCGGCCTTGCCACCGCCAGGGCGCTGGTCGCGGGCGGCGCCGAGGCACTGTGCTGGGACGACTCGGTCGAGGCGCGCGACAAGGCCGAAGCCGAGGGCTTTACCATCCACGATCTCACCAGGGGCAATGCGTTCGACGGCATCTCTTGTCTCGTCGTTTCGCCCGGCATTCCGCATCTCTACCCGGAGCCGAACAAGGTGATCGCCCGGGCCTGGGAGGCGGGCGTGCCGGTGGACAATGACATCGGTCTGTTCTTCCGCTCACTGGGGCAGGGCGACTGGATGATGCATGACACGCCGCCGCGGGTCATCGCGGTGACCGGTTCGAACGGCAAGAGCACCACCTCGGCGCTCATTCATCACATTTTCGAAGCTAATGGCACGCCTTGTCAGCTTGCCGGCAATATCGGCCGCGGGGTCCTGGACATCGACGAGCCGATGGATGGCGAGGTGATCGTTCTGGAGCTCTCCTCCTATCAGACCGATCTGGCCCGCGCGCTCACGCCCGATGTCGCGGTCTTCACCAATCTCTCGCCCGACCATCTCGACCGCCACGGCGGCATGGGCGGCTATTTCGCCGCCAAACGGCGCCTGTTTGCCGAGGGCGGGCCGGATCGCGCCGTCGTCGGTGTCGATGAGCCCGAGGGGCGTTACCTTGCCAACCAGCTGGTCGAAGGGTTTGAGGACAATCGTCTGATCCGGATTTCTTCCGGCGAGAAACTCGCCGGTCCGGGCTGGAATGTCTTTGCCCGCAAGGGCTTCCTCTCCGAGTATCGCAAGGGCAAACAGGTGGCTTCGATCGATCTGCGCGAGATGGTGGGCCTGCCCGGGGCGCACAATCATCAGAACGCCTGTGCCGCCTATGCCGCCGCACGCGCGCTCAATCTGCCGCCGCGGATGATCGAAAGCGCTCTCGCCTCGTTCAAAGGTCTGCCGCATCGCTCGCAGCTTGTGCGCGAGCTGAACGGTGTGCGCTATGTCAACGACTCCAAGGCCACCAATGTCGATGCCGCCGCCAAGGCGCTACAGGCCTTCCCGCGCATCCGCTGGATCGCCGGGGGGCTGGGCAAGGAGGGCGGCATTGCCGATCTCGTGCCGCATCTCGGCTCGGTCGCCAAGGCCTATCTCATCGGCTTCTCGGCCCGCGATTTCGCGCTGCAGATCGGCGAGACGCCCTATGAGATTTGCGAGACCATGGAGATTGCCGTGGCCAAGGCGGCAGCTGAGGCGGAGGAGGGCGACACCGTGCTTCTGGCGCCTGCCGCTGCTTCCTTCGACCAGTTCCCGAATTTCGAGAAACGTGGCGAGGCCTTCGCGGCCGAGGTCGAAAAGCTCGGGTGATTTGACGGGCCTGTCCGATTTGCGGAGGGTGGGGACGTTCGAACGATGCGAGACCGCCCGGAACAGCAACGAGAGTTGCCCGGGCGTGCGGTCATGCTGAAAGCATGCCTCCGGCATGACCCGTCCCGGCGGTCAGGCGCATTTGGACCCGCGCGTAACGTCCAGATCTTTTACGGATTTGGCTGCGATAAAATGCAACGTTCAATAGTTGCAGCGCCTGCCCACGGTCCGGCGCACGCCCTCGCCCCGCTTCAGATCCAGCCCAGCACCTGCCACCACAGGAAGTCGAGGGGGATGAAGATCACGAAGCTCAGCGCGGTGATCGCCAGCGTCATCTTCACCAGATGTTTCGGGCTTTCACCGGCGAGCCCCATGGCGACGATCAGCGGCCCGATCTGATAGGGGAAGAGCACGGTGGAGAAACCCAGGACCTGGGTCATCAGCACGGCTTCCAGAGAGAACCCGGTGACCTGCGACAACTCCCCGGCCAGGGGCGTCAGAACCGCGGGCACGCCGGGCATGGTGGTGAAGATCGAGGTGACGATGCCGAGCGAGGAGAGCGAAAAGAAATTCAGGAAATCATTGCCGTCTGAGAGGGGCAGCACGGCGATCACCTGATGGGCGATCAGCGTGCCGAGCCCCGAGGCATTGACCACCGCGCCGAGCGCCAGGGCACCGGCGACGAACAGCAACATGCCGAAATCCACCGCGCCTTTGAACACCGGCGGCGGCACCAGCCCCAGACGCGGGATCAACAGCACCAGCGAGGCGGTCAGCCCGATCCAAGCGGCGTTGATCCCGTGCAGCTGGTCGGTGGCCCAGAACCCGATGGTGGCCAGCAGAACCACCATGAGCAGCCCCTGTTTGCGCGACGAGGTCGGGCTGTCGTCGGTGATCTTGGCAGGCGTCGGGGCGACCCGCGCCGGGAAGAAGATGAGCACCAGTCCGACGATGAAAGCGGATTTCAACAGACCCAGCACCGGGTAATGCAGAAGCAGGTAATCGGCATAGGAGAACTCGACGCCAAAGGCCTTGTCCGCCAGACCCGAGAGGATGATGTTGGGGATGTTCGAGGGCAGGATGGCAAAGCTCGGCATATTGGTGCCGATGGCGATCACCACGGCGACGCCGGTACGCCCCTTGGAGCCTTTCTCGAGCCCCAGCATATCCGCCAGCGCCATGCCCACGGGCACCAGAACGGCGGAACGACCCAAAGAGGAGGGCATGACAAAGCCCAGAACCATGCCGATCACCATCAGCCCGCCGATCAGCATCGGGTAGCTTTTCGACAGATGCGGCCGCGCCACCTCGCCGATCCTGGCGCCCAAGCCGGTGTTGGTGATCGCCGCCCCGATGACGAAACCGGCGATGATCAGCCACATCGCCGAAGAGGTGAAGCCGGAGAACACCACATCGGGCGAGGCCAGCCCGGGCAGCAACAGCCCGGCAAAGAGAAACAGCGAGGCGAGATAACCGGGCACCAGCCCGGTGGCCCAGAAGCCGAGCGTGATCAGGATGATGCCGAAGGTCAGCGCCTGCGGCGCCAACATCGCGCCGGGGGTGAGAAGGGCGATCGCCACGGCGATCAGGGTGATGGCCGCCATGACGGCCTCTCTGAAATAGGTCATGTGCTGTCCTGACGTCTCTTGAGATCACGGGCTGGCAGAGGCACCGGTCGGGCATGGGGCGCGGCGCTTTGGCTGAGAAAACATGTAGGAAAAATACCGCATATGCGGTAGAGCGACATTATGCCAAAGCATGTCGAATACCTGCCAAACGCCGATGCGCCGCCCACCGGGATCGGTTTCGATCTTACCCCCGGCCGTCCGGTGATTGCGCGGCGCGAAGAGTTCCGGGGCGGATACACGGTCGAACCGCACAGCCACCCGCGGGCGCAACTGGCCATGTGCTACAACGGGGTGATGCGGTTGCAGGCGGGCGAAGACGTTTGGATCATCCCGCACAAACACGCGATCTGGATTCCATCGGGCGCGGAGCATCAGCTCAGCACGCAAGGCCCGGTGCTGACCCACCATCTCTATGTTGCGCCGGCCTATGTGCGCCGCGCCGGCCTGCCGCAATCGGTGACCGTGCTGCGCACCACGCCCTTGTTGCGCGGGGTGGTGGAGCGGATGGTCGATGGCGCTTTGTCCCGTGCCGAGACGCGGCGACTGGCCTGGGTGGCTCTGGACGAGATCGGTCGGCTGAAACCGGCGCAGATGCATCTGCCCGGGGGGCGCGATCCGCGTCTGGTGGCGGCGATGGCGATCTTTCTGCGGCACCCGGAAGAGCGCCGGGGGCTTGGTGAAATCGCGCATCAGGTCGGCACTTCGGAACGCACGCTGGCGCGTCTGTTCACCAGCGAGACCGGCAAGAGTTTCCGCGACTGGCGGGCGAGACGACGCATTCTTTTCGCGCTGGAGCGGCTCGAGCAGGGCGAAAGCAGCACCGATCTTGCCGCCCGGCTGGGCTATTCCAGCCCCTCGGCCTTCATCGCCGCCTTCAAACGTGATCTCGGCGCGCCGCCCTCGGCCTTTCGTGGCTGAACACGGGTCTTCGCTAAGGGGGAAATCGCAGAAAAAAGTCACATTCATATTGATTGTTTGATCAAATATTTCCGATCGAAGCTTCTGCGCTGACGAGGAAATCATGAAAAACTTTGCTGTGATTGCGGTCCTGGCCGCATGCTTTACCGCATCGCTTTATGCGGAAAGCGTAAAGACCAATGCAAAGGCGGACAGTGCCGCGGATGCTATGGCGCCGGAAATACCGCGAGATCCGTGAGCACGCGGGGCGGTGGGGAAACGGCAGCGCAGATCAAGGCCGAACGCGCCGGTGCGGAGGCCGAGGACAAATAGATCAACCCATTCGCTATGCCGGACTTTACTATGACCGACTTCGGAATAGCTGAATAGTGATGGAAAAGGCAGTAAAGGCGGTCATGGGACCGCCTTTATGCATGGTTTGTTTAAGTTTTACAGACGCGGTCACACCACGTTGAATTCCGGCCCGTAGGGGTAGCCGGTGATATTCTCGCTGCCGTCTTCGGTGATCACCAGAATATCGTGTTCGCGATAGCCGCCGGCGCCGGGCTGGCCCTCGGGGATGGTCAGCATCGGTTCCATCGAAATCACCATGCCGGGTTCCAGCACCGTGTCGATATCCTCGCGCAGCTCGAGCCCGGCTTCGCGCCCGTAATAATGCGACAGCACACCGAAAGAATGCCCGTATCCAAAGCTGCGGTATTGCAAGAGATCGCGCTCGGCAAAGAAGCCGTTGATCTCTTCTGTTACCGCGGCACAGCTGACGCCGGGTTTCAACAGGCTCATGCCGAATTCATGTGCCGCCACATTGGCCTCCCAGATCTTCCGTGAGGCCGCATCGACATGCTCGACGAACATCGTGCGTTCCAGCGCCGTGTAATAGCCGGAGATCATCGGGAAGCAATTGAGGCTGAGAATATCGCCCGGCTCCAGGACGCGGCCCGTGACCGGGTTATGCGCGCCATCGGTGTTGATCCCCGACTGGAACCACACCCAGGTGTCGCGATATTCGGCATGCGGGAAACGCCTGGCAATCTCCAGCTCCATCGCGTCGCGCCCGGCCATGGCCACGTCGATCTCGCGCACACCGGCGCGAATGGCCTCCTTGATGGCATAGCCTCCGACGTCGGCCACGGCGGCGCCGGCCTTGATCAGCGCGATCTCGGCGGCGGACTTGTGCATGCGTTGGCGCATCGCGGCGGGGGCGATATCGGCGGTCTCGCGCGGGGCGAGGAAGGTATCCATCAGCGCCTTTTGTGCCAGCGTCAGGTGATCGGCCTCGTAGCCGATGCGCTTGCCCGTACCGATGACGGAACGGATCGCCCGCCAGTAGTTATCCCGCTGCCAGTCGGTATAGGTGATATTGTCGCCATAGCCTCTGCGCCAGGGCTGCGCCGCGTCGATCCCGGCGCTGAAGGTGATCACATCGGAGGCGGTCACGACAAGCGCGTAAGGCCGACCGAAGGAACAATAGAGAAAGCCGCTATAGTAGGCGATGCCATGCATCGAGGTGAGGATTGCCGCCTCAACGCCGAGACCGGCCATCTCGGCTCGGAGTTTGGCAATACGGGCCTCATATTCGGTATCGGAGAAGGGCAGCTGTCGCTCGCCTTGGTGAAAACGGTAGAATTCCGGACGCTCCATCGCGTGGCTCCTTGTCGAAGTGCCACTTTGCGGGGCAGGGACTCCCTCCGCGCAAGTGGCAAAGAAAAGTCCCGGCGTTCAGGAAGATCAAAACCGGACCCCGCTGCTGCGGTGGCGACGCCATCGCCTGTCCGTGAGGTGAGCTTTAGGGGATTCCCTGAGCGATGCAAGCCTGTTGCGGCGGTCTTTGGCCTTGTTCCGTGTCAGAAGGGGACCGCCCCAACGGGCTCTGCGCTGCTTCGCTTCTGAGGCTCCGATTTTCGGCATCCCAGCCGCAGATCCGCAATTAATGTAAACTTTCCATAAAAAATTCGGCCACTTTATCGGCTGGCAAGATTGTTCCCCTAGCGTCTCTAGAAATGTATTGTGTGAAAGGGGAACCATATGAACCTTGTTTCGTCTCCCACGAGCCCTATTCCCTCGGTGACCGCCGTTGCGGCTGTGCGGCGCGGAAGCGCGGATGAGGCCGTCGGCCAACAGGCCAAGGCTGCCGTGAATTCCGCCGCGACCGAGGCGACAGCCTCCGGGGCAGAGCTGCCGAAAAATGTCCAGGGGATGGTGGCCTCCGCCATCGCGCGCGGGGCCGAGGCAAGTTCTGTCTTCGCCGCGATTGCGACACCGGCCATCGCCAATGAGACAGATGCGGCCGCCGCCTCCGAGGAGGCGGTCGAGACCGCGCCCGATTCGGATGATACCACCCAGACCCAGGCCTCGCAGTCCCAAACCGCGGAGCAATCGGTCTCGTTTGAGCAAGCGCCGCCACCGCCACCTCCGCCGCCGCCCAGCGATCCGAGCGTCGTGACCGCCGTGAATGGCTATGCCGGTGCCGCAGGGGCCGTGGCCGATGGTTCCGTCACCGCGCTCACCCTGTTGAGCCAGACGGTCTGAGAGCGCTCTGTAGCCTCCACCTCATTTTGACGTCCGGCCTTTGGCCGGACGTTTCTCTTTGGGCCGAGCCGATCGACGCTCTCAATAGTCCAGCGCATCCAGCGTCTGTTTCAACAGCCGCGCCGAGGCGCCAAGCGCCTCGTGTTCGCCATCGTCCAGTTCCGGGAACAGATCCGCGACCACGCCCTGCGCACCGACGATGCGGGGGATCGACAGGGCCACATCGTTGACCCCTTCGACCTTGGGCGTGACGATGGAGACCGAGAGCACGGTCTGTTCATCGCGGGTGATCGCCCGCAACAACCGCTCCAGCCCGGCGCCGATGCCGTACCAGGTCGCGCCCTTGCCATTGATGATCGTATAGGCGGCATTGCGCACGCCATCGTCGATGCGGGCTTTCACCCCTGCGGTGAGCGGCACCCGCATCTGGGCGCCGAACTCCTTGATCGACAGCGTGCCGGCGCGGGCGGAAGACCAGCCCAGGACTTCGCTGTCGCCATGTTCGCCCAGCACATAGGCATGGATCGAACGCGCCGAGACGCCCAGATGTTCGCCAATGAGATGTCGGAACCGCGCCGTGTCGAGAATGGTGCCGGAGCCGATCACCCGCTGGGGCGGCAGGCCGGAGAGCCGGGTGGCGATCTGGGTCATGATGTCGACCGGGTTGGTGGCGACCAGCAGGATCGCATCCGGCGCGGCGTCGAGCACCTTGTCGATGATCTGGCGAAACACTTCTGCGTTACGGGCGAGCAATTCCAGCCGGCTTTCCCCGGGTTTCTGGCCGACGCCAGCGGCGAGGATCACCACGCCCGCGCCTTTGAGATCCTTGTAATCTCCTGCGGTGACCACGGTGGAAGAGGCAAAGGGCACGGCATGGGCAATGTCTTCGGCCTGGGCGCGGGCCAGATCGGCATTGTAATCGACAAAGGTGATCTTGCTGGCGGTGCCCTTGAGCGCGATGGCATAGCCTGCGGCGGAGCCGACCATGCCCGCGCCGACGATTCCGATTTGCATCTGCGATCTCCATGATTGGGAAAGGGAGGGGCGAAAGGTTAGCGCCACCATGCGGGGATTCCGCCCTCCGATCAATGATCGCGATCAAGTCATGCTTTGTCAGGTGTTGCCTGTTGCGAGCGGCCGCTCACCGGATCGAACAGCCCGCCGCCGAGATGCGCATGCCCCCAGCGCATGATCTGCAACAGAACGGGTTCGAGCGAGCGGCCCTCTTCGGTCAACCGGTAGCGATAGCGGGTGGGGCGTTCCTGATAGGCCTCTTTCTCGATCAATCCCCAGTCCTGCAGGCGTTTCAATCTCTCGGAGAGGAGATTGGCGGGGATATGTTCCTCGCTCTCCTGCAACGCCTTGAACCGGTCCTTGCCGTGCCACATCAGGTCGCGCAGCACCAGAAGAGTCCATTTGTCGCCGAGGATCTCGAGCGTGCGGGCGATCGAGCAGCGGGAACGGAAGGTATGGGTGTCGGGGCGCATGGCGGGGTTTCCTGAGCAATGTGCACTACATTTACGTCAAAATCTACGCCAGTCACTTTCAAAATGAAATCTTGTATCGGGTGGGAGGATTTAAGTAACTTTCAAAATGAAAGTGAGTCGCGAAATCAGGAGAAAACCGCCATGCAAGCCATTGGAAATACGCCGCTGATCAAGCTCGCCCATCTGACCGACCCGGAGATGGCTGATGTCTATGTCAAATGGGAGGGCGCCAATCCGACCGGCAGCATGAAGGACCGCATGGCGCTGTCGATGATCGAAGGCGCCGAGGCGCGTGGTGAGCTGAAACCCGGCGGGCGGGTGGTCGAATATACCGGCGGGTCCACCGGCAGCGCGCTGGCCATGGTCTGTGCCACCAAGGGCTATCAGGCGCATTTCGTCTCCTCCAACGGTTTCTCGGAAGAGAAGCTGCAGACGATGCGGGCCTTTGGTGCGACGGTGGAAATCATCGAGGCGAAGGACGGTGTGCTCACCGCCGATGTCATCGACCGGATGATCGCGCGGGCGCGGGTTCTGGCGCAGGAGCCGGGGACGTTCTGGCCGGATCAGGTGAACAATCCCGACAATCCGTGCGGCTATCACGCGATGGCGCGTGAAATACTTGCACAAATCGAAGAATTCGGAGCGGGGCAGGTGGATGAGTTCGTCACCGCCGTGGGCGGCGGTGGTTGCGTCTCCGGCACGGCGGAGGTGCTGAAACAGGCCAATCCGGACACCCGGGTGATCGGCATCGAACCCTATCAGGTGCGCAACCTGTCGGGCGGAGATACCACAGGGACGCATAAGCTGGAAGGCATCGGGCTGTCGTTTCTGCCCGCGATCCTGCGCCGCGATCTGATCGACGATGTGGTGCCGGTGCACGACGAAGAGGCTTACGCAGGCGCGCATCTTCTGGCCCGGCGCGAGGGTATCCTCGCGGGCATCACCTCCGGCGCCAATCTGCATGTGGCGTTGGAGCGGGCGCGGGTGCTCGGTCCTGGGAAGAGCGTAGTCACCATCGCCATCGACAGTGGTCTGCGCTATCTGAATGGCGATCTCTATCGCTGAGCTTTCGGCAAATCCCCGCTCTTGCCCGCAATCTCCCCGTGCGTGCCACAATCTATAGTGGCGTGCGCCCGAAAAAGCCGCTACTCTGAGGTATCAGATCCGGACAACCGGGCGGAACAGGCATGTGCATCGACGTCCCCGGGGCGCTGGCACGAAAATGATAACGAGGCAGTAGGCGGTATCATGACAGAGATGGTTTTCGGCACGGCACCCGTCCGCGTGGGCGAGCCGGTGCTTCCCCGTTGGTGGCGGACAATCGACAAATGGACCCTGTCCTGTGTCTTCATCCTTTTCGGTGTCGGGCTGTTGCTCGGGCTCGCGGCCTCGCCGCCGCTGGCCGAGAAAAACGGCTTTGCCGATCTGTTCCACTATGTCAAACGTCAGGCGGCCTTTGGCGCTGTCGGTCTGGTGGTGATGATCGCGATCACCATGATGGACCCGGCCCGGGTGCGCCGTATGGCGGTGATCGGGTTCGCGGGGGCGCTGCTTGCACTGATGCTGCTGCCGTTTTTCGGCACCGATTTCGGCAAGGGCGCGACGCGCTGGTTCTCGCTGGGCTTCGCCTCTGTTCAGCCCTCCGAGTTCCTGAAACCGGCCTTTGTCGTCACCTCGGCCTGGCTGATGGCCGCGGGGCTTGAAATCGGCGGCCCCCCGGGGCGGCTCTATTCCTTCCTCATGGCGTCTCTCGTGGTGATCCTGCTGGCGTTGCAACCGGATTTCGGTCAGGCCTCGCTCATTCTTTTCGCCTGGGGCGTGATGTATTTCGTCTCCGGCGCGCCGTTGACCCTGCTCCTGGGCATTGCCGGACTGGTCGTTGCAGGGGGCACATTCGCCTATCACAATTCCGAACATTTCGCCCGCCGCATCGACGGATTCCTGAACCCGGCGATCGATCCCACCACCCAGATCGGCTATGCCACCAATGCCATTCGCGAAGGCGGGTTCTTCGGGGTTGGCGTCGGCGAGGGCACGGTGAAATGGTCGCTGCCCGATGCCCATACCGATTTTATCATCGCGGTTGCGGCCGAGGAATACGGGCTCGTGCTGGTGATGGTGATCATCGCGCTTTACGCCACTATTACGGTGCGCTCGCTCTGGCGGCTGTTGAAGGAACGCGACCCGTTCATCCGTCTGGCCGGCACCGGGCTGGCCTGTGCCTTCGGCATTCAGGCCTTTATCAACATGGGCGTCGCGGTGCGGCTTTTGCCGGCCAAGGGCATGACCCTGCCGTTCGTGTCCTACGGCGGCTCCTCGGTGATCGCATCGGGGATTGCGCTCGGCGCGCTTTTGGCCTTTACCCGCACCCGCCCGCAGGGCGAGATCGGTGATATCCTGATCCGTCGTGGGCGGTGAAGTGGCCGGTGACCATGTGGCGCTGAGCAGGAAGAGATCGACATGACCCAACACGCCCCCCTCCTCGTCATCGCCGCCGGCGGCACCGGCGGGCATATGTTCCCGGCCCAGTCGCTGGCCGAGGCGATGCTCGCGCGCGGCTGGCGGGTCAAGCTCTCGACCGATGCCCGGGGCGCCCGCTACACCGGGGCCTTCCCAGAGGCGGTGGAAATCGAGGTCATGCCCTCGGCCACCTTTGCCCGCGGCGGCGTTGCCGCCAAGGCGCTGGTGCTGCCACGGATCGTCGGCGGAGTCGTGAAGGCGATGAGCCGGTTCCTGCGCGACAAGCCCGCCGTTGTGGTGGGCTTCGGCGGCTACCCGGCGATCCCGGCGGTGGCGGCGGCGACGCTGTTGAAACTGCCGCGGATGATCCACGAACAAAACGGCGTCCTGGGCCGGGTCAACCAGGTCTTCGCCAAACGTGTCGACAAAGTCGCCTGCGGCACCTGGCCGACCGCGCTGCCCGAGGGCGTCGAGGGTATCTATACCGGCAATCCGGTGCGTGCCGCCGTCCTGGACAAACAGGGCGCGCCCTATATTCCGCCGGGCGATTATCCGATGGAGCTTCTGATCATGGGCGGCTCTCAAGGTGCGCGCATTCTTTCCGACGTTGTGCCTGCGGCGATCGCCGCCCTGCCGGCGCCGATGCTCGCCAATCTCCGGATCAGCCAACAGGCCCGGGCCGAGGATCTCGACCGGGTGGTGGATTTCTACCAGTCCCGGGGCATTCAGGCCGATGTGCAGACGTTCTTCCACGATGTGCCGAAACGGATGAGCGAGAGCCAGCTGGTGATTGCGCGCTCCGGCGCCTCGACCGTGGCCGATGTCTCGGTGATCGGGCGGCCGGCGATCTTCATTCCCTTCGCGGCGGCGACGGCGGATCACCAGACCGCCAATGCCCGCGGCCTTGTCGAAGCCGATGCGGCGATCATGATCCCGGAGAGCCAGCTCACGCAAGAAAGCCTGGCCGAGCAGATCGAAAACGTGCTGTCCCATCCCCAGGGGGCCACGATGATGGCGCATGCCGCATTGTCGGTTTCGAAACCCGGGGCGGCCGAGGAACTGGCGGCGCTGGTCGAAGACCTGGCCTTCGCAAATTAAAATCCGACCGCCTGAAGGTGGCATGAGACGAGTGAGACCCGAGAGATGAATGCTTCAGTCACCAAATTGCCCACCGAAATGGGCGCCATCCATTTTGTCGGCATTGGCGGCATCGGCATGTCCGGCATTGCCGAGGTGCTGCTCAATCACGGCTACAAGGTACAGGGCTCCGATCTCAAGGCGTCGAAAATCACCGACCGGCTGAAAGAGCTCGGTGCGGTGATTTACGAGGGCCAGCGGGCCGAAAATCTCGACAATGCCGAGGTGGTGGTGATCTCAAGTGCGATCAAACCGGGCAATCCGGAATTGGATGCGGCGCGCGCCGCGGGCCTGCCGGTGGTGCGCCGGGCCGAGATGCTCGCGGAGCTGATGCGGCTCAAATCCAATGTCGCCGTCGCCGGCACCCATGGCAAGACCACCACCACCACGCTGGTGGCGGAATTGCTGGTCTCGGGCGGTATCGATCCGACCGTGATCAATGGCGGTATCATCCATGCCTATGGCTCGAATGCGCGCATGGGGCAGGGCGACTGGATGGTGGTCGAGGCCGATGAAAGCGACGGGACTTTCAACCGTCTACCCGCCACCATCGCCATTGTCACCAATATCGATCCTGAACATATGGAACATTGGGGCACGATCGAGAACCTTCGCAAAGGCTTTTACGATTTCGTTTCGAACATTCCTTTCTACGGGCTGGCGATTTGCTGCACCGATCATCCGGAGGTGCAAAGCCTTGTCGGCAAGGTCACCGATCGCCGCATCGTCACCTATGGGTTCAACGCCCAGGCCGATGTCCGGGCGGTCAACCTGACCTACAAGAAAGGCGTGGCGCATTTCGATATCGTGCTGGCCTCGGAGGATATGGTGATCGAGGGCTGCACCCTGCCGATGCCGGGCGATCACAATGTCTCCAACGCGCTGGCCGCTGTTGCGGTGTCGCGCCATCTGGGCATGAAGGCCGAAGAGATCAAACAGGCGCTGGCCGCTTTCGGTGGTGTGAACCGTCGCTTCACCCGCGTCGGCGAGGTGAATGGCGTCACTATCATCGACGATTACGGTCACCACCCGGTGGAGATCGCCGCCGTGCTGAAAGCCGCGCGTCAGGCCTGTGAAGGCCGGGTGATCGCCGTGCACCAGCCGCATCGTTACTCGCGGCTGCATGACCTGTTCGACGATTTCTGCACCTGTTTCAACGAGGCCGATGTGGTGGGCATCGCCGAGGTCTATGCCGCCGGCGAAGAGCCGATCCCCGGCGCCTCGCGCGACGATCTCGTGGCCGGGCTCATTCGTCATGGCCATCGCCATGCCCGCGCCGTGACCTCCGAGGAGGATCTCGAACGTCTGGTGCGCGAACAGGCGCGCGAGGGCGACATGGTGGTCTGTCTCGGCGCCGGGACGATCTCGACCTGGGCGCATGGGCTGCCGGAACGTCTGGCGAAAGGGTAAGGGAGAGAAACTGTGTCTATGGTGTTGAAAGCACTGAGCTTTGCTCTTCTCGTGCTGCCATGGGCCGCGGTGCCGCTCTGCGGTTGGTTCGCTCTCAAGGACCGGTGGTCCTTCGCCGTCATTCTGGCCCTGCACCTTTGCCTTGGGGCCTGGGTGCTGTTCTACGGTACTGAATTCCTCGCCGCGCATGGCAAGCTCACGGGCGGCCCGTCCGCCGCCATCGCATCCGCCCTGACAGGCGCGCTGACCGCCTTTGCCTTGTCGCTCGCCGTGACGGGCGCCACGCTTCTCTGGCGGCGGAGGCGGGGCGATGTCTGACGGGCTCAAACGACGTATCGGACCGGGATTGCTCACGGCTTACGGCGTGGGCGTCATGGTCGGGGCCGGCATCTATGTGCTGGTCGGTGCGGTCGCAGCCGAGGCTGGGCTCTACGCGCCTCTGGCCTTCTTGCTCGCCGGTCTGATCGCCGCCCCCTCGGCGCTGTCCTATGCCGAACTGTCGACCCGCATCCCGGAGGCCGCCGGCGAGGCCGCCTATGTCGAGGCGGGCTTGGGCTCGAAGCTTCTGGGGGTGATCGTCGGGCTCGCGATCGTTGCGGGCGGCACGGTATCGGCGGCCGCCGTTTTGCGAGGCGGGGCCGGCTATCTCATCGGCTTTCTTGATATTCCGTTCAGCCTTGCGGTGATCTCTCTTGGCCTGATCCTCGTGCTCGTCGCCATCATCGGCGTGTTGGAGAGCCTCGCCATGGCGGCGCTCTTCACGGTGATCGAAGTGGCCGGTCTGGTGCTCGTCATCTGGGCGGGCTGGCAGGGGCCTGCCTCCCCGGATTGGAACCTTGCGGCAGAGCCTTACCTGCCGGGGATCGGCGTGGCGGCGACGCTGGCCTTCTTCGCCTTCATCGGGTTCGAGGATATCGTCAACATGGCCGAAGAGGTGAAGCGCCCGGAACGGACCCTGCCGATTGCCATCATTGCCTCGCTCGGGATCACCACCTTGCTCTATGTCGTGGTCACGCTCACCGCCGTGCGCGTGGTCTCGCTCGAAGAGCTGGGTGGGTCCGAACGCCCGCTGGCGCTGGTCTATGAGGCGGGCGGCGGGCATGTCGCGGTGCTCTCTGCAATTGCCGTGGTCGCGGCGCTCAATGGCGTTCTGGCGCAGGTCGTCATGGCGGCGCGCGTGCTGTTCGGTCTGGGCAAGCGCAACCGGACGCTTGGCCTGTTTCACCATGCCCATGCACGGTTCGGCACGCCGGTTCTGGCCACGGTGCTGATCGGCGCGCTGGTGATTGCTGCGGCGCTCATGCTGCCGGTGGCGGATCTGGCTGGCGTCACCTCGACCATTCTTCTGGTGGTGTTCACCCTGGTGAATGCCAGCCTGATCTTCCTGAAACGCCGCCAGCCGGAGGCGCCGTTCCGCGTCGCGGCCTGGGTGCCGGTGGTCGGGTTGATCTTTGCGCTCCTGGCGCTTGTGGCCTTCGCGCTCGGAGGGGCGTCATGAGCGCGCTTCTCTCTCCTCTCGTGGCTTTGGCGATCTGGGCCCTTGCCACCATGGCGCTTGCGCCGTTACCTATAAGGTACCAGATTCTTCCCGGGCTGGCGCTTCTGCTTGCGCTGCCCGTGATCCTGATCTGGGTCGGTCGGAGCTATGGGCCCTGGCCGGTATTGGTTGGTTGTGTCGCTGCTGTGTCTTTGTTTCGCAAACCGCTGGGTGCGCTTTGGCGTCGTCTCACGCGGGGGATCAGAAAAGGCTGACAGGAGAGCCACATGACTATCTCACTTGCACTGGCCTGTTGCTGGGCGGTGCTGGCGAATGTAATCGCCATGTTCCCGTCGAAGAGCAACCACTGGCCTGCTGCCTATGCGCTGATCGCGCTGGGGGTTCCCCTTTTGGGCTATGTCACCTATGAGAACGGCCCATGGGTCGGGCTTGTCGTCTTTGCGGCGGGCGTGTCGATCCTGCGCTGGCCGGTGGTGTATCTCGGCCGGTGGGCGAAACGCGTGGTGACAAAGGGTTCGGCGGAATGATCTACCCAGAGGTGCGTGGCAAGCTGACCGAGAGCCGCATGTTGTCGGATCTCACCTGGCTGCGCGTGGGCGGGCCTGCGGATGCGTTGTTTCAACCCGCCGATCTCGAAGATCTGCAGGGGTTTCTCGCGGCGCTCGATCCCGCTGTCGCTGTGTTTCCGATGGGCGTCGGTTCCAACCTCATTGTCAGGGATGGCGGTATCCGGGCCGTGGTGATCCGCATGGGGCGGGGCTTCAACCAGATCGGGATCGACGCCGAGGCCGGTCGCGTGACTGCCGGTGTCGCGGCGCTTGACGCCCATGTCGCGCGCAAGGCCGCCGCACAGGGGCTCGATCTGACCTTCCTGCGCACCATTCCCGGTGCTATCGGCGGCGCGGTGCGGATGAACGCCGGTTGTTACGGCTCTTACGTGGCCGATCATTTCGTTTCGGCCAAGGCGGTGACGCGGGCCGGCGCGCTGGTCACGCTCACCGCCGACGATCTGAAGTTTCAATATCGCCAGAGCGATCTGCCCGAGGGCTGGGTGATCACCGAGGCCACGCTCAAAGCGGAAAAAGCCGATCCCGAGGCGCTCGAGGCGCGCATGACCGATCAGCTTGCCAAGCGCGACGCCAGCCAGCCGACCAAGGAACGCTCGGCCGGGTCGACCTTCCGCAATCCGGCCGGGTTCAGCTCCACCGGCAAGGCCGACGATACCCATGATCTCAAGGCCTGGAAGGTGATCGATGATGCCGGGCTCAGGGGCTATTCCATCGGGGGGGCGCAGATGAGCGAGATGCATTCCAACTTCATGATCAACACGGGTGTGGCCACGGCGCACGATCTCGAGAGCTTGGGCGAATCGGTGCGAAAAAGGGTATTCCAAAACGCGGGCATCGCGTTACAATGGGAAATCAAACGCGTTGGTGAATTCGAAGGCGATCCGATCCCGGATGGGCTCGCCGATCTGAAATCAACCGATGTGCAAAAAACGGGTGCATAAGCAGCCAATCCCGGCATAACAGACCGGATCAGACGACAGCGCCCCGAGCAGGGCGTGAAAACAGACCCCGAAACGGGGCGATTTTAAAGGGGCCGCAAAAAGACGGTTCCGATCATATTGAGGCGAGTGGACATGTCGAGCAGGCAGTCCCCGAAAGTTGCGGTCCTCAAAGGCGGTCCCTCGGCAGAGCGCGAGGTGTCTTTGGTTTCAGGTCGTGAATGCGCTGCGGCGCTTCGGGGTGAAGGATTCGAAGTTGTTGAGATCGACGCGGGCGAAGACCTGTGCGCGCAGCTGGCGGCTTGTGACCCCGATGTCGTGTTCAACGCGCTGCACGGTCGTTTCGGCGAAGACGGCTGTGTTCAGGGCATTCTCGAATGGCTGCGCCTCCCTTATACCCACTCTGGTGTCCTGTCCTCGGCTCTGGCGATGGACAAGGAAAAGACCAAGGAAGTCTATCGCAACGCCGGGCTTCCCATCGCGCCGTCGCGGCTGGCGTCGCGTCTCGAGGTCGAAGCCGGTCATGTGATGGAGCCGCCCTATGTGGTGAAGCCCTATAACGAAGGCTCGTCGGTGGGCGTCTATCTCGTGCATGAGGGCGCCAACGCGCCGCGTCTGGCCCAGGAAATGCCGCCCGTCGTGATGGTCGAGAAATTCGTCCCGGGCCGCGAGCTGACCTGTACGGTGATGGGCGACACGCCGCTTTGCGTCACCGATATCCTCACCGATGGCTGGTACGATTACGAGGCGAAATATGCGACCGGCGGGTCGCGCCATGTCTGCCCGGCGGAGCTCCCCGATGAGATCACCGAAGCCTGTCAGGACTATGCGCTGCGCGCCCATCGGGCACTGGGCTGTCGTGGCATCTCCCGGACGGATTTTCGCTGGGACGAGGCGCGGGGGCGCGACGGGCTCATTCTTCTGGAGACCAACACCCAGCCGGGGATGACGCCGACCTCGCTCTCGCCCGAGCAGGCACAGAAAAGCGGGCTCTCCTTTGGCGCCTTCTGCAAATGGATGGTGGAGGACGCCTCATGCGACCGATAGACCCGATCGAATTTGCCAAAGGCCCCACCGTGGGCGGTTCCGCCCGCGTGTCCGAGGCCGTGGCCCGCGCCCTTCGTGCGCGCCGCAACCATGGCGCTGCGCGCCCGCATGATCCGGCGCCCTCGCGCACGGCCTACCGGATGAACCGGCTCTGGCTGACCCCGTCTTTCCGGTTCTTCCTGCGTCGTATCGCGCCGGTTCTGGCCGTGACGGCCTGTGTCGGGCTCTGGTTTGCCTCCGAGGCCAATCGCACCGGTTTCATGGAACGTGTTGCCACGATCAAGAGCGAGATCCAGAACCGTCCCGAGTTCATGGTGAAACTGATGGCGATCGATGGCGCCACCGGTCCGCTGGCCGAGGAAATCCGCACCATCGTGGCGCAGGATTTTCCGGTTTCCTCCTTTGAGCTCGATCTGCCGGAGAAACTCGCCGAGATCGAAAGCCTCGATGCGGTGCAATCCGCACGCCTGCACATCCGGGCCGGCGGCATTCTGCAGGTCGATGTCACCGAACGTAGCCCGGCGGTGATCTGGCGCTCTGCGCAGGGGCTCGAAATGCTCGATGCCGAAGGTCGCCGTGTCAGCGCGCTCGAAAGCCGTCTCGACCGGCCGGATCTGCCGCTGATCGCCGGGGTGGGGGCGGAGCGCGATGTTGCCGAGGCCCTGGCCATTTTGCGCGCCTCCGGACCGCTGCTGCCGCGTCTGCGCGGATTGGTGCGGGTCGGGGAACGGCGCTGGAACCTTGTTCTCGACCGCGATCAACAGGTGCTCCTGCCCGAGACCGACCCGCTCGGCGCGCTGGCCCAGGTGGTGGCGCTCGATCAGTCCCGCGACCTGTTGAACCGGGATGTGATCACCGTGGATATGCGCCGGCCCAACCGGCCGACCTTGCAACTGACCGATGCGGCCCGCGAAGAAATGCGCCGTTTGCGGAGCGTGAAACTTGGAGTGACCAACTGATGACCGATCTCTACGAAGCCCAGCGGGCGATGCGGAACATGCGCAACGCCGCCCTGCAACGCGGCGTGGTGGCCATTCTCGATGTCGGCTCCTCCAAGATCGCCTGTCTGGTGCTGCGCTTCGATGGCGAGGGCTTCATGGGCGGCGATGGTGTCGGCGCGCTGGCCGGGCAATCGTCCTTCCGGGTGATCGGGGCGGCGACCACGCGGTCTCGCGGGGTGCGCTTCGGCGAGATCGACGCCATGGCCGAGACCGAACGCGCCATTCGCACCGCCGTGCAGGCGGCCCAGAAAATGGCCCAGACCCGGGTCGATCACGTCATCGCCTGTTTCTCCGGCGGCACGCCGCGCTCCTACGGGTTGGCGGGGCAGGTCGAGGTCGAGGCCGATACGGTTTCCGAACAGGATGTCGCGCGCGTTCTGGCCGCTTCCGAAGTGCCGGATTACGGTCAGCATCGTGAGGTGCTGCACGCCCAGCCGGTGAATTTCCAGCTCGACCACCGTTCGGGTCTCAAGGACCCGCGCGGTCAGATCGGCCGCAGCCTCGCTGCCGATATGCATATGCTGACGGTGGACAGCGCCGCGATCCAGAACCTGCTCTATTGCATCAAACGTTGCGATCTCGAAGTGGCGGGGCTCGCCTCGGGCGCCTATGTCGCTGGCATCTCGGCCCTCGTCGAGGATGAGCAGGAGCTCGGTGCGGCCTGTGTCGACATGGGGGGCGGGGCGACCGATGTCTCGATCTTCATGAAGAAACACATGATCTACGCCGATAGCGTCCGCATGGGCGGCGATCACGTCACCTCGGACATCGCCATGGGCTTGCAAGTGCCCGCCGCCACCGCCGAGCGGATCAAGACCTTTTACGGTGGTATCCATGCCACCGGCATGGATGATCGCGAAATGATCGAGGTGGGCGGCAACAGTGGCGACTGGGAGCGCGACCGGCGCACCGTGTCGCGGGCCGAGTTGATCGGCATCATCCGGCCGCGGGTCGAGGAGATCCTCGAAGGCGTGCGCGAATGTCTCGATGCCGCAGGCTTTGAACATATGCCGAGTCAGCAGATCGTTTTGACCGGCGGTGCTTCGCAAATCCCCGGGCTCGACACGCTCGCGCCGAAAATCCTCGGCCAGAATGTCCGCATCGGCCGACCGCTCCGGGTTCAGGGCTTGCCGCAGGCCGCCACCGGTGCCGCTTTTGCCGCGGCCGTCGGTCTGTGCCTCTTTGCCGCCAACCCGCAGGACGAATGGTGGGATTTCGAGATCCCGATGGAAAGCTACCCGGCCCGCTCGCTCAAACGCGCGGTGCGCTGGTTCAAGGACAATTGGTGACAGCGGGCGAGAAGCGATTGCGCGCGGCTTCGCCTCTGTGGTAGAATGCGGCAAGGCAGAATACCCGAGCAACGGGTTTGAAACAGGGCAGGCGAGAAGAATCGCCGCCCGACCGGCACCGAGCAGTGCCCGAACAGAATGAGGAAATGCGCATATGCGCGGGTCGAAACATCCGATTCCCCGGATGTGAGTGGCTGGTAAGCCGCCTCTATAGTCGTACCCGCAGTCCTACCCGCTAAATCTGGCGCTTTGCGCAAGATCCCGCCGAAATGACAGGCGTATTAACCCATATTTTGTGGCTGAGCCGTGTTTTCGGGGTGACGCGACGTGCGAAACCCCCTAGGATTTATGATGAATAGGTAAATTGGGCCCCGATTCCGGGGCTGGGGACAGTCTTGGGGCGGTGATCGCAAAAAAGCGCATCGCCCGGACACAGGAAAGCAGGCGGGAACTCATGGCTTTGAATCTGACGATGCCCGAGCGGGACGAGTTGAAACCGAAAATCACGGTGTTTGGTGTGGGCGGTGCTGGTGGCAACGCGGTCAACAACATGATCGAAAAGGCGCTCGAGGGCGTCGAATTCGTCGTGGCCAACACCGATGCTCAGGCGCTGCAACACGCCAAGGCGCAGGCCCGCATCCAGATGGGTGTGAAAGTGACCGAGGGGCTGGGCGCCGGGGCGCGCCCCTCCGTCGGTGCTGCGGCCGCCGAGGAAAGCATTGAGGCCATCGTCGACCATCTCGCCGGCGCGCATATGTGCTTCATCACCGCCGGTATGGGCGGCGGCACCGGGACGGGGGCTGCCCCGATCATCGCCCAGGCCGCCCGTGAGCTCGGTGTTCTGACCGTCGGCGTCGTGACCAAGCCCTTCCAGTTCGAAGGCGCCAAGCGGATGCGTCAGGCCGATGAGGGCGTCGAGCAGCTGCAGAAGATGGTCGACACGCTGATCGTCATTCCGAACCAGAACCTGTTCCGCCTCGCCAACGAGAAGACCACCTTCACCGAGGCCTTCTCCATGGCCGATGACGTGCTCTACCAGGGCGTCAAAGGCATTTCCGACCTGATGGTCCGTCCGGGCCTGATCAACCTCGACTTTGCCGATGTGCGCTCCGTGATGGACGAGATGGGCAAGGCGATGATGGGCACCGGCGAATCCACCGGCGAAGATCGCGCGGTGCAGGCCGCCGAGAAGGCGATCGCCAACCCGCTTCTGGACGAGATCTCGCTCAAGGGCGCGAAAGGTGTCTTGATCAACATCACCGGTGGTGGCGATCTCACCCTGTTCGAACTGGACGAAGCCGCCAACCGCATTCGCGAAGAGGTCGATCCGGACGCCAATATCATCGTTGGCTCCACCATGGACAATGGCATGGATGGTGCGATGCGCGTCTCCGTCGTGGCCACGGGCATCGATGCTACGGCCTCCGTCGCCGATACGCCGATGCCGCGTCGCCGTCTCGCCGAGCCGCTGCAGGCCCCGGAAGTTGTGGAAGAAAAGCTCGAGCACGTGGCCCCTGTGGCTGCTGCGCCGGTTGCCGCCGCCCCGGTGGCACAGCCGGCCCCGGAACCGGCCCAGCCGACTCTCGATGTCTTCGATCCGCAGGTCAGCCATCGTGAAGAGGCGCCGGATGAAACCTTCCGCGCGCTCGATGACGATCTGCCGCCGCCGGCCTATCAGCCGCGCCCGCAACCGGCGCCGCAACCGGCCCAACAATCCATGATGCACGATCCTGAGGCCGACGCTTTCGTGGCGCCGCGCGCGCCCGCGCCCGGCACGCCCTCGCCGGAAGCCCTGGCCCGTCTGCAGGCGGCCGTGAGCAAACAACCGCGGGCCGACGCCCGTCCGGCCGCCCCGGCGCCGCAGCCGCAAGACACCGGTGCCGCAGCCAAGGGCCGTTTTGGCATCAACTCCCTGATCGGTCGTATGACCGGCCATGCGGATGAGCCGTCGCGCCCCGCCGCCCCGGCGCCGCAGCCGCAGGCCCGTTTCGGCGCCCAGCCGCAGGTCCGTCCGCAGGTGCATCAGGCTTATGACGAGGATCAGGACACGAATCCCGAGGCTGAGAAGATCGAAATCCCGGCCTTCCTGCGCCGTCAGGCCAACTGACATAAACCCGTGATCCGGGGCGATCTCTGCCCCGGTTTACGGTCACGATCACGGTCTGTATTGCATTGAAAAGGTCGCCTCAGGGCGGCCTTTTCTCTTTGTATTCAAAGGATTTGCCGCGTTGCAGCGGAAATGTGCGCGGATATTTGCCATTGCGCCGGCGCGGATGTTTCAAACGGTTACAAAGATTGAGTTGAGCCCGGGGGGCAGGTTTGGTTACTTGCCCGTAAATCACGCTGGTGGGTGTGAATTGGGCGCTGCCGTTCGGCCCGTTTCCGTGAAATGCGGGGCTGACATGACGCGAAACGCGAGGCAGTAGACCAAGGGGCACCCGAGCAAAGGTCAGTCGACCAAGATGAGAACCGGCTCATGACAGCCATGGCTGAGATCCATGGCGAGCTGCGCAAAGACGCAGATGAGACCGCAGAATGAATGTGAGGCCTATGGTGCAGACCACAGTCGCAAAAGAAATTCGCTTCGACGGAGTCGGGCTTCATTCCGGCGCGCCGGTGCAAATGCTGTTGACCCCCGCGCCTGCGGGCTCCGGCATCACCTTCCTGCGGTCCGACATCGCGTGCGATGCCGCCGACACCCGTCAGCCCCGCATCGCGGCGCATTGGGACAATGTCGTGCCCTCGCAGCTTTGCACGCTGATCCGCAATGAGGATGGCGTTGAACTGTCCACCATCGAACATATCATGGCGGCGCTTGCCGGCTGTGGCGTGAGCAATGTGATGATCTCTGTCGACGGGCCGGAAGTGCCGATCGTCGATGGCTCTGCCGCGCCCTTCGTCGATGCCATTCTCGCTGCCGGTCTGACCCGCCAGGACGGTCCGACGCGCTGTCTCAAGATTCTGGCGCCGGTCGAGGTCGACTTTGGCAGTGCAACCGCCCGTCTGGAACCCGCCGAGACCACCGAGATCGATTTCCACATCGATTTCGCCGACGAGGCCATCGGCGTGCAGAACAAGCACCTGGTGATGGCCAACGGTGCCTTCGTGCGCGAATTGTCGAATTGCCGCACTTTCTGCCGTCAGGCGGATGTCGATGTCATGCTTGAAAACGGGCTGATCCTCGGCGGCGTTGCCGGCGAGAACGCGGTTGTTTTCGATGGCGACAAGGTCAATGGCGGTGAGAACGGGCTGCGTCACGCCGATGAGCCGGTGCGCCACAAGATGCTCGACGCTCTGGGTGATCTCTACCTCGCGGGTGCACCGATTCTGGGGCGTTACGTGGGCAATAAATCCGGCCATGCGATGACCAACGCGCTGTTGCGCAAGCTTTTCGCGACACCGGGCGCCTGGGCCTTCGTCACCGTCGATGCCCGCACCGCGGCCAAGCTTCCGGGCGCCGGGGTGAGCGCGTCCGATCTGGCGGCCTGAGAGCCGGATGCGGATGTCGCGCGGGCCGGGGAGAGACGCTCTCGCGCCCGTGACGAGATTTCCTCCGCAAAGACGTTTTGCACCGGATTTTTCTGTGCTAGGACTGTGCCCACGCCCCTCGTCGAAGGGGCTGAAGAATGGTGAGGACGAGGCCTTTCATGACGGCACGTAAGACAGGCGGTTTGGCGATAACACTCGCTGTTTCCATGGCTTTTCTTGTTTCTTGTGGCAATAACGCGCCGACGCGCGATCTCGAGGGATACCCGGCCAAGGACATCTACGAGCGCGCCGAATACGAGATCACGCAAAAGGATTTCGGTGACGCCGCTTTCTATTTCGGTGAGGTCGAGCGGCTTTATCCCTATTCCGACTGGGCCAAACGCGCCCTGATCATGCAGGCTTTCTCCTATCACCGCGACCGCGACTATGAGAATGCGCGGGTTTCGGCGCAGCGCTTCCTCGATTTCTATCCGGCCGATGAGGATGCCGCCTATGCGCAATATCTTCTGGCGCTGTCCTATTATGACCAGATCGATGATGTCGGTCGTGACCAGGGCCTGACCTATCAGGCGCTGCAGGCGCTCCGCGTGGTGATCGAACGCTACCCCGACAGCGAATATGCCCGGTCCGCGATCCTGAAATTCGACTTGGCCTTCGACCACCTGGCGGCGAAGGAGATGGAGATCGGTCGCTACTATCTCAAGCACAAACATTACACCGCGGCGGTGAACCGCTTCCGTGTGGTGGTGGAGAAATTCCAGACCACGCAGCACACCGCCGAGGCGCTGCACCGTCTGGTCGAGGCCTATCTGTCGCTCGGTCTGACGGAAGAGGCGCAGACCGCCGGCGCCGTTCTGGGGCATAATTACAAATCCACGGAGTGGTATGCCGACAGTTACAAACTGTTGACCGGCAAGGGGCTTGAGCCGAAAGTCTTCGAGGGGAACTGGCTCGGTGCGGTCTATCGTCAGATGATCCGCGGCGAGTGGCTCTGAGGCACGCATCATCATGCTGAGAAGTCTCGACATCCGGGACATGTTGATCATCGACCGGCTGGAGCTCGAGTTCCAGCCGGGTCTCAATGTTTTGACCGGTGAGACCGGCGCCGGCAAATCCATCCTTCTCGACAGTCTCGGTTTCGTGCTGGGCTGGCGCGGTCGGGCCGATCTGGTGCGCGCGGGCGCCGAGCAGGGCGAGGTGATCGCCGTATTCGATCTGCCGAAAGATCACGACGCCTCAGCCGTGCTCAAGGAATTGGACATCGAGACCGAGGATGGCGAGCTGATCCTGCGCCGGGTCAATACGCTCGAAGGGCGCAAGACCGCTTGGGTCAACGATCGTCGGGTCTCGGGCGATGTGCTGCGGCGGCTCTCCGAGGTTCTGGTCGAGCTGCATGGCCAGCATGACGACCGCGGGTTGTTGAACCCGCGCGGGCATCGGCAATTGCTCGATGCGTTCGGCGGGCTGGACGCGCTTCTGACCCGCACCCGGGTGGCCTGGAAAAGCCTCTCGACGGCGCGCAAGGCGCTGGCCGAGGCGGAAGCCCGTCAAGAGAGCCTGAAAGCCGAGGAAGAGTTCCTGCGCCATGCCGTGGGAGAATTCGACAAGCTTGGCCCTGAGCCGGGCGAAGAGGCAAAGCTCGATGCCGAGCGCCGGCTGATGCAATCGGCGGAAAAGATCGCGGCCGATGTCGCCAAGGCGCATCAGGCGATTTCCTACGATGGTGGCGAGGGCATGCTCTCGGATGCGCTGAAATGGCTCGAAGGGGCGTCAGAGAAGGCCGAGGGCCGTCTCGACAGCGCCATCGAAAGCCTCGGGCGGGCTTTGAACGAGCTGGCAGAGGCCCAGGCCGATGTCGAGAGCTGTATCGAATCCCTGCGCTTCAACCCGCATGAGCTGGAGACGGTCGAGGAGCGCCTCTTTGCCATTCGCGGGCTGGCCCGCAAACATGGGGTTCTGCCCGATGCCCTGTCGGATTTCGCCGACGGGCTGCGGGCCAAACTCGACGCGCTCGACAGTGGCGCCGGGGATATTTCCAAACTCAAAGCCTTCGTCAAAGAGGCGGAGGTGGCCTACTCCGCTTCGACCGAAAGCCTCACCGCCGCGCGGTTGAAAGCCGCGAAAGACCTCGACGCGATGATGGCCAAGGAGCTGGCGCCGTTGAAAATGGAGCGCGCGGTATTCGCCACCGAGATCGCCGAGGGCGAGGCGGGGCCGGAGGGCGTGGATGCCGTGGCCTTTACCGTCGCCACCAACCCGGGCGCGCCGGCGGGGCCCTTGGGCAAGATCGCCTCGGGCGGGGAATTGTCGCGTTTCCTGCTGGCTTTGAAAGTCTGCCTGACCCGCGATCAGACCGGGGTGACGATGATTTTCGACGAGATCGACCGGGGCGTCGGCGGCGCCACCGCCGATGCTGTCGGGCGACGTCTCAAGGCGCTGGCCGATGAGGGCCAAGTGCTCGTGGTGACCCACAGCCCGCAGGTGGCGGCTCTGGGCGGGCATCATTGGCGGGTGTCGAAACGTGTCGAGGCGGGGGTGACCCTGTCCGAGGTTCTGCCGCTCGATGATCCGAGCCGGATCGACGAGCTGGCGCGCATGCTCTCGGGCGATACGATCACCGAAGCCGCGCGTGAGGCGGCCCGCGCGCTTCTGGCGGGGTGAACCGCGTTTCTCGCGGTCGACAGGCAGATTTTGTTCGCGCGTTAACCGACTCTTCAACCTGTTGACCTAAGGTCAGAGACAGTTTCGAGTGTCCTTGGTTTTGTGGAAATGGGCGCGGAGGGGGGGGAAGTAGACCTTTCCGCGTCTCACTCTTTCACAAGGCTCTCAGGATCGCACTTCTCTGACCAGATCATAGAAAGACCGGGCAGCACCTTTGCGTTGCCCGGTCTTGACCATGTGATGGCACCGCCGCTTATGCCGCTGCCGTTGGTGCGTGCAGGCGCGCCGGGTCAGGGCACCAGCTTGCCGGGGTTGAGGATATTCTTCGGGTCCATCGCGGCCTTGATCTGACCCATCACGGCCCAGCCGTCGCCATGTTCCTCAGCCATCAGACCTTTCTTGCCCATGCCGATCCCGTGCTCGCCCGTAATGGTCCCGCCGAGCGCCAATGCGCGCTCTGCCATCAGATGGGCGAGGCGTTTGGCTTCCTTGATCTCTGTCTCATTGTCGGGATCGACCAGCAGGATGGCGTGGAAATTGCCGTCGCCGACATGGCCGAGAATGGGCCCGTCCAGGGGCGAGGCGGCGATATCGGCGCGGGTCTGTTCCACCGCGTCCGCGAGTTTCGAGATCGGCACACAGATATCGGTGACCACCGCCTTGGAGCCTGTCTTCAGCGCCAGGCAGGCCCAGTAAGCGTGATGCCGCATGGTCCAGAGCGCGTTGCGGTCCTCCGCCTTTGAGGCCCATTCGAAATCCGAACCGCCGAAATCATGGATGATCTCGCCGAACATCTCGACCTGCTCGGCCACCGCGCCCTCGGAGCCGTGGAATTCAACGAAAAGATGAGGCTTGAGCGGGAAGTTGGCGCCGGAATATCTGTTCACGGCATCGACCGAGGCGGCGTCGAGAAACTCGATCCGCGCCATCGGCAGACCGACCTGAATGGTCGCGATCACCGCCTCGACCGCCGGGCCGATCTCGTCAAAGGAACAGACCGCGGCAGAGATCGCCTCCGGCTGACCATGCAGTTGCACCGTCATTTCGGTGATCAACCCCAAGGTGCCCTCGGAGCCGACGAAAAGCGAGGTCAGATCGTAGCCGGCGGCGGATTTGCGGGCGCGGCTGCCGGTGTGAATGACCGTGCCGTCGGCCAGCACCACCTCGAGGCCGATGACATTCTCTTTCATCGTGCCGTATTTCACCGCGGTGGTGCCCGACGCCCGGGTCATCGCCATGCCGCCCAATGAGGCATTGGCGCCGGGATCGACCGGGAACATCAACCCGGTGGCGCGCAGCTCGACGTTCAGCGCCTCGCGGGTGATGCCGGGCTGCACCACGGCGTCCATATCGGCGTCATTGATCCTGAGCACCCGGTTCATGCGGGAAAAATCCACCACGATGCCGCCTTGGACGGCCAGCGTCTGCCCCTCGAGCGAGGTGCCGGCGCCAAAACCCGTCACCGGGATCTCATGGGCATGACAAAGCTTCATCAGCGCCACGACCTCTTCGGTGCTCTCGGGATAGGCGACGGCCTCGGGCGGGGTCAGCGGGAACCAGGTTTCAGAGAGCCCGTGCTGGTCGAGTTCGGACTTGGAACGCGTGAGCCGACCCTCTAGAACGGAGGACAGTTCGGCATAAACGATATCGGAAATCATGGTGGTCTCGCTGTGGCTGTTACGGCCCGGCGACCATAGTGGAAGCGGACGGACAGGGAAAGCGGTGGCGCGGCGGGGAATGCCCCCGGGACGGCTGTTTTCGTCCCCGTGCGCCGCGGCAACTGGAGGCAGGGCAGGGACATGGCCGAAGACAATCCGGCATACCCGATCAAAGCGGCACGTGAAGTCCGCGACGGGTTGAAAGAAACGCTGGATCTGATCCGCCGGCGCGGCCCGAGCCAGATCCAGTTCTGGTTCATTGCCCTGTTGATTGGCGTCGCCTCCGGCTTTGCCGCGCTGTCGTTCCGCAAAGCGATCGATGCGCTTCAGGGACTGTTCTACGGCACACACGATCTCAGGCATCTGCACACGTTCGCCAGCGAATTGCCCTGGTACTGGGTGCTGACCCTGCCGATCTTCGGCGGCATGCTCGTCGGTGTCATCCTCAACTGGTTCACCCCGGACGGGCGGGTGCGCTCGGTCGCCGATGTGATCGAAGGCGCCGCGCTCAACGACGGCCGGGTCGAGAAACGGGCGGGGATTGCCTCGGCGCTGGCCTCTCTTGTGACGCTGTCGACCGGTGGCTCCTCGGGCCGCGAAGGGCCGGTGGTGCATATGGCGGGGGTGATCTCCACCTGGGTGTCGAACCGGCTTCATGCCGACGGCATCACCGGGCGCGATCTTCTGGGCTGTGCCGTGGCCGCCGCCGTCTCCGCCTCGTTCAACGCGCCGATCGCCGGGGCGCTTTTCGCGCTCGAAGTGGTGCTGCGGCATTTTGCGGTGCATGCCTTTGCGCCGATTGCCATCGCCTCGGTCGCGGGCACGGTGATCAACCGGCTAGAATTCGGCGGCGTCACCGAGTTCACGCTGGCGGCCGAAGGCGCGCTGAGCTTCTATGTCGAATTGCCGGCCTTCCTGATCCTCGGGCTTCTGTGCGGGCTGGTCGCGGTGCTGATGATGCGAACGATTTTCATGGCCGACGATTTCGGCTCCTGGGTGCAGGAGAGGTTGCATCTCCCGCCGGTGTTGCGCCCGGCCTTTGCCGGGGTCTTCCTCGGGGCGATCGCGATCTTTTTCCCGCACATCATCGGGGTCGGCTACGAGACCACGTCCTCGGCGCTCACCGGCGAGCTGATCCTCTGGCAGGCCATCGTCTACGCGGTGCTCAAGGTCATTGCCGTGGCGATCACCATGGCCGGGCGCATGGGCGGGGGCGTGTTCTCTCCGGCGCTGATGGTCGGCTCTCTGACCGGGCTGTCCTTTGGTCTCATCGCCACGGCGGTCTTCCCCACGGTGTCCGGCACGGCGACGCTCTATGCCCTGGCGGGCATGGGGGCGGTGGCGGCGGCGGTTCTGGGCGCGCCGATTTCTACCACGCTGATCGTGTTTGAGCTCACCGGCGACTGGCAGACCGGGCTGGCGGTGATGGTGACCGTGTCGCTCTCGACCGCGCTGGCCTCGCGCCTCGTCGACCGTTCGTTCTTCCTGACGTTGCTGGAGCGGCGCGATGTGCATCTCGCCGCCGGGCCGCAGAGCTACCTTTTGGCCACGGTGCGGGTGCATCAATGCTACCGCAAACCCGATGCGCCGCGCCCGGCCTCGGAAGAGGCCTGTCGCGAGCTGATTTCGCAGGGCATCTATATTTCGCCCAATGCCACGTTGGAGAAAGCCATGCCCTTGTTCGAGAAGAACAATCTGATCTTCATCCCGGTGGTGACCCTGCGCGAGGAGACCGGTCCGGAGCTGCATGGTGCGCTGTTTCAGGTCGATGCGCTGCGGGTGTTCTCCCGCAAACTGGCGGAAACCGCGGCGGAAGAGCATTCCTAACGAAAAACGGCCCCCGGAAGGGAGCCGTTAGTTATTCTGTACACGCTTTGTGGTCGAGCCTCAAAGCTGCTCGACGGCAGCCTTCTGGCTGTAGAAGGCAATGTAATCCTTGATCTCGAGCGCCGGCTCCTTCGGGTCCTCATAGGTCCAGGCGGCATTGTTGATCACCACCGATTTGGTGTGAATGTCGTAATGTTTCGCCGTGCCCTTGAACGGGCAGGCGGCGACCGTGTCGGTCTCTTCCAGAAAGGCCATGGCAAGATCTTCACGCGGGAAATAGATCACCGGCGGGTAATCGCCCTCGGTCAGTTCCAGCGCGCGATCGGTCTCGCCAAGCACGGCCCCGCCCGCACGGACGACCCATTTGCCGGCCGCCGGCCGTATCCTGATATGATCTCCCATGGTCCATCCCTTCGTTTCTCACGCAGTTCAGCTGCGTATGTTTGTCATGTCGGTCGATGACGCATTCAAATATGCGCTCAAACATATGTTTGCGCACGCAGCATAGCCGCTCGCGCTGCGTCTGAACACAGGTTTCGAAAGTGTCGCGCAATAAACTTGCGCACTCGTATTCAGGTCGGCCGGTCTCGCTCCCCGGGGAGAGACGGCCTGTCGCAAAGCTTTTAACAGGCTTTGCGTCACAGGTATATGTCAGACAGGTGCAACCGCTTGCCGCAGCCAGGTCCGGGCGGGTTCCGACACCCGTGGCGCGATGTTTTCATAGACCGTCTCGTGATAGGCATTGATCCAGTCACGTTCCCAGGGCGCCAGCTCATCGGCGAGAATGAGCGAGCGGTCAATCGGCACCCATGTGAGGGTTTCGAAATCGAGCATATCGCGCGGATCGGCGCCCTCGAGCGCGCCGGCCTCTTGCACCACGATCAGGTTCTCGATGCGGATGCCAAAGGCGCCCTCACGGTAATAGCCCGGTTCATTGGACAGGATCATCCCTTCCGTCAGGGGCAGGGTGGAGAGGCGCGAGATCCGCTGCGGCCCCTCATGGACCGACAGGTATGCGCCGACGCCATGCCCCGTGCCGTGATCATAATCGCGTCCCATGCGCCACAGCGGCGCGCGCGCCAGCGCATCGAGATGCGATCCGGCAACGCCACGCGGGAACCGCGCGGTGGAGATCGCAATCATGCCCTGCAACACGGCGGTAAAGGCGGCGCGCTCTTCAAAGCCGACATCGCCAAGCGCCACGGTGCGGGTGATATCGGTCGTGCCGTCCTGATATTGCCCGCCGCTGTCGACCAGAAGCAATTCGCCTTCCTTGAGCGCGCGGTTGCTGTCCTCGGTGACGCGGTAATGCACGATGGCGCCATTGGCGCCCGCACCACAGATCGTGTCGAAGGAGATCTCCTTGAGCTGATTGGTGGCGGCCCGGCAGGATTCGAGCTTTTTCACCACTTCGATCTCGGTCAGATCCTCGGGCGCCTGCTCTGAAAGCCAGCTCAGGAACTCGACCATCGCCGCGCCGTCGCGCAAATGCGCCTCGCGGGTGCCGGCGATTTCCTCCGGTGTCTTGCAGGCCTTGGGCAGGATGCACGGGTCTTCGCCCTCGATGATCTGCGCCTGTTTCAACAGCGTTTTGACCGCATGCGGCGCGGTGCCGGGATCGACCAGAACCGGGCCGGTCATTTCGCTCAGCGCATTCGAGAAGGCCTCGCGCGGCTCGATCGAGATCCGCGGATCGGGTCCGAGATGGGCGTATTTCGCGGCATCGTCGAACAGCGTCAGCCGCCCGGTGGTGGTGAGAATGCCAAAGGTCTGTACCACCGGGTTATGGGCAATGTCGGAGCCGCGAATGTTCAACAGCCAGGACAGCGAGTCGGGCAGGGTGAGCACCACCGCTTCGGCGCCCTTGGCGGCCACGGCCTCGCCGATCTCGGCGAATTTCTCTTCGGAGGTTTTGCCCGCGAGCTCATAGGGTTGCACGGAGACGGGTTCCGACGGCCGGGCTGGGCGCTCGGCCCAGATCCGGTCCACCAGATTGCCTGTGGGAATGAGTTCCTTGCCGGTGCCTTTGAGCGTGGCGCGCAGCCCGGCCACCTCGCGGATCGTGTGCAGCCAGGGATCAAAGCCGATTTTCGTGGCATCGGTGCGCTTGAGCCAGTCGCCCAGCATGGTCGCCGGCCAGTCGACATAGTCGAAAATCTTGCCGTCGCATTGGTTCCGCACCTGAACGGTATAGCGCCCGTCGGTAAACAGCGCGGCACGGCCGGCGAGAATGGCGGCAAAACCCGCCGAGCCGGTAAAACCGGTGAGCCAGGCCAGACGCTCGTCGCAAGGCGCAACATATTCGCCCTGATGGGCGTCAGAGCGCGGCACGAGAAAGGCATCCAGCCCGGCCTCGCGCATCTCATTGCGCAGAGCGGTCACCCGCGGCGCGGCCTGTTCCGGACGAGAACTCACATCAAAGCTTTGGAACATTTCGGAAATGGTCCTTCTCATAGGTCTATGCGTCGATGGTCAAGTCATCGATCAAGTCGGTTGAAACCGGCCGGGGCGGGCCGGATCAGGAGGCGCGGCGAATGCCCATCACCCGGGCACGTGCCCGCGGATCGCTGTCGAACAGCGACGCCAGCTGTTCGGTCATCGCGCCGGCAAGCTGTTCGGCATCCGTAATGGTCACGGCGCGGTCGTAATAGCGCGTCACGTCATGGCCGATGCCGATGGCCAGAAGCTCCACCTGTTTGCGCTTCTCGATCATGGCGATCACGTCGCGCAGGTGTTTCTCGAGATAGTTCGCCGGGTTCACCGAAAGGGTGGAATCATCCACCGGCGCGCCATCGGAGATCACCATCAGGATCTTGCGGGCTTCCGAGCGACCGATCATCCGCCGATGCGCCCATTCGAGCGCCTCGCCGTCGATATTCTCTTTCAACAAGCCTTCTTTCATCATCAACCCGAGATTGGCCCGGGTCCGCCGCATCGGCGCGTCGGCGGATTTGTAGATGATATGGCGCAGATCGTTGAGACGGCCCGGCTGTTGCGGGCGACCGGCATTGAGCCATTCTTCGCGCGACAGCCCGCCTTTCCAGGCGCGGGTGGTGAAGCCCAGCACCTCGACCTTGACGTTGCAGCGCTCGAGCGTGCGCGCCAGCACATCGGCACAGATCGCGGCGATCGAGATCGGACGACCCCGCATCGAGCCGGAGTTGTCCAACAGAAGCGTCACCACCGTGTCGCGGAATTCCGTGTCTTTCTCGACCTTGAAACTCAGGGGCGTCGTCGGGTTCGCCACCACGCGGGCCAGACGACCGGCGTCCAGGATGCCCTCTTCGCGGTCGAACTCCCAGGAGCGGTTCTGTTGCGCCTGAAGCCGGCGTTGCAGCTTGTTAGCGAGCCGCGACACCGCGCCTTTCAGCGGTTCGAGCTGTTGGTCGAGATAGGCGCGCAGGCGCTCGAGCTCGGCCGGTTCGGCCAGCTCTTCGGCCATGATCTCTTCGTCATGCTCTGAGGTGAAGACCTGATAATTCGGATCGGCATCCGACACCGGGGCGGGCTGCGG
Organism: Celeribacter neptunius; assembly: GCF_900113955.1. Lineage (GTDB taxonomy): Bacteria > Pseudomonadota > Alphaproteobacteria > Rhodobacterales > Rhodobacteraceae > Celeribacter > Celeribacter neptunius. The sequence goes on along the minus strand of NZ_FORH01000002.1, from coordinate 346,817 downwards.
CGGCTCGACTTCCTGCTCGTCGTTGGGCAGTTCCACCTCTTCGGTGAATTCCTCGTCGGCCATGTCCTCGGAGGACAGGGTCGCCTCCTGCATGTCCTGCTGTTCTTCCTGGGAACTTTCCGACTCGGCCTCGCTGTCGTCTTCCTGTTCCTGCTCTTCGCCCTGATCCTGCGGCTCTTCTTCCTGCTCGTCGGTTTCGGCGGATTGCTCCTCTTCCGGATCGGTCGCATCCGGGTCATCGCCGAGCTGATCGCCATAGCCGAGCTCCTCGATCACCCGGCGGGCGAGACGGGCAAAGCCCTTTTGATCCTCGAGCAAGCTGTCGAGATCCTCGAACGTGTCCGTGGTCTGGCCGTCGATGAAATCGCGCCACAGATCCAACACCTCTTTCGCGCCCTTGGGCATCTCGCGCCCGGTGGCCTTTTCGCGCAGGTAATAGCCCATGGCCTGGGCCAGCGGCGCATCTTCGCGCTTGGTGATGCCGTCATAGCCGCGGCGCATCGCGTCATTGCCGATTTTGGCGTCGATATTGCCGGCCGTGCCGGGCATGAACCGGGCGCCCGCGGCCTCGCAACGTGCGGTCTCCAGCGCGTCGTAAATCTCGAAGGCCATCTGCCCCGGGGGGGCATAGCGCTGGAACATCGGCTGGTCGTGGAATTTGTGGCGCAGAGCCAGCGCATCGGCGGTGCCGCGGGCGATCAGGACCTCGTCCTTGGTCATCCGCCGCGACACTTGCGGCAGGCGCACCGTGTCGCCGGAAATCCCCGAAGGATCCATCGAATAGGTGACGCTCAGCTCGCCGTCATCGGCAAGGACTTTCGTCGCTTCCGCGAGGGCTTTCTTGAACGGATCTGCCGGGTTGTCGCTGGGTTTGCTCATGGCTCAACTTAAACCATGCGTCGCGGGAGCGGGCAAGCGAAAGCGCGGGGCAAATCGTCCCTTCTCTTGAGCGGGGCTGCAGAGGGCCGCGCGCGGTGCTGCACAGCGGCTGCGCCAGGATAAACAGAAATCAGGCTTGAGCTGCGCTGCGACGCGGCATTATTTGAAGGCGAAAGCACATCCGCTCCTCCTCCTCCCCGTTTTCCGGATGTGTGCAAGCAAAGGAATACCCCGATGTCCAACCCGAAAATTGCCATCATCATTGGCTCCACCCGTGACGCGCGTTTCGCCGACAAACCGGCAGGCTGGCTGTTTGAAAAAGCGAAAGAGCTGAGCACCGATCTCGACTTCGATCTCGTCGATCTCAAGGACTACAACCTGCCGCTGTTCAACGAGATGGCCTCCAACCTCTGGATGCCCTCGAGCGATGCCAACGCCATAAAATGGCAGGAAAAAATGGCCGAGTACGACGGCTATATCTTTGTCACCCCGGAATATAACTCCTCGATCCCGGCGTCTCTGAAAAACGCGCTCGATCAGGCCGGCAAGGAATGGGTGCGCAAACCCGCCGCCGTCTTTGGTTATGGTGCCGTGGGCGCGGCCCGCGCGGTCGAACATCTGCGTGCGGTGACGATCAACCTGCAAATGGTGCCGGTGCGCTCCGCCGTGAATATTTCCGGTTCCGATTTCTTCAAGGTCTCGCCGCTCGGCGCCAATGGCGAAATGTCCGAGATCGAAGCCGGGATCCTGCCGTCGGTTCAAGCGATGCTGGCCGATCTGGCCTGGTGGGCCAATGCCACGAAAGCCGCCCGTGACGTGGTGAGCGAAGACAAGGCGGCCTGAGCGCCCTCGCGGCAATCGCTATTTGAAAACACGCACAATCAGGCAAAAGGCCCGCTGTCATGGCGGGCCTTTCTTTTTGCGAAAACGAGAGGGGGTCATTGCCCCAAGAGCATGGCCCGGCATTGGCGCAGATGGTCTGCCGCCAGTTCTCTGGCGCGCGCCGCCTCGTCTTCGTCAAAGGAAAACCGCGCGGCGGCGAGCAGCTGGCTCTGCGCCACATGGCCGGCAATGCGCAGCTCCTCATAAGCCGGTGCGGCTTCGGGCGCGATCACTGCACTCAGAAGCTCCTGCATCGCGGATTTGAGCGCCAACAACTCGCGGTCCTGATGATCCTGCGCCTCGGCCGACAGCCGACCGGCGCAATAGGCGAAATTCCGGGCCAGCGGATTGTCGGCGCGCAGCGAGGCGGCATGGGCCGGGATGAGGGAGAAGGAGAAGGAGAAGGAGGTGAGGAGCAGGGTGAGGAAAAGCACAAGTCCAAGGCGCGCGGCGATCGGCTGCCGTGGCGTCAAAAAGAGGGTCTTTGTGCGATGTTGTCGTCCCATGGCCTCATCTTGTCGTGGATTTGTTACATGGAGCCTAGGCGCCTTTCCGCGATCTGGCAAGAATTTTGTATATACGCATGATATACCTTTTCGCGAATGCTCGAACTCTCCGCCCGCAAGCGCCGCGGGGCGCCCCTCGGGCGCGCGCCAGGCTCAGCTCAGGATCAGGGCCAGACAATGCGCCAATTCCACCTCGGCACGCAGCCGGGCGCGGTTGGCGCTTTCGGGGTCGGGATCAAAGCTCGCGCGGCGCAACAGATCGGCATGGGCAAATTTTGCGGAGATCCTCAGATGCAGCAAATCGCGCCCCTGATCGGGCGGGCTCGCCGCCTCCAGAAGCGATAGCATGGCGCGACGCTGGACGGCGGTGCGGTCCGAAGCCGGGTCGGAGAGCAGCCATTGATGTTCCATCTCGGCAGACAGCCGTCCGGCGCAATAGGCGAATTCGCGGACAAGCGGATCGATGCTCCGGGCCGGGAGGGCCTGAGCGGGACATGCCGCATCACTTGCAATCAGCGTGGCGGCCATGATGATCCGAGGCCAGCGCATGCGACGAGTCTGTCAGGAAATGGTTTCCGGCCGTTTAACCTTGCGCACGGTGATCTTGGCGAGGGGGGCGGGGTACTCCGGATAGCGCGACCGGGCGCGCGCACCATCTCCGGCTTATTGCAGCTTTTCCAAAAGCGCGCGGTTCCCGGCGCAGTTTCCTGTCGCGTTCCGGATGAAATCAGCGGCGGCTTTCTGCGCCGGCGCGGCGCCTTCGGCAAAAGAGGCTCTGCGGGCGATGTTCTCGAATTTCGCAACGCGCTCGTCGACCAATGCCTGAATCTCGGCTTCGCTCAGCGCCTCACGATACTGATGCAGGATGCCCTGCCAATAGCTAATCTGGCTGCCGCTGCCCGGGGCGTATTGCGCCACGGTGTAGGCCCCGATGCAGACCGCAGCGCCATTGCGCATGAATTCCGGGTTCTGTGCGGTGAACTCCGCCCCTGCTGCGCTGCCGCAGAGGGCGAGACCCAAGATCACACCGAACCGGGTCACGCGGAAGCGGCGCACGGGCTCAGCCCGCGACAGAGGCCGCCGACTCGGGCAGTTCCTCGTCGAAACAGCGCTGGTAGAACTCGGCCACGGTCTGACGCTCCAGCTCATCGCATTTATTGAGGAAGGTGAGGCGGAAGGCATAGCCGATATCGCGGAAGATCTCGGCATTCTGCGCCCAGGTGATCACGGTCCGCGGCGACATCACGGTCGACAGATCGCCGTTCATGAAAGCGGTGCGGGTGAGATCGGCGACGGTGACCATCTGACTGATCTGCTTGCGGCCCTTCTCGGTGTTGTAATGCGGCGCTTTCGACAGGACGATGTTCGATTCCGCGTCATGGCTCAGGTAGTTCAGCGTCGCCACAAGGCTCCAGCGGTCCATCTGCGCCTGGTTGATCTGTTGCGTGCCGTGGTAAAGCCCGGTGGTGTCGCCGAGACCCACGGTGTTGGCGGTGGCAAACAGCCGGAAATACGGGTTCGGCGTGATCACCTCGTTCTGGTCCATCAAGGTGAGCTTGCCGTCATGTTCCAGCACCCGCTGGATCACGAACATCACGTCGGCGCGGCCGGCGTCATATTCGTCGAACACGATGGCGCAGGGGTTGCGGAGCGCCCAGGGCAGGATGCCTTCCTGGAACTCGGTGACCTGTTTGCCATCCTTGAGTTTGATCGCATCCTTGCCGATCAGGTCGATCCGCGAGATGTGGCTGTCGAGGTTGACGCGCACCGAGGGCCAGTTGAGGCGCGAAGCCACCTGTTCGATATGGGTCGATTTGCCGGTGCCGTGATAGCCCTGGATCATCACCCGGCGATTGTGGCTGAAGCCCGCGAGGATCGCCATCGTGGTGTCCGGGTCGAACTTGTAGGTCGGGTCCAGTTCGGGCACGCGGTCGGAGGGCTCGGCAAAGCCTTTCACCGTCATGTCGGTGTCGATGCCAAAGACATCGCGGACTGAAATGACTTCGGTGGGTTTTGCGTTCGCGTCCATGATCTTGCCCGTTCACTCAAAGGGTTTCGTTTCTCACCTGACTTCGTGCCCCATATCTGTCGCGGGTGCAAGGCCCCGGCCTGTCGCAGGCCTGTTCATGTTTGCTCAGGGGTGGTCAAGTCCGGGGCAGGCGTGTCACCCTCTGGCAAATGGCGGGGGACTGATGCCGGACCGAATCGACATCGAAAACTGGATATCGCGGATTGCGCTCGGTGATCGCGCGGCCTTTTCTGCACTCTACGATGCGACCTCTGCGAAACTTTTCGGCACCTGCCTGCGTGTCTTGAAAGACCGGGCCGAAGCAGAAGACGTTCTGCAAGAGGTCTATATCCGGATCTGGCGCGGCGCCGGGCGCTACCGGTCCAACGGGTTGAGCCCGATGACCTGGCTGATCACCATTGCCCGCAATCGCGCCATCGACCGGCTGCGTGCCCGCCAGAGCGGGGTGCGCAGAGGGGCCGAGGGAGGGGCGGGCGAGGACGGCGTGCTCGAACGCATGGCCTCTCCCGACCCCGGCCCTGAGGCACAGGTGGCGGCAAAAGGCGAGGCACGGGCCATCGCGCTTTGCCTCGACGAGCTGGAGGCCGACCGGGCCGCCGCCGTGCGCGGGGCCTATCTCGACGGTCAGACCTATGCCGAGCTTGCCGAGCGGTTTGATGTGCCGATGAATACGATGCGAACCTGGCTGCGTCGCAGCCTGATGAAACTGAAGGACTGCCTGAGCCAATGAGCGATGTGCATGACGAAATGCCCCCTGACGAGAGCCTGGCTGCGGAATACGCGCTCGGGCTGCTCGAGGGTGCGGAGAAATCCGCTTTCGAAGCCCGCCTTGCCTCGGAGCCCGCTTTGGTTGCGCGTCTGCGCGTCTGGGAAGCGCATTTCGCCAGCCTTGCAGAAGACATCACGCCCGAAGATCCCCCCGCGCGGCTCAAGCTTGCGATCGAGGCGGCGCTGTTCGAGGCCTCGGATCAGGCGCGCCTAGGTCTCTGGGCCCGGCTGCGTTCTCGGATCGCTCCGGGGCTTGCTCTGGGCGGCGGTCTGGTTGCGGCGGCCTTGGTCTTGGCGGTTTGGCTTGGCGTCGGGGCGCCCCGGCAGGTGGAGAACCCGGCGCTCTATACTGTCGAGATGGCGGCGACCGAAGGGTTCGACCTGCGCATCCGTGCCACCTATCATCAAGATGGCACCGTCTCGCTCGATCGCGAAGCCGGGGCGACCCCGAGCGGTCGGGTGCTCGAGCTTTGGCTGATTTTCGATGGCGAAGCGCCGATTTCTCTCGGTGTGATGCCGGAGAGCGGACCTATGGTGGTGTCCACCGCCTATGCCGAACGGATGGCGGGGGCGCTGTTTGCCATCACCGACGAGCCGCCGGGGGGCGCGCCAGGTGGCGTGCCGACGGGCGATCTGCGTGCCGCCGGGCCGCTTGAGGCGATCTGATAGCAGAGCTCAGCCGGCACCTCGGGCTTCATGATCGTCTTTCTGCTGTGGATGTTGTCTGTCTGACGAAGCTGGCTTACCGGTCAGGACCCTGACCCAGAGCGTATATGGTCGCATATGGTAAGGGGAAGCTGCCGTTTGTGCTTCGTGCGGCGAAGGTCGGCTGTGAGTCCAAGGCGGACGTTGGGCACGAGGGCGTGCGCTGGCCCGTGGGGGAGTGCCATAAGCTGAGTGGTCTGCACTTTATGCCTGCCAAATCCGAGAAACTTCAATCCGTTGTACGCGGATGAAAATGCGCTCGCCCGCCGGGACGGGCCAGCGCAGGCGCGGCGGCTTCGCCTTGTTCCGCGCCTGATAGAACTTCGTTCGAACAGCAGAAAAGTCCTGCGCTACGGACCCTCGCGTGCCTCCCCCGTCGAAGATCCGGTTTGGGTCGCAAATGCTTGAGGGGTGGGGCCAGATTGCCTGACGCGGCCGCCTGACAAGGCTCAAAAATCCGCAGCGTAGTCTCAAAGATGCACGATGTTCGACCGCAGGGATCGTATATTTTCCATTTGGAAACATGGTGTTGAAAATCTTCACGCGCCTGTGATGGCAATGTGTGCAGATTTTTTGAAACTCCTGCCGTCGCCTCTCCGTGACTCCCTGCAACCAGGGCAAACGCCCCGGTGCAGTGAAACCAATGGAGAGACCAAAATGAAAATCGCACATTTCGCCACGACTCTGACCGCCGCTGCCTTCTTCGCGGGCACCGCTTTTGCCGCCAACCCGACGGTCGGGGGCGCGCCGATGTATGCCGACAAGACCATTGTCGAAAATGCCGTGAACTCCGCCGATCACACGACGCTGGTTGCGGCGGTGAAAGCCGCGGGTCTGGTCGAAACCCTGTCGGGCGAGGGGCCGTTTACCGTCTTCGCGCCGACCAATGCCGCCTTTGATGCGCTGCCCGCCGGCACGGTCGACACCCTGCTGAAGCCGGAAAGCAAGGATCAGCTCACCAAGATCCTCACCTGTCACGTGGTGGCCGCCGATGCGATGTCGAACGCGATCAAGGGCATGATTGACGATGATGGCGGCAAACATCCCGTGCCGACGGTCGGCGGCTGTATGCTTCAGGCCACCTATGACGGCGACAAGATCATGATCGAAGACGAGAATGGCAATGTCGCCCATGTGACCATCGCGGATGTGGAACAGTCCAACGGCGTCATCCATGTCATCGACAAGGTGCTTTTGCCGGCGATGTAAAGCCAGCGACGGCAGATCTCCGACAGGCCTGTGTCATGCCGGAGCGAAAGGGGGCGGTTGCGCCCCCTTTTTTGCGGGCCGATCGCTCCGGGAGAGGTGATCTGATCGGCGCGCGGCAATATTCCCCGTTTTCGCCCCTTTGCCTGACCGGCGAAGCCCCGTACTGTGCGGGGAAACGGACAGAAAGGGATCGGCGATGAGCGGCCTTTTGGCACTCTTGGATGATGTGGCGGGGATCGCAAAGATCGCGGCCGCCTCGGTGGATGATGTGGCGGGGCAGGCGGTCAAGGCCTCGACCAAGGCGGCGGGGGCGGTGATCGACGATGCCGCCGTCACACCGAAATACCTGCACGGGTTCTCGCCGGCGCGCGAATTGCCCATCGTTGGCAAGATCGCGCTGGGCTCGATCCGCAACAAGCTTTTGATCCTGCTGCCACTGGCGCTCATTCTCGCGAGCTTTGCGCCGTGGCTGATCACGCCCTTGCTGATGCTTGGCGGATCGTATCTCTGTTTCGAAGGGGCGGAGAAGGTCTATCACCTGTTCAAGCCCCATGCGCCCCATGCCGACGGGCACAGGGAGGACGAGGGCGATCCCGGCCATCTCGAAGAGCAAAAGGTGGCGGGGGCGGTGAAGACCGATTTCATCCTCTCGGCCGAGATCATGACCATCATCCTTGCGGCGCTCGATGCCGATCAGCCGATCTGGTTTCAGGCCGGTGCCCTGGCGCTCGCCGGCATCATCATCACCGTGGTGGTCTACGGCTCTGTCGCCCTGATCGTCAAAGCCGACGATTTCGGGCTCTGGCTGGCGCGTGTCGGGCGGCTTGCGGCCACCCGGGCGCTGGGCCGTGGTCTGGTGCGGTTCATGCCGGTCCTGATGAAGCTTTTGATGATCGTCGGCACGGCGGCGATGATCTGGGTCGGTGGCTCCATCGTGATCCACGGGCTGCACACGCTTGGCATGGCGCAACCCTATGAGGGAATCCATGACATCGCCGAGGCCGCCGCGCACAGTGTCGAGACGGCGTTCGAAGGCGCTGCGGGCGCTGTCGCCTGGGCGGTGACCGCGTTTTTCGACGGGGTGTTCGGGCTGATCTACGGGCTGATCCTGATCCCGATCGTGGCCCGGCTGATCAATCCGCTGATCCGGGTGCTCAGTGGCAAGGCCAAGGCGGACACCGCGCATTGAGGTGGCGCGGCTGCGGCGCGGGGCTCAACCCTTGTTGCCATGCTCCTCTCTGAGCCGTTCGAGCCGGGTGATCCGGCGGGCGCAATAAGAGGTGACGAAGCTGCCCCCCAGCCAGATCAGAATGGTCGGCGGGTTCGAATAGAGCGAGATCGGCACCAGAAACGCCGCCGAGGCGAAGGTCACCGGCAGGGACACGAGCCCCAGTGCCGGGTCGCCTTCAAAGAACACCTGGGCCAGTTGCGTGACGCAAAGTGCGGTGCCCGAGGCGAGAAACGAGGTGATCAACCCGGCCCAGATCACATGGACGGGGCCGGAGGCCCAGAAATGCCGAAATTTCGGGCCGATCAAGGTGGTTGCGATGACCGCCGTCACGGTCAGCAATGTCGCCGCGTCGTGACCGATGGTGCGGGCAAACGTGCCATAAACGGCCGTGAGCAGGCACAGGCTGCTGGTGGCGATGAAGGAAAAAATATAAGCGATTTGCCACAGCCATCCGGGGGAGGGCGTCTCTGCCTTTCGACTGTTTTGCGGCATCTCGTGTCTTCCGAACACGCGCCACATGTGACTTTCCATGACCAAGACTTTCCCAAACCAACAGGAGACGGCTTTTCATGATCCTCCGACAACCTCGCCTCCGAGATCATCCGGTGATCGAAGCGACCGCTCCCCGACGCGCGTTTTCTGAGTGCCGCAGCGTCGACCTAGATTAAGCAGGTTTTCTTACCAGAATGTTGCCCGGGGCGGAGCCGAAGGGCTGCCATTGGGGGAGATCGGGAGAGCGGAGCGCGTATAATCGCCGAGATGCGCTCCGCTCAGCCGCGTTCGAATGTTGATTTCGCGCGTTTGCGGGAGCGGCGTGGCGGGGCCTCGCGCAGCGAGACCGGAAGATCGCGATAGTCCTGATCGGACAGGCGCCTTTCCGCCCCCTCGGTCGCAGCCTCCGTGGCCTTGGTCTCCGATTTGCGCGCCAGCCAGCCACCAAGCGCGGTGAAGCCGAACCAGATCATCAACCCTTGCAGATGTCCGATGATGGCCAGAGGGGCGAGGATCGCGCCCGAGAGCATGGTCGCCGGAAGTGTCTTCAGCGCCACGATTTCCTGGCCGAAAAACAAGGAGGTGAACAGAAGATGCAGCCCGAGTGTCATCGCTGCGGCGAGGATCGTGGTGATGATCGAGGCCCAGAGCAGATGCCAGAGATTGGCGGCCCAGCTGCGTTTGAACATCGGCGCGATGAGCGCCCCCGTTGTGGCCGCCAACAACAACAGGATGATCGCCTGGCCGGGGCCGAGTTCCTTGGACAGCCCGTCATAGGAGGTGACATAGCCACAGATCAGCGCATTGGCGCTGACCGACAGACGCATCATGGTTTCCCATAATCTGGCTTGTGCCTGTGCTGTGAACATGTGACCCCACTACCCTTTGCGGGGCTGTCACCTGCGCTGCCCCGGACAGGATTGATAGCGCGGGAACCTTACCAAAAAATTGACCCCTGCACCGCGAGATGCCGGGGTCGCTTTGATGTGTCGCGATGCTGGGATGTGACGCGATGCGATACGGGCACTGAGTTGTGCCCGAGGCGCCGGCTCATTTGAACCAGCGGCTCTCCTTGAGCTGATCCCAGGCCCAGACCACCTGCTGCAGCTGTTCTTCCTGCGAGCGGTCGCCGCCGTTCACATCCGGGTGCAGCACCTTGATCAGCGCGCGATACTGTTTCTTGATCTCGGCCTTGGTCCAATGATCCTTGGCTTCGAGGATCTCGATCGCCTGACGCTCCACCGGCGGCAATTTGCGGGTCGGTGCGGAGGGGTCCGACTTGCCCGGATTGCGCGTGGCATTCTCGCCCAGAACCTCATGGGCATCGTCGATGCCGAGGCGCTCCCAGGCGCGTTGCTCCACCGATTTGCGGCCAAAGGGTTTGGTCGGACGATCTCCGGTCTGCGACGATTTATAGGCCGCGTCCATTTCCTCTTCACTGGCGTTGGTGAAGAAATTCCACTTCAGATTATATTCACGCACATGGTCTTTGCAGAACCATTTGTACTCGTCCAGATGATCCGGAGAGCGCGGTGCGCGATATTGTCCGGCCTCGCTACAGCCGTCCCATTCGCATTTTCGCTTGGAGGTTTCGAACGCTCCAGACATGCCTCTGCGACCGCCGCGTTTGTTTTTCTTCGCGGAAGACACCGACATATCAAAACCGAAAGGATCTTTCTTATCCATGCTGCCTCAACCTTTTCGACTCGGACGCAAGACTTTAGATGATATCGGGAAAATGGAAAAGGGCCGGGGGGCCGGAAATGTGCAATGAGATGAAAATCGCCGATCAAATGGAGATACGTTTGCGCGAGGCTTTCGCGCCGCGCGAGCTGATCATCGAGGATGACAGTGGGCGGCACGCCGGCCATGCGGGGGTCCGGGAAATGGGCAAGGCGGGGGCCTCTGGCGAGACCCATTTCAACGTGCTGATCCGCGCGGATGCCTTTGCCGGTCAAAGCCGCGTGGCGCGTCACCGCATGGTGCACAAGGCGCTGGGCGATCTGGTGCCTCGCATCCACGCGCTGGCGCTCGATCTGGATGGGTGAGTGTTGAAGTCCGCTTTGCGGGCGGAGCGGACGTTCGAACGGAATACATCTGGCGCGGAACAAGGCGAAGCCACCGCGCCTGCGCTGGCCCGTCCCGGCGGGCAAGCGCATTGCCAGCCGCGCACAACGCATTGAAGTTTCACGGATTTGGCAAGTATAAAGTGATGTCCTCTGAAGGCTCGGCGCTCACCCACGGGCCTGCGCAGGCGCTCATCGCTCGAACGTCCGCCTTGGCCTCTTTCCCGCCCTTCGGTCTTACTCCTCCGGCAGGGTCTTCTCGGCGCGCAGCACCGGTCGGGCAGGGGCTGTCGCCTCTTCCCCGGCCTCTTCGGTCTCTGTCCCCTCTTCCTGCGGTTCTTCAAGATCCGGATAGGCGCCGAAAACACGCCCCTCGGTCTCGACGGCCAGCTCGCGGCGGAACACCAGAACCGTGTGGTAATTCACCGTTTTCGAGGTGATCCCGGCGCGTTCCTCCATCGGCAGAAGGTCGGCCCGCAGATAGTCCCAGCCCTCTGCGCCCTTTTCATTCAGCACGCTTTGCATCGCCTGGGCGATCCGGGCTTCGGCGCTTTTCACGCCTTTGGCCTTCTCGCCTTTGCGCGGTGCGGGGACGGTGAGATATTCGTAGCGGGGCATCGGCCACTCCTTTGCCAGCCGCGACGCGCGGCCTTGTGATCTTTGGCAGAGGTTTAGCGGATGAGACCGGCGGGTCAAGCCATGGCGGCCGGTGCGGGGGGCGCGATCTCCCGGGACGCGGTTTCCTGCTCAGCTGACGCCCTGGGTCTTTTTCCTCAGGTGCCGGTGGCTTCCTCGGGGTCGAACTTGCCATAATCCGGCCTGTCGCCATGGAATATCCCGTAATCGGTTTCCCGACGGAAGATCAGCACATCCTGTTTGCCCTTGGCGCCATGCAGATGAAAGGCGTCGCTGCGCAGGTAGGTCCAGCCATCCGCCGCCATGGCGTTGAGCCGCACGGTCAGGGCTTCGGCCAGCCGCGCCTCGGGCGTCTGGGCGGAATAGGTGGCCTCGCCATCATGCGGGGCCGGGATGGCTTTATACTCGTAATGGGACATGAGGGCCTCCTTTGACTGGGACCATCATATCGGCGGGCGCGTTAATGGAGGATTGACGCTTTTGCAGAGTGGAAAACTGCGCCTCGACAGAGGGTTGACCGTCTCAGGCCGCCGAATTCTTGAGCGAGATCGACCGCCCGGCCTGGGACGGGCGTGGCAGGACCTCATGCGCCTGTTTCATCGCGGCGAGCTTTTCCCGGATCTCTTCCGGAAAGGGCACGACGCGCGGTCCGGACATGTCGATATGCAGCAAGAGCTCCTCGGCGGTGGCGGCGATCCAGCCGTCCTCGTGTCGGATCTCGTGAAACAGCACCATGCGCTTGGCGTCGAAATCCAGCATCTGCGTGCGCACCCGCACCTCATCGCCCAGTTTCAGCTCGCGCTTGTAACAGATATGCACCTCGGCGGTGTAGGTGGTGTGGCGCTTGGCCTTGGCATAGGTCTCGCCCAGCCCCAGAAGCGGGTACATCTGGTCGCCGCCCTGATCCATGATCACCGCGTAATAGGCCATGTTGATATGGCCGTTATAGTCCACCCATTCGGGACGGACCTCAATCACCGAGGAGATATGCGGGGCGGGGAGGGGCATGTTAAAGCCTCCGGAAATGAAAAAAGCCGACCCGCTGGGGTCGGCTTTGGGTCTCAGAGCCCGAGCTTGGCCTTGACCAGCTCGTCCACCGCTTTCGGGTTGGCCTTGCCTTTTGAGGCTTTCATCACCTGACCGACGAACCAGCCCGCCAGTTTCGGGTTCTGTTTCGCCTTCTCGACCTGATCCGGGTTGGCGGCGATCACCGCATCGACGGCGGCCTCGATGGCGCCGGTATCGGTGACCTGTTTCATGCCCTCGGTTTCGACGATCTCTTCCGGATCGCGGCCGGTGGTGTAACAGATCTCGAACACGTCCTTGGCGATCTTGCCGGAGATCGTGTCGGATTTGATCAGTTTGACGATCTGACCGAGCTGCGCCGGGCTGACCGGGCTCTCGGTGATCTCATGGCCTTCCTTCTTCAGGCGGCCGAACAGCTCGTTGATCACCCAATTGGCGGAGAGCTTGCCATCCTCGCCGGTCACCACGACTTTCTCGAAGAAATCGGCGTTTTCGGTCTCGGCGGTCAGCACGCCCGCGTCATATTCCGAAAGGCCGAAGCCCTTGACGAAACGGGCTTTCTTCTCGTCCGGCAGCTCCGGCAGGGTCTTGGCGATATCGTCCACCCAGGTCTGTTCGATCTCCAGCGGCAGGAGATCGGGGCAGGGGAAATAGCGATAGTCATGCGCTTCTTCTTTCGAGCGCATCGACCGTGTCTCGCCCTTCACCGCGTCATAGAGACGGGTTTCCTGATCGATCGAGCCGCCATCCTCGAGAATGGCGATCTGGCGACGCGCCTCGTAATCGATCGCCTGCTGGATGAAACGGGTCGAGTTCATGTTCTTGATCTCGCAGCGGGTGCCCAGATGCGAGAAATCCTGGGTTTCCTGGTATTTCTCGTATTGGCCCGGACGGCAGACCGAGACGTTCACGTCGGCGCGCAGGTTGCCGTTCTGCATATTGCCATCGCAGGTGCCCAGATAGCGCAGGATCTGACGCAGTTTCAGCACATAGGCGGCGGCCTCTTCCGGGCCACGAATGTCCGGGCGCGAGACGATTTCCATCAGCGCCACACCGGTGCGGTTCAAATCGACAAAGGACATGGTCGGGTCCATGTCATGGATCGATTTGCCGGCGTCCTGCTCCAGGTGGATGCGCTCGATGCGGACCTTGCGGGCCACGCCCGGCTCCATGTCGACGACCACCTCGCCCTCGCCGACGATCGGGTGGTAGAGCTGCGAAATCTGATAGCCCTGCGGCAGGTCGGGGTAGAAATAGTTCTTGCGGTCAAAGGCCGAGAACAGGTTGATATCGGCCTTGAGCCCGAGCCCCGTGCGCACCGCCTGTTCGACGCAATATTCGTTGATCACCGGCAGCATGCCCGGCATGGCGGCATCGACGAAGGAGACGTTCGAGTTCGGCTCATTGCCGAATTGGGTCGAGGCGCCGGAGAACAGCTTGGCTTCGGAGGAAACCTGCGCGTGGATCTCCATCCCGATGACGAGTTCCCAGTCTTCTTTCGCCCCGGAAATCACTTTCACTTTCGGTGCGGAATATTCGAGATGGTCGAGCATGCGCATTGTCCTGATCTGGTCTGGCTTTCTGGCGTTCTAGGCGCTCTCTTGCCGAGGGGCAAGAGGGCGACTTTGCAAAGCGGCGCCCAGCGGGCATTATAGGCGGGATTTGGAGATTGGGCCGGGGTGGCCCATCTGGGGTGCTGTGGTGATGGGCGGTGTGATGCGGGTTTCTTTCAAACGAGCGGACAAGCTTGCCATTGCGCTTTGTGCGACACTGGCCGCAAGCGGGGTGAGCCTCGTGGCGCTCCCGGCTCTGGCCGCGGATGAGACGACCCCGGTTCAGACGACATCCGAGACCGTATCAAAGCCCGCCCCCTCCGTGCTGTCGACCATGACCGCGCCGGCCTTTACCCATCCGGTGCTCGCGAGCCCGCGGCCATTGCCGCGTCCCTATGAAATCAAGATGCCGAAGCTGCGCTGGAAGAGCCAGAGCAAAGGCCCGGCCTGGACCCGCAGCGCCATGAAGGCGGTGGCGAGCCATGGTCAGGCACTGGTGAGAACCGTGCCGCAGGATATCGACAGCTGGTGCCCGGGCTACCGGAGCCAGGATGCCAATGGCCGGGCGGCGTTCTGGTCCGGGCTTCTCTCGACGCTGTCCTACCACGAAAGCACCTGGCGCGAAACGGCCGTCGGCGGCGGCGGGCTTTGGTACGGGCTGGTGCAGATCGCGCCGCCCACGGCACGGCTCTACAAATGCCAGGCGGGCACGGGTGAGGCGCTCAAGAATGGCGAAATGAACCTGTCCTGCGCCGTGCGGATCATGAATCGCACGGTGGCGCGCGATCAGGTGGTCAGCCGGGGCATGCGCGGCGTCGCCGCCGATTGGGGGCCGTTCCATTCCGAACGCAAACGCGAAGATATGCGGCGCTGGCTGGCGGCGCAGCCGTTCTGTCGTCCGATGTTGACGTCTTCGCCCATTCCGGTGGCGCGCCCGGGCAGCATGGCACCACCAATGCCAGAAATCCCGGTGCTTCCGGTGATCGAAGCCTTTGCCGATCCGCGGCTCGAGGCGCCCGAAATACCGCTTAGCCGGCCTTTCTGATCGCCTTTCGGGTCCGGTCTCAATCCTCTGTCTGGGGTCCTGTGGGGGCAGCGGTTTCGTCGCTTTGGCTGTCCCGGCCTGACAGTGTCGGTCGCGCCTGTTTAAGACCCTCCCTCCGCACAAGTCCTTTGCACTGAGTTTGGCCGCTTGTGTTTTGCCTGCTCCGATGGTCTTCTGGCGCGGTACACGGCTGATGCTTGCGGCCGAGTGTCCCGTTGCAATTGCGCCTTGTTCATATTTTTCTGAGACTTGTACGTCTTCGTGCGTGTGAATATGGCTGTTCCCGCAGCGTTTGTCAGAGATGTTCCCAGAGAGGAGGAGGACCTCATGCCCGCACTTCGCACCGATATCGACCCCGATGGTCTGCTCGAATTTTCCGTCGTGTTCACCGACCGTTCGCTCAATCACATGTCGAAAGCCTTCCAGGGCGTGATGAACGACATTCACGACACGCTTTGTGAGGTCTATCACGCCGACAGCGCGGTGGTGGTTCCCGGCGGCGGCACCTACGCGATGGAGGCCGTGGCGCGTCAGATCGCCGGTGGCGAAGACGTGATGGTGATCCGCAACGGCTTCTTCTCCTTCCGCTGGTCGCAGATTTTCGAGGCGGGGAACATTCCGGCCTCGCAGACCGTGATGAAGGCCCGCCGGACCGGCAATGAACCCAATGCCGGTTTCCTGCCGGCGCCCCTTGAGGAAGCCGTGGCAAAGATCCACGAGCTGAAACCCGCCGCCGTCTTTGCGCCGCATGTCGAGACCGCCTCGGGCATGATCCTGCCCGATGCCTATATCCATGCGCTCGCGGAAGCGGTTCACGCCGAAGGTGGCGTGATGGTCCTCGATTGTATCGCCTCCGGCTGTGCCTGGGTGGATATGAAAGCTACCGGTGTCGATATCTTGATTTCCGCACCGCAAAAGGGCTGGTCGGCCCAGCCCTCTGCCGGTCTGGTGATGCTCTCCGAGAAGGGGCTCGACCTGGTCAAATCGCGGCAAAGCTCGTCTTTCGCGGTGGATCTCGGCAAATGGCTGACGATCATGGAGGCCTATACCGGCGGCGGTCACGCCTATCACGCCACCATGCCGACGGACGCGCTGCGCGCCATGCGCGACGCCATGCTGGAGGCGAAAGAGTTTGGTTTCCACAAGCTCTCCGAGGCGCAATGGGAGCTGGGCCGCCGGGTCCGGCATCTCCTGGCCGAGCGGGGCTTCAAATCCGTCGCCGCCGAAGGCGTCGAAGCGCCGGGCGTGGTGGTGAGCTACACAGATGATCCCGCGATCAAGACCGGCGCCGCCTTTGCCGCCCATGGCGTACAGATCGCCGCCGGCGTGCCGTTGCAATGCGACGAGGGCGAAGGCTTCTCGACCTTCCGTCTTGGGCTGTTCGGGTTGGACAAGCTCTATGACGTGGATGCCACCGTGGCGCGGCTCGAAGCGGCACTGGACGAGGTGTTGGCGAGCTAAACCGCCCCGCTCAAAAAAAGAAACGGCGCGAGCATGTTTCGCGCCGTTTTCTGTTTTCGCGGGGGGCTTCGGGTCAGATCGGCCCGAGACCCGCTTCCATCACCTTGCGACGCACCGGTTTCAGGTCGTGCACCGCCTTGAGCCCCAGAAGCCGCACGGCGCGGAGCACCTCGTCTTCAGAGCGCACCACACGGTTGAACACGTCGACAACGCGCGCGCGGGTGGCGATGTCGCGATGGCGGGTGCGGGCGTAACTGTCGAGCATGGTCCGGCACCCGAGCTCACCGCGATGCGCCTCCGAGAGTTCCAGAAGTTCCGCCAGATCGTTCAAGGAGGTGTTGAGCCCCTGCGCCCCGATCGGCGGCAGCACATGCGCGGCTTCGGCGATCACCGCCACGCGTTCGGACGACAGGCTTTCCGCCAAACGCGTGATGATCGGGAAGATGCCGCGCCCCGAGGCCAGCTCCAGCTTGCCGAACAGCCCGGCGGAGCGCGCGGTCATGGTGGCGTTGAACGCCTCTTCGTCCATGTGCAGAAGCTCGGTCGCATAGGCGCCCGGGTTCATCCAGACGATGGCCGAGGCCGGTTTGCCGTCGACATCCGGCAGCGGCACCATGGTGAACGGCCCGCCCTCGCGGTAGATCTCGGTCGAGATATTGTGATGCGGCAACTCATGCGTGGCGGTAAACGCCAGGGATTTCTGGCCGTAGCGGGTGGTCTTGACGCCGATGCCGGCGGCCTCGCGCACCGGGCTGTTGCGGCCGTCGGCGGCAATCACCAATTTGGCACGGATGCGGCTGCCATCCGAGAGCGTCACCAGCGCCTCATCGGTGCGGGTCAGGAGGTTCTTGAAGCCGACCCCGTAGCGCAGCGTGACATTTTTGATCTCCGGCACGGCGCGGGCCAGTTCGCGACGGATCACCCAATTGAGGAAATTCCAGCCGAAAGGCTCGTCGCCGGTCTCACGGCCGTCGAATTGCCGCTCGGTGCGGATCTCCGGCTGGCCGGCATCGCCGGTCACCGTGTCGACAATCTTCAAGGAGTCCAGAGGTGTGGCATGAGGCTCCAGAGCCTCCCAGATGCCGATGCGTTTGAACAGATCGCGCGCCGGGCGCAGAAAGGCAGTGGAGCGAAGATCCGACCCGGCCTCGTCACCGGTGATGATCGGCTGGCTTGGGTCGACCATCAGGGTCTTGAAGCCGGATGCGCCAAAGGCCGCCGCCGCAATCAATCCTGCAATGCCGCCACCGGAGACGAGCACATCGACATTCTGCATCTCGACATCTGTCCCCTTGATGGGGCTCGTCGGGGAATTGCGGTCGGCCATGTGCATCTCCTTTGCGCCAGCTGCGGTGCTTCGCAAGAGATAGGCGCAAAAGAGAGGTTTGTAAAAGGGACAGGCTGTCTCAGCGCAGCTGAGATCAGCTATTCGCCCTTAGGCTGTCTCAGCGCAGCTGAGATCAGCTATTCGCCCTTAGGCTGTCTCAGCGCAGCTGAGATCAGCTCTTTCCCCTTAGGCTGTCTCAGCGACCGGTGGTCAGCAGGATCAGCGTGAGGTAGATCACCGGCACGAAAGCCAGGGCGGTCAGGCCGAGCACCCACGGCCCGATGGTGAACACGCCGTAGGCCACGGCGGAAAGTGCGGCGACAACGAAGAGCAGGAACAGGGCCACGCCGCGCGGGGTGGCAATGCCGTCTTCGTGGTGGTCGTGGGACTCTACGGCTGCGGTCGATGCAAAGGTGGCGTCAGTCATGTGCGTGCTCCGTGGCGTTATGCGGTTTTCGCGCGTTTTTGCGGCGCGGGTTTTGGTTCCGGCCTTGATACGAAACCGCGGCTCAGGTGGTCACCTAGACAGTTTGACGCAGGGCAAAACGCCGCGCACCCGCGCCCCGTGGGGCTTACGCCATCAGCGCGCGCAGGAAAGCGGCCAGATCATTGGTGTGATGCTGAATATGCGGCGCCGGCGGGTCCAGCGGCGACGGCGCGACATGCACGGTCTTCATGCCGAGCTTGTGCGGCACTTCGAGATTGCGCGGATCATCCTCGAACATCGCGGCAGCCCGCGGCGCGACGCCATCCTTGCCCAAGACGGTGTCAAAGGCTTCCGCCTCTGGCTTGGGGTGAAAATCCGCGTGTTCGATGCCATAGACCGCGTTGAAAATCCCGGTCAGCCCGCGCGCTTCGAGAACGCGTTCGGCATAGGGGGCGGAGCCGTTGGTGTAGACGATCTTGCGCCCCGGCAGCGCCGTGAGCGCGGCGTGAAGCTCCGCATCGCGGGTCAGGCCGGAAAAGTCGATATCATGCACATAGGTGAGATAGGGTAGGGGATCGGTGCCATGTTCGGCCATCATCCCCGACAGGGTGGTGCCATATTGACGCCAATAGTCATCGCGCAGCCTGTTGGCCTCGGAGGCCGTGACATTGAGCTCGCGCGACACCCAATCGGTCATCTTGACTTCGATCTGTGCGAACAAAGCCGCCTCGGGCGGGTACAGTGTATTGTCGAGGTCGAAGACCCAGGTTTTCACGTGAGAGAATTGATCGGCTACCATGCGGGCTTGGTACGTGAGTGCGTGGGGAGGAGCAAGGGGAGAACGCGGGGCGTTGCGAGGCGGAGGGGATGTTCGAACTTCGCGCAACCGCCCGGAATAGCAACGCAGTTGCCCGGGCGTGCGCCGGACCGTGTCACGCCGGGGGCGTGCTTTCAGCACGACCGGTCTGGCGCATTGCCATTCTTGCTCAACGATCTGATCTTTTCCGGAGTTGGCTGAGATAAAGCGTTTCGTTCAAATGTCAGATGCGCCAGCCCACGGTCCGGCGCACGCCCTCGTGACCAATGTCCGACATGGACTCAAACCTCGCTGCGCTCTCTCTTTCCCCCGGTCTGCGACGATGTTAGCGCTTGATTGCAAGGCATTGGCCTGTCTATGGTTCTGCCCTGTCCGGGAAGCGATGAAGCGAAAGAGAGCCTTGAGATGAAAGACCCGCGTGTCAGCCAGAAAGACGCCTATGAGTTGATCCTCGAGGCGATCGATACCGGGACCTATCGTCCGGGCGACCGGCTGGTCGAAAGCGAGCTGGCGGATCGGTTCGGCGTCTCGCGCACGCCGATCCGCGAGGCGTTGCAGCGGCTCGAGACCCAGTCCATGCTGACCCGCGACGGGCGGTCCCTGATCGTTGCCTCGCTGGATCACAACCAGATGGCCGATCTCTACGTGGTCCGCACCGAGCTTGAGGGGCTGGCCGCGCGTTTGGCGGCGCGCCATGCCACCCCCGAAGAGGTCCGGGTGCTGCGCGATATGGTCGAGGAGGACCGCGCGCTCATCGGCCATCCTGAGGAAATGTCGCGCGCCAACCGCCGTTTCCACAAACAGATCCATCTTGCCTCGCATAACAAATACCTCGTGCAACAGCTCGATCTGGTGCATCGCTCCATGGCGCTTCTGGCCACCACCTCCTTGGCCGCCGAGGGGCGCGGCGAAGAGGCGATCAAGGAACATGACCAGATCGTCAGCGCGATCGAGGCCCGCGATGGCGATGCCGCGCATAAGGCCCTCTCGGATCATATTTCCAAGGCCTTCGTCACACGGCTCAAGATCGACGCCGAAAAGATCCGCTGAGCCCGCTCAACGTGGCTTGATCCGCTGCGCTGCGCCGAGCAAAAACGGCAGAGCGGCGGGGTCTTCCTCGGGTCTCTCTCTGATCCGGCACAGTGCGGGCGCATCGGCAAAAGCGGTGACCTGGGGCTGGTCCGGTCCCGTGCCCTGTCTTGCGCCTTTGCGCAGATATGGGCTGAGAGGGGTGCCGGAAAATTTTCCGAGAGAAGACAGGTGGTTCTGCGCCATGGCTGCGGCGGCGTGCGGTGCGGGGTGCGACCGGGCGGGGGCGAGCTCCGGTTCCGGCAATGGATCACCGGAGGTCATCTCCATGCCCTGTGCGGCTGGGGCCGGATCACGCTGCGCTCTCAGCCGAGATGGCGCCCCCGGGTGGGGGTGTGCGCCGCCCAGGTCGAGACCGAAGGTGAGACGCCGTGGCGCCTCCGGCAACCTGTCTCCGGCGCGTTTTTCCAAGTGCTGAAACACATCGCTGGCCGACCCTTCGGACCATAACGACAGGGCTGGCAGAGCCGTGGGGGGCTGCCCGTCCTGCGTCGTTTCCGTCGCGCTGGGTGCCGGGGCGCCATCGCGACCGGGATGAACCGGGCCGGGGCTGGCGGGGCCGGGGATGGAGCTGGGCGTGAGTAGGGGGCTGAGGCTGTTCTCGCCGTCGGAAAAGGTCCCCGCCGCCTCGATCTGTATCTCATCAGCAAACTCGAAATCGTCCACCCCAAAATCGTCCACCCCATGTGTGGTCTTGTCCCAATAGTAGGGCTTTGACACCATTTCCCAGAGCGCTTTCAGCGCCGCCAGCGTTGCCAGCGGGTAATAGAGATGTAGCGTCGGCACCCAGGGCCAGAGCCATCTGTGGTTCCGCGTCGAGGTGGCGACCATGCCGGTGGCCACGGTGACAGCTTCGGAAAACAGGAAGATCCCGCCCAGCACCACCAGAAGATCATGCGGCAACACCGCCCGCATCGGATGCGGCAGGCCCAGGGGGAACATCCAGAAGGACCAGAGGAAGGGCGCGAGGATGAATTGGCTCAGCGTGCCGAGAAACAGCGCCTGAACGCCAAAGAAGCGCCAGGGTCCGAGATCGCGCCAAAGCTTTTGCGGCTGGCGCATATGCACGGCATAGGTCATGGCATAGCCTTTGAGCCAGCGCGACCGCTGTTTGACCCAGGGCCAGAGCCGGCAATTGGCCTCTTCCTCGGTCACCGTGCTCAAAAGCTCGGTGCGATAGCCATGACGCGCCAGACGAATGCCGAGATCGGCATCTTCGGTGACATTATGCGCGTCCCAACCGCCCAGCTCCTCGATCGCGTCGCGGCGAAAAAACAGGGTTGTGCCGCCCAGAGGCACGGTCAGCCCCATCCGCTCATAGCCGGGCAGGATCACTCGAAACCAGCTCGCATATTCGACGGTGAAACAGCGCGACAGCCAATTGGTGCGGGCGTTGTAGAAATCCAGAACGCCTTGCACACAGGCCACTTCGGGACCGGTCTGGGCGAAATGCGCGACCACCTTGTGGATCTGCTCCGGTTCCGGGGCATCCTCGGCGTCATAAATGCCGACGATCGATCCGCGACAGAAATCCAGCGCGAAATTCAGCGCCCGTGGCTTGGTCTTTACCCTGCCGCGCGGCACGATGATCTGGCGCATCCAGCGCGGCATATCCGTGTGGGCAATGGCGTCCTGGGTGACCTGATCGTCTTCTTCGACGACGAGGCAGATGTCCAACAGCTCGCGCGGATAATTCAGCCGGGACAGGCGTTTGATCAGCCGTGTGGCGATCTCGCGTTCCTTGAACAGCGGCACCATGACCGAGACGGTCGGCAGGCGGGTGATCCCGCGCTTGACCTCGAATATGGTCTTGCGGTCATGGGCCGTGCGGGCCTGGGCAAAGCCGGCGGCGAGCTTGAGCCCGGTCGCGACCGCAAGCGTCAGAACCGCCCATGCGATGAGCAGCACGGCGGCGGCCAGGGGTGACAGCAGCGCCAGAACGATCCCGGCCACCCCGAGCGCAGAAAACATCTGGGTCAGCCTGTGCAAATCCATTTCGCGACAGCTCTCATGGGCGGCGACCCGGGTTTCGGCGGCGGCGGCGAGGCGGCGTTGCCGGGTATGGAGCAGCGCCTCATGGAGCGCGGTTTCCGAGGTCAGCGCCATGCGAACCGGTCCGAACCGGGCGGAAAGCTCCGGTAGCGCCGCCTCGAACTCTTCGGGGCGGCAAGAGGCGATGATCACCGTGCCGCCGGCCTGTCGCCAGGGTAGGATGCCGCGCCGGAGGCATTCATCCGCACCGATCCGGTCGATCAGCCGGACATCAGGCCGGATGTCCGACAGGTTTGCGATCTCGGCATGGTATTGTGCCCCAAGTGCCTGATGAAGCTCATCTTCCGTGACCATGCCATGGGCCAGGAAAATATCGCCGATCCGTGTGTCTTCGCGTTGACGCATGGCGCTGGCGCGCAAGAGATTGTCCGGCGTCAGCGCCCCCATGTCGACAAGGACCTGCCCGATCGGTTTGCCTTTGCCCGAAGGAACGGGCTGGGGGCGGAGCAGATTCGAATTGAGCCGTTTGGCGGGTTTCGGCGGCGTGACGGATCGCACGAGCGGTGAGAGCGCGACCCGGTTCAATATCACGTCATGAAGATGTCGATCACCGGACATCGCAGCACATACCCCGTCATGGCCCCGGATGTGTCCAGGCCTTGATTACTTGTTTGGCTGCTCGATGTTTTGGGCGAGTTTGCACCTCGATTCTCAACTTAAGGGTGAGTGATTCTGGTTAATAACGCGTTAATCCGGTATGGTTGCGCGAGGCTTTGCACGTGAACGGGGGAGCGCGACGCATGAAAAAAGGCGGCTCGAAAGCCGCCTTTGTCCCGAATGTCAGCAGATGCGTGCGTCAGCTGGCCGCAGCGGCCTCGCGCGCGGCCATGGCGGTGGCGAAGCGCTCGAACAGGTAGTAGCTGTCCATCGGACCGGGCGAGGCTTCCGGGTGGTATTGCACCGAGAAGATCGGCTTGCCCTCGACCGCAATGCCGCAGTTCGACCCATCGAACAGCGAGACATGGGTCTCTTTCACGCCTTTCGGCAGGCTTTGCGCATCGACGGTGAAGCCGTGGTTCATCGAGGTGATTTCCACCTTGCCGGTGTCGAGGTCCTTGACCGGGTGGTTGGCGCCGTGATGGCCGTGGTTCATCTTGATCGTCTTGGCGCCAAGCGCGAGCGCGAGCATCTGGTGACCGAGACAGATGCCGAAGACCGGCAAGTCTTGCTCCAACACGCCCTTGATCATCGGCACGGCATATTCGCCGGTTGCCGCCGGATCGCCGGGGCCATTGGACAGGAACACGCCATCGGGGTGATGCGCCAGCACCTCTTCCGCTGTGGCTGTCGCCGGCAACACGGTCACATCGCAGCCCGCGGAGGCGAGACAGCGCAGGATGTTGCGTTTGGCGCCAAAGTCCACGGCCACGACTTTGAACCCCTTGCCGGTCCGTTTCGGGAAACCGTCGGGCCAGGCCCACCGCATTTCATCCCATTGGTAGCTCTGGGCGCAGGTGACATCCTTGGCCAGATCCAATCCGACAAGACCGGAAAATTCGCGGGCTTGTTTCACCAGCGCCTCGATGTCGAAATTGCCTTCGGGATCGTGCTGGATCGCGACATGCGGTGCGCCCTGCTGACGGATGGCGCGGGTGAGCCGGCGGGTGTCGATGCCGCCCATGCCGATGCGACCGCGTTTCTCGAGCCAGGGGCCGAGCTCGTCCTGGGCGCGCCAGTTCGAGGGATCGGTCGGGTCCCATTTCACCACCATGCCGGCGGCTACCGGATTGGCGGTCTCGTCATCCTCGGTGTTCACACCGACATTGCCGATATGCGGGAAGGTGAAGGTGACGATCTGTCCGGCATAGGACGGGTCCGTCATGATCTCCTGATAGCCGGTCATCGCGGTGTTGAAACACAGCTCGGCGGTGGTGGTGCCGGTGGCGCCGAACCCCTTGCCGTAGAAGATGGTTCCATCGGCCAAAGCCAGACAAGCGGTTGGTTTTCCGGACTGCAGACCAGATGCCATGGCGCGACTCTCCTATAAGGGCAAAATTGGCCGGAACCTAAGGAAAGGGACCGGCGAGGTCAAGCGCGGGGGAAGCGTTTTTCCGGTCATTTCCGCGCTGCGGCAATTTCGATCTGTTATCGCTCCCATCTAAGGTTGAGAAGCCCGTCGGCTTTGTCTATGGTGGCCACTTGCAAGATAACCAGGGGATGAGGCCCATATGGATATGCGAAGCCGGCTCAATGCCGCACTGAAAACGGCGATGAAGGAAAAGGACAGCGAGAGGCTGGCCACCCTGCGCCTGATCAATGCCGCCATCAAGGATCGCGAGATCGCGAACCGTGGCGAAGGCGAGGACGTGGTCGTTTCCGATGACGATGTGCTGGGCATTCTCGGCAAGATGGTCAAGCAGCGTCAGGAAAGCGCGAAAGCCTTTGAAGAGGGCGCACGGTTGGAGCTGGCGGAAAAGGAACGTTCCGAGATCACCGTGATCGAGGAGTTTCTGCCGCGTCAGCTCAATGCCGATGAGGTGGCGAAAGCCATCGAGACGGCGATTTCCGAAACCGGCGCGGAAAGCATCCGCGACATGGGCAAGGTGATGGGGGCTCTGAAGTCCAAATTCACCGGCCAGATGGATTTCGGCGCCGCCGGTCCGATGGTGAAGGAAAAGCTCGGCTGCTGAGGTGGCTTTGCAGAAACTGGTAAAGGGCGGCCTTCGGGTCGCCTTTTTCGTTTGAACCGACCGGCTCAGCCGGTCTTCAGTCGTCCGACCACCCGGCTGAGCTCGTCATAGAGGCGTTCGCGCTCCTCAGGGCTGAGGAACGCGCCAAGTTCTACCTCACGCGTATGTTCGGGCCCGCCGCCCTTCAATGTGAGATATTGTTCGACCTTGCCATTCGACGGGTGCAGGGAGAGGCGGAGCCAATAGGGGTTGGCCTGCCAGTCGAGCCGCGCGCCTTTCTCGGGCCAATGCGACAGCGTGACCCGGTCGTGCCAGATCAGCAGCTCCTCGCGCAGCCGGTCTCGATCCGATCGCCGGAGCGCGGTCCAGAGGGCTGTGAGTGCGGTCATCATGAAGATCAGCAAGACCCAGAAGGCAATCGTGCCAATGAAAGGCACGATCGGGATCAGCCCGCCCAGGAACATCAGCCAGATCGCGGCGGAAAACCCTTTGCCCTTGAGCGAGCGATGCGGCCAGAGCTCAAGCCGCAGCAACGGTGCCCCGTCCTCGGGCTCCGTCGGAGGCGGGGAACTGTCATGTCGCGTGCCGGCGGGGCCAAGAAAGCTGTCGGCAGACGGGGTCCAGAGATAGGGCATAGGTGTGACTTTGTGCGTTTCCGGCCAGTCTAGGGGCTCACGCGCGCTGCGTCTATGCGGTGAATGCGATCAGGGGGCTTCGCCGGGGACCGCAGGTCGGGCGGGGCGCGTGCCGATCTCTTCGACAGGACGAATGAGATAGCCATCGGGATCGGCCACCACGCATTGCCGCTGGCCCAACTCGGTCTCGCCATTGCGATACCAGCGGGTCTCTTCCGGGATCAAGAGCGGGTGGTGCGCGCGCGCGAGACGCTCCAGGATCGGTGTGAGCGCCGGCACCCGCAGTTGCAGATTGAGCCCCATGCCAAAGGGCGGGGCAGAGGGCAGGTGTCCCCCGTCGAAATCGCGTCCCTGACCGATCTGGTCGAGCATCAGCCGCGCCTCCCCGAGCGCCAGCATGGCGAAACCTTCCTCGGGGCGGGCGTAATCGAGCCGGAACCCGAGCATGTTGCAATAAAAGGCGAGAGAGATCTCGGTGTCGCGGACCGCGAGCTCGGGGATCAGGGGCGGTTCCATCGGGCGCTCTGTGTCTGGGAGAGTGGTTTCGACAGCTTGGCGGGGGCGTGTGAATTTTGAATGACGGTTTCGCGGGACGGAGCAGCCATCGACGATTTGACCGACATGAGGGCGTGCGCCGGACTGTGGGCTGGCGCATCTGCTCTCGGTGGTCCGCGCTTTATGTCAGCCAAATCCGATAAAGATCAGTCCGTTGCACGGGGATGACAAATGCGCCTGACCGCCGGGACGGGTCATGCCGGAGGCATGCTTTCAGCATGACCGCACGCCCGGGCAACTGCGTTGCTGTTCCGGGCGGTTGCGCGGCGTTCCCAATGTCGCCTAACGGCTCAAAGCGGCAAATTCCGCGTCTCAGACCGTCACGCAATAGTCCCGCGGATTGTCGTCGATCTGACCGCCACGCGGCACCAGCGCGCCGATCTTTTCACCGTCGAATTCGTAATAGGCTTTCAGCCGTTGCGTCGGGGTCGCATAGGCGCCCGAAGAGGCGAATTCGAGAATCGCCACAAAGCTCTCGATTGCCTCCATGCCGAAGAAGTCGACGGCGCCTTTGGCTTCGGTGCTGGCCCATTTCGATTTTGCGAATCGGTCGATTTCCTTTGCCAGCACCGCCAAGCGTTCGACGCTTGGTCCGTCCTTGTCGTAAAGCGGTTCCGGGCTGGAAATCAGCATCGCCACACGGGTCTGGCGCACACGTTCATCGTAGATCTTCGAGAATTGCGGCACGTGCCAACGGTCGGTAACCGCCGACGCGACAGGCATTTCGCCATTGTCCCGCAAATTGAAAAAGAAGGCCATCATCGCCGGTGCATGTCCCTGAAGCTTTCGTGCATGCCAACAGGCTAGCTTGGGATTGGGGGCAAAGAATGACAGGGGCAGGGCGATGGCTGCCCAATGTCTTAATGGTAAACGAAATCTTGATGCCCCCCCCCGGGTCTGACGCCAAAGAAAAGGCCCCGCCAGAACGGCGGGGCCTTGCTCATGTCATCTTTGCGAAGCGCTTAGTGCGAATGCTGGTGATCCCAGTCTTCCCGCTTCGGCAGGGTCTCGAACGTATGTTCCGGCGGCGGGGACGGCAGGGTCCATTCCAGCGTATCGGCATATTCGTTCCAGTAGTTGTTTTCGGTCACGCGGCGGCCTGCGAACAGGGTGTAGAACACGATGCCGATGAAGAACACGAAAGAGGCAAAGGACAGGAGCGCGCCATAGGACGAGATCTTGTTCCAATAGGCGAAGGCCTCCGGATAGTCGATGTACCGGCGCGGCATGCCCTGACGACCCAGGAAGTGCTGCGGGAAGAAGGTCAGGTTGACGCCGATGAAGAACATCCAGAAATGCAGCTTGCCGGCCCATTCCGGGTACTGACGGCCTGACATCTTGCCGATGTAGAAATAGATCCCGGCAAAGATGGTAAAGGCTGCCCCCATGGACATGGTGTAGTGGAAATGCGCCACGACATAGTAGGTGTCGTGATAGGCACGGTCGATGCCGGCCTGCGACAGCACGATGCCGGTCACACCGCCGATGGTGAAGAGGATCAGGAAGCCGAAGGCAAAGAGCATCGGCGTCTTGAACTCGATGGAGCCGCCCCACATGGTGGCGATCCAGGAGAAGATCTTCACCCCGGTCGGCACCGCGATCACCATGGTGGCGATCATGAAGTAGCTCTGCTGGGTGAGCGACAGGCCCACGGTGTACATGTGGTGCGCCCAGACGACGAAGCCCAGAACCCCGATGGCGATCAGCGCCCAGACCATCGGCAGGTAGCCGAAGACCGGTTTCTTGGAGAAGGTGGCGATGATGTGGGACACCAGACCGAAGCCCGGCAGGATCACGATATACACTTCCGGGTGGCCGAAGAACCACAGGATGTGCTGATACAGGATCGGGTCACCGCCGCCGCCCGGCTGGAAGAACGAGGTGCCGAAATTGCGGTCGGTCAGGAGCATGGTGATCGCGCCCGCCAGAACCGGCAAGGACAAGAGGATCAGCCAGGAGGTGACGAAGATCGACCAGGCAAACAGCGGCACTTTGAACAGCGTCATGCCCGGGGCGCGCATGTTCAGCATGGTGGTGATCATGTTGATCGCGCCGAGAATCGAGGAGGCGCCGGAGACGTGCACCGCGAAGATCGCCAGATCCATGGAATAGCCGGCCTCGGAGGTCGACAGCGGCGGGTAGAGCACCCAGCCGACGCCGGAGCCGGCCTGGTTGTTGCCGCCGGGGGCCAGGAGCGAGGCGATGCCGAGGCACACACCGCAGACATAGAGCCAGTAGGACAGGTTGTTCAGGCGCGGAAAGGCCATGTCCGGGGCGCCGATCTGCAACGGCATGAAATAGTTGCCGAAACCGCCGAACAGCGCCGGGATGACGACGAAGAACATCATCAGCACGCCGTGATAGGTGATCATCACGTTCCACAGGTGACCGTTCGGGTCACAATTCTCGGCGCCGAAGCCCGAGATCAGACGGGCAGCAGATTCGCCGGCCTCGTTGAGGCACATGAACTGAACCCCCGGTTCCATGAGCTCGAGGCGCATGTAGACGGTGAAACAGACCGAGATGAACCCGACCACGGCGGCCGTGAACAGGTACAGAATCCCGATGTCTTTATGGTTGGTGGAAAGGAACCAACGGGTGAAGAACCCGCGATTGTCCTCATGTTCGTGGCCGTGAATGGCTGCGTCTGCCATGCGGTCCTCCCGATTTGTGCGTGGTCAGAAAACCTACGTTGAGTGTTTGTATGCGTCGCTCCGCCCGCCCCCTTGACCGGGAGTCATATTGCGGAATTACCATCCGTTCTAAATCTTCACGAACCCGAGAGCAATTTTTTTGCGCATTTTGTCGCAAGAAAAATGCAGCGGGAGGGCTTGAATTTTCGGATTTCGATCAGAACGCGGCCATGGCCGGGGTCGGTTTCCCGCTCCGGCCGGCCGTTGCGCCGGTCGGAGCGGGGATCTCGCTCAATAGGCGCCTTCCGGAATCGGGAAGCCGTTGCGCCCGGGGAATTCCGGTGCCAGCACCCGCGCATTCGGCATTTTCAGCCAGAGACGCAGCAATTTGCGCATCTTGCTCTTGTCCTCGTGATCCTCGAAGGCGTTGCGCGAATGCAGGACCGCGTAATTGTTGGCAAATTGCAGATCGCCCGGCTCCAACATCATGTCGAGCCGCAAATCATCCCGGGCGATGAGGGTGTCAAACAGGTCGAGCGCCTCGATTTCCACCGTCGAGAGCGGCGCCTGCATGATCTCATGACCCAGTTCGAGATATTGCCGCAGGTAGCGGCAGCTTAGCTTGCCCTCATGGACGCTGAAGATCGGCGACAGGCTGGGCCTGTCCTCGCACAGGTGCGAGAAATACCATGGCCGGAAATAAAGGCCGAGAAAGGCCGGATGGTGCGCGAGAATCTCATTGTAGATCGCCGCGACGCTGATCAGGCTGCTCAACCCGCCCCGTTTCGCCTTGCGCACCGACAGAAGCCCGACGACATCGGACGGGTCGGAGTGATAGGGCAGGTAGCTGTTGGTCTCGTAGACCCGGGTTTCCTTTTTCGCGGCATCGCCCACCGCCATCACCTTGCCGATCAGGTCGCCGCGCGGGTTCTGGCCCACCGGTTGCCCGAGATGCAGCCCGATGCCGTAATAGATCGTGTCGATCTCGGCGTCGCTGTAATTTTCGACGGGCAAGCCGCGCAGCAGGCAAAATCCACGACCGTTTTCCAATTCCTCGGAACAGGCCGCCAGTTCGGTTTCGAGCGCGCCGAGCGGGAAATCTCTGGCCGTGAAATGCGGAAATTTCAGCCCCTTGCTCTCCAGCCCGGCCAGAGCCGCATCGATGGCCGCGATGTTTTCCGGCGTCAGAGGGTGAATCCAGCTGTCGTCGCCGTCGAAATCGGAGGCGACCCAGGCGGCGGGCGAGGTCAGGGGCTCGGTCAAAACAATACTCATCTTGTCTCCTGTGTGCGGTGTTTTGTTTCTGAGATCGCGGTTCGGCGAATCTCCATACTATATGGTATAGACTTTGGTGTGCGGGGAGAGGCCGTCAAGCGGATTGAGATGAATTGAGGCGGATGTCGGCGGCGTTCGGCCCGAATGACTGGTGTCCCAGCGGGCAAATGAGTAGAAAACGGGCAAAAGCTCCGGATGTGGCGGCTCTGGCAACAAGGGCTTGTCGTGAGCGCCAGCTCAGGCATCATCAGATACTGTCGGGCATCAGCCGACAGGGGGCAGGGATGGAATGGCGCAGGACATGACGCAGAAGAAACAGACAGGTTCCGCCGTGACCGGGGTCGGTCGCAAGAAAGAGGATCGGCTGGCCAGGGAAGATTGGTTCGACGCCGGGCTGCGGCTGTTGGGACAATCCGGGCCGGGGGGCATTCGCGTCGATCAGGTCTGCAAGGCGATGAAGGTCACCAAGGGCAGTTTCTACTGGCACTTTCAGGACCGTCGGGAGTTTCTCGACAGCCTGTTCGACTTCTGGCGCGCGCGCGAGACCAGCGGGCTCATCGCCTATGTGGAGGGGCATTACGAGGTCCCGGAAGACCGCATCTGGCATGTGGTCGAGTTCGTGACCCTGGGCACTTACGATGTCGCCTCCGAAGTGGCGATGCGGCAATGGGGGCAGAGCGACGACATGGTGCGGGCAGGTCTGACCAAGGTCGATGAGGAACGGCTGGGCTTTTTCACGCGCCAGTTCGAGGCCTGCGGCTTCTCGGCCGAGGCGGCGCGGATGCGCGCGATCTCGGTCTATTCCTATACGTTGAGCTGCGGCTACATGATCACCGGGGAAAGCCCGGAGGCGTTGCGCCGGCGGCTTCGCTCGGCACTCGACATGTTGCTGTCGCCGGACGGGCGGATGTAAAAACGCCGCCCCGGTCGGAGCGGCGTTGTGATCTTGTCGCGATGGGGTGGGCTTATTCGGAAGCGGCCGCTTCGCCTTCGCCGGCTTCGTCACCCTCGTCCATGGTTTCTTCCATCGCCGGGCCGACCGAAGCGAGATAGGCGACGATGTTCGAAGCGTCCTTGATCTTGAAGGTCATTTTCGAACGGCCGGAACCGCCATGGGTGTCGATGAACTTGGTCGGGTCCATGGCATATTCGGTGATCAGCTCCGGAGTCCAAACCATACCGGTTTCGCCAACGGCGATGATGCCGTCACCATATTTGAAATCTTCGACGGAAGCGACCGGACGACCGACGACGCCGTAGAGGTTCGGGCCGGTTTTGCCGCCTTTGACGATGGTTTCGTCAGCCGATGCGATCATGTGGCAAGCTTTGCACTTGTTGAATTCTTTCGCACCTTTCTCGGCATCGCCAGCACCATGCCCGTCGGCGAGCGCAGCGGTCGATGTTGCCAGCAGGGCGGCGGCTGTGATGGCAAAAAACTTGGTCATAGAGGTCTCTCTCCCGGTGATTCATGTGTCCGTCGCTCACCATAACGACTCTGCGACATCATGCCAGTCTACTATTGTCGCAGGGGCGGGGAGACCCGCGCCCGGCGGCCAAAGGCCGGATCAATTGCGCGCAATCTCGCCGAAGACCCGATCAAATGCCTGTTTCAGGGCGATGTCCACGTCTTCCATCGTCACCGGCAGGCCGAGATCCACGAGCGAGGTGACCCCGTGTTCGGTGATGCCACAGGGCACGATGCCTTCGAAATGCGTCAGATCCGGATCGACATTGATCGACAACCCGTGGAACGACACCCATTTGCGAATCCTGAGCCCGATCGCGGCGACCTTGTCCTCCGGGCTCTGGCCCAGAGCGTTGAGCGGCTTGTCATCGCGCACCACCCAGACGCCGACACGTCCCTCGCGGATCTCGCCCTTGACGCCAAACTCCTCGAGCGCTGCGATCACCCAGGCCTCCATGTCCTGCACGAATTTGCGCACATCCTTGTCGCGCTTGCCGAGATCGAGCATGGCATAGGCCACCCGCTGCCCCGGGCCGTGATAGGTATATTGCCCGCCGCGCTTGCTTTCATAGACCGGGAAACGATCCGGATCGACGAGGTCTTCGCGCTTTGCCGAGGTTCCCGCGGTGTAGAGCGGCGGGTGTTCCACGAGCCAGATCAATTCCTCGGCTTCGCCCTTGGCGATGGCCTCGGCTCGCGCCTCCATAAAGGTCACGGCCTCATCGTAATCGGTCAGCCCTTCCGTGATCCGCCATTCCACCATCTGGTCGCTCCGTCCTCTATGCGCGTCTCTGTGTTCCATCTAACGCGGCAACCGGAGGACGGAAAGGGGCGGGGGTGAAAATGCGCGAAGGTCTCACGAAGGTCTGGTGAGCATGGCGAAGGAGCATCGAAAATTCGATCGACATCTCGCGGTGCCGGCTTGGCGGCGTTCCCCGGATCAGCCGAGCGAACCGACCAGATGATCGATGAACACCCGGGTCTTGAGCGGCAGGTGCCGGCGGCTGGAATAGACCGCATAGACCCCGAAACTCTCGGATTGCCAGTCGGGCAGGACACGCACCAGTTGGCCGGCTTCGAGGGCGCGCTCGACGACGAAGCCCGGCTGGATCACCATGCCGTGCCCGGCGATCGCCATGTCACGCAGGATATCGCCATTTGTCGCCTCGACATGGCCGGAAAGCCGCACCACCCGCTCGGCACCGTCTTTGGAAAACCGGTAATCCCGCCCCGCAGCCAAGTAGCTGTAGAGCAGGAACTCATGCGTTTGCAGATCCTCGGGGCATTCCGGCGTGCCATGCCGAGCGAGATAGGCGGGGGCGGCGCAGGCGATCAGCTTCTCATCGGCCAGTTTGCGGGCGATCAGATTGGGCGCCGGCGTGGCTGAGACCCGCAGCGCCACATCCACCGCCTCATGCACCAGATCGACGGCACGGTCGCTCAGATCGATCGACAGGTCCAGATCGGGATAGGCCGCGCGAAACGAGGCCAGCACCGGGCCGAGCCGGGCCAGCGAATAGGTGATCGGGGCGCTGATCTTCAAGATCCCGCGCGGTGACAGCCGGCCTTCGCCCGCTTCGCTCTCGGCCTCATCGAGCTCCGAGAGAATGCTCTCTGTCCGGGCCAGAAACCGCTGTCCCGCCTCGGTCAGCGACAGGCGCCGCGTGGTGCGGTTGAACAGCCGCGCCCCGAGCCGATCCTCGAGCCCGGCGATCTGACGTGACAGGGCGGGAGAGGACAGCCCCTCGCGCTCGGCGGCACTGACGAAACTACCGGCCTCGGCCACCGCACGAAACAGGGCCATGGCCCGGAACATATCCATATGCAGCCTCTCGTTGTTCGGGTGGGTGATTTATTCGTGTTCTACATGCAATAATATCTTCGATTAAGCGCCATTTTTCAAATCATTCTTGCGTATATTTTGAGGTCATCGGCGCAGGACGCCACAGACCAACACTTCTATCGAACTGGAGTACCGCTATGAAATATCTCGACAAAACCTTCTTCCTTGCCGCTTCCCTGAGCGCTCTGGCGCTGGCGCCGCTCTCGGCGCGTGCAGACGAAACCATGTCCGCCGCCGCATTGGCAGAACTGGCACAACACCAGGCCGAAGATGCCCGGATCGCCGACAATCTTGCCAAATTCGACACGCTCGATTTCGAGGTCTTCACCGGCCAGAAATGGGACCGCCTGCACGAAAGCCATGCCGAGGACATTCTCGTGCATTGGCCGGACGGGCACACCACCACCGGGCTCGACGTGCATATCGCCGATCTCGCCGGGATGTTCGTCTACGCGCCGGACACCCGTATCGAACAGCACCCGATCCGCATCGGTCAGGGCGAATGGACCGGCGTGGTCGGCGTGATCGAGGGCACCTTTACCGAACCGATGCCGATCGGTGACGGTCAGTTCATCCAGCCCACCGGCAAAGCCTACAAGCTGACCATGGCCACCGTCGGCCATTGGACCGGCGAAGGTGTGATGGATGAGGAATACCTGTTCTGGGACAATCTCTCCTTCATGAAACAGCTCGGGCTGATGGAATAAGCCCTGCCGCGGCTGTCAATTCCTCTGTTGCGACCCGAAAGCTCCCGCTGTCTGGCGGGGGCTTTTTTACCGCCCTGTCAGGCCTCGAAACGGGGAGGCGAAAAAAAACGCCATTTGCGATAATTTCCTCTTTCCTTCCCCGACGCGCTTCGTTAGATAGCCCCTCACCAAGCCAAGACAGTGCGGTCGTGGCGGAATTGGTAGACGCGCAGCGTTGAGGTCGCTGTGGGGTAACTCCCGTGGAAGTTCGAGTCTTCTCGACCGCACCATTCTCCCTCGAAAGGGAGAGCAAGAAAAAGCCCCTGCCATTTGGCGGGGGTTTTTCTTTGTTCGGAACATCTGAGGGTTGCGCTGGGCGCGGAGCGGCTTTGCGTTATAAATCAGAGGCTTGGGATTGAACCACCTGCGCTGGTGGCCTCTATTGAGGGGACTGAGGCGCAACAAAGACGGAGCTCCCGATGCCCAAGCACACCCCCGAAGGAATGGACCTTACCCTGCGCACGCTCGCGATGCCGGCCGATACCAATGCGGCGGGCGACATTTTCGGCGGCTGGGTGATGAGCCAGATGGATTTGGCCGCCGCGATCCGCGCCAATGAGCGCTGCAATGGCCGAACCGTCACCATCGCCGCCAATGAGATCGTGTTTCGCAAACCGGTGAAGGTCGGCGACACGCTCTGCGTTTATACCGCGGTCGACAAGGTCGGGCGCAGCTCCATCGTCATCCGCATCGAAGTCTGGGCCCGCCGCGCCTATACCGCACAGCGCGACCAGGTCACCGAAGCGCTGTTCACCATGGTTGCGGTCGACGAGGACGGCAATCCACGGCCGGTGGACAGGCCCGTCTGATTTTCCGGCCTGATTTTCCGGCCCGATCTTATGGCCTGATCTTCCGGTTCAGCCCTTCTTCAGGCTCGGGGCGAGCGCGTCGATCCCGGCGACGGCATCGAGAAACAGCGCGGCTTCCGGGCCTGTTCGGCGCCGGCTCAAACCAGCAAGTGAACTGCGGGCGCGGGCGGGTTTCATCTCGATCTGCGAGATGCGCAGGAGTGCTGTCCGTGCGGCCCGACGATCCGACGCGCTTTGCTCTGTGTCCTGGGCGATCCGGTGACACCACATCGCCACCTGACCAAGGTTCAGCACCGCGAGCCCGGCTTCCAAAGCCTCCTCCTGGGCGCGTCCGGCGCGCTCGGAGAGCCGCACCAGCCGCAGCGTGCGATGGTAAAGCCGGGCCCGCCAATGCGGACGCGCCTCGAGCGCTTTCGGGTCGGAGGCGAGATCACGCAGATCATGCAGCATCGCCTGCAATACCGTGTCGACGCGACGTTTCAGCGATACCGGATAGACGGTGAGATAGGCGATCAGCGCCGCCAGAGGCGCGGAGATCACCGCCAGCCCGGCCGCGACGGAGCCACCGAAGCTGCCGGTCAGGGGCCAATGCGGCTGCGACATCAGCATCAGCACCATGTTATAGTCGAAACTCATCGCCACCGTCTTGTTATGGCCGACGAACAGCGGGCCGATCAGGATGAAGGGCAGGGTGAGGAGGATCATCTGCAATTCGCTCTCGGCCAGGGGCCAGACCAGCCAGCGCAGAAGGATCGCGCCGGTGACGCCGAGGAGCTGACCGAAAAACACCGAGCGCATCATTTGCGCCGGGTTCTCGAAGGTCGAGAACAGCGAGATCATCACCGAAAGCCCCAGCAGCATGAAGGCGCCGACTGCCCAGCCGGTGGCGAGCCAGATGCCGCCAAACAGCAGAAGCGCGCCCAGGGCCCGGAGCCCGGCCTCGCGCGCGCCGACCCAGTCGCGGTGCAGGCGCAGCGGCGCGGCGGTGACCCGGCGTGGCTCGGAGGGCTGATCCTGCCAGCGCAAGAGCGCCTGGTCCAGCCCGTGCAGGGTTTCCGAAAACCGCGGCGAGACGCCTTTGATGCGGGTGGCGCGGATGAGGGCCGCGCGGGCGGCCGCGAAATCGCCAGATTTCAGTGCCTTGGCCACCTGTGTCAGCTCGGCGCGGAAGGCCGCGGGCTGGCGGTCGCCATGTTTCCACAGGATCAGCGGCGTGGCGGCGATCAACAGCGCTCGGGTGATGCGGATCGACTGCCGGCTTCGGAGCGACCCGGCGCCATGTGGGTCGAGACCTTCCTCGATGGCCGCGAGATCGGAGAGCAGGGCGCGCTGCTTGCCGGCTTGCGGCTCTGCCGTGGCGGCGAGATCGAACATCTCGATCAAAAGATCGATCACCTTCTGGCGCAGCTGGCCGGGGACGGCCTTGGGCGAGAACAGTGAGCCAATAAGCGTGGCGACGACGACGCCGCTCAGGACCGTGGCGAGACGGTCGGCGCCGAGCGCCATCACATGTTCGGGATGGGCAGCATCCAGCAGCGACACCATCGCCGCCGTATACCCCGCGAGCACCGTGCCATAGGCGGTGAAACCGCGTTGCAGATTGCCGATATAGGTACAGGCACTGACCCAGATGGCGAGCCCGATCACCAGCAGCGCCGGGTGGATCTGCATCGCCAGGACGAGCCCGATGCCGATGGCCGTGCCGGAGATCGAGCCGAGCACGCGGAAGGCGGATTTTTCCCAGAGCTGGCCGCGTGTGGGCTGCGAGGCGGCCCAGACCGTCATCGCCGCCCATTGCGGATGCTCGAGGCCGATCATCCAAGACAGGACGAAAGCGATACAGGCGGCAACGGCGGTGCGACCGGCAAAGCCCATGCGCGCCGGATCGAACCCATGCGCAGAGAGCCAGAACGGGAGGGTGCGGAGCAGTTGAGCGCTCATGCGCGGTCCTCCAGACGGGTTTCGACGGTTTCGGAGATCTTTTCGAA
Source organism: Celeribacter neptunius (assembly GCF_900113955.1). Taxonomy (GTDB): domain Bacteria; phylum Pseudomonadota; class Alphaproteobacteria; order Rhodobacterales; family Rhodobacteraceae; genus Celeribacter; species Celeribacter neptunius. The sequence goes on along the minus strand of NZ_FORH01000002.1, from coordinate 310,038 downwards.
CCCGCTCAGCATGGCCGCCACCTCGGCCTCGCTCAGCCCGGACAACAGGCCGGCTTCAAGTTCGCTGAGATGGCTTTTGATACGGGCCACCTCGGTCTCGCCGGGCCCCGTCAGGACGATCTGCCGGGCGCGCCGGTCTTTCGGATCGACCCGGCGCTCGATGAACCCGCGCTCGGACAGAATGTCGAGCAGGCGCACGAGGGTGGAGGTGTCGAGCGCGAGGCGCTCGGCCAGCTCGGTCTGGCTGATGCCGTCGCCGCCCTCGTCGAGATGCACCAGGGGCGCCCAGGTGGCATCGGTGAGGCCTGCGGCGGCGAGCTCGGCATGGATCACCTTGCGCCAGCGCCGCGACAGCATGACGAAACGAAAGCCGAACAGGCTCTTGGCAGAGCCGGTGCCGGGATTGCCTTCGGAAACGGGAGTGGGAATATCTGACATGAATTTACATGTTCACTAAATAGTTTGGGATGCAAACTATTTGCAGGCAAAGCCGCTTTGACGGGGGTGCAACCCTCGTGGCAAGGCGATGTTTTACACCGGTTTTCGGGGCAGGATTTCGGGACAGGGGCGCCCCTCAGGCCACCAGCAGCCGGGCCTCATGCGCGCGCAGGCATTTGCGCGCGGTGTCGCCATGGCCTGCGGGCAGGGCGCGCAGATCCGGGAAGAGCGCGAACAGTTCCTCGCGCGCCTGATCCGCCACACCGCTGAGCGAGTGGTCCGAGACATGGAAGCTTTCGGTTGCGGCGCCTTCGGCAAAGATCACCTCATGGCGATCGAACATCAGGTGATAATAGGTCACGATGCCGCCAACCTTCTGGCGAATGCTGTGGCCGTTCAGCAGATGTTTGGCGGCGGCGAAGACTTCGGAAGTGTTGAAGGCCAGCTCGGACCGCCAGCCCTGCAACAGCATCCGGTGTTGTGGCGAGACGATCAGATCCGCCTCATTGCCGAGCGCGCCGGCGCGGATCTCGATCGGAGCGAAACGGCCCTGAGCGGGCACGCTGCGCGCGCCGATCCAGCGCAGCGGCTGCACACCGTTGTCCATGGTCAGCACCAGATCCCCGGGTTTCAGATCCTCGACCCGGCGCGCACCATGGGGCGTGGCGATCCGCGTTCCCGCGCCGAAACAGATCACGTTTTCGATGTTGGAAAAGGTGATGACCGTGCCATCCGCCAGCGTCAGCGCGCCGCTTTCCGGGTCATTTTCGTCATAGATGATCGAGCCGGGAATGAAATTCGAACCGAGCAGAGACAGGTCGAGCACGTCGCCGGTGGCGTCGCCGGTCTCGTCGCCGATGATATTGATCGCATTGCCGTCGAGCTGCGAGGGATCGATGATGAACGTGTCATTGCCATCGCCACCATAGATCGTGTCGCCGCCGCCGGCATAGATCGTGTCATCGCCGGCGCCACCTTCGATGTAATCCGCGCCCGCGCCACCAGAGATCGTGTCATTGCCGTTGCCGCCATAGATCGTGTCGGCCCCGTCGCCGCCGTCGATCACATCCGCGCCATCGCCGCCCTCGATATAATCGGCGCCCGCGCCACCCAGGATGGTGTCATCGCCGGTGCCGCCATAGAGGAAGTCATCGCCGCCCGCGCCGTCAATATAATCATTGCCGGCGCCGCCCCAGAATTCGTTGGTATAGGCATTGGCCCCGTCCGTGCTCATGCCGTCGAAACCGATGAGCGTATCGTCGTAATCCGAGCCGATCACCCCGTCGAGCCCCGATCCCGAGTCGCCTGTCGCGTCGCCGCCGGAGAAGGTACCGTTGCTCAGATCGACCGTGACCGCCGCACCGGAGGCGGAATAGTCGACATTGTCCTGACCGGTGCCGCCATACATCGTGTCGGCGCCCGCGCCGCCGATGAACAGGTCGTCGCCGGCACCGCCGTCGAGTAGGTCATCGCCGATGCCGCCGTCGAGCGTGTCATTGCCGTCTTCGCCATAGACCGTGTCATTGCCTGCACCCGCATCCACCGTGTCATTGCCGGTCCCGGCATAGACCAGATCGTCGCCCAGGCCCGAGGCGATGGTGTCGTCGCCATCGCCGGCCGCGACCGTGTCGTCGTAATCGGTGGTGAGCGCGTCGAACTCTACGTCGGAGAACCAGATCCCCTGGGTGTTCACGCCCTCGTTGTTGTAATCGATCTCGATGCGCGACACCGGGCCGGGAATTTCCACGAGCAGCGAACCATTGGCATCGCTGGCGGCAAGCCCGGTCTCGGTGCCGGTCACGGTGTTGCCCTCGATCAGCATCGTGCCATCCGAAGACAGCAGGATCTCGACCGGATTGCCGTCGGCATCATAGGCGGTGATGGTGATCACATCGACGAACCCGCCGGTCGCAACATCGATATCGTTGATCCGGAAAGAGACGTTATAGACTTCGTCGCTCACGCCACTGGCGCTGTCGGTGGCGGCGAAATCCATCACCATGGTCATGGCATCCGCGCCTTGATCCACGATGCCGTCATTGTTGGCGTCATTGTCGCCAAACAGGAAGAAGGCGCTGCCCGGATCGAAAGTCTCCCCCGCGGCCGTATCGACATAGACCGTGGAATCGTATGCGGTGCCGGTCGGGTCATAGGCTTCGACCCCGGCGCCATCATCGGTGACCGAGAAAGTCATGGTGACGCCCGCATCCGAGAGCGTGCCGGAGCCATTCAGGTAATTCTGGCCATCGGCCAGATCGTCCCAATGCAGGGTGCCGGAGCTGTAGCTTTCACTGTCGACCGCGTCGCCGTCACTGTCGCTATAGCTGGCGTCGATCGTGTCATTGCCCGCCGTGCCGGAAACGATCCCGTCGGAGAGATCGGCGGTGGCGGTATAATCGGCATAGGTGAAGGATTCGGACGTGCCGCTGGCGGTGGAAGACCCCGGGTTCGAGTTGTAATAGGTGACCTGGTATTGGTGACCGTCGAGCAGCGGATATTCCGACAGGGTATAATAGCCCGTCGCATTGCCGCTCTCGACCTGGAACTGGACAATCTGGAACGTGTCGCCGGTGCTCAGATCGGTGACGGTCCAGACCGCCTCGGCATCGACATTGGCGCCATAGGAACTGACTCCGCCGATGGTGACATCCGCGGTTGCATATTCGGTATTCGCCCCGCCCGCATTGTCATCGGTCAGTGTGCCGTTGTTGTCGGTGACTGTTGCGGTGCCGGTCGGGCTGCCGCCCGTATAGGTGACCGTGGTCCCGGTGCTGGTGCCCAACAGGGTCTGGGGGTCAAAATCGTAAAGTTCGAGATCGTAAACGGCCATTTGCGATGGGTCTTCTTTTTTGTAGGCGTCATATCAGCATGTCATGTCGCAAAATCGGACGCCGGGTGTCTTGGTTAACGATTTGATAACCTTTTGGGGCGTGATTGCGGCAGGCTTGGGAATTTGCTGTGACATCAGAGCGGAGAATGACAGCGGCACATCCCGAGAAGGGAGCGCATGATCACTCTTCTCGCGCCAGGGTTGATCCCGGCGTTTCAGATGCTGGAGCAGGCGGGTTTCACAAGGAAGTGCAGTGGTTTACGGCAGAATCGCCAGCCAGCACCAGATCGTGAGCACGGAAAGTCCGGTACCGATGAGCACCGAGGAGGCCGCCACCCGTTTCGCCACCCCGTACATATTGGCAAAGAGATAGGCATTGACGCCGGGTGCCATGGCGGCGGTGATCGTGGCGGAGCGCAGCGAGGCGATGTCGAGGCCAAAGCCGAAATGCCCGAGCCCATAGGCGATCATCGGATGCAGGATCAGCGAGGCGAAGACCGCCCAGGCGATGATCCGCATGTCGCCCTCAGGTTTGTAGCGCAACAGCACCCCGCCGAGGCCAAACAGCGCCGCGGGGATGGCCGCCCGGTTCATCAATGTCACCGCGTCCCAGACCGGGGTAGGCAGAGCAAGCCCGCTGATATTCACCGTCCAGCCGGCGGCAATGCCGAGCACCAGCGGGTTTCTGAGCACGGAGCGGGCGATCTGGCGCAAAAGCCCGAAGCCCGAGAGGCCGAGCCCGCGGCTGCGCGCGATTTCCATCGCGGCGATGCCGATGCCGTAAAGCATCGGCGAATGGATCGAGATAATCGCGAAATTGCCGGCCAGAGCCGCTTCGCCATAGGCACGTTCTGTGATCGGGATGCCCAAGAGCAGCGAATTGGAAAACAATCCGATGAACCCGATGGCGACCGAATCCGTCAGCTCGCGTTTGAACAGGTAGCGCGCGCCTAAGAATCCCATCAGCCCGCCGGAAAAGGCCCCGGCGTAAAAGGAAATCAGGATCGGCGGGTGGAAATTCGCGCCCAGATCCATCCGGGCAATGCCCGCGAACAAGAGAAGCGGCACCGCGAAATTCTGGGCGAATTTCATCACATGATCGACGAGTTCATCGCTGACCCAGCCCCTGAGCCGGGCGATATAGCCATAGCCGATGACCAGAAACACCGGCAGAATGACGTCGATCAGGGCCTGCATCTACACCTCTCCTGCGATCTCGATCACCATCCCGTCATAGGCGGGGGTGACGTGATCCGGGGTCTCCTCATCCACGGTCTCATAGTCGATATCGATATGCATATTGGTCAGCACGGCGTGTCGCGGTGCGGCGCGGGCGATCCATTCGAGCGCCAGCTCGAGATGCGCGTGGCTTGGATGCGGCTTGTAACGCAGCGCGTCGATCACGAATGTGTCGAGCCCCTCCATCTGCGCCCAGGTCGCCTCGTGGATGTCCAGGACATCCGGGATATAGGCGAGATCACCGATGCGAAAGCCTTTCGCCTCGATCTGGCCGTGGTTGACCTGCAGGGGCGCAAATGTGATCGGCCCGCCGGGGCCATCCACCGTCACCGGTCCGCGAATGGCGTGCAGATCGAGAATGGGCGGGTAATTCGAGCCTTCGGGCTGCACGAATGCATAGCCGAACCGCGAGATCAGATCGTTCTCTGTCTCGCTGTCGGCCCAGACCTTGACGCGTTCGCGCATGTTGAACACGATCTGGCGCAGATCGTCCAAGCCATGCAGGTGATCGGCGTGCGAATGGGTGAAGATCACCCCATCGAGTCGGGACACATTTGCGTTCAACAGCTGTTGCCGCATGTCCGGCCCGGCATCGATCAGCACCGTGGTGGTGCCGTCCGGCCCGTCGCGCTCCACCAGCGCCGAACAGCGCATGCGGCGGTTCTTTGGATTCTCCGGGTCACAGGCGCCCCAGAGATTGCCGATCCGCGGCACGCCACCCGAAGAGCCACAGCCCAATATGGTGAAACGCGCGCTCAAAGGGCACTCTCCGGCAGCTTGGCCTTGCTGAAGAGCCGTTCGAAATTCGCCTCCGTGAGGGTGGCGAATTCGGCGTACTCCATGCCAAAGGTCTCGGCGGCGCGCTGGGCGGTGTTGGCGGTGTAAGCGGGTTCGTTGCGTTTGCCGCGATAGGGCGGCGGGGCCAGATACGGGCTGTCGGTCTCGACCAGGACGCGATCGCGGGGTACGGCACGGAAAATCTCCCGCAGATCTTCCGAACGCGGGAAGGCCGTAATGCCGGACATCGAGATATAGAAGCCCCAGTCCATCGCCGCCATGGCAAACTCTTTCGACGCGGTGAAGCAATGCAGCACGCAGGGGTAGGCGCCCTTGCGGTATTCCTCGCCCAGAATTTGCATCGCATCTTCATCCGCATCTCTCGCGTGGATGATCAGCGGCAGCTGTGTCTCGCGCGCTGCCGCGATATGGATGCGCAGGCTTTGCTTTTGCACCTCGGCGCTCTCGGCGGTGTAATGATAATCGAGGCCGGTCTCGCCGATGCCGACGAATTTCGGATGCTCTGAGAGGGCAATCAGCTCGTCGACCGTGGCCAAAGGCTCTTCGGCGGCCGACATCGGATGGGTGCCGGCGGCCCAGAACACCGGTGCGTGGGCCTCGGCAATCGCCTTCACCTGATCGACCTGTCTGAGCCTTGTGCAGATCGACACCATGCGATGCACGCCGGCTTCGGTCGCCCGTTTGATCACCTCGGGCAGTTCATCGGCAAAATCCGGAAAATCGAGGTGGCAGTGACTGTCTGTAATACGGGGAAGGCTCATGAAATCCTTGGCATCTGCTCTGAGACCTGCCCGCCCGTTCCGAGCCTTCTCAGGCTCAGCGCGCAATCCGGGTCGCGGTCTCGTTGATCTTGAATACCATATCGAGGATCAGCGCCGCGGGGTCAAGGTTGACCGCCCTTGCATGCGCCGCGCGTTCCGACAATTGCTGCTGAAGCACCGCCCAGTCGCGCGCGGCATAGCCGTCGGGCGCCAGCCGGGTCATCAGCTCCGCCTCGCCCGGGGCGGCCTCGACGATCGGCGGACGACCGGCACCGGTGCGCGCCAGCCGGGTCAGGAACCGGTCGATGAGGCCGAGCGTCAGATCATAACGATCCGTGTTGGCCGCGCCGACACAGGCCTCGGCAAGTTTCAGCGCCCGGCCACGGTCGAGCCGGGGCAGGGTGGCAAATAGCGCCACCAGATCGCGATAGGCATTCACGCCATCCAAATTCGTCAACCGCAATGCCTCCCCAACGGAACCGGCCGAGAGTTCGGCCAAAGCGTCGGACTGCTCTGCCGCATCGAAGCCGGCAGCGTCAAGAGCCTGCGCGAGGTCATCCGGGGAAAGTGGCCCGAGCCGCAATTCGCGACAGCGCGAGCGAATGGTTGGCAAAAGCCGTGAGGGCTGATGCGAAATGAGCAGCAGGATGGCATCTCTGGGGGGCTCTTCGAGGGTCTTGAGAAGCGCGTTGGCGGCCGAGACATTCATCTCGTCGGCGCTGTCGACGATCACCACCCGACGGCCGCCATCCGCCGCCGACATGTGGAAGAACGAATTGAGCTTGCGCACCTCTTCGACGGTGATCACCGAGCCGAAGCGGGCTTTCTTCTGATCCCATGCCCGGCGAATGAGGCAGAGACGCGGCTCGGCCAATTGCGCCGAACGGCGATAGACCGGGTGCTCATGGCCGATCTCCAGCGTGTCCGGGGCAGGGGGCGCCTCGCCAAACAGCCCGCCACCCTCTTCCCCGACCGGCTGGGCCAGCAGAAACCGCGCGATGCGCCAGGCCAGCGTGGCCTTGCCGACGCCGCGCGGGCCGGTGATCAGCCAGGCGTGATGCATGCGTTTGGCGTTGAACGCGTCGAGAAAATCGGCTTCCGCATGCGCCTGCCCGAACAGGGTCGAGGTCTGGCGCGGGTGCGGGGCGCCCGGCGCGCAATCGGCCTCGGGGGCCATGTCCATTTCGCCGAGACCGCTCATGTGTCGAGACGGGACTTGACGAGTGTGGCAACCTCACGGGCGACCACATCGATTTCGCGGCCGGCATCGATCACGGTGAAGCGGGCGTGTGCGCGGGCCAGATCGAGAAACGCCGCCCGGCATTTCTCCTGAAAATCCTGGCCGAAATCCTCGAAACGCTCCTCGGCGGTCTGCCGCCCCTTGGCGCGTTTCAGCCCGATTTCGGGGTCCATATCGAACAGCAGCGTGAGATCCGGCTCGATGCCGATCATCTCGTCGTGCAGGCGGTTGACCTTGTCCTGCAAATCGCCGCGGGTGACGCCCTGAAATACCCGGGTGCTGTCGGCGAACCGGTCGCAGATCACCACCTTGCCGGCCTTGAGCGCGGGCCGGATGGTCTTTTCCAGATGGTCGCGACGGGCGGCGGTGAACAGCAGGATCTCGGTTTCGGCCGACCAGCGGTCGGGATCGCCTTCGAGCACGAGAGAGCGAATTTCCTCGGCGCCCGGCGAGCCGCCGGGTTCGCGGGTGTGGATCACATCGATGCCGGCCGCGCGCAGCGCCTCGGCCAGAAGCCGGGCTTGCGTCGATTTGCCAGACCCGTCGATGCCCTCGAAACTGATGAACATGGCGCTCCCGTCATGCGTCGGCCAGCCTCGCGGGCGGTCGACTGTTGGATCAAGTCATTCGGACACGGCCAGACCCGTTTGTCCCTCCAACTTGTCCTTAAGCACCAGAAAGGCCGTGCGCAACCGTGGAGCCAGCCCGCCGCGGGCGACAGAGCGATCTGCGACCAACGGGATATGCGCCTCCGGAAGGCCTTCGCGCTTGATCACCAGATCGGCCAATGTGTCGCCCTGGGTGATCGGTGCCTCGAACGGGCCGGTATAGACCACCTCGCCGGTGACGCCTTCGAGCTGACTGCCGGGCAGGAGCACGGAGACATCCTCGGCAGCGACCAGCCCGACCTCGGTCTGATCGCCCATCCAGACCTGCGCCCGGGCAAATTCATGGCCCTTCTCGGCGACGGGTTTTTCAGCGAACTGGCGGAAGGCCCAGTTGACGATGCGTTCGCTTTCCTGCGCCCGCTCGGCATCCGTGCCCAATCCGGAAATGACAAAGACGATACGACGGGTGCCCTGGGTGGCCGAGCCGACAAGCCCGTAACCGGCCTCTTCGGTATGGCCGGTCTTGAGCCCGTCGGCGCCGATGCCGAGTTTCAACAGCGGGTTGCGGTTGTAGCGGTTCTGCGGTGCACGGTTGTCATAAGGAAATTCGTGCTGGCCGAAATAGCCGTAGTATTCGGGGAATTCGGTGATGAAGCGCACCGCCAGCCGGCCCAGATCATGCACCGACATGCGTTGCCCGGGATTGGGCCAGCCGGAGGCATTGGCGAAGGTGGAATTGTCCAGCCCCAGCACCTTGGCGCGATCGTTCATCAGACGCGCGAAATTGTCCTCGGTGCCGGCGAGCCCCTCGGCCACCACGACACAGGCGTCATTGCCCGAGAGCACGATGATGCCCTGAATGAGCTCTTCCACGGTCGGGCGGTCGGTCTCGTTGAGAAACATCGTCGAGCCGCCCATGTTCTTGGCCCGGGTCGAGACGGAGAAGCGCGTGTCCAGCGTCACCCGGCCGTCGCGCAGCGCCTCGAACAGCATGTTGAGGGTCATCAGCTTCGACATCGAGGCCGGCGGCAGCGGCGTTTCGGCATTCTTGTCCATCAGCACCGTGCCGGTGGTCAGGTCATAGACCCAGGCCGCGCGGGCGCGGGTCTCGAACGCGGCGGCCGGCAGGGCAAAGCCGAGAAGCATCAGGCAAAGGGCGAGGAAAGAGGCAAGAGAGCGCGGCATGAAGTGGTGTCATCCTTTCGGGACGGCGGCAGGAATATCGAATCCGATCCGGAGACCGGTAGCGGGCCACAACGGAGCTGTGGCTCGCCTCATGAGCTTAGGCCCTTAATGCGTGACCGCATAGGCATCCGTGAAGCCCGCTTTTTTCACTTTTTCGAGAAGCGATTTGCGTTCGGCGGAACTCGTGGCCGGGCCGACCACGACGCGCCAGAACTCCTTGCCATTCGAAGTGCCCGGTTTGATCATCGCCACGATGCCCTGCGAGCCGAGCATGTCGACGGTGCGCTTGGCATTGGCCTCGACCGAGAAAATCCCGATCTGCAGGAAAGGTTTGCTCAGGCTGGAGGCGGCGGGTTTCGGTGTGGCGGGTTTCGGCGCGGCCATCGCGGCGGGGGTGGAAGCTGCGGTTGTTGTCGTGCCCGCGGTGACCGGGGCGGTGGCCGTGGATTTCGCCGGGGCGTCGAGCGCATCCAAAGTGGCGGCGGCATCGGCGATCGGATCGTCGAGCGTCGTCGCCTCGATGGTCTCGCCCTCGGCGATGGTCTCCACCGTTTCAACCTCTTGCGGCACTTCCTCGCGCCGCAGCGCGGTGACATTGAGCTCGGCCGGCGATCCAGCCAGCATGCCAAGCGCCTCGGCCGCGTCAGAAGAGACCTGAATGCCCGGGCCCGGCGCCGTGGCTTCGCGTTTGAACAGCGCGCCGATGACGAATTTGCCATTGGCCTCATTGCGGATCAGCACACGTTCGGGGTCGGTGACATCGGCATGCGCCACCCAGACGCCGCCAAGTGACGGACGGCCGTCCCAGAGACCTTTGTCGGTGACCTGGAACACATCCGGGGCCTCGACATCGCGCTCGACCAGCTTGGTCGAGGTGGAGGCGGTGGTTCCGGCGGATTTCGCCGGTGATTTCAGACTGTCGAGAAAACTCTGCCCGTCCTGACAGGCGCCGAGCGCCAGTGCGCTGCTCAAAAGGAGTGCGATGCGCACCCCGGTTCCCGTCTGCTGCCTGCCCAGAAGTCGCATGATCATCGTGCCCCTTGATCCATCAGCCCCTTGGACGGGGCGGTTTTTCTGTGATCTGTTTTCTGCTCTTTCGCGTCTTGGCGACCCAACACCGCCTGCGCTTTGCCGATACACTAACGGTTTGCCCGCGTGCAGGAAAGCCCCGCGTCGCCCGGGTGGCAAAAAACGGCACGCATGGGGTACGCATGGCAAGAGGCGCGCGGGCACGGGGCCGGGCGACGATCTGCAGATCACGGGTTTCAGAATCGATACGGGGAGGCTAATTCTCTGCAAATCCGCGAATGACGCGCTCAGGAGGAGTGGCAGAGCGGTTGAATGCACCGGTCTTGAAAACCGGCGTGCGTGAAAGCGTACCGTGGGTTCGAATCCCACCTCCTCCGCCACCCACCCTCATATCTGTGTCGTTTGTGTGGTGTGTGAGGTAAAATTACCCTATATTTTGGCTATTTAACTGGATTTAGATCAGTATTTTGTTTAGGTGTGTGCTGAGTAAATGTGGGGTAGAATGTGGGGTGCACAGTGAAACGAGGGGCTGAGGTTAAGAAGGCATCACACTCACGCGTTGAAAAGCGCCTAAACGCTGCGTGGGTGCAGTCCGCACCTCCCGGACGTCATGCAGATGGAGGAGGTTTGTATCTTCAAGTCGATTCTTCGGGTGCTCGAAGGTGGTATATCCGTCTTGTGGTTCGGGGGAAGCGGCGCGACCTTGGGTTGGGGTCGTTAAAGTATGTCTCTCTTGCTCAGGCTCGTGCGAAAGCATTGGAGATGAGGGCGATTGCTCGCGCAGGTGGAAATCCAAGGGCGGCGGAACGCCGAAAAGAAGGCCATGGCATCACTTTTCGAGATATGGCGATCGAGGTCCATAGTCGAAAGTTTAAAGGCGGCCAGCATAACGGGAAACATGTCGCTCAATGGATTAGAACGCTGGAAATCTACGCGTTCCCTCTAATCGGAGACCTTTCGATTTCTGAGATTCATTCTGACGATGTAGAACAGATCATTGATCCTATTTGGGATAGCAAGCCAGAGACCGCGAGGCGAGTTCTGCAAAGAGTTTCAACCGTGTTCGATCACGCGTGCGGCAAGGGGTATCGGGGTGCTTCAAATCCGGCAAGGGGGTTGCGGGGGTTGATGCGGGAGCAAAGGGTAACCAGTGAACACTTCCAAGCACTCAATTATCACGATGTAACAAAGTTGATGTATTGGTTGCAGGAAAACGACGCGATTGGATCCTACGCGTTGCGTTTTGCGATCTTAACTGCTGCGCGCTCTGCTCCTGTCCGGCTCGCAACTTGGGAGCAAGTGAGTGAGGATTTCACTGTATGGACTATTCCTGGGGGCAACATGAAGAGCCGGGAAGAATTCCAAATACCCACATCAATACCGGTTCGTAACTTATTGCTTGATTTGAGAAGTAGGTTCGGAAAACGCGCGGGCTATATTTTCCCGTCACCCCAAAACCCCGCCAAGCCGCTATCCGAAAACACCATGCGTAAACTGTTGCAGAGCCAATATCCGGGCGCGACAGTTCATGGTATGCGGGCATCGTTTCGCACCTGGGCTGCCGAAGCTGTAAATGCTCGGCATGAAGTGGCCGAAACCGCGTTGGCTCATACTGTGAGCAGTAAAACCGTCGCGGCCTATCTTCGCACCGACTATTTGAATGAGCGCCATATGTTGATGGAAATGTGGGGTATGTGGGTTATGGGGGAATGGGAGTGGTTCGATGATCGGATGGATATCGAAACTGAAATCAATGATCGGTTATTTGGTGGGGTTCTCGCACAAACTTAGTCTGTGCTTTGCATCGCGGCAGAGATAGCTTTCCCTCCTTTTTTACCGATCTCGACTGTGGTTCCATTTGGTCCAAAAGAGGTTGATGCGCTTAATCCCATCAGCGCAGCCAAGGCCTGAGCCCCCTCTTCAAGAGTCTCCTTCTTGCGCGCGGAGAATAGTCCCTGAGTAACCCCGGCAAGCCATTCTTCTGGTATTATTTCATCATGTTCTTTTCTGATTTCCAGTGCTGCGTCCATCACCCAAGAAGCACGGGCCATATCATTACGAAAGCGACGCATTTCCTCTTGGGCATTTAAGTCTCGAACATAGAAATATCTTAACCAAGCTGCGGCTCCGAGGAATGCTGCAAGTGAAGCGAATGTCAGGAATGAAGTTTTTACGGCAGGGAGTAGCCAGGAGGCGGTTGTCCCGGAGGTGTTTGGCGCAGCAGATATGGTCTGGTAAGCAAAGAAGCCAGCCACCCCAGCTGCGGCAACCAGTGCAATAAAGACTGCCCAACGCGTTCGGCGCAGCTCCTTGTCAGCAACAGGTTCTGCCAGTGCGTCTCGCAAGTCGTCTTGGAGCTTCAAAAACTGCTTTCTCCGAGCGTCCTTGTGAGAGCTGACTTCGAGTTTACTCCTCTCTTCTTCAAGTTTCTTGCGCTCATCCGCGATTTCCTGATGGGAGGCATCGAGCTCTTTCTGTATCTCCTCGTACATCGCAGCTTTTTCATTCGCGACTTCTTCTCTCAGGCGCTTTCTTTCTTCTTGGAACTCTGTAAGTTGATCTGACCGTTCTTTACTTACTGCGGAAACTGCGGCCGAAAGTTCCGACGCAATTTCCTGATAAGTGGTGCTGAATGCTTCCGCCAGATTTGAAAGTGTTGGAATAAGGCCACCATCTTCGGGTGCCACGGGCCTCAGAAGGGGGGAAAGTGCTTCATGGAGCGTTTTGAGGACAAATTGTGCTCCTTCGCTTTGCATTGACCTGTGGGGCCGGCTCTGGTCGAATTTGAAGCTATCGTTGAGTGTGTTATTGCTTCCCCGCGAAAAGGAGAATGTAACTTGCTCTTGCTGATCCTGATTTCCGTGTTTGAAGAAGTTCAAGAATGTGATCGTGGCGCTTGAAATAACGAATTGAGTAGATGGTGCGGCGAGAATATCTTCCTCGGATATCACCCAAGGCAAACCCGATGAAAAGGAGAAGCGAATTTCAGGCGAGTGGCCCGTGAAAGCTTTGCCGGTATCTCGTGCGGTTTCCAATGCATCTTCGCCGGCTTTCACTGCGTCTTTAAAGAGCTTGAAAATGCTTTTGTCATCAATGCGCTTGATATAAATTTCAGTAGCCATAGCAAGGTCTCGCGGAGTTCAATTATTGGAAGCATCGCAAAGTTGAAAGGACGCGGCAATAGGGGTTGTTGCTTGGGAGCTCTAATGGTGTCCCCTTTCAAGACCAAGATACCAAGATAAAAATGTTTCAGAAAGTCAGTGGGTTAATAGGTTCTGAGGTTTCACGCCATTGAAACAACGATGTTTATATTTTTAAACAATTGATTTTAAATAGATAAATCTAATTCTGAAAATTTCTTCGTGGTTTTCAAATAAGATCCAACTCCTGCATTGATGAAAGACAGGAGAACATCAATGAAACCAGAGAGCGCACTTTTGAAAACTCCGGAAGAACGGATGCAAATGCGTGATTTAATCAATGAAGAGCGGGAAAAAATTCAAAAGGAGTATAACAAGAAGCGGCAAAATGAGGGCTTTACACAAGTTTATGACCGGGGTTGGGTCCGGCTAAGGAGCTTGATTACACAAAATAGGTCGGCTGCTATTTTGTATTCTTATCTCGCACAACATCTGGATGCCAGTTGTGGTGCTCTTGTCGCCTCTCAGGAAGTGTTGGGGGAAGAAACGGGATTAAGCCGGACAACGCTTTGGCGCGCTTCAAAATATCTCGAAGAAGCCGGAGCGTTGATCCGCTTCACCGTCGGGGGATCGGTCTATGCTTATGCTTTGAATGAGGCTGAGATTTGGAAGTCTTGGGATAGCGCAAAAGAGGCATCTGCGTTCCGAACGAAGACGCTCGCAAGGAAATCAGATCAGCCGGGGCGAGTGCAAAGGCGCATCCAATTCATGGTTAATGACCGCAAGGAGGCCGACAATGAGCAGTAAGAAGCGAATAGAAAATGGTAAAATCGTTGCCCGAGATCTGTTTTTGCCCGCATCCGAACAGTCAGATGACTTGGTGTGGGCTCTCCAAGTTCTCGCAGCGCAAGAGCCTCATATTGATGATTGCAGAGAGGCAATTGAGGCCTTTGATAAAGCGGCTCGCGCGCGACTGCCTGGTGCTAATGCGGCGGAGATAGATGCTGGAATAATTTCCTTTGCTAAGGCGTTAAACATCTATCCGGCAGTGAATGGTGGAAAGCTCATCCTCTTTCGAAAGGGGGGCAAGCGAAGCATCGAAAGGCCAAAACAAAACAGTGGCGGTATTGAGCGCTAAAACCTCGTGGCACGTCTCTTGCCAAAAGTGTTGATCTTCGGAGAGGCTGATTAAATGGCCTCTCGGCTTACATATGATTTTATGTTATTCAGGTTCCTTGTCATTTGAGTTCGTCTCGTTGGTATCTACTTTTGAGTTACTCGTATTAAGGCCTTTGAGCTGTTGCTGTAATCCCCACAATACTGTTTGAAGAGGGTCCGTTTCGGGGCGAAACGGAACATTTACATACATAGTACCGTCATTCTGTGGAGTTATTTCGAGGCCTCTGTCCGTCATCATCTCCAACCAAATATCTGCAATACTTCCGAACTCATCAAGGCTTTGCCATTCGCCGTATCTCGCCCAGAGTTCCCGCAGAGCATCCCGTAGTCGGAAAAAAAATGGACGAAACCAATGGTCATCGAGTGCAGCTGAAAGTTCGGGCATGTCCTTCTCAAAGCTGCGTTCGAAACCATCAGCGGTCCCCAACACATACGACGCAAATTTGGCAAGGTTTCCAATATTTCTTTGGGCCTCCACCACCAAACTGTTGAGATCTGAATCTTGTCGATACTTCATTATGGCTTGCCGAACATTTTCGCTCACCTCACTCAGAATATTTTTGAAGACTGACAAGTAATTTTCGGACGGATCCTGCCCAAAGCTGGCGGATATTCTACATGCAGCGTATTCATCCCATGAACAGGAAATCACCTCCCAGCGAAGGTGCTCATACCATGTTTCATGTTTGTGCCGAAGCACCCTATCGGGAAATTGGCGGTCGAAGACCGCATTGATTTCCACATGGGCGCACTCGTGCGCCAGAAGATGAACTGCTTCCTGGCAGTGCAGATGATCAGGGTCTTCATCAAGTCCTTCCATTATTGCTGCATTGACCACAATGTGCGACTTGACCTGTTCATTTCGAATGACTGGGGCGGTCATAGCTACACCAATCGCCCAATCTTGGCTTGCTTCAAGCTTTGTGCCTAATTCCACCCCACGATCCAATTCGGCCAAGGCAGTTCCATAGTTGTAAGCGAGTGTGATACCATCCAGTGTTTGGAGGTTAATGTATTTCCCGAAAAGCTGAATAAGGCCAAGCACGTTTGAACCAATTCTCCGGGCATCTTCTTCGCGTTCGTAGCCGCTTGCGCTGGCCGACAAATTCGAAGGTGTTGTTGAGATTTGCTCATCGTTCATGTCTCAATTCCTTAAAAAAGTGCACTCATCTATTCGTTAAAAAGAGCCCTTTCGTAAATCGTTCTCTCGGCGATGCCAAGTTTCATTGCTGGGGCTTCGTCTTCCTTGTGCTCATCCAGCTATGGTGGAAGCGGTAAATATCAATGATTTTAACCATCATCTCCGGTTGGTAGAGTTGATGGCGATACCAAAAGCTACAACACTTCTGGTAAGCCGTTTAACCTCGTAGAGCCCACCTTTTTTGAGAGCCCTCAAAAAAGGATTATGGGCAATCCGTTTTTTGGAAAGCGGTTCGACCTGCCTACCTGCGAGATATGGTGAAACTTGTTTTCAATATCGAGCGAGTGGGTTGGTCGAAGTTGGAAGGCCAGAGACGACACGACAAGCGGATCGGCGGGGACTTGTCACATGTCGATTTGAGCGCGACTGGGGAGAACATGGTCCTCCACGGAACAGGAGATCCGAAAGCAGATGTAAAAGCGTGTCTGGGCAAGTTTCAGGCGGCACCCCGTGCCGACAATGAAAAGCCGTTTGAACGCTTTGTCGTGCATCCTGGGGATGGGTTCGACTGGTCGAATAGTGTGGCTATTGGCAAGTGGCTCACGGACACGCGACAGTGGCTTCAAGATGAATATGGCCCTGGCTTCGTCTATGCTGTTGTCCATGTGGATGAAAAAAAACCGCATATTCATGCAGTGTGTGTGCCCCTCTACAAATCCAAGACAAAGAAGCGGGAGGCCTGGAAGGTATCACATAAGCAGCACCCTGCGACGAAAGGTAGGGGGTCGTATGAGCGTCTTCGGCGGCGCTGTGCGGATGCTTTGGGCTTCGAGTATGGTGAGCCTGGCAATAAGCCTCGCACAGAGATGCAGAGGCTTGCGGATGAGGCCGCAGAGGCCAGCAGGGTGAGGGCTGATGCCGAAGCCGTCTCGATGCTCACTAAGGCTCGTACAGAGGCTCAGGGCATCGTTTCCCAAGCGAAGAAAAAGGCGCGGGGGATTCTGTCAGAAATTGAGAAGCGTGTTGTGCAAATTTCGGATGAGTTAGACCAGGCCGCGCAGATCGCGGATCGCGTTGGCATGCAAGCAAGAGCGGAGGCCGCGCGGAAGATGAAGGCCAAGATTGCCCCGCATAGAACGGCGGTGCGCTCGATGCGGGGTGGCAGAAATTTTGGTGAGAGATAGCTTCATAGGAAGCGGCGTAGCCCAGATGGGTCATGGCTGAATGTTTTGCGAACATCCACGACTGTTGCCACTTGTAGTTCTCTAAGTGCTTGCTGCTCGTTTTTAAATGAGGGATGAAATGTGGGTTTAATTCTTTAAAATTAATAAATTATTAAGTATTATCAACATATTAAGGTTAAAGTTTGTCAGTCACCTCCTCCGCCATCTCCCCCTCCCTTTCTTGCAGGTGATGTCCTTTTTTTCACCTTTTGTGATGAAATTATGTGCAGTATTGGCGTGTTGTTTCGTTTTTAGTCTGCTTTTACCCTGCCGGGAGTTGCTCTTTTCCCGAGAGCGGCATTTACCTATCGCAAATCTGATCGCTTTGTCGGCATTCGCGCCCTGCAATGGTTTTCTACAGGAAACCTTGTGGGGCTTTTCGTTTTGGGGTCCCCATGAAGAAACGTACCATCACCCTTGGTCTGCTTTACTCCCGCACAGGGACCTATTCGTTGATTACCGAAGCCTGTCGCATCGGCGTGATGCAGGCGATCGCCGAGGTCAATGCCGATCCGGATTATGACATGTGCTTTCGTACCATCGAGCGCGACCCGGGCGGCAATGCCGACGCTTATGGCGCGCTTTGCGAGGAGCTGTTGCAGGAGGACGATGTACGCCATGTCTTTGGCTGCGTGACCTCCTGGAGCCGCAAGGAAGTTATCCCGGTTCTGGAGAAGACCGGCGGCACGCTATGGTATTCGGTGCCATATGAGGGGTTCGAGGCGTCGGATCGGGTGGTCTACGGTCACGCCTGCCCGAACCAGCATCTGCTGCCGCTGATGGATTGGGTGTTCGGCCAGGTTGGCAAGCGCGGCTATCTCACCGGCTCGAATTACATCTGGGGCTGGGAAATGAACCGGCTGGCGCGGGAGGTCATCCTGGCTCGTGGCGGCGAGGTGCTGGGCGAGCGTTACTTGCCGCTGGGTCGGGTCGACGTCGAGCGGGTGATCGAGGAGATTCGCGTCACGCGGCCGAATTTCGTGCTCAATTCCTTGATCGGCCCGTCGCAATACGCCTTTCTCGAAGCCTATGCCGCGCTGGGGCGGGAAGATCCACATTTCACCGCCGCCACCTGTCCCGTGTTGTCCTGTAATCTGACCGAATGCGAGTTGCCGGCGATCCCGGCGGGTTGCACCGAGGGGTTGGTCGCGGCGGGGCCGTATTTCCGCGGTGAAACCGGCTGGCCCAAGGCCGTGACGGAGTTCGGCTCGAGCCATGAGGCGGCGTCCTGGGCAGCGGTGCACAATCTTGCCCGCCTGCTCAACGGCATCGACGACAGCGAGAAAATGAGCCTCGCCGAATTGCTCGAAGGCCCGGCTGCGGCGCAGACCGGCATCGATCCGGTCAACCATCACAAATCGCTTCCGTCTCTGATTGCCCAGGTCGAGAACGACCGGTTCGTGACCCGGGCACGCTATGCCCGGCGGGCCGGCGATCCCTATCTGGCCAATGGCCGCGACGTCGGACAGCCGCAATCGGCGCGGCTGAAGGTGGTGAAATGACCCGGCAGGTGCAAAGTCTCAACCTCGGCGGCGCGACCGCCTGGATCCTGCACCGGCCGCATGCGACGGTGCAGAGCCTGAGCCGTCAGCTCGGTGCCATCGGCCTGCGGGTCGAAAGCGCTTGGCCGGAGCCGACGGCGGATATTCTTGCCGCGGATTTCGTGTTTTTCGACGCCGACATGGGATATGACGAACAATTCCCCTGGGACCGCGGCCATAACCCGATGCCGCTGATCGCGCTGATCGGCAGCGAGGCGCCGGGGCGGATCGAATGGGCGCTCTCGGCCGGCGCCGATGCGCAATTGCTCAAACCGATCGGTGATGGCGGAGTCTACAGTGCCTTACTGATCGCCCGGGCCACCTTTGGCGCGCGGCAATCGCTTCTGGCGGAGGTGAGCCATCTCAACACCCGGCTCAATGCAAGGCAGACCGTGGTGCAGGCGGTGACCCTCCTGGTGGCGCGCGGTCAGAGCGAGAAACAAGCCTATGAACAGTTGCGCCAGATGGCGATGGCTTGGCGGGTGACGCTCGAGGTCGCCGCCGAACGCATTGTCGTGAGCCGGGCCGCAGGCGCTCCGGATATCTGCCAGGGTGGAGGTACGGATGACTGAGCTTTCGATCAAGACCACGACCGTGTCGCGGGCAGACCCGACGGTCTGGGCCCAGCTGTTTCGCCGCAAACTGGCGATGTTCGGGCTCGGCTTTATCGTTCTGATCACGCTCGGGGCCATCTTCGCCCCGCTGATCGCGCCATTTGCCCCCGACGAGCAATTGTTCGAAGGGCTGACGCTTCAGGGTGCGCCCATGGCCCCCGGCGGGCAATTCCTTTTCGGCACCGATCTCTTAGGCCGCGACCTGTTCGCCCGGGTGCTTTACGGGGCAAGAACCTCGCTGATCATCGGCGTGGTTGCCAATGGGCTGGCGCTGATGATCGGTACTCTGATCGGGGTCACCGCCGGATATTTTCGCGGCTGGATCGGCGCCGTTCTGATGCGGTTCACCGATCTGATGATGGCATTCCCCGTGCTGCTTCTGGCGATCTGTCTGGCGGCGATTTTCCAGCCCTCGCTCTGGATCGTTGCCATGGTCATCGCCTTCGTCAACTGGGTGCAGACCGCACGGGTCGTCTATACCGAGACCTCGGCGCTCGCGGAACGCGAATTCATTGCCGCCGAAAAGACGCTCGGGGCAGGGACCCTGCGGATCCTGTTTCGCCATATCCTGCCGCATCTGGTGCCGATGATCATCGTCTGGGGCACGCTGGGGATTTCCACCACCGTGCTGCTCGAGGCGACGCTCAGTTATCTCGGTGTCGGGGTCCAGCCGCCGACCCCGTCCTGGGGCAATATCATCTTCGAGAACCAGACCTATTTCCAGGCCGCGCCCTGGCTGGTCTTCATCCCCGGTGCGATGATCCTGCTTCTGGCCCTGTCCTTCAACCTCCTGGGGGATGCGCTGCGCGATATCCTCGACCCGACCCAGAGGGGGATGCGCTGATGCTGGCCTATCTGATCCGCCGTCTCGTCCAGACCGCATTGATCCTCGTCGGCGTGTCCTTCGTCACCTTCCTGTTGCTCTATGTGCTGCCGGCCGACCCGGTGCGCCAGATCGCCGGGCGTTCGGCCACGGCGCAGACAGTGGAGAATATCCGCCATCAGCTCGGGCTCGATCAGCCCTTTATCGTGCAATACGCGAATTATTTCTCCGGTCTCGTGCAGGGCGATTTCGGTCGCAGTTATCTGCAGAAAACCGAGGTCGGCGCGCTCATCGCTTCGCGCCTGCCGGCGACGCTGTTGCTGATGCTCGGGGCGATCTTCTGTGAATTGCTGATCGGGCTGACACTCGGTTCCATCGCCGCGATCAAACGCGGCAAATGGATCGATCAGCTGCTGATGGTCTTTTCCTTTGCCGCGGTCTCGGCACCGCAATTCGTGGTCGGCCTGCTGGCGCTTTATATTTTCGCGGTCAAGCTCGGCTGGTTCCCGATCGGCGGTTACGGCACATTCGCCCATCTCGTCCTGCCCTCTCTCACTCTCGGGATCATGGGCTCGGGTTGGTACAGCCGGATGATGCGCTCCTCGATGGTCGATGTGCTGCGCGCCGATTTCATCCGCACCGCGCGGGCCAAGGGGCTCACACGCTGGCGGGTTCTGGGGCGTCATGCGCTGCCCAATGCGATCCTGCCGATCATCGCGATGATCGGGATCGACATCGGGCTGTTCATGTCCGGCATCGTCGTGGTCGAAAGCGTCTTTGGCTGGCCCGGCATCGGGCAACTGGCCTGGCAGGCGATCCAGCGTGTCGACATCCCGATCATCATGGGCGTCACCATGGTCTCGGCCACCGCCATCGTGCTTGGCAACCTGCTGGCCGATCTGATCACCCCTTTCATCGATCCGCGCATCAAGCTGCGCTGATCCAACACGAACAGGACCGGCCAAACCGGGACCGAACCGACATTCGAACAACCAACAGACGGAGTGCTTCCTCATGTTCCATCACAAGCTCACGGCAAGCGCATTGGCGCTTTCGCTTTCCCTCGTAGCCCCGCAGCTCGCGGCGGCCCAGGACTACACCCCCGATCCGAACGCGGTCGACGGCGGTGGCATCATCGTCACCTACAAGGATGACGTGGCCACTCTCGATCCGGCGATTGGCTATGACTGGCAGAACTGGTCGATGATCAAATCGTTGTTCGACGGTCTGATGGATTACATCCCCGGCACCACCGATCTGCGTCCGGGGCTGGCGGAGAGCTATGAGATCTCCGAAGACGGCATGACCTTCACCTTCAAGCTGCGTCAGGGTGTGAAATTCCACAACGGTCGCGAGATGACCGCCGAGGATGTGAAATACTCGCTCGATCGTGTGACCAATCCGGAAACCATGTCGCCGGGCGCCGGCTTCTTTGGCATGATCGCCGGCTATGATGCCATGGCCGACGGCTCTGCCGACAGCCTGTCGGGTGTCACCGTCATCGATCCCTATACGGTCGAGATCAAACTCTCGCGCCCGGATGCGACCTTCCTGCACGTCATGGCGCTGAACTTCTCCTCTGTGGTGCCGAAGGAAGCGGTCGACGAATATGGCGCCGATTTCGGCAAACACCCGGTCGGCACGGGCGCTTTCAAACTCGCCGACTGGACCATCGGTCAGAAGCTCGTGTTCGAGAAGAATGCCGATTACTGGCGTGACGGCGTGCCCTATCTCGACAGCATCACCTTTGAAGTCGGTCAGGAGCCGATCGTCGCGCTTCTGCGGCTGCAGCAGGGTGAGGTGGATGTGCCCGGTGACGGCATCCCGCCGGCGAAATTCCAGGAGGTCATGTCTGACCCGGCCCAGGCCGAGCGCGTCGTCGTGGGCGGCCAGCTGCACACCGGTTACATCACGCTCAACGTGACCATGCCGCCGTTCGACAATGTCGAGGTGCGCCGCGCTGTGAACATGGCGATCAACAAGGAGCGGATCACCCAGATCATCAACGGCCGCGCAGAACCGGCGACCCAGCCGCTGCCGCCGTCGATGCCGGGCTACACCACGGATTACGAGGGCTATGCTTTCGATCCTGAAGCGGCCAAGGCGATGCTCGCCGAGGCGGGCTTGGGTGACGGGTTTGCCACCGAACTCTACGTCATGAACACCGATCCGAACCCGCGGATCGCTCAGGCGATCCAGCAGGATCTCAAGGCGATCGGCGTCGATGTGGCGATCAAATCGCTGGCTCAGGCCAATGTCATCGAGGCCGGCGGCACCGAAGGCGGCGCGCCGATGATCTGGTCCGGCGGCATGGCTTGGATCGCCGATTTCCCGGATCCGTCGAACTTCTACGGCCCGATCCTCGGCTGTGCCGGCGCCATCGAAGGCGGCTGGAACTGGAGCTGGTATTGCAATCCGGAGCTCGACGCCATGGCGGCCGAAGCGGATTCGATCACCGATCCTGCGATGATCGAGGCCCGTCTGCAGAAATGGTCCGACGTCTACATGAAAGTCATGGAAGATGCGCCCTGGGTGCCGGTGTTCAATGAGAGCCGCTACACCATGAAGTCCGAACGCATGGGCGGCGATGACGCGCTCTATGTCGATCCGGTCTCGATCCCGGTCAATTACGATTACGTCTACGTGACCGAATAAGACAGCAAGCAAGACACTGAGAAAGACCATGTGCAAATATTGCGACTATACAATCCATGGCGCGCAGCATCATTTCGGCTGGGACAATTCCATTGCCCCGGTCGAGACGGTGGCTCCCGGATCGACGATCCGGTTCGCGTGTCTGGATTCTTCGGCGGGCCAGCTTGGCCCGTCCTCCACGGTCGAGGACGTCGCCAGCCTCGATTTTGGCAAGATCAACCCCGTGTCCGGCCCGATCTATATCGACGGTGCCGAGCCGGGGGACATCCTCAAGGTGACCATTGACAGTTTCCTGCCGCGGGAAGCGGAAGGAAGCGCCTGGGGTTGGACCGCGAATATCCCGGGTTTCGGTCTTCTGGCGGATCAGTTCACCGATCCGGCGCTGACGATCTGGAAATTCGATGCCGCCTCGCCCGATCGGGCGCTCTGGGGCAAGAACGGGAAAGTGCCGCTCAAACCCTTCTGCGGCACCATCGGCGTCGCGCCGGCAGAAATGGGGCTGCAGTCCATCGTGCCGCCTAGGCGCGTCGGCGGCAATCTCGATATCCGCGATCTGGCGGCGGGCACCACGCTCTACCTGCCGGTCGAAGTGACTGGTGCGCTGTTCTCCGTCGGTGACACCCATGCCGCGCAGGGCGATGGAGAGGTCTGCGGCACCGCAATCGAGAGCCCGATGGACACGATCCTGAGCTTCGATCTGATCAAGGACACGCCGCGCAAGATGCCGCGGTTCACCACGCCGGGGCCGGTCACCCGCCATCTCGATACCAAGGGGTACGAGGTGACCACCGGGATCGGGCCGGATCTGATGAGCGGTGCCAGGGATGCCGTCGCTGGCATGGTCGATCTGCTCTGCGCCACCCAGGGCCTGAGCCCGGAAGACGCCTATATGCTGGTTTCGACCTGTGGCGATCTGCGGATTTCCGAGATCGTCGATGCGCCGAACTGGGTGGTGAGCTTCTACTTCCCCCGGTCGGTCTTCGAATGAGCGCCCAGGCACAGACAACACCCGGAGCCGTCGCGGCTCCGGGCATTGCGACCGGCCCTGAAGCGGGCGCGCCGGTCCTGACGGTCGACGGGCTGACCATCTCGGTGCGCCAGGACGGTGGCGAGGCGGTACTGGTCGACAATCTGAGTTTTGCCCTGGGCCGCGGCGAGACGCTCGCGCTCGCGGGCGAAAGCGGCTCTGGCAAGTCCTTGACCTCGCTTGCGATCATGGGGCTTCTGGCGCCCGGTCTTCGGGTCAGCGGTGGCGCTGTCCGTCTGCGTGATACGGATCTGACCGCATTGCCGGAGAGCGCCCTGCGCGGTTTGCGCGGCAACCGTGTCGCGATGATCTTTCAGGAGCCGATGACCTCGCTCAACCCGATCCTCACGATTGGCGCGCAATTGACCGAGGCGATCCGCGCCCATGAACCGGTGAGCAAATCCGATGCTCGCGTCCGTGCGCTGGAGGCGCTCAAGGCCGTGCGCCTGTCGCAGCCGGAAAAGCGCATGACGCAATATCCGCATGAATTGTCCGGCGGCATGCGGCAGCGGGTGATGATCGCCATGGCGCTGGCGCTGGAACCAGATGTGCTGATCGCCGACGAGCCGACCACCGCGCTCGACGTGACGGTACAGCGCGAAGTGCTCGATCTGCTGCGCGACCTGCAACGCGAACATGGCACCGCAATCATCCTGATTACCCATGATATGGGGGTGGTGGCGGAAATGGCCGACCGCGTGGTGATCCTGAAACAGGGGCAGATGGTCGAGGTGGCGCCGGTGCGCGATCTCTTTGCCGCCCCGAAAAAACAGTACACCCGAGATCTGCTTGCCGCCGTGCCGCGTCTCGGCGACGGGAGTAGCGCGCAGGCGCTGCCCGAGCCGGTGTCACAAACACCGATCGCTTCGCTCAGCGAGGTCAAGGTGCGGTTCGACATTCGCGGCGGCATCCTGTCGCGCGTGACCCATCGGGTCCACGCGGTGGAGAATGTCGGGTTCAACGTCTACCCGGGGGAGACATTCTCTCTGGTCGGCGAATCCGGCTGTGGCAAATCCACCATCGCCAAGGCGCTGGTGGGGCTTGTGCCGCATCTCGGTCGGATCGAGCTCAATGGCCATGTGCTGGGCGGGTTGTCGGCCCAGGATCAGAAGGCGCTGCGCCGCGATGTTCAGATCGTGTTTCAGGACCCGATGGCGGCGCTCGATCCGCGCATGCGCGTCGGCGATCTGGTGGCCGAACCGCTATTGATCCATGGCATCGGCTCGTCGGAAAGCCGCCGCGCCACCGCTCGCGAGCTGTTCGACCGGGTCGGGCTCTCGCCGGATTGGATCGACCGCTATCCGCATGAATTCTCGGGCGGTCAGCGCCAGCGGATCTGTATCGCCCGGGCGCTGGCGCTCAGGCCGAAACTGATCATCTGCGACGAGAGCGTCTCGGCGCTCGATGTTTCGGTGCAGGCACGCGTGCTCGACCTGTTGAAATCGCTGCAGGCGGATTTCGGCGTTTCCTACCTGTTCATCAGCCACGATATGGCGGTGGTCGAGAATATCTCGGATCGGATCGCGGTGATGTATCTCGGTCAGATCGTCGAGATGGGCACGCGTGCCCAGGTCTTTGGCAATCCGCAGCATAGCTATACCAAGCGATTGATCGAGGCGGTGCCCGTACCGGACCCGAGTTTCGAGCGTCCGCTGCGTCCACGTTTGACAGGGGATATTCCGAGCCCGATTTACAGTCTGGGGGAGCAGCCGGAGCGGTTGTTGCTCAAGAACATCGGGGACGGGCATTTGGTGGCTGTCGGATAAAGGGCGCGGCTAAAAAAACTTGATCTGTTCCCCTCGATGGCCTCTTTTATGAGCTCGCTCTGTTCAGGGTTTTTGCCCTTTTCCGACCGTTGCTGCTATCCCTGCGGGGTGAGCCCGTCGAGCATCGAGTGTGGGCGGTGATGAGGCTGAGACGAACCGTGGTTGAGCAGGGCAGGGCGGTTTCGTAGCCTCGCGCCATGATTAAACGCTCACCCTTCGAGTACGTCAAAACCAGCCCCGAGATCATCCGTCTGGCTGTTATGCTCTGCGTTCGTTTTCTGCTTTCGCTTCGGAATGTTGAAGATCAACGGTGAGCGGCACTACTTGTGGCGCGCCGCCGCTCTCGCCGAGTGGCGTTATCTCTGTGCTGAATACGGGACAGTCTCACGGGCCGAACTGAGACGAGTTTGAATGTGTATGTGTATGGGAGCACCTATCGATGGCCAGGTTGGTGATGCTGAGATTCCGCCTGGTGGTCTCCTGTGTCTAGAGCTGCCCAAATGAAAACGGCGCGGCTCCGGTTTCCGGAAAGCCACGCCGTGCCTTGCAAAGCGTTCGGTCTTATCGCTGGCGCTCAGCCCCCTGGGTCAGCCACCATCGGCGATGCTGCGTCACCTGGCCCATGGCAAGGCGCGCGTCTTCATCTTTGACAAGTCAATGATATGAAACCAGAAATCACATTGCAGGTTCAGCATTGTCTTTTCGGTGTAGGCGAAGGCCGGGACGGCGGCCTGATGATTTTCAGGAAAGAGGAGGGAGGATAACGCCTGGAACGATCCCGGCTATCGCGCAAGCTCCCCCTGCGTTGAAGATGATATGATGGTTGAAAACCCGGTCTGTGATACACTGATGTGATCTTGGCACTAGCTACACAGGTATTCTGTCTTGTCTCAGTCCTTGCTTTCATTCACCACGTTGCGCGCACCCGACACAGGCCGAGCGGCCCCTGTTCATATAGAACTGTCCCTGCCGTCGGAGGTCACGAGCGCATCACCGGACAGTTTGTCCAAGGCCAGAACCGCGCTTTTGAGGACAGCGGCAGCGCAGGCCATGGGGCCCGGTTGCTTGATTGAAAACCTGCCCGGTGTGCGGGATGTGCTGATGCCTGCAAATCAGGCTGTGAAGGGGCTGGACGATACGAAAATGCCCTCGGATCAGGCTGCGTTGCGTAGGTTTGTGCAAGACCTTCTGGCACTTGACTTCGCAACCCTCGACCAGCGTTTCAAGGCCGAGGACTGGCGCGCGTTTTTGAACGATGCGCTGCTGGTTCTGAAATACGCGAGGCTGGGAAAACCCCGGCCAATCGGACGGCTGGCAGAGTTGCTGAGGCTGTGTGTGGCGCTGTTCGACAAGCCCGCCGCTGATCAGGGAAACTGGCTGGGCAACGTATTGGCCGCGCCTTTCGTGATCCCTGCTGCATTGTCCGGCACTGGCGTTGAAAACACCGTCTCTGACCCATCGGCTCCGGGCGTGCGGGCCGGTTTGCCCAAGGGCTTGCTGGCGGCAATAGATGACGTGCTACGACTGGCTGGCAGCGAGGAACGCGCGCGGGTGTTGATTGAGACGCGCTTTGCGGCGGCTGGCGGGCAAGGCAATTCCGAAGTTGAACGTGCGGTCATGCGACTGCGCAACCACTTTGTGCCCGCCCGGCCCCGGCGGCCACGGCTGGCGTTGACGCATATCTCGGGCGTTCCGGTCATGGCCGATGTCGCAGGCCCGGCCCGCAGCAGCCCGGTGGCATCCTTTGGGGCCGAGGCCCGGAATTTTCTGGCTGATCTGGGGATCGACGCTCTGGCCTGGGACGTTGCGCATCCGGGCATGGCACCCGGTGGCACGCCGGACCAGGAACAGGACCGGGGCCCGTCATTGCTGCAACCGGCGGGCCGCAGCGACCTGTTGTTGGTCAAGGAAACGCTGACGGGCTATCGCCTTGCGGATATCGAATACATATCGAACACGATGATCGGCGAAACGCTTGAGGCGCGCAAAACCCGGCGCGCCACGCGTGAAGAAGAGTTCATCGAAAGATTTGAAAGCATTTCGGAAAATGTCGAGGAGGTCGAGAAAGCCGACAGCACGGCGGTCAGGAACGCGGCATCCGACATTGTGCGCGAGGATCTGGCCACCGCGGGTAGCGTCACGGTTTCCAGCCGCGGGCCGACCAAGATCACGGCCGAGGGGTCGGTGGCCTATGACAAGTCCACCGAAACAAGCGCCGAGCGCGCGCAGGAATTTGCCCGCGAAACCATTCGGCGGGCGATTGAGCGCACCCAGGAAACCCGGCAATATTCCCGCAGGACGCTGTTCAGGGTGGAAACGACACAGGATGATTTCCGCACGTCGCAGGTGCCGCCAACCGCAGATGCGCATGTGACGGGCATCTATCAGTATCTCGAAAAAGTCAGTCGCGCGAGGCTTTACAATTATGGTGAACGCGACCTCTATGACCTGATCGTGCCGGAACCGGCTGCCCTGCTGTGGGCGCTGTCGATGTCGCAACCGCAGGCAAGGATCCCGCTGCTCGAGCCGGATGCCGACCTTTATGGCGAACTGACGGTTGAGAATATCGGCGACCGGCTGGAGGAGGTGATCCGCGCCTTTGGCGTGTTCGACATCCCGGCAAAACCCAAGGACGAGCAAACGGTTTCCTACGCTGCCAGCCAGACCGGCAAGGGCAACAGCGCAAAACTGGCGGCAAGCAAGGATGTCTCGATCCCCGACGGCTACGTTGCCGATACGGCTGACATTGCGATCAGCGTTGAGACCGAAGGCGACATTTCACCCAATGGCGGTGTTTCGATCGCGGATCAGACCGAGACCTGGCTTATCCCCGAAAACGAGCTGGATGGAAATCTGGCAAGCCGGCAGATCAACCTGCCTTTGAACGGTATCAACGGGCCGCAGATACCCGTTGCCTTTAACGCCGACAATTTTTCGTCGATCACCATCACGGTGGTGGTTCGGTGCACGGTAACGGATGAATACAAGCGGCAATGGGCGCTGAAGGCGTTTGGCAAGGTGACCGAAGCCTATGAAAGGATGCGCCGCAACTTTGAGACAGCCGTGCAACAGGCCAACGCGCTGGATACCGATCGCGATGTGAACATCCCCAGTGGCACGCATCGGCGATTGCAGCGGATGATCCGGTTCGAGCTTCAGCGCGCGGCCATAGCGATCATGCGGAACGACCCGCCAAGCTTTGACCTGATCAGACAACTGGCGGTTGGTGGCGCGCCCGCCGAAGAGTTGCACCCGATCCCGGATCTGGATCAGCTTGACACGTCGGGCCCGGAAATCAGGTTCCTGTCGCAGGCGTTTGAATGGGAACACATGACGTCGATCCTGTATCCCTATTTCTGGGGACGGCGCTCGGAATGGAAGAGCACGGTACTGCAAACCCATGCCGATCACGAATTCGGTGAATTCCTGCGGGCCGGGGCCGCGCGGGTCCAGGTGCCGGTGACGCCGGGGTTCGAGGATTTGGTCAAGCACTACATGGAAACCCGGGAAGTGTATGGCGGCAATGACATGCCCTCGATGGGTAGTCCGGGCTATTTATCCTATGTCGACGAACGCCTGTCGCAGGACGGGGCGCCGGGCAACGAACGCTTGTGGCCGCCGGACAATCCGGCCGAGTGGGATATCGTTCGGCCCACCAGTTTTGTGATGTTGCGTGATGCCGCCAAGCCGGGTCTGCCGTCGTGGAACCCCATCACCGGCGAGCCCGACGAACAGCCGTGAGATCCGCCGGACATGGGAAATGCACCTCCAATCGTCAACGAAATCGTTCACCAGACCGACCCAAGCAAGGGGACGGCGGTGCTGTGGATCGACACTGGCGAATATCACCTTGAACTGCAGCTGAAAGGCACGCCATGGCGCAAGACCGGTTTGCGCCCGTTCTACTGGGAACTGGTCAAGCCGGGCGGGCAACGCGAATGGCCGATCCTGCGGATCGTGGCGGGGCGGTCGGTTCGGATAACGGCCAAGACCAGCGACAACTACGGGTTCAAACGCATCAGAGACTCGTCCCGGTTTCACCTCAAGACCGATTCCTACTATCCGATTGATCTGAAATTTCCACACGGCACCTATGGCCTGGAAAACTACGAGGACCAGGGAGATATCCTGGTTGGGCCGGGGCATCCGATCATCCAGATCTATCGCCCGCAAACGGGCTTTGTCGTGCAGGATGACACGGCGCGCATTCGCCCTGCTGACATCCTGCCGCCGCCCTATGTCCTTGGACCTTCGCGCAACTATGATCACCGCCGGAACCGGCGCGAACTGATCCTGCACGTGGTGCCGGAAATGAACGGCATCATGTTTCACCAGGTGCTTGGGGAATTCCAGATCAGGATCAGGATCAAGGATCCCCTGAAACCCGCCGCCTACTGGTTCGAGGAAATCATCGAATACCTGCAGGAACCTCCGTTCGGACTGCCGGTTATCCATTCGTCCAATGTATACGTGCAGCGATCCTACAGAACTGTCCCGGACAAGAAGCTGAGCAATGTAAAGTCGGTCAGGTTTCCCATCGGGAAGGTGCCGGAACTTGGCCCCGCTCTGGATGATCTTACGGATGACTTAGCTGCAGCGTTCGAAGAAAACAGCACGTATTCCTCGACCCTGGATGATGACCTGCAATGGGAAAAGGCCCTGAAGGAGCTGTTCATCACGCTGGCCGATACCGTGCTTGGGTCGCTTCCCGTCGCGGGCACGATCTATGATCTGGGCCAGCTTGCCTATGGCGCGGCCTATGGAAAAGATTTCTTTGGCCGCAAGGTGGAAGGCACAGACATGTTGGTGTTGGGCGCGGGCGTGCTGCTGCCCGGCGCACTGAAATTGAAGTGATCGGGTCGTAAACCATGGCACCCAGAGGAAAAGTCACCCTTGCCACCCTGTCGGCGGCGGCGCGGGTCGGGATGAAGGCAGGCGATGCCTTTGACCCGAAAGCCATCGGTGCGCTGAGCGATCACATCTCGGACGAGATGATCGATGCCGTGGCCGGCCTGAGCGCCCGCGAGGCCGACGATTTGCTGGAACTCGCGCAGAAATCCCTGCTTCTGCCGAACACCTATGGGCGTGATTTTCTGAAACAGATTGTCGAAATCACGGAACGGGCGCGGTTGAAGGGTCTGGAAAAACGCATTCAGACCGAAATTCACCTGTTCGGAATTCCCGCTGTGTTCGAGCCGGGGCTGACAAACTTTTCCGATGCCATCATGCGCCGCCAATACAACAAATACGCGGCCCAGACCCGCAAGACCGCGTTCACTCAGGGCAAACCGCCAAAGGTCAAGGATGCCTATAGCTGGGCTTTGTCTACTGGCAGCGCAAAGGGAAAATCCCGCCTCAAGCAGCTGCTGGGTGACGATTATATCGTTCAGCTAAAGGCTCTGCGGCCGAAAGGCGTGCTGATTGATATCACCTCGCGTGAAGCCATCGAGTTTGGCCGACTCGTCCGCCGCGGGCCCATACCCTACGCGGAATGGCTGGAACTCAAGGACAGTTATAACAGCGTGCGCAGGGGCACCCTGGGCACATTCGCCGAGGGGGACCACGTGTTCGAACAGCATGTCATCCGGAACGACCCGCGCGGCAACTACATTGTCGACATCACCTCGCAGGGGCCAACCATGGTGGTGGCCAAGAGCCCCCATGCCGCCAGGTTGCTGGAGGGCCGCGGACAGAAAACGCCGTATATCCACAGCATAAAGACCCAGGCCCTGCGTGAACTTATCCCCTACGAGCTGGTGCAGCATTTCTCACCCCAGCAGATATGGGACGCCCATATCGAGGCGCTGAAAAGGGCCGGGCTGACGAAAATGCCGCCGCAGCTTATCGCCGACCTTCAGCTTCAGTTCGATCTCTATACAGAAGCATTCCGAAGAGGCGGGCTGTTTGTAAGTGACATCAATTACCGAACCGCAGTTCCCGCCAACACGTTCCATCCCTCGAAGTGGAAACCCGAGTGGCAATAGGAACAGCAATGACGTCAGGTGTTCGAGGGCAATTGGTTCGTAATTTATAGGTGCCGTCGCGCTGCCCAGCGGCGCCAGCCCGGCGCGGCCTGAGGACAGTCGTTTCCCGCAAACAGAGACCGGGTTCGAATGCGTCTGGCACAAGCAATTTCACGCCAATGCGTTCTTTGAGAGGATTGGGTCTGCAGGTGCTGTCAGACGCATTCGACCCCGTCTGACAGCACCGTTCTCTGCGGTCCTTTTTGTGTTGCACTTTGCTCCATCGCCGTGCGGGAGAAATGGACTCGGAAGATTACCTTTCCCCCCGGACATACGCTGCACCGAGCGCCGCAGGGAGTTTGGCGTTGCGGCCCGCAATGAGAAGCACGGCCATGACAGCGAGGAAGGGCAACATTTGGACAACATCCGTGGGAATGTCGACGCCGGCAACCTGAAGGGCCGTGGCGGCAGAGAGGCAGGCTCCGAACAGGGCTGCGCCGAGCAGCACCCAAAGCGGGCGGCCACGCGCCAACATCGCCAGAACGATCCCAATAAAGCCATTGCCGTGGGACATGAACGGGACGAACACGCCTGCGCCGACGATGGACATGAACGCGCCGCCAAGCCCGACAAGCGCGCCACAGCCCAGAACGGCAAAGCTTCGGATGATGAGAACGTTCTGCCCGGCAGAGTCGAGTGCGGCAGGTTTGTCACCGGCAGCCTGCAGGGCCAGTCCGAGATGCGTCCGACGATAAACGTAGACGAGAAACGGGACGAGGGCGACGGCGAGGTACACGACGGGTTCCCGGTCGAACAGGGCAGGGCCCACAATCGGGATATCTGCGAGCACCGGGATGCGCCAGGTGGCAACATCGGGGAGGCGGGGGTAGAGGCGGCTGAACTGCACATGGTGCAGCAGTGCTGTCGCCCCCTCGGCTCCCAAGGTGAGGGCGATCCCGATGACGATCTGGTTCAGGCCCATGCGGACACAGAACAGGGCCATCAAAGCGGCAACCAGAATGCCGCCTGCAACCCCGCCGACAAAACCGAGACCGACGCTTTCTGTCGCCCAGGCAATGTAAAAGCCAAGGTAAGCGCCGCCGAGCATCATGCCTTCAATACCGACGTTCAGAACGCCAGCTTTCTCCGAAAGTTGTTCGCCGAGCCCAGCCAAGAGAAGAGGCACGCCAGAGGCCGCCATGCCCGCAATCAGGGCAATGAGGAATGTATCGGTGAAAAGGGTCATCTTACGCCCCAGCTTTCTGGCGCTTGGCGCCGTAGTATTCGGAAATGGCCAGCATCACGAGCAGGATGCCGATGGTGACGAGGGTAAAGTAGTTGGGGACGCCGGTTCGGCGTGCCGCGCTTTCAGCCCCGATTGACATGATGGAAAACAGGCCGACAAAGCCGATCGCGGCAAAGCCGTTGAAACGGGCGAGGAACACAAGCGGGACAACGGCCAGTGAGTAGCCCGGGTTCCAGTCGGCACGCACGTTGCCATATTGACCAAGGATCGCAACGCCGCCGGAAAGTCCGGCGAGAGCGCCGGAAATGGCGAACACCGCTACGGTCAGAAGCGGCACGGCAAGGCCTGCATGGACGGCGGCGCTGGCATTGCCTCCGACGACGCGAAGTCGCAGGCCGAAAGCGGTCTTGGTCATCATGAAATGCACGGCGAGAATGGCGACGAGGCCGATGATAAGCCCGCTGGAAATCGTGGTGCCGAACAGGGTCGGCAGGCGATCCTCGACGGCAAGCGTACGTGTCTGCGGGACAGTGGTGTTCGGGTCGAGGAAGACCAGTTTGACCAGAACCGAGGCGAGAGAAATGCCCAGAAAGTTCATCATCAAGGTGGTGATGATCTCGTTCAGCCCCTGATAGGCGCGCAGAAAGGCCGGAACCAATGTCCATAGCGCGCCGAAAATGGCCGAAATCGCTGCACCCGCGAGAAGCCCGATCCAAACGGGCACATGCGGGGCCATCAGCGGGGTGAATGCCGCGCAAAACACGGCGCCGACGAGAAATTGTGCGTCGCCGCCAAGGTTCCAGATCCCGGCGCGGAAGGCCACGATCAACGAGGCCGCAATCAGCAACAAGGGGCCCATCCGGGTCAGGGTGGCTTGCACCCCGGTTGGGGAGAGTAGCCCGCGCCCGAAGACATATCCGTAGTAGGAGAACGGATTTACATCAAGGATGAGTAGAATGACGCCGGAGAGTACGAAGGCCGCGGCCACAGGGCCGAGACTCATCAACAATGTGTTTGAAATGGCGTGGAGTTTTCTCTGCAAATTGCCGGTTTGGGCGGTGTCTGTCATCGTGTCCGCGCTCATTTTTCCACTCCGCTCATCAGTTCGCCAATCTTGTGGCGCGCATCTTCTGTGTTCTCGACAATGCCTGCGATCCCCCCCTGATCCATCACCGCGATGCGATGGCTGAGGGAGAGGAGCTCGTCGAGTTCTGTTGAAATCAGGATGACCGCAGCACCGTTCTGTGCGGTTTCTCTGATCCGCATTTGGGTCGCGGAAATATTTGCGAGATCAAGCCCGTATGTCGGTTTCTCAAAAATCACGACGCGCGCGCTGCCCGACAATTCCCGGGCCAGAAGAACCTTCTGGATGTTGCCACCGGACAATTTGCCGACCGGGGTGTCGATGGATGGGGTGCGAATGTCGAAATCTTTCACCTTTTGCCGGGCGTTCTCTCGGATGGCCTCCGGCTGCTCAAGCCCGCCGCGCCAATAAGGCATTCGGCCGATTTCCTTGAGCAACAGATTGATCGACATCGGGAAACCGCCCACGGTGCCCTCGCCAAGCCGGTCGTCGGTCACGTAACGTAGCCCTTTTGCGCGGCGCTGTCCGATGGAGAGGCGATCAATATAAGCGCCGTCCAGGACTATCCGGCCATCGCTGATCGGAGCCTGCCCCGCTAGCGCGGCAGCGAGCTGCTTTTGTCCGTTGCCATCAATCCCGGCGATCCCGAGGATTTCCCCCGGCCAGACTTTGAATTCGAGGTTGGAGAGCGGCACGCGCGCGGCGTCCGCGTAAAGCGCCAACACTTCAAGCGAGGGTTTTGCACCGCGATCAACTGTCGACATGTCCGGTTTCTGATCCGCGCTCGCAGTGGTGTCCCGCGTGCCGAACATCAGGCGCACGACCTGATTGGTTGCTTCCTGGGCATCAAGGCTCTTGAGGTCTTCCGGGCTGAGCCCGCCGACTTTCTTGCCGAGGCGCAGAACCGAAATGCGGTCCCCATAGGCGACAGCTTCGTTGAGTTTGTGGGTGATGAAAACGACGGCCATCCCCTCTGCTGCCAGACGTCGCATCAACTCTCCAAGACGCGCGGCATCGTTGGGCGTGAGCATGGCGGTTGCTTCATCAAGGATCAGAAAACGCGCACCGCGCATCAGGGCGCGGGTGATTTCTGCCTGTTGGCGTTCCCCAAGCGACAGATCGCCGGTCACAGCCATCGGGTCGAGTGTGACGCCGATCCGTTTTGCGGCGTCCTGCATTGCCTTGGCCGTGCCGGAGCGATCCGGGCGTTGCCACCATTTTCGACCGAGCGTCGCGTTCTCAACCAAGGTCAGGCTGGGGACAAGCATCGAATGCTGGAACACCGTGCTGATGCCAATATCGAGGGCCTCTGCAGGAGAGGAGATTGGCTTTTCCACCCCGTCGATCAGAATGCGCCCGTCGTCGGGTTGTTGAAGGCCGGACAGCATGGAGACCAAGGTGGATTTCCCGGCGCCGTTCTCTCCGAGCAGAACATGCACTTCACCGGCGCGGAACTCCATGTCGATGCTGTCGTTTGCGATAATCCCGGGATAGCGCTTGGTCACACCTTCAAAGGTGACGATCGGGGGCGCCTCCGTGCTCGGTGTCGTCGAGGGCGAGGAAGGGTGTGCGTCTAACATGGTCGTCTCCGGGGGAAATAGGCGGAACGGGCCCGAAGGCCCGTCCGAATTTTATCAGGCGAGATCACTCACCGGTCACAAGCGCATGGACGGATTCAGCATCGAATTTCGGTTCGATGGTCAGTTCGCCGGACACGATTTGATCCTTGACCGTCATCACCTCGGCCCAAATATCGTCGGGGATCTGCGGGCTTTTGAGCAGGGCAACAGAACCGTCTGCGAGATTGATGCCGTAGTTCCGGGTGCCGAATTTGTCGGCGCGGATATCTTCGATCATGGCCTCGTAGACCGGGATCAGGTTCCAGAGCACGGACGACAGAAGGTAGCCTTTGTCGATCGGGGTCTTGTCGCCGATCACGTCGATGAACATGACTTTGCCGCCATCTGCAGCCGGAGTCGTTTCAACCGCCTGTAGCATGCCGAAGGACGAACCGTTGCCTTGACCGAAGATGATATCGGCGCCAGCAGCGATCAGGGATTCAGTGACGCGTTTGCCGCCCGCAGCGTCAGAGTAAGCAGCCGGTCCGATCACCGCATAACGAATGACGAGTTCAGGATTGGTGGCTTTGACGCCTTCGGCGAAGGCTGCGGACTGGGAGTTCCATGACGGCGGCTCACCGGAGGTGACGATCCCGACCGTGCCGGAGCGGGTCATTTTCGCGGCCAGAACGCCAGCGAGATATGAGCCTTCATGGCCGGAGGCAGTATAATCGACCACGGCGCCTTCGGTCAAAGCGCTCGGGCTGTCAACGATGGCCACTTTCACGCCGGTTTCCGCACCGATTTCCGGAGCCGCTGTGTTATAGCCACTGGCGTGTGCAATGATCAGACCGGGTTCTTCTTCGGCCAGCTCACGCAGAGTCGGGCGGACGTCGCCATAACCGAGGTTTTCGGCCACGATCACGTCGACACCAAGCGCGTCACCGGCGGCTTTCGCGCCGTCGATGCCCTGTTGGTTCCAGCCGAAATCCGTCCCGGTTTCAGGCGTCAGAATCGCCATGCTGGTGATCTCTTCGGCCAGGGCGGAGGTGCCAAGGCCTGCGGCGAGCGCAAGGGCTGAGATCAGCCGTACCGCGCTTTTGGTGGTCCTGTTTGTCATGATTTACTCCATCTGTTGACAAATCTTTTTTTTAGTTCTCCGTTTCCGGTTCCATCGTTGCGCAGCCGCGCATCGAATTTCTTTCCCCCACAAGAGGCTTTTCCCGTGACTGAACTCATCCGCATTTTCACCGCCGCTCTTTTCGTTGCCATCGGCACGGCTCCCGCCGTTGCACAGGGCCACGGGCCGACGCCGGACCGGGGAACGGAAGGTTTGGAATCTGTCGCGTTCAGCATTGAAAACACGGGAGAATTGCCGCTCAGCTGTAACGTGAAGCTGGCGCATTGGTATTCTTTGGAATTGGGGCAGGCGGCCCATGGTGTGACCTTGTCCGCGACGCTTTGGTCGAACCCGGAAGACGGCGCAGTTTTCTTGCTCAACCCTATCGGAGACCAGATGCCGGTTGAGCGTCTGTGGTGCGGCGTGGCAGGGCGGAGTTGGGAAACCCGATTCGAAATGCCGCTCAAACGGCGGGCCGGTGAAGCAGAGAATGACATGATCTTGTCTTGCGCTGCAGAACCGGCAGGTGCGGTTCTGGACGAGGCGGCGCAGACGGAATGCACGCGACGCTGAGCCGTTGCGCGAAGAGGCCTGGCCATGTGCCGGGTCTCGTTCGCATGCTCGATGCTCTGCTTTGGCGCGCGGATGGTCATGTCGCTCGGGGACCTTTCCTAATGGACTACAGTCTGAGAGTGTGCGTGGGCGTTTCTTGGCCTTGTTCCGGTTCGCGCAGTCATGTGCGAACCAATCAACCAATTCAACTGAACCATATCGCCCGACTTTTGGTCGTCAATAAGTCTCAACCGTTTTAATGGTTGAAAGTGCGCTGTTGGGAAATGGTTGAGGCTGATCGCATAAATTTCCACCAAATTACGTCATTTCGGCGGATAATTGTGAAAAAAATGGGCGATTTTAGAAAAATGCCCCAACGGGTTTGATGAGATTCTTCGCATCCCGGTAAAATTTTTTCAGTTTTTTTGCTCAACCATTATTTTTTGGTTGCGATTTTTGGGTTGACCGCGCAACCTGACCCTATCGCAGACTTCGGTCAGCAAACGGCAGGGTCGCCTTAGGGCACAGCCGCCCCTCACCAACAGGGACGTTCAGGAGACGTTATGACAGTGCAACAAACATCCACCGACGCGGCAAAGCCCGCGCATCGCCTCAAGACTGGCGCAGAATTCAAGGCCTCGCTCGATGATGGTCGCCAAATTTGGATCGGCGGGAAGAAACTCGACAAAGTCACGGATGAGCCCGCGCTGGCCGCTGGTGTCGATCTGATCGCAGACATGTTTGACGATCAGTTCAAGCCGGAATTTGAAGAGGCAACAACCTATCTGGATCCGAAAACCGGTGAGGTCGTCAGCCGGGCCTGGCAGCTTCCGACCACTGTCGAAGAACTCGCTGACCGCCGCAAGATGATTGAATATACCAGCCTCAAAACCGCAGGGACTTTTGGACGTCCGCCGGATCTCTCGCCCGCGATCGTTGCAGGCCTGATGGCTTATCAGGATGTTTTCAAAGAGAAAAAATCCATGATCGATGGCTGTGAGCCGGATTTCGCGGAAAACATCGAAGCCTATATGGATTTCGGTCGCAACACCAACCTGACCGCGTCCGAAAGCTTGGCGGGGCCGCAGACCGACCGTTCCAACCCCAAGGCCGCCGAAATGGCGTTCCTGCGCGTCAAAAAGGCGACGAAGGACGGTATTTATGTCTCCGGCGCAAAAACCGTGGGCTCGATTGCGGCGCAGGCCAATGACATTTTTTTCACCAACCTCGGTGGTTTGACCACGACCCCGCCAGAGGCTTGTGTTTGGGGCGCCGTTCCGATCAATGCCGACGGCATCCGCATGATCTCTCGCGAGATGGTATCTCAGCCGGGGGCCGATAAATTCGACCACCCTGTGTCCTCCATGGGGGAAGAGGCAGACCAGTTCATCGTGTTCGACAATGTCTTCGTCCCGAAAGAACGCATCTTCAACCTCGGCGACCCGGATGGCATGTCCTGGTACGGCCGTGCGACCGTTTTCGCGCATTGGCACGTGCTGACCCGTATGGCCGTCAAGGCGGAGCTTTTCGTCGGAGCCGGTCAACTCGTTTTGGATGTGCTTGGCACGGGAAAAATCCCAGCGGTTCAGCAAATGCTGGGCGAGCTGATCCAATATGCTCAAACCCTGCGGGCTTTTGTGGTCGCTGCCGAAGCCACGCCGCAACTTCTGAGCTCGGGTGTCGTGACGCCGGATGTGTCGATGCTGACCGCAGGTCGCCTGTATTCGATCGAACATTATCCGCGGATCATTCACACGCTGCAGGAAATGTGTGGTCAGGGGCTCGTGATGCGCTTTGGCAAAGCCGCCTTTGAGAACCCGGATATCGGTCACTATCTCAACGATCTTCTGCCGGGCCACGGTGTGAGCGCGATGCAGAAAGAACTGCTGATGAACTTCATCTGGGATATGACCAGCGGCTCTCTTGCCGGTCGTGTCGCTCTGTTCGAGAACGTGAACTCTTCGCCGGCTCCGCGCCTGCGTGCGCGTCTCTTTGATGAAGTTAAGCGCGAAGCTTTCGTGGATCAGGTCAAGACCATCTCCGGCATGGATTGGTGACCCCTTCCAATCCATGACGCATGGGCGCGCTCGTCCCTGATGTGGGCGCGCCACATTTTTCTTTCATCGAAATTCCATCGAGAACACCAATGACCGAATACCCTGTGCTTGAGGCGTTCTATGCCGCCTACAATGCCCATGATGCTGCCGCTGCGGCCGCGCTTTATGCCGAAGATGGCCGACATGACGAGATTGCCATGGGCAAAAGCCGCTGCGGGACGGCTGCATTGCAGGACGGTCTCGAAGGGTTCTTCCGAATGCTGCCGGACGTCGTCTGGTCGCCGAAAGAGGTAATCCGCTCAGGCGATTGGCTGGCGGTCAATTATCGGATGACAGGCACGTTCACACCGCGCCCCAAAGAAAACCAGTCGGCACAGCTGTCCAAGCAAGTGGCGATTGATGGTCTGCACCTGTTGAAGGTCGCGGACGGAAAAATCGAGACGACACAAGACTATTGGGACAAGGACGTCTTCCTTGCCCAGATCGGATAAGACATGCTCAGTGAATATGACAGGCTGGACGCAACCGGCGTTGCCGCCCTTGTCAGGACCGGAGAGGTTTCTGCAAAAGAAGTGTTCGAGACGGCGATGGACCGTATCGAAAAGC
Source organism: Celeribacter neptunius (assembly GCF_900113955.1). Lineage (GTDB taxonomy): Bacteria > Pseudomonadota > Alphaproteobacteria > Rhodobacterales > Rhodobacteraceae > Celeribacter > Celeribacter neptunius. Next base: position 270,614 of record NZ_FORH01000002.1, on the reverse strand, counting down.
TGGAACCTCACCTGAATACCATCGTCCATCCTCATTTCGATCTGGCCGAGGCCGATATCGACGCGGGGCTGCCGGAGGGGCCGTTCAAGGGGGTTCCCTTTCTGGTCAAGAATACCGGCATCGCGGTGCGTGGCATGGAAATGTCCACGGGCTGCCGTCTGTTCAAAGGTCATGTCGATCCATCCGATTGTACGCTGGTCGCCCGCTACCGGGCGGCAGGGATCGTGGTGCTTGGCAAGTCGAACACACCGGAGTTCGCACTGAGTTTTGCAACCGAACCGCGCGAATTTGGCGTCACGCGCAACCCGTGGAATTTGGAGCATGGCCCAGGCGGGTCTTCGGGCGGCTCTGCGGCGGCGGTGGCGGCGGGGCTTGTCCCCTTCGCCAACAGTTCCGACGGTGCGGGTTCAACGCGTCTTCCGGCTGCGCATACAGGGCTTTTCGGGTTTAAACCGAGCCGGATGCGCAACCCTCTGGGGCCTGTCGCCGTCGAAGGAATTGCCGGGATGTCGACGCCCCATGCGTTGACCAAAACGGTGCGAGACAGTGCGGCGCTGCTGGATGTGTCCGGTGGAGCTGATATCGGCGATCCCTATGCACAGCCGGTGAAAACCGAAAGCTATGCTGCTTCTGTGAACCGTGATCCGCAGAAGTTGCGGATCGGGCTGACCTTGGACTCTCCTTTGGGGACGCCTGTGGACCCGCAGCTGCGGGCGCGGTGCGAGGAAGCTGCCAAATTGATGGAAAGCCTGGGCCACCATGTCGAGATCGTCGCCGATGCCGGATATGATGCGCAGGCTCTGAAAACCGCATGGCAAGTCATTCCCGGTGTGAATGTCGCCGCAGCCGTCTTGGCGCGGGGCCGTGCGCTCGGGATCGAGGATCCTATTGCTGAGCTCGAACCCGTGAATGAGGAATGGATCCGCAAGGCTTTGACGCTGACGGGCATGGATTATCTCGCGTCGGTCAACCAGCTGCACGCGACGGCGCGTGGTCTTGGTCAGTTCTTCGAGCGTTTCGATCTTTTGATGTCTCCGACAAGCGCGGAACTGCCGCCCAAAATTGGGGAGATGTCGAGTGAAGCGCCGGGCTTGGATGCGTTCTATGACCGCTTCTGGGCGCATAGCCCGTTCACATGCGCCTTTAATGCGTCTGGTTTCCCGGCGATGAGCATCCCGTTTGGGCTGTCGGACGAGGGCTTGCCGATCGGCGTGCATTTCGGCGCAGCGCTCGGTGGCGAAAACCTGTTGTTCTCTGTGGCCGGGCAAATCGAACGGGCCGCGCCATGGGGCGGCCTGCGCCCGAACCTGTCGGAGTTGTTGGCATGAACGATCTTTTGAAATGCGACGCAACCAGCCTGATTGCTCAGGTTCAGTCTGGCAAAGTCCGTCATCGCGACGTGGCGGAGGCCTATCTGGAGAGAATTTCCGAGAAGGACCAAGATCTCGGGGCTTATATCCATTGTGACCCTGAATTGGTGCGGGCCTCAGCAGATGCGCTTGATGCGCAAGAGGCCGGGCGCTTGGCTGGCCTGCCGGTCGGTGTGAAGGACGTGATTGACACGGCGGATATGCCGACGGGCTACGGCTCGGAAGCCTATGCGGGGCGTCGCCCGTTCTGGGATGCCCCCTGCGTGACACAAACCAAAGCGGCAGGTGGATTGATCCTCGGCAAAACGGTTTCGACCGAATTTGCCATGGCGAGTCCGGGAAAAACCCGCAACCCTTGGAATTTGGAGCATACGCCGGGCGGTTCTTCCTCCGGCTCCTGCGCCGCAGTGGCGGCCGGAATGGCTCTGATGGCTTTTGGAACCCAGACGGCAGGCTCGATCATCCGCCCGGCCTCTTATTGTGGCGTGGTCGGATATAAGCCGTCCTTCGGGTTGCTGGAGCCTGCCGAGGTCAAGGTGTTGGCGCATTCGCTCGACACGCTTGGGCTTGTGACGCGCACCGTTCGGGATGCCGCACTGGTGGCGTCCGTGCTCGCGGGCCGTCCGGGGCTTGTACTGTCTGATGAGCTTTCAACCGCCCCTCGCGTTGGTCTGTTCCGGACGCCGCCTTTCGATGCCGCAGACCCCGCGACCGCTGCGGCGCTTGAGCGTGCCGTGGCGCGGATCGAAGCGGCAGGAGGTACGGTTGTCGAGATTGAGGTGCCTGCGAATTTTGGTTCGACGCACGAGCTTCATGCCGCGGTGATGGGCTGGGAAGTGACGCGCGCGTTGTCCTATGAACGCACGGTCCTGTGGGATCAGTTGACACAAACCACCCGAGACTTTCTGACCGAAAAGGCGTTGGTTGATGCGCCCGCCTATGACAAGGCGTGTGCCGCCCTGCCTGCTGTGCGCGCAGCGCTGGCCGAGGCGATGGCCGATGTCGACGTTCTGCTCGCCCCCTCTGCGCCGGGAACGGCCCCGAAAGGTTTGAGCTCCACGGGCGCACCGACATTCAATACGCCTTGGACGCTTTTGCAGATGCCTGCGCTCAGCGTGCCTGCATATTTTGAAAATGGCCTTCCGGTTGGCGTGCAAGTCATCGGGCGGCGCGGCGAGGATGCACGTACGCTTGCCGCTGCGCAGTTCGTGGAAGCCGCTCTGGACGTGGTTAAGGAGCCGGTATGAGTGGCTTCAACCCATTAGAGCGCATCGCTTCGGCCGATGTGCGGCGGGGCGCGCAATGGATTGCTCTTCTCGCCTGTGCGATTGCGCTCGCGGCGATGCTCGGACTGATCCGCTTTCCGGCGGCTCCGCTGCTGGGGGCCATGATCGCAGGGATTGCGTTCGGTGCAGGAGGCAGCCCGCTACGCGTTCCGCGTCCGGCCTATCTTCTGGCGCAAGGGGCCGCCGGGGTCTTTATCGCGACCTCCATGTCTCCCGCGATCTTTGTGGATGCGGTGCAGGAATGGCCTTTGCTTCTCGTCCTGACCTTAGCGACCCTGACTGTCGCATTCTCCATCGGCTGGATCATGAACCGTCTGACCGGCATTCCCGAGGATGTCGCTGTCTATGGCAGCCTGCCGGGCATGTCGGGTGCCATGGTGATCATCGCGAATGAACGCGGCGCAGATGCTCGGATCGTGGCGTTGATGCAATATGTGCGATTGGCCTCCGTCATAATCTCCGTGGCTCTGTTTGCATCCTTCCTGCCGGATAGTCAGGTGGGGCAACTGCCGGAGCGAGAGATTTCGCCACTGTCGCCGATCCTCACGCCTGCTCTTGCGGCGCTCGCGCTTGTTGCGGCTCGGATCAAGGCGCTCCCGGCGGCCGGTATGCTCATTCCCATGATCCTGTGCGCAATTGTCGAGGCGACGGGGTGGATGCATCTTCAGATGCCCAATGTGCTGATCCTCGCGACTTTCGGGATTATCGGCCTCGAGGTCGGGCTCAAATTCACCCGCGATGTGTTGGGCCATGTTCTGCGTCTAATTCCTGCGGTGGTCATTTCCTCTCTGGTGTTGATCATCATCAGCGCAGGTCTTGGTCTGATCCTTATGGCCGTGACGGATCTTGATATGAAAACCGCACTTCTCGCCGCGGCTCCGGGCAGTATCGAAACCGTGGCCTTGGTGGCAATCGCGACCAAGGCGAATGTGGCGGCGGTGCTCGCGTTTCAGACCGTTCGCATGTTCACCGTGGTGCTCTTGGGCCCATTCATCGTGGACCAGTTGATGCGCCTGCCAATCTGGCACAACAATGCTCCAACAAGGAATGAGACATGATCATGTCGACGATTTTTCCCGAAGCTGATGTCACCGAAGGTCTGAAATCTGCGATGCGGCTCTATGCCTCTGGTGTCACCGTGATCACCGCAGGCCAGGGCGCCGGGCGTCGTGGTCTGACCGCAACGGCTTTTACCTCGGTCACGATGGACCCGCCGACGGTCTTGGTCTGTGTCAATCGCAACGGGCAGGCGCATGACGCCATCGTGGAAAACGGCCATTTCTGTGTGAATGTCCTTTGTGAAGAGGCGCGCGATGTTGCGGAGAGCTTTGCCGGTATGACCGGGAAAACCGGCGCGGATCAATTCGAAGGCTTCGAATGGATCGAAACCCGTGTCGGTGCGCCGGCCTACGCCTTTGCGCAGGCGGCTGTCGCCTGCAAGCTGACGCAGACCCTCGAAACGGCCAGTCATTCGATCTTTATCGGTGAGGTCTGCGAGGCCGCGACCAATCCCGACCGGACACCGCTTTTGCATTTCAACCGTGGCTTTCACGCCATCGGCGCCCTCAAATAACGCTCTAGGAGAGACTTATGTCGATCAGTAACGCAGATTTCGTCATCGCTTGGAAAAATGTGCTGGAACAGTGCCAGCTCAAGCCCGGCGAACAGGTCGCGATCCTCACGTCCGATGACAGTAACATGCAGATCGTCGAATGCGCGCGCACAGCCGCAGGGCTTTTGGGCGGGATCATCACAATGATCAATCTGCCTATGATCAATGGCGACAAAGCGCTGTCGCGCGACAAATCTGGCTATGTCGGACAGACGACCCAGCTGGGGGTGAATACGTCTGCCTTGGCTGCGCTCAAGGCGGCCGATCTTGTGGTTGATACGCTGCAACTGCTCTTTTCCCATGAGCAGGAAGAGATTTTGAAGTCTGGCACACGTATGCTTCTGGCCGTCGAGCCGCCGGAAACCATGCTGCGGATGATCCCCTCGCCGGAAGCGAAGAACAAGGTGATCGCCGCCAATAGATACATGGAACCCGCCAAGGAAATGACCGTCACCTCGAAAGCCGGAACGGATTTCCGTTGCAAGCTCGGTCAGTACCCGGTGCTCTTGCAATACGGCCTGGCTGATGAGCCGGGGCGTTGGGATCACTGGCCGAGCTGTATGATTGCACGCTGGCCCGATGAAGGCTCCGCTGAAGGGCTGATCGTGATTGATGAGGGGGATATTTTGCTCCCGTTCAAGCGCTACGCAGCCGACAAGATCTATCTCACCATCGAGAAAGGGTTCGTCACGAAAATCGAAGGGGGCTGGACGGCGGAGTACATGAAGAGTTTCATGGACAGCTTCAACGATCCGGATGCTTATGCGATGGCGCATGTCGGCTGGGGGTTGGAGAACCGGGCGAACTGGACGACGCTGGGGCTTTATGATCGCGAGGCGGCTCTGTCGATGGATGCGCGCTGTTTTGCGGGCAACTTCCTGTTCTCGACCGGGCCGAATACGGAGGCCGGCGGTTCGCGCGACACGCCCTGTCACCTCGATATTCCGCTGCGGGGCTGCTCGCTGTCTTTGGATGGCGTGCCGATGACCAAAGACGGCGTTGTCGTCCACGACTAAGTCTCAGTCAGCTATCAAGGAAAAAGGCGGCCTCTCGGGGCCGCCTTTCGTGTTGCTCTGTTGCGGAGGGTTTAGCCTCTGATGACGGCCTCAGCTGCGGCGACCGCTGCACCGATATCCATCGGTTTGTTCATGATCTCGCTCAATGCGCCACCCAGAGCCGTCAGCGCCAGAATGCTGTAGAGCGGATAGGCCGTTGGCCCCATGTGGCCGACGCGCACAAGCTTGTTGAACGTTTCCGCGCGCCCGGACGAGATCACCACGCCGTATTGTTCTTTCATCTTGTTGCGCAATTCGGTTTCGTCCACGCCTTCGGGCAGTTTGATCGTCGTGCAGGTCGGGGAGGCGATCTCCTCGCGTGCGGCCCAAAGATCGAGCTCCATGGCTTTCACGCCAGCCCGCATGGCTTCTGCCGTTTTGGCATGGCGCGCCCAGACGGCTTCCGGTCCTTCTTCGAGATAGCGATCGACCCCGGCCTCAAGCCCGTAAATTTCCGAAACGGAGGGGGTGAAGGGGAAGCCCTCGGAGGCTTTCCATGCGTCTTTCCAGTCGAGAATGGACAGGATCGAGGCGCGTGGAGCGGTCGGGTTGGCTTCCATCTTGGCCCAGGCTTTTTCGGACACGGTCAGGATGGACAGGGCGGGCGGGCAACCCAAGCATTTGTTGGGGCCGGTCACGAGGACATCAATGCAGCAGGCTTCAATGTCCACTTCGACGCCAGCCCAGGCAGAGACGGAATCAACGACGTAAAGCGCACCGTGTTTCTGTACGATCTGACCGATTTCTTGGATCGGGTTGATGGTCCCGGAGGGGGTGTCGTGATGGCAAATGGCCACGACAGCGGTGTCAGGGTTCTGCGCAAGGAACGCTTCGACCGCTTTCGGGTCAATGGCATCGTTGTAAGAGGTTCGGATCTCGTGAAACGACTCGGCACGCGGTTTCAACCATTCCCCGTAACCAGCGCCGTAAACGCCAGAGGCCAGATTGAGGACTTTGTCGTCAGGCGCCACAAGGGAATGCGCGGCCGCCTCCAGTCCAAGTACGGGCTCACCCTGAAGGACGATCGGGACGTCCGGTGCACGCAGCGCCTTGCCGAGTTTTTTCATGACGCGCTCATAGAGCGCCATGAATGCCGGATCGTAGTCGTAAAGCACGGGCTTGCCCAGCGCAGAGAGCACTTCGGGGTAACAATTGACCGGTCCGGTCGTGAGGGTGAAAAGCGCGGGGACCTCGGCGGCCTTCTGGGTATGTGTCATGAATGTCTTCCTGTTGTCAGAGCGGCCTAAAACCTCTTGTGAGATTTGGAAAAAAACCGCGCATCTACACCAAGGCATAAGTGCTCAACCAAACTCAACCATAATTTGACCATTTATGTTTTTTTGGTTGCGGCGCGCTGAAAATTCCACCAGTATTGACGAAAATATTGACGACCCCCGCTGATCTGACACTGGTTGGAGGGACGATGTGTGACGTGCCGGGATCCCGAGGAGGACAAGTTTGCATGAGTGAGCAGGAAACAGAAAAAAATGTGGATAAGGCGACGGGGGTGACGGAACAACTGCGCTCCATGCTGAAGGACGCAAGTGAGCTTGCTCCCGAGCGCATTTTGGCCGAGCAACTCGGGGTTTCCCGTCACACGCTCCGCAAATCTTTGAAAACGCTTCGCGACAGCGGGGAGCTCACGCCTGCCAAAAGCGGCCGGCGGGCCAGCTCTGAGGCGCGTTCGACCGACACGAAGCTGGTGCAGTCGACCAATCCGCTCGAAGTCATGGAGATGCGTCTCATGATCGAGCCAGCTCTTGCGCGTCTGGCGGCGCTTCGGGCGTCTCCCGACGAGATCGCCCGCATTTTGCAGACGGCCCATTCGCCGAAAGAAGTGAGCCCCGCACAGGCCGACCAGGATTTCCACCGGGCGGTTGCGGCCGGCTCTCGCAACAGTCTTGCGTCGGAACTGCATATCCTTTTGCACCGCGTTCAAAACGATGCGCGGCTGCGATTTACCGATAGCGATGCGGACGAACAAAAGACTGACGCGCGCGTGAAAATGCGCGATGAGGAACACCAACGGATCGCGGAAGCAATCGCTGACCGCGACGCATTGGCGGCAGAAAAGGCAATGTATGAACATCTTGAACGCACGCAGCGCAAGCTGATGGGGCTTGGGCTGAGGTCTGGCGATGCCGCATGACGCTGATATCCTGATCCTCGGCGGCGGGTCGGCAGGCTGTATTCTTGCAGCACGATTGAGTGAAAATCCGGATGTGCAGGTGACGCTGGTTGAGGCCGGCGAAGAGGCGAAAGATCCCGACATCGCGAAACCGGATATGTGGCCGTTTATTCAGGGCCGCGATTTTGACTGGGATTTCGAGACAACGCCGCAACCCGGAACGGCGGGGCGCGTCCACCGCTGGGCGCGGGGCAGGGTGCTGGGTGGGTCCAGCAATCTTCACGCGATGTTCCACGTGCGTGGTCATACCGAGGATTTTGCGCGTTGGGCGGAATTGACCGGAGATGACCGCTGGAGTTTCGAAGGGCTGCTGCCGCATTTCAAGGCGACCGAGAGCTGGAGCACGGGGGGCGATGAGCTACACGGCGGTGATGGGCCTATGCCGATCATGCTGCCTTCGGGGCAAACCCATCCGCTCGTGCGGGCTTATATCGATGGCTGGGTCGAACTTGGCATGCCGCGCCTGCATGACCATTGTGGTCGCGAGCTGATCGGGACCGCGCCGAATGCGCTTATGATCCGGGATGGCAGGCGCGTGAGTGTCGCGGATGCCTGGCTGACCGAAGAGGTCTGTGCCCGTCCCAACCTCACCATCGTCAAAAATAGCCCCGTGCGTCGCCTGGTTCTGGAAGGTACGCGTGTCAAAGCGGCAGAAATTCAGCGTGGCGATGAGTTCGAACTCTACACAGGCGATCATGTGATCCTGTCGCTGGGGGCCATTGGCAGCCCGCTTACCCTGATGCGCTCGGGCGTCGGCGATCCCGAAATGCTGCGCGCAGCGGGGGTTGATTGTGTCCTCGAGCGACGTGAGCTTGGTAAGAATTTGCACGACCACCTGCTTGGTGCAGGCAATATCTATCGTGCGAAACAACATGTCGGCCCGTCCAAGCTGCAGATTTCCGAGTCGCTGAGCTATCAAGCGGAAGATCCCGCCCAAACGACCGGGCGCCCCGATATCGTGGTCGGCTGCGTTGCTGCCCCGAGCGCATCCGAAATGCTAACCGCGCCCGAGTTGGGGGAAGGGTTCACGCTCTTGTTCGGAGTGACGAACCCGACAAGCCGTGGCGCGCTTTACATCACGGGGCCGGAGCTTTCGGATCGGCCGGTGATCAACCCGAACTATCTTCAGACAGAGCGAGACCGCCACCTGTTCCGCGTGGCGCTTGAACGGGCGCGGATGGTGGGGCGGAGCAAAATGCTTGTGCCTTGGATGGCCGAGGAAATGCATCCGACGGCCAGTGATCTTGAGAGTGAAGAGGCGATGGATGCCTTTATCGCAAAGGCCGTCATCACGCATCATCACCCGGTTGCCACCTGTCGCATGGGGGCGGATGAAGAGTCGATTGTCGATGCAAGCCTTGCGATGCGCGGTCTCGACAACCTGTCGATTGTCGACTCTTCCGTGATCCCCGAAATCACGGCCGGTCCGATCCATGCCGTCGTGATGGCAATTGCGGAAAGCTTTGCTTCGGATTTCATTTCAAAGGCCTAGAAATATAACGCCGGGCGGTTATGCCAGACGATGGGGGCTGTCAGGAGAAACTCGATTGAGCAGGGCGGTCACGTGGCCTTAGGCTATGACCGAATGCTGACCGTTTCGCGGCTTCAAAACCAGCCCTAAGATTATTCGTTTGGCGGGGATGCGCGATGCGTTGCTGCAGGCAAATGTGACGTTTGCAGAAATTCACCGCCATTCATGCTTCCGTCCACAACCATTTCAATCAGGAGCGGGCGCTCTACCGTCGAGACAATTTCAAACTGAACCGCGCCGCTGCTCTCGCCGGGTGGCGCGGTTTTTGTGCTGAAAAAGAGCAGTCTCACTGTCCAGGTTGAGACGGGGTCGAATTCGTCTGACAGCCCCCTCAACACCCCTTCCAGCCGACATGGACTTCAACATAATTGCCACGGAAAAGGCGTTTGGCTTCCCCGCCTTCAAAATGCTCGCCATCGAAATTCATGCCGTGATAGCCGTCGACCCGAACGCCGCTGGCTGGGCTCTCTGCATAATAGTAGATTGCGGCATTGTCGCGATGGTAAAGATCGTGACCATTCCCCGTCACAATCGCGCGCTTGCCCGGCGAAAGGCGCCACCAGCCGTCCTTGCGCCAGTAATCCGGCTGCGGAGAATAGGAGATGAAAACCTCCATCTCTTCGTAGGTACAATCGCTCACAAGTACGATCGTGCGGGTGCGGTTCGAATTACGCTCTGCATTCCCGGGTAACGGAAACAGGACACTCGCGCAAAGCGTGAGGAGGCAAAAACCGTTCGAAAGATATTTCGTCATTGCCACGTCTCCTCACTCGCAGCCGACTGATACGTTTATGTAATCGTCATATGGCTGCCCCACGAGTCTCAAAGCAGGAAGATACGCTTTGCTGTTGCGCATCTTCAATATGTGGTCATCATTCTCACGTGTTCGCGAAAAGAAACCGCGACCGTCTTTGGTGTCTGCGTAGACATAAAAGATCAAATTGTTCGACAAAACCGGTCCGTCAGAATTGATATAGAAGCTCTCGTAAGGCTCCATCGTATACCACCCTGCATTGCGCCATTCGTCTTTCTTGTTACGATACCGGAGATAGACATACATTTCCGCATCGCAGGTGCTTTCAAGCCTGACTTTCACTGATGCCGTGGCAGAGGCAGATGCAGAGGCACAAAACGCCGCGCTGAGGCCGATCACGACCGGGCGCATGAAAAGAGAGAACTGTCGGTGTGATGGTATAGGGGCGTTCATGCGGAAGGGGCCGAATATCAATGGGTTGTTGAAAATCATCTGTTCTGCATTTGAACCACAAATGGTTTGCAAATGACAGCCCGCATCAAGGGTGAGCAGACACTACATCGTGCTGAGAGATTTCGCGGGGGAGAGCGTCAGCCCCTCATGCGAGGGCCTGACGAATGTCTTCGATCATGGTTTTGCGTTGCTTGCGCGCGGCCAGGGCTTCGTCCATTTCGACACGTTTGAACTTCACCGGCGTGTTCGGCTGCAACTGGCCGATCAGGTCCATATCGGCGGAGATCACGGCGCCGAGGGTAAAGTACCCGCCGCCCGACACCGCATCACGGTGCAGCACGATGGGCTCGAGGCCCCCGGGCACCTGAATGGAGCCGTAGGAATAGCAGCCGTCGACAATGTTCGACGGGTCGGAGCCTGCGCCAAAGGGCTGCGGGCGGTCGACGAATTCCATCGGCTGACCGCCACGGAAGCGGTAGCCCATGCGGTCGGCCTCGGGCGCGACCACCCAATCGTCGTCGAAGAACGCCTTTTGGCTCTTTTCCGTCAGGCGGTGCCAATAGAGGCCGGTCAGGACGCGCAATTCGGCCGGAGAGCCGGGGCGGCGGCGGAGCGCATCGGGGACCACGCGCCCCTCCGCCATCACCGACCCGTTGCCGACTGGGATCACATCGCCTGCGGCAATGGCACGGCCTTCGAACCCGCCCAGGGCGCCGATCGGATAGGTCGAGCGCGAGCCAAGCGCGGGCGGCGTGTCGATGCCGCCGGAGACAGCGATATAGATCCGCGCGCCGGTTTTCAGGAAGCCGAAGGACAGCACCTGACCGGGTTTGACGGTAAAGGAGGTCCAGGTCTCGCGCGGCTCGCCATCGAGCATCATCGGCATCTCGGCGCCGGTGACCGCCACGCTCATCTCGGTGCCGAATTTGATCTCCGGCCCCATGAACACGGCTTCCAATCCCGCGGCGCCTTCGTCATTGCCGACAAGCATGTTCGCGGCCCGAAATGCCAGGCGATCCATCGCGCCGCCTTCGGGAATGCCGAGGTGGAAATAACCGGGGCGGCCCAGATCCTGAATGGTCGTCGCCAGACCGGGTTTGATGATCTCAAGCGTCATTGAGGGCCTCCATCAGTTTGGCGTTGAAGCCGGTCATATCCTGGTTGAACGCGTCGAGATCGAATGCGACCTCGGCGATGCGCGGCGTGTAGCTGCCATCCTCGACCGCCTGGGTGATGCGGTCGTATTCGGCGCGGTCGATGGGTTTCCATTTCACGATGTCGCCGGGTTTAAAGAAGACCATGAAGTCTTTGAGGTAGCTGATCTTTTGCTCCGGATCGAAAATCGGCATCGGCGTGATGCCGAACATCTGGTAGCCGCCGGCGCCGCGCACGGAATAGATGCAGGAGAAGCAGCCGCCATAGCCCACAGTCAGCTTCGGCGTGTCGGTGCGCGGCCGCAGGTATTTCGGCACTTCGAGCTGTTTTTCGCGCTCGACGAGTTGGTACAGGAACGGCAGCCCGGAGACGAAGCCGACCATGGAGACGAACCACGGCTGGCTGTGATGCGCCTCGATGAAATCGGCGACCGTGTCATAGCCATTGATCCGGGCGGCATAGTCGAGATCGCTGCCCGTCGGGTCCTGATGCCGTTCGCGGAACCGCATCAGCGTTTCATGGGTCCAGGGGTCTTCGTAATAGACCGGGATTTCGATGATCCGGGTGTCGAGACGCTTTTCCTGTGCCTCGGCCTGATGTTCGAATTCCTTGATCTTCGCCATCATCGCGTCGGGGGCGATCACATCGGGATCAAAGCGCACTTCGAAAGAGGCATTGGCGGGCAGGATCTCGGTCACGCCGGGGATATTGGCCGCGCGCACCAGATTGGAGAGCGAGAGCGCGATGAAGAAGGCGTCGAGCGACATTTCATCGTCGACCTCGACATAGATATGTTCGTCCCCGCCATATGTGTAACGCGTTTTCATGCGGCGTCTCCTTTGGTTGCGGACAGGTTGCCGTCCTCGAGCCAGGGCTCGAGCCATTGGGTGTGGAAGGCCCCCGCGCGGACCTCCGCATCGGATGCCAGCGCCAGATGCAGGGCTGCGGTGGTCTTGGTGCCGCCGATCTCCATCTCTTCGAGCGCGTTGACCAGCTTGTCGATGGCCGCGTCGCGGGTGTCGGCATGGACGATGACCTTGCCCAGAAGCGAGTCGTAGAAGGGCGGGATCTGATAGCCCTCGGAGAGGAAGTGATCGAAGCGCACGCCCTCGCCGGTGGGTTCCTTGAGCGTGGACACGACACCGGGCCAGGGCATGAAATTCATGTAGGGATCTTCGGCGCAGAGACGGACCTCGATGGCGTGGCCGGTCTTCTGGATCTCATCTTGGGTCATCGACAGTTTCGCGCCACCGCAGACCTTGATCATTTCCGCCACGAGATCGACGCCGGTGACCATTTCGGTCACGGGATGTTCGACCTGAATGCGGGTGTTCATCTCGATGAAATAGAACTCATTGGCGGCTTCGTCATAGAGATATTCCAGCGTGCCCGCGCCGCGATAGTTCACTGCTTTTGCAAGCGCGACAGCAGAGGCACAGAGGCTTTCGCGTGTCGCGTCATCGAGGCACATGGCGCCGGCTTCTTCCCAGACCTTCTGGCGACGGCGTTGCAGGGAGCATTCGCGCTCATAGCAATGCACGGCGTTTTCACCGTCACCGAGGATCTGCACCTCGATATGGCGCGGCGACAGGATCGCGCGTTCGATGTAGAGGCCGCCGTCGCCAAAGGCGGCTTCGGCTTCGGCCTTGGCCTGCGGTGCGAGGGTCTTCAGCTCCGCCTCGTCTTTCGCGATACGAATGCCACGCCCACCGCCACCGGCGGCGGCCTTGATCATCACCGGATAGCCGATCTTTTCGGCCACGGATAACGCTTCGGTCACATCAATCCGCCCGTCAGAGCCGGGGACAACCGGCACGCCGGCGGCCTCGGCAGCCTGACGGGCCGCAACTTTGTCGCCCATGCGCTCGATCGTGTCGGCAGAGGGCCCGACGAAAATCAGGCCGGCCTCTTCGACGGCGCGGGCGAAGGCGGGGCTTTCCGAGAGAAAGCCGTAGCCGGGGTGGATCGCATCCGCTCTCGTGGTCTTTGCGGCCTCGAGAATGGCGGGAATGTTCAGGTAGCTGTCTTTCGACGGTGCCGGCCCGATGCAGATCGCCTCATCGGCGAGCTTGACGGCCAGCATCTCGGTGTCGGCCTCGGAATGCGCCTGGATCGTGTGGATGCCCAAGACTTTCGCGGCTTTCACCACGCGCACGGCGATCTCCCCACGGTTGGCGATGAACAGTCTTTCGATCGCCATGTCAGTCAAGCTCCGCCAGCACGGCTCCGGCGGTGACGGGGGTGGCATCTTCGACGCTATAGCCCTTGAACGTGCCCGCCACCTCGGCATTCACCGCGATGAAGGTTTTCATCACTTCGATCAGGCCGATCTGATCGCCGATGGCCACGGCATCCCCCGGCGCCTTGAACGGCGGCTCTTCGGGGGAGGGCTTGTGGTAGAAAGTGCCGGGGAGGGGAGATTGGATGTCGCTCATTTTCTTTTCCCTGTTGTTGGGGCCGGTTTCAGGCGGTCTCGAGCACGGCAGAAGCCGGTGCGATGTTGATCCCGTTCTCGGTGAGGCTCTTGCGAATGGCGCGCCCGATGTCGACCGCGCCGGGGGTGTCGGAATGGAAACAGATCGACTCGAACGCGATGTCGATATCTTTGCCGGTGACCGTCGTCACCTTGCCCTCGACGCAGGCACGTAAACATTTCTGGGCGATCTCCTCCGGGTCGGGGCGGGAGACGCGCCGGGTGAAGACGATCGAACCGTCATCGCCATAATCACGGTCGGCATAGAATTCGCGGATCACCGGATGGCCGAGACGTTTGGCGACCTCAAAGGTTTTCGAGGCCCCCATGCAAAAGATCAAGAGATCGCCGCTGATCGCGGCCAGGCTTTCGATCATGTGGCGCGACAGGTCTTCGTTGACGGCGGCCTCCATATAAAGCGCGCCATGGGGTTTGACGTGCTGCAGGCGGATGCCGTGACGGCGCCCGAACTCGCGCACCGCGCCGACCTGATAGATGATGTCGTTGACGAGTTCTTCCGGTGTGGTCTTGATATAGCGGCGGCCGAACCCCTGGAGATCGCGGTAGCCGGGATGGGCCCCGAGGCCGACGCCGTAATCTTGAGCCAGTTTGATCACCCGGTCCATCGAATTGGGGTCGCCGGCATGGAAGCCCGCCGCGATATTGGCCGAGGAGATCAGAGACATCAGCTCCTCATCCGGAGCTTCGCTCAGAACCCAATGGCCGAAGCCCTCGCCCATATCGCAATTCAGGTCGATGATCGTTTGCATGTCTGGTCCTTAAAGCGTCACGCCATTCGCCTGAGCCCCCAGAGAAGGGCGAGGCGCGCGCAATGTTTGGTGTTCTGCGTTTCGCCCAAATCTCTCGCCAGATCTTTTGTCGAGGCGATTTGGTGAAACGCTTCCGTTTCGTTGGACACAGCATCGGAAAGAAAACGGCTGTTTGTAAAATTCAAAATATAGAGCATGCATTATCGAATTTTCCGAATTATGCATCGACAGGCAGATCGGAAAAATATCCGAAAATCTATGATTTTGTCCAAAATTCGGGCATTTTGAGAACCGGGTCGCCTCATGGTTGTTCTGATTTTTCGATAATGTATATATCAAAAATCGAAATTTACGCTGATCCGGTGTTCGGGCATGATATGTCGCGATTTCGACGCGAGCGGTTTCGGAGAATCCGAAGGGGGAGGTGAACATGAATCTACGCCAGCTGAAATATTTCATTGCCACCGCGGAGCTGGGGCAGGTCAGTCGCGCCGCCAGCGAGCTGCGGATTTCGCAAAGCTCGATCACCTCGGCGGTGCGGGATCTGGAGCAGGATCTCGACGCCATTCTGTTCGTGCGCACCGCCCATGGCATGGAGCTGACCGCGCCCGGACGCGAGCTTCTGGGCGCTGCACGGGAGATCATGGAAAAGGTCGACATGGCCCGCAACGTGGTGCACGGCCATTCCGAGATCGAAGGCGTGATCAACATTGCCGCCACCTATACGGTGATCGGGTATTTCCTGCCCTTTCATCTCGACCGGCTGAAGCATCGGTTTCCCGGGCTCGAGATCCGGCTGAGCGAGCTCAATCGTGAAAGCATCGAGGAGGGGCTGATCACCGATCGTTTCGACATGGCCATGGTTCTGACCTCGAACACCCAGAGCATGGAGCTCGACACGCAAACCCTGTTGCGTTCGCAACGCCGGCTCTGGGTGCCGCAGAACCATCCGCTGCAAATTCAGGGGCAGGCCACGTTCGAAGAGATCGCCGAAGAGGATTACATCATGCTCACGGTGGACGAGGCGGCGCATACCTCGATGAAATACTGGGGGCCGACCGGGCTGACCCCGAAAGTGAAGCTGCGCACCTCGTCGACGGAGGCCGTGCGCTCGATGGTGGCCAATGGCCAGGGCGTGACAATTCTTTCGGATATGGTGCACCGGCCATGGTCGCTCGAGGGGCGCCGGATCGGCACCGTGGTCACCGATCGCGAGATCCCGTCGATGGATGTCGGCCTCGCCTGGCGCAAGGGGCGAGACTGGAGCGAGGCAACCCGGGTCTTCTTCGACTATTTCATGGACGCGTTCCAGGCTCCGCAAATGGGACATCTCGGGCACCGGAGCTAGGATGGCGCCGTCAGCTGAATTGCAGATAGGCGGGAAAATCTGGCGGCGGTGCGATGATTGCGGTGATCTTCAACTGGGCGATCGTGCGGTCTCTGGCCTTTTCGAGATGCATCGTGAGCATGCTGGCGGCGGCCGCGGCCGAGCCCGAAAGCGAGAGCTCGATGACCTTGCCGAGCTCGAGGATGGACTGGTTGTCCGGTGGCAGGCCGAGCGAGAAGAGCGCGGATTGACAGGCTTCGAGCGCGATGCGGTTGCCGGAGGCGCAGGTCGCCAGGTCGACATTCGGGGTCGATAGGACCGCCAGTTCGAAAAAACGGCGATCAAAAGAGAACCATTCTTCCGGGGTGAGGCGGGTGCCGTCCGGCAGCGTGCGGATTTCTTCTGCCAGCGCGCTTAGCTTTTTTGCAGGCAGTTTTGCCGAGGCCAGCGCCGCCGTTTCGAGGATGCTCCGAAGTTCGTATTTATCTTTTATTTTCTGCGAGGTGAGGGGTTCTACGACCCAGCGCGAGGTGCGGTTCTTCTGAACCAGCCCGCGTTCCTGAAGGCGGCCCAGGACGTCGCGGATAATCGTGCGCGACACGCCGTATTCCTCGGCCATCTGCGCCTCGAAGATGCGATAGCGGCCAAACACCGGGCTGCGTGTGACGTGGTAGGCGACATCGTCGTAGACCCGCAGCCAGCTCGGTTTGCCGACAGTGTCATTCAGGGTCGAGAGGTCGAGCTCGATCTGTCTCAGGTCATCGCGTTTCGGCTCTGCGCTCGCGCCGGAAACGAGAAAGCCGCGGCCGCTGAACTTCTCGATTCGTCCCTCGTCCTCGATGATCTCGAGCGCGCGTTTGACGGTGGCGCGGGACATGTCGAGCCGCTCGGCAAGCGCGCTCTCCTGCAGGACGAGGCCAGGGTAGAGGTGTCGGGACGCGATGTTGCGACGGATGAACTCCGCGGCAACTTCGAACAGCGGCGCGCGTTTGTCGGAGTCCTCCGTGTTGCGTGCGTGGTCGGCTGTAATCGGCATCTCGGTCTCGTCATGGATTCTGTCCCGAAAACCATAGAAGCGTGCTTCTTCTGTTGGAAGCATTTTATTTTTGTATGCGAAAATCGAAAATTTTGACGCGTTAAAGTTTTGCGTCATTTTTGAGCAATTTCCATAAATGCTCCTGAAATTGTTGTAAAATTGCGCGTCTTCCACGACTTCGATAAGTCCAATAAAATGATTTTTGTAATGCAAAGATCATTTTTTATCTTTACGAGAGTCTATGAATCGATGTTTGTATTCAAAAAACCGAAAAATACAGATCAGGGGAAAATCAGTGCTGACACTCACTCGCGTGAGCCGCCGTTACGGCGACACCGTCGCCCTCGACGGGGTGAATTTCACGGTGCCGGAAAACACTTACATGTCGCTGCTCGGCGCCTCGGGCGCGGGCAAGACCACGCTCTTGCGTCTGATCGCCGGGTTCGAAGAGCCGGATCGCGGTGAGATCGCGATCAATGGCGAGCGGATCGACGGCCAGCCGTCGCATCTGCGCGACATCGGCTTCGTGTTTCAGAACTTTGCCCTGTTTCCGCATCTGAGCGTGTCGGAGAATGTCGCCTTCGGTCTGCGCCACCGCACCCATGATGCGCTCAAGAACGAGACCGAGATCAAGGATCGCACCGAGGCCGCGCTGGAGCTCGTCGGTCTGACCGGGTTCGGACATCGCGCGGTGAGCGCCATCTCGGGCGGTCAGCGTCAGCGTGTGGCCCTGGCCCGGACCCTGGTCTGTGAGCCGCGGATCGTGTTGCTCGACGAGCCGCTCGGCGCGCTCGATGCCAACCTGCGGGCGCGGATGTGCGACGAGTTGAAAGCGATCCGCGAACGGCTCGGCGTCAGCTTCCTGCATGTCACCGGCTCCGAGACCGAGGCGCTCACCATGGGCGACAAGGTCGCGGTTCTGGCCGATGGCAAGATCATGCAATCGGACACGCCGGACCTGTTGTTCAACCAGCCGATGAATGCCGAAGCCGCCCGCCATCTCAATGCCTGGAACATTTTCGACGCCGGCCTGTGCGGCGCGGGGCAGGGCCAGATCGCCGTGCGCTTTGACCAGATCGATGTCTGCGCCGAAGGCCAGGTGCCCGAGGGGCGTCTCACGCTTGGTGCCAAATATCTGACCGGGGAATTCAACGGTCCGACCGCGCTGTCCTTCTTCCGGGCCGATGACGGCACCCTGTTGCAGATCATCGATCACCTGAGCCAGCCGCGCCTGCCGCAGCTCGACGAGGGCGCGCGCTATGCCCTTCATTTCGCCCCCGACGCCCTGCGTCAATTCCACGGAGCCGCCTGATGTCAACCCTGACGACAGAAACCCCCGACACGCCCGCCCTTTCCCCTGCGCAGCTGCGCGAACGCAAGGATCGTCGCCGCGCACTCGGTCTCTTGACGCCGGGCCTTGTCTGGATGGCGCTGTTCATGGTGCTGCCGATGGCCATGGTGATCTACGTGTCCTTCTGGACCCAGACCACCTTTTCGGTGAACTCCACCCTCACGACGGCGAGTTGGGAACGCTTTCTGAGCTCCGCCACCTATCTCGGCGCGATCTGGACGACGCTTCGGATCTGGGCGATCGTTCTGGTGGCGACCATCGTCGTGGGCTATCCGGTGGCGCTGTTCATCGGCTTGTTCGTGCGCAACAAGACGCTTCAGACCGCGCTCCTGGTCGCCTGCGTCATCCCGTTCTGGACCTCGTTCCTGATCCGGGTCATCGCCTGGCGCCCGATGCTCGGCACCGAGGGCGCGATCAACATGATCCTGATGAAGCTCGGGATCATCCATGAACCGCTGACCTTCCTGTTGTTCTCCGAATTTTCCGTGCTCGTCGGCATGACCCAGATCTACTGCGTCTTCATGGTCGGGCCGATCACCTTCATGCTCGGACGGATCGATGTCTCTGTCATCGAGGCGGCGCGCGATCTCGGCGCCTCCTTCGGGACGATCTTCCGCCGCATCATCCTGCCGCTCTCGCTGCCGGGGGTCATGGTCGGTTCGATCTTTGTCTCGGTCATGGTTCTGGGCGAATTTGCCACCGCCGCCTCGCTGTCGGGCCGCAAGACCAACCTCTTGGGCAATATCATCGTGAGCCAGGTCGGCTCGCTGAAATGGGCCTTTGCCGCCGTCGCCGGTGTGGTTCTCACCATCATCATCACCGCCGTGATCGCGCTCGCCCTGCGTCTCGTCGATCTGCGAAAGGAAATGTGAGCCATGGAATCCCGTATCCTCCGCCCCACACTCGCCCTCTATACCGTCGCCTTCCTGCTGTTTCTCTACGGTCCGATGATCGTGCTGGCGATCCTGTCGTTCCAGAGCATCGACGGCGGTCCGCAATTCCCGATCCGCGACTGGTCGATCTACTGGTACCAGCATCTGCTTGGCATGGCCGAAACCTCGCGCGTGTCGCAGCTGCCGGTCGGCGACAGCTTGATCCGCTCGATCATTCTGGCCTTCATGACCACCGTGGTCTCCACCGTTCTGGGCGTGATGAGCGCCGAAGCCTTCCGCACCAAGTTCAAGGGATCCGGCCCGGCCTTTTACCTGATCATCCTCGGCATGATGGTGCCGGGTGTTCTGGTCGGCCTCGGCATGGCACTTCTGTCCAATACGCTGGGCATTGCCCGGGCCTGGTGGGGGACGTCCTTTGTCCTGCATGTGGTCTACACCTATCCGTTCGCCTTCCTGGTGATGCTCGCCATCTTCAACCGGTTCGACCGCACCGTCGAAGAGGCCTCGCTCTCCCTGGGCGTCAGCCCGGCGCAGACCTTCCGCCGCGTGACCTTCCCGATCATCTTCCCGGGCGTGCTCTCGGCCATGCTGTTCAGCTTCACGCTCAGCTATGACGAATTTGCCCGCACGCTGTTCACCGCCGGGCGCGATCTGACCCTGCCACTGGCGATCTACGGCACGTTTTCGGTGGAGATCTATCCCAACATCTTCGCCTTCGGGGTGCTCACCACGCTGTTCAGCTTCACGCTTCTGGTGATCTACGGGCTGTTGATGAAACGCTTCACCGCCAAGGCCGCCCGCTTTACCGGTCAGGAGGACGCATGATGATCGCGCTTGTCACTGGCGCCGGTTCCGGCATCGGCGCCGCCATCGCCATCCGTCTCGCCGCCGAGGGCCACAGGGTCGCCGTCAACGATCTCTCGCAATCCGCCGCCGAGAACACCGTCGCCCAGATCAAGGCCGCAGGCGGCACCGCCAAGGCCTATGCCGCCGATGTCAGCGACGAGGGCGCGGTCAATGCCATGGTCGCCGCCGTGACCGAAGACTTCGGCGCGCCCGAGATCCTCGTCAACAATGCGGGCTTCGGCCATCAGGCGCTGTTCCTCGAGATCGAGCCGGCGATGTTCGACAAGATTTTCGCGGTGCATGTGCGCGGCAATTACCTCTGCACCCGGGCCTGCCTGCCGGCGATGCTCGAGAAGGGCGCGGGGCATATCGTCAACATCGCCTCGCAGCTCGGCCAGATCGGCGGCGTGGAGCTGACCCATTACGCCGGCGCCAAGGCCGCGGTGATCGGCATGACCAAATCGCTGGCCCGCGAAGTCTCGAACAAGGGCGTGCGGGTGAATGCCGTCGCCCCGGGGCCGATCAACACACCGCTGGTCGAGGCGCTTTCCGAAGACTGGAAAGCCGCGAAACGCGCCGAATTGCCGCTCGGGCGCTTTGGCAGCCCGGCCGAGGTCGGCGGTGTCGTCGCCTTCCTCGTCTCCGACGATGCGGCGCTCTTTGTTGGACAGACGCTCGGGCCGAATTCCGGCGACGTCATGCTTTGACCCCAGAAAATGGATATGGATCAAATGGATAAACGTATTGTTCTCATCACCGGTGCCGGCATCGGCATCGGTCGGGCCGCGGCCCTGGCCTTTGGCGCCCAGGGCGATCATGTGATCGTCACCGATGTGCTCGAAGACAAGGGGCTTGCGGCCGTCGCCGAGATCGAAGCCGCAGGTGGTTCCGCCGAATTCCAGGCGCTCAACGTGCGTTCGACCGAGGCCGCCGACGCCTTGGTCGGGGATCTCAACGCGCGCTTTGGTGGCATCGACGTGATCGTCGCCAATGCCGGTATCGCCCTGCGCGTGCCGATGGCGGAGATGAGTGATGAAACCTGGCACGAGACGCTCGATGTCGATCTCTACGGCATGCTGCGGGTCATTCGCCCGGCGCTTCCGGCGATGAAGGAAGGCGCGTCGATCATCTGTCTCTCTTCGATCATGGGCACGAATTACGGCTGGGATGAGCATGTCCATTACTCGACCGCCAAATCCGGTGTGATCGGTCTGATCCGTGGTCTTGCCGTCGAATTCGCCGACAAGGGCATCCGCGTGAACGGCGTGGCGCCGGGGTATATCCGGACCGCCCAGCTTCTGAACCCGGGCCATAGCCTCGGGCCGGACGCGGCCGAGATCGCCTCGCCCTACATCCCGATGAAACGTCTCGGCGAGCCCTCCGAGATCGCTAATGTCATCAAGTTTCTTGCGTCCTCAGATGCCTCTTACCTGACCGGTCAGGTCATCACGGTGGATGGGGGGCTGACCCCCGGCCGCTACTGAGAACGCCAACGACAAGGGGTGATGAACGCCCCGCAAGCCCACACTCAACGTCAAGCTCTCACCAATAGGGAAAATGAAAATGACTTTGACTTCCAACCGCCGCACCTTCCTGAAATACGGGGCCGCTGCCGGCGCCGCGGCTCTCGGGTCCGGTATCCATCCGTGGTCGCGCATGGCCTATGCCGCGAACCTGTCCGATCAGGAGCTGCGCACCACCGGTCTGTCGACCACGGTGCAGGACCGCATCCTTGAGATGTTCAAGGCACAGACCGGTGTCGGCGCCACCTCCGGCACGCCCTCGACCTACCCGGATGCCCAGACCAAGATCCTTTCCGGTTCCTCGGATTACGATTGCTGGGAAATCATCGGCGAACGTCTGCCGGCGCTGATCGCCACCGACAATGTCGAAACCATTCCGGCGGCCGAGCTGCCGAACTGGGCTTCGATCCGCGACACCTTCACCAAGACCGACCCGAAATGGGACGCCCGCGCGCAAATCTCCGGCCAGATCTGGGCCGATGAGGCGCAGACCCAGCTCTACATGGTGCCGGCGGTCTATAACTATGACTCGATCGGCTACAATCCGGACGTGCTCTCCGCTGAGGAAGCCAACACCTGGACCGCGCTGTTCGACGAAAAATGGAAGGGCAAATCCGGCCTCAACGTCGATCCGCTGATCGCCATCGGTCAGGCCGTCCTGGCAATGAATTCGCTGGGCCTTCTGGAAGCCAAGAACCCGGGCAACCCGACGATGGCTGAGATCGACGAAGCTGCCAAATTCCTGATTGCCAAGAAGAAAGCCGGTCAGTTCCGTGCGCTCTGGGGCGATTTCGGCGAGCTGGTGAACCTGATGGCCTCCGGCGAAATGGTGGTCTGCGATGCTTGGCAGCCGGCCGTCATGGCGGTGAAAGCCCAAGGTAAACCGGCGAAATACGCGACCCCGAAAGAGGGCTATCGCGGTTGGGCCATCGGCCCGTCGATGCTCAAGGGCACGCCGAACCGCGAAGCCGTGATCGCCTATGCCAACTTCTGGCTCTCGGGTGAGCCGGGGATCGCCGTGACGGAACAGGGCTACTACTCGCCCTCGACCAACATCAAAGCGGCAATGGACCCGGACAAATACGCCTTCTGGTACGAAGGCCAGCCGTGGAAAGGCGAGGCCGAGCGCGGCATCAACCCGGGGGATCTGCGCGATGGCGGGTCGCTCGAAGAGCGCGCCTCCAACGTCGCTTACTGGCACCAGTGGCCGGATGAGTACGATCACCTGATCATGCGTTGGGACGAGTTCCTGAACGCCTGATCCGAGACGGCGGGCGCTCTCCCTACCTCTTCGGGCGCCCGCCCATTGCAAACGCTTGAAAATCGAAAGTTGCCCGCCATGGTCCATGACCTCGAGCTGATTTCCGTCGGCAAAACCTATTCAGACGGCACCGTTGCCGTCTCCGATTTTGATCTCAAGGTAGAAAAGGGCGAGTTCGTGGCCTTTCTCGGCCCGTCGGGCTGTGGCAAATCCACGACCCTGCGGATGATCGCCGGATTCGAAGATATCACCAATGGCGAGGTGATGATGATGGGGCACAACGTGACCCATGTGCCGCCGGAAAAACGCCCGACCTCGATGATCTTCCAGAACTATGCGCTGTTTCCACATATGACGGTGCGCGAAAACGTGGCCTTCGGGCTGGATGTCAAGGGCACGCCCAGGGCGGAACGCGACCGCAAGGTGGACCGCATCCTCGACATGTTCGATCTCGAGGTTTTCGCCGACCGCAAGGCTGACAAGCTGTCGGGCGGCCAGCGCCAACGGATCGCCCTGGCGCGCGGGTTGGTGGTCGAACCCGAGATCCTGTTGCTTGACGAACCGCTCGGTGCACTTGACGCGAACCTGCGGCGGATCATCCAGAACGAGCTCAAGCTGTTGCAGCGCGAACTGGGGATCACTTTCATCTTCGTGACGCATGCCCAGTCCGAGGCACTTGGCCTGTCGGATCGGGTGGTGGTCATGTCGAATGGCGTGGTTGAACAGATTTCCCCGCCGAAAGAACTTTATCGCCGGCCCGCGACGCCGTTTGTCGCCGATTTCATCGGCTCGAACACGGTGTTCGAAGGCATTCCCAGGGGTGCCGGGGCTGCGGGCTTCGGTCGTCTGGAAACCCCTCTGGGCACTTTCGAGGGCGTGGGGCAGGGGAACGAGACCCTGGCCGTGGTCCCGGCCGAAGCCTTCCGCATCGCGCCCCTGGGTACGCCCGATGAAATCCGCCTCGACGGCACCCTGGCCGAACGCCAGCTGGTCGGCGCGGTCGGGCATCTCAAGGTCCGTCTGCCCGGCGATCGCGAGGTCGCGGTCGAGGTCAGCGCCGATCGCCCCGAGGTCCGGGCGCTCATTCCGGGTGCCCCGGTGACCCTCGGCATCGACCCGGCCTCGGTCACTCTCATTCACGCTTAATCATCCAACAGGAGACAAATCCAATGGCAAAAGAAATTCTCGTCGGTTTCGGGATCGATGTGGACGCCGTGGCCGGCTGGCTCGGCTCTTACGGTGGCGAAGACAGCCCGGACGATATTTCGCGCGGCATGTTCGCGGGCGAGGTCGGCTCGATCCGTCTGCTCGATCTGTTCGACAAGCTCGGCATCAAGACCACCTGGTTCATCCCCGGCCACTCGGCCGAGACCTTTCCGGAGCAGATGAAAGAGGTCGCCAAACGCGGCCACGAGATCGGCATTCACGGCTACAGCCACGAGAACCCGATCGCCATGACGCCCGAGCAGGAAGAGGCCGTTCTCGACAAGTGTATCGACCTGATCACCGAGATCTCCGGCAAACGCCCGACCGGTTACGTGGCGCCGTGGTGGGAATTCTCGCCGGTGTCCAACGAGCTCCTGCTCAAGAAGGGCATCAAGTACGACCACTCCCTGATGCACAAGGATTTCGAACCCTACCGCGTGCGCGTTGGCGACAGCTGGACCAAGATCGACTATGCTGGCAAGCCCGAGGACTGGATGAA
The DNA here is from genome assembly GCF_900113955.1 of Celeribacter neptunius. Classification (GTDB taxonomy): domain Bacteria; phylum Pseudomonadota; class Alphaproteobacteria; order Rhodobacterales; family Rhodobacteraceae; genus Celeribacter; species Celeribacter neptunius. The sequence continues at coordinate 246,025 of NZ_FORH01000002.1, read as the reverse complement.
GCCCTTGGTGCGCGGTGAGGAGACCGATCTGATCGAGATCCCGGCCAACTGGTATCTCGACGACCTGCCGCCGATGATGTTCATCAAGAAATCGCCGAACTCGCATGGTTTCGTGAACCCGCGCGACATCGAACAGATGTGGCAGGACCAGTTCGACTGGGTCTATGAGAACATGGATTACGCCGTCTTCCCGATCACCATTCACCCCGACGTCTCCGGCCGTCCGCAGGTGCTTTTGATGCTCGAACGCCTGTTCAAGCACATGGCCTCGCATGAGGGTGTGAAATTCGTGACCATGGATGAGATGGCCGACAATTACGACGCGAAATTCCCGCGCGGCTGACCCCTCGCAGGTTCCCTAGGCGGACGGACTTCCCCTGTTCCGTCCGCCCTTTTTGAATAAATTGAAAGGAGTGGAGCATGTGTTCGCTCTGCGGCATTCTCGGCTGTGACGACCACTGGACCAACGCGATCGCGCGTCCGGGCGTCTATTCGCGCAACCATGATGCGCAATCGCGCCGGACCGAAAGTGCGCGGCGGATCAAGGCGGCGAATGCCATCCTCTCCTTTCGTCGTGTCACGCTCGATGTCTGGCAGGGCCGCTCCTATGTGGTCAGCTCGCCGACCGGCGCCTCGAGCGTGTTCGAAGCCCTGTCGCATCTCTGGCCCGAGGCAGAAACACTTGCCGGGCGCGATTTCGACCCTTTGGACGAGGGGCTGATCGCCTGGATGGAAGAGAGGGGGCGGGTATGACGCCGGTGATTTTGCTGACCGGGTTTCTCGGCTCCGGGAAAACCACACTGTTGCAGCGTCTGCTCACGGACCCGTCGATGGCCGGGGCGGCGGTGCTGATCAATGAATTCGGCGAGGTCGGGCTCGATCACCATCTGCTCGACCGGATCGACGACACGGTCGTGCTTTTGAAATCTGGCTGCATCTGTTGCACCGTGCGCGGCGAAGTGGCCGATGCGCTCTCCAATCTCGAGAGCCTGCGCACGCGCGGCGAAATCGGCTTTGACCGGGTGGTGATCGAGACCACCGGGCTCGCCGATCCCTATCCGGTGCTCCAGACCCTGACCGCGCATCCGGTTTTGCGATCGCATTTCACCAATGGCGGGGTGCTGACCACGGTCGATGCCGTCAATGCCCGCCTGCAGGTCGAACACCGCGCCGAAGCGGTGCGCCAGATCGCGGCGGCGGACCGGATCGTGTTGACCAAAACCGATCTGGCCGAGCCGGGCCAGGAAGCCGCCCTGCGGTTTCGCCTGGCGCAGCTCAACCCGGCGGCCGGTATCCTCACCACGGCTGATCCGATCGAGGCGATTCTCGGCGGCTTCGGCCCGGCGGAGTTTCTGCGGGCCTTCTCAGAGGGGCAGGGCGGTGCGCATGGCTGTGGCCCGTCCTGCGATCATCCGGAGCATCATCACCCCGATCCCCATCACGACCATCACCACCATGCCCAACCGCATCATGACGAGACCCTCGGGGTGACGAGTTTTTCCCTCGTCATCGAGGGCGCGATCGATTGGACAATGTTCGGGACCTGGCTTACGTTGCTTCTGCATAAACATGGCGAAAGAATTTTCAGGGTGAAGGGTATTTTGGCGCTCGAAGGCGAAGACAGACCGGTCGCGGTGCATGGCGTGCAGCATCTTGTTCATGCCCCCACCCATATGGATCATTGGCCCGAAGGCCCGCGCCAGTCGCGCCTGGTGTTCATTCTCGAAGGCCTCTCGCCCGATCTGATCCGGCGCTCCTTTACCGCTTTCACCGGTCTTTCGGACGTGAGGGCCGCTGCGTGACCAGAGAGCCGCTCCGCATTCTCACGACCGAAATCCAACCCTGGCGCCTGATCAAGGACCGCGCCGAGGCCGATCTCGGCTTTCCGCTGGAATTCATCGAGATGGATTTCAACAATGCGCAGCGGACCGCGGCGCTCGAACCGACCAGCTACGATGTCTATGACCAGTGTTTTCACAACCTCGACATCGTCTGGTACTGGCGGGCCGTGCAGCCGATTGACACGCGCCGCATCACCGAATGGGACAATCTCGACGAATTCGCCCGGGTGTCGCGGGCCAATGGCCGCAGCGGCATGGGCGATGTCCCGGCGACACGGCTTTTCGTGCAGCAGGACATGACGCTTTCGGACACGCCGAGCGAGCGGATCTCGATGCTGCCGACCTTCTACAATTTCGACAGTTTCGCGGTCGAAGCATCGGATATCGATGTCGATCAGGAGATCAAGAGCTGGTCGGCGCTGCTCGATCCGAAATGGGCCGGGCGCGTGGCGCTGGTGGACGAGCCGGCAATCGGCCTGTTCGATCTGGCGATGGCGCTGTCCTCGGCCGGGCGGATGCAGTTCGAGGACATGGGCAACATGTCGGTGGAAGAGATCGACGCGCTCATCGAACATGGTATCGGCCTGATCCAGAACGGTCATCTGAGCCCGTTCTGGCTGCGCGCCACCGAGCCCGTCGACCGGTTCCTGAGCGGCGAGCTGAAACTCGCTTCGATCTGGTCGCCGACCATCGTCGAGATGAAGCGAAACGGCATCAAGGTGCGTCAGGCGCGGCCGGCCGAAGGCTATCGGGCCTGGCATGGCGGCATGTGCCTGTCGAAAGCGCTGGCCGGCGAAAAGCTCGACCGGGCCTATGACTGGCTGAACTGGTATCTCGACGGTTACGCCGGCTCGGTGGTGGCGCGTCAGGGCTATTACATGTCGGTGCCGGAGCGGGTAAAAGCCCATCTTCCCGAGGCCGATTGGGACTACTGGTACGAAGGTCGTCCGGCGGCGCAGGATCTGAACGACATCGCCGGACGCCCGGCGATCAAGGCCGGTGAGACCCGCTCCGGCGGCTCGCGGCTGGATCGCGCGCGCCATATCGCGATCTGGAATTCGACGATGGATGAGCACAATTACCTCGTCCGTCGCTGGAACGAACTTGTGACCCTTGCCGCCGCGAAAGGGCGGACACAGCGTCGCGCAAGCTGAGAAAGTCTTCGATGAAAAACGTCACATTGATCGCCACTGGCGGGACCATTGCCTCTTCTGCGGATAAATCGGCCGGTGCCGTCAATGCCGGGCTGAGCGGTGAAACCTTGCTGCAAAGCCTGCATGCACCGCTCGACGGGATCGCTGTCTCGGTCGAGAATTTCGAAGCCGCCGGCAGCTATGCGCTCGATCTGGCGACGATCCACCGGCTTTGTCTCCGGATCGACGCGGTTCTGGCCAGCGATGCGGTGGACGGGGTCGTGGTGACCCATGGCACCGACACGATGGAGGAAAGCGCCTTTCTCGCCTGGCTTCTGGTGAAAAGCGACAAGCCGGTGGTGTTCACCGGGGCGCAGCGCCATGCCGGTCAGCCCGACACCGATGGTCCGCGCAACATCCATGAGGCGATCTGTGCCGCAGCCAGCCCGGCGATGCGCGGCATCGGTCCGGTGATCCTGTTCGAAGGCGATATCCACGGTGCGCGCTACGTCACCAAGGCACATAGCTCGCGGGTCGACACCTTCCGCTCCGTCGGGCAGGGCAAGCTGGGCGAGGTCGATGGCGGACAGGTCCATCTCTACAGCCGTCCGGCGCATGCGCGCCCGGGTCTCGAGACGCCGGCAATCGATCCAGATGTGGAACTGATTGCGCTGGGCCTCGGCGCCACGCCGCGGCTGATGCGGCTCGCCGCCGCGGATGGCGCGACAGGGATTGTCCTTTCTGCCTTCGGGCGCGGCAATGCCCCCAAGGGCTTCGCCGATGAGACCGGGCGTCTGGTCGCTGCGGGCTGTCCGGTGCTGGTCGCCTCCCGCTGTCATGAAGGGCGCACACAGGCGATCTATGGCAAGGACAGCGGCGGCGTCACTCTGGTGGCGCAAGGCGCGGTGCTGGCGGGCGATCTCTCGGCGATCAAGGCGCGCCTTCTGCTCGCCGCGCTGATCGGCAAGGGGCTGACAGGGCCGGCGCTCACGGAGGCGCTCGTGCCCTATCTCTGATCCGCATGCCCTGCCTGCCATGCGTGACCCATCGGTTCGCGGGCCTGGCCTAGACGGATTTCACTACATTTCTGCCCTATTGTGACCCAAATTCTCCGGAATAAACGTGGCGTCTCATGAAAAGGTCGCCATGCTTAGAACACTGCTCCTGATCGGTTTGATGCTGATGCCTGGCGCGCTTTTTGCCGGCAAGGCCGGGATCGGTGCGTGGGAAAATTCCGATTACACCATGTTGGGCTGGATCGAGGATACGCCGGCGCTGGGCTGGTATTACAACTGGCGCCCGGATCAGATGTGGGCCGAGGGCAGACCCCGCCGCTCGGTCGAATTCGTGCCGATGATCCACAACCGTCGCGATGTGAACAAGCGGATCGTCTCCGATCTGCGGGTCTCGACGCTTCTGGGCTTCAACGAACCCGACGCGGGCGCCAGCCGTGGTACGCCGAAAATGACGGTCGAAGAGGCTGTCGCGCTTTGGCCTAAGCTCGAAAGGCGCGGCTTGCGTCTTGGCAGCCCGGCAACGCTTCAGAGCGGCACATTGGGCAGGAACTCCTGGCAGCGCCGCTTCATGACAGAGGTGGAAAAGCGCGGGTTGCGCGTCGATTTCATGGCCGTGCATTACTATTCGACCTCCGGCAGCGTCAAGGAATTCGAGACCTGGCTGAAAGCCGTCCATGCCGAATACAAACGGCCGATCTGGGTCACCGAATATGCCTATGTCGACTGGGGGAGGCCGGGTTCTGCCAGCTATGCCAAGAATGCCGCCTTCGCCGAAGCCGCGATGGTGATGATGGAAAAGCTGCCCTTTGTCGAACGTCACGCCTGGTTTGCCGCCAACCCGGATGTCGAGAACGGACGCTATCCGAAGATCAATCTGGTGAGCGACAATCTGACACCGACGCCATTAGGCCAGACCTTTGACCGGGTGGTCAGCCGTCTTGGCGGCGCGCGGGTTGCAACCCGCGACTGATCATCTCCCGATGTTCCTCTGCCATTCCTACTGCAGCCGGAAGAGGATGAACTCCGGCGTCTCCAGGACCCGTTCGGCGGTTTGATCGAGATAGGCGATCACGCCGGCATGATGCTCGAGAAACGGACGGTCCAGGCGGTCCTCGGCATTCCTGGTTACACCGAACCAGCGCGCGCCCTGGGATTTCATGTCGTTGAGCTGGGCGATCGGTGTCGCATCGTCCTCGGCAAAGGTCGACCAGTCGCTTGCGCCACCGCCCGGCGGCAGGGTCCAGCCGTTCCGGCGGCTGTAATAGACCGCGATCGGGTCGCCAACCTCCGGGCTGATGGTGACGACGAGATCATCCGGCCCCGCCAGACGATCGATGGCCTGACCCATCAATCGCGCTTCTTCGCCCTGCGGGGTTTTCAGCCGCGGCAGGATCTGAAACTGCGACAGGGCAGCCAGGATCGCCCCCATGACGATGAAACGGGCAACGCCCGCCAGCGACGGGAAGCTGACGCCGCCCAGTTCCGCAAGCAGGATCAGAGCCCGTCCGGCAAAGATCGCCAGCGGCACATGGAAGAGATGCAGGTTCCAGGGATTGGTACTGATCTCCTTGGCGGCACAGAGGTAGACGATGATCGCGGCGAGCAACCAGACATAGGGCAGACGGGTCAGTCCCGGGGCTCGCGGTTCTTCTTTCGCAAAGCGTGGCGGCAACCAGAGACCGAGCGCGATCAGCGCGAGGAAGGCATAGCCATAGAACCACCAGATCGAGATATCCCAGAGGCTCTGGGCATAAAACGCTTCGGCGATGAAGGCCGAGAGCCCGTGGTCCCAGACATAGCCGCTGCCGGCGACATGGTAGGGCGGGGTGGAGCGCCCGAGGTGAATGGCCCAGGCGTAATAGCCGATGATCGCCGCCAGTCCGATGGCAACCGCGATCAATGTTCTGAGAAATGTCGTGCGATCACCGCGCAGAAGCGACAGCACCATCAACCACAGGATGGCCAGCCCGACGCCGAGCCCCGGCAATTTCGACAGGGCTCCCAAAGTGAACGCCAGAGCGGCCCAGACCGGATAGGCTTTGCTCCCGGCGGCCCAGGCGCGGGCGTAGAGCCAGATCCCGAGGGTGATCAGCCCGAGCATCGCCGGATCGGGGAGGACCGAGCTTTCGATCGCGATCGCGCCCGGCATCACCGCATAGGCAAGCGCCGCCGCATGGGCGTGCCGCTCATCCCAGATCAGCGCGACCAGCCGATGCAGGGCGAAGACCGTCAGCAATCCGAAACCAATGGCGACCAGCCGGCCAAACCAGTCATGCCAGCCGAAAACCGCATTCAGAATGGCGACGAGATAGCCATAGAGGCCGAATTCACGGCCCTGATAGCTCGGGCCGGGGCCGGACCAGTTCACTTCCGGCAGGAAGATGTTCCAGCCATGTTGCCAATAATTCTCGGCGATCATCGCCGTGCTGGCCTCACGCCAGCTGAAAACATCGACAAGCGGCTGGGTCATGTAGGGCAGCCGGAGGTAGAGCGCAAAGGCGAGGATCGCGAAGAAGGCCAGCTGATCGAATGTTCCGAACGGCAATGGTCCCGAGTTCGCTGCGACGGGTTTCGGCGCGACAGGTTTCGCTGCGACAGGTTTTGCTGTGTTGGTGGGCGTCACGACATGCGCCTCGCTCACTGTTCCGGCCCCGTATGGGTGGGGTGCGCGTCGAAATTCAGGGCATGCCGCACCGTGTAGGGTTTGCGACCGCGTTGGTTGAAATAGACCCGGGCGAGAACTTCACCGATCAGGCCGATGCTCAGAAGCTGGAACCCGGCCAGAACGGAGAGAACCGACAGCAGCAGGAACGGGTTGCCGGTCATATCGACATCGCCCCAGATCTTCATGGCCACGGTGATCAGCGCGGCGAGGAAAGACAGCACGAAGCTGAAAAGCCCGAGCCCGCCGAAGACCATCATCGGATGCCCGGCATTGCCGAGCAGGAAACGCACCGTCAACAGATCGAGGATCACGACGAAGGTGCGGCTGATGCCGTATTTCGTCTCGCCGTGGAGGCGCGGCCGATGATGGGTCTCCATCTCGAAACAGCGCGCACCGCGCTCGAACAGCAGGATCGGGATAAAGCGATGCATGTCGCCGTAAAGCTCGATCTCCGACACCAGATCTCGCCGCATCACCTTGAGTGTGCAGCCCAGATCATGGATCGGAAAACCGGTGCTCCAGGAGATCAGCCGGTTGGCGATCATCGAGGGCAGTTTGCGGTTCAGCATCGCATCCTGGCGATGCCGCCGCCAGCCATGCACGAGATCGTATCCCTCTTCGAGCTTGGCCAGCATCGGTGCGATATCCGCGGGATCGTTCTGCAGATCGCCGTCGATGGTGACGATGGCGTCATGCGAGGCGAAATCCAGCCCGGCCTTCATCGCGGCGGTCTGCCCGTAGTTGCGGCGGAACTGCACCACCCGCACCCGGGTATCCAGCCGCGCTTTCTCGGCCAGCGCCGCGCCGCTGCCATCGGTCGATCCGTCATCCACGAGGACGATCTCATAGGGCTTGCCAATCTGCTCGAGCGCCGCAGTCAGCTCCTGATAGAGAAGATCGATATTCTCGATTTCGTTGAAAATGGGGACGACGACGGAAATGCCCGTGACGGGTTCCTGTGCCGTTTGTCCCGATCGTTCGACCGATGTGTCCAACTTCGACATGTGTCCCCCACAAGCTTCCCCAGGATGCAGCACGGCGAGTCTAGCGCAGCTTCGTCTCCGAGACAATTTCCCAGCTCAGGCATGGCCGTGAAAATGCAACGGAAATTGAAAATACAGCGGAAATTGCCGGCGCGATTGAGGGGGCTATGGGGGCCACTGCAGGTGCGGACCAAAGGCCGGGCGCATTCTTGCGGCGTCACGCTTCGGGATTTGCGGGGAACTGCCGACAAGCCCCGATAAAGTCGTCGGTGAAGTCCTCGGTGATGTTCCCGGTGAAGGCACAGGTGATGGTCTGACGGCGCCGAAATCCTCCGCCTTGTTTTGTTGCGATGCGAAAGGCACAGTAGCTTCATCAGATCTTCCGCGCTGCTCAAAGCATTTTGGAGAAGATTGACACAAGTCGTACAACTCTCGGGAAACGCACTATATCTTATGACAGACAGATGTCCGGAGGCTGAGCTGTGCTGCAGGGATTGCGAACGGAAGAAGAGAGCGGGGCGGTTGATCCCGGCCATGTTGTGGCCGTTTCCGGCCCGGTGGTGGATGTCGCCTTTTCGCCCGCCTGCCTGCCGGCCATCAATGACGCGTTGCGCATCGAGACAGAGCGCGGTGCACCGCTGCTCCTGGAAGTGCAATCGCAGATCGATGCCCGGACCGTGCGCACCATCGCCTTGCAGGCCACCGACGGGCTGAAGCGCGGGGCGGAGGCGATCCCGGTCGGTGGGCCGATTGCGGTGCCCGTCGGCGATGCCGTGCTCGGCCGGCTGCTCGATGTCACCGGGCGGGTCGGCGACAAGAAAGATCCCTTGCCCGCAGACGTGCCGCGCCGGGCGATCCACCGCGCCCCGCCGCCGTTTCAGGCCCGCGAGGCCAAGGCCGAGATTTTCCGCACCGGCATCAAGGTGATCGATCTGTTGACGCCCTTGGCGCAGGGCGGCAAGGCCGCGATGTTCGGCGGCGCGGGGGTCGGCAAGACCGTCCTGGTGATGGAACTCATTCGCGCCATGGTCGCCGATTATAACGGGATCTCGGTGTTCTCCGGTATTGGCGAGCGTTCGCGCGAGGGTCACGAGATGCTGTTGGAAATGGGCGGCTCCGGCGTTTTGGATCGCACGGTTCTGGTCTATGGCCAGATGAATGAGCCGCCTGGCGCGCGCTGGCGCGTGCCGCTGACCGCGCTCACGATTGCCGAGCATTTCCGCGACGAGGCACATAAGAACGTGCTTTTGCTGATGGACAATGTCTTCCGCTTCGTTCAGGCGGGCTCCGAGGTCTCCGGGCTTTTGGGGCGTCTGCCCAGCCGGGTCGGTTATCAGCCGACGCTGGCCAGTGAAGTGGCGCAATTGCAGGAACGCATCGCCTCGGGCGGCAGCGCCTCGGTCACGGCGATCGAGGCGGTCTATGTGCCGGCCGACGATTTCACCGACCCGGCGGTGACCGCGATTGCCGGTCATGTGGATTCGATGGTGGTGCTGTCGCGCGCCATGGCCGCCGATGGCATGTACCCGGCGATCGATCCGATTGCCTCCTCTTCGGTGCTGCTCGACCCGCTATTGCTGGGCGAGGAGCATGTGAAGACCGCCACCGAAGTGCGCCGCGCCATCGAACATTACCGCGAATTGCAGGATGTCATCTCGCTGCTCGGCATGTCGGAACTGGGCCGCGAGGATCGTCGCATCGTCGAACGCGCCCGGCGGTTGCAACGCTTCCTGACCCAACCGTTCTCCGTCACCGAGGCCTTCACCGGCATGGCGGGGCGCTCGGTGGCGCTCGAGGACACGATCAAGGGCTGTCGCGCCATTCTCAACGGCGAGGCGGACGATTGGGATGAGTCCTCGCTCTATATGATCGGCACCATCGACGAGGCCCGGGACAAGGAAGCGGCCGCGAAAGCGACGGGAGGAAGCCTATGACAAAGACCTTCCGCCTGACGATCACCACGCCGATGGAACTGCTTTTGGATCAGGTGCCGGTGCTGTCGCTGCGCGCCGAGGATGAGAGCGGCAGTTTCGGCATTCTCAAGGGTCATACGGATTTTCTCACCGTGCTGCCGGCCTCGATCCTGCGCTGGATCTCCGCAGCCGGGGAAACGCGCTATTGCGCGGTCGGGCCGGGGCTTTTGACCGTCTCGGGCGGCGATCAGGTCGCGGTCTCCTGCCGCAAGGCCATTCTGGGCGACGAGCTCGACAAGCTGGAGGCCGAGGTGCGCGAGCTGCGCCAAGGCGAGGCGGACCTCGACCGGCAGGCGCGGGTCGAACAGATGCGGCTCCATGCCAATGCGGTGCGCCAGATGATGCGTTTTTTGCGTCCGGCGCGGCCCGGCATGCTGGATCATCCGCCCTCGGTGACCGCCGGCGGGAAAGGCGGTGAGTGATGGCGGAGAGACCCGAAACACCACGCGTCGAGCCTGAACAAGGCAACGGTGAGCAAAACGGCGGGCATAAGGAGATCGAACGGGCTGCCCGGCGGGCGGTCGAGCGCGATCAGCTCAGCCGTGACGACCCGGAGCCCTCCTTGGGCGCCCGGCTTGGCCAGATCGGCATTCTCGGCTGGGCCATCGTCGCGCCGATCCTCCTGGCGATCCTTCTGGGCCGGTTTCTCGACCGCAGCCTCGCCACCGGGATCTTCTTCACCGCGCCGCTGATCTTCATCGGCGCCGGGATCGGGTTTCACGCCGCCTGGAAATGGATGCACAGCCAATGACACATTCTATGACCGACACGATATTGATCCCGCTTCTCGGCCTCCTGCTCGGGCTGGCGCTGGGCTTTGTGCATTTCTCGACGCTCAAACGTGTCACCGCGCTCTATCTCGGCGGCGGCCGGGTGATCTGGGCCGTGGCGCTGCAAATCATACGGCTGGTGCTTCTGGCGCTGGTCATGGTGTTCCTGGCGCGACAAGGCGCGCTGCCGCTTCTGGCGGGCGCGCTCGGCGTGCTGATCGCCCGCTTTGTCGTTCTCAGAGGCGCAAAGGCGACTGGTGAAAGGGGGCAGGGCTGATGGACAATCCGCTCACGCTCGACCCGCTGTTCCAGCTTGGCCCGGTGCCGATCACCGCGCCGGTTCTGGTCACCTGGGGGCTGATCGTGCTGATCGGCGGCGGCGCCTATTTCGCCACCCGGCATCTCACGCTCAGACCCGGCAAGATCCAGACCCTGCTCGAGCTTTTCGTCACCACCATCGACGGCCAGCTGCGCGACACGCTGAACCGCGATCCGGCGCCCTACCGGGCGCTCATTGGCACGGTGTTCCTGTTTGTGCTGCTCGCCAACTGGTGCTCGCTGATCCCCGGGATCGAGCCGCCCACCGCACATATCGAAACCGACGCGGCGCTGGCGCTCGTCGTCTTTGCCGCCACGCTCGGATATGGCGTCGCCACGCGCGGGCTCAGGGGTTATCTCGCCACCTTTGCCGAACCGAGCTGGGTGATGATCCCGCTCAATATCATCGAGCAGATCACCCGCACTTTCTCGCTGATCGTGCGCCTGTTCGGCAATATCATGAGCGGGGTGTTTGTCGTCGGCATCGTTTTGTCGCTCGCCGGGCTCTTCGTGCCGATCCCCTTGATGGCGCTGGAGCTGCTGACCGGCGCCGTGCAGGCCTATATTTTCGCCGTTCTCGCCACCGTCTTTATCGGCGCCGCCGTCGGCGAGCGCCCCAAACGCAATTTATCTTCGCAGGAGGTCTCAAAACCATGACCGGTAATCTCATTGAAATCGTCTCGATCCTCGCCGCGGCCATCGCCGTGAGCTTCGGCGCCATCGGACCGGCACTCGCCGAAGGGCGTGCCGTGGCCGCCGCCATGGATGCCATCGCGCGCCAGCCCGAAGCCGCGGGCACGCTGAGCCGGACCCTGTTCGTCGGCCTCGCCATGATCGAAACCATGGCGATCTACACGCTGGTGATCGCGCTTCTGGTGCTTTTCGCCAATCCTTTCGTCTGATCGGAGCAGACCATGCATATCGACTGGTGGACCCTGGGGCTGCAAACCATCAACGCCGTGATCCTGATCTGGATTCTGGCGCGGTTCCTGTTCCGCCCGGTTGCGCGCATGCTCGACGAGCGTCAGGCCGTCACCCAGGCCGCATTGGACGCGGCGGAGGCCGCGCAACAGGGGGCTGATCGGGCCCGTGCGACGGCCGAGGCAGAGGCTGAGGCGCTCAATGCCGCGCATGCTGCCCGGCTGGCCGAGGCCCGCGACGCGGCGGCGCGCGAGAAATCCCGGCTCATGGCAGAGACCGAGGCGGCACTCGAGAAGGCGCGTGATGCCGCCGAGGCGGAGCTCGCCGGGCTCAGGCGCGCGCAACAGGGCGAGCTTCGGGACAAGGCTGGCACGCTGGCACTCGAGATCGCCGAACGCCTGCTCAGCCGTCTGCCCGATCCGCTGCCGCTCTCGGGGTTCATCGACGGGCTCGCCGAGGCCGTGGCGGAGCTGCCGGAGGCGACCCGGACGGAGCTGGGCCGCACCGGACCGATTGGCCTGCGGGCGGCGGCAGAGCCGACCGAAGCCGAGCGCGAGGCGCTCAAGAGCCGCCTCGGCACAGTGCTCGGGCGCCCGGTCGAGATTGACGTGACGACCGACCCGGGGCTGATCGCCGGGCTGGAGCTCGATGCCAGCACGGCCATGGTGCGCAACAATCTTCGGGCCGATCTCGAGCGGATCAAGGCGGAGTTGAGCGATGAGTGACAAACGCCCTGAGAAGCATCCAGAGAAGTATCCGGAGGACACAGGGCTTGAGGACTGGCTCGAGACCAGCCGCGCCAGGCTGGCCCGGACCGCGCTTCAGCCTGCGGCCGAGGCCATTGGCCGGGTGTCGCATGTCGCCGATGGCATCGTGCAGGTCACCGGGCTCACAGAGGCGCCGCTGGGGGCGCTCTTGCGCTTTGAGAGCGGCAGTTCCGGCTTTGCCCGGAGCCTCGCGCCGGATCTGATCCACGCGGTGCTTCTGGACGAGAGCGCCTCGGTCGAGGTCGGGCAAAAGGTCTATGACACGGGCGAGGTCCTGCAGGTGCCGGTGGGCGAGGCGCTGCTCGGGCGCATCATCGACCCGCTGGGGCGGCCACTGGACGCCGGGCCGGTGCCGAAGACCTCGGAACGCCTGCCAATCGAACGCCCGGCGCCGGAGATCATCGAGCGCGATCTGGTCGCCGAACCGTTGGAAACCGGCGTGCTCTTGGTTGACAGCCTCTTTGCCATCGGCCGCGGCCAGCGCGAATTGCTCGTCGGCGATCACGCCACCGGCAAGACCGCGCTCGCCGTCGATGCGATCATCAATCAGAAATCCACCGATGTGATCACCATTTATGTGGCCATCGGTCAACGTGCCTCGGCGGTCGAACGGGTCGTGGCCGCGGTGCGCGACCATGGCGCGCCGGAGCGCTGTATCTTCGTGCTGGGGCTGGCCTCGTCTCCGCCGGGGCTGCAATGGATCGCGCCGTTCGCGGCGATGAGCATGGCGGAATATTTCCGTGACCGGGGGCAGGATGTGTTGATCGTCATCGACGATCTGACGCTGCATGCCGCCACCCATCGCGAACTGGCGCTTCTGACCCGCGAGCCGCCGGGGCGCGAGGCCTATCCGGGCGATATTTTCTATCTCCACGCGCGGCTGTTGGAACGCGCCGCGAAACTGGCGCCGGAGCTGGGCGGCGGCTCGATCACGGCGCTGCCGATCGCCCAGACCGAAGCGGGGAATCTGTCCGGTTATATCCCGACCAATCTGATCTCGATCACCGATGGCCAGATCGTCTTCGACAGCCATCTGTTCTCCGCCGATCAGCGCCCCGCCGTCGATGTCGGCCTCTCGGTGAGCCGGGTCGGCGGCAAGGCGCAGGCGCCGGGGCTGCGCATGGTCTCGGGCCGGGTGCGGCTGGACTATGCGCAGTTTCTCGAGCTTGAAATGTTCACCCGCTTCGGCGGTATCTCCAACCCGCGGGTCAAGGCGCAGATCGCCCGCGGCAGTCGCATCCGCGCGCTTCTGACCCAGCCACGCTTCAGCGGGCTGGGCATGGTCGATCAGGTGGCGCTTTTGGCGGCGCTGGCCGATGGTGTGCTCGATGATCTGGCGCCGGAGGCGATCCCCGAGCTGAAACGGCAACTGCCCGGTTGGCTCGGCGCCCGGGCGCCCGACGCGTTGAGGGAGTTGACGGAGCAGAAGGCCCTGAATGACGCCTTGCGCGACCGGCTGGTGGCGGAGGTCCGGGCCCTGGCAAAAGGGCTGGCGACGACAGGCGCGGGACACGGCGCCGAACAGAGCGCCGAACGGGGCGCGGCTGTCTCCGGCGCGGAAGGCGAGGCGCCATGAGCGAACGTTTTGCCGATATCACCGCCCGGATCGAAACCGTGCACAAGCTCGACACGGTGATCGGCGCCATGCGCGGCATCGCCGCCGCCCGGGTGCATGAGGCACAGGCCCATCTCGACAGCATTCACCGTTTCGAAGAGACCATTGGGCGTGCCATCGGTGAAGCTCTGGCGCTATTCCCGGCACCACAGGCCGAGGCACAGACGGCCGGCAGGGCACGCCCGGGGCTTTTGGTCTTTGCCACGGAACAGGGGTTCGTCGGCAGCTATTCCGAACGCATTTTCGAGGCGTTGCAGCAAGAGCTCGGGCAGGACCCGGCGCCGCTGGTGTTTCTCGTCGGCGAGCGCGGTCTCGCCATGGCCGAGGAGCACGACGTCGAGCTTGCCTGGTCCGCGCCGATGATTGCCCATGCGGCGCAGGCAGCCAGCCTTGCCACCCGGATCGGCGATGCGCTCTTTGCGCCGATGGCGGCGGGCGAGATCACCTCGCTCAGCATCCTGCATGCCATTCCTTCGCTCTCCGAAGAGGTGCAGATCGCGCATAAGCCGTTGCTGCCCTTCGACTATGACCGCTTCGCCCCTCCGCAGAGCCAGGTGCCGCCGCGGATCACCCTGCCGCCCGAGCGGCTGCTGCAGCGGCTGGTCGAGGAATATCTCTTTGCCGAGCTGAGCGCTGCGGTGATGCTGTCTTTCGCGGCCGAGAACGAAGCGCGGATGCGCGCGATGATCGCAGCACAGGACAATACTGCGGAGACGCTCGACGACATGACCAGACTGGCGCGCCGGTTGCGCCAGGAAGAGATCACCGAGGAGATCATCGAACTGGCGACGGCGGATCTGTGAGTGGAGGTTCGGACAAGAGAACAACCTGGGGAGGAGACCCCATGCGGGGCAAGAAGAGGCATGAACATGCAAGATGAGAAAAAGAACACTGCAGAGGGTGTGACCGCGCAGACGGAGACAAGGGGGCAAAGGGAGTCCGGGGCGCAGAGCGGGGCGGGGGCCAAACCACGTCCGCCCCACACCCTGAAACGCCTCGTCGATCTGCCGGAATGCCGGCCGAAATCCTCGCAGGAGGATCGTCTTGCCCCGGAACTGGTCGAGGCGATCATGCAAGATCCGAATTACCTCATGGCCGAAGAGGACACGGATTTTCTCGACCGTGCGGAGATGCGGGGCACGCGCCTGATGCTCGACTATCAGAAAACCGAGACCCTGCTGCGCGCCCATGGCATCGCCCATTCGATCATCGTGTTCGGCGGCACCCGCATCGCCGAACCGGAAGAGGCGAGGACCCGGCTGCAGGCGCTCGAGGCGCAATGCGCGCGCTGCCCCGACGATGGGGATCTCGAGCGCCAGCGCCGGATCGCGGAACGGCTGGTCGAGAAGAGCCGCTATTACGAGGTTGCGCGCGAGTTCGGGCGCATTGTCGGCGCCTCCGAAGGGCCGCGCGGCAACCGCCTCGTGGTGATGACCGGCGGTGGCCCCGGCATGATGGAAGCCGCGAACCGTGGCGCCGCCGAGGCCGGGGCGCGCACGGTCGGGTTGAACATCTCGCTGCCCCATGAGCAATATCCCAACCCCTATGTCACCCCCGGCCTGTGTTTCCGGTTTCACTATTTCTCCCTGCGCAAGCTGCATTTCCTGCTGCGCGCGCGGGCGCTGGTGGTGTTTCCCGGCGGCTATGGCACGCTGGACGAGCTGTTCGAGACCCTGACCCTGATCCAGACCCGCAAGATTGCCCCGGTGCCGGTGGTTCTCGTCGGGCGGGCCTATTGGCAGCGGGTGTTCGATGTCGATTTTCTGGTCGAGGAAGGGGTGATCGATCCCGAGGACCGGGATCTGTTCTGGTATGCCGAGGAGGCGCAGGAAATCTGGCACGATATCCTGCATTGGTACAAGCTGAGCGGGCGCGAGATCGTCGCGCCGCATGAGGAAGATCTCGAAAGAGGAGGTTCACGATGAAACTCACAAGCCATGGTGCCGCGCACCAGGTCACCGGCTCCTGCCATCTGATCGAATGTGCCGGGCGCAAGATCCTGATCGATTGCGGCATGTTCCAGGGCGGGCACGGGCTGCATGCGGACAATGCCGCCCCCTTCGGTTTCGCGCCCGCCGAGATCGATGTCGTGCTGCTCACCCATGCCCATCTCGACCACTGCGGCCGCCTGCCGCTTCTGGTCAATCAGGGGTTCAGGGGCGAGATCATCGCCACCTCCGCGACCCGCGATCTGGCGCGGCTGGTGATGATGGATTCGGCGCATCTGCACGAGGAAAACGCGCGTCGGCACCATCGCCACGGTGAACGCGCCGAGCCGCTCTATGACACGATGGACGCGCTCGATGCGGTGGACCGGTTCGGGCGCATCGCCAAATACCGCCAGCCGATCCATCTCTTTCCCGGAATCACCGCGAGTTTCCACGATGCCGGGCATATCCTCGGCTCGGCGTCGATCCTGCTCGAGCTGTCGGAAGACGGCAAGACGCGCAAGATCCTGTTCTCGGGCGATCTGGGGCCGGAGGGGCGGCCGCTGCTCAACGATGCCGCGCCGCCGGAAGAGGCGGATATCGTGGTGATGGAAACCACCTATGGCGATCGCAATCACCGCAGCCTGCCGGCCTCGATCGAGGAATTCTACGAGGCGGTCGAAGCGGCGGATGCCCGCGGCGGCAATGTGATCATTCCGACCTTCGCGCTCGAGCGGGCGCAGGAATTGCTGTGGTATCTGCGGGTGGGCATGAACAGCGGCCGGTTGCGCAAGACCATGCCGGTGTTCCTCGATTCCCCCATGGCGATCTCTGCGACCCGGATCTTTCAGCGCCACAAGGAGGCCCTGCGTCCCGAGCTGCGCCAGAAGATCGAACATGGCGGCGATCCCTTTGCCCTGCCGGATCTGCATTTCATCCGCGAGGCGCATGACTCCATGTCCTTGAACCGCATCCGCTCCGGCGCGGTGATCATGGCGGGCTCCGGCATGTGCACCGGCGGGCGGGTGCGCCATCACCTGCGCCACAACCTGCCGCATTCGGATTGCAGCGTCATTTTCGTTGGTTATGCCGCCGAGGGCACGCTGGCGCGGATCATCATCGATGGGGCGAAACAGGTGAAACTTTTTGGCGATGAAATTCCGGTGCGGGCGCATATCCACACGATCAACGGGTTCTCCGCCCATGCCGATGCCGAGGATCTCACCCGCTGGCTGGGCCGGATCAAGGGGGTCGAGCGGGTCTTTCTGGTCCATGGCGAAACGGGCGCGATGCACCATTTCGCCGAAGGGATCAAAGGTCCGAAGGTCGAAATCCCCGAGCCGCATGAGAGTTTCGATCTCTAAGGAACCTCTCCGCGCCGACCGGGACGGGAGCCGCAGGTGTCTTATGTCACGGGCGCAGGGCAGGGGCCATCGCCTGTGCAACCCCAGGCCCAACTTCAGGTCCAACTTCAGGCCCGTTGCCAAGTCTGTTGCCATGCCCGGTCACGCGGCCATGGCCTTCGCTAGCGCCTCATGGGCACGCGGATCGCTCATCTGGGTGACGTTGAACCGCATGAACCGGGTGGCGGATTGCGACGGGCTGAAAACATTGCCCGGGGCCAGCATCACGTTGTCTTCCATGGCACGTTGCGCGATGTCACCGGTGTCCGTGCCCTCCGGAAAGCGACACCAGAGGTAGAAACCGCCCCGGGGCAGGGTCCACGGCGTGATCCCCAGAGGCGCGAGCTGTGCTGCCACGGCCTTGCGCGCGCCGGCCAGGCGGCGGTGCAGCTCGGCAATATGTTTGCGATAGCCGCCCCCGGTGAGGACATGGGCCAGCAATTCGGTGGCCACTGGGCTCGGCCCGCCGAAACTCGTTGCCACCTGCAAATCGACCAGCGCTTCGATCCAGTCGGCACGCCCGGCAATGTAGCCGCAGCGCACCGAGGCCGAGAGCGTCTTGGAAAACCCGCCGATCTTCAACACCCGATTGAGCCCGTCAAGCACGGCCAGCCGCGGTGACGGCTCCGGCTCGAGATCGACGAACGTGTCATCCTCGACAAT
The DNA here is from genome assembly GCF_900113955.1 of Celeribacter neptunius. Classification (GTDB taxonomy): domain Bacteria; phylum Pseudomonadota; class Alphaproteobacteria; order Rhodobacterales; family Rhodobacteraceae; genus Celeribacter; species Celeribacter neptunius. The sequence goes on along the minus strand of NZ_FORH01000002.1, from coordinate 228,029 downwards.
CGTCAGCTCATGCGCCGCGGCCAGGGCCAACAGCCGATGCGCGATCTGCGGCGAGAGGGTCGCGCCGGTCGGATTGTGCAGCGCCGAATTGGTGATGTAGAGCCGGGGCGCCCCGGCCAGAGCCGCTTCGAATGCCGCGAGATCCGGCCCCTCCCGGGTATAGGGAACGCCGATGACATTCACCTGATGCGCCCGGAGCAGGGCGCGGAAATTGAAATAACCCGGATCGTCGACCAGCACCGTGTCGCCGGGCCGCAACAGCAGCCGGCAGATCAGATCCAGCGCCTGCGAGGCCGAGGCGGTCAGCATGAGGTGTTCCGGCGTGGCGCTCAGGCTTTCCTCGGCGAACCGCCCGAGAAGGCAGCGCCGCAGCACCAGCGACCCGCGCGCCGGGGCGTAATTGGTCAGGGTCGCCGCATCGCTTTTCGCCAGCGTTCTCAACCCTTTGCGCATCGCCTCATGGGGCATCCAATCCTCGGGCAGCCAGCCGCACCCCGGTTGCACCGCGCCGGGCTGGGCATCGAGCGACTGGCGCGAGACCCAGAACGGATCGACATTGCGGGTCTGCGGCGATCCCGCCGGGGTCAGTTTCATCGGCGGCAGGTTGCTGTTCGACACATAGAAACCGGAGCCACGTTTGGCGCTGATCACGCCTTCGGCGGCGAGCCGGTCATAGGCTTCGACCACGGTCGAGGGCGAGACTTTCATCTGCTCGGCAAAGCGTCGGATCGACGGCATGCGGTCGCCGGGTCCAAGCGCGCGGCGGGCAATCCGATCCCGCAGGACCTGCATCAACATATCGGTTTTCGTCGCGGCCATTCCGGTCCCCCGCAGGAAAAGTGTATCGCTCGAACACCCCATACAGTTCTGTGAAATTGTATGGGATTGTCCCTGTCTATCCCGGTGTCTCCCACATACCCAGAGGAAAATGAGGTGAGGCATCATGGATCACAAACTGACGGGCTGGGGCAGCGGGTTTCTTGGCGTTCTGATATTCAGCGGCTCGCTGCCGGCGACGCGGGTGGCGGTGGCGGATTTCGCGCCGCTGTTCCTGACCTCGGCGCGGGCGGTGATCGCGGCGCTGCTGGGGCTGCTCTGCCTCCTGGCCCTGCGCCAGACCCGCCCTGATCGGCGTGATCTCGGCGCGCTGGCCGTGGTCGCGCTTGGCGTGGTCATCGGGTTTCCGCTTCTGACCGCGCTGGCGCTGCAATCCATTCCGGCGGCGCGTTCGATCGTCTTCATCGGGCTTTTGCCACTCGCCACGGCGATCTTCGGCGTGATCCGTGGCGGCGAACGACCGAAACCGGCGTTCTGGCTTTTTTCGCTTTTGGGCGCTGCGACCGTCTCCGGCTTTGCCTGGTCGCAAGGCGCGGGTGGCGCGCTGCGCGGAGACCTGTTGATGCTCGCGGCCATCGTGATCTGTGGTCTCGGCTATGCCGAAGGGGCGACCCTGTCGCGCCGTCTGGGCGGCTGGCAGGTGATCTCCTGGGCACTTCTGATCGCTCTGCCGGCGATGGCGGGTCTGGCAATGCTGACCTGGCCCGAGACGCTGTCCACGGTGTCCGGCCCCGGCTGGATCGGCCTCGGCTATGTTGCCCTGTTCAGCATGATGCTGGGCTTTGTCTTCTGGTATCGCGGGCTTGCGCTCGGCGGGATCTCGCAAGTCGGGCAATTGCAGCTTTTGCAGCCCTTTTTCGGTCTGCTGCTGGCGGCGCTGCTGCTGAACGAGCCCATCGCCTGGCAGATGGTCGCCTGCACCGGGATCACCGTGCTCTGCGTTGCCGGCGCCAAGCGTTTCGCCTGAGGAATGACCCGCGAGGAAACCCCATGTTTCACATCCTTCTCTGGTTTCTGCGTCTGAGTTGCCTTGGCGCAGGTGTCGATGCGACTAGGACCATGCGGGGGCAGCGGCCTTTCCCGCCACAGTCCCGGGATGATTTCGGGCGCTGAGCCGGGCAGGGGGCGAGCGCCTGCTGCCGATCGGTGAACGGCCGAAGGTCTGGTCTCTCATCCCGGTCCGCCTCCCCGGCTGCGTCAAAACTTGCGCGTCACAGGTTTGCCGGGCGCGGAAGGTCGCGCGAGCATCCTCGCTGTCTCGCGTGCCCGGCGTCGTGCCTAGGGCGCCCCGTGTTCACGCCGATGTGACTTTACCCTCCAGTGGCTGGAGGGTTTAGAACGGGATCAAAGGAGACCACCATGAACATCGGACAGGCTTCGGCGCGCAGCGGATTGCCGATCAAAACCATCCGCTATTACGAGGAAATCGATCTGATCAGACCGGATCGGGCGGAAAACGGCTATCGTGACTTCGATGACGGCGCGCTCGATCAGCTCAATCTTCTGGCACAGGCGCGGATCATGGGGTTCTCGCTCGAGGAGTGCCGCAGCCTCCTGGCGCTCGATGCCGATCCGGAGCGCCACAGCCGCGATGTCCGGGCCCTGGCCGAACACAACCTGCAGGCCGTGCGCGACAAGATCACCAGCCTTCAGGCGCTTGAGGCGCGGCTCACCGATCTGATCGGGCGCTGTCACGGCGATGAGGCCCCGGAATGCGCGATCCTCGACGGGCTGTGCCACGGGGCGCCGCAGTCCCGGGCTTGACCTGAGGGCTGAGAAGACACATCGTCCAACGAAGCAACCCCGGAGATCCCGTGCATCGCATCGTCACCCTCTTGCTGATCGGGCTTCTGGCCTTGTTCTCCGTCCCTCGGACAGGCGGTGCGATGGGGATGGGGCATGACATGGCGCGCGCCGCACAGGACGCCGTCGCCCAAGACACTACCTCTGAGGATGCCGCCGCGTTGACTATGATCGTCTTGGCGCATCAGCACAGCGCCTGCCCGGACTGTCCCGGGGGTATGAGCGATCTCGCCCAGGGGGATATCCCATGCCCGCATGGCGCATTGTGCATGATCGTCACGGTGACAGGTATGGCGGAGTTGCGCGTCGCGCGCGCCATGCGCTTTGTCGATTATCCGACGCTTGCGATCGCAACTCCCGTGACGCGCGCGCCGGCGCTCGATCTGCCGCCTCCCCGTATCGGGTTCGGCCTCGTCTGAACCTTTTTTCGGTGGCGCAGCCTCGCGTCACGTCTCGATACGGAAACACCCATGAACAAATTTGTCCTGCCCGCAGCCGGTGTCATTGCACTGGCGCTCGGGGCCTATCTCACCTTGAAACCCGCACCGGCGAGCGCCCCCATGGCCGCCTCCTCGAAACCCGCCGAAGGCGCCGCCATCGTCCAGGTCGCCCTGCCGGATATGCTTTCGGCCAATGCCGAGATCGGCAAACGCGCCTTTGATGCGGTCTGCGCCGCCTGCCATGGCGAAAATGCCGCCGGCAAAGAGGGCTTCGGTCCGCCGCTCGTGCATAAGATCTATGAGCCTTCACATCATGGCGACATGGCCTTTGTCATGGCCGCCGAACGCGGTGTGCAGGCGCATCACTGGCGCTTCGGCAATATGCCGCCGCAACCGGGCGTGACACGGGGCGACGTCAAGGCGATCGTCGCCTATGTCCGGGAAATGCAACTGGCGAACGGGATCAACTGAGATGAAGCCGATTGCATTTTCCCGTCGTCAGTTCCTTGCCGGGACGGGCGCGCTGAGCCTGTTGCCCCGGGCAAGCCTTGCCGCAGGGCCGGAAGGGCTGACCGCGGAGGTCGCACAGGCGCAGATCGCGCCGGAGACCTATCCCGTGACCGAAGTCTACAGCTATGGCGGAGCCTTCCCCGGCCCGATGATCCGTCTCCCGCAAGGCGGGCGGATCAGACGCGAACTCCTCAACAATTTGCCGGTGCCGACCTCGATACATTGGCATGGCATCCGCATCGACAATGCGATGGACGGGGTGGCCGGTCTGACCCAGGAAGCGGTGTCGCCCGGGCAGAGCTTCACCTATGATTTCACCCTGCCGGATGCCGGAACCTATTGGTATCACGCCCATACCAGCTCGATGGAACAGGTCGCGCGCGGGCTCTATGGCCCGCTGATCGTGGAGGAAGCCGACGGCCCGGATGTCGATCGCGATGAGGTGCTGATGCTCGATGACTGGCTGCTCGATCCCGAAACGGCGCAGATCGATCCGGCTTTTGACCATCCGATGGATCTCAGCCATGCCGGGCGCCGGGGCAATCTGATTGGCACCAACGGCCGCTATGGCTATCGGCTCACCGCAAAACGTGGCGAGCGGTTGCGGCTCAGGTTGATCAACGCCGCGAATGCGCGGATTTTCGTGCTGCGGCTCGCCGGGCTTTCCGGCTGGACCGTGGCGCTCGACGGCATGCCTCTGGACGCGCCTGAGAAGGTCGATGGCGAGATCATCCTCGCGCCGGCACAGCGGGTCGATCTCATCGTCGATGTCAGCGCCGAGGAGACCCAGGAGGTTGCCATCCTGCGCGCCGACGATGACGAAGAATGGCGGGTGCAGGTCGGGTTCGATCTGTCCGGTGAGGCAACAGGGCGCGCGGCGGAGCCGCTGCCGTTGCCGCCCAACCCGGGCATGGCCCCGGTCGATCTCGGCCGCGCCACAAAGCTCGAGATGCGGATGGAGGGCGGTGCCATGGGCAATATGCCCTCGGGCCGGATGAACGGTCAGATGATGGGCTTTCGCCAGATGATGCAAGACGGCATGTTCTGGACGCTGGCGGGCGTGGCGGGCATGGACGAGGCGCCGTTTGCCCGGCTGTCGCGCGGCGAACCGGTGCGATTGAAACTGATCAACGACACGGTCTTTCCGCATGCGATGCATTTGCACGGCCAGCATTTCCGCGAAATCGTCGGGGAGGTGCAGGGACCGATGCGTGACACGCTGCTGAGCCTGCCGGGGCAAACGACCGAGATTGCCTTTACGGCCGACAACCCCGGCAAATGGCTGTTCCACTGTCATATGCTCGGCCATGCCGCCTCGGGCATGACCACCTGGATCGAGGTGGCCTGAACCTCCGGCGAGGGGCGCTCAGAACCGGGTGCCCCAGCGCGGATGCAGATCGTCGACCACCAGCGGATGACGGTGGGTCGCGTGCCCCTGTAGATGCGGATGATCCGGCGGCAGGTTGTCGTGGCTGTGCTCGATCTCCACCGGGTCGCCCCTGGGCCAGAGGCGCAGCGCGACGGCAAGGCCGAGGGCCGCGAGCAGCGAGAGCGCGATCAGCGCCGGTACGGTGCCGAAACGGGTGATCAACCAGCCCGAGAGCGGATAGGTCAGGAGCCAGCAGGCATGCGACAGGGCGAATTGCGCGGCGAAAAGTGCCGGCCGGTCCTCGGCATGGGCGGAGCGGCGCAGGAGCCGCCCCGACGGCGTCAGCACCGTCGAATAGCCCAAGCCGGTGAGCGCCCATGCGGCAAGCAGCGCCGGCCATGACAGCCCCCGCAACGAGATCCAGACCGCCAGCGCCAGCAGCACCGCGATCATCAGCGCCGCCCCGGTGAGCATGACCGGCCGGTCGGGCCGGCGCTCGAGCAGGCGCGGCAGAAACAGCGCCGCCGCCATCGAGCCCATGCCAAAGGCGAACATGGTCCAGGCCAGGGCACTCTCGGAGAGGCCAAGTTCGCCGCGCACGATCACCACCGAATTGACCAACACCATGGCGCCCGCCGCCGCCGCCGCGAGGTTGACGGCGAGAAGCCCGCGCAGCCGCGGCGTGGCAAGATAGATGCGCAGCCCCCGTGTGGTGCGCTCATAGATGCCGCGCGGCTCCGAGGCTTTCGGGCTCGGCAGCAGAATCGAGACTACGAGCAGAGCCGATGCGATGAACCCCGCCACCGTGCCGAGAAACAGGCTGTTGTAGCTCATCACCGCGAGCAGGAGCGCAGCGAGCGTCGGGCTGACGATATTCTCCAGATCATAGGCCAGACGAGAAAGAGAGAGCGCGCGGGTGTAGCGCGCCTCCTCGGGCAGGACATCGGGGATCGTTGCCTGAAATGTCGGGGTGAACGCGGCGGAGGCCGATTGCAGCAGGAATATGAGCGCATAGACCTGCCAGACCTCGGTGACGAAGGGCAGGGCGAGCGCCGCAGCGCCCCGGATCAGATCGAGCGTCACCAGAAAGGCCCGCCGGTTCACCCGATCGGCGAATGCTCCCGCCACGGGCGCGATGCCGACATAGGCCACCATCTTGATGGTGAACACCGTGCCCAGCACAAGGGCGGCATTTTCACCGGCGAGATCATAGGCCAGAAGCCCGAGCGCCACCGTGGCGAGCCCGGTGCCCAGAAGCGCCACGATCTGCGCCAGGAAGAGATGGCGATAGGTTCGGTCCTTGAGAATGTCGAGCATCGGGGCCTCACAGGTAGCGCGAGATGGCTTTCATCTCCGCCCGGTCGGCTTCGCCCGCATCGAGGCAATGCTCCATGTGGTCGTGGATCAGCGTCTGTTTGGCATTGCGGATCGCGCTCTCCACCGCCTGCAATTGCTGGGCGATGTCGCGGCAGGACCTGCCCTCTTCGATCATCTCTATGACCGAGCGCAGATGCCCGTCGGCGCGTTTGAGGCGGGCGATGACCTTGGGGTGGCTTGCATGCCGATGCGGGTGTGTCATGGCTCATCACTATCCCCCGGGGGAGGATGTGGCAAGATGCGAGGTCGCAACCGGTATCGACCCATTGTCTGCGCCCGGTCTCGGTCCCCGCCCGGCGCCCGTTCCGGTGTTCAGGGGAGAGGGCGGATACAGCTCGCCCTCTCGTGCCGGGCCGCCAGGCCGTCCGTCAGGTTGGCATGTTGGCGGGCAGGTTCAGCGGCTCTGCGCGATTCTGGTTTTCACCATCGTGTTGAGCACGGACAGCCGCTTTTCGGGGCTGTCTTGCGCCACTTTTTCAAGGGCCTGGATGTCGGCCTGAAAAGCGTTGAAGTTCCGTTCGAGCGCCTCGCTCGAGAGCGGCTGGCGTTCGTGCAGGTCAACGAAATTCTCGGCGCTGGTGGCGAGGAAATAGAAGGCGGCGGCATGTTCGGGCTCTGTCAGGGCGCGTTCGAATGCGGCTTTGGCCGCCGCCGAATAGGCGTGAATGCCGCGGCCTTTTTCGGTGATCAGATCGAGAAGGAAGGTGAACATCGGTGTCTCCTTAAAACATCGGGGGATTAAAACGTCAGGCTGCGTGCGCCACCATGGGCGGCGGACCAGTCGAGCGGGTTGTCGAGGAAGTCGGCGATCATATCACGCTGTTGCGGGGTGAACCGGTCATGCGCGCGGGCCACGTCGAGAATATCTTGCCAGGTGGCCAGCGCATGCAGGCGGATGCCGGCCTCCGACATCGCCACCCGGGTCTCGGGAAAGATGTCATACTGGAACAGCATGAACACGTCCTGCACCGCGAGCCCCGCCGCCCGCAGCGCCTCGCAGAACCGCAGTTTCGAGGCGCCGTCGGTGGTCAGGTCCTCGACCAGAAGGACGCGTTGGCCCGGCTCCCATATGCCTTCGATATGCGCCTCTGGTCCAAAGCCCTGCGCGCGCTTGCGCACATAGTGCATCGGCAGGCCGGTCAGGGCGGCGATCCAGGCGGCAAAGGGGATGCCGGCGGTTTCGGCACCGGCGATGGCGTCGATATTGGTGCGGCCGATCTCGGCGTCGATCACCTCTGTGGCAAAGCTCATGAGTTTCTCGCGCAGGGCGGGGACGGAAATCACCTTGCGCACGTTGATATAGACCGGGCTGGCGATCCCCGAGGACAGGATGAACGGTCGGGCACCGGCCACTTCCACGGCCCGGATGTCGAGCAGCGCCAGCGCGGTGCGGCGGGCGAAATCGGCCCGGGTCTCGGGGCTGAGGGGCATGGTCTGGGAGAGGGGCTGGGGGAGAGTCTTGGGCATGGCGCGAGGGTCCTTCATGATGCCGCCTCCATGTAGTTGGAAAGAATATCGACGCCCACCATGAAATCGGCGATCTCCATCGCCTCGTCGGGATTGTGCGAGCCGTTGCGGTTGCGCACGAAGACCATGCCCGAGGGCACGCCCGCCTGCGCGAACACCGCCGCGTCGTGACCGCCGCCCGAAGCCATGGAAAAGGCCTCTCCGGTGACATTTGCCATGGCCTCTTCCAGCGCTTTGACCAGTGTCGGGTCCATGAGCGCCGGGGCCACGGCGACCTCGGCGCCGAGGGTGAAACGCACACCACGGCTGCGGGCGATATCCTCCATCTCGCTCTTGAGATAGCTGCGCATCCGGTCGAGCGTGGCGGCGTCCTGCGAGCGGATGTCGAGGGAAAAGGCGATCTCGTCGGGGATGCGGGCGATGGCGTGCCGGGTCGGATCGGTGCCGACCACGCCCGAGGTCAAGACGAGATCCTGTCCGGTGTTGAGCAGATGCCGCCAGGTGCCGTCGAGCCGGTGCATCAGCTCGGCAAAGGCCAGAACCGGGTCGTGGCGATAGGCGCGCGGCACCGCGCCCGAATGCCCGGCCTGGCCGATACAGCGCGCGTCGCGGTAGCGGAAATTGCCGCGAATGCCGGTGACCACAGCGGCGGGGATGTTGCGTTCGACCAGAAGCGGCCCCTGTTCGATATGCAGTTCGAGATAGGCGTCGATCCGGTTCAGATCGCAGAGCGGCCGATGCGCCTTGACCGGTGCGGTGTCGATGCCGAGGTCTTCGAGATGTGCGCTCAGGGGGCGACCGTCGCCCTTGTGCGCGGCGTTGAATTCGCCCTCGGGCAGGGTGCCGGTGAGCATTTTCGAACCGATGTAACAGGCCCCGAACCAGGCGCTTTCCTCGCCGCGCATGGCCAGAACCTTGACCGGGCGAGAGAGGCTGCGCTGCCCGCGGCGGGCGGCGATCAGCACGATCAGCCCGGCGATCACACCCGCGAGCCCGTCGTAATTCCCGCCCATGGGGACGCTGTCTACGTGGCTGCCGATGACGGAGAACCTGCCGGCCTCCTCGTGTTCCGGAAGAGAAAACAAAAGGTTGTGTCCCGCATCTTCTGTAACGCACAAGCCTTCCGCCCGGGCGCGGGCGGCGAGATAGTCCAGCGTTTCGCTCTCGGTCTCGGAAAAGGCCGGACGGCTGACGCCCGCCGTGTCGCGGGACAGAGCGCGAATGTCCTCGAATATCTCAGCCGCGAGGACGGAGAGTTCCTCTGTGCGATGATGTTTCATTCGAACACCCCGGCCTCGGGCGCCTCGATGCTGCCGATGATCTCGTCGAGCGAGGCGATGCCGCGTGCCACCATCCAGCCCTGCAGCTCGGTGATGAGACGTGCCATGACGGTGGGCGACTGGAAGGTCGCGGTGCCGATCTGCACCGCGCGTGCGCCGGCGATGAGGAATTCGAGCACATCGGAGAGGGTCGAGATGCCGCCGCAGCCGATCACCGGAATGTTGCAGGCCCGGGCGCATTGGTAGGTCATGCGGAGCGCGATGGGTTTGATCGCCGGGCCGGACATGCCGCCCATGACATTGCCGAGACGCGGGCGGCGGCTGTCGATGTCGATCGACATGCCGAGCATGGTGTTGGCGGTGACCAGAGCGTCGGCGCCTGCGGCTTCGGCGGCCTGGGCCACCTCGACCGGGGTGCCGGTGTTGGGCGTCAGCTTGGCCCAGAGCGGCAGATCGGTCTCCGCGCGCAGCCGCGTCACGACCTCATGGGTGGTATCGGGGCGCATGGCAAAGGCGTTGCCGTCGGCCTCGATGTTGGGGCAGGAGATATTCGCCTCGATCGCGGTGACGCCGGGCAGGCTGACCTCGGAACACAGCCTTGCGAATTCATCCATGGAATGCGCCGAGATCGACACCACGAGCGGGGATCTGAACCCGGCCCAATAGGGCAGCATGTCGTCGCGGAAATAGTCGATGCCCTTGGACGGGATGCCGATGGCGTTGATCATGCCCGATTGCATGTCACAGACCCGCGGCGTCGGATTGCCCGCGCGGGTGCCGTGCATGATGGTCTTGAGCACATGCGCGCCCAGAACATCGAGGTCAAAGACATCGGCAAGGTCCTCGGAAAACGTGCCGGAGGCGGGCATGATCGGGTTTTGCAGCGTCAGCGATCCGATCCGGGCGCTCAGGTCGGGAGAGAACAGATCTTTCATTACATGGCCTCCGAAATGGCGAACACCGGCCCTTCGCGGCAGACCCGGCGCTGAATGATCCGCTCGCCGACCCGGAAGCTGCGCACACAGGCCTGACACATGCCGAGGCCACAGGCCATTTGCTGTTCCATGGCGATCTCGCCGGGGATGCCGTGGATCTCGCCAAGCTCCTGCAACAGGCGCAGAAGCCTTGAGGAGCCGCAGGTGTAGAAGGCGTCCACGTCTCCACGGGCGATGCGCGCTTCGATCAGCGGGCGCAGCGCCTCGGGGGTGGAGCTGCCGTCCTCGTCATGCACCACGATCACCTCGGCGCCGTAGCTTTCGAACAGGGCGGTAGACATCGCCAGATCGGGGCGGCGTGCGGAACAGATCGCGGTCAGCTTGCGGCCCTTGTCCTGCGCCATGCGCGCCAGAGGGGCGAGGGTGGCAAGCCCGACGCCGCGCGCCACCAGCAGGAGGTTCTGCCAAACGTCCGGCATGGAAAACCCATGCCCCAGCGGGCCGAGCACGTTGAAGGCGTCGCCGGGCGTGAGCGTGGCAAGGCCGCGCGTGCCGGCCCCCGCGATCTTGTAGAGAAACTCCAGCCGGCCTGCGGCTTTGTCATAGCCGTAGATGCTCATCGGACGGCGCAGGAACGGGCTTTCCCCCTCGGGTGCCGGACAGAGCAGTTGAAAGAACTGACCGGGCTGGCAGTCGAGAATGGCTTCGGGGGCGTCGAGCGTGAGCAGGCGATATTCGCCATTCACCGGGGTGTTCGAGACCACGCGACAGGTGGCTTCGGAACAGCGGGGCCGCAGCCCCTGCGGAACAGGGACGGACACGGTGGTCGGAATGTGGGTCATTGGTCTGCCTTTTCTCAGCCGTAGATCAGCTTGGGAATGAAGAGGGAGATTTGCGGAATATAGGTGATCAGCAACAACACGATCAGGTTCACCAGCACGAAGGGCCAGACGCCGCGGATGATATCCGCCACCGGTTTGTTGAGCGTCGAGGAGGCGACGAAAATGTCGAGCCCGAAGGGCGGTGTGATCATCCCGAGGCTGACGTTCAATGTCACCAGCATGCCGAAATGCACCGGGTCGATGCCAAAGCTCATCGCCACAGGGTAGAGCGGCGGCACCAGCACCAGAAGCGTCGAGTTCGGATCGATGAACATGCCCGCGACGAAGAACAACAGGTTGACTGCGATCAGGAAGGTGATCTTGCCGGCCCCTGTGGCCTCGAGAAAGCCGATGATCTCATTCGGCACCTGCGCCAGCGTGACGAAGAAGGAAATCAACCCGCCCATCGCCAGCAGGACAAAGATGATCGAGGTGTTCACCGCGCTGTCCTCGGTGATCTTGGCGAGGCCTTTGAGATCGAGCGCGCGGAACACGAACATCTCGACAAGGATGGCATAGACCACGCTGACGGCGGCGGCCTCCGTGGGGGTGATGATGCCGGAATAGATGCCTCCGAGGATGATCACCGGCATGCCCAAGGCCCATTTCGCCTCCCAGATCGCCTTGAACCGCGCGGACCAGGGCAGGCGCGCATCATGGCTGACACCATCGCGGGCCGCCTGAATGCGGACATAGACGGAAAAGGCGAGGCCGAGGACGATGCCGACGGCCAGCCCGCCCGCGAAGAGTTTCGAGATCGAGGTGCCGGTGATCCAGCCATAGACGATCAGGGTGATCGACGGCGGGATCAAAAGCGCGGTTTCGGCGGAGGAGACCAGAAGTCCGAGGCTGAACCGGTCGGAATATCCGGCCTTGCGCAGCTCCGGATAGACCATGCGGCCCATCGCGGCCACGGTGGCCGGCGCCGAGCCGGAGACCGCGCCGAACGCCATGGAACCGCCGACGACGACATGGCCCATGCCGCCCTTGGTGTGGCCGACGAGCGCCTTGACGACGGAGATGAGCTGGCGCGCGATCTGGCCCGAGCCCATGAGATTGGCCGCGAAGATGAAGAACGGGATCGCCAGAAGCGTCGAGTGATCGATGCCGCCGACGATTTTTTGCACCACGGCGGCGTCGGGCAGGCGGGCGTAGAAGGCTTCCTTGTAAGCGAGTGCCGGAATGCTCAGCACGAGGAGCATTTCAAAGCCTGCCACCAGAAGCAGGACGGCCAGAAGGAGGATGAGGGCAAAGATCATTCGGAGGCCTCCTGATAGCGGTCGATGAGGCCGAGAAGGCTCAGCCCGTAGCGCAGGCCCAGGAGGGCGAAACCGGCGACGGGAGCGAGGTAGATATAGCCCATGGGCACGCCCAGGGTCGGGGATTTCTGGCCGGTTTTGAGCACGAATTGCACCAGATCGAGCGCCAGCCAGGCCACGTAGAGGCTCATGCCGAGGCCGACCAGATCGATGATCTTCAACAACAGGGAGATGATCGGAGCCGGAAGCCTGTCGCGCAGGTTGGTGATGCCCACATGTTTGCCGCGTTCCAGCGCCAGCCCGAGGGCCAGAAACACCAGAAACAGGTTCATGATCCGCACCGCTTCCTCGATCCAGGCAAAGCGGCTGGCAAAGGTGCCGCCGATTTCGCGGGTCACCACCGAGCCGGTGTAGAGAAACACCATGAAGAGAAATAGCGCGATGAGCACGGTTCTTTCGACCGTACGGAGCAGATTGAGAGCTTTCATGAGAGGGCTTTCGATCACCGTGGAAGGAGAGGCACCGCGGTCGGACAGGGCCGGGGCGGGGCGCGAGGGGCCCGGGATGAACCCGGGTCCCTCAGGGATTTAGAGGCTGCCGTAGGCCTCGGTGTAGATGTCCAGAAGCGCCTGGCCCGCGTCGCCGGTCTTGGCGACATAGGCGGCAGAGGCCGGGCCGAACATTTTTTCGCGGAATTCGGCGCGTTCGGCCTCGTCGGCGACACGCACATTGGTGCCCGCCTCCTTGATGGTCTCAAGCGCGGCGTCGACGGCGGCGGCCTTGTGCGCGGTCAGATCCGGGATCACCTCGGCAAAGGCATCCTTGATGATGGTCTGGTAGTCTTCCGGCAGGCTGTTCCAGAACATCGGGTTGAACAGGATCACATCCTCCATCGCGCCATGGTCAGACACCACGAGGTTCTTTTGCACCTCGTAGAATTTCATCGCCTTGATCGTGTCGAGCGGGTTTTCCTCGCCGTCCACAACGCCGGTTTGCAGCGAGGTGTAAAGCTCGCCGAACGGCAGTGCGATGGCGGAGGCGCCAAGCGCGTTGAACTGTTCGATCAGGATCGAGCTGTCCATCACGCGGAATTTCTGACCGGCGAAATCGGCAAGCGTGTCGAGCGGTTCGTTCGAGGTGAACTGTTTCTTGCCATTGGGCCAGAGGTCGATCGCCACCATGCCCTTGTCGGAGAAACTGTCGAGCAGCGCCTGACCGAAGGGACCGTCGCGCAGCGCGGCGGCTTTGTCGGCGTCTTCCGGGATCAGATAGGGGATGTCGAGGACCGAGACCAGCGGGTTGAAACCGCCGAGGAAGGCGGCGGGGGCAACGGTGGCCTCGAGCGTGCCGAGCTGCACGCCTTCGTTCATCTGACGCTGGTTGCCGAGCTGGCCCTGCGGAAAGAGCTGGAATTCGACATCGCCATCGGTGCGCTCTGCGACGAGCTCTGCCACTTTCTCGAGATGGATGTGGCGGCTTTGCTGGGTGCTTTCGAGATGGCCGATACGGGCCACGTAGTCCTGGGCGAGTGCGGGGCTGGTCATCGCCAGCCCGGCAAGCAATGCAGCGGAAAGAAGGGATTGGGGGTGAGGCATGAGGTGCTCCCGGTTGTCAGGTTTGTTATGACAGCATTGACTCCCGAAAGCTCCGGTGAGGTCAATAGCAAAGTCTAAAAAATGAGACGAAACTCAGTTTTGATCAGTTGATTTATTTTTGTGCCGCATTTTTGGGCGCATGTTTCAGGCTTTCACCCCCTCATGCGCGATGAGCGCCTCCACATGGTCGGCGGCTTCGCGGCCTTTCAGGGCGGTGTTCCAGAGTCGCTCCGCGATACCCTCGTGCAGCTCCAGAGCTTCGGGCGCAGAGGTGATCAGGCCCACGCCGATGCGGGTGTTCGGGTTGTGGCCGAGGCGAAAGGGGCTGATGGTCAGGATCGAGCGCCCGGCCTGGCGCATGATCTGAAACGAGGTGGACGGGATCGGTTCGCGCGCGACGCCGATCTGCACGCCGATGTCGGGAGAGCGCAGCATTTCCACGATATGGCGCACTTCGCGGAGCGCCATCTGACGGCGCTGCCGGTGCACTTCGGGCGTCAGTTCGGCGCTGCCTTCAAGTCCTTCGCGCAGGAACTTCCGGATGTCCGCGTCGGCGATGATCGAGGCGAGCAGCGGTCGCCGCTGGCCAAAACTCCGCTTTCTTTGTTTCAGGATCTCCAATATTCTTGCGATATCCTCGTGCTCGTCAGGCTGTGCTCCCTCCTCGAGCACATCCTTGAGGATCGTGTCATATTGATCGGTGGTGACGAGATAGGAAATCGGGCTGAACAGGCCGATGATCTGGTCGCAATCTTCCTCGATCTGACGCATGCGCTCGAAAAAGCTCAGGGCATTGTCGACATATTCGATGCCGACGCCCAGGAGGCTCGGGAGCGATACTTGCAGCTCGCCGGCAATCGCGGACAGCATGTCAATCTTGGCGATTTCGCCTTTCTCGGCGCGATACAGGGCGGCGCGGGAAATGTTCAGCCGCGTGGCCAGATCCTCGGGCGACAGGTTGCGACCAAGGCGATGGGCCTTCAGCCGCGCGCCGATGTCTTTGAAATTGATTTGCGTCTCTTCCACGGTGGACTCGTTTGAAATCTCATGAAATCTGAGTGCGGAGCCTAAATTTTGGCCACGCAAAGAGATTTGTCTCAAATATGAGACAAGCATGAATTGCAGGGCGTCGCAAGGGGGATTCCAAAACGCCTCCCGAATAAATTGACCGCGTCAGATTCGCGATCTCCGCGGGTAGGGGATGCGTGTGGAGTGGGGCCGGGCGGCGGGAGGTTGCGTCGCGCCGGTGTTGCGGCGCGGTTCCCGGGCTGGGCAAAGCGGCCGGAAGAGACCGGCGGATCGGGCAGGGCGTGCTTGTCGCCCCCGCCGATCGTGATCTCTGCAGGAGCGGATTGCGCGTCTTGTCGGGCTTCTGATTGGGGTCCCGATTGGGCGCCCGGTCAGATGTCTGTGTTGGTGGCGAAAGATTGCGAGCTCAGACCGCGCGCGGCGCGGTCTTGTTCGGCCTTTGCGATGCCCGCTTCGAGAATGCTGCGGTCGGCGCGCCCGCTGAACGATCCGGAATGCCCCAGCTCGTCGGCAAAGAACAGGGCGCGTTCGCCGGCCACAGAGAGCAGTCGGCGCAGCTCGGCCAGCGGATCGGCGTGATCGTCGGCGCGGATGTCGATCCAGGGGAAGGCTTCGCCACGATGGATGCGCAGGGCCGCAGCTTGTTTGCCGCGCTTGTCGCCGCCGGCGGCCTCACCGGCCTCCATCGCCAGAAGCAGGCGCTCGGCAAAGGGCAGGTCCATATGATCGAGATAGGCGGCGAGCGTGTCCTCGACCACCGCCGGCCCCACCAGCATATTGCCGGCGACCGACACCCCGTCGGCGATCCGGTGCCCGGCCCAGTCGATACAATCCGCCCCGGTATGGGCGGCAGAGCGCCCCTCGAGATCGATCATATGGGCCTGGCGCTGGGATTGAAACGTGTCGCGCGCGGCCAGCCCGGTGATCACCGTGGCGGCAGAGAGGCCTTCGGCCATTTGCGCAGCCCCGTCGACGCCCCAGAGCGGGTTGACGAAAGCCTGGCTGGCCACCGCGACCTTACCGTCGATCTGCGGTACCAGCGAGCCGACGGCGAAAAAGCGGCTGGCGACGGCAATGCCGAGATGGCCGGTGTCCGGGTCCCGGGCGACGATCGAATAGGTCATCTGAGTGTCTCTTCTGTTATTTGGGCTGGCTGTCGTTTGGGCTCTTGGGCTCAGGCTGCGGGCATGCTGAAGGCGGCATCGCCGACGGTCTCGAGCAGGGAGGGGGCCCAACGGGTCAGGATGTGCCGCAGATGCCCGGCCATCGCTGCGGTGGCGCGCGCCTCGTCACGGGACAGAAGCTCGTCGAGGAGCGCCTGATGTTCCTTGCCGACGCCGCTTTCCTGAAAGAAGTCGCGGGGCACTTCCAGCCCGCCGAGGGTGAAGCGATGGATATGCAGCGAGCAGCGTTGCAGAATCGGCGAAAGCAGCGCCATGCCGGCGGCCTCGGCGATACGGGCGTGAAAGGCGCGGTCGAGCTCGGCACCCTGAAACTGGTCCTCGCGAATATGCGCCTGTTCCATGTCGGCGATCATCGCCTCCAGGGCGTCGCGATCCACGGCGGAAATGCCGTTTTGCGCGATGCCCTGAGCGACCGAACGTTCGATGGAGAGGCGGACGCGGACCATCTCGGCGGCTTCGGCATGGCTGATGTCGGTGACCTGGGTGCCGCGATAGCCCGAGCGCTGCACCAGCCCGTCCTCGACCAGATGCATCAGCGCCTCGCGCACGGTGCCCTGGCTGCACTGAAGCTCGCGCGCCAGTTCCTGTTCGCGGAGCAGGGTGCCGGGTGCGTAATAGCGGAAGATGATCGCCCGTTTGATTATTCCGTAGGCAACATCCGACTTTTTTCCGCCGATTTTTGGGGCAGCGGCGATCATATCCTGAAGTGACTGTCTCGAACCCATTGACAACTCTTTTTTGACTGGACTTAATTATCGATAACAATATTGATAATGATAAGTCGCGCGGATGTCCAGCAAGACATCGATGCAAAGTGAGGAAAAGAATGAGCCTTCTGGCGGTGGAAAATCTGGCGATCGATGTGGCGGTTGGTGAGGCGTGTCACCGCCTCGTGCATGATGCGAGCTTTTCGGTGGAGCCGGGGGAAACGCTGGCGATTGTTGGCGAATCCGGCTCTGGCAAGTCCCTGAGTGCGCTCGCGGTCATGGGGCTTCTGAGCGAAGGGCTCTCGGTCGGCGCCGGGACGATTCGCTACAAGGGGCAGGACATCACTCATTTTGACGAGCGCGCGCGCAACCAGTTGCGCGGCAGCGAGATCGCCATGGTGTTTCAGGAGCCGATGACCTCGCTGAACCCGGTGCGCACCATCGGCCATCAGATCACCGAAGGCATGCGGCTCAAGCTCGGGCTCAATCGCAAACAGGCCACGGCGCGGGCCATCGAGCTTCTGGAGGAGGTCGGGATTTCCGATCCGGCGCAGCGGCTCAGGCAATATCCGCATCAGCTCTCCGGCGGCATGCGCCAACGGGTGATGATCGCGATTGCCCTGTCGTCAAAACCGAGCCTGATCCTCGCCGACGAGCCGACCACTGCGCTCGACGTGACGATTCAGGCGCAGATCCTGTCGCTGACGGCGCGGATCTGTCGCGACCATGGCGTCGGTCTGGTGCTGATCACCCATAATCTCGGCATCGTCGCCCGTTATGCCCAGAAAGTGGCGGTGATGTATGGCGGGCGGATCGTCGAGGCGGGGACGGCCGCCGCGCTCTATGCCGCACCGATGCATCACTATACGCGCGGGCTGCTGAGCTCGGTGCCGCGGCTCGACACGCCGCGCGACCTGCCGCTCCGGCCCATCGCCGGCGCGCCGCCCGATCCGATGCAACATGTTCCCGGATGCCGGTTCCACCCGCGCTGTGCCGCGGCCACCGCGGCCTGCGCACAAGAGGTGCCGAAGATGGAACAGAGGGCAGGGCATGAGGTGGCCTGTTGGAACCCGGTGCCGGCCGATCAGACGATTTCGGAGGAACTGGCATGACCAAAGCCTTGCCGCTGCTCGAATTCACCGATGTCCATGTGCATTTCCCGATCCGCGCCGGGTTCTTCAAGAAAGAGGTTGGCCGCATCCGCGCGGTCAACGGCGTCTCCTTCACCATTCGCAAGGGGCAGGCCTTTGGTCTGGTCGGCGAAAGCGGCTGTGGCAAATCCACCGTCGCCCGTGCCGCGCTCAGGCTCGAAGAGGCGACTTCGGGCAGTATCCGCTATGCGGGTGAGCATATCTCGCTGTTCACCGGTGAGGAGCGGATCAAATTTCGCAAGCGCATGCAGGCGGTGTTCCAGGACCCGTTCTCCTCGCTTAACCCGCGCATGAAAGCCGGCCAGATCATTGCCGAGCCGATCCGGGTGCACGGGGTCAAACCGGCGGGCGAGGTCAGGGCCGAGGTCGACCGTCTGTTGGAACTGGTCGGGCTGCCGCTGCGCTTTGCCAATCTCTACCCGCATGAAATGTCGGGCGGGCAGCGCCAGAGGATTGGCATCGCCCGGGCGCTGGCGCTCGGGCCGGAGCTGATTGTCGCCGATGAGGCGGTCTCGGCGCTCGATGTGTCGATCCAGGCGCAGATCATCACCCTGTTGGAAGACCTGCAACGCGATCTCGGGCTGACCTACCTGTTTATTGGCCACGATCTTTCGGTGGTGCGTCACATCTGCGATCAGGTGGCGGTGATGTATCTCGGGCGGATCGTCGAAATGGCCCCCTCCGAGGAGCTGTTTGCCAATCCGACCCATCCCTATACGCGGGCGCTGATCGATGCGGTGCCCAACCCCGATCCCGCGGCCGAGGCCGGGCGGCATATCGAACCCCTACAAGGCGAGGTGCCAAGCCCGGCCAACCCGCCCTCGGGATGCGTTTTTCATCCCCGTTGCCCTTTGGCGACGGACCGCTGCCGGCAAGAGGCGCCCGATCTCGGGCCGGTCGCGCCGGAGCACAGCGTGGCCTGCTGGAATGCGGGCTGAAGCGACCGATCACATCTCACCTGACATCTCATTCCTTGAACACCGAACGAAAAGGACCCACGACCATGTCTGCCGATAAAACCAAACTGCGTGGCAAGCTGCGCGCCCTGTGGAAAGAGGCTCACGATTTCGATCCGAAAGACCCGCTCTTTGGCCTCAGCGCCAAGGACATGTCCGGCCCGGTTCTGTCGCGCCGTGCTACGCTGCGTCTTCTGGCTGCCTCCGGCACCCTAACTGCGGCGCATCTGATGCCCGGCGGGCTGACCGCCATGGCCGAAGCCGCCACCCCGGGTGGCACGCTCAATTGCGGTTGGGCCGGTGTGGCCGAGATCCAGACCCTCGATCCGGCCCAGATCGGTCAGGTGCTGCAGTTCCAGATCACCTCGAACGTGCTCTCGGGCCTGATGCATATCGATGCCGATCTGGTGGCGCGCGGCGATCTCGCCGAGACTTGGACCGTGTCCGACGACGGTCTCGAATATGTCTTCAAGCTGCGCGAGGGCGTGACCTTCCACAATGGGGATGCGTTCTCCGCCGATGACGTGCTCTACACCTACGCGCGCTCTTCCGATCCGGAGCAATCGATCCATTCCGGTGTGCTGGCCAATGTCGCGAGCCTCGAGAAACTCGGCACTCATGAGGTGAAATTCACCCTCAAGAAGCCGCAGGCCTCCTTCCTCACCAAGACTCTCGAACGCGCCTCCGGTCGGGCGATGACCATCGTCTGCAAAGGCGCGCTCGAGAGCATGGGTGCCTCGGACTACGGCCTCGCCCCGGTCGGCACCGGTCCGTTCAAAGTGACCGAACATGTGCTGGGTCAGGGGGTGACGCTCGAGAAATTCGCCGATTACTATGATCCGGAACGTCCGAAGCTCGACAAGGTGACGATCAAGCCGATCGACGGGGTGGAGCCGCTGGCCGCAGCGCTGGAAGCCGGCGACATCCAGTATATCGGTGGCAACCCGATCGCGCCGCAGCTGATCGACCGGTTCAAAGCGAACCCCGATCTGGTGGTCGATATCAAGCCGGGCCCGGGCTTCCAGTCGGTCTGGATGAACCCGCATCGCGATCCGATGAAGGTCACCGATTTCGACAAGCCGCTGGACGAGTTGAAGAAAGAGCCGGGTTTCATGGTGCGTCTGGCGATGGCCAAGGCGCTCGATCGTGACACCTATGTGCAACAGGCGAGCTTTGGCTACGCCCTGCCGGCCTATGGCACGATCAATCCGGCCATGGCCTTCTATTACGATGAGGGCATCGCAGAGACTTCCGAGCAGGCCTTCGATCCGGAAGGCGCGCGCGCACTTCTGGCCGAGGCTGGCTATCCGGGCGGCAAGGGCTTCCCGGAACTTGAAATGCTGGTGACACCTTCGGGCAAGCGCAACGGGCTCGTGGTTGCCAATATCTTCAAACAGGTGCTCGGCATCACCGTCAATCTCGCGGTGAAGGAATTCTCCGTCGGCATCGAGGATTTCAACAATATGGAATTCGACATGCGCCTCGGCGGCTCGGGCGGAGACTACGATCCCGATGACGGTCTCATCGACTGGATGATTTCGGATTCGAAGTTCAACGGCCGGACCCGCGACACGGTGAAATATCCGATTGGCTATTTTGCCGAGAGCGAAGTGGATGCCCTGTCGGCACAACAGGCCGTCACCGCCGATCCGGAAGCCCGCCGTGAGCTGGTGCGCAAGGCCAACCAACTGACCTCCGACAAGGTCGCCTGTGGCTTTCTCTATCACCCGGTCGATGTGCTGGTCTACGCCAAGTCGGTCAATGTCCCGGCCGAAAGCCGCATCCCCGGCCTCACCGATCTCGATCGGGTGACGCTGGGCTAAGGGCAGATACCCCCCCCCAACCCGGCCGGGCAATCCGGTCCGGCCGGGTTTCAATCAGGAGAGATCCATGGCAGCCTATGTGCTTCGCAGATTAATCGGCTCGGTTCTGGTCATGTGGGCCGTCGCGACGCTGGTGTTTTTCATGCTGCGCCTCGTCCCCGGCGATCCGATCGCCGCCATGCTCGCCGATGTCGGCGGGCCGGAAGAGATCGCCGCGATGAAGGCCAAGCTCGGGCTCGACCGCTCGCTGCTCGTGCAATACGGGCTCTGGTTTTCCAACGCCTTGCAGGGCGATCTCGGCGCCTCGATCTATGGCAGCCGCGTGCCGGTGACCCAGATCATCGCCGAGGCGATCCCGCGCACCCTGTCGCTGTCGCTTCTGTCCTTCGTCATCGCCATTGTCATCGCGCTGCCCGCGGGCATTATCTCGGCGACGCGGCGCAACACGCTCACCGACAATGCGGTGTCCTTCCTGGCCTTTCTCGGCCTGTCGATGCCGGATTTCTGGCTCGCCATCCTGTTGATCATCATTTTCGCTGCCAATCTGCAATGGTTGCCGGCGGTGGGCTATATCCCGCTCGCGGAAGGCTTCTGGCCCTGGCTCCGGCATCTGATCCTGCCGGCGATCGCCATCGGCACGGCGTTTTCGGCGATCATCGCCCGGATGATCCGCTCCTCTCTCTTGGAGGTGCTGAGCTCCGACTATATGCGCACCGCGCGCTCAAAAGGGCTGACGCCGCGAATGCTGATGTTCGGCCATGCGCTGCCCAATGCGATGATCCCGGTGATCACGGTGATGGGCATCGCCTTCGCGCTTTTGATCTCGGGCGCGGTGGTGGTCGAGAATGTCTTTGCCATCAAAGGTCTCGGCCGGGTGCTGATCGAAGGCATCCTCAATCGTGATTACCCGGTGGTGCAGGGCGCCATTCTGGTGGTTTCGGCCATCTTCGTCTTTTCCAACCTCATCGTCGATCTGCTCTATGGCGTGATCGACCCCAGAATTAGGCTGCACTGATGAGCGACGCGACCCTTTCCCCCGCAGACAACACCCGGCCAAAGCGGCGTTCGCGCCTCCTGGTGACGCTGGCCGGCGACCGCAAGGCACAGTTCGGCTTGATCGTGCTGGCACTCTTCGCTCTGGCTGGGATCTTTGCGCCGCTTCTGGCGCAATATGATCCCAATGAGATGACGCTCGACATGATGGCGGGGCTGTCCGCAGCGCATCCGCTGGGCACCGACGATCTCGGGCGCGATCTGCTCTCGCGCATCCTCTACGGCACGCAGGTGTCGCTGTTCATCGGCATTTCCACCGTCGCGCTGGCGCTGGCCATCGGCGTCACCCTCGGTCTCGTCGCGGGCTATTTCGGCGGCTGGATCGACACGATCATCATGCGCTACATCGATCTGCAATGGGCCTTCCCGAATTTCATCATCGCGGTCTATCTCGTGGCGGTGTTCGGCACCGGGCTCCTGAACGTGATCGTCGCGATTTCGCTGGCCTTCGTCGATGATTTCGCCCGGATCGCCCGGTCGATGACCCTGACGCTGCGCGAGGAGCAATATGTCGACGCCGCCCGCACCTTGGGTTTTTCCAAGCCGCGCACGCTGTTCGTCCATATCCTGCCGAATGCCGTGGCGCCGATCATCGTTCAGGCCACGGTCAGCGTGTCCTACGCCATTCTCGGCGAGGCGAGCCTGTCCTTTCTGGGCCTCGGCGTCGATGTCAGCACCCCGACCTGGGGTCTGATCCTCGCCGATGGCCGCAGCTTTATCACCCAGGCCTGGTGGCTCGGCGTCTTCCCCGGCCTCGCGATCATGCTCGTGGTGCTGTCGATCAATTTCATCGGCGACTGGTTGCGCGATGCGCTCGATGTCCGCCAAAAGGCCATTTAACCCCACCCGGCGCCCGGTCGGGCCTCGGTCCGACCGGTATTTCCGCCATCTGAGAAGAACAAGAAACAGAAAGAGGTCTCCTGATGCAGCTGCGTCATGATCCCGTATATCCCACCCGCCGCTCGCCGGTTCTGGCCGAAAACGTCGTGGCCACCTCACAACCGCTGGCGACCCAGGCCGGCCTGTCGATCCTGGCCCAGGGCGGCAACGCCGTCGATGCCGCCATCGCCACCGCTGCCACGCTCACCATCGTCGAGCCGACCGGCAACGGTCTCGGCTCGGACGCGTTCTGCATTCTCTGGGACGGCCAGGAGCTGCACGGGCTGAACGCCTCGGGCTGTGCCCCTGCCGCCTGGTCGCCGGAGCGCTTCCCCGATGGCATGCCGCAGCTCGGCTGGGATGCGGTCACCGTCCCCGGTGCGGTGAGCGCCTGGGTCGAACTGTCCGAACGCTTTGGCAAGCTCGATCTGGCGACGGTTCTGGCGCCGGCGATCAAATATGCCGAGGACGGGTTCATCGTCTCGCCGGTCATCGGCGCGCTCTGGCAGCGCGGCGCGGAGCGGCTGGGCAGCCAGCCCGGTTTTGCCGAGACCTTCATGCCGGGCGGGCGCGCGCCCAAGGCCGGTGAACGGTTCCGCAACCCGGGCGCGGCCCGCACCCTGCGCGCCATCGCCGAGACCAAGGGGCGGGCCTTCTACGAGGGTGAGATCGCCGAAGAGATCGTCGGTTTTGCCAAGGCTCATGGCGGGGCGATGACGCTCGAAGACCTCGCGGCGCACAAGCCGGAATGGTGCGGCACGATCAGCCAGAGTTTCGACGATGTCGAGCTGCACGAGATCCCGCCGAACGGGCAGGGGATCGCGGCGCTGATGGCGCTGGGCATCCTGCAGCACAGTCCGATCCGCGACTATGGCCCCGACGATCTCGAGGCGGTGCATCTGCAGATCGAGGCGATCAAGCTCGCCTATAGCGACCTGCACGCCTTCGTCGCCGATCGCCGCTTTATGACCGATGTGACCGAAGAGTCGCTGCTCGATGCGGAGTATCTCAAATCGCGCGCGGCGCTCTTGGATCTCTCGCAAGCGCAGGATTTCGGCCCCGGCGCGCCGAAACGCGGTGGCACCGTCTTGATGAGCGTCGCCGATGCGTCGGGCATGATGGTGAGTTTTATCCAGTCGAATTACGCGGGCTTCGGCTCCGGTGTGGTGGTGCCGGGCACCGGCGTGTCGATGCAGAACCGCGGTTTCGGCTTCAACACCGAGATCGGGCACCCGAACTGTGTCGCCGGTGGCAAGCGGCCTTTCCACACGATCATTCCGGGCTTCGCGATGAAGAACGGCGCGCCGCTCATGGCCTTTGGCATGATGGGCGGACCGATCCAGGCGCAGGGCCATTTGCAACTTCTCCTGCGCACCCAGCTCTGGGATCAGGACCCGCAGACCGCCGCCGATGCGCCGCGCTGGCGGATGATCGAAGGGCTCGAAGTGGCCTGTGAACCGACCATGCCCGAGGCGGTGCTCGACGGGCTGCGGGCGCTGGGGCACCAGATCCAGATCGAAGCGCCGGACAATGCCTTTGGCTTCGGCGGGGCGCAGCTGATCGAGCGCCTGCCGGACGGCAGCTATGCCGGCGGGTCCGACCCGCGCAAAGACGGCTATGCCGCCGGTTATTGAGCCGACAAGAGGGACCGCAAACGCGGCCAGTATCGAGCAGGGGAAACGCGGGCTTGGCCCGCGTTTCTTGTTTTTGGGGCCAAGGCTATGCGCGGGCAGGGGGCGCTGGCAGAGGTCTCTGTCAGAGGGCGTGGTGTCAAACGATCTCGGGAATCACGTGCTCTGCGGCAAGGCCAAATCCGGACAGGTCGTTTTTTTCGTGCTTATTTTGTATTCAAGATTGCGATAATTATCATATTTTGTATACAAAATATCGGTGTTATTCCGGTGAAACCCCTTATTTCCATGGGGAATCGGGAAAACTTGCGTCTTCATTTCCTCAAGTGACGCTCTCTTGTGAAAGGAAAACAAATGGACAGACGTAAGTTTCTCGCAGCCTCTGCAACGCTCGGTGTGGCCCCGCTCGCGGCCCCCTCGATCGCGCATGCGCAATCCAGCTTCAACTGGAAAATGACCAATGCCTACGGGCCTGGCTCGCCGTTTTATGTCGAAGGCCCGGGCAGCCCGACGGATTTCTGCAAAAAGGTCGAGGCCATGTCCGACGGCCGGATCAAGATCCAGCATTTCGCCGCTGGCGAGCTGATCCCGGCGCTCGAAGGGTTCGACGCCGTGCGCTCCGGCGCGGTCGAGATGAACGCCGGCAATGCCTATTTCTGGGCCGGCAAGATCCCCGCCGCGCAATATTTCACCACCGTGCCCTTTGGTCTGAACTTTCAGGGTATGAACGCCTGGCTCTACCATGGCGGCGGCATGGAGCTCTGGGACGAGCTTTACGCACCGCTCGGGCTCAAGGCCCTGCCGATGGGTAACACCGGGGTGCAGATGACCGGCTGGTTCCGCAAACCGATCGAGAGCGTCGCTGATTTCAAGGATCTGAAAATGCGCATTCCGGGCCTCGCCGGCAAGGTCTATGCCGCGCTCGGCGTCGATGTGAAACTCTTGCCGGGTGGCGAGATCTTCCCGGCGCTGGAACGTGGCGTGATCGACGCCGCCGAATTCGTCGGCCCCTATCAGGACCGTCGTCTGGGGCTTCAGAACGCCGCGAAATATTACTACACCACCGGTTGGCACGAGCCGTCGAACGTCACCGAGCTGTTGATCAACGAGGCCGCCTGGTCGAGCCTGCCGGCCGATCTGCAGGCGATCGTTCAGACCGCCGCCATGGCGTGCAACCTCGAGAGCCACACTTGGTGCGAGGCCAACAACGCCGCGGCGCTGCGCGATCTGGTCGAGAACGAGGGCGTGATCGCTCAGGTTCTGCCCGACGAGGTGGTGGCGGAACTGAAGACCGTCACCGACAAGGTGCTGGCCGAGTTCGCGGCCCAGGACCCGGCGGCGCAGAAGGTGCATGACGCTTTCATGGCTTTCAAATCCGAGCATCAGGAATGGGCGGCGATCTCCGAGAAGCCGTACCACAACCTGCCGGGCTGATCCGATGATCTCCCTGATCGAAAAACTGTCGAACGGTGCCCAGGGCACCGTTCGCGTCATCGGCCAGATCTCGGCCTGGACCGGGCTGGCGCTCGTGTTGCTGGTCGCGTTCAACGTGCTGTCGCGCTATCTGATCTCCTTTGGCACCGTCGCGCTGCAGGAGGCCGAATGGCACCTGATGGCCGTCGGCGCGCTGTTTGGCATGTCCTACGGGCTCAATCAGGGCGGCGAGGTGCGGGTCGATATTTTCTACGCGCGCATGTCGCCGCGGCTTCAGGCCTTTGTCGATCTGATCGCCAATCTCCTGATGACCAGCGTGGCGCTGATCATCGCCTGGCTCTCCATCGCCTATGTCCAGAGCAGCTACGCGATCAACGAGGGCTCGCCCGATCCCGGTGGCCTTGGCTATCGCTACCTGTTGAAAGGCACGATGCCCGTGGCTTTTGCCGTCTTGGCGCTGCAATGCCTGGCGATGACCGGGCACAGCCTGTTGACGCTCTTGCGCCCTTCCTCCCCTCAAGCAGAATAAGACCCCCAGATGCCCATTAACGAAATCCTCGCCCTGTGTATGATCGGGGGCTTTTTCATCCTGCTGCTCGGGGGGATCCCCGTGGCCGCCTGTCTCGGGATCACCGGCCTGGTCTTTGGCTATGCCGGTTTCGGCCCGTTTCTCTTCACCCTGCTGCCGGCGCGGATCTTTGGCGTGATCACCAATTACACGCTGCTGGCGCTGCCGCTGTTCATCTTCATGGGGATCATGTTGGAGAAATCCAAGATCGCCGAGGAGTTATTGGACGTCATAGGCCTCGCCATGGGGGGGCTGCGCGGTGGTATGGCGCTGGCGATCATCCTCGTGGGCGTGCTGATGGGCGCGGCCTCCGGCGTCGTCGGCGCCACCGTGGTGACCATGGGGCTCATTGCCTTAGGACCGATCCTGCGCCGTGGCTATGACACGGGCGTCGCCGCCGGCGTGATCTGCGCCTCCGGCACGCTGGGACAGATCATCCCGCCGAGCCTCGTGTTGATCCTTCTGGCCGATATCATGGGCGAATCCGTTGGCACGCTGTTTGCCGCGGCGCTCTTTCCCGGGCTGCTGCTGGCGGGTCTCTTCGTCGCCTATGTCCTCTTGCTCGGGGTGTTCAAACCCGAGATGGTTCCGGCCATCGAGGCCGAGGAGCGGGCGCAATATTCCCGCGCCATGCTGGGCCAGAAAGTGTTTCAGGTGGTGTTGCCGCCGATTGCGCTCATCGTCGCCGTTCTCGGCTCGATCATCGGCGGGATCGCGGCGCCGACCGAAGCCGCCTCCATGGGGGCGCTGGGCAGTATCCTGCTGGCCGCCTTCTCCCGCCGTCTTACCCTTTCGGTGCTCACCGATGCGGTGCGCGGGGCATTCGTGACCAGCGCCATGGTCTTTCTCATTCTGGTCTTCGCCCAACCCTTTGGCCTCGCCTTCCGTGGCCTTGGCGGCGAAAAACTGGTGCAGGACGCTTTCGCCCTCGTGCCCGGCGGGCTGAACGGTCAGATCTTCTTCCTGATGCTGCTGCTGTTCGTGCTGGGCTTCTTTCTTGAATGGATCGAGATCTCCTATATCGCCCTGCCTTTGTTCCTGCCGATCTTCCTCAATGCCGGGGTCGATATGTCCTGGATCGCCATTCTGGTGGCGGTGAACCTGCAGACCTCTTTCCTGACGCCGCCCTTCGGCTGGGCGCTGTTCTTTCTCAAAGGGGTGGCGCCGGATTCGGTCAAGACCTCGCAGATCTACAAAGGGGTGCTGCCCTTCATCGGCCTGCAACTCGTCGGCCTGCTGATGGTGTTCTTCTTTCCGGGATTGGCCACATGGCTGCCCGAAGCAATCGGATGGTGAAACATGCTACATTCTGCACTTGGATATAAAGGGGCAATCTCGGCCCCGCATCGCGCCGCGGCCCTGGCCGGGCAAGAAATTCTCGACGCCGGGGGCACGGCAATCGAGGCGATGGTCGCCGCCGCCGCCACCATCGCCGTGACCTATCCGCATATGAACGGCATCGGCGGCGACGGGTTCTGGATCATCCACCGCCCGGGCGAGGCGCCGCTGGGCATCTCCGCCTGTGGTCAGGCCGCCGCTCTGGCGGCGCCGGACTGGTATGCCGAGCGCGGCCATACCGAGATCCTGCCGACCCGCGGCGGGGCGGCGGCGCTGACCGCGCCCTGCACGATCCGCGGCTGGGACAAGGCGCTGTCGCTGGTGCCTGCGGGGCGGCGAAAACCACTCTCACACTTGCTCGCCCGGGCCATCGATTATGCCGCGAATGGTATCGCGGTGACCGGCAACCAGTCGCGCACCACAGCCGAGAAGCTCGAGGGGCTCAAGGAGGTTCCGGGGTTTGCCGATCAGTTTCTGATCGACGGAGACGCCCCGCCGCCGGGGCATCTCCTGCGCCAGCCGGCTCTGGCCCGGACCCTCGACAAGCTGGTCGAAAACGGGCTCAAGAGCTTCTACGAGGGGCCGATCGCCGAGGCCCATGCCCGCACTCTCGAAGCGGCGGGGAGCCCGCTGCGCCTGACGGATTTTGCGGCCTGCGAAGCCGAGTTCGTCACGCCGCTCTCGGTCGAGACTTCGCACGGCAGGCTCTACAACATGGTGGCCCCGACCCAGGGCGTGGCCTCGCTGATGATCCTCGCTTTGTTCGACCGGCTGGGCGTCAAGGAGGGCGAGGGGTTCGAGCATATCCACGGCCTCGTGGAGGCGACGAAACAGGCCTTCCTCCAGCGCAACGCCGGGCTCGGCGATCCGCGCAGCATGGCGGAACCGGCCCAGAGCTGGCTCGACGCCGACCGGCTCGATGCGATGGCGGCCAAGATCGATCGGGAAAAAGCCTTGGAGTGGCCCTATGAGCCGCGAGAAGGCGACACGATCTGGATGGGCGCCGCCGATGCCGAGGGCACGGTGGTGAGTTTCATCCAGAGCGTCTATTGGGAATTCGGTTCGGGGCTCACCTGTCCCGAGACCGGGGTCTATTTCCAGAACCGCGGCGCCGGATTCTCGCTCACCCCGGGGCCCAATCAACTGGCGCCCGGCAAACGCCCGTTCCACACGCTCAATCCGGCCCTGGCCGAGCTCAAGGACGGTCGCGTCCTGGCCTATGGCACCATGGGCGGTGAGGGCCAGCCGCAGACCCAATCCGCCGTGTTCAGCCGCTACGTGCAATTCGGCATGGACCTGCAAGCGGCCGTCACTGCGCCGCGCTGGCTTCTGGGCCGGACCTGGGGCGACGCGGCAACGTCGCTGAAACTCGAAGACCGGTTCGACCCGGCGCTGGTCGACGCGCTCGAGGCCGCCGGCCATGAGGTCGAGCTGATCGCGCCCTTCTCCGATCTGGCCGGCCACGCCGGCGCCGTTCTGCGCCACCCCGGCGGCCTCCTGGAAGCCGCAACCGACCCCCGCGCCGACGGCGCAGCGCTTTGCTATTGAAACGACAACTGAAACGAAGACTGATATGACTTTCCTTGACCTTCTGCCGCTGGTGATCGGCGTTATCGCAACCGCAATCCTCGCCGGGATCATGGCCGGGCTTCTGGGCGTCGGCGGCGGCATCGTGCTTGTGCCCGTGCTGTTCTGGATCCTGTCGCTGACGGATTTCCCGCCGGAACTGACCCTGCATATGGCGGTGGCCACCTCGCTGGCGACGATCATTTTCACCTCCATCTCCTCGGCCCGGGCGCATTACAAGCGCGGCGGCGTGGACGCCGGGCTGTTGAAGCTTTGGGCGCCGGGACTGGTGCTCGGGGCGCTGAGCGGCGGTCTGGCGGCGAAATATATCGATGCGAGCGGTCTCAAACTGATTTTCGGCGGGATCGCCTTGCTCGTTTCGATCAATATGGCGACACCGAAAACCCTCGTGCTCAGCACGCATATGCCGCGCGCCCGTATCGTGAACGTCATGATTTCCTATGTCGTCGGGGGGATTTCCTCGCTGATGGGGATCGGTGGCGGAACGCTGTCGGTGCCGATCCTCAGCGCGTTTTCCTTCGAGATCCGCCGCGCTGTCGGCACCGCTTCGGCCTTTGGCATCCTGATCGCCATTCCGGCGGTGATCGGCTTTGTCCTCTCCGGGCTCGGCACGCCGGATCGTCCGCCTTTCTCGCTGGGTTTCGTCAGCGTGCCGGCGGCGCTGCTGATCCTGCCTTTCACGGTCACATTCGCCCCGGTCGGCGCCGCCTTGGCGCACAAGCTCGACGGCAAATGGATCAAACGCGCCTTTGCGGTTTTCCTGGCGATCACGGCGGTGCGGATGCTGTCCAGCGCGCTGGGGTAATTTTCGGGTTGGCCTCTCGGGCCGACCGCCTCACGACATGGTGGTGATCACTTCTGCGGCGGCACTCACAAGGTGTCGCCGCAAGGCTTTTTCGGCTTTCTTCGAATCCCGGTCGATCAGCGCCGTGACGATGGCCTCATGTTCGACATTGGAGCGTTTCATCCGCTTGTGGCTTTGCAGCTGCGACTTGCGGAACGGCGCCAGTTTCAGGCGCAGGTTGTTCGCCAGATCGATCAGATCGGCATTGTGTGAGGCTCGGAAGATCAGCTGGTGGAATTCCGAATTCACCGCCTCATAGCCCGTCGCATCGCCCAGTTCCGAGAGCTCGGACATGCGCAGATGCAGCGCCTCGAGCTCGACCCGCTCGCCGACGGTCATGCGTTCGGCGGCAAAGCGTCCGCAGAGCGCCTCGATCTCGCCCATGGCCTCGAACATTTCCTCGATCCGCTCCTTGGTGATATCGACGACGAGCACGCCGCGGTAGGGCACACGTTCGGCCAGCGAGCGGGCCACCAGCTCGTGCAGCGCCTCGCGGATCGGGGTGCGCGAGACGCCGAAACGCTTGGTCAGAGATTGCTCGTCGAGTTTCTCCCCCGCCTTGATCTTGCCCGCGACGATCTCGCTCTCGAGCTGGGCGGCAATCGAGGTGCTGTGCAGCTCGCGCGGCGCCGATTTGGAGGGGATGGTGAGGTCTTGCATTGCGTCGCGTTTCTTTGGTGTGTGACGTTTCCGGTCACCGATAGTAAAGCAATCCCGTGGATTTTTGACAATGCGATTTGCCGGAAATGTTGGTTTTCTCAGGCATATTTGCGCGTCTTCTCCGGGAAAATCCGAAGCCGGGACATGGACCGGATCGCGCCCCTGCAGGTTGGGCGTGAGAGCCGCCGGGAGAGGCCGGGAGAGCATGCGGCCACATTGTCGAGCTCTGCCGCAAGTCGGCATCACCGATCCGGCCCGGGCATCGTGCGAGACCCGGGCCGGACAGGTTGCGATCCGTCTGGCGCGCCTCAGCGCAGCGGCAGGCGTTGCCGCACCAGCGTGGTCCAGTAGGAACAGCCCCAGCTGATGATGTCATCGTTGAAATCATAGGCCGGGTGATGCAGCGCCGCCGACGGGCCGTTGCCGACATTGATCATCGCGCCAGGCACCTCATTGAGCATGAAGGAGAAATCCTCTCCACCCAGGGTCTGCGGCATGTCGAGATGGACATTCTCGACCCCCGCGACCTCCTGCGCCGCTGTCGCCGCCAGCCCGGTTTCATGTTCGTGGTTCACCGTCACCGGGTAGTGGCGGATGTAATCGGTCGTGCCCTTGGCACCATAGGCCGCGGCGATATTGCCGACCATGGCGGTGAGCCGCTCCTCGATCATGTCGCGCACCTCTTCGCGCAGCGTCCGCACGGTGCCGGTCATCGTGACGTCCTGGGGAATGACGTTGAACGCGTTGCCCGCCTGAATGGTGCAGAGCGAGATCACCGCGCTGTCGATGGGATCGAGGTTGCGCGAGGTCAGAGTCTGCACCGCCTGCAACAGCGCGCCAGCGATGGGCAGCGGGTCGATGGTCTGCTCCGGCCGGGCCGCATGGCCGCCACGCCCGGTGATGGTGATTTTCACCTCGTCGACCGAGCCCATGATCGGCCCGGAGTTGATGGTGAACTGCCCGACCGGCAGGTTCGGACGGTTGTGCATGCCGTAGACTTCATCGCAGGGCCAGCGGCTGAACAACCCGTCCTCGATCATTGCCCGCGCCCCGGCGCCGCCCTCTTCGGCGGGTTGGAAAATCACGATCACCGTGCCATCGAAGCCCCGGCTTTCAGCCAGATGTTTTGCCGCCCCCAGAAGCATGGTGGTGTGACCGTCATGGCCACAGGCATGCATCTTGCCGGGCACCTGCGAGGCATAGGGTTTGCCGGTCTCTTCCTCGATCGGCAGCGCGTCCATATCGGCACGCAGCCCGATGGTGCGGCCCGAGCTGTTGCTCTGGCCCTTGATCACCCCGACCACACCGGTACGACCGATGCCCTCAAAGACCTCGTCGACCCCGGCGGCGCGGAGCGCTTCGGCGACCTTCTGCGCCGTGCGTTCCACGTCATACAGAAGTTCGGGATTCATGTGCAGATCGCGGCGAAACTCCGTCAGCTCTCCGACCTGTGCGGCGACCCAATTTTCGACAGCCATCTTCAGGCCTCCTTTTTCATGCGGTAGCGGAAATCACAGTGGCTGGCGCCTTTCATGATCGTCTGGGTCCGGGTCATTTCGATCTCCGGGTTGTAGCCGATGCAGAAATCGCCATCGCGGTTGCAGGACAGGAGGTGACCGATGTCGCCCAGCCCCATCTCCTGATACATCTCCGCGTATCGGCATTTCACCACGTTGAAATCCATCTTTTCCTCGGACATTTCGACCGTCTCGATGCGAAGCGCGTCCTCGCGGGTCCAGGCGGGCTGGATCGCGGCGAAATCGGTCAGGTCGGGCGCGTGGCCAAGCTCTTCGGCCAGCATCTGACCCTGCTCGATCGCGGATTTTGAACACGCCGCACCAATGACGGCCTCGGCCTCTTCACGGCCAGACCGCTCGGTGATCACATCGAGCACATGTTTGAGCATCATCGCTTCGATCCGACGTCGCAGAAGGATCGGGATATCATTCAAATCCATGGATTTTTCGTCACTCACAGGTTGATCTCCTTGTGGTCTTGGCGCTTCAGCCAGGCGAGATAGGTGGGGGCAAAGCGGCGTATGAGGCCATGCACCGGGAAGGGATGCGGCTCGGTCACCGGCAGGGCCAGTTCGTCTTCGGGTTGACCGGTGGCGGCGCGGGCCAGCTCGCGCCCAAGAGAGGTGCCGAGCGCCACGCCACGCCCGTTGCAACCGACCCAAGCCCAGCCATCGGGTCCGAGTTTATGGACACGCGGGAAGCGGTCCCAGTTCATGCCGATATAGCCGGACCAGACATGGGTCATCTCCGGCACGCCCAGTTCGGGGAAGGCCTCGGCAAGGCTCTTCGCGGCTTTCTTGCGCACCCGGTTGGCGACATCGAACGAGCCCATCACGGCACCGCCGGTGATCAGGCGATTGCGCGCATCATAGCGGAAAAACCGCAAGTCCCCGCGCGTGTCCGACACCGCCTGCCGCCCCGGCAGGATTTTCTGACGCAGGTTGTCACCCAAAGGCGCCGTCGCCATTTGCCAGCTCAGCACGGGGACGACGGAGCGCGCGATGCGGGGCGCCAGACGCGGCGCCAATTCGCCCGTATAGGCGTTGGTGGCAAGGATCAGCGCGCGGGCCTTGAGCGCGCCCTGCGCCGTCTTGATCACCCATTCTGAGCCGACGCGCTCATAAGACACCACGGGGCTGTCCTCATGGATCACCGCACCGAGATGCTCGGCCACCCGTGCCATTTCGCGCGCCAGGGCAAGCGGATTGATATGCCCACCGGTCGGGTTGAACATGCCGCCATACCAGAACTCCGTGCCCAAGAGATCGGCGCAGGCCTTGGCGTCTTTCAGCTCCGCCGGAAAGCCATGCCGCTGCCATGCTTCGACGCGTTTTTGCGACAGTTTCACACGACCGGGGCTATGCGCCGGCTGGAACCAGCCGTTCTGTTCCGCCTCGGCCTGCATGTCGAACTCGCGCACCAGATCGAACAGCACATCGCCGGAATTGCCGATGAGCCGCACCATGCGCTTGCCGGCCTCGCCATAGCGCGACACCCAGACATCGGGTTCGGCGGAGGTCAGGATCGGAATGACCTGACCATTGTTGCGGCCCGACGCGCCCCATCCGGCGGCCTTGCCCTCGACAACGGTGACCGCATGGCCGCGTTTGCGGGCCTCGATGGCGGCCGAGAGCCCGGTGAACCCGGCGCCGATGACGGCGACATCGGTTTCCTCGATGCCTGCGAGCGGGGCAGAGAGCGGGCGCTCCGGTGCCGTGGCGGCCCAGAGCGATTTCGGGAAGTCTACGGTCATCCTGCGGCCCCTTCCGTGCTCAGCCCGGTGTTGCCATCGCGCACTTCCTGCGGCAGCCAGAACCAACGCAATGCTTCTTCTTCCGCCGAAAGCTCCGGCCCGGCAGCACAACCCAAAGCCTTGGCGCTGTCGGCCAGTTCTTGCGCCTGCGCGAGGCAGGTGGCGAAATCCGGTGCCGGCCCCGCCGACATGTCCGGCTCTTGCCAGAGCGCGGACAGCGCGGGCGGACAGCTGTCCTCGAAGCCGGGCGTGGCGCGCCAGATGCCTTCCTCGGCGTCGAGCTGGTAATAGGCCAGCATGTCGAGCCCGTGCTCTGCGACAAAGCGGATCGCGGCGGCGATCTTGTCGACATCTTCCTCGTCGAAGAACCAGTTCACGCCGAACCGCGCCCAGCCGGGGCGAAAGATCGAGTGACCGTGCTGCACGGCGGCCTCGTGCCGGGCGCTGGTGGTCAGGTCGATGCCGAGAAGCGCATGGCCGTAAGGTCCGGCACAGGAACAGCCGCCGCGGGCCTGAATGCCGAACAGGTCATTGAGCAAAGCCACGACGTAATTGTGGTGCAAAAGCTTGCCGCGAACCCGCAGGTTGAAGGAGAAAATCCCCAGACGCGGTACGTTCGACGGCCCCAAAAGTTCCATCCCCGGAATGGCGCGCAGCGCCTCTTCCATGCGGCGGGTCAGCACGGTTTCGCGGGCTTCGACCCGCGCCTCGTCCATGTCGCATTTGAGCTGCATCACCATGCCGGCGCGGATGTTGTCGACAATCGCCGGCGTGCCGCCTTCTTCGCGGTGCTCGGGATCGGCGATATAGCTGTGGCCCTCGGCGGTGACATAGCTCACCGTTCCGCCGCCGGTGAGCGTCGGTTGGGCGCCATCGAACAGGCTGCGCTCGGCGATCAGCACACCGGAGGCGCCGGGGCCGCCGGGGAATTTATGCGGCGAGATCACGGCGGCATCGATCCGGTCGCCCGCGCCCTCGGAGGTCTCAGAAAGCTCCACCGGCATATAGGGCGCGGCGGCGGCGAAATCGGCGACACAATAGGCGCCATGGGCGTGGAGCAGTTTGGCGATGGCGCGCAGATCGCTGCGCACCCCGGTGACGTTGGAGGCCGCGGAGAACGCGCCGATCTTGAGCGGGCGATCCGCATGGGCGGCAAGCTCGCGTTCCAGCGTCTCGAGACAGATCGTTCCCGCGTCATTGAGCGGTACACGCACCAGTTCCGCACCGCTTTCGCGCCAGGGCAGGTCGTTCGAATGATGCTCGTAAGGTCCGACGAAAACAACGCCTTGGGCGAGGCCTTTCATCGCGAAACCGCGCACCAGCTTGTCCACCGCGCCGGTGGCGCCCGAACCGGTGAAGATCACCGCGTGATCCGCGTCGGCCTTGACCGCCCGGCGCACGCTCTCGCGCGCCATTTCGCGCAGCTGGGTGGTGCGACGCCCGACAAAGGAGGTCTCGGTATGGGTGTTGCCATAATAGGGCAGCACATGGGTGCGGATCGCATCCTCGATGAAGGCGAGCGCGCGGCCCGAGGCGACATAATCGGCATAGAGTATGGCACGCGGTCCGAAGGGGCCGGACATCGCCGCCCCCTCACCAATCAGAGCGCTGCGGATATCTTTGAATTCAAGTGACATTTCAGGTCCTTAAGCGGCGTCGGTCTGGAGCGACGGTGGCGTCCAGTCGCGGCCGGGAATGGAAGACAACAGGTTTTGCGTATAGGGGTGTTGCGGGTTGGCGAAGACCTCGGCGGTCAGCCCGTGTTCGACGATCTCGCCCTTTTGCATGACGATGATCCGGTCGCAGAGCTGGGCCGCGACCCGCAGGTCATGGGTGACGAAGAGAAGCGACAGGTTGAGCCGGTCGCGCAGGTCGGCCAGGAGTTTGAGCACCTGCGCCTGCACCGATACGTCGAGGGCGGAGACCGGCTCGTCGGCGACGATCACCTTGGGTTCCATCGCCAGCGCCCGGGCGATGCCGATGCGCTGACGCTGACCGCCGGAGAACTCATGCGGAAAGCGGTTGGCGGCGGCGGGCGACAGTTCCACCAGTTCCAGCAGCCGTTTGGCGTCCTCGCGGGCTTTCGCCGGATCGGCACCGTGGACGATGGGGCCTTGCGCGATGAGATCGACCACGCGTTTGCGCGGGTTGAGCGAGGCCATCGGGTCCTGGAACACCATCTGGATATGCTGGCGCAGGGCGCGCAGCTCACGCGGTGTCGCGGCCAGAAGATCGGTGCCGTCGAGTTCCACGGAGCCTTGGTCGCATTCCAGAAGACGCGTGACGATGCGCGACACGGTGGTCTTGCCGGAGCCGCTTTCGCCGACCACGCCCAGGGTTTCGCCCTGACGCAGCTCGAAGGTCAGATCCTTGACCGCGGTGACCGCTTTGCGCTTGCCCGACAGGAGCCCGCCACGAGCGGCAAAGGTCTTTTTCAACCCCGTGCCCTTGAGCACCACGGGGGCGTCGGAGGCGGCTTTGATCGGCGGCGGGGTGAGGGCGGGCACGGCGCCGATCAGCGCCCTGGTGTAGGGGTGCTGCGGGTGGTTGAGCACCGCATCGGTGGTGCCGCTTTCGACCAGCTCGCCGCGGCAGAGCACGGCGACCTTGTCGGCGATCTCGGCGACCACGCCAAAATCGTGCGTGATGAACAACACGCCGGCGCCTTCTTCCTCCTGCAACTCGCGAATGAGTTTGAGGATCTGCAGCTGGGTCGTCACGTCGAGCGCGGTGGTCGGCTCGTCGGCGATGATCAGCTTGGGCGAGAGCACCAGCGACATGGCGATCATGACGCGCTGCCTTTGCCCGCCGGAGATCTGATGCGGATGGGCATTATAGGCCGAGGCCGGATCGGGGATATGTACCCGCTCCAGCATCTCGATGGCCCGGACCTTGCGCTCCGCCTTGCTCATCTTGGTATGGAGCCGCAGCACCTCATCGATCTGCCAGCCGACGGTCTTCTGCGGGTTGAGCGCGGTCATCGGTTCCTGAAAGATCATCGAGATATCGGCGCCGCGCAGCTTGCGCATCTCGGCGTCGGTTTTCCCGCGAAGCTCTTCGCCCATGAACCGGATCGCACCGCCGGTCACGCGCACATGCGGCTCCGGCAAAAGGCCCATGATGGCCCCGGCGCAGAGCGATTTGCCGGAGCCGCTTTCGCCGACAAGGCAGACGATTTCGCCCGCTTCGATGGTCAAATCAAGCCCTTCGAGCGCATAGGGACGGTCAGCGCCTTTTGGCAGGGAAATCTGTACGTTGCACAGTTCGAGGACGGGAGGAGGTGTCTTGGTCATTTCTTCTGCCTCGGGTTGAGTGCATCGTTCAGCCCCTCGCCCAGAAGCGAGAAAGACAGCACGGTGAGGATGATCGCGATGCCGGGGATGACGGCGCAATAGGGGGCAGAGCGCAGCACAGCGCGGCCTTGGCCAATCATATTGCCCCAGCTCGCGTAGTTCGGATCGCCCAGCGCCAGAAAGGCCAGCGCGCTTTCCATCAGGATCGACAGCGCCATGATGACGGAGGCGTAAACGACGATCGGCGGCATGGCGTTGGGCAGGATTTCGCGGAAGATGATCGAGGTGTTCGACACGCCCAAATTGCGCGCGGCATCGACGAATTCGCGGTGCCGCAGCGACATGAACTCGGCGCGCACCATACGGGCCGGTGCGGTCCAGCTGACGATACCGATGGCGACGGTGATCCATTCGATCTTGGACCCCATGATGGCAACCAGCGTCAGCAAGAGGACAAAGTTCGGGATGGTCTGGAAGGCTTCGGTGATGCGCATCAGCACGTCATCGACCCAACCGCCGAAATAGCCGGCCAGCGCACCGATGACGACGCCGATGACGATGGCGACCAATGTGGCCACCACGCCGATCAGAAGCGAGATGCGGGCGCCGTAGAACACGCCGGACAGCACATCGCGGCCCAGCTGGTCGGTGCCCAGAGGCGTCTCCCAATTGACGAAAGGCGGGGTCAGCGGCTCGCCGGCGCGACGCAGCGGGTCGCCCGGATCGATGATGCCGGCGGAGAGCGCCATCAGCACCACGAGGGCGAAGAGCACAAGGCCCAGAAGGGCTGCGCGGTTGCGTTTGTAACGGCGCCAGAACATCACGTAGCGCGGCGGCTCGGGCGGGGCGATTTCAGTATCGGCAAGGGTCATGCGAGTTCGATCCGGCTGTCGAGACGTGCGTAAAGCAGGTCGGTGAGGAAATTGACGACGACGACGATGATGGCGCAAAGAAAGATGATGCCCATCAGCGTGTTCATGTCGCGCTGCACCACGGACTGGTAGGCCAGTTGCCCCAGCCCCGGCAGGGTGAAGATGGTTTCGACCACGATGGAGCCACCCAGAACGGTGGAGAACTGAAGCCCCAGAAGCGTGACCACCGGCAAAAGCGCGTTGCGCATGATGTGATGGGTCATCAGCCGGCCTTCGCGGGCGCCCTTGGCGCGGGCGGTGCGGACGTAATCGAGATCGGCCACTTCCATCACCGAGGCGCGCATCAGCCGCAGGTAGAAGGCGAGATAGATCAATGAGAGCGCCGCGGTCGGCATGATCAGGTGGCGCACCACGTCCCAGACATGGTCCCAACCGGTGTAGAAGGCGGCGATGGTCTTGATCCCGCCCACTGGCAGCCAGCCGAGCTTGACGGAGAACACCAGCATCAGCATCAGCGAGAGAAAGAATGACGGCGTCGCGTAGAACACCAGGCCCAGAACGGAGATCAGGTTGTCGGTCGCGGAATAGGCGCGGCGCGCGGCGATGGCCCCCAGCACGATCCCGGCGACAAAGGCGATGGACAGCGAGCTGGCCATCAGCATCAGCGTGGTGCCGAGGCGCTCCATCAGCACGGTCGAGACCGGCTGCTCATAGACAAAGGACCAGCCGAAATCGAAGGAGGCGAGCTTGACCATATAGCGCCAGAGCTGCACCCAGACGGGCTGATCGAGCCCGTATTCGGCGCGCAGCCGGGCGATGAAGGCGGCGTCGGCCCCGCCCATGTCGCCGACGAGCGCATCGACCGTGTCGCCGGGGGCGAGTTTGAGCAGGAGAAACGTACCGATCATGATCAGGATGACCACGGGGATCGCCTGAACCAGGCGTCTGAGCGCGTAGCTCAGGATCGGGGGCATGTGCAATGTCATTGTCTTTGGATCCTTCGGGATCAGGGGCAGGAAGGGCAGGAGGGGAAGAGACGGGCGCGCGAAAAGGGGGAGGGAGCGCGCCCGTCACGGTGTGGATTGGGGCGCCGATCAGGGATGCTGATCAGCGCTCTTGTTCAGGGGAGAGCTCACTGTTCGATCCACAGATCGTACCAGCTCGACGAGTTCCACCGCGGCGTGTTGTGATGGTTGTGAAGCTTCTTGGAGGTGACCGAGATGAACGGGTGTTCGATGGCAAAGATCACCGGCAGTTCCGCCATCGCCTTGGCCTGGATCTCGTGATACATCGCGGCGCGTTTCTCGACATCGAGCTCGGAGGCCGCGTCATCGATCATCTGGTCGATCTCGTCGCTCTTCCAGCCGAACTGGTTGGTCCAGGGCGTGCCTTCCGGCTGACCGGAGCGCAGCCAGACCATGGTGGAGACCGCCGGGTCGGAACGGAACTGGTGCCAGCCATTGGCGGTGTCGAAATCATGGTCGCGGTAAACGCCGTTCAAGAAACCCGGCGCATCATTGGTCAGGATCTCGACGTCGATGCCGATTTCTTTCATCGCCTGGGCGTAATATTCGGCCCAGAGCTGGGTATATTCGCCCCAGGGCGCAGGACGGTGACGCAGGTGGAAACGATAGCCGTCGTCCTTCACCGGATAGCCGGCCTCGTCGAGCATCTGCTTGGCCAGCTCCGGATCGTAATCATAGGTCGGCACATCGTCGGTGTAGTTGATGCCACCGGCGCTCGGGACCGGGCCGCGACCGGGCTTGGCAAAACCGTGCATGATCGTGTTGATCGCATAGTCGATGTCGAGCCCGTGATACATCGCCTGACGCACTTTCAGATCGGCGAGGATCGGGTTGCGGTGATTGAATTCCACGGTCGAGTGGGCAACGTTGTTCTCATAACCCATGGTGCCGACCGAGAAACTGTCATCCTTGCTGAACCGTTCGACATCGGCCATCGAGACGCCGATGAAACCGGATTCCTGCACTTCACCGGCCTCCAGCGCGGCGGCGGCGGCGGATTTGTCCTTGATGAAGCGCCAGACCACGCGGTCGAGATAGGGATAGCCTTCGCGCCAGTAATCCTTGTTCTTTTCGGCCAGAACATATTGACCGCGCTGATATTCTACGAATTTGAACGGGCCGGTGCCGACCGGCGCGGTGTTGTATTCGTTCTTCAGGATATCGGTGCCCTCATAGAGGTGTTTCGGCACCGGGTGTCCGAGATCGGGCATGGCGGCGACGAACAGTTCGAGCGGCATCGGCTTCGAGTAGTTGAACACCGCGGTGTGCGGGTCCGGGCAGTCGACGCTTTCGAGATTGGCCTGCAGCGCCGAGGAATAGTTCAGCAGCTTTTTCCAGAGCTCCATCGCCGAAAACGCCACGTCGTCACAGGTGAAGGGCTCGCCATCGTGCCAGTTCACCTCCTCGCGCAGTTTCAGCGTGATGGTCTTGCCATCCTCGGAGCCGGACCAGTCGGTCGCCAGCACCGGCTCATAGCCGTCATAGCTCTTGTCGATCAGCGGCTCCATGATCTTGCCGGTGATGTTGTACACCCCGGTCGAGGCGCGCAGCCCCGGGTTCAGGATGCGCTGTTCCGAAATCATGTGAACGACGACAGTGCCGCCTTTCTGGACCTCTTCCTCTGCCGCCGCGGCAAAGCCTACGGTGCTCAGCGCGCCGGACAGCGCGCCGGTCACGGCGAGCGTCAGGCTCATGTTTTTCATCTTCCAATTCATGTGTTCTGGTTCTCCCGGTCGGTTGGGTGGCCTGTTCGCGGCCCTGTGCATGTGTTGCGCAGCTTCACATGACGAGAGGCTTTCCGCTCAGTCAACATTAAAACCCAATATTTTTTCAAAAATTGGTATTTTAACCTACACTCTGATTAAAAATCGGTGTTACGATCCTATAAATTTGAAAAATTAGGGAAAACACATGAAGAAAACTGCATGGATTACCGGCGCAGGCTCGGGAATCGGCGCGGCCATGGCAAAAGCCTTTGCCGAGGCGGGCTATCGTGTGGCGCTGACGGCGCGCAATGCGGCGGCGCTCGAGGCCGTCGCGGCCGCGTTGCCGGTCTCTGAGGACATCTATATCCGGCCCGGCGATGTCACCGATCGCAGCGGCATGGCCGGGGCCGCCCGCGAGATCGCTGCCTGGTCCGGTGATCTCACTGTGCTCTGCAACAATGCCGGGCTCAACATCCCCAAACGCACATGGGCTGAGCTGGATTGGCAGAGCTGGGATCAGGTGATCAATGTCAATATCACCGGCGCGCTCAATGTCATCGGCGCTTGCCTGCCGATTATGCGGGCGCAACAGGACGGGGTGATGATCCATACCTCGAGCTGGGCCGGGCGGTTCCATTCGCCGGTGAGCGGCGTCGTCTATGGTGCCTCGAAACACGCGCTCTCGGATCTCTCGCTCAGCCTCAATGACGAGGAGGGCAGGAACGGCATTCGCTCCACCGCGCTTTGTCCCGCCGAGGTGGCGACGCCGCTTCTCGCCAAACGGCCCGGTTTCGACGCCGAGAAAATGGCGGCGATGATCCAGCCGGAGGATATGGCAAAGACCGCGCTCTTCGTGGCCGAGATGCAGCCGGGGATCAGCCTGCCGGAAATCGTGCTGGCGCCGGTCCGCCGTTAAGACCTCATCAAAATTCAATGAAATCGCACATTTGGAGACAATCATGACCCATCCCGTCAAAGGCATCGACCATTGCTTTGCCCTCGTTGACGATCTCGACGCGGCCGCCGCGCAATACCGGGCGCTGGGCTTCACCCTGTCGCCGCGCGGCACCCATTCGGCGGCCAAGGGCACGGCGAATTACACCATCATGTTCCCGGAGGATTATTTCGAGCTTCTGGGCATTCTGACGGCCACCGATCTGAACGCCGCGCGCCGGGAGACCCTGGCGCGGATGGGGCAGGGGCTGCATGCGATCGCCTGCCGGATCGACGATGCCGAAGCGGCGGCAGAGGCGCTGAACGCGCTCGGTCTGGCGACACAGGGGCTGGGCAGTTTCTCGCGCCCGGTGCCGCTTCCGGATGGCAGCGAGGGCGTCGCGGCCTTTTCGACCGTGTCCTTCACGCCCGCCGACACGCCGCGTGGCATGGTCTTCATGTGTCAGCACAAGACCCGCGACACCGTCTGGGTGCCGGAGCTTCTGGACCATGCCAACACCGCCTGTGGTCTCGCGGCCATTCTGGCGATCTCGGAAGATCCCGAAGACGAGGCCAGGGGATTCGCCCGGCTCTGGGCCGAGGGCGCGGTGAGCACCGAGGATGGCTTCACCAGCATCGCCACCGGGCCCAACTCCGCACCGCTCATTCTGGCGACGGCGGAACGTCTGGCCGCGGCCTATCCCGGGATCGACCTTTCGGCCACCACCCGCGGCGCGTTCACGGTCTTGCGGGTAAAGGTGAAAGACCTCGCGGCGGCAAAAGATTGCCTTAGAGATGCGAATGTGACTATTTGTGAGACCGCGCTGGGCCTCGCCACCGGCCCGGAATTTGCAGCAGGTGTAATTATGGAGTTTGTCCCGGCATGACAGAACCGCGTCCCCGCAAGACCGGATCGAAACCGATTGAAAGCATTACCTTTGACGAGATCGATCAGCGCATTCTCGAAATGTTGCAAAAGGACAGTGATACGCCGATTCAGGCGATTTCCGAGGCCGTGGGCCTGTCGACCAACCCCTGTTGGCGGCGGATCAAGCGGATGGAGGAAGCCGGGCTGATCAAGAAACGCGTGGTGCTCGTCGATCAGACCCGGGCCAATGTGCCCCTGACGGTCTTCATCGGCATCAGCACCTCGCGCCACGAGATCGACTGGCTCAACCGGTTTCGCGACCTGATCGATGAAATCCCCGAGGTGGTCGAGGCCTATCGGCTCACCGGCACGGTGGATTACATCCTCAAGGTGGTGGTGCCGGACATGGCTTCTTATGACGCGGTCTACAAACAGATGATCCAGAGGCTGGAATTCAGTCAGGTCAATTCGATGATCTCGATGGAAGAGCTGAAATTCACCACGGCGATTCCGACCAATTATCTTTGACGATGGGGCGATGGCTATTCAGGCGCGGGTCGAGCCGCTGCGCGCCTGCGCATCGGTCCAGACCGTGGCGATATTGGGTTTCGACACGGTGTAGAGCAGCTTCTCGAGCCTGAGATCCCCCTGATTTTCCGGCCAGAGCCGCACCGTGCCGGCCGGGCAGGTCGGATCGAGGGCGACGGCGTCGAAGCGCATCCCCGGCTCAAAGGCCCCGACCGGCAGGTCGAGCGCCTCGGCGCCACCACGGGTGGCGAGGTGGAACGCCTCGCGAAAATCGATCCGCCGCTCCGAAGTGCCCCGGGCCTCTGGCGGGGTCGCAGCATCGGTGCCGCTTTCCCGGAGGCGGGCCGCGGCAATCCCCATCCGCGCCGTTTCCCAGATCGAGCCGGAGGGCCCGCCGGAAATGTCGGAGCCAAAGCCGACACGGAGGCCTTTCTCCAAGGCCCGGCGCAGCGGAAACACCGCGCCGGCGAAATAGGCGTTGGACAGCGGGCAATGGGCGACACCGGCGCCGCGTGTGACCATCAGATCCATGTCGCTCTCCGAGAGATGCGTGCCATGGGCAAAGACTGCCTTGTCGCGCATCAAGCCGAAACGCTCGAAGGCCTCGGCATCCGAGCAGCCACAGCGGTCCTGCACATACCCGTGTTGCCAGTCGCTTTCCGAAATATGACTCTGGATATGCGCGCCGGTCTTGGCGGCAAGCTGCCCGAGCCCTTCGAGACAGGTGTCCGTACAGGACGGGATGAAGCGCGGGGTGATCACCGGCCAGACCAGGCCATCATTGCCGGGAAGGGCGCGGATGTGATCGATCACCGCACGGGTGCCGTCGACCGCTGCCTCGGGCGAGGCGTCGCGGTAATACGCCGGGCATTGCGTGGGATCGTCCATCGCCACCTTGCCGATCAGCGCGCGCTGGCCTTTCTCAAGGCAGATCTCCGCCAGACGTTTGGTCGCGGGCACATGGACGGTGGCGAAATGCAGCGCCGTGGTGGTGCCGAGCGCCAGCATATCGTCGATCAGCGCAGAATAGACCTCTTCGGCATAGGCGAGATCGGAAAACCGCGCTTCGAGCGGGAAGGTGTAGCTTTGCAGCCAATCTTCCAGCGGCACATCGAGCGCCGTGCCGAGCTGGGCATATTGCGGCGCATGCACATGCAGATCGACGAGGCCGGGGATCAGGAGCCAGCCTTCGGGCAGGCGGATCGCGTCTTCGGTGTTGCCGTCCGGCGCGCGCTTCGGTTCGACGGAGGTGATCACGCCATTCTCATCGAGGCTCAGAACCGCGTCATGAAACGCCTCGATTTCACCCAGGCGCGGCGCGTGATAGCCGGAAAACACGATCCGGCGCCCGCGCAGATCGGCAAGATCAGGTAGGGTCATGCGGCTTGATCGCCTGCATTGAGCGCGGGGCCGAGCGTCGTGCCGTAGACACAGCCCTTTTCCTTGAGCCAGCGGCGATAGGCGATGGAGGAGGCATCGGCCCGGGTCGGCGTCTCCGTGCGCGGCTCGAGCGGCAACAGCAGCGGCCGCTGGTTCTCGAGGATGATCCGATCCTGCAGGAAGATCACCTGTTGAAAGGCAATGAGATCGGCATCGCTGTTCTCTTCGTCCAGAAGGAACATCACCGGATGGGCCCGGCACAGCCCCGGCTCCATCGGCTGCACGAAAAGCCCGATCACGTCCCAGCGGCTGTCTGAGATCGGACAGGTCTTGT
The DNA here is from genome assembly GCF_900113955.1 of Celeribacter neptunius. Taxonomy (GTDB): domain Bacteria; phylum Pseudomonadota; class Alphaproteobacteria; order Rhodobacterales; family Rhodobacteraceae; genus Celeribacter; species Celeribacter neptunius. The sequence continues at coordinate 183,223 of NZ_FORH01000002.1, read as the reverse complement.
ACAAGAGCACGGTGAAGGGCGTGGTGACGCGATAGATGTAATCGGTCTGGATCGCGCCCTGAGCCGATTTCGCCGCCTGCGGCTGGGTAAAAACGCAATCCGTGGCCCAGACCTCATCGACATCGCGACGGATCTCGCATTTGTATTTCTCGACCTCGGGATGCTCTTCCGAGCCGAGAATATCGGTGTGGACAAAGGGAAAATGCGCCATGTCGAGGAAATTCTCGATCACCCGTGGGGCCGAGGAGCGGACCTTGACCACGCCACAGGGCACATAGCGCCGGTCTGCTTCGTCGGCCTCGGGAATATCGGGCACATCCGTGTTGGGATTGCCCAGCGTGGACCAGAGATAGCCATAGCGCTGCCGGGTGGGCAGGGCGCGCGGCCCTGCTGTTTCTTGGGCGACGACCGAGGGGCTTTCTCTTCCGGTCAGATCGAGATCGACCCCCAGAAGCCGGGTCGTCATGCCCGCGGCGGGAATTTCGGCGAGGTTCTGGATGCAATACCATTGATCGAGCGTGGCCTGGTCGAGTTCCGGGGGGCAGGCTTGGGTCATCTCATGTTCCTCAGGCGTAAATGCGATCCATCGTTGCCGCATGATCGCTGAGAGCGGCGTCGAGATCCAGACGGGTGAATGTGCCTTTTTCAACCACCGGCTGACCGTTGATGAAAGAATAATCGACATCGAACGGCCCGCACATCACCAGGGCGGCGAGCGGATCGCGCTGGGTCCCGGCCATGCCCAGACGGGTGCGTTTGACGGCGATGAGATCGGCGGATTTGCCCGGGGCGATCTGGCCGATGTCGTCGCGGCCGAGAAGCTTGGCGCCGCCGCGGGTCGCCATCCAAAGGGCTTCGCGCGCCGAGAGCGCCCCTGGTGTGCCGCCAAAGCCGCCGCGCCCGCCGGGAGTCTCCGAGAGATAGCGATCCGGGGCGACGCGTTGCAGGAATTGTGCAAACCGGACCTCGGAGAACATGTTCGACGTGTCATTCGAGGCCGAACCATCGACCCCGAGACCGATGGTGACGCCGGCGTCGAGCATCTCGCGCGCCCGCATGATGCCAAGGCCGCAGCGCATATGCGCCGAGGGGCAGAAGGTTGCCCCCGTACCGCTCTCGGCAAAGGCGCGGATCTCGGCATCGTTGAGAAAGATCGCATGAGCGAACCAGACATCAGGACCGAGCCAGTCACAGCTTTCGGCATAGGCGACCGAGCGCATGCCATAGGTTGCGAGGCAATATTCCTCTTCCGAGAGCACCTCGGCGATATGCGAATGCAGCCGCACGCCTTCATGGGAGCGCGCCAGCGCCGCCGCGTCCTTCATCAACCCTTGCGTGACCGAAAAGGCCGAGCACGGCGCCAGCACGATCCGCGTCATCGCGTGATCCGACATGTCGTGATAGCGATTGATCAGCCGCTCGGCGTCCTTGAGGATGTCCTCCTCTTCTTCGACACAGCTGTCGGGCGGCAAACCGCCCTTGCTCTCGCCCCGGCTCATCGCGCCACGCGCGGCGTGAAACCGCAGCCCCATTTCGCGGGCCACGCGAATGGGCGTGTCGAGCGTGCAATCATTGGGCATGATATATTGATGATCCGAGCTGGTGGTGCAGCCGGACATGATCAGCTCCGCCATCGCCATGCGTGAGGCGGTCGCCATCGCCCGATCATCGAGCCGCGCCCAGATCGGGTAGAGCGTCTTGAGCCAGACGAAAAGCGCGTCGTCCTGCACCATCACCCGGGTGAGGTTCTGATAGAAATGATGGTGCGTGTTGACCATGCCGGGCATCACCACGTGATCCGACATGTCGAGCACGCGTTCGGCGGCGCGACAGGTCGCATCGCTGCACTCCGTCATCGGCCCGCAGGCCGTGATGACATTGTCGCGGAGCAGCACATAGCCGTCGGAGATTTCAGTGCCGGCGTCGCGGTGCGCGCCGTCGAATGTGGCGAGATGCGAGATGTGTTTCAGAAGGGTGGTGCTCATCGTTGATCCCGAAAATAGGGTTGGGTGATGCCCTCGGGCGCCGCCATCAGCCGGCGCATGCGCTGCCAGGTGATCACCGGCACGATCATCAGCGCCATGGTGCCCAGATACGGCAGCATCGACAGGATCGAGGCGGCAACCGGCCAGTTGCGGGCCTGCCCGACAAAGCCGAGCGCCGTGACGAAGCCGAAGAGCAGCCCGGCCAGCACCGCGTTCACCGGTCGGAAACCCGCGAAGATCACCAGAGCCACGGCGATCCAGCCACGGCCCGCCACCACGCCCTCGGACCAGCTCGGTACGAAGGAGAGCGTGAGATAGGCCCCGGCACCGGCGGCGAGGGATGCGCCCAGCGAGGTGTACCAGAAGCGCATTTTCATCACCGGAATGCCGGCGGCATCGGCGGCGGCGGGGTTCTCGCCCACGGCGCGCATGTTGAGCCCGTGCCGGGTGTAGAACATCAGGTAATGAAGCGCCAAGGGCAGGGCGAGAAAGATCACATAGACCAGAATGTTATGGCTGAAAAATGCACGTCCAAAAAACGGCAGATCCGAGAGGATCGGGATCTGGATATCGTCGAATGTGGCGGGCACCGGTGAGCCGGAAAACGGCTTGCCGAGGGTCGCCGCCATGCCGGTGCCGATATAGGTCAGCGCCAGACCGCAGAGCACCTGATTGGCGCGAATGAGGACGGTGGCGGTGGCAAAGACCATCCCCGCGCCCAGACCGACCAGCAGCGCCACCATGAGCCCGAGCCAGGGCGAGCCGGTGCCCACCACGGTCGCGACCGCCGACATGGCGCCGAGCGCGATGAGCCCTTCGACGCCGAGGTTCACCACGCCGACGCGTTCGGCGAGCACTTCGCCAAGCGCCGCCAGAGCCAGCACGCCCCCGGCGAGAAAGGCCGTTTGAATGAGACCCGCGAGAATATCCATCTCAGCTTTCCCCCGTCTTGTTGCGCAGGATCTTGTAATGTGCCGCCTCGTCGCCGATCGCGGCATAGAGCAGGATCAGACCCGTCACCGCCAGAACGGTGTGCGTGGTCAACCCCTGCGATTGCAGGACGATGCCACCGTTCAGGATAACCGCCATGAAAAACGCCGTGGCCAGCACGCCCAAGGGCGCGGCGCGGGCGAGCACCGCCACCATGATGCCGATATAGCCGTAATTGTTGGAAATCCCGCCTTGCAGCCGGCCGACCGTTCCGGCCGCTTCCATCATGCCGCCAAGACCCGCCAGCGCGCCCGACAGCAGCATCACGGCGATGAGCTGGCGTTTCACCGGCATGCCGGCATAGGCCGCAGCGCCGGGATTGGCGCCGGCGATCCGCACCTCATAGCCCCAGCGGGTGTAGGTGAAGACGAGCGCCAGCGCGATGGCGAGCATCACGGCCACCGGCAGGCCCCAATGGACGATGCCCCAGATCGGCGGCACCGAGACGGGCAGCCGCGCGGTGGTCGCGAGCGCCATGCCCGACGGGTCGAGCCAAGGCCCGGTGGCGACCCAATAGACCAGTAGCATGGCGATGAAATTCATCAATAGCGTGGTGATCAGCTCCGAGACATCGGCATAGGCCCGCGCCAGCGTCGGCACCAGGATCCACAGTGCCCCGCCGATCATGCCCGCAAGCGCCATCAGCGGCAGCATCAGCCATGTCGGGCCGGGCACGAAGAGCGCGATTCCCGTGGCGCAAAAGGCACCGAAATTGAACTGCCCCTCGGCGCCGATGTTCCAGGCGCCGATGCGCAGGGCGACGGCCACCGCCAGCCCGCAATAGATCAGCGGCGAAAACAAGAGCGCCAGATCTTCGAGGCCAAAGGACGAGCCGAAGGTCGAGGAGAGGACCTTGGCGCCCAGAGCGATCGGATCGCGCCCGGTCGCCCAGAGCAGGATCGCCGTGGTCAAAAGTGCCAGCACCACCGACAGGAGCCGCAGCACGAGGGCGATGCGCGCCGGGGCAATCGGCATGCGTTGCAGGCGGATCGTGCTCATGCCGCGACCTCCCGGCGTTTGCCGCCCATCATCAGCCCGATTTCCTCGACATCCGCGCCCTCGGTGGCGACCATGCCCATGATCTCACCATGAAACATCACGGCGATCCGGTCTGAGAAATTCATCAACTCTTCCAGTTCTTCGGAAATCAGCACCACGGCGACGCCCTGATCGCGCAGCTCGACGAAATAGCGCATCATCGTGTTGATCGCCCCGACATCGAGCCCGCGCGACGGGTAGGCGGCGATCAGGATCTTGTCGGCGATGCGCATTTCGCGCCGGGCCACAAGACGTTGCTGGTTGCCGCCAGAGAGATTGCGCGCGGGCATGGCGAAATCCGGCACCATGACCTCGGCCGCCTTGGCGATCTCGCGCGCCAGATTGCCGGCGCCACGGGGCGAGAACCAGCCCTTGCGGGTCAGAGGCGGCTGGCCGTATTCGCGCAATACCGCATTGTCGGTGATCGACAGCGTCGGCGCCATGCCGGACTGCAGCCGGTCTTCGGGGATATGCCCGATGCCTTTCTCGGCCATGGCACGGGCGCCGATCCGGGTGACATCTTTGCCGTCCAGGGTGATCGTGCCGGCGCTGGGCGTCGCAAGCCCGGTCATCACATAGGTCAATTCGCGCTGGCCATTGCCGGCGACCCCGGCGATGCCGAGGATTTCACCGGGGCGCAGATCGAGGGAAATATCTTTCAGCACCGTGCCCTGATCGCTTGTCAGGCTGACATTGGCGAGCGAGAGACAGGGGGGCGTGTCCTTGGGCAGGGGCGCGCGCTGGCCGGCTTCGGTCAGGACAATCTCGCGCCCGACCATCATCTGGGCGAGGCTCTTTTCGGAGCAACGTTCGGTCCATTCCGTCGCCACCTTGCGCCCGCCGCGCAGCACCGTGACGCGGTTGGAAATCTCCATCACCTCGTCGAGCTTGTGCGAGATGAAGATCACCGCATTGCCACGCGCCACAAAGGCCCGCAGCGCCACGAACAGCTCGCGCGCCTCTTCCGGGGTCAGCACGGCGGTGGGCTCGTCGAGAATGAGCAGCTTGGCATCGCGCGCCAGAACCCGCAGGATCTCGACACGTTGCTGTTCGCCGGTCGAAAGATCCGCCACCACCGCCTCGGGCTGGACCGCCAGGCCCAATGTGTCGGAGAGGGCCGAGGTGCGCGCTTCGAGCACCCGGCGCGAAATCCGCTTCGGCGTGTCGGGCCAGCCGAGATGGATGTTTTCGGCCACGGTAAAGGCGCGCACCAGTTTGAAATGCTGGTGCACCATGCCGATCCCGGCCTCGATCGCATCGGTGGGCGAGCCGAAGTCGCGTGCCTCGCCTTCGACGATCACCTCGCCGGCATCCATCTTGTAAATGCCGGTGACGATATTCATCAGGGTCGATTTGCCGGCGCCATTCTCGCCCAGAAGCGCGTGAATCTCACCGGGGTAGACCTCGAGATCGACCGCCTCATTGGCGATCACCCCGGGGAAATACTTGCTCACCCCCTTGAGGGCGAGAATGGGCGGCGTCCCGGGCGCGAGCCCGAGACGCTGTTGGATCGGATCGGGAATGTCCGTCATCTTGCGAGATCCGATCAGGCGTCGAGACCGGAGACGCCCTCGATCGACCAGTTCCAGTGATAGAGCTCTTGCTCGCTCATGGTCTCGCCCTTGGCGACTTTGACATTGCCCTTGCTGTCCTTGATTTCGCCCGAGAACGGGTTGAACGAGCCGTCCATGATCGAGGCTTTCACCGCATCGGCCTTGGCCGCCACATCGGCCGGAACGGTTTCACCCCAGGCATCGACATCGACGCCGCCGCCGAAAGGCAGGAGATCATAGGTCGGGGTCCATTCGCCGACGAGGCGACGGCGCACCTGTTCGACATAGAAGGCTTTGAAATCGACGATGATCGAGGAAATATAGGCATTCGGGCCGTAGCGGCGCAGATCGGTGTTCCACATCACGGCCTTGGCGCCGCGTTCCTCGGCTACCTGCAGATAGCCCGCCTCATCCATGATGCCAAAGAGCACGTCACAACCGTTGTCGATCAGTGCGGTGCCGGCCTGGGTCGCGGCCTGCGGGTCGAACCAGCTGTTGATCACGATGGTCTGAAGCGTGGCCTCCGGGTTCACCGTGCGCGCGCCCATCAAAAAGGCGTTGGTGCCGGAATAGACCGACGGCACCGGGAAAGAGGCGACATAGCCCAGCTTGCCCGAGGGCGACATCGCGCCCGCCGCGATGCCCGCAACATAGGACGGGTACCAATGCGAGACGTAATAGGTCCCGAGATTGTCGAGCGGGTTGCGGCCGTCGCATTCATAGAAGGCCACATCGGGCGCGCGCTTGGCCACGTCATAAAGAAAATCGCCATAGTTCGACGTGGCAAAGACCATGCAGGCGTCATCGGCGACGAATTGGCGATAGATCCGGGTGGCATCGGCGGAATAGGGAATGCTCTCGACGTAAGAGGTGCGCAGTTTCGGGAAAGCCGCCGCGACCGCTTTCATCCCCTGATCATGCGCCCAGGTCCAGCCCTCATCCGAAGTCGGGCCGGTATGGCCAAAGGCGATATGCGCGTCTTCCTCGGCCACCGGGGCGAGCGGGCCTGCGGCATGGGCCGGTGTGATCAGCCCGGTTTTCGGCAGCAGCAACCCGGCGCCGGCAGCCGCACCCATGTTGAGAAAGCCGCGGCGGGACAGGGATTTGGTGGATATCATTGGCAGAAACCTCTTGTCTGTTGGTGCGGGCCGCGCCGGTTCCCCGGTTTTGGCAGCGGGGTTGTCCCCGGCGGGCCGCAAATGAACGTGCGTGGACACTCCGTTTCCGGCGAACCGGAAACGTGAAACTCGTGTTCGATCTCGGGCGGTCTGACATGCCCATCTGTTGTCTTGATGAGAGCACGATTCCAAATGTCTAGGGCGCTGAATAGAGCGAATTTCGACACCTTTATGTTGCTTTCATGACAACACTTGACGGCGGATGTTTCCATCGTCTTACTGTCGATGCTGCGGCGCGTCATGCTGTGGCTCTCCCGAAAAAGGGAGGAATTCAAAGGAATTCTGTCAGATCCCGTGAAAGAAGATCATGAAGGCCGAACAGGTGACATTCACATTTCAGGGCATTTTGCCTGAGGCGAGTTTTGCGGAGTTTGCGCAACACCGTGCGGCCCGGTTGTCGATCGGTCTGGTGACGCGGAACCAAAGTGACACGCATGCCGAGATGCAGGTGACCGGACAGGCCGATCTGCTCGATGCGTTTGAAATGGCGATGAGCCTCGGGCCGCGCGATTGCATCGTCCATGAGGTGTTTCGCGCCGGCGAGGATGCTGACACAGACAAAGGAGTTGAGCCATGACGCAGACCGGCTGGGTGCCCGTTGCGCTGTCGAAAATGATCGAGCCGGGGACTTCGGCGGGCGTGGTTGCGGAGGGGGCGGAGATCGTCGTCTGGCGCGACACCTCTGGCACGGCCCATGCCTGGGAAGATCGCTGCCCGCATCGCGGCATGAAAATGAGTTTCGGCTTTGTGCGGGGCGATCACATCGCCTGCCTTTACCACGGCTGGGAATATGACGAGAGCGGCACCTGCCAGTATATTCCGGCGCATCCGGATCTCGAGGTGCCGAAATCGATCTGTGTCGCCCGCTATGGCGTGGCCGAAAGTGGCGGCATGATCTGGGCGCATCTGCCGCTCGGCTCGGAGCCCGCAGCCGCGTCGGAATTGCCCGTGATGGAGGGGCTGCGCTCGCTCTATCTCGATGCGCCGCTGGCCGATGTGATTGCCGCACTCGGGGCTGAACGCACCGGTTCCATGATCGCGATCGAACATGCGGGCGTCGCCTTGCGCATCGGGGTTCAGGCCGTGAGTGAGCGCCGTTCCGCGCTCCATATCACCCTGCCGGAGGGCACGCCCGACTCGGCGAAACCAATGCTGCTCGACTGGTGCGAGGCGCTGCGGCGGCAGGTCGAAGCCCGGGAGGCGGTCGCATGATCCTGCACAATTACGATCTTTTTGAAGATTGCTATCGGGTACGCCTGCTGGCGTCTTGCACAAATCAGGCATTGGAGCTGGTGAACGTCGATGCTTTCCCGGGCGCGGAGGAAAAGTCCCCCGCCTATCTGGAGCTTAATCCACTGGGGCGTCTGCCGATCCTCCAGGACGGCGATCTGACCCTGCGCGATCTTTCGGCGATTCTGATCTATCTGGCGGAAAAGGATTCGGAACAGCGTTTTCTGCCGAAAGATCCGGCGGCCCGGGCGCGGATGTTCGACTGGCTCGGTTTTGCCTGCCGCGATCTCGCCCTGGCCGCCGAGGCACGCGCCGTGGCGCTTCTCGATGCGCCGGGCGATGTCGCATCCCTGCGTGCCAAGGTCCGGGAGCTGTTTCGCGTTCTCGACGATCATCTCACCCGGCAAGCGCTCAAAGGCGAAGGATTCGTCGCCGGTGCGACGCCGAGCCTCGCCGATCTCGCGCTTTTCCCGGCCTTTGCGCTGAGCCGCGATTTCAACCTCGATCACGATGAATTCCCGCAGCTCAGGCTCTGGGCGCGGCGGATGCGTCAGATCGAGGGCTTCATCACCATGCCGGGCATCCCGGATTACCATTAGGAGCCGCCTTGGATCTTCATCGTCTCGGTCTTGTGTCCTCGCGCGTCCACCATTTCGCTCTGGTGGCGCGTCTCGGCTCGATCCGTCAGGCGGCGCTGACGCTCAATGTCGCGCCGTCCTCGATCTCGCGGGCGATCAAGCAGCTCGAGGACGATCTCGGCACGCCGCTGTTCGAGCGCACCAAACAACGGCTGCGCCTGACCTCGGCCGGCGAGCTGCTGGAATATCACATCAAGCAATCCGCGGTGGAAATGAACCGCGCGGTGACCGAGATCGGCGATCTGCAAGGGCTCCGGCGGGGCACGGTGACCGTGGCGGTGATCGAAAGCGCGGCGCGCGGCATCCTGCCCGACGTGCTCGCGGGCTATTGGGTGCGCCATCCCGAGATCAGCGTCGATGTCCGTGTCGTCGGTTCGCAGGAGGCGGTCGATCTGGTGCATCAGGGCGAAGCCGATCTGGCGCTGGCCTTTGATGTGCGGGTGCCGCGCAATGCCCGGCGGCTGACATCGGTGGCGCTGCCGCTTGGCGTTCTGGTGCCGCCGGGCAGTCCGCTGATCAAGTTGCAGGGCAAGCTCAAGGGCTATGATCTGGCGGGCGAGCGGGTGATCCTCTCGGACGGTTCGCTGACGCTCGGCAGCTCGGTCGAACAGATGTTCTCCGGCTCCTTCGTCGAGTTCTCCCGCCGTGCCCGTACCAATTCCATCGGGCTGATGATCGATCTGGCGACCCGCGGGCTCGGCACGATTCTGCAGACCAAGATCGGGGTGCAGGCCGAAATCGCCCGCGGCCAGCTGGTGTTCATCCCGCTGACCGATCCGGGGCTCGGGCTGCGTCGTCTGTCGCTGGTGTCACGGCCGAAAGGCGAGGTGTCGGAAGCGGCGCAGGCGCTGGCGGCAACGCTCGCCTCCATGCTCGAGGCGATGAAAGCCTAGTGTTGCGTAAAGTCGAACATTTCGTTCGATTATTATCGTCTTTTCGGAACAACTTTTTCCTGACAGGCTGTGCCTAACACATGGGAATTCCAACAAGAAACGCCAGAGGAAAAAGATGCAACAAAGTGCCGTTGAGGCGGTGATCCGGGGGCTCAAGCGCGCCGGTGTCACCCTCGTCTGTTATCTCCCCGACAGCTTGTTCAAGGAGCTTTACCCGGCGCTTGATGCCGATCCGGATATCCGAACCATTCAGGTGACCAACGAGGGCGAGGGGGCCGCGATCTGCGGCGGTGTGTTCCTGTCGGGGCAACGCGCGGCGCTGGTGATGGAGAACTCCGGTCTGCGCGCCTCGGTCGAACCCTTGGCCCGCATGGGGCTCGGCGCCGGTATCCCGGTGGTGATGCTGATGAGCTATCGCGGCGATATGGGCGAGAACAACTGGTGGGCCGTGCCGCACGGGACCACCATGGAGCCGGTGCTCAAGGCGCTGCGCATCCCCTATGTGGTGGAGCGCGAGGAAGAGCGGATCGAACAGGCCATCGTCGATGCCTATGAGCTGGCCTATTCCTCTTATTACCACACGGCCGTGGCCCTGTCCGGGAGTTTCGTGCGATGAAACGTTTCGACTGTATGAGCAAACTCGCCGCGCGGCTCTCCGACGAGCTGGTGATCCTGTCGCTCGGGGCCTCCGTCGACGAATGGTACAACGCCGCGCCGCATATGCGCGAAGCCTCGCTGTTTCAGCAACAGCTCGGCTGTGTGACGCCGCAGGCCTTCGGGCTTGCCTGTGGCCTGCCAGAGCGGCAGATCGTCTCGCTCGACACCGATGGCGGGCTGCTGTTCAACCTCGGCATTCTCGCCACCCTGGGCAATGAACAGCCGAAGAACCTCTTTGTTGTGGTCTGGGATAACGAGCAATATCAATCGATTGGCGGGCCAAAGACCCATACTGCCTCGGGGCGGGTGGATCTCGCCGGGATCGCGCGGGCCTCGGGCATCGATCATGCCTATACCGCCACCACGCTCGAAGAGTTCGACGCCCATTGCGAGGCCGGTCTGAAATCCGACACGCCTTATGTGGTGGTGGCGAAGGTCGCCGGTACGGTGCAGCCGGAAATCAAACGCAAACATTCCGACGGGCGCGAGGACAAATACATCTTCGTGCGCCATGTCGAAAAGACCGAAGGGATCACCATCATGGGCCCGTCGGAGCACAACTGAGGCGGATGAGGTCAAACCCCATGCCAGAGGGCTTCGATTATATCGTGATTGGTTCCGGCTCCGGCGGTGCGGCGGTGGCCCGTCGCCTGCATGACGCCGGCGCTAGGGTCGCGGTGATCGAGGCCGGCAGGTCCACCCTCGGCGTGGCCGAGATCGAAGACCCGTCGCAATGGTTCGGCCTGCAAAGCGGGGCCTGGGACTGGGGCCATCACTACACGCCGACAGAGCGCATTCTGGGCCGGGACATCGCCATTCCGCGTGGCAAGGGGTTGGGCGGCTCCTCGGCCACCAATGCGATGATGTGGTATCGCGGTGTGCCGGCCGATTATGCCCGCTGGGACGCCGTGGCGCCGGGCTGGTCCTGGGAGGACTGTCTGCCGGCGTTCAAGGCAAGCGAGCGCTGGCAAGGCGGTGAGAGGGCCTTGCGCGGTGGCTCCGGCCCGCTGGAAATCACTCGCCCCGACGCGGATCATCCGCTGACGCAGGCCATGCTGAAAGGCGGCGCGGCCATGGGGCTGCCGGTGATCGAGGACCCGAACGGGCCGGAGCCGCTGGGCGTCGGGCTGGCGAATTTCAACATCGATGCAGCCGGGCGGCGGCACACCTCTGCCGCGGCCTATCTCGCGCCGATCATCGGCTCGGAGCGGCTCACCGTGCTGACGGAGACTTTGGCGCTCGGGCTGATTTTCGAGGGGGATCGGGCTACCGGCGTGCAAGTCAGCGGGCCCGAAGGCGTTGCCGATCTGACCGCAAGCATCGGCGTCATTCTGGCGGCCGGCGCGCTCGAGACCCCGCGGCTGTTGATGCTCTCGGGCATCGGGTCGGAGGCGGCGCTGGCGCGGCTTGGCATTGCTGTGCGGCTCAAATCCGAGGCCGTTGGCCAGAACCTTCAGGACCACCCTTTGCTCCGGGCGCTGAATTTCCGGGCTTCCACCCCCTTGGGTCCGATGAAGGGCAATGGCGGTGGTACGCTGACGATCTGGAAATCCAAAGCTGAGCTGCCGCAGGCCGATCTGCTGGCCTTTCCGGTTCAGGGCCGTTCCGCGGTGCCCGCGCTCTGGGAGCAGTACGATCTTGAGGGCGACGATGTCTTTGCCATCGGTCTCGGCGTGATGCGGTCCCATTCCCGAGGAGAGATCCGTCTCACCTCGGCCGATCCGGCCGCAGCGCTCGACATTCAGCCCAATCTCCTGTCCGATCCGCGCGACCTGACAGCACTGATCCAAGGGGTCGAATTCCTGATGGAGATGGTCGGCTCCGACGGGTTTCAGCCGTTTTTCAAGGACCATATCGCGCCGCGGAGCACTGATGACATCGAGACCTTCGTGCGGCGGTCGTGCTCGACCTTCTTCCACTGTTGCGGCACCGTCCAGATGGGTGCCGATGATGACGCCCCCGTGTCCCCGAGGTTGGGCGTCAAAGGCATTCGCGGCCTCTGGGTCGCGGATGCCTCCGTCATTCCCGAAATTCCCGCCTGTCACACCCATGCGCCGGTCACCATGATCGGCGAGCGGGCGGCCCAATTCATCCTGGAGGATGCATGAGCGATTTGATCCTGAGCGCCGAAGCCATCGTGACCATGAATCCGGAGCGCGAGACCCTCTGCGACGGGGCCATTCTGGTCAAGGGCGACGAGATCGCGATGATCGGGCCAAAGGCGGAGGTGATCGCCGCCCATCCGGATGTGCCGGTCAAGGATTTCGGACGCGCCGTGCTGATGCCCGGGCTGATCAACGCCCATGCCCATTCCGGCTTTCTGCGCGGCACCGCCGAGCACCTGCCGGTCTGGGACTGGCTGACCCAGCATATCAACCCGATGCACCGGGTGCTCCTGCCGGAAGAGGCCGAGGCCGCAAGCTATCTCGCCTATGCCGAGAGCCTGCTTTCCGGCACCACCACCGTGGTCGATATGTGGCGCTATATGGACGGCTCGGCGCGGGCTGCCGATGTATTGGGCAACCGGCTGATCGCCGTGCCTTACGTCGGCGAACATCCGGAATATGATTATTTCGACAGGCTCGACATGAACGAGGGGCTGATCGAACGCTGGCATGGCAAGGCGCAGGGCCGGGTCAATGTCTGGGTCGGGCTCGAGCATCTGTTCTACGCCGACGCGGCGGGACAGCAGCGCGCCATCGACCTGTCGAAAAAGCACGGCGTGCCCTTTCACACCCATTGTTCCGAGGCGGAGATCGAACTGGCGGAGTTCGATACGCGCTATGGCAAGAGACCGATGGAGGTGTTCCGCGATCTCGGCTTCTTCGAGACGCCGCTGGCGATGTTCGCGCATGCGGTCTGGTTCTCGCCCGAAGAGGTGGAGATGATCGCCGATTACAATGTCTCGGTCGCCCATAACCCGGTGTCGAACATGAAACTCGCTTCCGGCATCGCCCCGATCAAGGAAATGCTCGCCGCCGGTGTACCCGTGGGGATTGGCACCGATGGCGAGAAGGAAAACAACAATTTCGACATGTTCGAAGAGATGAAAACCGCCTCGCTCAAGGGCAAGCTGCGCGAGCTGGACGCGGCGGCGATGGACAGCTGGTCGGTTCTGGAAATGGCCACCTCTCTGGGCGCCAAGGCGGTTGGGCTCGACGCCATCACCGGATCGCTGGAGGTGGGCAAAAAGGCCGATATCATCGCCGTGGACGGCAAGAGCCCGCGGATGACGCCGTTTTTCCCCGATGGGCGCTGGTTCAACCTGCAGCACAATCTGGTCCATGCCGTGCGCGGCGGCGATGTGCGCATGACCATGGTCAATGGCGAGATCTGTGTCGATGAGGGCCGTCTGGTCACCGGCGACATGGGCGAGATCATCGAGCGGGTCACCCGGCTCGCGCCCGGGCATTTCGCCCGCCGTCAGACCTGGCTCGATGCCAATGGCGGCGGCACGGCGCAATGGACCGATTGAGTGGACCGATTGAGGCGTGAAGCACGCGAAAGGAGCGATCAATGACCGGAACGCAGGATCCCGTGGCACTCAATGACTGGTACGCGGTAGCGAGTCTCACCGATCTCACCCGGGCCGAAGAGACCAAGCTCTTGGGCCATCCGATCACCGTGGGGCCGGGCAAATGCGTCACCCGCAACGGTGTCGCCCTGCCGGTGCGGGAGAAATTCGGGGTGCTCTGGACCACGCTCGGTACGCCGAACAAGGAGATTTTCGACATTGCCGAGAGCGAAGATGCGACCCGGCGTTTCGTGCCCTGCGGCTGGGTGAAAATGCGGGCCTCCGGCCTGCGCGTGGTCGAGAATTTCCTCGATATGGCGCATTTCCCCTTTGTCCACACCGATATTCTCGGCTCGGAACCGCATACCGAGGTCCTGGGCTACAAATCCGAAATCCGCCATGAGGTGGACGAGGTCTGGGCCACCAACTGCAAATTCTTTCAGCCGCAGATGACCAGTACCCGCCCCGATGGTGAATTTGCCCAGCTCACTTACCGGGTGCCGTCGCCCTTTGTGGTCATGCTCTACCGCGTCGTGCCCGACCGGGAAGGGGTGGAGGATGCGATTGCGCTGTTCATCCATCCGATCGAAGAGGATCTCGTGCGCGCCATCCCGGTCATGTACCTGACCGATCAGCAGGCCACCCAGACCCAGCTTTTGCGCTTTGAACAGGTGATCTTCCTGCAGGATCGGATCATCGTCGAAAACCAGCGCCCGCTCTTGTTGCCGCTCGAGGCACGTGCCGAGATCCCGACCCGGGCCGACAGTTCCTCGGTCGCCTACCGCCGATGGCTCAAGCAGAAGGGCCTTACCTTCGGCACCACCACGCCGGAGGCGGCATGAGGATCTCGCGCCCCGAGACACTTGCGGAGGCCGAGGCGCTGATCGCCGGGGGCGGTGTGCCGGTCGCCGGCGGCTCCGGCTTTCAGCTCGAATTTTCCCAAGGCGCGGTGGCGCCCGCGCATTACGTGCGGATCGGTCATCTTCTGCCGATGGGGATCTATCGCGAGATCGACGGGCTGTGCATCGGCGCCGGGACGCCGCTCGAGGAGATCCGCCAGGCTGGCCTGCCACTCCTCTCCGAAGCCTGCCGCGATGTCGCCGCGCCCAATATCCGGCGGCTGGCCACATTGGGCGGCAATCTCGCCTGGGGCAAGGGCTGTCTGATCCCGGCGCTGATCGCGCTCGACGCCACTGTCGAGACCCGCGAGGGCGAGGTGAATATCCTCGACTATCTCGCGGAGCCGAAAGGGATCGTTCTCTATCTCACCCTGCGCCCTCTGGCGCGGCAGACATGGCGCAAGATTGGCCTCAGACAGGCGTTTACCGCCTCGATCATCGCCTCCGCCGGGGCGATGACGCTGGAGCGGGGCAAGATCACCGCTGTACGGCTGGCCGTCGGTGGTGGCGCCACCCCGCCGCAACGCTTGCAGACGGTCGAGGACTGGCTGATCGGTCAGACGCCCGAGGCTGTCGATCGCGATATCCTGCGAGAGCGTCTCGAACAGGCAATCTCCGCTCCGGATTGTGCCTTCCGGTCCGCGCGCTACCGCAAACGCGTCGCCGCTGCGGCGCTGAGCGCCGGGCTCTTTGGTCTGCCGGAACGTCATGCGATCCGCCCGGTGTCGCGCCCGAAGGCGACGATACCGCCAGAGCTGACCGAACTGTCCCGCGCCGACGGCGGGGCGCGCTGGCACACCCGGCCCGACATGCCGGCGAAAATCCGCGGCGAGCTCACCTATCTGACCGACAGACGTTCCCCCGACATGCTGGTGGGCCGTATCCTGCGCGCCGGGCGGCCGCATGCCCGCATTCTCTCGATCGACACGGCCAAAGCCGAGGCGCTCGACGGTGTTGCGGCCGTGGTCACCCATCGTGACATCAAGGGGCTCAATGGGTTCGGCATCCTGTTTCAGGACCAGCCGGCGCTCTGTGCCGACAAGGTGCGCTATACCGGTGATCCGGTGGCCGCCGTCGCCGCCGTCGATGCCGAGACGGCGGCGCGGGCGCTTGCACTGATCGAGGTGATTTATGAAGACCTGCCGGTCGTGACCTCTGTCGAGGCTGCGCTCGCGGAGGAGTCGCCCGCCGTGCATGAGCGCGGCAACCTCGTCACCGAGGTGATCCACGACAAGGGCGATCTCGCGGCGGGCTGGGCCGAGGCGGTGCATGTCGTCGAAGACACTTACGTGACCCCGCGCCAGATGCACGGGTTCATGGAGACCGAAGGCGGCTGGGCCGCACCCGAGGGCGAGGGGCTGGTGGTTTGTGTCGGTGGCCAGCATGGCGCGCGCGACCGGATGCAGCTCTCGCGCATCTTGGCCCTGCCTGAGGACAAGCTGCGGGTGATCACGTCCCCCACCGGCGGCGCTTTCGGCGGCAAGGATGAGCTGACGGTGCAACCGGCGCTGGCGCTTCTGGCGCAGAAATCCGGCCGTCCGGTCCGGCTGCACCTGTCGCGGGCGGAAAGCGTCGAGGCCGGGATCAAACGCAATCCGATGTGGCTCAGGATGAAGACCGGCTGCGATGCCCGAGGCCGGATCGTGGCACAGGAGGTCGAGGTGCTCTCGGACAGCGGCGCCTATGCCTCGCTTTCGCCCGGGGTTCTGGAAACCGCGATGGAACATGTGGTCGGCCCCTATGAGGTTGGCAATTTCCACGCCCGCGGGCGGCTGGCCTATACCAACAATGGCATCGGTGGCGCGTTTCGCGGCTTCGGCGCCAATCAGATGACTTTCGCCATTGAATGCCAGATCGACCGTCTGGCCGAGAAGGTCGGGCTCGACCCGATTGCGATGCGGCGGCTGAACCTGCGCAGGCCCGGCAGTCCGGGTGTTCTGGGCCAGAAAGTCGCCCCCTCGGAGCGGCTCATTGAGATGCTCGACGCAGCTGGCGCCTCGCCCCTGTGGCGGGGGGGCGAGACCGGGCCAAAGGAGTTCGGGCCAAAGGAGTTCGGGGCAGAGGAGATGAGGTCGGAGGAGATTGGGCCGGAGGAGATCGCGGGCGTCGGCATGGCGCTGAATTACCAGGGCAATGGTCTGGGCACGATCCCCGAGGACGAGGCGGATTTCGCGCTGGCGCTCAAGGGCGGCAAGATCGAGGCCCGCTGCGGTCTCGATGAGATCGGCCAGGGCATGGTGGCCTCGCTGCACGCTGCCATTTCGACCCGGCTCGGCTGTGGCCGCGACGATGTTTCGGCGATTTTCGGAGACACGAAGCGCGCGCCGGACAGCGGTTCGACCACCGCCTCGCGCGGCGGCTATGTGGTCTGGCGCGGGGTGGAGGAGACCGCCCCGGGGTTCACCGCCGCCCTGCTGGAACGCGCTTCCGAGCTGTTGCACCGCCCGATCGAAGAGCTTGCCATCGTACCGGGGGGCATCGGCGAGGCGCGCCTCAATCAGCCCAAGCCGGTCCTGAGTTTTGCCGAACTGGGCGAGATCGCCCCGGTACAGGCGCATTACGCCTTCCCGAAATCCGACTATTTCAAGGGCAATGCCCGGTTCATCTTTGCCTTTGGCGCCACCCTGGCCCGGGTCGCGGTCAACCGGATCACCGGTGCGCTGCGCATCCTCGATCTCGAGATGCACACGGCGGCGGGTCCGGTGATCGACATGGCCTCCTATCTCGGCCAGATGGAGGGCGGGCTGGTGCAGGGTGTGGGGTTCACCCTGACCGAAGACATGCCGATGGTGAAGGGCCGGCCGGTGGCAAAGAACTTCGACACTTACATGATGCCGGGTGTGCGCGATGTGCCGGGGACCATGCGGGTGACGGCGCATGAGGGGCTCGACCCCGGCGATCCGTTCGGGCCGCGCGGCGCGGGGGAGCTGGGCATCGGCGCGGTGACCCCGGCGATCGCCAATGCCGTGGCCGATGCGATCGGGCGCTGGCCCGTGGTGACGCCTTTCCCGCCGGAGATGATCCTCGATCTGATGGAGGCGGCGCGATGATCCGGTTCACACTCAACGGTCAGCCCGCCGAAATTGCGCCCGATGCGATGCTGCTCGCCACGCTGCGCGAGAATATTGGCGCCACCGGCACCAAAGCCGGTTGCGAGATCGGCCGCTGTGGTGCCTGTACCGTGCTTTGCGATGGCGCGCCGATGAATGCCTGTCTCTTGATGGGCTGGCAGATCGAGGGCTCGGAGATCACCACCATCGAGGGGATCGGCACGCTGGCTGCTGGCGCCGTGCTGATCCGCGCCATGGAAATCGAGAACGGGTTCCAATGCGGCTATTGCGCCCCGGGGGTGATGATGAGCCTCACCGGGTTGCTGTCGCGCGATCCTGCGCCCTCGGATGCGGGCCTCGAGGAGGCGCTCGAAGGCAATATTTGCCGCTGTACCGGCTATCATTCCATCCTGCGCGGGGCCAGACTGGCGCGGAAGATGCTCAAGGACGAAACGACATGACGATCACCGTGACCGCCCCCGCCCTCAAGACCGAAGGCGCGAAAGCCTTTCTCGCGCGCGCGGTGCAGCCGGTCTGGATCGGGGGCGACTGGCGCGTGTTGTCAGAGACTTTCGACAGCCATGACCCGGCCACGGGGGGCTTGCTGACGCGGCTGTCGCGCGCCGGTCAGGATGAGGCCGATGAGGCGGTGGCGGCGGCCACTCGCGCGCTTTCCGCGCCGGACTGGGCGCAGATGCTGCCGGCAGCGCGTCAGGCGCTCCTGTGGCGGATCGCTGATCTGATCGAGGCCCATGCCGATGAGCTGGCCGAGCTCGAATGTCTCGATCAGGGCAAGACCTATGCCACGGCGCGGTTTGGCGAGCTGAACGGCGCGATTGCGCAGTTTCGCTATTACGTGGGCTATGCCACCAAGTTGGGCGGCCAGACCATTACCCCCTCAATCGGTTATGCGCCCGAGGGCAAACAGGTGATGGCCTACACAAGGCGCGAACCCGTCGGTGTGGTCGCGGCCATCGTGCCGTGGAATTCGCCGCTGCTGATGGCGGCGATGAAACTGGCGCCGGCGCTTTGCGCGGGCTGTACGGTGATCCTGAAACCGGCGGAAGAGACCTCGTTGACCGCTGTGCGCCTTTGCGAGTTGCTCGAAGAGGCCGGGGTACCTGCCGGGGTCGTCAATCTTTTGACCGGCTTCGGACACGAGGTGGGCGAGGCGCTCGGCACCCATTCGGGCGTGGCGAAAGTCGCCTTTACCGGTTCGACCGAGATCGGGCGGCACCTTTTGGGATCGGCCCAGGGCAATCTCAAGAAGCTGACCCTGGAGCTTGGCGGCAAATCCCCGGCGATCGTCCTGGAGGATGCCGATCTTGCCTTGGCCGTGCCGGGGGTGGCGCGGGGGATCTTCGGCAATTCCGGTCAGGTTTGTGTCGCCGCCTCGCGGGTCTATGTGCATCGCAAAATCTATGACGCTTTCGCCGAGGGCTTTGCCAAGGCCGCGGGCGCGCTGCGTCTGGGGCACGGGCTCGCCCCGGGGAGCGATCTCGGGCCGCTGATCAACCCGGCCCATGCCGCGCGGGTGGCGGGGATGGTCGAGGCCGGGCGCCAAGAGGGCGCCGAGGTTCTCGCGGGCGGGCAGGGCAATGCGGAGCATCCGGCCTTCTACCGCCCGACGGTTCTGGCGCATGTGACGCCCGATATGGCGCTGATGCGCGAAGAGATCTTCGGCCCCGTCACCACGCTGACGCCGTTCGATCACGCCGATGAGGTGATCGCCATGGCCAATGACACGGAATACGGGCTTGCCGCGTCGGTCTGGACCGAAAGCCTGTCCTCGGCGCATCGGCTCTCGGCGGCGGTGCGCGCGGGCACGGTCTGGGTCAATTGCCACAGCTATTTCTCGCCGGAATTGCCGAAAGGCGGCATGAAAACCTCCGGCTGGGGCGTCGAAAACGGCGCACAGGGGCTCGACAATTATCTCGAGAACAAGACCGTCTGCATGGTCATCTGAGCCGCTCCGCTCCGCTCCGATCGGAGCTGCGCTGAACTGAACTATTGCGTCAGATCAGAGAGGCACCCCCGGTCGCGCCACTTTGCGGACCGGCCGTGACCCACTCGGAATTTCTCATCCCGCTGGCATGCGCCGCCGGGCGCGCTGCCTCGATTTGTCTGCGCGGGATGACTCTCCGTGCGACTCACTTTGAGGGCGCCTGAAATCCGAAACTGCATATTTTTTCCGCGCGCTTTCTCGGGGCATGCCGGGAAAATTTGCGGTAAAGTTACCCTAAATCATTCCCGGATCAGGAAATTTACGCCTTGCGCAAATAGTGCAGGGTTCGGTTTTCTTTTTCCTTGACGGGGGAGAATTTTACGTGAAAGTTACTGTAAATAGTCGCAACGAACGACAGCTCGCCTGAACAGATCCTCTGACGGGCGGGACAACAGGGAAAGACCATGAACGCACCTGCCAGCCGCAACGCCGCGCTGGTTCAGGCCCTCGACCTCGGGGGCGATGGACCACGTGTGGCCGTCAAAGATTGCATCGATATCACGGGCACCGTCACCGGCTGTGGCTCAGCGGCTTTCGCCGGGGCTGTCCCGGCAACCGAGCATGCAGAGATCGTCGGGGCACTGCTCGACGCAGGTTGCAAGATCGTGGGCAAGGCCAATATGCATGAGCTTGCTTTCGGCATGACCGGGGTGAATGGTTTCACCGGCACGCCGGTCAATCCGATCTGGCCGGACCGTATTCCGGGCGGCTCGTCCTCGGGCTCCGCGGTCGCCGTGGCCGCCGGGCTCTGCGATTTCGCGGTGGGGACCGACACCGGCGGCTCGATCCGTCAGCCCGCCACCTGTTGCGGCGTCTTCGGCATCAAACCCACATTCGGACGGGTGAGCCGCAAGGGCCTGACCCCGCGCCACAGTTCGCTCGATTGCCCGGGCATTCTCGCCCGCGACATGGAAATGCTGACCCGGGGCATGGCGGCGATCGATCCGAGCTTCCAGGCCGAGACCCTAATCCACGCGCCCAAGCTCGGGCGGATCAAATCCGAAGGCGTGGCGCCCGAGGTCGGCGATCCGCTGGTCTATGCGCTGATGGATGCCTATCCTGATATGCCCTATGAGCTGCTGCCCTCATTCGAGGCAGCCTTTGACGCCGGCATGGTCGTCATGTCGCATGAGATGGCGCAGGAATTCGGGCCGATGCTTGATCGCGGCGCGCCTTTTGGCCCTGACATCGCCGCCCGTCTCGCCAAGGCGCAGACGGTGAGCGCAGCACAGCTGGCCGAGGCGGAAGAGATCCGCACCCGTTTCACCGCCGAGGTCGATGCGCTGCTCAGCCGTTATGATGCGCTGGTCACGCCCTCGTTGCCCATGGTGCCGCCGACACTCGATGCGGCGAAAGACCCGCAAAACGTGCTTTCGCTCACCCGCTATCAGAGGCCCTTCAACCTCTCGGGTCACCCCGCTCTCACATTGCCCGCGCGCAACAATGCCGGTCTGCCCATCGGGTTGCAGATCGTCGGCCGCAAGGGCGAGGACGCGAAACTCTGCGCCATCGCGCGCTGGATCACGTCCTGCATTCCGCTGTTTCAGTCAAAGGACCGCACCCAATGACCTATCTTTCCAAACTGGCTTTCGAGCAGGCCGATGATGCCGGCTATCTCGCCGTTCTCGAAGAGATCCGCCGCCGTCGCGCCGAATTCACCAGCCTGCGGCATGTGCCGCTCGACATGGTCGAAAAGCTTCAGCGCATCGGCGCCTATCGCGCCTTCGTGCCGGCGCGTTTCGGCGGCGACGAGCTGTCGCCTGCGGATTTCTGTCGGCTGATCGAAGACATTTCCGCCGCCGATGCCTCCACCGGCTGGGTCGCCTCCTTCGGTGTTTCCGCCACCTATCTTGCCGCTCTGCCGCCGAATACCTATGCCGCGATCTATGGTCAGGACCCGGACACGGTGTTTGCCGGCGCAATGTTTCCGCCGCAAAAGGCCGAAAAGGTCGACGGCGGGTTCAAGGTCAACGGCCGCTGGCCCTGGTGTTCCGGCATCATGGGGGCGTCGCTTGTCGGCACCGGCATCAAGGTCGAGGGCGATGACACGCCGCTGCCGCGCGTTGCCGTGCTGCCGCGTGACAAGGTGACGGTGGACGAGGTGTGGGACACCATCGGCCTGTCCGCCACAGGGTCGCATGACGCCGTGGTTGAAGATGTCGTGGTCGACCCCGAATGGACCTTCATCCGAGGTGGCAAGCCGACCATGGACGATGCGATCTTCCGTTTCCCGGCGATGGCGCTGGCGGCGCAGGTGCTGGCCGTGGTCGCGCTCGGTGCAGCACGGGAGGCGCTGGACTTTCTCGTGGAGGATGCCCGCAAACGTGCCTCGATCACCGGCGCCCCGAACCCCGGCGCACGCCCCTATGTGCAAAGCGAATTCGCCAGGGCCGAGGGCCTGTTGATGGGCGCGCGCGCGGCCTTCTACGACACGATCGAAGCCGCCTGGGAGGAGTTGAAAACCACCGGCGATGTTTCCCCCGACA
Organism: Celeribacter neptunius; assembly: GCF_900113955.1. GTDB lineage: Bacteria > Pseudomonadota > Alphaproteobacteria > Rhodobacterales > Rhodobacteraceae > Celeribacter > Celeribacter neptunius. The sequence continues at coordinate 161,107 of NZ_FORH01000002.1, read as the reverse complement.
TGAAAGTGCGCCTGCGGCTCGTCGCCACCAAGGCGGCGCGTGACGGCGCGGAGGCGGCCCGGCTGGCCTTTGTCATCGGCGGTTCCGGCGTCATGGCCACCGGCCACACGCTCGGGCGCTGCATGGTGGATGCCGCCTGTGTCGCGCAACACGCCTTTATGGGCGAGGGCACATGGTCGGCGGCGGGTGCGGCCTTCTTCGATCAGCCGACAATGCCGGGATACCCATGACGGGGTGGCGCCGGGCTATCCTGGAGCCAAACCAGATCTGAACCAGACATTCCCCCCCCAGACATCCCCCAAAGCGGAGCAAAGACATGAGCGAGACCCAACCGATCCGAACCCTTCTGTGTTTCAACAACCACGCGGCGTTCTTCAGCCTGCCGTTCGATCAGATCGGCCCGGTCTGGAAAGCCACGCAGGAGCTGATGGCCTCGATCGACCAGATGGAAGGTGTCGAGATCGTCGGCACATTCGATGACGATCAGACCTTTGTCGGCGCCTCGGTGGGCTTTCCCTACACCTGGTACATCATGGCCGATTTTCCGAGCCGCGATGCGGTCAAGGCCGCCTGCAACCTGTTGCGCACCATCGTGGTGGGCGAGGGCAATGACCGGCTGTGGAAATACATGACGGTCGAGGCGCGCATGGGCCGTGCCCTCGAAATCCCGCAACTGTGAACTGATGCGGCTCCGCCCGAGAGGCGAGCCCGATGAAAGGAGCTGACATGTCGCTCGATATGCCAAAGTTCAGCGATCTCGACGCGCTCTATGATAGCGAGAACGCCTTGGTCGCCACCTCCATGTACGAGGACCCGGAGCTCTTCTCCGAAGAGATGGAGAAGATTTTCAAGAACACCTGGGTCTGGATCGCGCATGAGAGCGAATTTCCCGACAAGGGATCGTTCAAGCTGAGCCAGGTCGGGCTCGAACCGGTGATCGTGGTGCGCGACCGCAAGGGCAAGATCCATTGCATGGTCAACCGCTGCCGCCACCGGGCCGCCACCGTCTGCGAAGTGAAAAAGGGCAAGACCTCGTCCTTCCAATGCCCCTATCACGGCTGGGGCTACGGGCTCGACGGTAGCCTGCGGGCGCTGCCCTATCCGGAGCAATATGGCGACGATTTCGACAAGGCCCAACATGGCCTGCTCAAGCTGCGCACGGAATCTTACAACGGCATGGTCTTTGCCACGTTCAAGGAAGATATCGAACCGCTCGAGGACTTCCTCGGCGAGGCGGTCTGTCGCTATATCGACCTGTTCATGAAACAGGGCGGCGGCTTCCCGGTGAAGGTTCTGGGCGAGCATCAGTTCACCGTGCCGATGAACTGGAAGGTGCAGCTCGAGAACACCACCGACGCCTATCATTTCCCGATCGTGCACAAGAGCTTCATGCAGACGCTCGATGGCGCCACCGAGGAGATGTTCGACTTTCTCGACAAGGGCAAGGGCTGGGTCGAGGACTTGGGCAATGGCCATTCGATCATGATGATGATCCCGGAGCTTGAAGATCTCGATAAGGATCTCGATGCGCCGATCCCGGAGCGCTTTGCCGAGCTGGCCGAGGAGATCCGCGCCGAGGGCTACCCGGAAGATCAGGTGAAAAAGATCGTCCGCGCCGTCGGCGGGGCCGGGTTCAACCTGAACCTCTTCCCGAATGTGTCCTTCTCACTGGCCTTCTTCCGGGTGCTCACGCCGATCTCGGTCGAGCAGACCGATATCCGCCACATCGCCATCGGCATGGATGGCGGACCGGATGTCGCCAATCAGGCACGGATCCGTCTGCACGAACATTTTCAGGGCCCGATGGGCTTCGGCTCTCCCGATGACGCGGAGGTCTGGGAACGCATCCAGCGCGGCACCAAGGGCGGGCCGGATCTCAAGATCCTGGTCAATCGCGGCATGGTCGACGAAGACGCCGGCCCCGACGGTCCGCGCGGCCATATCTCTGCCGAGACCGGCATGCGCGCCGCCTATCAAATGTGGAAAAGGATGATGTCGCAATGACCGAGATGAGCAAGATCGACGCCAAATCCATGCTGGCCGATGTCACCGAATTCATCTGGGCCGAAAGCGCCATGCTCGATCTCAAGGAGTATGACGACTGGCTCGACCTGTGGGTGGCCGAGGGGCTCTATATCATGCCCATCGGCGACACGGTGGATTACAAGAACGCCGTCAACCTGTGCTATGACAATGACAAGATGCGACGCGACCGGATCGGCCGGTTTCATCAGGGCTTCTCGATCTCCTCTGCGCCGCCGGCCCAGACCGTTCGCACCCTGTCGCGGTTTCGCATCGAGGCCGCCGAGGGCGATCTGGTCACAGTCTCCTGTGCAGAGCATCTGGTCGAAGACAAATTCGGTCGCCAGCGCATCTGGGCGGGCAATGTCGAATATATCCTCAAGATCACCGACGCGGGCTTCAAGCTGCAACAGAAGGTGATCCGTCTTCTGAATTCCGACGGGATGCTGAACTCGTTCAGCTATTTGTTCTGATGGTGGCCCCTTTGCCTGAGAAGATCCAAACCGCCGTCGTCACGGGCGGGGCCCGTGGCTTCGGTGCCTCTGTCGTGCGCGCGCTGCACAAGGCCGGCTACCGCGTGGTGATTGCCGACATCAACCCGGGCGAGGAGGGCAAGGCCTTGGCCTCCGCGCTCGATCTCGCCGGCGAGACCGCGGTGACCGCGACGCTCGATGTTTCGAAGCCCGAAGATTTTCAGGAGGTGCTCGACAAATGTATCGAGCGCTATGGTTCCGTCGAGGTGCTGGTGAACAATGCCGCCCGCACCATGGTGCAGCCGCTGATGGAGATCGATCCCGCCACGTTCAACGAGATCATGGCGACCAATGCTGGCGGCACTTTCGCCGGCAGCCAGATCTTTGCCCGGCATTTCAAAGAGCGGGGCTATGGCCGGATCGTCAACATGGCCTCGCTCGCGGGGCAGAATGGCGGCACCGCCACGGGCGCGCATTATGCGGCCTCCAAGGGCGCGATCCTGACCCTGACCAAGGTCTTCGCCCGCGATCTCGCGCCCTTCGGCATCACCTGCAACGCCGTGGCACCCGGTCCGATGGACACGCCGATGGTGCGTGATGTGGTTGGTGACAATGTCGAAGCGTTCCTGAAGAACATCCCGGTCGGCCAATTCGGCGATCCGGATTTCGTCGCCCGGATGGTGGTGATGCTCGCCAGTCCCGAGGCCGGTTTCGTCAATGGCGCCTGCTGGGATGCCAATGGCGGGCTCTACGTGAGGTAATGATGAGCATGACTAATGCACAACAGCTCAGGGTCTTGTCCCGCATAGATGATCGCGGCGATATTTCCCGCATCCGGTTTGCACCGGTCGAAGGCGGGGACATCATCGGTTTCGAGGCCGGGGCGCATCTCGATCTCTACCTGCCGGAGCTCGATCTCTGGCGGCAATATTCGCTCTGCTCCGATCCGTCGGAAACCGGGTTTTACGAGATCGGTGTGCTGAAAGACCCGCAAAGTCGCGGCGGTTCGCTCAAGGTACATGAGACGGCCGCCGAAGGTGCGATCTTCACCGTCGAAGGCCCGCGCAATCACTTCCCGCTCGACGAGACGGCGGAAACGACCGTGCTCTTGGGCGGTGGCATCGGCATCACGCCGATGATCGCCATGGCCAAGCGCCTGGATGCTCTGGGCAAGGACTTCACCCTGCATTACTGCACCCGTTCGGAAGAGGTGACGGCGTTCCTGGACGAGCTCAACGGCTGCGGTTTCGCCGACAGGGTGGTGTTCCACTTCGATGACAAGGACGCGGATCAAAAGCTCGATCTCACACGCGATCTGCCCGCGCCGGGTGCCGGCACCCATCTCTATGTCTGTGGCCCGCAGGGCTTTATGGATTGGGTGATCGACACGGCCGAGGCGGCGGGGCATGCCTCCGCCAATGTGCATCGCGAATATTTCTCCGCCGATGTCGACGTGACCGGCGACACATTCGAGGTGGAATGCGCCGAGAGCGGCGTGACCATCACGGTCGGTCCCGATGATACGATCGCCAAGGCGTTGGCGCGCGCGGGCATCAAGATCGAGGTGAAATGCGAAGAGGGCGTCTGTGGCACCTGCCTCACCGATGTGCTCGAGGGCGAGATCGATCACCGCGACCAGTTCCTCACCGACGAGGAACGCGAAGACGGCGACGTGATCTGTGCCTGTTGTTCCCGGGCCAAGGGGCCGAAACTGGTGCTGGAGATCTGAGCCATGGTTGAACTGACGCAAACCCAGCGCGATTTTCGCGAAGGCATGAGTCGGCTTGGCGCGGCGGTGAACCTGATCACCACCGATGGCCCGGCGGGCCGACACGGGATCACCGCCTCGGCGGTCTGTTCCGTCACCGATGCGCCGCCGACCTTGATCACCTGCATCAACAAGTCCGCCTATGCGCATGATAGGTTTGTCGAAAACGGTGTTCTGGCGGTCAATGTCCTGGCCTCCGAGCATCAGGCGCTCTCGGCGCATTTCGCCCGCTATGTCGAGGGCGTCGACCGCTTTGCCTTTGGCGACTGGGATACGGCCAGGACCGGCTCACCGATGCTGGCGGATGCCAATGTCGCTTTCGATTGCCGCATCACCGGTCGCCACGAGGAGGGGACGCATTCGGTGTTCTTCTGCCAGGTCGTCGCCGTGCGGCTCTCCGAAGAAGCCCGCCACGGGCTGGTGTGGTTCAGTCGCGACTATCATCACCTGAATGCGGAGCAAGCCTGATGAAACAGCGCCGGCGCCCAAATCTCAGGCGGTCAGATCATCCGTGCCAGATCCGTGCTGATCTTGGCGAGGATCTCGTTGACGGTCTGCAATTCGGCGGGCGTGGTGTTGAAGAAACTTTCATCGCGAATGCGTTCCACCTCGACCAGCGCCTTTGCGCGCAGCGCGTCGCCGGCCTCGGTCAGGCAGACCTCGGTCACCCGGCCATCGGTCGGACGGACCCGGGTCTCGACCAGGCCGTCGGTGATCAGCCGTTGCACGATCTTGGTCGTGGTGTTCAGTTTGACGGTGGAAAATTCCGCGATCTCGGAGACCGACATGTAATTCTGACCGTAGAGCGACATCAGAACCCGCCAGCGCGGCGCATCCACCCCGATCGGTTTCAGGCGTTTCTCGAGCGCGCGGGTGTAATAGGCATTGACCCGGTTGATCCAGAAATAGGGCCAGGTATCACGAAAATGCTCCGGCGCGTCCTTGTCATTCTGTGGGATGTCTTCGGACATGTCATTCCTCCCAAACTGCCCGCGTCCGGTCGTCCTCCACGCGGCAACATTCATAAAAACGGATTTGATATCTGGCGTTTGTCTCAGATATCCCGCAACAATAGAAACGCTCGTCCAAGGCGTCATACCACCAACGAGTTCCAACAGGGAATATGAAAATGAACGTGAAACTTAAAAAGACCGCCGGGCTGACGGCGGCATTCGCACTCTGCTCCGGTCTGGCACAGGCCGAAACCACGATCACCGTGGCGAACTGGCTGCCGCCCTCGCACCCGCTCGTCTCCGACGTGATCGTACCGATGACGGAACAGATCAAGGAGGCCACCGGTGGTGAGGTTGTCGCCAATATCCTGCCGGCGCCGCTTGGACCGCCGGGCGCGCATTTCGACTTCGCGGTGAATGGCGTGGCCGATATCACCTTTGGCGTCCAGGGCTATAACCCGGGCCGGTTCAAGACCACGAATATCGCCGAGATCCCGTTCATCGGTGACAGCGCCGAGGTGACCTCGGTCGCCTACTGGCGGGTCTGGGATTCGATGCTGAAACAGGCCGGCGAATATGACGGCGTCAAAGTGCTCGCGGTCTTCACCCATGGTCCGGGCGAGATCTTTCTGAAGGACGGCGATGCGACGGCTCCCGATCTGCTCGACGGCAAGAAGCTCCGTGTCGGTGGCGGCATCGTCCATGAGGTCGCGTCGACCCTTGGCGCCGTGCCGGTCGAAGGCCCGTCGTCGAAGGCCTATGAGCTGCTGTCTCAGGGCGTTGCCGACGGTATCCTCTTCCCCTACGAGTCCGTGAACTTCTTCAAGCTGATCCCGCAGCTCGATGTCGGTGTCTCGGTCCCCGGCGGGCTCTACAACACCTCGTTCTACATCGTGATGAACAAGGCCAAGTTCGACAGCCTGACGCCGGAACAGCAGGCGGCGATCGACAGCGTCACCGGCGAGGCCCTGTCGCGCATGGCCGGGCAGATGTGGGATGACGTGGATGCCAAGGGGCTCGCCGCCATGGAGGGCGAGATTACTGTCACCCCCGCCACCGAGGCGCAGATGGCAAGCTGGCAGAGCGCGTTGCAGCCGGTGATCGACGCCAAGATTGCCCAGGTCTCCGAGACCGGTGTCGATGGCCCCGCCGCCTATCAGATGCTGCGCGACGAGATCGCCAAACTCGAGAGCGGAGAATGAGACAGCCTGTTCTCATGGATGAAAAGCAACAGGAGGCGGCTCGCAAAGAGCTGCCTCCGGGCAAGCTTCTCGGCCCGGCGGGCGTGGCGCTGGCCGCGCTTGGCGGCGTCATGCTCACGGCGATGATGGGGCTCACGGTCTGTGACGTCATCGGCCGCTACCTGTTCAATTCCCCGATCAAGGGCGCGGCGGAACTGACCGAAGTGCTGCTCTGCGCGACGATTTTTCTCGGTCTCGGCGCCGTGTCGCTGAAAGAGGATCACGTCACCGTCGATCTGGTGACCGACAAGATGCCCAGCTTCATCCAGCCTTATCGGCTGGCGCTTGCCGGGCTGTTCAGCGGCGGTGTGCTTCTCGTGGTGAGCTGGCGGCTCTGGATCTATGCGGCACAGATCGGCGGCTATGGCGGCTCGACCACCAATCTCGCCATTCCGATTGCGCCGCTGGGCTATTTCTGCGCCATCTGCGCCGCTCTGGGCGGGTTGATCACCGCTTTTCTGCCGCTCAAGCGCCTCGTGGCGCGCCATACTGTCTGAAGGATCTGAGCAATGGAACATTGGCCCGTTGGCATGGCAATTCTCGGCGTTCTGCTGCTTCTGGGCGTGCCGATTTCTTTCTCGCTGGCCGGTGTCGGCCTCGTCGGCGTCGCCTCGATCATTGGCTGGACCCCGGCGCTTTCGCTGCTCGGATCGGCGTTTTTCGACAATGGCCGGGACTACTCGCTTTCGGTTCTGCCGCTGTTCCTGATGATGGGGAATTTCGTGGTGCAATCGGGCGTGGCCAACGAGCTCTACAATTCCGCCTATGCTTGGCTGCGGCATCGCAAGGGCGGGCTGGCGACCGCGACCGTGATCGCCTGCGGCGCGTTTTCCTCGGTCTGCGGCTCCTCGATGGCGACGGCGGCGACGATGACCCGGATCGCGCTGCCCTCGATGCGGCGGTTCGGCTACCCGGATCAGCTCTCCACCGCCTCGATTGCGGCGGGGGGCACCCTGGGCATTCTCATTCCGCCCTCGGTCATCCTCGTGTTCTACGGCATCATGACCCAGCAGGATATCGGCAAGCTGTTCCTCGCCGGCATCATCCCCGGGGTGATTGGCATCATCGGCTATGCCATCGCCGTGCGGATCACCTTGAAACTCGGCAAGATCGACCTGCCGGTGGAGGAAAAACTGCCGCTCATCGACCGGTTCCGCGCGCTCAAGGGCACGGCCGGCGCGCTGGCGCTGTTCACCTTCGTCATGGGCGGGATTTACCTCGGGGTCTTCACCCCCACGGAAAGCGCCGGCATGGGGGCCGGGGGCGCGCTCTTGCTCGTCATCCTGCAGCGCAAATTCTCGCTCAATTCCATGCTCATCGTGCTCTATGACACGATGAAGACCACGGCGATGATGTTCTTCATCCTGTTTGGCGCGCTGACCTTCACCAATTACGTCAACATGTCCGGCATGACCCGCGACATTCAGGCTTTTCTCGCGCTCTTCGGCGACAGCCGGCTAAGCTTCATCCTGGTGATCCTGGTGATCTACCTGGTGCTGGGCTGTGTGTTGGAGAGCCTGTCGATGATCATGCTCACCGTGCCGGTGTTCTACCCGATCGCGGCGGCGCAGGGCATCGACCTGATCTGGTTCGGCATCTTCGTCGTCATGGTGACCGAGATTTCCTATATCACCCCGCCCGTCGGGATGAACGCCTTCGTGCTGCGCTCGGTGGTGCCGGATGTCCGTCTTGGCACGATCTTCAAGGGGCTCGGGCCTTTCGTGGTGATGGATGTGCTGCGGGTGGGCCTGCTGACGCTGGTGCCTTCGCTGGTGCTTTTGCTGACCTGAGAAAGAGAGTTCTATGTCTTTTGAAGATCTGAAAATCGGCATCATCGGTGCCGGCAATATTGGCACGGCACTGGCCGCACTGCTGTCACGCTCCGGCGCCGAGGTTTGTCTTGTCGCGCGCGGCGCACGGCTCGAGGCGGTGCGCGAGGCCGGGGTGAAGCTCGACGACCGTGGCGATGTGATCGAGGCGCGGATCGCGGCCTGTGAGATCCTGGAGCGCCCGGTCGATGCGCTGTTCATCTGTGTGAAAGCGCAAGGGCTCGCCGCAGCGGTTGCGACCAACAAGGCCGCGATTGGCCCGGAGACGCTGGTGATCCCCCTGGCCAATGGCATGCCGTTCTGGTTCTACGCCAAGCCCGGAGAGATCGGCCATCTGCCCTATCTCGATCCGCGAGGCGAACTGGCCGCGATCTTGTCGCCGGCGCAGATCCTCGGCGCGGTGATGCTGATGACCGTGCGCATGGACGATCATGGCCGGGCGATCTCGTCCAATACCCCGACGCTCGGCCTTGGCCCGATCTGCGACGGGGGGAACGAGGCTGCGCTCTCCCGGCTGATCGCCTGTCTGGAGGCGGGCGGGGTGCGCAGCGAATTGAGCGCCGATGTTCGCGAGAAAGTGCTGGTGAAGCTGATCGCCAATCTCGCCACCAATCCGCTGACCGCGCTCACTGGTGCGACGCTCAGAGAGGTCGGTGAAACCGCAGAGCTGCGTGAGATCGCCACCGCTCTGGCCGATGAATTCCGGCTCTGGGCCGGGACCCAGGGCTACGCGCTGCCGTCCAACGACTGGCTGGTCGATCTGTTCATCGATGCCGGGGATTTCCCGACCTCGATGTTGCAGGACGCCCGCGCTGGCAGGCCTTTGGAGCTGGATGCGATCTGTCGCGCGCCGTTGGAAATGGCGCGGCGCGAGGGGGGCGATATGCCGCTTCTGGCGCGGCTGATCGACGAGTTGGACCGGGCAACCGAGTTGCCGGTGCCGCCGGAGGCCGTGTCGAAGGCGCTGGCGCGCCTCCAGACCGTGCGTATGGCCGGGGCCTGATCCCTCAGGGCTTCATCAGCACGGATTTCGACGGGTAATCCGAGGCCCAGGTGGCGGGCAGCGGCGCGACGAAGACATTCTCGGTGCGATTTCTCGTGTAGCGCCAGGCACCGTCCTCGCATTTCCTGAAGGCGTTGAAGAGCCGCGAAGACCGCAGGAGCGCCTTGCCATCGGAGAACAGCCAGGGCTGCATATGCACCCATTGGCCGGTGGCGGTCTGGCCGTCCTCGGCGACGTGGATCTGTTCCGAGGTCACATAGTGACAGTTGAGAATGAGCGCCGGGTCCTGTTTGCCGCCCCAGAAGCCTTCGAAATGCTTGCGCACCGCCGCCTTGCCCTCGGCGCGGCCGAACTGACCGTCGTAATATTCGCCGACGCCTTCCCAGACGGCCTCTTCCGCGAACAGCTCCATGATCCGGTCGATACGCTCGGCGTCGTCCTTGACGCCGTACTCCGGCAGTGGCGTGTCGCAGAGGAACATGTAGCGCATCTGAACGTTGCGCACCGCGTTCGCGGCTTCGAGATTTTCGATCCGGCGGGTGAGGGCGGCGATGGTCTGGGGGGCGGTCTGGATGTCGGTCATGAGCTCTTGATATCTTTCTGGTCGGAATTGCAGGCGGAGCAGGGGCGATGTGCGTCTTTGCGCCTGCCAGTCTGTTGCTGCCAGTTTGGTCCTGCCAGTCTGTGGCTGCCTGTGTTTGAAGCGGTAAGATTACTGTAGTGGCGCTTTCGCATAAATCGCAACTCTCCTTTGTGATTTATTCCTGTTCGTGCTTGACGGGAGGGAATAATGCATGAAAATTACTGTAAATAGACCCAAAAGGGCACCGCATATACTCCGAAATACAGCCAACAACAGGGTGAGATGATGAACACATCGGCCGCGATCGCACAGACAACCGAAACGAGCCCCATGGCGGGCATGAGTGAAGCCGAGCTGCGGGTACAACTGGCGGATTTCTACCATCTGGTGAGCTATCTCGGCTGGACCGAGCTGATCTTCAACCACATCTCCGTGCGCCTTCCCGGCGAAGAGCATGCCTATCTGGTGAACCCGATGGGGCTGCATTACGACGAGGTGACGCCGGAGAATCTTCTGGTCGTGGGGGTCGATGGCAAGCTCTTGCGCGAGAGCCCTTACAAGCCCAATCCGGCCGGGTTTGCGCTGCATGGGGTGATCCACGAACACCGTCCGGATGTCGGCTGTATCGCCCATACCCACACCACGCCGATCTCGGCCATCGTGATGAAAGAGGCGGCGATCGATCATAACAATTTCAACGGCGCGCAGCTCTATGGCCGGGTCGGCTATCACGACTTCGAAGGCATCACCATCTATGACGAGGAACGCGACCGGATGCTCGAGAGCCTCGGCGACAAACATGTCCTCGTGCTCCGCAACCACGGCATCGCGGTCTGTGAGGCGGATATTCCGCTGACCTTCTTCCTGTTGTGGACCGTGCAGCGCGCCGCCGAGATCCAATGCGCCGCCGCCGCCATCCCCGGCCCGAATGTCGCGCTGCCGGAGGCGATCAAGGCGAAATGCGCCGCCGATGCACAGCGGCTCAAGGACAATTCCGCCTTCGCCACGCTGCTGTTCGACGCCATGGTGCGCAAGATGAAACGGGAGCGTCCGGAGTTCGCCTGACGCTCCTCTCTTGGAAAGGGCGGGTTTGCGTCGCGGTGCGGATCGGGATTAGATCAATGTGCCGCCGCGCGACTCGCCTATGCTCGCGCCGTCTGATCCAAGGAGCGCGCCATGTGCCTGTCCTACCCGATGAAAATCCTTTCCAAGCCCGGGGCGCATGTCGCCATCTGTGATCGCGACGGGCAGCAGCATCGTGTCGACATGACCTTTCTTGCCGAGGCCGAGCCGGGCGATTGGGTCACCGTTCACCTCGGCATCGCCCGGGAAAAGATTTCCGAAGCGGATGCAGGCCAGATCCGGGACGCATTGAAGGCGCTCGATATGGTGCGGGCCGGAGAGACCGATGTGGATCATCTGTTCTCCGATCTCGTCGATCGCGTGCCGCCGCGCCCGCCGGTCTCGGGCGAAAGCTGACGCCCCTCAGGAGGCCGTTACGTGACGCGGCTTTGCGGTTCGGGAACGGGGTAAGAATCGCACTTGGTCTCCCGGACGCGCTCTGGCTGGCGTCATAGTCCCTGTGCGAGAATGAAAGAGTGGAAGAAGAATTTCCGGACTGATGGAAGTCTGGAAGGACACTTTTCAGATTGTCGGGTGCGCTGCGGCGCGGCACCCAAAACGCATAGAAAAATTCATTAAAAAGAATGTATTGTTTTTCAACGGGTTGCTGTTGAAAATATGTTCTAATTGTTTGAATTCGCTCCAAACTTTTGTGCGGCTTGGCAAAATTGTCATAGCGCAAAGACCCGCTTTGGGAATGTCCTAAAACATCGTAACATGTTGATGCGACAGGAGGAGGAGACGGGCTTTGCAAAAGGCTGACCCTCAGACAGACCAACGCGACGAAGCTGTGACTATTCTCGTCATGGGCGTTGGCAACACGTTGTTGACCGATGAGGCCGCCGGGCCAGGCGCGCTGGCGCTGTTCGAACGGCTGCACGGCGATCTGCCGGGGGTGCGTTTCCTGGATGCCGGCACGCTGTCCTTTACCCTGGCCGACGAGATCGGCGCGGCGGATGCGTTGATTGTCTTCGATGCGGCGCGGCTGAAGGCCGAACCCGGTGCTGTGCAACTCCTTGAGGGGCAGGACATGGACGACTTCGTCCGCTCCGGCAAGCTCACCGTGCATGAGGTCGGGCTCACCGATCTTCTGGACATGGCGCGGATGACCGGCGATCTGCCAAGGCGCCGCGCGCTCGTGGCCATCGAACCCGCCGAGATCGGCTGGGGGCTCGAGTTGAGCCCCGCCGTGGCGGCGGCCCTGCCGAAAGCCGTCGAGATCGCGCATGGCGTGGTCAGTGGCTGGATCGCCACATCCGAGGAGGTCGAGGCATGAGCGATGTGAATGGTAAATCTGGCGACAAATTTGGTGGCAAGTTCGGCGGCAAGTCCGATGATAGATTCAATGACGGGCTTGAGCTGAAAGACTTCATGCCGAAGCCGGGGCAGGGCGCCGAGGCGGCCCCGGAGCCCGATCTTCCCGAGACCGGCAATGTCGTGTTGCTCCTCAATGAGATCCGCCATGCCCTCCAGCGCCTGATCGACACAGGTGAGCCGACCACGCTCGATCTGAGCGGCATTCCGATGACCAAGGCCGAGACCGAGGAATTCGACCGCGCATTGGGCGAGGGCGAGGTCAGGGTGAGCCTCGATGCGGGCGGCCCCTCCGAGATCATCGAGACCGGTTTTGCCGGGGTCTGGCGCGTCACCCATCGCGCCGCCTCCGACGCCAGCGGGGACATGGTCCTCGCCCGTTATATCGAGATTACCGTCATTCCGGAGATCCTGCTGTCGCAAAGACCCGACATGCAGCGCGCTCTCACCCGTCTCAAAGCCAGATTGGAACTGTCCAGCGAGGAGGAGGCCCTATGACCCGAAAAGAACTCACCTTAGGGGAACGCATGCAGGCGCGTGGCGTGTCACGGCGTGCCTTCCTCAGATATTGCGCGACCACCGCCTCGCTTCTGGCCCTGCCGCCCGCCATGGCCCCGCGCATCGCCGCGGCGCTCGAGGCGCAGCGTCGCCCCTCGGTGATCTGGCTGTCGTTTCAGGAATGCACCGGCTGTACCGAGTCGCTGACCCGCTCGGCCAGCCCGTCGATCGAGAGCATGATCTTCGAGACCATCTCGCTCGATTATCACCACACGTTGCAGGCCGCCGCCGGTCATCAGGCCGAAGAAGCGCGCGAGATCGCGATGAAAGAGAACTGGGGCAATTACCTGGTGCTCGTCGATGGCTCGATCCCGACCGGCAACATGGGCTATTCCACCACGGCGGGCGAAAGCAATATCGAGACGCTCAAACGCGTTGCCGAAGGTGCCGCGGCGGTGATCTCCATCGGCACATGTTCCTCCTTCGGCGGCATCCCCTATGCCAATCCGAACCCCACCGGCGCGGTCTCCGTCTCCGATGTGGTCAAGGACAAGCCGATCGTCAATATTCCCGGCTGCCCGCCGATCCCGGCGGTGATGACCTCGGTCCTGGCGCATTATCTCGCCTTCGGCAGCTTGCCGGAGCTCGATCATCTTAACCGGCCGATGGTGTTCTACGGTCAGAACATCCACGACCGCTGTTATCGCCGGCCCTTCTACGAGCGCGGCCAGTTCGCCGAAAGCTTCGACGACGAAGGCGCGAAAAAGGGCTGGTGCCTCTACAAGCTCGGTTGCAAGGGCCCGACCACCTACAACGCCTGCGCGGTGTTGAAATGGAACGAGGGGACATCCTTCCCGATCGAATCCGGCCATGGCTGTCTCGGCTGCTCCGAACCGAATTTCTGGGATGCCGGCAGTTTCTACAGCCCGCTGTCGACCAGCACGCGTCTCAATGCCGGGACCGTGGCGCTCGCCGGTGCGGTCGGTGTCGGTGTCGGTGCCGCCGCCGGTGTCGCGGCGCGCGCCCGCCAGAAAAAGATCAAATCCGCGCCCGCGAAAGCGTGGACGCCGACCAAGGCCGAAGCAAAGGCAGAGGAGGAGAGCCAATGAGCCTGCTTGATTTCGCGCGTGGCCCGGCGCTGCAATGGGCCGCTGTGATTTTCGTCATCGGCATGCTCTGGCGCACCGTCGGGCTTTTGCTGATGCTGCGCTCCAGACCGCTGTCGAAAGACCGCAAAAGCGGGCTCGCCGGTGCGGGTGTGAAAACCATGTTCTCGCGCTTTCTGTTGCCCAAGGTCTTTGCCAAGCGCGTCGGTTTCCAGTTCCTGCTGGGCTGGGTCTGGCATGTCGGTTTCGTGCTGACCCTGTTCTTCTTCCAGGTCCATGTGCTGTTCTTCAAGGGCGTCTTCGGCTTTTCCTGGCCGGCGTTGCCGAATGCGGTGGTGCTGCCCGTCGCGGCTGTGACCCTGGGCATCCTGCTGATCCTGCTGGTGCGGCGGATGACCAACCCGATGCTGCGCTACATCTCCAATTTCAACGACTATTCGAGCGTGATCGTGACGCTTCTGCCTTTCGTCACGGGCTTTGCCACCTTCACCCATATTCCGGCACTGGCCTATGAGACGCTTCTGGCGTTGCACTTCCTCTCGGTCGCGCTTTTGCTCGTATGGTTCCCGTTCTCGAAACTGTTCCATGTCATCACCGTGCTCCCGTCCCGTTACATTCTGGGAGTGAAATTCTGGCGTCGGGGGGTTGAAGCATGACCGAAGTCATCACCAAACAAGAACGCGAAGAAGCCTTTGCCATGTTCTATGGCATGGCGGCCTCGATCGGCGAACTGGCCGAGCCGGCCCCGGAAATGACCGACGAGGAACGTGTCGAGCGGGCCAAGGAGGTCTTTCTCAAGGGCATCGACAACAATGTCGCCGTGCAACTGGACGCTTGCGTTCATTGCGGCGCCTGCGCCCAGGCCTGTCAGTTCTTCCTCGGTACGGAAGACCCGAAATACACGCCGATCCACAAGCTGGATCTGCTGAAAAAGGTCTACAAGCGCGAACTCAGCCCGATGAGCTGGCTCAATAAGTTCCTGACGCCGGACATCACCGCCGACGATCTGCGCGATCAGGTGGAACTGGTCTATGACAGCTGCACCATGTGCGGCCGCTGCAATATGGTCTGCCCCTCGGCGATCAACATCGGTGACATGGTCGCGCTCAATCGCTCCGCCATGGCGGCGGCGGGTCTGGCGCCCGCCGAGCTGCGCTATATGCGCGACGGGCAGGAGGCCGACGGGACGATATTCGGCGCCGACGAGGACCTGTTCAATTTCCGCATTCAGGACATCGAACAAAAACTCGGCTTCGAGATCCCGATCGACAAGAAGGGCGCCGATGTGCTGTTGATGACCTCCGGTCTCGACATCCACCTGTTTGCCGATGCCACCGGCGGCGCCATCGAGACCCTGCATCACATGGGGGTGGATTTCACCCTGGCCTCGAAGACCCCGGGCTATGAGGGCGCCAATTTCGGCTCGCTCTCGGGCTATGACGCCACCAAGAAGAAGCTGACCAAGGACAGCACTGCGGCGATCGAGGAACTCGGGGTCAAGACCGTCATCGTGCCGGAATGCGGCCATTCCTATCCGGCGCTGCGCTTTGGCGCCGCCGAGGCCGTGGGCCGGGATGTGAAATTCGAGGTGATGACCGTGTCCGAATATTTCGGTCGCGCCGTCATGGACGGGCGCCTGAAGCTCGAAAAGAAAGACCACCCGACGCCGATCGCGCTGCACGACCCGTGCAAGGTCGGGCGCTGGGGCGGCGTGTTCGACGAACCGCGCGCCATTCTCAAGGCCTGCGGCTACGATCTGCACGAGACCGAGTCCAACAAGCAGTATAATTTCTGCTGTGGCGGCGGGGCGGGGAACTTCCTCCTGCCTTCGGCCGACAAGCTCAAACGCGTCGGCTATCGCATCAAGATGGGCGAGATCGAGGCCACCGGTGCCGAGGAACTCGTGGTGTCCTGCGGCTCGTGTCGGATGAATTTCGAAGTGGGCAAGGTGAAAGCGGGCGACAGCATGCCGGTCGAAAGTCTGGCCGCCATCATCGCGGCGCATCTGCCGCAAAAAGACAAAGCCGAGGGAGATAGGGCATGAGCGAACGTATCGTTGTCGATCCGATCACACGGATCGAAGGGCATCTGCGCATCGAAGCACAGATGGAGGGCAACCGGATCGCCCAGGCCTATTCCTCCGGCACCTCGGTGCGCGGCATCGAGATCATCCTCAAGGGCCGCGATCCGCGCGACGCCTGGGCCTTTGCCCAGCGGATCTGTGGCGTCTGCACGCTGGTGCATGGCATGGCCTCGATCCGGGCCGTGGAAGATGCGCTCGACTACCCGATCCCGCCCAATGCGCAATTGATCCGCAACCTGATGATCGCGGCGCAATATGTGCATGATCATGTGATGCATTTCTATCACCTGCACGCGCTCGATTGGGTGGATGTGGTCTCGGCGCTCGATGCCGATCCGAAAGCCACCTCGGAACTGGCGCAATCGATCTCGAAACACCCGCAGTCCTCGCCCGGCTATTTCGCCGATGTCAAAGCCCAGCTCAAAAGTTTTGTCGAGACCGGCCAGATCGGCATCTTCGCCAATGGCTATTGGGGCCACCCGGGGTACAAATTGCCGCCCGAGGCCAATCTCATGGCGGTGGCGCATTATCTCGAAGCGTTGAAATGGCAGCGCGAAGTCGCCAAACTTCACGCGATCTTCGGCGGCAAGAACCCGCATCCGAATTTCGTGGTCGGCGGCGTGCCCTCGCCAATCGATCTCAACTCCGACAGCGCGATCAACGCCGAGAAGCTGCAACAGGTCGCGAATATCATCAAACTGGCTCGCGATTTCGTCGACAATGTCTATCTGCCCGACACGCTCGCCATCGGCTCGTTCTACAAGGACTGGGCGACCAAGGGTGAGGGGCTGGGCAATTTCATGACCTATGGCGATTTTCCCGCCACCGGCATGGGCGGTCCGGAAGGCAATCTCGTGCCCGCCGGGGTGATCCTCAATCGCGATCTCTCGACCATTCATGACATCGACCTGAACGCGCCGGATCAGATCGAGGAATATGTCGCCCATAGCTGGTACAACTACCAAGACGGCAAGGACAAAGGTCTGCATCCCTATGCCGGTGAGACCGAGCTGAATTACGACGGGCCCGAACCGCCCTATACCCAGCTCGACGTCGAAGGCGCCTACAGCTGGATCAAGTCGCCGCGCTGGAAAGGTCACGCGGTCGAGGTCGGCCCGCTGGCGCGCGTCTTGATGATGTATGCCTCCGGCCATGATCAGACCAGGGATCTGGTCAACGGCGCGCTCAGGACGCTCGATCTGCCGGTCGAGGGGCTCTATTCGACCTTGGGCCGCGTCGCCGCTCGAACGCTCGAGACCAAGGTCATCGTCGATGCGATGCAGGAGTGGTACGACGCGCTCATCGCCAATATCAAATCCGGCGACACCAAGACCTTCAACGACACGCTCTGGGAGCCCTCCACCTGGCCGAAAAAGGCGCAGGGCGTGGGCTATATGGAAGCGCCGCGCGGGGGCCTGGGTCACTGGATCGTCATCGAGGATGGCAAGATCGCCAATTATCAGGCGGTGGTGCCCTCGACCTGGAACGCCGGTCCGCGTGACGAGAAAGGCCAGTCAGGCGCCTATGAGGCGGCGCTCGAGGACGATCATGTCATGGCCGACCCCGATCAGCCGCTGGAGATTCTGCGCACGATCCACAGTTTCGATCCCTGCCTTGCCTGTGCCGTCCATGTGATGGACCCGGATGGCGAAGAACGGGTTCAGATCAAGGTGTCGTGAAACCTAAGGACTACAGTGTAAGTGGTTCAGAATATTGGAGCATTGCAATGAGTGAACTTTTCTCCCCGGAATGGATGGAAGGCTTTGCCGAAGCCTGGAATGCTGACCCGCAACTGAGCGGCGCGCTCGCTGACATCGGGTTCAGTTCGAACATCGCCTATGGCTATGCCGGTGATGATGCCCCTAAGGGGCTGCTCGTCGTGGAAAACGGCAAGGCCGTGTCCTCGGGGGCTTTCGACGGCCAGGAGCTGAATTGGGACATCCGCATGCCCGCGGCCAATTGGGACACCTGGATGAAGAAACCGCCGAACATGATGACTCTGGGCGTGGCCTACACCACCGGCAAGCTCAAGTTTGCCGTCGGGGACTACAGCGCCATGATCAAGGACCCGCGCATGGCCGGGCCGTTCATCAAGAGTTTCGCGGCGATGAGCAAAGTGGCCTGAACCGGCCCGGATTTTGAAGCACCATGCGTGATGATCCCATGAACACTGCCGGGGCGGAGCGGCTCCACGCCGTGATCGCCCCGGACCTGCCGATCGCACAATTGGTGATCGGCAAGCCGGTCGAAGAGGTGGCGATGCTCGTGCCGCGGCTGTTCAACCTGTGCCGTTCGGCGCAGGAGGCGGCGGTGCGTCTGGCGCTCGATCTGCCTCTGGCCGGTGATGTGCAACACGCGCTTTGTGCCGATTTCGCCCGCGATCACCTGATGCGGCTCGGCATCATCGTGCCGCGGGGGCTCGGGATAGAGCCTCTGCCGGTGGCGCAGGGCGCCGCGGCGCTCTTGCCGGAGGTGATGCCCGCGAGTGACACAGAATTCGAAGAATTTCTCTCGGGGGATGACGGATTTGCGCCGCTGTTCAAAGCCTTGGACGAGGCATTTGAGGCGGGCGAAGCCATCGCGGATCTCCCCGCGCCGGCGCCCGGAGAGCTCATGTCCCGCAGGGCGTGTGAGAATTCCACCGCCGGGCGCCATCTCGACCATCCGCTGATGCAGGTGGTCGAGGCGCGCAAGGGCCGCGGGCCGCTCTGGCGCGCCACGGCGCGGATGCTCGATCTTGCCGCCTGTCTCAAGGGCGAGGCGCCAGCACCGACGCGGCTCGCCGATGGCACCGCCATGGTGCCGGCCTCGCGTGGCAGCTATGTGGTCAAAGCCGCGATTGCCGACGGGCAGGTCGCGGAGTTTACCCGCACCACGCCGACCGATCATCTGATGGCGCCGGGCGGGATCATGGAACAAAGCCTCGCCAGCCTGCCGCCCGCCAAACATCATCTGGCGCAGGTGGTGATCGATATTCTCGATCCCTGCACCGTGGTCGAGCTGCGCGGCGGGGCGCTCGGAGGACTGCGCAATGCATGAGATGTCATTGTGCGAAGGGGTTCGGTCGGTGATCGAGGAGGCGGCTTTGGCGAACGGGTTTTCGTCTGTGTCGCGGGTGCGGCTCGAGATCGGCAGGTTCGCGGGGGTGGAGAAACCCGCGATGGCCTTTGCCTTTGACGTGGTGATGCGGGGTTCCGTGGCCGAGGGCGCGGCGCTTGAGATGATCGACCTGCCGGGGCGTGCGATGTGCTACGATTGTGCCAAGGAGGTGGAGATCGAGAACCGGCTGGACAATTGTCCCATTTGCGGCGGCGGCAAGCTGATGCCGATGGGCGGTGACGAAATGCGGATCAAGGATTTGGAGGTTACCTGATGTGTACGGTATGCGGCTGCGGCACTTCGAGCGTTGAGGGGCATGCGCATGGTCATGAACACGGCCCCTCTCACAGTCATTCTCACGGGCATTCTCACGGGCATGACCATTCCCACGATCATCCCCATGAGCACGGGCATTTCCACGATCACGATCATGGTCATCACCATCATCACGCGCATCACCACCATGGCGATGACATGCATTTCGGCCAGGGCCCGGCGGGCACCGAAGTGCCGGGCATGTCGCAGGAGCGGCTGATCGCGCTGGAGACCGATATCCTGGCCAAGAACGACCGCTACGCCGAGGGCAATCGCCGGGTGCTGGGCAGGCTCGGCGCCTTTGCGGTGAACCTCGTGTCTTCGCCCGGCTCCGGCAAGACGACGCTTCTGTGCAAGACCATCGAGATGCTGAACGCCCGCGCCGGAGACACGCCGCTCGCCGTGATCGAGGGCGATCAGCAGACCGCCAATGACGCCGAGCGCATTCGGGCGACGGGGGCAAGGGCCGTGCAGGTCAACACCGGCAAGGGCTGTCACCTCGACGGCCATATGGTCGGTCACGCGATGGAACATCTGGAGATCGATCCGGCGTCCTATCTGTTCATTGAAAATGTCGGCAATCTGGTGTGCCCGGCGGGGTTTGACTTGGGCGAGGATTGCAAGGTGGCGATCCTGTCGGTGACGGAGGGCGAGGACAAGCCTCTGAAATACCCGGATATGTTCACCGTTTCCGAGATCGCGCTCCTGAACAAGGTCGATCTGGCGCCGCATTGCGACGTCGATCTCGATCTCTATGAGGCGAACCTCAGACGGGTGACCCCCGGCATCACGGTGCTGCGCCTCTCGGCCCGCACCGGTGAGGGCATGCAGGACTGGCTCGACTGGCTCGACCAAAGGCTCAAGGCAAAGCAGGACAGCGTTCAGGCCGCCGAGTAAGCCCTTTGCGATAATCGAGACCTGAACTGTGCCGCAAATCCTGTTATGACGGCCGGGTCGGTGACCCGCGCCAGTCATGGAGGGCGGCGCAGGGCCGATGGGCGTCATTCGGGAGGAGAGAGCCAGATGAAATTCGCACGTTATGGGGACCGCGGGGCGGAAAAGCCCGCTTTGGTCGATGGGGACGGCAATTTGCGGGATCTGTCGGGCCATGTGCCGGATATCGGCGGCGAGATGCTGAGCCGGCTTGAAGCGCTGAAAGGCATCGATCCGGAGAGCCTGCCGCTCGTTGCGGGAGAGCCGCGTCTCGGCGCCTGTGTCGGGCAGATCGGAAAATTCATCTGCATCGGGCTCAACTATGCCGATCACGCCGAGGAAAGCGGCATGGATGTGCCGCCCGAGCCGCTGATCTTTGCGAAATACACCTCGGCCATCTGCGGCCCCAACGATCCGATCCTCATCCCGCGCGGCGCCGAGAAGACCGATTGGGAAGTCGAACTGGCGGTGGTGATCGGCAGGCCGGCGAAATATGTCTCCGAAGCGGAGGCGATGGAGCATGTGGCGGGCTTCTGTCTCGCCAATGATGTCTCGGAGCGCGCCTTTCAGACCGAGCGGTCCGGCCAATGGGTCAAGGGCAAATCCTGTGACAATTTCGGGCCGACCGGGCCGTGGCTGGTGACGCCGGACGAGTTGGGCGACATTGACGCGCTGCCGATGTGGCTCGATGTCAACGGCACAAGGATGCAGAGCGGCAGCACGGCCACCATGGTCTACAAGGTGCCGTTCCTGATTTCGTATCTGTCGCATTTCTTCACGCTTGAGCCCGGCGATATCATCTCCACCGGCACGCCGCCGGGCGTCGGCATGGGGATGAAGCCGCCGCGCTATCTGAAGGCGGGCGATGTGGTCGAGCTGGGGATCGAAGGGCTGGGCACGCAGCGCCAGCTCTGCGTCGCCGACGATTGATCGCGCTTGCCTCAGTGCCTCTCACCCCCTGTGCAGGGCGAAACCCTCGGCACGGCTTGAGATCGTGCCGAGGCCGCGCTACCCCCTTGGGCTGAGACAGCAGACACGCGAGGGTAGGGCATGAAGATCGGCTTTATTGGCACAGGGGTGATTTCCGAAGCGGTGATCACCGGCATGATGAAAAGCGGCATCGCAGAACGGCTGGGGGTCGAGGAGATCGTGGTTTCCACGCGCAGCCAGGCGATCTCGACGGCGCTGTCCGAGCGCTACGAGATGGTGCGGGTCGTGAATGACAATCAGACGATCGTCGATCAGAGCGATCTCTTGTTTCTCGCGGTGCTGCCGCAGGTGGCACAACAGGTGCTCTCTCAGCTCGCGTTCCGCCCGGACCAGGAGATCTGCAGCCTGATCGCCACCCTGCCGGTGGAAAAGATCACCGCTTGGGGCGGCGAGGTGGCCCTGATCACCCGCGCAGTGCCGCTGCCGCCGGTGGCCGAACTTGCGGGCATCACGGTTCTTTCCGGGCAGTCCGAGCGGATGGAGGCGATTTTCGAGGCCCTGGGCGGGGTGATCGTCACCCAAAGCCTCCAGGAATTCGACGCCTATACCGTGCCCGGCTCGATGATGGGGACCTATTTTGGCTTTCAGGACATCGTTGCCAGCTGGATCGTGGCGCAGGGCGGCACGGAGACCGAGGCGCGCAGCTTTCTCGCCAATGTCTTTGCTGCACTGGCGCGCACGGCGGAGGGCTCCGATCTGAGCTTTGCCGCGCTGCGCGAGGGCCATTCGACCCCCGGCGGGCTCAACGAACAGATGTTCCGGGTGTTCTGCGAAGAGGGGGGGCGCGATGCGATCGTGACGGCGATGGATACGGTGGCAGAGCGGATCACCAAGGCGCGGAGCTGAGGCGGGAAAGAGCCCTTTTCTGACGTTGGGACAGAGCGCCTGCGCTGGCCCGTGGGTGAGCGCTCCGACCGATGTGGTCGTCACTTTATGTTCGCCTCCCCGTGAAAGTTCAATCTCTTGCGCACGAGTGATATTGCGCTTGCCCGCCGGGACGGGCAAGCGCAGGCGCGACGGCTTCGCCTTGTTTCGCGCCAACAGGACACTGCGCTCGAGAGCCCCCTCCGTCCCGCAAAGCAACCTTGCCCGCTTACCCCTTCGCCGCCCGCTCGATCAGCGCCAGACAGAATTCTGTCGCGACCGCCATGTCCTGCACCGAAATCCATTCCTGCGGCCCGTGCAGGTTCTGCATGCCGGTGAACAGGTTGGGGCAGGGCACGCCCATTTCGGTCAGGCGCGAGCCATCCGTGCCGCCGCGGATCGGCACCGAGTTCGGTTCGATCCCGAGGCTTTTCAACGCGTCGCGGGCGAGATCCACCGGCGTCATGTCGTCCTCGAGCCAATAGCGCATATTGCGATATTGCGGTTTGATCTCGCAGGAGATTGTGGCGCGCGGCTCGGTGGCGGCGACGGCGGCACAGACCTGACGCACGATCTCGCCCTTCTGTTCCAGACCCTCGCGCTCGAAATCGCGCAGGATGAGAGTGATTTTCATCTCGGACGAGCCGCCGACCATATCGGTGGCATGGATGAACCCGTCGCGCTCATCGGTGGTCTCCGGTGTCATCGTGGCCTGCGGCAGGGTCTGAATGATCTTCGAGGCGAGGTGGATGGCGTTGACCAGTTTCTCCTTGGCATTGCCCGGATGGATCGACACGCCGGAGACGGTGATCTCGGCTCCGTCCGCCGAGAAGGTCTCATAGGTGATCTCGCCCACTTCGCCGCCGTCGAACGTATAGGCGAAATCCACACCGAGATCCTTGGGCAGGGCCTCGCCAACCCCGCGTCCGATCTCCTCATCCGGGGTGAACGCGACGCGGATCGGCCCGTGCGGGATCTCGGGGTTCTGCAACAGATGGCGGGCAGCACTCATGATGATCGCCACGCCCGCCTTGTCATCGGCGCCCAGCAATGTGGTGCCCGAGGCGGTGACGATGTCATGGCCCTGCTTTTCGGCCAGATAGGGGAATTCCTCGGGTGAGAGCACCAGATCCGGATTGTCGGGGAATGTGATCTCGCCGCCGTTATAGCCCTTGATTACCCGTGGTTTCACGCCCGTGGCGTTGAATTGCGGCGCAGTGTCGACATGAGCGAGAAGCCCGACGGTCGGTCCTTCGGTGTTGCCTGGAATGGTCGCCAGCACCACGCCATACTCGGTGATCTCGACGTCGGCGGCGCCCATCTCGGTGAGTTCCTTTTCCAACAGCCGCAGCATGTCGTATTGGATCTCGGTGCTGGGCGCCGTCGGAGAGTTCGCGTCGCTCTGGCTGTCAATCGCGGCGTAGCGGGTGAGGCGGGCCTCGAGTTCCTGATCGAATTTTCCGGTGAATTTGGCGGCGGTGGTGTCGGACATGATAACTCCTGTTGTTGCGCCGATCAGGGCGGGCGCGGGCAGAAGAGTCAAGCCCTTGGAATGACACGAGAGAGTGAACCTCGCGGCAGCCGGAAGACCGGTGTCGCAGATGTTGCCAACCCTTTCCAAACTCCGGTCCTTGGCATAGGCTGAGCGGGTAATGACCAAGGATGGTGATCCCGTGATAGACTTGCCTGGGAGCCTGGGGAGCGGCACGCGGCCGGAGCTCGACGACACCGCCTGGGTGGACGTGCTCGATGCCGTGGACAAGACCTATGCCGAGCTGGTCGATTATCAGGAACAATTGGAAGCGCGCAACACCGAGCTGGTGAGCCTGCGCGGCTTTCTCGGCTCGATCATGGCGTCGATCTCGGATTATCTCGTGGTCACCGACAAGGATGGCGTCATCGCCGATGTCAGCCAGTCGTTTTGCGCCGCTCTGGGGCGCGACAAGGCGGCTTTGATCGGCCATCCCGTCGATCAGTTCTTCGAGGGCGAGATGCGGGACCGCATGCTGGCGGCGATCGATGCTGTGATCAAACTGCGCGGCGAGACCCGGCTTGAGCTCGATCTGCAGACCGTGGATGGCGCCAGCCCGGTCGATATCCGGCTCGCGCCGCGTCTCGACAAGCGCAAACGGGTCTCCGGCATCATCCTGACCGGGCGGCCTCTGGGCGAGCTGCGCCGGGCGTATCGCGAGCTGGAACGCAGCCTCGACGAGCTGAAACAGGCGCAGACGCAATTGGTGCGCACCGAGAAACTCGCCTCGCTCGGCCGGCTTCTGGCGGGCGTGGCGCATGAGCTGAACAACCCGATTTCCTTCGTCTATGCCAATACCCACAGCCTGCAGAAATATCTCGACCGGTTCGAGGCCTATTTCGAACAGGTGCAGGGCGGCGCCAGCCGGGATGAGCTGATCGCGCTGCGCGAGAGCCTGCGGCTCGACCGCGACCTCAAGAACCTGCGTAGCGCGATCGAGGGCGCGCATGACGGCGCCGAGCGGGTGCGCGACATTGTCGAGGACCTGCGGCGTCTCTCCGCGGATGGCTCTGGTGAAGTGGCGCCCTTCGATCTGACGCAAACCGCCAAGATCGGCGCCGATTGGGTCCGGCGCGGCCAGAAACGCGATATGAAAATCACCGTCGAGGGCGAAGACCCCTGTGTCGCGCTGGGCCGGGTCGGCCATGTGCAACAGGTGGTGATGAACCTGGTCCAGAACGCCGCCGACGCCATGACCGGGGTTGCGGCACCGGAAATCCGCATCACCCTGCGCTATGAGGGCGATTTCGCCCTGCTCGATGTCTGCGACAACGGGCCGGGCGTGTCGGAAGAGCTGCAGGCGGCCATTTTCGATCCGTTCTTCTCGACCAAGGATGTCGGCAAGGGCACGGGGCTCGGCCTGTCGATCTCTTACAAGATCGCCGAGGAACATGGCGGCGCGCTCACCTATCTGCCGGATCAGGCCGAGGGCGCCTGTTTTCGCCTGTCGCTGAAACGGGCTCCGAGACAGGCCCCGAAACTGGGAGGGAATGGGTGAATATTCTCTGGTTGCAATCGGCGGGCTGCGGCGGCTGCACCATGTCGCTTCTCTGCGCCGAAAGCCCGTCGCTCATCGACCTGTTCCACGGCGCGGGGCTCGAGTTTCTCTGGCATCCCTCGCTGTCCGAGGCGACAGGGGCCGAAGTGCGTCGCCTGCTCGATGCCATCGAAGCCGGTGAACAGCAGCTCGACATCCTCTGTGTCGAAGGTGCGATCGCCCGCGGGCCGAGGGGCACCGGGCGCTATCATATGCTGGCGGGCACCGGGCGCTCCATGCTCGACTGGGTCGAAAGCCTCGCCCCTCTGGCGCGCCATGTCGTGGCCGTCGGCACCTGCGCCACCTATGGCGGGGTGACCTCGGCCGGCGACAACCCGTCGGATGCCGCCGGTCTGCAATATGAGGGCAGCCACGCGGGGGCTGTGCTGCCCGCAACCTTTCGCGACAAGGCGGGCCTGCCGGTGATCAATATTTCCGGCTGTCCGGTGCATCCCGACTGGGTCACCGAGACGCTGATGCTGCTGGCCGCGGGCGCGCTCGGTCCCGAGGATCTCGACCAATACGCAAGGCCGCGGTTCTTTGCCGACAATCTCGTGCATCATGCCTGCACCAAGAACGAGTTCTACGAATACAAGGCCTCGGCCGAGGAACTGTCGCAGATGGGCTGCATGATGGAGCACTTGGGCTGTATCGGCACCCAGGCCGTTGGCGATTGCAACATCCGGCTGTGGAACGGCGAGGGCAGCTGTACCCGCGCCGGCTACCCCTGTATCAATTGCACCGCGCCCGAGTTCGAAGAACCCGGTCACGGCTTTACCGAGACGCCGAAATTCGCCGGCATCCCGGTGGGCCTGCCGACCGATATGCCGAAGGCCTGGTTCATGGCGCTGGCCTCTCTGTCGAAACGTGCGACCCCGCGTCGGGTCGCCGAGAATGCCGTGGCCGACCGGGTCATCGTCCCCCCGAGCGTGAAGAGCCGCAAACATGACTGATCGCATGACAGACACGACGACCCTGCTCGTCGGCCCGTTCAACCGGGTCGAGGGCGATCTTGAAATCCGGCTCGAGGTGGCCGAGGGCAGGGTGACAGCCGCCTATGCCAATTCGCCGATGTTTCGCGGCTTCGAGAGCATGTTGCGCGGCAAGGGGCCGATGGATGCGCTGACCCTCACGCCGCGGATCTGTGGCATCTGTTCGATCAGCCAATCCATGGCGGCCGCACTGGCCTTGGCCGATCTTGCCGGTGCCGAAATGATCCCGAATGGCAGCCGGGTCGCCCAGCTCCTGCATATGGTCGAAAATGTTTCCGACCATCTGATGCATTTCAACCTGTTCTTCATGCCCGACTTTGCCCGCCCGATCTATGCCGACCGGCCATGGCATGGACGCACGGTAGAACGGTTCACTGCTGTGCACGGCAGCGCCCTCAAACGCGCGACGGAGGCGCGGGCGCAGCTTTTGCATATCGTCGGGCTTCTGGGCGGGAAATGGCCGCATACGCTGGCCATTCAACCGGGTGGGGTGACCCGCGCGCCCACCGCCCGTGACAAGGTGCGCATCGGCGCCGATCTTGCCGCCTTTCGCGCCTATCTCGAAGAGGTGGTCATCGGTGCGCCTCTGGAGGTCCTGTTAGAACTTACACAAATCGAACAATTGAACGGGTGGCAAACCGGTGATTTCGGTTTGTTCTTAGAAATTTCCGATAATTTGATGTTACAGACCTCTGGCGTCGGCGAGCATCGCTACCTCTCCTTTGGCGCCTACCCGACCCCTGAGGGACGGCGCTTTGTCCCCGGCATTCTGCGCGACGGCACCGCCGGTGAGTTGGAACCCGCCGGAATCATCGAGGACCTGTCGCATTCCTGGATGCTTGGCCCCGATGCCCATCCGCTCCATGGGCAGACCCTGCCGGATGAGGATATGCGCGAGGACGCCTATAGTTGGTGCAAGGCGCCGCGATTGCGGGGCGAAAGTTTCGAAACCGGGGCGCTGGCGCGGCAGGCGATCGACGGTCATCCGCTCGCTCTGGCGCTGTCAAAGGAGGGATCGGTGCGCGCCCGCGTCGCCGGTCGGCTGTTGGAGCTGGCCCGCACCCAGGTGGAGATGGAACGGCTGCTGGCCGAGATCGACCCGCGCGAGCCTTTCATGCGCCATGTGAAATTGCCACAGGACGGCGAGGGCGTCGGGCTGGTCGAGGCGGCACGTGGTGCGCTTGGCCATTGGTTCCGCGTCGAAAGGGGTGAGATCACCTCGTACCAGATCATCGCGCCGACAACCTGGAATTTCTCGCCGCGCGACCGGAGCAACATCCCGGGACCGGTGGAAGCGGCGCTGGTCGGCGCGCCGGTACAACCGGGTGAAGACACGCCCATCGCGGTTCAGCATATCGTGCGCTCCTTCGACCCCTGCATGGTCTGTACGGTGCACTGACGTGGGGGCGGAGAAGGGGGCAGAGGGGAACAAAGGCGTCGAGATCCGCGTGCGCGGTCAGGTGCAGGGCGTCGGGTTTCGCCCCTTCGTCTGGCATCTGGCGCGCGACATGGGGCTCACCGGCACCGTGCGCAACGATGCCGAGGGGGTGCTGATCCAGCTCTTTGATGGCAGTGAGGGTTTTACCGACATATTCGAGCGCCGTCTTCGTGCAGAATTGCCGCCGCTGGCGCGGATCGACGCGGTGGAGCTTTGCGAAATTGCCGGTGAGCGGGCGAAAACCCCGAAGACATTCGACATAATCGCCTCGAAAGACGGCGCTGCGCGCACGCGCGTTACCCCGGATGCCGCAACATGCGATCATTGCCTGAACGAAGTTCGGGATGCGAACATGCGCCGTCATGGCTACGCTTTCACCAATTGCACCCATTGCGGCCCGCGGTTCACCATCGTCACCGATCTGCCCTATGACCGGCCCAAGACCACCATGGCGCCGTTCGAGATGTGCCCGGCCTGCCGCGCGGAATACGAGGACCCGGAGGATCGCCGGTTTCATGCCCAGCCGATTGCCTGTCCGGAGTGCGGCCCGAAGCTCTGGTTGGAGCCCGCAACAGAAGGCGATCCGATCTCTGAGACGGCAAAGCGCCTGCGCGCGGGCGAAATCGTCGCGATCAAGGGGCTGGGCGGGTTCCACCTTGCCTGTGACGCGCTGAACGCCGAGGCCGTGGCCCTGCTCAGGAGGCGCAAGCACCGGCCGGCGAAACCCTTTGCCCTGATGGGCACGCTCGAGACGATCCGGCACTGGTGCGCGGTCTCGGAGGAGGAGCAAGCCCTGCTCGAGGACCCCGCCGCGCCGATCGTGCTTCTGGAGATGCACCGTCCTGTGGGCGCCAAGCCCCATGGCATCGCGCCGGGGCAGGCGACGCTGGGCTGGATGTTGCCCTATACACCGCTGCACCACCTGTTGATCGACGCCATGGGCGGCCCGTTGGTGATGACCTCCGGCAATCTGTCGGGCGAGCCGCAGGTGATCGGCAACGCCGAAGCGCGCGACAAGCTTGCGGGCTTTGCCGACGCCTTCCTGATGCATGATCGCGAGATCGCCCGGCGGCTCGATGACTCGGTCGAACGGATCACGGAACACGGCCCGATGGTGCTGCGCCGGGCGCGGGGCCGGGTGCCGGGCACGCTGCCATTGCCCAAGGGGTTCGAGGAGGCGCCGCAGGTCGTGGCCTATGGCGGCCAGATGAAAGGCGCGATTTGCCTGTTGAAAGACGGGCAGGCGCTCCTGGGCCATCACCTCGGCGAATTGGACGAGGCGCTGACCTATGAGGCGTTTCTGAAGGCTGATGCGGATTATGCCGCCCTGTTCGATCACCATCCGGAGCTGATCGCCTGCGACCTGCACCCGGAATTCCGCGCCACGCTCCACGCCTATGCGCGCGCTGAGAAGGAAGGGCAGAGGGTCGAAGAGGTGCAGCACCACCACGCCCATCTGGCCGCCTGTCTCGGTGAGAATCTCTGGCCTCTGGAGGGGGGCAAGGTCGCTGGCATAGTGCTCGACGGGCTCGGGCTTGGCACGGACGGTACGGTCTGGGGCGGCGAGGTGCTTTTGGGCGATTATCGCGGGTTCACCCGCAAGGCCTGGCTCAAACCCGCGCCGCTGATCGGTGGCGACAGGGCCGCGAAAGAGCCGTGGCGCAATGCGCTGGCGCGATTGGATCAGGCCGGCCTGTCGGAGTGGGCCGATGAGCTTTTCGCGGACAAGCCGCTGGCGATGGCGCGCAGGGCGGTGGAGAAGGGCATGAATTGCCCGATGTCGTCGAGCGCCGGGCGGCTGTTCGATGCGGTTGCCGCCTGCCTCGGGGTTTGCGCCGATGGCCAGAGTTTCGAAGGCGAAGCGGCGATGCGGTTGGAGGCGATGGCAACGCAAGCCCCCGACATGGGGGTCGGATTTAGTTTGCCTCTGCGGGACGGGGAGCTGGACCCGGCGCCGATGTTTGCGGAGTTGCAGGGTCTGCGACAACACGGACAGTCACTGGATCGGTTAGCATGGATGGCACATGCGGGGCTGAGCCTCGGCTTCGCGCAGGAGGCGCGGCGGTTGGTTGAGGCCGGAGAGGCGCAGGCTGTTGTTCTCTCTGGCGGGTGTTTCCAGAATGCGTTGCTGTTGCAGCTTATGGCTTGGCATCTGGGAAACACCCCCATCCTCACCCACACCAAGACCCCCGCCAATGACGGCGGGCTGGCGCTCGGGCAGGCGCTGATTGCCGCCGCGCGGCATTTGTGAGCGCCGAGGCAAAGGGTGAAAAGCCTTTGACCGGTTGCGATGAAAGCCGGTTAGCCACTCACCGGGCATTTTGCGCGCCCCCGGTTTAGATCTCTGAAAAGACGTCGAAATTTCGAAGTTACGTTTTTCGTGCTTGGGTTTGGCGGCGGGCGTTCGGCCTGTTTGGATAGGCTTGAGCGATTGTATGCGATGGCATTCGCGGCAATCCGAAGACCAAACAGGGAGGAACGCACCTTGGGCCAGAGTGACGGTCAGATCGAGACATTCTACGATGTCATGCGCCGGCAGGGGATCACCCGCCGGAGCTTCATGAAATATTGTTCGCTGACGGCGGCGGCGCTGGGGCTGTCGCCTTCTTTCGTGCCGAAGATTGCCCATGCGATGGAGACCAAGCCGCGCACGCCGGTGATCTGGGTCCACGGGCTCGAGTGCACCTGTTGTTCCGAGAGTTTCATTCGTTCTGCGCATCCGCTGGCGAAAGACGTGGTGCTGTCGATGATCAGCCTCGATTACGACGACACGCTGATGGCTGCCGCCGGGCATCAGGCCGAAGCTGCGCTTCAGGACACGATAGAGAAATACAAGGGCAATTACATCCTCGCGGTCGAGGGCAACCCGCCTCTCAACGAAGACGGGATGTTCTGTATCATCGGCGGCAAGCCGTTCGTCGAACAGCTCAAACACGCGGCCGAACACGCCAAGGCGATCATCAGCTGGGGCGCCTGTGCCTCTTACGGCTGTGTGCAGGCCGCAAAGCCCAACCCGACACGGGCCACGCCGGTCCATAAGGTGATCACCGACAAACCGATCATCAAAGTGCCGGGCTGTCCGCCGATCGCCGAAGTCATGACCGGGGTGATCACCTATATGCTGACCTTCGATCGCCTGCCGGAGCTCGATCGTCAGGGCCGCCCGGCGATGTTCTATTCCCAGCGCATCCACGACAAATGCTATCGCCGTCCGCATTTCGACGCGGGCCAGTTCGTCGAGACCTGGGACGACGAAAACGCGCGCAAGGGCTATTGCCTCTACAAGATGGGCTGCAAGGGCCCGACCACCTATAACGCCTGTTCCACCGTGCGCTGGAACGAGGGTGTCTCCTTCCCGATCCAGTCGGGCCACGGCTGTATCGGCTGTTCCGAAGACGGGTTTTGGGATCAGGGCAGTTTCTATGACCGGGTGACCGATCTGACGCAATTCGGGGTCGAGGCCAATGCCGACAAGGTCGGTCTGGCTGCCGCGGGTGTCGTCGGTGCCGGCGTTGCGGCCCATGCCGCCGTCTCCGCACTCAAGGCGGCTCAGAGAAAAACCCAAGACAAGAAAGAGGAGGCGTAACCCATGAACACGACCCCCAACGGTTTCGACCTCGACAATACCGGCCGGCGCATCGTCGTCGACCCGGTGACCCGGATCGAGGGTCACATGCGCTGCGAAGTGAACGTCGACGAGAATGGCGTCATTCGCAACGCGGTCTCCACCGGCACCATGTGGCGCGGGCTCGAAGTCATTCTCAAGGGCCGCGATCCGCGCGATGCCTGGGCCTTTACCGAGCGCATCTGCGGTGTCTGCACCGGCACCCATGCGCTGACCTCCGTGCGTGCGGTCGAGGATGCTCTGGGCATCACCATCCCGGACAACGCCAATTCGATCCGCAATATCATGCAGCTCAACCTGCAGATCCACGATCACATCGTGCATTTTTATCATCTGCATGCGCTCGACTGGGTGAATCCGGTCAACGCCCTGCGCGCTGATCCGAAAGCCACGTCGGAGCTGCAGCAGGCGGTTTCGCCATCGCACCCGCTCTCCTCCGCGGGCTATTTCCGCGATGTGCAAAACCGCCTGAAGAAATTCGTCGAGAGCGGCCAGCTTGGCCTGTTCAAGAACGGCTATTGGGACAATCCGGCCTACAAACTGCCGCCCGAGGCCGATCTCATGGCCACGACCCATTATCTCGAGGCGCTCGATCTTCAGAAAGAGGTGGTCAAGGTCCACACCATTTTCGGCGGCAAGAACCCGCATCCGAACTGGCTGGTGGGCGGTGTGCCGTGCCCGATCAACGTCGATGGTGTCGGCGGCGTCGGTGCGATCAACATGGAACGGCTCAATATGGTGTCCTCGATCATCGAGAAATGCATCGAGTTCAACAAGAACGTCTACCTGCCGGATGTCGTGGCCATCGGTGGGTTCTACAAGAACTGGCTCTATGGCGGCGGGTTGTCGTCCAAGGCCTGTCTTGCCTATGGCGACATCCCGGAGAATGCCAACGACTTCTCGCCGGAGCAGTTGCACCTGCCGCGTGGCGCCATCATCAACGGCGATCTCTCGACCGTGCATGATGTCGATCCGCGCGACCCGGAACAGGTGCAGGAATTCGTCGATCACTCCTGGTACACTTATGGCGAGGCCGGCATGGGGCTGCACCCCTGGGATGGTGTGACGGAACCCAAGTATGAGCTCGGTCCGAACGCCAAAGGCACCAAGACCGACATCAAGGAGCTCGACGAAGCGGCGAAATACAGCTGGATCAAGGCGCCGCGCTGGCGCGGCAATGCCATGGAGGTCGGTCCGCTGGCGCGCTACATCGTCGGTTATGCCAAGGGTCACGAGGAGATCACCGATCAGGTCACCGGCCTGCTCAGGACCATGGATCTGCCGGTCGAGGCGCTGTTCTCGACGCTCGGTCGCACCGCGGCACGTGCACTCGAGTCCGAGTACTGTGGCCGGTTGCAGAAGCATTTCTTCGACAAGCTGGTGACCAACATCAAGAATGGCGACAGCTCGACCGCCAATGTCGAGAAATGGGACCCGAGCACCTGGCCGAAAGAGGCCAAGGGCGTTGGTATGACCGAAGCTCCGCGCGGCGCGCTGGGCCATTGGATCAAGATCAAGGATGGTCGGATCGAGAATTACCAATGCGTGGTCCCGACCACCTGGAACGGTTCGCCGCGTGACAGTCAGGGCAATATCGGCGCTTTCGAAGCCTCGCTGATGAACACGCCGATGGAACGCCCCGACGAGCCGGTCGAGATCCTGCGCACCTTGCACAGTTTCGATCCCTGTCTGGCCTGTTCCACCCATGTGATGTCGCCCGATGGCGACGAGCTGACCACGGTCAAAGTGCGCTGAGAGGAGGGCGTATCATGAAAAAACTCACGACATTGGCAATCCTGTTCGCAACACCGGCGCTGGCCCATCCGGGCCACGCGGTTCTGCCGGGCACCGAAGGCCATTCGCTGGCGCATCTGGCCATGGCCAGCGTGGCGGTGGCGGTGATCTGGCTGGCGGGCGAAGCCGTCAAGGGATGGATCAAGCGCCGCAAGGAGGAATGAGACATGTCCGAGACCTCCATTCACACGCCCAACCCGGAGATGCCGGAGCCTCTCGAGGCCTCGCGCCTCACCGGGGACGCGACGGCGGCGGATATCGAAAGCATCCGCACCCGCACCTCGGTTTTCGTCTATGAATGGCCGGTGCGGCTCTGGCACTGGGTCAATGCGCTGGCGATCACGGTGCTGATCGTCACCGGCTATGTCATTGGCAAGCCGCTGCCCTCGATGCAGATCGCTGAGGCCACGCATCAGTTCGTCTTCGGTTATATCCGCTTCGCGCATTTCGCGGCGGGGATGATCGTGACGGTGGGCTTTTTCGGCCGCATCTACTGGGCCTTTGTCGGCAACAGCCACGCGCGGCAATTGTTCTACATTCCGGTGTGGAACAAGCGCTGGTGGAAAGAGGTGTTTTTCGAGCTGAAATGGTATGCGTTTCTGGAGCGTGAGCCGAAGAAATACGTCGGTCACAACCCGCTGGCGCAGACCGCCATGTTCTTCTTCATGACGCTCGGGCTCACCTTCATGATCCTGACCGGTTGGGCGCTCTATTCCGAAGGCGCAGGCCAGGGCAGCTTTGCCGACGGTGTGGCCGGCTGGGTCCTGACCTTGTTCGGTAATTCGATGATCGTGCATTCGGTGCATCGTCTCGGCATGTGGTTCATTCTGGTCTTCATGATCATCCACATCTATGCCGCGATCCGCGAAGACATCCTGTCGCGTCAATCCATGGTCTCGACGATGATTTCCGGCACCCGAACCTTCAAGGACGACCGCCCGGAATAGGCCGCGCGACCGTGTCAGAATCGAGTGAGAAGGCGGGGGCTCCCCGCCTTTTCCGTATTTTATCCTTCCAATTCTGAAATTATCGGAAGGCTTCCTTCCATATATGTTTGCGCTAGCTGCGACATTTTGACGAAAACCCCATGTATTTCAGGGCACTAGTTGGTATTCCATTGCATCCCGAAAAACGCGTGTGATGCGAAACCTCTCTCTCTACTCTCAGTGGAAAGAAAGATCGGAAGCTTACCATCCAGTTTTGCTGCAGCCGCACGGTCGATGCGGCGCAATCCGGGGATGGGCCGCACAGATAAAGGAGGAGGGGCGCATGGCAGCCAAAGTTCTGATCCTTGGGATCGGCAATGTCCTATGGGCAGATGAGGGGTTCGGCGTGCGCTGTGTCGAGCGTCTGGCCGAACGCTATGCCTTTGGCCCCGAGGTCAAGTTGCTCGATGGCGGCACACAGGGGCTGTACCTTCTGCCGTTTCTCGAAGAGATCGACGCGCTGCTGGTGTTCGATGCGGTGGATTACGGGCTCGCCCCCGGCACGCTCAAGATCGTCGAGGACGGCGATGTGCCGTCTTTCATGGGCGCCAAGAAGATGTCCCTGCACCAGACCGGGTTCCAGGACGTTTTGGCCACCGCCGAGCTGATGGGCCATTGCCCGGAGCGGCTGATCCTGATCGGGTGTCAGCCCGAGGAGCTCGAGGATTACGGCGGCGGCCTGCGCGACATCGTGGCGGCTCAGATCGACCCGGCCATCGCGGTGGCGCTCGAAAAACTGCAGGGGCTCGGCATCGCGGCGCGCGAGGGGCACAGCGAGACCCGCGATCTCGCCGACCCGTCGATCCTGCGCTCCGCCTATGAAGAGGGCCGGCCCACCGAAGACGAGGCCTGCCGCATCGGCGACGACCGTTTCCTGCCGCTGGGGGCCTGACATGTGTCTCGGCACCCCGATGCAGATCCTGTTTTCCGAAGGCGTCGCCGGCACGGCCACGGATGGCACCGAGAAGCGGTTGATCGATCTGTCGCTCACCGGGCCTCTGGCGCCGGGCACATGGGTGCTGACCTTTCTCGGCGCCGCCCGCGAAGTGCTCTCGGAAGACGAAGCCATCAAAATCAAAAACGCACTCGGCGGCTTGCAGGCGCTGATGGAGGGGCGTGGCCTCGGTGACGCTTTCGCCGATCTCGAGGCGCGAGACCCGCAATTGCCACCGCATCTGCAGGCCGCATTGGACAAAGGGGAGACCACCGCATGAGCCACCCATTGATCGACAGGCTGACCAGCGAATTCGGCTGGCCGCAGCTCGACAGCATGCATGACGTGACCGAATTCACCAGCCGTCCGGGGGCGCATGTGCTCTTCGTGCCAGGGGATGCGAAACGCAATCTCGAGACCGCAGATGTGGCGGTGATCCTGCCGGAACTCAAACTGGCATTCCAGGGCCGTTTCGACTGTGCCGTGGTCGGTGACGGGATCGAGACCGCGCTCAGGGAGGCCACGGGCGTGCTCAAGACCCCGTCGCTTCTGACCTATCGTGACGGGCATTTTCTTGCCGGCATCCCCAAGGTTCGCGATTGGGACGACTACATGAACCGCCTCGCACAGATCCTTGCGATGGCTGTGCCGGAACAGGTGTGAGGAGCGCGAGAGATGGTCAATAATTTCCAATTGCCGCCCATGGGCTTCGGTCCCGGATCGCAGCCGGTTGAGGATGGCGAGCTCGAATATATGGAAATGCCGCAGGACATGCGGACCTATTCCATGCATTCGCCCGAGGTCGAGCTGAGCGAGGATCTGCGCCCGGCGCTGACGCTTCTGGCGGGCCTGTCGCAGGCCTGTGCCCATGCCGCCGAAACCGGCACCAATGCCCGGTTCGATCTCTCGGAGCTGGACGCGAAAAACCGCGCCCTCATTGCCGAGACCATGGGCGAGGGCGAGGTCGCCATGCGCATCCATGGCATTCCCGCCGTTGCAGTGCAGGAAAGCGTCTTCGCCGGGGTCTGGCTGTTGAAGAGCGCAGATGAGGACGTGATCGAAGTCGGCGCCGTGCCACAGCTTGCGCAAGATCGCGCTTTCGAGCCGCGCCGCCCGGCCCGGATGCACAAGGCCGAACGCCCCTTGGGTGTTGTGAACGCACCGCCGCTTCTGGTGGAGCTGGAGGACAAGTCGAAAGGGTTCAAACCCGGAGACGAGAGCCATGTCATCAACCTGACGCTGCTGCCGCATACCGAGCCCGATCTCGACTGGCTGGACGCGGCGCTGGGGCAGGGGGCGACCGACATCCTGTCGCGCGGCTATGGCAATTGCCGGGTCAGTGCAACCGCGCTCAATCATGTCTGGCGGGTGCAATTCTTCAACTCCATGGACACGCTCATTCTCGACACGTTTGAAGTCACCGACATGCCGGAGGTGGCCTTGGCCGCACAGGAAGATCTCGCCGACAGTTCGGAACGTATCCGCGAAGTGCTGGAGGCGATCAGATGAGCTTTGCCAACACCCAGACCGGGTTCGAAGGGTCTTACTTGGGCGCCAATGACAAGATTTCCGATCAGGCGATCATGGAATGCAAGATCTGCTGGACGCCCTATGATCCCGCCGAGGGCGACGACACCCGCCAGGTCCTGCCGGGCACGCCTTTCACCGCGCTGCCCGAGGATTGGAAATGCCCCAATTGCGACGCGCCGAAGGCGCAGTTTCTGGTCTCCGAGGACCCTGGATCGGACGCCATGCTCGAAGCCGCCCGTCTGGCGCGCAAGACCGAAGCGCTGGTGGCGGATTTCACCGAGGTCTGGCACGCGAAAATGCGCGATGTGCCGATGGTCAACAAGCTCCTGCATGTGCAGGCCGTGGGCTTCATCGAACATGAGGGCCGGCCCCTGGGCGTGCTGCTGAGCCCGTGGTTCATGAATCTGGTGCAATTGCCCGGCGAGGGCGAGGATTGGTCGCATCTCACCGCAGGCGACAAGGAGGTGCTGCCTTTTCCCTCGGGCGACTATGAGTTCATCCACAATGCGCGCGAGCAGACCGGCGGCTACAAGGCCTGTTCTCTGTTCTCGCTCATGGGCGAGTTCAAGACACAGGCCCAGGCGGTCGAAGTGGCGCAGGCGGTGATGCAGGCGCTGTTTCAGGAAGAACATCGCGCCGAAACCGATCGCAGCGCCGATATTCGCGCCGCCCGCGAAGACGCGCTGACCGCCGAGGCCGAAGCCGAGGCGGTGAAAGCCGCCGAAGAGCCGGGGGAAGAAGCGCTCAGCGCCCCCACGCGCCGTCAGCTTTTGACCGCCGGGCTTGCGGAAAACGGCCAAGAGGCAGAAATTGAACGCGACTCTCTGATTCAGGACAAGGACTTGGAACAGGGCGGAGCGCGAGGCTGATGCATGAGATGTCCTTGTGCGAAGGGGTTCGGTCTGTGATCGAGGATGCGGCTCTGGCGAACGGGTTTTCGTCTGTGTCGCGGGTTCGGTTGGAGATCGGCAGGTTCGCGGGGGTGGAGAAACCCGCGATGGCCTTTGCCTTTGATGTGGTGATGCGGGGTTCCGTGGCCGAGGGCGCGGCGCTTGAGATGATCGACCTGCCGGGGCGTGCGATGTGTTACGATTGTGCCAAAGAGGTGGAGATCGCGCACCGGCTGGACGACTGTCCGCTCTGCGGCGGCGGCAAGCTGATGCCGATGGGCGGGGACGAAATGCGGATCAAGGATTTGGAGGTTACCTGATGTGTACGGTATGCGGCTGCGGCACTTCGAGCGTTGAGGGGGAGGCGCATGGTCATGCGCACGGCCACTCTCACAGTCATTCTCACGGGCATTCTCGCGGGCATGACCATTCTCACGATCATCCCCATGAGTACGATCACGACCACGATCATGGTCACCATCACCATCAGCATTCGCATCACCATCATGGCGATGACATGCATTTCGGCCAGGGCCCGGCGGGTACCGAAGTGCCGGGCATGTCGCAGGAGCGGCTGATCGCGCTGGAGACCGATATTCTGGCCAAGAACGACCGCTACGCCGAGGGCAATCGCCGGGTGCTGGGCAACCTCGGGGCCTTTGCGGTGAACCTCGTGTCTTCGCCCGGCTCCGGCAAGACGACGCTTCTGTGCAAGACGATCGAGATGCTGAACGCCCGCGCCGGAGACGCGCCGCTCGCCGTGATCGAGGGCGATCAGCAGACCGCCAATGACGCCGAGCGCATCCGCGCGACGGGGGCAAGGGCTGTGCAGGTCAACACCGGCAAGGGCTGTCACCTCGACGGCCATATGGTCGGTCACGCGATGGAACATCTGGAGATCGATCCGGCGTCTTATCTCTTTATCGAGAATGTCGGCAATCTGGTGTGCCCGGCCGGGTTTGATCTTGGCGAGGATTGCAAGGTAGCGATCCTGTCGGTCACGGAAGGCGAGGACAAGCCTTTGAAATACCCGGATATGTTCACCGTTTCCGAAATCGCGCTCCTGAACAAGGTGGACCTGGCGCCGCATTGCGACGTCGATCTCGATCTCTACGAGGCCAACCTCAGACGGGTGAACCCCGGCATCAGGGTGCTGCGCCTCTCGGCCCGCACCGGCGAGGGCATGCAGGACTGGCTCGACTGGCTCGACCAAAGGCTCAAGGCAAAGCAGCAAAGCGTGCAGGCCGCCGAAACGCCCGCCACAGAGACAGGTCCCACAGAGACACGTTCCACCGAGACATTTCCCACCGAGACGCTCGGGGCCTGACCGATGACTGCACCCATGGCCGCATCCATGACTGCACAATTGCCCACCGTCCTTCTCGTCGATGACGAGGAGCACAGCCTCGCCGCCATGCGCATGGCGCTCGAGGACGCGTTCGATTGCCTGATCGCGCGCGGCGCCGACGAGGCCCGCGCCCATATGGAGGAGCAATTCGTCCAGGTGATCTTCTGCGATCACCGGATGCCGGGCAAGACCGGGGTGGAATTCCTCACCGAGGTGCGCGAGCGCTGGCCCGATACGGTGCGCATCATCATCACCGGCTATACCGAGACCGGTGACATGATCTCGGCGATCAATGAGGCGGGGATCTATCAGTTTCTGACCAAGCCCTGGCATCCCGAACATCTGATGATGGTGGCCAAGAATGCCGCCGATCTGTTCCAGCTCACCCGCGAGCACGATCGCATGTCGCTGGAGATGCGCTACCTGTCGCGCTCGGTGGAGCTCAAACTCGAAGAACAACGCAAGGCGCTGCGCGAGGGCATGGGGTTCGAGACCGTGCTGCGCGCCGGCAATTCGCCGATGAACCCGGTGATCGAACAGGCGCGCCAGTTTGCCTCTTTCGACGTGCCGGTGATCCTCACCGGCGAGCCGGGCACGGGAAAGGGCCGGATCGCGCGGGCGATGCATTACGCCTCCCTGCGCTCCGACCGGCCCTATTTCGAGATCAATTGCACCGCCGTCGACGATGACATCCTGGAAATGGAACTGTTCGGCGCGCGCCGTGGTGCGGTGCCCGGGCTGAGCGGGCACAAGACCGGGTTGTTCCAGAAGGCGGATCGCGGCACGCTCTATATTTCCGGCATCGCGGATCTGTCGCCGCGCCTGCAACTGCTGCTCCTGCGCGCGGTGCGCGATGGTGCGTTCCGGCCCCTGGGGGCACATGAGATGATGCGCTCGCAGGTACGGCTGCTGATCGGCTGTCACCGCGATCTGCGCCATGAGGTGGCCGAGGGGCGGTTCAATGCCGAGCTTTACTATGCTCTGGCCAAGGTCACGCTCGACGTGCCGCCCTTGCGGGCGCGACCGGGCGATCTGGCGATCCTGGCGCAGACCTTCCTGTTCGATGCCGCTTCCGAGCATGGCAAGCCGGTGCATGGGCTCTCGGACGATGCGATCCAGTTCCTGATGGATTACGATTGGCCGGGCAACCTGCGCGAGTTGGAAAACGAGATGGTGCGCATGCTGATCTTTTCGCAGGACGTGCTTCTCGGACCGGAGCTGATTTCGCGCCATATCCTGCAGGCTACCCCGTCGCATCCGCTCGCGGTTCCGGGCGAGAGCGAGACAGCCGTGGATCAGGTGCTGATCGGCACCGGCACGCTCAAGGACCGGGTGGAACAGATCGAAATGCGCATCCTGCGCGAGACGCTGACCCGTCTGAAATGGAACAAGAGCCGTGCCGCCAATGAGCTGGGCCTGTCCCGCGTTGGCCTCCGGGCGAAAATCGAACGCTACGGCATCGCCGAACCGCAGCGACAGAGCGCGGGGAACGGCGAAGAGAACAGCCAAGAGGAGGAATAACCATGTGTCTGGGCATCCCGGGACAGATTATCGAGATCACCGATGAGGCGCGGCTCATGGCGCTGGCCGATGTGTCGGGGGTGCGCCGCGAGGTCAATATCGCCCCGGTCCTGACCGGCGAGATCCATGATCTCATCGGCGCCTGGGTGCTCATTCATGTCGGCTTTGCCATGGCCCTGATCGACGAGGACGAGGCGGCGGCGACGCTTGAGGCGCTCAAGGGGCTGGGCGAGGCACAGGAAACGCTCGAAGCGATGGCCGAAGGCGCCAAAGCACTTGAAGCGCGCGCATAAAAGGGGGGAAGTCATGAAATACGCCGAGGAATTCCGCGACCCGAAAGCCGCCAAGGCGCTTCTGGCCAAGATTGCCGAGATCACCGACGAGATCGGCGCCACGGCGGAAAAGCCGGTCTATATCATGGAGATCTGTGGCGGGCACACCCATGCGATCTTTCGCTATGGCTTGGACAAGCTGACCCCGGGTGGGGTCGAGTTCATCCACGGGCCGGGCTGCCCGGTCTGTGTCCTGCCGATGGCGCGCGTCGATGAATGCGTCGAGATCGCCGAACGGCCGGAGGTGATCTTCACCACATTCGGCGACGCCATGCGGGTGCCGGGACAGAAGAAATCGCTCCTTCAGGCCAAGGCCGACGGCGCCGATATCCGCATGGTCTACAGCCCGCTGGACGCGCTCGAACTGGCGCGGCGCAATCCGGATCGCGAGGTGGTGTTCTTCGGCCTGGGTTTCGAGACCACGACGCCTTCGACCGCGCTGTCGATCCAACAGGCGGCGCGCGAGGATCTCACCAATTTCTCGGTCTTCTGCAATCACATCACCGTGCCGCCGCCGATCAAGGCGCTGCTGGATGATCCGCATATGATGCTCGACGGTTTTGTCGGGCCGGGGCATGTGTCGATGGTGATCGGCACGCATCCTTATGATTTCATTGCCGAAGACTACGGAAAACCCATCGTCGTCGCGGGGTTCGAGCCGCTCGATCTGTTGCAATCCGTGCTGATGGTTCTGGAGCAAATTCGTGACGGCCGTGCCGAGGTCGAGAACCAATATGCCCGCGTCGTGCCCGAACATGGCAACCCGGTCAGCCTCGCCGCGATCGAGGATGTCTATGAAATGCGCCCCTCGTTCGAATGGCGGGGGCTGGGCGAGATCGACAAATCCGGGCTTCGTATCCGTGACAAATACAGCGCCTTCGACGCCGAGGAAAAATTCGGCATCGGCTATGCGGCAGGCGAACGGTCGGTCGAGGAACCCGAGGGCTGCGCCTGTGGTCAGGTGATGACCGGGCGGCTGAAACCCACCGGTTGCCCGCAATTCGGCAAGGGCTGTACGCCCGAAATGCCGCTCGGCGCGCTGATGGTCAGCTCGGAAGGCGCCTGTGCCGCCTATTACCAATACGGTGGCGCCCGGAGTTCCGAGGTGGCCTCCGAACCGGCAGAGTAACGACCCGATAACGCCCGAGGCGGGCAGAAGAGAAAGACGGAATATGGCACTCAGAGGGGACAAGGTGACGCTCGCCCATGGCGGTGGCGGCCGGGCGATGCGCGATCTGATCGAGGAGGTCTTTACCTCGGTCTTCGAGCCGGAAAGCATGGAGGATCAGGCCCGTCTGATGTCCGGTGCGCTCACCGAACCGGGCGCGCGTCTGGCGCTCACCACCGACAGTTTCGTGGTCGATCCGGTGGAGTTCCCCGGCGGCGACATCGGCAAGATCGCGATCTGCGGCACGGTCAACGATCTCGCCGTCGGTGGAGCCACGCCGCTCTGGCTTTCGGCGGCCTTCATCATCGAGGAGGGCACCGAGATCGCGCTGTTGAAACGCATCGTCGCGACGATGAAGGTTGAGGCGGAGAAGGCAGGCGTCAAGATCGTCACCGGCGACACAAAGGTGGTCGGGCGTGGCTCTGCCGACAAGGTGTTTGTCACCACCACAGGTGTCGGTGTGATCCCGCCGGGGCGGGATCTCAGGGCAGAGGCGGTGCAGCCGGGAGACGTGGCCATCGTCAATGGTGTGCTGGGCGATCACGGCGCGGCGATTCTGGCGGCACGCGGCGATATGGCGCTCTCCACCGACATCCAATCCGATTGCGCCGGGCTGGGCCATCTCATGGCCGCCGTGGCGGCGGCCTGTCCTGGGCTCAGATGCGCCCGTGACGCCACCCGGGGCGGTCTGGCATCGGCCCTTAACGAGATCGCCGAGAGTGCCGATGTGGCGGTGGAAATCGAGGAAACCGCCCTGCCGCTGCGCACCGAGGTCAAGGGCATGTGCGAGATCCTCGGGCTCGACCCGCTCTATCTCGCGAATGAGGGCACTTTGGTGCTTTTCGTGCCGGAAGAAGAGGCCGAGGCGGCGCTGGCCGCCATGCGCTCCGTCCCCGAGGGGCAAGGCGCCGTGGTCATCGGTCGCGCGAAACCCAAGGGCCAAGGCCCGCTGGTGACCATGCGCACGCTGTTCGGTGGCGCGCGCATCGTCGATATGTTGGTGGGCGAACAGCTGCCGCGGATCTGCTGAGCCGCTGTTCGGGGCGGCGCTTTATGGGCAGGGCTCAGAAGATCTCGAACAGCCCCGCCGCGCCCTGACCGCCGCCGATGCACATGGAGACCACGCCATAGCGGGCGCCGCGGCGCTTGCCCTCGAGCAAAATATGTCCGGCCATGCGCGCCCCCGACATGCCATAGGGATGGCCGATGGAAATCGCGCCACCATTGACGTTGAGCTTTTCGTCCGGGATGCCGAGCTTGTCGCGACAATAGAGAAGTTGCGCGGCAAAAGCCTCGTTGATCTCCCAGAGATCGATGTCGTCGATGGTGAGCCCCGCGCGCTCCAGAAGACGCGGGATCGCCACCACCGGGCCGATCCCCATCTCCTCGGGCGCCACACCGGCGACGGCAAAGCCCCGGAAGGCGCCGAGCGGGGTGAGGCCGCGTCGCGCGGCTTCCTCGGAGGACATGATGATCGCGGCAGAGGCTCCGTCGGAGAGCTGGCTCGAATTGCCCGCCGTGACGCATTTGCCCGGCCCCATCACCGGTTTGAGCCCGGACAGCCCGTCAAGCGTAGTGCCGGGGCGGTTGCATTCATCGGCGCTGAGCGTCATCGCCTCCTCATGGCTTTCACCTGTGGCCTTGTCGGTGACCAGTTTCACCGCCTCGACCGGGACGATCTCATCGGCAAAAAGCCCCGCCCCTTGCGCCGCTGCCGTGCGTTGCTGGCTTTGCAGCGCGTAGGCGTCCTGCGCGGCACGGCTGACGCCATAGCGCTCGGCCACCACT
Source organism: Celeribacter neptunius (assembly GCF_900113955.1). Lineage (GTDB taxonomy): Bacteria > Pseudomonadota > Alphaproteobacteria > Rhodobacterales > Rhodobacteraceae > Celeribacter > Celeribacter neptunius. Next base: position 117,497 of record NZ_FORH01000002.1, on the reverse strand, counting down.
TCGGCCGTTTCGATCATCGACATGTAATAGCTGTCCGGAACGCCGGGGGATTTGTAGCGATAGGAGTTCCAGTGATTGTTCTGGACCAGTGAGATGCTGTCGAGCCCACCGGCCAGCGCCACTTCGACCCCTTCGGCCATCACCATATGCGCGGCATTGGCGATGGCGTTCAGGCCCGAGGCGCATTGCCGGTCGAGCGTGACGCCGGCCACCGTGTCCGGAAGGCCGGAGGCAATGGCGATATGGCGCGCCACGTTGATGCCGGTAGAGCCCTGGGTCAGCGCCGAGCCGAACACCGCCTCCTCGATCTCGCCACCTTCAAGCCCGGCGCGGGCGACGGCGGCGCGGACGGCATGGGCGGCCATGGCGGGACCTTCGAGATTGTTGAAGGCGCCGCGATAGGCTTTGCCGATGGGCGTGCGGGCGGTGGAAACGATGACGGCGTCGCGCTTGGTCATGGGAAGTCCTTAAATATCTTCGACACCGCACCAGTCGGCGATGAACAGGGCGGTGGATTGGGTGATGCGGCGGATGCTTTCGAGCTCGACACGTTCGTTGAACCCGTGGATCGCCTCGGCGCGCGGGCCATAGACCAGCGCCGGTGTATCGGCATAGAGCCCGAAGAACCGCGCATCGGTGGTGGCGGTGATCGCCGATGTCTCGAGCGCTTCGCCGGTCGTCGCCAGATGCGCCGTCTCAAGCGCGCCGATGGCGGCTTTCGCGGTGCTGCTCTTGTCCTCGGAGAGCGCGTATCCCTCGGCGAGGAAGCCGTGATAGACCACCTCCGGCAGGGAATTCTTCAGGAAATCATTCTGTCGCGCCGCTTCGAGGATCGTGGCTTCGATCTCGGCTTTCGCGGCCTCGATATCCTGTCCTGGGAAGATCGCCATGCGCAGGTCGAGCGTGGACCAGGCCGGCACGGAACTGGTCCAGTCGCCGCCCTGGATCTTGCCGACATTGAGATTGAGCGCATGGTCGTGATGGGCGAAATCCGGATGGCGATGTTCGGCGGCGTTCCAGCGGTGCTCCATCTCATGGAGCGCGGCGATGAGCGGGATCGCCGCCTCGATCGCATTGGCGCCGGCGCCGGCATAGGCGACATGGGTCGGCAGGCCTTTCAGATGCACCTGAAACCAGATCACGCCGATCTGCGAGGTCACCAGCTGCTCGGCGAAAGGCTCCGGGATCAGTGCCGCATCGGCCCTGTAGCCGCGCGCCAGACAGGCCAGCGCGCCATTGCCGGTGCATTCTTCCTCGACCACGGATTGGTAGAACAGATCCGCCGCCGGGGCGAGGCCGAGATGTTTGAGCGCCTCAAGGGCGAAAAGGTTCGACGCGAGCCCGGCCTTCATATCGCCGCCACCACGACCATAGAGCCAGCCGCTGTCCACATGCGGCTCAAACGGCGGGCGGTCCCACATGTCGAGGGGGCCAGCGGGCACCACGTCGATATGACCGTTGAGGATCAGCGAGCGGCCCTTTCGGGTCCGGCTCCGATGCGTGCCGACGACGTTCTGGGCATCCTCATAGGGGGCAAGCACCGGAGAGAAGCCGGGCAGGTGAGAGATCTCATCGACATCGATCTGCCATTGATCGACCTCGAGGCCACGGCTTTTTAGCTCGGAGGTCATGAAGGTCTGCGCGCTTTGCTCGTTGCCGCGGGTCGAGGGGTGCGATGTCAGCTCGGTGAGAAAGGAAATCTCGCGCTCGAACAGGTCATCGACCGCGTGCAGGATGCGGGTTTGCAGCTCTTGTTCCATGTGCATTGCCTCAGAAACGTGGAATATCTGTGTCGGGGAGGATCAGCTTGGCACCGGTGGCCTCGCTGACCTCTTTGACCGAAACCCCGTCTGCCAATTCGCGGAGCACAAAGCCCTCGAGGGTCACGTCGACCACCGCCAGATCGGTGAAGATCCGCGCCACGCGGCCTCGGGCGGTCAGGGGCAGGGTGCAACGGCTCAAAAGCTTCGGATTGCCTTTGCGGTCCGTGTGGGTGGTCATCACCGCCACGCGCCGCGCCTTTTGCGCCAGCTCGATCGCTCCGCCCGCGCCGGGGGAGAATTTGCCGGGGATTTTCCAGTTCGCCAGATCGCCGTTTTCGGCCACTTCGAACGCGCCCAGGAGCGTCAGGTCGAGCCGGCCCGAGCGCACCAGCGCGAAAGACACCGTGCTGTCGAAATAGGCCGAGCCGGGGATCGGCGACACGTAAGCGCCGCCGGCATCGATCAGATTGCGGTCGGCCTCTTCATCGGGCAAGGTCGGGCCGATCCCGGTCATGCCGTTTTCCGTATGCAGGCAGACCGGCATGTCCTCGGGCAGGAAATCCACCACTTTCGTCGGCAGGCCGATGCCGAGATTGACCACCATGCCGGGGGTGATCTCGCGGGCCGCCCGGGCCACCATGCGTGTGCGTGCGTCCATGGGGTTCGCCTGTCTTTCTTTAACGTCTGACAACGCCATACTCCTCGCTGATCTCGGAGAGCCGCACCACCTGATCGACAAAGGCACCCGGGGTCTCGACCTCTTCCGGCGACAGCCCGCCTAGCGGCGCGAGACGCTCGGTCTCGGCGATCACCAGATCGGCGGCCATGGCCATGGCCGGGTTGAAATTGCGTGCCGTGGCGGCATAGGCGAGATTGCCGAAAGGATCGGCGCGGTCAGCATGGATGAGCGCCACATCAGCGCGAAGCGCGGGCTCGACCAGAAGCCGTTTTCCGTCCATTTCGACGATCTGCTTGCCCTCTGCCAATTCGGTTTCGAGCCCGATATCGGTGAGAATGGCCGAGAGCCCGGCACCGCCGGCACGAATGCGCTCGGCCAGGATGCCCTGCGCGCAGAATTCGACCTCGAGCCGCCCGTCATTCATCATCGCGATGGCATTGGCATTGAGCCCGAGATGGGTGGTGATCAGCTTTTTCACCTGACCATTGGCCAGAAGATGATCGATCCCCATGCCCGCCTCATTGGCGTCATTCTTGACCAGAGTCAGGTCCTTCTGACCCTGCCGCATCAGCTCGCGCAGGAGCGTGAAGGGAGTGCCGGGCACCCCGAAGCCGCCGACCAGGACGGTCGCGCCATCCGGGATACGCGCCACGGCGGCGTCGAGAGAGAGGCTCTTGTCAGGCAGTTTCATGGCGCAGCACCGGCAGGTCATGATTGGCGGCAAAGGCGTCAAGCGCGGCGGTCAGGATCGCCATGATCTCGTCGATCTGCGCCTCGGTGACGATCAGCGGCGGGCAGATCAGGAAGTGATCGCCTTCGGAGCCGCCACGGGTGCGGCGCGAATAGATGATCAACCCGCGCTCATACGCCAGTTCCACCAGCTCGAGATAGGCGTTCCAGGCCTTCGGCAGCGGCGCCATCTCCTCGCGGTCCTGTGTCAGCTCGAAGGCCAGCAACAGCCCCTTGCCACGCACATCGCCGATGAACGGGTAACGCGTCATCAACGCCATGAGCCGGGCTTTGAGGATCTCGCCCATCTTGGCGGCATTCTCGATGATCCCTTGCTCTTCCATCTCTTCCAAGACGGCGAGACCGGCGGCGCAGGCCAGCGGGTTGCCGGAATAGGTATAGCCATGCAGAAAACCGCCATGGGCCTCGACCACCTCGACGATCTCGCCCTTGGCCACCATGGCGCCCAGTGGCGCATAGCCTGCGGCGAGGCCTTTCGACATGGCCACGATATCGGGGATGACATCGTAATGTTCCGAGGCGACGAATTTGCCGGTGCGCCCGGCGCCGGTCATGACCTCGTCGAAGATCAGCAGGATGCCAAACTCGTCGCAGATCTCGCGGATGCGTTTGAAATAGCTGTCGGGGGCGACCAGCGCGCCGGTGGAGGCACCGCCCACGGGCTCCATGATGAAAGCGGCGACACTCTCCGGGCCTTCTTCGAGGATCTTGTCACGCAGGAGTTCGGCGTATTTCAGCCCGCGTTCCTCCTCGGTGAGGTTGTCGCGGTCGAGATAGGTGCGGGGCGCGGCGATCTTCGGCATGTCCTGCAGCATCGGATCGAAAGGCCGGGCCAGCGGGTCATAGCCGGTGAGCGCCAGCGTGCCCAGGGTAGATCCGTGATAGGAGGGGAAGCGCGAAATCACCTTCCAACGGTCGGGCTCGCCCTTGGCCAGCGCATATTGCCGGGCCAGCTTGATGCAGGATTCCACCGCCTCGGAGCCGCCGGAGACAAAGAACACCCGGTCCAGCCCCTCGGGCATCATCTCGGCAATCTTCGTTGCCAGATCCTCGGAGGCATGGGTGCGGAAATGCAGACGGTAGCCAAAGGTGGAGCGATCCATCTGGGCTTTCATCTTGGCCAGAACCCGTGGGTTCGAATGGCCGATATTCGACACCATGGCGCCCGAAGAGCCATCGATATAGCGCTTGCCGGATTCATCAAAGAAATAGATCCCCTCGCCCCGGTCGAGAAACGGCCGCGGCAATTTGGTGAGGGAGAACATGTGACTCCGATCTTGGGTCATTTATTTTGCACTTTCAGCATATTGAGAGAGATGTTTGCGCAGGAATTCCTTGGTGCGTTCCTGCGTCGGGTTCTTGAACACCACCGAGGGCGGGCCTTCCTCGACCACCACGCCCTTGTCCATGAAGATCACCCGGTCACAGACCGAGGCGGCGAAATCCATTTCATGGGTGACGATGATCATCGTCATATGCTCTTCGGCGAGGCGCTTCATCACCAGGTTGACCTCTTCGACCAGTTCCGGGTCGAGCGCGGAGGTGGCCTCATCGAACAGCATGAGTTTCGGGTTCATTGCCAGGGCGCGGGCAATGGCGACGCGCTGTTTCTGACCGCCGGAAAGCTGCGACGGGTAATAGTCGATCCGCTCGAGCATGCCGACATGGGTGAGCTGTTGCTCGGCCAGCGCATTGGCCTCGGCATCGGAAATGCCCTTCAGGAGCTTCGGCGCCATGGTGACATTCTCGCGCACCGAGAGATGCGGGAAGAGGTTGAAATGCTGGAACACCATCCCGACCTGTTGGCGCATCTCGTTGATATGCTTTTCATATTGCCGATGCGGCAGATCCTTGTTGATCTGCACCCCGTCGAGCCAGACCTCACCGCCGGTGAGCGGGTCGAGATCGTTGATGGCGCGCAACAGGGTGGATTTGCCGGAGCCCGACGGGCCGATGATGGCGACGATCTCGCCCCGGTCGACGGTGAGCGAAATATCCTTGAGCACCTCCAGTTCGCCATAGGATTTCTGGGCGTGGCGGATGTCCACGAACTTCTGCGTTTCTGATTTCTGAGTGGTCGATGTATCAGACATAGGGGGTCCTCAGAGGCTTTAGCGCGACAGCGCGGTCTTGCGCTCGATGCGGCGCAGGACGGCTTCCATCCCGAGATTGACGATGTAATAGAGCACGGCGGCGACGGCGTAGAATTCGAACGGCCGATAGGTGCGACCGATGGCGAGCTGGGCCGAGAGCGTCAGCTCCGACACACCGATCACCGAGACCAGTGCGGAATCCTTCAACAGCGCGATCATGTTGTTGCCGATCGGCGGGATGACATCGCGCACCGCCTGCGGGATCACCACCTTGCGCAGCGCCTGACCGCGCGAACAGCCAAGCGTGCGGGCGGCTTCCATCTGGCCCTTGTCGACGGCGAGAATGGCGGTCTGGATCAGCTCGGAATTGTAGACTGCGAAATGCAGCCCGAGTCCGATGACACCGGCGACGAAAGCGGGCAGATCGATGCCCAGTTCGACCAGGCCGAAATAGATCAGGAACAGCTGCAACAGCAGCGGCGTGCCCATGAACAGCCAGGCAAAGAAGCGCACCGGCAGGCGGATGAACCACGGTGCGTAGAGCGCGATGACGGCGAACAGAATGCCCCCGAAAAAACTCACCACGGCGGCGGCGACGGTGATGGCGATGGTCCAGATCACCCCGAGCAGGATCGTGTCGAGGTAGCCGGGCACCACGGAGAAATCAAGTCCCATGATACGCGCCTTTCTTTGCGGGTTTTGTGCGGAAAATCAACATCATGGCAGGCGCACCTTGCGGTCGAGATAGGCCACGCCCTTGCCGGTGATGGTGATCAGGATGATGTAGAGAATGCCGGCGAGAAAGAACATTTCGAAAGGCTTGTAGGTCGATCCGATGTAGCGCTGGGCGGTATAGGTCAGCTCGACGACCGAGATCGCCGCGACCAACGCGGTGCCCTTGATCTGGGCGTTGATATTGACGCCAAGGGGCCGGATCATCAGGCGCAACGCCTGCGGCAGCGTGACCTTGCGAAAGGCCTGGGCTTTCGACAGGCCCAGCGTGCGCGCCGCCTCTGCCTGACCATGATCGATGGCAATGATCGCGCCGCGCATGGTCTCGGTCATATAGGCGCCGATGTTGAGGCCGAGCCCGATCACACCCGCTTCGAACGCATCGAGTTGAATGCCGATCTGCGGCCCGCCGAAATACAGCAGAAACAGCTGAATGAGTGCCGGGGTGCCGCGAAATACGCTGACATAGGCGGCGCCGAGAAAGCGCAGGACACGAAACCGCGACAGCCGGGCAGCGGTGCCCAGGGCGCCACAGATCAGCCCGAGAATGATGGTGAGCACCGACAGTTCGACGGTGACCACCGCGGCCTCGAGGAAATAGGGATAGACCTTTAAGATCAGCTCGAAATCCATGGGGATGGGCTTCCTTTCGGGGCTTTCTCAAGGGGGAGCGGAGACCGCGAGAACGCGCGGCGACAAACGCCGGCCCGTCAGACAGATTTGGCGACGGGCCGGGCAGGGACAGGGGGGAGCGATAGGCTCAGCGGATGTCTTCGCCGATCCACTCTTCGGCGATGGCGGTATAGGTGCCATCTTCCATCATCGCATCGAGCGCCTCTTGCATGGCCGCTTTCAGCTCCGGGTTGTTCTTGCGGATGGCGATGCCGGCGCCGAAGGGCTCGGTCTCCGGATCGTTGAACATCTCATATTCGTAGCCGTTTTCCTTAAGCGCGAGGATGGCGGCGATGGAATCGTTGACGATGGCATCGACACGGCCGTTTTCAAGTTCGAGGAGAAGTTCCGGCAGGCCCTTGTAGGTGCGCACCTTGTAGCCTTTTTCCTTGGCCCAGGCTTCGTGGGTCTCGCCCAAGGTCACGCCGACCTTGACGTCCTTGAGATCGTCGAGCGAGGCAATGCCGCTGCCCGGCTTGCTGAAAATGGCACGGCCGGTGGTGTAATAGGGGCCGACGAAATCGACCACTTCGGCGCGCTCGTCGGTGATCGTCATCGAGCCGACGATGGCGTCGTATTTATTGGCCAGAAGCCCGCCGATGATGCCGTCCCAGGCGGTGGTGACGATCTCGGTCTCGAGCCCGATGCGTTTGTTGATCTCGGTGCCGATGGCCGGGTCGAAACCGACCACCTCATTGGAATCGCTCACGAAGTTGAACGGAGGGTAGGCGCCGGACATGGCGATGCGCATCACGCCTTTTTCCTTGAGCGTGTCGAGCTCTTCGGCGGCCAGCGGCGCGGCGAGGCTCAGCCCGGACACGGCAAAGCTGCCCATGATCAGCGCGGTTTTGATAAAGGATCTACGGTCGGTCATAAGTCTTCTCTCTCCTGTTAGACATCCAACCGGCAGGGCACGCAGATCACGCCCACCGGCCAAAGGCTTTTGACGCCCTTTCAAAAACGCTTGCATGAGGCCGTCTATTGCGCAAATAAATAATGACAATCATTAACATAGATTTGGTCAATGAAGCAACCGCGCCAACAACGTTTCCCCTGGCATCTCGACTGGAACCTGCTGCGCACTTTCATGGTGGTGGTGGAACAGCGCGGGATCTCGCGCGCGGCCGATTTCCTTGGCCTCAAACAGCCAACGATCTCCTCGGCGCTGAAGCGTCTCGAGGACACCACCGGGCATCAGCTTATCATCAGAAAACCGAATGAATTCAAGGTGACCCGCGCCGGGCAACTGCTCTATGCCGAATGTTCCTCGATCTTCGGAGCGGTGTCGCAACTGCCCTCTCTGCTCGAGGTCGGCGGCGCCGAATTGCGCGGCCATATCTCGATCGCCATCACCTCGCATGTGAATTCGGAACATTTCGATCGGGTGCTCGGGCAGTTCTCGGCGCGGCATCCGAAGGTCAGTTTTTCCTTCGCCGTGGCCGAAAGCGACGAGGTCGTCACCCGGATCAGCCAGAACCGCGCCTCGCTTGGCATCTGTCTTTTGCACAAAATCCCGGCAGAGTTGAAAGCCGAGGTGCTCTACCGCGAGTATTTCGGTCTGTTCTGCGGTCCCAATCACCGGCTGTTCCATAGCGACTCGATTGATCTCTCCGAGCTTGAGGATGAACGCTCCGTGTCGTTTCAGACCGAGACCGAAGGTGGCGGGCTCGAGCCGGTGACGCGGATGCGGCTCAGGGCCAAGATCGCCACCAGCCTGAGCGGTATCTCCTCGAACCTGCATGAGATTCGCCGGATGATCGTCGCCAATGTCGGCATTGGCGCGTTGCCGCTGCACGTGGCGGCGCGGGACGTGGGGCTCGGACTGTTGCGACAATTGCCGCCTTACGACGAGCTGCCGCTGATCGATATTTTCCTTTTGACCAACCCGCGGCGCAAACGCTCCGATGCGGAAGCTGCCTTTCTCACCGAGCTGAGCGCCATGCTGCGCGACACCGATGTGGCGGAGCGGACCTACGCCTGAGCTGGTGCCTGTGAGTGCGCTTTGGCCGGCCTTTCGGCGTGCAGCTCCATCGGGATCGGAAAGAGGGTGTCCGTCAGGCGGACACATCGTGATTAACGGTCCTGTTTCCGCTCACATCTTTTGTAGATCAAAGGAAAGCGACGGGAGGAACGCCGTGAAAACGCACATGAGACTGAACGCCGTGGGGGCATGTCCCGCCACGCATTTCTGGCCTGCTTGTTTCTGGCCCGCCTGCGCCCTGCCACAGGAGCGCCGGGCAAGATGATCCATTCGAAATCCAAGAAGATCGTGTCGGGCGCGCTCCTGGCCTCTGCAGGGCTGTGCTTTCTCTTCGGCACCGGCGTCACCGTGAGCGATGTGATCCTGCGCGCCGTTGCTGGCAAGAACGTGCCGGGTGCGATCGAGCTGACCTCGCTGTCGATCGGTCTGGGCGCGCTCTTGTCGATGCCCGTGTGCTACGCCAAGCGCACCCATGTCACCGCCAAGCTGCTGTCGGAACTGAGCCCGAACCGTTTCACCAGGCCTCTGGGTCTTGTCGGAGCGATCGGGTCGCTGATCTTCGCGGCGCTGCTGCTCTGGATCATGGGCGAGAACGTGGTCTCGAAATGGGGCTCTCCGGAAACCACGGCGGATCTGGGCCTGCCGATTCCGCTGGCGATCAGTGTCGCGGCGGTGACGCTCGGCTTTGCCCTGATCGCGGCCATCGCCGGGCTCTGGTTCGCGGCACGCAATGAGAGGGATTGGTGATGAGCGGGTTGCTTTTGGGCGGTCTCGGCTTTGCCGCCGCCATTGTCATGATTTTCCTCGAAGTGCCCGTCGCTGTGGCGCTGGGGCTGGTGGGTCTTCTCGGCTCCGCGATGATCATCGGCATGGACGGGGCCATGGCCATCGGTGCCACCACCACCTGGGACAGCCTGACGAATTATACGCTGACCATGCTGCCGCTCTTCGTGATGATGGGCAATATCGCCGCGCGCTCCGGGCTGTCGGCCAAGCTCTATCAATCGATGTCGGTGCTGATCGGGCACCGGCGCGGCGGGCTGGCACTGGCCACCATCGGGGCCTCTGCGGGTTTCGGCATGATTTCCGGGTCTTCGCTGGCGACCACCGCCACCATGGGTCGGATCGCCATGCCGGAAATGCAAGACGCGGGCTATTCGCGTTCGCTCTCGGCCGGCTCCGTGGCCGCCGGTGGCACGCTGGGCATCCTGATCCCGCCTTCGACCGTGCTGGTGATCTATGCCTTTATTGCAGAGCAGTCCATTCGCGAGCTTTTGCTGGCCACCGCCGGGCCGATCATTTTGGCCGTCACGCTCTATTGTCTCGCCATCTGGGTGCCGATCTGGATGGGCTGGTCCTCTGCGCCGAAACGCGCCCGGGCCACGGCGCAGGAACGCAACGCCGCGCTCAGGGAGCTTTTGCCCCCCATCGGCATCTTCGGTCTGATCATGGGCGGGCTCTATAGTGGGGTTTTCACCGCCAATGAGACCGCCGCCATCGGCGCCGCCGTGGTGCTGGCCTATGGGGTGATCTCGCGGCGCCTGTCGGGCGAGGGTTTCCTGTCCGCGATGATGGACACGGCGATGACCTGCGGTGCGCTCTATCTGGTGTTGATCGGGGCCAACCTGTTCAATTTCTTTCTGGCGCTCTCGGGCCTGCCCTTCTCTCTGACCGGCATGTTCTCTGGCATCCTCGATCAGCCGCTTCTGGTGATCCTGTTGATGCTGGTGATCTATCTCGGTCTCGGCACGCTGATGGACAGTCTTGCCATGCTGCTTCTGACCGTGCCGCTCTTCGTGCCGATCGCCCAGGCCGCCGGGATCGATCTCGTCTGGTTCGGCATCTTCGCCGTCATGGTTGTGGAAATGGGGCTGATTACCCCGCCGGTGGGGATGAACCTGTTCGTGCTCAAGACCGTGCAGCCCGATGTCAAGCTCACCGAACTGTGGAAAGGCGCTGCGCCTTTCGTGATCGCCGATTTCATCCGCGTCGCCATCATCATCGCCATTCCGGCCATCGTGATCTGGCTGCCGCTCAACGCCATCTGAACCGCATAAGAACATCTGGGAGGAAACCATGTTCAACCGACTGCTGAAAACCGCCGCCATGGCTCTCACATTGACCGCATCGGTCACCGCCGCAGAGGCCCGGGAAATGCGCGTCTCGTCCTTCGAGCCGGCGCAGGGCTTCTATTCGTCGAAAATCCTGCAGCCCTGGATCGATCAGGTGAATGCGAAACTCTCGCCGAAAGCGCAGTTCAAGCTCTACCCCGGCTCCATCCTCGGTGCCCCGCCGGCCCAGGCCGAACTGGTCAAGGCCGGTGTCGCCGATGTCGCCCTGGTGGTGCCGACCTACACGCCGGGGCTGTTCCCGCTGAGCGGTGTGGTGGAGCTGCCGGGGCTGGTCGACAAGGGCGCGACCGGCGCCGATATCCTCAACACATTGTCCGAAGATGGCGCGCTCGATGCGGAATATGCCGATTACAAGGTGATTGCGCTGTTCACCACGCCCGCCTACCGGTTTTTCATGACGGACAAAGCCGCCGAGACCCCCACCGATCTCGACGGGCTGAAGCTGCGCTCGCCGTCGAAATTCGGCTCCGAACTCTTCGGCATGGTCGGCGCCTCGGGCGTCGGCATCCCGGCGCCGCAGGTCTATGAAAATCTCGAACGCGGCGTGGTTTCCGGCGCGGTCTGGGTGATGGATGCCTATCGCACCTTCCGCCTCAACGAGGTGGCGCCGAACATCTCCACTACCGGTTTCATGGCTCAACCTATGTCGATCCTGATGAACCAGCGCGCCTATGACAGCCTGTCTGACGCCGACAAGGCGGTGATTGACGAGATGTCCGGTCGCGCCACCGCCGACTGGATCGCCTCCGTGGTCGATCAGACCGATGCGGAGATCGAACAAGCCTTTCGTGACGCGGGCGAGGTCACTTTCGTCGACCCGGACGCGGCCGGCATGGCGGCCTGGGCCAAAGCCTTCGAGGGCGCGCCCGCAGCCTGGGTGGCGGAGCAATCCGATACCGCGGCGGCCGACGCGGCGCTGAGCCGTGCCCATGAGGTGGCCGGTCACTGATCGCATGCCCTGTCCGCTCTTCGGACGGACAGGGATCTCGCCTCGGGGTCAGGGCGCTGACCTTTTAAACTGAGGCATCCCGAATTCAACCAATGGAGACAACCATGGCGATCATTGCTCTGGGCTATCTCGGTGTGCGCTCCGACAAGCTCGACGACTGGTCCGATTTTGCCGGCAAGCTTCTGGGCATGCAGAAAATCGACCGCGGCGGCAAGGCGCTGGCCTTTCGCATGGATGACAAGATGCAGCGGCTTCTGGTGTCCGATGAACCCGGAGAGACGCTGGCGTTTCTGGGTTTCGAAGTGGCCCACAAGGACGATCTGCAACATTACGCGGGCCGGCTCGATGCGGCGGGCGTTCGGGTCACGCTCGGCTCCAAGGAGCTCTGCGATCGGCGCTTTGTCGAGGGGCTGATCTGGTTCGAGGACCCGGGCGGCAACCGGGTCGAGCTGTTTTTCAATCCGATGATCGCCTCTGACCCGTTCGTGCCGGGGCGCCCGATCGACGGGTTCATGACCGGTCCGCTGGGCATGGGCCATGCGGTTCTGCACGTCAAGGACATCGAGGTGATGATGCCCTTCTACCGCGATCTTCTGGACTTTCATGTCTCCGATTACGGGCTGGAACCTTACGGGCTCTACTTCTTCCATCTCAATGAGCGCCACCACAGCTTTGCCATGGTCGGCTCCGGCCAATTGGGCTTTCACCATTTCATGGTCGAATTCCAGAACCTTGACGACGTGGGGCAGGGCTATGATCTGGCGCAACGGGAAGAGGGCCGGGTCGCCTATACGCTCGGCCGCCATACCAATGATTACATGACCTCCTATTACGCCCATTCGCCCTCGGGTTTCTTTGTCGAGAACGGCTGGGGCGGGCGGTTGATCGAGCCCGAGACATGGGAGCCGCATCAGACCCATGACGGGCCGAGCTTCTGGGGTCATGAGCGGCTTTATCTCGAAGAGGAACAGGGCCGCAAACGCCTGCGCGACATGCGCTTGGACGCCGCCGAACGCGGCCGTCGCAGCCCGCCGGTGGCGGAGTGCCCGTGGCTCTACGGCGAGCTCGCCAAAAAGAACGCATCTGGAAGGACATGAGAATGGAACATTTCGACGTTGCCATCGTGGGCTACGGGCCTGCGGGTGCCACGCTGGCGCATCTATTGGCGGCTTGCGGCCTCAAGACTCTGGTCTTGGAACGCGAGGCGGCACATTATCACCTGCCGCGCGCGGTGCATTTCGATGCCGAGGTGATGCGCGCCTTTCAATGGATCGGCATTGCCGATGAGATGGCCGCAAAGACCCATCGCCACCCGGGCATGCAATTCGTCGACCGAGATGGCAAGATTCTTTTGGATTGGCCGCGCCCGCAGGGCGAGGGGCCGCAGGCCTGGAACGCCAATTATCGCTTCCACCAGCCCGATCTCGAGGAGCTGTTGCGCGACCGGCTTGCGGATCGCCCCGAGGTCACCGTGCGCACCCGTTGCGATGTGTTCAACATCGACGATCAGGGCGACAAGGTCGAGCTGCGCTATGAGGACATGACCAAGGGCAAGGTCCATCACGTCAGTGCCTCCTATGTGGTCGGCTGCGATGGCGCGCGCTCGCTCATTCGCCGCTATATCGAGAGCGATATGGAGGATTACGGTTTCCACGAACGCTGGCTCGTGGTCGATGTGATCCTCAATGAGGACAAGCCGAGCCTCGGCGATCATTCGATCCAGTATTGCGTGCCCGAACGTCCCGCCACCTATGTGCGCACGCCTGGGATGCGACGGCGCTGGGAGATCACCGTCCTGCCCGAGGAGACGAGCCACGACATTTCGAAACCGGAACGGGTCTGGGAGCTCTTGTCCGACTGGCTCAAGCCGGAAGAGGCGGAGTTGGAGCGCACCGCCGTCTACACCTTCCACTCCTTGGTGGCCGAGGATTGGCGCGAGGGGCGGCTTTTGCTGGCCGGCGATGCCTGTCATCAGACGCCGCCGTTCATGGGGCAGGGCATGTGCGCCGGCACTCGCGATGTGGTCAATCTCTATTGGAAACTGGCGCTGATCTGCAAAGGCCTTGTCACCGGCGAGGCGGCGGAACGCCTGCTCGACACTTACGAGAGCGAGCGCAAACCCAACGCCGCCGAATATATCAAGACCGCGGTGCGGCTGGGCGGGCTGATCAACACGGTTGGCACCGAAGAAGCGCTGCGTGCGGCGCTGCCCTCCGCCGATGGTTCCGCCCGGATGGAAAGCATCGCGCCGCCGATCGGGCCGGGGCTCGGGGACGGCAGCGACAAGGCCGGGCGTCTGTTCGGTCAGCCGCGCATGTCGGATGGCAGCCGTATGGATGACGTGTTCCCGCATGCTTTCGTGGTGGTGGCCGAGGCCGGTCTGGTCGAGGGGCTCGATCTCCCCGAGGGCGTCGGTCTGGTGACCACAGACACTTCCAACGCCGCCGACCACCTTGCCCGCCTGGGCGCCCGCGCCACCGTTTTGCGCCCCGACCGTCACACGCTCGGCGGGGCCGACACCAGAGCTGAGCTGGAGGCGCTGATCACGCGCATCCTGCCCAGCCCGCTTCAACCCTCTTCTGAAACGCAACAACCGGAAATGGCTTAACCCATGAAACTCTGCTCTTTTACCAAAGACGGCGTGTCCTCCTACGGGCTCGTCACTGATCAAGGTATCGTCGATCTCGGCAAACGCTTTGACGCGCCGACGCTGCGCGATTTCCTCGCCACGGGCGATATGGCTGCCGCCGAAGCGCTCGCGGCAACCGAGGCCGATTACGCCTTTGACGACGTCACCCACGATCCGGTCATCCCGAACCCGGACAAGATCATCTGTGTCGGTCTGAACTACCATGCGCATATCGAGGAGACGGGCCGCGAAGAGACCCCGAATCCGGTGCTCTTCGCCCGCTACCAAGGCTCGCAGATCGGTCACAACCAGCCGCTGATCAAACCGCTCGAGAGCGACATGTTCGACTATGAGGGCGAGGTCGCCGTGATCATCGGCAAGGAAGGCCGCCGCATCTCCGAAGAAGATGCGATGGATTACGTCGCGGGCTATGCGTGCTATAACGACGGCTCCGTGCGCGACTGGCAGAAGCACACGCATCAGTTCATGCCGGGCAAGACATTCGCCGGCACCGGCGGGTTCGGCCCCTGGATGGTGACCGCCGACGAGATCGCGGACAAGATTGGGGATCACACCAAGATGCGCCTGCAGACCCGCCTGAATGGCGAGACCGTGCAGGACACCACGCTCGACATGCTGGTGTGCTCGATCCCGCGGCTGATCTCGTATTGTTCGACCATCCTGCCGCTGCTGCCCGGCGATGTGATCGTGTCAGGCACCCCGGGCGGTGTCGGCGCGCGCCGCAACCCGCCGCTGTTCATGAAAGACGGCGATATCTGCGAGGTCGAGGTCTCCGGTGTCGGCGTGCTGTCGAACCCGGTGAAGGCCGAAGTCTGAGCCACAGGCCCGGACGCCTTCGTGTGATCCCGCGCGCGATCCTTCGCGCTTTCAACCCGGCGTGGCATGTGAAATGGTCCTCCCATGACCATCGATCCTGCCACGCCGCTCCCCGTCTCAGACCCGGAAGCAGAATTCATGAAAGCTCCGCCCAAAGGCTCTGTGCGCGCGCTCGCCCGGGGGCTGTCGATCCTGCGCTACGTGAACAAGTTGGGTGAGACCCGCCCCGGTGAGATCGCCAAGGCGCTCGCCCTGCCGCGCCCGACCGTCTATCGCCTCCTGGAAACGCTCGAGGAGCTGGGCTATGTCACCTTTTCCGCCACCTCGAACTATGTCCGGGTGACCCGTCTGGCGGCCGCCTTGGGCGATGGCTATGCGCTCACCAGCGAGATGTCGCAGACCGCCGGGCCGCTCTTTGCCAAATACGGGCGGAGCATGGTCTGGCCGCTCGATCTCACGGTCTACAACAATGCCGCCATGGTGATTCAGGAGACCACGCATGGTCGCTCGCCTCTGTCCATCGACCGGGGCATGACCGGCTATCGCCTGCCGGTGCTGCGCACCTCGGCAGGGCGGGCCTATCTCGCCTTTTGCCCGGAAGAGGAACGCGGGCTGATCCTCGAGCATCTGCGCCGCTTGGGCGATGAGCAGGATCTCCCCTATCTCGAGGAACGCTGGCTCAATCGACTGATTTCCGAGATCAGGGCGCGCGGTGTGGCCATTCGCGACAGCGGCGAATTCAACCCGCAGACCTCTTCGATTGCCGTGCCGATCCGCGCCCCGGATGCCCGGAGCTCGGAGACCGTGCTGGGCTGTGTGTCGATGATCTGGATCCGCACGGCGATGAACACGAAAAAGGCGCTCGAGGATTACGCCGAGCCCCTGAAGGAGATCGCCGCCCGGATCGGCGGCAGCCTCTCGGATTGATCGGCTGCCCGAACCGTTTCTGCCCGAACCGTTTCTGAAAGGATCTCAGAGCGGATTTTCGGCCATCTCGGCGGCGATATTGGCGTCCACCGGCACCTCATAGGTCATCAGGATCGTGCCCAGCACGGAATAGAACCCGACCGTGGCGATGAGATCGAAGACGCCGTCCTTGCCGATCGCGTCACGCAGCTCGGCTTCCAGGTCGGCGGGCAGGCGATGGTGATCGAAGATCGCATCCACCGCGCGAATGAGCAGCCCGTCTTCGCCCTCCGGCAGGGGCTCCGGCGCCGAGCGGATCGCGGCGATACGGTCGTCCGAAAACCCGAGTGCGCGGGCGCGCGACACGTGATGCGCCCATTCATAGGCCGAGCCCAACCGCACTCCGGTGCGCAGGATCACCACCTCGGAGCGCTCAAGCCCCAGAGATGTGTCCTTCACCACATGCTGGCGCAACGGTGCCCAGCCGCGCAGAAGCGCGGGGTGATGCGCCATGGTGCGATAGACATTGAGCGCCCCGGCAAAACCGTCGCGCAGATCGGCCACGGGGGCGGGCCAGTCCGCATCGGACAGAGGCGCGAGGGCAGGGCGGGGCGTATCGGATGTCATGGGGGTATTGGTCATGGGCGTATTTCCGTTTTTCTTGTTCAAAACCGTGCCTGACGGGCAGGGCAAGCAGGCCGTCGGTTCCGTCCGTCGACCGGACATCTGTCCTTTGGGCTTTGTCCCGCCGTCGGAGCGGTCTATCTCGAGGAGCATCTAGCACAGGAGACGCGCATTGAAACTCTTTCATTCCCCCGGCTCATGCTCTTTGGGCATTCTCATCCTGCTCGAAGAGATCGGCCAACCCTATGAGCTTGAGATCACCAACCTGCAACAGGGCGCCCATCGCCAGCCGCAGTATCTGGAGCTGAACCCCAAGGGCAAGGTCCCCGCGCTGATGCGTGACGGGGGCGGCATGCTCACCGAATTCCCGGTGATCGCCTATTGGCTCGCCAAATCCCATCCCGGAGCCGGGCTTCTGCCCGCGGGTCTCGAAGACGAGGTGCGGGTGATGGAACTCACCGAACATATCGTTTCGGGGCTGCATATGCGCGGTTCGGTCTTTGCCATGGTGCCGCAGAAATTCACCGCCGACGCGGCGGCGCAGGCGGATCTGCGCCAGCACGGGCAGGAGGTGGTGCGCGAGGGATTCGACCGTCTTGCCGAGCAACTGGGTGAGGGGCCGTATCTGTTCGAGGATTTCACCATCGCCGATGCGGCAGCCTATTATCTGATGTCCTGGACGGACCGTATCGGGGTGGCGCTGCCTGCGCCGCTGCAAAGCTATTACGACGCCCTGACGCAAAGGCCCGCGGTGGCCGCGGCGCTTGAGCGGGGGTTTCCGAACGCCACTGCATAAAACTGTCATGCGCGCCCGATAGGAAGGGCGCGCAGGGCGCATTGCCCGGTGCAACTCGGGCGGGATCATGCGGCAGCCGTTGAATAATACACTGGCAGATCAAGAGATTTTGCGACGAAATCTTCTGCAACCCGTCAGAAACTGCGCCGAGCTCCTTGCGATAAGTTTTCTTTGCGGCTTAGGTGAATGGATACGATTGAACGTGTATGCCTGCGCATAACCCTTGCCATTGTCATAAGGTGATCCATGGTGCGAACCTCCCGCAAAACCTCCGATTTTCGTGAATCCCTCCTGCAACATCTCACCTACACGATGGGCAAAGACCCGGAACACGCGCAGTTCTTTGACTGGCGCATGGCGCTGAGCCACGCGATCCGCGACCGTATCGTCGACCATTGGGTCGCCTCGACGCGGGAGACCTACGAGATCGATGGCAAACGGGTCTATTACCTGTCGATGGAATTCCTGATCGGGCGGCTGTTGGAGGACGGCATCGTCAATCTCGGGATGTACCAAGAGGTGCAGGAGGCACTGGCCTCCTTCGACATGGACATGCGCACCATTCTCGATGACGAACCCGACGCGGCGCTGGGCAACGGCGGTCTCGGGCGGCTCGCGGCCTGTTTTCTGGACAGCCTGTCCACAATTGGCTGCCCGGCCATGGGCTATGGCATCCGCTACGAAAACGGCTTGTTCAAACAGAGTTTCGTCGATGGCCGTCAGGTCGAGAGCCCGGAGACCTGGTTGCAAGAACCGCACCCCTGGGAATTCGAACGCCCGGAAGTCCGCTTTACCCTCGGGTTCGGCGGCGATGTGATCTTCGAGAATGGCCGGACCTTCTGGCGGCCCTCCGAGCTCATCCAGGCCGAGGCCTTCGACACGCCGATCATCGGCTGGCAGGGGCGCTGGTCCAATACGCTGCGGCTCTGGGCCGGGCGCGCCGTCGACCCGTTCGATCTCGGCCTGTTCAACTCCGGCGATTTCGCTGCCGCCGCCGAACATGAGGCGCTGGCCCGGACGATCTCCCGCGTGCTCTATCCGGAAGACAGCAACGAGGCCGGCAAGGAGCTGCGCCTCAAGCAGGAATTCTTCTTCTCGGCCGCCTCGATCCGCGACATTCTGCGCCGCTTCGACAGTGCCCATGACGACATTCGCCTCTTGCCCCAAAAGGTGGCGATCCAATTGAACGACACCCACCCGGCGATTGCCGGGCCGGAACTCTGTCGCATCCTGCATGACGAACGCGGGTTGTCCTTCGAGGAGGCGCTCGAGATCACCCATGGCTGCATGAATTACACCAACCACACGCTTCTGCCCGAGGCGCTGGAGCGCTGGGACGAGCGGTTGTTCGGGCGTCTACTGCCGCGGCATTTGCAGATCATCGACCGGATCGATGACGCCCATTACAAGGCTCATCCGAACCGGCCGCTTTCCGCGCGCTCGGACGGGCAGGTGAAAATGGGCGAGCTGTCGTTCATCGTCGCCAACAAGGTCAACGGTGTCTCCGCGCTCCATACCGATCTGATGAAACAGACGGTGTTCAAGGATCTGCACGCGCTGCATCCGGACCGGATCGTCAACGAGACCAACGGCGTGACGCCGCGCCGCTGGCTGCATTCCTGCAACCACGGGCTCTCGGATCTGATCACCGACACCATCGGTGACGAATGGGTCGCCGATCTCGAGCAATTGCAAAAGCTCGAACCGGCGATCGAGGACAAGGCCTGGCTCGACCGGTTCCGGGCGGTGAAGGCGGCGAACAAGAAGGCGCTCGTCGATTATGTCGCCACCGCCCATGGCATCAAGCTCAACGAAAATGCCATGTTCGACATCCAGATCAAGCGGATGCACGAATACAAGCGTCAGCACCTCAACATTCTCGAGGCCATCGCCCATTGGCAGGAGATCAAGGACAACCCGAATGGCGACTGGACGCCACGGGTCAAGATCTTCGCCGGCAAGGCGGCGCAGGGCTATCATTTCGCCAAGGATATCATCCGGCTGATCAACGATGTCTCGAAGCTCGTGAATGCCGATGCCGCGACGCGCGATTACCTGCAGGTGATCTTCCTGCCGAATTACAATGTCAGTCTCGCCGAGCGGCTGATCCCGGCGGCGGACCTGTCGGAACAGATCTCGACGGCCGGCAAGGAGGCCTCCGGCACCGGCAACATGAAATTCGCGCTCAACGGTGCGTTGACCGTCGGCACGCTCGACGGTGCCAATGTCGAGATTCGTGAACATGTGGGCGAGGACAATTTCTTCCTCTTCGGCATGCTCGCCGATGAGGTGATGCAGCGCCGGATGATGCACGATCATGCGCAGCAGGCGATCCATGCCGACCCGCGACTGGCCCGGGCTCTGAATGCGCTGCGTGACGGCACGTTCAGCCCCGAGGACCCGGGGCGTTACGCCCATATCGCCGACAATCTCACCTGGTCGGATTACTTCCTCGTCTGTTCCGATTTCACCGATTACTGGCGGGCGCAGCGCGAGGTGGACGCGGCCTATCGACAACCTGAGAAATGGGCTAAGATGGCCGCGCTGAACGTCGCGCGGTCGGGCTGGTTCTCATCCGATCGCACCATTCGCGGCTATATGTGCGATATTTGGGGAGCTGAAAGCCTTATTCCCCAAAAATCAAAGAGTTGATTGGGGGTTAAAACCTTCTAATCTAGCCATAAATAAAGGGAAATCCAAATGGCGCCGACTGTTGTGAACGACTTCGCAGACCCCCTGGTCCTTACTCAGATTTGCGAGGGGCGTTACGACGATCCGTTTGCCATTCTCGGTCCCCACAAGCTCGGTCGGTCGCGCTACGTGACCGCCTATGACCCGGGCGCCGAGGCGATGAGCGCGCTCTCGGGTGGCAAGCGGTATCCGCTCGTGCCGGTCGAGGGGGCAGAGGGTCTGTTCCATGGCAAGGTCACCGGCGCCAAGCCCTATCTGCTCGAAGGGCAGCGTGGCGAGGAGACCTGGCAGGTCGAGGACCCTTACCGTTTCGGGCCTGTGTTGGGTGAGATCGACGAATATCTTCTGGGCGAGGGCACGCATCACCATCTTTGGAAGGCGCTGGGCGCGCATGTCATGACCCATGAGGGCACGGCGGGCACGCATTTCGCGGTCTGGGCGCCGAATGCAAGGCGAGTTTCTCTGGTCGGCGGGTTCAACGCCTGGGACGGTCGCCGTCACGTCATGCGCCGTCGCGGCGCCACCGGGGTCTGGGAAATTTTCATGCCCGGCTTCGGCGAGGGCACGGTTTACAAATACGAGGTCATGGGCGCCTATGGCGATGTCCGGCTCAAGGCCGACCCGGTCGGATTCGGCGCCGAACACCCGCCGGAGACCGCCTCCGTGGTGCGCGACATCTCGGGCTATGGCTGGTCCGACAAGGCCTGGATCGACACGCGCGAGAAATTGCAGGGCCGCGATCAGCCGATCTCGATCTACGAGGTGCAGCTCGGCTCCTGGAGGCGCAAAGAGGGCGCCAATGGGGAAAAGCGGCCGATTTCCTACAAGGAGGCGGCGGTCGAGCTGGTGGACTATGCCAAGGGCATGGGCTTTACCCATATCGAGCTGATGCCAATCTCCGAATACCCGTTCGACGGCTCCTGGGGCTATCAGCCGATCGGATTGTTCGCGCCGACGATCCGGTTTGGCCCGCCGCATGAGTTTCGCGATCTGGTCAACGCGGCGCACGCGGCCGGTCTCGGCATTCTGGTCGACTGGGTGCCGGGGCATTTCCCGACCGATATTCACGGCCTGGCGCATTTCGACGGCACCGCGCTCTACGAACATGCCGATCCGCGCGAAGGCTTTCATCAGGACTGGAACACGCTGATCTACAATTACGGCCGTCACGAGGTCGCCAATTACCTGGTTTCCAACGCGCTCTACTGGCTCGAGGAATATCATGTCGACGGGCTGCGGGTGGATGCCGTGGCCTCGATGATCTACCGCGATTACTCGCGCGAAGAGGGCCAGTGGATTCCCAATGCTATGGGCGGTCGCGAAAACCTCGAGGCCATAGCCATGTTGCAGAACATGAACACGCTGGCCTATGGTGAAATGCCCGGGGTGATGACCGTGGCCGAGGAAAGCACCGCCTATGCCGGGGTCTCGGCGCCGGTGGAGACGGGCGGGCTCGGCTTCGGGTTCAAATGGAACATGGGCTGGATGAACGACACGCTCGACTACATGTCGCGCGAGCCGGTGCATCGCAAATACCATCATCACCAGATGACCTTTGGCATCCATTATGCCTTCTCGGAGAATTTCATCCTGCCGATCAGCCATGACGAGGTGGTGCATGGCAAGGGCTCGATGCTGACGAAAATGCCCGGCTCGGATTGGGAAAAATTCGCCAACCTGCGCGCCTATTACGGCTTCATGTGGGGGCACCCGGGCAAGAAGCTTCTGTTCATGGGGCAGGAGTTTGCGCAATGGCAGGAATGGAACCACGAGACCGAGATCGACTGGTCCTGTCTCAGCTATCATATGCATGAAGGCGTGCAGTCGGCGGTGCGCGATCTCAACACGCTCTATCGGGAAACCCCGGCGCTCTATGTCAAGGATTGCGAAGAGGGCGGGTTCCAGTGGATCGAGGCCAATGATGCGGAATCCTCGATCTACGCCTGGGTCCGGCGCGGCGCGGAGGGCGATCCGGAGGTGGTCGTGGTGTGCAATTTCACACCGGTCGAGCGCCTCGATTACAAGCTCGGGTTGCCGTCGGCCGGCACATGGCTGGAAGCTTTCAACAGCGATTCCGAGGCCTATGGCGGCGGCGGGCGCGGCAACATGGGCCAGGCCGAGGCCCTTGCCGGTGAGTGGCAGGGCCAGCCTGCCGCGGCGCAGATTACCCTGCCGCCACTTTCGACACTGATTTTCATCAAGGAAGACGCGTGACCAAAGGGGGGAGCCGGGGCAACCCGGATCGCTTGGAACCGCGCAGAGAGGATTGAGATGCCACATTCGACAAACCGGCTCGCACCACGCACAATGGCTTTCGTCCTGGCCGGGGGGCGGGGCTCACGGCTCAGGGAATTGACCAATGATCGGGTGAAACCCGCCGTCTATTTCGGCGGCAAGAACCGGATCGTCGATTTCGCCCTGTCGAACGCGTTGAATTCCGGCATCCGCAAAATGGCCATCGCCACGCAATACAAGGCGCATTCGCTCATTCGCCATATCCAGCGCGGCTGGACCTTTTTTCGGGCCGAGCGCAACGAATTCATCGACATCCTGCCGGCGTCGCAGCGCTATGAGGAAAGCACCTGGTATCGCGGCACTGCCGATGCGGTGGCACAGAACATCGACATCATCGACAGCTATGATGTGGATTACATCCTGATCCTCGCCGGCGATCACATCTACAAGATGGATTACGAGCTGATGATCCGTCAGCATGTGGAGACCGGGGCCGATGTCACCATCGGTTGTCTCACGGTTGATCGCAAAGAGGCCAAAGCCTTTGGCGTCATGGGCGTGGACGACAGCGACCGGATCACCTCGTTTCTCGAAAAACCCGCCGATCCGCCGGCCATTCCGGGGATGCCGAACAAATCTCTGGCCTCGATGGGGATCTATGTCTTCAACTGGAAATTCCTGCGCGAGCTGCTGATCAAGGATATGGAAGACAAGAATTCCAGCCATGATTTCGGCAATGACCTGATCCCGGAGATCGTCAAGAACGGCAAGGCGCAGGCGCATCGTTTCACCGACAGCTGCGTGCGCCCCGAAGGCGGCGAGGCCTATTGGCGCGATGTCGGTACGGTGGATGCCTATTGGAAGGCCAATATCGACCTGACCGATTTCACCCCGGAGCTCGACCTCTGGGACCGCAACTGGCCGATCTGGACCTATTCCGAGAACACGCCGCCGGCGAAATTCATCCATGACCGACCCGACCGGCGCGGCTCGGCGGTGAGTTCCATGGTCTCGGGCGGTTGCATCATCTCCGGCACGGAAATTCGCGAGAGCCTGCTCTTTACCCATGTGCGCACCAATTCCTATTCGTCGCTGGAGCGCGCCGTGGTTCTGCCCGGTGTCGAGATCGCCCGGCATTGCCAGCTCAGAAACGTGGTGATCGACCGCGGTGTGCAAGTGCCCGAAGGGCTGGTGGTCGGCTATGACGCAGAGGTCGATGCCCGCTGGTTCAGGGTCTCCGAGGGCGGCATCACCCTGATCACCCAGGATATGCTCGACCGGAGGGCAGAAGGCTGATGACACGGGTTCTCTCTGTCACCTCGGAATGTGTGCCGCTGGTGAAAACCGGCGGTCTGGCGGATGTCGCGGGCGCGCTGCCCGGCGCGCTGGCGCCGCTGGGGGTCGAAATGCGCACGCTTCTGCCCGGTTACCGCGCGGTGCTCGAGGCGCAGCCAGAGGCCGAGACCGTCTTCGAGGTCTGGGATCTCTTCGGCGGCTTTGCCCGCATTCGGCGCGGCAAGCTGGGCGATGGTGTGCTCTATATTCTCGACGCGCCACATCTCTATGATCGCGACGGCTCGCTCTATATCGGCCCAGATGGCCATGACTGGTGGGACAATCCGCAGCGCTTTGCCGCCCTGTCTCTGGCCGCCGCGATGATTGCCGCGCACGGGATCGAGGATTGGGTCCCCGAAGTCCTGCATCTGCATGACTGGCAGGCCGGGTTGACGCCGATTTACCTGCGCGAACTGGGCGCGGCGGAACGGGTCAAGACCCTAATGACCATCCATAACATCGCCTTCCAGGGATGTTTTGGCGCGGATATGGTCCGGACCCTCGGTCTGCCGCCGCAGGGGTTTTCCGAAAACGGCTTCGAATATTGGGGCCAGGTCTCGACGCTCAAGGCGGGGATCACTGCCTCGACCAAGGTCTCCACCGTCTCGCCGACCTACGCGCGCGAGCTTCTGACCGGCGAGTTCGGCCTCGGCATGGAAGGCATTCTGGCGAGCCGCGGCAATGATTTCACCGGCATCCTCAACGGCATCGACGAAGAGGTCTGGAACCCCTCCTACAAGACTCCCGCGGGCAAAGCGAAACACAAGGCAGCGCTGCGCGAGGAAATGCACCTGCCCGAGAGCGACGGGCCGCTGGCCGTGGTGATCTCGCGGCTGACCGGCCAAAAGGGGTTCGATCTGCTGCTCGAGGCGCTGCCGGAGTTTCTCGAACAGGGCGGGCAACTGGCGCTTCTCGGCTCGGGCGAAGGCTATTTCGAGAGCGCGTTTCGCGATGCTGCGCTCAAGTCGCCGCATGTCGCGGTGCGGATCGGCTATGACGAGGCCTTTGCCCGGCGGCTGATCGAGGGTGGCGATGCCATTCTGGTGCCGTCACGGTTTGAGCCCTGCGGGTTGACCCAGCTCTACGGCTTGCGGTTCGGCACATTGCCGGTGGTCTCGCTGACCGGCGGTCTGGCCGACACGGTGATCCATGCCAATCCGGCGGCGCTCTCCGCCGGCGTGGCCACCGGGCTGCAATTCTACCCGACCACGGCGCGCGCCCTGTCGCAGGCGCTGACACGGCTTTGCGAGCTTTATCGCAAACCGAAGATCTGGCAGCAGATGATGAAAAACGCCATGGCCCAGCCCGTCGGATGGGACACGTCCGCAGCCGCCTATGCGGATCTGTTCCGGGAGATGCTTGACCCGACCGGTGAGGCAGACGACACGAAATGAGTTCATTGACGATCCTTGGCGGTCATGCCGCACCTCTTGGCGCCACATTCGATGGCGAAGGCGTTAATTTCGCGGTGTTTTCCCAACATGCCCGTCGGATCACGCTTTGCCTGTTCTCGCCGGACGGGCGGGCGGAGACCCATCGCATCGACCTGCCGGAGCGCGATGGCGATGTCTGGCACGGCTATGTGCCGGGGCTCCGGCCCGGTCAGCTCTACGGTTTGCGCGCCGACGGGCCCTATGCGCCGCATGAGGGCCATCGCTTCAATTACAACAAGCTGCTCCTGGATCCCTATGCCAAACGCCTGACCCGGCATCTCGACTGGCATGACAGTCTGATGGGCTACAAGGTCGGCCATGACGCGGTGGATCTCAGTTTCGACAAGCGCGATTCAGCGCGCTACATGCCGCGCTGCGTGGTCGAAGATGTGCTCTTTGCCTGGGGACGGGACAAGCCGCCGCACACGCCGACCTCGCAATCGGTGATCTATGAGGCCCATGTCAAAGGCCTGACCCAGCTGCACCCGGAGGTGCAGCATAAGGGCAAGTTTCTCGGGTTGGCTTCAGAGCCGATCCTCGATCACCTCGTTAAGCTCGGGGTGACGGCGATCGAGCTTTTGCCGGCGCAAGCCTTTCTCAATGATCGGTTTCTGGTCGAGAAAGGCCTGGTGAATTACTGGGGCTATCAGACGCTCGGCTTCTTTGCCCCCGATCCGCGCTATCTCGCCCATGATCAGATCGCCGAGTTCCAGCACATGGTCGCCCGGCTGCATTCCGCCGGCATCGAAGTGATCATGGACGTGGTCTACAACCACACAGGCGAGGGCAGCGAGCTGGGTCCGACGCTGTCTTTCCGTGGTCTCGACAACCGAAGCTATTATCGCCTGGCCGACGATCCGCGCTATTACATCAACGACACCGGCACCGGCAATACGCTCAATATCGATCACCCGATGGTGCTGCGCATGGTTCTGGACAGTCTTCGGTACTGGGTCGAGGTGATGCATGTCGACGGCTTCCGCTTCGATCTTTGCACCACGCTGGGACGCACGCCGACGGGGTTCGACCGTGGCGCCTCTTTCTTTGATGCGATCCGTCAGGATCCGGTGCTCACTCGGGTCAAACTCATCGCCGAGCCCTGGGACATTGGCCCGGGGGGCTATCGGGTCGGGGGCTTCCCGCCGCCGTTTCTCGAATGGAACGACAAGTTCCGCGATGGTATCCGCCGGTTCTGGCGCGGTGACGCGGGCCATGTGCCGGTGCTGGCCGACCGGATCACCGGCTCGGCCCTGCAATTCGATCATTCCGGACGCCCGGCCACGGCTTCGGTCAATTTCGTCACCGCCCATGACGGGTTCACGCTGACGGATGTGGTCAGCTACAGCCAGAAACACAACGAGGCCAATGGCGAGGGCAATCGCGACGGCCACAATGACAACGCTTCGGCCAATCTGGGCGTCGAAGGCCCGAGCTCAGACGAGAAGATCCTCGAGGCACGGGCGCGACGCCGGCGCAACCTCGTGGCCACGGTCATGTTTTCGCAAGGCACGCCGATGATCCTCGCGGGCGACGAGCTGGGCAATTCGCAAATGGGCAATAACAACGCCTATTGTCAGGACAATGAAATCGGCTGGATCGACTGGTCGGCGTGCGACCCGGATTTCCTGAAATTCGTGCAGCGGCTGATCGCCTTCCGGCGCGAACACCCGATCCTGCGGCAGAAGCGCTTCCTGCATTCGCGCGAACGCATTCTCGACGGTATGGAAGATCTGTTCTGGTGGCGCCCGGACGGCACGCCGATGCGGGATCTCGACTGGTCGGCGCCAGAGATCAAGGCGCTCTGTGCCGAAATGCGCATCGCGTCGGGCACGCCCGCCTATGCGCAGCGCGAAGAGGCCCTGTTCCTGATTTTCAACCGTGGCGAGGCGGTCTCGGTCAAATTGCCCGATTGTCCGCCGGGCCGGCGCTGGCGGCTCTGGATCGACACGGGCCATCCCGAGATCGAGGGCGAGGTGATCGACGGGCCGCTGTTGCGCGCCAGCCATGAGAGCACATTGGCGCTGGAACTGGAGGCCTATAGTGACTGATCTGCGTCTTGAACTGGCCTATGCGCGGGGAATCCACGCGGAATATTACGACCAGATGGGCGTGCATCACGTGACCCCGGTCGACACGGCGGTGGCGCTTTTGAAAGCCATGGGCATCGCGGCCGAGACCGAAGATCAGGCGAGGACGCATCTCGCGGCGGGCGACGGGCATCTGCCCTGGGATATCGTTTTCGAGGCCGGGACGGCCCCCTGGCTCGACATCGGTGACAGCGCCTGGGTGCTGACCCGCGAGGATGGCACCGTGATCGAGGGGCAGGGCGCCGGCAGCCTGCCGGAGCTGCCCCTGGGCATCCATCGCCTCGTGGCCGAGCTACCCGACAGGCAACAGCGGATCACGCTTCTGGCGGCGCCGGTAACGATCCCGCTGCCCAAGCGCGGCTGGGGCATGACCGCGCCGCTCTATGCGCTCTCGAAAGCCGGGATCGGCGCCTATGGCGATCTCCTGCCACTGGTCAAGAGCCTCGGCGCCAAGGGGGGCGGGTTTCTCGGGATGAACCCGGTCCATGCGGGCTTCCCCGCCGATCCCGGCATGTTCAGCCCCTATTCGCCCTCGCATCGCCGGCGGCTCAATATCCTGCATCTCGACACCAGGACCGGCCGGACCGGCCCGCTGGTTGATCATCGCCACGAGGCACCGCTGCGTCTGGCCGCGCTGCGCAAGGAATTCGACGCGCATGCCTTTGCTCCGGCCTTCCTCGACTATCTGCAGGCGGAGGGACGTTCGCTCGAGACCTTCGCGCTGCATCAGGCGCTCTCGGATATCCATGGTCCGAGCTGGTCCACCTGGCCGGAAGAGCTTCAGCACCCGGACAGCCCGGCCGCCGAGGCGGCGCGCGCGGAGCTGCGCGAAGAGATCCTGTTTCACAGCTGGCTGCAATGGAAGGCGGAGACCGCCCTGGCCGAGGTTCAGGCGGAAGCGATCGCCGCGGGCATGTCGCACGGGCTCTATCTCGATCTGGCGGTCGGCACCCATCCGCACGGGGCGGAGACCTGGGAAGACCGCGACAGTTTTGCCTTCGGCGCCTCGCTCGGCGCACCGCCCGATGCCTTTTCGGCCGATGGCCAGAACTGGGGGCTTGCGCCCTTCAACCCGATTGCACTCAGGGACAGCGCCTATGCCGCGCTCTCGGAGACCTTCGCCCGCCAGCTCAAGGTCGCGGGCATGCTCCGCGTCGACCATATTCTCGGCTTCGAGCGCACCTTCTGGGTGCCCGAGAGCGCGGGGGAAAAGCTTCCGGGGTCCTATGTGACCATGCCGCGTGACTCGATGCTCGCCGTGGCCCGGATCGAGGCGGCGCGTGCGGGCGGCGGCGCCAATGGCGGCAACGGTGGCATCATCATCGGTGAGGATCTCGGCAATATCCCGGACGGGCTCAGAGGCGCACTGGCGGGGGCCGGCGTGCTGGGCTGTCGCGTGGCGATGTTCGAGCGCTGGAACTGGCAGGACCCGGAATTCAAACCCGCCGAGGCCTATGACGAGGCGGCGATCGCGTCATTCTCCACCCATGACCTGCCGACATGGCAGGGCTGGCGGCAAGGCGCGGACATCACCGCCCGGCGCAAGGCCGGCGGCATCAAAGCGGATCAGGAGGACCATGAGCTGGCGCATCGAGCCCGCGAAGTGGCCGCGATCGACCGGCTTTTGCCCGATCCGGGGCAGGATGCGCTGCATGATTTCCTGGCCAAAACCCCCTCGCGGCTTGTGGCCGTGCAGGCCGAGGTGATTCTTGGTATGGTGGACCAGCAGAACCTGCCCGGCACCACCGAGGAATATCCGAACTGGCGTCTGCGCCTGCCGGAAGACAGCACGGCGCTGGCCTGCGATGAGATGCTGGAACGTGTGGCAACGATCATGCGGCAAAACGACAGATAAGCGTGCGAAGCGAGAGTGTTACACGCGACGGTTAAGACGGGTCGGCAGCGCCAGGACGCGCCGGCTGAGAAAGAACAGAGCTTTGGACAGAGAGTTGAGAGAGGAACGGATGATCATGACGCGACAGGTGGTTGCCACAAGCCCGATCGAAGGACAGAAACCGGGAACCTCAGGTCTGCGCAAGAAAACGCCCGTGTTCATGCAGCCGAAATATCTGGAGAACTTTGTTCAGGCGATTTTCAACGGCACCGGTGGCGCCGCGGGCAAGACCTATGTGCTGGGCGGTGACGGGCGCTATTTCAACGACCGCGCGGCGCAGGTGATCCTGC
Source organism: Celeribacter neptunius (assembly GCF_900113955.1). GTDB lineage: Bacteria > Pseudomonadota > Alphaproteobacteria > Rhodobacterales > Rhodobacteraceae > Celeribacter > Celeribacter neptunius. Next base: position 87,989 of record NZ_FORH01000002.1, on the reverse strand, counting down.
GCATGGCGGCCGCCAATGGCGCCAGGAAAGTCATCATCGGTCAGAATGCGCTCCTGTCGACGCCGGCCGCCTCCAACCTCATCCGCAAACGCGCGACCGATGGCGGCATCATCATGTCGGCCTCGCACAACCCGGGCGGTCCGAAGGAGGATTTCGGGGTCAAATTCAACACCGCCAACGGCGGTCCGGCGCCCGAGGGCGTGACCGAGGCGATCTTTGCCGAGACCAAATCGCTCAGCGAATATGCCATTCTCGAGAGCGCCGACGTGGATCTTGCCACGCTCGGCACCACCATGCTGGGCGAGATGGAAATCGAAGTGGTCGACCCGGTCGCCGATTACGCCGAGCTGATGGAAAGCATTTTCGATTTCGGCGCCATTCGCGCGCTCTTCGCCTCGGGCTTCACCCTGCGTTTCGATGCCATGCACGCCATCACCGGCCCCTATGCCAAGGCCATTCTCGAGGAGACGCTGGGGGCGGCCGAAGGCTCCGTCGTCAACGCCGTGCCCTCGCCGGATTTCGGTGGCGGTCATCCGGATCCGAACCCGATCTGGGCCAAAGAGCTGATGGATCTGATGTTTTCCTCCGAGGCGCCGGATTTCGGCGCGGCCTCGGATGGCGATGGCGACCGCAACATGATCGTTGGCCGCAACGCCTATGTCACGCCTTCGGACAGTCTCGCGGTTCTGGCCGCCAACGCCTCCCTGGTGCCGGCCTATGAGGGCGGTCTGAAAGGCGTGGCGCGCTCCATGCCGACCTCGCGGGCGCTGGACCGGGTGGCCGAGAGCCTCGGGATTGCCTGCTATGAGACGCCCACGGGGTGGAAATTCTTCGGCAACCTGCTGGACGCCGGGCGTGCGACGCTCTGTGGCGAGGAAAGCGCCGGCACCGGCTCTGATCACGTACGCGAGAAGGACGGTCTCTGGGCCGTGCTGTTCTGGCTCAACGTGCTGGCGGTGCGCAAGCAGAGCGTGGAAGAAATCATGGCCGATCACTGGGCCCGGTTCGGCCGCAACTATTATTCGCGCCATGATTATGAGGCGGTGGACAGCGAGGCGGCCAACGGTTTGATGAACGCCCTGCGCACGCGGCTGCCGAACCAGCCGGGCCGCGAGGTCGAAGGCATGGTGATCGAGGCGGCGGATGAGTTTGCCTATGACGATCCGGTCGACGGGTCGCGCTCCGAAGGGCAGGGCATCCGCATCCTGTTTGCGGGCGGCGGGCGGATCGTCTTCCGTCTGTCGGGAACCGGCACCGAGGGGGCGACGCTCCGGGTCTATCTCGAAAAGGTCGAGACCGAGGTGGCGGCGCTGCAGGACAATCCGCAAAACGCGCTCTCCGGTATCATCTCTGCGGCGGACAAGCTGGCCGAAATCCGGGCGCGCACGGGTCGCAACGCACCGGATGTGATCACCTGAGGCAGGAGATGAGGGTCTGCTTTGCCGGACAAAGCGGACCTCTTGGCGCGGAACAAGGCGAAGCCGCCGCGCCTGCGCCATGCTGAAAGCATGCCTCCGGCATGACCCCGTCCCGGCGGGCGAGCGCAGGCGCTCTGTCCCAACGTCCCCAAAGGGCCCATCCCCCCGGTTTTCGTCACTCAGCTCCGTGTCTCACCACATGGAAACCTTCGGTCTCCGTCGGCGGGACGAAATGGCTGGTGATCTTGCGGAATTGCTCTTCGCTGACCTCGAACGGATGCTCCCCTGCGGCAGAGCGCGCCCGCATCCGCGTGAGACAGATCTCGTCGGGCAGATCGAGAAAATGCAGCTCATGTGCGGCTTGGGTCCGGGCGATGAGTTCGCGCATCCAGTGGCGGGTCTCCAGCGTGTTGGCCGGAAAATCCAGCACCACCGAGGTGCCGGCGCGCAGAAGCGCCAGCACATGCGGCGCCATCACCCCGCGCAGTTTCTCGGCGCAGCGGATATAATCCGGAATCGTCGCCATCTCTGTGCCGTAGAGCGCGTTGAGCCAGTGGTCTTCGGAGATCACCACCGTGCCGGGCGCTTGCCCGAGCCGGGTCGCGAGGGTGGATTTGCCGGAGCCGATTTTGCCGCACAGAAGATGCAGCATGGGAGAGGTCTTGGACATGAGAAACCTGTTCAAAAGGGCGCAGATCTGCGCGGGAAAGCGATCACGTGAGGGACAGAACCCGACCCGGCGCAGGCCCGGCCCGTCTGGGTCCGCGCCGCATCAGGCCGGGATGATAATTCGCGCGGTCTGTGTCGCCGCGCGATGCAGGGTGATCTGTTGAACAGGATAGGTCATGCACGGAACCTGCCAGAGCCGGCCGCGCATGTCCATGCCAGAGGGCGCACAGGCAGTGTTCGGGGGGCGATCAGCCGACCAGGAAGGGGATCGGCACGCCGAAGGCCTGCGCCAGCAGGATGAAGTTCAGCGACAGAACGGCAATGGCGCCAAGGATCGCCAAGATGCGGATCACCGGCCCGATGGCGAAATTCCCCATGATGTCGCGCCGTCCGGAAAAGATGATCAGCGCGATCATCGGCACCGGCAAGGCGATCGAGAGGATCACCTGCGAGATCACCAGCGCCTGCGTGGCATTCACGCCGGCGGCGACCACGGCAAAGGCCGGGACCATGGTGATCAGGCGCCGGAGCCAGATCGGGATGCGGATATGCAGGAACCCCTGCATGATCATCTGACCGGCCATGGTGCCCACCACCGAGGAGGAGACCCCGGAGGCAATCAGCGAGGTCAGGAAGATCCCCGCCGCCGCCGCCCCGAGAAGCGGGGTGAGCGTGTGATAGGCGGTTTCGATTTCGGCCACTTCGGAATGGCCCTGATGAAAGGCCGAGGCGGCCATCATCACCATCGCCATATTGACCATGCCCGCGACGGCGAGCGCCAGCACCACCTCGGTGTTGGAGAATTTGAGCACCTTGCGCCGGTCGTCTTCGTTGCGGACCACGGCGCGGCCCTGAGTGAGGCCGGAGTGCAGATAGATCGCGTGCGGCATCACCGTGGCACCGATGATGCCGACGGCAATGGTCAGCGCGGCGGCATCGGGCAGGTCGGGGGTGATCAGCCCCATGCCGGTGGCCGGCCAGTCGATCGGCGCGATCAGGATCTCGGCCAGGTAACACAACCCGATGACACCGACGAGCGCGCCGATGATCAGCTCCATCGGCCGGAAGCCGCGGCCTTCGAACACCAGGATCGCATAGGTGACAATCGCGGTGATCGCCATGCCGACAATCAGCGGCAGGTTGAACAAGAGCGACAACCCGATGGCGCCGCCGAGGAATTCCGCGAGGTCGGTGGCCATCGCCGCCACCTCGCTCACCGCCCACATGACCCAGACCACGGGGCGGGGGAAATTGTCGCGCGAAAGTTCCGCGAGGTTCTTGCCGGTGACGATGCCCAGACGCGCCGAGAGCGCCTGAAACAGCATGGCGATCAGATTGGCCATCAGGACGACCCAGAGGAGCGTGTACCCGTAGCCGGCGCCGGCCTGGATGTTCGTGGCGTAATTGCCCGGGTCCATATAGGCCACCGAGGCGATGATCGCGGGGCCGGCGAACAGAAGCCTGCCGCGCCAGCCGCGGCGCTCGCCGCTCAGAACGGCGGACATGCCGGCGCGGGCCGAATGGGTAAGATCGTTCATCGCAGGAAGAATCCTATGTGCGGAATGCCGAGTTTGCTTTTGCTGGAAAATATAGCCAAGGCTATTTCATTTGCAATCGTGAATTTCGAACCGTTCCAATGTCGCTCAGGCCGGTGATTGAAAAGCATTGGCAAGATCTGAAGCCTTGGCTATAAATCTTTCCCACGAAAGCGACTTGCCTTTGTCCGGGGTTTCGGGTGAAAGGCACGCCTCTTTGATCAGCCGGGAGGGCAGTATGGCAGAGCAGCAGGCGGACGAGATCCAGACACCCGCAGACCGGTTTGCCCGTGCCCGCGAGGCGCAATCCATGGCGATTCTGGAAGATTACGTCGAAATGGTCGGTGATCTGATCGAGGAGCTGGGCGAGGCCCGTGTGGCCGATATCGCCGCCCGCATGGGGGTGGCGCAACCCACCGCGACCAAGGCGATTGCCCGGCTCAAACGCGAGGGGCTCGCCACCTCGCGCCCCTATCGCGGGGTGTTCCTGACCGAAGAGGGCGCCGCCCTGGCCGATAAGGTGCGGGCGCGTCATCGCACCGTGGTGGAGCTTCTGGTCGCCGTCGGCGTGCCCGAAGAGGTGGCGGAGCTCGACGCCGAAGGCATCGAACACCATGTTTCGGAACAGAGCCTGCAGGCGTTCGAACGGTTTCTCAAAGCGCGGTGACCGGGCGGGCTGGAGACCGGCCATGCGACATCCGATTGCACGCCTGATGCCGGCGCTTTTGATCCTGACACTTTTGATTCTGGCGCTTTCGGTCCTGGCGCATGGGGGGGGCGCGCGCCATATGCTGCATGCCATAGGATGCATCATGTGTGCGGTGGGCTACTGGTGTTGCTCTTCGTTCTTGTTGTTGTTCGAAACACGATGGTTCGATGGCTCTGGCGCAAACTTGCCGGGCTCTTCATGGCCGGGCACTCCCGAGGGCAAGCGTGGTGCGAAACGAAAAAGGCCGGGCAAAACGCCCGGCCTTTTCTTGTTTTGTAGGGCCGATCAGGCGCTGGCTTTTTTGCGCCCGCCGAAGATCTTGAAGATGATCACGAAGAACAGCGGCACGAAGAGAATGCCGAACACCGTCCCGGTGATGGTCCCGCCGAGCACGGCGGCGCCCACGGCGGTCCGGCCACCGGCGCCCGCGCCCGAGGAGAGCACCAGCGGCACCACGCCGAGCGAGAAGGCCATCGAGGTCATGATGATCGGGCGGAAGCGCTGTTTCGCCGCGGTCAGCACGGCCTCGAACAGATCCTTGCCAGCCTCCACCTGTTCGCGGGCGAATTCGACGATCAGGATGGCGTTCTTGCCGGTCAGACCGATCACGGTCAGCAGGCCGACCTGGAAGAACACGCCGTTCTGGAAGCCGAAATGCCAGGCGGTGAACAGGGTGCCGAGGATCCCCACGGGCATGGCGAGCATGACCGAGAAGGGAATGGCCCAGCTCTCGTAGAGCGCCGCGAGACAGAAGAAGATCGCCGCCAGCGACAGCAGATAGAGCATCGGCGCTTGCGAGCCGCTGTCCTTCTCCTCGAGCGACAGGCCGGTCCAGGCCACCGAGAACCCGCCGGGGATCTGGCTGACCAGGTTTTCGATCTCGGCCATGGCTTCGCCGGTCGAGACGCCCGGGGCGGGCGAGCCCTGGATCTGCATCGAGGGCGTGCCGTTGTAGCGGGTCAGACCCTGCGGGCCGTAGACCCAGCGCTCCGAGGTGAAGTTGGAGAAGGGCACCAGCTCGCCGGCGTTGTTGCGCACCCGCCATTTCTGCAGATCTGCCGGGGTGGCGCGGCTGTCCGGGTCGCCCTGGACATAGACGCGTTTGGTCCGGCCGCTGTCGTTGAAGTCGTTGACATAGGACCCGGCCATGGCAATCGACAGGGTGGTGCCGACCTCGGAGGGCGACACGCCCATGGCCCCGGCGGCGCGCCAGTCGATGTCGAGTTTGAACTGGGTCGCATCTTCCTGGCCCGAGGGGCGCACCGAGGCGATGAGCGGGCTTTGCCCGGCCATGCCGAGGAGCATGTTGCGGGCCTCGAGGAGCTGTTCGTGGCTCTGACCGCCCTGCGCCTGCAGGTAGAAGTCAAAGCCCGAGACATTGCCCAGTTCGATCACCGCCGGCGGCACGATCGGGAAGGCCATGGCCTCCTGAATGCCCATCATCGCCGGGAAGGCGCGCCCCGCCATGGCTTGCGCCGATTGTGCGGGCGAGGGGCGTTCTTCCCAGTCTTTCAGCCGGACGAAGGCGAGGCCGTTGTTCTGCCCCACGCCGGAGAAGGAGAAGCCGACCACGGAGAAGACCGAGTCCACATTGTCGCTCTCGGCGGAGAGGAAATAGTCACGGATCTGGTCGGTGGCGGCCTGGGTGTTCTCTGCGGTCGAGCCGGACGGCCCCTGTACCAGCGCCATCATGATGCCCTGATCCTCATCGGGCAGGAAGCCCGTGGGGGTCTGCATGAACAGCCAGACGATGCCGCCGCCCATCAGGGCGTAGACCATGAACATGCGCAGCGGGCGGCGAATGATAAAGCCGACCGTGCCGCCATAACCACCGGAGAGTTTCTCGAAGGCGGTGTTGAACCAGCCGAACGGACCACGATGGGTGTGATGCGCATCCTTGCCGCGCAGGAGCGTGGCACAGAGTGCCGGAGTCAGCGTCAACGCCACCAGCACCGACAGGCCCATGGCCGAGACGATGGTGATCGAGAACTGGCGATAGATCACGCCGGTGGAACCGCCGAAGAAAGCCATCGGCACGAACACGGCGGAGAGCACGAGCGCGATACCGATCAGCGCACCGGTGATCTGATCCATGGATTTCTTGGTGGCCTCGCGTGGCCCGAGCCCTTCCTCTTCCATGATCCGTTCGACGTTTTCCACCACCACGATGGCGTCATCGACCAAAAGGCCGATGGCCAGAACCATGGCGAGCATGGTCAGCACGTTGATGGTAAAGCCGAAGGCCGCCAGGATCGCGAAAGTGCCCAGGATAACCACCGGAACCGCCAGCGTCGGAATGAGCGTGGCGCGGATATTCTGCAGGAACAGAAGCATCACGAAGAACACCAGGACGATGGCCTCCATCAGGGTCTTCTGCACCTCATGGATCGAAATCTCAATGAAGGGGGTCGTGTCGTAAGGGATCACATAGGTCATGCCCTCGGGGAAGAACTCGGCATAATCCTCGATCATCGCGCGCACACGGTTCGACGTGTCGAGCGCGTTGGCCCCCGGTGCCAGCTGGATCGCCATGCCGGAGGCGGGTTTGCCGTTGTATTCGGCGATGGTCATGTAGTTTTCCGCGCCGACTTCGACCTGGGCGACATCGCCGAGCAGGACAAGCCCGCCGTCCTGTTCGGAGCGCAGGATGATGTTGCGGAAATCTTCCGGTGTTTCCAACAGCGACTGTGCGGTGATGGTCGCGGTAAAGGCCTGACCGCCGGGCGAGGGCAGAGAGCCGAAAGACCCGGCCGAGATTTGCGCGTTATAGCCGGAGACCGCGTTGGTCACATCCGAGGGCGTCATGTCGAACGCCGTAAGTTTCGACGGGTCGAGCCAGATCCGCATGGCGTATTTGGCGCCGAACACCTGGGTGCCGCCGACACCTTCGACGCGGCTGAACGCATCCACGAGGTTGGAGTTGAGATAGTCCGAGAGGTCGGCCTGATCCATGCTGCCGTCCTCGGAGATCACACCGATCACCATCAGGAAGCCGGCGGAGCTCTTCTGCACCGTCACACCTTGACGCTGCACCGCATCGGGCAGAAGCGCCGTGGCCTGTGACAGTTTGTTCTGCACCTGCACCTGGGCGATGTCCGGGTCGGTGCCGGTCTCGAAGGTTAGGGTGATCGAGGCCGAGCCCGAGGAGGTTGACGAGGAGGACATGTAGCGCATGCCGTCGAGCCCGGTCATCTGTTGTTCGATGATTTGGGTGACGGTATTGGCCACGGTCTCTGCCGAGGCACCGGGGTAGGTGGCCCGCACCGAGACGGAGGGCGGCGCGATCTGCGGATATTGCGCCACGGGCAGGGTGAAGATCGACAACAGGCCGATCCCCATGATGAGAATGGAAATCACCCAGGCAAAAACCGGGCGGTCGATGAAAAAGCGTGCCATGAAAGGTCCTTTCGCCGCGCGTTATTCGCTGGGGGCTGCTGGGGCGGTTGCGGGGGCTGCGGCTTCGGCACCGCGTTCCTGCGGCACCACGGTGGCGCCCGGGGCGGTCTTCTGCAGACCTGCGACGATCACGCGCTCACCTGCGGCGACACCGCCGGTGACCACCCAGGAGGTGCCCTGATCGCTGACCACGTCGAGCACGCGTTGCTCGACCACGTTCTCGGCATTCACCACCAGCGCCATCGGACGGCCGCGGCGATCGCGGCTCACTGCTTCCTGCGGCACCTTGATGGCGCCGGCCACCACGCCCTGCGGCATCTCGACCTGGACATACATGCCGGGCAGCAGGAAATGATCCGGGTTCGGGAAGGACAGGCGCAGGACGATCGTGCCGGTCTGCTCGTTCACATAGGGTTCGGCGGCGGCAAGTTCGCCCTTGAACTCATAGCTGCTGCCATCGGCGAGGCTCAACGAAACGCTCTGACCGAGTTGCTCGGCAAATTCGCTGCCGTCTCCGGCGCGGCGCCAGCGCAGCATTTCTGCGGCGGATTGGGTGACGTCGACATAGATCGGGTCGAGCGCCCGGATCGTGGTCAGCGCCGTGGCCTGACCAGAGGTCACCAGCGCGCCCTGGCTGACCTCGCTGAGCGCCGTCACGCCGGCCAGAGGGGCGCGAATCGTGGTGCGATCGAGATCGATATTGGCGGCCAGAAGATTGGCTTCGGCGACCTTCACCGCGGCGGCGGCGGAATCACGATCCGCGATGGCGCTGTCGAGATTCTGTTGCGCGACCACGTTGCGGGCCTTTAGCGCCTCTTGCCGTTCGAACTCGATCTCCGCCGATTTCAGCGCCGCTTTCGCCTGTGCGAGGCTGGCTTCTGCAGCGGCTTTCGCGGCTTCATAGGAGGCGGGGTCGATCGTGTAGAGCGGATCGCCCTGGATCACCGGGGTACCTTCCTCGAACAGGCGCTCCTGGATGATGCCGCCGACCTGCGGACGGACTTCGGCAAGCGCCGAGGCCGCGACCCGGCCCGGCAGCGGGCTCGAGAGCGTGACGTCTTCTGCCGAGAGCGTAACCACGGTCACCGGCATGGCCGGTGCGCCGCCGCCCGGGGCCTGGGCAGAGGCCGCAAGCGGGGTCACAACCGGCGCCAAGGCCATCAGGGAGAGGAGAAGGGCGGGGAGGGTCCGGCTGCGAGCGGCCGACAATGGGCTGGGCATGTAAGTCTCCGTAAAAACAGCCCCGAACCGTAACAGCGGGACGGGGAGCGCCGGGTCATTGCCCGGCAGATCTTGCGTTTCGAGTCTGTGCGATCGTCATGGTGACAAGAGTTACTCTTGAATTCGATTAATGAAACCGGATAGTTTTGTAAAGTGACAGCACGACCCCCCGGTTGTGCGCGTCTGAACAAGAGGTGTGGAAAGCGGCATATGGTGAAAATTCGGGCAGAGGGAGAATGCTGTGGCACATTCGTGCGGCGGCGCGGTCGTCCGGTGCAGATGGATCTGCAGGCGCGGGAAGAGGCCATTCTCGAGGCTGCGGGGGATCTTCTCTCTGAACAGGGGGTTGATCATGTCACCATGGCGGCCATCGCCCGGCGGGCCGGCATGTCGAAGCGCACCCTCTATGAGCATTTTGACGGGCGCGAGGCCTTGCTCGGCAAGGTGATTGCCCGGATCGGCGAAACGATTTTCCGGCCTTTGGCCCTCGAAGACACCGAGCGGCCCCTGTCGGAGCGCCTGAAGCTGCTGCTGACCTTGAACAAGCCGGTGGGGAGCGAGGCGCAGAAGCTCGAATTCCTGCGCACCATCATCGCCCAGGCCCAGACCTATCCGACGCTGGCGCGGCAATTGCTCGAGAACGGGCGGGGGCGGCTGGTCGGCTTCGTCACCGCCGAATTGCTCCGGGCCGTGGCGCGCGGCGAGATCGCCGTGCCCGCCGAGCGGATCGAACTGGCGGGGGCCATCCTTGTGGATATGGTGTTCGAGGACCCGATCCCGCGCATGCTCGATCCCAGCCTGCCGCATCCGGGTCCCGAGGACATGACGCAGCGCCGCGATCTGGCGATCGACCTGTTCTTAGGCGGCTGCGCTGCGAAAGATTTGGGCGGCGCTGCCTGAAAAAGGGGCAAGCCCCTCGTCGGTGCCGGGCGGGTGACGAAAAGACGGGCCTTCGCCCGCCGTCGCGTTAGGGTCGCGGGAGAGAGATCAAGATACGACAGGATATGGCGGAGCATGAGCGCCTACAGATGCAGTCTCGGCGGCGAGACATTCCGGTTTTCCGATCTGGCCGAGGTCATGGCCAAGGCGACGCCCGCGCGCTCGGGCGATGCGCTTGCCGGTCTCATCGCCCAGAGCGATGTCGAGCGTGTCGCCGCCCAGATGGTGTTGGCCGATCTGCCCTTGAAAGCCTTTCTCGAAGAGCTGCTCATTCCCTATGAGCAGGACGAGGTGACCCGGCTCATCGTCGACACATTCGACGCCGACGCCTTTGTCCCCGTGGCGCATATGACCGTCGGGCAGTTCCGAGATTGGCTCCTCTCCGATGCCGCGGACACCGCAACGCTCGCGGCGCTTGCCCCCGGATTGACGCCGGAAATGGCCGCCGCCGTGTCGAAACTCATGCGCAATCGCGATCTCATCGCGGTCTCCCGCAAGATCCGTGTCATTACCGCGTTTCGCTCCACTTTGGGGCTCGAGGGCCGGATCGGCTCGCGGCTACAACCCAATCATCCGGCGGATGACCTGAAGGGCATCGTCGCCTCGACACTCGATGGGTTGAGCTACGCGGTGGGTGACGCGGTGATCGGCATCAACCCGGCCACCGACAATATCCCCACCGCCATGGTGCTTCTGGACATGCTCGACGAGCTGCGACAGCGCTACGAGATCCCGACGCAAAGCTGCGTGCTGACCCATGTCACCAATTCGATCGAGATCATCGAGCGCGGCGCGCCCCTGGACCTGGTGTTCCAATCCGTTGCCGGCACCGAAGCGGCGAACGAGGGCTTTGGCGTCACGCTCGCGATGTTGAAAGAGGCGCATGAGGCGGGACTGTCGCTCGGGCGTGGTACGGTCGGCCAGAATGTCATGTATTTCGAGACCGGGCAGGGCTCTGCGCTCTCGGCGGACGCGCATCACGGCATCGATCAACAGACGCTCGAGGCTCGTGCCTATGCGGTCTGTCGCGCCTATGATCCTCTGATCGTCAACACGGTGGTGGGCTTCATCGGGCCGGAATACCTCTACGATGGCAAGGAGATCATCCGCGCCGGGCTCGAAGACGTGTTCTGTGGCAAGCTTCTCGGCCTGCCGATGGGCTGTGACGTCTGTTACACCAACCATGCCGAGGCCGATCAGAACGACATGGATGTGCTGATGACGCTCTTGGCGGACGCCCGGGCGCAATTCCTGATCGGCGTGCCCGGCGCCGATGACATCATGCTGAATTACCAAAGCCTGTCCTTCCATGACATTGCCTATCTGCGCAATTCTCTCGGGCTGAAAGCGGCGCCGGAATTCGAGGCCTGGCTCACCTCCATGGGGCTGGTCAGCGAGACCGGGCACCTGTTGGACAGTGGCATTGGCGCACAGCGGCTTTTGGAGGCGGCGCAATGAGCGATCTTATGCGCGACAAATGGGCGGCGCTGCGACAGGCCACCCCCGCGCGCATCGCCCTGGGGCGCACCGGCGCGGGCCTGCCCACCGGCGCCAATCTCGAGTTTCAATTCGCCCATGCCCGGGCGCGCGATGCGGTGCATTCGCCGCTCGATCTCGACGCTTTGGCGGCGGGGCTCCAGCCCTTCGAGGTGATCCGCGTCAACTCCGCCGCGTCGGATCGGGCCAGCTATCTGCGCCGTCCCGATCTCGGCCGCAAGCTCGCGACGGGCGAGGCGGAGAAGCTCAACGCTCGCACGCCCTGCGATGTGGCTTTCGTCATTGCCGATGGTCTGTCCTCGGCGGCGGTGCAGGCGCACGCGGCGGCGGTGGTCCATGCAGCGTCGGCTAGGCTCGAGGGGCTGAGCTTCGGTCCTGTGGTGGTGGCCTCCGAGGCACGTGTGGCGATTGGCGACGAGATCGGGCAGGTGCTCGGCGCGCGTCTCGTGGTGCTCTTGGTCGGGGAACGCCCCGGGCTCACCGTGGCCGACAGCCTCGGTGCCTACCTGACCTATGATCCCAAGCCGGGAGTGAAGGACAGCCAGCGCAACTGCCTGTCGAACATCCATGGCAAGGGCGGCATGAGCTACGATCAGGCGGCGGAGAAGATTGCGTGGCTCTCCCGCGCCGCGCTGGAGCGTGGGCTGACGGGAACGGGGTTGAAGGAAGAGAGCGGCGCCATTTCACAAGAAAACGCCCCGTCGATCGACGAGGCGTAATCCTTTTCTTTCAAACCGCTAGGGGGTGATCTTACATCGCGGCCGCCACCGTGGTGAGGCCATTGTCCACCGCGTCGAGGATGCGGTCGATATCGTCCTCTTTCGAGATCAGCGCCGGCGAGAAACACAGCGTGTTGTTGAAGCCGGGCAGCGAGCGCATGGTGGCGCCGATGATCACGCCCTGCTTGTCGCATTCGGCCACGACCGCCTGCACCAGCTTCTCGGACAGAGGCTCCTTGGTTTCGCGATCGGCCACCAGCTCGGCGCCGCAGAACAGGCCCTTGCCACGGGTGTCGCCGATCAGCGGATGTTTGTCCATCAGCGCGTCGAGCCCGTCCATCAGACGTTTGCCCATGGCCTTGGTGTTTTCCAGGAGGCCCTCTTCCTCGATGATCGCAACGTTTTCCAACGCCGCCGCCGGACCGCCGGTGCAGCCGCCAAAGGTCGAGATGTCGCGGAAATGATTCAGCGGGTCCTCGGGCTTGTCCTTGAACATGTCAAACACCCGGTCCGAGGTCAGCATCACCGCGATGGCGGCATAGCCGGAGGCCACGCCCTTTGCCGTGGTGACGAAATCCGGTTCGATGCCGTAGTTCTGATAGCCGAACCAGGTGCCGGTGCGGCCCATGCCACAGACCACCTCGTCGATATGCAACAGGATGTCGTATTTGCGGCAGATCTCCTGGATCTTCTCCCAATAGCCCTTGGGCGGGGTGATCACGCCACCGCCGGCGGTCACCGGCTCGAGGCAGAGCGCGCCGACCGTGTCCGGGCCTTCGCGCAGGATGATGGCCTCGATCTCCTCGGCAGCGCGTTCACCGTAATTCTCGACGTCCCATTGTTTGCGATACTCCAAACAATGCGGCACGGGGACGAAATCCGGCACGAAGGGGCCGTAATGGCTGGCGCGCTGCTCCTGGCCGCAGGCCGAGAGCGTGGCAATCGTCGTGCCGTGGTAATCGCGGTCACGATAAAGGATCTTGGATTTCTTGCCGCCGTAGCGTTGCGCCGAGATCTGACGCACCATTTTGAAAGCCTTTTCATTGGCTTCCGAGCCAGAGTTGCAGTAATACATGCGGCTCAATCCGGGGGTTTTCGCGGTCAGCACCTCGGCGAATTTTGCCGCCGGGATGGACCCCGCGGAGCCCGCGAAATAGTTCATCTTCAAGAGCTGGTCGCGCACCGCATTGGCGATGCGTTCGCGGCCATAGCCGACGTTCACCGTCCAGACGCCGCCGGAGACGGCATCGAGGAATTCACGGCCGTTCTGGTCCCAGACGGTCATGCCCTTGCCCTCGACGATGATCCGCGGATCGCGGCTCTCCAGAAGCTGGTGTTGGAACATATGGTGCCAGACGTGGGCGCGATCGGCCTCGACGATGGCGGAGAGATCATTGTCGTGCATGGGGGACTCCCTGGTTTCTTGGACATGAGTAAAGCACCGCTTGTCACGCGCGACTATAGGGCCAGCGTTCAAGTTTTATTGGGCCAGTGCATGTTTTATATCGATTGGTCAAAATTCGGCAAGAAAAACCGATCATGCCAGTGGACTCATCATTTCGAAATTCTGGCCCCTAGGCGCGGCGCGGATTTCGGGCAAGGACATGGGTATGAGCCAGATTTTCACCCCACCCACCGATCCGCAGGCGGCGATTGCCGCTTACCGCAACCTCAACCTCGTGGGCGGCGCCCATGTGCCGGTCATCCGGGGGCTCGATGTGCTGAACCCGGCCACCGGTGCGGTGCTCGGGCAGGCGGCGGCCTCGGGCGCGTCGGAGGTCGATCAGGCGGTGAAAGCGGCGAAAGCGGCCGGTCCCCTTTGGGCCGCCACACCGGCGCGCGCGCGGGGCAAGGCGGTGGCCGCCGCCGGTCGGGCGCTTCTGGAGCATTTCGAGATTGTCGCGCAGGTGCTGGCGCGCGAGACCGGCAAGGCCATCCGCACCGAATGCCGTGGTGAGGTGAAGACCGCCGCAGATATCCTTGAATTCTATGGCGGTTTGGGTTCTGAGCTGAAAGGTGAAACCATTCCGTTCAGCCCGCGCATGCTCACCATGACGACGCGGGAGCCACTGGGCGTGGTCGCCGCCATCGTGCCCTGGAACGTGCCGCTGGTGCTGATGATGCTGAAAATCGCACCGGCGCTGGTGGCGGGCAATACGGCGGTGGTGAAAGCCTCGGAAGAGGCCCCCTTTGCCACCTATCTCGCCGCTGAGATCCTGATGCAATACCTGCCCGACGGGGTGCTCAACGTGATCAATGGCACCGGGGCGGAGTGTGGCGCGGCGCTGACCGCGCATGCGGATGTTGCGAAGATCACCTTCACCGGCTCCGAAGCCGTGGGCGAAACGGTCTACAAGGCCGGGGCCGAACGCATCGTGCCGGTGTCACTGGAATTGGGCGGCAAAAGCCCGATGATCGTCTGTGAAGATGCGAGCCTCGAGAAAGCCGTTGCCGGTGCGATGTCCGGCATGCGCTTCACCCGTCAGGGCCAAAGCTGCACCGCCGCATCGCGCATCTATGTGCATGAGAGCCTCTATGAGACGTTCATCGCGGCACTGCGGGCCGAGCTCGACCAATTGGTGATCGGCGATCCGCTCGATGAGGCGACCGATATCGGCACGATCATCAATGCCAAACAGGCGGCCGTGGTCGCGGGCTATGTCGCCGAGGCGGAAGCGACCGAAGGCGCCACCGTTGTCCGCTGTGGCCAGCCGCCGGTGGGCATGGGTCTCTCGCCCGATCTCTTCGCCATGCCGACGCTCTTGCTTGACTTGCCGGAGGATCACGCCTGCGTGCAAGACGAGATTTTCGGGCCGGTCGCGGTGATCCAGAAATGGTCGGATTACGACGATGTGATCGCCCGGGCCAATGACAGCCGCTATGGGCTCGCCGCCACGGTCTGGACCGAAAACCTGTCGCGGGCGCTCGATGCCACCTCAAGGCTCCACGCCGGCTATGTGCAGGTGAACCAGAACCTGACGATCCAGCCGAATGTCTCCTATGGCGGTTTCGGGCGTTCGGGCTTGGGCAAGGAAGCCTCTCTCGAAGCCATGCTGGCGCATTTCACGCGCTCGAAAACCATCGTGATTGCAATGGATTGAGGGCGGAACTTCAGAAATGACTCACGGTCGGACGCTGTCGATCGCGGCCTTCAGCTCGGCCACGCCGGGGGCGATCTTGGCGAGATCGATGGCGCCGAAGCCAAGCCGCAGCCGGTTCTGTGGCGCATCTTCGCGCATGTAGAACAATGTCCCGTCCTCGACCACCACGCCGCGCTCCAACGCGGCTTGCTTCACCGCCGCCGCGCTGACGTTTTCCGGCAGGGCGAGCCAGATGCCGGAGCCGCCGGTAGTCATCGTGCCCTCGCAATCCGGCAGTTGCCGGTCGAGTTCGCGCAGCATCACCCGCCATTTCTCCGCCATGCCGCGACGGTGCCGACGGATATGGGCATCGTAATGGCCCTCGGACAGGAACAGCGCCATGGCGCGTTGCGCCAGCGCCGAAGGATGACGATACATCAGCCGCCGCAATGCGCGCAGCTCGTGGATCACCTCGCGGTCGGCGGCGACAAAGCCGAGACGGATGCCGGGAAACAGCGGTTTGGTGAGTGAGCCGACATGGATCACCCGGCCATTGGCATCAAGCGCTTTCAAGGTCGGGTGCTGGGCGCCGACGAAATTCAGCTCGTGCTCGTAATCATCCTCGAGGATGAGGAAATCATGCCGGTTCGCCGCCTCCAGAAGCGCCAGACGCCGCTCCATCGGCATGGTGACATTGGTCGGCGACTGATGCCCCGGCGTGACATAGACCATATCGGCCACGGCGAGCCCGGGTCCGGGTTTCAACCCGTTGCGGTCGATCGGCACGGGGAGGACCTCGCAATCCTGCGACAGGAAGATGTTGCGGGCATCGACATAGCCCGGGTCCTCGATATGGATCGACTTGCCCGGGGCGAGAAACAGCGTCGCCACCATCCAGAGCGCGTTTTGCGCGCCCACGGTGATCAGGAGCTCATCGGGCGAGGCGCGAAATCCGCGCTGTGGCAGCACCCGGCGGGCGATTTGTTCCAACAAGAGCGGATCGTCGCTGTTGATCAGATCGTCGGCCCAGGTTCCGACATGGCGCGAGGTACCGGCACGGCGCAGACAATCGCGCCAGCGCGCCACCGAAATATCATCGCGCGCCACCTGACCGAAAATCATCGGGTAGGGGTGACGCCGCCAGTCCGGCAATTTCTCGATATTTTCCTGGGTGCTGAACCGATGCGGCATCATCGCCGCGAAATCCGGCGCGGTATTGCCGCCCGGGCGATGCCGCGGCGGCGCGACATCGAGCTTTTCGCGCACGAAATTCTCATCGATGAAATAACCGCGCCGTGGTTTTGCGGTGATGAACCCGTCCTGATGCAACCGCTCATAGACGATGGAGATCGTGTTGCGCGAGACCTTGAGCCGCTGCGCGAAGACCCGCGACGAGGGCAGCGGATCGACGGGCGAGACCGCGCCGTCGAGAATGGCCTGGATCAGGCGTTCCTGAATCTGATGTTGCAGCGAGGCGCTGTCATTGAACGGCGCATCGAAATAGCGATCCAGCATCGTCTTGTCTCATCTTGCAAGCGCTTTGGGAGGGGCGCGGTCATTGCGGTCGTCGCGGGCGGGCCAAGTCCGGTTTTCGGGGCAGATTTCCGGTCCTGATCCTGCTCGCTCGGCGGGCAGCTGCGCCCTGTTAGCGCCACTCTATTGTGCAGGGCGCGGGCGTCCAGTGGGGAAAGCCCCTCTGGCCCCATAGTTTCGCAATTCTGGCTCTAAATTGGGCGTTTGGGCCACTCCTAGGCTGATGTGCGAGCGGCTTTCGGGGCTCCCGGAGCTGCGCAGAACAAAACAACAAGACAAGATCAAGACAACGCAAAGAAAGTTCACGGGGAGTGACATGACAAAACTCAAATCCACCACGGTTTCACAAGCGGGCGGTCTCAAACGCCGCTCGTTCCTGAAGGGCACGGCGACGGTTCTGGGCGGCATCGCGGCCCCGGCCATCGTGAGCCGTTCCGCTCTGGCCTCGTCGGGCGAGATCAACGTGATGATGTGGTCCGACTACCTGCCGGAAAGCTTCGTGACCGCCTTTGAAGGCGCCACCGGGATCAAGCTCAACTTTACCGGCATCGGCTCCAACGAAGAGATCATCAACAAGCTCAAGGCCACCGGTGGCGAGGGCTTCGACATCGTCTCGCCGACCGTGAACCGCAACCTTCTCTGGGCCGAGCTGGGCCTGTTGCAGCCCTTCGACATGTCGAAGATCGACATCACCAAGGTGAACCCGGCGATGGCCCTGGGGGAGAAACACTGGAACTTCGGGGGCACCTGCTGGGTGCCGCATATCTGGGGCACCGAAGGGGTCGCCTGGCGCACCGACATGTTCACGCCCGCGGGCGAATTCCCGTCCTACTATGACATCTGGGACGATGCCAACGCCGGCAAGACCATGGGCCGTGGTCACTCCATGCTCTTGGGGCTTGGCCTCGGCATGGAGCGCCTCGGTCTGCTCGAGCCGGGCTCCATGTGGGCCGCCTATGAGACGCCCGAGAAAATGACCGAGGTTTGGACCAAGCTCGTCGATCACGCGATTGAAAAGAAAGGCAATATCAAGCTGATCTGGAACGATGCCGACACCCAGAAGAACGGTCTTCTGAACGAGGGCGTCGTGGTCGGCCAGACCTGGGACGGTCCGCCGATCGCGCTGAAGAACGAAGGCGAGCCGGTGATGTACCGCGCGCCGATCGAAGGCGCGATGGCCTGGGTCGACGGTATGGCGATGCCCACGGGGGCCAAGAACATCGATCAGATCTACGCCTTCATCGACGCTTGCTACAACCCCGAATGGGCCGGTGAGGCGATCAAGACCCATGGCTACAACTCGCCGGTTCTGGGCGCCGATGCCTATGGTGGCGAGATCTATGCCAAGAACTTTGCCGATGCCTATCCGGGCGAGGCGCTGGCCAACCTGAACGCATGGCCGGCCGAGGCGCCGTGGTACTCGGAAATGCGCACCGAGTTCACCAACAAGTTCCTCTCTGCCTAAACGCTGAAGATCTGGCCCCGCGCGCGCCCATGGATGTGCCTGCGCGGGGCCTTTTCATATCCAATTCATAAGAGAGGCAACATGCCCGATACATCCCGGCCCGACCAGACCCCGGATCGCTCCGTCCTCCTCGATCACGTTTCCATCCGGTTCGGCAATTTCACCGCCGTCGACAACGCCAATCTCAAGATCAATTCCGGCGAATTCTTTTCTTTCCTGGGCCCGTCAGGCTGCGGCAAGACCACGCTGTTGCGCTGTATCTCCGGCTTTTCCG
Organism: Celeribacter neptunius; assembly: GCF_900113955.1. Lineage (GTDB taxonomy): Bacteria > Pseudomonadota > Alphaproteobacteria > Rhodobacterales > Rhodobacteraceae > Celeribacter > Celeribacter neptunius. The sequence goes on along the minus strand of NZ_FORH01000002.1, from coordinate 69,534 downwards.
AGCCGACCGAGGGCAAGGTGCTGATCGGCGGCAAGGATATGGCCGGTGTCGGTCCGAACAAGCGCCCCACTGCGCTGATTTTCCAGCATCTCGCGCTGTTTCCGCTGATGTCGGTCGCCGATAATATCGCCTTTCCGCTCGAGGTGCGCGGGGTATCCAAGAAAGAGCGCCGCAAACGGGCCGATGAGCTGTTGGAGATGATCGCCCTGCCGGGGATTGGCGACAAGAAGGTCTCGGAGCTGTCGGGCGGCCAGAAACAGCGCGTTGCGATTGCCCGTGCGCTGGCGGTGGAGCCGGATATCCTGTTGCTCGATGAGCCGCTTTCGGCGTTGGACTTGAAGCTGCGCCAGCATATGCGCACGGAACTGCGCGCCATTCAGAAACAGGTGGGCGTGACCTTTATCTACATCACCCACGATCAGGGCGAGGCGTTGACCATGTCCGACCGCGTCGCGGTGATGAGCAAGGGGGTGATCGAGCAGGTCGGTGAACCGGATCGGATCTACAACCGGCCGCGCTCGGCCTTCGTGGCTTCTTTCGTCGGGGAAAACAACGCCTTGCAGGGCGTCATCAAGGTGCAAAGCGGCGAGACGGCGGCGCTCGACACACCGATGGGGACGTTTGAGGCCCGGGTCGGGGGCGGTCGCAAATACAAGGCCGGGGACAAGGCGCTTTTGTTCGTGCGGCCGGAACAGCTTGTTCCCGGCGCCGGTGACAACGCGTTCGAGGCGACACTCACCCGTCAGGAGTTTGAGGGCGCCACGAACCATGTCTTTGCCAAGGCGGGGGACAGCGAATTGCGCGTCTCCATGGTCAATGCCGGGCTCGCGGGCAGCCTGCCTGCCGCCGGTGAAACCCTGTCTCTCGGTTTTGCGCCGATGAACGCCACCATCCTGCCGGTGGCCGATATGGCGAGTGACACATGAAACAGCTGAAACTCGCCTATGACACGATGCTTGCGAAACATGGTATGGGGGCGGCGCTGTTCGTCGCCATTGCGGTGACGCTCTGGGTGGTGGTCTTCATCACCCTGCCGCAGCTCTCGATGCTCGATTATTCCTTCCGTTTCAACCTGCCAGCGGATCAGATCGGCACAGAGGCGGATCACTACACGCTCGATCAGTATCGCAGCTTTTTCTTCAACAATGACGGCTCGGTGAACACGCTCGATCTGATGATCCTGCTGCGCACGATTGTGGCGGCGGTGATTGTCACGCTGATCGATGTGCTGATCTGCTACCCGATTGCCTATATTCTGGCACATGGGGCCAAGGGCGTCGCGGCAAGGCTGATGGTGATCGGTTTGATCATCCCCTATTGGATCAACGAGATCCTGCGGGCCTTTGCCTTTCGCGTGCTCTTTGGCGCCACCGGTGTGGTCAATACGGTCGGGATGCAGATCGGGCTCTGGGACGTGCCGGTGGATTTCATCCGTGCCGATGTGGCGCTCTATTTCGGCCTGTCCTACGCCTATATCCTGTTGATGATCTTCCCGATGTACAACGCCATCGAGGCGCTGGATCATACCCAGGTCGAGGCCGCGCGCGATATGGGCGCGCCCTTGTGGCGGGTACATTGGCGGGTGGTCCTGCCGATTGCCAAGCCGGGGATCGTCTCGGGCGCCACCATGGTCTTCATGCTCACCGCAGGCGCACTGGCCGCGCCGCAGATCTTGGGCGGGCCGTCGTCCTTGTGGTTCACGCAGGTGATCTATCAGTGGTTCAACGAAAGCTCCAACTGGCCCAGAGGCTCGGCCTATGCCGTGGTGCTGCTGTTCACCTGTATCTCCTTTGTGTTGTTGACCATGCGGGTCTTCAAGGTCTCGGTCGGGGAGATCGGCAAATGAACCGCAACACGCTTTTCGGCGGCGCCTATGCCGTGGCTTTCTTTTCCTTCCTGTTCGGGCCGCTGGTGATCATGGTGATCACCGCTTTCAACTCGTCGAAATTCCCGCGCGTCGTGCCATGGGAATGCTTCACCACCGGCTGGTTCGGCGAGTTGTTCGGCAACCAGCGCCTGATGGACGGGCTCCTGAACTCGGTGATCATCGGCGCGGGCGTGGTGGCGCTCGCCGTGCCGATCGGGTTGGCCGGCGCTCTGGCGCTCTCCGAGCTGCCCTCGAAACTCCGCGCCACGCTCTACACCGTGCTGATCCTGCCGATCCTGATCCCGGGCGTTGTCTTGGGGATCTCGACCATCGTCTTGTGGGGCCAGATCTCGCGCGGGTTCGGGGCAGGCGGGCTGTACAATGGCTATTTCCTCACGATCGTGGGCCAGATCACCTTCATCTCCGCCTATGCCATGCTGGTGTTCATCGCGCGTCTGCAGCGCTTTGACGCGACCCAGACCGAGGCGGCGCTGGATCTGGGTGCCACGCCGGGACAGGCGTTTCGCAAGATCCTCTTGCCCTTCATGGCGCCCGCCATCGGCTCTGCCGCCTTCATCACGCTTCTGGCCTCTTTCGAGAATTACAACACCACCGTGTTCACCGTGCTCTCCGAGAGCACATTCACCACGGCGCTGGCCTCGAAAGTCCGTCACGGCACCGATCCCTCGCTGTCGGCGCTGGCGGTGATCATCATCACCATCACCCTGGTGGGGGCTCTGACCAACGAAGCCTATCAGCGCCGCAAGGAGGCGGAGATGGGCGGACGGGCGTCGCGCTCGCCGCTCTATGCCAATCCGGTGACCCGGGCGCTGACCCATCCGGGGGTGGTCTTTGCCATTCTCGTGGGGATCATCGCCGTGGTGAGCTTTGCCGGGTCACGCCATGACAGTTCCATGTGCGAGGCGGCGGTGCTGCAAGAAAAGCTCGACCGTCAGGAAGAGTTGCGCGCAGCACAAAAGGCCAGGATCGAAGCCGAGCAAAAGCAACAAAGCACCTTGCCCAAGTCCAATTCGGCCTTTGGCGGCGCGTTCGGTGGGCTGGGCGGGGCGACGCCTGCGCCGGAATCGGCTGAACCCGCCGCACCAAAACCTGAAAGCCCCTCGGCCTTCGGGGGCGCCTTTGGCGGCATCACCGCGCCGAAACTGGAGGAGTGAAAAGGAAAGGGGGCCAATGGCCCCCTTTTTACGTCTGTCTTGCCGTCCTCGCGCGGCTTCTCACTCCGGAATGGTCCGCGCATAGCCCTCGGTCGAGAGATCGCGGAACTGTTTCAGCATCTCGATGAAACCCGCCACCATATGCTCGGCGGTGGCCTTGCCTTTCTCGACCGTGGCCAGATGGGCTTCCCCCACCGTGCCCTTGGGATTGAGGTCTTTCGACACCCACGCCAGGTTCACCGGCCCGATGGGGGAGATCGGCGCGGTTTCGGCGGTCGAGCGGAAATCCTCGGCCTGTTCCATGTCGACGAGATGCGGTTTGAAATGCAGCATCAGCGAGGTTTCGAAATCGCCGCCATGGATGCCGAATTTGCTTTCCTGCTCGCTGTACATGCCCTCGGGCTTGCCGAAATTGCCCCATTGGCATTTCACCACCATCATTCCGGCCTGCACCCGCAATTCGCGGCCCAGAATGGAGATCAGATCGAGATTGCCACCATGGGAGTTGACGATGACCATCTTCTTGAGCCCCGCGCGCGCCACCGACAGCCCGATCTCGGTCCAGGCGTCCAAAGCGGTCTTGGCCGTGTAGGTCAGCGTGCCCTTGGCATGGATATGCTCATTGGATTTGCCCACCGCCTGCACCGGCAGGATGAGAATGTCGAGATCCTCGGGGCAGCAGGCGCGCAATTCCGCCAGCATGCCCTCGTTGATATAGGTGTCGACACCGACCGGCAGATGCGGCCCGTGCTGTTCCACGGCGGCCGTGGGCAGGATCACGATGGTTTTCTCGGGGTCGAAATTGGCGAATTCCGTGGTGCGGTATTCGGCCCAGTCATAGCGTTTCATTTGACTTCCTTTGGCGTGTAGGTCGCGTCCAGCCGGGCGCGCAGATAATCGGCGCCGGTGATCGCGGGGTATTTGGCCTCACCCGTGCCCGGCAGCGCTGCGATGACGCTGTCGGGGTTCGGGTCGAGGAAAAAGGCGATGGAGCGTCGGGCTTGTTTCGGCGGCAGCACCCGGTGCGGGGTCGAGACATAGATGTCATTCGACCAGCGCATCAGGCAGTCACCGATATTGACCACAAAGGCACCCGGCACATGCGGGACATCCATCCAGCCGCTCTGGTTTTCCGGGCCGCGCGGCTTGACCTGCAAGCCGCCGACACCGTCGGTCATCAGCATGGTCACAGAGCCGTAATCGGTGTGCGCGCCGGCACCAATGCCTTCGCCATCCGGCGCGGCCGGGTAGGAGAGCACACGGAGCGTCGCCATCGGCTCGGTGAAATGCGGTGGGAAATAGCCTTCGGGCAGGCCGAGGTCCATCTCGAACGCCCGGTGCAGCGCCACCGAGAGATCGAGCACCGCCTTGTAATAGCCGAGCATCGTGTCGCGGAACCCGTCCACCTCGGGCCAGACATTGACGCCGCGAAACGGCTCGCCGGCCAGAACACGTGGATCGTCAGCGGGCAGATCGAACCCGACATTGAAGGCTTCCTTGCGGTCCATCATCCCGGAGGTCTCGTCCAATGCCTCGGAGCCCTGACAGGCCCAGCCACGATTGTGCGGGTTGTTGCGGATGTCGATCACGGACTTCTCTGCCACGGGGAGGGCAAAGAATTCATCGCCTTTCGCGAAAACATCAGCGATCAATGCCTCGGGAATGCCATGGCCGGAAATCAGGAAGAACCCGGTGTCGCGGCAGGCCGCGCCCAAGTCTTTCACGAATCCGTCGGTATCGGCACCGGTGGCAAACCGTTGCCAGTCGAGTACAGGTATGTCCATTCATCCCTCCTTCGGGGTCGGTGCCTTGATCAGGCGATCGAGCCTGGTCGAGACCCGTTCGATATGTTTGGCGCGGCTTGCCTGCGTCGAGCTGTCCATCAGATAATGGGCGGCAAAGGCGGTCTTGCAACGCTTGGCGAGGATCACACGGAGCCCGCGCATCAGCGTGCGCTTGCCCGGCGCGCCGACCATGAAGGTGAGCCAACGCGAGGCGCCGCAGGTGGTGAAGACGCCCAGTTTGGTGATATGCGTCAGCCCCGGTTTGATATCCTCACCGTCACTCTGCGGCATGATGAAGGCGACGCCCGAGACCATGGTCCGGTCGAGCCAGCCCTTGAGCATCGCCGGCAGCCCGTACCACCAGGTCGGGTAGACAAAGATCAGGCTGTCGCACCACAGGAGATCGTCGCAGTCCCGTTCCACGAGGGCACGGTTCTCCGGCACGTTCTCATAGACCTCGTGATCATGCGCCGAGAGCACCGGATCGAACCCCTCGGCATAGAGATCGCGCAGGCGATAGTCGACACCGGCCGCCTCGAGCCGCTCGATCACCCGGGCCTTGATGCCGAAATTGAACGAGGTCTCGCGCGGGTGGCAGTAGACCACGAGGGCGCGTTTCATCACATCGCCTCCATCTCGCGTCGCACCCGCTCGAGATGCGCCTTGAGTTTCGGCGCCTCGTTGCGGTTCATGTCATAGAGGCCGATGTATTTCTTTTTCGGCATGCCACAGGCGTACCAGACGGGCCGTGTGACGCATTTGCGCGGCGGATCACCATTCATCATCGCCCGCATCCGCGTGCCGCCATAGGTGGTGCAGGCATAGAGCCGCTTGATGTTGGTGAGGCCCGGGCGGACCTTGCCGTCCTTCAGTTTGAACGACACGCCCGGCAGGAAAATCCGGTCGAGAAAGCCCTTGAGGATCGCCGGGTAGCCGAAATTCCACACCGGGAAGACCATGACCAGCGCATCGGCGGCCTGAAGTCGCTCCACGTAGGGGCGCACCGGGTCGATATTGTCGGGCTCGTCGTGATAGCCGCGACGGTCCTCGGTGGTCAGTACCGGCTGAAAGCCCTCGGCATTGAGATCGCAATCGTCGACCTCCCAACCGGATTTGGTGAGCGTGTCCACGACCACCTCATGTACTGCCGCGTTGAAGCTTTCGGGACAGGGGTGGGCGTAGAGCACCAACACCCGGCCCTTGGATGCGGGCGAGCTCATTGCGCCGGCTCCTCTTGCGGTTTCGGCAAGATCTTGGCGTAGCTGTACATGTCGGCGTAATCGAATTCGGGATCGTCCCAGGCGATCATCTTGCCGGGGTTCAATAGCCCCTTCGGGTCGGCCTCGCGTTTGAAATCGAGCTGGCGTTGGTCGGTGGACTGGCGTCCGCCTTCCTCGAGCGTATAGCGATGCGGGTTGAAGATCATGCAGTCCATCGCCTCGTGGCGTGCCACCAGATCGTCGAGCTCGGCCTTGTCCTTTGGAAAGACGATGGGCAGACCGGCATAGGAGATCCCGGAGCCTTCACGCATCACCTCGAGATGCATGTAGAGATCGTCCTTGAAGGCCTCATAGGCGTTCATCACCTTCTCGACATCGCCGCCGTAACGGACCTGAAGATAGGTCAGGTCTTTCTCGAATTTGAGGGCGCGCAGCGTGGTGTGGTTCCAGCCATATTCATAGACCGGGCCGGGATGGCGATCCCACTCGACCTTGTCGGAGCGATAGATCACCTCGCCCTCGTCGAAGCGGTCGAGAAGGGTCTTGAACCCGTCCATCGATTGCGGGGCCACCATGAGGCCGCAGAGGTGATCGTTTTCGGTCACATGGGCTTTGACGCGCTGGAAATACTTATGCGCGATCGGCGCGGCATAGACCGAGGCGAGCTTGATCAGGATGCCCGGCTCCTTGGTCAGGGCGCCGGCAAACTCGGTGGCGGCGCGGAACGTGTCGAAGCGCACGAACATCTCGACCCACTCATAAGCGGGGGCCAGAGGCATCTCGATCTCGGTGATGATGCCGTTGGTGCCATAGGCATGGGAAACGCGGTGCAGTTCTTCGCCGGTGAAGTCGTGCACCTGCGGTTCGGCTTCCATCGTCACCACGCGCAAGCGGTTGATATTGCCCAGATCCCTGAGCGCGCCCCAATTGGCCGATCCGACCCCGCCGGAACCGCCGGCGATGAAGCCGCCCAAAGAGGCCTGCGAATAGGTCGAGGGGAACATGCGCAGCTCCTGACCCGATTTCTCTTTCAGCTCGGCGTCCATCTCCTTGATGATGATGCCGGGTTCGGCGACGACATAGCCCTGGCCGATCTCCTTGATCTTGTTCATGCCGGTCAGGTGCATGACACAGCCACCGGCCAGCGGCATGGCCTGACCATAGTTGCCGGTGCCACCGCCGCGACAGGTGACCGGCACGTCATGGGCATAACAGGTCTTGAGGACCTCGATCACCTCGGCTTCGGATTTCGGATTGACCACGAAATCGGCCTCGAGATGGTCCATCTCGGCCTTCAAGACCGGCGAATACCAGAAGAAATCGCGGCTCTTGTTGCGGATGGTGGCGGGGTTTTCGTCCAATTCGAGATGGGACAGGGCGGCCTTGGCCGCAGCGACATTGGGTTTCATGATATCAGCTCACGATTGCATCGAGTTCACGGTAAGAGGGCAGGGTGCGGTCGATGGGATCTCCGTCCCTCAGCACCACCCTGTCGGATTGCGGCCGGGCGAAAAGCTCGGTCCAGCCGCGTGCGTTGCAGATGACCAGATCGGCCGGGGCGCCGGCGGCGAGTGTGGGCGCGTCGAAACCGCAGGCCGTGGCCGGGTTGGTCAGAAAGGCGTTCACCCAGGGCACATCCGTATGATCGAGATGACAAATACGGGTGGCCTCGCGCATCACCTCGATCATGTCGAGATCGCCATAGGCATAGAACGGATCGCGGGTGTTGTCCGAGGCGAAGGAGACATTGACGCCTGCGGCGTGAAGCTCATGCGCCATGGTGACGCCCCGCCAACGCGGTGTGCGGCCCTTGTAGCGGTCTTGCAGATACATGTTGCACATCGGCAGCGAGACGACATTGAGCCCGGCCTTGGCCACCAGCGCGATGATCTCATCGGCGGTCTCTTCGGGCATCACCGAGATCGAACAGCAATGGCCTACCGTGACGCGGTTTTTGAAACCCAGTTCCAACACGGTTTCGGCGATGGTACGCAAAGTGTCCGAGGTCGGATCGTCGGTCTCGTCGACGTGGAAATCCACCTCGAGATCATACATCATCGCGAAATGGAAGAAGTCCAGCAGACGTTCTTTCAGATCCGGCACCGGGTAGGTGACCGAACCCAGAGTATGCCCGCCCTCGGCGACGATCTTGGCAATCGCCGGGAAATCGCCCTCATCCTTGAAGATGCGGTCGATGGCGACCAGGCAAGACGCCTGAAGATCGATCTTGCCGGCCCATTTCTCCTGCATCTTCTTGATCACGCCGAACGACGAGGCCGCGAGATTGTCGAGACTGTCGATATGGGTGCGGATCGCCTTGGTGCCATGCGCATAGGCGCAGCGCAGGGCGAAATCCATCCGCGCCTCGACGTCCGGGGCCGACCAGTTGGCATGATCGGCGCGCACGGTTTCCAAGGCCCCCATGAACGAGCCATCGGGGTTCGAGGCGCGGGGCCAGATGTGGCCCTTGTCGAGATGCGTGTGCATATCGACGAAGGTCGGAAAGACCATCGCGCCTTGCATGTCGATGACGGGGATATCGATTGTAGTTTCGGCCGGTTGCCCAGCGTCCGTTTTTACAATCTCGCCCTCTTTAATTTTACCGTCCTTGATCGTGAGATCGGTGGTGATGAGGTCCCCGGTTTGGCCAATGAGGCTGGCAGGGACCGTGACATTTTTCAGTGTCTTCGCGCCGCTGGGCAGAACGCAAAAGCTCATGTAAGTCCTTAATTTTCCCGTTTAATGGCGCTCTCATGCCATTTGTGCAAAAGCGCATGGCTCAAGAGCGAGGCTGCTGTAAAGATCACCACCCCGGTGGCGGCGATGAGGAGAAGGGCCGCGAACATGCGCGGGATGTTGAGGCGATATCCGGCCTCGAGAATGCGAAACGCCAGACCTGATCCGATACCGCCGGTGCCGGCGACATATTCCGCCACCACGGCGCCGATCAGAGACAACCCGCCGGCGATGCGCAGGCCCCCGAGGAAATAGGGCAGCGCCGTCGGCAGTTGCAGGTAGCGCAGGCGTTGCCAGCGGGTGGCACCGTAGATCTTGTAGAGATCGCGCAGGTTATGATCGGTCGAATTGAGGCCCAAGGTGGTGTTCGACAGGATCGGGAAGAAGGCCACGATCCAGGCACAGAGCAAAAGCCCCGCCAGACGGCTGTCGACATAGATGAAGATCAAGGGCGCGATCGAGACCACAGGCGTCACCTGCAGGATCACCGCGAACGGGTAGAAGGACATCTCGAAATAGCGCGACTGGGTGAACAGGATCGCGAGGCCCACCCCGCCGATCACCGCGACCGAGAGCGCGGCCAGGGTGATTTTCACCGTCACCCAGAGCGCCGAGGACAACATGCCCCAGTCCTGAATGAGGGTTTTCACCACGAGACCCGGGCCGGGCAGGATGTAATGCGGGATCTCATTCCACACGACGACGCGGTCCCACAGGAAAATCGCCAGCGAGATCACCAGAATGGGCAGCAGCCATTTGCCGATCTTCTCGCGCTTCTGGGCGCGGGCGTAGCGGAGTTCCTCTTCGTCGACCACGGGGGCGGTGGAAGAGGCGGCATTCATATCGGTCGTGCTCATGCGGAAGCCCTCGCGCCATGTTCGTTCATCGCGCCATGCAGCGCGTCGGAGGCCTTGCGGCACAGTTCCGCATAGTCCGCAGAGGTGCGGAACTCTTCGGTGCGCGGGTAGGGCGCATCCACCGTGACTTCCGACGACACCCGTCCGGGGCGCGCCGCCATGACCACGATACGGTCCGACAGGAACACGCTCTCGAACACCGAATGGGTGACGAAGATCACCGTGCATTTCAGCTTGTCGCGCAGCTCCAGCAGATCGTTGTTCAGCTTGTGTCGGGTGATCTCGTCGAGGGCCGCGAAAGGTTCGTCCATCAGGATCAGCCGCGGTTCGGTCACCAGCGAGCGAGCAATGGAGACCCGCATCTTCATGCCGCCGGAAAGCTCGCGCGGGTAGCTTTTCTGAAACTTCTCGAGTCCGACCATCTTCAAGGCCCACATGATTTCGTCCTGCACGTCGCGGATCGATTTGCCGCGCAGCCGGAAGGGCAGCCAGACATTCTGTTCCACCGTCGCCCAGGGCATCAGCGTGGGTTCCTGAAACACCACGCCCAAATCCCCGGTCTTCATCCCGCCTTCCCAGGCGATCTGTCCAGAGGTCGGGCGCATCAGCCCGGAGATCAGCCGCAGAGCGGTGGATTTGCCACAGCCGGAGGGGCCCAGAAGCGAGATGAAATCGCCCTGGTTGACGGTCAGGTTCATATCCTTGAGCGCAACGACATTGCCGTTGAAGACCTTGTCCACATTGGACATCTCCAACAGCTTTTCGCGCTGGCCCATGGGGGGGATGGAAGGGGGGAGGGTCATGTGCGTCTTTCGAAATCGAGAGCTGCGGGGGCGGCGCACCGCCCCCGCGAGGTCTTTGGGATCAGGAGCTTATTTCAGGTCCATACCGACTTTGCCGTTGGTGAAGTCGAGCGTGTAGGCGGCGGAATAATCCAGCCCCGCTTCGATCACGCCGGCATCGACCATCTTGTCGTAGAAATCCTTGATCTTCTCGTCGGTCATCGCGCCGATGCCCAGTTCGAGCGCGTCGCCGCTGTCGACGATGCCTTCGGATTTCATTTTCTCGATGGCGAAATCGATCTTGTCCTGGGTCATGTCCGGGTTGTCGGACATGATCATCTCATTGGCGGCAGAGTTGTCGTTGTAGAGATAATTGTACCAGCCGATCGCGGAGCCATCGACAAAGCATTTCACCGCTTCGGGGTTCTCGTCGATGGTCTTCTGCATGGTCTCGATCGTGGTCGCATAGGTGGAGTAACCGGCGTCCGCGATCAGGAAGATATCGGGGGTGAAGCCGCCCTCTTTCTCGATCACATAGGGTTCGGACGACAGGTAGCCCTGCATCGACTTCATCTCATCGGCCAGGAAGGGCGCCGGGTTGAACGTGTAGGGTTCGCGCTGCTCGGCGGTAAAGCCATAGGCGGCGATCATCCACTGGTAATAGGAGGCAAAACCGTTGTCGCCGATCAGAAGCGTGGTCTTTTTCAGATCTTCGAAGGTCTCGGCCACGCCCGGATGGGCGATGATCACCTGCGGGTGTTTCTGGAAGGTGGCGGCGACGGCGACGACCGGGATGCCTTCCTTGGCGGCGTTGAACGCCTGAAGCAGATCGCCCCCCATGTGGAACTGGATCTTGTCGGCGAGCATCAGCGCGCGGTTGTTCACCTGCGGGCCGCCCGGCTGGATCGTCACGTCGAGGCCACAGGCGGCATAGGTGCCATCGGCCACGGCTTGGTAATAGCCGCCGTGCTCGGCCTGGGCCAGCCAGTTGGTGCCGAATGCGACCGGCGTGAGGTCGGCCGCAAGCGCGGCGGTGGATGTGGTCGCGGCAAGGGCAAGCCCCGCGAGAACGCGTTTCAAAGTCATGTAAACTCTCCGTGGGTGAAATTCCGAAACCCACGTTAGCGAGCGTCATCGGGGCAGGCACAGGCGGAGTTGCGTGATTTTGCGCGTAATTCGCATTTGCCGTAATTGCAGGCAAATTTCTGGCCGCATGGTCAAATTTAATGCAGGGGGCGACGGGATCGGATGCGAGATTGTACACAATTGCGGCGCTCGGGTCATGGAAATGGCATCACCGGTGCGACGCAATACGAATCTCGCACCGGAGCTGCCCATGCACAAACCTCTCACCCCGACCACGATTGCCGCCCCTTTCGGCGCCTATAATCATGGGATTGCCTCCGCACCGGCCGGGCGGGTCATCGTCACCTCCGGGCAATTGGGGCTGGCCGCCGATGGCAGCTGCGCCCCGGGGGTCAGGGAACAGGCGGAACAGTGTTTCGCCAATATCGACGCGATTTTGCGCGAGGCCGGGGTTACCCGCGACAGCGTGATCCGCGTCTCGGGCTTTGTCACGAGGCGCGAGGATTTCCCGATCTATATGGCGGTGCGCGATGCCTGGCTCGCCGAGGTGGCGGTCAAACCCGCCTCGACGCTTCTGATCGTCACGGGGTTTACCCGCGAAGAGTTCAAGGTCGAGGTCGAGGTGACGGCGGTGGCGCCGGCCTGAGCGCGCGGTAGGACCCGAGTGAACAGGAGGTGCGGCCTTTTTCGTCGGCTCTAAGTGCCCGCGTAGCCGGGGTTCGGCATCGGGTTCGACCAGGCGCGCTTTCCGGCCCGGTCGATCACCGTCACCCGCAACCATGGGCTGTTGTAAAACCGCATGAGCGGCACTTCGGCGCGGCTCAGGCTCTCGCCATGTACGGCGACGGCGGCCGAACCGTGGCCCTGCACGATGACGGAGGAGGCCGCGCTGGTCGCGACCGTGACCGTTTGTTTCGTCACGTCGATATGGCGCAACTCCGGGCCCTGCGAACTGTAGAAATCGCCGCGCTTGAGCGCCTCGAGCAGCGCCTCCGGGGTCAGGGCTTCGGATTTCACCATGACCCAGCCGCCGAAATGATCCGGTTCGGTAAAATGTGCGTCATCGGTGGCAATCAGGGTCAAGTCGCGGCCCTCCGAGAGCAGCAGATCGGCGTAGAACGCCCCGTCGGCGCGGTCACAGCCCATGGCACAGCCGTGGTTGTAGATCTCCACTGCATGGGCGGCCTCGATCGAGCGGGCGTCATTGAGGCTCATGCCCGACCATTGCGGATGCGCCACGGCGACAAAGGCACCGGCCTGGCGGGCGCGCTCTGCGATCTCCGGGCCGCTCTCCTGTCCCTCGACCGGGGTGAAGGCGGGAGAATGCGACGGCGCGAAGTCTGCGGGCAGGCCGACTGCCAGAATATGCCAGAGTTCGCCATTCTCCATCGCGCCCGAGTGCAGCTCGGCGCCCAGAATTGTGGTAAAACTGTCATCGCGAAACGGCAGGGTGTCGGCGAGGGGATATTTGTACATGCCGATGAAATGATCGGTTAGCGCAATGAAATCATAGCCTTCCGCCTTGTAGCGACGACAGACTTCCGCAGGCTCGAGGCCACCGTCGGAGAGGTTGGAATGGGTGTGCAGATTGCCGCGGTAGAAACGGCCGGGGGCGGTGAAGGCGGATGGGATCATGATCTGTGCTCCGAAGATGGTCCCGGGTCCTGTAGCGGCCCGGTATGACCTATCCGTGACAGATCGCCTTTCGGCTGTCAGTCCCCTGACATGGGGCCAGGCGCGAAAACCATGGGGGCAGGGCGGTGCCTGCGCTCAGAGCTTGACACCCAGCCGTTTCAGCACCGGCTGCCATTGCTCTTTCATGGCTTTGTATTTGGCCTGTTTTTGATCGAAGATCGACAGGCCCTCGCGGGCCAGATCGATATAGGCGGCGCGTTCCGAGATCAGCGTCACCAGCTCCTGGCCATTGGCCTCGAGAAACTCGCCCAGAAGCTTGGCGTCCTTGCGCCGGAGATCGACACGCGAGCCGATGGTCATGATCTCGATCTTGTCCTTGCGGATGCGTTTGAGCTCTTGCAGTGACTTGAAGAAGCCCTTGACCGCCAGCTCGTCGAACATCGAGGCCATCACCGGGGTGATCAGGAAATCCGCCTCTTTGACAAAGGGCTTGACCTCCTCGGCCTCGATGCCAGCGCCGCTGTCGATCACCAGCCAGTCGGTCTTTCTCGGCACAGACGGGCGCGGGGTCTTGGTCCAGTTTGCGGTCGGGATATGCGGCGCATAGGCTGAGCGGCGCTTGCCCCAGCGGCGCGCAGATTGCTGCGGATCGGCATCGGCCAGCATGACCTTGTACCCGGCGGCCTTCAATGCGGCGGCCAGGGTGATTGCTGTCATCGTCTTGCCGGAGCCACCCTTGGAATTGGCGACGAGAAGCGTTTTCACGATGACGACCCTTTCTTGGCATTCTTCTTGAGGAATTTGCGGATATGGTCGCGCAACTCGCGCGAGGCAGAGGTATCCATCTCTTCGCAGAGCGCAACAAAATCATCCCGGTCCGCCTTGGGCAGCCGAATGATCAGCGAGCTGTCTTTCTTGTTTTTCTGGCCCATGTCTCGCCCTGTTTCACCCCTGAATTGCCTATACGATGTATATACGTATCTGCGGCGGGGTCAAGCGCATGGCCCGCGAAGCGACATGGCAAGGCCGCCGCGCTCCGTTATGCCTGCGTCCGGCCCCCGCCGGTTGCTCCCCCATCGTGGCATATCTTTGGGGCGATTGGCAAAACCGGAGCTGCGGTGGCGGGCAGGATGGCGTTTACACGCCACCGGAATGCACCACCTCGTAATAGATCTTCTCGAGCTCTTCCTTGTGCTCGGCCTCCTCATTGGCGAGGAAGACAAAGGCCTCTTTCAACGGTCCCTCGGGGGCGGTTTCGGCCAGTTCGGTATATTGCTCCATCGCCGCGGTTTCGCGCAGAAGCGCATATTGCAGCACAGTCTGATCGTCCGGGTTCTCGCCCAGATCCGGTACCTGCACACAGTCGGAGAATTTGCCGTCGGCCACCGGACGCTGGATCTTTTCGGCCATCACTTCGGAGACTTTCGGATCATTTGCGAGCTTTGTGAAGAGATCGACATGGCCCTGTTCCTCTTCGGCGAGTTCATCGACCAGCCAGCGGATGTTCTTCGACACTTTCGGGGCGAGGGCCTGATAGAAATCCCGCGCCACCACCTCAAACGATGTCGCCGTGTCCATGATCTCTTTCACGCTGGTGAGACCGGACAGTTTTTCCTTGTTCGCTTCGCTCATTGCAGTTTCTCCCGTTTTGTCGCGAGCATTTTGCCCACCGAACGCGCCACGCGGTGACCATCGGCAACCGCATGGATGACGTCCGGACCGGAGGTCACATCGCCCGCCGCCCAGAGCCAGGCTTCCGAGGTCTGACCATCGGCGTCGATCATGATCCGGCCACGGTTCCATTCGAGCTTCTCGGTCAGTTCCGCGCCCAGAAGCGAGATATCGGACATCTGGCCGATGGCCTCGACGACCATCTGCGCCGGGTGAACCATCTCATCCGCCTCGTCATATTTTGGGGCAAAGCGGCCCTCGTCGTCAAAGATCGCCTTGACCTTCCAGGTGCGCAGACCGGTGACGTTTTCGCCCTCCAGGGTGATTTCCTGCGGCCCGCGCGCCGGGTAGATCACGCAGCCCTCTTCCTGGGCTTCCTTGATCTCTTCGGCATCGGCGAGGAAGCGGTCGAGCTCTTCGAGCGCCGTGATGGTGACGCCGACCTTGTCGTATTTCACCTTCTGCAGACGCGCCATCGAGCGCGCGATGTCCATCGCCACGTTGCCGCCGCCGATCACCGCCACCTGTTCGGGCACCGGAACCTCTTCGCCGGCGGTGATCCGGCGCAACAGATCGATGGCGGCCTCGGCTTTCTCGGAGCCGGGCACGCGGGTGGAGCGGCCCTGATGCAAGCCGATGGAGAGCACCACGGCGTCATAGGCTTTCTCGAGCTGCTGCATGGAGATCTCATGCCCCACGCGCATGTTGCAACGGATCTCGACTCCCATGCTTTCGATCACCGATATTTCGTGGTCCAACACATCATAGGGCAGGCGGTATTCCGGGATGCCGTAGCGCATCATGCCGCCGGGCTTGTCCAAGGCTTCGAAGACCACGACCTTGTGGCCCTTGCGTGCCAGATCATAGGCGGTGGTGAGGCCGGCGGGACCGGCACCGATCACGGCGATCTTCTGGCCTGTTTCGGGCACATCCGGTTTCTGGATCAGGTCGAAATAGCGCTCGCGCGGTACATTGTCGGTGATGTCGCGTTTCAGCCAGCGGATGGCAATCGCGTCGCCCTCATGCATCGCGGCGCAGGTGGTTTCGCATTTGTGGGTACAGATCCGGCCACAGGCCTGCGAGAACGGGTTGGTCTCGTACAAGATCTGCAAACCGCCCTCATAATCCCCATCGCGGACTTTCGAAATATAGTCGGGGATGTCCATATGCGCCGGGCAGGTGGCGACACAGAGCCCGCATTCGACGCAACGATCGGCCTCGATCACCGCCTGTTCGCGGGTGAACCCGTCGACGATCTCGTCGAAATTGCCGATCCGTGCCTCGGGCTCCATCTCGCCCATCGGCGCGCGGGTGGTGCCGGTGAGACGGCGCGTGTCCTCGCGCTGATAGCCCTTGGGTTCAAGATCCCAGGACTTGCCATCGACGCCGGGGATGAACCTGAACGCATCGGGGTCGCTGTCGACCCAGGTGTATTCGTTGGACATGGTCAGAGAACCGGTCATGCAGACATCGACGCAGAGCGCGCACCAGCAGCAGCGGCCATAATCGATCATCGGGCGGAGACCGGAGTCGCCGGGACCGGCGTTCTGGCCCTCGACCGGCACCATGTCGATGGCGTCGTTCTGACAGATCTCTTCGCAAGAGCCGCAGCCGATGCATTTGTCCATGTCGTTCTGGTGAAAGCCCCGGTAACGATCGGCGGCCTCGCGGTTGAACGGGTCCTGGATGGTGACCGGGGTGTCGATCACATGTTTCCAGGCGGTGAAGGGGGAGAGTACGTCGCGCAGGGACATGGGATTACCTCTCGATCTCGGGCGGGTAGGTGTGCAGCGACACCATCAGCGCCGCGACGTCGGAAATATTGGTGCCGGGGATCAGATGTTCGAGCAAAGCCATGGCATGGGTGTAACTCGGCCCGCGGACGTTGATCCGGCGCGGATAGCCAGTGCCGTCGGTCACCAGGTAATAGCCATATTCGCCGCGCGAGGATTCGCCCTTGATATAGGTCTCGCCGCGCGGGATTTTCCAATGCAGCACATTGGGCAGGTTGCTCATCACCTCGCCGGTTTTCGGCATCTTGCGGAGGATCTGACGGATAAGCTGAATGGTCTCCTGCAGGTCCTTGTAGCGCACCAGCGTGCGGGCATAGATGTCCGACTCCGTTTCCGTGTGCACGGTAAACTCGAGCTGATCATAGACCAGATACGGGCTGTCCTTGCGCACATCCTTGGCCACACCGCCGGCGCGGGCATTCGGCCCGGTCACGCCGTAGCGTTCAAAGAGCGCGGGATCGATATAGCCGACACCCTTGGTGCGGGTTTTGAAAACGGAGCTGTGGAACATCAGCTTCTCGGCATCGGCGAGGTATTTCTCCGCCGTTTGCAGCACCTCTTCCATCCGCGCCTCGAACCCTTCGGGCAGATGCGCGCGCACGCCGCCGGGCAGGATGAACATGTGATAGATCCGCGCCCCGGTGAGTTCCTCGAACCGGTCGAGCATCAGATCGCGGGTATAGGTCATCCACTGACCGACAACGCCGAGGCCCAAGGCGCCGGAGATGCCGCCCATGGCCATCATGTAGCTGTTGAACCGGCCCATTTCGAGAATGAGCGTCCGGATCCAGTTGGCCATTTCCGGCACGTCGATATCGGCGAGTTCCTCGACCGCGGCGGCATAGCAATATTCGTTGAAATCCGGCTCCGGCACGCAGACCCGGCAGACGATGGGAAAGACCTGAATGAAGGTCCGCCGCTCCATCAGCTTCTCGAAGCCACGGTGCAGATAGCCGACATGGGTCTTGCCATCCACGACCTCATCGCCGCAGACGGTGAGCTCCACCGACATATTGCCGGTGATGCCGGGATGGTTCGGCCCGTGCCAGAGCTTGAGGTACTTGCCGGTCTCGAGATCGATCTCGAGCTTGCCGTCGGGGCCGGGCTCTGGGTATTGCGACCGGTCGGGTTTGAAGGAGAACATCATTTCGCCTCCTCTTTGTGGGCGTGAGCGGCCTCACGGGGTTTCGGATAATCCGGGTAAAGCGTCTCTTGCATATGGGCCTTCGGATCAGACCGGCCACGGCCCGGACGCTCGCGATAGGTCTGTTGCGAATAAGCGAGCGTGTCGAAATCGCGACGATAGGGCGGCAGGTCGGTCCAGCCCTCGAGGATGAATTCCTCATCGACGCGGGGAGAGCCGGGGAAGTTGATGCCGAACATCTCGTTCAACTCACGCTGATAGGTCGCCGCGGTAGGCCAGAGATCGTGGATCGTGTCGCCCGTGGTGGCGCCCGGCTCATCCTCGCGGGTGAGCATGACGCGCAGACCGAGCGACTGGTTGGCCTCACGGTTGTTGATCATATAGGTGAGCTGGAACAGGCCTTCTTCGATCCAGTCGACCGCGGTGAGGAAGGTCAGATGGGTAAACCCCTCGACATCCCTGAGTTCGGTCAGAATGGCGCGCAGCTCGTCGCGTTTGACGGTGACAAAGGTCAGATCGTCGCGCTGAAACGTCGGCGTGCCGAGGTGATAGCGGTCTTTGAGGCGGTATAGAAGTTCTCTCATCATCTCGATCACCAATTGTAATCCGGCATGTCCCAGTCCTTGATCACGGCCTTCTGGTTGACCTTGTATTGGTCAAAATTCTCGGCATAGGTGTTGGCGCCTTCACCCTTGCCCTCGCGGATCACCCGCTTGAGTTCCATGAAGCCATGAAGCAGCGCTTCGGGGCGCGGCATGCAGCCGGCGACATACATGTCGACGGGCAGGTAATCGTCGAGCCGTTTGATCGTGTTGTAGCTGTCCCAATACATGCCGCCATTGATGGTGCAGGAACCTAAGCCCATGACGTATTTCGGTGAGGGCATCTGCTCATAGGCGCGGATCGCGCGTTTGAGCGTCTTGACCGAGAGATAGCCGGAGATCACCAGCAGGTTGGCCTGACGCGGGGTGGGGCGCCACTGGATGCCATAGCGATAGGCATCGAAGCGCGGCGTCATCAGAGGCCGCATCTCGATTGCGCCACAGCCGGTGCCGAAGCCGAGAATCCAGAGCGAGTTCGAGCGCGCCCAGTTGTAGAAATCCTCGACAATCTTTGAGTAGGCCTTGGGATGCACCTTCGGCTTGGCGTCGCAGAAATAATCGCGCAGCGGATCGATGTCGATTTCCTGCCCGTCGGGCGTCGTCACCTTGCGCGGTTTCAGCTCTTCACGGAGCGGAACCTGCTTTTCGGTGTCCTTGCGGAACTTGTCGTCAACGTCTTTCATGATGTCACCCCCGTTACACGGTCAGGATGGCGAGGACGCCCACGGGCAGCCCCCATTTGAGGAAGAAGCGGATGCTCTGTTCGACCCGGAAACGCGGGTGCACGACACCGATCACGGCGGTGAGCATGTAGAGCACGAACACCTTGATCGCGAATTCGGCCCAGTTCGTTGCGCCGCCGAAGAACAGGTTCATGTAGATCACCGTCTTGGCGACCGGGAAGAGCACGCGGTTGGTCTGCATCAGCGCCAGATAGGAGGAATGATATTCGGTCGGCGGGCCGATCGGGATTTCCTGCGGTGCGATCACCACGTCGAAGGGCGAGCGCATCATCGTGCCGACAAAGGCGAACATGGCGGCGATGGTGGCCAAGGGGTTGGTGAAGAGCGTCCAGTTGAAGATCGAGCCTTGCTGTGCCGCGACGATCTGGGTGATGTCGAGGGTCTGGTACTGAAGCGAAATGGCATAGACACCAAGCGCCAGCGGCAGTTCCGCCATGGTCACCTGGGAAAGACCGCGCGAGACGCCGATGGCCGAATGCGGATGGCCGCTCTCGCCGGCGCCCAAGGCCATGCCCAGCGTGCCGAAGAAGACGAAATAGAGCGCCAGAATGAGATCGCCGGCATAAGAGAAATTCTGATGCCAGTCCGAGCCGTAGATCGTCGGCACGAAGAGCAGAAGGCCCACGCCGCCGGTGAGGCGAAACACCGGGGCGAGGTAATACATCACCCCGTGCGAGATCTTCGATCTGAGCGCGATATTCTTCAGCAGATCGATATAGTTCTGCCAGATCGGAATGCCGTAACGCCCGCCGACCCGTGCCCCGATCTTGCGCACCAGCGCGGTCATGATCATGCCGTAGTTGATGACGATGAACAGCGTCAGCAGGGCGAGGGGCACCTGTCCCCATGCGAAGTTGGGAAAAGAACTCATGACGCGCCTCCCATGGAGCCAAGGACGATCAGATAGACCGCAACAACGAACAGCAGGAGCTGCACCGCATAGGTCTGGCCATTGCCGGTGTAGAATTTACGGGTGAATTCCGCCGTGCCGTGGAGCGCATTGCTCACGCCCGTCCAGAAACCGGTGGCGATGGGCGCTTCCAGGAACCCCATCGCCTTGCGGTAGGGCGCAAAGAAGTTCCAGGCGAAATGCGTGGTCTGCGGTTTGAACGGACGTTCGGCGGAGAAGACGATGTTGAACTGTTTTACGCGCTGGGCGTTGTGGTTCATCCAGATCAGCAGGAGCAGGATGGTGATGAACACCACCGCGATCACGCCCCAGATTGCCACCGGATTCCATGTGCCGAACTGGCTGTCGACGATCCGGCCCGACCATGTCAGTGGCTGGTCGCCAAAGATCTGGCCGATATAGCCATCGACGCGTCTCAGGATCATGCCCGGAAGGGCGGCAAAGGCGATCAGGAAGGCCACGAAGAGCATCTGCGGCGCGACGATCCAGAACGGCGCCTCTTTCACCATGCGCAGCTCGTCTTTCGGCTGGCCCAAAAAGATCGAGTGGATCAGGCGGAACAGATACAGGAACCCGACCGGGCCGGACATGAACACGAGGATCATCGGCAGGCGAAGATCGGTGGACATGATCGCGTTGTAGAAGATCCAGCGCCCGCCAAAGCCCGAGAGCGGCGGCACGCCCGACATGGCGATGATGCCGACCAGAACCGAGACGAAAGTGTAGGGCATCAGCGTGATCAGCCCGCCCATCTTGTACATGAGCTTGGTATGGGTGCGCTCCTTGACGCCGCCCACGGCCAGAAACAGCATGGACTTGTAGACGAAGTG
This sequence comes from Celeribacter neptunius, assembly GCF_900113955.1. Taxonomy (GTDB): domain Bacteria; phylum Pseudomonadota; class Alphaproteobacteria; order Rhodobacterales; family Rhodobacteraceae; genus Celeribacter; species Celeribacter neptunius. The sequence goes on along the minus strand of NZ_FORH01000002.1, from coordinate 48,699 downwards.
GTTGATCGCGAACATCAGCGCGAGGAGCCAGCCCAAATGGTTCATCAGCGCCAGACCGAAGACGGCGTAGCCCATCTGCGAGATCGAGCTATAGGCCAGAAGCCGTTTCGCATCTTCCTGAAAGGCGGCGAGCACCGCGCCGACAAAGGCGGAGAGTGCCCCGAGCCACACGAGTACAACGGTCAGATCGATGCCGTAGAGCGTCTGGTGACCCATTTCGAGGAGCAGGATGAACAGGCCGAAGAGACCGGCCTTCAAGAGGATGCCAGACACCATCGGCGAGACATCGGTCTCGGCCTCGGCATGGGCCCCGGGCAGCCAGATATGCAACCCCATGACGGCGGTCTTGGTGAGAAAACCGATCGCCAGCAGGACAAAGACATAGGGCGCCACCTGCGGTGCGATCTCCGACAGTTCACTGACGAAGAAGGTGAACTTGCCGCCGGAAGCGAGCGCAAACCCCGCCAGTAGGGCAAAGGCGCCACCCAGCGAGAAGACGATGTAGGAGAGCGCATGCGGTTCGCTGTCATGGCCCCGCAGGATCAGGAAATAGCTGCCCACGGTGAGGAATTCCCAGGCGGCGAAGAACTGAAAACTCGTCTCCGAAGTGATCAGGAGCGCCATGCCGGCGAACATCAGCATCGCGGGGGTGTAGAAGCCCATGCGACGGCCCTCGGCATGGAACGAAGCCAGCAGCAGCAGCGCGCCGCCCAGCACCATGATGATCAGGAACACCAGGCGGATCGGGTCGAGCCCGTGAAACGACAGCGCGAACCAGACCACCAGCCCGGCGATCGCCAGCAGGTTCTTGGCCTTGGCCGGGAAAATGTCCAAAGGCAGGAACAAAAGCGCGAAGAGCAGCGGCACCAGCGTGATCAGGTTCTCCTGACCGCTTGCCGCACCCCAGATCCAGCTCAGCACGAAGCTTGTGCCCATGGCGAGGAGCACCACGGCCTCATAGGTGAGATTGACCACGACCGCGCGACGGGATTCGCGTTTGATCGCCATGCCGAACCAGCGGAATAGTACGGCGGCTTCGATCAGCGCCGCGATCAGGAAGGCGGCGGTGAGCGCAAAGGCGCCATTGGCCATCAGCGCATGCACCAGCGCCCATTTGGCATAAAACGCCGGGAAGGGCGGCAGGCCGGTGAGCATGGCGATGAAGGTGGCGAAGGCGACGATCAGCACCGGATTGTCGCGCAGCGCGGCCCAGTCGGAAAGCTCGCGGCCTTTCACCAGACCGGAGAGCCAGAACAGACCGGATTTCGCCACCGCATGCGAGATCAGGATACCGCCGGCGACATAGGGGAGCGTCGCGCCCAGAATGTCGGCCTGACCGATCACCATCAACACGAGGCCGATCTGGCCCACCGAGGAATAGCCCAGCAGGCGGCGGTCGTGGCTTTGCGCCAGCGCCAGAAGATTGGCGCCGACAAAGGTGACGATGCCGATGCCGGTCGCGAGCGGCAACCAGGCGGGGCCGGCCACGTCAAAGAGCTTGAACGCGGCAAAGGCGGCGGCGGTGCCGGAGGCGGCGGAGAAGATCGCCGAGAAGCCGGGATGCGCGCTCTCATAGATGTCGAGCGCCCAGCCATTGGCAGGGAAAGGTTTCAATTCGAGAACCAGCGCGATCAGCACGAGGAAAATCGCCAGCGAAGCGCCGGTGAAGACCATCGGGCGGGCCGGGATGTCGTCGATATTGAGCGAACCATTGGCGTGATAGGTGAAAATCACCCCCACGAGCAGAAGGATCGAGATCACCTGCGAGACCACGAGATATTTGAACCCGGCGCCAAGCGCGCGTGTGTCTCTCGACAAAAGGATCAGACCGGCCGAGGCGATCACGATCAGTTCGATGAAGACGAAGAGGTTGAACAGGTCGCGGGTCATGATCAGCCCCGAGAGCGCCATGATCAGCACCAGAAGTACCGCCATGACGCGGCGCCCGAGACGCAGGAGATCCTTGCGCATGTAGAAGGCGGACAGGAGCCCGGTCAGGGTAACGACGGAGATCAGTGCCGCTTCCATCCCCCCCATGAAGAGGTTGATGGCAAAGGGCGGCGCGGTTCCCGCCGTGGTGATCATCACCGGCAGGGCGTCGCCAAGCGCCAGCCCGACGGTCCAGGACAGGGCGATAAAGCCCATGAAGCCCAGAGCCGCGATGGTGACATAGAAGGCTGCGCGCTCAGAGGTCTGGCGCAAAAGCCCGAGGAGGAATGCCGCACCCAGCCCGGCGGCGAGGATGAGAAGAGGGCTTACCATTTCAGCTCCGTATAGTCAGAGATGTCGAGGCTGCCGCGGGCGCGGAACAACCGATAGGCATAGGCGAGCATGAGGGCGGTGACGCCCAGCCCGATGACGATGGCGGTGAGCACCAGCGCCTGCGGCACCGGATCGGTGATACGGGCGGCGGCATCTGCGACCGGGATGGTGTCGAGGATCGGCGCCTCACGGCCTGTGAGATAGCCGACCGAGACCAGAACCACGTTCACACCGGTGTCGGCGATGGTGAAACTCACGATCATGCGGATGATGTCGCGATTGGTCAGCGCGCCGTAGAGCCCCAGAAGGATCAACGCAAAGCCCAGGAGCATGGCGATTTGGATGAGGATCATTCCGCGTCCTCCGTTTCTTCGAGAGAGGTCAGGATCGAGGAGAATTCCGCCCCGACTTTCAAACCGATGAGGATGTAGATGAGCGGGATCGCTCCAGCCGAGAGGATCGAGCCGAACGTGCCCAAGGGCAGGATACGGTTGTCGAGAAAGCCGCCGGCGAGGATCATGCCCAGAAGGCCAAGGATCACATAGGTGAGCCCGGCAGAGCTCTCGATGCGGGAAATCAGCCCGTGCGAGAACCGTTCTGCCGGATCGGCCAGCAGCATCAGCAACAGGCCGGAGGCAACGATGGCGCCGCCCTGGAAACCGCCGCCCGGGGTCAGGTGGCCGTTGACGAAGACATAGGCCCCGAACAGGAGGATCACCGGCACCAGCATGCGTGTGCCCGTGGTCAAAAGCTCGCCCGAGGGCAGAAAGCCGGAGCCGGAACGGCCCTTCGGCGCTTTCGAATGCGCCAGAACCAGCCCGACGATGGCGGCGGTGAGGAACAGCACGGTGACCTCGCCCAGCGTGTCGAGCCCGCGATAGGTGACGATGATCGCCGTCACCACGTTCTGGGCGCCGGTCTCGGCCACGGTCTGATTGGCATAATAGGCGGCGGTGCGATTGAGCTCGGCATCCGGCACATAGCCGGCGAACAGCGTGAAGAACGCTGTACCCAAGAGCGCCAGAAGCACGAGGGGAATGGCGGTGCGGGTGGTCATTTCGAACCCTCCATTTTCGTGCCTTGCGGTTTCGCGCCTTCGCGGCGCAGACGGCCGAGGACGAAGAAGAACAGGAAGGTGGTCAGCCCGGAGCCGATCGCCGCCTCGGTCATCGCCACATCGGGCGCGGCCAGAATGAGGAACAGGACTGAGGCAAAGAGCGACACCAGCCCGGCCGCCAATACGGCCACCACGGTGGAGCGGGTCAGAAGCGCGATGAGGGCGGCACCGAGCGTGGCCAATGCCAGAACCGCAGCCATGAGGGTCAAGAAAGTCATGCCAGCTCCTCCGCATCTTCATCCAGCCGGTCGACCTGGGTCTGCGGCGCCATGGGCGCACCGGAACGATGCGCGGCGCGGGCCAGAACCTGCGAACTCAGCGGGTTGGTGAACATCAGAAACAGCATGATCAGCAAAAGCTTGATCGCCCAGCCGGGCATGATCAGAGCGGCGCCGATCAGAACGAGAAGCGTCCCCAGCGTCGTCGCCTTGGTGCCGGCCTGAATGCGGTTGAACACATCGGGCATGCGCACAAGGCCAAGCCCGCCAAGCGCCAGAAACAGCGCACCCGTCAGAAGGACCAGAGCGCCCAGCGTGTCGAGAGGTCCGGAAAAGCTCATTTCTCGCCTCCTTCCAGATAACGGGCGGCGACGATGACGCCCAAAAATGACAGGAGCGCATAGACCAGTGCGACATCGAGATAGATTTCGCGGCCGGTGATCAATGCGGCCAGGACGATGCCGGTGATCGAGACGATGGTCAGCACGTCGAACCCCACCACCCGGTCGGTGGCGCGCGGTCCCTTGATGAAACGCCATGCGGCCATGACAAAGGCGGCGAGCGTGGCCAGAGCGGCGAGGATGAGGAGCAGGTCAGCCATACATCACCTCCAGATATTGCTCGAACCCGGCAACGATTTCCTGCGTCGCGGCGTCGATCTCGGTGTCCTTGGCGACGACCCAGTGGATGTAGAGATATTCGCCCTGGATCTCGGTGGTCAGCGTGCCGGGCGTCAGGGTGATCGCATTGGCAAGCAAAAGCCGCCCGACCGGATGGGTCAGGCGGGTGCGGACCTTGACGATGGCGGGCGAGAGCGGCAGCGACGGTGTCACGACCAGCTTGGCGAGCGCCAGGTTGGCTTTCACCAGCTCCTTGAGGAAGTAGCCGATGAACATGAGCCCCGCGCCGATACCCTTGGGCGTCAGATTGAAGCCTGAGAGGAAGGACAGGTTGCGGGAAAAGAAAAAGGCGATCACGCCGGCGACCACGACACCGCTCAAAAGCGTTGCCGGGCTCAGCGAGCCGTTCAGCAGAAGCCAGAACAGAAACAGCGTCGCAAACAGCCGCGTCGCAAAGCGACCCAGGGGCGGCGCTGTGGTGCCTTTGGCGGGGATGGGCACACCCGTATCACTCATGGTCGTCAGGCCTCCGTCGTAGAGAACGTCGTCGAGATCTGGACTTTTGCGAGCAAGCCTCCTCCGGTCGGGCGCAAGGTGACTTGGCCCGGGCTGCCTTTGCGGCAGGTAAAGCTCCGCCTGTGTTCGAAAGCAGGCTCTGGAATGAAGGGATACTCGCGCTGTCCCGCCCCGCTTAGAGCACATATTCAGCCCTCTCGATTTGATGTCGGACAAATGACTGTGCATTTTTCGGGGATGGTTAGCGGGTGCATAACGGCCATGAACCAGGACGATGGCTGGGGCTTGGATGATCGGAAAACACCAGAGGGTTAGCGGTAAAACCCGGCGGCTGAAGCCTTTTCAAACCGAGCTCGATCGCCTAGGACTGAACCATGGTTTTCGCCGCTTCAGACCGGCTATGGTATTGACAAGAAAGGCTCTGACATGACCGACCCCGTGATCCTGATCTCTGCGCCCTATTTCGACGCCGAGGAGCGTGCCCGGATCGAGGCGGTGGCGCCCGCAGTGCTGGCCGGCACGCCCGAAGAGCGGTCTGCTTTGCCGGAAGATGTCCGCGCCGGGATCCGGGCGGTGGCCAACAAGGGGCACAAGCCGTTTGACGGGGATCAAATGGATCTTTTCCCGAATCTCGAGGTGATTTCGCAATTCGGCGTCGGCTATGACAAGATCGACGTCGCCGCCGCCACCGCGCGCGGCATCAGGGTGACCAATACCCCCGATGTCCTCAATGAGGATGTCGCGGATCTGGCGCTGGCGCTGATGCTCGGCTGGTCGCGCGAGATCGTCAAGGGCGACGCCTGGGTGCGTGAGGGAACATGGGCGTCGGGCAGGGAGCTGCCGCTCAACCGTAAAATGTCCGGCGCGCCGGTGGGCATTGCCGGTATGGGCCGGATCGGCCGGGCCATCGCGGATCGCTGCGCGGCTTTTGGCATGGAGGTGCATTACACCTCGCGCTCGGCGAAGGACACGCCCGAGGGCTGGACTTACCATGGCGAGGATGTCGTCTCTCTGGCGAAAGCGGTCGACTGGATGGTCGTGGCCGTGGTCGGCGGGGATCACACCAAGGGCTACCTGTCCCGTGCGGCCATTCAGGCGCTGGGCAAGCGCGGTGTGGTGATCAATATCGCCCGCGGCAGCTGTATCGACGAAGAGGCGCTGATCGAGGCGCTGGAGGCGGGCGATATCGCCGGCGCCGGGCTCGATGTCTTCTACAACGAACCGCATGTGGATGCGCGGCTCATCGCGCTGCCGAATGTGCTGTTGCAGCCGCATCAGGCCTCTTCGACGGTGGAGACCCGCCGCGACATGTCGATCGCGCAATGCGACAATCTCACCGCCTATTTCGAGGGCAAGCCGCTGCCGACCCCGGTGAACTGAGCGCGCGCTGGTCATCGGCTGAAGCGGGCCGTTGTGCCAGGGTCTCCGGTTTCGAGCTGTGGTTTCGTGACTTCACATTCGCGGGAATATACGGCCAGGGCTTTACCCCGGGAATTTTTCCTGAAAAATCATAAGGGAGCAGAAAGCTTCTGTAGCGTGCGAGAGGATGTTCGAATGAAACATGTTTGGGGGCCGGTCTCGGCCATGGTCGCTCTGACGATGCTGGCGGGCTGTGCGGAGCCGATGGGGCGGACCACGGAAGACGGGTTTCTGACCAAGCTGCCCGAGGGGCTGGCCGAGATCGTCGCACCACATCAGGACCTCACGGCAGTCATGGTGAACCCGGATGACGGTTGCTACTGGTACGAGCACGACGGCCCGGTCGAGACGACCCTGCTGCCGCTGCGCGCGCTCGACGGGCGGCCGATCTGTACCGTGGCGCAGGAGCTGACCACGGCGATGTAAGACCGGCAATGTAAGATCGGTGGTGTGACAGGGCGGCGGCGTTGCGGCCTTAATGACGGCTTTGCGGACGGAGCGGACATTGGCGATTTGACCGACATGAGGGCGTGCGCCGGACCGTGGGCTGGCGCATCTGCTCTCGGTGGTCCGCGCTTTATCTCAGCCAAATCCGATAAAGATCAATCCGTTGCACGGGGATGACAAATGCGCCTGACCGCCGGAACGGTCCGGCGCACGCCCGGGCAACTGCGTTGCTGTTCCGGGCGGTTGCGCGATGTTCCCAACGTCCGCCATGGGCTCTTTCTGCCCCTCTCGGCCTGCCTTGATCGTTGACTCAGCTCTGTGCCAAATAGGGATCATAGGGGCGATAGACATCCGTGGCCGGGTAGAGATGTGCCGTCGCGCCCAGGCTGACCCGCTCATAGAGATCGATCACATGCGCCATCACCATGCGCACGCAGCCGGAGCTCGCCCGCGTGCCGATCGAACGCGGGTAGGGCGTGCCATGGATGCGCAGATAGGTGTCGCGATTGCCGACATAGAGATAGAGCGCCCGCGAGCCGAGGGCGTTGCGCGGTCCCGGCTCCATGCCATCGGCATATTGCGCATAGGTCTCGGGCTCGCGTTTGATCATTGCCGGTGTTGGGGTCCAGGTCGGCCATTTCGCCTTGCGCTTGATCGTGTAGGTGCCGGGCGTGTAGAGCCCGTCGCGCCCGATCGCCACGCCGTAGCGCATCGCCGTACCGCCCTCTTCGACGAGATAGAGATAGCGCGCCACGGCATCGACATGGATGTCGCCGGGAATGAGCCCCGGCTTGGTGGTCTTGACCCGGCGCGGCAGGAAGCGTGCATGCAGCCCCCAGGGATTGGTGGTGCCTATGTCGAAGCCCGATGGCGTCACCTGGGCATCCCAGGCGGCCCAGTCGGCCTGTGTCGCCGCCAATGCCGGGCGCGCGCCCGAGAGACCGAGCGCCGTCGTCGCAACGAGCGCGGTAGAGCTTTGAATGAAATGACGACGGGTCAACATGGCGGGTTCCTTTTAAGACAATCTGGACGGGGCGCAGCGCGGCCTGGGTCCCACCCTAAGCGATTGTCATCAAAACGGAAGTCTTTCCGAGAGGGGAGTCACGAATCCGTGTGGTGACTGCGTTTGCATGTGGTGGGGCGAAGGCCCCTTGCGCGATGCGGCCGCCCGAGAGGGCCGTCTCGCACAAGGGCAGGGCTGTCAGTCCAGAGGAGGACCGGTGAAGGTCATGTTGAACTTCTGAGCTTCCTCGAGAATGGCCGGCATGTCCTCGGGAATGCGGTACTGGCCTTTTGCCATGGCGGCAAAGAAGCCTTCGAACCCGCCGGGGGTGAGGATGATCAAATGGCGACAGGGGGCTGTGCCAATCGCTTTGAACGTGTGTTCCTTGCCGCGCGGGATGAAAATCGTACCTTCGGGTTCGAGGATCGTCTCTGTGCCTTCGATCCAGAATTTGCAGGCCCCGGACAGGATCACGAAGACCTCGTCTTCGCTATGGTGGACATGGCGGGGTGGGCCGCTGTCCGGCGGCGACGTGCTGTCGACGATGGACATGGCGCCGCCGGAGGTCTCCGGGCTCAAAATGGTTTTGTAGCTCACTCCGAGCCAATGGTGCGTTTCCGTAGAAGCAGTCATGTGATGTCTCCCTGTCTTGTTTGTTTTGTGCGTTGGATCTTTCCTGGGTTTAGGTCGTGCGTTGCTCCATTCGGCCCGATCGAGGGGCATCGGTCAATATTTTTGCCGCGGATATGGAAAAAGCCCTCTCACCAGGGGGGTGGCGGCATCTTGCCGACTGCGACAGGGTGACGCAGTCCTTCCGGTCATTTGACGCAGGCCTCCTCGCCGCCCGGTCGTTTCACGACCCATCCTTGTCCAATGCGTTGCGCATAAGAGCGGCCCGTGACTGGGGCGCAAACATCAGGGAGGAAGACAAATGAGTTCCAACAGAGGTGTCGTCTATATCGAACCCGGCAAGGTCGAGGTTCAGGAGATCGCGGACCCAACCATGGCCGCGCCGGACGGGCGCAAGCTCGAACACGGTGTGATCCTGAAGGTTGTCTCGACCAATATCTGTGGCTCGGACCAGCACATGGTGCGCGGTCGCACCACCGCGCCTGCGGGTCTGGTGCTCGGCCATGAGATCACCGGTGAGGTGATCGAGGTCGGCAGCGATGTCGAAATGCTCAACGTTGGCGATATCGTCTCCGTGCCGTTCAATGTCGCCTGCGGCCGTTGCCGTTGCTGCAAGGAACAGGACACCGGTGTCTGTCTCACCGTGAACCCGGATCGCGCCGGCGGGGCCTATGGCTATGTCGATATGGGCGGCTGGGTCGGCGGTCAGGCGCGCTACGTGATGGTGCCCTATGCCGATTTCAACCTGCTGAAGTTCCCGGATCGCGATCAGGCGCTCGACAAGATCACCGATCTGACCATGCTCTCCGACATTCTGCCGACGGGGTTCCACGGCGCGGTGAAAGCCGGTGTCGGCGTCGGCTCCACGGTCTATGTCGCGGGCGCGGGTCCGGTGGGGCTCGCTGCCGCCGCCTCCGCCCAGATCCTCGGTGCCGCCGTGGTGATGATCGGCGATTTCAACAAGGAACGCCTGCAGCACGCGGCCAATATGGGCTTCGTGCCGATCGATCTGTCGAAAAGCGACCGTCTGGGCGAGATGATCGCCGAGATCACCGGCAGCCCCGAGGTGGATGCTGCGATCGACGCCGTGGGCTTTGAAGCGCGCGGTCACTCGGGCGGCGAACAGCCGGCCATCGTGCTCAACCAGATGATGGACATCACCCGCGTCGCCGGCAATATCGGCATTCCGGGTCTCTACGTGACCGAAGATCCGGGCGCGGTCGACGAGGCCGCCAAGGTTGGCTCGCTGTCGCTGCGTTTCGGTCAGGGCTGGGCCAAGGCCCAGAGCTTCCACACCGGTCAGACCCCGGTGCTGAAATACAACCGTCAGCTGATGCAGGCGATCCTGCACGACCGGCTGCCGATCGCGAAAATCGTCAACGCCCAGGTGATCTCGCTCGAGGACGCGGTGCGCGGCTATGAGGAGTTCGATCACGGCGCCGCGAAGAAATTCGTGCTCGACCCGCATGGCATGCTGAAAGCCAGCTGATCCGCTGAAAGATACCGCATCAGGGAAGGTGCAAAGAAACGCGCGGGGGGAAAGCCTCGCGCGTTTTCATGTCTTTTTGGGGTGGGAGAGCGTACCGGGGATCAGGTCGCAAACGACCCCGTGCCCATCACCCGGCTCGGGTCCGGGCCTTTCTCCATCTCGGCAAATTCCTCATAGGTGCGGTATTTGTCGAGAATGCCCGATTGCGCCAGTTCCAGAAGCTCGGCGGCCTCTTCGGGCCGGGTCTGGGTGAGCTGGCGATAGCGCAGCTCGCCATAGGCGTAATCCTTGAACGGGATTGTCGGCCGCGGGCTGTCGAGCATGAAGGGCGCGCGCCCCGTGCCATGGCGCGCCGGATCGAAGCGCAACAGCGGCCAATAGCCGGATTTCACCGCTTTCTGCTGTTGGTTCAGACCCTTGGACATGTCGATGCCATGGGCGATACAATGCGAATACGCCAGAATGATCGACGGGCCGTCCCAGGCCTCGGCCTCGCGGAAGGCCTGCAGGGTCTGTTGCGGATTGGCGCCAAGCGCCACCTGCGCCACATAGACATTGCCATAGGCGATGGCCTGAAGCGCCATGTCCTTGCGGTTGGTGCGCTTGCCGGCGGCGGCGAATTTGGCGATCGCGCCCAAAGGCGTGGCTTTCGAGGCCTGACCACCGGTGTTGGAATAGACCTCCGTGTCCATCACCAGCACGTTGACATTGCGGCCAGAGGCCAGCACGTGGTCCAAGCCGCCATAACCGATGTCATAGGCCCAGCCATCGCCGCCCAACAGCCAGATCGCCCGTTTGACGAGGTGATCCGAAAGTGAGAGCAGGTGTTCGACATCCTCGGATCGGGGCAGGGCCAAAAGCTTGGTCTTGAGCGCACCGACCCGCTCGCGCTGGGTGCGGATCTCGCTTTCGCGGATCTGCGGCGCGGTGAGGATGGCCTCGACCAGATCTTCGCCCAGCTCGGGCGCGAGTTTCTTCACCAGGGACTGTGCCAGAGCCGTCTGTTTGTCGGCGGCGAGGCGGAAGCCAAGCCCAAACTCGGCATTGTCCTCAAAGAGCGAATTGGCCCAGGCCGGGCCGCGGCCCTCGGCATTCTTGGTCCAGGGCGTCACCGGCAGGTTGCCGCCATAGATCGACGAACATCCGGTGGCATTGGCGACCATCAGCCGGTCACCGAACAGCTGCGACAACAGTTTGACATAGGGTGTCTCGCCACAGCCGGCACAGGCGCCGGGGAATTCGAACAGCGGTTCCAAAAATTGCACGCCGCGCACATTGGCGAAATCGACGCGCGAGCGGTCATTGACCGGCAGGCTCTCGAAAAACGCGATATTCTCGCGTTCCCGCTGCGGCAGGTCGAGCTTTTGATGCAGGTTGATGGCCTTGCGGGTCGGGTCGTCCTCGGACACTGCGGGGCAGGCCTCGACGCACAATCCGCAGCCGGTGCAATCCTCGAGATAGAATTCGAGCGCAAACTCCGCATCCGGATAGCCCCGCGCGTTGACCGGCGCGGATTTGAAGCCCTCGGGCGCGCCCTCGAGAAGCGCTTCGTCGAAATACTTGGCGCGAATGACCGAATGCGGACAGACGAAGGAACATTGACCGCATTGGATACAGTCCTCGGCGATCCACACCGGCACATCTTCGGCGACGTTGCGCTTTTCCCAGGCGGCGGTGCCGGAGGGGAAGGTGCCGTCGACCGGCAGGGCCGAGACCGGGATATCGTCGCCGATGCCCTCCATCATCTTGGCGGTCACGTCGCGCACGAATGTCGGCGCGTCGTCGGGGACGAGGCTCGGGCGCAGAATGCCGCTCGTCGCCTCAGAGGGCACGGCAATCTCATGCAGACCGGCCAGAGCGCCATCGACCGCGGCGAAGTTCTTTTCAACGACGTCGCGGCCTTTCTTCGTGTAGGTCTTCTCGATCGCATGTTTGATCTTTGCAATCGCCTCGTCGCGTGGAAGCACGCCCGACAGCGCAAAGAAACAGGTCTGCAGGATCGTGTTGGTGCGGGCCCCGAGACCGACCTCGCGGGCGGCCTGCGAGGCGTCGATGACAAAGAACCTGAGCCCCTTGTCGATGATCGCCTGTTGCACCGTCTGTGGCAGCCGATCCCATGTTGCCTCATGGCCATAGGGGGAATTGAGCAGGAAGGTTGCGCCATGGGCGGCCAGTTTCAGCACATCCATTTTCATCAGGAAATGGAACTGGTGACAGGCGACGAAATTGGCGGAGCTGATCAGGTAAGGCGCGGCGATCGGTTCGGGACCAAAGCGCAGATGACTTTCGGTCACAGCGCCGGATTTATGGCTGTCATAGACGAAATAGCCCTGGGCATAGTGATCCGGTTCGGCGGCGATGATTTTCACCGAGTTCTTGTTCGCCCCCACCGTGCCATCGGCGCCGAGCCCGTAGAACAGGGCGCGTACCACCTTGTCGCTCTCGATGTCATAGCGCGTGTCTACCTCGAGCGAGGTGAAAGACACATCGTCATGGATACCGACGGTGAAATTCACCTTTGGCTTGTCCTTGGTCAGATTGTCGAACACCGCCTTGGCCTGCGCCGGGGTGAAATCCTTGGAACTGAGCCCGTAACGCCCGCCGATGACGCGCGGCATCGTCGCCCGCGTGCCGGTGGCCACCGCCTCGGCCAGCGCCGAAACGACATCGAGATACAAGGGCTCACCCGTTGTGCCGGGTTCCTTGGACCGATCCAGCACGGCTATCTTCTCGACCGTTTCGGGCAAAACCGCGAACAGGTGCCTGGCGGAGAACGGCCGGTAGAGCCGCACGGAGATGAGGCCGATTTTCTGTCCCTTTGCGACCAGATCCTTGACCGTCGCGGCGATGACATCGGTGCCGGAGCCCATGGCGATCACCACACGGGTGGCATCGGGCGCACCGATGTAGTCGAAGGGCTGATAGAACCGCCCGGTCATGGCGCCAAGCTTGACCATCTCTTCCGCGACAATCTCGGGCACGGCGGCATAGAACGGGTTCGCCGCCTCGCGGCCTTGGAAGAACACATCCGGGTTCTGCGCCGTGCCCCGGATGAACGGGTTCTCGGGTGAGAGCGCGCGTTTGCGATGCGCGCGGACCAGATCGTCATCGATCATCGCCCGGATCTGGCTGTCCGGGATCAGAGAGAGCGTGTTGACCTCGTGGGAGGTGCGGAAGCCGTCGAAGAAATGCAGGAAGGGAATGCGGGATTTGAGCGTCGCGGCCTGAGCGATCAGCGCCATGTCATGGGCTTCCTGCACCGAGGCCGAGGCGAGCATGGCAAAGCCGGTGGTGCGCGCCGCCATCACATCGGCATGATCGCCAAAGATCGACAGAGCGTGGGTCGCCAGAGAGCGCGCCGCAACATGAAACACCGTGGGTGTCAGCTCGCCCGCGATCTTGAACATATTGGGCAGCATCAGCATCAGGCCCTGCGAGGCGGTAAAGGTCGTGGTCAGCGCGCCCGCCTGCAAGGCGCCGTGCACCGTGCCCGCGGCGCCGCCTTCGGATTGCATCTCCTGAATGACCGGCATGTCGCCCCAGATGTTTTTCACCCCTTGCGCGGTCCAGTCATCGGCCAGTTCCGCCATCGGCGACGACGGCGTGATCGGGTAGATCGAGCAGACCTCATTGACCCGGTAGGCGACATGGGCCACGGCGGCATTGCCGTCCATCGTCGCTTGCACCGCTGTGTTGCGATCCCCGGTGTTGTGATGTTTGGCGGTATCAAGCATGGGAGGCCTCCTCCGAAACGGTTCCGTCCGGGATCATTTCAAGCGCATGGCAGGGACATTGATCGAAACAGGACTGACAGCCGGTGCATTTTGATGCGTCGATCTCGTAGCCCTTGCCGGTGCCGAGTTTGACGATCGCCTCCTCGGGGCAGGCGGCATAGCAATTGTCGCATTCGTAACAGGAGCCGCAGGAATAGCAGCGCGCCGCCTCGTAGCGGGCTTCCTTCTCGGTCAACCCGCTCAGTACCTCGTCGAAGCTCTCGCGCTGATGCGTCGCCAGCGCCGCTTGTTCTTTCGGATCGACATCGGAGTAGACCGGCAGGTGCAGCATGTCGGCGGTGACAAGGGCAGGGGGCTCGTTCTCCGCATAGGTCGTGCCGGAGAGCCAGGCATCGATATGGCGCGCCGCCAGTTTGCCGTGGCCGGTGGCGATGGTCACAGACTGCTGATCGGGCACCATGTCGCCGCCGGCAAACACGCCCGCGCAACCGGTCATGCGGTTCTCACCGACCTCGACCGTGCCATTCCACGAGAACTCGAGACCGGGCACACCTTTGAGGAATGTGGAATCGGTTTCCTGTCCCAGCGCCAGCACCACGGCATCCGCCGTCAGCGTCTCAAACTCGCCGGTCGGCTTGGCGCGGCCATCGGCGCCGATCTCCATCCGCTCGACCTTGAGCTCATCGCCATCGATCTCCTTGATCGTGGTGAGCCATTTGATCTTGACGCCCTCGGCCATGGCCTCGTCGGCCTCGAACTCATGCGCCGGCATGTGCTCGCGGTCGCGGCGGTAAACAATCAGCGTCTCGGTGGCGCCGAGCCGTTTGGCTGTGCGCGCCGCGTCCATTGCGGTGTTGCCGCCGCCGTAGACCACGACGCGACGGCCGAGAAGCGGCGCATCGCCTTTCGACGTGTCAGACAGGAGATTGACCGCGTCGAGGATTTTCGGCGCTTCCTTAGCCGGGATGTCGACATGTTTGCCGGCGCCCGCACCAATGGCGAGATAGACCGCGTCGAAACCGCCGTCCTGTTTCTCGGCCATCAGATCGGTGACCTTGTGGTTCAGCGTGATCTTGACGCCCAAGGCCTCGATCCGCGCCACATCCTGTGCCAGCTCCTCGCGCGGCATGCGGTAGGCGGGAATGCCGAAATGCATCATGCCGCCCGCCACCGGCCCGGCCTCACGAATTTCCACCTCATGACCCAGACGGGCGAGGTGATAGGCGGCCGAGAGCCCCGAAGGACCGGCGCCGACGATCAGCACTTTTTTGCCTGTGGGCGGATGGACCGCTTTGAATTGCCAGCCCTGTTCATTGGCCATATCGCCCAAAAACCGCTCGACCGCGTGGATCGACACCGGGGCGTCGACCTCACCACGGTTACAGCCGCCCTCGCAGGGATGATAGCACACACGCCCATGCACCGCCGGCATCGGGTTCTGCGCCGTCAGGATCTCCCAGGCTTCGCGATAGTTGCCGGCGGTGGCCGCCGCCAGCCATTCGCGGATATTCTCGCCCGCCGGGCAGGCCGCGGCACAGGGCGGGGTCAATGTGACATAAGACGGGATCTGGCTGCGGATCGGGCCGGTGCCGGAGCTCTTGGTCTGATCTACCAGAGGGGTGAAGTCGGCGCGTTTGCTGCCGGATTTTGTGTCGGAGGTCATTGGCGTAAGCCCTTTGCAGGTCTTGTGAACGGTCGCTGAACGGATCTGAGCTGGGCACACCATCGCGGGGAAACTCGGGCCGGGCGTTGATGTATATCAACCGTCGCATGTGAGGAGGGTGCCGCGCAACTCTCGGTTCTATCCATGTGATTTTGCGAAACTTTATGTCTCTTCTGGCGCGGTTTTCCGGGGCGGGGCTTTACTTTTGCCGGGAATTTAAATAAATGACTGGTCAGTTAGTTATTGCCGCGACTCACACAGGAGGCGCAGATGTCAGAGGAAAAACCCGCCGAGGATGGGGTCGGGAACAGGACTGGGAACGAGGCCGCAGACGAGGGTGGTGAGGCCGCGCCGAAGTTCCGCCGCCGCAAGGAAGCGCGCCCCGATGAGCTGCTCGATGCCGCGCTCGATCTCTTTGTCGAGAAGGGATTTGACCGCACCAAGGTCGAGGAGATCGCCCGTCGGGCCGGGGTCTCGAAAGGCGCGGTCTATCTGTATTTTCCGTCGAAAGACGCCGTGATCGAAGCGCTGGTCGACCGCGCCGTGGGCACGCTTGTCGGTGAGGTGACCGAGCGGATCCGACACTATCGCGGCGATCCACGGGTGTTGTTGCGGCAGTTGATGCCGCTGTTTCTGGCCCGGGTCTCGGATCCACGCATTCTGGCCATCCCGAAACTGGTGATCCGCGAAGCGCCCTCGCATCCGAAATTGGCGCAGATCTATCGTGACCGGGTGATCGGCCGGGTGGAACCGGCGCTCACCGCGCTGTTTCGGCAAGGCGTCGAGGGCGGCTATATCCGCGCGATTGATCCGCAGATGGCGGTGCGGGTGCTGCTCGGGCCGTTTCTCATGCATGTGCTTCTGGCCGATGTCTTCGGCATCTACCCGGAAAGCGACAGGCCGGGCGATCTGCGCATCCCGGAGCTGTTCGAGACCCATCTGACCCTGTTGTTTGCCGGGCTGGAGCCCGACCCCGATCCGCGAAAGGAGCCGACCCATGGCTGATCTTCCAAGCTGGCTTGTGAGCGTCATCGCCGCGATCTATCCCGGCATCACCCCGCCGCCGCCCTATCATTATGACGGCTATATCGAGGGGGAGTTCACCTATGCCGCCCCGGCTTCTGCCGGGCGGATCGAGACGATCGATGTGACCGAGGGGGATGCGGTGCAAAAAGGCACGCTGCTGTTCGCGCTCGAGGATGATCAATACCGCGCCGCGCTGCGCAGTGCAGAGGCGCAATTGGCGCAGGCGAAAGCCCAGCTCGAAAACCTTTCCACCGGCTCGCGCGCGGCGGAGACCGAAGTGGTGCGGGCATCTCTCGATCAGGCGCGGGTGGCGCTGGATATCGCCAGGACCCGGCTCGAGCGCTCCGAGGCGCTTCTGACCCGCGGAGCGACCACGCGGGCCACCGTGGACGATCAACAGGCGGCGGTCGATGAGGCCGCCGCCCAGGTCAAGCAATTGGAAGCACAGCTGAAAGTGGCTGAGCTGCCGGCCCGCGATGCCGAACGCCTGGCCGCCGAGGCCGCCGTCGATGCCGCCGCCGCGCAGGTGGATATTGCGCGGTCCGATCTCGAAGACCGTCAGATCTTTGCGCCGGTGTCCGGTCAGGTCGAGAAAGTGTTCTTCGAGGCGGGTGAGGTGGCGTCCTCCGGCACGCCGGTGGTCTCGATCCTGCCGCCCGGACAGATGACCGCGCTGTTTTTCGTGCCGCAATCCGAACGGGCCGATCTGTCCCCGGGCGATCATGTGGCGCTGTCTTGTGACGGTTGCCCGGTGGATCTGACGGCGCAGATCTCGCGGCTGGCCTCAGACCCGCAATATACCCCGCCCATTCTCTACACCCGTGAGGAACGCGGGCGGCTTGTGTACCGGGTCGAGGCCAAAGTGATCGACCCGCATGGGGTGCTGCCGGGTCAGCCGATCTCGGTTGACGCATCCGGGGCGGCGGGGGAGTGAGCCATGGCTGAGCAAGTGCCTGAGAAAGTGGCTGGGGAAGTGGCGATTTCGGTCACGGGGCTGACCAAGATCTTCGGCACGCGCAAGGTGGTCGACGGTTTCGATATGCAGGTCGGCAAAGGGGCCATTTATGGCTTTCTCGGCCCCAACGGCTCCGGCAAGACCACGACGATCCGGATGATGTGTGGGCTTCTGACCCCCGATGGCGGCGCGGGCCAATGTCTCGGCCTCGACATCGTGCGCGACAGTCGCGAGATCAAGAAACGCGTCGGTTACATGACCCAGAAGTTTTCGCTCTACGAAGACCTGACCATCGCCGAAAACCTCGATTTCACCGCCCGCATGTTCGGGATGAAGAACCGCAAGGCCTTGGTCGCCGAGGCGGTGCGCGATCTCGGGCTCGAAGGCCGCGCCGGTCAGCTCGCGGGGACGCTTTCGGGCGGTTGGAAGCAACGCCTCGCTCTGGCCGCCTGCATGATCCATTCCCCGGATCTGTTGCTGTTGGACGAACCGACCGCCGGGGTCGACCCGAAGGCCCGGCGGGATTTCTGGGACGAGATCCGCAAGCTCGCGGCCCGGGGCGTCACGGTGCTGGTCTCGACCCATTACATGGACGAGGCGGTGCAATGCGATCACATCGCCTATATCGCCTATGGCAAGAAGCTCATCGACGGCGCGGCGCGCGATATTCCCGGCCAGATCGGGCTCTCGACCTATGTGGTCACCGGGCCGGATCTCTCGGAACTGGAAGCGCGGCTCGAGGCGGAGGATGGCACCGGTCAGGTGATCCGCTTCGGCGCCGAGCTGCATGTCTCGGGCACCGACAAGGCGGCGCTCGATGCGCTGGCCGAGGTCGAACGCGCCCGGGGCACCCATGAATGGGTGGCGAAGAGGGCCGGGCTCGAAGAGGCCTTCATCTACCTGATGGCCGGGGCCAAGGACAATTTCATGCTGGAGCCCGTGTCATGAGCCGTCTCGCCAATATTTTTGCCTGGTCGCGGTTTTATGCGGTTCTGGTCAAGGAATTCATCCAGATGCGCCGGGATCGGGTGACCTTCGGCATGATGATCGGCGTGCCTTTGATGCAGCTCCTGCTCTTTGGCTATGCCATCGACACCGATCCGCACAACCTGCCGACGCTGATCGAAGTGGCCGACGAAAGCCCGGTGGTGCGCAGCCTGACGGCGGCGATGGACACCTCGGACTATTTCGATTTCATCGGCATCGTGACCTCGGAAGCGGCGAGCGACGAGGCGCTGAAAGATGGCACGGCCTCGGTCATCCTGACCATCCCGCCCGGGTTCGAAGCCGACCTGATCCGGGGCGTGACGCCGGAGCTTCTGCTGACCGTCGATGCCTCCGACCCGGTGGCGGCCGGCGGTGCCATCGGTGCGATGAGTGGCGTGGTGGAGACCGCGATCGGGCAGAGCCTCAATGGCCCGCTGTCCTTTGCCGCCAAAAGCCCGGCGCCTTTCGATCTGGTGATCCACCGGGCCTTCAACCCGTCGGGGGAAACCTCGCTCAACATCGTGCCGGGGTTGCTGGCGGTGATCCTGTCGATGACCATGGTGTTGATCACGGCGGTGGCCATCGTGCGCGAAAGCGAGAAAGGGACGATGGAGAGCCTGATTGCCACGCCGGTGACGCCGTCGGAGGTCATGCTGGGCAAGATCCTGCCCTATGTTTTCGTGGGCTATGTGCAGACAGCGGTATTTCTGCTGGCGGCCCGCGCGCTGTTCAGCGTGCCGTTTTCCGGGTCTTTCCTAGCGTTTTTTCTGGGGTTCAACCTCTATATCATCGTCAATCTGGCGATCGGATTTCTGGTTTCTACCGTGGCGCGGACCCAGATGCAGGCGATGCAACTGTCGTTTTTCACCATTCTGCCGACCATCCTCCTGTCAGGCTTCATGTTTCCCTTTGCCGCCATGCCCGGCTGGGCGCAGGCGATTGGCACCGCCATTCCCGCCACGCATTTCCTGCGGCTGGTGCGCAAGGTGATGCTCAAGGGCGGCGGTCTGGCCGAGGTGACGCAGGATATGGCAGCGATTGCCGTGATCCTGCTGGTGGTGGTGGCCGTGGCCCTGAAACGCTATCGCCAGACGCTCGATTGAACGCGAGTGCGGGACGGAGCGGACATTGGTCATCGGTCTGACGTGAGGGCGTGGGCAGGCGCTGCAACGACTGAACGTTGCGCTTTATGCCTGCCAAGTCCGGGAAAGATCAGATCGTTGCGCGAGGATGGCAATGCGCCTCCCCGCCGGGACGGGCAGGCGCAGGCGCGGCGGCTTCGCCTTGTTCCGCGCCGGATGCGTGAATGCCCCCAAAGGCCTCTTTTCACCGGTTTCGACGGGTTTTCAGGCCGTTCGCAAGCGCGCCGCATATCCGGAAATCCATCGCGGCATCGGCAATCAAATATCCTTATTAAAATAATCGGGATTGACATATCCGACTAAAGAAGTCAGTTAAGCCTCAGGCACGCGTCGCCCCGTTTGGCGGCGCCACCCGAGATGACAGATGACAATCGAGAGATCGGAAGGCCCCGGGCGCCCATCAGAGGTGCGAGAGGGGCAAGCGAAGGGACTGAGAGAATGAAACGCATGATGACGGCCGTGATCGCCGCGAGCCTTCCCACCATCACCGGCGCGGGCGCCATTGCGGGCGAGGCCGAGGTGGTCGAGAATTACGCCAACATCGGTGCCGCCGTCTATGGCGATGCGCTGATCAAGGGGCAGGAGCTGAGCGCCGCGATCGACGCGCTGATCGCCAGCCCTTCCGAAGCGACGCTCGCCGCCGCCAAAGCCGCCTGGATCGAGGCCCGTGTGCCCTATCAGCAATCGGAAGTCTTCCGCTTCGGCAACCCGATCGTCGATGATTGGGAGGGCAAGGTGAACGCCTGGCCCCTGGACGAGGGACTGATCGATTACGTCGATCCCGCCACCACCGGCGCCACCGATGAGAACCCGCTGGGCGGGCTCAATGTCATCGCCAATGCCGCTTTCGAGATCTCCGGTGAGGCCGTCGATGCCTCGACCATCACGCCGGATCTGATCGCCGAGACGCTGCACGAGGCCGATGAGGTCGAGGCCAATGTCGCCTCCGGCTACCACGCCATCGAATTCCTGCTCTGGGGGCAGGATCTCAACGGCACCGATCATGGCGCGGGCGAGCGGCCTTACACCGATTACGCGGCGGGCGAGGCCTGTACCAATGGCAATTGCGACCGTCGCGCGCAATATCTGAAGGCCGCCACCGATCTTCTGGTCTCCGATCTCGAGTTCATGGCCGGGCAATGGGCCGAGGGCGGCGAGGCGCGCGCGACCGTGTTGGCCGATCCCTCTGCCGGGATCACCGCCATGCTGACCGGCATGGGCTCGCTCTCCTATGGCGAACAGGCCGGCGAGCGGATGAAGCTCGGCGTTATGCTGAACGACCCGGAGGAAGAGCATGACTGTTTCTCCGACAACACCCACAACTCGCATTTCTACGACGGTCTTGGCATTCACAACGTCTATTTCGGTAAATATACCCGTGTCGATGGCACGCAGGTGACGGGCGAAAGCCTGGCCGATCTTCTGACGGCGCAGGATGCCGGTCTGGCGAAAGAGCTGGGTGGTGCGCTCGACCATACCATGGCCGAGCTGGGCGAGATCAAGGCCGCGGCCGAGAGCGGTTTCTCCTATGACCAGATGCTCGCCACCGGCAATGCCGCCGGCGAAGAGCTGATCATGTCCGCCGTCGATGCGCTCGTCGCCCAGACCCGCGAGATCGAACGTGCCGTCGCCGTGCTCAGCACGAGCGAGATCGCGGTCGAAGGCTCCGACAGCCTCGACAACCCGGAGGCGGTCTTCGAATAAACCCATTCGGCGGGCCGGAGGTTTCCGGCCTGCCATAGCTTCGTCAAAGCGACCGTCGAAAGGGGGCTCGGATGATCGTATGTTCCTGCAATGCAATCACGGATCGCGACATCCATGCCGCGATCGACTGGATGCGGGCCTCTGATCCGCAGACGATCATCACGCCCGGCAAGGTCTACCACGCCTTGGGCAAAAAACCGGACTGCGGCGGCTGTATGGCCCTCTTCCTTTCCACGATGCGGCAAAATGCTAACCTTGAAGTTCCCGCCGAATTGCGCGGGCTGAAAGAACTTCGCAAAAACACCCGCAGACAGAGAGGATAAACCCATGAAAGGCGACGCAAAGGTCATCGAATACCTGAACGCAGCACTCCGCTCGGAACTCACTGCAGTGTCCCAGTATTGGCTGCATTTCCGGCTTCAGGCCGATTGGGGCCTGGCGAAAATGGCCAAGAAATCGCGCGAGGAAAGCATCGAAGAGATGAACCACGCCGACAAGTTGATCGACCGGATCATCTTTCTCGAAGGCCACCCGAACCTGCAAAAACTCGATCCGCTCAGGATTGGCGAAACCCCGAAAGAAACGCTTGAGGCGGATCTCGCCGGCGAGCAGGATGCGCTGACGCTCTACAACGAGGCGCGCAGCTATTGTGAATCTGTCGGCGACCATGTGTCGAAATCTCTGTTCGAAGAGCTGATCGCCGATGAGGAAGGCCATGTTGATTTTCTCGAAACCCAGCTCGATTTGTACGCCCGTCTTGGCGAGCAAGGCTACGCGCTCCTCAACGCGGTCCCCATGGACGAAGCTGAATAAGGTCGTCTGGGGATTGACCCTGTCCCTCGCGGGGCAGGGCGCTTTGGCACAGACCACGCTTCCGGTATCTGATCCGCATCTGAAGACCGTGCCGCGCACGGAGGCCGAGACGGCACGTATTGCGCAGGTGACGAAGCTGGCCTCGGATGTCACGACCCCGGAAGCTTTCGAAGCCAATTCGGGGGGCGCCGGCACCGTGGCGGATACCGGGGATGACAGGGCGTTTTCCCTGCCGCCCGCGACATTGCCGTTTGATCGGAAACTCGATTTCGAACTGGGCAATGCGCTTTTCATGAAGCTCTGGGTCTCGTCGCCGTCTTCGACCAAGGCCTCCGACGGGCTCGGCCCGCTTTACAATGCGCGCTCCTGTCAGAGCTGCCATGTCAACGACGGGCGCGGTCGCCCTCCGATGGAGGATGCGGATCGCAGCCCGTCGATGTTCCTGCGTCTCTCCGTCCCCGCCGCCGATGATGCGCCAGCGAGCGAGCTGGAGCACTATCTTGCGGCGCTGGACGGGGAGGCGGCCACCGCGCGGACCCGCCCGGTTCCGGGCTATGGCGGGCAGTTGCAGGATCTTTCTTTGCCCGGGCTCGCACCGGAAGGGCGGATGCAGATCCTCTATGAGGAGATCCCCGTGAGCCTCGCTGGCGGCGAGGTGATCACCCTGCGCCAGCCAAGCTATGCCATTGCCGATCCTGCCTATGGCGCGCTTCCCGAGGATCTTCAGCTCTCGCCGCGCGTCGCCAACCCGATGATCGGGCTCGGATTGCTCGAAGCGATTCCCGCCGCCGAGATCCTCGCCGCCGCCGATCCCGAGGATCGCGATGGCGACGGGATTTCCGGCCGCGCCAATCTGGTCTGGTCGCGACGGTTCGAACAGGTGATGCTCGGGCGTTTCGGCTGGAAAGCCGGGGAACCAACCGTCGAGGAACAATCCGCCGCCGCCTTTCACGGCGATATCGGCATTTCCTCGCCGCTGTTTCCGACCCCCTCGGGCGACTGCACGCCGGAGCAGGCGGCCTGCCGCAATGCCCCCAATGGTGCCGGCGATGCGCGGGGCGATGAGATCGATCAGGCCGGGCTCGATCTCGTGACTTTTTATGCGCAAAATCTGGCGGTTCCGGCCCGGCGCGATGTCGCGGAGCCGGAGGTCTTGCGCGGCAAGGCGCTGTTTGCCGCGGCCGGGTGCGCGGCCTGTCACACGCCGAAACATGTCACCGCCCGGCTCGAAGGCGCGGAAAATACGACGCGCTCCTTTCAGCTGATCTGGCCCTATAGCGATCTTTTGCTGCATGACATGGGCGCGGGGCTTGCCGACAAGCGCCCCGAAGCCCGCGCCACCGGGCGCGAATGGCGCACAGCGCCTTTGTGGGGGATCGGTTTGACGGCGCAGGTCTCAGGGCATACCACCTTGCTGCATGACGGGCGGGCGCGTTCGCTCCTCGAGGCCATTCTCTGGCATGGTGGCGAGGCGCAGGCCGCACGCGATGCCGTGGTGCAGATGCCACCGGATGACCGCGCCGCGCTGATCCGTTTTCTTGAAAGCCTGTGACTGGAGATCCCATGCGCCTATCCTTTCTCACCGCTGCCACGTTTCTGCTGGCCCCGATGGCGGCCCAGCCGCTCGTCCAGCCGCTCGCGGCCCAATCGCTCGAGGAGATTCAGGCGCAGTCGCTGGACCGCGCCGTTACCGAGCACACCGTGCCGGCGGTTCGCGCGTTCGACGATGCGGCGCGGGATCTGGTCATGGCGTCGGCAAAGGATTGCCGGCCAGAGGCGATGCAGCCTGCTTACAATGCCGCCTTCGACGCCTGGATGGGGCTGCAGCACCTGCATATGGGGCCGGTGGAAAAGGACGGGCGTATCCTCGCCATTGCCTTTTGGCCGGACAAGAAGGGTCTCGGGCCGCGCGCCCTGAGCCGGCTCATCGCCGATCAGGACCCGATCATCGACGATGCCGAGCAATTCGCCCAGGCCTCGATCGCGGTGCGCGGGCTCTTCGCGCTCGAATACATGCTCTATGACGACCAATATGATGGCTATGGGCGCGACAGCTATTCCTGCCATCTGGTGCAGGCGATCGCCAATGATCTCGGGCGTATGGCCCATGCGATCGATGTCGAATGGGCCTCGGACGGCGGCTTCAAGGATACGCTTTTGCAAGCGGCCGAGGCCGAGACACCGGTCTATCTGAGCCGGATGGAAAGCCTGCAGGCGCTCTACACCATGCTGACCTCGTCCCTGGAAAACACCAAGGATCAGCGCATCGGCCGCCCGATCGGTTCTTTTGAGAAGCCGCGTCCGGCGCGTGCCGAGGCGCGCCGCTCCGGCCGGTCCGAGCGCAATGTGATCCTGCAGCTCGAAGCCGCCCGCGATCTCGCCCGTAAAATGGCGCCGCAAAGCGACGCGGTCGCGATGCCGAACACCGAAGAGGCCTTTGCCAAGACCATCGCGCTGGCCGAGGCGCTCGATGACCCGTCGTTCGAGGGGGCGGGCGATCCGATGGGGCGGCTCAAGATCGAGATCATCGGCCAGAATATCGAAGCCATCATCGGCCATCTCGCCAATGAGCTCGGCGCGCCTCTGGGCGTTTCCGTGGGCTTCAATGCCGGGGACGGGGATTGAGCCGCGCCCCGACCGCCGCCTTGCCCGTCGCTGACCACCAGACATCAGGATCAATCTCATGAGCACCTCCTCCCGCCGCAGCTTTCTGAAAGCCGCCCTGGCCACCACCGCCGCCACGGTGGTGCCGCGTCTGAGCTGGGCCGATGCCGGATCGCCGGCCTATCTCGGTGCCGCCAGGGATGCCTCGGGCGATTACGCGCTCTACGGGTTGGACGCCGAGGCGCAGATCCTGTTCCGCGCGCCTTTGCCGGGCCGGGGCCATGCCGCCGCCGCCCATCCGGCAAAGCCCGAGGCCGTGGCTTTTGCCCGCCGCCCGGGCACATTCGCCGTGGTGGTCAATTGCGCCACCGGGCGGATCACCCATCGGCTGGCGGCGCCCGAGGGGCGGCATTTCATGGGGCATGGTCTCTTCGTCGAAGATGGCGAGATCCTTCTGACGCCGGAGAACAACTATGCCGAGAAAAAGGGCGTGCTGGGCATCTGGCGGCGCTCGCTGGGCTACAAGCGGATTGGCGAGGTGGCGAGCCATGGCATCGGGCCGCATGATGTGAAACAGCTCTCTGATGGCACGCTCGTTATTGCCAATGGCGGGATTTTCACCCATCCGGAGATCGGCGAGGGGCGGCAGAAGCTGAACATCCCCGAGATGGTCGGATCGCTCGTCTACCTGTCACCGGACTATACCCTGCTCGAGAAAGTCGAACTGGCGCCCGAGCTGCATCAGAATTCGATCCGTCACCTGTCGATCGGTTCGGCGGATCAGGTCGCCTTTGCCATGCAATGGGAGGGCGATCCGCTCGACACCGTGCCGCTTCTGGGCCTGCATCGCCGCGGCGAGGCACCGGTGCTCTGCGAAGCGGATCTGGCCGAGCAAATGACGATGAAGGGCTACGCGGGCTCGGTCTCGCATGCCGGTGATGGCTCCGAAGTGGCGATCTCGTCGCCGCGCGGCGGGCGCATCCATCGGTTTGCACCGGACGGGCGTTTCCTGGGCGCGGTGATCCGCAGCGATATCTGCGGCTTGGCGCCCATGCGCGCGGGCTATCTCGGCTCGGACGGGTTCGGGGCGCTGTCTTTGCTGAAAGAGGGGATGACACCTCTGAACGCGGTGCCGGGGTTGGCCTGGGACAATCATCTGGTGAACCTGCCGGTGCTGGCCGCCTGATCCTGCGGGTCGGGCGGAGGTTCCGGATCGCGAGAAGGGCCCTGTGCCGGAGCGATCCAAGGTGTCTGATAAAATTTTAAGAAAATTTTGTCCAAATTTGAGGCAAACTGGCAACACCCCCCGGGCGCGCCGTTTTGAAGTCATGGTTTACCTGAGGGAATTTCTATCTAAGGCTTTGTTTTCAATCGAAACTGTTAGTCGTTATGCGCTTGCCCGTGTCAGGCCGACCTGTGCAGTGCCGCAAGAGGGGGCCACGAAGGCTCAGGTGCTCTTGCAGCCCCCCCGGTCCAACACTAAGATTCGGGTAACACTTCCGCGCTAACACATCAGTTGACACAACAGGCAGGGCCCGATGAAAGATCCGATTGATACCTATATGAATACGCTGGTTCCCATGGTCGTCGAGCAGACGAGCCGCGGTGAACGCGCCTATGATATTTTCTCGCGCCTGCTGAAAGAGCGCATCATTTTCCTCAATGGCCCGGTGCATGACGGCATGTCCTCGCTGATCTGTGCCCAGCTTCTGTTCCTCGAGGCCGAGAATCCGAAAAAAGAGATTGCCATGTATATCAACAGCCCGGGCGGTGTCGTCACCTCCGGCCTGTCGATCTATGACACGATGCAATACATCCGCCCGAAAGTCTCGACACTGGTGATGGGGCAGGCGGCCTCCATGGGCTCGTTGCTGCTGACCGCCGGCGAGAAGGGCATGCGTTTCTCGCTGCCGAATTCCCGCGTCATGGTGCACCAGCCCTCCGGCGGCTATCAGGGCCAGGCGACGGATATCATGATCCACGCCCAGGAGACCCAGAAGCTCAAGAACCGCTTGAACGAGATCTACGTGAAACACACGGGTCAGGAGCTTCAGACGGTGGTCGATGCGCTCGAGCGCGACAATTTCATGTCGCCCGAGGATGCCAAGGAATTCGGCCTGATCGACGAGATCGTCGAGAACCGCGCAGCCCCCGAGGAGTAATCCCCGGGGCCCAGACGGGCCTAGAGTGAAGACCTGTTCCGGTTTGAACCGGTGCAGGGCAACCGAGAAGGACGGCCCATCTCGCAGGGGCAGGGCGGGCAGACGTTAAGGCGAATGGGATTTTGCCATTGTGCCTGAAAAATGCCTGTCCTACACTTCTCGGGATGAGACTTTCCGACGGCTGCAAGTTAAGGGCTGCAGCCCTCGGGGCCAAGGCGCTGATCGGCGCCGCTTCGGGCAAGACTGGCTGGCATCTGTCGGTCAGGGCGTAACACAAACGGGTCCGATCCGGGGCCCAGGGGAATGTGATGAGCAATTCGTCCAGTGGTGACAGCAAAAACACGCTTTACTGCTCTTTCTGTGGCAAGAGCCAGCATGAGGTGCGCAAACTGATCGCGGGTCCGACCGTGTTCATCTGTGACGAATGCGTCGAGCTCTGCATGGATATCATCCGTGAAGAGACCAAGACTTCCGGTCTGAAATCCTCCGAGGGCGTGCCCTCGCCGAAAGAGATCTGTCAGGTTCTCGATGATTATGTGATCGGTCAGGCCACCGCGAAACGCGTGCTCTCGGTCGCCGTGCACAACCATTACAAACGCCTCAATCATGCCGCCAAGGGCGCGGGTGATATCGAGCTGGCGAAATCCAACATCCTGCTGATCGGTCCGACCGGTTGCGGTAAAACGCTTCTGGCCCAGACGCTTGCACGCATTCTCGATGTGCCCTTCACGATGGCGGATGCGACCACGCTGACCGAAGCCGGTTACGTGGGCGAGGATGTCGAAAACATCATTCTGAAGCTGTTGCAGGCCTCCGAGTACAATGTCGAACGCGCGCAGCGCGGCATCGTCTATATCGACGAGGTCGACAAGATTACCCGCAAGAGCGACAACCCGTCGATCACCCGCGATGTCTCGGGCGAGGGGGTGCAGCAGGCGCTTCTCAAGATCATGGAAGGTACCGTGGCCTCCGTGCCGCCGCAGGGCGGGCGCAAGCATCCGCAGCAGGAATTCCTGCAGGTGGACACCACTAATATCCTGTTCATCTGCGGCGGCGCATTCGCCGGTCTCGACCGTATCATCGCGCAGCGCAACAAGGGCTCCGCGATGGGCTTTGGCGCCGATGTGAAGAACGACGATGATCGTGGCGTCGGCGAGCTGTTCAAGGAACTCGAGCCCGAGGATCTGCTGAAATTCGGTCTGATTCCGGAATTCGTCGGTCGTCTGCCGGTTCTGGCCACGCTCGAGGATCTCGACGAAGACGCGCTGGTCACCATCCTGACCGAGCCGAAAAACGCGCTGGTGAAACAGTATCAGCGCCTGTTCGAGCTCGAAGATGTGGAGCTTAAGTTCACCGAGGAGGCGCTCACCGCCATCGCCAAACGCGCGATCGAGCGCAAGACTGGTGCCCGGGGCCTGCGGTCCATTCTCGAGGACATCTTGCTCGACACCATGTTCGAACTGCCGGGTATGGACAATGTCACCGAAGTGGTGGTCAACGAGGAGGCCGTCAATTCCGAGGCCAAGCCGCTGATGATCTATTCCGAGGAAGACAAGGAAGCGACGGCGTCCTGAGCCGCTCTCCGATCACCATAGATCGCGATCTTTTGAACCCCGCCACGGAGACGTTGGCGGGGTTTTTCTTGTCTGGCCGGCCTTTAGGGGAGGGGAGCTTTGAGCCCTTTGTCGCCGCTCACCCCGTGCGATTATCAGCAGCCCTCACGGGCACTCAGACTCGATCCAACGATTTGTGGAAAAGGTCCGGTTACCGCCGATGCTCTGAAGTTGAACGGAGGCACCTCCGCCAGCCATTTCGAAACGGACATCAATCGTCGATATAACGCCGACACCAGAGGGAAGGCTAAGGATCTTGATTTCCGGCTGGCCAAGTTCGAGCTGCATCGAGAAAACGAGGGCCGTAAATTCTTCGAAGTCGCCTTCCAGTTTCTCTTTGATCGACTTGACCGTCCCGTTGCAAATAAACAGGGAAAGGTTCGTGCCTTCGACAGTCCAGCTTCCAGGCAGATTCTCTGAAATCGGCGCAAGCGTCCATTCCTGTGTCCTCGCATGGCTCTGCGCTTCTTCCAATGAGCTGCCCAATATGAAGCCCCCGAGGTCCGCTGGATCGGAGGCATGGGCGATAGAAGCTACAAGCAGGTAAAACGCATTTACCAAATAGAATGTGCCGAACAGTTTCATCGTCTGTACTCTTGGATCAGTTGGTTTTCGCAGAAACCTGCAAGAATGCAATGTCTGCTTCGTCCCGCAAAGCTGCCCTTGATCTTTCCCTCCATCCTTTCCTTATCGCGCGCGATGGGCGATCTCTCGCGTTCAAATCACCGGAATGCATTCCTGCCTCTGGACCTCGGCCACAGGATGGTTCATAGAAAGACCAAGCGAAATTCGAAAGGTGACACTTCCATGGGGATTTTGAACACGGCCTTGCGGGCATTGATCTGGTGGAAAGACGGGACCATCGGCACGCAGCTTTTCACCTGGCGCCATGGCATCAAGGTCGGCGAAGACGCGCAGGGCAATATCTTCTATCGCAACGAGAATGATAGCCGCCGCTGGGTGGTCTATAACGGCGATATCGAAGCCTCGCGGATTTCCCCCGACTGGCATGGCTGGCTGCACCACACGTTTGCCAACCACCCGGGTCACGAAGCGCTGGATCACAAGCTCTGGGAGAAAGAGCATGTGGAAAACCTCACCGGCACCATGGCCGCCTATGCGCCGGCCGGCTCGTTGCGTCAGGCCCAGCCGGTCGAACGCCGTGATTACGAGGCGTGGCAGCCCGAATAATGGCCGAGAATCCGACAGAAGTCGCCGTTGGAGCGGGCGTGATTGCGCTCGCTCTTGGCTTTCTGGTCTATGCGGGCCAGGTGACGGGCTTTGGCGCGGGCGCGAGCGAGACCTATCGTCTCACCGCCTCCTTCCGCTCTGCCGAAGGCATCGCCACGGGCACCGATGTGCGTCTGGCCGGGGTGAAAGTCGGCACCGTGACCTCTTTGGATCTCAACCGTGACACCTTCCGCGCCGAGGCCGGGCTGACGCTCGACGGCGATGTCGAACTGCCCGATGACACGGCGGCGATGATCTCGTCCGAGGGGTTGCTGGGCGGCAATTTCGTCGAATTGATCCCCGGCGGCTCGATGTTCAATTTTGAAGACGGTCAGGTGATCGCCGATACCCAGGGGTCGGTCAGCCTGATCAACCTCTTGCTGAAATTCGTCACCGGCAGTGGCGACAGCGGCGACGGGAGCAGCCAGTGATGCGCCTTTCTTTTGTCGTCCCGGCGTTCTGCGCCGCCTGTCTGGTGTCCGCATCTGCATATGCACAGGAGGGCGGGTTCACCGACGATCTGCAAACCGGGCTCGACGAGATCACCATCCAGCCGCTGGATGAGGGGGACAATGTCGGCGGTTTCGGCACTGGCGGCCTGTCGCTCGAAGATCTGCAGAACCTGCCCAATGGCGGGTTTCAGGAAGAGTTGAAAGACATCACCACCGAGCTGCAGGAAAAGGTCGCCTCGGCCCCCGGCGCCACGGTGCGTGCGCTCGACAAACTCACGGGCGAGGTCAAGGATCTGGCGCTCGAGACCGGTGGCAATCAGACATTCGGCCGGATCAACGTCTTTCTCGGCGATTGCCGCTACCCGGTCGAGAACCCGTCCGGCAATGCCTATGCCTATCTCGTGGTGCGGCAAGAGGGCGTCGAGGCGCCGGTGTTTTCCGGTTGGATGGTCGCCTCATCGCCGGCTTTGAACGCCATGGACAATCAGCGCTATGACATCTGGCCGCTGAGCTGCAAGACCTCCTGAGGCGAGGGCGGCGCGTCGAGCGCCGTGATATCCGCCCGCTTTTCCAAAGCATCGCGCAGGCGCGCCCGGTATTCGACCCGTGGGATCTCGATGCCGCCGAGGCTGGCCAGGTGATCGGTGAGAAACTGCGTGTCGAACAGCGTAAAGCCGGTCCGCCGGAGTCGCGCCACCAGATAGGCCAGCGCCAGTTTCGACGCATTGGGCACCCGTGAAAACATGCTCTCGCCGAAAAACGCCGTGCCGAGCGCCAGGCCGTATGTGCCGCCGACCAGCCGGTCGCCCTCCCAGACTTCGACCGAATGGCCAAAGCCCATTTCGTGCAGCGTGCCGTAAAGCTCGAAGATCGTGTCGTTGATCCAGGTCTCGGGCCGATCGGCGCAGCCTTCCATGACGCCGGTGAAATCGCGGTTCAGCGTCACCTGATAGCGCTCTTGCCGAATGAGGCGGGCCAGAGATCGCGAGATGTGAAACCCTTCGAGCGGAATGATGCCGCGCTCCTTCGGATCGACCCAGAACAGGCTTTGATCCTCGCGGCTTTCGGCCATGGGAAACACCCCATTGGCATAGGCTTGCAGGATCAGGTCCGGGGTCAGGGTGACATGGTTCATGGCGCAGACTTTGACGTGAATTGCGGCAAAAGAAAAGGCCGCGTCCCGGGCGAAGGGGCGCGGCCTTTCATCATCATTTCCAGCCTGTTAGCCGAGGTTTTCCTCGAGCCATTTTTCCAGCCAGTGAATGTTGTAATTGCCGGTGAGCACATCCTCTTCCTGCAACAGCGCATGGAACAGCGGCACGGTGGTGTCGACGCCGTCGACGATCAGCTCGCCAAGGGCGCGATTGAGACGCGCCAGCGCTTCGGGCCGGTCGCGCCCGTGCACGATCAGCTTGCCGATCAGGCTGTCGTAATAGGGCGGGATCGAATAGCCGTCGTAGAGCGAGGAATCCATCCGCACGCCGAGACCGCCCGGGGCGTGATACTGGGTGATCTTGCCGGGGCAGGGGGTGAAGTTCGGCAGGCGCTCGGCGTTGATCCGCACCTCGATGGCGTGACCGTTGACCGTGAGATCTTCCTGTTTGAACGACAGTTTCTCGCCGGACGCGACGAGGATCTGTTCGCGCACGAGATCCTGGCCGAACACCGCCTCGGTCACCGGGTGTTCCACCTGAAGACGGGTGTTCATCTCGATGAAATAGAATTCGCCATCCTCGTAGAGGAATTCGATCGTACCGGCGCCGCGATAGCCCATCTCGGCGATGGCCTTGGCACAGATGCCACCGATATGCGCGCGCTCTTCTGGGCTGATCGAGGGGCCGGGGGCCTCTTCGAAGACCTTCTGGTGACGGCGCTGCAAGGAACAGTCACGTTCACCCAGGTGAACCCCACCGCCCTGACCGTCGCCAAAGACCTGTACCTCGATGTGACGCGGCTTCTGGAGATATTTCTCCATATAGACCTCGTCATTGCCGAAGGCGGCCTTGGCCTCGGAGCGTGCGGTGCGGAAGGCGACCTCGAGATCGGCCTCGTCTTTCGCCACTTTCATGCCGCGGCCACCGCCGCCGGCGGTCGCCTTGATGATCACCGGATAGCCCATCTCGGCGGCGGCAATCTTGGCGGCCTCGACATCGGGCACGCCCCCCTTGGAGCCGGGCACCACCGGGATGCCCAAGCGTTCGGCGGTTTCCTTGGCGGTGATCTTGTCGCCCATCTGGCGGATATGCTCCGCCGAGGGTCCGATGAAGGTCAGGCCGTGATCCTCGACGATCTGCACGAAGGCGGCGTTCTCGGAGAGAAAGCCATAGCCCGGGTGGATCGCCTGGGCGCCGGTGATTTCACAGGCGGCGATGATCGCCGGAAACGACAGGTAGGACTGCGCCGAGCTGTTCGGGCCGATGCAGACGGCCTCGTCGGCCATGCGCACATGCATCGCGTCAGCATCGGCGGTGGAGTGCACCG
Organism: Celeribacter neptunius; assembly: GCF_900113955.1. GTDB lineage: Bacteria > Pseudomonadota > Alphaproteobacteria > Rhodobacterales > Rhodobacteraceae > Celeribacter > Celeribacter neptunius. The sequence goes on along the minus strand of NZ_FORH01000002.1, from coordinate 16,412 downwards.
CCACGGACTGGATGCCCATTTCGCGGCAGGCCCGGATCACCCGGAGCGCGATCTCGCCGCGGTTGGCAATGAGGATTTTATCGAACATCGAAAAACCCCTTATTCGATGATCATCAAGGGGGCGCCGAACTCGACCGGGGTGCCGTCCTCGACGAGCACGCGTTTCACGGTGCCGGATTTCGGAGCGGGGATGTGGTTCATGGTCTTCATCGCTTCGACGATGAGGAGCGTCTGGCCCTCGGAGACCTGATCGCCGATCTTGACGAAGGTTGCGGCACCCGGTTCCGGCGACAGATAGGCGGTGCCGACCATCGGCGAGGGCACGGCATTCGGGTCATTGGCCGGGTCGCCGGCCTCGACGGCGGCAGGGGCCGCCGCAACCGGTGCGGCGGCGGGCGCGGCGGTGGCGACAGGGGCCGGCGCAGCGACGGAGGCCACGGTCTGAACGATTTCCTGCGCTTTCGAGACGCGGACGTTCAGGCGGTCATTCTCGCCATATTCGCGTTTCACTTCGAGCTCGGTCAGATCGTTGGCGGCAAGAAGCTCGGCCAGTGCCTGAATGAAAGCCACATCGGCGTCGTTTTGCTTGGTCATATGTTCACTCGAGTTGGGGCCGCCCGGGATCGCTTTGCCCCAGGCTGATTGGTGTTCTGATCACCGTATATAGGCCCTGTGACGTTGCGTGAAAACCCGATATCCGATCTCTCTGCCGGGCGGCGGCGGTAAAATTTGCCCAGAATTTAGGCGTCCGCGCATCATTCTGTGGCGTCGGGCCGGGTTTCGGATCGAAAATGTCCGAAGTATAAATTTTACCGCTTGATAAAAAAATACGACATGCCACGCTGAAGCGAGATAAAAGCAAGCCTACAGGGAGCAAGCCCGATGTCCAACACCCCGCTGACGCCCGGAATCACCGCCGGACGCCTGCCTCAAGAGAGCTACGCGGCGCAGTTTTCCGATCTGCACCCGGCCCTCGATGACCATGAGGCGCTGGTGGCCGCCGACCGTTGTTATTTCTGCCATGATGCGCCGTGCATGACGGCCTGTCCGACCTCAATCGACATCCCGCTGTTCATCCGTCAGATCATGACCGGCACGCCGGAGGCCGCGGCCAAGACCATTCTCGAACAGAATATCCTCGGCGGCATGTGCGCCCGGGTCTGCCCGACCGAGACGCTCTGCGAAGAGGTCTGTGTGCGCGAGGCGGCAGAGGGCCAGCCGGTCGAGATCGGACGCCTGCAGCGCTACGCCACCGATCGGCTGATGGCGAAGAATTCCCATCCGTTCACCCGCGCCGCGAGCACCGGCAAGAAAATCGCCGTGGCCGGCGCCGGCCCGGCGGGCCTGTCTGCGGCGCACCGTCTGGCGATGCATGGTCATGACGTGGTGATGTACGATCCGCGCGCCAAGGTGGGCGGTCTGAACGAATATGGCATCGCCTCTTACAAGGCGCCGGATGATTTCGCCCAGAAGGAAGTCGACTGGCTGATGCAGATCGGCGGGATCACCGTCGAGACCGGCAAGAAACTCGGGGAAGGGCTCTCGCTTGAGGCTCTGAAAGCCGATTTTGACGCGGTCTTCCTCGCCATCGGGCTTGCCGGCGTCAACGCGCTGCGCGCCGAGGGCGAAGACAAGCAAGGCGTCATGGATGCGGTGGATTTCATTTCTGACCTGCGCCAGAGCGAGGACCTGTCGACCTTGCCGGTGGGCCGCAATGTCGTGGTGATCGGTGGCGGCATGACCGCCGTCGATGCCGCGGTGCAATCGAAGCTTCTGGGCGCCCAGAGCGTCACCATGGTTTACCGCCGCGGTAAGGAACGGATGAGCGCCTCCGAGTATGAACAGGAACTCGCCACCTCGAAAGGCGTGCAGATCATCTACGGGGCTGCGCCCGTGGCGGTGCATGGCAACGGCGCCTGTGCCGAGGTCGAATTCGAATACACCAAGGATGAGAACGGTAAACTCACCGGCACGGGCGAAATGTTCCGTCTGCCCGCTGATCAGCTGTTCAAAGCCATCGGTCAGACCCTTGTCGGCGCTCCGGAAGGGATCGAGATCACCGGCGGCAAGATCGCCGTGTCGGCCACGGGCCGAACCTCTGTTGCGGGCGTCTGGGCCGGGGGCGACTGTGCCTCGGGCGGCGAAGACCTGACCGTGACGGCGGTGGCCGAGGGCCGCGACGCCGCCGAAGACATTCACGCCAGCCTGATGAAAGGGTAAGCCAATGGCCGATTTGACAACTGAATTCTGTGGCATCAAATCCCCGAACCCGTTCTGGCTGGCCTCTGCGCCGCCGACCGACAAGGAATATAACGTCCGCCGCGCCTTCGAGGCCGGTTGGGGTGGTGTGGTCTGGAAGACCCTCGGCGAGGAAGGCCCGCCGGTGGTCAACGTCAACGGCCCGCGCTATGGCGCGATCCATGGCGCCGACCGGCGGCTTCTGGGGCTCAACAATATCGAGCTGATCACCGATCGTCCGCTCGAGGTGAATCTCGAAGAGATGACCCGGGTGAAAAAGGACTATCCGGATCGCGCGCTGATTGCCTCGGTCATGGTGCCCTGCGATGCCGACAGCTGGAAAACGATCATTCCGCGCATTGCCGAGACCGGCTGTGACGGGTTCGAGCTGAACTTCGGCTGTCCGCATGGCATGGCCGAACGCGGCATGGGCTCTGCCGTGGGGCAGGTGCCCGAATATATCGAGATGGTGACGCGTTGGTGCAAGGAGGCGACCGACCTGCCGGTAATCGTGAAACTCACGCCGAACATCACCAATATCCTCTACCCGGCCGAGGCCGCGGTGCGCGGCGGCGCCGATGCGGTCAGTCTGATCAACACGATCAACTCGATCACCTCGGTCAATCTCGACACGTTCTCCCCGGAGCCGATGATCGACGGCAAGGGCACCCATGGCGGCTATTGCGGCCCGGCGGTGAAACCGATCGCGCTGAACATGGTGGCCGAGATCGCCCGTCACCCGGAAACCTCGCAGATCCCGATTTCGGGCATCGGCGGCGTGACCACATGGCGCGATGCGGCAGAGTTCCTCGCGCTTGGCGCCGGCAATGTGCAGGTCTGTACCGCGGCGATGACCTATGGGTTCAAAGTGGTGCAGGAGATGATTTCCGGTCTCAGCCAATATATGGATGAGAAGGGCTTTACCTCGGTCTCCGAGATCTCGCGCCGGGCCGTGCCCAATGTCACCGATTGGCAATATCTCAACCTGAACCACGTCACCAAGGCGGTGATCGATCAGGACGAGTGCATCAATTGCGGGCGTTGCTATGCGGCTTGCGAAGATACCTCGCACCAGGCCATCGAAATGTCCGAGGATCGCGTGTTCACGGTCAAGGATGACGAATGCGTCGCCTGTAACCTTTGCGTCAACGTTTGCCCGATCGAGGGCTGTATCACCATGAAAACGCTTGATAAAGGCGCGGTGGATGAGCGCACGGGCAAGCCGGTCGGCGATTATGCCAACTGGACCACGCACCCGAACAACGTTGCCGCCGTTTCGGCGGAGTGACGTCAAAGCCGCGCGCGGGGGCTGTTGTCCCTGTCCTTCGCGCGCGGCGGCTTTCTGGGTCTTTCCGGTTTCTATCCCGGTCCCAATTCCATTCCCAGGGTCATCCCGTGACGCAATCCTCTGACAGAGATCGTCTTTTCAAAACGGGTGGGCGGATCGGCGACCCGCGTTTACGTTTTCTGAAACTTCAAGCGATAGGGTGGATCGAAGAGCGGCCGGGCGCCCGGTTGCCCGATCCGCGTGGTCGTCTGCCTGCTGTTTTGCGCTGAGCGTTGCACAGAATATTTGGCACAAAGTATTTGGGCGTCTCATTTGCGCATGACGACATTTGCGCATGACAAAGGGGCCGGGCTCCCCTTTGGGGGCCGGGGCAAGACAAAGTCCAAGACAAAGTCCTTGGCTCCGAACGTCACCACGGACGCGGAGGGGGTGGCGGACTTCTGCCCGATTGAACCAGCTCGCCGCTCATAGCGACACGTGCAGGGGTGCGCGATGAGGAGCTGTCGTCAAAATATCTGTAGACCGCGCCATCCTGGCACGGGAGATCGGATCAACCCTTGTCGTAGGGTGTCCGGAGAACCGCAGCAGGTCCCGCATATTGGGCCTCCGGGTCCTGAGCCTCTGACGGCGTGGCCGACAGGGCGGTCGTTTGTGCTTTCGCACTGTCCTCGGCGTAATCCGTGGCACTGTCTTCCGCAGTGGTATCCGGCGCTTCGGTGGTTTCCTCAGCGGTCTGCCGCTGGGCCTGTACCGATGTCGGCGCGTCGGAGCGTTGCTCCGAAGCCGCCGCGGCAATGGCTCTTTCATCCGCGGCTTGGCTGCGGCGCGCGGCCAGTTCCGCGATCGTGTTGCGCAGGTCGAGCTCGACTTCCAGTACGGAGGCCTGGAAGGCCGGGGTCGGTCCGGTCAACACATCTTCGGGCAGTCTTTCGGAGATGTCGTAGCTCTCGGTCATGGCCTTTTCGCTTGCCGTGACATTGGCTTCGGACTCTTCCGAAACTTCGGGCAGGCGATAGGAGAGAGGTTCTCCGTTTTGTCCGGGGAGTTCATTCCCCTTTGTATAAGTTGCTGTTCCATTCAGTGCGGTTTCCGCGATCTGGGGAACAGCGGGCTCTGGCGGATCGGGCGGTTGTCTGAATGCAAATCCACCCCCTCCAAAAGCCGGCACACCAGCGATATTGGTCATGCACTTGCTCCTTCTTCTCAGGAGCCCCCACCAGCTTCCTTTATATATGTTCTTGGTGTCCTAAAGGTTAACGTTTTCAGATATTTTTAATCTTGGTTAACGCCCCCAGCTTAACGCCCCCGGCGCTGCCAGGCCGCGGGCGCGCGGGATATGGTTTCCAAGAGGGGGGATGGGGGGCATTGGGGACATTTGTCTTCCGGCGCGGGACAAGGCGAAGCCGCCGCGCCTGCGCCTGCCCGTCCCGGCGGGCTGGCGCATTGTCATCCACGCGCAAGAGATTGAACTCTCGCGGACTTGGTCGGGATTAAGTACAGACCACCACTGTCATGGCGCCATCCCACGGGCAGGCTTGTCACGGCTCACGTCGGTAAGCGCAAAGTCTTCTTCGTCCGCAAGGCGGCCATTAGCGCCCGTCCTCAGGGCGTCAGCATCCGCCGGAACAGGGTCTCGAGATACTCGGCCGCATCGGTGAAATGGCTGTCGCCCTCGGGGTGCAGGATCGCCCGCACCTGGGCATCGAAATCGGCATAGTGCTGAGTCGTCGACCAGATCGAGAACAACAGGTGATAGGGGTTCACCGGGGCGATCTTGCCAGTGGCGATCCAGGCTTCGATCACCTTGGCCTTTTCCTCGACCAGATCTTTCAGCTCGCCCTCGATCTTGTCCATGATATTGGGCGCGCCCTGGACGATCTCATTGGCGAACAACCGGCTCTCGCGCGGGTACTCCCGGGCCATGTCCAATTTGCGCAAGACATAGGCAAGCAGCTCTTCGATCGGGTCGCCATCCGCCCGCATTTTACGCAAAGGATCGAGCCAGGTTTGCATCAAACCATCGATCAGGGCGCGGTGAATGGCGACTTTCGAGGGGAAATAATAGAGCAGATTGGGTTTCGAGAGCCCCGCCGCCTTGGCGATCTGATCGAGCGTCGCACCGCGGAACCCATGCTGGGAAAACACGTCCAGAGCCGCCTCCAGAATGGTTTCGGTGTTCTTTTTCTGGATTCTTGTGCGTGGTTGACGGCCCGGCATATGTCGCTCGATTCCCATGGGGTCCCCTCGTTCTTGTCGTTGGTTGCTCTATAATTGCCAAAAAAAACGCCAAACCGAAGAGGGAATCGCCTTAAAACCGCACTTGTAGCAAGATTGCATGGTTTTTCGGCACTTGCATGGTTTTGTGTCTCGCGACGCTGCTGCTAGTGTTCTCTTGACCAAATGGTCAAACCTGCGAGAGGGTGTGACCGGGAGGATCGTCTGACTGACCATGAGAAAGCTTCATGAGAAAGCGCCATGAAAAGGCGTCATGAAAACTCCGTGAAAGGGAGCGGGTCAGCAGGCAGTGGCATGAGATCGGGTGCAAGGCACCGCTCATGTGACGTGAATGTCTGTCCCGGGAAATATGCCTCTATGGTACCGTTTGGCACAATGATGAAACTTGAAAGGATAGCCCATGTCCGCCGCTGCTGGTGAAAACCTCAAAATCAATTCCGATCGTCTTTGGGACAGCCTGATGGAAATGGCAAAGATCGGGCCGGGGATCGCCGGTGGCTGTAACCGACAGACGCTGACCGATGAGGATGCCGAGGGCCGCAAACTGTTCCAGAAATGGTGCGAAGAGGCGGGGATGACCATGGGTGTCGATGCCATGGGCACGATGTTCATGACCCGCGAAGGCACCGATCCGGAGGCCCTGCCGGTTTACGTCGGCTCGCATCTCGACACCCAGCCCACGGGCGGCAAATACGATGGGGTTCTGGGCGTGCTGGGCGCGCTCGAAGCCGTGCGCACGATGAACGATCTCGGCATCAAGACGAAACATCCGATCGTGGTGACCAACTGGGCCAATGAAGAGGGCGCGCGGTTTGCCCCCGCGATGCTGGCCTCTGGCGTGTTCGCCGGCAAGCACACGCTCGACTATGCTTACGCCCGCACCGATCTCGAGGGCAAGAGCTATGGTGAAGAGCTCGCCCGCATCGGCTGGAAAGGCGAGGAAGAGGTCGGCGCCCGCAAGATGCATGCGTACTATGAGCTGCATATCGAACAGGGGCCGATTTTGGAGGCCGAGGGCAAAGACATCGGGGTCGTGACCCATTGTCAGGGTCTGTGGTGGCTCGAATTCACGCTTACCGGCAAAGAGGCGCACACCGGCTCGACCCCGATGGCGATGCGCACCAACGCCGGTCTTGCCATGGCACGTATCCTCGAGATGGTGCAGGACGTGGCGATGGATCATCAGCCCAACGCGGTGGGTGGCGTCGGCCAGATGCAATTCACCCCGAATTCGCGCAACGTGCTGCCCGGCAGTGTGGTCTTTACCGTCGATATCCGCACGCCCAGCATCGAGAAACTCACCTCGATGCGCAGCCAGATAGAGGAACGCGCCGAGAAGATCTGTGATGAGCTTGGTGTCGGCTATGCGGTTGAGGCCGTGGGCCATTTCGACCCGGTGACCTTCACCCCGGACCTCGTCTCGAATGTCCGCAACGCGGCCGAGAAACTCGGCTACTCGCATATGGATATCGTCTCCGGCGCCGGTCACGACGCCTGCTGGGCCGCCGCCATGGCGCCAACCACCATGGTCATGTGCCCCTGTGTCGACGGTCTGTCACACAATGAGGCCGAGGATATCAGCCAGGACTGGGCCGCCGCCGGCACCGACGTGCTGATGCACGCGGTTCTGGAGACGGCGGAGATCGTGGAGTGAGCGCCCGCTGAAGGGCCAAGACACAAGACATAAGCCAGAGCGCGCCGGTATCGGCGCGCCGCTTCGACCAACAAGGAGTGACAATATGAGCAAGGTGATCAAAGGCGGCACGGTGGTGACCGCGGACCTGACCTACAAGGCAGACGTCAAGATCGAGGACGGGGTGATCGTCGAGATCGGGCCGGATCTCACCGGGGACGAGATCCTCGACGCGGAGGGCTGCTATGTCATGCCCGGCGGCATTGACCCGCACACCCATTTGGAAATGCCCTTCATGGGCACGCATTCTTCGGACGATTTCGCCTCCGGCACCCGCGCGGCTCTGGCCGGCGGCACCACGATGGTGGTCGATTTCGCGCTGCCCGATCCGGGCGAGAGCTTGCTCGACGCGTTGAAGAAATGGGACAACAAGTCGGCCCAGGCGTCGTGCGACTATTCCTATCACATGGCGATCACCTGGTGGGGCGAGCAGGTCTTCGACGAGATGAAGATCATCACCGAAGAAAAAGGCATCAACACCTTCAAGCACTTCCTCGCCTACAAGGGCGCGCTGATGGTCAATGATGACGAGCTTTATTCCTCGTTCAAACGCTGTGCCGAGCTGGGTGCCACGCCGCTGGTGCATGCCGAGAATGGCGATGTCGTCGCCGAGCTGACCGCGCAGCTTCTGGCCGAGGGCAACAATGGTCCAGAAGGCCACGCCTATTCCCGCCCGACCCAGGTTGAAGGCGAGGCCACCAACCGTGCGATCATGATCGCGGATATGGCCGGCGCACCGCTCTATGTGGTGCACACCTCCTGCGAGGAAGCCCATGAAGCGATCCGCCGGGCCAAGATGAACGGCAAACGCGTTTGGGGCGAGCCGCTGATCCAGCATCTCGTGTTGGACGAGTCCGAGTATTTCAACGAGGATTGGGATCATGCCGCCCGTCGCGTCATGTCGCCGCCGTTCCGCAACAAGAAGCATCAGGACAGCCTCTGGGCCGGTCTGGCCTCGGGCACGCTCTCCTGTGTCGCCACCGATCACTGTGCCTTCACCACCGAGCAGAAACGCTACGGCGTCGGCGATTTCTCGAAAATCCCCAATGGCACCGGCGGGCTCGAAGACCGCCTGCCGGTCCTGTGGTCCAAGGGGGTCGATACCGGCCGCATCACGATGAACGAATTCGTCGCCGTGACCTCGACGAATATCGCCAAGATCCTCAACTGCTACCCGAAAAAGGGCGCGGTTCTCGTGGGCTCCGACGCCGATCTCATCGTCATGGACCCGACCATGTCGAAGACCATCTCGGCAGACACGCAAGCCTCCTCCATCGACTATAATGTCTTTGAAGGCATCGAGGTGACGGCCCTGCCGCGCTACGTGCTGACCCGCGGCTATGTCGCGGTGGACAAGGGCGAATTGAAGGCCAAGGAAGGCCACGGTGAATTCGTCGCCCGCGACCCGAATGCCACGGTGAACAAGGCGCTCAGCAAATGGAAAGCCCTCACCTCGCCGCAGCCGGTCGAGCGTTCTGGCATTCCGGCGACCGGGGTGTAAGCCTCTGATGCAGCGTCTCAATTTGGCCGTTGCTGTGATCTGCGATGCGGAGGACCGGATGCTGGTCGTCCGCAAACGCGGCACCGAGGCCTTCATGCAGCCGGGCGGCAAGATCGATGCGGGCGAGAGCCCGCAAGCGGCTCTGGTCCGGGAGTTGCGTGAAGAGTTGGGGCTGGACATTGCACAGGAGGCGCTGCACCACCTCGGTCAGGCTGGCGAAATCGCCGCCAATGAACCGGACACAGAGGTGGTCGCGGATGTGTTTCAGCTCGCGCCCCGGCATTGGCCGGATTTCGAACTGACCGCCGAGATCGAGGAAACACGATGGGTGGGGGCGGGTGATGAGCTTTGCCTCGCGCCCCTGACGAAGAATAAAATCATGCCGCTGATCTGGCGGACGGGAGACGAACGAGCCAATGAAAAAGCCAGTGATTGACGCGCAGGGGGTGGATCTGACCTTTCAGACCAACGATGGTCCGGTGCATGCGCTCAAGGATGTGAATCTCGAGATCAACAAGGGCGATTTCGTCTCTTTCATCGGCCCGTCGGGCTGTGGCAAGACGACGTTTCTGCGCTGTATCGCCGGGCTCGAGACGCCGACCGGCGGCAAGCTCACGGTGAACGGCATCAGCCCGGAAGAGGCGCGCAAGGCGCGGGCTTACGGCTATGTGTTCCAGGCGGCGGGGCTTTACCCGTGGCGGACGATCGCGGGCAATATCAAATTGCCCCTGGAGATCATGGGCTACCCGAAATCCGAGCATGACGAACATGTGCGCAAGGTCTTGGAACTCGTCGATCTTTCGGGATTTGAGAAGAAATTCCCATGGCAGCTCTCCGGCGGCATGCAGCAACGTGCTTCGATTGCCCGGGCGCTGGCCTTTGACGCCGAGATCCTGTTGATGGACGAGCCTTTCGGCGCCCTGGACGAGATCGTCCGCGATCACCTCAACGAGCAATTGTTGCAGCTCTGGGCCCGGACCGAGAAGACCATCGGTTTCGTCACCCATTCGATCCCCGAGGCGGTGTATCTCTCGACCAAGATCGTGGTGATGAGCCCGCGTCCCGGCCGGATCACCGATGTGATCGAGAGCCCCTTGCCAAAGGAACGCCCGCTCGAGATTCGCGACACGCCGGAGTTCATCGAGATCGCCCATCGCGTCCGCGAAGGCCTGCGCGCGGGGCATGACGCATGAGCGTGACGGCAGAAATACGATCCGCCACGCGGGGGGATATTCCGGCCATGGCCGCGATTGTCGCGCGTTGGGAGGCGGAGACCGACTGGAACCCGGCCCATGCTTCACTCGAGGTGATCGAAAACGCCCTCGATGAGGCTTTTGATCTCCGCGAGATCTGGGTGATCGGCGACCCCGTCGAAGCCTATATTTCGGTTGATCCGAGCCGTGAACATATCGGTGGTTTCTATGTCGGGCCGAAGCGGCAGGGCTATGGCAAGCGATTGATGGACAAGGTCAAGGAAGGCCGAACCCATCTCACGCTCAACACCCATCTGCCCAACGCTGACGCGCAGCGCTTCTATGCCCGCGAAGGTTTCACCGCCCTCGAAGAGCAGGCGGCCACCCTGGACGGCATGCCCGATGAGTTGAAAATGGAGTGGGCGGCATGAGCGGCGCTGCATCTGTGAAACGCCGCCTCATGGCCCGCATGGCGCTGTTGCTCGCGGTCTGGCTCGTGGTGCTCTTTGTCGCGCGCGGTGCAAGCCCCGACGGGATGTTCGGCGCACTGTTGATCGTGTTGAGCTATGGCATCCCCATCGCCGCGCCTGTCATTGCCTGGCTCGACTGGCGCTGGCTGAACAAACAGGAGGGCGGGGAATGAAGAATCTCACGGCCATTCTCACCGTCGTCGCGGCGCTCGTCGTCCTCTGGTATGGGGCCGCCATCAAGATGAACAGCACATGGACCTATGATCAGGCCGAACGCGCCGGCACCCAAGTGACATTTTCCGAGCTGATCTCCGACACCATGTCGCAATCGCGGCCGCTTCTGCCGGCGCCGCATCAGATCGTGACGGAGCTGTGGAAGACCACGGTGGAGAAGAAGATCACCTCGAAACGCTCGATGATCTATCAGGGGTCCATTACGCTGAAAACCACGCTTCTGGGCTTTGCTCTGGGCATCGTGCTCGGTGTTGCCTCGGCCACGATCATCGTGCTGAGCCGCATCGGGCGGCTGACGCTCATGCCCTGGGCGATCATTTCCCAGACCATTCCGATCGTGGCCCTGGCGCCGATCATCGTGGTGCTGTCGAACGCCGCAGGCACCGGCACGCTGATGGTGCCCAAGGCGATCATCGCCGCCTATCTGAGCTTCTATCCTGTGTTGGTGTCGATGGTGAAAGGCCTCTCAAGCCCGGATGCCATGCAATTGGATCTGCTCAGAACCTATGGCGCCAGCCAGAGCAATGTGTTCTGGAAACTGCGCCTGCCGTCCTCGATGCCCTATTTCTTCGCCTCGCTGAAGGTTTCGGTGGCGGCGGCCTTTGTTGGTGCGGTGGTGGCGGAGCTTTCGACCTCGGCCATCGCGGGTCTCGGCGCGCGGATGCTGATCGGCTCGCAATTCGGCGAACCGATGATCATGTGGGCGGCGCTGTTTGCCGCCGCGATCCTCGCCGCCATTCTGATTTTCCTGGTCGGCACGTTTGAACGCATCGCCCGGCAACTGATGGGAGGGCGTACGGCATGAACCGTCCCGATACGACATTTGAGAAGATCGCCTGGCCCATCGGCTTTGGGCTCGCGGTGCTGGTGCTCTGGGAAATCGTGGTGCGGGGCTTTGGCGTCTCACCGGCGATCCTGCCGGCGCCGACCGCGATTGCCGCCGCGATCCGGGAAAATCCCGGCACGCTCTGGGAGGACTGGGTGCAGACCGTGCTCAAGGGCGCCGTCAACGGGCTCTGGATGGGCACGCTCGCCGCGCTTGTGGTGGCGTTGATCATCGACCGGTTCGATTTTTTGAAACGCGGGCTTTTGCCGGTGGCGAATTTCTTTGCAGCCCTCCCCATCGTCGGCCTCGCACCGATCATGGTGATGTGGTTCGGGTTCGATTGGCATTCGAAAGCGGCCGTGGTCGCGGTGATGGTGTTTTTCCCGATGCTGGTGAACATCCTGGGCGGTCTCGCCGCCGTCGATCCTATGCAGCGGGACCTGATGCGCACCTATGCCGCCTCACATGCCCAGACCCTGCAAAAACTGCGCGGTCCGGCGGCGCTGCCTTTTCTGTTTAACGGTTTGAAAATCGCGACATCTTTGGCCCTGATCGGCGCCATTGTTGCTGAATATTTTGGCTCTCCGATCCGCGGCATGGGGTTTCGCATCACAACAGAGATGGGACGCTTGGCAACGGACATGGTTTGGGCTGAAATCGTGGTGTCCGCAGTGACCGGCACGGCGCTTTACGGCCTCGTGGCGGGCATCGAAAAACGGGTGACCTTCTGGCACCCATCCCAACGCGGGTAAGTCCCGCAAGACGAAGGCACGGGGGGGAATACCCCGGCCGAAGACACAACTTGGAGGTTGTAAGACTATGAAGAAGCTACTGACGAGCGCTGCTGCTCTCGCCGCTATGGCAACCGGTGCGTTTGCCGCTGACGATGTGACGCTGCAGCTCAAATGGGTGACCCAGGCCCAGTTCGCGGGCTACTATGTCGCTCTGGAAAAGGGCTTTTACGAAGCCGAAGATCTCAATGTGACGATCAAGCCGGGCGGCCCTGATGTGGCACCTGTGCAGGTGCTCCTGGGCGGCGGTGCCGATGTCATGGTCGACTGGATGCCGTCTGCGCTCGCCGCTCGTGAAAATGGCGCCCCGGTGGTCAACATCGCCCAGCCTTACAAGAGCTCCGGCATGATGCTGACCTGTCTCAAGGAATCCGGCATTACCGGTCCCGAGGATTTCCCGGGCAAGACGCTGGGCGTCTGGTTCTACGGCAACGAATATCCGTTCCTCTCGTGGATGGGCAAGCTCGGCATCGCGACCGATGGCTCCGACGGTGGCGTGACCGTGCTCAAGCAAGGCTTCAACGTCGATCCGCTGTTGCAGAAACAGGCCGCCTGTATCTCCACCATGACCTATAACGAATATTGGCAGGTGATCGATGCCGGCATTTCCGCCGACGATCTCATCACCTTCAAATACGAGGATCAGGGCGTGGCCACGCTCGAGGACGGTCTCTATGTGCTCGAGGACAACCTCGGCGATGCCGCCTTCAAGGACAAGATGGTGCGTTTCGTGAAAGCCTCCATGGAGGGCTGGAAATACGCCGAAGCGAACCCGACCGAGGCCGCCGAGATCGTGCTCGAATACGATGAAACCGGTGCCCAGACCATGAAGCATCAGGAACGCATGATGACCGAAGTGGCCAAGCTCACCGCCGGCTCCAACGGTGCGCTCGACGTGGCCGACTACGAGCGTACCGTGTCTTCTCTGCTGTCCGGTGGCTCCGATCCGGTGATCACCAAAGAGCCGGAAGGTGCCTATACGCTGGAAATCACCGACGCGGCGCTGAACTAAGCACGGCACCCTTGGTTGCATCAACCTTGAGCGCCCGGTCCGTATGGATCGGGCGCTTTTCAGTCAGGCCAAGCGAATTTCATGGTCCTGCCAATGACGGTTTTGCGGGACTTTGCTGTCATTTGAACGAAGAGCTATCGGCGCGGAACAAGGCGAAGCCGCCGCGCCTGCGCTGGCCCGTCCCTGCGGGCGAGCGCATTTTCTGCCACGCGCAAAGGGTTGAATTCCTGCGGAGTTGATTGGCATAAAGCGGCGACCACACTTGGTAGAGCGCTCCCCTACGGGCCAGCGCAGGCGCTCTCCAATCGAATTCCCCCAAGGGCGCGAACGCGGGTTTTGGCGTCTCCGCGCAGGTCTATTCCGGGGCGGCGGGGCGCTCCGTGCGGGTCTTGGCGAATTCGCGGTTCAGCACCGTGAGGATCTTGTAAAAACCGCCAATTTCTTCTGCCGTGAACCCTTTGGAAAATTCCGCAATCTCCGCCATTTCCCGCGCCCGGATCGCCTCGATCGCCCGCCGCGCCTCTGGGCTCAGCCGATAGTATTTCGACGCCTTGTGACGCGGGTTCTCGACCGTCTCCAGCTTGCCGTCTTCGAGCAAGCTCTTGAGTTCCCGCCCGACAAACTGGCGGGTGACATCGAGCGCGTCGGTGATCTCCGGCGCCGTGGCTTGCCCCAAGGCCAGAAGCGCTTCGAGAATGGCGCGCTGGCCGACCGTGATGCCGGTGTCCTGCAAATCCTGCTCCACCCGCGCGGTGATATTGCGCACCAGCGGTCGGGTGAGGGTGATGCCGGCATAAAGCTGCTCCGGCAGGCTCATTTCTGATCTGTCGATCTCGGTCATGCGTCACTCCTTTCTTGTCTCTTAGGCGGGGATGAGCTATATTGTCAACCAAGTTGACGAATCTGTGTGAGGTGCGTGCGATGAAATGGTCATCCCTCAGCGAGCGGCAAATTCTCAAGGCGCAGGCCGAAGGCCAGCTCGATGATCTCAAGGGGGCGGGCAAGCCCCTGAACGCGCGAACCGGCAATGACAGCGACGCCGCCGGGTTTCGCATCATGGCGGAGGCGGGCGTGGTGCCGCGCGAGTTTGAGCTGCGCAAAGAGGTCGAGGCGATGAATGCAGAGCTGAAACAGCTCACCGAGCCCGAGGCCCGCAAGGCGCTGATCAAGAAGATCACCGGGGTGCAGCTCCGGCTCGACATCGAGATCGAAGCCAGGCGGAAATATTACCGCACTTCATGAGCTTGGCGCATCACCTTACATCAGCGTCGCCGGCGCGAGCTTGCGCGCTTTCGCCCCGGTGCGGAGCTTGAAACGCGCCAGATCGGGGGCCTTTTCCCGGTCGAGCGTGCCGAGATCGAGCCGCATGACCCCTTCGGCTTTCAGCCGCTTCATCGCGTCCCACAGAATGAGATTGTGGGCATTGGCCTTGCGTCCCTCGGGGCCGGTATGGCCAATCTGATAGGTGGCGCTGTTGCCATGCAGCACAAAGAGCATCTGCGCGTCAGAGGCCGCGAACAACCGTAAGGAACGTGGTGCAACATCCTGAAGCGCCAGCGCGAATTCCGGCGGCAGGCCGCGATATTTGCCCTCGGCCTGACGGTCTTTTTCCGCCTTCAGAAGCGGCATCAGGGTCTGGGCCGAGGCCTGGATCTGCGTCACGCGCAGCCGGGAGCTTTCGGCCTTTTTCAACGCATTGCGCCATTTGCCGTCGAGACCGGCGCGCAGGGTGTCGAGATCGGGCAGGAGGTCCAGCTCGGCCAGTTCGGGCGGGGCGGAGAGCTTCAGCCCGGCAAGCGGTTCTTCCGGGCTCATCAGCTTGATCCCAAAGGGCAGGGCGCGGCGCAGCGCCTTCACCGCCGCCTTGCGCTCGCAGGTCTCGAGAAAGAGCGGTCCGCGGGTGATCAGGCTGGTGCGCATTCCGAACATGGGGCGCAAGATGACCTGCGCCATGGCGAGGGGCCGGGTCTCGCGATCAAAGACACAAAGCCTTTGCACCTCGCGCCCGATGCGCTTTGCAGCTTCGCCATAGATCCAGCGTTGCGGCAGGGGCGCCATGACGCGGTCCGCCAGAACCTCCCAATCTTTTTGCCGATCGATCTCACGTATCTCCATGGCTCCAGATGTCGCGCGTCTTGGTTAACAAAGCCTTCCTTTTTCATGCGCGGCGCGGCTTTCTCCGGCATTTTTCCTCGCAGTTTCCCGGGTCTTCGGGAGTTGACGAAAATTTTCGAAAAATCTTCGCCTCGTTAAGGTTTTGTCAGGGTTAATGCCGCAGAGTGAGCTTATTAACCAATGAGGTTTCTCAGGAGGCAACGGCACCATTTCCCACGCATCTCACCGATGTGTTGGTGCTCAAAATGATCCGGCGCGCCATACCCCACCCCTCACGCGGCGCGATGGGTTCAGCAGGTTGCTCACGTCAGAACAAGGGTCCGCTGGGGGCTGACCTTGGGCGGTGTGTCACGGGTTGAGACACATTCGGATGCACCGCCAGCAAAACAAACAGGCCACCCGAGCGGGTGGCCTGTTTGCATTTCAGATCTGCGCGCCCGTCACCGGGGATCAGCCCTTGTTATAGAGCGAATTGCTGATGAGTTCGTCGACGACCTGCGGCTCTGCGAGGGTTGAGGTGTCGCCCAAGGACCCGGTGTCGTTTTCGGCGATTTTGCGCAGGATGCGGCGCATGATCTTGCCGGAGCGGGTCTTCGGCAGGCCGGGGGCCCACTGGATGAAGTCCGGTTTGGCGATCGGGCCGATCTCGGTGCGCACCCATTTCTCGAGTTCCACACGCAGCTCGTCGGTCGGTTCCACGTCGTTCATCAGGGTCACGTAAGCGTAGATGCCCTGACCCTTGAGCTCATGCGGCATGCCGACCACGGCGGCTTCGGCGACCTTGGCGTGGGCCACGAGGGCGCTCTCGACCTCGGC